>FNAW01000001.1 GCA_900102115.1 Blastococcus fimeti
AGCACGCCGCCAGCGTTCGTCCTGAGCCAGGATCAAACTCTCCGTAGATGATTTGATCGCAGCTGAGAACCGAGAGCTAGCACTCTCGATATCAATCAACCAAAGGAATCCCAGCCGAATCCGAAGACCCGGCACGGGGTATTACTTGGCACTGACTTTCGGCACGCTGTTGAGTTCTCAAAGAGCGGACGCGCACAAACTCGACCCTTCCGGGCTCCGTCTGCAGCTGATGTCCAACACTACGCCGGTTTCCGTGAACCGCCAGAGGCAGGTCCCGGTCCGGCGGACCCTCAGGTCCGCGCGGCGCATGGAGAACCATACACGCCCTCCCGGGTGGGTTCGCAACCCCCCGTCGAGCGGTCCCCGTCACACGGCGGTCAGAGCCCGAGCAGGTGCTCGATCCCGACCGTCAGGCCCGGCCGCCGGCCGATCGCGCGGACCGCCAGGAGCACCCCCGGCATGAAGGAGGCCCGGTCGTAGGAGTCGTGCCGCAGGGTCAGCGTCTCCCCCTCCGTACCCATGAGCACCTCCTGGTGGGCGACCAGACCGGCCAGCCGCACGGCGTGCACCGGCACGCCGTCGACGTCCGCCCCCCGGGCCCCGGCCAGTCCCTCGCTCGTCGCATCGGGTGCCGGCGGCAGGTCGGCGGCGCGGCGCGCCTCGGCGATCAGGCGGGCCGTGCGCACGGCCGTCCCCGACGGGGCGTCGACCTTGTTGGGGTGGTGGAGCTCGATGACCTCGACCGAGGGGAAGAAGCGGGCCGCCTCCCGCGCGAACTTCATGAGCAGCAGCGCACCGATGCCGAAGTTCGGCGCGATGATCACGCCCACCTCGGGCTTCGGTGCCAGCCACTCGGCGATCGTCGACAGCCGCTCTTCGTCGAAGCCCGTCGTCCCCACGACGCAGTGGATGTTGTTGTCGATGCAGAACCGGATGTTGTCCATGACGACGTCCGGCCGGGTGAAGTCGACGACCACCTCGGTGCCGGCATCGGCGAGGCCGAACAGCCAGTCCCCCTCGTCCACCATGGCGACGAGTTCGAGGTCGTCGGCGTCGTTGACCGCCTTGACCACCTCGGTGCCCATGCGGCCGCGAGCCCCCAGCACCCCGACGTTGATCACGGGCGCATCGCCCTGGTGGATCGGAGCGGGCTGCTGGTCCGGCGCGGAGGTGGTCACCCGGCCAGGTTTCCCGGACGGCCGCGGAACCGCAAGACGCCGGTCCGGTTCAGCGGGGCGTCGTTCCCCGGCGCGCGAGCCCGGCCCACAGCGCGAGACCCAGTAGGACCCCGACGGCGTCGGCGACCCAGTCGGCGAAGGAGACGCTGCGGTCCAGCACGCCCAGGCCCTGGAGCACCTCGCTGACCGCGGCGTAGACCAGCAGCAACGGGGCCAGGGCCCGGGAACCGATGCCGGCCCACCGTCCGCTCATCGCCAGGGCCGCGAAGAGGCCGACGTGCACGAGCTTGTCCACCCCGGCCGGCGCCGTCGGGACGTCGGAGGCCGGAGCGAACAGCACCGCGAGGGACAGCAGGACCACGACGGCGAACACGCCGCGGGCGAGCGCGCCGTGGACGGCGAGGGCGGGGTGCGACGCCATCAGAGCCGGTCGAGGTCCGACTCGCGGTAGGGGCCGACGACCGCCAGGCAGGTGGGCCGGCCGAACAGCTCGGTGGCCACCTCGCGCACCTGCTGCTCGTCGACGGCGTCCAGGCGCGCGAGCACCTCCCGGACCGGCAGGTACTCCCCGTAGGAGAGCTCGCTCTTGCCCAGGCGGCTCATCCGCGAGCCGGTGTCCTCGAGGCCCAGGACCATGCCGCCCTTGAGCTGGCCGCGGGCTCGCGCCACCTCTTCGTCGGTCAGACCGTCGGCGGCCACGCCGTCCAGACCCGCGCGGATCAGCCGCAGCACCTCCGGCACGCGCTTCTTCGAGCAGCCGGCGTAGACGGAGAAGGCACCCGCCCCGGCGTAGTGGGTGAGCGCGGAGCCGACGCTGTAGACCAGGCCCCGCTTCTCCCGGATCTCCTGGAACAGCCGCGAGCTCATGCCGCCGCCGACCGCCGCGTCGAGCACGGCTGCGGCGTAGCGCCGCTCGTCGAGGCGGCCGAGGCCGGGCGTGCCCAGCAGGAGGTGGGTCTGCTCGGTGCGCCGCGCGATCAGTCCGGTCGAGCGCGCCGGGCTGGTGGCACCCTGCTCCCCCAACCGGAGCGGCGCCGGTCCCCCGTCGCCGTTCAGCCGGTCCCCGAACGCCGCCGTGACCAGGTCCAGGACCTGCTGGTGGTCGACCCGGCCGGCGGCGGTGACGACCATGCGCGGCATCGCGTAGCGCTGCCGGTACCAGCCGTCGACGTCGTCGCGGGTCAGGCCCTCGATGGACGCCACGGTGCCCAGCACGGAGCGCCCGAGGGGCGTGTCACCGAAGAGCGTCTCCGAGAACAGGTCGTGGACGGCGTCGGCGGGCTCGTCGTCGCGCATGGCGATCTCCTCGAGCACCACCGTGCGCTCGGACTCGAGGTCGGCCGCCGTGTTGGTCGCGTCGGTGACCAGGTCGGCGAGCAGGCCGACGGCCAGCGGCAGGTCGCTGGCGAGCACGTTCGCGTAGAAGCAGGTGTGCTCCTTGGCGGTGAACGCGTTCATCTCGCCACCGACCGCGTCCATCGCCGTGGCGATCTCCAGCGCGCTGCGCGTCGTCGTCCCCTTGAACAGCAGGTGCTCGAGGAAGTGCGACGACCCGGCCACGGCCGGCGTCTCGTCGCGCGAGCCGACGTCGACCCAGATGCCCAAGGTTGCCGAGAGGACGCCGGGCATCGTCTCGGTGAGGACCCGCAGGCCCCCGGGCAGCTCGGTGCGCTCCACCCGGCCGCCGACCTCGTCGAGGTCGAGCAGCTGGGTCACCCCGACGGGAACCGGGGCGGGTGCATCAGCACCCGCCCCGGACCCGATCACGTCAGTGGACGTGGTCACTCACCCGCAGGTGCAGCGTCGGCGGTCTCGGCCGGAGCGGCCGAACCGGCGTCGCCCTCGGCGACCGGCACGAGGCTGATCTTGCCGCGGGCGTCGATGTCGGTGATCTCCACCTGCATCTTGTCGCCGACGTTCGCGACGTCCTCGACCTTGTTGATCCGCTTGCCGCCACCCAGCTTGCTGATGTGCACCAGGCCGTCGCGGCCGGGCAGCAGGGAGACGAAGGCGCCGAACGGCGTGGTCTTGACGACCGTGCCGAGGAAGCGCTCGCCGACCTTGGGCAGCGTCGGGTTGGCGATGGCGTTGATCCGGTCGACCGCGGCCTGGGCCGACGGGCCGTCGGAGGCGCCGACGTAGATCGTGCCGTCGTCCTCGATGGTGATGTCGGCGCCGGTCTCGTCCTGGATCGCGTTGATCATCTGGCCCTTCGGGCCGATGACCGCGCCGATCTTGTCGACCGGGATGCGCACCGTGGTCACCCGCGGGGCGTAGGGGCTCATCTCGTCGGGGGCGTCGATGGCCTCGTTCATCACGTCGAGGATGTGCAGCCGGGCCGCGCGGGCCTGGGTCAGCGCACCGGCGAGGACGTCGGAGGGGATGCCGTCGAGCTTCGTGTCCAGCTGCAGCGCGGTCACGAAGTCGCGGGTGCCGGCGACCTTGAAGTCCATGTCACCGAACGCGTCCTCCGCACCCAGGATGTCGGTGAGCGCGACGTACTCCGTCTTGCCGTCGACCTCGTCGGAGACCAGGCCCATGGCGATGCCGGCGACCGGCGCCTTCAGCGGGACACCGGCGTTGAGCAGGGCCAGCGTCGAGGCGCAGACCGAACCCATCGACGTCGAGCCGTTGGAGCCCAGCGCCTCGGAGACCTGACGGATCGCGTAGGGGAACTCCTCGCGGTCCGGCAGCACCGGGACGAGCGCCCGCTCGGCGAGCGCGCCGTGGCCGATCTCGCGGCGCTTGGGCGAGCCCACGCGGCCGGTCTCACCGGTGGAGTACGGCGGGAAGTTGTAGTTGTGCATGTAGCGCTTGCGGGTGACCGGCGAGAGCGTGTCCAGCTGCTGCTCCATCCGGAGCATGTTCAGCGTGGTGACACCCAGGATCTGGGTCTCGCCGCGCTCGAACAGCGCCGAGCCGTGCACGCGCGGGATGACCTCGACCTCGGCCGACAGCGGCCGGATGTCGGTGAGACCGCGGCCGTCGATGCGCACCTTGTCGCGGAGGATCCGCTGGCGGACGACCTTCTTGGTCAGCGCGCGGAAGGCTCCCGAGATCTCCTTCTCGCGGCCCTCGAACTGGCCGGCCAGCGCGGCCTTCGCCTCGTCCTTGAGCGCGTCGGTGGCGTCCTCGCGCTCGGCCTTGCCGGCGATCTGCTGCGCCTGAGCCAGCTTGTCGCCGACGTGCGCCTCGACGGCTGCGTAGACGTCGTCCTGGTAGTCCAGGAAGCGGGGGAAGTCGGCGATCGGCTTGGCGGCCTTCTCGGCCATGGCCGACTGCGCGTCGCACAGCGCCTTGATGAACGGCTTGGCGGCCTCGAGCCCCTGCGACACGACCTCCTCCGTCGGCGCCGTGGCGCCGCCGGCGATGAGCTCGATCGTCTTCTCGGTGGCCTCGGCCTCGACCATCATGATCGCGACGTCGCCGTCGGGCAGGACGCGGCCGGCCACGACCATGTCGAAGACGGCGTCCTCGAGCTCGGTGTGGGTCGGGAAGCCGACCCACTGGCCGTTGATGAGGGCGACGCGGGTGGCGCCGATCGGGCCGGAGAAGGGCAGGCCCGAGAGCTGCGTGGACGCCGAGGCCGCGTTGATCGCGACGACGTCGTACAGGTGCGCCGGGTCCAGCGCCATGACGGTGATGACGACCTGGACCTCGTTGCGCAGGCCCTTGGCGAACGTCGGGCGCAGCGGGCGGTCGATCAGGCGGCAGGTGAGGATCGCGTCCTCGGACGGGCGGCCCTCGCGGCGGAAGAACGAGCCGGGGATGCGCCCGGCGGCGTACATCCGCTCCTCGACGTCGACCGTCAGCGGGAAGAAGTCGAACTGCTCCTTGGGCTGGCGGCCGGCCGTGGTGGCCGACAGCAGCATGGTGTCGCCCATGGTGACGACGACGGAGCCGGCGGCCTGCTTGGCGAGGCGGCCGGTCTCGAAGGTGATGGAACGGCTGCCGAAGCTGCCGTTGTCGATGACCGCGGTGGCGGTGGTGACGCCGTCCTCGGCGTCGAACTCTGCGGTGATGGTGGGTGCGGACACGTGTCCTTCTCTCTTCTTCGTCGCATCGGCGTCGTGCCGACCTGCGACTCCTCTGACGGCCAGTCCGGGACTGGTTGCCGTCCTGCGTCCGGGGCGACCGGTGCTCGATCGAAGCCCTCGGGATCGGGGTTCCCCGCTGAGGGGGAGCCCACTCCTCCCGGTGGAGGAGCCTGCCCGGGGGCCACTACCGAGGACCGGCCCTCGAGGGACGCGTCCGGCGGCTGGCCGGTTCTCCGCGTGCGGCGGGTGCCGCACGAGGAAGGGGACCGTCCCGGAGTGTTCCGGGAGCGGCCCCCTCGTGGTGCCTAGCGGCGCAGGCCGAGGCGCTCGATGAGCGACCGGTAGCGGTTGATGTCGGTCTTGGCCAGGTAGTTGAGCAGCCGGCGGCGGCGGCCGACCAGCAGCAGCAGGCCACGACGGCTGTGGTGGTCGTGCTTGTGCATCTTGAGGTGCTCGGTCAGGTCGCTGATCCGGCGGGTCAGCATCGCGACCTGCACCTCGGGCGAACCGGTGTCGTTCTCGACCGTCGCGTAGTCGGTCATGATCTGCTTCTTGAGCGCGCTGTCGAGCGCCATGTTCGCCTCCGGGGCGGGTCACGTGTGGCCATCGGTCTGAGTCACGACGGCAGGATTCACACACGTCGGTCACCCGACGTCACCCTCCAGGCTACATGCCGAGGATCTGGCGGGTGTCCGAGACGTCCTTCGCCATGGCCACGACCAGCGCCTCGACGTCGGGGAACGCCGCCATCGGCCGCAGCCGCGCGACGAACTCGACCCCCACGTGCTCGCCGTAGAGGTCGCCGTCGTAGTCCAGGACGAAGGCCTCGACGGTGCGCCGGCTGCCCTCGAAGGTCGGGTTGCTCCCGACCGAGATCGCCGCGGGGAACCGCTCGCGGCTGGCCCCGCCGCGGGGGTCGCGGGTCACGAGGTGCCCGGCGTACACGCCGTCGGCGGGGATCGCGGTGTACGGCGGGCTCTCGACGTTCGCCGTCGGGTACCCCAGGTCGCGGCCGCGCCGGTCGCCGCGGACGACGATGCCGTCCACGCGGTGCGGGCGGCCGAGCGCGCGGGCGGCGGACACCATGTCGCCGGCCGCCACGCAGGCACGGATGTAGGTCGAGGAGATGGTGACGTCGCCGGAGTCCGAGGAGTCCTCCGCCAGCGGCACGCCCTCGACGGCGAAGCCGAACCGGCGGCCCTCCGCGGTGAGCGTCGACACCGTCCCGGCCGCCTTGTGGCCGTAGGTGAAGTTCTCCCCCACCACCACCTGAGCCGCGTGCAGGTGCTCGACGAGGACCGTGTGGGTGAAGGTCTCCGGCGGCAGCCGCATGAACTCGGTGGTGAACGGCAGCACGCACATGGCGTCGACGCCGAGCCCGGCCACCAGCTCGGCCTTGCGGTCCAAGTTCGTGAGGATCGCCGGGTGCGAGCCCGGTCGGACGACCTCGGCCGGGTGCGGGTCGAAGGTCAGCAGCAGCGACGGCCGCCGCATCGCCTGCGCCCGCGCGACCGCGGCACCGATCAGCTTCTGGTGCCCGAGGTGGACGCCGTCGTACATGCCGATGGTGACCACGGTGCGGCCGAGATCGGCCGGGGTGGCCTCCAGGCCTCGCCAGCGCTGCACGTGTTCGACGTCCTCCGGTCCGGTGGGGCTCAGCCGACGCGGTGCAGCCAGCCGCGGGGGTCGGCCACCCGCCCGTGCTGGATGTCGAGCAGGGCCTCGCGCAGCCGCATGGTCAGGGGGCCGGGGGTGCCGTCCCCGACGGTGAAGTCCCCGGTGCGCGCCTTGACCTCGCCGACCGGCGTGATCACCGCGGCGGTGCCGCAGGCGAAGGTCTCGGTGACGGTGCCGTCGGCGACACCGCGGCGCCACTCCTCCACCGAGAACAGCCGCTCGGTCACCCGGTGCCCCATCGAGCGGGCGACCTCGATCAGCGAGTCCCGGGTGATGCCGGGCAGGAGCGTGCCGGTCAGCGCAGGGGTGACCAGCTCGGCGTCGTCCCCGGAGCCGAGGACGAAGAACAGGTTCATCCCGCCCATCTCCTCGACGTACCGCTTCTCGACGGCGTCGAGCCAGACCACCTGGTCGCAGCCGGCCTCGATGGCCTGCTCCTGGGCCAGCAGGCTGGCGGCGTAGTTGCCGGCGCACTTCACGTCGCCGGTGCCCCCGGGTGCGGCCCGGATGTAGTCCTCGGAGAGGTAGACCGAGACCGGGTGCACGCCGCGGGGGAAGTAGGCACCCGCCGGGCTGGCGATGATCATGAACAGGTACTCGTGCGCCGGACGGACGCCGAGGAACGGCTCGCTGGCCAGCATGTACGGCCGCAGGTAGAGCGTCTGGTCGGGGCCGGTGGGCACCCAGTCGCGGTCGGCGTCGACCAGGGCGTCGACGGCGGTGAGGAAGGACTCCTCGGGCACGACCGGCATCGCGAGCCGGCGCGCGCCGCGGGCGAAGCGGGCCGCGTTGGCCTCCGGGCGGAACGTCGCGACGCTGCCGTCGGGCTGCGCGTAGGCCTTGAGCCCCTCGAAGATCGACTGCGCGTAGTGCAGCGCCGCCGTCGCCGGGTCCATCTGCAGCGGGCCGTAGGTGGTCAAGCGGGCGTCGTGCCAGCCCTCGCCGTGCCGGTAGCGCGCCACGAACATGCTGTCGGTGAAGTGGCGGCCGAAGCCGGGGTCGGCGAGCACGGCCTCGCGCTCGGTCGGGGGGCGACGACGCACGTCCTCCACGACGACCGGGACGTCCTCGGTGAACATGCGCGAGGCGGTACGGCTGTCGCTCAGCGTGTCGGTCATGGCTCCCACCTGCGTGTGCGGAATCGGGCGCCCGGCGTCCACCGGGCCCGTCTCACACTATCCCCGCCTGCGGCGGCGGCCGGGAGCCGACCGCCGCCGGACGGGTCAGGCCTGGTTCTCCTGGTTGGCCGTGGGGCCGGCGTACTCGAGGACCTCGTAGGTCCACACGTGCGCCGAGTGCGGAGCGGCGGGCGCCAGGGTGTCGCCGCCGCCGTCGTGGGCGCGGTCGAAGTCCTGGCTGGACTGCCACGCCTCGTAGGCCTCGTGGCTGCTCCACCGGGTGTAGACCAGGTACTGGTCGGTGCCCTCCAGCGGCCGCAGGAGCTCGAACCACTCGAAGCCGGGGGTCGACTCGACGGCCCCGGCTCGGCCGCGGAAGCGCTCCTCGAAGCGGTCCTGCTTGTCCTTCGGGACGGTGATCGCGTTGATCTTCACGACGCTCATGGCCCTCCCCTTCCCGGCCTGCGCGACGATCAATCCCACGGGCACGCCGCTCACCGGAAAGGCGTCAGCGCGGTGGGAAGCCGACCGCGACGCGCGCCGTCGTCCCGGCGTCCTCGACCAGGGCGACCAGCCGGCCGTCGGGGTCCACCGCCGCGTGCAGCCCCGGTGTGCCGGTGGCGGGGATGCGCTGGCCGTACCCGACGGCGACGGCCTCCGGTGCGGTGAGCGGGCGCTCGGGGAAGACCAGCCGGGCGGCGGCGGTCAGCCCGAGCACCCCCGCTCCCCCGCCGGCGGCCAGCGCGGCGCCCGCGTCCTCGACCGGCGCGGCCCGGCTCAGCGTGAACGGCCCGGACGCGGTGCGCCGCAGCGCGGTCAGGTGCCCGCCCACGCCGAGGGCAGCGCCTGCGTCCCGGGCGATCGCCCGGATGTAGGTGCCGGCGGTGCACTCCACGGTGACGTCGACGTCGACCAGGTCGGGCTCGGGACGGCGGATCCGGTGGACCTCCAGCCGGTGGACGGTCACCGAGCGCGGCTCGAGGACGACGTCCTCGCCCGCGCGCACGCGGTCGTAGGACCGGCGTCCGTCGACCTTGACCGCGCTCACCGAGGACGGCACCTGCTGCAGGGGGCCGGTCTGGGCGGCGAGCGCGGCGCGGATCGCGTCGTCGTCGACCTCCGCCGTCGACGTGGTGGTGAGGACCTCGCCCTCGCGGTCGTCGGTCACCGTCGACTGCCCGAGCCGGATCGTCGCCTCGTAGGTCTTGTCGTGGCCGCCGACGTACCCGAGCAGCCGGGTCGCCGTCCCGACGCCGAGGACGAGCAGGCCGGTGGCCATCGGGTCGAGCGTGCCGGCGTGCCCCACCTTGCGGACCGAGAGCACCCGCCGGGCCCGGGCGACGACGTCGTGCGAGGTCATCCCGCCGGGCTTGTCGACCAGCAGCAGACCGGGCGGGACATCGGCGTCGGGTCTTCGGGGGCTCATTGCTCGACTCCCCCCTCGTTCCGCTCCTCGGTCGCTGGCGCTCCCTGCGATGCTCGCTCGGGCGTCGTTCTCGCGGGGCTCACGCCGTAACCGTCGCAGGTGCGGTCAGCCACCGGTCACCGGCCACCCGCACGAGGACGCCGACCAGCCGCAGGGCGATGAACAGGCACAGCCCGGTCCAGACGCCGGCCAGGCCCCAGTCCAGCGGCCCGGAGAGCAGCGACAGCGGCAGGAACCCGACCACCGCCGAACCGATGGTCAGCGTGCGCAGGTAGCCGACGTCGCCGGCACCCATGAGCACGCCGTCGAGGGCGAAGACCACACCGGCCAGCGGCTGCATCGCGGCGAGGAACCACCACACGAGCAGCGCCTGGTCGACGACGGCGGGGTCGTCGGTGAACAGCGGCGGGAGGACGCCGCGCAGCGCGAGCAGCAGCGCCGCCACCCCGGTCCCGGTGGCCAGGCCCCACAGCGCCACCCGCCGGGCGGTCGCCCGCGCCTCGGCCGGGCGGCCGGCCCCGAGCGCGTGGCCGACCAGGGTCTGCGCGGCGATGGCGTACGCGTCGAGGACCAGGGCAAGGAAGAAGAAGAGCTGCAACGCGATCTGGTGCGCGCCCAGCTGGGCGGTACCGGTGCGGGCGGCGACGCCCGCGGCCACGAGGAAGGACACCTGCAGCACCGCGGCCCGCAGCAGCAGGTCGCGGCCGATGACCAGCTGGGCCAGGACCGCACCGAACCGGGGGCGCCACCCCGCGCCCTCCCGCACCAGCGCACGGAGGAACAGGCCGGCAGTCACCGCCTGGCCGAGCACGTTGGCGACCGCGGAGCCCACCAGTCCCCAGCCGACCGAATGCACGAGCAGGGGGCACAGCACCAGGCTGAACAGGCTGCCGGCCAGGACGAACCGGACCGGCCGGCGGAGTTCCTGCACGCCGCGCAGCCAGCCGTTGCCGGCGAGGGAGATCAGCAGCAGGGGCAGGCCGAGGGAGGCCACCCGCAGCCACTCCTCCCCCGCCTCGGCCACCGGCCCGGCGCCGCCGGCCAGCAGCCGGGTGAAGGGACCGGCGGCGACCTGGAAGAAGGCCAGCACGACCAGGCCGAGGCCGGCCGCCAGCCAGGTGGCCTGCACGCCCTCGGCGACGGCGCCTGCGCGGTCACCAGCGCCCGCGCGGCGGGCAGCCCGCGCCGTGGTGCCGTAGGCAAGGAAGTTCAGCAGCGCCGCGGACCAGGCCAGCAGGCCGCCGCCGACGGCGAGCCCGCCGAGCGCGACGGTGCCGAGGTTGCCGACGACCGCGGTGTCGACGAGCAGGTACAGCGGTTCGGCGGCGAGGACGACCAGCGCCGGCAGCGCCAGCGACAGCACCGACGGCGCACGACCCGACGGGGCAGAGATGGCCATTTCTGCCCGGCTCAGCTCTGGGTGAGCTGGTCGCGCAGGGCGGCGATCGTCCCCTCGCGGTCGAGGTGCGAGGTGTAGCCGGCGGCCAGGGTGTGCCCACCGCCGCCGAGCTCCATCGCCACGCGGGCCAGGTCGGTGCCGCCGCGCGACCGCATCGAGACCGACCAGGAGCCGTCGTCCTGACCCTTGAGGACGACGGCGACGTCGGCCTCCTCGGCCGCCCGGACGACGTCCACCAGTGCCTCCAGCTGCTCGCCGGGGAGGCCGTGCTCCGCTGCCTCCGCGGTGCTGGACCAGGTCCACACCAGGCCCCCGCCGACGTCGGGCTCGAGGACGGCGCGGCCGGTCACGACCGACAGCAGGCCCAGCCAGCCGAACGGCGCGGTGTCGAAGAGCCGGCGGCTGATCGCTGCGTGGTCGATGCCGGTCGCCAGCAGGCGGGCGGCCAGCTCGTGGGTCTGCGGCCGGGTGTTGCCGAACCGGAAGGAACCGGTGTCGGCCGCCAGCCCGGCGTAGAGGCAGGTGGCCAGCTGCCGGTCGAGGGTGACGCCGAGGTCGTCCAGCAGGTCGGCCACCAGGGTCACCGTCGCAGGCGCACCCGGGTCGACCAGGCAGAGCCCGCCGAAGCCCGGGTTGCTCGCGTGGTGGTCGATCACGATGGAGGTGGCCGCGCCGTCGAGCAGGACGGCGACCTCGCCGAGCCGGCCGGGCGAGGCCGCGTCCAGGCTGACGAAGACGTCCGGCGAGGAGGGCAGCGCCGACGAGGGCACCAGCCCCTCCGCGCCTGGGAGCCAGCCGAGCGAGGCCGGGAGGGTGAACTCGCCCGGGAAGGTCGGCAGGACGCGGGCACCGCGCCGGCGCAGGCCCTCGGCGAGGGCCAGCGTGCTGCCCAGCGCGTCGGCGTCGGGGTTCACGTGCCCGGAGAGGACGACGGTGGCGCGGGCCTCGGCGGCCTCGGCCAGGATGCCGGCCACGCTGCGGGACGCCGCGGCGATGCGTGCGGTGGCCGCGGCGGTGGGGGGAACGGCCATGGGTCAGGCGTCCGGTCCCGGGTCGGCGACCGGCGGAGCGTTCTCCTCCTCGGTGACCGTGCCACCGCCCACCGGGTAGGAGGTGCCGTCGTCGGGCTCGTCGGAGGTGATGCTGGGCGCCTCGCCCACCTCACCGCGCTTGCCGCCGTCGGTGGGGTCACCGGTGCCGTCGACCTTCTTGCCGCCCAGCATCGACGTGCCCTGGCCCTCGTCGGGCTCGTACGGGTTCGGGTCGTCCTGGCTCATGACGCGCTCCTGCTCGGGGCCGGGGAATCCTCGGCGGTGTCATCGGCAGTGCCGGGAGCCGACGTGCCGGCGGTCGCGACGTCGTCCGCGTCGTCGTCGTCCTCCGCGGGCTTGCGGTAGGGGTCGGCCTCGCCGGCGTACTGGGCACCCTCGCGCGCGCGGGCGAGCTCGGCGTCGGCGTGCCGGGCACGCTCGAGCGCCTCCTCGAGCTCGCGCGCGGTGTCCGGGACGATGTCGGCGATGAACTCCAGGGTCGGCACGAACTTGATGCCGGTCTGCTTGCCCACGGTGGAGCGGAGCACGCCGGTGGCGCTGGCCAGGGCGGCGGCGGAGTCGGCGATCTGCGTCTCGTCGCCGTAGACGGTGTAGAAGATCGTCGCCTCGCGGAGGTCGCTGGTCACCCGGGCGTCGGTGACGGTCACCATGCCCAGCCGCGGGTCCTTGATCTGCGTCTCGATCGCGGCGGAGACGATCTGACGGATGCGCACCGCCAGCTTGCGTGCGCGGGCCGGGTCGGCCATCGGACCTCCTCGAGAGGGCGCGCCGGACGGGTCCGGGGCGCCGGGGCGGACAGGATTCGGGTGGAGCGGGTCAGTCGGTGTCCGAGAGAAGCTGACGATGCGTCGACAGCAGCGTCACCTCCGGCCGCTCGGCCAGCAACCGCTCGCAGGCGTCGAGGACGTCGGCGACCTGCCCGGCGTCCGCGGAGACGGTGGCCAGACCGACCTGCGCCCTCCGGTGCAGGTCCTGGTCACCGACCTCCGCGGCCGCGACGGCGAAGCGGCGCCGCAGCTCGGCCACGATCGGCCGCACCACGGCGCGCTTGCCCTTGAGCGAGTGGACGTCGCCCAGCAGGAGGTCGGCGGTGAGCGTGCCGGTGAACACGCTCACCGCCTTCCTGCTGCTCGAACTCAGACGCGCGGGATTTCGCGCATCTCGAACGTCTGGATGACGTCCTCGGGCTTGATGTCGTTGAACGACCCCAGGCCGATACCGCACTCGTAGCCCTCGCGGACCTCGGTCGCGTCGTCCTTGAACCGGCGGAGGGACTCCACCGTCAGGTTGTCGGCGACCACGTTGCCGTCACGGAGCAGACGCGCCTTCGAGTTGCGGACGATCGTCCCGGAGCGGACCAGCGAACCGGCGACGTTGCCGATCTTGGGAACGCGGAAGACCTCGCGGACCTCCGCGGTCCCGAGCTGGACCTCCTCGTACTCGGGCTTGAGCATGCCCTTGAGAGCGGCCTCGATCTCGTCGATGGCCTGGTAGATGACCGTGTAGTACCGGACGTCCACACCCTCGCGGTTGGCGAGCTCGGTGGCCTGGCCCTCGGCCCGGACGTTGAAGCCCAGGACGATGACGTCGTCGGCCAGCGCCAGGTCGATGTCGCTCTTGGTGATGCCACCGACGCCGCGGTGGATGACCCGCAGCGAGATGTCGTCCCCGACCTCGATCTTCATGAGCGCCTCTTCGAGCGCCTCGACGGTGCCCGAGTTGTCGCCCTTGATGATCAGGTTGAGCTGACGGTTCTCCTTGAGCGCGGCGTCGAGGTCCTCGAGGCTGATCCGCTTGCGCATGGAGGCGTTCTGCGCGTTGCGGATGCGGGCCTGGCGGCGGTCGGCGATCTGCCGCGCCGTCCGGTCCTCCTCGACGACCAGGAAGGTGTCGCCGGCACGCGGGACGGAGGTCAGGCCGACGACCTGCACCGGCCGCGACGGCAGGGCTTCCTTGAGCTTGTTGCCGTGCTCGTCGAGCAGCGACCGGACGCGACCGTAGGCGTCGCCGGCCACGATCGAGTCGCCCTGGCGCAGCGTGCCGCGCTGGACGAGCACCGTGGCGACGGGGCCCCGGCCCTTGTCCAGCTTGCCCTCGATGACGACACCCTGCGGGTCCTGCTCGGTGTTCGCGCGCAGGTCGAGCGAGGCGTCCGCGGTCAGCAGGATCGCCGTGAGGAGCTCGTCGAGGCCCTGACGGGTGGTCGCGGAGACGTCGACGAACATCGTGTCGCCGCCGTACTCCTCGGCCACCAGCCCGTACTCGGTGAGCTGCTGACGGATCTTGGCGGGGTTGGCCCCCTCCTTGTCGATCTTGTTGAC
This sequence comes from Blastococcus fimeti, assembly GCA_900102115.1. Lineage (GTDB taxonomy): Bacteria > Actinomycetota > Actinomycetes > Mycobacteriales > Geodermatophilaceae > Blastococcus > Blastococcus fimeti. The sequence goes on from FNAW01000001.1 coordinate 14,209, forward strand.
CGCGACCACGATCGGCACCTCGGCGGCCTGGGCGTGGTTGAGCGCCTCGACCGTCTGCGGCATGACGCCGTCGTCGGCCGCGACCACGAGGACCACGATGTCGGTCACCTTCGCGCCACGGGCACGCATCGCGGTGAACGACTCGTGACCGGGGGTGTCGATGAAGGTGATCGGCCGCTCGTTGTGCTCGAGCTCGGTGACGATCTGGTAGGCGCCGATGTGCTGGGTGATGCCACCGGCCTCCTTCGAGACCACGTTGGCGTGCCGGATGGCATCCAGCAGCTTGGTCTTTCCGTGGTCGACGTGACCCATGACCGTGACCACCGGCGGACGGGACTCCCAGTCGCCCTCTTCGCCCTCTTCGTCGCCGAAGGTGAGGTCGAAGGTCTCCAGCAGCTCGCGGTCCTCGTCCTCGGGGCTCACGACCTGGATGACCCAGCCGATCTCGGCACCGAGGAGCTGCAGCGTCTCGTCGTTGACCGACTGCGTCGCGGTGATCATCTCGCCCAGGTGGAACAGGGCGGTGACCAGCGCGGCCGGCTCGGCGTTGATCCGCTCGGCCAGGTCGGTCAGCGAGGCGCCGCGGGGCAGCCGGACGGTCTGCCCGTTGCCGCGCGGGAGCATGACGCCGCCCATGCTGGGCGCCGCCATCGAGTCGAATTCCTGACGCCGCTGCTTCTTGCTCTTGCGACCGCGGACCGGGCCGCGACCGCCGGGACGGCCGAAGGCACCAGCGGTGGTGGCACCGGAGCCACCACGGCCGCGGCCACGCGGGCCACCGCCACCACGGAAGCCACCACCGGCGGGCGCGCCGGCACCGGGGGCGCCGCCACCGCCGCCGGGGCGGAAGCCACCGCCGCCACCGGGACCACCGGGACGGCCACCGCCGCCGCCGGGACCACCGGTGCGGCCACCAGGACCACCGGGGCCACCACCGGGTCGGCCGCCGGCACCGGGGCGACCGGGCGACATGCCCGGCGCCGGACGCTGCGGCATCATGCCCGGGTTCGGGCGCGGACCGCCGGCACCGGGAGCCGGGCGGGGACCGCCGGCGCCGGGCGCGGGACGCGGCCCACCAGGACCGGGACGCGGTCCACCTGCACCGGCTGCCGGACGGGGAGCGCCCGGAGCAGGACGGGCGCCGGGCGCCGCCGGGCCCGGACGGGGACCGGCGCTGGGAGCGGCGGCGGGAGCGCCGCCGGCCGCCGCGGCCGGAGGTGCGGCCGGGCGGGGGGAGCTGAACGGGTTGTTACCGGGACGCGGGGCCGGACGAGGTCCGGGCCGCGGACCGGCGCCGGCCGGTGCACCGCCACCGGCCGCAGCCGGACGCGGGGCGGCCGGACGGGCCGCCGGGGGCTGCTGCACGGGCGCCGAGGCCGCGGGGGCCTGCTGCGCAGGAGCCGGAGCGACCGGAGCCGGGGCCGGAGCCGCCGGGGGCTGCTGCACGGGCGCGCTGGCCGCGGGGGCCTGCGGAGCCGGAGCGGCCGGACGCGGACCCGGAGCCGGAGCGGACGGACGAGCCGCCGCCGGGCCCGGACGGGCGGTCACCGGAGCGGGCGCGCTCGGGGTCGCGGCGCCGGTGGCGGCACCGAGGGCCTCGCGGAGCCGACGGGCCACGGGGGCCTCGACGGTCGACGAGGCGGACTTCACGAACTCGCCCTGCTCCTTGAGCGTGGCGAGCACGGTCTTGCTGTCGACACCGAACTCCTTGGCGAGTTCGTGTACGCGGGCTTTGCCTGGCACGGGTCTCCTCTTTGTGAGGCCGGCGGCTTGCCCGCTCGACCTCGTCGTTAGTGGCGCATGGTCATCGTGAGAACTTCACGGCTGAGTCATCCGACTTGCGTCCTGTCGACATGCGGACCGGCCGAGTGCCGGTCCGACGTGGAACTTCTGGAAGTGGTGAGTGCGGCACCGCCGCGCTCACTCGCCCGTCCGGGTCTGCGTCCCGGGGCCCTCCGAGGAGGATCCGTGGACGTGCTCCCGGAGCGGACCGGCCTCCAGCTGGCTGCCTCCGGGGAGGCGCAGTGCCCGGTTGAAGGCCCGGCGTCGCTCCGCTGCGACCAGGCACCCCGGGGTGGGGTGCACCGACGCCCCCCTTCCGGGGAGCCGCCGCCGCGGATCCGGGACCAGGGTCCCGGACGAGACGACGACGCGCAGCAGATCGGTGACCGGAGCGCGGCGCCGGCAGCCCACACAGGTGCGCACCGGGATCGACGTTTCGGCCACCCTGCACTCTAGCGCGTCGTCGGTCCCCGATGTTCCACGCGTCGGGGTGGGGGCCGGTGGGCGCCCGGCCGTCCCCCCGTGGAGGGAGCCGGGGCACCCGAGCGCAGCGGCGCCCGGCCCACACCGGGAGAGGGCTCGGCGGCCGCGTCGTCGCCCTGGGCGTCGCTGCGGATGTCGATCCGGCAGCCGGTGAGCCGGGCGGCGAGGCGGGCGTTCTGGCCCTCCTTGCCGATGGCCAGCGACAGCTGGTAGTCCGGGACCACGACGCGCACGGCCTTCGCCTGGGCGTCGACCACGCGGGCCTCGGAGACGCGGGCCGGGCTCAGCGCCTGGGCCACGAACGTGGCCGGGTCGTCCGACCAGTCGACGATGTCGATCTTCTCGCCGTGCAGCTCGCTCATGACGTTGCGCACCCGCTGGCCCATCGGGCCGATGCAGGCGCCCTTGGCGTTCAGCCCGGGCACCGCGGTGCGGACGGCGATCTTCGAGCGGGCGCCGGCCTCCCGGGCCACCGCGACGATCTCGACGCTGCCGTCGGCGACCTCGGGCACCTCGAGCGCGAACAGCTTGCGGACCAGGTGCGGGTGGGTGCGGGAGACGGTCACCTGCGGGCCGCGGAAGGTGCGGGCGACCGAGACGACGTAGGCCTTGATCCGGCTGCCGTGGCTGTAGTCCTCGCCGGGCACCTGCTCCGTCGAGGGCAGCACCGCCTCCACCTTGCCGATGTCGATCAGCACGGTGCCCTGCACGTTGCGGCGGTCGTGCGCCTGCACGATGCCGCTGACGATGTCGCCCTCCTTGCCGGCGTACTCGCCGAAGGTCTGCTCGTGCTCGGCGTCCCGCAGCCGCTGCACGATGACCTGCTTGGCGGTGCTGGCGGCGATCCGGCCGAAGTCGGTGGGGGTGTCGTCCCACTCGCGCACGACCTCGCCGTCGGCACCCAGCTCCTGGGCGAGGACGGCGACCTCGCCGCTCTTGCGGTCCACGTGCACGCGGACGTGCTTGGCGGCGCCGTCGGCGTGCCGGTAGGCGGTGACCAGGGCGCTCTCGATCGCCTGGATGACCGTGTCGGCGGGGATGCCCTTCTCCCCCACGACCGCCTTGAGCGCGGTGACGTCGATGTTCACTGTGCTCCTCCTCGCGCCTGGGGCGCGTTCCCCGGCGCGACGTCGTCGTCGAGCTCGGGGTCGTCCATGTCGTCGTCGTCCATGTCGTCGGTCAGCTCGTCGTCGAGCAGGTCGTCCTCGTCCTCGCCGGTGCCGGGGACGGCGTCGTCCTCCGGGGTGGGGCGGCCGAACTCCACCTGCACCCGCCCGTTGCCGAGCTCCGTCCAGGGCACGTCCCGCGGCGTCGGGGGGCGCTTCTTCGCGCCGGGCTTGCCCTGCGCCTCGACCGCGAGGGTCACGCCGGCGTCCTCCACCGCGGTGATGCGTCCGGTGACCTCCTCGCGGGCGCCGGCCGGACCGACGGTCACGGTGACGAGGCGGCCGAGGTTGCGCCGCCAGTGCCGCTGCTCGGTGAGCGGCCGGTCGACGCCGGGGCTGGTGACCTCCAGGACGTAGGGCGTGCGGCCCATGCCGTCGTCCTCGCTGTCGAGAACCTCGGACACCGCGCGGCTGACCTCGGCGATGTCGTCGAGGGTCACCCCGGAGTCCCGGTCGACGACCACCCGGACGACGCTGCGGCGGCCGGCGGGGGTGACCACCAGCTCCTCGAGGTCGTACCCGGCCCCCTCGACGACGGGCGCGATCCACCCGGTCAGCCGGGCGGCGGCGGGGTCGGTGCGGGCGGTGCTCCGAGAGGTGGACACGGCTACCTCCTCCTGGCTCGGGCGGCCGCAGGGTGCGGTGCGCGTCCCCGGACCCGTTCCGGCGCAGCCGGGCGGGGGTTCCGAGGGGAAGAGGTCAGGTTACCGCCCGGCGCGGGGACCCGGGACCGGGCACCGGTGCCACCGCCCGCCCAGCTGGTGGGACGCGAGGTGCACGCGGGACCCGCCTGACCGGCGGGCCGACGCGGAACTCGCCCGACCCCGGCCGTGCCGACCCCGGCCGCCGGCGGCTGCGAGGATGGACCCCGATGTCCTCCCTCCCTCCTCCCGGCCCCCGGGGCTTCTCCCGGCGCACGCTGCTGGCCGCCTCGGCGACCGGACTGGCGCTCCTGGCCGCGGGCTGCACCTCGTCCCCGACCGAGCAGCGCGAGCAGGTGACCGGCGAGCAGGCCGACCAGCTGCTGGGCCAGGTCGGGGTGCAGGAGACGCTCGTCGCGGCCTACACGGCGGCCGGCGCCGCCGACCCGGGCCTCGCCGGGGAGGTGGCGGAGCTCGCCGCCCAGGCCGCCGAGCAGCTCGCGCGGTTGCGGGCCGCGGCACCGGGCGCGACGCCGTCGGCGGTCTCCCCCGGCACGCCGCCCTCGCCCGGCGAGGCCCGCTCGTGGCTGCGCGCGCAGGTGGCCACGGCGGCCACCTCCCACGCCACCGCCTGCGTGTCCCAGTCCGGCGCGCGGGCCGCCCTGCTCGGCTCGATCTCCGCGGGACTGCGCGGACAGGACGGACGACTGGCATGACGGGAGCCCGGAATGGCTGACGACGGCGCCGACGAGAGCGCCCAGGACCTGGCCGCGGAGAACGCCGCGCTCGGCCTGGCGGTCGCCGCCACGCACGCCGCGGTCTGGGGCTACGGCGTAGTGGGGGCGGCGCTCGAGCCCGGGGGTCGGGGCACGGCGGGCAGCGCCGAGGCGGCCCACCGCGACGTCCGCGACCGGGCGATCGCCCTGCTGGCCGAGCGCTCGGTGGAGCCGCCCCCGGCCGAGGGCGCCTACGCGCTGCCGTTCCCGGTGCTCGCCGCGGTCGACGCGGCGGCGCTGGCCGTGGTCCTGGAGGACGGCGTCTCCGCCGCCTGGGTGCGCGTGCTCGACCAGGCCGCCGAGCCCGGCACCCGCGAGCTCGCCCTCGAGGCGCTCAGCGACGCCGAGGTGCGCGCCGTGGGCTGGCGTGCGGCGGCGGGCCGGACCCCGGTCACCCGGGCGCTGCCCGGGCTCTGAGGCGATCAGCCCAGCGCACCCAGGAACGCGTCGGCGACGGCGACGGCGGCGCTGCTGGACTGGCCGGCCTCGACGAGGACGGCGAAGGCGATCGGCCCGCCGGCCCCGTCGACCCGGTAGCCGACGAACCAGCCGTGGGAGTCCGGCGGGGTGTTGGTGCCGAACTCGGCCGTGCCCGTCTTGCCGAACACCTCGCCGCGGTCGGCCAGCGCGGCGGCGGTACCGGTCAGCACCACCTGCCGCATCATCGGGCGCAGCGCGTCGAGGACCTGCGGACCCGGGCCCGCGGGCACGGCCCCGGCCGGGTCCGCGCCGACGACCTCGACCGGGGCGACCGGAGTGCCACCGGCGATGCCGGCGACGACGAGGGCCATCTGCGCCGGGCTCATGAGCACCTGCCCCTGACCGATCATGTTCGCGGCCTTGGTCGTGCCGGTGCTGTCGGCCGGCACGCTCCCGGAGAAGACGTCGACCGGCAGCTGCCAGTCGGTGCCCACCCCGAACGCGGCCGCGGCGTCGGCCAGCGCGCTCTCGGGGAGCTGCATCCCCTGCTGGATGAAGGTCGTGTTGCACGACTCGGCGAACGCCTCGGTGAAGGGCACGGTGCCGAGGTCGAACTGGTCCTGGTTCTCGAACTCGCGGCCCTCGACCACGGTCGTCCCCGGGCACGGGACGGCGCTCTCCGGGGTCACCGTCCCGGCGGAGAGCAGCGCCGTGGCGGTGATCGCCTTCATGCTCGAGCCGGGCGGAAAGCGGCCGGCCAGGGCGTTGCCGGCGTCGGCCACCTCGTTGGAGGAGACGGCGAGGAGCTCACCGGTGCCCGGGCGGACGACGACGAGGTGCGTGGGCAGCGACTCGGCGGCCACGGCCGCGTCGGCGGCGTTCTGGATCGCCGGGACGAGGGGGGTCTGCACCGGCTCGCCGGGGACCGGCTCGACGGCAGCGATCTCGCGACCCTCGTCCCCGATGGTCTCGTCGAGGGCGGCCACGCGGACGGTGAAGCCGGGGGTGCCGGCCAGCCGGTCCTGGTAGATCCGCTGCAGCCCGGAGGTGCCGAGCTGGTCGCCGGCGGCGTAGCGGGGCTCGCCGTCCTCGGTGGACTCCTCGAGGATCTCGGCGGTCGCCGCCCCGACCCGGCCGATCAGCGCCTCGGCGAACTGGGCCGACGGGGCCAGCAGCCGCGTCCGGGTCGGGAAGACGGCGCCGGGCAGGTCGAAGACCTGGGCGCGGATCGCCTCGAAGGCGGGCCGGCGCAGCGTGATGACGGGGACGAACTGGCCGGCCGGGGCGGCCTGGACGTCGGCGGTGATCGTCGCGGCGTCGATGCCGGTGGCCGCCGACAGGGCGCCGGCCAGGGCGGGCAGGTCGGTGACCTGGCCGGGGTCGACACCCACGTCCACCACCTCGGTGGGGGTGAACAGCGGCGCCCCCGACGCGTCGGTCAGGGCGGCGCGCTCGGGGAGGGCGCGGCTCAGCACGAGGTGCTGACCCTCAGCGAGCTCGGGGTGCACGAGGGTGGGTTCGGCGACGACCGCCCAGGAGTCCTCCCCCTCCTCGAGCCGCAGCGTGGCGTCGTAGCTCCAGTCGGGCGCGGCGGCGAGGTCCCAGGTCGCGGTCCAGGCGGCGGTGGCGGTGCCGTCCTCGACGGTGACGGCACCGAGCTCCGCCGTCAGCGTCGCGTCGGGCAGGTCCGTGGCGGCCTGCTCCAGGAACGTCGTCGCGGCGTCGGGATCCGTGGTGGCCGCCGCGGCGGCTGCGGCGTCCCCGCCCGCCCAGTCGTCCAGGAAGGCCTGAGCGGTCTGCCGCACCTCGTCCTCACCCCCGCCCGAGCAGGCGGCCAGGACGGGGCCGGCGAGGAGGAGGGAGGTGAGCAGGACGGAACCGGATCGCGCGCGCACCTCCGCAGCCTCTCAGACGGACCCGGCCGTTCTAGAACAGCACGCTGGAGAACTGCCCGACCTCGCGGAAGCCGACCCGGCGGTAGGCGGCCCGGGCGGCGAGGTTGTAGTCGTTGACGTACAGGCTGACGACGGGGGCGAGGGTCGACCGGGCGTACTCCACGACCGCCGCGGTGCCGGCCGCGCCGATGCCCGTGCCGCGGTGGGCCGGCGCGACCCACACGCCCTGCACCTGGCACGCCGCCCGGCTCACCGCCCCGATCTCGGCCTTGAACACCACCCGGCCGTCCTCGATCCAGGCCAGCGCCCGCCCGGCCCGGACGAGCTCGGCCAGCCGCGCCCGGTAACCGGCCCCGCCGTCCAGACGCAGCGGGCTGACCCCGATCTCCTCGGTGAACATGGCGACCGCCGCGGGCAGCAGCACGTCGAGCTCGTCGGGCCGCACCGGGCGGACCCGCGGCTCGGGCGCGACGGCCGGCGGGCCGTCGATGGCCATCAGCGGCTGGCGGGGGCGGTGGTCCCGGGGCGGGCCCCAGGAGGGGGCCAGCAGCTCCCACAGCGGCGCCACGGAGGCGGCCGACCCGACGATCGTGCTGCACCGGCGGCCGGCCCGGCGGGCCCGCTCGGCGAAGGCCGCCGCGGCGGCGCGCTCGGCACCGGGCACGGCGAAGGGGATGAGGTTGGCGCCGGCCAGGCAGACCGCCTCCAGCGTGCGACCGGACCCGAAGCCCCACAGCGGCGCACCGACGGCACCCTGGGCGATGCCGGTCAGCTCGACCCGACCGGCGAGCACGCAGGCCGCCACCGGGTCGGTCGCCAGGAGCCGGTGGACGGCGGACTCGTCACCCTCGTCCAGGACGCGAGCCGCCGGGGTGGCGGGGTGGGCGGATGACCCTGTCGATCTCAGCACGGGCGGGCAGCGGGCGGGTCCGGGCCGGTCAGCTGACGGAGACGACGGGCGGACCGGAGGCGATGCCGGCATCGGTCTGCTCGGCGGCGATCCGCAGCGCCTCCTCGATGAGGGTCTCCACGATCATCGACTCGGGCACGGTCTTCACGACCTCGCCCTTGACGAAGATCTGCCCCTTGCCGTTGCCCGAGGCGACGCCGAGGTCGGCCTCGCGGGCCTCGCCGGGGCCGTTGACGACGCAGCCCATGACGGCGACGCGCAGCGGCACCTCCATGCCCTCCAGGCCGGCGGTCACCTCGTTCGCCAGCTTGTACACGTCGACCTGCGCGCGCCCGCACGAGGGGCAGCTGACGATCTCCAGTCCGCGCTGCTTGAGGTTCAGCGACTCCAGGATCTGGTTGCCCACCTTGACCTCCTCGGCCGGCGGGGCCGACAGGGAGACGCGGATCGTGTCGCCGATCCCCTGGGACAGCAGCGCGCCGAAGGCGACCGCGGACTTGATCGTGCCCTGGAACGACGGGCCGGCCTCCGTGACGCCGAGGTGCAGCGGGTAGTCGCACTGCGCGGCGAGCAGCTCGTAGGCCCGGACCATGACCACCGGGTCGTTGTGCTTGACCGAGATCTTGATGTCGCGGAAGTCGTGCTCCTCGAACAGGGAGCACTCCCACAGCGCCGACTCGACCAGCGCCTCCGGCGTCGCCTTGCCGTACTTGGCGAGCAGCCGCTTGTCGAGGGAGCCGGCGTTCACGCCGATGCGGATCGGCGTCCCCGCGTCCTTGGCCGCGCGGGCGATCTCGCCCACCTTGTCGTCGAACTTCTTGATGTTGCCGGGGTTCACGCGGACCGCGGCGCAGCCGGCGTCGATCGCGGCGAACACGTACCGCGGCTGGAAGTGGATGTCGGCGATCACCGGGATCTGCGACTTCTTCGCGATGGTGGCCAGCGCCTCGGCGTCGTCGGTGTCGGGCACCGCGACCCGCACGATCTGGCAGCCCGAGGCGGTCAGCTCGGCGATCTGCTGGAGCGTGGCGTTGATGTCGGCGGTCTTGGTGGTACACATCGACTGCACGCTCACCGGGAAGTCGCTGCCGACGCCGACGCCGCCCACGTCGAGCTGTCGCGTCTTGCGTCGCGGGGCGAGAACGGGCGGGGGTGCGGCCGGCATGCCGAGGCCGACGGGGATCGCCATGCCCGCCAGTATCCCCCGCCCCGCCACGGATGCCCGCGGCACGGCTGTGACGTGCGCCGTCGGGTCAGCCGGCGACGGAGGCCGCCTCGGCCACCAGCGCGTCCAGGACGACCTGCACCGACCGGCGAGCGGCCCGGTCGGGGCGCATCAGCGCCTCGATGACCCGGCCCGCCCGCAGGTCCGCCAGGGGCACGAGCGCCAGCCGGCCCTCGGCCCGGTCCAGGGTCGTGTGGCGCGGCAGCAGCGCGATGCCGTGCCCCCGGGCGACCAGCTTCTCGGTCAGGGGCAGGTGGGTGGTCCGACGCACGACGCGCACCGGGCGGCGCGCCTGCGCCGCCACGGCGCTCAGCACGCGGTCGATGGGGAACTCGGGCGGCGGGACGATCCAGTCCTCGTCGATGACGTCTGCCGGGGTGACGCGGTCCTGCCCGGCGAGCGGGTGGTCCAGCGGCAGCGCGACGTCGAGCGGCTCCCGGAGCAGCAGGCGCACCTCCAGGCCGTCGCGCGGCGGTGGCACGACGTCGTCCGAGCGGTGGGCGACGACGACGTCGTAGTCGGCGGTCAGGCCCGCGAAGTCGTCCTGCAGCACGTCCTCGTCGAAGGTGTCCAGGACGACGTCGGGATGCGCGGCCAGGCGGTCGAGGAGGCCGGGGACGAGCAGCTCGCCCGCCGAGTGGAAGGTGGCCAGCCGGACCGTTCCACCGACCCCGCCGCGGTAGCGCTGCCAGTCGGCCTCCGCGGTCGCCAGGGCGGTGGAGACGCTCGCCGCGATGCCGGCCAGCGCCCGGCCGGCATCGGTCAGCCGCACCCCCCGGCCGGCCCGCTCGACCAGCCCGACGCCGAGCCGCCGCTGCAGCACCTTGAGCTGCTGCGAGACCGCCGACGGCGAGAGCATGGTGGCCCGGGCCACCGCGGTCACCGACCCGTGTTCGGCCAGCTCGCGCAGGACGGCGAGGTGCGCGACATCCACCCGCCCCCAGAGGTCCTGACCCGCATCAACCATGAAGCGACGGTACAAGTTCGCTTCACCGGTTTGCGCTTGTCCTTCAACGAGCGCGCCTCGAGGCTCGACCGCATGCCCGTCCGCGACCGACTGCTCGCCTGCCTCGTCGCCGTGTGCTGGGGCGTCAACTTCCCCGCCACCGCGCTGGCCCTGGAGCACTTCCCGCCGCTGTTCATGGTCGCGCTGCGGTTCGCCCTCGTGGCCCTGCCCGCCCTGCTCCTCGTGCCCCGGCCGCCGGTGCCGGTGCGCTGGCTGATCGGCGTCGGCCTGGGCATCGGGCTCCTCCAGTTCGCCTTCCTCTACCTCGGCATGGCCGCCGGGATGCCCAGCGGCCTGGCCTCGCTCGTCCTGCAGGCGTCGGCGCCCTTCACCGTCCTGCTCGCCGGCGTCTGGCTGCACGAGACGCTCTCCGCCCGACAGCTCGCGGGGGTCGCCCTGGCCGTCGCGGGGCTGGCCGTGATCGCGCTCCACCGCTCGCAGACCGCGGCGTGGCTGCCCGTCGTCCTGACCCTGTGCGGAGCGCTGGGCTGGGCGATCGGGAACGTCTGCAGCCGGCAGGCGAAGGCGCCCAACGGGCTGCACCTCACGCTGTGGTCGGCGGTCGTCCCGCCCGTGCCGATGCTGGTGCTGGCCCTGCTGGTCGAGGGCCCGGAGCGGATCGGCCGGTCCCTGGCGGACGTCGCCACCGCCGAGGCGCTGCCGGCGGTCCTGGGCCTGCTCTACGTGGTCGTCGTCGCCACGCTCGTCGGCTACGGGCTGTGGAACTCGCTGCTGTCCCGGCACCCGTCGAACGTGGTCGCACCGTTCTCGATGCTCGTGCCCGTGGTCGGCGTCCTCGCCTCGTGGCTGGCCTTCGGGGAGGTGCTGGACCGCGTCGAGCTGGCCGCCGGCGTCCTCGTGGTCGTCGGGGTGCTGATCGGCTCGCGGCCGGCTCAGCCGGCCAGGGTGATCGGGTTGACGATGTCGGCGATGAACAGCAGCCCCGACAGCACGAGGAAGAGCCCGGCGACGACGTAGGCGACCGGCATCAGCCGGGCGATGTCGAAGGGCCCGGGGTCCGGGCGACCGCGCAGCCGGGCGACGGTCGCGCGCGCCTTCTCGTACAGCGCCCCGGCGACGTGCCCGCCGTCGAGCGGGTAGATCGGCAGCAGGTTGAACAGGAACAGCACCAGGTTCATCCCGGCCAGGAGCTGGAAGAACGTGCTGATCTTCTCCGTGGTGGTGATCTGGTCCAGCGCGAAGACCTCACCGGAGATCCGGCCCACGCCGACGACGCCGATCGGCCCCTGCGGGTCGCGCTCCTCCCCCAGGAACGCGGCCCGGAAGAGCGCCGGGACGCGCTGCGGGATCTCGGCCAGCCGGTCGACCGCCTTGGCGGTGTAGTCCCCGATGAAGCCCGGCACCGCGGTGACCGGCTGCTGCACGTAGGTCTGCGCGGCCTGGACCCCGACGTAGCCGACGGTCCGGGTGCCGTCGGCCTCGCCGTCCCCGTCGTCGTCGACGCGGACGGTGTTTGCGATCGGGGTGACGGTGAGGTCGAGCTGCCGCGTGGCGCCGTCCTCCTCGCGCTCGACCGTGAGGACGACGGGGCTGCCGGTGCTCTCCCGGATGGCGTCCTGGACCTGCCCCCAGCCGGTCTCCCCGTCGCCCCGGCCGGTGTCGGCCACCTGCGACACGGCCCGGCCGTCGATCGCGACGATCGTGTCCCCGGCCCGGATCCCGGCGGCGGCGGCCGGTGACGGCTCGGCGTCCTCCGGGCAGGTGCGGCTGGCCGCGTCCGCCGGCAGCACGCACTCCGGGACGGCGCTGACCGTCGTCGTCGCCCCGGGGATGCCGAAGGCGGTGAGCACGATGGTGAAGAACAGGACCGCCAGCACGAGGTTGTGGAACGGGCCGGCGAACATGACGATGATCCGCTGCCACCAGGGCTTCTTGTAGAAGACCCGGTCGCCGTCGGTGGGCAGGACGTCGTCGAGCGCCTGGCCGCGGACCTCGGCGATGAAGCTGCGCATGCGGGTGGCGCGCTTGCTCTCGCCCTCCTCCGCCGGCGGGATCATGCCGACGATGCGGATGTAGCCGCCGAGCGGGATGCCCTTGAAGCCGAACTCGGTCTCGCCGAACCGGCGGGAGAACACCGTCGGGCCGAAGCCGACGAAGAACTGCGGCACCCGCATGCCGAACTTCCGGGCCCAGAAGAAGTGGCCGAACTCGTGGAACCCGATGCTGAACAGCAGGCCGAGGGCGAAGGCGACGATCCCGAGGACCGTCAGCAGGAACCCGCTCAGCTCAGCCTCCGGCGATGATGCCCCGGGCGTGCTCCCGGGCCCACTTCTCCGCAGCGAGGACGTCCTCGACACGCGTGGGGACGCCGAGGTCCGGCGCCTCGTCGAGGGTACGCGCGACGAGCTGGACGATCCCTGGGAACGACAGCCGACCCGCCGTGAAGGCCGCGACGGCCTCCTCGTTGGCGGCGTTGTAGATCGCCGGTGCCACCCCTCCGGCCTCCCCGGCCGAGCGGGCCAGCCGCACCGCGGGGAACGCCTGCTCGTCGAGCGGGAAGAACTCCCAGGTGCTGGCCGTGGTCCAGTCCAGCGCGGGCTGCACGTCGGGCAGCCGGTCCGGCCAGGCCAGGCCCAGGGCGATGGGCAGCCGCATGTCCGGCGGGCTGGCCTGGGCGATCGTCGCGCCGTCGGCGAAGGTCACCATCGAGTGCACGATCGACTGCGGGTGCACGACGACGTCGATGTCTGCGTACGGGACGCCGAAGAGCAGGTGCGCCTCGATGAGCTCGAGGCCCTTGTTCACGAGGGTCGCCGAGTTGATGGTGATCACCGGGCCCATGTCCCAGGTGGGGTGGGCCATCGCCTGCTCCACCGTGACCGCCTCCAGGTCGGCCGCCGAGCGACCCCGGAAGGGGCCCCCGCTGGCCGTGAGCACCAGCCGGGCGACCTCCGCGCGCGACCCGCCGCGCAGGCACTGCGCCAGGGCGGAGTGCTCGGAGTCGACCGGCACGAGCTGACCCGGTTCGGCCGCGGCCAGCACGAGGTCTCCCCCGGCGATCAGCGACTCCTTGTTCGCCAGCGCGACCGTGCGGCCGGCCCGCAGCGCGGACAGCGTCGGGCCCAGGCCGATGGAGCCGGTGATGCCGTTGAGGACGACGTCGGCGGGGCGGGCGGCCAGCTCCTCCGCGGCCCGCGGCCCGGCGAGGATCTCCGGGAGCGCGTACTCCCCGCGCGACCAGCCGCGCTTGGACGCGGCGGCGTAGAAGGCCAGCTGCAGGTCCTGCGCGGCGGTGGCCTTGGCGACGGCGACCGTGCGGACCTGCAGCGACAGCGCCTGCTCGGCCAGCGTCGCGACGTCCCCTCCGCCCGCGGCCAGCCCGGTGATCCGCAGCCGCCCGGGGTTCTGGCGGGCGACCGCGACCGCCTGCCGGCCGATCGAGCCGGTGGATCCGAGCACGGTGACCTCGCGCGGCTGGCTCATGCCGGTGATCCTGCCAACCCGCACCCCGGGACCTCGGCCTCACCCACCCCATCCGCCACTCCTGCCCCGGAAAGATGACCCGGGCTCAAGCGGAACGCCATCGTGCCGATCTTGTGGGGGACGGCCCGGCCCCGGACCGCAGATGCCAAGGAAGGCCTCTCTCCATGTCGCAGTTCTCCCCCCGTCGTGCGGTCACCGCCGCCGGGCTCGCCCTCGGCACCGCCGCCCTCGGCGTGGCGCTCGCCCCCGCCGCGATGGCGGCCCCCGCCGTGACCGTCAGCCAGTCGACCGTCGCGCCGGGCGCGACCTACACCGTCTCCGGCACCGAGTGCGTGTCCCAGGACGCGGACTACGACGCCATGGGCGTCGTCTTCCTTGCGGTCGGTGCCCAGTCCGCCGATGCCGAGGAGGCGGCCGCGAACGGCACCTGGACCATGACCCAGACCGCGCCGACGGAGGCCGGGACCTACACGTTCGCCGCCGTCTGCGACTGGTACACCGACGGCTTCGACTACGACGACTTCACGATCACGGTGGCCGCGCCCTCCACGCCCTCCAAGCCCTCCGCGGCCCCGGCCCCGGCTCCCGCGGCCGCGCCCGTCGCGGCCGGCACCCCCCGCGGCGCGGCGGCCATCACGGCCGGCGTCGCGAGCCCCGACACGGGCGCCGCGACCGGTGACCGCGCTCCGCTGGGCGAGAAGGTCGTGAAGGTCCTCACCGGGTTCAAGCCCTTCGAGGTCGTCACGGTCACCCTCAACTCGACGCCGACGCGGGTGGGCTCGTTCACCGCCGACGCGTCGGGCACCGTCCGGATCGAGTTCACCGTCCCGGCGGGTACGCCGGTCGGCGACCACACGCTGGTCTACGAGGGCGACAAGGGCACCTACTTCCAGGAGTCCTTCGCGGTGGCCGCCGCCACCACCGGTTCGGCCCGTCTGGCCTCGACCGGCGCCAGCGTCGCCCTGCCGCTGAGCCTGGGCCTGGGCGCCCTCGCCGCCGGCGGCGGGCTGGTGTTCGCCGCGCGTCGCCGGTCCGCGGGGGCCGTGCAGGCCTGAGCATGACCGCACCGCACGATCCCGACGCCGGCCAGGTCCGCCCTGGCCGGCGTCGGCCGTCGTCCCGGAGGTGGCTCCGGGCAGCCGCCGCGACCGTGCTGCTGGTCCTCCTCGCCGTCGGTGCCGACGCCGCCCTCCTCGCCGCCCGGATGGGGCAGGTCCAGGTCGACCTCCCTCCGGACGACGGGGACGGCCGCACCTGGGTGCTGATCGGGCTCGATTCGCGCGAGTCCCTCCCCGCCGGCGCGGACGCCGACGCCTTCGGCCGCCCCGAGGACGTGCCGGGCAGCCGGGCGGACGTCGTGCTGGTGGTCCACCGGACCGATGCCGGCACACGGGTGCTGTCGGTTCCTCGCGACCTGCTGGTCACCGACGGGGGCCACACCGGCCGGCTGGCGCTCAGCTGGCTCCGCGGGCCGCAGGCCACGGTCGCGGCACTGTGCGGGCTGGGCATCCCGACCGACCACCTGATCACCGTCGATCTCGCCGGCTTCACCGACCTCGTGGACGCCGTCGGCGGGGTGGACGTCGACCTGCCCGGACCGGTCCGCGACCCGCAGGCAGGCCTGCTGCTCACCGGTGCCGGGCGGCAGCAGATCGACGGCGCGACAGCTCTGGCCCTCGTCCGCTCCCGGCACCCGGAGACGCCCGCGGGCGACGGATGGGAGCCGGCTCCCGTCGACCCCGACGGGCGCGCCGCAACGGCGGCCCAGGTGCTCCGCGCACTGCAGGAGCGGGTGGCCGACGTCCGCTACCAGCCATGGCGTCTGCAGGGGACGGCGTGGGCCGCCTCCGGCGCCGTGTCCCTGGACCCCGGCACGTCGCTCGCCGATCTCGTGGCGCTGGCCGGCACGGAGCTCGGCGAGACCACCGTGCTCCCCGCGGGCCCGCCGGTCGAGGGCGCCCTCCTCCGCCTGCCGACGGCCGAGACGGCCGCCGCGGTCGCCGCGGCGGGTCTGGCCTGCGGCGACTGAGCCGGCGACGCGCAGCCGCCCTGGGCGGTACCCGCCGGCCGCGCCTGGCACTATGAGCGGGTCAGCGACCTGCGAGCTGACCACGGACACAGCAGCGTCGCGAGGAGAGCACGTGAGCGAGCAGACGCACCGGGACCGGATCGCGATCGACGACCCCTCGACCGAACGGGTCAACCAGCCCGGGCGCGAGGAGGGCGTGGTCCGCGCCGGGTCGCACCCGGTCGAGCACGAGGAGCCGGCCGACTGGGGCTGGCACGGGCAGACCGGTCGGAAGGGTCGCGTCGGCGCCTGGATCGCCGTGCTCGTGACGCTCAGCTACCTGGTGGGCAACCACGAGGGGCGCGTCGAGGACCTGTGGGTCCTGGGCAGCGCGCTCCTGCTCATCGCGATCCTGATCTGGGACATCTTCCGCAGGAAGAACGCCTGGCGCAGCCGCTGACGCCCCTGTTCGCTGCGAGGGCCGGTTCCCCACCGGAGCCGGCCCTCGTCGTGTCAGCTCAGGCGACGGTGACGCCGATCGCCGAGCCGATCAGGTACGTGATCCCGGCGGCCGCCGCTCCGAAGAGCAGCTGGCGGGCTCCGGCGAACCACCAGGGCCGCGGGGTGAACCGGGAGGAGATCGCCCCGGCCGCCATCAGCCCGAGGCCGCCGCAGACCAGCGCCGGCCACAGCACCGTGGCACTGAACAGGTACGGCAGCAGCGGGATGAGCGCGCCGATGCCGAAGGTCACGAAGGACGAGACCGCCGCGACCATGGGCGAGGGCCGGTCGTCCGGGTCGAGACCGAGCTCGGCCACCACGTGCAGCCGCAGCGCCGTCTCCGGGTCGCGGGACAGCTGGACGGCCACCGAGCGGGCCAACCGGCTGTCGACGCCGCGCTCGCGCAGCATGTCGACCAGCTCGTCCAGCTCTCCGACGGGGTTGCGCGCCAGCTCGCGCCGTTCCTTCTCGACCTCGAGCTCGAGCTGCTCGTTCTGGGTCTTGACCGAGGTGTACTCACCGAGCGCCATCGAGATCGCGCCGGCCACGAGGCTGGCCACCCCCGCGAGCACGATCGCGCGGGGTGCGGCGCCACCGCCCCCGACACCGGCCACCAGCGCGGTGTTGGTGACCAGGCCGTCCATGGCCCCGAAGACGGCGGCCCGCAGCCAGCCGCCGGAGACGTCGGCGTGCTCGTGCTCGATGGTGGTGCCGGTCGCGCCCGGACCGGTCAGCGACTGGGTGTCGCTCCCGCCCGGCTCGCTCACTCGTCGCCCTCGGCACCCAGCTCGACGGGCGGCTCGGCCGGCTCCACCGACGGGGTGGGCAGGGCGACGCTGGGCACGCCGTCGACCTGGTCGGCCGCGGCCAGCTGGCCGCAGGCGCCGTCGATGTCCTGGCCGCGGGTGTCGCGGACCGTCGTCGGCACGCCCGCGGCGCGCAGCCGGGCGACGAACTCCCGCTGCGCGGGCAGCGGGCTGGCGTCCCACTTGCTGCCCGGCGTCGGGTTGAGCGGGATGAGGTTGACGTGCGCGAGCTTGCCGGCCAGGAGCTTCCCGAGCAGGTCGGCCCGGAACGGCTGGTCGTTCACGTCGCGGATCAGCGCGTACTCGACCGAGTACCGGCGGCCGGTGCGCCGGGCGTAGGCGTCGGCGGCGTCCACGACCTCGCCGACCTTCCAGCGGGTGTTGATCGGCACGAGGGTGTCGCGCAGCTCGTCGTCCGGGGCGTGCAGGCTCACCGCGAGGGTGACGTTGAGGCCCTCCTCGGTCAGCCGCCGGATCGCCGGGACCAGGCCGACGGTGGACACCGTCACCGAGCGCTGCGCCAGGCCGAGGCCGTGCGGGGCGGGGGTGAGCAGCGCGTCGAGGGTCTTGCGGACGCGGGGGTAGTTGGCCAGCGGCTCCCCCATGCCCATGAAGACCACGTTGGACAGCCGGCCCGGGCCGCCGGCGATCTCCCCGTTCGCCATCGCCGCGGCGGCGGCGACCGCCTGCCCGATGATCTCGGCGGCGGACAGGTTGCGGGTGAGGCCCTGCTGGCCGGTGGCGCAGAACGGGCAGGCCATGCCGCAGCCGGCCTGGCTGGAGATGCAGACGGTGGCGCGGCCGGGATAGCGCATGAGCACGCTCTCCACCAGCGCGCCGTCGTGCAGGCGCCACAGCGTCTTGCGGGTGCGCCCGTCGTCGGCGGTCTGGTGGCGGACGACGGTCAGCAGCCCGGGGAGCAGTGCCTCGGTGAGCGCGCCGCGATCGGCAGCGGGCAGGTCGGTCATCTGCTCCGGGTCGGTGACCCCCCGGTAGAAGTGCCGCGCCAGCTGGTCGGCGCGGAAGGCCGGCTGTCCGAGCTCGGCGACCGCCGCGCGGGCCTCGTTCCGGGTGAGGTCGGCGAGGTGGCGAGGCGGCTTGCCGCGGCGGGGGGCGTCGAAGACGAGGGGCAGGGCAGTCATGGCGACCCCATCGTCCCACTCCCCGGGCCCGCCCAGCCCTCCGGAGACCGAACTCACCCCGTCCGGTCGATGCCTGGCAGGGTCTGCGGGCATGAGCCGGCTCGCAGACGTGGACCTGACCGCCTCCCTCGACAAGAAGGAGGCGACCGCCCAGCTCGCTGCGGCACAGCAACGGCTGACCCACCTGCGTCTGCTCCTGGGCGGGCAGATCGGCCCTGGTGAACTCGGTCCGCCGCTGCTGGTGCTGTTCGAGGGGTGGGACGCCTCGGGCAAGGGCGGTGCGATCAAGCGGCTCGTCGAGCCGCTCGACCCCCGGCACGCCCGGGTGGCCCAGTTCGCGGCCCCCACCGCGGACGAGAAGCGGCACCACTTCCTGTGGCGGTTCTGGCCGGTGCTGCCGGGCTGGGGCGGGATGGCCGTCCTGGACCGCACCTGGTACGGCCGGGTGCTGGTGGAGCGCGTGGAGGGCTTCGCCGCCGAGGAGGCGTGGCGCCGGGCCTACGGGGAGATCGTCGACCTGGAGACCACCCTGGCCGCCGAGGGGACGGTGCTGGTCAAGTTCTGGATGCACGTCTCGGCCGAGGAGCAGCTGCGGCGCTTCGAGTCGCGCCGGGCCGACCCGTACAAGGCCTGGAAGCTGACCGACGAGGACTGGCGGAACCGGGAGAAGCGGGCCGAGTACGAGGCGGCGGTCGAGGAGATGCTCGACCGCACCGAGCACCCGGCCGGCCCGTGGCACGTCGTCGCCGCGGACGACAAGCGCTGGGCGCGGGTGTTCGTCGTCCGCACCGTGTGCGAGGCGATCGAGCGGGCCCTCGCCGCGCGCGGCATCGACCCGGATCCCGCGCTGGCCGGGTGAGCTACTGCCGGGTGGCGGTGACCGGTTGCCGCAGGATGGTGCGCTGCTTCGCCGGGGCGGTCCTGCGGAAGTCGCTGAGGTAGATCTCGTGATGCTTCCCGGTCATGCGCAGCCCGTGGCCGGGGAGGACGACGTCGTGCAGGTGCGCGAGCACCGCGGCCTCGTCGTCGAAGGGGCCGACGTGCAGCGTCTGCACGCACCGGCCCTCGGCCAGGGGCGCCAGGTGGACGTCGTCCAGGCGAGGAGGTCGCTTGCGGGCGGCAGCCCGTGCGACAGCGGCGCGGAACACGTCCTCGGGGATCCAGGGGGGAACCACGAGCATGAGGGTCCAGCTCCACCCCGTCTTGTCCCGCGCTCCCGTGAACAGGCTCATGTCCTCCGCCCACCAGAGCCCCTCGAGCGGTGGCACGACGTAGTCCCGGCCGAGGTCGTTCTTGCTGGCGAACTTCATCCCGTAGGCGACCGGGTAGAGCGACTCGACCGCCTCGGAGAACGTTCTCGAGGTGTTCGGGTCGCCTGCCCCGTCGATCATGAGGTACCGCTGCTCCGGCACGTCGAGGAATCGGAACTCCCCCGCGCGGGCCTGGTACGCGTCCGACCGCTTGAGGTCGACCTTCTCGCTCATCGCCGCTCCCGCTCGGCATGCTCCCGGATCCAGGCGTGCATGGCGATGCCCGCGGCGACGCCCACGTTGATAGACCGGGTGGAGCCGAACTGCGCGATCGAGACGGTGAGCGCGGCACCGGCCCGGGCCTCCTCGGTGAGCCCGGGCCCCTCCTGCCCGAACAGCAGCAGGCAGCGCTCCGGGAGCCGGGTCGTCTCGATCGGCACCGCGCCCGGCCCGTTGTCCACGGCGACGACGGCGAGCCCCTGCTCCGCGGCGAAGGCCAGCAGCTCGCCGACGTCGGCGTGGTGGCGCAGGTGCTGGTACCGGTCGGTGACCATGGCGCCCCGCCGGTTCCACCTGCGCCGACCGACGATGTGCACCTCCGCGGCGAGGAACGCGTTGGCCGTGCGCACCACCGTGCCGATGTTGGCGTCGTGGCCGAAGTTCTCGATCGCCACGGAGAAGCCGTGCCGGCGGCGGTCGAGATCGGCGACGATCGCCTCGACCGTCCAGTAGCGGTACCGGTCGACGACGTTGCGCCGGTCGCCCTCGGCCAGCAGCTCGGGGTCGTAGCGCGGGTCCTCCGGCCACGCGCCCTCCCACGGGCCGACGCCGACCGTCGTCCCCCAGTCGGTGGGTCCGGGCAGCTCGTCGTCGGGCACGGAGGCAGGATCGCAGGGTGGCTGCCGAGGTCTACGTCCACCTGATCGAACCGGCCGCGTGGCGGGCGGCCCTGGACGCGGGCGCCCTGCGCCCGCCGTCGCTGGACGCCGTCGGGTTCGTGCACCTGTCGACGCCCGAGCAGGTGCACCTGCCGGCGGAGGCGCTCTTCCCCGGCCGGCGGGACCTGGTGCTGCTCGTCGTCGACCCGGCCCGGCTGACCGACCCGGTGCGGCTCGAGCCCGGCCGGCCCGAGGACCCGCCGGGGATGCTGTTCCCGCACCTGTACGGCCCCTTGCCGACCCGTGCGGTCGTCGCCGTCGTCCCGTACCGGCCGCCGGTGCAGCCCCTGCTCCCCTCGGCCGGGGACGCGCTCGGCCGGGCGGTGGCCCACTACACGTCCCTGCCGGTGCGCCGGGCCGTCGGCGTGGGCGACGTCCCGGGCGGCGTGGTGGTGCTCGATCCCGACGTCCCCGCCTCGCACGACAACAACCGGCTGCTGCTGACCAGCCCGGTCGACGCCGCGACCGTGACCGCGACCGCCGAGGAGGTCGGCGGCAACGCCGGCTGGCCGAACCGGGCGGCGCTGCTGGCCTGGCCCGGCGCCGCCCCGGTGGCGGCGGAGCTGGGGCAGGCGGGCTGGGAGGTCGAGGAGCTCGTGCTCATGGCCCGCTCCCCCGCCGACCCGGAGCCGGCGGCGACGCAGCGGGTGGAGGTCGTCGCCCAGACCGAGGTGCACGACCTGTGGGAGCGCTCCTGGCGCCGGGATCTCCCGGGGACGGGCGAGCGGCTGGACGCGGTCGTCGGGCAGCTCATCGCGCGCGAGCGGCTCAACGACCTCGTCGTCGCCGTCACCGACCTGGTCGTGCGGGAGTCGGGCCGGGTGGTCGCCGCCGCCCAGCTGCGCGTGGACGGCGGCACCGCCGCCCTGGAGTCCGTGCTGACCGACCCGGCCGCCCGCGGGCGCGGTCACGCCGATGCGTTGCTGACCCGGGCCCTGGAGCTCGCCGCGGAGGCCGGCTGCGACCTCGTCGTGCTCGAGGCGACGGCCGACGACTGGCCGCGCGGGTGGTACGCCCGGCGCGGCTTCGCCGAGGTCGGCCGCACCTGGTCGGTCAGTCGCGCGGCATGACCCTCAGACCGGGGCGAGGAGGGTCAGCAGGAGGTAGGCGACCGCGGCCGAGGGCAGCAGCGAGTCGAGCCGGTCCATGATCCCGCCGTGGCCCGGGAGCAGGTTGCCCATGTCCTTGATGCCGAGGTCCCGCTTGATCAGCGACTCGCCCAGGTCGCCGATGGTGGCCGACAGCGCGAGGGCCACCCCGAAGACCACCCCGCCCCACCACGGCTCGTGGAAGGTGAAGGTGAACAGGCAGACGCCGACGGCGACGCAGGCCAGCACCGAGCCGGCCATCCCCTCCCACGACTTCTTCGGGCTGATCGACGGCGCCATGGCGTGCCTGCCGAACAGCACGCCGGCCGCGTAGCCGCCGACGTCGCTGCAGACGACGGTGGCGATGAAGGCGAGCACCCGCGCCACGCCGTCGTCGGGGACGGCGAGCAGGACGGCGAACCCGGCGAGCAGCGGCACGTACAGGGCGACGAAGACGCCGGCGGAGGCGTCACGCAGGTAGCCGGCCGGACCGTCGCCGAGCCGCCACAGCAGGACGGCCAGGACCGTGACCAGGAAGCCGGTGACCAACCCCGTCGGCCCGCGGGTCCAGGCGAGCACCAGCATCGCCGGCACCCCGACGAGCAGCGGCACCAGCGGCGCCCGGAACGCGCCCGCGCGCATCGCGCGGGTCAGCTCCACGACCCCCACGAGCATCGCCGCGACGACCAGGCCCACGAAGGCCGGGCGCCAGATCAGCAGCGAGGCCAGGACCAGCGCGACGAGGCCGACCCCGACCCCGATGGCGGCCCTCAGGTTCCGGCCGGCCCGACCGTGCCCGGTCACCGGCTTCTCGGTCTCGGGCAGCTCGCTCGCCGGCACGTCGGCCCCCGGCACCTCGTCCGCCGGCGGCTGATCCGCGGCGGCGGGCGCTACGACCGCCGGGGCCTCGACCGTGGCGTCGGAGGAGCCCGGGGCGGGCCGGGCGGACAGCGGGGGCAGCGGCGGCACCGACCGCGACCGGGACACCGGCCCGGTGTCGCCGTCGGATCGCCCGCCGGCGGGGCGGGAGCCCGCCGGCGGGAAGGGCGGAGCCCCCGGGCGCAGGGCGCCCGGGCGGTCGGCGGAGGGGGGTGTCATGGGCTCGGTCGGCCGTCGGAGGTCAGACCTCGAGCAGCTCGGTCTCCTTGTTCTTCATCGCCTCGTCGACCAGCGCGACGTGCTGCTCGGTGAGGGTGTCGAGCTCCTTCTCCGCGCGGCGGACGTCGTCCTCACCGGCCTCGCCGTCCTTGGCGATGCGGTCGAGCTCGTCCTTCGCGCGGCGGCGGATGTTGCGGATCGCCACCTTGGCGTCCTCGCCCTTGGACCGGGCCTGCTTGACCAGGTCGCGGCGCCGCTCCTCGGTCAGCTGCGGGAAGACCACGCGCAGGATCTGGCCGTCGTTGGTCGGGTTGACGCCGAGGTCGCTGTCGCGGATCGCCCGCTCGATGGCCGTCAGCTGGCTCATGTCGTAGGGCTTGATGACGGCCATGCGCGCCTCGGGCACGGTGATGGAGGCCATCTGCGGCACGGGCGTGTAGGCGCCGTAGTAGTCGACCATGATCCGGTTGAACATGGACGGCGCCGCGCGTCCGGTGCGGACGGACCCGAGGTCCTCCCGGGCGACCGACAGGGCCTTGTCCATCCGCTCCTCGGCATCGAGCAGGGTGTCGTCGATCACGGGTTGTCCCTCCTGCGGCGGCCGGACCGCGGCCGCCGTCGTCCTGGTCTGTGCGGATCGTGCGCCGACGTCAGGCCGGCTGGCTGATCAGCGTGCCGATCCTCTCACCTGCGGTCGCCCGGGCGATGTTGCCGTCGCGCAGCAGGTTGAACACCACGATCGGCATCTGGTTGTCCATGCAGAGGCTGATCGCCGTGGCGTCGGCCACCTTGAGCTGCTTGGCCAGCACCGTGCCGTAGTCGAGGTCGTCGTACATGACGGCGTCGGGGTTGGTGCGCGGATCGTCGTCGTAGACGCCGTCGACGCCGTTCTTGCCCATCAGCAGCACCTGGCACTCGATCTCCAGCGCGCGCTGCGCGGCGACGGTGTCGGTGGAGAAGTACGGCATGCCGGCGCCGGCGCCGAAGATGACCAGCCGGCCCTTCTCCAGGTGCCGGATCGCCTTGCGCGGGATGTAGGGCTCGGCGACCTGGCCCATGGTGATCGCCGACTGCACGCGGGTCTCCAGGCCTTCCTTCTCGCAGAAGTCCTGCAGCGCCAGGCAGTTCATGACGGTGCCGAGCATGCCCATGTAGTCGGCCTTGGTGCGGTCCATGCCGGCCTGGGAGAGCTCGGCGCCGCGGAAGAAGTTGCCACCGCCCATGACGACGGCGACCTGGGTGCCCTTGCCGATGACCTCGGCGAGCTGCTTGGCGATGCCGCGGACGATGTCGGCGTCGACGCCCACCTTCCCGCCGCCGAAGGTCTCACCCGAGAGCTTGAGCAGCACGCGCTGGTAGCCGTCGCCGTCGGCGGGCTGGAACGCGGTCGGCGCGGACAGCGGTGGGGTCGTGTCGGTCAACGCAGCATCCCTGGGGTCGAGGTGGTGGTGTGATCCTGCCGCACAGACGTTCGGCCCCGCTCCTGGAGAGGAGCGGGGCCGGACGTCGGAGCGTGGTGCCTCAGGCCTGGCCGACCTCGAAGCGCGCGAAGCGCTCCACGGTCAGACCGGCCTCGTCGACGATCTGCTTCACCGTGCGCTTGGGCTCGGTGATCGACGGCTGCTCGAGCAGGACGAAGTCCTTGTAGTAGGCGTTGACCCGACCCTCGACGATCTTGGTGATCGCCTGCTCGGGCTTGCCCTCCTCCTTGGCCGTCTGCTCGGCGACGCGGCGCTCGGTCTCGACCGCCTCGGCCGGGACCTCGTCGCGGGTGAGGTAGCGCGGGCGCGCGGCGGCGATGTGCATCGCCAGGCTGCGCGCCGCCTCCTCGGTGCCACCGCTGTACTGCACCGCGACACCGATCGCCGGGGGCAGGTCGGTGGCCCGCTTGTGCAGGTAGGTGGCGACTGCGCCCTCGAAGATCGCGAAGCGGCTCAGCACCAGCTTCTCGCCGATGCGGGCGGACTCGCCCTCGACGAGCGCGGCGACGGTCTGGCCGTCGACGTCGGAGCCGAGCAGCGCGGCGGCGTCGGTCGCCTTGCTCTGCAGGCCGATCTCGAGCAGGCGCTCGGCCAGCTTGATGAAGTCGGCGTTCTTGGCGACGAAGTCGGTCTCGCAGTCGAGCTCGAGCAGCGCGCCGTCCTTGCTGACGACGATGCCGTTGGTCGTCGAGCGCTCGAGGCGCTTGCCGACGTCCTTGGCGCCCTTGACGCGCAGGAACTCGACGGCCTTCTCGTAGTCGCCGTCGGCCTCGGTCAGGGCCTTCTTGCAGTCCATCATGCCGGCGCCGGTGGCGTCGCGGAGACGCTTGACGTCGGCTGCGGTGAACTCGGCCATGTCACTTCCTCTGTGGTCTGTCGGTGCTGCGGGAGATGGTGCGGGCGTGCCGCGGCGCCGCCCCCGGTCGTGCTGGGGACGGCGCCGGACGGTCAGCCGTTCTGCGCGCCCTGGGTGCCGGTCTCGGTGCTACCGGTGGCGGGAACGCCCTCGACGGGGGCGATCTCCTCGGCGGTGACGGTGGGCGGCTCGGCCGGGGTCTCCGGCAGCGGGGTGGCGGTGGCGTCGTCGGCGGCCGGGGCGGCTGCGGCGTCACCACCGGTCAGCAGCTCGCGCTCCCAGTCGGCCAGCGGCTGGTCGCCACCGATGACCGGCTCGGCGCCGTCCTCGCGGCCGGCGTTCGCCTGCGCGGCCGAGCGGGCCATGAGGCCCTCGGCGACGGCGTCGGCGATCACGCGGGTCAGCACGGCGATGCTGCGGATCGCGTCGTCGTTGCCCGGGATCTTGTAGTCGACCTCGTCGGGGTCGCAGTTGGTGTCCAGGATCGCGACCACGGGGATCTTCAGCTTGCGCGCCTCGCCGACGGCGATGTGCTCCTTCTTGGTGTCCACGATCCAGATGGCGCTGGGCACCTTCTTCATGTCGCGGATACCGCCGAGGGAGCGGTCCAGCTTGGCCTTCTCGCGGCTGAGGACCAGCTGCTCCTTCTTGGACAGGCTGACCAGCACGCCGGTCTGCTCCATGTCCTCGATCTCCTTGAGGCGCTCGAGGCGCTTGAAGACCGTCTGGAAGTTGGTGAGCATGCCGCCGAGCCAGCGCTGGTTGACGTAGGGCATGCCCACGCGCGTCGCCTGCTCGGCGACGACCTCCTGCGCCTGGCGCTTCGTGCCGACGAACAGGATCGAACCGCCGTGCGCGACCGTCTGCTTGACGAACTCGTAGGCGTTGTCGATGTACCCGAGCGTCTGCTGCAGGTCGATGATGTAGATGCCGTTGCGCTCGGTGAAGATGAATCGCTTCATCTTCGGGTTCCAGCGACGGGTCTGGTGCCCGAAGTGGACGCCGCTGTCGAGCAGCTGCTTCATGCCGACGACTGCCATTGCAGCCTCTCTTCTTGCGCGCACGACCCACGGGGCCGCACGCATGATCCGGTTGTCGCGGGCACCGGGTGGCGCCCGCCCTGGCGTCCTGCGGCACCACTCCCCCAGCCCTTGCGGGCCGAGACCGAGGTGGCAGCTGCCCCGCCGATCGGCGGGAAGAGGACACGCGAAGTCGACCCGTCGGACGGGTCGCACCGGACAGCATACGCGACCTCCCGCGGGCTCCTCCCCTGCCGCCGGATGCGTCCACAGCCGCGCGCGAGGCGGTTCCGGGCGGACGGCGGCGGCCCACGCTGGCGCCATGCGCCCAGGGTTCGCCGCCGTGCTGACGGCTCTCGTCGTGGCGGTCCTCGCGCCCGCGCCGTCCACGGCCGGTCCGCTCGTCCCGGACGCGGTCGGACCGCCTTCCGCCTGGTCGGCCCCGCTGGCCGGGGAGCTGGCGGTGACCCGGCCGTTCGAGGCACCGGCGCACGCCTACGGCCCCGGCCACCGGGGCGTCGACCTCGGGGGTGCGCCGGGTGCGCCGGTGCTGGCGGCGGGCGACGGCGTGGTCGTCTTCGCCGGCATGGTCGCCGGCCGTCCGGTGGTCAGCGTCGACCACGACGGCGGGCTGCGGACGACGTACGAGCCGGTCGCGGCCTCCGTCGGCGCGGGTCGACGGGTGGCCCGGGGCTCCCCCATCGGCACGCTCTCCCCGGGCCACACCGGCTGCCCGACTGCCGCCTGCCTGCACTGGGGGCTCCGCCGGGGCGAGACCTACCTGGATCCCCTGCACCTGCTCGCCGTCCCCCGGGTCCGGCTGCTGCCGCTGGCGTGAGCCCTCACGCGATGCGGTGGCCGCCCCACGGACGACGTCGTCCGGGAGTCGCGGCCTAGCCTGCGCCGCACGGCGCCAGCACCTTGTGCAGCCGACGGTCGGCGACCGACCGCAGCGGCGGCAGGAGCAGCGTGGTGATGCCCTCCTCCACGGCCGCCCCGTCGGGACGGGAACGGTCCCCGACCATGAGGGCGTCGTGCGCGCCCACGCCCAGCGCCTCGAGGGTCCGCCGGAACATCCACGGGTCGGGCTTCTGCCGGCCCAGCTCGAAGGAGAGGGTGAACACGTCGACCAGCCCACCGAGGCCGGCCGCGTCGAAGGCGGGGCGGAGGTCGACGTGGATGTCGCTGACCACTGCGACCGCGATGCCGCGCTCCCGCAGTGCCCGCAGCGTGGCGGGGACGTCGAGGGCGAAGAGGTTGCGACGGGGGTCGGACTCCACCGCGTAGAGCGCCTCCGCCAGTTCCGAGTCGAGCCCGGCGTCGGCGAAGACGTCGAGGTAGGTGCGCCGGTGCAGCGCTGCATCGCTGTCCACGCCGGGACCGTCCAGGCGGTCGTCCGCGCCGTTCGCCCGGGCGATGGCCGCGACCACGCCCTCGACGACGGGTCCGGAGCGCTCGCGACCGAGCGCGAGCAGCGCGTGTTCGACCCAGTCCCGCTCGGTCAGCGTGGTGACCAGCGTGCCCCGCCAATCGAAGAGCACGGCCCGGATCACGGCGCACCGGGTCGGGTCGCGGACGTCACCTGACCGGGCTCGCTGGCGGCCGGACGGCCGTGGCGAGGAGGTGCGGGCCCAGCCCGAGCAGTTCCGGGACGCGCTCCACCGAGCGCGCGGCGTCCAGGACGACCTCCAGGTCCACCGCGGTGGCGACCCGCTCGTCGAGATCGTCGAGAGCGAACGCGATGCCCTCGACGGCGACCAGGTCGCGCAGTGCCAGGCCTGCGTCCAGGACCTCGGCACGCAGGTCGTCAGGACGGTGCGTGAAAGCGGAGAAGCCGCCCTCGTGCGCCGGCTCCAGACGTCCGTCACGCTCGGCCCGATCGACGACCTCGCGCATCCGGGGATGCGGCTCGTACAACCGTTGAGCGACCAGACCGTGCAGCCGGGGCGCCCAGCGCGAGATCGCCGCGACGAACACCGGGCCTCCGGGCCTCACCACCCGGGCTGCCTCCTGCAGGGCGAGGACCCGTTCGGTGCGTTCGCCGAGGTGGTAAAGCGGGCCGAGCAGCAGGACCGCATCGACCGAGGCGTCGGGCAGGTCCACCGCCCGGGCATCGCCCTGCTTGGTGCGCACCCTCTCCGGCGCGCGGACGGCGAGTTCGTCCACGTGACGCTGCACGAGGTCCCGGTGCTCGACCTCGTACCCGGATTCGGCCAGCCACAGGGCATACCGTCCCGGTCCGCCGCCGATGTCGGCCACGACGCCGGGGGCGGGAGGCAGCGCCCGCAGCACGATCTCCTGGGTCCGCAGGAACTCGACGACGCCGAACGGTTCGTCGAGCCGGGCACGCTCGTGCCCCCGGTCGTAGTACGCGTGCATCGCGGCCGGCTCCCAGGTGGACACCGCCGGATCCTCGCGCAGTCGACCTGGCGGGTACAGCGGATTGTCCGAGGCACCCTGCCCGGTCGCCGTCAGGCGATACCGATGGCGCGATTCCGCGCCCCGGTCCGCTCCTCGCTCGTTCCTCGCTGCGATGCTCCCGGGGCTGTCATCACGCGATGTCGGCGAGCTTGGTGCGCAGGTGGAGCACGGCCTTCGTGTGCAGCTGGCAGATGCGACTCTCGGTCACGCCGAGCACCCGGCCGATGTCGGCCAGCGTGAGGCCCTCGAAGTAGTAGAGCGAGACGACGACCTTCTCCCGCTCCGGGAGCTGCTCCACGGCGCGGGCCAGCAGCTGGCGGGCCTCGCCGTGCTCGGCCATGGCCTGCGGGTCCAGGGCGCTGGTGTCCTGCAGGGTGTCGCCGAGACGCGGCGAGCCGCCGTCGTCGTCGGTGAGCAGCTCGTCGAGGGCGACCACGTTGACCAGCGACAGCTGGCCGAGGAACTTGCGGATGTCCTCGACGTCCATGTCCATGGCGTCGGCGACCTCGTCGTCGGTCGGCGTGCGGTGCAGCTTGGCCTCGAGCTCGGCGACGGTGCGCTCGAACTGGCGGGCCTTCATGCGCACCGACCGCGGGATCCAGTCGGTGTTGCGCAGCTCGTCGATGATCGCGCCGCGGATGCGGGCCATCGCGTAGCTCTCGAACTTCACCTCGCGGGTCGGCTCGTAGCGGGTGATCGCATCGATGAGGCCGAACGTGCCGTAGGAGACCAGGTCGGCCTGCTCGACGTGCCCGGGGAGGCCGCTGCCCACCCGACCGGCGACGTACTTGACCAGCGGGGCGTAGTGCAGGATCAGCCGGTCGCGCAGACCCGGGTCCCGGTCGGCCACGTACTGCGCCCACAGCTGCGCGACGAAGGCGTCGGTGTCCTCGGCCGCGTCGTCGAGCCGGTGGATCGTTGCCTCAGGCACGGTGGCCCTCCTCGCTCGCGCTGCGGGCTCGCGCCCCGTTGTCCTGCCTGGTGATGGCTGCCGCCTGACGCATCCGTACCCCGCCGTCCGTTCAGGCCCGCGGATGAGCTTGGGCGTGGACGGCACGGAGTCGCTCGACGGTCACGTGCGTGTAGATCTGCGTCGTCGCGAGGCTAGCGTGACCGAGCAGTTCCTGGACGGACCGCAGGTCCGCGCCGCCCTCCAGGACGTGGGTCGCCGCGGAGTGACGCAGCCCGTGCGGGCCGATGTCCGGGGCCCCGGGGGCGGCCGCGACAGCGGCGTGCACGGTGCGGCGGGCCTCGCGGGCGTCCAGCCGACGCCCGCGGGCGCCGAGCAGGAGCGCAGGACCCGAGTCGGCGCCGGCCAGGGCGGGGCGGCCGCGGGTCAGCCAGGCGTCGATGGCCTTCTCGGCCGGGAGCCCGTAGGGGACGGTGCGCTCCTTGCGGCCCTTGCCGAGCACGCGGAGCACCCGCCGCCCGCGGTCGACGTCGTCGACGTCCAGGCCGACGAGCTCGCTGACCCGGATGCCGCTGGCGTAGAGCAGCTCGAGGACGACGGCGTCGCGCAGGCCGATCGGCTCCTCGGCGCCGGCGGCGGACTCGACCACGGCCCGGGCCTGGTCGGGCGCGAGCACGTCGGGCAGCGTGCGGTGGGCCCGCGGGCTGACCAGCCGGAGGCCGACGTCCTCGGTCGCGTGCCCGGCGCGGTGCAGCCACCGGGTGAAGGAGCGAGCCGCTGCGGCATGCCGGGCGGTCGTGGCCCGGCTGTGCCCGGTGGTGCGGCCCTGCGCGAGCCAGCTGCGCAGCGCGGCCAGGTCCAGGTGGTCGGGTTGCTCGCCGCCGCGGCGGGTCAGGTGGTCCAGCAGTCCCACGACGTCGGTGACGTACGCGCGCACGGTGTGCTCGGAGAGATCCCGCTGGCTCCGGAGGTGCTCCTCGTAGCCCGCCAGCACCTCGGTCAGCGCAGGCGGGAGGGCGGCGCGCGCGTCTGCCGTCCCGGTGCCCACGAGGGAACCGTCCGTCGGCGCGGGCGGGGGGTCAAGGTGCCGCGCCGGAGCCGCCGCCGGCCCAGACCTTCGGCGGCGGCGCCAGCCGCCACCCCGTGCCGGTCCACTGCACCAGGTCGGCCAGCTCGAGGGCCGGCAGGACGCGCAGCACCTCGAGCACGTCGCAGCCGGCCACCGCGGCCAGCCGCTCGGGGCTCACCCCGGTGCGCACCGGGCAGGCGTCGAGCACCCGGGCGGCGAGGTCGGACAGCCCGTCGCGCGCGGTGGCGGGCTTCGGAGGGGGCTCGGCGAGGTCGTCGCCGAAGCTCCCGACCGCCTCGATGACGTGGGCCGCCGAGGCGACCAGTCGCGCCTGGAGCCCCTCCTCGCGCAGCAGTTCGTGGCACCCCACGCTCATGGCCGACGTGACGGGTCCGGGGACGACGAGCAGCGAGCGGCCCAGGTCGCGCGCCCGTCGGGCGGTCGCCTGGGCGCCGGACCGGGCGGCCGCCTCGACGACGACGGTGCCGCGGGTGAGGGCGGCGATCAGGCGGTTGCGCACGAGGAAGCGGTGCCGCAGCGGCGCGGAGCCCGGTGGCCACTCGCTGACCAGCAGGCCCGTCTCCGCGATGCGGGAGAAGAGCGCGCCGTGCGCCGCCGGGTAGGGGCGGTCCACGCCGCAGGAGAGGACCGCGACCGTCGGTGCCTCGGCGGCCAGGGCGCCGCGGTGCGCGGCGGAGTCGATGCCGTAGGCGCCGCCCGAGACGACGGTCCAGCCCCGCTCCCCCAGCTGGTACCCGAGCTCGGCGGCGACGTGCTCCCCGTAGGCCGTCGATGCGCGGGAACCGACGACGGCCACCGACCGGTCGACGAGCTCGTCCAGCCGGCCGGGGCCGCGCAACCACAACGCGAGGGGTGGCATCAGCGCCTTCGTGCGCTCGGACTGGTACCGCCGCTCGTCCGGCTCTGCCGCGACCGCGAGGGTCAGCGCGTGCAGCGGCAGCTGGGGCCACTCGTCGTCCTCGGGGATCACCAGCCGCGCCGCGCAGCGCTCCGCCCGCTGCAGGTCGGCGAGGGTGCCGTCCTGCTCCGCCCGTGCCCCGATCAGCGACCGCACCGTGTCGGGTGCCCGGCCGTCGCGCAGCCGGCGCACGGCCTCGACGGGGCCGTGGTCGTCGACGTAGCGCCAGAGGTCGACGGTGCCCGGTTCCACGGCGCGGCTCAGCCAGGCCCTGGCCCGCCGCAGCCCCGGGTGGACCGACCCACCGGCCGCAGCGACGGCGTCCTCGAGGTCCTCGTCCAGTGTGGTCATGCCGCCACCCGCTGCAGCCGCATGCCGAGGGCCTCGGCGATCTCGTCGGCACCCGGCACGGTGCGGCCGGCGAGGTCGGCCAGCGTCCAGGCGACGCGTTGCACGCGGTCGAAGCCGCGCACCGACAGCGCGCCCCGCTCGAGGGCCCGTTCGGCCAGGGCCAGCGACGCCCGGGGTGGGGCGAAGCGTTCCCGCAGCAGCCGGCCGGGCACCTGGCTGTTGAGCGTCAGGCCCGTCCCGGCGAGACGCTGCGCGGCGACCGCCCGCGCCTGCCGCACCCGTCGGGCGACGACCGCGGTGGACTCCGGCTCCCCCAGCCCGTCCAGCCAGGCGGCGCGCGTGACCGGCGGCAGCTCCACGCGCAGGTCGATGCGGTCCAGCAGCGGGCCGGAGAGCCGGGACCGGTAGCGCCGCCGCTCCAGCGGGCTGCAGGTGCAGGCGGCATCGCCGGCCGCACTGGCGCAGGGGCAGGGATTGGCGGCGAGGACCAGCTGCGCCCGGCACGGGAAGGTCGCCGAGCCGGAGGCCCGCGAGATGGTCACCTCGCCCCGCTCCAGCGGCTGGCGGAGCGTGTCCAGGACCGCCCGGGGGAACTCGGGCGTCTCGTCGAGGAAGAGCACACCCCGGTGGGCCCGGCAGAGCGCACCGGGGCGGATCTGCCCCGAGCCGCCGCCGACCAGCGCCGCCATGGTCGCGGAGTGGTGCGGCGCCTCGAAGGGCGGGCGGGTGAGCAGCGGCGCGTCGGACGGGAGCGTCCCGGCGATCGAGTGGATCGCGGTGACCTCCAGCGCCGCCTGCTCGTCCAGCGGCGGCAGCAGCCCCGGCAGGCGCTCGGCGAGCATCGTCTTCCCAGCACCCGGTGGCCCGGCGAGAAACAGGTGGTGCCCGCCGGCGGCGGCGATCTCGACCGCGCGGCGCCCCACGGACTGCCCGACCACGTCACCCAGGTCGGCGACCGGCGCCGGGGCAGGCACGGCTGCCCGCTCGTGCCGCGCGAGCACGCGGCGGCCGGCCAGGTGCGCCACCACCTGCTCCAGCGACCGGACGGCCAGCACCTCGATCCCCTCCACCAGCGCGGCCTCGTCGGCGTTGGCGACCGGGACGACGACCTGCGCGTGACCGGCTCGGGCCGCGGCCAGCACCGACGGCAGGACCCCGCGGATCGGCCGGACGGCGCCGTCGAGGCCCAGTTCGCCGAGCAGCACCAGCTGGTCGATCCCGTCGCCGGGGACGGTCCCGGCGGCCGCGAGGACCGCGACGGCGAGCGCCAGGTCGAACCCGCTGCCCTGCTTCGGCATCGACGCCGGCGAGAGCCCGATCGTGATCCGCCGCGCCGGAAACTCCCCGCCGCTGTTCGTCACCGCCGCCCGGACCCGGTCGACCGACTGCCGCACCACCGCGTCGGGCAACCCCACGAGGGCCACCCCGGGCAGCCCCTGCGCGATGTCCAGCTCCACCTCGACCAGGGCGCCCCGGACCCCGACCAGCCCGACCGACCAGGTGCGCGCCAGCGTCACGAGAACGCCGCCCGCAGGTGCGTGACCAGCGCCGGCTCGTCGCGCCGCACCAGGACGCCCACGACGTCGAACCGGATCTCCGGCGCGTGCTCGTCGTGCGCGGCCAGCCACCGCTGGGCCAGTGTCCGGATCCGGCGTTGCTTGGCGGGGGTCACCGCCTCGGCCGGATGGCCGTAGCCGGTGCCGCGCCGCGTCTTCACCTCGCAGAAGACGAGCGCGCCCGCATCGCGGGCGACGATGTCCAGCTCGCCCTCGCGGCACCGCCAGTTGCGGTCCAGGACGCGCAGGCCGGCGTCGGTCAGGAAGGCGGCGGCGATGCGTTCGCCCTGGTCGCCGAGGCGTGGAGGAGGCACCCGTCCACCCTCACCGGGCGGGCCCGGCGGACCCAGACCGCCGGCGAAGCTGTGGACGAGGGGCGTGTCTGTGGACGGGGGCGTCGCCGCCCCGCGGTTACCGTCCCGGCATGTACGTCGAGACGGTGGTCCAGATCAACGAGCGCGACACCTACCAGGCCAGCGTGCGGCTGCGGTCGGCCGCCGTCAGCAGCCGACCGCCCGTCGATGCCCTCGTCCGCTTCAGCCCCGCGGGGTGGCTCACGATGAAGCCGCTCGTGGGGGGCCGCGTCCTCGTCGTGTCGACCTCGGAGGTCATCGACGTCACGAACATCGAGCGCGTCCAGACCCTCGACGCGTAGCCGTCAGGGCAGGCGTGGGTTGTCCGGCAGCTCGAGGTCGGGCTTGTCGAGCTCCTCGACGTTGACGTCCTTGAACGTCAGCACCCGGACGTTTCGGACGAACCGGGCGGGCCGGTACATGTCCCACACCCACGCGTCGGAGAGCTTCAGCTCGAAGTAGACCTCGCCCCCGGCCTCGCGGACCTGGAGGTCGACGGAGTTGGCCAGGTAGAACCGCCGCTCGGTCTCCACCACGTAGGTGAACTGGCGGACGATGTCCTTGTACTCGCGATAGAGCTGCAGCTCCATCTCGGTCTCGTACTTCTCGAGATCCTCGGTGCTCATCGGTCCTCGGTGCTCGTCGCGGGCTCGCAGGACACAGGTCGCATGTCCCCATCATCGTGCATGGCAGAGCGGTCGGGCAGCGGGAGGAGCCTGCCGACCTGCAGGTCGCGGGCGCGCGCCACGTTGACGAAGCGCATCCGGTGCGCCGGGCACGGCCCGTGCCGCTCCAGCGCTGCGGTGTGCACGTCGGTGATGTAGCCCTTGTGACCGGCGAAGTCGTACTCGGGCCACTGCTCGTGCAGCTCCAGCATCACCCGGTCCCGGGTGACCTTCGCCAGCACCGACGCCGCCGCGACGCAGGCCGCGACCCGGTCGCCCTTCCACACGGCCAGGCCCGGCCGGGCGAGTCCGGGCACCGGGAACCCGTCGGTGAGCACGTAGTCCGGCTCCGGGTCCAGCGTGCACACCGCGCGGCGCAGTGCCTCGAGGTTGGTCACGTGCATGCCGCGGGCGTCGAGCTCCTCGACCGGGATCTGCACGACCGACCACGAGACCGCGCGATCGAGGATCTCGGCGTACACGCGCTCACGGGCCGCAGCGGTCAGCAGCTTGGAGTCGGCCAGCCCGGGCACCCGGCCACGCTTGCCTGCCGGCAGCACGCAGGCCGCGGCGACCAGCGGCCCGGCGCAGGCGCCACGGCCTGCCTCGTCGGCGCCGGCGACCGCCGTGAAGCCGCGGCGGCGCAGGGACCGCTCCATGTCCCACAGCGCGTCGGGACGGTCGTCGTCGACGACGACCCGGCGCCCACGGGGCACCGGGGCGGCAGCGGAGTGCACGGGTCGGCCAGCCATCGGGATCCGACCCTACGACCCCGGCAGACCGGGCCCGGGAGCGGTCGACCCGACCCCCGGGAACACGCCGACCCGACCCGAGGAACACGCCGGGCCGGCCCTGGGGAGGGCCGGCCCGGCGTGCGGAGGAACGTGGAGGGGCGCGGACGCCCCGGAACTCAGATCTCGGCGGGGATCTCCGCGGAGACCTCGGTGGACTCCTCGGTGCGCACGGTGCCGTGGGCGCCGCAGGTGCACACCGGGTTGCGCGAGGAGAGCACCAGGGAGACCGCGTGGGCCCGGTCGCGGGCACCCAGCTTGCGCAGGATGGCCTTGACGTGGCTCTTGACGGTGTCCTCGCTGATGAACAGGTTGCGGCCGATCGCCCGGTTGGACTGACCCTGCAGCAGCTCGTCCAGGACGTCCTGCTCGCGGCGGGTCAGGGGCACCTCGGGGGTGAAGGGCTTCGCGGCCGGGGTGGCGGAGGGCTCGACCCGGCGGATCTGCGGGTCGACGACGGTGCGGCCGGCGCGGGCGGCCAGGATGGCCCACCCGAGCAGCGTCGGCGAGGTGTTGATCAGGAGGTAGCCACCGACACCGGCGGCGAGCGCCTCGTTGACGACGGCCGGGTCCTCGGAGGTGGCCAGCGCGACGATGGCGACCCGGGGGAAGCGGCGACGGAGGTCGCGGCAGGCGTTCAGCGTGGCGGCGCGGCCCTGACCCAGCTCGACGACGACGGCGTCGGGGCGGGCCGACTCGGCCAGCGTCATGGCGCGGCGCAGCTCGCCGGGCGTGCCGACCGACTGCATGCCGGCGGTCTCGTTGATCATGCTGACCAGGCCACGACGCAGGACGGGCGCGTCGGCGAGGAGGAGCACGCGGGTGACTCCGCGGGCGGTGCTCGCCATGGGTGCAGACACAACTGACTCCGTTTCACTCCGAATTGCTTGCTCTACCTCCATCGGAAGGGTGAAACGGTTGCTTGAACACTTTGCCGACATTTTTCGACATTGATTGCGCGCGAACCATTCCTGCGGTCCACGTCACACGAGTAAACCCGGCCG
Source organism: Blastococcus fimeti (assembly GCA_900102115.1). Lineage (GTDB taxonomy): Bacteria > Actinomycetota > Actinomycetes > Mycobacteriales > Geodermatophilaceae > Blastococcus > Blastococcus fimeti. Next base: position 50,183 of record FNAW01000001.1, read on the forward strand.
CGCATTCACGGTGAGCGCGGACCGCATTCCCGAATGGGTCAGCGCCGGCGACGACGCCGCCACGCCACCACGGGGAGCGCCCCGACCAGACCGATCGCCGAGGAGGCGAGCAGGTCCGGGCGCACCCCGGTCGCGCCGCCGTCCACCCCGGCGGCCGCCGCACCGACGTCCTGGATGTCGGGCGAGCCGACGAACCCGAACCGGCTCACCGGCCAGACGATGACCGCCGCCTTGCCGATGACGTCGTCCACCCCGACGGTGCCGGAGTACTCGTCACCCATGTGCGCCTTGGAGTCGGCGGAGGCCGAGCGGTGGTCGCCCATGACCCACAACCGCCCCTCGGGGACCGTCACGGGTCCGAAGGCGCGCGCCTCGAGAGGGGTGTCCTCGAAGATGTAGGGCTCGTCGAGCGGCTCGCCGTCGACGGTGACCCGTCCCTCGGCGTCGCAGCACTGGACGGTCTGCCCGCCCACGGCGATGACCCGCTTGACGAAGTCGTCCTCGCTCGGCGGCGCCACACCCACCGTCCGGCCCAGCCACAGCAGGGCACCGGTGAGCGCGTTCCCGGGCTCGGCCACCGTGACCTCGGGGCTCCAGGTGTCCGGCCCCTTGAAGACGACGACGTCACCGGGCTCGGGCTCACCGAACCAGTACGGCACCTTGTTGACCAGCACCCGGTCGCCGGTACAGCCCGGACAGCCGTGCAGGGTCTGCTCCATCGACCCGGACGGGATGAAGAACGCCTGGACGAAGAAGGTCTTCACCACCAGCGCGAGCACGAACGCAACGACCAGCAGCACGGGCAGCTCGCGCAGGAGGGAGCCCTTCCCGAGCAGGCCGGACCGGCGCCTGCGGCCCGGGGCGGTGCCCTCCGCCTGCTGCTCCTGCGCCTCGGTACCGGTCTCGCGCTCCGGGTCGGGCTCCCCCGGAACGACGTCGGCGGGCCCCCCGGGCCGTTCGCTGCTCATCGGGAGCAGCGTACGGCGCGGAGGGCCCGCCGGAGACGCAGAGGGGCGGCGTGGCCGCCCGTCGTATCAGCGCAGGTCAGCGCGTGACGACGTCGCGCTTCTCCTTGATCTTCGCGGCCTTGCCGCGGAGCTCGCGCAGGTAGTAGAGCTTGGCGCGACGGACGTCACCGCGGGTGAGCACCTCGATCTTCTCCACCACGGGGGTGTGCACCGGGAAGGTGCGCTCCACGCCGACGCCGAAGCTGACCTTGCGGACGGTGAAGGTCTCGCGGATCCCGCCGCCCTGGCGACGGAGGATCACGCCCTGGAAGACCTGGATGCGGGAGCGGTTGCCCTCGACCACGCGGACGTGCACCTTGACGGTGTCACCCGGGCGGAACGTCGGGATGTCGTCGCGCAACGAATCGGCGTCGAGTGCGTCCAGGGTGTTCATCTCGGCAGTCCTCATGTTCTGGCAGTGGCTCGTCAACGGTGCGGACAGCGGAACTCCCCGGCTGTCCGTTCCCGGGAGCTGCGGGGCTCCTCGGAGGAACTCCCCCGTCGACTCGGCCGACGGTGCGCAGCAGTCCTCTACTGTGCCACATCTTCAGGTGACGATGCGCGGCACCCCGGTCCAGGGGCCCTCCAGCAGCACCCGGAGGACGACGGCCAGCTCGCGAGGGGCGAACTCCTCGGCGCTGCCGGCGATCTCCTCGGCCGTCCACCACCGGTGCGGCTCGTCGCCCAGGATCTCCAGCTCGGTGCGCCCGCGCGCGTCGACCTCGTGCACGACGTCCCGGAGCACGAAGTAGGTCTCGCGGTTGTCGTAGTCGACGCCGTCGAAGGGGCCCACGAAGCGCCGGAACCACACCGGGCCCTCCAGCGCCGCCGGATCGACGTCCAGGCCGATCTCCTCGGCCAGCTCCCGCACGGCCGCCGAGCGCAGCGACTCACCCGCCTCCATGCCCCCGCCGGGGGTGTACCAGAAGAGGACGTCGCCGGGCGGCACGTCGAGATGGGTCAGCCGGGCGCCCAGCAGCAGGACCCGGCCGGCCGGATCGAGGACGACGACCCGCGCCGACGGCCGGACGACCGCCTTGTCCCCCACGGCGTCAGCGGCCGTCGAGGACCGTGCGGTCGGCGTCGCCCAGCGCGCCGTCGGGCAGGGCCGCCAGCAGGTCGGGACGGCGCTCCGCGGTCCGCCGCAGCGACTCCGCACGGCGCCAGCGGTCGATGGCCGCGTGGTCCCCCGACAGCAGCACCGGCGGCACCTCATGGCCGCGCCAGGCCGCCGGGCGGGTGTAGGACGGGCCCTCGAGGAGGCCGTCGGCGTGCGAGTCGAACTCGACGGACTCGCGGTTGCCCACGACCCCGGGGAGCAGCCGGGTGACCGCCTCGACCATGACGAGGACGGCGGACTCCCCGCCGGCGAGCACGTAGTCGCCGATGGACACCTCGGACACCGGTCCGGCGTCCGCGGCCCAGTCGGCGACGCGCTGGTCGATGCCCTCGTAGCGGCCGCAGGCGAAGACCAGCCCCGGCTCGGCGGCCCACTCGGCCGCCATCGCCTGGGTGAACGGGCGACCGGCCGGCGTCGGGACGACGAGACGCGTGCCGGGCGGGCGGACGGCCTCCAGCGCCTGCGCCCACGGCTCGGGCTTCATCACCATGCCGGGGCCGCCGCCGTACGGGGCGTCGTCGACCGTGCGGTGCACGTCGTCGGTCCACTGCCGCAGGTCGTGGACGCCGATGCTCACCAGGCCGCGCTCGGCGGCCTTGCCCAGCAGCGACTGGCGCAGCGGCGCCAGGTACTCGGGGAAGATCGTGATGACGTCGACCCGGAACGGGGCGCTCACAGGTCGAGGAGCCCCTCGGGCGGATCGACGACCACGAAGCCGCCGTCGAGGTCGACGGTGGGCACGATCGCGGCCACGAAGGGGATCAGCGCCTCCGCCCGCTCGGGCCGGCGGACCACGAGCAGGTCCTGCGCCTCGTGCCGGACGGCCGTGATCTCGCCGATCACCGACCCGTCGGGCAGCTGTGCGGCGAGACCGACGAGCTGGTGGTCGTAGTAGGAGTCCGGCTCGTCGATCTCCGGGAGCTCGGCCACCGGTACCAGCAGCAGGGTGTTGCGGAGGGTGTCGACGGTCTCGCGCAGCGCGTAGACCTCACCGGAGGGGGCGGCGAGCTGCAGCAGCAGCGTGCCGCTGTGCCAGCGCTTGTCGACCACGGTCAGCGGGCCGCGCTCGGCCGGCTCGGTGCGCAGCACCGTGCCGGGGGCGAAGCGGAGGTCCGGGTCGTCGGTGCGCACCTCGACGGTCGTCAGACCACGAACACCGTGGGGTCGGCCGATGCGGCCGACCACCACGGTGTCCAGGGGGTCGTGCGGAGTGCTCAAGGCGTCGTGCTCAGCGCCCGTCGGTGTCGACGACGTCGACCCGCAGGCCCCGTCCACCGACACCGGTCATCACCTGGCGCAGCGCCTTGGCGGTACGACCGCCGCGGCCGATGACCTTGCCGAGATCGTCGGGGTGCACCCGGATCTCGAGGGTCTTGCCCCGGCGGTTGGTGAGCAGATCGACGGCCACGTCTTCCGGGTGGTCGACGATGCCCTTGACCAGGTGCTCGAGCGCGTCTTCGAGCACGTCTTACTCGGCGGGCGTCTCGGCCGGGGCGGCGTCCGCGGCCGGAGCCTCGGCAGCCGGGGCCTCGGCGGCGGGAGCGTCAGCAGCGGGCACCTCGTCGGCGGCAGCGGCCTTCTTCGGCGCGGCCTTCTTCTTGGCGGTGGTCGCCTCCGTCGTCGGCTCGTCCATGCCCGAACGGACGGCGGCCTCGTAGAGGGCCTTCTTGTCCGGCTTGGGCTCGGCGACGCGCATCGGCGCCGGGGCGGGCTCGCCCTTGAACTTCTGCCAGTCGCCGGTCACCCGGAGGATGGCGCGGACGGCCTCGGTCGGCTGCGCACCGACACCGAGCCAGTAGGCGGCGCGCTCGGCGTCGACCTCCATGTAGGAGGGGTCCTCCTTGGGGTGGTACTTGCCGATCGTCTCGATCGAACGGCCGTCGCGCTTGGTGCGGGCGTCGGCGACGACGATGCGGTAGTACGGGGCGCGCATCTTGCCCAGTCGCATGAGCTTGATCTTGGTGGCCACGGTGGGTGGTGTACTCCTCGAACGCAGTGTGGTTGCTCGCCGGTGCGACGTGTGGGGTTACGCCGGGGCGGAGCGATGGACACGGCCGGAAACGGTGAGAGGGCCGCCGCCGCCATGTTCGACCGACCATGATGCCAGATCCCGGAAGGAGCACCGTGGCCAGCACCGGTCCGCTGCACCACATCGAGCTGTGGGTGCCCGATCTCGCCCGTGCCCAGGCGTCCTGGGGGTGGCTGCTCACCCGGCTGGGCGCCGAGCCCTACCAGACCTGGGAGCACGGCCGGTCGTGGCGCTGGAGCCCGGAGGAGGGCGGCGTCTACGTCGTCGTGGAGCAGTCACCGGCACTCGTCGGCAAGCGGCACGAGCGCCGCTCCCCCGGCGTGAACCACCTGGCGTTCCGCGCCGGCTCCCCCGCCGACCTCGACGAGCTGGTCGCCGAGGCGCCCCGGCACGGCTGGCGGCTGATGTTCGCCGACCGGCACCCGTTCGCCGGCGGTCCGGCGCACCGGGCGGCTTTCCTGGAGGACGCCGACGGCTACGAGGTGGAGCTGGTCGCCGACCCGGTCGGCTAGGTGATGCTGTCGTCCTCGGCGTCGGCGGCGACCAGGAAGCCGCCCCAGCCGTCGTAGGTGCCGCCGTGCCGGTTGACGATGACCACGACCTCGCGGGTGAAGGCAGCCGCAGTGGCATGGTCGACGGCGGTCATGGCGCTGAACTCCAGCCACACCGTGAGGAACCGGCGGCGCAGGCCGTCGATCCGGTATCCCGCCGCGACCAGCTCCTCCCCCGCCGCCTCGGCAGCGCGGCGCGACCGGAAGCCGGCCAGGTGATCGATCGGCCGGGGCTCGTGCACCTGGTCACCGAAGGCGATGTTCTGCTCGACCACCTGGGCGCTCTGCGCCACCTGCTCCTCGACGTCCTGCGGCATGGCGAGAGTCGATCACGGGCCGCGCCGTCGAGTGCGGGGTTGCGGTCTGCGACACGCGACGGCGCGCCGTGCGTGGCAACCGCAACCCCGCACTCGACCCGGCAGCTCAGCCGCGGGTGGCGGCCAGCACGCGAGCGCCGGCCTCGGCGACCGGCACCTCCTCGCGCTCGCCGGTCCTCCGGTCGCGCACCTCGATGAGGCCTTCGGCCAGACCGCGGCCGACGGTGACGATCGTCGGCATCCCGAGCAGCTCGGCGTCCTTGAACTTCACGCCGGGGCTGACCTTGGGACGGTCGTCGTAGAGCACGGTGAGCCCGGCCGCGACCAGCTCGGCGGCCAGCGCCTCGGCGGCCTCGAACACGGTGGCGTCCTTGCCGGTGGCGACGACGTGCACGTCGGCCGGCGCGACCTCGCGGGGCCAGACCAGGCCCAGTTCGTCGTGCGTGGACTCGGCGATGGCCGCGACGGCGCGCGAGACGCCGATGCCGTAGGAGCCCATGGTGACCGTGACGAGCTTGCCGTTCTCGTCGAGCACCTTGAGGTCCAGCGCCTCGGCGTACTTGCGGCCCAGCTGGAAGATGTGGCCCATCTCCACGCCGCGGGCGAGCTCCAGCGGACCCGAGCCGTCGGGCGCGGGGTCGCCGGGCAGCACCTCGGCGGCCTCGATGACGCCGTCCCAGGTGAAGTCGCGGCCGGCGACGAGGTCGAACACGTGCTTGCCGGCCTCGTTGGCGCCGGTGATCCACCGGGTGCCGGCGACCACGCGCGGATCGACCAGGTAGCGGATCTTCGACTCGCTCTCGGCACCGAGCACCTGCGGGCCGATGTAGCCCTTGACCAGGGCCGGGTTGCCGGCGAAGTCGGTGAACGGCTCGACCTCGGCGGGCGCGAGCTGCGCCTCGAGCCGCTTGGCGTCGACCTCCCGGTCACCGGGCAGGCCGATGACCAGCGGCTCGCGGCTGCCGTCGGGGTGCACGAGCGTCATGACGACGTTCTTGAGGGTCGAGGCAGCCGTGTAGCCGGCGTCCGGGAACAGCTGCTGCGCGACCGCCACCAGCGACTCGATGGTCGGGGTGTCGGGGGTGTCCTCGACGTGCGCGGCGGGCAGCCCGTCGAACGGGATCTCGTCGGGCACCACGGTGGTGACGGCCTCGACGTTGGCCGCGTAGCCGCCGGGCGAGCGCACGAAGGTGTCCTCGCCGATCGCGGTCGGGTGCAGGAACTCCTCGCTCCTGGAGCCGCCCATCGCCCCCGACATCGCCGAGACGATCACGTACTCCAGTCCGAGGCGGTCGAAGATCTTGATGTAGGCGTCGCGGTGCAGCGCGTAGCTCTTGTCCAGGCCCGCGTCGTCGATGTCGAAGGAGTAGCTGTCCTTCATCGTGAACTCGCGGCCGCGGAAGAGGCCGGCGCGGGGACGCGCCTCGTCCCGGTACTTGGTCTGGATCTGGTACAGCGAGACCGGCAGGTCCTTGTAGGAGCCGTAGAGGTCCTTCACCAGGAGCGTGAACATCTCCTCGTGCGTGGGGCCGAGCAGGAAATCGTTCCCGCGGCGGTCCTTCAGGCGGAAGAGGTTGGGGCCGTACTCGGTCCAGCGGCCGGTGGCCTCGTAGGGCTCGCGGGGCAGCAGGGCCGGGAAGGCGACCTCCTGGGCGCCCATCGCGTCCATCTCCTCGCGGATGATGCGCTCGACGTTGCGGAACACCCGGTAGCCCAGCGGCAGCCAGGTGAACCCGCCGGGCGCGGCCCGGCGGATGTACCCGCCGCGGGCGAGCAGGCGGTGGCTGGCCACCTCGGCATCGGCCGGGTCGTCACGGAGCGTGCGCAGGAACAGGTTCGACATCCGAAGGAGCACGGGACGAGTCTCCCAGGCGGCGCGACCGGGTATCGGACGGCCCGGCCCCGCGGTCAGGCGCCGACCGGCGCCCGGCCCATCTGCCGGCCGACGAACTCCGCCACCACCTCGTGCACGGCGTCGCGGTCGTGCTCGTTCAGCACGTCGTGCAGGTCGCCGGGGAAGGTCCGCAGGACCGCCTGCGGCAGCCGGTCGACGAGCGCCGCCGAGTCCCCGACCGGCACCACCGGGTCGTCCTCGCCGTGGACGACCAGCACCGGCACCGACGGCCGGCCCTCGGCGAGCCCGACGGCCACCTCCGGCCACGTGCGCACGATCGCCTGGACGGTCGCCCGCGGCACCGGGCCGCGGTGCACCAGAGGGTCGTGCCGCAGGGCGTCGAGGTAGTCGGGATGGGTGCTGAACATCGCGGCCGGGTCCAGGCCCTCCGCGTCCTCGCCCGCCGCGAGCAGCTCCTCGACCCAGGGCAGCGGCTGCGCGGGAGGGGCCGACAGGACCAGCGCCTGCGCCAGCTGGGGGCTCCGCTGGGCGAGCAGCAGCGCGGCCAGCGCCCCGGCGGAGTGGCCCATGAGGACCAGCGGGCGGGCCGGGAACCGGGCGCAGACCAGGTTGGCCAGCGTCCGGGCGTCGTCGACGTACTCGTCCCAGGACGGCGTGAGGTCGCGCTCCCCGTCGCTGTGCCCGTGACCCATCGCGTCGAGCGCGGAGAACACCACCCCCTCGGCGGTCAGCCGCCGGGCGAGCGCGTCGTACAGGCCGAGGTGCTCGCCGAAGCCGCCGTGGCAGAACACCGCCACCCCCCGGACATCACCGTCGGGCAGCCAGGCGTGGTGGTGGATGCGTCCTCGGGCACCGATGAAGTAGGGCATCGTCCCGGTCCCTTCGCGCGAGCGGTCCTCTGCACGGGGTGTCGCAGGTGACGCTACCGCCGACAGGGCCCGCCGGGACCCCGTCCGGTCACGCGACGACGCGCCCCCGGAGGATCATCCGCAGCGGCGACTGCAACGTGTCCAGGTCGGCGCGGGGGTCGCGCTCGTAGGCCACGACGTCGGCGACGGCGCCCTCCTCGATGCCGCGCAGCCCGAGCCACTCGCGCGCCTTCCACGAGCCCGCGGCGAGCGCGTCCCCGGCCGGGATGCCCGCCTCGCAGAGCGCGCGGATCTCGTCGGCGATGACGCCGTGCTCGATGCCGCCGCCGGCGTCGGTGCCCGCGAACACCGGGACGCCGGCCTCGAACGCAGCCCGCACGACGGCGCCGGAGTTCGCGTACAGCCGCCGCATCGTGCTCGCGTACGTCGGGAACTTCTTCTCCCCCGCCGCGGCGAACCCGGGGAAGTTCTCCACGTTCACCAGCGTCGGGACGACGGCGGTGCCGCGGGCGGCCATCTCGCCGATGAGCTCCTCGGTCAGGCCGGTGCCGTGCTCGATGCAGTCGATGCCGGCCGCGATGAGCGCCGGCAGCGCGTCGGTGCCGAAGGTGTGCGCGGTGACCCGCGCCCCCTCCTCGTGCGCGGCCGCGATCGCCGCGGCGACGACGTCGGCCGGCCACTCGGGCGCGAGATCGCCGACCGAGCGGTCGATCCAGTCCCCCACCAGCTTGACCCAGCCGTCACCGCGCCGGGCCTGCACCCGGGTCTGCTCGACCAGGTCCTCGGGCTCGATCTCGACGCCCAACCCGGGGATGTACCGGCGCGTGCGGGCGATGTGCCGCCCGGCCCGGATGATCGTCGGCAGGTCGGGCTCGTCGTCCAGCGCGCGGGTGTCCACCGGCGATCCGCAGTCGCGCAGCGCCAGCACCCCGGCCGCGCGCTCCGCCAGCGCCTGCTCGCGCGCCTGGGTGAGGTCCTCCGCGTGCCCGCCGCCGCGCAGGATGCCGACGTGGCAGTGCGCGTCGACGAGACCGGGGATCAGCCAGCCGCCGGTGCTGACCGTCTCGGCCCCGGGCACCGGCTCGAAGGTGAACCTGCCCTCGTGCACCCAGACGTCGCGGTGCTCGCCCTCGGGCAGCACCACACCGGACAGGTGCAGCGGGGGCAGGGGCCGGCTCACCGGCCGTTGCCGTCCTTGAACTGGTCGAAGTTCAGCTTGGTGAGGTCCGGCAGGCCCTGACCCGGGGGCAGGCTCGGCATCCCACCCGGCATCCCGCCGCCGAACGCGCCGGGCGGCAGGCCGGGGGCGCCGACGGGACGGCGGGCCGGACCGCCCTTGCCCTTGCCCTTCTTCCCCTTGCCCTTCTTCGACTGCGCCTGCATCTGGCGGCCGCGGGCCTTCTTCGACATCGGGCCCATGCCGGGCATGCCCATGCTGCCGGCCATCTGGCCCATCATCTTCTGGGCCTGCACGAACCGTTCCAGCAGGCTGTTGACCTCGCTGACCGTCACGCCGGAGCCGTTGGCGATGCGCACCCGCCGCGAGGCGTTGATGATCTTGGAGTTGACCCGCTCCTGCGGCGTCATCGACCGGATGATCGCCGCCGTGCGGTCCAGATCCCGGTCGTCGACCTGCTTGAGCTGCTCCTTCATCGCCCCCGCGCCCGGCAGCATGCCGAGCAGGTTGGCGATCGGGCCCATCTTGCGGATGGCGAGCATCTGCTCGAGGAAGTCCTCGAGGGTGAAGCCCTCGCGGGAGGCGAGCTTGCCGGCGATCCGCTCGGCCTGGTCGGCGTCGAAGGTCTTCTCGGCCTGCTCGATCAGGGTGAGCACGTCGCCCATGCCGAGGATGCGCGAGGCCATCCGCTCGGGGTGGAAGACGTCGAAGTCGGTGAGCTTCTCGCCGGTCGAGGCGAACATGATCGGCTGACCGGTCACGTGCCGCACCGAGAGCGCCGCACCACCGCGGGCGTCGCCGTCGAGCTTCGTGAGGACGACGCCGCTGAACCCGACCCCGTCCTGGAACGCCTGCGCCGTGGTGACGGCGTCCTGGCCGATCATCGCGTCGACGACGAACAGCGTCTCGTCCGGGTGCACGGCGTCGCGGATGTCCGCGGCCTGCTGCATCAGCTCGGCGTCGATGCCGAGGCGGCCGGCGGTGTCGACGACGACGACGTCGTGCATGGTGCGCCGCGCGTGGTCGATGGAGTCGCGGGCCACCTGCACCGGGTCGCCGACGCCGTTGCCCGGCTCGGGGGCGTAGACGTCCACCCCGGCCTGGCCGGCGACGACCGACAGCTGCTGGACGGCGTTCGGGCGCTGCAGGTCGGCCGCGACCAGCAGCGGCGTGTGCCCCTGCTCCTTGAGCCAGCGGCCGAGCTTGCCGGCGAGCGTGGTCTTACCGGCACCCTGCAGACCGGCCAGCATGATCACCGTCGGCGACTGCTTGGCCAGCCGGATCCGGCGGGTCTCGCCGCCGAGGATGCCGACGAGCTCCTCGTTGACGATCTTGATGACCTGCTGCGCGGGGTTCAACGCCTGGGAGACGTCGGCGCCGCGGGCGCGCTCCTTCACCGCGTCGATGAACGACCGCACCACCGGCAGCGCGACGTCGGCCTCCAGCAGCGCGATGCGGATCTCGCGCGCGGTGGCATCGATGTCGGCGTCGGTCAGCCGGCCCTTGCCCCGCAGGCCGGTGAAGACCTTGTCCAGGCGGTCGGAGAGGGTCTCGAACACAGCACGTCCTCAGCAGTTCCGGGCGCGAGCACGTCGCGCCGTCCGCACCGAGGGTATCGACGGACTAGGCGGCGTGCGTCAGGCCCGACGCGACGAGCTCCCGCACCTCGACGCCGGTGACCAGTGCCGCTCCGCAGTCGACGCAGGCCCACTCCGGGCAGAAGCCGCCGTCCTCGGTGTGCCCGTCGACGCACGACGGCTGCACGAACTCGCGCTCGTCGCCGCACTCGGAGCAGTGCCACAGCTGGGAGTCCACGTTCTGCCCTTCGCCCGGCGGGACCGTTCCGTCCCGCTCGGACCCGACCGTCGCACGAGGCACCGACAGGTTCGCGGACCTAGACCGGCGTGTCCGCCTCCGCGGCCGGGCGCACGGCACCCACCAGGGCCTCGTCGATCCGGCGGCGCTGCTCGAGGTCGACCGGGTCCCCGGAGGGGTTGGCGACGTAGAAGCAGTCCACGGCGTCGGCACCCAGGGTCTCGATCCGGGCGGAGGTCACGTCGAGGCCCTCCCCCGCGATCGCCGCGGTCAGCCGGTAGAGCAGGCCGGCCCGGTCCCCCGCGCGCACCTCGACGATGCCGGTGGCCGCGCCGCTGACCTCGCCGTTGTGCCAGGAGATCCGTGGCGGCGCGGACCGCACGCCGTCCTGGCGGTAGTCGACCTCCCGCTGCCGGAGCCGCTCGGCCAGCGGCAGGCTGCCCTCCAGGGCGGCGCGCACGCCGTCGGCCAGGATCTCGGGCACCGGGGCGCGGCCGAAGCGCGGCCGGACGGCGAACACGCTCGTGGCGTGCCCGCTCTCGACCGTGATCTTCGCCGCCCGGACGTCGAGCTGGTTGAGGGCCAGGACGCCGGCGCAGGTGCTCAGCAGGCCCGGGCGGTCGGGGGCGCCGATGGTGACCTCCTGGCCGTCGGCGACGTCCTGGATGCCGACCGTGACCGGCGCGGTCGTGCCGGGGAGGGCCGGGGTCGGCGTGGAGACCTGCGGGGTCGTGGGGCTGAGCACCGCCGCGGCGTCCCCGAGGGGCGCCCCGCCGAGCTTGGCCTGCACCCGGGCCACCAGCGCAGCCACCAGGTGGGCCTTCCACGGCGACCACGCCGACACGCTCGTCGCGGCGCCGTCGGCCTGGGCGAGGGCGTGCAGCAGCTGGAGGACGGCGGCGTCGGACCCGATGGTGACCGCGACCCGGTCGATGGTCGCCGGGTCGTCCATGTCGCGGCGGGTCGCGGTGGCCGGCAGCAGCAGGTGGTGGCGGACCAGCGTGCCGATGACGGCGACGTCGGCCTCGGCGAAGCCCATGCGGGTGGCGATCGTCATCGCGATCGGCTCGCCGACCTCGCTGTGGTCGCCGTCCCAGCCCTTGCCGATGTCGTGCAGCAGCGCGGCCACGAGCAGCAGGTCGGGGCGGTCGACGTCCCGGGTCAGCTCGGCCGCGGCGGCCGCCGCCTCGACCAGGTGCCGGTCGACGGTGAAGCGGTGCCAGGGGTGGCGCTGCGGCAGCGAGCGCACCCGGTCCCACTCGGGGATCAGCCGGGACAGCAGCCCCTCCTGGTCGAGCTGCTCGAGGACGGCGACGGCGGAGCGACCGCTGGCCAGCAGGCGGAGGAACGACCAGCGCACCTCCGACGGCCACGGCTCGGGCATCGCCTGGCTGTGCACCGCGAGCACCTTGAGCGTGTAGGGCGACAGCAGCAGGTCCGCGCGGGCGGCGGCCGCCGCGGCGCGGAGCAGCAGGCCCGGGTCGGCGGCCGGGCGGGCGTCGCGGGCGAGGACCACCTCGTCGCCCTGGCGCACCACGCCGTCGGCCAGCGGTTCGCGGCGCACCCGGCGGTAGCGGCTGCGGGGCCGGCGCACCAGCGCGGCCTCGACCCGGCGCCAGGTCTCGTCGGCGACGAAAGCCAGCCGGCGACCGGCGAGGCTGACCTCGCGCAGCAGCGCGTCCTCACCGGACAGCCCGAGGGCGACGGCGACCGGCCGCTGCTCCTGCCGCACCAGGACGTCGCTCGGCCGGCCGCTGCGCCGCCGGAGCTCGTCGCGGACGTCGAGCAGGAAGGCGTAGGCGGTCTCGACCTCGGAGGTGGGCTCGTCGGCGAGCTGAGCGGCGGCGACCGCGCGCAGCACCTGGCCCTCGCGCAGGCCGCCGTAGGCCTCCTTGAGGTCGGGCTCGAGCAGGAACGCCAGCTCGCCGACCTGGCGGGACCGTCCCCGGCGCAGGTCGCGCAGCGCCGGCAGCAGCCGCGAGGCGGCCTGCCGCCAGCTGCTGAGCGTGGCGGTCCGGAGCCGGCCGGCCAGCTCGGCGTCGCCGGCGACCAGCCGTGCGTCGAGCAGCCCGAGCCCGGCCTTGACGTCGGTGGAGGCGACCGCCACCGCCTCGGCCACCGAGCGCACGGAGTGGTCCAGCCGGATCCCGGCATCCCAGATCGGGTACCAGAGCGCGTCGGCGATCGCGGCGATCTCCGGCCGGCCGTCGTGGACGAGGACCAGGTCCAGGTCGCCGTGCGGCGGCAGCTCGCGGCGGCCGTGGCTGCCGACGGCCATGAGCGCGAGGCCCTCGGTGCCGGTCCGGGGCGGGGTCCCCCCGCGCTTGGCCAGCGGCGGCGGCGTGCCGGCGACGGCGTCGTCCAGCAGCCCCGTGAGCCAGGCGTCGACGACCTGCACGCGCTCGGCGCGGGTCAGGTCCGGCAGCGCGGCGGTGTCCAGCACGCGTCCCCCTCCGGTGGAGCAACAGCAGGAAGTGCGTCGGCCGGGGTGGTGGGCGGTCCTCCCACCACCCCGGCCGACGGGTGTTCTCAGCGGTGCTGGGTCAGAGCGCGTCGTCCCCGCGCTCGCCGGTGCGGACCCGCACGATCTCGTCGATCGTCGTCACCCACACCTTGCCGTCGCCGATCTGCCCCGTGGAGGCGGCCTCGACCACGGCGTCGACGACGCGGGCGGCGTCGAGCTCGCTGACGACGACCTCGATGCGGACCTTCGGGACGAAGTCCACCTGGTACTCCGCACCGCGGTAGACCTCGGTGTGGCCCCGCTGGCGGCCGAAGCCCTGGACCTCGCTGACGGTCAGGCCCGCGACCCCGATCAGTTCGAGGGCGTTCTTGACGTCGTCGAGCTTGAAGGGCTTGACGATGGCGGTGACGAGCTTCATGCCAGGGTCCTCTCGGTGTTGCGGGCCTCGGCACGTGCCTGGCCGGACAGGGGGGCGGTGGAGCCGCTGCTGCCGAGGGAGGCGAAGTCATACCCCGACTCGGCGTGCACGACGTTGTCGATGCCGGTGATCTCGTCCTCCTCGCTGATCCGGAAGCCGATGGTCTTCTGGATCACGGTGCCGATGATCCACGTCAGCACGAAGGAGAAGGCCAGCACGGCCAGGGCTCCGACGACCTGGCGCCAGAGCTGGTCGACCCCGCCACCGTAGAACAGTCCGTCGACAGCGGACGGGGAGTCCGCCGAGGCGAAGAAGCCGATGGCGATGGTGCCCCAGAGGCCACCGACGAGGTGCACGCCGACGACGTCGAGGGAGTCGTCGTAGCCCAGCTTGTACTTGAGGCCCACGGCCAGGGCGCAGAGCGCACCGGCGATGACGCCGATGATCATGGCGCCGATGGGCGAGACCGCGGCACAGGCCGGGGTGATCGCGACCAGGCCGGCGACCACGCCGGAGGCGGCGCCCAGCGAGGTGGAGTGGCCGTCGCGCACCTTCTCCACCAGCAGCCAGCCGAGGGTGGCGGCGGCGGTCGCGACCAGCGTGTTCACCCAGGCGACCGCGGCGGTGTTGTTCGCGGCGAGGGCGGAGCCGGCGTTGAAGCCGAACCAGCCGAACCACAGCAGACCGGCGCCGATCATGACCAGCGGCAGGTTGTGCGGGCGCATCGCGTCGCGGCCGAAGCCACGACGCTTGCCGAGCACCAGCGCCAGCGCCAGGCCCGCCGCACCGGCGTTGATGTGGACCGCCGTGCCGCCGGCGAAGTCGAGCGCCGCCAGATTGTTGGCGATCCAGCCGCCGACGTGCTCGTCGGCGCTGAAGTCGAAGACCCAGTGCGCGACCGGGAAGTAGACGATCGTCGCCCAGACGGCGGAGAAGACCATCCAGGAGCCGAACTTCGCGCGGTCGGCGATGGCGCCGCTGATCAGCGCGACGGTGATGATGGCGAAGACGGCCTGGAAGCCGACGAACGCCATGATCGGGTAGCCGCCGTCCTCGCTGGTGACGTCCTCCATGAGGCCCTTGAGCCCGAAGTACTGGCCCGGGTCGCCCAGCAGGCCGGCGCCGACGTCGTCGCCGAAGGCCATCGAGTAGCCGTAGAGAACCCACAGGATGCTGATCAGTGCCAGCGCCCCGAAGCTCATCATCATCATGTTCAGCACGCTCTTCGCGCGAACCATGCCGCCGTAGAAGAGCGCGAGGCCTGGGGTCATCAGCAGCACGAGCGCCGCGCTGGTGAGGATCCAGGCGGTGTCGCCGGTGTTGACCACGGCAACCTCCTGAGTGGGTCGTCGGCCGGGGGGCCGTTCGGTGGCGCCGGCCCCTCCGGACGGGAGGGCGACGTGGCGTTCACCGTGCCGGGCGCGTGTTTCCGCCGGCAGCGCCCACTTGTTTCGCAGCGGTGAACTCCGCACCGCGTGTCCACCACCCACGTTGCGGTCGTGTTGCCGACGGCCGGAGACCCCCTCGACCGGTGGCTAGTTGCAAACGATCTGCAATAAGGTCGGCGTCGTGCACGTACCGGACGGATTCCTCGACGCCCCCACGTCCGTCGCCACGGGTGTGCTCGCGGCGGGCACCGTCGCCCTGGCGCTGCGCAGGGCGCGCGAGGAGCTGGACGAGCGCACCGCTCCGCTGGCCGGCCTCACCGCGGCCTTCGTCTTCGCGGTGCAGATGATGAACTTCCCGGTCGGTGCCGGCACCAGCGGCCACCTCATCGGGGGCACCCTGACCGCCGTCCTCGTCGGCCCCTGGACCGCGGTGCTCTGCATGACCGTCGTGCTGCTCGTCCAGGCGGTGCTGTTCGCCGACGGTGGGCTGACCGCGCTGGGCACCAACGTCACGTTGATGGCCCTGGTGGCCGTCGGCGTGGGTTACGGCCTGTTCCGCCTGCTGGTGGCGGTGCTGCCCCGCACCCGGACCGGCCTCCTGGTCGCTGCCGGCGTGGGCGCCTTCGCCTCCGTGCCCGTCGCGGCGCTGGCCTTCGTGGCGCTGTTCGCCGCCGGCGGCGTCGCCGACATCCCCGTCGGCACGGTGGCGGCCACGATGGGTGGCATCCACGTGCTCATCGGTCTCGGCGAGGCGGCGATCACCGTGGTCGTGCTCGGCGCCGTGCTCGCCGCCCGGCCGGATCTCGTGCACGGGGCCGCACACCTGCGCAGCGCCGACACGTTGCTCCGCCGTCCGGAGGTCCTGACGCCGCGGGGACCGGCGCAGCGATGACCTCCCGCCGCCGGACCACCGGCTTCCTGCTCGTCGGCCTGGTCGTCGCGCTGGTCGTCGCAGGCATCGGCAGCTACTACGCCAGCAGCTCGCCCGACGGCCTGGAGTGGTCGGCCGAGAAGGAGGGCTTCCTCGACACGGCGGAGGACAGCGCGACCGCCGACTCCCCGCTCGCCGACTACGCGGTCTCCGGCGTGGACGACGGCCGGCTCTCCGGCGGGCTCGCCGGGGTCATCGGCGTCGCCGTGACGCTGGTCCTCGCCGGCGGGATCACCCTGCTCGTGCGCCGCCGCAGCAGCGCCGGGGACGACAGCGCCGGGAACGACGTCGACAGCGCACAGGACGCGGACGACGCCGAGGCCCGGCCCGTTCCGCGGGCCTGACGTGGGCGCGCGCCACGGCGGTGCGCTGAGCGCCCGCTACGTGGCGGGCACCAGCCCGGTGCACCGGCTGGCGCCGCAGGTGAAGCTGGTCGCCGTCCTCGCCTACGCGCTGGTCGTCGTCGCCACGCCGGTGCACGCCGGCTGGGCCCCGTGGGCGTATGCCGGCTACCTGCTCGTCGTGCTCGCCGCCGCCGCGGTCGCGGGCGTACGACCGGGCCGGCTGGCCGGCAGCCTGGTCGTGGAGATCCCGTTCGTCGTCTTCGCCCTGCTGCTGCCCTTCGTCACCCGCGGGCCGCGGGTCGAGGTGCTCGGGCTGTCCCTGTCCGAGAGCGGCCTGCAGACCGGTGGCGCGCTGCTGGCCAAGGCCACGCTGTCGGTGCTCGCCGCCACCGTGCTGGCGGCGACCACCGAGCCGCGGGAACTGCTGCGCGGCCTCGAACGGCTCCGGCTGCCCTCCGCCCTGGTCCAGATCCTGGGGTTCATGATCCGGTACGTCGACGTGGTGAGCGGCGAGCTGCACCGCATGCGGGTGGCCCGCGAGTCCCGTGCCTTCGACGGACGGCGGCGCGGTGCGCTGCGCGTGGTCGGGGCCGCGGCGGGGGCGCTGTTCATCCGCTCCTACGAGCGCGGCGAGCGGGTGCACCTGGCGATGCTGTCGCGCGGCTACACCGGCCGGCTGCCCCGCGGGCCGGTCGCCGCCGTCCCCTCGCGGGACTGGCTCGCCGGGCTGAGCCTCCCCCTCGCCGCGGGCGCCGTGCTGGCGACGGGGATGCTGCTGGGGTGAGCACCGCCCCCTCCCTGCTGGTCGAGGACGTCGCCTTCGCCTATCCCGACGGCCACCAGGCGCTGTTCGGCGTGGACCTGCGGATCGAGGCCGGCGAGCGGGTCGCGCTGCTCGGGCCCAACGGGGCGGGCAAGACGACGCTGGTCCTGCACCTCAACGGCATCCTGCGGCCCGGCCGCGGCAGCATCAGCGTCGCCGGGCTCCCGGTCACCAAGCAGAACCTGCGGGAGATCCGCAGCCGGGTGGGCATCGTCTTCCAGGACCCCGACGACCAGCTGTTCATGCCGACCGTCGGCGAGGACGTGGCGTTCGGCCCGCGCAACCTCGGGCTGCCCGAGGCCGAGGTCGCCGCCCGGGTCGCCGCGGCGCTCGAGCAGGTCGGCATGGCCGGGTACGCCGACCGGCCGCCGCACCACCTCTCGTTCGGGCAGCGCCGCCGGGTCGCCGTCGCCACCGTGCTCTCCATGCACCCCGAGATCCTGGTGCTGGACGAGCCGTCGTCCAACCTCGACCCGGCCGGCCGCCGCGAGCTCGCCGAGGTGCTCGAGTCGCTGCCGGTGACCCTGCTGATGGTCACCCACGACCTGCCCTACGCGATGCAGCTGTGCCCGCGGTCGGTGGTGCTCGACGCCGGCGCGGTCGTCGCCGACGCCGGAACCCGCGAGCTGCTCGCCGACCAGCAGCTGCTCGCGGCGCACCGGCTCGAGCTCCCCTACGGCTTCGACCCGACCCGGGCCTGAGAGGAACTGCTCCCGCCGGCGTCAGCCGACGATCGCCTCCGCGAAGGCGCGCGGCTCGAACGGCGCCAGGTCGTCGGCCCCCTCCCCCAGCCCGATCAGCTTCACCGGGATGCCGAGCTCCTGCTGCACCCGGACGACGATGCCGCCCTTCGCGGTGCCGTCGAGCTTGGTCAGCACCACGCCGGTGACCTCGACCGCCTCGGTGAACACCCGGGCCTGGACGACGCCGTTCTGCCCGGTCGTCGCGTCGAGCACCAGCAGCACCTCGGTGACCGGCGCCTGCTTCTCCACCACCCGCTTGACCTTGCCCAGCTCGTCCATCAGCCCCGACTTGGTGTGCAGCCGCCCGGCGGTGTCGACGACGACGGTGTCCACCTCGGCCTCCACGCCGGTGCGCACGGCCTCGAAGGCCACCGACGCCGGGTCGCCGCCCTCGCGGCCCCGGACGGTGAGCACGCCGACGCGCTCGCCCCAGGTCTCCAGCTGGTCGGCGGCGGCGGCGCGGAAGGTGTCGGCCGCGCCCAGGATCACGCTCTTCCCGTCCCCCACGAGCACCCGCGCGATCTTGCCGACCGTCGTCGTCTTGCCGGCGCCGTTGACCCCCACGACCAGGACGACGCCGGGGCGCCCGTCCCGACGATCGGTGCCCAGCGTCCGGTCCAGGTCGGGCCCGAGGACGCCGGTGAGCTCTGACACCAGCAGCTCGCGCAGCTCGGCGGGCGACGCGGTGGCCAGCACCAATGACTGGGTGCGCAGCCGCTGGACGATCTGGGTGGTGGCGGAGATGCCGACGTCGGCGGCCAGGAGGGTCTCCTCGATCTCCTCCCAGTCGTCCTCCGTCAGCTTCTCGCGCGCGAGCACCGTGAGCAGGCCGCGGCCCAGCGAGGACTGCGAGCGCGCCAACCGGGACCGCAGTCGCACGAGCCGGCCGGCCGAGGGCGGCGGCGTCTCGAAGACCAGGCCGGGCTCGGCCTCCGCCGGCGGCAGCTCGACGGTCTCCGGCGGCAGGCCGAGGCCGGACGCCGTCGACCCGGACGGCGTGGGTGGTGCGGTCGGCGCCGTCGGCGCCTGGGTCTCGGGCGGCCGCGGGCGGGTGAGCGTGGTGCCGGCGACGGCGTCGTCGTCGAGGCGGGTGGTGCGCCGGCCCCGCCCGACGAGCAGGCCGATGCCGGCGACGAGCGCGACGACGAGGATCGCGATCGCGATCAGCACGAATTCCATGCCCGGAGTCTCCCAGCCCGCGGCGGCCCGGCCGAGGCGACTCCCGGCGGACACGGCTCCCAGGTCGATGAGTCAGGCTGGACCCATGCGAGCCACCGGACCGAGCGCACCCACCCTCCTGCTCGGCCCCCTGCTGCGGCACGTCGACCCGGTCTCGGCGACCGTCTGGGTGGAGACCGATCGACCCTGCCGCGTGGAGGTGCTCGGCCGCAGCGCGCGCACCTTCTGCGTCGCCGGCCACCACTACGCGCTGGTCGTCGTGGAGGACCTCGAGCCCGGCAGCGCGACCCCCTACGAGGTGCACCTCGACGGCGAGCAGGTGTGGCCCCCCGCGGACTCGGCGTTCCCGCCGAGCCGCATCCGGACACCGGGGGGCCCCGGGCCCTTCCGGCTGGCCTTCGGCTCCTGCCGGTACGCCAGCCCCCGGACCGTGGAGGACAGCGAGGGCATCCCGCCCGACGCGCTGGACCTCTACGCCTCGCAGATCGCCGCCCAGCCCGAGGACCGCTGGCCCGACGCGCTGGTGCTCCTGGGCGACCAGGTCTACGCCGACGAGCTGACGAAGCACACGCGGTCGCTGCTGCACCGCCGGCGCGACCGGCACGCCGAGCAGGTGGCCCCGGACGACGAGGTGGCGGACTTCGAGGAGTACACCCGGCTCTACTACGAGTCCTGGCAGGACCCGCAGGTGCGGTGGCTGCTGTCGACCATCCCGTCCTCGATGATCTTCGACGACCACGAGATGATCGACGACTGGAACACCTCGGCCGCCTGGCGGGCCACGGCCTCGCAGGAGCCCTGGTGGCAGGGGCGGATCATCGGCGGGCTGGTCAGCTACTGGGTCTACCAGCATCTGGGCAACCTCAGCCCGCAGGAGCTGGCGGACAACGCCACCTGGCAGACGATCCAGGGCATGGCCGACGACGACGACGTCCGGGACGCCGAGCCGCTGCTGCGCCGGATGGCCGAGCTGGCCGACGCCGAGCCCGCGACGATCCGGTGGAGCTTCGTCCGGCACTGGGGCGACGCGCGGCTGATCATGGTCGACAGCCGGGCCGGCCGCGTGCTCGAGGAGCAGCACCGCCGGATGCTGGACGAGGACGAGTTCGCCTGGGTCGAGGCCGCGATGCGCAACGCCGTCGACGAGGGCGTGGAGCATCTGATCGTCGGCACCTCTCTGCCGTGGCTGCTCCCCCACGCGATCCACAACCTGGAGCGGTGGAACGAGACGCTCAACGTCCGCCACCACGGGCACTGGCGCGGCCGGCTCGCCGAGAAGGTCCGCCAGGGCGCCGATCTGGAGCACTGGGCGGCGTTCGGGCACTCCTTCGAACGGCTGGGCGCGGCGCTCACCGCCGTCGCCCGCGGAGAGCACGGCCGGGCGCCCGCCACGGCACTGGTGCTCTCCGGCGACGTCCACCACGCCTACGCCGCCGAACTGGTGCGGCCCGAGGAGCTGGACGCGCGGGTGCACCAGCTCACCGTCTCCCCGCTGCACAACCAGGCGCCGCACCCGATCCGCGTCGGGTTCAAGATCGGTTGGAGCCGGGCGGCCCGCCGGTTCACCGAGCGCCTGGCGCGGCTGGCCAAGGCCGAGCCCACCGAGCTGCGGTGGGACAAGCAGGCCGGGCCGTTCTTCGGCAACCAGATCGGCGAGCTGGTGCTGGAGGGCCGGGAGGCGCGCTTCCTGCTGTCGGTCTCCGAGCTCGGCGACGACGCCCTGCGGCAGGTGCTGGACATGCCGCTGTCCGATGCCTGAGAGGCTGGGACGGTGACCGACCCCTTCGGCATCCGCCCCGCCCCCGGGCCCGACCAGCCCCCGATCCCGGTGCGGCTGGTCACCTTCAACACCCACCACGGGGTGGGCGAGGACTCCCGGCACGACCTGCCGCGGCTGGCCAAGGTGCTGGCCTCCGCCGACGCGGACGTCATCTGCCTGCAGGAGGTCGACCGCTGGTTCGGCGACCGCAGCGAGGACGTCGACCAGGCGCTGCTGCTCTCCCGCGCCCTGGACATGCAGCTGGCGTGGGGCCCGGCCATCGACGAGCCGCGGGTGGGTGGGGACGCGATGGCCCGGCCGCGCCGTCAGTACGGGAACGCGCTGCTCTCCCGGCTGCCGATCCTGATCAGCGACGTCCACCGGCTGCCCGGCACGGGCGAGCCCCGCAGCGCGCTGCGCACCATGCTCGAGCTCGACGGCGGCACCCTCTGGGTGACCGCGACGCACCTGACCACCCGCTCGGCGCAGGAACGCGCGGAGCAGGTGGGCGCCCTGGCCGGGCTGCACACCGAGGCGATGGCCTCCGGCGTCCTCGTCGGCGACTTCAACACCCGTCCCGACGCCCCCGAGCTGCACCCGCTGCGCGAGCGCTTCACCGATGCCTGGGAACTGGCCGAGGACCGCGGCGACCAGGCCGGCTGGCGCTTCTGGCAGCGCGACGAGGGGCACACCCACCCGGCGCGGTCGCCGCACCGCCGGATCGACCAGGCGTGGGTGTCCTCCGGCGTCACCGTGGCGAGCGCCCGCGTCCTCGACGCCGAGGGCGCGTCGGACCACCTGCCGCTCGTCGTCGACCTCCGGATCCCGTCCGGCGTCTGAGGGCAGTAATGGCCATTGCTGCCCTCGAGGTCACGCGGCGGGGAGCTCGCGGAGGCGCTGGCTGATGACGCCGGTGATGCCGTCGCCGCGCATGCTCACGCCGTAGAGGGCGTCGGCGATCTCCATCGTCCGCTTTTGGTGGGTGATGACGATCAGCTGGGACGTCGACCGCAGCTGCTCGACCAGCGTGAGCAGCCGGCCGAGGTTGACGTCGTCCAGCGCTGCCTCGACCTCGTCGAGGACGTAGAACGGCGAGGGCCGGGCCCGGAAGATCGCCACCAGCAGCGCCACGGCGGTCAGCGAGCGCTCGCCACCGGAGAGCAGCGAGAGCCGCTTGACCTTCTTGCCCGGCGGGCGCGCCTCCACCTCGATGCCGGTGGTGAGCATGCTGTCGGGCTCGGTGAGCACCAGCCGGCCCTGCCCGCCCGGGAACAGGGTGGCGAACACCCCCTCGAACTCGCGGGCGACGTCGGCGAACGCGGCGGCGAAGACGTCGTGGATGCGGTCGTCGACCTCGCGGACGACGGTGAGCAGGTCGCGGCGGGTGCTCTTGAGGTCCTCGAGCTGGGTGGCCAGGAAGGTGTGCCGCTCCTCCAGCGCCGCGAACTCCTCCAGCGCCAGCGGGTTGACCTTGCCGAGGGTGGCCAGGTCGCGCTCGGCGCGGGCGGCGCGCCGCTCCTGGACCGGCCGGTCGTAGGCGCTCGGCGCCGGCGGCTCCTCGCCCGCCGCCCGCGCGGCCGCCTCCTCCGCCTGGGACGGCGGCACCGGCGCGGCCGGCCCGTACTCGGCGACCAGGGTGGGCAGGTCGACGCCGTACTCCTCGGCCGCGCGGCCCTCGAGCGCCTCGATCCGCAGCCGCTGCTCGGCGCGGGCCACCTCGTCGCGGTGCACCTCGTCGGTGAGCCGGTCCAGCTCGGCGGTCGCCGCCCGCACCCGGCCGCGCACCTCCAGCAGCTCGGCCTCGGCGGCGGCCCGGCCGGTGGCCAGCGCGTCGCGCTCGGCGGCGGCCCGCGCCAGCGACGAGCTCAGGCCGACCAGCGCACGCTCGGCGTCGACGCGGACCCGCTCGGCCACGGCGGCGCCGCGCTCGCGGGACGCCCGGGCCGCGGCGGCGCGCTCGCGGGCGGCGCGCTCCTGCCGTGCCTGACGGCGCAGCGACTCCGCCCGGCCGGACAGCGCCCGGGCGCGCTCCTCGGCGGTGCGCACCGCCAGCCGCGCCTCGGTCTCCGCCTGGCGGGCCGCGGTCACCTCGGCGCGCAGCCGGTCACGCTCCTCGGTCGGCGGCTCCTCCTCGACCGGGGCCGCCTCGGCGTCGGCCAGCCGGGTCTGCAGCCCGGCGAGCGCGAGCTGGGCCTGCTCGAGGTCACCCTCGGCACGGACGCGGGCGGCCTCGTGCCGCTCGGCCTCGGCGGCGGCCGACCGCGCCGCAGCCCCGAGCTCGGCGAGCTCGGCGGCGACCTTCGACCGGCCGCGGTCGGCGGCCTGGCGGGCGGCCTGGGCGGCGTCCACGTCGGCGGAGCGCGCGCGAGCGGCGTCCCGGGCGGCGGACAGCTCGTCGGCGAGCGCGGCGGCGCGGGTGATCGCACCGAGCAGCTCGCGCTCGGCCTCGTCGACGCGGGCCCGCACCTCGAGGTTGGAGGGGGCGTCCCGCTGGCCACCCAGCGCCCAGTCCGCGCCCAGCAGGTCGCCGTCGGCGGTCACGGCGCGGACCCGGGGGTGGGTGCCGGCCAGCTCGACCGCCGCCGGGAGGTCGGGCACGAGGGCCACCCGCTCCAGCGCCCGGGCCAGCGCCGGGCGCAGCTCCTCGGGGGCCTCGACGGCGTCCAGGGCCCAGCGGGCGCCGGCGGGCAGCTCGGGCCACCCGTCCCGGGGCACCGGCGGTAGCCCGCCGGTGACCAGCAGCCCGGCCCGGCCGCCGTCGGTCGTCTTCAGCCGCTCCAGCGCACCGGCGGCACCGGCCACCCCGGACACGACGACGGCGTCGGCCATCCCGCCCAGCGCGGCGGCCAGCGCGACCTCGTCGCCGGGATGGACGGTGAGCCGGTCGGCGACCGGCCCGAGGATCCCGGGCAGCCCGGCCCCGAGCACGGCCGCGGCGCCGTCGGCCGGGGTGAGCCCCAGGGCCAGGGCGTCGCGGCGGGCCTGCCAGGAGGCGCGGTCGCGCTCGGCGGCCCGCTCGGCCGCGGTCAGCTCGGTCACGGCCTTGGCGGCCGCGGTGTGCGCGGCGACGGCGTCCTGGTGCGCGGTGACCAGGGCGACGTCGGAGTCCTCCTGCTCGGCGACCGAGGAGCGCCGGTCGGCCAGCCGGTCCGCGGCGGTCTCGGCCCGCTCGGCCGCCTCCGCAGCGGCGCGCGCGAGCCGTTCGATCTCCGCCTGTCCGGCGCTGACCTTGGACTGCGCGGCCGCGACCTGACCGGACAGGCGGGCCAGGCCCTCGCGCCGGTCGGCCAGCGCGCGGGCGGCGGCGACCCAGGCCTTCTCCGCGTCGGCGAGGGCGGCCTCGAGCCGGCCCCGCTCGGTGACGACCCCGGCCAGCCGGGCCCGTTCGGCCTCCAGGCCCGCGGCGAGCTCGGCCTCGTTGGCGGCGACCCGGTCGGCCTCGGCGTCCAGCTGGTCGGGATCGCGGCCCGCCGTCTCCGCGGGAGCCGGCGCCGACAGGTGCCGGGACCGCTCGGCGGCCAGCGAGGCCACGCCGCGGAACCGCTCGGTGAGGGCGGAGAGCCGGTACCAGGTGTCGGAGGCGGCGGCGAGCCGCGGGGCGCTCTCGGCCAGGCCCGACTCCAGCTCGCCCTCGCGCCGGGAGACCGTCGCCAGGCTCTGCTCGACGGCGGTGCGGCGCTCGCGGGCGGCGTTCTCGTCGGCGACGTCCTTGTCCAGGGCGTCGCGCAGTTGCACGAGGTCGTCGGCGAGCAGCCGCAGGCGGGCGTCGCGCAGGTCGGCCTGCACGCCGGCGGCCCGGCGCGCGACCTCGGCCTGCCGGCCCAGGGGCTTGAGCTGGCGGCGCAGCTCGGCGGTGAGGTCGGCCAGCCGGTCGAGGTTGGCCTGCATCCCGTCCAGCTTGCGGAGCGCCTTCTCCTTGCGCTTGCGGTGCTTGAGGACGCCGGCGGCCTCCTCGATGAAGGCGCGACGGTCCTCGGGCCGGCCGGAGAGGACGGCGTCGAGCTGCCCCTGGCCGACGATGACGTGCATCTCCCGGCCGATGCCGGAGTCGCTGAGCAGCTCCTGGACGTCGAGCAGGCGCACCTTGTCGCCGTTGATCTCGTACTCGCTCTCCCCGGAGCGGTACATGCGGCGGGTGATCGAGACCTCGGTGTACGCGATCGGCAGCGCACCGTCGGTGTTGTCGATGGTCAGCGTGACCTCGGCGCGGCCCAGGGCCGGCCGGCCGGCGGTGCCGGCGAAGATGACGTCCTCCATCTTGCCGCCGCGCAGGCTCTTCGCGCCCTGCTCGCCGAGGACCCAGGCGATGGCGTCGACGACGTTGGACTTGCCCGACCCGTTCGGGCCGACGACGGCGGTGATGCCGGGCTCCAGCCGGAGCGTCGTCGCGGACGCGAAGGACTTGAAGCCCTTGAGCGTCAGGCTGGAGAGGTGCACGGGAAGGAGAGCTTAGTGCCGCGGCGCGCCCGGTAGGGGTGCATCGGGGCCGGTGGTGCAGGTGGGACGACGTCAGGCGAGCGCGGGCTCGTTGTCACCGGTCAGCGAGAGCAGCTCGTGGGCGATGGCGGCGTCGCGCTGGGAGCGCAGCTCGTCGAGCTCCAGCTCCAGGCGGCGCACCTTCGCCCGCAGCGCCGCGTTCTCGTCCAGCAGGCGGAGCTGCGCGGGGGCGACGACGTGACCGAACAGGGCCTTGGCCATGACTGGAACGGCCTTTCAGACAGCGGGAGGATGAGCCGGCGCCCCGGGATCCGGTCGGCGCGGCTGTGGTGGTACAAGCGTGACAGGCCCGCACACGCAGGTCAACGGCGAGCCTGCGTGCCTCCCGTGTCGGGGGCATGTCGGATTCGTCACTGTTCGGGAACGTCAGGCCTTGCGCGCCCTCGCGGTCGAGGTCCGGGGGCGGGGCTGGCAGACCGGGCAGCTGTAGCTGGAGCGGTTCATGAACGACTCCCGGCGGATCGGCGTCCCGCACCGCGGGCAGGGCCGGTCGAGCTGCCCGTAGACGGCGAGGAAGCGGGAGAAGTAGCCGCTCTGCCCGTTGACGTCGACGTACAAGGAGTCGAACGAGGTGCCGCCCTGTGCCAGCGCCTCGCCGAGCACGTCGCGCACGCCCTCGAGCAGGTCGGCCACCTGGGCGCGGGTGAGCTTGTCGGTCGGCCGGGCGCCGTGCAGCCGGGCCCGCCACAGCGCCTCGTCGGCGTAGATGTTGCCGACGCCGCCGATCAGCGTCTGGTCCAGCAGCGCCCGCTTCACCTCGGTCCGGCGCCGGCGCAGCGCCGCGGAGAAGGCGTCGACGTCGAAGGCCTCGTCGAGCGGGTCGATCGCGATGTGCGCCAGCCGGGCCGGGACGGCAGCGTCACCGTCCCCGCCCACCCCGAGCTCCTCGACGACGAGCCCGCCGAAGGTGCGCTGGTCGACGAAGCGCAGCTCGCGGCCACCGTCGGTGAAGGTGAACCGGGCCCGCAGGTGCGTCTCGTCGGGGGCCGACGGCTTCTCGACCAGCAGCTGCCCGCTCATGCCCAGGTGGCCCACCAGGGCACGCCCGGTGGGGGTGCCGTCGGCCTCGGCCATGGGCAGCCACAGGTACTTGCCGCGGCGGTGGGCGGCGGTCAGCGTGCGGCCGGTCAGCGACTGAACGAAGTGGTCGGCGCCCTCGAGGTGACGGCGGACGGCGCGCGGGTGGTGCACCTCGACGCGGGCGATGGTGCGTCCGGCGACCCACTGCTCCAGGCCCCGACGCACCACCTCGACCTCGGGCAGCTCCGGCACGGCGTCAGGCCTCGGTGGTGAGCGCGCGCCAGGCCACCTCGGCGGCCTCCTGCTCGGCGGCCTTCTTGGTGCGGCCGCTGCCCCGTCCGTGAACGGTGCCGGCGAGTGCGACCTCGGCGGTGAAGGTCTTCGCGTGGTCCGGACCCTCGTCCCGGGTCTCGTAGACCGGGGCGCCCAGACCGAGGTTCGCGCCGAGCTCCTGGAGGCTGGTCTTCCAGTCCAGGCCGGCGCCGCGGGTGGCCGCCTCGACCAGCAGCGGGTCGAAGAGCCGGTGCACGAGCGTGGCGGCGGCGTCCAGGCCGCAGCCCAGGTGCACCGCGCCGATCAGCGCCTCGACGACGTCGGCCAGGATCGAGTCCTTCTCCCGGCCGCCGGTGGTCTCCTCGCCGCGGCCGAGCAGCAGGTGCGGTCCGACGCCGCCGGGCCCCAGCCGGCGGGCGACGCCGGCCAGCGAGGTCATGTTGACCACCGAGGCACGCAGCTTGGCCAGCTGGCCCTCGGGGAGGTCCGGCTGGCTGCGGTAGAGCTCGTCGGTGACGACGAGGCCGAGGACCGAGTCGCCGAGGAACTCCAGGCGCTCGTTGGTCGGCAGGCCGCCGTTCTCGTACGCGAACGAGCGGTGGGTCAGGGCGAGGCCGAGCAGCCCGCCGGGCAGGTCGACGCTCAGGGCGTCGCGCGCCCAGGCGGCGGAGCGCTCGGCGTGCTCCGGACCACCGGGCGGACGGTCGGCCTCGGCACCCTCGACGGGGTGCGTACCGGCGACCGTCCTGCCCACGGTGATGCGGTGGTCGATCAGACCGAGAGGACCTGGCGGCCGGAGTGCTGGCCGCACGTCGGGCACGCGATGTGCGGCGGCTTGAGCTCGCCGCAGGCGCGGTTCGGGCAGGGCGCGAGCGTGGGCGCGCTGGTCTTCCACTGCGAGCGGCGCATACGGGTGTTGGCGCGGGACATCTTCCGCTTCGGAACAGCCACGATCAGTTCTCCTTGGTGGTGTCGTCACCGGAGGTGTCCGGTGAGGAGGCGTCAGGGTCGGTCGCCGAGATCCCGAAGCGCTGGGCCAGGCCGGCCCAGCGCGGGTCGGTGATCTCGTGGGTGTGGTCCTCGGGGAGGTCGTCGAGGCGCAGGCCGCAGTCCACGCACAGACCCGAGCAGTCCTCGGAGCAGACCGGGGACAGCGGCAGGCTCAGCACGATGGTGTCGCGCGCCAGCGGCTCCAGGTCGAGGAAGTCGCCTTCGACGAGGCGGACCTCGTCCTCCTCGCTGGTGGCCTCCGTGGTGCTGCCCTCGTACGCGAAGAGCTCCTGCACGTCGACGGTGATCGAGTCCTCGATCGGCTCCAGGCAGCGGGCGCAGGAGCCCACGAGCGGGGCCTCGATCTCGCCGGTGACGAGCACGCCCTCCATGACCGACTCCAGCCGGAGGCGCAGGTGGACGTCGGCGCCGGTGGGAACGCCGATCAGCTCGACCTTCCAGCCCTCGGGCGCGGGGACCGTGCGGTCCAGCTCCTGCAGCGCGCCCGCGCGGCGGCCCAGCTCCCGGAGGTCGATCTTCCAGGGGTTGGCGGAGGGACGCCGGCCCGGAGAGGGAGCGGCGTCGCGGCGGGGCGCAGGAGCGGCAGGCATGTCGGTACTCGCGGTAGGTAGTGGGGAGCGGCTCGACCCGGGGCGGGACCACCGGCGGTCGAACCAGGACGCCAGCCTACCCGACCGGCAGACCGCCGCCGCTGGCGGCGAGGGAGATCACTCGCGCAGGGTGGTGCGGGCCTTCTCGACCGACCGCAGCATGCGCTCCAGCGTCGTCCCGAAGTCGGCCAGCCGGGTGTCGACGTACTCGTCGACCTCCGCGCGCATGCGGGCCGCCTCGGCGTGGGCCTGCTCCCCGAGGGCGTCGGCCCGGTCGACCGCGGTGCGGTAGACCTCGGTCTCGGTGATGAGCCGTTCGTGCTCGGCCTGCGCCTCGGCGATCATCGACTCGCGCCGGCGGCGCCCGTCGGCGACCAGCACCTCGGCCTCGGCCTCGGCGTCCACGATCAGCTGCTCGACGTCGAGCTGGGCCTGGCTGATGAGCTCGTCGCGCTGGCGGCGGGCGGTGCCCAGCAGCTCGTCGCGCTGCCGGCGGCCCGCCTCGAGCAGCCGCTCGGCCTCGTCGCGGGTGCGGGTGGTGAGCCGCTCGGCCTCCGCCTGCGCCTGCTGGAGGATCTCGGTGCGCTGCTCGACGATGGCGCCGGCGGCCTGCACGTCCTCGGGCAGGGACTCGCGGAGGTCGTCGAGCAGGTCGAGGACGTGGTCGCGCGGCACCATGCAGGAGCTGGACATGGGGACGCTGCGCGCGTTCTCGATGACGGTGGTCAGCTCGTCGACGGTCTCGTAGAGCCGGTAGACGACCTCGGTGGTGTTCATGCGCCCGGGGCGCGTCATGGCGTCGACCCCCGGGCGGCCCGCTCGCGCAGCCGGTCGTTGACGACCTTCGGCACCAGCCGCGAGACGTCCCCGCCGAACGTGGCGATCTGCTTGACCAGGCTCGAGGAGAGGTGGCCGACCTGGGGGGCGGTGGGGACGAACAGCGTCTCGATCGCGGCGAGCTCGCGGTTCATCTGGGCCATCTGCAGCTCGTACTCGAAGTCGCTGACGGCGCGCAGGCCCTTGACGATCACCGGGATCTCGTGCGCGCCGCAGTAGTCGACCAGCAGCCCCGAGAAGCTGTCGACGGTGACGTTGGGCAGGTGCGCCACGGACTCGCGGAGCAGCTCCATGCGCTCCTCGACCGGGAAGAACCCGGCCTTGCCGGGATTGACGAGCACGGCCACGACCAGCTCGTCGTACAGCGCCGAGGCGCGGTGGATGACGTCGACGTGGCCATTGGTGACCGGGTCGAACGAACCGGGGCACACGGCGCGTCTCACGACAAGCGACCGTACCGGAGGACTGCCTCGCCGTAGCGCCGATCACGCAGTCCGGTCAGCGGTGTCGGCCACTCCCACGGCTCGTCGCGCCGGCCGCGCTCCACGACGACCACGGCGTCGGGGGCCAGCCAGCCCCTGCCGACGAGCGACCCGAGGACGTCGAGCACCTCCTCGGCCGGCGTCGCGTAGGGCGGATCGGCGAGGACCAGGTCGAAGCGCTCCGCCGCGGTGCCGGCGACGACGCTCGGCACCGAACCGGCCTGCACCCGCCCGCCGGGCAGCCCGACCGCGGCGAGGTTGGCCCGCAGGACCGGCAGCACCCCACCCCCGGACTCCACGAACAGCACCGACCGCGCGCCCCGGCTGAGCGCCTCCAGGCCCAGGGCGCCGGAGCCGGCGTACAGGTCCAGGACGGCGGCGCCCTCCAGCTCCAGCAGCGAGCCGAGGCTGTTGAACAGCGCCCCCCGGGCCTTGTCGCCGGTCGGCCGCACGCCCGTGCGCGGCACCGCGAGCTTCCGGCCTCGTGCGAGCCCGGCGATCACCCGTGTCATGCCTTCTCCAGCCAGTCGGCGCGCTCGTCGGTGGCGAGCGCCGCCACCTCGGCGGCCAGCCCGGGGTGGTCGGCCAGCCCGCGCTCGGCGGCGAGCAGCGCGCTCGCCTCCGTGCGTGCGGTGGCGATGAGCTCCTCGTCCTCCAGCAGCGAGAGCAGCCGGATGCCCGACCGGGTGCCGGACTGGGCGGCGCCCAGCACGTCGCCCTCGCGCCGGGTCTCCAGGTCCAGCCGGGCCAGCTCGAAGCCGTCCGAGGTCGCGGCGACCGCGGCCAGCCGGGTACCGGTCGGGGACGAGGTCGGGGCGTCGGTGACCAGCAGGCAGAGCCCCGCGTGCTTCCCCCGGGCGACCCGCCCGCGGAGCTGGTGCAGCTGGCTGACCCCGAACCGGTCGGCGTCCATCACGACCATCACGGTGGCGTTGGGCACGTCCACGCCCACCTCGACGACGGTGGTGGCGACGAGCACCTGGGTCTCGCCCGCCGCGAAGGAGCGCATCGCCTCGTCCTTCTCGTCCGGCGTCATCCGGCCGTGCAGGACGTCCAGCCGCAGCCCGGCCAGCGGGCCGGAGCGGAGCAGCTCGGCTACGTCGAGGACGGCGAGGGGCGGCCGCCGGTCGCTGCGCGGACCGTCGTCCTCGGGCGGGGCGCCGTCGGCGTCCTCGGGCTCGTCGCCGGGCACGTCCCCGATGCGCGGGCAGACGACGTAGGCCTGCCGGCCGGCGGCGACCTCCTCGCGCAGCCGCTCCCAGGCGCGGTCGACCCACCCGGGCTTCTCGGCCGCCGGCACCACGGAGCTGGAGACCCCGCCGCGGCCGCTGGGCAGCTGCCGCAGCGTGGAGATCTCCAGGTCGCCGTAGACGGTCATCGCGACGGTGCGCGGGATGGGGGTTGCGGTCATGACCAGCACGTGCGGCGGGCGGGTGCCCTTGGCGCGGAGGGCGTCGCGCTGCTCGACCCCGAAGCGGTGCTGCTCGTCGACGACGACCAGGCCCAGGTCGGCGAACTCCACGCCCTCCTGCAGCAGCGCATGGGTGCCGATCACGATGCCCGCGCTGCCGTCGGCGACCTCGGCCAGCGCCGATCGCTTCGCGGCGGCCTTGAGCGAGCCGGTGAGCAGCGTGACACGGGTGCCGGCGGCGTCGCCGTCCAGCTCACCGGCGCGGCCGAGCGGGCCCAGGAGCTGACGGATGCCGCGGGCGTGCTGGGCGGCGAGCACCTCGGTCGGGGCGAGCAGCGCCGCCTGACCGCCGGCGTCGACGACCTGCGCCATGGCGCGCAGCGCCACCACCGTCTTGCCCGAGCCCACCTCGCCCTGCAGCAACCGGTGCATCGGCTGGTCGCGGTCGAGCTCGGCCGCGAGCTCCTCCCCCACCTCGCGCTGGCCCTCGGTGAGCGCGAAGGGCAGGGCGGCGTCGACGGCGTCGAGCAGCCCGCCGGCCCGGCGGGGCCGCGCGATCCCCGGCTCGAGCGCCGCGGCCCGGCGGCGGGCGGCGAGGGTGAGCTGGAGGACCAGGGCCTCGTCCCACTTCAGCCGCGACACCGCGCGCTCGACGTCGTCCATGGACGTCGGCCGGTGGATGTCGAGCAGGGCGGCGGGCAGCGAGAGCAGCGCGTGCCGCGACCGGATCTCCTCCGGCAGCGGGTCGACGACGAGGTCGCCCAGCTCCCCGGACGCGCCGAGCAGCAGCTTCACCGACTTCTGGATCACCCAGCTGGAGACGTCCTTGCTCGCCGGGTAGATCGGCACGAGGGCGCGCGCCCAGTCGGTGTCGTCGTCCTCCCCGTCGAGCAGGTGCATGTCGGGGTGGGCGAACTGCTTCTCGCCCCGCCACTCCCCCACGGTGCCGGCGAACATCCCCCAGGCGTTCGGCTTCAGCTGCGCGTGCCGGTGGTTGAAGAACACCAGCTTCATGCGCCCGCTGCCGTCGCCCACGACCACCTCGGTGAGCGACCCGCGGCGGTTCTTCATCGGCCGGGTGGTCACGCTGCGGACCTGGGCCAGCACCGTCACCCGGTCGCCCACCTGGACGTCGGCCAGGTCGGACTGCTCCCCGCGGCTGGCGTAGCGGCGCGGGTAGTGCCGGAGCAGGTCCCGGACGGTCTCCAGCCCCAGCTGCTCGCTCATGCCGGTCGCCGTCTTCGGGCCCAGCACGCGCGCGAGCGGGGTCTGCATCGTGACGGCCACGTCAGGCCTCCTGCCGGCTCACTCGACGCCCACCTGCAGCGGAAGGGCCCCGCCGCCGTAGCGGACGACCTCGATCGTGGGGTGCCTCGATGCCAGGTGGCGGCAGACGGCGTCGCCGAGCTCCTCGTCGGTGCCGACGATCAGCGTGGCCATCTCCCCACCGGCCGACAGCAGCCGGTCGAGCAGGTCGCCGGCGACGTCGGCCAGGTCGGCCCCGATGACGACGACGTCCCCCTCGGCCGAGCCGAGCACGTCGCCGGGCTGGCAGCGGCCGGCCGACGTCAGCGCCTCCTGCTCGGCGAGGGTCACCTCGGCCCAGCGCGTGGCGGCGGCCGCCTCGGCCATGGCGATGACGTCGTCGCCGAACCGCCGGCCCGCATCGCCGACGGCGCAGGCCGCCAGGCCCTGGACCGGGGAACGCGTCGGCACGACGCCGACCTCGCGGCCCAGCTCGCGGGCGCGTACGGCGGCCCGGCCGGCGACGGGGATCAGGTCGGCGTCGTTGGGGAGCACGGCGACCTCGTGCGCCGCGGAGCCGACGATCTCGCCCAGCACGTCGTCCTCGGTCACGCCGTCGGGACCGCAGGTGACCACCCGCACGCCCGCCTCGGCGAAGAGCTCGGCCAGCCCGTCGCTGGAGACGACGGCGATCAGGGCCCGCGTCCCGGCCACGGGGGCGGGGGGCGGGACCGGCGCCAGCGGCTCGACCGAGACCCGGTAGGGCCGCCCGGCCTCGATCCCGGCCTCGATCGCGGCGCCGATGTCGGAGACGTGCACGTGCACGTTCCACTCCCGGCCCGTGGGGGTGTCCACGCCGACGACGACGAGGCTGTCCCCGAGCTCGGCCAGGCGGGCGTGCATGCGGGCGACCGCCTCCTCGTCGGAGTCGGCGAGCAGGAACTGCACCTCGCTGCCCGGCCCGGGCGGGGGCTGGTGCGGGACGTTCCGCGCATCGGTGCGCTGGGCGTGGCGGTGCCCCGCCTCGCGCCGGGTGGCCAGCGGTGTGCGGGCCGGCTCGACACCGGTGACGGTGGTGACGAGGGCGTCGAGGACCAGGCACAGCCCGGCGCCACCGGCGTCCACCACCCCTGCCTCGCGCAGCGCCTCCAGCTGGCCCGGGGTGCGGTCGAGCGCGGCGCGCGCGCCGTCGGCGGCCGCCGTGACGACGTCGGCGAGGGTGGTCGGCCCCGCGTCGACCTGGGCGACGGCGGACTCGGCCGCGCCCCGGGCGACGCTGAGGAACGTGCCCTCCTCCGGGTCGGCCACGGCGGTGTAGGCCGTCTCCGCGGCCTTCTGCAGGGCCGCGGCGAGGGTCGGGCCGTCGGCCGGCGGCTGGCCGGCGAGCTGGTCGGCCAGGCCGCGCAGCAGCTGGGCGAGGATCGTGCCGGAGTTGCCGCGCGCGCCGAGCACCGCACCGCGGGACAGCACCGACCAGGCCGGTTCCGTCGTGCGGGCGGCGTCCCGCTCGAGGGCGGCGAGCGCGGCCTGCGCGGTGAGCAGCAGGTTCGTGCCGGTGTCCCCGTCGGGGACCGGGAAGACGTTCAGCTCGTCGAGGACGCTGCGCGCCGCGGACAGCGCGTCGACCGCGGTGCGGCACCAGTGGCCGACCGCGGCTTCGTCCAGCGCCAGCAGCACGGGCGCAGGCTACCCGGGGCCGGCGACAGCACCGGTCCGGCGAGCTCCGTCCGGGGCGGTGGCGGCACGTCGTCCCCGGAGCGGCTAGACTCCTCCACGGTCTTGTTGCGGGTGCTTCCTGCCCCGCCGTCTGTGAACGATTCTTTCTGGGAGTGATCCACCGTGGCTGCCGTGTGCGATGTGTGTGGCAAGGGCCCCGGTTTCGGTATGTCGGTGTCTCACTCGCACCGCCGCACGCCGCGCCGTTGGAACCCGAACATCCAGTCCGTGCGGGCGCTGATCGCCCCCGGCAACCGCCGGCGCATCAACGCCTGCACCTCGTGCATCCGCGCGGGCAAGGTCGTGCGCGCCTAGTTCGCGCCGCACGACACACCGGACATCGCGCCGAACCCCGGAGGTCCTCGGACCTCCGGGGTTCGTCGTGCTGCGGGTCAGACGGCGCCGATGCCCCGTGCCCGCGCCGCCGTCACCACCAGGTCGACGACCGTCTCCAGCGGGAGCGCGGTGCTGTCGATGACCAGGTGGTAGTTCCGCGGCGCGGAGGCGTCGGCCCGGTAGAAGTGCCGGACGTAGGCCTCCCGGGCCCGGTCGTTGGCGTCCATCTCGCGGCGCAGCTCGTCGGCCGGCCGGCCGTAGCGCGCCACCGCCGCCTCCAGGCGCCGCTCGCGGCGCCCTCCGAGCCGCACGTTCAGCACGTCGGGCCGCTCCCCCAGCACCAGCGCCGCCGCGCGGCCGAGCACCACGCCGCCGCCACCCGCCGGGGAGGCGATCTCGAGGAGCACCCGCTCGGTCTGGTCGCGGAAGGCCCGCGCGTCGGGGATGCCCGGGCCCGGCATCACGCCGCCCACGGTGTCCGGCATGGCGCCGAGGCTGGCCACCATCCGCCAGAGCCCGGTCACGACCGTCTCGTCGTTGGCCTCGGCCTCCTCGACCGGCACCCCGAGCCGGCCGGCGACCTTCACCGGGATCACCCGGTCGTGGAACGGCAGCCCCAGGCGTTCGGCCACGGCCGGCCCGATCTCCGGACCGCCGGCCCCGTAGGCCGCCGACAGCGTCACGACGCCCATGAGATCCCCTCTCCACCCTCGGTGCCCTCGGTGTCGGAACGCTGCTCGAGCTCCCTGCCCAGGAACACGGCGTCCGGCGCACATGCGTACACCCCGTAACCCGGTACCGCCCGGTAGCCGAGCTGCGTGTACAGCGCGACGGCCTCCGGCTGCTCCTGCCCGGTGTTCAGGACGACGGTGCGGTGCCCCGCCGCGGCGGCGCTGTCCTCGAGCGCGGCCATGAGCCTGCGGGCCAACCCGCGGCGCCGGAAGGCCGGCTCGACGTAGACCCGTTTGATCTCCACCTCGCCCGAGGGGAGCACCCGCCACGCCCCGCACCCGGCCGGCACGCCGTCCACCTCGGCGACGAGGAAGAGGCCGGCCGGCGGCGAGAACTCGGCCGGGTCGACCACGGCCGCGTCGCGCCCGCCGTACCGGACGACGTACTCCTGCTGCACCCGCTCGACCAGGTACTGGGCGACCGGGTGGTCGTAGGGCAGCGGCCGCAGCCGCTCGGCCGATGTGGGCCGCTCAGCCGAAGTGGGCATGGCCCGTCCCCTCCGCTCCCAGGGCACGGGCGACGGCCTCGGCCGGCTGCCCGTCCACGAGCACGCCGGCGGCGGGGTCCGCGCTCCGCACCGCACCGATCACCTGCCAGCCGTCGGGCAGCGGGGTTCCCGCCGGGAAGGTCGCCACGAGGGCATGGTCCTCGCCGCCGGTGAGCACCCAGACCAGCGGGTCCACCCCGAGCGCGGCGCCCACCTGCTGCAGGGTGCTCTCCGGCGTCAGGCAGGCCTGCACCAGAGCGGCCCGCTCCAGGTCGAGGACCACCCCGCTCGCGGCGGCGAGGTGCCCGGTATCGGCGAGCAGGCCGTCGCTGACGTCGCACATCGAGGTGGCGCCCGCGGCGGCCGCGGCGGGGCCGGCCGCATAGGGCGGCGAGGGCCGGCGGTGTGCGGCGACGGCGGCCAGCGGGCTGGAGAAACCGCGGCGGAGGACGGCGAGGCCGCACGCCGACCAGCCCAGCCGGCCGGCGAGCGCGACGACGTCCCCGGGCCGCGCGCCGGACCGCAGCACCGGTGGGCGCCCGCCCAGGTCGCCCAGCGCCGTCACCGACAGCACCACGGCGTCGCTGCCGGGCGCCGACGCCACGGTGTCTCCCCCGACGACCGCGGCACCCAGGGGTGCGCACTCCTCGGCGAGTCCGGTCGCGACCCCCTCCAGCCAGCCGGTCGGGGTGCCCGCCGGGCAGGCGAGGCCGACCAGCAGCGCGGTCGTCGTCGCGCCCATCGCCGCCACGTCGGCCAGGTTCGCCGCGGCCGCCTTGTGCCCGATGTCCTCCGCCGACGACCAGTCGCGGCGGAAGTGCCGGCCCTCGACCAGGACGTCGGTGGTCGCGACCACGCGGCCGTCGGGGGTGGCGACGACCGCGGCATCGTCGCCGGGGCCGACCTCGGCGAGCCGGGCTGCGCCCCCGCGGGCGACCACGCGGGCGATGACGCCGAACTCCCCCACCTCCCCGGCGGTGTCCGCGGGACCGCTGCCGGGGACGGGTGGACGGGGCCGACTCACGAGGTGCCTCCGGTCACTGCGGTAGGTTGCCGACCTGTCCGCCATCTGGCGGGGACGACGTATCGGCCGAGTTGCCGGAGGAAGGATCTCCCGTGGTCCACGCCTACATCCTCATCCAGACCGAGGTCGGCAAGGCCGCCCAGGTCGCCTCCACGATCAGCGAGATCACCGGCGTCACGCGCGCCGAGGACGTCACCGGGCCCTACGACGTCATCGTGCGCGCCGAGGCGGAGACCGTCGACGAGCTCGGTCGCCTGGTCGTGGCGCGGGTGCAGTCGGTCGACGGCATCACCCGGACGCTGACCTGCCCCGTCGTCAACATCTGACCGGCCACTGCGAGCTCTGATCCCCTGACCGAAAACCCGCCGCCCCCCGAGCCGGCGCCCGCCGGGCCCTCGCCCGTCGGGCCGCCGTCCACGGAGCCGCCCGTCGACCCGCTGCGGCGCATCGCCCTGATCGCTACGGCCGTCCTCGTGCCGGTCGTCGTGGCCGTGGTGATCCTGGTCAACGTCCTGGGCGGCGACGCCGGGGACGACGGCACCGACGCGGAGGGCCCCGCCGAGATCGACGGGACCTCCGCGCCGCAGCGCGCCGACCTCCCGCCGCTGCCCGTGACGGTCCCGCCGGCACCCGCCGAGGCCGTCGAGCCCTGCGAGGCGGTGATGCGCTCGCTGCCGCTGGAGCTGGCCGGCGAGCCGTCCCGGCCCGTCGACTCCGACTCCCCGTTCGTCTACGCGTGGGGCGAGCCGCCCGTCGTCCTCGTGTGCGGGGTCGACCGGCCCGCCGGCTGGACCCTGGGCGCCTCGGCGATCCAGATCAACGGCGTGCAGTGGTACGTCGACACCAGCGATCCCGGGACCACGACGTGGACGACGGTCGACCGGCCGGTCCACGTGGAGGTGCGCCTGCCGGCCAGCGTCGACAGCGCGCCGGTCACGGCGCTGACCGCAGAGCTGGGTCAGGCCCTGCCCTACCAGGAGCCCGACCCCGGCGAGTGAGCCCCGGTAGCCGGTCACGCGGGCGGCAGCCGGTCCAGCTGGTCGGCGACGACCGCGCCGACCTCCTCGGTGGCAGCGTC
Organism: Blastococcus fimeti; assembly: GCA_900102115.1. Classification (GTDB taxonomy): domain Bacteria; phylum Actinomycetota; class Actinomycetes; order Mycobacteriales; family Geodermatophilaceae; genus Blastococcus; species Blastococcus fimeti. The sequence continues at coordinate 87,711 of FNAW01000001.1, forward strand.
CACCGTCTCCGCGACGGCGCTCACCGAGACGCTGAAGCGACCCCGCGTGCACCAGGCGAAGGCGGCCGGCCCGGCCAGCCCCTGGTCGGGTCGCGCCTCGTCGACGACCAGCCGCCAGCAGTCGGGCGGCAGGTCCGGTGACCCCTCGCTGAGCAGCCCGCCGTAGTGCTCGGCGTCGTTGCGTGCGAGGTCCTCGGCGTAGGCGAGCGCCCCACCGGGCTGCTCGAACTGGTCGACGAAGACCCCGGTCTGCGGCCCGGTCCCCGTGCCCGACCCCCAGAACCGCTCCCAGCCGTGCCGGTAGCCGTAGTCCTCGAGCACCGCGCGCTCGCGCGCCGGGTCGTCCGAGTAGCCGGCGACGTCCTCCAGCCGCTTGGCGCCCGCCGGCGGGGTGATCGCGTCGTCGGGCAGCCGCGGCAGCCCCGAGGCGACCTCGTCGGCCACCAGGCGCTCGAGCTCGTCGGGCGCGCCCGGCTCCGCAGGGACGACGTCGGCGACGACCGCGCCGTCGCTGTCCCGCGTGCAGCCGGGGACGGCGATGAGGACGGGGACGAGCGCGAGCAGGACGGCGGCCCGGTGCGCGCCGGACCCCCGCCCGCAGCTCACCGACGGGCCAGGGCGCCGGAGACCAGCCGGTCGACGAGCTCGGCGAAGTCGACGCCGGTGGCGGCCCACATCCGGGCGAACATCGAGATCGGGGTGAAGCCGGGCATGGTGTTGACCTCGTTGATGACCAGGAGGTCGCCGCCGTCAGGACCGGTGCCCAGGAAGAAGTCCACCCGCGCCAGCCCCTGGCAGTCCAGCGCCAGGTAGGCGCGACGGGCGGCCGCCTGCACCGCCTCGACCTGCTCCGGGGTGAGGTCGGCGGGGATGTCGAACTCGGCGGCGTCGTCGAGGTACTTGGCGGCGAAGTCGTACCAGTCCACGCCCGCGCGCAGCCGGATCTCCGCCGGCAGGCTCGCCTCCGGCAGGCCGGTGCCGCGCGCGGCGAGCACACCGCACTCGATCTCCCGGCCGGGGACGGCGGCCTCCACGATCACCTTGGGGTCGTGCGCGGCGGCCTCGGCCACGGCGGCGGGGAACTGCGCCCAGTCGGTGACCCGGGTGATGCCGATGCTGGAGCCTGCGCGGGCGGGCTTGACGAACACCGGCAGGCCCAGCCGCTCGCGGTCGGCCTCGTCCAGCACGGACGGGTCGGCGCAGACGGCGCCGTGCGCGTCGCGCAGGACGACGTGCTCGCCCTGCGGCAGCCCCGCGGCGGCCAGCAGCTTCTTGGTGAACTCCTTGTCCATGGAGGCGGCGCTGGCGAAGACCCCGGAGCCCACGTAGGGCAGGCCGGTCATCTCCAGCAGCCCCTGGATCGTCCCGTCCTCGCCGTAGGCGCCGTGCAGCACCGGGAAGACGACGTCGACCTCCGTCAGCGCCTGCCCGACCGCCGCGCCCGGCTCGAGCACCGCCAGGCCGCGGCCCTCGGGATCGCCGACCAGGGAGACCGTCGTCCCGCCGGACACCTCGGGCAGCTCCCCGTCGGTGATCGCCAGCCGCTGGTCGGGGTCGGCCAGCACCCACCGGCCGTCGCGGGCGATGCCCACCGGCACGACCTCGTAGCGCTCGGGATCGAGGGCGGCCATCACGCTCCCCGCCGAGACGCAGGAGATGGCGTGCTCGGCGCTGCGGCCCCCGAACACGACCGCGACGCGCACCTTGCCTGCCTGCCCGTTCATCGGCACGACCCTAGCTGCCGGTCCCGGGGCCACGCGCCGTCCCGCCGAGCCGGGCGCGGTGTGGCAGCCTCGTCGCGTGCCGGATTCCGCAGCTCCCCCCGTGGAGGCGTTCACGCGGCGGCAGCGGCTGGCCGGCCTGGCCGTGCACCTGTACACCGCCAGCGGCTCGGTGCTGGGCCTGCTCATCGTGCTGGCGGCGCTGGAGGGCGACGTCGAGGCGGCGCTGTGGCTCGGTCTGGCCACGCTCTTCGTCGACGGCACCGACGGAATGCTGGCCCGGCGGTTCCGGGTCAAGGAGACGATCCCCTGGTTCGACGGCGCCCTGCTCGACAACATCGTCGACTACCTGACCTACGTCTTCGCGCCGATCGTGCTGCTGTGGACCACCGGCCACCTGCCCGAGAGCTGGGCGGGCCGGGTGATCGCCGCGATCCCGTTGCTGGCCTCCTGCTACCAGTTCTGCCGGGTGGACGCGAAGACGTCCGACCACTTCTTCCTCGGGTTCCCGAGCTACTGGAACGTGGTCGCCTTCTACGTGATCGTGCTCGACACCAGCGAGCTGGTGACCTCCGTGGCGCTCCTGGTCTTCGCGGTGCTCGTCTTCGTGCCGATCCGCTACCTGTACCCGTCGCGGATGGGCGCCCTGCGGGGCGTGACGCTCGCGTTCACGGTGGTCTGGCTGGTCACCTACGCGGTGCTGGTGGTGCAGCTGCCGGATCCGCAGCCCTGGGTCGTGGCCGCCTCGCTCGCCTACGTCGTCTACTACTGGGGGCTGAGCCTCTGGCTGACGGCGCGGGGCGTCGGGGCCCGCCGTGCCGCCCGCTCAGTCCAGGGCAGCCAGGGCGACTGACAGGTCGGCCACCAGGTCGGCGGTGTCCTCGATGCCGCACGACAGCCGCACGAAGCCCGGCGGGACGGCGTCGCCGCCCCACTGCGCCCGCCGGTCGATCGTGCTGTGCACCCCGCCGAAGCTGGTGGCGGCCGCCCACAGCCGGGTGCTCCCCAGCAGCCGGGCGACGGCGTCCTCGTCGGCGAGCTCGCAGGACAGCACGCCGTTCGGGCGCAGCATCTGCCGCGCGGCCAGTTCGGCTGCGGGATCCCCCGCCCGCCACGGCCAGCGCAGCCCGGTGACCGCGGGCGAGGACGCCAGCAGCCCGGCCACCGCGGCGGCGTTCGCGGCCTGACGGGCCAGCCGCAGGTCCAGGGTGCTCATCGACCGGTGCCCGAGCCACGCCTCGAACGGCCCCGGCGTGCTGCCGGTGCGGTCGCGGAAGCCCTTGAGTCGCGCGTACAGCTCGTCGTCGGTCGTGCTGACGTGCCCCAGGAGCACGTCGCTGTGCCCGGTCAGCGCCTTGGTGTCGCTGCCGACCGTGAGGTGCGCGCCGAGGGCCAGCGGCCGCTGGCCGAGCGGCGTCGCGGTGGTGTTGTCGACGGCGACCAGCGTGCCCGCCGCCCGCGCGGCCCGGGCCACCTCGGCGATGTCGCACACGTCGAGCTGGGGGTTGCTGGGCGTCTCCAGCAGCACCATCCGGGCGCCGTCGAGCCCGCCGTCGGCGGCGAACCGCGCGACGTCCGGGGTGGACACCTGCACCACCTCGATGCCGAACCGGGTGAGCTCCTCGGCGCCCAGCAGGCGGGTCGCGTAGTAGCCGTCCGACGGCAGCACCACCCGGTCACCGCTGCCGGCGCAGGCCAGCACCGCCGCGGTCAGCGCCGCCATGCCGGTGGCGAAGGACAGGCAGCGGCCGCCGTCGAGCGCCCCGACGGCCGCCTCGAAGTCGCGCAGCGTCGGCTGCTCGGTCCGCGCGTAGGCGTCGACGCCACCGGCCCGGGGCGGCTGGTCGCCGAGGTGGAAGGGCGCGGCGAACACCGGCGACGGCCGCAGCGGGGCACCCGGCACGGCCGGCTGCTCCCCCGCGCGCACCGACCGCGTGCCGTCGCCCCAGCTCTCGCTCATTGCACCCTCTTCGCTCCCGCGGGGCGCTCCGCTCCTCGCTCGTTCCTCGCTGCGATGCTCACGCCCCTGTCCGCTCATTCCGGCTTGGCCTCGCGCGACATGATCTCCTTCACCATCTGCGCGGGCGACTCTCCCTCGTGGCAGACGCGGACCACGGCCTCGGTGATCGGGACGTCGACGCCGTGCGCGCGGGCCAGGTCCAGCACGGACCGGCAGCTCTTCACGCCCTCGGCGGTCTGGCGGGTGCTCTCCTGCACCGCCTCCACCGACATGCCACGGCCGAGCTTCTCGCCGAAGGTCCGGTTCCGGGACAGCGGCGAGCTGCAGGTGGCGACCAGGTCGCCCAGGCCGGCCAGCCCGGCGAAGGTGGTCAGCTCGGCGCCCAGCGCGAGGCCCAGGCGGGCGGTCTCGGCCAGCCCGCGGGTGATCAGCGACGCGCGGGTGTTGTCGCCGAACCCGAGCCCCTCGGCGATGCCGCAGGCCAGCGCGATGACGTTCTTGACCGCCCCGCCCAGCTCGCAGCCCACCAGGTCGGCGTTCGTGTAGGGCCGGAAGTACCGGGTGTGGCAGGCGACCTGCAGCGCTGCGGCGCGGTCGGCGTCGGTGCAGGCGATGACGGTCGCGGCCGGCTGCTCCTCGGCGATCTCGCGGGCCAGGTTCGGGCCCGAGAGCGCCGCGACGCGGTCCGCGCCGGCGCCGGTCACCTCGCAGATGACCTCGCTCATCCGCTTCGTCGTCCCGAGCTCGATGCCCTTCATCAGGCTCAGCAGGGTGGCGTCGGGCGGTAGCAGGGGCGTCCAGGCCGTGAGGTTGTCCCGCAGCGACTGGGAGGGCACCGCCAGGACGACGACGTCGGCGCCCGCGAGCGCATCCTCCGCGTCGGCGGTGGCCCGCACCGTCGAGGGCAGCCGGATGCCCGGCAGGTAGTCGCGGTTCTCGCCGTCGTCGGTGATCGCCTGCACCAGTTCGGGACGACGGGCGTGCAGCGCGACGTCGCAGCCGGCGTCGGCGAGGACCTTGGCGAACGTCGTCCCCCAGGAGCCGGCGCCCAGGACGGCGGCGCGCCTCACGCGGCACCCCCAGGCAGGTCGCCGGGCAGCTCGCGCCGCGGCCGCGGGTGGAACAGCACGGGCGCCGGCTCCCCGCGGAGTTCGGCCAGCTGGTCGCGCACGCGGCCCATCATCAGATCGGTCGTCTCCTTCAGCAGTTCGGCGGTCAGCGGTCGGCCGGCGCGCAGCTGCGCCCGGATCTCGGAGAGGTCGATCGGTTCGCCGACGAGGTACTCGGTCGGGGTGCGCAGCCGCGGGTGCAGCTTCTTCGCGTGGTAGTCGTGCAGCCGCTGCGGGCCCCACTGGGCGACCGGCAGCACCACGGCGTCGGTGGTCAGCGCCAGCCGCGCCGCGCCGGTCCGGGACTGCATCGGCCACCAGTGCGGATCACGCGTGACCGAGCCCTCGGGGTAGATGACCACGAGGTTGCCGGCGGCCAGGTCCGCCTGGGCCGCGGCCAGCGCCCCCTGCGCCTCGGAGCCGTACCGGGCGACCGGGATCTGGCCGGCCGAGCGCAGGATCGCCCCCGCCAGCCCCCTGAAGACCGACTCCTTGGCCAGGAAGTGCGGCATCCGGCCGTGGTCGAACACCAGCCGGGCGCAGGCGAGGGGATCGAGGATCGAGACGTGGTTGGCCACGAGCAGCACCGGCCCGCTGGTCGGCAGCCGCTCGCCGTGGCGGTAGCGGATGCGGAACAGCAGCTTCGACGCCGGGAAGACCACGACGATGCACAGCCAGAACGCCCAGCCGATGCGGCCCCGGGTGCGCCACTTCCCGGGCCGTCGGTTCGCCGCCTGCGGGGACGCGGGCGCGCCGGCCGTGCCCTGGCCCGCCCAGGACCTCTCCTCCGCCACCGGATCGCCTCCCCGTCGCTGTGATCTGCCCCATGATCGACCCTTCCCCGCCCCGGGCGGACCACCGGGTCCGGGACGGCGCGAACCACCCGCAGGCAGGGATGTGTTCACATGGTCGCCGTGCCTGCCTGGTCGGTCGTCGTCCCGGCGAAGCGGCTCGCCCTGGCCAAGACCCGGCTGCGGCCGCTCACCGACCGGGCGCCGCATCCCGCCGTCGCCCACGAGGCCCTGGTGCTGGCGCTGCTGGCCGACACCGTCACCGCCGCGCGGGCGTGCCCGCTGGTCGCGGACGTCGTCGTGGTCACCGACGAGCCGGCCGCCGCGGACCTGGTCCGGGGCCTGGGCGCCCGCGCGGTGGCCGACGAGCCGGACGGCGGCCTGAACGCCGCGCTCGAGCACGGCGCGGCGGCGGCCTCCGGCGACGCGGTGGCGGCCCTCTCCTCCGACCTGCCCGCGCTGCGCCCCGCGGAGCTGAGCGCGGCGCTCGGTGCGGCGTCCGCGGCGACGCGCTGCTTCGTGCCCGACGTCCACGGCACGGGCACCACGCTGCTCACCGCGTCCGGGACGCCGCTGCGGCCCCGCTTCGGCACCGGCTCGGCAGCTGCCCACCGCGCGGACGGTGCGCTCGCCCTGGCCGGCGACTGGCCCGGGCTCCTCCGCGACGTCGACGACCTGGCGGACCTGCGGGCGGCGGTCGCGCTGGGCGTCGGCCGGCACACCGCGCACCTCCTGGCCAACTCTCCGACTCTCGCCGTTCAGCTGGGTGCGGCACGATGATCGCGTGCCCTCCCTCGACGACGCCCCCCTACCGGCCGACCGGTTCCTGAACCGCGAGCTGTCCTGGCTGGACTTCAACGCCCGCGTCCTCGAACTGGCGGAGGACAGCTCGCTGCCGCTCCTGGAGCGGGTGAAGTTCCTGGCCATCTTCGCGAGCAACCTCGACGAGTTCTTCATGGTCCGGATCGCCGGGCTCAAGCGCCGGCACAGCACCGGCCTGACCGTCCGCTCCCCCGACGGGCTCACCATCCGGGAGCAGCTGGAGCGGATCACCGCCCGCACCCAGGAGCTGGTGGAGCGGCACTCCGACGTCTTCAACAAGGACGTGCTGCCCCGGCTCGAGGACGCCGGCATCCGCATCGTGCGGTGGGACGAACTGGAGGAGTCGGCGGCGCTGCGGTTGCGCGAGTACTTCCGCGACCAGGTCTTCCCCGTGCTGACCCCGCTGGCGGTCGACCCGGCGCACCCCTTCCCCTACATCAGCGGGCTCTCGCTGAACCTCGCGGTGTCGGTGCACGACCCGGACTCCAAGGCCCCGCGCTTCGCCCGGCTCAAGGTGCCCAACAACGTGCCGCGCTTCGTGCCGGTGGCCACCGGCGGGACCACCGACTCCACCGCGGTCTTCCTGCCGCTCGAGGACCTCATCGCCGCGCACCTCAACCAGCTGTTCCCGGGGCTGGACGTGCTCGAGCACCACTTCTTCCGCGTCACCCGCAACGCCGACGTCGAGGTGGAGGAGGACCGTGACGAGGACCTGCTGCAGGCCCTCGAGCGCGAGCTGGCGCGGCGCCGCTTCGGGCCCGCGGTGCGCCTGGAGGTCGCCGAGCCGATGGACCCGCGGATCCTCGAGGTGCTCATGTCCGAGCTCGAGGTCTCGCCGGCCGACGTCGTCCACGTGCCCGGGCTGCTGGACCTGGCCTCGCTGATGGCCCTCTACGACCTGGACCGGCCCGAGCTCAAGGACGAGCCGTTCGTCCCCACCACCCACCCGCGGCTGAGCGACGGCGAGACGCCCAAGAGCGTGTTCGCGACCCTGCGCGAGGGTGACGTGCTGCTGCACCACCCCTACCACTCGTTCGCCACCAGCGTGCAGCGGTTCATCGAGCAGGCGGCCGCCGACCCGGACGTGCTGGCGATCAAGCAGACCCTCTACCGGACCTCCGGTGACTCCCCGATCGTGAACGCACTCATCGAGGCGGCGGAGGCCGGCAAGCAGGTCGTCGTCCTGGTGGAGATCAAGGCCCGGTTCGACGAGGAGGCGAACATCAGCTGGGCCCGCTCGCTGGAGCGGGCCGGGTGCCACGTCGTCTACGGCCTGGTCGGGCTCAAGACCCACTGCAAGACGGCGCTGGTCGTGCGCCGCGAGCAGGGCGTGATCCGGCGCTACTGCCACATCGGCACGGGCAACTACAACCCGAAGACGGCGCGGCTCTACGAGGACCTGGGCATCCTCACCGCCGACCCGCGGGTGGGCGCGGACCTCACCGACCTGTTCAACGTGCTCACCGGCTACTCGCGCCAGACCAACTACCGGACCCTGATGGTCGCGCCGCACGGCATCCGCAACGGGCTGATCGAGAAGATCCGCCGCGAGGTGCGGCACGCCGGCGAGGGCAAGCCGGCCGGCATCCGGATCAAGGCCAACTCGATCGTCGACGAGAAGATCATCGACGCGCTGTACGCGGCCTCGCGGGCGGGCGTGCCGGTGGAGCTGTTCGTGCGCGGCATCTGCGCCCTGCGCCCCGGCGTGCCCGGGGTGTCGGAAACGATCCGGGTGCGCTCGATCGTCGGCCGCTTCCTCGAGCACTCGCGCGTCATGTCCTTCGTCAACGGCGGCGAGGAGGAGTGGTGGCTCGGCAGCGCCGACCTCATGCACCGCAACCTCGACCGTCGTGTGGAGGTGCTGCTGCGGGTCTGCGACGACCGGTTGCGCACCCAGCTCGAGGAGACGCTCGCCCCGGCCATGGCGCCGGGCGTGCGCTGCTGGGAGCTGCGCAGCGACGGCAGCTGGGAGCACCTCGAGGGGCGGGACTACCAGGCCGAGCTCATGGAGCGCATGCATGAGCTCGCGGCCTGAGGGCCCGGTGATCGCAGCCGCGGGTGGCGTCGTCTGGCGGGCGTCGGGGAACGGCATCGAGCTCGCCGTCGTCCACCGGCCGCGGCACGACGACTGGTCGCTGCCCAAGGGCCACGTCGACGCCGGCGAGCACGCCCTGCAGGCTGCGGTGCGGGAGGTGGGCGAGGAGGCGGGGCTCGACGTCGTCGTCGGCCGCCGCGGGCTCACCACCCGCTACGAGGTGGACGGCGTCCCCAAGCGGGTCGACTACTGGGTCATGCGCTGGGTCGGCAGCAGCTCGGAGACCGACGACGAGGTCGACGAGCTGCGCTGGCTGCCCCCGGACGAGGCGGCCGCGGCGTGCAGCTACGAGCACGACCGCCGGGTGATCGCCGACGCCGCGCGCACCGACGTCCCGCGGGAGGTCTCGGTGCTGCTGGTGCGGCACGGCAAGGCCGGGAGCAGCGACCGGTGGGAGGGCCCGGACGAGGAGCGCCCGCTGACCCCCGCCGGGGAGACGCAGGCCCGCCGGCTGGCGGCGGTGCTGCCGCTGTTCGGGCCGGCGTCGGTCGCCGCCGCGACCCCGCTGCGCTGCCGGCAGACCGTCGCGCCGCTCGCCGACCGGCTGGGGCTGTCGCTCGCCGAGCGCCGGGAGTTCGGCGAGCCCGAGTTCGGCGGCGACCCGCAGCTCGCCCTGGACGGCGTGCTGTGCGGCCTGGCCGAGCCGGGCGTCGACGTCGTCTGCAGCCAGGGCGGCACGATCCCCACCGTGCTGCAGGCGCTCGGCGTGCACGGGCACGGCGTCCGCGGCCTGTTCCCGCCCGCCGCGAAGGGCAGCGTGTGGGCCCTCGGGGGGCGGCCGGGTGCGCTGATCGCCGACTACTACCGGGACCTCGCCCCCGACCCCGACGCCCGCGCCTGAGGGCAGAAATGGCCATTTCTGCCCTCAGGGGCACGGGTCAGACGGCGGGCAGCGCCTTCGGCTTCCACGCCGGACGGGCGTTCTCGAAAGCCTGGATGTCGTCGAGGTGCCGCTCGGTCAGGCCGACGTCGTCGAGCCCCTCGAGCAGCCGCCAGCGGGTGTACGGGTCGATCTGGAACGGCACGGTGACGTCGCCGTAGGTGACCTGCTCGGCCTGCAGGTCGACGGTCACCGGCAGCGCCGGGTCCGCCTCGATCGCGGCCCACAGCGCCTCGACGTCGGCCTCGGGCAGGACGACGGTGAGCAGCCCGGCCTTGGTCGAGTTGTTGCGGAAGATGTCGGCGAACCGCGGGCTGATGACCACCCGGAAGCCGCCGTCGAGCAGCGCCCAGTTGGCGTGCTCGCGCGAGGAACCGGTGCCGAAGTCCGGGCCCGCCACCAGGATCGAGGCGTTCGCGTACTCGGGCCGGTTGAGCACGAAGTCGGGCTCGTTGGTGCGCCAGGCGACGAACAGGCCGTCCTCGAACCCGGTGCGGGTGATCCGCTTCAGGTACTCGGCCGGGATGATCTGGTCGGTGTCGACGTTGGTCCGGCGCAGCGGCGCGGCGGTGCCGGTGTGGGTGGTGAAGGCGTCCATGACTCAGGCTCCGATCAGGTCGGCGGGGGCGGTCAGGCGACCGGTCAGCGCGGTCGCCGCGGCCACGGCGGGGCTCACCAGGTGGGTGCGCCCGCCCTTGCCCTGCCGGCCCTGGAAGTTGCGGTTGCTGGTGGAGGCGGAGCGCTCCCCCGGCTTGAGCTGGTCGGGGTTCATGCCCAGGCACATCGAGCACCCCGCGCCACGCCACTCCGCGCCGGCGTCGAGGAACACCCGGTCCAGGCCCTCGGTCTCGGCCTGCGCCTTGACCGCCACCGACCCGGGGACGACGAGCATCCGGGTGTCGGCGTCGATCCGCTTGCCGCGCAGCAGCTCGGCGGCGACCCGCAGGTCCTCGATCCGGCCGTTGGTGCAGGACCCGAGGAAGACGGTGTCCACCTCGATGTCCCGCAGCCGGGTGCCGGGCGTGAGGCCCATGTACTCCAGCGCCTGCTCGGCGGCGCGGCGGTCGCCCTCGTCGGCGAAGTCGGCCGGGTCCGGCACGCTCGCGTCGATCGGCAGGCCCTGACCGGGGTTGGTGCCCCAGGTGACGAACGGCGTGAGGCTCGTGGCGTCGATGTGCACCTCGGCGTCGAAGACCGCGTCCGCGTCGGTGCGCAGCGTCGACCACTCCGCGACGGCGGCGTCCCAGTCCGCGCCCTGCGGGGCGTGCGGGCGGCCCTGCAGGAAGTCGAAGGTGGTCTGGTCGGGGGCGATCAGACCCGCCTTCGCGCCGGCCTCGATCGACATGTTGCAGATCGTCATCCGGGCCTCCATCGAGAGCTTCTCGATGGCGCTGCCGCGGTACTCGATCACGTAGCCCTGGCCGCCGCCGGTGCCGATCTGGGCGATGACGGCGAGGATGACGTCCTTGGCCGAGACGCCCGGGGGCAGCTCGCCGTCGACGGTGACCGCCATCTGCTTGGGCTTGTACTGCGGCAGCGTCTGGGTGGCCAGCACGTGCTCGACCTCGCTGGTGCCGATGCCGAACGCCAGCGCGCCGAACGCGCCGTGGGTCGAGGTGTGGCTGTCGCCGCAGACGATGGTCATGCCCGGCTGGGTGAGCCCCAGCTGCGGGCCGATGACGTGCACGATGCCCTGGTCGCGGTCGCCCATGGGGGCCAGCCGGATGCCGAACTCGGCGGTGTTCCGGCGCAGCGCGTCCACCTGGGCCCGGCTGATCGGGTCGGCGATGGGGCTGAGGATGTCCAGCGTCGGGACGTTGTGGTCCTCGGTGGCCATCGTCAGGTCGGGACGGCGCACCGTGCGCCCGGCCGCGCGGAGGCCGTCGAAGGCCTGCGGGCTGGTGACCTCGTGCACGAGGTGCAGGTCGATGTAGAGCAGGTCGGGCTCTCCGTCGGCGCTGCGCACCACGTGGGCGTCGTAGACCTTCTCGGCCAGGGTCTTGGGCACGGTCCGTCCTCTCACCGGGGGTCTCCCGGTTCGTCTCCTTGCTTCCCACTGTGTGAGATGCAAGTATTGCTGTGTGGGACAGCCTAACCCCGTTGCCGTTCTGGACAAAGCGGTCGCCATCCTCCGTGCCGTCGCGGACGAGCCGGCGACCCTCGCCGAGCTCGTCGCACGTACCGGTCTGCCCCGCGCGACGGCCCACCGGCTGGCCGTCGCGCTCGAAGGCCACCGGCTGGTGCGGCGCACCGACACCGGCACCTGGGCGCCGGGGCCGGCGCTGGCCGAGCTCGGCCGCGGCTCGGCGGACCTGGGCGACGTCGCCGGCCGGCACCTGGTGGCCCTGCGCGACGTGACCGGGGAGAGCGCCCAGTTCTACGTCCGCGACGGCGCCAGCCGGGTCTGCGTCGCCGCCGCCGAGCGGACCAGCGGCCTGCGCGACACCGTCCCCGTCGGCGCGCGGCTGCCCATGACCGCGGGCTCCGCGGCGCACGCGCTGCTGGCGTTCACCCCGGCCGACGAGGTCACCCGCCTGCTCCCCTCGGCCAGCTTCACCGCCCGCACGCTGCTCGACGTCCGCCGCCGCGGCTGGGCGCACAGCATCGCCGAGCGGGAGCCGGGCGTCGCCTCGCTGTCCGCACCGGTGCGGGACGGGTCGGGCGCCGTGCTCGGCGCGGTCTCCATCTCCGGGCCGGTCGAGCGGCTGGGCCGCCGACCGGCCCCCGAGGTGGTCGGTGCGGTGCTGGACGCCGCGGCCGCGATCGCCCGCGCCGCCCGGTAGGTCAGTCCTCCCCGGTCTCCGGCGAGGGGACGACGATCGGCCGGAGGCGGGCCCAGAGGGCGAACGCCAGCGCGAACACGACCATGGCCAGGCCGACCCAGAGGTTGGCGTTGACCCCGCCGGCCTTCTCCAGCGCCTCCTCGCCGTTGTCGACCAGGCCGACGACGACCAGGACGACGCCGTAGAAGCCGATCAGGGCCGCGATGACGTTGCGGACGTCGAACGCGCCCGCCGCCTTCTTCTCACCGGACTCGTGGGTGGCAGAGCTTCCTGCTGCGCTCATCGGACTGCCTCTCCTGACTCAGCGGAAGATGATGTTGAGGATGACGACCATGACCAGCGAGATGCCGGCCAGCGGCACCGGCGACCGGTACCAGGGGAGGCGGTGCGCCTCCGGGTCGGTGCGCTGCTCCTTCGGCGTCTCGGAGTAGACCAGCCCGACCAGTTGATCGGCGGGCTTGGGCTGCGACACCTGCGTGACCACCACGCTGACGACGATGTCGACGACGAACGCCGCGCCGGCGGCCACGAAGCTGGCGCCCTGGCCCCCGAGCGGGAGCACGCCGAGGGAGACCTCGCCGAAGGCGTCCTCGCTCAACAGCGCGACGGTGACCGCGGCCAGGGTGCCGGACACCAGGCCCGCCCAGCCGGCCGTCGGCGTCATCCGCTTCCAGAACATGCCAAGGATGAACGTGGCGAACAGCGGCGCGTTGAAGAAGCCGAACAGCGTCTGCAGGTAGTCCATCAGGTTCGTGTAGCCGGACGCGATGAGCGCCGTCCCGATGGCGGTGACCGTGGCGCCGACCGTCGCCCAGCGACCGACCTTGAGGTAGTAGTCGTCGGGCCGGTCCTTCTTCACGTACTGCTGCCACAGGTCGTAGCTGAAGACGGTGTTGAAGGCCGAGATGTTGGCCGCCATGCCGGCCATGAACGCCGCCAGCAGACCGGCGAGCGCGACGCCGAGCAGGCCGTTGGGCAGCACGTCGCTGATCAGGTACAGGATCGAGTTGTTGTAGTCGAAGTCCTCGTCCCCCGCGGCCTTCGCCTCGACCACCTCGGGCACCAGGACGGTGGCGATGATGCCGGGGATGACGACGATGAACGGCACGAACATCTTCGGGAACGACCCGATGATCGGGGTGGCCCGCGCGGCGGAGATCGAGTGCGTGGCCATCGCTCGCTGCACCTCGACGAAGTTCGTCGTCCAGTAGCCGAAGGACAGCACGAACCCGAGGCCGAAGACGATGCCGACGACCGACCAGAACGGGCTGTCGAAGCCGGTCAGCTCGGTGGCCGGCCACGAGGCCAGCATCTCCTCGTTGCCCGCGTCCCGGACGCTGTCGATCAGGCCACCGATGCCGCCGGCGCGGTGCAGGCCGATCAGGGTCAGCGGCAGCAGCGCGGCCACGATCACGAAGAACTGCAGGACCTCGTTGTAGATGGCCGCCGACAGTCCACCGAGGGTGATGTAGCTCAGCACGACGGCGGCGGCGACGATCAGCGACACCCACAGCGGCCAGCCGAGCAGCAGCTCGACGATGCGCGCCAGCAGGTAGAGGTTGATGCCGGCGATGAGGATCTGCGCGACGGCGAAGCTGAGCGCGTTGACCAGGTGCGCCCCCGGCCCGAACCGGCGGCGCATGTACTCGGGGACGCTGCGGACCTTCGACCCGTAGTAGAAGGGCATCATCACGACGCCGAGGAAGAGCATCGCCGGGACGGCGCCGATCCAGAAGTAGTGCATCGTCGCCATGCCGAACTGGGCCCCGTTGGCCGACATGCCGACGATCTCGACCGCGCCCAGGTTCGCCGACACGAAGGCCAGGCCGGTCACCCAGGCCGGCAGCGACCGCCCCGACAGGAAGAAGTCGAGGCTGTCCGACACCCGTCGCCGCGCGGCGAAGCCGATGCCCAGGACGACGGCGAAGTACGCGGCGACGAGCGCGTAGTCCACGAGGTTCGCGTCGAGCTGCAGGGTGTCGTCCATGTAGTCCTCTTCTCGGGGGGTCGGTCAGACCAGCCGTCGCGCGCCGGCGGACGGAACGGTGACGAAGGTGCGCGGCGCCGACGAGCCGGCGCGCTCGGTGCGGCCGGAGACGGCCGCCGTGACGGGATCGACGGCGTCGGCGTCGACGAGGGCGATGACGCTCCCACCGAACCCGCCGCCCACCATGCGGGCGCCGTGGGCGCCGGCCTCGAGTGCGGCGGTCACGCAGACGTCGATCAGCGGGACGGAGACCTCGAAGTCGTCGCGGAGCGACGCATGGCCCTCGGTCAGCAGCGCGCCGATGGTGCGCGGGTCCTGCCCGGCGCGGAGGACGTCGACGACGCGCCGCACGCGCGCGTCCTCGCTGACCACGTGCCGGGCACGGCGGTGCAGCACCTCCCCCTCGGCCGTCCCGTCGGCCAGGGGCTCGAGTGCCGCCACGTCGGGGACGTCGCGCAGCAGCTCGACGCCGAGCCGCGAGGCCGCCGCCTCGCACTCGCGGCGCCGGTCCCGGTAGCCGCCCTCGGCGTGGTCGTGGGTGGTGCCGGTGTCGATCACCAGCAGCGCCAGCCCGGCGGCGGCCAGGTCGAAGGGCACCTGCTCGGTGCTCCGGTCGCGGGTGTCGAGGAACAGGGCGGCGCCGACCTCGCAGAGCAGGGACGCGGACTGGTCGAGGATGCCGGTCGGGGCGCCGACGAAGTCGTTCTCCGCCCGCCGGGCGACGTCGACGAGGTCGTCCCGCGACAGGTCGAGGTCGAGCAGGTCGCGCAGCGCCAGGGCCACGGCGCACTCGAGCGCGGCCGACGAGGACAGCCCGGCACCGGCGGGGACGTCGCCGTCGACCAGGACGCTCAGCCCGCCGGGCACCGAGCCTGCCAGCTCGGCCACGACACCCGCGACGTACCCGGCCCACCCCGACGGCGTGCCGGGCGCGAGGTCGGCGAGGGCGAGATCGGCGTCCTCGTCGGGGTGCTGCAGCGACCGGACCACCAGCCGGCCGTCGTCGCGGCGGGCGACGGCGGCGCGCGTCGTGTGCGCGAGCGCGATCGGCAGCACGAAGCCGCCGTTGTAGTCGGTGTGCTCGCCGATGACGTTGACCCGCCCGGGCGCCGCCCAGACGCCCTCCGGTCCGCCGCCGAAGCGCTCCTCGAACGCCGTGGCGGCCCGTCCGGCGTCGCCGTCGCTCACGGGAGCACCACGGCCCGCAACTGCTCCGCGACGTCCTCGGGGTTGGTGTCGGTGATGAACGCGCCCATCCCGGACTCCGACCCGGCCAGGTACTTCAGCTTGCCGGGCGCGCGGCGCAGCGAGAACAGCTGCAGGTGCAGCCACCACTCGTCGCGGGCGGCCCGCGGGGCCTGGTTCCAGGAGGCGATGTAGGGCATCGGGGTGTCGAAGCGGTGCGCGAAGCGGCCCAGCACGTCGAGGTAGACGGCCACGAGGTCGTCCCGCTCCTGGTCGGTGAGCGCCGCCAGGTCGGGCACCTTCCGGGTCGGGAACAGCTGCACCTCGTAGGGCCAGCGGGCCGCGGCGGGGACGAAGGCGGTCCAGGACCCGTTGGCCGCCACCACGCGCGGGCCGGAGCGCTCGGCCTCGACGACCTCGGCGAACAGGTCGCCGCCGGAGGTCTCCCGGTGGCGGCGCACCGAGCCCAGCACCTTCTCCACCCGGGCGGGGACGAACGGGTAGGCGTAGATCTGCCCGTGCGGGTGCGACAGCGTCACCCCGATCTCCTCGCCGTGGTTCTCGAAGACGAAGACCTGCTCGACCCCCTCGATCCGCGACAGCTCCGCGGTCCGCTCCGCCCACACGTCCACGACCAGCCGGGCCCGGTCCGGCGGCAGCTGGAAGAAGTCGCGGTCGTGGTCGCTGGTGAACACGACGACCTCGCACCGGCCGAAGCCCGGCCGCAGCTCGGCCAGCGGTGCGCCCGGTGCGCTGGGCGGGACGTCGCGCTCGACGCCCGTGGCCAGGGAGGGGAAGCGGTTCTCGAAGGCGACGACCTGGTAGTCGGAGTCGGGGATCTCCGTCGGCCGGCCGGGCCGGGAGGGGCACAGCGGGCACTGGTCGGCCGGCGGCAGGAAGGTGCGCGTCTGCCGGTGCGAGGCGATGACGACCCACTCGCCGAGCAGCGCGTCCCAGCGCAGCTGCGAGCGGGTGGCGACCGGCGGCAGGTCCCGGGTGTCGGCGGCGTCGTGGGCGGCCGGGTGGGAGCCGTCCTCGTCGAAGTAGAGGATCTCCCGGCCGTCCGCCAGGGAACGACTGGTCCGGATCACCGTTGCGCCTCCCGCACAGGTCAGGCCTCTGATCCACATCCGGGAGCGGGCCGGTCACACGCTAGACCCGCGCACGGCGCCGGGCACCGCAGGCGTCCCCCGTTCGCGCTACGTTCCGCGACGCAGAACACACCCCGACCCTCGACGAGAACGGGCCCATGACGAACGACGCCGACCTGTCCCCCACCCGGCTCTCCGACGCCCTGGGCGCCCTTTCCCTGGAGCATAAGGTCCAGCTGCTCACCGGGCGGGACTTCTGGACCACCTGGCCGATCGAGTCGATCGGCCTGCGCCGGATCCTGGTGTCCGACGGCCCCTCCGGCGTCCGCGGTGAGGTCTGGGACGAGCGGGATCCCTCGCTCAACCTGCCCTCGGCGACGGCGCTGGCCTCCTCCTGGGATCCGGGGATCGCCCGCCGCTACGGGGCGGCGGCCGCGGTGGAGGCCCGCCGCAAGGGGGTCGACGTCGTCCTCGGGCCGACGATCAACCTGCACCGCTCGCCGCTGGGCGGCCGGCACTTCGAGTGCTTCAGCGAGGACCCGGTGCTCACCGCCGAGCTCGCCGCCGCCTACGTCTCCGGCGTCCAGGACAACGGCGTGGGCGCGACGCCGAAGCACTACATCGCCAACGACTTCGAGACCGACCGCTTCACCGTGGACGTCCGCGCCGACGACCGGACCCTGCGCGAGCTGTACCTGCTGGCGTTCGAGAAGGCGGTCGTCGAGGCGCGGGCCTGGTTGGTCATGAGCTCGTACAACTCGATCAACGGCGCCACCGCCAGCGAGAACGAGCTGCTGGAGACGCCGCTGAACAGCCAGTGGGGCTTCGACGGCGTCGTCATCAGCGACTGGACCGGCGTCCGGAGCCTGGAGAGCGCGAAGGCCTCGCAGGACCTGGTCATGCCCGGCCCGCAGGGCCCCTGGGGCGACGCGCTGGTCGCGGCGGTCCGCGCCGGGGAGATCGAGGAGGCGACGGTCGACCGCAAGGTGCTGCGCATCCTCCGGCTGGCGGAGCGGGTCGGGGCGCTCTCCGGCTCGGAGCCGGCCGAGCCGGTCCTGGTCGAGGACGGGCCGGCGCTGGTCCGTGAGGCCGCCGCCGAGGGCATCGTGCTGCTGGAGAACCGGGGCGAGCTGCCGTGGGCGCCCTCGGCCCTGCGCTCGGTCGCCGTGATCGGCAACAACGCCTCGGCCGCGCGGACGCAGGGCGGCGGCAGCGCGACCGTCGTCCCGGAGTACACCGTCTCCCCGCTGGAGGGCCTGCGTGCAGCCCTGCCCGGGGTGGACGTGCGGTACTCGGTCGGCGCGGTGGTCCAGGACGGCGTGGTGGAGCTCCCGCTGCGCGAGCTGACCAACCCCTCCACCGGCGAGCCCGGCCTGCACGCGCGGTTCCTCGCCGAGGACGGCGCGGAGCTGCTCGCCGAGGACCGCCGCTCCAGCAACCTCGTCTACTTCGGCAGCGACGTGCCCATCGAGGACGCCGCCGAGTTCGAGCTGACCACCCGGTTCACCCCCGCGGAGAGCGGCGTCGTCCGGCTCGGCGTCGCCCTCGTCGGCACCGCGAAGCTGTACGTCGACGACGAACTGCTGCTGGACGAGAAGCTGCGGCCCAGCGCGGAGGCGCTCGGGGCGGCCTTCACCAACCCGCCCACGGCCTCGGCCCGGGTGGAGCTCACCGCGGGGACGCCGGTGGACCTGCGGCTGGTGTACGACCTTCGCCGGCGCCGCGGCTTCAACGCCCGCGCCATGTCGCTGCGCCTGGGCACCGAGCCGGCCGACGTCGACGCCGACGCGCTGATCGCCGAGGCCGCCCGCACCGCCGCGGAGGCCGACGTCGCGCTGGTCGTCGTCGGCACGAACTCCCTCGTCGAGTCCGAGGGCTACGACCGGACGACGCTGGCCCTGCCGGGGCGGCAGGACGACCTCGTCCGCGCCGTGGTCGCCGCGAACCCGCGCACGGTGGTGCTGGTGAACTCGGGCGCACCGGTGCTGCTGCCGTGGCGGGACGACGTCGCGGGCCTGCTGCTGGGCTGGTTCGGCGGGCAGGAGTTCGGCAACGCGGTCGCCGACGTCCTCCTCGGTGCGACCGAGCCCGGCGGGCGGCTGCCGACCACGTGGCCGGCCGCGGAGGCCGATGTGCCGGTGCTCTCCTGCACCCCGGTCGACGGGGCGCTGGAGTACGCCGAGGGCATCCACATCGGCTACCGGGCCTGGCTGAAGCAGGAGACCCCGCCGGCGTACTGGTTCGGCGCCGGCCGGGGCTACACCCGGATCGAGCTCACCGGCGTCGACGCACCGGGGAGCGCCCGCGGGGGCGAGATCGTGACGGTGACCGTGCAGGTGGCCAACCGCGGCGACCGCGCCGGCAAGCAGGTCGTGCAGGTCTACGCCGAGCGCCCCGACTCCGCCGTCGACCGGCCGGTGCGCTGGCTGGTGGGCTCCGCTCCTGTGCGCGTCCCCGCCGGGGAGTCGGCCCGGGTGGAGGTGTCCGTCCCCACCCGGCTGCTGGCCCACTGGGCGGACGGGTGGCGGTACGAGCCGGGCGCCTACCGGCTCCGGGTGGGGACGAGCGTCGTCGAGCTGCCCCTGGAGGCGGCGCTCACCCTGGACGACTGACCCCGGGAAACGGCGAGAGCCCCCGACCGTTGCCGGTCGGGGGCTCTCGCGCGTTGTAGCCCCGAAGGGATTCGAACCCTCGCTACCGCCGTGAGAGGGCGGCGTCCTGGGCCGCTAGACGACGGGGCCGGACGGCGACGATTTGCCACGGCTCCCCGGCCGGCCGGCACGGGGGGGTCGAACGACGACGAGAGCCCCCGACCGTTGCCGGTCGGGGGCTCTCGCGCGTTGTAGCCCCGAAGGGATTCGAACCCTCGCTACCGCCGTGAGAGGGCGGCGTCCTGGGCCGCTAGACGACGGGGCCGTGCAGTGCTGCGATCGTGCTCCAGCGGAGGAGCTGGCACATCTTCGGTGGAAACTGTGACAGAGCCTCGCTGGGGTACCAGGACTCGAACCTAGACTAACGGAACCAGAAACCGTCGGGCTGCCAATTACCCCATACCCCATGGGCCGTTCTCACGGCGCCGCAGAAGACGATACCCGAAGCTCGACCGGCTCCGCGCACCCCCCTCTAGGTCCGCGCGCCCCGCCGGGCGAGCAGCGCGGCGAACACGGCCACTCCTGCGGCTCCGACCAGCGCGAACGCCGATCCCGGGCCGTCCGGGACCAACCCCGGGACGGCGTCCTCCCCCAGGACGGCGCCGAGCAGGAGCACCGCCACCGCGACGACGACGTGCAGCGCGACGGCCGCCTCGAGCCCGCCGGTGAGGGCCACGACCGCCGAGGCGGCCAGCCCGAGGACCACCCGCCCGACGAGAGCGGGGACGTCGTCCGTGCCGTGCAGCAGGGCGCCGAGCAGCGCCGTGACGACCGCGGCCACGACGGCGCCGGCCCGGGGCCGGCCGATCCAGCCGGCGACGGCCTGGCTCAGGTACCCGCGCAGCAGCACCTCCTCCGCCGCGGCGCGCAGCGGCACCGTGAGCAGCCCGGCCAGCAGCACCCAGGCCAGGTCGTCCACCGGACCCGGGACCGCGCGATCCGCGACCCGGACGGCGCCGGCACAGGCCAGCCCGACGCCGGCACCCGCGGTGCCCAGTGCGAGCAGGGCCGACCGGCCCAGCAGCGGCCAGCGGAACCGGCCGGCCTCCGACAGCCCGCGCCCCGGCCCGACGCCGTGGGCGACCGGCCAGGCCAGCAGCACCGCGGGCAGAGCGACGGCGAGGAACAGGCCGGTCACCAGCAGCCCGCGCCAGGTGAGCGGGACCGGGTCGAGGTCGGCGCCGGTGCCGGTCAGCACGTCGGCGATGCGGGTGAGGACCAGGCCGATGCCGAGCAGGAAGGCGATCACCAGCAGGCCCGCGACCGGGCGCCACCAGGCCCACGGCGCGTCGCGCATCGCCAGCACGAAGGGCGTCGCCCGGACCTGCTCGGGCTCCTCGGCGACCGCCACCTGCCGCGGCGCCGCCTCGGGCAGCAGGTCCGGCGACGGGCGCAACGTGGGCGGCGGGCCGGCGTAGCGCTCCGCCGCCTGCTCCTCCGGCGCCGGCCCCCACGACGCCTCGGCGGTCATCCGCCGGCGAGGTCGCGCGCCGCGGCGAGCCGGGCGAGCGTGCGCTCGCGGCCGAGCAGCTCCATCGACTCGTAGAGCGGGGGCGAGACGGTGCGACCGCTGACGGCGACCCGCACCGGGCCGAACGCCTGCCGGGGCTTGAGACCCAGCCCGTCGACCAGCGCGGACTTCAGCGCCGTCTCGATCTCGGGGGTGCGCCACTCCGCCAGCTCGCGCAGCGACGCCGTCGCGGCGTCCAGCACCGCGACCGCGCCGTCGCCGGACAGCTGCTTCTCGGCCGCGGCCGGGTCGATCTCGACGTCCTCGACGAAGAGGAACCCGAGCAGGCCCACGGCCTCGGACAGCACGATCATCCGCTCCTGCGCCAGCGGGGCGATGGCGGTCAGCGTCTGCTGCTGCTCGGCCGTGGGCGGCTCGGCGACCAGCCCCGCCGCCGCGAGGTAGGGCACCACCCGCTCGGTGAACTCCTCCACCGGCAGCGCCCGCAGGTGGGTGGCGTTGATCGCCTCGGCCTTCTTCAGGTCGAAGCGGGCCGGGTTGGCGCTGACCCGGGTGACGTCGAAGGCCTCGGTCAGCTCGGCCATGGAGAAGATGTCGCGGTCCTCGGCGATCGACCAGCCCAGCAGCGCCAGGTAGTTGGCGAAGCCCTCGGGCAGGAAGCCGCGCTCGCGGTAGATGTCGAGGTTGGACTGCGGATCGCGCTTGGAGAGCTTCTTGCTGCCCTCGCCGGTGACGTAGGGCAGGTGGCCGAAGCGCGGGGTGCCCTGCGCGACGCCGATGTCGGTGAGCGCCGCGTAGAGGGCGAGCTGGCGCGGGGTCGAGGGCAGCAGGTCCTCACCGCGGAGCACGTCGGTGATCTGCATGAGCGCGTCGTCGACCGGGTTCACGAACGGGTACAGCGGCGCGCCGTTGCCGCGGACCAGCACGAAGTCGGGCACGGAGCCGGCGGCGAAGCGCACCTCGCCCCGGACCAGGTCGTCCCAGACGAGGTCCTCGTCGGGCATCCGCAGCCGGAGCACCGGGGAGCGCCCCTCGTCGCGGAAGGCGGCCTTCTGCGCGTCGGTGAGGGTCCGGTCGTGGTTGTCGTAGCCGAGCTTCGGGTCCTGACCGGCGGCCCGGCGGCGGGCGTCGACCTCCTCGTTGGTCGAGAAGGACTCGTAGGCGTGCCCGGACTCCAGCAGCTTCGCTGCCACGTCCCGGTAGATCTCGTGCCGCTCCGACTGTCGGTAGGGGCCGAACGGGCCGCCGACCTCCGGGCCCTCGTCCCACTCCAGGCCGAGCCAGCGCAGGCAGTCGAGCAGGTGCCGGTAGGACTCCTCGGAGTCCCGCGCGGCGTCGGTGTCCTCGATGCGGAAGACGAAGGTGCCGCCGGTGTGGCGGGCGTGCGCCCAGTTGAACAGGGCGGTCCGCATCAGGCCGACGTGCACCATGCCGGTGGGCGACGGGCAGAACCGGGTGCGAACGGGACCGGGCACAGCGGTCATCGGGCGCCGCCTGCCGTGGAGACGGAGTCGGCGGCGGCGACCGAGTTCGCCAGCGAGCCCAGCCCCTCGATCGTGCACTCCACCCGCTGGCCGGGGCGGATCGGGCCGACCCCGGCGGGCGTGCCGGTGAGCACGACGTCGCCGGGCAGCAGCGTCATGACGCGGGAGATGTAGGAGATCAGCGTAGGGACGTCGAAGATCAGCGAGCTGGTGCGGCCGGACTGGCGGCGCTCGCCGTCGACGGTGCAGGTGACCTCGAGGTCGGCGGGGTCCAGGCCGACGCCGGGGAGGTCGGTCTCGATCCAGGGGCCCAGCGGGCAGAAGGAGTCGAACCCCTTCGCGCGGGTCCACTGCCCGTCGCTCTGCTGCATGTCCCGCTCGGTGACGTCGTTGCCGATCGTGTAGCCGAAGATGCTGGCGCCGACCTGCTCCGGGGAGATGTTGCGGGCGCCCCGGGCGCCGATGACCACGCCCAGCTCGACCTCGTGATGCACGTTGGTGCTCCCCGCGGGGATGCGGATGGCGTCCCCCGGGCCGATCACCGACGTCGAGGGCTTGAGGAACAGCAGCGGCTCCGTGGGGGCGTCGCCGGTGAGCCCCTTCATCTCCGCGATGTGGTCGGCGTAGTTCTTGCCCACGCACACCACCTTGCTGGGCAGGATCGGCGACAGGAGCCGGATGTCGGCCTGCGCGTAGCGGGCGCCGGTGAAGGAGATCTGGCCGAAGGGGTGGCCCTCGATCTGGGCCACCTGGCCGTCTCCGTCGAGGACGCCGAAGGACATGCCCTGGGGGGAGGCGAAACGGACGATGCGCACGGGCCGAGGCTAGTCCGGCCACCGCGGAGCTACCGTGCGCCCATGGCCTGCCGCTTCTCCGAGCTCGTCGTGAACAGTCGCGATCCCGAGGCGCTGGCCGCCTTCTGGGCCGCGGTGCTGGACTACCAGGTGCTGGGGCGGGAGGACGACGGCAGCGTCGAGATCGGTCCGGCCGAGGGCTTCGGCGGAGCGGCGCCGACGCTGATCTTCGGACCCGTCGCCGACCCCACCCCCGGCAGGCGGCGGCTGCACATCGACCTGAACCCCACCGACCGCGACCAGGACGCCGAGCTGCAGCGACTGCTCGACCTGGGCGCCGTCCCCGCCGACGTCGGCCAGACCGGCGACGAGGGCTGGCACGTCCTCGCCGACCCCGAGGGCAACGAGTTCTGCCTGCTGCGGCGGAGGTTGGACCCGGTCTGAGCAGGGGTCGCGCCGAGTGGGGCCCGGAGGGTCCCGCGCAGGCGCGACGGACACGCTCAGCGCCGCCGGGGGACGGCACGTGGTCGCGGTGTCGGCCGGAGGCCGACAATGTGCTGGTGATCCTCATCGTCGTCAAGTTCCCCGTCCGCCCCGAGCGCGCCGACGAGTGGACGGCCCTGGCCGCCGACTACGCCCGGTCCGTGAACGCCGAGGAGGGCAGCCTGTTCTTCGAGTGGTCGCGCAGCCTCGATGAGCCCGGCACCTTCGTCTGCGTCGAGGGCTTCCGCGACTCCGAGGCAGGCGCGGCGCACGTGGGCACCGACGCGTTCAGGCGCTTCGTCGAGCAGGCACCGGACCTGGTGGCCGCGCAGCCGCAGATCATCTACGTCGACGCGCCCGACGTCTCCGGCTGGGGCCCGATGGGCGAAATCCAGCCCCGCTGAGCCCGGGCCCGGAACCCACGGGGCCTCCCGCACGTCCTGGTGCCATGAGGCGACTCCTCGGTCCCGCTGCCGCGTGCGTGCTGGTGATGACGGCGTGCGGCGGCTCCGCCGAGCCACCGTCGTGGTTCGCGCAGCGGACGGAGCTGCCCAGCTGCGGCATCGACGACTTCCGGAGCGACGACTCCCCCGACGTCGAGGCGCGCCGGTGCTTCCAGGACGCCTTCGCCGCCGACCGGCCGGCCGAACTGACGCTCGTGCAGTACGGCGACGAGGGCGAGTACGGGCGCGCGCACTTCCGGGTGCTCGGAGGCGCGCGGTACGAGATCGTCGAGCAGCACTTCGACGGTCCGTCCGGGGGATCCGGTCTGCTGGGCTGGGCCCGCAGCGAGTGCGACCGGTTCGTGTTCAGCGACGACCCCGGCGAATCCGCGGGCACCCCGAGTACCAACTGGGAAGGCGAGTGCGAGCAGGTCGACTACGTCAGCGCATAGCCCACGCCACGACCCGCTGAGCGCTCAGTCCGTCGTCGACGGCCTGCGGAGCACGGCGTAGGTCATCGCGTCGACCAGCGCGTGCCAGGACGCCTCGACGATGTTGGCGTGGACGCCGACGGTGGTCCACTCCCCCACGCCGTCGGTGGTGTCGACGAGCACCCGCGTGGTCGCGCTCGTGCCCCCGCGCCAGCCCAGGATGCGGACCTTGTAGTCGGCCAGCGCGACGTCGGCCAGCTGCGGATAGCGGTGCACCAGCGCCTGCCGCAGCGCGTTGTCCAGCGCGTTGACCGGGCCGTTGCCCTCGGCGGTGCTGATGACCCGCTCCCCGTCGACGTGCACCTTGACCGTGGCCTCGCTGACGACGACGCCGTTGCCCCAGTGCTCCACCGAGGTCCGGTAGCTCTCCAGCTCGAACAGCGGCGCGGGGGCGTCGGGCAGCTGACCACGCAGCAGCAGCTCGAAGGAGGCGTCGGCGGCCTCGAACGACCAGCCGTCGGCCTCGAGCACCTTGACCCGGTCGACCACCCGGCCGATGGCGTCGGACTGGCCGGTCAGGTCGACGCCGAGCTCGCGCCCCTTGAGCTCGACGGACGCCCGGCCGGCCATCTCGGTGACGAGGATGCGCATGTCGTTGCCGACGACGGCGGGGTCCAGGTGGTTGTAGAGCTCGGGGCTGACCTTGATGGCGCTGGCGTGCAGCCCCGCCTTGTGCGCGAACGCCGAGGCCCCGACGAAGGGCTGGTGGTCGTCCGGGGCGATGTTGGCCAGCTCGGCGATGGCGTGGCTGACCCGCTGCAGCTCGGGCAGGCACTCGGCCGGCACCACGGGCAGCCCCATCTTGGTGACCAGGTTGCCGATGAGCGCGAAGGTGTCGGCGTTGCCGGCCCGCTCGCCGTAGCCGTTGGCGGTGCCCTGCACGTGGGTGACGCCGGCCTCGACGGCGGCCAGGGAGTTGGCCACCGCGCAGCCGGTGTCGTCCTGGCAGTGGATGCCGAGCCGGCCGCTCACCCGGGCGCGCACGTCGGTGACCACCCGGCTCACCCCGGAGGGCAGCATGCCGCCGTTGGTGTCGCACAGGACGCCGACCTCCGCGCCTGCGTCGAACGCCGCCTGCAGCACCGCCACCCCGTAGTCCGGGTCGGTGGCGTGGCCGTCGAAGAAGTGCTCGCAGTCGACGAAAACCCGGCGCCCGGCGGCGACGAGGAAGGCGACGGTGTCGGCCACCATCGCCAGGTTCTCCTCCAGCGTCGTCCGCAGCGCCTCCCGCACGTGCCGGACGTCGCTCTTGGCAACCAGGCACACGACCGGCGTCCCGGCGTCCAGCAGGGCGCGGACCTGCAGGTCCTCCTCCACCCGCACGCCGGCCTTCCGGGTCGCGCCGAACGCGACCAGCTGGGCGTGCCGCAGCTTGAGCTCCGTGCGGGCGCGGGAGAAGAACTCGGTGTCCTTGGGCATCGCCCCCGGCCAGCCGCCCTCGATGAACCCGACGCCGATCTCGTCCAGCAACCGGGCGACGGCGAGCTTGTCCGTCACGGAATAGCTGACGCCCTCGCGCTGGGCGCCGTCGCGCAGCGTCGTGTCGAAGACGTGGAAATCGGTCTGGTCGGTGGTCATCGGAGCTCCTGGGGGTGCGGCCGGCCCGAACACGAAAAAGACCCCCCGGGTACGGGAGGTCTGCGCGCAGTCGAGGAGGGGACTGCGCGCTAAACGATGATGATCGTGCGGGTGGCGTACATCGCGACGAGTAAATCATGCGCGGCCGACGGCCCACCCCTGGCAGGCTGCCCGGCCGTGACACCTGCCGACTGGACCCCCGTGCACCGTGCCGACGGCGAGCAGGTGGGCTGGCTGGCTCCCGACGGCGGCTCCGGCCGGGCGGTGCCGCTGCTGCTCACCGGCACGCCCGCGGCCCCCGCCGGCCCGAGGGAGGACGTCGCGGCCCTGCTCCGCGCCGACGGGCTGCGCGCCCTGGACCGCCGGTGGTGGACCCGGCTGCCCGGCGAGCCGCTGACCGGCCTCGTCGACGCCGGTCGGCCGGGTGAGGACTGGACGTGGCAGCCGGTGGTGCTGGTGGAGTCCTCCCCCGCCGGTTGCACGGTGCGGCCCGAGTGGCCCGCGCCGGGCGAGACCGGCCGGGCGGCGCTGCCCGTCCCCGTCGGCGACCTGCTGCGGGCGGAGCCGCCCGCGGCGTGACTCAGCCGCTGGCGAGCGCCGCCAGCCGGTCGCCGACCTGCGTGGTGCGAATCTGCTGCTGCGGGTCACGGGTCGAGAGGTCGAAGGCGACGGCGGCGTTGACCTTCTTCGCCTGCTCCGCGCGGCCCAGGTGCTCGAGCAGCAGGCCGACCGACAGCACCGTCGCGGTCGGGTCGGCGATGCCCTGGCCGGCGATGTCGGGCGCCGAGCCGTGCACCGGCTCGAACATGCTGGGGTTGGTGCCCGAGACGTCGAGGTTGCCGCTGGCGGCCAGCCCGATGCCGCCGGTCACGGCCGCGGCGATGTCGGTGACGATGTCGCCGAAGAGGTTGTCGGTGACGATGACGTCGTAGCGGCCCGGGTCGGTGATGAAGAACATCGAGGCGGCGTCGACGTGCTGGTAGGCGACCTGGACATCGGGGAACTCCGCGGAGACCTCCTCGACGATCCGCGACCACAGGCCACCGGCGTGGGTGAGCACGTTGGTCTTGTGGATCAGCGTGAGGTGCTTGCGCGGCCGGGTGACGGCGCGCTCGAACGCGTAGCGGACCACCCGCTCGACGCCGAAGGCGGTGTTGAGGCTGACCTCGGTGGCGATCTCGTGCGGGGTGTCCTTGCGGAGCACGCCGCCGTTGCCGACGTAGGGGCCCTCGGTGCCCTCGCGCACGCACAGCATGTCGATCGGGCCCTCGGCCGCCAGCGGCCCCCGGACGCCGTCGAACAGCTTGGCCGGCCGCAGGTTCACGTGGTGGTCGAGCTCGAAGCGCAGCCGCAGCAGCAGCCCGCGCTCCAGGATGCCCGGCGGCACGCTCGGGTCGCCGATGGCGCCGAGCAGGATCGCGTCGTGCCCGCGCAGCTCGTCGAGCACCGTGTCGGGCAGCAGCTCGCCGGTCCGCTGCCAGCGGGCCGCGCCGAGGTCGTAGGGGGTCGTCTCGAGGTCGGGGGCGACCTCGCGGAGGACCTTGAGCCCTTCGGCGACGACCTCGGGGCCGATGCCGTCTCCGGCGATCACTGCCAAGCGCATGGGGGGATCTCCTGGTTCAGAGGGTGTCGAGATCGGCGGCGCGGGCCTCGCGCGCACCGATGCGGCCCGCGATGTCCTCGAGCAGCTCGGGGCTGACCGGGCTGTCGACGGTGACGGCCATGAGCGCCTCGCCACCCTCGGTGGTGCGGCTGACCTGGGCGCCGGCGATGTTGATCCCGGCCTCCCCCAGCGCCGCGCCGACGGCGCCGACGACGCCCGGCCGGTCGGCGTAGGTGAAGAACAGCAGCCGGCCGTCGGCGGCCAGGTCGATCTCGAAGCCGGCCACCTCGGTGAGCCGGGCGACCTGGTTCTTGCCGTAGAGCGTGCCCGACACCGAGACCTGGCGGCCGTCGGCCATCGCGCCGCGCACGGTGACCAGGTTGCGGTACGTGGGGCTCTCCGGGTCGCTGGTCAGCGCCACCTCGAGCCCGCGCTGCTCGGCGAAGAGCGGGGCGTTGACGTAGGTGACCTGCTCCTCGACCACGTCGGAGAAGACGCCCTTGAGCACCGCGAGCTGCAGGACGGCGACGTCGAACTCGGCGAGCTTGCCGCGCACGTCGACGGTCACCGACTGGGCGAGCCCACCGGCCACGGAGGTGAAGACCCGGCCGAGCTTCTCAGCCAGCGGGAGGCCCGGGCGGACGTCCTCGGCGACGACGCCGCCGGCCTGGACGTTCACCGCGTCGGGCACGAACTCGCCCTGCAGCGCCAGGCGCACCGAGCGCGCCACGGCCGTGCCGGCCTTGTCCTGGGCCTCGGTCGTCGAGGCGCCCAGGTGCGGGGTCACGACGGTGTTCGGCAGCCCGAACAGCGGGCTGTCGGTGCAGGGCTCGGTGGCGTACACGTCGAGGCCCGCGGCGCCGACCTGGCCCGACGTCAGGGCGTCGGCCAGCGCGGCCTCGTCGACCAGGCCACCGCGTGCGGCGTTGACGATGATCACCCCGCGCTTGGTCATGGCCAGCTGCTCGGCGCCGATGAGACCGAGGGTCTCCGGCGTCTTGGGCAGGTGGATGGAGATGAAGTCCGCCTCGCGGAGCAGCTCCTCCAGCGAGACCAGCCGGACGCCGAGCTGGGCGGCACGGCCGGGCTGGATGTAGGGGTCGTAGGCGATGAGCTCGACGCCGAAGGCGGCCAGCCGCTGGGCGAACAGCACCCCGATCCGGCCAAGGCCGACGACGCCGACGGTCTTGTCGGTGACCTCGACGCCCATGAACTTCGAGCGCTTCCACTGGCCGTCGCGCAGCGTCGCGTCCGCGGCGGGGATCTGGCGGGCGGCGGCCAGCAGCAGGGCGACGGCGTGCTCGGCGGCGCTGACGATGTTCGAGGTCGGCGCGTTCACGACCATGACGCCGCGCTCGGTGGCGGCGGCGACGTCGACGTTGTCCAGGCCGATGCCGGCCCGGGCCACGACCTTGAGGTGGGGGGCCGCGGCGAGAGCCTCGGCGTCGATCTGCGTGGCGCTGCGGATCATGACCGCGGCGGCGTCGGCGAGCGCGGGCAGCAGCGCGGACCGGTCGGCTCCGTCGACGTGCCGGATCTCGACGTCGGTCCCGAGCACCTCCAGGACGCTCGGGGCCAGCTCTTCGGCGATCAGGACGACGGGTGCGGTCCCCGACACGATGGCTGTCACGGCTGGACAGCCTAGGGACGGCGCACCTCGCGGGGTCGGCCGGGTGCGAGCCGTGGGAGACACGTCCCACTGCTCGGGACGAACCGGCCGCCCTTGCCGCCGGGACCTCCGCTCGCCATCCTGGCCGGGCACCGACAGCCCGGCACGTCCGACGCCGACGGAGGAACCATGACCCTGCCCCCGGGCGACCCGCAGTGGAACCAGCCGCCCCACGGCCAGCAGTTCGGCTACGCCGGGTACCAGGCCGGCTACCAGCCCGTGCCGCAGGTCGGTCCCTACGGGCCGCCGCCGGCCCGCCCCGGCTCGGTGATCGCCGCCGCCGTCCTGGGCTTCCTGTTCGGGGCACTGGGGATCGTCGTGACGCTGGGGGCGATCGTCCTGGGCGCGATCGCCGGGAGCCTCGACGACGACTCCCCCGCCGGGTTCGACGGGTTCGCCGACGCGGCCGCGGGGGTCGCGCTCGTCCTCGGCCTCCTGGCACTGGCGTGGACCGTGCTGCTCATCTGGGGATCGGTGTGGGCGCTGACCGGTCGCAGCCGCGTCCTGCTGCTCGTGGGCGGCTCGATCGCGCTCTTCTTCACCACGCTGGCCTTCCTCGGCAGCCTCGGCAGCACGTCCGGCGGCGACGTCGTCGTCAACCTGCTGCTCTTCGGCGGGGCACTGGCGATCGTGCTGCTGCTGTCCCTGCGCCCGGCCGCGGAGTTCTTCGCCGCGCACCGGGCCCGTCGCGGCGGCTGAACGGCGAGGTCGGAAGCCCTTACACTCCGCCATCGACCCGCCACCGTGGCGGGCGCCACAGGAGGACGCACCGCGATGACCACCCCACCCCCCGGCTACGGCCAGAACGTGCCCCCCGAGGACCAGCCGGGCTGGGGAGCTCCCCCGCCGCCGCCCGCCCCCGGCTACGGCCAGGCACCGGGTTATGGCCAGGCGCCCGGGTACGGCCAGGGCTACCCCGCCGCCCCGGGCTACAGCGCGCCCGGCCCGGCCGCCCCGCAGATGGACATCGCCACGGCGGTGCGCAGCGTGCTGTCGCAGTACGCGAACTTCACCGGGCGGGCCCGGCGCTCGGAGTTCTGGTGGTTCTACCTGGCCAACTTCCTGGCCTCGATCGTCGCCTCGATCATCGACCAGGTGATCGGCGTGCCGCTGTTCCAGGTCGTCGTCGCCCTCGGCCTGCTCATCCCGGGCCTCGCGGTCGGCGCGCGTCGCCTGCACGACATCGGCAAGTCCGGCTGGTGGCAGCTGATCGCCCTGGTGCCGCTGGTCGGCATCATCGTGCTGATCGTGTTCTGGTGCCAGGACGGCGACCAGGCGCCCAACCAGCACGGTCCCTCGCCGAAGTACCAGGCGGCCGGCGGCTACGGCTACTGACCCGGAACGGCGAACGGGCCCCGTCACCTCTCGGTGGCGGGGCCCGTTCTGCGTTCCGCGGGATCAGCGGGCAGCGGTCCCGGTGTAGTCGTCGGAGGCCGAGACCCAGCTCATGAGGCCGCGCAGCTTGCGCCCGGTCTCCTCGATCGGGTGCGCCTCGGCGGCGGCGCGCTTGGCCGTGAAGTCCGGCGCGCCGGCGTCCTGGTCGGCGATGAAGGCCGCGGCCCAGGTGCCGTCCTGGATGGCGGTGAGCACATCCTTCATCGACTCCTTGACGCGGGCGTCGATGACCTTCGGGCCGGAGGTGTAGTCGCCGTACTCGGCGGTGTCGGACACCGACCAGCGCTGCTTGGCGATGCCGCCCTCGTACATGAGGTCGACGATCAGCTTCAGCTCGTGCAGGCACTCGAAGTAGGCGATCTCGGGCTGGTAGCCGGCCTCGGTGAGGGTCTCGAACCCGGCGGTGATCAGCGCGCTGGCGCCACCGCAGAGGACGGCCTGCTCGCCGAACAGGTCGGTCTCGGTCTCCTCGGCGAAGGTCGTCTTGATGACGCCGGCGCGCGAGCCGCCGATGCCCTTCGCGTAGGAGAGCGCGAGCGCCTGGGCGTTGCCGCTGGCGTCCTGCTCGACGGCGATGAGGCAGGGCACGCCCTTGCCGTTCTCGAACTCGCGGCGGACCAAGTGGCCGGGGCCCTTGGGGGCGACCATGGCGACGTCGACGCCGGCCGGGGGCTTGATGTAGCCGAACCGGATGTTGAATCCGTGGCCGAAGAACAGCGCGTCGCCGTCCTGCAGGTTGGGCTCGACCGACTCCGTGTACAGCGTCCGCTGCACGTGGTCGGGCGCGAGGATCATGATCAGGTCGGCCTCGGCGGACGCCTCGGCGGGGGTGACCACGCGGAGGCCCTCGGCCTCGGCCTTGGCGCGGCTCTTGCTGCCCTCGGGCAGGCCGACGCGGACGTCGACGCCCGAGTCGCGCAGGGACAGCGCGTGCGCGTGCCCCTGGCTGCCGTAGCCCAGGACGGCGACGGTGCGCCCCTGGATGATCGAGAGGTCGGCGTCGTCGTCGTAGAAGATCTCGGCAGCCATGTGCGTGCTGTTCCCTTCGGTTCTGCTCTAGCGGGTGGAGCGGATGGGTGGAGCGGGTCTCAGGCGGTGCGCTCGACCGGGCGCAACGTACCGGTGCCGGACATCGACCGCGGGCCGCGGCCCAGGGCGACGGTGCCCGACTGCGCCATCTCCTTGATGCCCAGCGGGGCGAGGACGGCGAGCAGCGCCTGGAGCTTGTCGGGGGTGCCGGTGGCCTCGAGGGTCACCGTCTCCGGGTTGACGTCGATGACGCGGGCCCGGAAGAGCTCGGCGGTCTGGAGCACCTGGGTGCGCTCGGCCAGCGGCGCGCGCACCTTGACCAGGAGCAGCTCGCGCTGCACCGCGGCGCCGGTCTCCAGCTCGACGATCTTGATGACCTCGATCAGCTTGTTCAGCTGCTTGGTGATCTGCTCGAGCGGAGAAGCATCGGCCTCGACGACGATCGTCATGCGCGACAGGCCGGGGTTCTCCGTCGGGCCGACGGCCAGGGACTCGATGTTGAAGGCGCGCCGGCTGAACAGCGCCGAGACGCGGGCCAGGACACCGGACTTGTTCTCGACCAGCACCGAGAGCGTGTGGCGGGGCATCAGACCTGACCCTCTCCGAAGACGGGCCGCACGTCGCGCGCGGCCAGGATGTCGTCGTTGCTCGCGCCGGCGGCCACCATCGGCCACACCTGCGCGTCCGAGCCGACGACGAAGTCGATGACGACCGGGGCGTCGGTGATCGCCATGGCCTTCTCGATGACGGCGTCGACGTCGTCCCTGCTCTCGCAGCGCAGGCCGACGCACCCGAGCGCCTCGGCCAGCGCGACGAAGTCGGGGATGCGCACCGGCTTGGGCGTCCCGTCCGCGTTCTGGGCGTGCAGCTTGGTGCTGGAGTAGCGGCCCTCGTAGAAGAGGGTCTGCCACTGCCGGACCATGCCGAGGTTGCCGTTGTTGATGACGGCGACCTTGATCGGGATGCCCTCGATGGCGCAGGTGGCCAGCTCCTGGTTGGTCATCTGGAAGCAGCCGTCGCCGTCGATCGCCCACACCGTGGTGTCCGGCATGCCCTGCTTGGCGCCCATCGCCGCGGGGACGGCGTAGCCCATCGTCCCGAGGCCACCGCTGTTGAGCCAGGTGCCGGGCTTCTCGTACCTGATGAACTGCGCGGCCCACATCTGGTGCTGGCCGACGCCGGAGGTGTAGATCGCGTCGGGGCCCGCGATCGCCCCCAGCCGCTCGATCACGTACTGCGGCGAGAGCGCGCCGTCCTCGGGCTCGTCGTAGCCCAGCGGGTAGCGGTCGCGCCAGCCGTCCAGCTGGGTCCACCAGGCGGCGAGGTCCGGCGTGCGCCCGGCCGCGTGCTCGGCCTGCAGCGCGGTGACCAGCTGGGCGATGGTCTCCTTCGCGTCGCCCACGATCGGCACGTCGGCCTTGCGGTTCTTGCCGATCTCCGCCGGGTCGATGTCGGCGTGCACGACCAGCGCGTCCGGCGCGAAGGAGGCCAGCTCGCCGGTGACGCGGTCGTCGAACCGGGCGCCGAGGGCGACCAGGACGTCGGACTTCTGCAGCGCGGTCACCGCGGCGACGGTCCCGTGCATGCCGGGCATGCCCAGGTGCTGCGGGTCGCTGTCGGGGAAGGCGCCGCGGGCCATCAGCGTGGTCACCACCGGCGCGCCTGTGAGCGCCGCCAGCTCGGCGAGCTCCTCGGTGGCGCCCGCCTTCAGCACACCGCCCCCGACGTACAGCACCGGCCGGCTCGCACCGGCGATCATCGCCGCGGCCTCGCGGACCTGCTTGCCGTGCGGCCGGGTCGTCGGCCGGTAGCCGGGGAGGTCGATCCGCGGCGGCCAGGAGAAGTTTGTCGTCGCCTGCAGCACGTCCTTGGGGACGTCGACCAGCACCGGGCCGGGGCGGCCGGTGGAGGCCAGGTGGAACGCCTCGGCGATGCGCTGCGGGATGTCCGCGGCGTCGGTCACGAGGAAGTTGTGCTTGGTGATCGGCATCGTGATGCCGCGGATGTCCGCCTCCTGGAAGGCGTCGGTGCCGATCGCGCCGCTGGGCACCTGGCCGGTGATGGCCACGATCGGGACCGAGTCCATGTAGGCGTCGGCCAGCGGGGTCACGAGGTTGGTCGCGCCCGGGCCGGAGGTGGCCATGCAGACGCCGACCCGGCCGGTGGCCTGGGCGTAGCCGGTGGCGGCGTGGCCGGCACCCTGCTCGTGGCGCACCAGCACGTGGCGGACCTTCGAGTCGAACAGCGGGTCGTACAGCGGGAGGATCGCCCCGCCGGGGATGCCGAAGACGACGTCGACGCCGATGGCCTCCAGCGAGCGGACGAGGCTCTGCGCCCCGGTGATGCCCGTGGCCGGCTCGTGGGCGGCCTCCTCGACGGAGCGGGCCGTGGTCTCGACGCCCGTGAGGGCGGCGGCGGCCTCGCGGGTGGCGGACTCGCCCTGGCTGCTGGTCATGCGGTTCTCTCCTGGGCCGAACGGGGTGGGTGCGGGTGCCGGCGGGGCGTCGACAGCTGTCGGGCAACAAAAAACCCCTCGTGCCGCAGGCACGGAGGGGTCAGCGCGTCGGTCGGGAGGACCGGCGCGCTACGGAACTACGAGGACGCTGCGGGAGCAGCCGTCGACGATCATGCGGGCGGAAGGCACCTGCACACTGTGCTCCTCCACAGCGGGGGTCGTCAACCAGCGTGTCCCACTGGTTGGACACCGCTGTCCAGATCCGCGATCTCCGCCGCTGCGAGGGAGCGCCAGTCGAAGGCGGTGAGCACCGCGGGGAGCGAGCCGACGTCCACGGGACGACCGACCAGCCAGCCCTGCATGAACCGGCAGCCCTGCTCCTCCAGCATCCGCAGCTGGCCGACGGTCTCCACGCCCTCGGCGACGACGTCCATGCCCAGGCGGTGGCCGAGGTCGAGGACGCCGGCCACGAGCGTCGCCCCGCGCTCGTCCCGCTCGATGTCCGCGACGAACTCGCGGTCCATCTTCAGGATCTGCACGGGCAGCCGGGCCAGGTAGGCCAGCGAGGAGTAGCCACGGCCGAAGTCGTCGACCGACAGCACGCAGCCCATCTCCTTGAGCGTGGCCAGGTCGCTCTCCAGGCGGTCCTCCGCGTCGAGCATCACCGACTCGGTGATCTCGAGGATCAGCTTCTGCGGCGGCAGCCCCGCCTCGGCCAGCGCCGAGGCCACGTCGGGCGCGAGGCAGCCGGCCTGGAGGTGGCGGACGGAGACGTTGACGCTCGTCATGATCTCGAAGCCCGCGGCGCGCAGCGCCGCGGCGTCGCGGGTCGCCCGGCGCAGCACCCAGCGCTGCAGCGGGACGATGAGCCCCTCGTCCTCGGCCAGCGAGATGAACTCGTCCGGCGGCACGGTGCCCAGCTGCGGGTGGTCCCAGCGGACGAGGGACTCCAGGCCCAGGATGCGCTGCTCCTCGACCCCGACCACCGGCTGGTAGACCATCCGGAAGTGCTCCTGCTCGAGAGCGGCGGGCAGGTCGCGGGCCAGCCGGGCCCGACGGCCCATCGCGCTGTCGATGGCGCGCGCCGCGGTCCGGACGCAGGACTTGCCGTCCGCCTTGGCCGCGCGCAGGGCGATGTCGGCCTGGCGGATGGTCGCCGACACCTCGTCGGCGGCGTCCAGGGCGGTCACCCCGATGCTCCCGGCGACGTCGAAGACGACGCCGGCGGCGTGCCCGGCGCCGTCGGCCGCCGCGCGGACGGTCCGGAGGTCGGCCACGATCCGCTCGGCCAGGCCGACGGCCTCCTCCAGCGTGCCCGGCACGAGGACGGCGAACTCGTCCCCGCCGAGCCGGGCGACCAGGTCGCCGTCGCGCACGGCGGCGCGCAGGCGGCCGGCGACCTGGATGAGCAGGTCGTCACCCGCCTCGTGGCCGGCGACGTCGTTGACCAGCTTGAAGCCGTCGAGGTCCAGCAGCAGGAACGAGGCGGGCTCGCCCTGACCGGCGCGCGCGTGGGCATCGGTGAGCGCGGCCATGAGCCGGGCGCGGTTGGGCAGCCCGGTCAGGTAGTCGGTGTAGGCGAGCCGTTCCAGCTCGGTGCTGCGCCGCCCGGCTGCGTCCCGCAGGTGCAGGACCACGCCGTCGCCGCGCTCCGCCTCCTCAGCAGCGGGATCGCCGTCGGTCGGCAGGCCGGCGGAGGCCGCCGTCCCGACCGACTCGAAGGTGCGCCAGGCACCGTCCCGCCCGCGCAGCCGGAGGTGCGGGTGCGGCCGGCCCCCGGACGCGGCACCGCGCTCGGCTCCCGGGTCGAGGGCCAGGTGCAGCTCGTGGCGGTCGTCGGGGTGCACGAAGTCGCGCAGCGGCCGGCCCTCGAGGTCGCGGGGCAGCCAGGCGGAGACCTCCGGCGACGAGGCCGCTGCCCAGGTGACCTGCCCCCGGGCGTCCAGCACCACCGTCACGTCGGCCGCGGAGTGGACGAGGGTGCGGAAGTACGCCTCCGTCCGCAGCACCTGCCGCGTCAGGCGGGCGCCGTCGGCGGCCCACACGAGGGTCCGCACGAAGGTCAAGACCATCAGCACGGCGAGGGTGAGCGCCTCCGTCGTCCCCAGCGGGCGCCCCGCGGCGAGGGCGCCGAGCAGGAGCACCAGGACGCCGAAGCTCAGGCAGTAGCTCACGACGACGCCGATCAGCGGCACCGCACCCGCGGTCTCCCCCGCGCTCCGGGGTCCCGGGTCGGCGGCGAGCGCCATCGTGGCGGCCGCGAGCATGCCGAGGTAGGCCGTGGTGGCGACGGCGTCCAGCAGCGCGGACGGGCCGGACACGGCGAGCGCGCCGCCCGCCATCGTCACCGACAGCGACGCGAATCCCAGCAGCACCCAGCCGGCCGCGGCCCGCCGGGGCGGCGAGACCGCGCCGAACGTGACCAGCCCGACCGCGCAGAGGACGGCCGAGACCGCCGGGTAGAAGACGGTGAGCAGGGGGTCCGCGGGGGCACCGGCCGGGCCCGCCGTCAGCGGTGCCAGCATCTCCAGCAGCATGCCGAGCGCGACCAGCGCGACGGCGGCGTCCAGCACCATCTGCATGCGGACGCGCCCGCCGGCCGACCGCATCAGCCGCACGCAGAGCAGCACCGCCACCGGGCCCGTGGCGGCGAGGAAGAGGTCCGAGAGGCCGGCGGAGGTGGGGTTCACCCCGCGGCCGGTGACGGCCCGGACCAGGTGGCCCAGGCCCAGGAGCACCGCGATGACGGCGAAGGACCGCCAGGTCGCCACCGCCGCGGGCTCCAGCCGGAGGCAGTGCCGCCCGACGAGCGCGGCGACGGCGAAGGTCGCGAGCGCCAGGACCGCCGGGCCGCTCCACCCGTTCCAGCCCGGGACGACGAGCTGCTGGACCGCCAGGACCAGGGCCGCGGCCGCGAGGCCCAGCAGCACCGGACGCCGGGGCCAGCCGGCTCCCGCGGAGGGGCTCATCACTCGGCGCCGGTCATCGGGCACTGACGAGACCGGGCCACACCGCGGCCTCGGCGCGGAGCACGCCCATGAGCTGCTCCAGCGGCATCGGGCGGGCGAGCAGGAAGCCCTGCGCGTAGTCGCAGCCGAAGCCGCTCAGGACGGCCAGCTGCGCGGAGGTCTCCACGCCCTCGGCCACGACCGACATGCCCAGCGCGCGGCCGATGCCGACGATCGACTCGCACAGCGCGCGGGTCTTGGCGTCGCGGTCGATCCGGGACACGAAGGCACGGTCGAGCTTGACCATGTCGATCGGCAACTTGGTCAGGTGGGTGAGCATCGAGGAGTCGCCCCCGAAGCCGGAGAGCGCCACGTGCACGCCCATGAGCCGCAGGGTCGCGACGTCCAGGCCGTCGCGCTCCTCACCGGAGGTGACGGTGGCGTCGCCGATCTCGAGCACGAGCCGCTCGGGCGGGAGGCCCGACCCGCGCAGCGCCGCCTCGACGTCGGGCACGACCGAGCCGGTGGCCAGGTAGGCCGCGGGGGCGTCGAGGCCGATCCGCACGCCGGAGGCGGACTCCGGCATGGCGGCGGCGGCCGAGACCGCTTCCTCCAGCGCGAACCGCTGCAGCTCGCCCATGAGCCCGGACTGCTCGGCGATCGGCAGGAACTCCGCCGGCAGGATCTCCCCGAGGGTCGGGTGCCGCCAGCGCAGCAGCGCCTCGACGCCGGAGAGCCGCTGCTCGGCCAACGAGATGACCGGCTGGAACAGCAGGAACAGCTCGCCGTGGGCCCGCGCCGAGCGCAGGTCCTCGCGCAGCTGCTCGCGGCGGGCCGCCGCCTCGCCGAGCGCGGCCCGGTAGCGCTGCGCCATGCCGGAACCCGCGGCGCGGGCGGCACGGACGGCGAGGTCGGCCCGCACGAGCAGGTCCTCGACGGCGAGGCCCGCGTCGAGCTCGACCAGGCCCACACCGGCGGTCAGGTCGACGATGCCGGCGTCGGTGAGGATCGGCTGCTCGACGACGGACAGGATGCGGCCGGCCAGCCGGTCGGCGTCGGGACCCTGCCCGGTGGCGAGCACCGCGAAGGTGCCACCACCGATGCGCGCGACGACGTCCTCACCGCGCACGGTGGAGCGCAGCCGGCGACCGATCTCGGCGACGACGACACCGATCACGTCGCGGCCGGCGCGCTCGCGGGCCTCGAGGAGGCCGTCGAGCTCGACCATCAGCAGCGTGCCGGACTCCTGCCCCTCCGCCACGGGTGCGGCCAGCCGCTCGGTGAGCAGCCGCAGCATGCCGGCGCGGTTGGGCAGGGTGGTCATGGGATCGATGTAGGCGACGCTCTGCAGCGAGCGCTCGCGCGCCTGCCGCTCGGTCATGTCGCGGCACTGCAGGACGACGGCACCCACGTCGGGGTCGCCACGGAGGTCGGCGATGCCGGCCTCGAGGCAGCGCCAGACGCCGTCGGCGTCGCGCAGCCGCAGGCCCAGCAGGGCCGGGGCGTGCTCGCCGGAAGTCAGTGCCTCGCCGAGGGCGGCCTGGTCCTCCGGGTGCACGGCCTCGAGCAGCGCCCGACCCACGAGCTCCGCCGCGGCGGGGCCGAGGACGCGCTCCAGGGCCGGCGAGGCCCAGGTCACGCGCAGCGCGTCGTCGAGCAGCACGACGGCGTCGACGCCGGAGTGCACCAGGGACCGGAAGTAGGCCTCGCTGCGTCGCAGCCGGGCCGACAGGCGGTGCTCCTGGCAGGCGGTGGTCCAGCGGTGCGCCAGCGCGAGCAGGACGGCGAGCATCAGCCCGGTCCAGGTGATCGTGTCGAGGTGGTGTCCCAGGAACCGGACCACGCCGGCCGCGGCGACGGCGACCAGCAGCGCGCCCATGGGCAGCAGCTGGCCCACGTCCACGGCCCGGGAGAACCCGCGGGTCGGGGCGGGCGAGCTCCACCCCGGGTCCACCAGGACCGCCAGCGCGAGAAGCAGCAGGCCGCCCACGACGAGGAATCGCGCCAGGGAGGTGAGGCCGACGGCGTCCGAGAGGACGGCGGAGGTGCCCAGACCGCGGCCGCTGGTCAGCAGCACGGTGCCGGCCAGGAGCACGACGGCCATGCGCCGGCGGGCAGGCTCGACGACGCCGAGCAGGACGAGGGCGGCGGTCATGGTCGCCGCGGTGACGACGACGGCGGCACCGAGGACGACCCGCTCGGGCAGGTCCATCCCGGACCAGTCGCCGACGGGGCCCGCGACGAGCAACCGGATGGCGACCAGGCAGGAGGTGAGGAACAGCGCGACCTCCGCGGCCGCACGGCGTCCGGTGCGCAGGCGGGACCGGCCTGCCAGCCCGAGCAGCGCGACGATGGCGATGACGTAGCCGGGGAGGGTGGGCAGCCAGCGGACGACGACCAGGTCGAGCGGGTCGCCGTCGTCGATCAGCCAGGCCAGGAGCGCGCCGAACACCGGGAACAGGGGTGCGGCGGCGAACAGCCGCCAGGCCGGCGGGCGGCCCGGCCGGCCACCTGCGATCCACAGGACGACAGAGGCGATGAGGCCGACGAGGACGACGGCGAGGTCGCCGAGGTCACGGAGGGCAGGCGAAGCGGCGGCGACGGCGCAGGCGACTACCGCCGGCACGGCCACCGCGAGCAACCACCAACGGCGCGGGTCCACGCCTGTTGTCTCGGCATCGGGCGGAGCCCGGCCAAGCCGTGCCGGGCGGACGTCACCCCTTGGGAGGGGGGCGCCCGCCCGGGTGGATCAGCCGCAGATGGCGCCCTGGGCGGCCGATCCGACCAGCTTGGCGTACTTGCCGAGCACCCCGGTGGTGTAGCGCGGGGGCAGCGGCTCCCAGCCCTCCTTGCGGCGGGCGAGCTCCGCGTCGTCCACGAGCAGGTCCAGCTTGCGGGTGGTCAGGTCCAGGCGGATCGGGTCACCGTCGCGGACGAAGGCGATCGGTCCGCCGTCGGTCGCCTCGGGCGCCACGTGGCCGATGCACAGGCCGGTCGTGCCGCCGGAGAACCGGCCGTCGGTGAGCAGCAGGACGTCCTTGCCCAGGCCCGCGCCCTTGATGGCGCCGGTGACGGCGAGCATCTCGCGCATGCCGGGTCCGCCGCGCGGGCCCTCGTACCGGATGACGACGACGTCACCGGGCTGGAGGGTGCCGTCGGTGACGGCGTCCATGGCGCCCTGCTCGCCGTCGAAGACGCGGGCGGTGCCCTCGAAGGTGGAGGAGTCGAAGCCCGCCGACTTCACGACCGCGCCCTCGGGGGCGAGGGATCCGTGCAGGATGTCCAGCCCGCCGGTCCGGTGGATCGGGTCATTCATGGCGTGGATGATCGCGCCGTCGGGGTCCGTGGGAGCGAGGTCGGCCAGGTTCTCCGCCATGGTCTTCCCGGTCACGGTCAGGACGTCGCCGTGCAGCAGGCCGGCGTCCAGCAGTGCCTTGAGGACGACGGGGACGCCGCCGACGCGGTCGACGTCGGTCATGACGAACCGGCCGAAGGGCTTCACGTCGGCCAGCAGCGGCGTGCGGTCGCCGATCCGGTTGAAGTCCTCGAGAGACAGGTCGACCTGCGCCTCGTGGGCGATCGCCATCAGGTGCAGCACCGCGTTCGTCGAGCCACCGAGCGCCATGACGACGGTGATCGCGTTCTCGAACGCCTTCTTGGTCATGATCTGCCGGGCGGTGATGCCCAGTCGCAGCAGGTTCACGACCGCCTCCCCGGAGGCGACGGCGTAGTCGTCGCGCCGGCTGTCCGGCGCCGGCGGGGCGGCGCTGCCCGGGAGCGCCATGCCGAGGGCCTCGGCGACGCTGGCCATGGTGTTGGCGGTGTACATGCCGCCGCACGACCCCTGGCCGGGGCAGGCCGCCTTCTCGATGGCGGTCAGCTCGTCGCGGGTGATGAGCCCCCGGGCGCAGGCGCCGACGGCCTCGAAGACGTCGATGATCGTGAGGTCCCGGTCGTCCAGCTTGCCGGGCATCGTCGAGCCGGAGTAGAGGAAGACGCTCGCCAGGTCCAGACGCGCGGCGGCCATGAGCATGCCGGGCAGGGACTTGTCGCAGCCGGCCAGCAGCACCGAGCCGTCGAGGCGCTCGGCGAACATGACGGTCTCGACCGAGTCGGCGATGACCTCGCGGGAGACCAGCGAGGCGCGCATGCCCTCGTGGCCCATGGAGATGCCGTCGGAGACCGAGATGGTGCCGAACTCCATGGGGAAGCCCCCGGCGGCGCGGACGCCGTCCTTGGCCCGCTGCGCCAGGCGCTGCAGCGACAGGTTGCACGGGGTGATCTCGTTCCACGACGAGGCGACGCCGATCTGCGGCTTGACCATGTCGTCGTCGCCCATGCCGACGGCGCGCAGCATGGCGCGCGCCGGGGCCTTGGCGTCCCCGTCGGTCACCTCGAAGCTGCGCGGCTTCATCGGGTTGCGCGTCGCACTGGCGGAGTCGTTGCCTGGGATGAGGTCCTCACCGATCGTCACGAGGGGATGCTAGGCCGGTCCCCTGGCATGTCCGAGACTGTGTCGGTGCTAGTACCGGCACCACCACCGAACGGGAGTCCGCCGTGACCGCCTCCGCCCGCCGCGAGCTGGCCGAGTTCCTCGGCTCGCGCCGCCGTCAGCTGGCCCCGGGTGCGGTCGGCCTGCCGGCCGGCGCCAACCGCCGGACGCCGGGGCTGCGGCGGGAGGAGGTCGCGCTGCTCGCCGGGGTCAGCCACACCTGGTACACGTGGCTGGAGCAGGGGCGCGAGATCCGCCCCTCGGTGCAGGTCATGGACGCGCTGGCCCGCACCCTGCAGCTCACCGCGGCCGAGCGCGAGTACGTGCTGCGGCTGTCCGGCAACGAGCCGGCACCCACGGTCGAGACGCTGGAGACGATGCCGGCCCACCTGCAGCGGCTGATGGACGCCCTGGGCCCCTCCCCCGCGTACGCGATCACCTCGACCTGGTCGATCGTCGGCTGGAACGAGGCCTACGAACGCCTCTACCCGGGGGTGGCCGACGTGCTCCCCGGTGACCGGAACCTGCTGTGGGTGGTGTTCACCGACCCCGCCGTCCGACGGCTGCTGGGCGACTGGACGACCGACAGCCGCCGGTTCCTCACCCAGTTCCGGGCGGAGGTCGGCCCGCGCCTGGCCGATCCCCAGGTGGTCGACCTCGTCACGCGGCTGCAGGCGGCCAGCCCCGCCTTCCGCGAGGGGTGGGCGAGCCACGACGTCGACCGGTTCACCTCGACCGAGCGCCGGTTCGAGCACCCCGCCGTCGGCTCCCTGGTGCTGGAGCACCACCAGCTGACCCCGGCCGACGCCCCCGGCCTGCAGCTGGTCGTCTACACCGCCGCCGAGGCGGGCAGCGCCGCTGGGCTGGCCCGGCTCGCGGGCTGAGCCGTCTGGGAGGATCGGCGCTCGTGGACACCCCCGCCCGCTTCCGGATGAACCGCACCTCGCTGCTCCCGGTGCTGGTGTTCGCCTTCTGCCTGATCCCGCTGTCGGCGGCCTCGTCGTGGCTCCTGCTGCTGCTGCTCGTCCCTGCCGTCGTGGCCGCCTGGGTGTGGCGCACCGGCTTCGACATCGACGCCGGCGCGATCACGGTGCGCACGCTGGCCGGCCGCCGCCGGGTG
Source organism: Blastococcus fimeti (assembly GCA_900102115.1). Classification (GTDB taxonomy): domain Bacteria; phylum Actinomycetota; class Actinomycetes; order Mycobacteriales; family Geodermatophilaceae; genus Blastococcus; species Blastococcus fimeti. Next base: position 130,241 of record FNAW01000001.1, read on the forward strand.
CCGTGGACCGAGCTCGCCGGCGTGCGGGTCGGCGAGCGGGCCGACCTCTGGCTGGTGACCACGGGTGGCACCGAGGTGCGGTTGCCCGCGGTGCGGGCCCGCGACCTGCCCGCGATCGGGCGGGCCTCCGGCGGCCGGATCCCGGTGCCCACGCCGCCGCTGGATCAGTAGCGGTCGACCACGTTCGCCAGCGGCCGGCCGGCGAGGATCCGCTGCAGCTGGTCGGCCACCGCGGCCGCGGCCCGCTCGTTGGTGCCGGGCACGTCACCGCCGACGTGCGGGGTGATGAGGAGGTTCGGCGCCGTCCAGAGCGGGTGCCCCTCGGGCAGCGGCTCGGGCTCGGTGACGTCGACGGCGGCGCGCAGCCGGCCGGCGGTGAGCTCGGCGAGCAGCGCGTCGGTGTCGACGACGACGCCGCGGGCGGCGTTGACCAGCAAGGCGTCGTCCTTCATCGCGGCGAGGAAGCCGGCGTCGACCAGGCCGATCGTCTCGTCGGTCACCGGCACGATCACGACCACGACGTCGGCCTGCGGCAGCAGCTGGGGCAGCTCGCTGGTGGCGTGCACGCCGTCGCGGGCGGTGCGGGCGACGAAGGTCAGCTCGACGTCGAAGCCGGCCATCATCCGGCCGATGGTGCGGCCGATGTCGCCCGAGCCGACCACGAGCACCTTCGCGCCGACCAGCTTGTGGTGGGTGCGCGGCGTCCAGCGGCCGGCGTCCTGCTCGCGGACGAAGAACGGGATGCCGCGCTGGGCGGCGAGGGTGGCGGTCACCGCCCACTCGGCGGTGGAGGGCGTGTGCGCGCCACGGGCGTTGCACAGCGTGACCCCGTCGGGCAGCCGGCCGGCGAAACGCTCGGCTCCGGCGCTGAGCAGCTGCACGACGCGGAGGTCGGGCAGCGCGGCGAAGAAGTCCTCGTCGGGCAGGTCTGCTCCGCCGGAGCGCGGGACCCAGACCTTGGACCGGCCGGCGTCGCCGGTGGGCGGCCCGTCGAGCGCCGACCAGCGGTGCGCGCGCACGCGTGGCGAGACCGCCTCGACGGCAGCAGCCAGGGCACGGGAAGGGACCAGGACGTCGAGCACCTCGTCGGGGCCGACCAGCGGTTCGCTCACGAACGCCGAGACTAGGCGCAACCGCCCGGCCCGCCCACGGCGCGCACGTACTGTGGAGGGCATGCGGCGGGCGACGGCGGGTGCGCTGCTCGCGACCGCCGTGCTGCTGGCCGGGTGCGGCAGCGACGGCTACGAGCCGTCCGGCCCGTTCCGCCCGCTCCCCGAGGGCGCACCTCCCGAGGTCGGCCCTCCCCCGTCGAGCGCGCCCAACCCCGGGCGCCCCGCCGAGCCGGGTGCCGAGGAGACCGACGGCGACCCCTCCGTGGTGGCCTCCGGGCTGGCCGTCCCCACCGGGCTGGCGCTGCTGCCCGACGGCACCGCGATCGTCGGCGAGCGCGACACCGGCCGCCTCCTGCAGGTCTTCCCCGACCGCTCCCCCGCCCGCGAGCTGATGACCGTGCCGGGTGTGGACGCCACCGGCGACGGCGGCCTGCTCGGGCTGGCGGCGTCGCCGACCTATCCCGAGGACGGGCTGCTCTACGCCTACGTGTCCACGGCCGTGGACAACCGCGTGGTGCGCTTCCCGATCGGTGGGACGCCGAACGCCGTGGTCACCGGCATCCCGCGCGGCGAGGTGCACAACGGCGGGGGCCTGGTGTTCGGCGCGGACGGCACCCTCTACGTCGGTACCGGCGACACCGGGAACCCCGCGCTGGCGAGCGACCCGGCCTCGCTCGGCGGCAAGGTGCTGCACGTCGACGTCTTCGGCCGGCCCCTCGGCGCGGGGCCGGTGTTCACCAGCGGGCACCGCGACGTCACCGCCGTCTGCGTGGGCGAGGAGGACCGGCTGTTCGCCGCCGACGCCGCGCGCGACGGCGCCGACGAGCTGAACGCGCTCACCGAGGGACGCGACTACGCCGTCACCGGACCGGTCGTCGAGTTCGTGCCGGGCGAGGACGGCCTGGGCGGCTGCGCCGTCGCCGGCGACGCCGTCTTCGTGGGCGCGCTGGACGGCCAGCGGGTGCACGCCGTCCCCGTCGACGCGTCGGACACGGTGTCCGGCGAGCTCGAGGAGTTCCTCGGCGGCCGCTACGGCCGGCTGCGCACCGTCGTCGCCGATCCCACGGGCGCGCTGTGGATCACCACGTCCAACCGCGACGGCATCGGCACCCCCGCCGAGGACGACGACAAGGTGCTGCGCATCAACCCGCCCTCCTCCGCCGGCGGATCTCCGCTCTAGGAGACCAGCCGCTCCTCGAGCATGCGCTTGACGGTCGCCGCGTCGGCCTTGCCGCGGGTGGTCTTCATGACCGCGCCCACGAGCGCACCGATCGCCTGCACCTTGCCGCCGCGCACCTTCTCGGCGACGTCGGGGTTGCCCTCGATCGCGGCGTCGACGGCGCTGACCAGCTCGTCGGACTCGCCCATGACGGCCAGCCCGCGTGCCTCGACCACGGCCGCCGGGTCGCCCTCGCCGGCGAGCACGCCGTCGAGCGTCTGGCGGGCCAGCTGGTCGTTGATCGTGCCGGCGGAGATCAGCCCGATCAGCTCGGCGACCTGCTTCGGGGTGACCGCGAGCTCGCCGAGCTCGGTGCCGGTGTCGTTGGCGCGGCGGGCGAGGTCGCCCAGCCACCACTTGCGGGCGTCGGCGGGCGAGGCGCCGGCGGCGACGGTGTCGCTGACCAGCTCGACGGCCCCGGCGTTGACCAGCCAGGCCATCTCGGTCGGCGCGATGCCCCACTCGTCGGAAAGCCGGCTGCGGCGGGCGGCGGGCAGCTCGGGGAGCGCGGCGAGCAGCGCGGCGACCCACTCCTCGTCGGGGGCGACCGGCACCAGGTCGGGCTCGGGGAAGTACCGGTAGTCGGTCGCCTCCTCCTTGCTGCGGCCGGGCGAGGTGGTGCCGGTGTCCTCGTGGAAGTGCCGGGTCTCCTGGAAGATCCGCTGCCCCTCGTCGAGGAGTGCGGCCTGGCGGCGCATCTCGAAGCGCACCGCTCGCTCCACCGAGCGCAGCGAGTTCACGTTCTTCGTCTCGGTGCGGGTGCCCCACTCGAGGCTGCCGATCGGCGCCAGCGAGGTGTTGACGTCGCAGCGCAGGTTGCCCTGCTCCATGCGCACCTCGGAGACGCCGAGGGCGACGAGGATCTCGCGCAGCTCGGTGACGTAGGCCTTGGCCACCTCGGGCGCCTTCGCCCCGGCGCCGGGGATGGGCCGGGTGACGATCTCCACCAGCGGGATGCCGGCCCGGTTGTAGTCGATCAGCGAGTGATCGGCGCCGTGGATGCGCCCGGTCGAGCCACCGACGTGCAGGTTCTTGCCGGTGTCCTCCTCCAGGTGCACGCGCTCGATCTCGACCCGGTAGGTCTCGCCGTCCACCTCGACGTCCAGGTGGCCGGCGGTGCACAGCGGCTCGTCGTACTGCGTCGTCTGGAAGCCCTTGGGGATGTCCGGGTAGAAGTAGTTCTTCCGCGAGAACCGCGCCCACGTGGCGATGCGGCAGCCCAGCGCGAGGCCGATGCGGATGGTCGACTCGATCGCGGCGGCGTTGGCCACCGGCAGCGAGCCGGGCAGCCCCAGGCAGGTCGGGCAGGTCTGCGTGTTGGGCTCGGCGCCGAACGTGGTGGAGCAGCCGCAGAACATCTTGGACGCGGTGCCGAGCTCGACGTGGGTCTCCAGACCCATCACCGGCTCGTAGCGGGTGAGGACCTCGTCGAAGTCGACGAGCCGATCGGGGGTGGCGCTCACGGGGTGGGGCCTTCCTTGGGTGCGGGGGGCCGACCTGCGGCTCGCTCGGCGCGGCCGGTGGCCACGGCGCCGGCGGCGGTGAGCACGCCCAGGACGAGGAAGACGGCAAAGACGGGGCGCCCGGAGGCGATCCACCCGACGATGCCGCCGACGATGACGAAGGCGGTCAGGGCCCAGGCGGCCTTCAGCGCCGCGCTCACGCGACACTCCCGGCCGGGCGGGCGGCGAGCTGGTCGAGGAACCGGGAGCCGCGGGCGGCGTCCTGGGCGGCCTCGAGCGCGGCGGCGACCTTGTAGCAGCGGTCGTCGGCCAGCGCCGGCGCCATGATCTGGAAGCCGACCGGCAGCCCCTCGGACAGCCCGCAGGGCACCGAGATGGCGGGCACTCCGGCCAGGCTGGCCGGCAGGGTGCAGAGGTCGGCGGCGTACATGGCGATCGGGTCGTCCACGCGGGCGCCGACCTCCCAGGCGACGGTGGGGCTGGTCGGGCTGACCAGCACGTCCACGTCGTCCCACGCGCTGGTGAAGTCGCGGTTGATCAGCGTGCGGACCTTCTGCGCCTGCCCGTAGTAGGCGTCGTAGTAGCCGCTGGACAGCGCGTAGGTGCCGAGGATGATCCGGCGCTTGACCTCGGGTCCGAACCCCTGCTCGCGGGTGAGCGCCATGACCTCGTCGAGGTCGCGGGCGCCGTCGTCGCCGACGCGCAGGCCGTACCGGACGCCGTCGAAGCGGGCGAGGTTGGACGACGCCTCGCTCGGGGCGATCAGGTAGTAGGCCGGCAGCGCGAGGTCGAAGGCCGGGCAGGAGACCTGGCGGACCTCGGCGCCCAGGCTCTCCAGCAGGGCCACCGTCTCGGTGAACCGGGCCAGCACGCCCTCGTCGTAGCCGTCGGTGTGCCCGTCGCCGCCGAGCTCGGTGACGACGCCGACCCGCAGGCCGGCGAGGTCGCCCTCGGCGCCGCGGCGCGCGGCCTCGGCGAGCACGGGGACCGGCGAGGCGATCGAGGTGGAGTCCAGCGGGTCGTGCCCGGCGACCGCCTCGTGCAGCAGCGCCGCGTCGAGGACGGTGCGGGTCATCGGCCCGGCCTGGTCGAGGCTGGAGGAGAAGGCGATGAGGCCGTACCGGGAGACCGAGCCGTAGGTGGGCTTGTGCCCGACCAGGCCGGTGACGGCGGCGGGCTGGCGGATCGACCCGCCGGTGTCGGTGCCGATCGCCCACGGGGCGAGGCCGCCGGCCACGGCGGCCGAGGAACCACCCGACGAGCCGCCCGGGATGCGGTCGTGGTCCCACGGGTTGCGCGTGACGCGGTAGGCGGAGTTCTCGGTGGAGGAGCCCATCGCGAACTCGTCCATGTTGGTCTTGCCCAGCAGGACCGTTCCGGCGTTCTTGAGCCGGGCGGCCAGCGTGGCGTCGTAGGGCGGGCGCCAGCCCTCGAGGATCTTCGAGCCGCTGGTCGTCGGCACGCCCTCGGTGACGACGACGTCCTTCAGCGCCAGCGGGATGCCGGCCAGCGGGCCGGTCGCGGTGCCGCCGGCGCGGGCGGCGTCAACCTGCTCCGCGGTGCGCAGGGCGGACTCGCCGTCGACGTGCAGGTAGGCCCCGAGCGCGTCGTCCTCGGCCGCGATGCGGTCCAGGTAGGCGCGGGTCACCTCGACGGCGGTGACCTCACCGGCGGAGAGCAGCCGGCCGAGCTCGGCGGCGTCCGTGCTGGTCAGGTCGCTCATGCTTCCTCCCCCAGGATGCGCGGCACGCGGATCCGGCCGTCCTCGGCCGCCGGGGCGCCCGCCAGCACGGCGTCGCGCGGCAGGCTCGGGCGGGCGACGTCCTCGCGGAAGACGTTGGTCATCGGCACGGCGTGCGTCGTCGGCGGCACGTCGGCGACGTCCGCCCGGCCCACCTGCGCGACGGCGTCCAGCACGGCGCCCAGCTGCCCGGCGAAGAGGTCGAGCTCCTCGTCGGTGACGGCCAGCCGCGCGAGGTGGGCCAGGTGGGCCACCTCGTCACGGGTGAGTCGGTCCTTGCGGGACGGCGTGCTCATGCGGGACGGAACTCCACTTCGAGGGGCGAATGGCCGGCGCCGGCAGCCCTTGCGGGACCGGGGCCTGACCGTCCCACTGTACGTGGGGGGTCTGCGCAGGTCCTCACCGTGAGAGGCTGCCCCCGCTGCGATCAACGGAGATCGGCCCGCGCCCTTGGACGTCCCGGAGGAACCGTGTCCTATCTCCTGCGTCTGGTCATGCCCGACCGACCCGGCATCCTGGGTGCGGTCGCCACCGCCCTGGGCACCGCCGGCATCGACATCGTGTCCCTCGACGTGCTCGAGCGCGGCAGCGGCGTCGCGGTGGACGACGTCGTGGTCGACCTCCCGCCGGACCGGCTGCCCGACAGCCTGATCACCGTCGCGCAGAGCGTGCCGGACGTGGTGGTCGAGTCGCTGCGCCCCTTCGCCGGTCCGCTGGACACCCACCGCGAGCTGGAGCTGCTCGACGGACTGGCCCGCGCCGGCGACAGGGGCGCCGAGAAGCTGCTCGCCGCCGAGCTGCCGCGGGTCTTCCACTGCGGATGGGCGGTGGTCCTCGACTGCGGCCCGCGCGATTCGTGGGAGGTGCGCGCGGCATCGGACGCCGCGCCCTCGTTCGAGGGGCTCGCACTGCCGTGGATGCCGCTGACCGGCGCCCGCCTGCTGTCCAGCGACGACGACTGGCTGCCCGAGCGGTGGCGGGAGATGGCCATCGAGATGATGGCGGTGCCGTACGGCGGCGACGCGTGCGCGGTGGTCCTGGGCCGGTCGGGCGGGCCGGCGTTCCGCCGCTCCGAGCTGCTCCGGCTGGTGCACCTCGTCGGTATCGCGTCGACCGTGGTGCACCTGCCGCCGGCCTGACCCGGCCTGTCCGACTCCCGGCCGGCCACGACTCCCACCTGCGCGTTCTTCGTCCACAGGTACCTTGTGACGCGTGTTGTTCGAACGTATGATCGAACGCATGGACGGAGCGGCTGCCGACACGAGTGCCGACACCGTCGCGCCCGGCTTCCCAGCTGCCGGCGACGCCCCGTCGGTCGGGTGGGCTACCGGGCCGCTCGGGGCGGCGCAGGCGACGAGCCGTGAGATCGGCCGGCAGACGGCGCTCCGCGCCCGGGCGGTGGCCGCCTTCGCCGCCACCCGTCCCGCCTCGGCCGACCGTCCCGCCGGGACGCCCGGCGCGATGAGCGCCGACCGGCGGGCCGCTCGTCGGGACGTGCTGGCCGAGGTCAGCGAGTGGGCGGCACCGGAGCTGGTGGTGGCGCTGTCGATCACCCAGGTCGCCGCCGAGAACCTGCTGGAACGTTCGCTCGTGCTGGTGCACCGGCTGCCACGCACGCTGGTGGCGCTCGAGTCGGGGCTGATCCACGACGGTCATCTCTGGCATCTGCTGGACAAGGTCGGGCCGATCGTCGACGCCTCGATCCGCACCCGGGTGGAACGCGAGGTGCTGGACTGGGTGTCCGGCCGGTCGGTCACCACCCCGGCACAGCTGGGCGAGAAGGTGCGGCGGTCGGTGCTCCGCCACGACGCCGCCGCTGCGACCCAGCGGCTGGCGAGGGCGCTGCGCGAGCGCGGCGTCTCCGTCCGGCCCGATCGCCGCGAGGGCATGGCCGTGTTCGACGCGCTGCTGACCGTCCCCGAGGCCCGCGCGCTGCTCGACGCCCTCGGGCAGTACGCCGACGCGATCGACGAGCCAGACGACACGCGGACCCGCGGGCAGAAGATGGCCGACTGCCTCCTCGACCTGGTGCTCCGGCCCGGCGAGCAGGACGGCCCGCCGGTGCAGGCACGGCTCACCCTGGTCGTCGGTGTGGCCACCCTCCTCGGCGGCGACCGGTCCGGCGAGATCGACGGTGAGCCGGTGCCGGCGGAGATGGTGCGCGCCCTGGCCCGCGCCCTGGGCCTGCTGCCCGCGGACATCCCCGACCCGTCGGCCTCGCCCTCCCCCGAACCCGACCTCTCCCCCTCCCCCGATCCCGGCCGGTGGCCGGACGAGCCGCCGGTCGAGACGTGGAACGACGCGGTGCGCGCGGCCGACGAGCGGTGGTGGGCCGCGGTCGAGGAGCGCGCCCTGCGGGGCGAGTGGCGCGGTGCGGAGGAGCCTCCGCTCGAGGTGCTGGAGCGCTGGTGGGCCGCGGAGCAGCACTGGGACGGATCGGCACCTCCGGAAGCCAGGCCGTGCACGGAGCCGTTCCCGCCGGCGGAGCCTGTCCCCGATCAGCAGCACGACGAGGTCGCGCCCGCCGCGGAAGCCGGCGAGCCGGCCGGTGAGTGGGCTGCGGCCGACCGTGCCCTCGACGAGGCCGGTGCCGCCCTGCTGCACCTCCAGCGCGCCACCGGTGCCGCGCATCGGGCCGTCTCCGCCGCCGCACGCGCCGAGGCGGACGACGAGGCCGCCTGGGAGGACAGCGCGGCCGGACGGATGACCCGGGCCCGGAGGGCGCTCGACGCGCTCCTCGCGGCGACCGACCGTCAGCGGGCGGACCTGGCCGACCTGCTGGGACGCAGCGCGGGCGGCGGACTGCTCGACCGACCCCGCATCGCGGTCGTCGACGAGCTCACCGGCACGCTGCTCGCCCTGACCGACAGCACCGAGCTGCGCCGGTACGCCACCTGCGGAGCGGGCCTCGGTCCACCGCCCCCGACCGACGGTTACCGCCCCGGTGCCCGGCTCGACCGGTTCGTCCGCGCCCGCGACCGGCGCTGCCGCCAGCCCGGCTGCCGCCGCCGCGTGCCGCTGGGGGGCGAACTCGACCACGACCGCCCCTGGCCCGACGGCCCGACCAGCGCCGGCAACCTCACCGGCTACTGCACCGGGCACCACCGCGGCAAGCACCAGGCCCCCGGGTGGCAGCACTCCCTGGCCCGGGACGGCACGCTCACCGTCATCACCCCGACGGGCCTGGTCGCGACGACCACCCCACCCCCGTTCTGACCGGACGGCGGGCGGTCCTCAGCCGCGCGGTGACGTCACCTTCTCCGGGGCGATCCGGACCAGCAGGCGGACCTGGTCCCGGCCGCCGAACCACGGGTACGGACGGCCGATGTAGCGCTGGGACAGCTCGTCGATGTGCTCGCGGGCGCCCACCTCGGTGACCTCGGTGACGCGACCGCGCACCTCGAAGTAGCGGCTCGGGTCGTCGGGGTCGGCCACGTTGAGAGCCACCCGGGGGTCACGTTCGACGTTGCGGACCTTCTGGTGCCCTCGGACGGTGTTGATCAGGACGTCGCGCCCGTCGGTGTCCACCCAGGTCTGCGTCATCTGTGGTGAACCGTCCGGCATGAGGGTCGAGAGGAAACAGGGGCTGGGACGGCGGAGCAGGTCGAGCAGGGCGTCGGGCAGGGACACGCAGGGTCCTTCCGGAGGGCTGGACCCCGCCCCTACCCGCGACCCCCCGCGTCACTCCGCCGGCGGCTCGCTCCCGTCGCCGATCGTCGCGACCTCCCGAGCGGCGTCCGGGCCGTCCTCGAGCAGCACGCGGAAGCCGTCGTCGTCCAGGACCGGGGCCTTCACCTGCACCGCCTTGTCGTACTTGCTCCCGGGGTCGGCGCCCACCACCACGAAGCCGGTCCTCTTCGAGACCGAGCCGGTGACCTTCCCCCCGCGTTCCTGGATCGCGGCGGTCGCCTCGTCGCGGCTGTAGTCCCGGAGCGAACCGGTCACGACGACGGTGACGCCGGTCAGCGGACCTGGACCGGCGTCACCGCCCTCGTCGACCATCCGCACCCCGGCCCGACGCCACTTCTCGACGACGTCGCGGTGCCAGTCGACCTCGAACCAGTCGCGGATCGACCGCGCGATCGTCGGCCCGACGCCGTCGGCCGCGGCCAGCTCCTCCTCGCTCGCCCCGGCGATCCGGTCGAGCGATCGGAAGTCCCGCGCCAACGCCTGCGCGGCGGTCGGCCCCACGTGCCGGATGGAGAGCGCCACCAGCACCCGCCACAGCGGCACGTCCTTGCGGCTCTGCAGGTTGGCCAGCAGCTTCTGGCCGTTGGCCGACAGCGCGGCGTCCTTCTTCCTCGTGAAGAACGCGGCGCTGCGCAGCTTCTCCTCGTCGAGGAAGAAGATGTCGCCCTCGTCCTGCAGCAGGCCGCCCTCGAGCAGCGCGATCGCGGCCTCGTAGCCGAGGTTCTCGATGTCGAAGGCCCCTCGGCCGGCGACGTGGAAGACCCGCTCCCGCAGCTGCGCGGGGCACGAGCGGGCGTTCGGGCAGCGGATGTCGGCGTCGCCCTCCTTCTCCGGGCGCAGCTCGGTGCCGCACTCGGGGCAGTCCTTCGGCATGACGAACGGGTACTCGTCACCGGTCCGGGCGGCGACCACCGGGCCCAGCACCTCGGGGATGACGTCACCGGCCTTCCGGATGACGACCGTGTCCCCGATCAGCACGCCCTTGCGCACCACCTCGCTGGCGTTGTGCAGCGTCGCAAGCTGCACCGTGGAGCCGGCGACCTTGACCGGCTCCATGTAGGCGAACGGCGTCACCCGGCCGGTGCGGCCGACGTTCACCTTGATGTCCAGGAGCTTCGTCGTCGCCTCCTCCGGCGGGTACTTGAAGGCGATCGCCCAGCGCGGGGCCCGCGACGTCGAGCCGAGCCGGCGCTGCAGGGCGTACTGGTCGACCTTCACGACGACGCCGTCGATCTCGTGCTCGACCGAGTGCCGCTGCTCCTGCGTCCGCTCGATGTACGCCCAGACCGCCTCCAGGTCGTCCACCACCTCCGACCGGTCGCTGACCGGCAGCCCGAGCTCGCGCAGCCGCTCGTAGGCGGCCGACTGCCGGTCGACGGCGAAACCGCGGTGCGCGCCCACGCCGTGCACGACGAGGCGCAGCGGCCGGGAGGCGGTGACCTTGGGGTCCTTCTGCCGCAGCGAGCCCGCGGCGGCGTTCCGCGGGTTGGCGAACGGCGCCTTGCCGGCCTCGACCAGACCGGCGTTGACGTCCGCGAAACCGGCGACCGGGAAGTAGATCTCGCCGCGCACCTCGAGCAGCCCGGGCACGTCGTCCCCGGTGAGCTGCTGCGGCACGTTGCCCATCGTGCGGACGTTGGCGGTGACGTCCTCCCCCGTCGTCCCGTCGCCGCGGGTGGCGGCACGGACCAGCCGGCCGTCCTCGTAGACGATCGCCACCGCGACGCCGTCGACCTTCAGCTCGCACAGGTAGGCCGCACCGGACGCGCCCTCGCGCTCCACCCGCGCCGCCCAGGCCGACAGCTCGTCGCTGCTGAAGGCGTTGTCCAGGCTCTGCATCCGCTCCAGGTGCTGCACCGGAGCGAAGGTCGCGGTGAACCCGCCGTTGACCTTCTGACTGGGCGAGTCGGGCGTGACCAGAGCGGGGTGCGCCGCCTCGAGCGCCTTGAGCTCGCCCATCAGCTCGTCGTACTGACCGTCGCTGACCAGCGGCTCGTCGCGCACGTAGTAGGCGAAGGCGTACCGGTCGAGTTCCTCGGAGAGGTCGCGATGGCGGGTGCGCGCGTCGTCGGGGACCTCGGTGAGGTCCTCCCGGTCGGTCGCCGCCTCGACGACCGGCTCGTCCAGGGCAGCGGGGTCGGTGCTCACGCGGGCACGGTATCCGGCGGGTACGACGACGAACCGGACCTCACCCGGTCGGGCTCACTCCGGCTGCAGGTACTTCGCAGCCTCGCGCAGGTGGGTCATGGCCGCCCGGGCGTACGCGGGCGTCGCGCCGGCCAGGCCGCACGAGGGGGTCAGCGTGACGACGTCCGGGAGCATCTCGGCGGGGAAGCCGAGCTCGCTCCACCAGCCCCGTACCCGCGAGGCGGTCGCGGGAGCGGAGGGCAGCGCGGAGTCGGTCCCCGGGACGACGCCGACCAGCAGGTGGCTGCCGGCGTCCACGGCCTCCCCCACCGCGTCGAGGTCCTGCACGAGCCCGAGGTCGAAGGACAGCCCGGCGGCGCCGGCAGCGCGGAAGAGCCCGAGCGGCATGCGGGGCGCGCAGCAGTGCACGACGACGGAGCCGGGCAGCGCCGCGACGACCGCGCGCAGCTCCTGCTCGACCGTCTCCGCGGGCACGGCCGACAGCCGCCCGAAACCGGTCGCCGTCGGCAGGCCCCCCTGCAGCACCGCCGGCATGCTCGGCTCGTCCAGCTGGACCACGACCTGCGCGCCCGGCACCCGCGCGGCCACGGCGGCGACGTGCGTGCGCAGCCCCTCGACCAGCGACTGCACGAGGTCGCGCCGCGCGCCCGCGTCCACGACGGCCCGCTCCCCCCGGGTGCGCTCCAACGACGCGGCCAGCGTGAAGGGCCCCGCCGCCTGCACCTTGAAGGACCCGACGTAGCCGTCGGCCTCGTCGTGCAGCGCGTCGAGATCGCGGGCGAGGAACTCCTGCGCCCTGCGCTGGTCGACGCCCGAGCGGGGCACGAGTCGCCAGCCGGCCGGGGTGATGTCCACGGCGAGGTCGACGAGCAACGCCGCCGTCCGGCCGATCATGTCCGCGCCGGCACCCCGTCCGGGGAGCTCGGGCAGGTGCGCCATGCCGGGCAGCTCGCCGAGCACGAGTCGCACGGCCTCGGCTGGGTCCGTGCCGGGCAGCGACCCGATGCCGGTGACCGGCCCCCAGGGCGCCGTCATCGCGCGACCGCCACGGCGGCCTGGCCGACGACGCGGTCGCCGCGAGCGGCATCGGGCTCGTACAGCACGGCCGACTGCCCCGGGGCGACACCCCGCTGCGAGTCGGCCAGCTCGATGCGGAGCCCGCCGTCGACGACGAGGACCTCGCACGGCACGGGGCGCCCGTGCGCCCGCAGCTGCACCTCGAACCGGGCCGGCAGCACCGGCGCCGCACCGGTCCAGGTCGGGACGCCGGTCAGCACCTCGTCGACCGCCGCCTGCTCCGCGGTGCCGATCGTCACCGTCCGGCTGACCGGCTCGATGCCCAGCACGTAGCGCGGCGCGGAGTCCCCGGCGCTCACGCCCAGGCCCCGCCGCTGGCCGATGGTGAACCCGTAGGTGCCGTCGTGCTCCCCGACGGTCTCCCCCGTCGCGGCGTCGACGACCGGGCCGGGGCGGCTGCCCAGCCGGCGCGCGAGGAAGCCGCGGGTGTCGCCGTCGGGGATGAAGCAGATGTCGTGCGAGTCCGGCTTGGTGGCGACGGCGAACCCGCGCTCGGCGGCGATCTCGCGCACCCGCTCCTTCGTCATGCCCCCGAGCGGGAACCACGCGGCGGCCAGCTGCCCGGGCGTCAGCACGCCGAGCACGTAGGACTGGTCCTTGGCGGCGTCCACCGAGCGGCGCAGCTCGCCGTCGGAGAGCCGCGCGTGGTGCCCGGTGACGACGGCGTCGAAGCCCAGCGACAGCGCCCGGTCGAGCACCGCCGAGAACTTGATCTTCTCGTTGCAGCGCAGGCACGGGTTCGGGGTACGCCCGGCGGCGTACTCGGCCACGAAGTCGTCGACGACGTCCTCGGTGAACCGCTCGGCGAGGTCCCACACGTAGAACGGGATGCCCAGCTCGTCGGCCACCCGGCGCGCGTCGTGGGAGTCCTCGACGCTGCAGCACCCGCGCGAGCCGCTGCGCAGCGTCTGCCGGTTCTGCGACAGCGCCAGGTGGACCCCGGTCACGTCGTGGCCCGCGTCGACGGCCAGCGCGGCGGCGACGGCGGAGTCGACGCCCCCGCTCATGGCGGCGAGCACCCTCATGGCCGGCTCCTCATCGCCGGCCGAGCCCCGCGCGGCGGGCCCGCTCCACGACCGGCCCGATGACCTCGACGACGGCGTCGACGTCGGCCTCGGTCGAGGTGTGGCCGAGGCTGAACCGCAGTGAGCTGCGGGCGCGCTCGCCGTCGGCCCCGACGGCCAGCAGCACATGGCTGGGCCGGGCGACGCCGGCGCTGCACGCCGAGCCCGTGGAGCACTCGATGCCGCGGGCGTCGAGCAGCATGAGCAGCGCGTCGCCCTCCGCCCCGGGGAAGGACAGGTGCGCGTTGCCGGGCAGTCGCCCGGGGCCACCGGCCAGGACGTCGTCCAGCGGTGCGCCGTTGAGCTGGGTGTCGGGCACCTGCGCGCGGACCTCGCGGACGAGCCGGTCGCGCAGCTCGCCCACCTCCGCCGCGCGCTGCTCCCGTCGGCCGACGGCGGTGGCCGTCGCGACGGCCAGCCCGACGATCGCGGCGACGTCGAGGGTGCCCGAGCGCACGTCGCGCTCCTGCCCCCCGCCGTGCAGCAGCGGCGTGCACTCGGCGTCGCGGCGCAGCAGCAGCGCGCCCGCGCCCATCGGGCCGCCGAGCTTGTGCCCGGTCATGGTCAGCGCGTCGACCCCGCTGGCGCCGAAGTCCACCAGCACCTGGCCCACCGCCTGGACGGCGTCGGTGTGCATCGGGACGCCGACGGCGTGCGCGACGGCGGCCAGCGCGGCGATGTCGTTGACCGTGCCGATCTCGTTGTTGGCCCACATGACGCTGGTCAGGGCGACGTCCCGGCCGTCGCCGAGCGCCTCGGCCAGCACCTCGGGCCGGATCCGCCCGCTGGGCTCGACGGGCAGCCAGGTGACCTCGGCGTCGTCGTGCTTGACCAGCCACTCGACGCTGTCGAGGACGGCGTGGTGCTCCGCGGGGCTCACGACCAGCCGGCGGCGCTGCGCGTCGGCCTCGCGCCGGGCCCAGAAGATGCCCTTGACGGCGAGGTTGTCGCTCTCGGTGCCGCCGCCGGTGAACAGCACCTCCGACGGCCGGGCACCCAGCGCCTCGGCGAGCCGCTCGCGGGACTGCTCGGCCACCCGGCGGGCGGCGCGGCCGCTCGCGTGCAGGGAGGAGGCGTTGCCGACGCGGCCGAGCTGCTCGGTCATCGCCGCCAGCACCTCGGGCAGCATCGGCGTCGTCGCCGCGTGGTCCAGGTAGGTCATGTCGCCGCCAGGGTAGTCGCGGCCGCCGGGGCCACCTGGCCCGGCGGAACGGTGCGCCCGGCGATCCGGGCGCCGAGGAGGGCGGGGACCGTCAGCACGGCCACCGCGGCGAGCACCGCCGCCTCGATCGCGCCCCCGCCGTCGACCGCGCCGGCGACCAGCACGCCCGAGAGGCCGACGCACAGCGCCGATGCGGTGACGTCCGAGATCTGCAGAGCGGCGGAGATGGCCCCCCGCTCGGCCTCGGGTGACTGGTCGAGCAGCAGCACGCCGACGCTCGGCATGGCCAGGCCCATCCCGACGCCGGCCACGAACCAGCTCAGGTAGGCCGGCCAGCCACCGGACGAGGGCACCGCGGTCGCGGCCGTCGCCGCCAGCCCGAGCGCGAGCAGCAGGAAGCCGGCTCGCAGCACCCGCTGCCGGGGCACCTCCGCCCGCCGTCCCTGCAGCTGCGCGGCCACGACCCACCCGACCGCGCCCGCGGTCAGCGGGAGCCCGGCCGTGGCGGCGCTCCACCCGTGCTGCTCGGTCAGGACGAACGGGAGCAGGGCGTCCATGCCGAAGAAGGCCCCGGCCGCCAGGCCCCGGCAGGCCACGACCGCCGGGATGCCGGGCCGTGCGCGGACCGTGCCCGCCGGCAGCAGCCGGCGCAGACCGACGGCCAGGGCGGCTCCGCCCACGACGGCCAGACCGAGGGCGGCGAGGTCGAGGCGCTGCGAGGCGTACTGCAGCCCGGCGATGCCGGCACCGGCCAGCAGTGCCCACGGCGCGTTGCTGCGCCGCGCGGCCGCCGGTTCCGCGGGCGGCTCGTCGGTGCCGGCGCTCAGCAGCAGCACCAGACCGGCGCCGACCAGAGGCAGCAGCAGGAGGAAGACCCCCCGCCAGCCGAGGTGGGTGGTGATCAGGCCCGCGGCCAGCGGCCCGATCAGCGCCGGCAGCACCCACCCCGCGGCGAAGGCGCCGAACAGCCGCGGCCGCAGCTCGGAGGAGTACCCCTGCCCGGCGATGACGTACAGCAGGACGATGACGACGCCGGCGCCCAGGCCCTGCACCGCCCGGCCCAGGACGAGCACGGCCATGTGCTGGGCGAGGCCGGCGACCAGCAGGCCGGCGGCGAACAGCAGCACACCGGCCACCACGCCCGGCCGCGGCGAGCGCCGGTCCCCCACCTCGCCGCCGACGACCATGCCGACGACCGAGGTGATCAGGAAGGCGCTGAAGGGCCACGCGTACCAGGCGACGCCGTCGAGCTCGTCCACCGCGCTGGGCATCGCCGTCCCCACGGCCATGGCCTCGAAGGCGACCAGCGTGACCAGGGTGAGCAGCCCGACGGTGGTCCGGCGGTGCTCGGCATCCCAGATGCCGGGTGCGACGGTCCTCTCCACGAACGCCCCAACCGCCCGCCGGCGCTCCTGCTTCCCGACCCCGGGAACGCATCGAGCGCCGGTCCCTCACGGGACCGGCGCTCGACGGGTGGAGCGGGTGCGGCTACTTGCGAGCGGTGATCAGCTCGGTCGCGGCCGGGACGACGGCGTTGAGGTCGCCGATGACACCGAAGTCGGCGAGCTCGAAGATCGGCGCCTCCGGGTCCTTGTTGATGGCGACGATCGTCTTCGACGTCTGCATGCCGGCGCGGTGCTGGATGGCACCGGAGATGCCGACGGCCACGTAGAGCTGCGGGGAGACGGTCTTGCCGGTCTGCCCGACCTGGAAGCTGTGCGGGTAGAAGCCGGAGTCGACCGCCGCGCGCGAGGCGCCCACGGCGGCACCGAGCGAGTCGGCGAGACCCTCGATGATCGAGAAGTTCTCGGCGCTGGCCACACCGCGACCACCGGAGACCACGATCGCGGCCTCGGTGAGCTCGGGACGGCTGCTCTTCTGCTCGACGACCCGGTCGGTGACCTTGGCGCCCTTGGCGGCGTCCGAGATCGAGACCGAGACGGCCTGCTCGGCGCCCGCGGCCGGAGCCGGCTCCGGGGTGACCGAGTTGCCGCGCAGCGTGTAGATCGGGGTGCCGGCGGTGACCTTCGAGTGCACGATCACCGAGCCGGCGAACGCGACCTGGGTCGCGGTGCCGTCGGCGGCGATCTCGGTGACGTCGGTCAGGAAACCGCTGCCGACCTTGATCGCCAGGCGGGCGGCGATCTCCTTGCCCTCGGGCGAGGAGGGGATGACGACCGCAGCGGGCGACTTCTCCTGCACCAGCTGGGCGAGCACCTCGGCCTTGGGGGCGACGAGGAACTCGTCGACCTCGGCGGCCTCGGCGACGTAGACGGTGGCCGCGCCGTACTCGGCCAGCGCGTCCTTGATGCCCGCGGCGGTGCCGGGGGCGGCGATGACGACGGCGGACGGCTCACCGAGCGCACGCGCCGCGGTCAGCGCCTCGAGGGTCGTCTTGCGGACTCCTCCACCGGCCGGGTTGAGCTCGGCCAGGACCAGGACCTCTGCCATGAGTAGCTTCTCCTCTTCCTTCGATCCGGACCGGGCTCAGACGATCTTCTGGCCGGCGAGGAAGTCGACGAACTTCTGTGCGCCGTCGCCCTCATCGGTGACCTTGACGCCCTCGCCCTTGGGGGGACGACCGGCGAAGTCGAGCACCTGCGTGGTGGCGCTGGCCAGGCCGACGGTCGAGGCGTCGACGCCGAGGTCGGCCAGCGACTTGGTCTCGACCGGCTTCTTCTTGGCGGCCATGATCCCCTTGAACGAGGGGTAGCGCGGCTCGTTGATCGTGTCCCAGGTGGAGACGATCGCGGGCAGCGGAGCCTCGACGGCCCAGTAGCCGCCGTCGGTCTGCCGCTCGATGCGGGCGACGCCGCCGTCGACGGTGAGCTTGCGGGCGCCGGAGAGCTGCGGGAGACCCAGCCGCTCCGCCAGCAGGGCCGGCATGACGCTCATCTGGCTGTCGGTCGCCTCGGCGCCGCAGATGATGAGGTCGTACTCGAGCTGCCCCAGGGCCGCGGCCAGGACGGCACTGACCTGCACGGCGTCCGAGCCCTTGATGGCCTCGTCCGAGACGTGCACCGCCTTGTCGGCACCCATGGAGAGCGCCTTCCGGATGGCGTCGGTGGCGCTGTCGGGGCCGACGGTCAGCACGGTGACCTCGCCGCCCTGGGCCTCCTTGACCACGAGCGCCTCTTCGATGGCGTACTCGTCGATCTCGTTCACGACGTTGTCGGCAGCGGCGCGGGCGACGGTGTTGTCCGCCGGATCCATCTTGCGCTCGCTCCCGGAATCCGGGACCTGCTTGACCAGAACGACGATGTTCACGCCAGACCTACCTCCGCGACGGGGTCATGGGGCGCGGGCAGATAGCCCGCATGCTCCGACCTCGGAGGTTACTTGCACGTTAAGGCTGTCAGGAACGAGGGCGGGGTGAGCCACGTCACGCTCCGTGGCGCCACGCCCCGGTGGCCGCAAATCGCTGCAGCGTGGCGGCGTGCGGCGACAGGTCCAGGCCCTGCCCGGCGACCCACTCGTCCGAGTAGTAGGTGTGCGCGTACCGCTCCCCGCCGTCGCACAGCAGGGTGACCACGCTGCCCGTGCGGCCGGCGGCCAGCATCTCGGCCACCAGGGTGAAGGCGCCCCACAGGTTGGTGCCGGTGGAGCCGCCCGCCCGCCGGCCGGTGACCTCCGCCAGGTGGCGCATGGCGGCCAGCGACGCCGCGTCGGGCACCCGGATCATCCGGTCGACGATCGTCGGCACGAACGACGGCTCCACCCGCGGCCGACCGATGCCCTCGATCCGGGACGGCGTCCCGGTGGTCGCGTCCGGGTCGCCGTCGGCGTATCCCGGGAAGAAGGCGGAGTTCTCCGGGTCGACGACGGCGAGGCGCGTGGGGTGCCGCCGGTAGCGCAGGTAGCGGCCGATCGTCGCGCTCGTGCCACCAGTTCCGGCGCCGACCACCACCCACTCGGGCACCGGGTGCCGCTCGGCGGAGAGCTGGTCGAAGATCGACTCTGCGATGTTGTTGTTGCCCCGCCAGTCGGTCGCCCGCTCGGCGTAGGTGAACTGGTCGAGGTAGTGGCCGCCGCACTCGGCGGCCAGCCGGCGGGCCTCGCCGTACATCTCGGCGGCGCGGTCGACGAAGTGGCACGTGCCGCCGTGGAACTCGATGAGCGCGATCTTCTCGGGGCTGGTCGAGCGCGGCATGACCGCCACGAACGGCAGGCCGAGCATGCGGGCGAAGTAGGCCTCGCTCACCGCCGTCGACCCGCTGGAGGCCTCGACCACGGGGCTGCCCTCGGTGATCTGGCCCGAGCAGAGCCCGTACAGGAACAGCGACCGGGCCAGCCGGTGCTTGAGGCTGCCGGTCGGGTGGGTCGACTCGTCCTTCAGGTACAGGTCGACGCCCCAGTCCGGGGGCAGCGGGTAGACCAGCAGGTGCGTGTCGGCGCTGCGCCGGGCGTCGGCCTCGACCAGCGCGACCGCCCGGTCGACCCAGGCGCGGCCGCCGGGGTCGGACCGGTCGACGACGGCGGGGTCCCGGGGAGCGCTCATCCCCGGATGATCCCGCACCCCCCGGTCAGGAAGTCGGGCAGGCGCATCCGCGCGGCAGGTCGCCGGCCTGGGTGGCGTGGCAGAACCGCAGCGAGATCGCGTCGTGGGCACCGAGCGGGTGCGGGCAGTTCCCGCAGGCGTCGGCGGGTGCGTGCTCGACGGTGGGCGTGGCGGACGGTGCGGAGGTCATGAGGAACCTGACTGGGCCGGACGACCGCCCCACGGTGTTCTCTTGGACCTGGCAGCGGCAGCGGACAGCCGGTGCGCGAGGAGACCCAGGACGCCCCCGACGCTACTCCTGCGGCACCACCAGCACCGGCCGCTCGGCGGGCACCACCGACACCGCCGCCCCCGGGGTGAGGTGCTGGCTGTCGGCGCTGGCGAGGTCCGCCCGCACCTCGACGCCGCCGGGCAGCGCGACCAGCAGCCGGGTGCTCGCGCCGGAGAACGTACGGGTGACGACGCGCCCCGGGCCACCAGCGGTGACCACCAGCGCCTCGGGCCGGACCAGCGCCTCGACCGGCCCGGTCGGGGTGGCACCGGTGACCGGACGGCGGACACCCAGCAGTTCGACCGCGCCGTCGGTCAGGCTCGCGGGCAGCCGGTTCATCGTGCCGACGAACTCGGCGACGAACGCCGTCGCCGGGCGCTCGTAGAGCACGTCGGGGCTCGCGACCTGCTCCAGCCGGCCGGCCCGCATCACGCCGACCCGGTCGGCCACCGACAGCGCCTCGGCCTGGTCGTGGGTGACGAAGACGGTCGTGATGCCGAGCTCCAGCTGGATGCGGCGGATCTCCTCGCGCAGCTGGACGCGCACCTGCGCGTCCAGCGCCGACAGCGGCTCGTCCAGCAGCAACACCTTGGGGGCCACCGCCAGCGCCCGCGCCAGCGCCACCCGCTGCTGCTGGCCACCGGAGAGCTGGTGGGGGTACCGGTCGCCGCGGTCGCCCAGGCCGACCAGCTCGAGGAGCTCGGCGGCGCGACTGCGCTGCTCGGCGCCGCTCCGACGGCGCACCCGCAGCCCGAAGGCGACGTTCTCGGCGACGGTCAGGTTCGGGAACAGGGAGTAGGCCTGGAAGACCATGCCCGTGTCCCGCTTGTTCGCCGGCGTCCCGGTGACGTCGCGTCCGTCGAGGAGCACCCGGCCGGCGTCGGGCCGGTCGAACCCGGCGATCGCGCGCAGCGCCGTCGTCTTGCCGCAGCCCGAGGGGCCCAGCAGCGCGAGGAACTCACCGCCGACGATGTCCAGGTCCAGGCCGTCGAGGGCGACGACCGAGCCGTACCGGCGGGTCAGCCCCTCCAGCCGGATGGGCACGCCGGGACGGGCGTCCGGGGCCGCGTCCGCGGTCCGCGACGAGACGGCGGTCATGCGCTCTCCTTCGTGCCGCGCCGGCGGTCCAGCGCGGAGATCATCAGCAGCAGCATCCAGGTGACGACCAGCGACAGCACCGAGACGGCCACCGACAGCTGCGGCGCCGAGCCCGAGATCCGCAGGATCCAGGTCGGGAAGGTCTCGAACCCGAGGATGTTGGCGAACGTGAACTCGCCCAGCACGAGCGCGAGGGTGAGGAACGCCGCGTTGAGCACCGAGGTGCGCAGCACCGGCAGGACCACCGAGACCAGCACGCGCGGCCAGGAGGCGCCCAGGTTGCGGGCGGCCTCGGTCAGCGTGCGCAGGTCCGCCCCGCGGACACCGGAGTCCAGCGCGCGGTAGACGAACGGCAGCGCCAGGACGACGTAGGCGAAGACCAGGATCCAGGGCAGGTCGGGTTCCTGGATCGCGAAGAACACCTCGGCCAGCGGGGTGCCGAGGAAGTAATCCGGCGCCCAGGACAGCACGCTGCGCACGCCCACCACCAGGGCGATCGGCGGCACGACCAGCGGCATCAGGGTGAGCAGCTCGACCGTCGTCCGCAGGCGGGGCAGCCGCAGGTCCACGAGGACGACGGTCGGCACCATGAGCGCCAGCGCGATGAGCACCGTCAGCCCGGCCAGGACGAGGGAGCGGGTGAAGGACTCGGCGAAACCGTCGGCGCCCGGGATGCCGGTGTAGTGCTCGGCGGTGAACTCCCCGGTCCCGCGGTTGCGCACGGTGAACCACACCGACGCCGCGATCGGCACCAGGAAGTAGAGCCCGAGCAGGCCGAGGACGGCGAACCGCCAGCCACCGCCGCCGCGCCGTCCGGACCGGATGGGGGTCGCCGGCGCCACTCCCCCGGCTCCGGCGACGCCCTCCGCGAGCGCCGTCATGCCAGCCACCGCTGGGTGCGCCGCTGGACCCAGGCGTAGAACGCCATCACGAGGCCGACGACGACGACCATGCCCAGGGCGAGGGCCTTGCCGAGGTTCTCCGCCCCGACGACGACGTTGCTCGACAGCGCATCGGCGATCTGCAGGGTGACCAGCGGGACGCTGCTGCCGACGAGCGCCTTGGCGGTCGCGTAGGCGGCGAACGCGGAGGCGAACAGCAGCATCGTGGCGCCGAGCACGGGCGGCAGGAGCACCGGCCCGCCGACGTGGCGCCAGTACTGCCAGCTGCTGGCGCCGAGGTTGTCCGCGGCCTCCCGCCACTGCGGGCGCAGCGCCTCGAGCGCCGGGATGATCGTGAGGACCATCAGCGGCACGAGGAAGTACAGATAGACCAGGGCGAGGCCGGTCATCGAGTACAGCGAGAAGCCGCCCAGCCCGATGCCGAGGGTGTCCTGGAGCATCGCGGTGACCACGCCCTGGCTGCCGATGGTGGCGATGAAGGCGAAGGCGAGCGGGATGCCGCCGAAGTTGGCGAGCACCCCGGAGGCGGTGAGGACCAGCCGGCGCAGCAGCAGCCCGCGGCGGGCGCGCAGGATGGCCACGGCCAGCGCCAGGCCGAGCACCGCCGACAGCACCGCCGTGATCAGCGAGAGCTGCAGGCTGCCCAGGTAGGCGCGGCGGTAGACCCCGCCGGTGATGGTGGTGATCGAGTCGGTGGACCAGGTCTCCTCGAAGGTGACCGGGTCGGTGGCGCGGAACGCCTCGACCCCGAGCACCCCGATGGGGAGCAGCAGGAACACCGCCACGTACAGGAAGAAAGGCGCCGTCCCCAGCGCCGTCAGCACGCGTCCGCGCCGGTCCCCGCGACGGGGGGCCGGCGCGGACGCGTCCGCTGCTGACGTACTCAGCCGGACATCTCCTCGTTCCAGCGGGACGTGACGACCTCCTTGGCGGCGGCCTCCTGCTCCTCGGTCGGGAAGTCGGCCTCGCCCTCCACCTCGGGGAGCGCGCTGAGCGCCGCCTCGTCGGCGGTGCCCGCGGCCTCCATCGTGGGGAGCCGGACCGGGCGGGCGCCGCCGTTCAGCCAGATGTTCTGGCCCTCGTCGCTGTAGAGGAACTCCTGCCACAGCCGGGCCGCGGCGGGGTGCGGGGCGAACTTGCTGATCGCCTGGCTGTAGTAGCCGCCCATCAGCCCGTCGGAGGGCACGTGGACCTCCCACGTCGACCCGGCGGCCTCGAGCTCGTCGGTCTGCGCGGCGTTCACGTAGTCCCAGTCGAGCGAGATGGGGGTCTCACCGGCGAGCACGGTGGCCGGCGTCGACTCGACGGGGTTGAAGTTGCCGCTGGCCTTGAGGTCGACGAAGAAGTCGATCCCCGGGCCGATGTCGTCGAGGTCGCCGCCGTTGGCCAGCGCCGCCGCCCAGACACCGGCGAAGGCCGCCTGCGCCTGCGTCGGGTTGCCGTTGAGCGCGACCTGACCGGCGTAGCGCGGGTCGGCCAGCTCCGCCATCGTCGTCGGGCACACCTCGACGATGGTGGCGTTGCAGCCGATCGACAGGTAGCCGCCGTAGTCGTTGTACCAGTGGCCGTCGGGGTCCTTCTGGTCCTCGGGGATGTCCTCCCAGGTCTCCACCTGGTACGGGGCGGTGAGGTCCTGCGCCTTCGCCTGACGGGCGAAGGAGAGTCCGAGGTCGAGCACGTCGGGGGCCCGGTCCTGGCCGCGCTGGCTGGTGACGGCGTTGAGCTCGTCCTGGCTGGAGCCGTCGGGGCTGGCGCTGTTGATCTCGATGTCGTACTTCTCGCTGAACGTCTCGAGCATCTCGCCGTAGTTGGCCCAGTCCGGCGGGAGGGCGATGACGTTCAGCTCGCCCTCGGCCTGCGCGGCCTCGACGAGGGCGTCCATGCCGCCGCCGTCCTCGACGGAGCCGGCGGTGGCCCAGTCCGAGCCGCTGCCGCCGCCGGAGTCGCCGTCGTCCGAGCCGCAGGCGGTCAGGGTGAGTCCCGCCGCCACGACCGCGACCGCGGTCCGCAGGGTGCTTCGTCGCACGTGTCCTCCTGGTGTGGTGCCGCCGCGCCCGGATCCCTCTGACCCCGGCGCCGCCGGCCTCGCGCATTGTGACCGACCGGACCGCCCGCGCGCGCCGAACTGTTCGTGAACGCTCAGCGTCCGGTGAACTCCGCCTTGCCCGGGCCGCTCTCGAGGAACGAGCGCATACCGGTCGCCTGGTCCTCGGTGTCGAACAGCTCGGCGAACAGCCGGCTCTCCAGCGCCAGGCCCTCGTCGATGGGCAGCTCGAGCCCCTCGTCGATGGCGCGCTTGGCCGCGGCCAGGGCCAGCGGTGGGCCGGCGGCGAACTTGCGCGCCATGGCGAGGGCGGTCTCGTAGACCTCGGCGTCGGGGACGACGGCGTCGGCGAGGCCGATCTCCAGGGCCTCCTCCGCGCCGACGTGCCGGCCGGTGAACACGAGGTCCTTGGCCTTGGCCGGGCCGACCAGGCGGGCCAGCCGCTGCGTGCCGCCGGCGCCGGGGATGACGCCGAGCTGGATCTCCGGCTGGCCGATCTTCGCCCGGCTCCCGAGCACCCGGAAGTCGGCGCACAGCGCCAGCTCGTAGCCGCCGCCGAGCGCGTAGCCGGTGATCGCGGCGATGACCGGCTTGGGCAGCCGGGCGACGGTGCGGAAGGAGTCCTGCAGCTCGCGGCCCCACGCCTGCATGCCCGCGCCGTCCAGCTGCGACATCGCCTTGATGTCGGCTCCGGCGGCGAACACCCGCTCCCCGCCGTAGATGACGACGGCGCGCACGTCGGCGCGCTCGCCGGCCTCGATCGCCGCGGCGCGCACCTCGAGGTGCAGCTGCTCGTCGATGGCGTTCATCTTGGGCCGGTCGAGGCGGATCGTCCCCACCCCGTCCTGAACCTGCAGGGTCACGAACTCGGGCTCAGCCATGCGGGCACCCTAGCGAGCGCTGCGGGCGGTGAAGCGGCCGTCGGTGCGGGTCAGCTCCAACGGCAGCCCGAAGGTGTCCGACAGGTTCCCGGCGGTCAGCACGTCGTCGACCGCGCCGGAGGCGACGATCTCCCCGCGGCGCAGCAGCAGGGCGTGGGTGTAACCCGGCGGTACCTCCTCGACGTGGTGGGTGACCAGCACCTGCGCCGGCGCGTACGCGTAGCGAGCGAGGTCGGAGAGCCGGGAGACCAGGTCCTCGCGGCCACCCAGGTCCAGGCCGGCGCCCGGCTCGTCGAGCAGCAGCAGCTCCGGGTCGGGCATGAGCGCGCGAGCGATCTGGGCGCGCTTGCGCTCGCCCTCGCTCAGCGTCCCGAACGCCCGGTGGGCGAACTGGGCCACGCCCCACTGCTCCATGAGCATCCCGGCGCGGGTCAGGTCGTGGACGTCGTAGCGCTCCCGCCACCGGCCGACGACGGCGTACCCCGCCGAGACGACGACGTCGCCGGTCCTCTCCGACGGCGCGATCCGCTGGGCGAGCGCCGCGCTGGTCAGCCCGATGCGGGGGCGCAGCTCGAAGACGTCGACGGCGCCGAGCGTCTCGCCGAGCAGCCACACCTCGCCGCGGGTGGGGTGCAGGAGCGCCCCGGCGAGCTGCAGCAGCGTCGTCTTCCCCGCCCCGTTCGGCCCCAGCAGCACCCAGCGCTCGTCGGCCTCCACACGCCAGTCGACGCCGCGCAGCAGGAAGTTCTCCCCGCGCACGACGTCGACCCCGGTCATCCGTACGACGGCCCCATCGAGGGCGTCTGAGCTCGACACGGTCCCCATCCAACCAACCTCGCGCGTGCCACCTGCACCCCCACACCCGCGGAGTTGGCACCATCTCCGGGTGACCGCATCCCCGGCCGTCGAGGTCCTCCCCGGCTCCCCCGCCCCGCTCGGCGCGCACTGGGACGGCACGGGCACGAACTTCGCCCTGTGGTCGGCCGGCGCGCACGCCGTCGACCTGTGCCTGTTCGACGCCGACGGCACCGAGCACCGGCACCGGCTGACGGAGAGCACCCACCAGATCTGGCACGGCCGGGTCGGCGGCATCGGGCCCGGTCAGCGCTACGGCTACCGCGTGCACGGGCCCTACGAGCCCTCCACCGGGCAGCGGTACAACCCGGCCAAGCTGCTGCTGGACCCCTACGCCCGCGCCGTCGACGGCGAGCTGCGGCTGGACCCGGCGCTGTTCGGGCACCCGGGCGACGCCGTCGACAGCACGGTCCCCGACGACCAGGACTCCGCACCCCACGTGCCGCGCGGCGTCGTCGTCCACGACACCTTCCCGTGGGACGGCGACCGCGCGCTGCGCAGGTCCTGGTCGGACACCGTCATCTACGAGGTGCACGTCAAGGGCGCGACCATGCGGCACCCCGGCGTCCCCGCGCAGCTGCGCGGCACCTACGCGGGGCTGGCCCACCCGGCGTTCGTCGAGCACCTGCAGTCCCTGGGCGTGACCGCCGTGGAACTGCTGCCGGTGCACCACTTCGTCAGCGAACCGCACCTGCTGCGCCGGGGGCTGACCAACTACTGGGGCTACAACACCCTTGGCTTCTTCGCCCCGCACGCCGCCTACAGCGCCTCGGGCAGCGGCGGCGGGCAGGTCACCGAGTTCAAGACGATGGTCAAGGCGCTGCACGCCGCCGGCATCGAGGTGATCCTCGACGTCGTCTACAACCACACCGCCGAGGGCGACCAGACCGGCCCGACGCTGGCGTTCAAGGGCATCGACAACGGCGGCTACTACCGGCTCGACGGGCAGAACCCGGCCCGCTACACCGACTACACCGGCTGCGGGAACACCCTCGACGTCCGCCGCCCGGCGGTCCTGGGCCTGCTCATGGACTCGCTGCGCTACTGGGTCACCGAGATGCACGTCGACGGCTTCCGGTTCGACCTCGCACCCGCACTGGCCCGCTCCACGCACGACGTCGACAGGTTCTCGGCGTTCTTCGACGTGGTGCACCAGGACCCGGTGGTCAGCCAGGTGAAGCTCATCGCCGAGCCGTGGGACGTCGGCCCGGGCGGCTACCAGGTGGGCAACTTCCCGCCGCCGTGGACGGAGTGGAACGCCGCCTACCGGGACACCGTGCGGGACGTGTGGTCCGGCGCGCACGTGGGCGTCCGCGACCTCGCCTACCGGCTCACCGGCTCCTCGGACCTGTACCGCTCCGACGGCCGGCGGCCCTTCGCCAGCATCAACTTCGTCACCGCCCACGACGGCTTCACCCTGCGCGACCTGGTCACCTACCAGGAGAAGCGCAACGAGGCCAACGGCGAGGAGAACCGGGACGGCGAGAGCCACAACCGCGGGTGGAACTGCGGCGTGGAGGGCGAGACCGACGACCCGGAGGTCACCGCGCTGCGCCGCCGGCAGGTGCGCAACCTGCTCGGCACGCTGCTGCTGTCCACCGGGGTGCCCATGCTCACCGCCGGCGACGAGCTCGGCCGCACCCAGCGCGGCAACAACAACGCCTACTGCCAGGACACCGAGCTGTCCTGGCTGGACTGGGCGGCCGTCGACGAGAACCTGCGCGCCTTCGTCACCCACGTGCTGGCGCTTCGTCGGTCGGCGCCGGTGCTGCGGCAGGAGGCGTTCTTCGAGGGCCACGAGCTGCCCGGGACCGGCGGCACCCGCGACCTGGCGTGGTTCGCCCCCGACGGCAAGCAGCTCACCACGACCGACTGGTTCGACACCGGCCTGCAGACGGTCGGCATGTACCTCGACGGGCGCGGCATCCGGGCGCGCGACGCCCTCGGCCGGCCGGTGGTCGACGACTCGTACCTGATCTGGCTGCACGCCGGCGCCGAGCCGCTGACCGTCGAGCTGCCCCCCGCCCCGTGGGCCGACGGCTACGAGCTCGTGGTCTCCACCGAGTACGCCACCGGCGCCCCGCCCGCGACGGCGATCGTCGCCCCGGGCCCGGTGGAGCTGCCCGGCCGCTGCGTGTGGGTGCTCAAGGTGCTCCGCCGCCCCTGACGGGCCGCTCCGCGGGCGTTGTACGCGCTCTGGCAGCCCGGCAGGACCCGCAACGCACGAGGAACATCCGCAGACTGGAGAGGACCGGCGCAGGCCGACGTCCCCGGTGCGCGCTTCCTCGTCCGTCGAGGCTTCGCGGACGACGAGCTCCTCGCGGCGTACACCGTCGACGGCGAGGCGGACTGGCTGTCGGCCCAGGTCACCGGCGAGACGGTCCTCGTCGGGCACTCGTGGTCAGCGGTCGCGGCGCCGGCGACGGCGGTCCGGGTCCCGGAGCTGCGCGGCGTGGTCGTGATCGAACCTGCGGCGACCTTCGCCGCCCCCGATCACCCCGACGTTCGCGAGCACGTCCGGGCGATGTCGCCGGCTTCCGAGGACGGGGTGTCCCGGGACGAGTTCAGGCACCGGTGCTCGGCCGGCATGGGGTTCGAACTGCCCGCCCCGGTGACGCCACGGGACGAGCGGGCGCTGGAACTGCTGCGCCGGCACCGTCCGCCGTGGGCGACCGCGTTGACACCCGCCGCCCTCGGCGACCTACCGCCCCCAGGACCTGCCGAGGTTCACCGACGAGCTACTGGCCTGGGTTGGCCGGCTCCCGTCCACCGCCCCTGACGTGTCGTCAACCAGCGGTTGACGCCTGGAGCATCGTCAACCTACGGTTGTCGCATGACGTCACCGGTGCAGCTCCCCTCCTCCGTCCGCCTCGACGACCTCATCTCGGCGATCCAGAAGGTGCACGATCAGCCGCTCGAGCAGCTCACCGACGCCGTGCTGGCCGCCGACCACCTCGGCGACGTGGCCGACCACCTGATCGGTCACTTCGTCGACCAGGCCCGACGTTCCGGGGCTTCATGGACGGACATCGGCCGGAGCATGGGGGTGACCAAGCAGGCGGCGCAGAAGCGCTTCGTGCCCAAGGACCTGCCCCTGGACCCGCAGCAGGGCTTCTCGCGATTCACCCCGCGCGCCCGCAACGTGGTCACCGCAGCCCAGGAAGAGGCCAGGAACGCGGGCAACGCCGAGCTAGGCCTCGTGCACCTCGTGCTCGGGCTGCTGTCCGAGCCCGAGGGCCTGGCCGGCAAGGCGATCACCGCACAGGGCGTCCCTCTGACCCGGATCCGCGAGGTGGCGACCGCCGCTCTGCCGCCGGCCACGGACGACCTCCCGGCCCTGATCCCCTTCGACGGGCCGGCCAGGAAGGCGCTCGAGCTGACGTTCCGCGAGGCGCTGCGGCTCGGCCACAACTACATCGGCACCGAGCACGTGCTCCTGGCACTCCTGGAGCAGGAGGAGGCGGCCGGTCTGCTCACCGGCCTGGGTCTGGACAAGGGCCGCGTCGAGCGGGATCTCGCCGAGGCGCTGGCGGCACTGTCGTCCCAGGCCTGAGGGCGCCCCTCGGTCCGAGACACCGTTGAACGTGAGAGGCCCAGAACCGACTCGGTTCTGGGCCTCTCCGGTTCAACGGGTGAGGGTTACTCGGGCTGCTCGAAGGTGATGACGGTCCAGCCGAGGAGCAGCCGGTCGCCGTCGGAGAGCGGGTGCGGCTGACCGGGCTCGAGCTGGGTCCACTCGGTGGCCTCGGGGCCGGCGACGTGGGTGCCGTTGAGCGAGCCGAGGTCGACCAGCGACACCTCGGTGCCCGAGCGGGTCAGCGCGGCGTGCGCCGAGGAGAGGACGTTCTGGGTGTCCGCGATCGGCACCGGCCGGGCGGTGCCGGCGGTGACCATCTCGTGGTTGTCGGGACGGCGCCCCAGCACGAGGTCCTCGTCCACGGTGACGACCAGGCCGTCGTCGAACCGCAGCACCGGCACCGAGCCGGCGGGGGCGTCGGCGTCCGGATCCGGCCGCCAGAACGCGGTCTGCTCGCCGGACTCGGCGGGCGCGGCGGCCCGGCTGGAGCCGCTGGCGGCACCCGAGCCGAAGCCGGCGTCGGACCCGGCGAGGAACGAGGACGCCGCAGGCGAGGACGGCGCGGAGGCAGCCACCGGCGCCGCCGCGGGAGCGGTCACGTGCAGCGTCGCCCCGGAGCCGGGCACGGTGCCCTCGACGAGGTCGAACGCCACACCGGAGGCGGCCTGCGAGGACGCCGACCCGGGGCCGACGTAGAGCGCGCGGCCGAGCGGGAAGCCGGAGGCGAGGGTGCCGCCGTCGACCGACGTGCCGGAGACCGGGACGCCGTCGACGGACAGCTGCCCCTTGCCGGACCAGAGCGCGACACCGGTGCCCGCACCGGCGTCGGTGAGGACGAGGGCGAAGGAGGCGCTGCCGGAACCGAGCGACCCCGCCTGCGCGGCGACGGCGGTCAGCACCTGCTCGGCACCGGGGCCGGTGACCCCGAGGCACGCGTGCAGGGCCGCCACGAGGGCGGGGGAACCTGGCGCGTCCACCCACAGCAGACCGCCGTCGCGGCGGGCGACGACGGCGTCTCCGGGCAGGACTTCACAGCGGTCGGGCATGGCGGTCAGCCTAGTGATGCCCAACCGAGTTCGTCGCCCGGCCGCCCCCGCCACGCCGCACCCGGACCAGGTCACACAGAACGGGTGGGACGAGCGTGACGAGAGCGTCGCGACGGGTGATCAGGCGGTCGTGACGACCCCGAGCTCGGCCGGATCTGCCAGGTGCTCGGAGTGTGGGAGCACACGCACCGTGTAGCCGAACGCACCGGTCCGCTCCAGCGGGACGGTAGCGGTGAACCAGTGCCGGGACCCCTCGGTCTGCTCGTGGGTCATGGGCACCGAGGTGACGTCGTGCAGCCCGTCGGCGTCGTCCACCCGCCCGTAGGAGGCCTGCACCTCGACGTCACCCGGCTCCAGCCCGGGCAGCTCCACCTCGGCGCGCAGCGCCAGGGTCGAGCCGATCTCCGGGGTGTCGCCGGCGCCGGTCGCCTCGACGTGCGCCACGCGGATGGTCGACCAGTTGTGCAGCAGGTGCGCCCGCCACTGCGACTCGGCGCGCGCCGGGGCGTAGCCCTCCCCCGCCATCACGCGGGCCGACTGCGCCGCCGGGACGTAGAGCGCCTGCACGTAGTCGCGCACCATGCGGGTGGCCAGCACCTTGGGGCCGGTCTCGCGCAGCGTGTGGCGGACCATCTCCACCCACCGCGCCGGCACGCCCTCGGCGTCGCGCTCGTAGAACCGCGGCAGCACCTGGGTCGACAGCAGGTCGTAGATCGCCCGCGCCTCGACCTCGTCGCGCCGGTCGGCGTCCGCGACGCCGTCGGCGGTCGGGATCGCCCAGCCGTTCTGGCCGTCGAACCACTCGTCCCACCAGCCGTCGCGGATGGAGAGGTTCAGCCCGCCGTTGAGCGCCGACTTCATCCCCGAGGTGCCGCACGCCTCCAGCGGCCGCAGCGGGTTGTTCAGCCAGACGTCGCAGCCCCAGTAGAGGTAGCGGGCCATGCCGATGTCGTAGCCGGGCAGGAACGCGATTCGGTGCCGGATCTCGGGGTCGTCGGCGAACTCGACCATCTGCTGGATCAGCTTCTTGCCGCCGTCGTCGGCCGGGTGGCTCTTGCCGGCGATGACCAGCTGCAGCGGGCGCTCCGGGTCCAGGAGCATCGCCTTGAGCTTGGCCGGGTCGCGCAGCATCAGGGTGAGGCGCTTGTAGCTCGGCACGCGTCGGGCGAACCCGATGGTGAGGACGTCGGGGTCGAAGGCGGTCTCGGTCCAGCCGACCTCGGCCTCGGTGGCGCCGCGAGAGAGCGCGGTCTCGCGGATGCGACGGCGCACCTCCTCGACCAGCCGGCCGCGCAGGGTGCGGCGGACGGCCCACAGGTCGCCGGCGGGGATCGTGTCGACGCCGTCGAAGTGCACCGGCCCGTCGACGACGACCGGGTCACCCTGGCTCGAGGTCTGGGTGCCCATCTCGACCAGCTCGCGCGCGGTCCAGGTGGGGGCGTGCACGCCGTTGGTGATCGAGCCGATCGGCACGTCGCCCTCGTCGAAGCCCGGCCACAGGTTGCTGAACATGCCCCGGCTCACGTGGCCGTGCAGCTCGCTCACGCCGTTGGCGCGCTGACCCAGCCGCAGGCCCATGTGGGCCATGTTGTACTTCGACGGGTCCTCCTCGGCGCCGAGCGCGAGCAGGTCGTGCAGCGGGACCCCGAAGCCGGCGAAGTATCGCTCGATGAGCGCCTTGGGGAAGCGGTCGATCCCGGCCGGCACGGGGGTGTGCGTGGTGAACACCGTGCCCGCCCGCACCGCCTGCAGCGCCTCGGGGAACGACAGCCCGTGCGACTCCATGAGCTCCCGGATGCGCTCCAGGCCGAGGAAGCCGGCGTGGCCCTCGTTGGCGTGGAAGACCTCGGGCGCGGGGGTGCCGGTGCGCAGGCAGTAGGCCCGCAGCGCCCGCACGCCGCCGATGCCGAGCAGCATCTCCTGGCGCAGGCGGTGGTCCTCGTCGCCGCCGTAGAGGCGGTCGGTGACGCCGCGCTCGGCCGGTGCGTTCTCCTCGATGTCGCTGTCGAGCAGCAGCAGCGAGACGCGGCCGACCTGGGCCCGCCAGACGTGCGCGAACAGGGTGCGGCCCTCGGGCAGCGGCACGTTGATGACGACGGCGGTGCCGTCGGGCTCGCGCAGCAGCTTGACCGGCAGGCCGTGCGGGTCCAGCGAGGGGTAGTGCTCGAGCTGCCAGCCGTCGGCCGACAGCCCCTGCTCGAAGTAGCCGCCCCGGTAGAGGAGGCCCACACCGATCAGCGGGACGCCGAGGTCGGAGGCCGCCTTCAGGTGGTCACCGGCCAGGATGCCCAGCCCGCCGGAGTACTGCGGCAGCACCTCGGTGATGCCGAACTCGGCGGAGAAGTAGGCGATGCTCGCGGGCGCCTCGGCGCCCAGCGACTGGTACCAGCGCGGGGTGGAGAGGTACTCCTCCAGGTCGTCGACGGCGTCCTGCAGCCGGCGGACGAACTTGCGGTCCGCGGCCAGGGCGGCCAGTCGCTCGGCGGAGACCTCCCCGAGGGCCTTGACGGGATCGCCCCCGCAGCGCTTCCAGAGCGCCGGGTCGAGGGTCTCGAACAGGTCCCGGGTCTCGGGGTGCCACGACCAGCGGAGGTTCATCACCAGCTGGGAGAGCGGGAGCAGCGGCTCCGGAAGGGCGGCGCGGACGGTGAAACGGCGGAGGGCTCTCACCGGTCGAGACTATCGACACACGGCCGCACCGCCAGAGGGGAGACGGACTTCTCCGTCACCTCCGCCTCACGCGTACCACGACGGCCCTCCCACCCGTACGGGTGCTCGCCGAGGTGCCCGCGCCCCGTTACCTCGTTAGCGTGATGGCGATGAATGGCCGCGCTGACCTCCGCCTCGGCATCACCGATGTCTCCCCCGTCGTCTCCTGCGGGTCCTTCTCGGCCCGTGCGGTCGTCGGTGAACACCTCCCGATCACCGCCACCGTCTTCCGCGAGGGACACGACGCGGTCGCCGCGAACGTGGTCTGGACCGACCCCGACGGCGCCGACGGTCCGCTCGTCCGCATGGCGCGCTTCGGGGACCAGCCCGACCGCTGGCTGGCGACCGTCGTCCCCGATCGCGAGGGGCCCTGGACGTTCCGCATCGAGGCCTGGAGCGATCCCCTGGCCACCTGGCGGCACGCCGTCGAGGTGAAGATCGAGGCGGGGCAGGGCGCCGACGAGCTGGCCAACGACCTCGAGGAGGGCGCCCGGCTGCTCGACCGGGTGGCCGCCGACGCCTCCGGCGACGACACGGCGGAGTGGCGCGACCGGGTGAGCGCCGCGGCCGAGGCGCTCCGGGACACCTCCCAGGAGCTCACCGTCCGGGTCGCCCCGGCGCTGGCCACGGGCCTCCAGCGCTACCTGCACGAGCACCCGGTGCGCGAGCTGGTGACCAGCACGGAGCCCTTCGAGGTGTTCGTCGACCGGCCGCGCGCGCTGTACGGCGCCTGGTACGAGTTCTTCCCGCGCTCGGAGGGCGCCGTCGTCGGCGGCACCCCGACGCACGGCACCTTCACCACCGCCGCCGACCGGCTGCCGGCCATCGCCGACATGGGCTTCGACGTGGTCTACCTGCCGCCGATCCACCCGATCGGCACGGTCAACCGCAAGGGCCCGAACACCGCGCAGTTCCCCGGCGGCAACCCGCACGAGATCGCCCCGGACGACGTCGGCTCCCCCTGGGCGATCGGCAGCGCCGAGGGCGGCCACGACGCGGTGCACCCGCAGCTGGGCACCCTCGACGACTTCACGGCCTTCGTGGCGCGCACCCGCGAGCTGGGCATGGAGGTCGCGCTCGACCTCGCCCTGCAGGCGGCGCCCGACCACCCGTGGGTGGCCGAGCACCCGGAGTGGTTCACCACCAAGCCCGACGGCACCATCGCCTACGCCGAGAACCCGCCGAAGAAGTACCAGGACATCTACCCGGTCAACTTCGACAACGACCCCGAGGGCATCTACGCCGAGGTGCTGCGGGTGGTCCGGCACTGGATGGACGCCGGGGTGCGGATCTTCCGCGTCGACAACCCGCACACCAAGCCGCTGAACTTCTGGCACCGGCTCATCTGGGAGATCAAGCGGACCGACCCCGACGTGCTGTTCCTCGCCGAGGCGTTCACGCGGCCGCCGATGATGCACCAGCTGGCGCGGATCGGGTTCACGCAGTCCTACACGTACTTCACCTGGCGCACCGAGCGCGGCGAGATCGAGGACTACGGCCGCGAGCTCGCCGAGAGCGCGCACTACATGCGGCCCAACTTCTTCGTGAACACTCCGGACATCCTCCACGAGTCGCTGCAGTTCGGCGGCCCGCCGATGTTCAAGATCCGGGCCGTGCTGGCCGCGATGATGAGCCCGACCTGGGGCGTCTACTCGGGGTTCGAGCTGTTCGAGCACGTCGCGGTCAAGCCGGGCAGCGAGGAGTACCTGGACAGCGAGAAGTACCGGCTGCGCCCGCGCGACTGGGCCGGCGCCGAGGCCGCCGGTCGCAGCCTCGCGCCCTACCTGCGCCGCCTCAACGAGGCCCGTCGCGTCCACCCGGCGCTGCAGCAGCTGCGCACCCTGCACTTCCACCCGGTCGACAACCCGAACCTGCTCTGCTTCTCCAAGACCGACCCGGGCTCGAACGACGCGGTGATCGTCGTGGTGAACCTGTCCAGC
This sequence comes from Blastococcus fimeti, assembly GCA_900102115.1. Classification (GTDB taxonomy): domain Bacteria; phylum Actinomycetota; class Actinomycetes; order Mycobacteriales; family Geodermatophilaceae; genus Blastococcus; species Blastococcus fimeti. Next base: position 164,738 of record FNAW01000001.1, read on the forward strand.
CGCGACACCCAGATCGGGACGACGGCGCTGGACCTGTCCGTCCTCGGCCTGGACTGGCACGAGCGCTTCGCCGTCACCGACGAGCTCAGCGGCGCCCGCTACGACTGGGGCCAGTTCAACTACGTGGAGCTCGATCCCTTCCGCGAGCCCGCGCACGTCTTCGCGGTCACGTTCCCCCGCCCCGTGCAGTTCCCGCCCCCGGTCTCCTGACCGGGGGCGTCCCGACCGCCCATCCGCGACTCACCGAGGGCTTCCCGCACCGATGACCGTTCCCGTTCCCGAGTCCGCCCCGAAGCACTCGGCACTGCCCCCGCCCGGCACCGACCCCGAGTGGTACAAGCGCGCCGTCTTCTACGAGGTGCTCGTCCGCGGCTTCGCCGACAGCAACTCCGACGGCGTCGGTGACCTCCGCGGCATGATCGACAAGCTGGACTACCTGCAGTGGCTCGGCGTCGACTGCCTGTGGCTGCCGCCGTTCTTCGCCTCGCCGCTGCGCGACGGCGGGTACGACGTCGCCGACTACACCGCCGTCCTGCCGGAGTTCGGCGACATCGAGGACTTCAAGGAGTTCCTCGACGCCGCCCACTCCCGCGGCATGCGCGTGATCATCGACTTCGTCATGAACCACACCTCGGACCAGCACCCGTGGTTCCAGGCCAGCCGGAACGATCCGGACGGCGAGTACGGGGACTTCTACGTCTGGGCCGACGACGACACCGGGTACGCCGACGCCCGCATCATCTTCGTCGACACCGAGAGCTCGAACTGGACGTTCGACCCGGTGCGCAAGCAGTACTTCTGGCACCGCTTCTTCTCCCACCAGCCCGACCTGAACTTCGAGAACCCGAAGGTGCGCGAGGCGATCATCGACGCCCTGCGGTTCTGGCTGGACCTGGGCATCGACGGCTTCCGGCTCGACGCCGTGCCCTACCTCTTCGAGGAGGAGGGCACCAACTGCGAGAACCTGCCGCGCACCCACGAGTTCCTCAAGGAGGTCCGCAAGGTCGTCGACGCGAACTACCCCGACGTCGTGCTGCTCTGCGAGGCCAACCAGTGGCCGGCCGACGTCGTCGAGTACTTCGGCGAGAACGGCGACGAGTGCCAGATGGCCTTCCACTTCCCCGTGATGCCGCGCCTGTTCATGGCCGTGCGGCGGGAGCAGCGCTTCCCGATCTCGGAGATCATGGCGCAGACGCCGGACATCCCGGACAACTGCCAGTGGGGCGTCTTCCTGCGGAACCACGACGAGCTCACGCTCGAGATGGTCTCCGACGAGGAGCGCGACTACATGTGGGGCGAGTACGCCAAGGACCCCCGCATGAAGGCCAACATCGGCATCCGGCGGCGGCTCGCACCGCTGCTGGACAACGACGTCAACACCCTCGAGCTGTTCAACGCGCTGCTGCTGTCGCTGCCCGGTTCCCCGGTCCTCTACTACGGGGACGAGATCGGCATGGGCGACAACATCTGGCTCGGTGACCGCGACGGCGTCCGGACCCCGATGCAGTGGACGCCGGACCGCAACGGCGGCTTCTCGACCGCGGACCCGCAGCGGATGTACCTGCCGCTGAACCAGGACCCGGTCTACGGCTACCAGGTGACCAACGTCGAGTCCCAGCTGCGCAACACCAACTCGCTGCTGCAGTGGGTGCGCCGCATGATCCAGGTGCGCGGCCAGCACCCGACCTTCGGCCTCGGCACGTTCGAGGAGATCGGCTCGCGCAACCCCACCGTGCTGTCGTTCGTGCGCCGGTTCGGCGACGACATCGTGCTGTGCGTGAACAACCTGTCCCGGTTCCCGCAGCCGGTGGAGCTGGACCTGCGCGAGTTCGAGGGCTACACCCCGGTCGAGCTGACCGGCCGGGTCGAGTTCCCGCAGATCGGCGTCCTGCCCTACATGCTCACGCTCGCCGGGCACGGCTTCTACTGGTTCGAGCTCTCCAAGCCGGCCGAGCCCGCCGCCGACGAGACCGAGGACTGGGAGAGCACCGGCAGCAGCGCCATCGCCGACTCCCTGCTCGCCTCGGGCGTGGTGAGCGCCGCCGAGGAGACCCCCGGCGACAACCTCCCGGACACCGACTCCTCGGAAGGACCCCGATGACCGCACTGGCCGACCTGCTGCGCGAGTGGATGCCCGGACAGCGGTGGTTCGGGAGCAAGGGCCGCGAGTGGGCCGACGTCTCCGAGGACGGCTTCTTCCTCGACCGCAGCAACCCGGTGCTCTCCGTGCACCGGGTGCGGGTCACGTACACCGACGGCGGCGCCGACACCTACCTCGTCCCGATCTCCTGGCGGGACTCCGAGGTCGAGGAGCTCTCCGGCGCCTACATCGGCGGCCTGACCGGCGCCGAGGGCCGGGAGTCGCATGCCTACGACGCCATGCGGGACCGGGACGCGACCACCCCGTGGCTGATCCACCTGGTCAACGCCTCGACCGTCGGGCCGATGCACTTCCACCCGGCCGGTGTGGCCTACATCCCCGAGGGCCTGCCCGGCGACATCGTCTCCACCGAGCAGAGCAACACCTCGCTGGTCTACGGCTCGGAGGCGATCCTCAAGCTGTTCCGGCGGCTCGAGCCCGGGCTCAACCCCGACGTCGAGGTGCACGACGCGCTGCGCCGGACGGAGAACCCGCACATCGCGCCGCTGCTCGGGCACATCGAGATCGACGATGCCGACCCGGCGAACGAGCCGGCGACGGTCGCCATGCTGCAGACCTTCGTGCCCAACGCCAGCGACGGCTGGCGCCTGGCCACCGCGAGCGTGCGCGACCTCTACGCCGAGGGCGACCTGCACGCCGACGAGGTCGGCGGCGACTTCGCGGCCGACAGCGAGCGGCTGGGCACGGCGACGGCCTCGGTCCACCGGGACATGGCCGCCGTGCTGCCCACGGAGCCGGCCGACAGCGACTGGTACGCCGCCGTGGCGCGGCAGATGCGCGAGCGCCTGGACGCCGCCGTCGAGATCGTCCCCCAGCTCGCCGAGCACGTCGACGGCCTGCGGCAGGTCTACGCGGCCGTGGCGGAGAGCACCGAGCCCGTCGTCCGCCAGCGGGTCCACGGCGACCTGCACCTCGGCCAGGTGCTGCGGACGGCGACCGGCTGGATCGTGCTCGACTTCGAGGGCGAGCCCGCCCGTCCGCTGGCCTCGCGCCGGGAGCTGGACAGCCCGCTGCGCGACGTCGCCGGGATGCTGCGCAGCTTCGACTACGCGGCGCGGCACATGCTCGTCGAGCAGCCCGACGACTCGCAGCGCGCCTACCGGGCACAGGAGTGGGCCGAGCGGAACCGGGCCGCGTTCTGTGCCGGGTACTCGCAGGCCGGCGGCATCGACCCGTGCGGCGACTCACCACTCCTTCGGGCGTTCGAGGCGGACAAGGCGGTTTACGAGTGCGTCTACGAGGCACGGAACCGTCCGCACTGGTTGATGATCCCGCTCGACTCCCTGTCCCGGCTCACCGGCCGCGACTGACGCCCGAACCCGAGGCCATCACATCGACGAGCAGGGCACCGGAGGAAACGCAACGATGAGCAGCGATGACCGGAAGGACCCGGTGGCCGACAAGGACGACCTGCAGCGCGCCGTGGAGCAGCGGGTGGCCGACGTGGAGGCGGCCGCCGGCAGCGAGCCGGTGATCAACGCCCCGGCGAAGAAGGCGCCCGCCCGCAAGGCGGCCGCCAAGAAGGCTCCGGCGAAGAAGGCCGCCGCCGCGGGCGCGGCCGCCCCCGCGGCCAAGGCGCCGGCGCGCAAGACCACGAAGCGTGCCCCCGCGAAGAAGGCCGCCGCCCCCGGCAACGTCGCCCCTCCCGGGGAGACGACGACCGACGAACAGCACAGCAGCGCCTCGACCGCGCCCGAGGGCGGCCCCACCACGGTGCCGCCGGTGGTCGCGCCGGCCCCCATCGCCGAACCCGGCGACCCGACGGGGAGCCCGGCCGGACCGCCGCAGGCGCCCGATCCGGACCCGGCCGAGCCGAGCACACCGAAGGCACCGGAGGACGGCACGAGCACCGTCGCACCGGCCGACCCCACCGCCGCGGCGGGCCCCGGGGCATCCGGGGCCGGTGGCCCCTCCGCTGCCGGTGAGCAGCCCTCCCTCGCCGAGGTCGGCGAGGAGGACCTGCGCGCCATCGTCGAGGGCTGGTCGCACGACCCGCACCGCGTCCTCGGCGCGCACGAGGGCGCCGGGGGCTGGGTGGTCCGGACGCTGCGCCCCGACGCGGTCTCGGTGACGGTGATCGCGGAGGACGGCACGCGCGCCGAGGCCCGCCGGGTGCACGACGGCGGCATCCACGAGGCCGCGCTGCCCGCCCAGCCGGGCGACTACCGCATCGAGGTCGAGTACCCCGACGGCGAGGGCGGCACCTCCCGCTACGTCGTCGACGACCCCTACCGCTGGCTGCCCACGCTCGGGCCGGTGGACGAGCACCTCATCCGCGAGGGACGGCACGAGCGGCTGTGGGAGGTGCTCGGCGCGCACGTCCGGCGGTACGACACCCCCCGCGGTGCCGTCGAGGGCGTCTCCTTCGCCGTCTGGGCGCCCAACGCCCGCGGGGTGAAGGTCACCGGCGACTTCGACCACTGGGAGGCGCGGGCCTACCCGATGCGCTCCCTGGGCTCCTCGGGCGTGTGGGAGATCTTCGTGCCCGGCGTCCCGGTGGGGAGCCGGTACCGCTACCACGTGCTCGGTGCCGACGGCGTCTGGCGGGAGAAGTCCGACCCGATGGCGTTCGCCACCGAGGTGCCCCCGCTCAACGCCTCGGTCGTTAGCGAGTCCACCCACGAGTGGAACGACGACGCCTGGCTGACCGCCCGCGCCGAGGGCGGCTGGCACGAGAAGCCGATGAGCGTCTACGAGGTGCACGCCGGCTCCTGGCGGCAGGGCCTGTCGTACCGGGAGATGGCCGACGAGCTGGTCGACTACGTCGTCGCGGCGGGCTTCACCCACCTCGAGTTCATGCCGCTGGCCGAGCACCCCTTCGGCGGCTCGTGGGGCTACCAGGTCACCTCGTACTACGCGCCCACCTCGCGGTTCGGCAGCCCCGACGACCTGCGCTACCTCATCGACCGCGCCCACCAGGCCGGCATCGGCGTCATCGTCGACTGGGTGCCCGCCCACTTCCCGAAGGACGAGTGGGCGCTGGCCCGGTTCGACGGCACCCCGCTGTACGAGCACGGCGACCCGCGCCGTGGCGAGCAGCTCGACTGGGGCACGCTGGTCTTCGACTTCGGCCGCTCCGAGGTCCGCAACTTCCTGGTCGCCAACGCGCTCTTCTGGGCCAAGGAGTTCCACGTCGACGGCATCCGCGTCGACGCGGTCGCCTCGATGCTCTACCTGGACTACTCGCGCACCGAGTGGCTGCCCAACAAGTACGGCGGCCGGGAGAACCTCGAGGCGGTGGCCTTCCTCCAGGAGTTCAACGCCACCATCTACCGCGAGGTCCCCGGTGTCGTGACGATCGCCGAGGAGTCGACCGCCTGGCCGGGCGTCACCCGCCCCACCCACCTGGGCGGCCTGGGCTTCGGCTTCAAGTGGAACATGGGCTGGATGCACGACTCGCTGGGCTACGTCGAGCGGGAGCCGGTCTACCGCAGCTTCCACCACGGGCAGCTCACGTTCTCGATGCACTACGCCTACACCGAGAACTTCCTGCTGCCGATCAGCCACGACGAGGTCGTGTACGGCAAGGGCTCGATGCTGCGGAAGATGCCCGGGGACCGCTGGCAGCAGCTGGCCAACCTGCGCGCCTACTACGCCTACATGTGGGCCCACCCCGGCAAGCAGCTGCTCTTCATGGGGTCGGAGTTCGCCCAGGACTCCGAGTGGGCGGAGAGCCGTTCGTTGGACTGGTGGCACCTCGACGACCCCGCGCACCGCGGGATCCTCCAGCTCGTCACCGACCTCAACGGCCGGTACCGCGAGCTGGACGCGCTGTGGGCGCACGACGTCGACCCCTCGGGGTTCCAGTGGATCGACGCGAACGACGCCGGCGGCAACACGCTGTCGTTCCTGCGGTACGGCAGGGCCACCGCCCCGGCGGTCATCGACGAGGACGGCGCGGGGACCACCCCGGCCGCGGAGGACGAGAGCCGCTCGGCCCTGGCCTGCGTGGTCAACTTCTCCGGCTCGCCGCACCACCAGTACCGGATCGGCCTGCCCCGGGCCGGCTTCTGGCGCGAGGTGCTCAACTCCGACGCCGAGCTCTACGGCGGCTCCGGGGTGGGCAACCTCGGCGGCGTCGAGGCGGTCGCCGAGCCGTGGCACGGGCAGCCGTACTCCGCCACGATTGCCGCGCCTCCGCTCGGGACCGTCTGGTTCCTCCACGAGGCCTGACCGGACAAGAACGGGGTAACGGTCCGCTCGTGCGGAGAGAGAACCGACGACGGCGGCGGTGGGCGGAGCTCACCGCCGCCGCGTTCTCCCTCGTCTCGCTGACCGGCTGCTCGGTGGTCGTCGCGGGCCTGCCCAGCCCCGCGCGGCCTCCGGTGACCGACGTCGGGTTCGGCGACACGGGCGTCGTCGGCGCGACCGACGAGGAGGTCGACGTGCTGGCGCGCAACGCGCTCACCGACCTCGAGACGTACTGGTCCGAGCAGTTCCCCGTGGTGTTCGACACCCCCTTCGAGCAGCTCGCCGGCGGTTACTTCAGCGTCGACCCCGGGAACGCCGACCCGGCCGTCTATCCGCGCGGCATCGGCTGCGGCAGCGATCCGGGCGACGTCGAGGACAACGCCTTCTACTGTGTCGCGCCCGACGCCCCCCACTCCGACTCGATCAGCTACGACCGCACCTTCCTGGCCGACCTCGGCGCGGAGTTCGGCCGCTTCATCCCGGCCCTGGTGATGGCACACGAGTTCGGCCACGCGGTGCAGGCCCGGGTGGGCGGGCCGGAGGCCTCCATCGCGGCCGAGACGCAGGCCGACTGCCTGGCCGGCACCTGGACCCGCTGGGTCGCCGATGGCGAGGCGGAGCACTCGGTCCTGCGGACCCCCGAGCTGGACGAGCTGCTGCGCGGCTACCTCCTGCTGCGCGACCCGGTCGGCACCGGGCAGGGCGAGCAGGAGGCGCACGGCTCGTACTTCGACCGGGTCGCCGCCTTCCAGGAGGGGTTCGACGACGGGGCCGAGGCGTGCCGGGACAACTTCGGGCCCCGACGGGTCTTCACGCAGGAGGGCTTCGATCCGCGCACGAACGAGGCCGCCACCGGCGGGAACGCCCCCTACGGCGAGCTGCTCTCGATCATCGACACCACGCTCCCCGCCGTCTGGGAGGGGGTGCTCGGTCGCGACTTCGACCCGCCCTCGATCGAGGCCTTCGACGAGGACCCGCCCCGCTGCGCGGCGGACGCCGACCTCGACCTCGTGTACTGCGCCGACGAGAACCTGATCGGCTTCGACCAGACCGACCTGGCCGCGCCCGCGTACGAGGAGCTCGGCGACTTCGCCGTCGCCACCGCGGTGTCGCTCCCCTACGGGCTGGCCGTCCGCGACCAGCTGGGCCTCTCGACCGACGACGAGGACGCCGTGCGGTCGGCGGTGTGCCTGAGCGGCTGGTACACCGCCGAGGTCCGCGCCGGCCGGGGCGGCGGGCCCTCGATCTCGCCCGGTGACGTCGACGAGAGCGTGCAGTTCCTGCTCGCCTTCGGCAACGAGCCGGAGGTCGTACCGGAGGCCGACCTGACCGGCTTCCAGCTGGTCGACCTGTTCCGCACCGGCTTCTTCGCGGGGCTCGACGCCTGCGGGCTGGACGTCTAGCCGGGCCGGTGGGTCAGTAGAGCGCGGTGGTCAGCGCCCGGCGGGCGGGGCCCACCCGCGGGTCCTGGTCGCCCACGACGGTGAACAGCTCCACCAGGTGCTTGCGGGCCTGGTCACGCTCCTCCCCCGCGGTCCGCCGGATGACGGCCAGCAGCCGCTCGAAGGCGCCGTCGACGTCGCCGGTGCCGAGCAGGAAGTCCGCGGCCCGGGTCTGCGCCGCGATGTCGTCGGGTGCGGCGTCGGCCGCGGCCAGCGCGTCGGGCCCGGCCTCCTCGGCCCGGCGGAACAGCCGCACCTGCTGGAGCGCGATGCCGGCGTCGGGGTGGTTCGGCTCCTCGGCGAGGATCGCCTCGTAGGCGGCCTCCGCGGCCGCGAGGTCACCGCGCTCGAGCGCCGCCTCGGCAGCGTCCAGGCGGGCGTCCTCGACCTCGGCCTCGGGCGCCGCCTCGCCGTCCGTGGGCAGGGCGCCGCCGGTGGTCGCCCGGACCAGCTCGGCGACGAACTCGCGGGCCTGCTCCTCGGGGATGGCGCCGTTGAACTCGGCGATCAGCTGCCCCTGCCACACGGCCTTGACCGCCGGAATCCCCTGCACGCGCAGCCCCTGGGCCAGCGCCGGGTTCGCGTCGACGTCGACCTTGGCCAGCACCCACGAGCCGCCGCCCTCGGCGGCCAGCCGCTCGAGCACCGGGGAGAGCTGCTTGCACGGCCCGCACCACTCGGCCCACAGGTCCAGCACGACCGGCACCTGGAAGGAGCGGTCCAGCACCTCGGTCTGGAAGGTCGCCTCGGTGACGTCGACGACGGCGCTGCCGGGCGCCCCGGCAGGGGCTGCGGCGCTGGGGGGCGGCGCGGCGGCGGCGCGCGCGGCCGCCTCCGACCGTGCCTTGACGGCGGCGAGGTCGACGGCCCCGGCCATGGTGGCGGCCATCTGGGCCTGCGCGCGCGGGTCGGGGCGTCCGGGACGGGTCGGCTGCATGACCTCGATCATCCCACCGCGCGGATGGGCGTGTCGGCTCCGGGTGGACCTCAGTGCTCGGACCACACCCCCAGCTGGTTGCCGCTCGGGTCGGCGAAGTGGAACCGGCGGCCACCGGGGAACGGGTACGGACCCTCGGTCACCCGCCCACCGGCCGCCTCCACCGCGGCGAGGGTCGCGTCGAGCTCGGCGGAGAAGAGCAGGACCAGCGGACCACCGGGGCGCGGTGGCTGCTCGTCCAGCCGGAGCCCGCCGACCTCCGGTGCGCCGTCGGTCGTCGCGCGGATGCCCGCGTACGCCGGGCCGTAGTCGGTGAACGTCCAGCCGAAGGCCTCCGCGTAGAACCGCTTCGCGGCGGCGAGGTCGGTGACGGTGAGCTCGACGTAGTCGAGGGAGTGGTGCCGGGCTGCGCTGGAGTCGGTCATGCCGGCGATGGTGCCGGGTGGGTCCGTCAGGAATCCGGTCCCGCCACGTCGGCAGGCTCCTCCAGCCCGCCCCAGGCCGAGGTCCAGCCGGGTGACGCAGCCCACACCCTCCCCCGTGTTCCCAGTGCCGGCGCGACATGTCGAGGTCTCGACCAGTCGACTCGTCGGCTCCCGGGCTGCGGGCCGGCGGGGTCGTTCGTAAGGTGGAGGAGCCGGCCGGGTGGTCGTCGCCCGACGAGGGTGACCCCGGCCCAGGTACCGCCGCAGCCCGGTGTGGTGCGCCCCGTCGAGGGCCCGCCCGGTAGCGCGAGCGCCGCGAACACTCCCGAGCCCGCTCAGGTGTGCTGCGCCGTGCCCGCATCCCGCTCGCGGCGGGCGAACGGAAGGAGAGCCACCGCATGGTGACCACTCGCCCGCACATCTCTCACCCGCGCACCGTGTCCACCCGCACCCTCCGCCGCACCGGCGCCGGGCTGCTCACCGGGGCCGCGGCCTCGCTGGGCCTGTTCCTCACCCCCGCGACCGCTGTCGCCGCCGAGCCCGAGCCCGCGCCGGCCCCGGCCGCCGCGCCCGCTCCCGCCCCGGCGCCCGCGCAGATCGCCGTCGACACCGCACGCGCGCAGGTCGGGAAGGCCTACCGGTACGGCGGCACCGGCCCCGACAGCTTCGACTGCTCGGGCCTCACGTCGTTCGCCTACCGCGCCGCGGGGATCGAGCTGCCGCGCCGGAGCGCCGACCAGGCGAACGTCGGGATCCCCGTCGCCGGCGCCGACCTGCAGCCCGGCGACCTGGTCTTCTACTACAGCCCGATCAGCCACGTCGGCATCTACGTCGGGGACGGCGTCATCGCGCACGCCGCGACCGAGTCCACCGGCGTCGAGTACCACTCGATCCTGATGGAGGGCTACAACACCGCCCGCCGGATCGTGTGACCCGGCGGTCGCTGCGCCCGGCTCAGCGCAGGGCCGGGCGCAGCGGCGGGACCGAGCGGACGCCGAACACGTCCCGCAGGGCGACGCGGGCGGCGAGGTCACCGCACATGCCGTGCACGGCCGGCCCGGGCGGTGTCGCCGCGGACGCCATGTACACGCCCTCGACCGGCGTCCGGTAGGTGTTCCACCGCGGGACGGGCCGGGCGAGCATCTGGCGCAGCGTGGCCTGCCCGTTGGAGATGTCACCCCCGAGGTAGCTCGGGTTCCACTGCTCCATCTGCACGGCCGTCTTCGTCGCCCGCGCCACGATGGTGTCCTTGAACCCCGGGGCGAAGCGCTCGATCTGGTCCTCGATGGGGCCGGTCATGTCGACGTCCGCCCCGTGCGGCACGTGCACGTAGGCCCAGAAGATGTGGCCGCCCTCCGGAGCGCGCGTCGGGTCGGGCACCGTCGGCTGCACCGCGAGCACGTAGGGCTTGTCGGTCAGCCGGCCCTGGTTGGGGGCGCGCTCGCCGGTGAGCGTCTCCTCCAGGGTGCCCGCGACGTGGATGGTCCCGGCCCGGCGGACGTCGGGATTCGTCCACGGCACCGGCTCGGAGAGGATCCAGTCGATCTTGAAGACGCCGGCGCCGTGCTTGTACCGCCGCACCCAGCGTCGGTACCCCTCGTTGAGCCGGTCCCCCGCCATCGTCACGAAGTCCTCGGGCGTGGTGTCCAGCAGCACCGCCGGCACGCCCTCGAACTCGCGCAGGTCGGTCACCCGGTGCCCGGTCACGACCTCGCCGTCCTGCTCCTCCAGCGCCGTCACCATCGCGTCGGCCAGCTTCTGGGAGCCGCCCTCGATCAGCGGCCACCCGGCGTGGTGGGACAGCATCGCCAGCAGCATGCCCAGCGCCGAGGTCAGCGGCTGGCTCAGGTCGAGCATCCCGTGGGCGGCGGCGCCCGCGACGAGCGCACGGCCCTCCTCGGTGTCGAAGTACCGGTTCGCCAGCCAGCGCACGTTCGGCAGGCCGGTGAGGGCGAACTTCGTCACCTGGGTGACGCTCTTCGTCGGCAGCGAGCGCAGCCGGCTGGAGAGGAAGAAGTCGATGACGTCGGTGCCGTGGTCGACCAGCGGCCCGAACAGCCGGCGGTAGGCGTCCGCATCGGGTCCGAGCCCCGCCGCGGTCTCCTCCAGCGAGCGGAACGACAGGGCCGCTCCCCCGCCGTCGAGCGGGTGCGCGAAGTTGACCTCCGGGTGGACGAAGCGCACGCCCCGGCTCTCGGCGTCGAACTCCCGGAAGAACGGCGCGGCGACGGCCATCGGCTGCACGGTCGAGCAGACGTCGTGGTGGAACCCCGGCCGGATCAGCTCCTCGGTGCGCATCCCGCCACCGGGCCGGTCGCCGGCGTCCACCACCTGCACCCGCAACCCGGCAGCGGACAACCGCAGCGCGGCGGCCAGCCCGTTGGGCCCCGCCCCGACGACGACGGCATCCGGTCGTCCAGCACGCCCGCTCACCGGGTGATCCTCACGACGGCGTGCCCCATCCGCAAGTTGCCCGGCCGGGCGTTCCGGTGCCCGTGAGTCGGCCCGGACGCCTGGGGCGCGTCGCGCGGGGGCTCATGGCCACCGATCGCGTACCGGATCTAGCCTTCGCCGGTGCAGTCCTCCCTCGACTCCCCGCCCGCGACCGAGCCGGAGGTGCTCCGGCTGACCCCGGCCGGGCGCCGGCGCCGCCTCTCCGCCGTGCTGATCATCCTGGCCCTGCTGCTCGCGGGAACGGTCTGGGGCGACGACGACGCCTTCCCCTTCGGCCCGTTCCGCATGTACTCCACGCGCAACGACCCGAACGCCCCGGTGATCTCCACCCGGGCGGTGGGCGTGACCGCCGCCGGCGAGGAGATCAAGCTGTCGGGCGGCCAGGTGGGGCTGCGCCGCGCGGAGTTCGAGGGCCAGATCCAGCGGCTGCGCGAGCACCCCGAGCTGCTCGGCCTGCTGGCCGACGCGTTCGCCGAGGCCAACCCGGAGGCGCCCGAGCTCGTGGCGGTGCAGATGGTGCACCGCAGGTTCGCGCTGTCCGACGGGCAGCCCACCGGCGACTACACCGACACCGTCGTCGTCGAGTTCGACCTGGAGGACGGCGAGTGAGCACCACCTCGAGCACTGCACCGCTGCCCGGGACGAGCCGGTGGTGGTTCGCGCCGGTACCGCTCGCCCGGATCGCTGTCTTCCGGGCGATCGCCTACCTGTTCATCCCGGTCGACGTCTTCCTGACCACCGCCTGGGTGCGCGCGCACGCCGACGTGCCGACCGAGTGGTACGCCCCGCTGCTGGTCGGGCGGATCCTGCACCTCCCCACCCCGACGCACACCCTGGTGCTCGTCGTGCAGTGGGCACTGGTCCTGGCCGCCGTGGCCGCCGCCACCGGCCGGGCCCCCCGGCTGCTCGGCGCCGCCGTCTTCCTCCTCTACGCGGAGTGGATGGTGATCGCGATGAGCTACGGGAAGGTCGACCACGACCGCATCGCGTTCCTGGTCGCGCTGGCCGTGCTGCCGACCATCGGCCGGGCGAGGTTCCGCGACCGGCGGCTGTCGGAGTCCGCGGGCTGGGCGATGGCCGCGGTGTTCGTCACCGTCATGCTCACCTACTTCCTGGCCGCCTGGGCCAAGGTGCGGTTCGGCGGCTGGGACTGGCCGACCGGCTCCACGCTGACCCGCGCGGTGGTGCGCCGCGGCACCCCGCTCTCGGACTGGACGCTCGACGTCCCCGGCCTGCTGCCGGCCGCGCAGTGGGTGATGCTGATCCTGGAGTTCGCCGCGCCGCTGATGCTGCTGGTGCGCAGCGACCGGGCCCGGATCGGGCTGGCGCTGTTCCTGATCGGCTTCCACGTGATGACCTACGCGGGCGTGCAGATCATCTTCCTGCCGCACTGCATCGCGATCCTGTCGATCCTGCCGTGGGAGCGGCTGACCGCCCGCTCGGGACGGCAGCCGGCTCAGAGCCGGGCGACCAGCTCGTCGGCGGCCCGGTAGGGGTCGGTCTCCCCCGCCACCACGCGGGCGGCCAGCGCGTCGAGCGCGGCGCCGCCGCGCAGGTCGCCGATCCGCGCGCGCAGCGCAGCCAGGGCGATCGCCTCGATCTCGCGGGCGGCGCGCTCGGTGCGGCGTCGCTCGCCCTCACCGGTGGACTCCAGCCACAGCCGGTGCTCCTCCACCTGGGCCAGGACGTCGTCGATGCCGTTGTCGATGTCGCGGGCGGCGACCGTCCGGCAGATCGGCGGGCGCCACCGGCCGGTCAGGTCGTGCCGGCCACCGAGGGACTGCATGTATCGGAGGTCGCGCACCGTCTGGTCCGCGCCGTCCCGGTCGGCCTTGTTGACGACGAACACGTCGGCGACCTCGAGGATCCCGGCCTTGGCCGCCTGGATGCCGTCGCCCATGCCCGGCGCGACCAGCACGAGGGTCGTGTCGGCGAGCGAGGCGATCTCCAGCTCGGACTGACCCACCCCGACCGTCTCGATGAGCACGACGTCGCAGCCGGCGGCGTCGAGTACCCGCAGCGCCTGCGGGGTCGCCCACGACAGCCCGCCGAGGTGCCCGCGCGAGGCCATCGAGCGGATGAACACCCCGCCGTCCCCGGCGTGGTCCTGCATCCGCACGCGGTCACCGAGCAGGGCACCGCCGGAGAACGGGGACGACGGGTCGACCGCCAGCACCCCGACCCGCTTGCCGGCCTGCCGCAGCGCCCGCACCAGCGCCGTCGTCGTCGTGGACTTGCCGACGCCCGGTGAGCCGGTGAGCCCCAGCACCTGGGCAGAGCCGGTGTGCGGCGCCAGGGCGGCCGCGACCTCGCGCAGCGCCGGGCTGGCGTCCTCGACCAGCGAGATCAGCCGGGCCACCGAGCGCGGATCGCCCTCGCGGGCCCGCTCGACCAGCGTGGGGACGTCGACAGCACGCCGCCCCCGCCGCCCGGAGGCGGCGGGGGCGGACGTCTGGACCGCGGTCCCCGCAGGGACCTCCGTCACGCCTGGCTGGGCGCGTGCAGGATCAGGGCGTCGCCCTGGCCACCGCCACCGCACAGCGCGGCGGCGCCGACCTTGAGGCCCCGGCGACGCAGCTCCAGAGCGACGTCGAGGACGACGCGGGCGCCGCTCATGCCGATCGGGTGGCCCAGGGCGATCGCGCCGCCGTTGGGGTTGACCTTCTCGGGGTCGATGCCCAGCTCGCGGGTGGAGACGATGCCGACGGCGGCGAAGGCCTCGTTGAGCTCGACGACGTCGAGGTCCTTGGGGTCGATGCCCTCGCGCTCGCACGCCTTCTTGATGGCGCCGGACGGCTGGCTCTGCAGCGTGGCGTCCGGGCCGGCGACGACGCCGTGCGCACCGATCTCGGCGATCGGGGTGATGCCGAGCTCCTTGGCCTTGGCGGCGCTCATGACGACCACGGCGCAGGCGCCGTCGGAGATCTGGGAGGCGGTGCCGGCGGTGATGGTGCCGTCCTTGGCGAAGGCCGGCTTGAGCTTGCCCAGGCTCTCCACGGTCGTGTCGGCGCGGATGCCCTCGTCGTCGGTGAACTCGATCGGGTCGCCCTTGCGCTGCGGGATGAGCACCGGGGTGATCGACTCGGCGAAGACGCCGTCCTTGTGCGAGCGGGCGGCCTTCTGGTGGCTGGCCGCGGCGAACTCGTCCTGCTCCTCGCGGGTCAGGTTGTACCGGGAGTTGGCCTGCTCGGTCAGCGCGCCCATCGCCACCTGGTCGAAGGTGTCGGAGAGGCCGTCGTGCGACATCGAGTCGATGAGCTTGGTGTCGCCGAACTTCGTGCCGGTGCGCGAGTTCGCCAGGATGTGCGGCGCCTGGGTCATCGACTCCTGGCCACCGGCGACGACGACGTCGTACTCACCGGCGCGGATCAGCTGGTCGGCCATCGCGATGGCGGACAGGCCCGAGAGGCAGACCTTGTTGATGGTCAGCGCGGGCACCGACATCGGGATGCCGCCGGCCACCGCCGCGGGACGGGCGGGGTTCTGCCCGGCGCCGGCCTGGATGACCTGGCCCATGATCACGTAGTCGACCTGGTCGCCGGTGATGCCGGCGCGCTCGAGGGCGGCCTTGATCGCGAAGCCACCGAGGTCCGCGGCCGAGAAGTCCTTCAGCCCGCCGAGCAGCCGGCCCATCGGGGTACGAGCACCGCTGACGATGACCGAACGGACTCTGTTGTTTTCGCTCACGGGGGGCCTCCAGTGCCGGGCCGCCGACGCCGGCGACCGTGTAAGACAGAGCAGACCGCGCGGTTCGCGCGGCGTCGGGCTGCCGACCATGTTAGAACCACCCGCCCGCTGGACGTGGCGTGGCCCACTCCCCGGCCCGCTCCCGTCACCCGACCGGGGCCCTCGGACCGCCCCCGGAGTGTCGCCCTCGGGCGGGGCGCGGCAGGATGCCGACGTGACCACCAACGACGCCGCGGCCACGGGTCTGCCCGAGGGGCTGTTCACCACCATCGACCACGTCGGCATCGCCGTGCCGGACCTGGACGAAGCCATCGCCTTCTACGCCCAGGCCTTCGGCGTGCGCTCGGTGCACGAGGAGACCAACGAGGAGCAGGGCGTCCGCGAGGCGATGCTGGCCGTCGGGAACGGCGACACCCGGATCCAGCTGCTCGCGCCGCTGACCCCGGAGTCCACGATCGCCAAGTTCATCGGCCGCTCCGGCCCCGGCCTGCAGCAGCTGGCCTTCCGGGTCGACGACGTCGAGGCGGTCAGCGCCACCCTCCGCGAGCGCGGCCTGCGGCTGCTCTACGACGTCCCCAAGCGCGGCACGTCCGACAGCCGGGTCAACTTCATCCACCCGAAGGACGCCGGCGGGGTGCTCATCGAGCTCGTCCAGCCCGCCGCTGCGGCGCACTGACCGCCGACCACCCCTCCAGCGGGGCCGTTACGCATCGGTAACGTCCCCCGCCACCGCACTGCCCAGTACCGCCCTCCGAGCCGGCCGACGACGGCCTTCAACGACCCAGGAGTTCGCGTGAACGAGATCAGGGACGCCATCCTCGCCGACCAGCTGGACGCGCTGGGCGGCCTCGCCGTACCGGAGTCCTACCGCGCCGTCGTGGTGCGCAAGGACGAGCAGAACATGTTCGAGGGGATCCCGACGAAGGAGAAGGACCCCCGCAAGTCCCTGCACATCGACGAGGTGGCCACCCCGGAGCTGGGCCCGGGCGAGGCGATCGTCGCCGTCATGGCGTCCTCGGTGAACTACAACACCGTCTGGACGTCGATCTTCGAGCCGGTCTCCACCTTCGGCTTCCTCGAGCGCTACGGCCGTCTCTCGGAGCTGACCAAGCGGCACGACCTGCCCTACCACGTGGTCGGCTCCGACCTCGCCGGCGTCGTGCTGCGCGTGGGCCCGGGTGTCAACAAGTGGAAGCCGGGCGACGAGGTCGTCGCGCACTGCCTCTCGGTGGAGCTCGAGGACCCGGCCGGCCACGACGACACGATGATGGACCCGCAGCAGCGGATCTGGGGCTTCGAGACCAACTTCGGCGGCCTCGCCGAACTGGCCCTGGTCAAGAGCAACCAGCTCATGCCCAAGCCGGGCCACCTCTCGTGGGAGGAGGCCGCCAGCCCGGGCCTGGTCAACTCGACCGCCTACCGGCAGCTGGTGAGCAAGAACGGCGCCAACATGAAGCAGGGCGACGTCGTCCTGATCTGGGGCGCCTCGGGTGGCCTCGGCTCCTACGCCACGCAGATGGCGCTCAACGGCGGCGCGATCCCGGTCTGCGTCGTCAGCAGCCCGGAGAAGGCCGAGATCGTCCGCAAGATGGGCGCCGACCTGGTCATCGACCGGTCCGCCGAGGGCTACAAGTTCTGGAAGGACGAGCGCACCCAGGACCCCAGGGAGTGGCAGCGCTTCGGCAAGAAGATCCGCGAGCTGACCGGCGGTGAGGACGTGGACATCGTCTTCGAGCACCCGGGCCGCGAGACCTTCGGTGCCAGCGTCTACGTCGCCAAGAAGGGCGGCACGATCATCACCTGCGCCTCCACCAGCGGCTACATGCACGAGTACGACAACCGCTACCTCTGGATGAACCTGAAGAAGATCCTCAGCTCCCACTTCGCCAACTACAAGGAGGCGTGGGAGGCCAACCGGCTCATCGACAAGGGCCTCATCCACCCGACGCTGTCGAAGGTGTACCCGATGGCGGAGGTCGGCCAGGCCGCCCTCGACGTCCACAAGAACGCCCACCAGGGCAAGGTCGGCGTGCTGACCCTGGCCCCCGAGGAGGGGCTCGGCGTCAAGAACGCCGAGAAGCGCGAGCAGCACCTCGAGGCGATCAACCGCTTCCGCGGCGTCTGACCCACCCCCTCCGTGCCCGAGGGCCCGGCTCCCCGTCCCGGGGGGCCGGGCCCTCGGCACGTCCACCCGGCCTGCGGTGACCCCCGGGGCGTCCGGGACGATTGGGATCCGGCCTGCCCGACACGGTGACTACCCCTCCCCCTGTCTGCGAGGATGACGACATGAGCGACCCCCGCCACGAACTGCCGATGCACGAGGCCCAGCACTCGTTCGACGTGGTGCTGCGGGGGTACGACCGCAGCCAGGTCGCCGACACCATCGAGCGGCTCGAGGCGGACTTCCGCATCGCGCTGGCCGACCGCGACGCCGCCGTCGCCCGCTCCGCGGACATGACCGGTCAGCTCTCGGCGATGCACAACGAGATCGAGGCGCTGCGCCGCAAGGCCGCCACCGCCTCGGCCCCCACCTTCGAGAACATCAGCGAGCGCATCCAGCACATGCTGCAGCTCGCCGAGGAGGAGGCCGGCGAGATCCGCCGCGCCGCCGAGCTCGACGCCCAGGCGGTCCGCGAGCAGACCGACGCCGAGGAGCGCGCGCTGCTCGAGCGGCACGCCGCCGGCCAGGCCGAGGTCGAGCGGATGATCACCGAGGCGCGGCAGGGTGCCGAGCAGATCATGCAGAAGGCCCAGCTGCGGGCCGACGAGCTGGTCGCCAAGGCCCAGGAGCGGGTCGCCCGCCTCGACGCCGAGTCCCAGGCCCGCCGGGCGAAGGTCGAGGAGGACTTCGACATCGCCCAGCGCGCCCGTCGGGCCGAGGCAGCCCGGGCCGAGGAGGAGCGCGAGCGCATCTCCACCCAGGCCGCCCGGCAGCGGGTCGCCGCCGCCGAGCAGCACGCCGCCCAGCTGGTCGCCGACGCCGAGGCGAAGGCCGAGGCCATCCGCGGGGTCCGCGACGAGCTCACCGGCCGGCTCCTCCAGGCCCGCCGTCTGCTGGACAACCTGCCCGAGCTGAGCGACCGTCCGGAGCAGCCGGCCACCGCCGGGGCCGGACAGACCGCACCCGCCGCCGAGACCCCCCGCACCGAGACCCCCCGCACCCAGGACCAGCGCACCCAGGACCCGCGCACGGAGCCTGCCCGCGCCGAGGGCGAGCGGACCGCGGCGGAGCAGCGGCCGCAGCCCACCCCCCGGGCGACGACCACCGCCCCCGCCGCGGAGCAGTCCGCGCCCGCGCAGCCGGCGCAGGCCCCTGCGTCGTCCGGTCCGACCACCCGCCAGCTCCCGCTGCCCCCGCGTCCGTCCCAGACGGCCTCCGGGTCGACCGCGGCACCGGTCGCGGGTCCGCCCACGCAGTCCATCGACCAGCCCGTCGGGCAGGGCCGCTCCTGACGGCTCGTCGGCGGGCGTGGGCCGGCCTGCTGGTCGGCCTCCTCTGGACCGCGCTGCTGGCCGTCGCGATCCCGCACGCGCACGCCGCCGGTGAGACCGGGCGGCTGCGCATCGCGCACCTCTCCCCCGACTCACCGGCCGTCGACGTCGCGCTGACGCCGGCACCGGCGGGAGGGCCTGCGGTCGAGGCCGGCACGGACGTCGCCACCGGTCTCGGCTACGGCGACGTGAGCGGGTTCGCCGACCTCCCCGCCGGCAGCTACGCGGTCAGCGTGCGGCCGGCAGGCTCCTCGGCCACCGCGGCACCCGCCCTCTCGGCCCGGGTGGAGGTGCCGGCCGGCGGCACCCGCACGCTCGCGCTGTCGGGCCGCTTCGCCGACCTGGCGCTCGCTCCCCTGGCCGACGACCCGACCGCACCGGCCGCCGGGACGGCACGGGTCCGCGTCGTGGCCGCGGCCGGCGGTGCGGCGGACCTGGACGTGGCCGTCGGCGGCGGACCGGTCCTGGCGAGCGGGCTCTCCCTCCCCGCCGTGTCGGACTACACCACCGTGCCGGCGGGCGCCGTCGTGCTGCGGCTGACGGACGCCACCGGGGCGACGGAGGCGCCGGTGGACCTCGTCGCCGGCACCGTCGTGAGCCTGCTCGTGCTCGACACCCCCGGGGGCGGGCTCACCGTCCGGCCGCTCGTCGACGCGACGGCACCCGCAGTGGTCCCGGTCGGGGCCGTGGCGGCCGGTGGAGCGGCTCCGCCGCCCGCCCGCTTCCCGCGGCTCTCGACCGCACCCACGGCGCCGGCGCAGGACGCCGCGCCAGTGCGCGTCCGGGCGTCGGCGGTCGGCCTCGACGCCCCGCTGACCGGCACCGGGCTGGACACCACCGGCGGCCTGGCGGTGCCCGCCGACGCCGCAGTGGCCGGCTGGTACGCCGGGAGCCCGGTGCCCGGTCAGCCGGGGCCGGCCGTCCTCGCGGGGCACGTCGACTGGGCCGGCTCCCCCGGGGCGTTCGCCGGGCTGCACCGGCTCGTTCCCGGGGACGAGGTCGTCGTCGACCGTGCCGACGGCACGAGCGCCCGGTTCGCCGTCGATCGGGTGACGCGGGTGCCGAAGGCCGCGTTCCCGACCGGGGCGGTCTACGGGCCGGTTCTCGGGTCGGAGCTCCGGCTGATCACCTGCGGGGGCCCGTTCGACCCCGCCGCGCGGAGCTACACCGACAACGTCGTGGTGTCCGCCCGGCTGATCGGCTAGCGACGCCGGTCGCGGGCCCGCCAGCAGGTGGTGTGCCAGTGCCGCCGCCGATCGGCCGCCGAGTCGGTGTCCCACGGCTCGAGGTCGGAGTTCCGCGCGTACGCGGGCCAGGTCACCACGTGCGGCGTGCCGGGCCGGATCTCCTGGTCACAACCCGGGCAGCGGTAGGTCTTGCCGGTGCTCGCCCCGGTGAGCGGCCGGACCACCCAGTCGCCGTCCCCGGCCTCCTCGACCTGCTCAGCGCGACGGCCCGCCCCCCGATCCGCGGATCGGGGGACGGGCCGTGGGCGCCTACGGGGCACCTGTCAGCGGCGGGCGTAGTCGTGGAAGCCACGACCGGTCTTGCGGCCCAGGTAGCCGGCGGTCACCAGGTGCTCGAGCAGCGGCGCCGGCGCGAGGGCCGGGTCGCGGAACTCGGTGTGCAGCTCCTGCTCGATGGCCAGCGACACGTCGTTGCCGACCACGTCGAGCAGCTCGAACGGGCCCATCGGGTAGCCCAGGCCCGCCTTCACGGCCGTGTCGATCTCGGTCGTCGACGCGTAGTGCGCCGCCAGCATGCTCACCGCGTCGTTCAGGTACGGGAAGAGCAGCGCGTTGACGATGAAGCCGGCCCGGTCGCTGCAGGAGACGGCGACCTTCTTGAGCTTCGCCGTCACCGCGTGCACCGTGGCGGCGACGTCAGGGGCGGTGGAGACGGTGGAGACCACCTCGACCAGCTTCATGACCGTCGCGGGGTTGAAGAAGTGCATGCCCACGACGTCGGCCGGGCGGCCGCTGGCCAGGGCGCACTTGATGACCGGCAGGCTGGAGGTCGTGGTGGCGAGCACCGCACCCGGCTTGGCGATCCGGCCCAGGTCGGCGAAGAGCGCCTCCTTGACCGGAAGCGACTCGACGACGGCCTCGATGACCAGGTCGACCTCGCCCAGTGCCTCGACGGAACTGGCGCCGGTGACCCGGCCGAGGACCTCGTCGCGGACGGACTGCTCGAGGCGACCGCGCTCGACCTGCTTGTCCAGCGACTTCGCCAGGGCCTTCTCGACGCCGGCGACCTTCTCGTCCGAGCGGGCGATGAAGGTGACGTCGTAGCCGGCCTTGGCGACGACCTCGATGATGCCGGTGGCCATCGTGCCCGAGCCGACGACGCCGACGGTCTGCACCGCACGGGCACCCTCGGCGGCACCGCCGGGGGTCGGGGTCGCGGCGTCGGCGACGACCTCGGCGGAGCCCGCCTCGGCGTAGGTGTAGAAGCCACGGCCGGACTTCCGGCCGAGCAGGCCGGCGGTCCGCATCTGCTTGAGGACCGGGCTGGGCGCGTGCAGCCGCTTGCCCGAGACCGCGTGCAGCGCGTCGAGGACGTCGTAGGCGGTGTCGACGCCGATGAGGTCCAGGACCTGCAGCGGGCCCATGGGCAGGCCGCAGCCGAACCGCATGGCGGCGTCGATGTCCTCGCGGCTGGCGTAGCCGTTCTCGAACATCGAGACGGCGTGGTTGAGGTAGCCGAACAGCAGCGCGTCGGTGATGAAGCCGGGGTTGTCGCCCACGGTCACCGCGACCTTGCCCAGGCGCTCGACCAGGGCCACCGCGTCCTCGATGACCGTCGGGTCGGTGACGGCGGTGCGGGCGACCTGGACCAGCGTCGCCGTCGGCACGGCGTTGGCGAAGTGCAGCCCGACGACCTTGCTCGGCCGGCCGGTGCCCACCGCGAGCTCGGTGACCGAGAGGCTCGAGGTGTTCGTCGCCAGGATGGTGTCCGGCCCGGTGATCTTGTCGAGCTGGGCGAGGATCTCCGCCTTCAGCGCGAGGCGCTCGGGCACGGCCTCGACGACGAGCTCCGCCGCGGCGAGGTCCTCGAGCGCGGTGGTGTAGCGGATGCGGCCGAGTGCGGCGTCGTCGGCCTCACCGGCGGCGATCGAGCGCTCGATCGCGGCGCGGCCGCGTGCGGCGGCCTCGTCGCTGACCTCGACGGCCGTGACCGACAGGCCCGCCCGGGCGAGTGCTTCCGCGATGGCGGCACCCGCGGTGCCCAGCCCCACGATGCCGACCTCGTTCAATTCCCTGGCCACGTTGCCATCCCTCCACCGTCGGTGATCGGTGGGCAGTCTCTCATTCGCGCCGCGGGCACCCGGAGGTGACGCCTCAGAACAGGCGCTGGGAGGGGTCGTCGGTCCCCTTGAGGACGGCGTAGTCCACGGTGACGCAGTCGATGCCCCGGTCGGCGGCGAGCACCCGCGCCTGCGGCTTGATCGCCTGAGCGGCGAAGACGCCCTTCACCGGAGCGAGCAGCGGGTCGCGGTTGAGCAGCTCGAGGTAGCGGGTCAGCTGCTCGACACCGTCGATCTCGCCCCGTCGCTTGATCTCCACCGCGACGGTGGTCCCGGTGGCGTCCCGGCAGAGCAGGTCCACCGGGCCGATCGCCGTCGGGTACTCGCGGCGGACCAGGGACCACCCCTGCCCGAAGGTCTCCACGTGCATCGCCAGCAGCCGCTGCAGCTCGGCCTCGACGCCGTCCTTCTGCAGGCCCGGGTCGACGCCGAGCTCGTGGGCGTGGTCGTGCTCGACCGACTCGATGGTGATGATCAGCTGCTCGCCGGCCTTGTTGGTGACCGTCCAGGTGCCCGCACCGTCGGTGAGCTCCTCGCGCAGCGAGCAGGGCGGGCTCATCCAGTTCAGCGGCTTGTAGGCGCGGTCGTCGGCGTGGATCGACACCGAGCCGTCGGCCTTCACCAGCAGCAGGCGGGTGGCCATCGGCAGGTGGGCGGTGAGCCGCCCGATGTAGTCGACGGAGCAGCGGGCAATGACCAGACGCACGGGCGCCGACGGTACAGACTGTCCGGGTGAGCGCAGCGGGCGGCGGGCGAGGACGAGCGAGGGTTCCTGCCCTCCTCCGCCGGGGCGCGTCCGGAGCCGCCCTCGTGGCACTGCTCGCCGCCTGCACCGGGTCCGAGGGCGACCCCGTCGCCGCCGCGCCGCCGTCCGCGGAGGCCGCGCCGCCGTCCGCGGAGGCCCTGCACGTCGTGCTGCAGATCGGCGAGGTCGGCGGCTACGTGCCGGCGCCCTACGCCGCGGCCCGGCTGCCCGTCGTCACCGTCTACTCCGACGGCCGGGTCCTCATCCCCGTTCCGGCTCCGGCCACCGCCGGGGTTCCCGCGGTGCCGGCGATCGAGGTGCACCACTTGGACGGCGAGGGCCTCGAGGAGCTGGTGACCCTCGCCCTCGAGGCCGGCGTGGCCGAGGAGGCCGACCTCGGCTCCCCCTCGGTCACCGACCAGACCGACACGCGCTTCGTCCTGCACACCGACGACGTCGACGCCACGCGTGAGGTCTACGCCCTCGCCATCGGCTCGGCGCCGGGTGGCGGCGGCATCTCCGGCGTGACTCCGGCACAGGCCGCGGACCGCCAACGGCTGTCCGGGCTGATCGAGCAGTTCCGCGACCTCCCGGACGCGCTCGGTGCCGCGCGGGTCCGTGGCCCCGAGCCGTATCCGGCCGAGGCCGTCGCCGCGATCACCTCCGGCTTCATCGAACCGTCGTGGGGGGAGGCCCCGGCGGAGCGCACGTGGCCGGGACCGGAGCTGGGCACCGGCATCCCGGGGATCGCCGGCTGCACCCTGCTCACCGGGGACGACGCCCAGCAGCTCCTGGACGCCGCCGCCGACGCCACCGACCGGACCCCGTGGCGGGGGCCCGACGGGCAGCGCTGGTCGGTGCTGGTCCGTCCACTGCTCCCCCACGAGACCGGTTGCGCGGACCTCCCCCTGGCATGACGAACGGGCCCGGCTCCTCTGGAGAGGAACCGGGCCCGTCGGGCGCACAGCGGCTAGACCGTGGCGGGCCGGCGCAGGTCGGCGTCCACGCCGTCCTGCTCCTCGACCGCGGCCAGCGGCTCGACCGGCGAGGTCGAGTTGTACCGCTCGAGGTCGAGGATGCCCTCGCGCTTGGCCACGATCGTCGGCACCAGCGCCTGGCCGGCCACGTTCACCGCGGTGCGGCCCATGTCGAGGATCGGGTCGATCGCCAGCAGCAGGCCGACGCCGGCCAGCGGCAGGCCCAGGGTCGACAGCGTGAGGGTCAGCATGACCACGGCGCCGGTGACGCCGGCGGTCGCGGCCGAGCCGATGACCGAGACCAACGCGATGAGCAGGTAGTCGGTGATGCCGAGCTCCACGCCGAAGAACTGGGCGACGAAGATCGCGGCCAGCGCCGGGTAGATCGCGGCGCAGCCGTCCATCTTGGTGGTCGCGCCCAGCGGCACGGCGAACGACGCATAGGACCGCGGCACGCCGAGGTTCTGCTCGGTCACCCGCTCGGTCACCGGCAGGGTGCCGATCGAGGAGCGGGAGACGAAGGCCAGCTGGATCGCGGGCCACGCACCGGCGAAGTACCGCAGCGGCGAGAGGCCGTGCGCCTTGAGCAGCACCGGGTAGACGACGAACAGCACCAGGGCCAGACCCGCGTAGACCGCGCCGGCGAAGACGCCGAGCGAGCCGAGGGAGTCCCAGCCGTAGCTGGCGACGGCGTTGCCGATGAGGCCGACGGTGCCGATCGGGGCCAGCAGGATGACCCACCAGAGCACCTTCTGGACGATTGCCAGGGCGGAGCGGGTGAGGTTCAGGAACGGGTCGGCGGCCGGGCCCACCTTGAGGGCGGCGACGCCGATCGCGACCGAGATGACGATCAGCTGCAGCACGTTGAACGACAGGCCGATCGAGCCGTCGCTGCCGGCGGATGCCTGCAGGCCGAGGATGTTGCCGGGCACCAGGCCGGTCAGGAAGTCCCACCAGCCGCCGGTCGTGCCGACGTCCTGGGCGCTCGCGGCGTCGACGGAGCTGTTGCTGCCGGGCTGGGTCAGCAGGCCCAGGCCGATGCCGATCGCGACGGCGATCAGCGCGGTGATGGCGAACCACAGCAGGGTCTGCGCGGCCAGCCGGGCGGCGTTGGAGACCTCCTTGAGGTTGGCGATCGAGACGATGACCGCGGTGACGATCAGCGCGGGGACCAGGGCCTTGAGCAGCGAGACGAAGCTGCTGCCGATGGTCTGCAGGGTGCTGGTCAGCCAGTTGGGCGAGCCGTCGGAGACGGTGCCCATCTCGCGGGCGACGAAGCCGAGGGCGACGCCGACCACGAGGGCGAGGAGGACCTGCGCGCCGAAGGGCACGCGGCGGAGACGAGCGAGCACGGGAGGACGACCGATCTACGGGAGGAGAGGGAGGACGGCAGGAGCGGGGAGCGTCAACAGCTCGCGGTCGTCATCCGCCCGTAGTCGAGGGCGCGCCTGCGCGTCAGGCCCCACACGTTGTGCACGGAGGGGTCAAGGCACGCGGCGGCGCGGCCATGCCCGCGTGTGTCCGGGTTCACTCAGTCGGTCCAGACCGGCGGGCGCTTCTCCAGGAACGACGCCATGCCCTCCCGGGCCCCGTCGAGCTGGCTCGCCGCGGCCATCACCTCCACCGCCGTCGTGTAGGCGTCCCGCTCCGGGCGGTCGAGCTGGGCGTACATCGTCTGCTTGCCCCACGCCTTGCTGGCCCGGGAGCCGCGGGTCGCCCGGGCCACGAGATCGGCGACCGCTGCGTCGAGCTCGTCGTCCGGGACCACCCGGTTGACCAGCCCCCAGTCCAGCGCCGTCCGGGCGTCGATGACGTCGCCGGTGAGCGCCAGCTCCATCGCCCGCTTCCGGCCGACGTTGCGCGCGATCGCCACCATCGGGGTGTGGCAGAACCACCCGCCCTTGCCCCCGGGCGCGGCGAAGCCGGCCGACTCCGCGGCGACCGCCAGGTCGCACGAGGCGACCAGCTGGCAGCCCGCGGCGGTCGCCAGGGCGTGCACGCGGGCCACGACCACCTGCGGCACGTCCTGGAGGGTCTGCATCAGCTCGGTGCACAGCTGCAGGAGGCTGCGCACCTCGGCGATCGGCTTCCCGGCCACGTCGCCGAAGTCGTGGCCGGCGCTGAACACCGGCCCCTCGGCGGCCAGGACGATGCCGGTGGCGTCGCTCGAGCCGGCCTCGGTCACGGCAGCGAGCAGTTGCGTGAGGTGCTCGCGGGAGAGCGCGTTGCGGCGCGCCGCCCGCACCATCGTGATGCGGACGGCGTCGCCGTCCCGTTCCACCCGGGGTGCGCCGTCAGCCATGTGACGACGCTACCGACCTCAGGCCGGGGTGGGCACCTTCTCGTCGAGCCCGTTCGCCTCGCGGATCACGTCGACCACCGACCCCATGATCTCGGTCAGGCCGAAGTCCTTGGGCGTGAAGACGCGGGCCACCCCCTGCTCGCGCAGCCGTCGTGCGTCGCTGTCCGGGATGATCCCGCCGACGACCACCGGGACGTCGTCCAGGCCGGCCTCCTTCAGCCCGCGCAGCACCGCCGGCACCACCTGCAGGTGGGAGCCGGAGAGCACCGACAGACCGACGACGTGCACGTCCTCCTCGACCGCGGCCGAGACGATCTGCGCCGGGGTCAGGCGGATGCCCTGGTAGATGACCTCGAAGCCGGCGTCGCGCGCGCGGACCGCGATCTGCTCGGCGCCGTTGGAGTGACCGTCCAGGCCCGGCTTGCCGACCAGGAAGCGCAGCCGTCCGCCGAGCTCCTCGCCCGTGGACCGCACCCGCTCGCGGATGTCGACCAGCG
Source organism: Blastococcus fimeti (assembly GCA_900102115.1). Taxonomy (GTDB): domain Bacteria; phylum Actinomycetota; class Actinomycetes; order Mycobacteriales; family Geodermatophilaceae; genus Blastococcus; species Blastococcus fimeti. The sequence goes on from FNAW01000001.1 coordinate 191,355, forward strand.
TCGCGTCGGCCTCGCCGCCGCTGCTGGCCGAGGCCACGCCGGTGGGGGCGCGGTACTCGCCGAACACCTCGCGCAGCACCCCGGCCCACTCCCCCGTCGTCACGCCCGCACGGGCGCAGTCGAGCGTGGCGGCCATCAGGTTGACGTCGGTCGCGGCCGCCGCGCGGAGGGCGTCGAGCGCCTTGTCGGCGGCGGCCTGGTCGCGCTCGGCCCGCCACGTCCGGACCGCCTCCTGGGCGGAGGCCTCCACGGCCGGGTCGACGACCATGATCGCGGCGTCGAGGTCGGCGGTGAGCGGGTTGGGCTCGGTCGTCTCGAACTTGTTGACGCCGACGACGACGTCCTCGCCGCTCTCGATCCGGCGGCGGCGCTCGGCGAGCGAGCCCACCATCGCGCTCTTCATGTAGCCGGACTCGACCGCCGCGACCGCGCCACCGAGCTCCTCGACGCGGGCCATCTCGGCCTTGGCGCCCTCGACGAGGTCGGCGACCTTCTTCTCGACGACGACCGAGCCGGTGAACAGGTCCTCGTACTCGAGCAGGTCGGTCTCGTAGGCCAGCACCTGCTGGAGCCGCAGCGACCACTGCTGGTCCCAGGGCCGGGGCAGGCCGAGCGCCTCGTTCCAGGCCGGCAGCTGCACCGCCCGGGCCCGGGAGTCGCGGGACAGGGTGACCGCCAGCATCTCGAGCACGATGCGCTGGACGTTGTTCTCCGGCTGGGCCTCGGTCAGACCCAGGGAGTTGACCTGCACGCCGTAGCGGAAGCGGCGCTGCTTGGGGTCCTGCACGCCGTAGCGCTCCTCCGTCAGCTCGTCCCAGAGCTGGGTGAAGGCGCGCATCTTGCACATCTCCTCGACGAAGCGGACGCCCGCGTTGACGAAGAAGGAGATGCGGGCGACGACCTCGCCGAACTTCTCCTGCGGCACCTGCCCGGAGTCGCGCACCGAGTCGAGGACGGCGATCGCGGTGCTGATCGCGTAGGCGATCTCCTGCTCCGGCGTCGCCCCGGCCTCCTGCAGGTGGTAGCTGCAGATGTTGATCGGGTTCCACTTCGGCATGGTCGTCACCGTGTAGGCGACCATGTCGGTGATCAGCCGCATCGAGGGAGCCGGCGGGAAGACGTAGGTCCCCCGCGACAGGTACTCCTTGATGATGTCGTTCTGCGTCGTGCCGGCCAGCTTGCTGACGTCGTGCCCGTGCTCCTCGGCGACCGCCTGGTAGAGCGCCAGGAGCCACATCGCCGTGGCGTTGATCGTCATCGACGTGTTCATCTCGTCGAGCGGGATGCCGTCGAACAGGGCGCGCATGTCACCGATGTGCGTGACCGGGACGCCCACCTTGCCGACCTCGCCGACGGCGAGCTCGTCGTCCGGGTCGTACCCGGTCTGCGTCGGCAGGTCGAAGGCCACCGAGAGGCCGGTCTGGCCCTTGGCCAGGTTGCGCCGGTACAGGGCGTTGGACTCGGCCGGCGAGGAGTGGCCGGCGTAGGTGCGCATGACCCAGGGACGGTCACGCTCCTCCGGCGATGACGGGAACGGCATACCGGCGGAGTCTAGGGCGGTCCCCGTACCGCAGCAGCCCCGCCCGGGCAACGGCACCCGGTGGCACACTCGATCGGGTCGTACCGAAGGGGGACGCCGGTGTCCGGAGGGCTCGGACCGATCGTGGTCATCCTGTTCGTCGTGGCCCTGCTGGCCCTCGTGACGCGGTGGGCCTTCGGCCCCGGTTACGGCCGGACGGCCACCCCGGCGGCGCCCACCGACGACGGGCTGCTCGTGCTCGTGGCCACGGTGACCGCACCGCAGACCGCCCGGGCGCTGCGGGCCGTGCTGTCCGACGCCGGCATCAGGTCCACCCAGCGCTCACCGGCGCCGCACCGCACCGACGTGCTGGTCTTCCCCGACGACGCGGCCCGCGCCCGGATGCTGGCGGCGTCCTTCTCCGGCTGAGCTCAGGTCAGCCGGGCCGCTGGGTCCGCTCGACCTGGGCGCCCAGGCCGCGCAGCTGCTCGACGAAGTGCGGGTAGCCGCGGTCGACGTGGTGCACCTCCTGCACCTCGGTCAGCCCGTCGGAGAGCAGGCCGGCCAGGACCAGCCCGGCGCCGGCCCGGATGTCGGTGGCCACGACCGGCGCGCTGGAGAGCCGCTCCCGCCCGCGGACGACGGCGTGGTGGCCGTCGATCCGCACGTCCGCGCCGAGGCGGACGAGCTCGTTGACGAACATGAACCGGCCCTCGAAGACGTTCTCCGTGATCAGGGCGGTGCCCGTGGAGACCGCCGCCAGCGCCACCGCCATCGGCTGCAGGTCGGTCGGGAACCCGGGGAAGGGCAGGGTCACGACGTCGACGGCGCGCGGCCGGTCGGCCATCGCGACGCGCAACCCGTCGGGCAGCTCCTCGACCGTGGCGCCGGCGTCGACGAGCTTGTCCAGCGCCACCCGCAGGTGGCCGGCCACGGCCCGCTCGATGACCACGTCGCCGCGCGTCATGACCGCCCCGATCGCCCACGTGCCGGCGACGATCCGGTCGGGCACGGTCGTGTAGGTGACCGGCGAGAGGTTCTCCACGCCGTCGACGGTGAGGGTGGAGGTGCCGGCGCCGTCGATCCGCGCGCCCATCGCGATGAGCATCGCGCAGAGGTCGACGATCTCCGGCTCGCGGGCGGCGTTGTCGATCACCGTCGTCCCCTCGGCCAGCACCGCGGCCATGACGAGGTTCTCGGTGGCGCCCACCGACGGGAAGTCCAGCCAGATCGAGGTGCCGGTCAGCCGCGGCGCGGTGGCGACGAGGAAGCCGTGCTCGCTGATGATCGTGGCGCCCAGCCGCTCCAGGCCGGCGATGTGCATGTCCAGCCCGCGGGAGCCGATGGCGTCCCCGCCGGGCAGCGCGACCCGCGCACTGCCGCAGCGGGCGACCAGCGGGCCGAGCACGCTGATCGAGGCGCGCATCCGGCGCACGAGGTCGTAGTCGGTCTCCGTCGAGGGCTGCTCGGGCACGTCGACCACGACGCGGCCACCACCACCGCTGCCGGGCGTGGGCGTGTAGGTGACGCCGCAGCCCAGCCGGCGCAGCACCTCGCTCATGATCGAGACGTCGAGGATGTCGGGCACCTCGTCGATCGCGGTGCGCCCCGGCGCCAGCAGCGCGGCGGCCATGAGCTTCAGCGCGCTGTTCTTGGCCCCGGTGACCCGTACCCGGCCGGTCAGCACCGCTCCACCGGTCACCTCGAAGCACTCCACCGGAACACCCTACGGCGGCGGCCGGGGACTCTCCGTACGGCGGCTCTACGCTGGACGGCATGACCGTCCGGCTCACCCGCATCTACACCAAGACCGGCGACGCCGGTCAGACCCACCTGGGCGACATGAGCCGGGTGGCGAAGACCGATCCGCGACTGGTCGCCTACGCCGACGTGGACGAGACCAACAGCGTGCTGGGCACGGCGGTGGCCCTCGGCTCCCCCGAGCCGGCGCTCGCCGACCTGCTGCGCAGCATCCAGAACGACCTGTTCGACGTCGGCGCCGACCTCTGCACGCCGATCACGCCGGACCCGGAGTACCCGCCGCTGCGCATCACCGCGGCCTACACCGAGCGGCTCGAGGCGGCCTGCGACGAGTACAACGAGACGCTGCCCAAGCTGAACAGCTTCATCCTGCCGGGCGGCACGCCGCTGGCCGCCCTGCTGCACCAGGCCCGGGTCGTGGCCCGGCGGGCCGAGCGCAGCGTCTGGGCGCTGCTCGAGGCGGACGAGGCGAGCGGCCGGACCGGGGTCACGAACACCGAGACCGCGCGCTACCTCAACCGGTTGTCGGACCTGCTGTTCATCCTCTCCCGGGTGGCCAACCCGGGCGGGGACATCCTCTGGGTGCCCGGCGGCCCCACGGCCGGCTGATCCCCCGCGGTCAGCGACCCGGCGGGGCCGACTCCAGCCAGGACAGGAAGCCGGTCACCGTCGAGGGGTCCATCGCCAGGTCGCGGTGCCCCTCGGCGGTCGCGCAGGAGAGGACGACGACGTCCTCGGGCAGGGCCAGGTCGTCCCGGCCGGCCCGCCGCTGCGATTCGACGGCGAACCCCGACCGGTCCAGCCGGTGCTGCGGCCGCACGGACAGCGACAGCGCCCGGTACCAGAGCAGCGCGTCGCCGCCGTACCAGGCGACGCCCACCGACCACCGCGACGAGCTCGGGGTGCGCAGCCACATGGTGACCGCGCCGAGCCCGGAGAGCAGGAACCGGCGGCGCAACAGGAACACCACGGCCACCACGACGAGCAGCACCCCGAGCAGGACCAGCAGGACCGTGGTCACGGGCGGTTCGGGGCCGGGCCGGGTGGTGCCGGGAAGGTCAGACGGATTCGCCGGCCGCGCGCAGCCGGGACACTGCCCGACGCGCGGCGTCGAGCGCCTCGGGGTCGTCCCCGGCGTCCTCGGCGCGACGCAGCGCCTCGCGAGCGCGCTCCACGTCGATCTCCGTAGAGATCTCGGCCGTCTCGGCGAGGATGGAGACGCCCTTCTCGCTCACGGAGAGGAAGCCACCGTGCGCAGCGACGGTGAGGTCCTCACCGGTCTCGGTGCGGATGGTGACGACACCGCCGGGGGCCAGCTGACCCAGCAGGGGTGCGTGACCGGGCAGGACGCCGAGCTCGCCCTCGGTCGTGCGGGCGATGACCATCGTGGCCTCGCCGGACCAGATCTTGCGCTCGACGGCCACCAACTCGACCTGCAGGGTCGCCACGACACTCCTCGGTTGTTGCGGACGGGCCTCCACCCTAGCGTCGAGGGGCGGGCGGTCTGCCCGGCCCCCCTGATCGGAGGACGTCAGGCGGCGCGGCGGTAGAGCAGCGTGAACCGGCCGACCCGGACCCACGGGTGCCGGACGGTGGATGCCGGCGCCCACTCCTCGATGCGGAACCGGGCGATGTCCACCGGCTCCTCGGGCGCGAACGGCGCCCAGGTCCAGCCGGGGTCGCTGCCGTCGCCGGTGCGCCCGTCCAGTCTGCTGATCGCGTCCATGCCGAACCCCTGCGACGGCGCCCGCCGCTCGGGCGCTCTGCCCTGATGGTCGGCACTGCGGCGACCGAACTGGAGCCCCGCCCGCCGAAGAGCACACGGACGGGTGACCGAACGCCGACGACCGGGCCTCCCCGGAGGGAGACCCGGCCGCCGGTCAGCGCTGAGCGGGTGCTCAGGCCTTCTTGAGCTTGGCTGCGTTGGCCTCGAGGTCCTCGAGTCCACCGCACATGAAGAAGGCCTGCTCCGGGACGTGGTCGTACTCGCCCTCGGTGATCGCCTTGAACGACTGGAGCGTCTCGGCCAGCGGCACGAACGAGCCGGGCTGACCGGTGAAGGCCTCGGCGACGAACATGTTCTGCGACAGGAACCGCTCGACGCGACGGGCGCGGTTCACGGTGACCTTGTCCTCTTCACCGAGCTCGTCGATGCCGAGGATCGCGATGATGTCCTGCAGCTCCTGGTAGCGCTGCAGCACCTGCTTGACCCGCTGCGCGGTGTCGTAGTGCTCCTGGCCCACGTACTGCGGGTCGAGGATCCGGCTGGTGGAGTCCAGCGGGTCCACGGCCGGGTAGATGCCCTTCTCCGAGATCGGCCGCGAGAGCACGGTCGTCGCGTCGAGGTGGGCGAACGTGGTGTGGGGTGCGGGGTCGGTGATGTCGTCGGCGGGCACGTAGATCGCCTGCAGCGAGGTGATCGAGCGACCCCGCGTCGAGGTGATCCGCTCCTGCAGCTGACCCATCTCGTCGGCCAGGGTGGGCTGGTAACCCACGGCCGAGGGCATGCGGCCCAGCAGCGTGGACACCTCGGAGCCGGCCTGCGTGAACCGGAAGATGTTGTCGATGAAGAGCAGCACGTCCTGGTTCTGCTCGTCGCGGAAGTACTCCGCCATCGTCAGCGCGGACAGCGCGACCCGCAGGCGGGTGCCCGGCGGCTCGTCCATCTGGCCGAACACCAGGGCGGTCGAGTTGATGACGCCGGACTCGGTCATCTCGGTGATGAGGTCGTTGCCCTCACGGGTGCGCTCGCCGACACCGGCGAACACCGACACACCGCCGAACTCCTGGGCGACGCGACGGATCATCTCCTGGATGAGCACCGTCTTGCCGACGCCGGCACCACCGAACAGGCCGATCTTGCCGCCGGCCACGTAGGGCGTGAGCAGGTCGATGACCTTGATGCCGGTCTCCAGCATCTCGGTGCGGCCCTCGAGCTGGTCGAACCGCGGCGCGCTGCGGTGGATGGTCCACCGCGGCGCGTCCAGGCCGTAGCCCGGCTCGTCCAGGCACTCGCCCAGGGTGTTCCAGACGTGGCCCGTGGTGACGTCACCGACGGGCACGCTGATCGCGCTGCCGGTGTCGGTGACCTCGGACCCGCGGACGAGACCGTCGGTCGGGGCCATCGAGATGGTCCGGACCACGTTCTCGCCCAGGTGCTGGGCGACCTCGAGGGTCAGGGTCTTGCTCAGGTCGGCGAGCGTGACGTCGACCTTCAGGGCGTTGAACAGGTCGGGCATCGCGTCGCGCGGGAACTCGACGTCGACGACCGGCCCGGTGACCCGCATGACGCGGCCGGTGCTGGCCTGCGTCTGCGAGCTGGTCGGACGGTCCTCGGTGACGGTCATCTGTGCTGCTCTCCTGCCCTCGGGCTCGTGCTGCGTGATGGAACGGTGGTGAGCGGGTCAGTCGCCCGCATTGGCCGAGACCAGCGCGTCGGCGCCGCCGACGATCTCGCTGATCTCCTGGGTGATCTCCGCCTGGCGGGCCTGGTTCGCCTGCCGGGACAGGTTCTTCGCCAGCTCCTCGGCGTTGTCCGAGGCGGACTTCATCGCCCGGCGGCGCGACGCCGACTCCGAGGCTGCCGCCTCGAGGATCGCCGCGTAGATCCGGGTGGTGATGTACTTCGGCAGCAAGGCGTCCAGCAGGCCCTCGGCCGACGGCTCGAACTCGTAGGAGGTCGGGACCCCGGACTCGCCGGCAGCACCGCTCTCGCGGTCCTCCCGCTCGTAGTCGAACTCCTCGACCTCCTCCACCTCCAGCGGCGCCATGCGCTTGGCCACCGGTACCTGGGCGAGCAGCGAACGGAACTCGGTGTAGACGATGTGCAGCTCGTCCACGCCCAGGACGCCGTCATCGCCGGCGCCACCCTGCTCGTCGTCGTCCGCCCCTGCGGTGAAGACGTCGATCAGCGCGGAGCCGACCTTCTGCGCGTCCTCGTAGCGGGGCTGCTCGGAGAAGCCGGTGAACGTCTCCGCCATCTCGCGGTCGCGGAAGGAGTAGTAGGTCTCCCCCTTGCGGCCGACGACGTAGAGCACCGGCTCCTTGCCCTCCTGGCGGAGCAGCGCGAGCAGCTCCTCGGTGCGACGGAGGACGTTGACGTTGTACGAGCCGGCGAAGCCACGGTCGGAGGTGATGACCAGGACGGCCGCGCGTCGCGGGTTCTCCCGCTCGGTGAGCAGCGGGTGGTTCAGCGACGCCGAGGACGCCAGGGCGGAGAGCACTCGCGTGATCTCCCGGGCGTAGGGCTTGGACGCCTCGACCCGGGCCTGGGCGCGCACGATGCGGGCACCGGCGATCAGCTCCTGAGCCGAGAAGATCTTCTTCGTCGACTGGGTGGAGCGGATGCGGCGCCGCAGGGCGCGCAGAGAGGCGGCCATGGGTCAGCTGCTCCGCTTGACCTGGACGCGCTCCTGGCCACGGTCCGAGGCGTCCATGGCCTCGGCCTCGGGCTCGTTCAGCTGGAGCGACTCGCCGTCGCCCGTCGTGAACTGCCCGTAGAAGGCCTCCACCGCACGCTCGAGGTTCGAGACGGTGTCGTCCTCGAGCTTCTTGGTGCTGCGGATCGCGTCGAACACGCCGTTGTCACCGCGGCCGATGAAGTCGAGGAACTCGGACTCGAAGCGACGGACGTCGGAGACCGGCACGCGGTCGAGCTTGCCGGTCGTGCCCAGCCACAGCGAGACGACCTGCTTCTCCACCGGGTAGGGCGAGTACTGCCCCTGCTTGAGCAGCTCCACCAGGCGCATGCCGCGGTCCAGCGTGGCCCGGCTCGTGGCGTCCAGGTCGGACGAGAACGAGGCGAAGGCCTCGAGCTCGCGGAACTGCGCGAGGTCCAGGCGCAGGCGGCCGGCGACCGACTTCATCGCCTTCACCTGCGCCGAGCCGCCGACGCGGGACACCGAGATGCCGACGTTGATGGCGGGGCGGACACCGGAGTTGAACAGACCCGTCTCGAGGAAGATCTGGCCGTCGGTGATCGAGATGACGTTGGTCGGGATGTACGCCGAGACGTCGTTGCCCTTGGTCTCCACCAGCGGCAGACCGGTCATCGAACCGGCACCCAGCTCGTCGGAGAGCTTGGCGCAGCGCTCCAGCAGGCGGGAGTGCAAGTAGAAGACGTCGCCGGGGTAGGCCTCGCGGCCCGGCGGGCGGCGCAGCAGCAGGGAGACGGCGCGGTAGGCCTCGGCCTGCTTCGACAGGTCGTCGAACACGATCAGGACGTGCTTGCCCTCGTACATCCAGTGCTGGCCGATGGCCGAGCCGGTGTAGGGGGCGATGTACTTGAAGCCGGCGGCCTCGGACGCGGGAGCGGCGACGATCGTCGTGTACTCCATCGCGCCGGCCTCTTCGAGGGCGGTCTTGAGGGCCGCGATCGTCGAGCCCTTCTGCCCGACGGCCACGTAGATGCAGCGCACCTGCTGGGCCGGGTCGCCGGTGGCCCAGGCTTCCTTCTGGTTGATGATCGTGTCGGTCGCGACCGCGGTCTTGCCGGTCTGGCGGTCACCGATGATCAGCTGGCGCTGGCCGCGGCCGACGGGGGTCATGGCGTCGATGGCCTTGATCCCGGTCTGCATCGGCTCGTGCACCGACTGGCGCTGCACCACGGTCGGCGCCTGCAGCTCGAGCGCACGACGGCCGGTGGTCGCGATGGGGCCGCCACCGTCGATCGGGTTGCCCAGCGGGTCGACGACGCGACCCAGGTACCCGTCGCCGACGGGGACCGAGAGGACCTCGCCGGTCCGGCGGACCTGCTGGCCCTCCTCGATGCCGGAGAAGTCGCCCAGGACGACGACGCCGATCTCGCGCACGTCGAGGTTCAGGGCCAGGCCGCGGACGCCGCTCTCGAACTCGAGCAGCTCGTTGGTCATGACCGAGGGCAGGCCCTCGACACGGGCGATGCCGTCGCCGGCCTCGGTGACCGTTCCGACCTCCTCGCGGGAGACGTCGGGCCGGTACTCGGTGACGTAGTTCTGGATGGCACTGCGGATCTCGTCTGCGGAGATCGTCAGCTCGGCCATGGCTCTGGTCCTCTTCCCTGCGGGGGTCGTGTCGTTGTGGGGTGCGGAGGGGGCGGTCAGCCGGCCAGCCGCCGGCGGGCGGCTTCCAGCCGATGGGCGATGCTGCCGTCGATGACCTCGTCGCCCACCTGGACGACCAGGCCGCCCAGCACGTCGGGGTCGACGTTGACCTGGAGTCCGACCGGACGTCCGTAGAGGCGGCCGAGCACGTCGCTCAGCTGCTGCTCCTGGGCTCCGGTGAGCGGGACCGCGGTGGTCACCCGGGCGACCGACTGCCCGCGTCGGCGGCTGGCCGCCTCCGACAGGCGCTCGATGGCGATCTCGGCGGTGCCGACGTGCGAGCCGGTGAGCAGGTTGCGGAGCAACTGCTCGGTCACCGGGTTCACCCGGCCGGACAGCAGCCGGTCCAGGAGCGCCTTGCGGCCCTCCACGGACGCCTTCCGGTCGCTGAGCACGCGGTTGAGCTCCCGGTCCCCGGCGACGATCCGCCCGAAGCGGAAGAGCTCGTCCTCGACGCTGTCGAGCTGACCGTTCACGTCGGCGGCGTCCAGCGCCGCCTCGGTGGCCACCGTGATCGTGGCCTCGACCAGGTCGAGCGGGCGCGACCAGCGCTGCCGGGCGATCGTCTCGACGAGGTCGAGCGCGGTCGACGACAGCTGGGAGGCGAAGAGCCGGCGCACCAGCGCGGCGCGCTCCTCCGGCTTCCCGGCCGGGTCGGCCATCGCGCGTCGCAGGGTGAGCTGGCTGTCCAGCACCCGCGACACCGCGAACAGCTCGTCCGCGAGGGAGAGCAGCTCCGGGCCCGTGGCGGCACGCGCGGGCTGGCCGGTGAGCCGGTCCCGCGCCTTCTCCAGGAGCCCGGAGGCGGGACGGGTCAGCTGCTCGAGGCGCTCGCGCACCTCGACGGTGGCCGCGCGGGTGGAGGCCTCCATCAGCGGTTGCTCTCCGCCACGGCGCCACGGCCGTCACCCGGGGCGGCCATGCCGTCGAGCTCCGCCAGGAACCGGTCGACGGTGCCGCTGCGACGGGCGTCGTCCGCCAGCGACTCGCCGACCACGCGGCCGGCCAGGTCGACGGCGAGCGTGCCGATCTGCCCACGGAGCTCGTGGACGATCTGCTGCCGCTGCGCGGTCAGCTGCTCCTCGCCGCGGGCGACGATGCGAGCCGACTCCTCCTGGGCCTGGGTGCGCAGCTCCTCGAGGATCTGCTGGCCCTCGGCGCGGGCGGCGTCGCGGATCTGCGCGGCCTCGCCGCGGGCCTCGGCCAGCTGCGCGCGGTACTGCTCGAGGGCTGCCTTGGCCTCGGCCTGCGCGGCCTCGGCCCGCTCGAGCCCGCCCTCGATCGCCTCACGGCGGGCGACGAACGCCTTCTCGAAGCTCGGCACCACGAACTTGATCACCACGAACGCGAGGATCGCGAAGGTGATCAGGCCGACGATGATCTCGCCCACGGGTGGGAGGAGCGGGTTGGCGCTCTCCGCAGCCAGGATGTTCATGCTCTGCACGTCCCTACGTCAGCTGGACCGGACCGGCTGGGTCAGCCGTAGATGAAGGGCGCGACCAGACCGATGAGCGCCAGCGCCTCGGAGAGGGCGGCACCGAGGAAGGCGTAGGTCCGGGTCAGGCCGGCCGACTCGGGCTGGCGGGCGGTCGCCTGGATGTAGGCGGCCCACACGACACCGACACCGATACCGGGGCCGATGGCGGCGAGGCCGTAGCCGACAGCGCCGATGTTGCCCTCGAGCTCTGCGAGAACCTCGATCATTGGGGGGTCTTCCTCCTGTGTCGGTCGCCCGGATCGTTCCGGACGGCTGGCGGGGGTGGAGCGGTCAGTGAGCGGGCTCGACGGCGCCGTTGAGGTACGTCGCGGTCAGCACGGTGAAGACGTAGGCCTGCAGGACGATCACCAGCACCTCGAAGAACGTCATGGCCAGGGCCATGGCGAACGCGAACGGGCTGAAGATCATCGAGAAGTTGCCCACCTGCAGGAGGTAGACGGTGCCCAGGGAGAAGACGACGAGCAGCATGTGCCCGGCGAACATGTTCGCGAAGAGTCGGACGGCCAGCGTGAACGGCCGGATCACGAAGACCTGCAGCAGCTCGATGGGCGTGACCAGGATGAGCGCACCGATCGGGACACCCGGCGGGATGGCCGCGTCCTTGAAGTACTTGCCGGCGCCCTGCTCCCGGATGCCGACCCAGTTGTAGAGGATCCACACCAGCACCGCGAGGACCAGCGGCAGGGCGAACTTCGACATCGGCGAGATCTGGGCGAACGGGATGATGCTCATCGCGTTGTTCGCCAGGATGAAGAAGAAGAGCGAGGCGAGGAACGGCGCGAAGGGCAGGCCCTTGGGGCCGATGACGTCGCGGGCCATCCCGTCGCGGACGAGTGAATAACCGCTCTCGCCCAGGAACTGCAGCCTGCTCGGCACGATCGAGGCCTTGCGCGAGGCGAGGACCAGGAAGGCGAGGATCGCAGCGGTGGCGATCCAGGAGATGATCGTGATGCGGGTGATCGCGAAGTCGACACCCAGGAGCGAGAACTCCGCGATGGGCTCCGGGTAGAACTCCGCAATCGTCGGAGCGTGGAAGCCGTCTCCGCCGGATCCTTCGGCTGCGAGCACGCTGCCGAGCGCTGAGGCGCTGGAGGTCACCGTTGTCCCTTCTGCGTCGGGCCCTGTGTCCGGGGCGAGCTCCGCTGCCCGCCCGGGGTCGTGCGTGTGCGCGGCCGAGCCCCGGAGGGCGGCTCGACGGCACCGTACTTGACGACCACCAGGTAGATGGCCACTCCCAGGCCGAGCAGGACGCCGACGAGGGTGAAGACTCGCGTCTCCAACCAGCGGTCGAGCAGCCACCCGGCCCCGCCCCACACGAGCATCCCCGAGAGCATGGTCCCGGTGATGCCCCAGCCGACGTCGGCCCCGGAGGGATGACGCTCGGCATCTGCGGTGCGCGGCCGAGATTCCCAGCGTGCAGGGGTGTTCTCGGCCATCACTCGGGACACTATCTCAGCGCTCGGACGCCGGGCGGGCCGGGTCCGGGGCACCGTCGTCAGGTCCACCCGCACGGGTGTCGGCCGGAGCGGCGGGCGGTGGCACGTAGAACACCTGCCGGGTCCACACCCAGCGCATCTGGACCCCGCTCCAGAGCAGTGCGCCGGCGATGACCGTCCAGGCGAGCACCAGCCGGTCGAGCCACCCGTCCTCGGGCAGCGAGCCCAGCAGGGCGAAGAGCACCAGCAGCTTGACGAGGAACGTCCCCAGCGCCGCGGGCAGGGCGAACGCGTCGTCGATCCCGCCGGCCCATGCGATGACCACGCCGCTGACGACGAAGAACCCGATGACGGTGGCCGCGCCGACGAGGACGGCCACCGCGCTCCCCCAGCCACCGAGGACGCCGGCGACCGGCGCGGCGACGGCGGTCGCCACGGCGGACACCAGCGTGCCCACCCGGAGGAAGGCGAGGTCCCAGGGGGCGCGGTCGGTGGCGGTGCTCGGGGCGCCGGTCATCTCAGGGCCTTCCGGGTCTCGGCCGCTCGCGCGGCGGCCCGGTTGGCGCGCGCCTCGCTGCCCCGCGTGCGCACCGCCCGGGCGGTGGGGTGGTCGGCCCGGCTGCGCTCGCGTTGCGCGGCGAGCTCGGCCGCACGGGCCTCGCGGGCGGCGCGACGGGCCCGCGGACTGAGGACGACGACCAGCCCGACGACCAGCAGCACGGCGATCGCCACGAGCAGCTCCGCCGTCCCACCGGTGATCGACAGGGCGACCGCCCCGAAGGACAGCAGGGCGGCCCAGAAGTACATGACCAGCACCGCCCGACGGTGGGAGTGGCCGATCGAGAGCAGCCGGTGGTGCAGGTGCATCTTGTCGGCGGCGAACGGCGACATGCCCCGCCGGGTGCGCCGGACCACCGCCATCACCAGGTCGAGGAAGGGGATGAAGAGCACCGCGACCGGCACCAGCAGCGGCAGCGTCAGGGGCAGCAGCGTGGCCGCCGAGTCGAACGACTGCGGGTCCACTCCCCCGGTCGCCGTGACGGCGGCGGCGGCCAGCATCAGGCCCACCAGCATCGCGCCGGAGTCACCCATGAAGATGCGCGCCGGGCTGAAGTTGTGCGGCAGGAAGCCCAGGCAGGCGCCGGCGAGCACGGCGGTGATCAGCGCCGGGGCGCTGGCGACGTCGTCGTAGCCGACCAGACCCAGGTGGTAGCTGTAGGCGAAGAAGGCCAGCGCCGCGATGGCCGAGACACCCGCCGCCAGCCCGTCCAGGCCGTCGATGAAGTTGACGGCGTTGACCACCAGCACCGTGAGCAGGACCGTCAGCGGAACCCCGAGGTCGGGGCCCAGCGAGATCGTGCCGATGTCGGCCACCGGCAGGAAGAGGAAGGCCAGCTGGACGCCCAGCAGGACCATGACGCCCGCGGCGGCGATCTGCCCGGTGAGTTTCGTCAGGGAGTCCAGGTCCCACTTGTCGTCGATCAGCCCCAGGGCGCAGATCAGCCCACCGGCCACGAGGACGGCGTAGGTCTGGGAGTCGTCGAACGTGCGCTGCAGCGCCGGCAGCCGGGTGGCGACCAGGATCGCGGCGGCCACGCCGAGGTACATGGCCACGCCGCCGCCGCGCGGTGTCGGGATGGCGTGCACGTCGCGCGCCCGGAGGGCCGACATCACCCCGAAGCGGATCGCGAGCATCCGCACCACCGGGGTGGTCAGGAAGGTGACCAGCGCGGCGGTGAGCAGGACGACGGCGTACTCGCGCATCGGCTCAGCCGGCCAGGACGGGCTCGGGTCCGGGGCCGCGGGCAGGCGTCGTCATCCAGCCGCCCTCCCGAACCTCGTGATCACCCGCGACGCCGGTGAGCGGGGCCGCGATCGGTCCACGGTAGCGCGAGCCCCTGGCAACACCGTGCGACGCATCGCCGCCCCCTGCCGTGGCCCGGCGCACGCCGTGGTCAGTCGGTGAGCTCCGGGACGGCGTCGCGGAGCCGCTCCACGGGGATCGCGCCGATCCGCAGGACCCGCGGGACGGGGCCGGTGCAGTCGACGATGGTGCTGGCGGCCGAGCCGGTGCGCGGCCCGCCGTCCAGGACGACGGCGGCGTGCTCCCCCAGCTGGTCGGCGGCCTCCTGGGCCGTGGTGGCGGCCGGCCGGCCGGAGCGGTTGGCGCTGGACACCGCCAGCGGGCCGGTGCGCCGCAGCAGGTCCCGCGCCAGGTCGTCGTCGGGCAGCCGGACGGCGACGGTGCCCTCCGCGTCGCCCAGGTCCCAGGCCAGCGACGGCGCGTGCTCGACGACGAGGGTCAGCCCACCCGGCCAGAAGGCCTGGGCCAGCGCGTTCGCGGTCGGTGGCAGGTCCGTCACGAGCCCGGCCAGCGTGGAGGCCTCGCCGATCAGCACCGGGACCGGCATGGTCCGCCCACGGTTCTTGGCGGCCAGCAACGAGGTCACCGCCGACGGGGTGAACGCATCGGCGGCGACGCCGTAGACGGTGTCGGTCGGCAGCAGGACGAGCCGGCCGGTGCTGAGCGCCGCGGCGGCGGCGTCCAGGCCGGCGGCGCGCGCCTCGGGGTCGCTGCAGTCGTAGATCTCGGCCACGGGGAGGAAGTCTGTCACCGACGCCGACGGGCTCCCCCGCCCGGTGGCTCAGTCGTCGTCCCGGTCCCGGTCCCGGTCCCTGCCCTCGCGCCCGTTGCCGTTGCCGTTGCCGTTGCCCGGCCTCTCCTCGTCGGCCCCGTCGCCGTTCCCGTTCCCTGTCCCCTCGTCGCCGTCGCCCTGGTCGCCCTCGTCGACCGGCGCAGGATCGGGAGCGGGGGGCGGAGCGGGGACCGGGGGCACGGCGTGGTCCAGCCGGACCAGGGCGTCCGGCGGCAGGGTGCCGGCCGGGGCGACCGCGATGACCCGCCCGGAGGCGACGTCCCCGGTCTCGACCGCCCGGAGCTCGACGCGGAGCCCACGGGCGACCAGCTCGGCCTGCACCTCGCCGACCGGGCGGCCGAGCAGATCGGCGGCGACGACGTCGACGCCCGCAGGTGCGCTGGGCACGGCTGCCGTCGTCTCCGAGGGGGTCGGCTCCTCCGACACCGGTGCCGCCGTGGACGTCGCACCGTCGCGGAGCGCCGTCGCGACGACGGCTCCGCCCACGGCGAGCAGCAGCGCGGTCAGCAGGACCGCCACCGGCCACCGGCGGCGACGCCGTCGGGGCACCGGTGCGGCGGCGGGGGCCGGGCCCGGCCCCGGCACGACCGGGAGGACCGCGGTCGCGGGCGGCGCGACGGTCCGCGGCAGGACCGCGGTCCGGGACAGCGCGGTGGTGCGGGGCGCGGGCGTCGCGGAGCCGCC
Organism: Blastococcus fimeti; assembly: GCA_900102115.1. Taxonomy (GTDB): domain Bacteria; phylum Actinomycetota; class Actinomycetes; order Mycobacteriales; family Geodermatophilaceae; genus Blastococcus; species Blastococcus fimeti. Next base: position 206,990 of record FNAW01000001.1, read on the forward strand.
GGCCCGGACGACGTCGACGGCATCGCGCAGCGCGGAGCCGTCCGCGAACCGGGCCGCGGGGTCCTTGGCCATCGCGCGCTCCACCAGCGCCCGCACGGCCGGCGGGATCCCCGCCGGGAGCGGGTCGGGGTGCTCGCGGATCTGCATGACCGCGATCTGGACGGCGCTCTCCCCCTCGAACGCGCGCCGGCCGGCCAGGCACTCGTAGCCGACCGTGCCGAGGGCGTAGACGTCGCTCGCCGGGCCCGCCGGCCGGCCGGACGCCTGCTCCGGGGAGAGGTAGTGCGCCGTCCCCATCACCTGCCCGGTGGCCGTGACGGCGACGCCACCGGTCGAGCGGGCGATGCCGAAGTCGGTCAGCTTCACCCGGCCGTCCAGGCCCACGAGCAGGTTGGCCGGCTTGATGTCCCGGTGCACGACCCCGGCCGCGTGGGCGGCGCCCAGCCCGTCCGCGGCCTGCCGGAGGACGTCCAGGGTGCGCGGCACGTCCAGCGACCCCTCGCGGCGGAGCACGTCGGCGAGCGACTCGCCCTCCACCAGTTCCATCACCAGGTATGCCAGCGGCGGCCTCGCCGGAGTGGCCGGCAGCTCGCCGTAGTCGAACACCGCGGCGATGTGCGGGTGGACGAGGGTGGCGGCGTGCTGCGCCTCCGAGCGGAACCGGGCGCGGAAGGCCGGGTCCGCCGCGAACTGGTCGCGCAGCACCTTCACCGCGACCGGGCGGTCGAGCAGGGTGTCCCGCCCGCGCCACACCTGGCCCATGCCGCCGCCGGCGATCAGCGAGCCCAGCCGGTAGCGGTTCGCGATCAGCTCCTGCGGTGCCGTCACCGGTCCTCCCGTCCGCCTCGCCGCGCGGTCGTGAAGCGCGGTCGCCCGGCCAGGTCGGGGTGGTCCTCGACGTCGGCGAAACCGCCGTGCGACCGGACCACCGCGGGCAGCGCCGTGCCCTGCTGGTCGGCGTGCTCGACGCCCAGCCATCCGCCGGGACGGAGCAGCCGGGCGGCGACACCCAGCATCCCGCGCACGACGTCGAGCCCGTCCGGTCCACCCCACAGCGCCAGCGGCGGGTCGTGGTCGGCGACCTCGCGCGGGATCCGCGCCCCGTCGGGCACGTAGGGCGGGTTGGAGACGACGACGTCGACCCGGCCGTCGAGCTCGGACAGCAGGCCCGGGTCGGTCATGTCGCCGGCGACCACGCCCACCGGGGTGTCCCCGGCACCGATCCGGTCGAGCGCGTTGTGCCGGGTCCAGGCGATGGCACCGGGGTCGTGCTCGACCGCGGTCACCCGCGCGCCGGGGTGCTCCTGCGCGATCGACAGCGCGAGCGCACCGGAGCCGCTGCCGAGGTCGACGACGATCGGTCCGTCGAGCCCGACGAGGCGCTCGAGCGCCCACTCGGCGAGCAGTTCGGTCTCCGGGCGGGGCACGAACACCCCCGGCCCGACGGCGAGCTCGAGCCGCCGGAACGGGGCCCGGCCGGTCAGGTGCTGGAGCGGCACGCGGTCGGCGCGCTGGTCGAGCAGCGCCGCGAACCGGGTCGCGTCGTCGTCGGCGACGTCGGCCAGCGTGAGCAGCCCCGCGCGCGACCGGCCGACCACGTGGGCCAGCAGCAGCTCGGCGTCCACCCGCGGGGACTCGACACCGGCCTCGGCGAGCCGCCGGGCGGCGTCGGCCAGGAGCGTGCTGCACCTCACCCCGGACCCGCCCTTCAGGAGCCGGCCGCCAGCAGCTCGGCGGTGTGAGCGCTGCTCAGCGCGTCGATCACCGCGTCCAGCTCGCCGTCGAGCACGGCGTCCAGGTTGTGCGACTTGTAGCCCACCCGGTGGTCGGAGATCCGGTTCTCCGGGAAGTTGTACGTCCGCACCCGCTCGCTGCGGTCGGCCGTGCGCACCTGGCTTCGCCGCTGGTCACTGGCCGTGGCCGCGGCCTCCTCGCGGGCTGCGGCCAGCAGCCGGGAGCGCAGCACGCGCAGCGCCGACTCGCGGTTCTGCAGCTGGCTCTTCTCGTTCTGCGAGCTCACCACGATCCCGCTGGGCAGGTGCGTGATGCGGACGGCGGAGTCGGTGGTGTTCACGCTCTGCCCACCCGGGCCGGAGGAGCGGAAGACGTCGATGCGCAGGTCGTTGGGGTCGACGGTCACGTCGACCTCCTCGGCCTCGGGCAGCACCAGGACCGCGGCCGCCGAGGTGTGGATGCGGCCCTGGCTCTCGGTGGCGGGCACCCGCTGGACCCGGTGCACGCCGCCCTCGAACTTCAGCCGCGACCAGATGCCCTCGTCGGTGCGGCTCTTGATGGCCACCGCGACGTCCTTGTAGCCGCCGAGGTCGGCGTCCTGCGCGTCGAGCACCTCGGTGGACCACCCGCGGCGCTCGGCGTAGCGCAGGTACATGCGGAGCAGGTCCCCGGCGAACAGCGCCGACTCCGCGCCGCCCTCCCCTGCCTTGATCTCGAGGATGACGTCCTTGTCGTCGTCGGGGTCCTTGGGCAGCAGCTCCTCGTTCAGCCGGTCGGTGAGCTCCTCGATCCGGCGCTCGAGAGCGGTCGCCTCGGCGGCGAAGGAGGCGTCCTCGGCGGCGAGTTCCCGGGCGGTACCGAGATCACCGCGGGCCTCGTCGAGGGCGCGGGCGGTCTCCACGAGCGGGGCCAGCCGGGCGTAGCGGCGGCTCAACCGGCGGGCGCGGGCCTGGTCCCCGTGCACCGCCGGGTCGGCGAGCTCCTGCTCCAGCGACGCGTGCTCGGCGAGCAGGCTCGCCAGCCGGTCGGGTGCGGGGGTGCTCATCGGGTTCCTCCTGCCTGCGATCGGGTCCGGACACGACGACGGCGCCCGCCCCACCGGATGGTGGGACGGGCGCCGTCGGAGGTGCTACTTGGCGTCTGCGGGCGCCTCGGCGGACGTGCCGGTGGAGCGCTTGCCGAACCGCTTCTCGAAGCGGGCGACGCGGCCACCGGTGTCGAGGATGCGCTGCTTGCCGGTGTAGAAGGGGTGGCAGGCCGAGCAGGTCTCGACGGTGAGGGTGCCCGTGGGCGAGGTGCTGCGGGTGGTGAAGGTGTTGCCGCAGCCGCAGGTCACGGTGGTGACGTTGTAGGCCGGGTGGATGTCGGGCTTCATGGCTGCTGCCTCTTCTACGAAGTCTGGGTCGTTCGATGCTGTGAACGCCGGGGACCGGACGGCTATTTCCGGTGCGTCGGCGGGGCTCGGTCGATCAGTCTCCCAGATCGGGAGACCGGCCGGCCGCGGCCCCCTGCTAGTCCTTGTCGGGACCGAGCGTCGTCTTCTGGATCTGCATGAGGAACTCGACGTTGTTGCGCGTCTTCTTCAGCTTGTCCAGGAGCAGTTCGAGCGCCTGCTGGGGCTCCAGCGCACCGAGGACCCGGCGCAGCTTGATGACGATGGCCAGCTCGTCGGGCGACATGAGGATCTCCTCCTTGCGCGTGCCCGACGCATTGACGTCGACCGCCGGGAAGACCCGCTTGTCCGCCAGCCGGCGGTCGAGCTTGATCTCGGCGTTCCCGGTGCCCTTGAACTCCTCGAAGATGACCGTGTCCATCGTGGAGCCGGTCTCGACCAGCGCCGAGGCGATGATCGTGAGCGAGCCACCGTTCTCGATGTTGCGGGCAGCACCCAGGAAGCGCTTCGGCGGGTACAGCGCCGTGGAGTCGACACCGCCGGAGAGGATGCGCCCGCTGGCGGGGGCCGCCAGGTTGTAGGCGCGGCCCAGGCGGGTGATCGAGTCCAGCAGGACGACGACGTCGTGGCCCATCTCGACCAGCCGCTTGGCCCGCTCGATGGAGAGCTCGGCGACCGTGGTGTGGTCCGACGGCGGCCGGTCGAAGGTCGAGGCGATGACCTCGCCCTTCACCGAGCGCTGCATGTCGGTGACCTCTTCGGGCCGCTCGTCGACGAGGACGACCATCAGGTGGCACTCGGGGTTGTTCGTGGTGATCGCGTTGGCCAGCGCCTGCAGGACCATCGTCTTGCCGGCCTTGGGGGGCGACACGATGAGCGCGCGCTGCCCCTTGCCGATCGGCATGACCAGGTCGATGACCCGGGTGGTGAGCAGGTGCGGCTCGGTCTCCAGCCGCAGGCGGTCCTGCGGGTAGAGCGGGGTCAGCTTGGTGAACTCGGGGCGGTTCTTCGCCTGCTCCGGGTCCAGGCCGTTGACCGTGTCCAGCCGGACCAGCGCGTTGTACTTGTCCTTGCGCTCGCCCTCGCGCGGCTGGCGGACGGCGCCGGTGATCGCGTCACCGCGACGCAGGCCGTAGCGGCGCACCTGCGACAGCGAGACGTAGACGTCGTTCGGGCCGGTGAGGTAGCCCGACGTGCGCACGAAGGCGTAGTTGTCGAGCACGTCGAGGATGCCGGCCACGGGCAGCAGGACGTCGTCCTCGCTGATCGTGGGCTCGCCCTGGTCGAAGCGCTCGCGGCCTCCGACGGCGGCGCCGCCGCGCTTGTTGCGGTCGCGGTAGCGCCGGCCGCGACGGCCGCGGCCGCCCTCGAAGTCGTCGTCGTCCTCGTCGGCGTTGGGCCCGCGAGGCGCCTCGGTGCGGTTGTCGTTCCGGTTGCCCGGACGGCCGTCCCGGTCGGTGCGCTCGCTGCGGTCGGGGCCGCGGTTGCCGTCCCGGTTGCCCTCGCGGGCACCGTCGCGGTTGGTCTCGCGGGCACCGTCGCGGTTGCCGCGCTCGGGCCGGTCGCCGCGGTCGGTGCGGTCGTTGCCGTCGCGGTTGGCCCGCTCCGGACGCTCGCCGCGCTCGGCACTGTCGCGGCTCGCGCCGTCCCGGTTGGCGGTGTCGCGGTTGGCGGTGTCGCGGTTGTTCTCGCGGTTGCCGTCCCGGTCGGCGCGGCTGCGGTTCCGGTCGCGGCTGCGCGCCGGCCGGTCGCCGTCGCGCTGCTCGCCGTCGGCCTGCTCGGCGTCACGCGGCTCGGCATCGCGCTGTGGCTCGGCGTCGCGCGGCTGCTCGGCCTCGCGCTGCGGGGCCTCGGCGGGCGCCGCTGCCTCGGCGGCCGGACGCTCGTCGGCGACGGAGCGGTCGGTCGCGGCAGCCGGCTCGGCGGTCGGGGAGCCGGCCGGGCGGCTGGCGCCGCGGCGGGACCGGGCCGGGCGGGCGTCGGCGTCCTTCGTGGTGACCGGGCCGCCGTTGGCGCCACCGCTGATCGGTGCCTCGAGCGGGACGGCCGTCGCGGCCACGCCCCGGGCGCGGTCGGCGCCGTCGGCGCTGTCGTCCTTGGCCTCGGCGCGCGGCGCCGGGGTGCTGCTGTCGCCGCCCACCTGGCGCGCGGAGATGGCGGCCACGAGGTCGCCCTTGCGCATGCGTCCGGTGCCGGAGATGCCGAGCTCGGCCGCCAGGCGCTGCAGTTCGGGCAGCAGCATCCCGGACAGGCCGGCGCCGCGGCGGCGGGCACGGCCCGCCGTCTCTGGAGCGGCGGGTGCCTCGCTCGTGCCGGCGGCGTCGTGCGCGCCGGTCATGGCGAGGTCGGTGCTTTCGCTCACGTACAGGTCCTTCCCTGCGGTGACCTGCGCGTTCCAGCGCAGGGGGTGCACCGCTCCGACGTGGACCCGGGCATGAGGCGGGGGCCGTGATGAGGAGCGGGGTGAAGATGCGAGGCGGATCAGCGGCGGTATCGCCGGCTTCGGCCCCACGCGAGGCTCGCCCGAGTGGGCGGCTACGCCGTGAGCCTAGACGCAGCTCACGGTCTGGACAACACCGGTTGTTTCCAGCGTGTTCCTCGTTACCGAGACGATACCCGAGGTCCCGCCTGCACCGTCGCGCCGGCCCGGTCGACCTCCAGCGGGAGCACCCGCCACCCGTCCGGCACCAGCGCGCGGATCTCGCCCACGCGGACGGCCGTGCCGGCGTCCCGGTCCCCGGGGTGCCGCCGGGTCAGGACCAGCAGGCTCGGCCCCGCCCCGGACACGACGGCGGCGTGCCCCGCGGCGCGCAGCCGCCCGACGAGGTCGTGCGAGCCCGGCATCGCCGCGCCGCGCTGCGCCTGGTGCAGCCGGTCCTCGGTGGCCTCGAGCAGCAGCTCGGGGGCCGCGGTGAGCGCGTGGACCAGCAGGCCCGAGCGCCCGGCGTTGAACGCCGCGTCGGCGTGCGGCACCAGTTCGGGCAGGAGGCCGCGGGCGACGTGCGTGGAGAGCGTCGTCTCCGGCACGAGGACCACGGGCAGCACCTCGTCGGAGACGGCGAGCCGGTCGGCGCGGGCCCCGGCGTCCCCCATCCAGGACAGCGTCGCCCCGCCGAGCAGGCACGCGGCGACGTTGTCGGGGTGCCCCTCGATCTCGGTCGCCAGCCGCAGCACGGCGTCCTGGTCGACGGCGTCGACCGTCGGGCACAGCGCCCAGGCGCCCAGCACACCGGCGACGACGGCGGCCGCGGAGGACCCCATCCCCCGCCCCTGCGGGATGCCGTTCCGCGTGACGATCCGCAGTCCGGCCGGCGTCCAGCCGAGCTCGGCGCACGCGGCGCGGAAGGCGCGCACGACCAGGTGGGACTCGTCGGCGGGCAGCGTCTCCGCGCCCTCCCCGGTCATGACGACGTCGAGGCCGCCGTCGGTGACGGTGAACTCGAGCTCGTCGTGCACCGACAGCGCCAGCCCGGCGCAGTCGAAGGCCGGACCCAGGTTGGCGCTGGTGGCCGGGACGCGGACCCGGACCGCCGTGCTCACAGGCCCAGCTGGGCAGCCGCCGCGGCGGCGTCGACGGGGATCGTGACCGGGGCGGGTGCACCGGAGATGGCCCACTCCGGGTCCTTGAGCCCGTTCCCGGTGACCGTGCAGACGATCCGCTGGCCGGGCTCGAGCTCCCCCGCGGCGTGCACCTGCAGCAGGCCGGCGACCGAGGCCGCCGACGCGGGCTCGACGAAGACGGCCTCGCTGCGGGCCAGCAGCCGGTAGGCCGAGAGGATCGCCCGGTCGGTGACGGCGTCGATCCGGCCGCCGGACTCGTCCCGGGCGGCGAGCGCCTTGGTCCAGGACGCGGGGTTGCCGATCCGGATCGCGGTGGCGATGGTGCTCGGGTTCTCGACCACGGCGCCGTTGACGATCGGCGCGGCGCCCGCGGCCTGGAAGCCCCACATCCGCGGGGTGCGGGTGGCCGGGCCGGGGGCCGCGGAGTCGGTGCAGTACTCGCGGTAGCCCTGCCAGTAGGCGGTGATGTTGCCGGCGTTGCCGACCGGGAGGCAGTGGATGTCCGGGGCGTCGCCCAGGACGTCGACGATCTCGAACGACGCCGTCTTCTGGCCCTCGATGCGGTACTGGTTGACGCTGTTGACCAGGCTGACCGGGTAGTCGATCGCGAGCTTGCTGGCCAGCGCCAGGCAGTCGTCGAAGTTGCCCTCGACCTGCAGCAGCTGCGCGCCGTGCACCAGCGCCTGGGCCAGCTTGCCCATCGCGATCTTGCCCTGGGGCACGAGCACGGCGCAGGTGATGCCGGCGCGGGCGGCGTAGGCGGCGGCGCTGGCGCTCGTGTTACCCGTGGAGGCGCAGATGACCGCCTTCGCGCCCTCCTCGACGGCCTTGGTGATGGCCATCGTCATGCCGCGGTCCTTGAACGACCCGGTCGGGTTGAGGCCCTCGACCTTGAGGTAGACGTCGCAGCCCGTGCGGCGGGACAGCTCGGGCGCCGGCAGCAGCGGGGTGTTGCCCTCCTGGAGGGTCACCACCGGGGTCGTCGCGCTGACCGGCAGCCGGGACCGGTAGGCCTCGATGAGCCCCGGCCACCCCGGGGAGACACTCGTCCGGGAAACGCTCATGACAGACCTTCCACGCGCAGGACGCTGGTGACGCCACGGACCGCGGGCATGTCCCGCAGGGCGGCGATGGTGGCGGACAGCGCCGCGTCGGGCGCGCTGTGGGTGACGATGACCAGCGTGGCGGCGTCGCCCCGGCCGGTCTGGCGGACGGTGGAGATGCTGACGTCCTGCCGCGCGAACTCCTGCGCGACGGCCGCGAGCACACCGGGGCGGTCGGCCACGTCGAGGCTGACGTGGTACCGGGTCGGGGTCTCGGCCATCGGGCGGATCCCGAGGTCGGCGTAGCCGGTCGGGCCCTGGCCGGAGGCTCCGGCGACCCGGTTGCGCGCCACGGCCACCAGGTCGCCGAGGACGGCGCTCGCGGTGGGCTCTCCCCCGGCGCCCTGGCCGTAGAACATCAGCTGGCCCGCGGCCTCGGCCTCGACGAAGACGGCGTTGAACGCCCCGCCGACCGAGGCCAGCGGGTGGGTCGTCGGGATCATCGCCGGGTGCACCCGGACGGCCACGGTGTCCGCGCCGGCACCGTTGGGCACCCGCTCGCAGATGGCCAGCAGCTTGACGGTGCAGCCGATCTCCGCGGCGCGGGCGACGTCGGTGGCCGAGACGGCGGAGATGCCCTCGCGGTGCACGTCGGCCGACGACACCGGGGTGTGGAACGCCAGCGAGGCCAGGATCGCCGCCTTGGCCGCGGCGTCGAAGCCGTCGACGTCGGCGGTCGGGTCGGCCTCGGCGTAGCCCAGCTCGGTGGCCTCGGCCAGCGCCTCCGCGAAGCCGGCGCCGGTCTCCGCCATGCGCGACAGGATGTAGTTCGTCGTCCCGTTGACGATGCCGACGACGCGGCGCAGCTGGTCACCGGCGAGCGACTCGCGCAGCGGCCGCAACAGCGGGATGGCGCCGGCGACGGCGGCCTCGTAGTAGAGGTCGACCCCGGCGGCGGCCGCGGCCGCGTGCAGGCCCGGGCCGTCCTCGGCCAGCAGCGCCTTGTTCGCGCTGACGACCGACTTGCCGGCCTCGAACGCCGCGTACATCAGGCTGCGGGCCGGCTCGATGCCCCCGATCACCTCGACGACGAGGTCGACGTCGTCGCGGCGCACCAGGGCGGCGGAGTCGGTGGTGAGCAGGTGCTGCGGGACGTCGGCGTGGTGCGCCGGCCGGCGGACGGCGATGCCGACGACCTCGATCGGCCGGCCGATGCGGGCGGTGAGGTCGTCGGCCTGGTCCTCGATGAGCCGGAGGACGGCGCTGCCGACCGTGCCGCAGCCGAGCAGCGCGACCCGCAGGGGGGCGGTCACGAGCGGGTTCCCGCGGCGTGCTCGGGGGCCGGCTGGTCGGGAGCAGGCGAGGGCGCGGGCACGTCGGCGAGGACGGCGTCGAGGGCGAACACGTCGGACAGTGTCTGACGCCGGACGATCTCCGTCGCGACGCCGTCCCGCACGGCGACCACCGGCGGCTTGAGCAGGTAGTTGTAGTTGCTCGCCATCGACCAGCAGTAGGCGCCGGTGGCGGCCACCGCGAGCAGGTCACCGGGGGCGACGTCGGAGGGCAGCCACAGGTCGCGCACCAGGATGTCGCCGCTCTCGCAGTGCTTCCCCACGACCCGGCACAGCGCCGGCGGGGCGTCGGAGGTGCGGTTGGCCAGCACGCAGGTGTAGTCGGCGTCGTAGAGGGCGGTCCGGATGTTGTCGCTCATCCCGCCGTCGACCGAGACGTAGTTGCGCACCGCCGGGGTACCGGGGCCTCCACCGGCGCCGAGGCGCACGGGCTTGATCGTGCCGATCTCGTACAGCGTGACCGTGCCCGGTCCGGCGATCGCGCGGCCCGGCTCGACCGCGAGCCGCGGCACCGGCAGCCCGAGCGCGGCGCACTCGGCGGCGACGACGGTCCGGAGCTTGGCGGCGACGTCGCCGGGGCTGACCGGGTCGTCCTCGGCGAGGTAGGCGATGCCGAAGCCGCCGCCGAGGTTCAGCTCCCCCAGCAGCTCGCCGGTCGCCTGGTGGATCTGGCCGAGCAGGCCGACGACGCGGTGCGCGGCGGCCTCGAAGCCCGCGGTGTCGAAGATCTGCGAGCCGATGTGGCTGTGCAGGCCGGCCAGCCGCAGCGCCGGCTCACGGATGACCCGCACCGCGGCGGTCAGCGCGTCACCGGTGGCCAGCGAGAAGCCGAACTTCTGGTCCTCGTGGGCGGTGGCGATGAACTCGTGGGTGTGCGCCTCGATGCCAACCGTCGCGCGGATCAGCACCGGGACGGGCGAGCCGCCGGCGGCGACGCGCGCGGCGGCGAGCGGCGCGAGCCGGTCGATCTCGTCGAAGGAGTCGAGCACCACGTGCCCGATCCCGGAGTCGACGGCGAGCTGCAACTCGACCATCGACTTGTTGTTGCCGTGCAGCGCGATCCGCTCCGCCGGGAAGCCCGCCGCCAGCGCCAGGGCCAGCTCGTTGCCGCTGCAGGCGTCCAGGTGCAGGCCGTCCTCGGCGATCCACCGGGCCACCTGGCCGCAGAGGAACGCCTTGGACGCGTAGTGCACGTCGGCGCCGTCGAACGCGGTCGCGAAGTCCGCCGCGCGGCTCCGGAAGTCGGTCTCGTCGAGGACGAACAGCGGGGTGCCGTGCTCGCGGGCCAGGTCGGTGACCGAGCGGCCGGCCAGGTGCAGCTCGCCGTCCACCCGGGTGGCCGACCGCGGCCAGACCTGCGGGTCCAGCGCACCGAGCTCCGCCGGCGGCGCACCGGCGCCCGTGGGCTGCTGGATGCTGCCGTGCAGCGGACCCGCGGGGTGCGCTCTCACATCCGCTCCGGGGCGCTCACGCCGAGCACGGCGAGGCCGTTGCGCAGCACCGTCGCGGTGGCGGCGCACAGCCACAGGCGGGCGGTGGTCAGCGACGTCGCCTCCTCGTCACCGCGCGGCAGCACGCGGCACGAGTCGTAGAAGCGGTGGTAGGTGCCGGCCAGTTCCTCGAGGTACCGGGCCACCCGGTGCGGCGCGCGCAGCTCGGCGGCGGCGACGAGCACCCGGGGAAACTCCCCCAGGGCGCGCAGCAGGTCGGTCTCCCGCGGGTGGACCAGCGCGGCGACGTCGACGTCGGCGGCCTCGCCGAGGGGCAGCCCCAGGTCGGCGGCGTTGCGCAGCAGCGAGGAGATGCGGGCGTGCGCGTACTGGACGTAGAAGACCGGGTTGTCGTTGGTGCGCCGGCTCCACAGGTCCAGGTCGAGGTCGATCTGCTGGTCCACCGAGGCGCGGGCGAGGGCGTACCGCGCGGCGTCGGCGCCGACGGCCTCGACGAGGTCCTCCAGCAGGACGACCGTGCCCGCCCGCTTGCTCATCCGCACCGGCTCGCCGTCGCGGACGAGGTTGACCAGCTGGCCGAGCAGGATCTCGAGGTTGACCTCCGGGTCGTCGCCCACGGCGGCGGCCAGCGCCTTGTACCGGCCGACGTACCCGGCGTGGTCGGCGCCGAGCATGATCACGACCTTGTCGAAGCCGCGGTTCCGCTTGTCCTGGTAGTAGGCGCAGTCGGCCGCGAAGTAGGTCGGGGCGCCGTCGCTCTTGATCAGCGGGCGGTCCTTGTCGTCGCCGAAGTCGGTGGTCCGCAGCCAGACCGCGCCGTCGGCCTCGTAGACGTGGCCGTTCTCGCGCAACCGGGCGATCGCCTTGTCCAGGGCGCCGGTCTCGTGCAGCGTCCGCTCGCTGAAGTACACGTCGAAGGCGACGCCGAAGCCGGCCAGCGTGCGCTTGATCTCGGCGAACATGAGGTCGACGCCGCGCACCCGGAAGCGCTCCTGCTGCTCCGCGTCCGGCCGCTCGAGCAGCCCGGGCTCGGCCGCGAGCACCTGCTGCGCGATCTCGGCGATGTAGTCGCCCGCGTACCCGTCCTCGGGCACCGGCCGGCCGTGGGCGGCGGCCATCAGGCTGAGCGCGAACCGGTCGATCTGGGCCCCGGCGTCGTTGAAGTAGTACTCCCGCGTCACCGAGGCGCCGCTGGCCTCGAGGAGCCGGCCGAGCGCGTCACCGACCGCGGCCCAGCGGGTGCCCCCGATGTGCACCGGGCCGGTCGGGTTGGCGGAGACGAACTCCAGGTTGAGCTTCTGCCCGGCGAGGGTGTCGGTGCGGCCGTAGGCGGCCCCGGCGGTGACCGCGCGGACCGCGATGGTGCCCAGCGCACCCTGGGCCAGGGTGATGTTGAGGAACCCGGGGCCGGCGACGTCGACCGTCGCGATGCCGTCGTGCGCCCGCAGCTCCTCGGCGAGCACCTCGGCGACCTGGCGGGGTGGCCGGCCGGCGGGCTTGGCCAGCCGGAGGGCCACGTTGGTGGCGTAGTCGCCGTGCTCGGGGTTCCTGGGCCGCTCGATGACGACCTCGTCGGGCACCTCGACGGGCAGCGCACCACGGTCGACGACCGCGCCCACGGCGGTACGGACGACGTCCTGCAGCTGCTCCGGTGTCACCGCACGAGCGTACTGACCGGGCCCGCGGCGTTCGCCGCCCCTGCCCGGCGGATGCAGGGAACGCCCAGGTTCGCGACCTAGACTCGCGCCCGCACCGTGCACCCGCATTCGAGGAGTGGCCTTGGCCAAGGACCGTAAGCCCGACGACGCCCGCCCCAGTGGCGGCGCCACCCGGTCCGGAGGCGGCAACCCCCACCGTGCCCGTCCGAGCGGCAAGAGCGGCCGGACGCGCCCGCCGACGCAGGTCGTCGCCAACGCGCACAAGCGCCCGTGGGGCCTGATCGCCGGGGCCCTGGCGGTCGTCGTCTTCGCCGCCGCCGTCATCACCTACGCCGTGGTGCAGGTCAACGAGGCGAACGCGGACAAGCTGGCCTCCATCGAGGAGATCTCCGGCGTCGAGGCGGCCGAGTACTCCCCCGGCCAGGACCACGTCACGACCGAGGTGGACTACACCGAGACGCCTCCGGTGGGCGGCCCGCACGACGGCAACTGGGCCGACTGCACGGGCACCGTCTACGACCTCGACATCCGGCACGAGAACGCGGTGCACAGCCTGGAGCACGGCGCGGTCTGGATCACCTACGACCCCGAGCTGGTGTCCGACGCCGACATCGAGACCCTCGCGGACCTCGTGGACGGCCAGTCCTACCGGATGATGTCGCCCTACGTCGGCCTCGGTTCCCCGATCAGCCTCCAGGCCTGGAACCACTCGCTGAAGGTGGACAGCGCCTCCGACGAGCGGATCGAGCAGTTCGCCGACTTCATGACGACCAACCGCTCCCCGTACGGCGACGACGACGACCGCAATGCGCTCGCCTTCCCCGAGCCCGGCGCCTCCTGCGAGAACCCGGCGTTCGCCGCCGAGCCGCTCGTCGAGGGCGAGGGCAGCACCCCGATCGGCCCGAGCGACATGCCGACCGAGGAGCAGGGCTGACCACGTGACGGGCACGTCCGCAGGCCGCGCGCTCCGCACCGCCCTGCTCGCCGTCATCGGCGTGGGGCTGCTGCTGCTCGGCGGTGGGCTGGCGGTGGCGCTCGGCATCGGAGGTGGCACGGAGACGCCGTCGGCGGACTCGGTCGACGCCGGCTTCGCCCGCGACATGGGCGTCCACCACCTGCAGGGAGTGGCGATGGCGAACCTGGTGGCCGAGCGCAGCTCGGACCCCGAGGTCCGCCAGATCGCGTTCGACATCTCGGCCACGCAGACCAACCAGGCCGGCCGCATGCAGGGCTGGCTCTCCCTCTGGGGCGTGCCGCAGAGCGGCGGGGACACGATGGCGTGGATGTCCGCCGGGAGCGCCGGCGGCCACAGCCACGAGATGACCGACGACGGCCTGATGCCGGGCATGGCGACCTCGGCGGAGCTGGCGAACCTGCGCGGGCTGAGCGGCTCCGCGTTCGACGTCGAGTTCCTGCGGCTGATGATCCGGCACCACCAGGGCGGGTTCGAGATGGCCGAGTACGCCGACGAGCACGCCGACCTGCCGGCCGTGCGCAGCCTGGCCCAGGCGATCGCCGGAGCCCAGTCGGCCGAGACCCGGACGATGGCCGCCATGCTCACCGCCCGCGGCGGCACTCCCCTCCCGGCGCCCTGAGGCCCTCCGCCCGCCGGTCCGCCCCGGGCTGATACGTTCTCCCCGAACGAGACGAGCCCCCGTAGCTCAGGGGATAGAGCACTGCCCTCCGGAGGCAGGGGCGCAGGTTCGAATCCTGCCGGGGGCACTCTTCGTTCTTCTCACGCCAGCACCGCGACGGCCTCGACCTCCACGAGCAGGTCCGGCTCGCCCAGCGCGGCCACGCCCAGCAGGGTGATCGGCTTGCGCGGATCGATGCCCAGCCGCTCCGCCACCCGGCCCACGCCCTCGCCCAGGCCGGCCAGCTTGTCCTCCGACCAGTCGACGACGTACACCGTCAGCTTGGCGACGTCGTCGAACGAGCCGCCGACGGCGGCCAGCGCAGTGGCGACGTTCGAGTAGGCCTGCTCCACCTGGGCGGCGAGGTCGCCGGGGCCGACCGGGTTCCCGGCGGCGTCCCGGGCCACCTGCCCGGAGAGGTGCACGGTGCGGCTGCCGGTCGCGACGGACATCTGGACGTAGTGCTCGGGCTGGGGCAGGCCTTCGGGGTTGAGCAGCTGGACGGGCACGGGAGCCTCCTCGGAACGGTTCCGCCGATGCGGCGGTTCCGACATCGGAGCAGGCGCCACCGACAGTCCTGGTGACCGGCGTCTCATCGGGCTGCACTAGGTTCCGCGGTCATGGAGAGCAGCGACATTCCCAGCAGCGGCATCGAGAAGGCCACCGTCGGCGACATCGAACTGGCCTACGAGACCTTCGGCGACCGGTCGGACACCCCGCTCCTGCTGGTGAGCGGCCTCGGTTCGCAGATGATCAGCTACCCCGACGAGCTCTGCGCGGGCCTGGCCGCGCACGGTCTGTTCGTCATCCGGTTCGACAACCGCGACGTCGGCCTCTCGACCCACCTGCACTCCGCCGGCCTCCCCCGCCTCGGCGACGTCCGCCGCGGGGACCGGTCGAGCGTCCACTACGAGCTGGCCGACATGGCCGCCGATGCCGCCGGGCTGATCGCGGCCCTCGGCCTGGACTCGGTGCACCTGGTCGGGGTGTCCATGGGCGGGATGATCGCCCAGCGGGTCGCCATCACGTACCCGGAGCGGGTCCGCAGCCTCACCTCGATCATGTCCACCACCGGCGACCGCTCGGTGGGCGGCGCGTCGGAGGCCGCCCAGGCCGTGCTCTACGCACCGCCGGCCACCACCCGGGACGAGGCGATCGCCCGCCAGCTGGAGACCTCGCGGGTCATCGGCTCCCCCGGCTTCCCGTTCGACGAGGAGATGGTCCGCGAGCGGGCCGCCCTCGCCTTCGACCGGGCCCACGACCCCGCCGGGGTGGCGCGCCAGATGGCCGCGATCGTCACCAGCCCCGACCGGACCGCGGACCTGGGCCGGGTGGCCGTCCCCACGATGGTGATCCACGGCTCGGACGACGCCCTGGTGAACGTGTCGGGCGGCCGGGCCACCGCCGCCGCGGTGCCGGGCGCCGAGCTGGTGATCATCGACGGCATGGGCCACGACCTGCCGCGCCCGTTGTGGCCCGAGCTCACCGACCGGATCACCGCGCTGATCAGCCGCGTGGAGGGCCAGGTCTAGCGGGGCGTCCCGCGGACCGCCGACACCACCAGCTCGGGGACGAATCCCGGCGCGCGCCCGGTGGCGCGCGCCGGGAAGTCGAACACCCCGATCATCAGCTGCACCGGGTAGTCGGGGGCCCGGTCCAGCTCGCGGACGACGGCGCCGTCGACGGTGAACACCAGCCGTCCCGGCGTCCAGTCGACGGCGTAGTCGTGGAACTCCGCGACGTCGAGCGGCAGCGGGACCGCGGCGAAGTCCTCGGTCAGCCGCGGGTCGCGGAACGCCTTGATGCCCGTGCCGACCGCGGCGGAGCCGGGGCGCACGGTGTCCCCGAAGATCTCGGCGACGCAGATCTCCCCTGACCGCTCGGGGCGGTCCTCGATGCCGGACATCCAGCAGGCGATCATCGAGCCCTCGTCCACGACGCCGCGCATCCGCACCTCGACGCGGGCGTACCGCGGGGCGTAGCCCCACCACGCCGGCTGCTCCTCGCGGACCAGCAGCCCGTCCGCGAACGGCTGCTGCCCGACCGGGCTGCCCACCGGCCCGGAGAAGCTGCCGGTCTGCACGCAGGAGACCCGCAGCGGCCCGTCGTGCAGGTCCGGGCACCACAGCGGCTGCTCGGGAGGGATGGTCAGGTGCAGCTCGCCGGCCCGGACCGACCAGGTCGCCGCCGAGTCGGCACGCGCACTCCAGTGCGGGAGGTAGTACGGGAACCAGACGTCGGGGTCCAGGTCCGCGCCGGGGAAACGTTCGTCCAGTGCGTCGCGCACGGCCGGACGGTAGCGCTCCGGCGGTTCAGCTGGTGAGCATCCCGCCCTCGACCGGGATGGTCGTGCCGGTGACGTAACCACCGGCATCGCTGACCAGGAAGATCAGCGCGGCGGCGAGCTCCTCGGGGTGCCCCTTGCGGCCCACCAGGATGCGGTGCATCTGCGAGTCGATGTACTCGTCGGGGTACTGCTCGGTCATCTCCGAGACGAAGAAGCCCGGGGCCAGCGCGTTGACCCGGATGCCCTTGCGCCCGGTCCACTGCTGGGCGAGGTCGCGGGTCAGGCCGATCAGCCCGGCCTTGCTCGCGGCGTAGGCGGCCTGCGGCAGCCCGGCCGTGGTCAGGCCGAGCATGCTGGAGATGTTGACGATCGAGCTGCCCGGCTGCATCACCCGCCCACAGGCCTGCGCCATCCAGTAGCAGCCGTTGAGGTTGACGTCGATGACCGAGCGGAACTGCTCGGGGGTCTCGCGGGTCGCCGGGAAGGCGGTCCCGATCCCGGCGTTGTTGACCAGGATGTCGACCCGCCCGAACTCGGCCATGGCGGCCTCGACGAGGGCCGTGCAGTCCTCGGGCACGGAGACGTCGGTGCGGACGGCGAGCGCGCGTCGTCCGGCGGCCTCCACCGCCTGGGAGGTCTCGGCCAGCCGGTCGACCCGGCGGGCACCGAGGACGACGTCGGCGCCGGCCTCGGCCAGCGCCCGCGCGAACACCGCCCCCAGGCCCGAGGAGGCCCCCGTGACGACGGCGACCCGGCCGTCGAGGCGGAACATGTCCAGGATCGTCCGGTCGGTCACCGGGCGAACCTAACGCAGCTCAGGCCTCGACGACCTTCCCGGCGGTCACCTCGAGGCGGCGGGTGGTGTCGACGACGTCGAGCATCCGGCGGTCGTGGGTGACCAGCAGCAGGGTGCCCTCGTACCCGGCCAGTGCCTGCTCCAGCTGCTCGATGGCGGGCAGGTCGAGGTGGTTGGTCGGCTCGTCGAGCACGAGCACGTTGACGCCGCGGGCCTGCAGCAGCGCCAGCGCCGCCCGCGTCCGCTCCCCCGGCGACAGCGTCTCGGCCGGGCGCAGCACGTGCTCGGCGGTGAGCCCGAACTTGGCCAGCAGCGTCCGCACCTCCGCCGTCGGCCAGTCGGGCACCTCGGCGCCGAACGCGTCGAGCAGCTGCTGGGCGCCGAAGAACAGCCCCCGGGCCTGGTCGATCTCCCCGATCTGCACCGACGGCCCCAGCGACGCCGTCCCCTCGTCGAGCGGCACCCGACCGAGCAGGGCGGCGAGCAGGGTGGACTTGCCCGAGCCGTTCTCACCGGTGATCGCCACCCGGTCGCCCCAGTCGACCTGCAGGTCCACCGGGCCGAGGGTGAACCCGCCGCGGCGGACGACGGCGCCGCGCAGCGTCGCGACCACCGCTCCCGCGCGAGGCGCGGCGGCGATCTCCATCTTGAGCTCCCACTCCTTGCGGGGCTCCTCCACGACGTCGAGCCGCTCGATCATGCGCTGGGTCTGCTTGGCCTTCGCGGCCTGCTTCTCCGACGACGCCCGGTTGGCGGCCTTGATGTGCTTGTCGCCGTCCTTGCTCTTCTTGATCGAGTCGCGGACGCCCTTGGCCATCCAGTTGCGCTGCATCCGGCCGCGGGCCTCGAGGCCGGCCTTGGTGTCGGCGAACTCGTCGTACTCCTCGCGCGCGTGCCGCCGGGCGACCTCGCGCTCGGTCAGGTAGGCCTCGTAGCCGCCGTCGACGACCCGGACCAGCTGCTGGGCCAGGTCCAGCTCCACGACCCGGGTGACGGTGCGGGAGAGGAACTCGCGGTCGTGGCTGACCACCACGATCCCGGCCCGCGAGCCGGCCACGAAACGCTCCAGCTGGTCCAGGCCGCCCAGGTCGAGGTCGTTGGTGGGCTCGTCGAGCAGCAGCAGGTCGTAGCGGGACAGCAGCAGCGAGGCCAGGCCGACGCGCGCGGCCTGCCCACCCGACAGCCCGGTCATCGCGGCGTCGAGGGCGACGCCGGGGGCGACGTCGGCGACCACCTCGGCAGCACGCTCCTCCAGGTCGGCGCCGCCGAGCGCCAGCCAGCGCTCCAGCGCCTCGCCGTAGGCGTCGTCGGCGCCGTCCTCCCCGGCGGTCAGCCGCTCGGTCGCGTCGTCGAGGGCGGCCTGGGCCACGGCGACCCCGGTGCGCCGGGCCAGCGCGCCGAGCACGCTCTCCCCCGGGTGCCGCTCGGGCTCCTGCGGCAGGTAGCCGAGCGTCGCCGACGGCGGGCTCACGACGATGCTCCCGGCCTCCGCGGGCAACTCGCCGGCGAGCGTGCGCAGCAGGGTGGACTTGCCGGCGCCGTTGACCCCGACCAGGCCCACGACGTCCCCGGGGGCGACGACGAGATCGAGGTCGGCGAACAGGACGCGGGCGCCGTGACCGGCGGCCAGGCCGCGCGCGACGAGGGTGGCACTCACGCGCCCAGGGTGCCATCCGCCCGCGCGGGGTCACTCCACGTCGAAGGCGTCCTCGTCGTAGCCGCTCTCGTCGGGGGCGTCGTCCGCCCGCCGCCGGCGCACCAGCCACGGCTGCAGGTGGTCGTAGCCGCGCACCGACACCCGCCGCAGCGGGCGCACCCGGTACTCGGGCAGGTCGCGGATCCGGTGCGCGAGCTCGCGGTCGACGAGGAAGGTGCCGGGCCGCGCGATCGAGGTGAGCCGGCTGGCCAGGTTCACCACCGGTGAGTAGATGTCGCCGAGCCGGGTGAGCACCGCCCCGAAGGCGGCGCCGACGCGGAGCAGGGGGCGCTCGGGCGCGGTCCACGCGTCCGGCAGCGCCAGGCCGATCCCGGCGGCGTCCGCCGGGGAGGCCGCGGTGAACAGCACACCGTCGCCGACGGTCTTCACCACCCGGCCGTGGTGCCGCGCGATGACCTCCGCGGCGGTGCTCTCGAAGTCCTCGACCATCGCCCCGAGCTCCCGACCGCCCATCCCGCGGCTGCGCGAGGTGTAGCCGACGAGGTCGGCGAAGCCCACGGTCAGTTCCCGTCGGTCGCCCTGGCCCACCGCGGTGGCCAGCCGCCCGGCGTTGGCCGCCAGGTGCCGGCGCCACACGTAGTCCTGCACCTGGCGGAGCTTGGGCAGCAGCGCCCGGGCCGCCTCGACGGCGTCGTCCGGGGAGACCGTCCGCCCGCCGGGCCCGGCGTTGCGGGCCAGGGAGTCGGCGAGCATGTCGGTCTGCCAGTCGGCCAGCCGGGACAGCGACTGCCCCATCGCCCGGGCGATCGAGGCCTCCGTCGCGGGGTCGACGAAGCCCGAGTCGATCAGGGTGGTGAGCACCGCCAGTGCCTCGACGTCGGCGTCGGTGAAGGCGGGGTCGTCGTCGGCTGCGTCCGGGAAGCCCAGCGCGCGCCAGAGCCGCTGCGTCCGCTCCGGCGCGATCCCGGACAGCGCGGCGACCTGCAGGCGGGTGTACCGGCGCGGGCCGTCGAGCAGCAGCCGCTCCAACGCGTCCCGGGCGTCGGTGCCGGGGGGCGGGCCGGGGTCGTCCATGCCCAGCCCTGGCTCAGCCGGTGGTGTGGACGACGAGCACGTCGCACGTCGAGCGGCGGGTGGCGTCGGCCGGCACCGAGCCGAGCAGCCGGCCCTTGATGCCGGCGAGGCCGCGGTTGCCGACGACGAGCAGGTCGGCGTCCTCGCGGCGGACGACGTCGAGGAGCGCCTCGACCGGCGAGCCCTGGACCGCGACGGTGCGCACGTCCTTCGCCCCGGCCGTCCCGGCGCGCTCGGCGGCGGTGCGCACGGTGTCCTCGGCCGGGTGCGAGCCGACGATCTGGTAGGCCTCGTCCCGGAGCACGTCCTGCGCACGGGAGAGCTCGCGGTCGTCGGCCTCGGTCGGCAGGTAGGCGCAGGCGATCACCAGGGTGGCCCCGGTCGCGCCGGCGATGGCGCCGGCCCGCGCGACGGCTCGCAGCGACGACTCGGAACCGTCGGTGCCGACGACGACCGTGCGATAGGCGCTCTCGCTCACGGCGCGCACTCTATGTGACCGTGTGCCGGGGGTCACCCGGAACCCGGGGACCGCGATCGAGCAGGAGGGGACGACGCCGCGTGCCCGCGACCAGCACCGACGGCCCCGACGCCCGGTTGCGCCGCGCCCGGGCGGCGGTCGGCGCCTGCTTCTTCGTCAACGCCGTCCTCTACGCGAACCTGGTCCCCCGCCTGCCGGAGCTCAAGGCGGAGCTCGGGCTTAGCAACACCGCACTCGGCACCGCGCTCGCCGCCCAGCCGCTGGGCGCGCTGCTCGCCGGCCTCACCGTCGCGCCGCTCATCTCCCGCGTCGGATCGGCGCGCGTGGCCGGCGTGGGGCTTCCGGTCCTCGCAGCCGCGGTCTGGACGGCGGCGGCAGCTCCGCACTGGGGCGTGCTCGCCGGCGCCCTGCTCGTCGCCGGCGCAGTGGACGCCGCCGTCGACGTCGCCCAGAACGCGCAGGGACTGCGGGTGCAGCGGCGCTACGGCCGCTCGATCATCAACGCCTTCCACGGCACCTGGAGCGTCGGCTCGCTCGCCGGAGGGCTGCTCGGCGCGGCCGCCGCCGGCCTCGGCGTGCCGCTCCCGCTGCACCTCGGGGTGATCGCCGCACTGTTCGGGATCCCCGCGCTGCTCGGAGCCCGGCTGCTGCTCGCCGGCTCCGACGACGGGCCGACGGCGACCTCGCCCCCCGGTGCCGCACGGCGTCCCCGGACGCCGGTCGTGGTCGGCGTCGCGGCGCTCGGCGCGCTGGCCGCGTGCGCCGTCGTCGTCGAGGACGCGGGCAGCTCGTGGAGCGCGCTCTACCTGCGCGTCGAGCTCGACGCCGCACCCGCCGTCGCGGGGCTCGGCTTCGTCGCCCTCTCGCTGGCGATGACCGTCGGCCGGTTCACCGGCGACCGCGCCGTCGACCGCTTCGGCCGGCGCCGCGTCGTGCAGGCCGGGGGGCTGCTGTCGGCCGTCGGGTTCGGTGCGGCGCTGGCGCTGCCGTCCGTGCCCGCCACGCTGGCCGGCTTCGCGCTGGCGGGGCTGGGCGTGGCGACCCTCGTGCCGGCGGCCTACTCGGCGGCCGACGAACTGCCCGGGCTCCGGCCGGGCCTCGGCCTCGCGCTGGTGAACGTGCTCCTGCGCATCGGCTTCCTCGTCGTGCCCCCGTTCATCGGGGTCGTCGCCGACGCGACGAGCCTGCGCGTCGCGCTGCTGGCCGTCGTCGCGGCGGGGGTGGGGACGGCGCTGCTCGCCCGGTCGCTGCCCGCCGGCCCGCCCCCGCGGCACGCCACCGGACCCGAATAGTCCTGGTGGGAGAGGGCCGGTGCGATTGGATGGGGTGCCTTCCCCGACGACGAGGAGTACGCCATCAGCACCGGATCACCCGTCGCCACCGGCCCCGTGCGGGTCGAGGTGCGCGGACTGACCAAGTCGTTCGGCGCCGTCCGCGCCGTCACCGATCTCGGGTTCACCGTCGAGCCGGGGTCCGTGACCGGCTTCCTGGGCCCCAACGGCGCCGGCAAGACCACGACCCTGCGGATGGTGCTCGGGCTCATCGGCCCCGACGCCGGGACGGCGACCTTCGACGGCGTCCCCTACGCCGCGCTGCCGGACCCGATCCGCACGGTGGGCGCGGTGCTGGAGACCGCGTTCCACCCGGCCCGCTCCGGCCGCAACCACCTCCGGGTATACTGCCGCGCGGCCGGTCTGCCGGTCGAGCGCGCCGACGAGGTGCTGCGCCAGGTCGGCCTCGCCGACGCCGGCGGCCGCCGTGCCGGCAGCTACTCCCTCGGCATGCGGCAGCGGCTGGCGCTGGCCACCGCCCTGCTGGGTGACCCGGGCGTGCTCGTGCTCGACGAGCCGGCCAACGGCCTGGACCCCGAGGGCATCCAGTGGCTGCGCGGCTTCCTCCGCCACCTCGCCCACGACCAGGGACGCACGGTGCTCGTGTCCAGCCACCTGCTCTCCGAGGTCGAGCAGACCGTCGACCGCGTCGTGATCGTGGGCGCCGGGCGGCTGGTGCGCGAGGGGTCCATGGCCGATCTGCGCGCCGGCGCCGACGGCGCCGGCACCGTCCTGGTCCGGAGCCCGGAGGTGGCGCGGCTGGCCGAGGTGCTGCGGGCCGACGGCGTGCCGCTCACCCTCGACGGCGCGGCCCTCACCGTCACGGGCCGGACGACCGACGAGATCGGCGCGCGCGCCTTCGCCGCGGGGGTGGAGCTGCACGAGCTGCGCTCGCACACCAGCGGTCTCGAGGAGATCTACTTCCAGCTCACCGCCGGGCAGGGGCAGTTCGCCGCCCCCTCCCCCGGCACCGCCGACCCCGAAGGGGCTTCCCGATGACCCGGCTCGTCCGCGCCGAGTGGACCAAGCTGTTCACCACCCGCGTCTGGATCGGCATGCTCGCCGCCGGCCTCCTGATCACCGCCGGGTTCGCGGCGCTGATGACCGCCTTCGCCGGCAACGCCGACAGCGGACTGGCCCCCGTCGGCACCGCGGAGTTCGAGCAGACCGCCCTGGCCCAGGCCTCGGGCGCCACCGTCCTCACGCTGATCCTCGGGATCATCGGGGCGACGCAGGAGTACCGGCACCGCACGGCGACGCCGACCTTCCTCACCACCCCCCGCCGCGGTCAGGTCATCATCGCCAAGCTGATCGCCTACGCGCTCGCCGCGGTGCCCTTCGCCGTCCTCGCGGTCGCGGTGAACTACCTGGTCGTCGCCGTCTACGCCGGTGCGCGGGGCGCCGCTCCCTCGCTGACCGGCGACAACATCGAGGTGATGACCACCTCGGGGCTCGCGCTGGTCATCTACGCCGTCATCGGGGTCGGGCTGGGCGCTCTCATGCGCAACCAGGTCGGCGCCATCGTCGCCGCGCTGGTCTACCTGTTCGTCGTGGAGTCGGTCATCCGGTCGATCCCGGCCACCTCGGGCGCCTACAAGTGGCTGCCGGGCGGCGGTCTGGAGGCCATGACGGCGACGTTCGAGGGCCCCGACCTGCTGGGCGCCTGGCAGGGCGGCCTGCTGCTGCTCGGCTACGGCCTGGTGGCCGCGCTGCTCGGCACCCTGCTGGCCGTCCGGCGCGACATCGTCTGACCCGCCCGGCCGCACCGCCGGGCGTAGACTGCCCGTTCAGCCGTTCATGCCCCGAAGACGCAGCCCAGAGACGAAGAAGGCACTCGACCCCGTGTCAAGCGAGAACTCAACCCGGCCCTCCGCCCAGTCCCCGGTGACGGGCTTCGGCACCAACGAGTGGCTGGTCGAGGAGATGTACCAGCAGTACCAGTCCGACCCGGCCAGCGTGGACCAGGCGTGGCACGAGTTCTTCGCCGACTACCGGCCCGGCAGCCCCGTGGACGGCGGCGTGCGCGAGAGCGCCCCGGCCCCCGCGGCTGCGCCGGCCCCCGCCGCGAAGCCCGCGCCGAAGGCGCCGCAGACCACCGCGCCGCCCGCCGCGCCCATGCCGTCCCGGCCGGAGCCGCAGTCCGAGGGCACCGTCGTCGCGCGCGCCGCGGACCGGGCCGACCAGCAGCAGCCGGCCGCCCCCGCCCCCAAGCCGGCGAAGCCGTCCACCCCAGCGCCCGCGACGGGTGCGAAGCAGTCGCCGCTGCGCGGCGCGGCCGCGGCGGTCGTGAAGAACATGAACGCCTCGCTGACCGTGCCGACGGCCACGAGCGTGCGCGCGGTGCCGGCGAAGCTCCTGGCCGACAACCGCATCGTCATCAACAACCACCTCAAGCGGGCGCGCGGCGGCAAGATCTCCTTCACGCACCTCATCGGCTACGCGCTGGTCCGGGCGCTGGACGACTTCCCGAACATGAACAGCGCGTTCGCCGAGGTCGACGGCAAGCCGGTCCACGTGCAGCCCGAGCACGTCAACTTCGGCCTGGCGATCGACCTGCCGAAGCCCGACGGCTCGCGGTCGCTGGTGGTGGCCTCGATCAAGGCCGCCGAGGAGATGGACTTCGCCCAGTTCTGGGCCGCCTACGAGGACATCATCCGCCGGGCGCGCGGCAACAAGCTGACGATGGAGGACTTCTCCGGCACGACCATCAGCCTCACCAACCCCGGCACGATCGGCACCAACCACTCGGTGCCGCGGCTGACCGCCGGCCAGGGCGCGATCATCGGCGTCGGCGCGATGGAGTACCCGGCCGAGTTCCAGGGGATGAGCCCCGAGGCGCTCACCGAGCTGGGCATCTCCAAGATCATCACGCTCACCTCGACCTACGACCACCGCGTCATCCAGGGCGCGGAGTCCGGCGACTTCCTGCGCCGCCTGCACGCACTGCTGCTGGGCGAGGACGGCTTCTACGACGACATCTTCCGCTCGCTGCGGATCCCCTACGAGCCGGTGCGCTGGATGCCGGACGCGCGGGTCAGCACCGAGGGGCAGATCGACAAGGAAGCCCGGGTCATCGAGGTCATCGAGTCCTACCGGCGCAACGGCCACCTCATGGCCGACACCGACCCGCTCGAGTTCAAGGTCCGCACCCACCCCGACCTCGACATCCGCGAGCACGGCCTGACCCTGTGGGACCTCGACCGCAAGTTCCCGGTCGGCGGGTTCGCCGGCGAGCGGATGATGGCGCTGCGGGACATCCTCGGCGTGCTGCGCAACTCCTACTGCCGCACCGTCGGCGTGGAGTACATGCACATCACCGACCCCGAGGAGCGCGAGTGGCTCCAGAAGAGGGTCGAGGTCACGCACGAGCAGCCCGACCGCGAGAAGCAGAAGCACGTGCTCGGCCGGCTCAACGCCGCCGAGGCGTTCGAGACCTTCCTGCAGACCAAGTACGTCGGCCAGAAGCGCTTCAGCCTCGAGGGCGGCGAGTCGCTGATCCCGGTCCTGGACGAGGTGCTGCTCGCCGGCACCGACCACGGCCTGGACGAGGTCGCCATCGGCATGCCGCACCGCGGCCGGCTCAACGTGCTCGCCAACGTCCTCGGCAAGAGCTACGCCAAGATCTTCGGTGAGTTCGAGGGCAACATCGACCCCGGCACGGTCCAGGGCTCCGGCGACGTGAAGTACCACCTCGGCGCCGAGGGCACCTTCAAGAACCCGTTCAAGGACGGCGCCGAGATCGCCGTCTCGCTGGCCAGCAACCCCAGCCACCTGGAGACGGTCAACCCGGTGCTCGAGGGCATCGTGCGGGCCAAGCAGGACATGATCGACAAGGGCGAGCAGGGCTTCACCGTCCTGCCGGTCCTGCTGCACGGCGACTCGGCGTTCGCCGGCCAGGGCGTGGTGCAGGAGACGCTCAACCTGTCCCAGCTGCGCGGCTACCGCACCGGCGGCACCGTGCACGTCGTCGTCAACAACCAGGTCGGCTTCACCACCAGCCCGGCGTCGGCCCGGTCGAGCCTCTACTCGACCGACGTCGCCCGGATGATCGGCGCTCCGGTCTTCCACGTGAACGGCGACGACCCCGAGGCGTGCGTGCGGGTGGCCCGGCTGGCCGTCGACTACCGCCAGACGTTCAAGAAGGACGTCGTCATCGACCTGGTCTGCTACCGCCGCCGCGGGCACAACGAGGGCGACGACCCCTCGATGACCCAGCCGCTGATGTACGACATCATCGACCGCAAGCGCTCGGTCCGGAAGCTCTACACCGAGGCGCTGGTCGGCCGGGGCGACATCACGCTCGAGGAGGCCGAGGAGGCCCTCAAGGACTACCGCGGGCAGCTCGAGCGGGCCTTCGCCGAGACGCACGACGCCAAGGACTCCTCCGGTCCCGAGCCGGTCATGGACCCGCGCGGCGCCCACGAGTCCCAGGCCCAGACGGCGATCACCCCCGAGGTCCTCAAGGCCATCGGAGATGCGCACGTCTCCTTCCCGCCGGACTTCACGCCGCACCCGAAGCTCAAGAAGATGCTCGAGCGGCGCGCGGCCATGGTGACCGAGGGCGGCGTCGACTGGGCGATGGGCGAGCTGCTGGCCTTCGGGTCGCTGCTCATGCAGGGCGTCCCCGTCCGGCTGGCCGGGCAGGACTCCCGCCGCGGCACCTTCGTGCAGCGGCACTCGGTGCTCATCGACCGGGAGACCGCCGCGGAGTACACGCCGCTGGCCAACCTCTCCGACGACCAGGCCAAGTTCTTCGTCTACGACTCGCTGCTGAGCGAGTACGCCGCGCTCGGCTTCGAGTACGGCTACTCGGTGGCCGACCCGAAGGCCCTGGTGCTGTGGGAGGCGCAGTTCGGCGACTTCGTCGACGGCGCCCAGATGGTCATCGACGAGTTCATCAGCTCCGGTGAGGCCAAGTGGGGCCAGCGCTCCGGCGTCGTCATGCTGCTGCCGCACGGTCTGGAAGGCCAGGGCCCCGACCACTCCAGCGGTCGCATCGAGCGGTTCCTGCAGCTGTCGGCGGAGAACAACATGACCGTCGCCAACTGCACGACCCCCGGCAACTACTTCCACCTGCTGCGTCGGCAGGCGCTCTCGGACGTGCACCGGCCGCTGGTCGTGTTCACCCCGAAGTCGCTGCTGCGGGCCAAGGTCGCGGTCAGCCCGGTCTCGGACTTCACCGACGAGGGCTTCCGGCCCGTCCTGCCCGACCCGGGCGTGGGCGGGAAGCCGCTGGACGGCTCGGCCGTGCGCCGGGTCCTGCTGTGCAGCGGCAAGGTCGCCTACGACCTGATGGCCCAGCGGGAGTCCGAGGGCTCCGCCGACGTCGCCGTCGTCCGGGTCGAGCAGCTGTACCCGCTGCCCGCCGAGCAGATCGCCCAGGCGCTCGAGCAGTACCCGAACGCCACCGACGTGGTGTGGGTGCAGGAGGAGGCGGCCAACATGGGCGCCTGGCAGTTCATGGCCGTCAACCTCCCCGAGCACCTGCCCTCGGGCCGCACGTTCCGGCGGGTCAGCCGGCGCGCGTCGGCCAGCCCGGCGGTCGGCTCGGCGAAGGTGCACGACGTCGAGCAGCGTCAGCTGGTCGCCGAGGCCCTCGCGAAGTAGCCGATCGTGTACTTCACCGACCGGGGCCTGGAGGAGCTGGCGCAGCGGCGGGGCGAGGAGCAGGTCTCCCTCGCCTGGCTCGCCGACCAGCTCCAGGCGTTCGTCGACGAGCACCCCGACTTCGAGGTGCCCGTCGAGCGGCTGGCCACCTGGCTGGCCCGCGGCGGCGCCGACCCCGACGCCGACCTGGACGACTGAGGTAGCACTGCCGCCGGGCGCGCCTCCGTCACAGGTCGCGCCCGGCGCAGCACGCTGGGTGGATGCTCGGTCACTCGCATGCGCTCTCCGGCCTGGCGGCGGGAGCCGCGACCCTGCCCTGGGCGCCGGTGCACGGCACCGTCGCGCAGATGTCCTGGATCGCGGCCGCGGGCGGCTTCGCGATGCTGCCCGACCTCGACCACCGGGGGTCGACCGTCTCGGACATGTGGGGGCCGGTCACCGACGTCCCCTCCGGGCTCGTCGGCAACCTGACCGGCGGGCACCGCTGGGGCACGCACGACGCCGTCCTCGCGCCGCTGGCGCTGGGCGGCCTGGCGATCCTGGCGGCGGACGTCTACTGGTCCAGCCTGCTGCTCATGGCGCTGGCCATCGGCCTGGCGCTGCGCGCGCTGCACTTCGTCATCCCCGGTACCACCGAGACGACCATCGTCGGCAACATCGCGCTGTCGTGGACGGGCGCCTGGTGGCTGCTGGAGCACAGCCCGCAACCGACCTGGCTGCCCTGGGCGGTGGCGCTCGGGGTGCTCACGCACATCGCCGGGGACGCCCTCACCACGGCCGGGGTCCCGCTGCCGGTGCTCTGGCTGCTCCGGCGCACCCGGCTCTCGTTCTCGCCGATGCGCACCGGCACGGTGTTCGAGAAGGCCGTCCTCGTGCCGCTGTTCCTGGTGGCCACCGTCGCGTTCATCTGGATCAACACCGACATCCGGCACACCTTCGACCCGATCGTCGACCGGTTCGTCAGCGCCGGCTGAGCACGCCGTCGGTCAGATCGTGACGTGCTGCTCCCGGGCGCAGGCGGCGACGGCCTCGGCCACGGCGGTGGCCACCCGGCGGTCCAGGGGGCTCGGCACGATGTAGTCCGGCCGCAGGTCGTCCCCGACGACGTCGGCGATCGCAGCGGCGGCGGCCAGCTTCATCTCCTCGGTGATGCTGGTGGCACCGGCGTCGATGGCCCCGCGGAAGACGCCGGGGAAGGCGAGCACGTTGTTGATCTGGTTCGGCAGGTCGCTGCGCCCGGTGGCGACGACGGCGGCGTGCCGGGCGGCCATCGTCGGGTCCACCTCCGGGATCGGGTTGGCCAGGGAGAAGACGATCGAGTCGTCGGCCATGGCCGCGATCGCCGACTCCGGCACTGTGCCGCCGGAGAGCCCCAGGTAGACGTCGGCGCCGACCAGCGCATCGGCCATCGTCCCGGCGTGACCGGACTGGTTGGTGTTCTCGACCAGCCACTGCTTGCTCGCGGCCAGATCGCTCCGGCCGGCGTGCAGGACGCCGCGGGAGTCGGCCACCACGAGCTCCCCGACGCCCGCCTCCAGCAGGATCTTGGTGCAGGCCACGCCCGCAGCCCCGGCGCCGGAGACGACCACCCGCAGGTCACCCGGCGTCCGCCCGGTCACCTTCGCCGCGTTGCGCAGCGCGGCGAGCACGACGATCGCCGTCCCGTGCTGGTCGTCGTGCATGACGGGGATGGACAGCCGCTCGCGGAGCCGGGCCTCGATCTCGAAGCACCGGGGCGCACTGATGTCCTCGAGGTTGATGCCGCCGAAGGAGGGGGCGATCGCCACGACGGTCTCGACGATCGCGTCCACGTCG
Organism: Blastococcus fimeti; assembly: GCA_900102115.1. Classification (GTDB taxonomy): domain Bacteria; phylum Actinomycetota; class Actinomycetes; order Mycobacteriales; family Geodermatophilaceae; genus Blastococcus; species Blastococcus fimeti. The sequence continues at coordinate 235,861 of FNAW01000001.1, forward strand.
GTGGTCGACAGCACGATCGGCACCGCGTCGAGGCCGGCGAACTCGGCGAACAGGCAGGCCTTGCCCTCCATGACCGGCAGCGCCGCCTTCGGGCCGATGTCCCCCAGCCCGAGGACGGCGGTGCCGTCGGAGACGACGGCGACCACCCGGGAGGCCCAGGTGAAACGGCGGGCGAGCTCCGGCTCCGCCGCGATGGCGCTGGAGACCCGCGCGACGCCGGGCGTGTAGGTCAGCGAGAGGTCGGCGATCGACTCGATCCGGCCGGTCGGCACCACGGAGAGCTTGCCGCCCTCGTGCACCGCGAACGCCGGGTCGCCGGCGAAGCGGTCGGTCCGGTCGTCGTCCCCGCGCCCATTGCCGCTCATGGGTGCAGGAGCGTAACGGGGCCCGCCGGAGCCCTCTTCGCTACCGTTCCCCCCGTGGAGACCCGCGAACTCGCCGTGCCCGACAGCTTCGCCTTCGACCTGGTCGCGCACGGGGACACGCGGGGCAGTTTCACCGAGTGGTACCGCGCCGACGTCCTGTCCCAGGCAGTGGGACACCCGCTGACCCTGGTGCAGGCCAACCACAGCGTCTCCGCGCGGGGCGTGCTGCGCGGCATCCACTTCGCCCTGGTGCCGCCGGGTCAGGCCAAGTACGTCTACTGCCCGGCCGGACGGGTGCTCGACGTCGTCGTCGACGTCCGGGTCGGTTCGCCGACCTTCGGGGTGCACGACTCCGTCGTCCTCGACAGCGCCCAGCCGCGCGCCGTCTACCTCGCCGAGGGCCTGGGGCACGCGTTCGTCTCCCTGGCCGACGGGAGCTCGCTGACCTACCTCGTCTCCAGCGGCTACGACCCCACGCGGGAGTTCGGCATCCACCCCCTCGACCCGGCGCTGGACCTGCCCTGGCCGGCGGACCTCGAGTTCGAGCTCTCCGCGAAGGACCAGGCGGCCCCCACCCTGGCCGAGGCGCAGACCCAGGGCCTGCTGCCCACCTACGCGGAGAGCGCCGCCCGCTACGCCGCGCTGCGCGGCGCCTGACTCACTCGCCCGGCGGCGCGGGCGGGAGCCGGCCCGGGCGCGGCCAGAGCCGGGCCACGACCCGCCCCACGACCACCGCCGGGCCGAACGCCCGGCTGTCGTCGGTCACGAACGGGTTGTCGCCCTGCACCCAGTGGCCGCCCTCGACGACGTGCCGCACGCGCTTGACCACGAGCAGGTCGGGCCGGGTCGGGAAGCGGGCGATCACCACGTCCCCGGGGCGCACCCCGCCCGGACCGCGCACCCGCCGCGCCAGGACCTGGTCGCCGTTCCGGAGGGTCGGCGACATCGACGGCCCGCGCACCCGGATGCGCGTCCACACCGCGTCCAGGGCCTGAACCCCCAGGTCGTCCCCGCTGTCGCCCGTCGTCACCCGGAGTAGGGTCGCAGACGAACCGACCCACGACACCGGAGGCAATTTCCATGCGCCTGTTCCGCATGTTCTCCGCCGTGGAGGCCACCGCGCACTGCGACCTCCCCTGCGGCGTCTACGACCCGGCCCAGGCCCGCATCGAGGCGGAGTCCGTCAAGGCCATCCAGGAGAAGTACCAGGGCAGCGACGACGAGGTCTTCAAGATGCGCTGCGTGCTCATCAAGGAGCAGCGCGCCGACCTCGTCAAGCACCACCTGTGGGTCCTGTGGACCGACTACTTCAAGCCCCCGCACTTCGAGAAGTACCCGGAGCTGCACGAGCTGATCAACAAGGCCACCAAGCAGGCCGGCGCGGCCGGCGGCAAGGGCAGCATGGACCCCGCCGAGGGCCAGAAGCTGCTCGACTACATCGCCGAGATCGACAAGATCTTCTGGGAGACCAAGGCCGCCTGACACGGTCCGCGCCCACCGGACGCGCTCGCCGCTTACGACGTAAGCTGGCCACCGAGGACACAGCTGCCGGGCCGCCCTCCGCGGGCGACCCGGCAGTCGTCCGTCCTCCACCCTGTCTGCGATCGCGCGTGCGCCTAGGGTCTGCCCATGCGCGGCACGGAGGACATAGTGATCGACGTCGGCGCACTGCTGCAGAAGGTGGAAGCGGCGCCACCCATCGAGGCCGTCGAGGTGGTCGCGGCCGAGCTCGGCTCGATGGTCGGTGCGCGGACGGTGGCCCTGCTCATCACCGATTTCACCGGACGGGCCGTCGTCCGCCTCACCTCCGCCGACCGGGTCACCGGCGCCCGCAGCCACGGTGTCGAGCAGGCGGAGACCATCCCGCTGGAGGGCACCCGGTACGAGCAGGTGCTGCGCACGCAGCGGGCCGACGTCGAGGCGATCGCCGACGGCGCCCGGGTGCTCGTACCGGTGACCGACCGGGGCGACGCGATCGGTCTCCTGGAGATGGAGCTGCCGAAGCTCCCGTCCGAGGCCGAGATCGTCGATGTCAGCGGCGCCGCCCACGCCCTCGCCTACGTGATCATCGCGGCCCGCCGGTACACCGACGTCTTCGAGTGGGGCCAGCGGTCGGCTCCCTTCGCGCTGGCCGCGGAGATCCAGCGCCGCCTGCTGCCCGCCTCCTACACCTGCGAGGCCGGCCAGTTCACCCTCGCCGGCTGGCTGGAGCCGGCCAGTGCCGTCGGCGGCGACACCTTCGACTACACCCTCGAGCGCAACCGCCTGCAGATCTCCATCACCGACGCCGTGGGACACCAGGTGGAGGCCGCGCTCCTGGCCACGCTCCTGGTGGGCAGCCTGCGCAACGGCCGGCGTCGAGGGCTCGACATCGGCGCACAGGCCGCCTACGCCAACGACTCGCTGGCCGAGAACTCCCCGCCCGGCCAGTTCGTGACCGGGCAGCTCCTGGACATCGACCTCCTCTCGGGGACCGCGCTCGTCGTCAATGCCGGGCACACGCTGCCGCTGCGGCTGCGTGACGGGCGGGTCGAGGAGGTGGACCTCCGCGTCGAGGCCCCGTTCGGCGTCCTGCCCGGGAAGTCCTTCGACGTCCAGCCCTTTCCGCTGGAGCCCGGGGATCGGATCGTCTTCCTCACCGACGGCATGCTGGAGCGCAACGCCGCCGAGCTCGACGTGGCTGCGGCGTTGGCCGACAGCGCCGCCCTGCACCCCCGCGAGGTGGTCCACGAGCTGGGCGCCGCGGTGCTGCGGGCCACCGGCAACGACCTCAAGGACGACGCGACGATGGTCTGCCTCGACTGGTACGGCGGGCCGCCCCGCGAGCGCCGCACTGAGTACGGCGCGGACCCGGACCGGGCCTCCGCGCGAGGAACCGCAGCGCCCACCGAGTGACCCGGCGGGGCCGGTACCGTTCAGCCACGATGCGCATCGACCGGGCCGGGTGGCCTTTCCTCACCGGACCCCTGGTCCCCGCCGCCGTTCTCGCGACCCTCGGGCGCCGCACCAGGCGACGCGGCCTCCGTGCGGCCGCCTGGCCGCTGCTGGGCCTGTCGGCCTACATGGCGCTGTTCTTCCGCGATCCCGACCGGCGCTGCGACCGCGAGCCCGCCGGGCCGGACGAGGTGCTCTCCCCCGCCGACGGCGTCGTGATGGTCGCCGGCGAGCCGCAGGAGGGCGTGGCCCCGGAGGGGACCTGGCAGCAGGTCAGCGTCTTCCTCTCCGTCGTCGACGTGCACGTCAACCGGTCGCCCTACCGCGGTGAGGTCGTGGAGAGCTCCTACCGCCCGGGCAGCTTCCTGGCCGCCTACCGGCGCGAGTCGGCGCACCGCAACGAGCGCAGCGAGCTCTGGCTGCGTGATTCCGAGGGCCCCACCACCCGCACCGTGGTCTTCCGGCAGATCGTCGGCGTCCTGGCCCGCCGGATCGTCACCCGCACCGGTGTCGGCCGGCACCTGGCCACCGGCGAGCGCATGGGCCTGATGAAGTTCGGCTCCCGGATGGACGTCTTCGTGCCGCCCGAGTGCGAGCTCACCGTGACGAAGGGCCAGCGCGTGCGGGGCGGCGAGACCGTCATCGCCCGCTGGCCCGCTCACCGCTGAGGCCGCCGGTGCCGACGCGGCGCACCGCCACCGTCGAGTTCGTCCGGGGCTCGGTCAAGGGATCCCGACGACGGGCCCTGGCGACCCTCCCGAGCCTGTTCACCCTCGCCAACATGGGCTGCGGCTTCGGGGCGATCCTCGTCTCGATCCGGGGGGAGCACGGGCTGGCTGCCGTCCTCATCGGGCTGTCGGTGCTCTTCGACATCCTGGACGGCGCGGTGGCCCGGAAGGTCGGCGCCGTCACCCCGTTCGGCCTGCAGTTCGACTCGCTGGCCGACCTGGTCTCCTTCGGCCTGGCCCCCGCGCTCGTCGCCTTCACGCTGTTCTCCGAGGGCCGGGACGAGTGGGACGTGCTGGGCTGGGTGGCCTGCTTCCTGTGGGTGGCGTGCGCGGCGATCCGGCTGGCCCGGTTCAACGTGACCATCGACCCGACCGCCGACAAGCGGTACTTCATCGGCATGCCCAGCCCCGGCGCGGCCGGGGTCGTGCTGGCGTCGGTGTTCGCGTTCGGGGACCAGATGCAGGGCCGGGACCGGCTCTGGGTGCTGCTGGTCATGGCCGTGCCGGCGCTGCTGATGGTCAGCAACATCCGCTACCGGTCCTTCCGCTCCCTGGTCAGCCCGCGCAGCGGCCGGCCCTACGGCCCGATCGCGGTCGCGGTGCTGCTCGTCGTCGCGTTCGTGTGGATCCCCGTCGTCACCGGCATCGTCCTGGCGTACGGCTACCTCTTCGCGCCGGTCCTCGTGCCGGTGCTCTCCCCGCTGGCCCGGCTGGTGCCGGCCCGACTGAAGGAGGCGCTGTCATGACGGTCCGACCGATCCGTGCCGACGACGTCCCCGCGGCGGTCGGGCTGGTGCGCGAGCTCGCCGAGTACGAGCGCGCCCTGCCCGAGGTGCGCCTGACCGAGGCGCAGCTCACCGCCTGCCTGTTCGGCGAGGCGCCTGCGCTCTTCGGTCACGTCGCCGAGGACGACGACGGGCGGGTCGTCGGCGTGGCGCTGTGGTTCCTCAACTTCTCCACCTGGCGCGGGACCCACGGCATCTACCTCGAGGACCTGTACGTGCAGCCCGGGCACCGCGGCCGGGGGTTCGGCCGGGAGCTGCTCCGCACGCTGGCCGCGGTCTGCGTGGAACGCGGCTACTCGCGCCTGGAGTGGTCGGTGCTGGACTGGAACACCCCGTCGATCGAGTTCTACCGGGCGGCCGGCGCCGTGCCGATGGACGACTGGACCGTGTTCCGGCTGACCGACGATGCGCTGACCACGTTCGCCGCCCGGGCATAGCCTTCCCGCGTGACGACCGAGCGCGTTCCCGCGGAGTGCTGGCTGACGGACATGGACGGCGTCCTGGTCCACGAGGAGAAGGCCCTGCCCGGCGCGGCCGAGTTCCTGGAACGGCTCGTCGACCGCGGCCGCCGCTTCCTCGTCCTGACCAACAACTCGATCTTCACCCCCCGGGACCTCGCCGCCCGCCTGGCGCGGACCGGACTGCACGTGCCCGAGGAGTCCCTCTGGACCTCGGCGCTGGCCACCGCGGACTTCCTGCACACCCAGCTCCCCGGCGGCTCCGCCTACGTCATCGGCGAGGCCGGGCTGACCACCGCGCTGCACGAGGTCGGCTACGTCATGACCGACACCGATCCCGACTACGTCGTCCTCGGTGAGACGCGCACCTACTCGTTCGAGGCGATCACCCGGGCGGTCCGCCTCGTCGGCCGCGGCGCCCGCTTCATCGCCACCAACCCGGACGTGACCGGGCCCTCGCCGGAGGGCCCGCTGCCGGCCACCGGGTCGGTCGCGGCGATGATCACCCGCGCGACCGGGGCCGAGCCCTACTTCGTGGGCAAGCCCAACCCGATGATGTTCCGCAGCGCGATGAACCGGATCGAGGCGCACTCGGAGTCCACGGTCATGATCGGCGACCGCATGGACACCGACGTCGTCGCCGGCATCGAGGCCGGCCTGGACACGATCCTGGTGCTCTCGGGGTCCACCGCGGCCGCCGACGTCGCCCGCTTCCCGTTCCGTCCGGGCCGGATCCTCGACTCGATCGCCGACGTCATCGACCTGGTCTGATCAGCGGTCGAGGTAGGCGAGCCGGGCCTCGGGGGTCATCAGCAGGTAGAGCACCGCGGCCACCAGGACCAGCAGCGGGACGCCGATCTCCGGCCGGCCCGCCTGGAACACCGCGACGGCGCCCGAGGCGGCGAAGAAGACCTGGAGGGCGATCACCGGGCCGCGCGCCCAGCCCGCGAGCCGCCGCAGCCCCGCCGCCGCGGCGCCGAGGAGGCCCGCGACGAGCCCCACGAGCACGACCTCGGCCAGCGCCCGGGGCACGCTCTCCGGATCGCCGGTGAGGGTGAGCCAGAGCAGCACGAGCGCCAGGACGACGAACGCGGCGGCCTCGACAGCCACCAGCGCGGCCGCCTGCCGCACCGATCGGGGCGCGACCGGACCGGGCACCTGCGGCCGGGCCGCGGGCGCGGGGGTGACCGCGCCGAACAGCCGGTCGGCCAGTCGGCGCGGCTGCGGCGTCTGCTCGGTCACGACCGCGAGATTACGCGGCGCCGCCGGTCGGTCCGCCCGTTCCCCGGTGCACCTCCCACGCCGGCCCGCGGTCCGCCGTTAGCCTGGAGTTCATGCGCGCGCTCGTGGTGGTCAACCCGGCGGCGACGAGCACCACCGCCAAGATGCGCGACGTCCTCGTCGGTGCGCTGGCCAGCGAGCTCAAGGTCGACGTCGCCGAGACCGCGCACCGCGGCCACGGCCGGGAGCTCGGTGCCCGCGCGGCGGCGGACGGGCTGGACCTCGTCGTCACCCTCGGCGGTGACGGCACGGTCAACGAGGTGGTCAACGGGCTGCTCGAGAAGGGGCCGGGCGGGCACCTGCCCACGCTGGCCGTCGTCCCGGGTGGCTCCACGAACGTGTTCTCCCGTGCGCTGGGCCGGTCCCGGGACCCGGTGGAGGCCACCGCGGAGATCCTCGCCTCGGTGCGGGCCGGCCGGATCCGGACGGTCTCCCTCGGCACGGCCAGCGCCACGGGCACCGGCACCGGCACCGACGCCGAGGACGGGTGGTCGGCGCCCCGCTGGTTCGTCTTCGCCGCCGGGCTCGGGTTCGACGCCGAGGTGATCGCGCGGGTGGAGGCGCAGCGCGCCCGCGGCCGCCGGTCGACGGGGGCGCTGTACGTGCAGGAGGCCACCAGCGCCTTCCTCCGGGGCCGGGAGCGGCGTCGCCCGGCGATGACCCTACGGACCCCGGGCGAGGCCGCGGTGGCGAAGCTGTTCCTCTGCCTGGTCTCCAACGTCAGCCCGTGGACCTATCTCGGTGCGCGACCGGTCAACCCCTCCCCCGAGGCGTCGTTCGACACCGGGCTGGACGTCTTCGCGCTCGGCCGCACGAACCCCGTCGGGATGCTGCGTGTACTGCGGCAGGCGCTCGCCGCGCAGCCGCGGCTGCGCGGCCGCGGCCTGTACCGCGGGCACGACCTGGCCGAGCTCGAAGTGACCGCCGACCGCCCTCAGGGGTGGCAGGTCGACGGCGACCACCTGGGCACCGCGACCGGGCTGCGCCTGCGGTCGGTGCCGCACGCGCTGCGCATCGTCTCCTGACCTCGCGTCGCAGGAAAAGCTCGCGAATGCAAGGCGCCTCGCCCTGCCGAGTGGCGGGCCTATCACGGCCGTGGTGAGCTTGCTCACGCGGGGGTCGGCGCTGGCCTGGTTTCGCTTGACAGGCGCTCCCCGCGTGAAAGCATCGCTGCAGGAACGCAACCTGCCGGTAACACAGCAGGCAGTCGCTGCCGTCGAGGCGCTGGGAACCCCGGTGTCGTCCCGGCCGCGTCGGTCCGGCAACAGCCTGACCGGGTTCAGCGACTGACGTAGAAACCGTAGACGACACCGAGGAGAACACCGCCATGGACTGGCGCCACCGCGCGCTCTGCCGGGACGAAGACCCCGAGCTGTTCTTCCCGATCGGGACAGCCGGCCCCGCAGTCGTCCAGATCGACCAGGCCAAGGCCGTGTGCCAGCGCTGCCCCGTCGTGCAGTCGTGTCTGGACTGGGCGCTGAGCTCGGGCCAGGACTCCGGCGTCTGGGGCGGCCTGTCCGAGGACGAGCGGCGGGCCCTCAAGCGCCGCCAGGCTCGCACCCGGGTCCGCACCGCCTGACGACACAGCACCAGCCGGCCGCATCGCGGCCACACCGATCGCCTCGAGGCCGGTCCGGAATCTTCCCGGACCGGCCTCGGCGCGTTCCCGGGGTCAGCGCCTCGGGAGGCCCGCCCCGGGCAGCGTCAGCACCACCTCGGTCCCCCGGTCCCCCGGCGGCACGCTCATGTGCAGGCTGCCGCCGAGCTCGCTCACGACGAGCGTCCGGACGATCTGCAGGCCGAGCCCCTCGCTGACCGCCGGGTCGAACTCCGCGGGGAGCCCCCGGCCGTCGTCGCGCACCCGCACGAGCAGGTCGTCCCCGGTGCGCTCGGCGAGCAGCTCGATCACCCCCGGCTCTCCCTCGGGGAACGCGTGCTCGGCGGCGTTGTGCAGCAGCTCGGTGACCGCGAGCACCAACGGCGTCGCCGTGGCCGCCGGCAGCTCGCCGAACGAGCCGGTCCGCCGGGTGCGGGCGGCCGGGCCCACCGAGGTGAGGTCGCCCAGCATCGGCAGCACCTGGTCGAGCACCTGGTCGACGTCGACGACGTCCTCCCGGCTGCCGGCCAGCGTCTCGTGCACCACGGCGATGGAGGCCACCCGGCGCACCGACTCCTCCAGCGCGTCGCGCGCGGCCGGCACGGTCATGCGGCGAGCCTGGAGCCGCAGCAGCGCGGCGACGGTCTGCAGGTTGTTCTTGACCCGGTGGTGGATCTCGCGGATCGTCGCGTCCTTGCTGAGCAGCGCGCGGTCGCGGCGGCGCACGTCGGTCACGTCCCGGACCAGCACCAACGCGCCCTCCTCGCCGCCGGGCGCCTGCAGGGGCAGGGCACGCACGAGCATCGTGGCCGCCGCGGCCTCGACGTCCATCGGGCCGGGGAAGCGCCCGGCGACCGCGGCCGCGATCCCGGCCGCGACCTCCTCCCCCGCCACGCGTTCCCGCGCCGCCGCCCGGGTCACCTCGCCCAGGTCGCGGCCGACGACGTCACCGGCGACGCCGATCCGTCGGTAGGCCGACAGCGCGTTCGGGCTGGCGTAGACCGCCCGTCCTCGGCCGTCCAGGCGCACCAGCCCGTCCCCGACCCGCGGGCTCATCTCGGCGTCCTGCAGCTTCTCCGGTGGGAACGTGCCCGCGGAGACCATCAGGCAGAGGTCGGCGGCGATGTCGAGGTAGGTGTGCTCCAGGGTGGAGGGCGCGCGGGTCACGGCGAGGTTGGTGTCGCGGGCCAGAACGGCGACGACGACGCCGTCGTGGCGGACCGGGATGACCTCGCGCCGGCGGGGCGCGGGCCCCGACCAGTCGGGGGCACCCTCGGTGACCGGCCGGCCGTCGCGGTAGGCGACCTCGAAGGGGTGGGCGTCCTCCCCCGCGACCTCCACCCCCACGAGGTCCTCGGGCCGGCTGGTCGGCGCGGTGAGCGGCCGCACCTGGGCGACGCACCACCACGTGCCGGCCGGCTGCGGCAGCGGCACCCACAGCGTCAGGTCGGCGAAGGAGAGGTCGGCCAGCAGCTGCCAGTCGGCCACCAGCCGACGGCAGTGGTCGATCTGCGCAGGGCTGGAGGCCGTGCCACGGGTGAGGCGCTCGGAGAGGCTGTTCATGGTGCGGCCGACCCTAGGGGCCCTGTCTCCTACGCTGCTCGGTGTGGTCGACGTCCCCGCCCTGCCCACCGTCCGGATCGAGCCCGCCACCCCGGAGGACCACGCCGGCATCGCCGACCTCACCGTGTCGGTCTACGTGGGGGGCGGGCTGGCCGGCCCCGACTACGGGGTGGAGCTGGCCGACGTGGCGCGGCGGGCCGAGCTGGCCGAGCTGCTCGTCGTCCGCGACGGGGACGGGCGCCTGGTCGGCAGCGTCGCCCTGGTCCTCGACGGGGAGTTCGGGGAGGTCACCGAGTCCGGGGACGAGGCAGCGGTGCGCATGCTGGTCGTCGACCCGGAGGCCCAGGGGCAGGGCATCGGGGCACTGCTGATGACCGAGTGCCTGCGACGGGCGCGGGCTGCCGGCAAGCGGCGCATGGTGCTGTCCACCAGCACGGTCATGACCGCGGCGCACCGGCTCTACGAGCGGCTGGGCTTCACCCGGCTGCCCGAGCGCGACTGGTCGCCGGTGCCCGGCGTCGACCTGCTGGTCTACGCCCTCGACCTCTGACCCTGCGGAGCCGGGATCGGCGGCCCTCAGCCGGTCGCGACGGTGGCGATGAGGTCGCCCTCCTGGAGCACCTCGCCCTCGACGACGTGCATCGCCTCGACGGTGCCGGCGAGCTCGGTGAGGACGGGGATCTCCATCTTCATCGACTCGAGGATGACCAGCGTGTCCCCGGCGGCGACCTGGGAACCGGCGGTGACCAGCACCTTCCAGACGCTGGAGACCATCTCGGCGTGGATCTCCTCGACCGCCACCAGGCCTCCTCTCGCGCGGGCCGCTCCGGGGTCCCGGGGGCCTGCGGTCATCCTGGCACGGCCGTCCCGGCTCAGGCGCCCGGTACGGCGTCGCCGGCGGCGAGCCGCTTCAGGACGGCGCGGACGTCCGGCCCGTCGTGCGGCACCCCGAGCTCCGGCAGCCCCGACAGCACCTGGCTCGCGGCACGGGCTGCGGTCGCCGTGTCGTCGGCGGCGGCGCTGACCGTGGCCAGCAGCGCGTCGTACCAGCCGTCCAGCCGGTCGCCCGGTTCGTAGCCGCCGACGGCGACGAGGTCCACGCCCGCCTCCGGGCGGGGCTCGGGGCGTCCCGTTCCCGGCAGCCGCGCCGCGATCCGGCCCGCCTCCCCCGGAGGCAGCGTCGAGCGCAACTGCACCGAGACCGCGGACCGCCACGGCGACGAGGCAGGGTCACCGGCGTCGCTCCGGGCCGGGACGGCGCTGCGCAGGGCCAGTTCGACGGCGTCGACACCGTGCGCCCGCTCCAGGACGGCGATGTCGATGGAGAAGCCGGCGGCGACCTCCGCCAGCTCGCCGTCGGGCGCGATGCCGACCGTCACCAGCCCGCGCCAGCCGACCTCGGCCAGCCGGCCCGCCGCGGACGGGACCGGCGCCGGCCCGTCGGGGGTCCAGGACACCCGGGCGATGCCGGCGGCGCGGTCGCGCGAGACCGGCGTCGGGAAGCGGAGCCCGTCGGCGGTCACCCAGGCGAGCAGCCCGCGCTCGCTGGCCGGCTCCACGCCGTCGCCACCCAGCCGCTCCAGCACGTCGGGGTCTGGGCCCACCCAGAGCAGGCCCGCCTCGCGCACCGCGGCGGCGAGCCGGGCGTTGCCCGCCAGCGCCGGCGGCACCGGCAGGACGGCGGTGACGCCGCTGCGCCGCGCGGCCTCGACGATGCGGTCGACGGCCAGGTAGGACTCGGTAGCGGGCGCGGGGCCCAGCAGGACGGCCTCGTCGGCCAGCCGCACGTGCCGGGCCGAGCGCTCGGCCTCGGAGTGCACCGCCACGGCCTTCACGCCCAGGCGCGCGCACGAGGCGATGACGCCGCACGCGGCCGGCCCCCGGCCCGCGACGAGCACGCTCTCGATCCCCAGGTGTGCCACGGCTCCTCCTGCGTTCCCCCCGCCCGGCGCATGCGCACCGCCGCCCCGTGAGAGGCTGGAGCCGTCAGCTTGGCGGCTCCGGCTACGCCGCGCACGATACGTGCGCCGTCGCGCCGGGCCGCGCATCCCCGGGTCCCGCGACCCACCGGCAGAGAGAGGAGGGCAGCGATGTCCAAGCGTGGACGCAAGCGTCGCGCTCGCAAGAAGAGCGGCGCCAACCACGGCAAGCGCCCCAACGCTTGAGCTGAGCTCGCGCTCTCGTCGAGGGCTGCGAACGCTCGAAGGCCCCGTCCCCGCTGCTGCGGGTACGGGGCCTTCGTCGTCGTACGGTCTACTCGCCGGAGCGTTCGACCGTGATCCGCTCGACGGTGACCTGCGTGCCGTCCTCCTCGAAGGAGACGCTGGTCAGCTGCATCTTGATCCGCTCGCGCAGCGAGGGGGGCGGCACGTCGCCTCCGCAGCGGCGCCGGACCAGGGCCTTGAACTCCTGCTCGATGCCGAACTCGCGCAGGCAGGAGGAGCAGTCCTCCAGGTGCTCGGCGATCACGCCGCGGCGGGCGTCGCTGGTCTCGTGGTCGAGGAACTCGAACACGTGCGTGAGCACGTCGTCGCAGGAGTTGATCTCGATCGGCTCGCTGCTCTGAGGGACGTCGTCGGCCATCAGGAGCTCGCCTCCTCACCGGCTCCGGCGCGGACGAAGCCGCGCTCACGGGCGTAGTCGGCCAGCAGCTTCTGCAGCCCGCGGCGACCGCGGTGCAGACGAGACATCACCGTGCCGATGGGCGTGCCCATGATCTCGGCGATCTCCTTGTAGGCGAACCCCTCGACGTCGGCCAGGTAGACGGCCAGGCGGAAGTCCTCCGGCAGCTGCTGCAGGGCCTCCTTGATGTCGGAGTCCGGCAGGTGGTCCAGCGCCTCGATCTCGGCCGACCGCAGCCCGCTGGAGCTGTGCTCCTCGGCGGCGTAGAGCTGCCAGTCCTGCACCTGGTCGGTGGGGTACTGCTGCGGCTGACGCTGCTTCTTGCGGTAGCTGTTGATGTAGGTGTTGGTCAGGATTCGGTACAGCCACGCCTTGAGGTTGGTGCCCTCGGCGAACTGGTGGAAGGCCGAGTAGGCCTTCACGAACGTCTCCTGGACCAGGTCCTCGGCGTCGGCCGGGTTGCGGGTCATCCGCAGGGCGGCCGGGTAGAGCTGGTCGAGGAACGGAAGGGCGTCGCGCTCGAAGCGTGCGTCCCGCTCGGCACGGGTCTCGGCGACCTCCGTGCGGCTACCGCCCTCGCGCGCCTCGGGGACCTCCACCGGCGCGGCGGGGATCTGACCGGGCTCGTCGATCACGGGCTCCTCGGGCACCGACCGTCCTCTCCGGGCTCCCCGGACACGGGGCGCCACATCGGTCGATCCTAGCCGCGTGGCATCCGGGCGGCCTGGCGGCCGTCGGGTCGCGACCCGCGGGCTGGCGTTGGAGACGGTGCTGCTCACGGCCGGTGCAACGGGGCCGGCCGCGCGCCGATTCCCGGTCGCTGCCGGAAAGGTCGCGCGTCCTACGCTCCCGGCCGTGGCATCCACCCCCGCGGTGCGGGCACTGGAGCAGGCTTCGGTGCCGCACACCCTCCACCCCTACGACGCGGGGCACGCCGGCGAGGCGGGCTACGGCGAGGCCGCCGTGGCGGCGCTCGGCGTGGACGCACGGCAGCTGTTCAAGACCCTGGTCACGGTGGTCGACGGGACCCTCACCGTGGCCGTCGTCCCGGTGGCGACGACGCTGGACCTGAAGGCGCTCGCCGCGGCCGCCGGTGGGCGCAAGGCCGCGATGGCGGACCCTGCCGCCGCCGAGCGCGCGACCGGCTACGTGCGCGGCGGGATCAGCCCGCTGGGCCAGCGGAAGGCCCTCCCGACCGTCGTCGACGAGTCGGCACTGGACTTCGCCACCGTGCTGGTGAGCGCGGGCCGGCGCGGCCTGCAGGTGGAGCTGCCGCCGGTGGAGCTCGTCCGGCTGACCCGCGCCCGCACCGCCCCGATCGGCCGCTGAGCCGCCGGCTCAGGGGCGGCCGTACGGCGTCAGCAGCTGGTCGACCGGGGCGTGGTCGTCGGTCAGGACGTCGGCGTCCCCGACGAGGTCGTCCACGTCGGCGCCCGAGGCCACCCGCCAGGCCAGGTCGTGGTCGGTCATCGCGGCGGCGATCGCCTCGGTGTCCAGCGGCTGCTGCGAGGCGACTGCGATGACGTTGCCGCCGTCCTCCCCCGTGAGGATCGGCACCCGCGCCAGCAGGACCACGTGCTCGAAGACCTCGCGCAGGGTGGCCAGCTCGGCACGGACGAAGCCGAGCGGCGGGTTGTCGATCAGGTTCACCGCGTAGACGCCGTCGTCGGCGAGCGCTCGGTCGACCAGCCGCAGCGCCTCCCGGGTGGTCAGCTGCCACGGCACGGACAGACCGCCGAAGGCGTCGCCGACGACGAGGTCGCGCTCCCCCGCCGGCTCGTCGGCCAGCCCGACCCGGCCGTCCGCGACCCGGACCCGGAGCTCCGGCGAGGTCTGCAGGCCCAGCTGCTCCCGGTCGATCGCGACGACCCCCGGGTCGACCTCGAGCACCAGGCTGCGCGTGCCGGGACGCACCTCCGCCAGGTAGCGCGGCAGCGTGAGCCCGCCACCGCCGACGTGCAGCGCCGAGACCGGCTCGGACGGCGGGAACGAGGCGTCGGCGACGGCGGCGATCGCCCGCACGTACTCGAACTCCAGGTGGGTGGGGTCGGCGAGGTCGACGTAGGAGTGCCGGAGGGTGTCGAGCATCAGCACGCGGCCGGACTCCCGCTCGGGATCGGCCTCCACCCGGGCGCAGTGGTAGGCCGTCTCCTCCTCGCACGGGGTGGGCGCGACCGCCGCCAGCGCGGCGCCGAGCACCGCCAGGACGACCAGGGCGCCCGGCACCCGGCTCCGCCCACCGGCAGCCGGGCGCAGCAGCAGCCCCAGTACGAGCCCGGCGACGACCGTGACCGCGCCCGTGCCGACCAGGATCACACTGCTCGGGAAGATCGCGATGAGCAGGAAACCGGTGACGAAGGTGGCCGCGATCGCGCCGAGCGTGCCGATGCCGGACAGGCGGCCGACCACCGCGCCGGTCTCGTCCAGGTTCGACAGCTGCAGCTTCACCACCATGGGCGGCACGGCGGAGAGCAGAGCGGCAGGCACCACGATGGCGACCGCGGCCAGCAGCAGGACCGCCCCCGCGTCCGCTCCGTCCACCCACGAGCCGGTGAACCGGACGAGCGGCAGCACGGCGATGACCAGCGCACCTCCGGCCACCATCAGCGGGGCGATCAGCCTGCGGGGGTCCACGCGGTCGGCCACCGCACCGCCGGTCCACGCCCCCAGGGCGATGGCGGCCAGTGCGAAACCGATGACGGCGGTGCTCGTCTGCAACGTCACGCCGACGTAGGGAGCGATGAGCCGCAGCCCCACGATCTCCATCACGAGGACGGCGCCGGAGCTCAGGAAGGTGACCGCCGCCGCGATCCACGGCGTCAGCGGGGTGCCCGCCGGGGATCCCGCGGTCGGGTCGGTGGTGGTCTCGGCTCGGGCCACGTCAGAAGAGCGCCGGCTGGTCCGCCGGCTCCGCCACCGTCTCGGCCCGCTCGGTCAGGGCGCGCCCGTTGTTCGCGACGTTGTTCACCGCGGTGCTCACCGGGCGCAGCTCGAGCGCCTCGACGACCTCGGGGGGCGTGGGCTCCACGAGCTGCTCGAGGTCCTCCCGGGCGGGGTCCAGCCAGTCCGCCCAGCGGTCGCGCGGGAGGACCAGCGGCATCCGGTCGTGGATCTCGTGCAGCGCGCCGACGGCCGGCGAGGTCACGACCGTGCAGGTGTAGAGCCGGTCCTCGCCCCGGCCCCACACCTCCCACAACCCGGCCAGCGCCAGGACCGAGCCGTCCTGCGGGGTGATGAAGTACGGCTGCTTGCCGGGCCGGTCCAGGCGCTTGGCCCACTCGTACCAGCCGTCGGCCGGGACCAGGCAGCGCCGCGTGCGGGCCGCCGTCCGGAAGGCGGGCTTGTCGGTCAGCGACTCCACCCGGGCGTTGATCATGCGGTTGCCGATGGACACGTCCTTGGCCCAGGACGGGACCAGCCCCCAGCGCACGGCGCGCAGCTCACGGTGGCCGCCGCCGGTCAGCGCGCCCTCGGCGTCCCGCTCCTTCTTCCAGCGGACGACGTGCACGTCCTTGGTGGGCGCGACGTTGTAGTCGGCCGGCACCGGCGGCTGCCCGCCGGCGGGTACCGCCTCGAACTCCAGCGCCAGGTCCTCGGGCTTGCGACTGGCGGCGTAGCGACCGCACACGGGCGCCTCCTCGGCGAGGTTCGGCTGACCTTCCGCACTCTAGGGCCGCCCGCTGACACCGCGCCCCGGCCGTGACAGCGGGAGGCGTTTGGGGTACCCCTCTGGTCGAACAGCCGACGAGAGACGAGGATCACCGCGTGACCGCTACGCAGAACGCCCCCACAACCGCCAGCGACAGCGCCTCGAGGCGCTACGCGACCGTCAACCCCTTCACCGGCGAGACGGAGAAGGAGTTCCCCTTCACCGAGACGTCGGCGATCGACGGCATCATCGGCACGGCGCACAGCGCCTACCAGGAGTGGCGCGACCGCTCCGTCGAGGAGCGCGCGGCCGTCGTCCAGAAGGCCGCCGAGCTGCTGGACGAGCGGATCATGGACTACGCCGCCCTGATCACCAACGAGATGGGCAAGCGCCGCGACGAGGCCGTCGGCGAGCTCTTCCTCTGCTCGATGATCCTGAAGTACTACGCCGGCAACGGCCCGAAGTTCCTCGAGCCGACGTCGATCGAGCCGATGATGGGCGGCGGAGAGGCCGTCATCGAGACGCGCCCCGTCGGCGTGCTGCTGGCCATCGAGCCCTGGAACTTCCCCTTCTACCAGGTCGTCCGCGTCGCCGGCCCGAACCTCGTGCTGGGCAACACCGTCATTCTCAAGCACTCCGAGATCACCCCGCAGTGCGCCGTCGCGATCGAGCAGCTGTTCCGTGACGCCGGTGCTCCCGAGGGCGTGCTGATCAACACCTTCCTCAAGATCGAGGACGTCGAGCAGGTCATCGCCGACCCGCGCATCCAGGGCGTGACGCTGACCGGCAGCGAGCGGGCCGGCTCCTCGGTCGCCGCGCTCGCCGGCAAGCACCTCAAGAAGTCCGTGCTGGAGCTCGGCGGCAGCGACCCGTTCATCGTGCTCGACGGCGAGGACATCGAGGCCAGCGTCAAGGCTGCCACCGCGGGCCGCATGCAGAACACCGGCCAGGCCTGCACCGCCTCGAAGCGGCTGATTGTCACCGAGGACGCCTTCGAGCCGTTCGTCGAGGGCCTCCGCCAGGCGTTCACCACCTTCGCGCCCGGCGACCCGGCCGACCCGACGACGTCGCTCGCGCCGCTGTCCAGCGAGAAGGCGGCCCAGGACCTGCAGGCGCAGATCCAGGACGCCATCGACAAGGGCGCCACGGTCGTCGCCGGTGGCCAGCGCCCCGACCACGCGGGCGCGTTCGTGTCGGCCACGATCCTCACCGACGTCACCCCGGAGATGCGGGCCTTCCGCGAGGAGCTCTTCGGGCCCGCCGCCGTCGTCTACAAGGTGAAGGACGCCGCCGAGGCGGTCGCCCTGGCCAACGACAGCGACTTCGGTCTCGGCGCCACCGTCATGGGCAGCAACCCCGAGCAGGCGCGGTCGGTGGCCGACCAGCTCGAGGCGGGCATGGTCTGGATCAACCAGCCGACCGGCTCCTCCCCGGAGCTGCCCTTCGGCGGCATCAAGCGCTCCGGCTACGGCCGCGAGCTCTCCGAGCTGGCCATGTTCGAGTTCGCCAACCGGCGTCTGCTGCGCACGGTCCCGGTCAAGAAGACCGAGAAGCCCCAGGCCGGCTGAGCACGTGCACGGAGGTGCGGCGCGGGCGGGCAGACTGAGCACGTGAGTGATGTCTGGTCCGCGCCGCACCACCCGGCGCCCGTCGACGCCGTCGTCCCCCTGCCCGGGTCCAAGTCGCTGACCGCCCGGGCCCTGGTGCTCGCCGCCCTCGCCGACGGGCCCAGCCGTCTGGTGCACCCCCTGAGGGCGCGCGACACCGACCTCATGGCCGGTGCCCTGCGCGCCCTCGGGGTGGGCATCGAGGACGACGGCGACGACTGGCTGGTCACCCCGGCCCCGATGCGGGGTCCGGCGACGGTCGACGCCGGGCTGGCCGGCACCGTCCTGCGGTTCTTCCCCCCGGTGGCCGCGCTCGCCGAGGGCCCGGTCACCGTCGACGGCGACCCCCGGCTGCACGACCGGCCCAACGCCGGCCTGCTCGACGGCCTGCGCGGGCTCGGCGTGCGGATCGACGACGGCGGCCGTGGTCGGGCGCCGTTCACCGTGCACGGCACCGGCGGGGTGCGCGGGGGTGCCGTGGAGGTCGACGCCAGCGAGTCCTCGCAGATGGTGTCCGGCCTGCTGCTGGCCGCCGCCCGCTTCGACGAGGGCATCGACCTGACGCTGGCCGGTGGCCTGCCGTCGCTGCCGCACGTGGACATGACGGTGGGAACCCTGCGCGAGCACGGCGTGGACGTCGTCGCCACCGGGCGTGGCTGGCGGGTGGCCCCCGGGCCGATCGCCGCGCTCGACCGCGTCCTCGAACCCGATCTCTCCAACGCCGCCCCGTTCCTGGCCGCCGCCCTGGTGTGCGGCGGGCGGGTGACCGTGCCGGACTGGCCCGCGGTCACCACGCAGCCCGGCGCCCAGCTCGACCGGCTGCTGACGCTGATGGGAGCCGAGGTCGAGCGGACCCCCGAGGGCCTGCGGGCGACCGGGACGGGCACCATCCGGCCCCTCGTCGCCGATCTCGGCGAGGTCAGCGAGCTCGTCCCGGTGCTGGCCGCTCTCGCCGCCCTCGCCGACGGCCCCTCGCGGTTCACCGGCGTCGCCCACATGCGCGGGCACGAGACCGACCGCCTTCAGGCGCTCGACGAGGTGCTCACCGCCGTCGGCGCCACGGTGCGCCAGCTGCCCGACGGGCTGGAGATCGAACCCGGCGCCCGCCGGCCCGCCCGCCTGGACTCCTACGCCGACCACCGCATGGTCATGGCCGCCGCCGTGCTGGGCCTCGCGATCGACGGCGTCGAGGTCGCCGACCCGGGAGCGGTGACCAAGACGCTGCCCGACTTCCGCGAGCGGTGGGCGCGGCTGCTCGGCGGCACCGTCGGGGCGCACCGCTGAGCGGCCACCAGCGCGACGCCCGGCGGATGGACGAGGACGACGTCCGCATCCGCCCCGGCCGGCGGGGCTCCCGCCCGCGCACGCGGATCCGGCCCGCGCACGACGACGCCGTCCCCGGACTGGTCGTGGCCGTCGACCGGGGCCGGATGACCGTGCGCGTCGACGGCCCGGACGGCGCCGTCGACGTGACCGCGATGCGCGCCCGCGAGCTCGGCAAGCACGGCGTCGTCGTGGGCGACCGGGTGCGGCTGGTGGGCGACACCAGCGGCCGCACGGACAGCCTGGCGCGGATCGTCACCATCCAGGAGCGGACGACGTCGCTGCGCCGCACCGCCGACGACACCGACCCCACCGAGCGGGTGGTGGTGGCCAACGCCGACCTGCTGGTCATCGTCACCTCGATCACCGACCCCGAGCCCGCCCTGGGCTTCCTCGACCGGTGCCTGGTCGCCGCCTACGCCGGCGGCCTCGAGCCGCTGCTCTGCCTGACCAAGAACGACCTGGCGTCGGCCCAGCCGCTGCTCGACCGGTACGCCGGCCTCCGGCTGGACGCGGTCCCGATGTCGCGCGAGATGCCGCTGGACGACCTCCTCGACCGGCTCCGCGACCGGATGAGCGTCTTCGTCGGCCAGTCCGGCGTGGGCAAGTCGACGCTGGTCAACCGGCTCGTCCCGGACGCGCTGCGGGCCACCGGTGACGTCAGCAAGATCGGCAAGGGGCGGCACACGTCGTCGTCGGCCGTGCTCTTCGACCTGCCCGGCGGCGGGACCGTCATCGACACCCCGGGCATCCGGTCCTTCGGCCTCGCGCACGTCACCGCCGGGGACGTCCTGTCCTCGTTCGACGAGATGGCCGAGGTCGCCGCGGACTGCCCGCCCGGCTGCGGCCACACCGCCGAGGACCCCGACTGCGCGCTGGACGCCTGGGCCGCGGCCGGTCCCCCGGAACGGCAGGAGCAGCTCGCCGCCCTGCGGGTGCTGCTGGGCGCGGTCGGCCAGGTCGGCCCCGGCTACTGACCTCAGCGGTCCGTCCGGCGGCCTGGCGGCAGCGCTACTTGACATGGCCAGGTACTGGGCGAGACAGTGCAGGAGTGACCGGTCACGACCCGCAGATGCTCAAGGGGGTCCTCCCCCTGGTGCTGCTCCGCCTGGTCGCGGACGCGGAGGACTACGGCTGGTCCGTGGTGCTGCGCCTGCACGAGCTCGGCCTGACCGAGCTCACCGAGGGCACGGTCTACCCGGCGCTGACCCGACTGGAGGCGCGGGGGCTGCTCAGCTCCCGGCTGGTCCCGTCGTCGTCGGGCCCGGCCCGCAAGTACTACGCGATCACCCCCGTGGGCAGCGAGGAGCTGACCCGTGGGGCGGCGGCCTGGGAGTCCCTCGCCGCCACCGTGCACGCCGCCCTGTCCCGCACCGCAGCGAGGAGCGACCGATGACCGTCCGCGACCGGGTCCGGATCGAGCGGGCCGTGCTGTCCTACGACTGGTGGCTGGACCTGCGGGGCGCGCCGCGGCGACGGCGGCGCGAGCTGCGCACGGAGCTGCGGTCGAACCTGCGGGACGCCACCGCGCACGTCGGCTCCCGGGCCGCGGTGTCCGGGCTCGGCCGCACCCGGCAGATGGCGGCCGAGGCCGTCCCCGAGGACCCGACCCGGCCCCGGTGGACCGCCGGGCTGCAGGCGGGGGGCGCTGCCCTGGCGCTCGCCGTGCTGGTGGCCCTGCTCGCCGGCCTGGCATGGGCCGACGGCGCCATGAGTGCCGACGCGTCCTCCCCGGCCCGCGGATCGGTGACGCTGCTCCCGGGATCGTCGATGGAGTACGAGCCGCTGGCCGACGGCTTCTCGGTGTCCACGGGCGTCGGCTGGCTGCCGGTCGCGGTCGGCGTGCTGGTCTTCGTCGCCGTCGCCCGCCCCTGGCGGGCCCTCCGGGCTCAGACGTCGACGGTGCCCCCGCTGCGCCAGTAGACCCCGGCCTCCCGGGTCAGGAAGGCCTCGTCGACCAGGTAGCGGCGCAGCGCGGCGACGTCGGGGTGCCAGACGGCCAGCAGCACGTTCACCTCGCGCTCGGGGTAGCGCACGCCGGGCTCGAACACGCGCACCAGGTGGTCGAGGACGACCAGCCGCTTGCTCCGCTGCGCGGGGATCGAGGTGAGCCGGCCGTCGCGGACGAACGCCGACAGGACGGCGTCCTGGGCCGGGTCGTCGGACAACGGTTCCGGGGACGGCGCGGCCTCGGCGGCGGCCCGGGCGGCGGCGCCGAACAGCTCGGTGCGCAGCGACAGGTCGTGCCCGTCGCGGTGCACCAGGCCGCCCCTCGCGAGGCGGCGCGCCGCCAGGGCGACGTCCTTGAGCGGCAGCCCGGAGGCCGCGGCGACCTCCTCGATGGTCTCCGCGCCCAGCGCCAGCGCGGCGACCACCTTCAGCCGCGCGGGGTCGGCCAGCAGCCCGGCGATCGTCGCGGCGTCCACGTCCCGACGGTAGCCAGCCGCAGGTCCTCGACGCCTCCGACGGTGCGCGGTGAGCGGGACCGCGTGCACCCCCACTAGGTTCGGTGCTCATGACATCGGGCCGGGGCTTCTCAGAGGACATGCGGCTGGCACACGTGCTGGCCGACCAGGCCGACTCGATCAGCATGGAGCGCTTCAAGGCGCAGGACCTGCAGGTCGAGACCAAGCCCGACCTGACCCCGGTGACCGACGCCGACCGGGCGATCGAGGAGCAGCTGCGGATCTCGCTGAGCCGGGCCCGCACCCGTGACGCGGTCATGGGCGAGGAGTTCGGCACCACCGGTCACGGCTCCCGCAAGTGGGTCCTGGACCCGATCGACGGGACCAAGAACTTCGTCCGCGGGGTGCCGGTCTGGGCGACGCTGGTCGCGCTCATGGACGGCGACGAGGCCGTGGTGGGCCTGGTCTCGGCCCCGGCGCTGAACCGGCGCTGGTGGGCCGCGAAGGGCGTCGGCGCGTGGACCGGCCGCCGACTGGAGAACGCCACCCGCTGCACCGTCTCGGGGGTCCGCACGCTGGGCGACGCGAGCCTGTCCTACTCCAGCCTGTCCGGCTGGGAGGAGCGCGGCGCCCTCGACGGCTTCCTCGACCTGACCCGGTCGGTCTGGCGCACCCGGGCCTACGGCGACTTCTGGAGCTACATGCTGCTCGCCGAGGGCGCGGTGGACATCGCCTGCGAGCCCGAGGTGTCGCTCTGGGACCTCGCCGCCGTCGACGTCATCGTCCGCGAGGCCGGTGGCCGGTTCACCGACCTCTCCGGCGCCCCGGGCCCTGCGGGCGGCAGCGCGCTGGCCACCAACGGCACCCTGCACGACGCCGCGCTGCGGACCCTGGGCACCGGGGCCGGCTGAACCCAGGGCCGGCTGAGCCCCGCGGCCGGGCCGCGGGGCGCCGGCTCAGTGGCCGGTGCCGGTCCCGGTGCCCGTGCCGCCCTTGCCGCCGCCCTGGAACCGGCGGCGCGCCTCGTCGATCTTCGCCTTCGTCTTCGGGTCGTTGGCGAACTGCTGGGCCTTCTCGGTGGCCTGCTTGAGGGCCTGCTTGCCCTTGGGGCTGTTCGCGAGCTGGACGACCTTGTTGAACAGCGACGCCATGACGGCCCGCCTCCTCTTCCGTGCCTGCGGGCCGGTGGACCGGCCCGTCTCGTGCTCCAACGGTCGCAGCACCCGACCCGTTCCGCCGGGTCAGCGACTCCGGTCGGCCCACCGCCGGGCGGCCTCGGCCAGCCGGGGGTCGGGTCGCGGCTCCACCAGCGGGCCGGCCGGTCGTCGCGGCTCGACGTCGGCGCCCACCCCGCGGGCGGCGAGCACCGCCGCACCGATCGCCGACGCACTGCGCAGGGGCAGATGGCGCACCGGTCGGCCCAGGACGTCGGCCAGCACCTGCCGCACCACCGGCGTCCGCCCACCTCCCCCGGTGAGGACGACGTGCTCCGCCTCGCCGCGGGCGTCGAGGGAGCGCGCCGCGGCCCCGACGGCGAACGCCACCCCCTCGACCGCCGCCCGGGCCAGGTCGGCCCTCGTCGTGCCCGCGGAGAGGCCGGCCCAGCCGCCCCGGTCGTCGGGTCCGGCGACGCCACCGCGCTCACCGGTGAGGAACGGCCGGAACAGCACTCCCCCGGCGCCGGGCCCGGCGGCCGCGGCGGCCTCGAACAGCTCCGCCCAGCTCAACCCCAGCACCCCACGGACCCAGGCCCAGGCCGATCCGCCGTTCTGCAGGGCCGCCATCGCGTACCAGCCGTCGGTGACGTCGGCGTAGGTGTGCGCGACGGGGTCGACGACCGGTCGCGGTGCCGCCCCGGGCCGGAGCACCTGGGCACCGGTGCCCAGGTTCACCTGCAGCCCGGCCGTCGTGCCGGCCGCCAGGAGCGCGAGGGGGGTGTCCGCACCGCCCACGACGACGGGCACCTCGGCACCGGCGATCGGCGTCGTCCCCACCACCTCGGTGCCCGGCCGCACGTCGGGGAGCAGGTCTCCCGGCACCCCGGCCGCCGCCGTCGCCGCGCGCGACCAGTCGTCGGCGACGACGTCCCAGAGCTGCGTGGCCGAGGCGTCGCTGCGGTCGGTCACCAGACCGCCGCCCGGCACGAGATCGACGCGCAGCGCGTCCTTGGGCAGGAGCACGGCGGCAGCACGGGCCACGGCCTCCGGCTCGTGCGCGACCAGCCAGGCGAGGACCGGCCCGGTCATGCCGGCCACCAGCGGGTTGGCCAGCGCCGCCCGCTCGCCGTCGGGCAGGACCCGCCAGCGGTCCAGCTCGGCGGCGGCCCGGGCGTCGGGCCACAGCACGGCCGGGCGCACCGGCCGCCCCGTGGCGTCGACGAGCACGGTGCCGTGCATCTGCCCCGACAGGCCCAGCGCCCGGACCGGTCGCCCGTCCAACGCCGCGACGACCTCGGCGAGCGTCGCGTCGAGGGCCGTCCGCCAGACCGCCACGTCGATCTCCGCGCGGCCCGGCTCCGGACGGTCGTGGGCGTACCCGCGTTCGGCCTCGGCCACGACGACCCCGGCGCCGTCGAGGGCGACCAGCTTCAGCCCGCTGGTGCCGACGTCGGCGCCGAGGAGGACCGGGTCCGTCATGAGGGGCCCGTCACGAGCCGCCGTCGTCCCCCAGGAAGCCGACGAGGGCGCGGGTGAATTCCGGCGTCCGGACGGCGCCCAGGTGGTCCCCGGGGACCACCACCAGCCGGCCGCCCGTGATGGCGTCGGCGAGCACCTGCGGCCGGGCCGCGAGCGGGTCGGCGTCGCCGGCGATCACGAGGGTCGGCGCCGCGATGTCGCCCAGCGGGAGCGACTCGGCGTGCACCACCCGCGCGTGGGCGGCCAGCGCCAGCCGGTCCGCACCGGTGAGGTCGGCGAAGGCGCGGAACGCGGCGGCCGTGGGGTCGGTGACCGTCGCCGGGTCGTCGGCCTCGAGGGCGGCGACCAGCGCGGTGGTGCGGAGGGCGCGGGTATCCACCCCGCCCCGCTCCACCACACCCGCTCCGATGCCGCCGACGACCAGCCGGCGCACCCGCGGGTCGGTGCCGGCCAGGACCAGCGACACGATCCCGCCCATCGAGTACCCGGCCAGGTCGAACCGCTCCAGCCCGAGTTCGTCGGCCACCGCGGCGAGGTCGCCGGCCATGGCCGCCTCCCCGTAGCGCGCCGGGTCGTGCGGCTTGTCCGAGGCGCCGTGCCCGCGGGCATCGACGGCGACGACCTCGCGGCCATCGGCCAGCAGCGCGGCCACGACGCCGCTGTCCTGCCAGTTGCGCAGGCTGTCGGCGGCGAAGCCGTGCTGCAGCACGACCGGCGGCCGCTCCCCCGGCGCACCCCAGCGGTGGACGGCCACCTCGATCCCGTCCCGGCCGCGGACCCGGCTGGTCATCGGGGCGCTCACGCGGAGCGCTCCGGGCTGTCGCCGTAGGAGTAGCCGCCGTCGGGGTACCGGGTGCCCTCGGCCGCCCCGGGAGGCGCGATGGCGTCCAGCCGGGCGAGGTCGTCGGCGGTGAGCTCGACGGCCACGGCGCCGGCGTTCTCCTCCAGGTAGCTGCGCCGCTTCGTGCCCGGGATCGGGACGACGTCGTCCCCCTGGGCCATCACCCATGCCAGGGCGAGCTGACCGGCGGAGACGCCCTTCTCGCCGGCCATCTCCCGCACGGCGTCGACCAGCCGCAGGTTGGCCTGGAACGCCTTGCCCTGGAAGCGCGGCTGGTTCTTGCGGAAGTCGTCGTCGTCGAAGTCGTCGGGGCTGGTGATCGCACCGGTCAGGAACCCGCGGCCCAGCGGGCTGAACGGCACGATGCCGATGCCGAGCTCCCGGGCGACCCCGAGCACCTCCGCTTCCAGGTCGCGGGTCCACAGCGACCACTCGCTCTGCAGCGCCGCGATCGGGTGCACGGCCGCCGCGCGGCGGATCGAGGTCGCGCTGGCCTCCGACAGCCCCAGGTACCGGACCTTGCCCTGCTGCACGAGCTCGGCCATCGCGCCCACGGTGTCCTCGATCGGGACCTTCGCGTCGACCCGGTGCTGGTAGTAGAGGTCGATGACGTCGACCCCGAGGCGCCGCAGGCTGGCCTCGGCGCGGGCGTGCACGTTCTCGGGCCGGCCGTCGATGCGCATCCGGCCGCGGTCGTCACGGGAGATGGAGAACTTGGTCGCCAGCTGCACCTCGTCGCGGCGGCCGGCGATCGCCTCGCCGACGAGCTCCTCGTTGTGCCCGTCCCCGTAGACGTCGGAGGTGTCGAGGAAGGTGATCCCGAGGTCGAGGGACCGGTGGATCGTCGCGAGGGACTCGGTCCGGTCGGCGGTGCCGTAGCTCTGGCTCATGCCCATGCAGCCGAGGCCGAGGGCGGAGACGGTCAGGCCGCCGAGGGTACGGGTGCCGGGTGCGGGAGAGGTCATGAGCGCATCCTCGTCCCGGTGACCGGCGCGGGCACCTCTGGTGGGATGGTGGACGTCGGGCCGCGGTGGTCGGGGCCCCGCCGAGGAGGCACGCCGTGCAGTACGCCGAGTCCGTCATCGACCTGGTCGGGAACACCCCGCTGGTGCGGCTGTCGTCGATCACCCGGCACCTGGGCCCCGACGCACCCCTGGTGCTCGCCAAGGTCGAGTACCTCAACCCCGGCGGCTCGGTGAAGGACCGGATCGCGGTCCGCATGGTCGACGCCGCGGAGGCCAGCGGTGAGCTGCAGCCGGGCGGCACCATCGTGGAGCCGACCAGCGGCAACACCGGCATCGGGCTGGCCCTGGTCGCCCAGCAGCGCGGCTACAAGTGCATCTTCGTGTGCCCCGACAAGGTCGGCCAGGAGAAGGTGAACGTCCTCCGCGCCTACGGCGCCGAGGTCGTCGTCTGCCCGACCGCCGTCGACCCCGCCGACCCGCGGTCGTACTACTCGGTCTCCGACCGGCTCAGCCGCGAGACCCCCGGCGCCTGGAAGCCCGACCAGTACTCCAACCCGAACAACCCGCGCTCGCACTACGAGACGACCGGCCCGGAGATCTGGACCCAGACCGAGGGACGGATCACCCACTTCGTCACCGGTGCCGGCACCGGCGGGACGATCAGCGGCGTCGGGCGCTACCTCAAGGAGGCCTCCGACGGCCGGGTGCAGGTCGTCGGCGCCGACCCCGAGGGCTCGGTCTACTCCGGCGGCACCGGCCGTCCGTACCTGGTGGAGGGCGTCGGCGAGGACTTCTGGCCGACCACCTACGACCAGGAGGTCGCCGACGAGATCATCGCCGTCTCCGACGGCGACTCCTTCGCCATGACCCGGCGCCTCGCCCGCGAGGAGGGCCTGCTGGTCGGCGGCTCCTGCGGCATGGCGGTCGTGGCGGCCCTGCGGGTGGCCGAGCGGCTGACCAAGGACGACGTCCTGGTCGTGCTGCTGCCCGACGGCGGCCGCGGCTACCTGAACAAGATCTTCAACGACACCTGGATGGCCGACTACGGGTTCCTCGAGGCCTCGGCCGGCGAGACCGTGGGCGAGCTGCTGCGCGCCAAGTCGGGCGAGACGCCGACGCTGGTGCACACGCACCCGAACGAGACAGTCCGCGACGCCATCGACATCCTCCGCGAGTACGGCGTGAGCCAGCTGCCCGTCGTCCGCGCGGAGCCGCCGGTCACCGCCGGCGAGGTCGTCGGCTCGATCGACGAGAAGACGCTGCTCGACGCCCTGTTCGCCGGCAAGGCCTCGCTGGCCGACCGGGTCGAGAAGCACATGTCCCCGCCCCTGCCGATCGTCGGCTCCGGCGAGGCGGTCAGCGCGGCGGTCACCCAGCTCGGCGGTGCCGACGCGCTGCTCGTGCACGTCGACGGCAAGCCCGCCGGCGTCGTCACGCGGCAGGACGTGCTGGGGCACCTGGCGGGGCTCGCGCCTACGGTCGGGTCATGAGTCGAGCCATCGAACACGGCTTCAACACCCGCGCGATCCACGCGGGCCAGGACCCCGACCCGGCAACCGGCGCGGTCATCCCGCCGCTGCACCTGACCACGACGTACAAGCAGGACGGCGTCGGCGGGCTGCGCGGCGGCTACGAGTACTCGCGCAGCGGCAACCCGACCCGCGACACGCTGCACGCGGCGCTGGCCGCGCTCGAGGAGGGCACGACGGCGCTGGCGTTCGCCTCGGGCCTCGCCGCCGAGGACACCCTGCTGCGCACCACCTGCCGGCCCGGGGACCACGTCGTCCTGGGCGGCGACGCGTACGGCGGAACGTTCCGGCTGATCTCCCGGGTGCTGTCGGAGTGGGGTCTGGAGCACACCCCGGTTGACCTGTCGGACCCGGATGCCCTGCGCGCCGCGATCCGGCCGACCACCCGGGTGGTCTGGTGCGAGACGCCCAGCAACCCGCTGCTGAACATCACCGACATCGAGGCGACGGCGGCGATCGCCCACGACGCGGGTGCGCTGCTGGTCGTGGACAACACCTTCGCCTCCCCCTACCTCCAGCGGCCGTTGACGCTGGGTGCCGACGTCGTCGTGCACTCGACGACGAAGTACCTGGGCGGGCACTCCGACGTCGTCGGCGGTGCGCTGGTCACCCGCGACGCCGCGCTCGGCGAGCGGTTGACCTACAACCACAACGCGATGGGCGCCGTCGCCGGCCCCTTCGACTCGTGGATGGTGCTGCGCAGCCTGAAGACCCTCGGCGTGCGGATGGACCGGCACTGCGCCAACGCCGCCCGGGTCGCCGAGTTCCTGGTCGGGCACGACGCCGTCGCCGCCGTGCTCTACCCCGGGCTGCCCGACCACCCCGGCCACGACGTCGCGGCGCGGCAGATGTCCGGCTTCGGCGGGATGATCTCCTTCCGGCTGCGCGCGGGCGAGGAGGCGGCCCTGCGGGTGTGCGAGCGGACCGAGCTCTTCACGCTGGCCGAGTCGCTCGGGGGCGTCGAGTCGCTCATCGAGCACCCGGGCCGGATGACCCACGCCAGCGCCGCCGGCTCCCCGCTGGAGGTGCCGGACGACCTGGTGCGCCTCTCCGTCGGCATCGAGGACGTCGACGACCTGCTCGCCGACCTCGAGCGCGCCCTCGGCTGACCTCGGGCGATGACGCCGCCCGTTGCCTGCAGGCACCCGAAACGGGGTGCGTCCCGGCGCGTCCGCCCTGCATGCTGCGGTGCATGACGAGGCAGTACGCGGTCCGCCCGGTGCGGGCGTACGAGTGGCGGGAGGCCAGGGCGCTCCGGCTGGCGGCGCTGTCCGACGAGGCGGCTCCGGTCGCGTTCCTGACGTCGTACGCCGAGGCGTCCACGCGCCCCGACAACCAGTGGCAGGCCCAGACCCGCGACTCCTCCGTCGACGCCGGGCCGGGTGCCGCGGCACGGTTGTTCGTGGCCGAGACCGACGAGGGCGACTGGGTGGGCAGCGTGGTCGCCCGCGTCCACCAGGGCGGCGAACCCGATTCCGGCGGCGCCGCCGTCCAGCACCCGAGCGGCTACGTGGCGGCCGTCTACCTCGCGCCCGCGCACCGCGGTCGCGGCGTGCTCGCGGACCTGCTGGCCGCGGCCACCGGCTGGCTGAGGGAGCAGGGCCTCACCCACGCCCGGCTGCACGTGCACACGGAGAACCCACGTGCCCGCCGCGCCTACGAGAAGGCCGGCTTCGTGGCGACGGGGGCGCAGATCACCGCCGTGAACGGGCTCGAGCTGGAGATGGTCAGGGCCCTCTGAGCTCAGCTCCAGCGATCGAGGAAGTCCGCGAGGCCGGCGGCCGACCGGTGGTGGTGCGCCTGCAGGCCGACCTCCGCGGCGGCGGCCACGTTCGCGGCGGAGTCGTCGACGAACAGGCACGCCTCCGGCGCGACACCGAGCGCCGTGCAGACCCGGGCGAACACCGCCGGATCGGGCTTGGCCACCCCCAGCTCGGCGCTGGTGAACACTGCGTCGAACTCGTCCGCCAGCGACAGCGCCCGCAGGTCCGACCGGAGCCGGTCGGTGGCGTTGCTCAGCAGTGCGACCCGGCGCACCCGGCGTTGCGCACGGACCAACCGGAGGACGTCGGGGTCCACCTCGCCCACCGGCGCCGACCACTCGCGCACGGCGGCCGCGCCGTCGACGCCGTGCCGGCGGGTCAGTTCGTCGGCGACGTCGGCGCGCCAGGCAGCATCGGTGACCCGGCCGGTGACGGCTGGCACGAGCCGCTCCGAGGCGAACGCGACAGCGGTCAGCGAGCCGGCAGGCAGGTCGTGGCGCTGCTCGATCTCGGCGGTCCGCTGGCCGACCCAGTGCCGCAGCACGCCGTCCAGGTCGATGATCAGCGCCTCGTGCACCGGCCCAGTCTGCCGGGGCCTGCGGTCAGCGAGGCGCGGTGAGGATGCGCGGGCCGTCCTCGGTGACGGCGACGGTGTGCTCGACGTGGGCGGCCCGGCTGCCGTCGGCGCTGCGCAGCGTCCAGCCGTCGGCGTCGACCCGGTAGTCGTCGCTGCCCCCGGCCAGGAACCACGGCTCGATCGCGATGACCAGGCCGGCCCGCAGCTTCACGCCGCGCCCGGCCCGCCCCTCGTTCGGCACCGACGGCGCCTCGTGCATCGAGCGCCCGACCCCGTGCCCGCCCTGGTCGGTGTTGATGCCGCACCCGCCGGCGCGGCCCACGGCGCCGATGGCGGCGGAGATGTCGCCGATCCGGTTGCCGACGACGGCCGCGGCGATGCCGGCCGCCAGCGCCCGCTCCGTGGTGTCGACCAGCCTGAGGTCTTCGGGGCGCGGCGTGCCGATCGGGTAGGTCATGGCCGCGTCGCCGACCCAGCCGTCCAGCACCGCGCCGGCGTCGACGCTGAGCAGGTCCCCGTCCTCGAGCACCTCCGGGGTCGGGATGCCGTGCAGGGCCACGTCGTTGACCGACAGGCAGAGCACCCCCGGGAAGGGCGGTGTCGTGGAGTGGGGCGCGTAGCCGAGGAACGGTGAGGTCGCCCCGGCGTCGGCCAGGACCTCCCGTGCGATCGCGTCGAGCCGGGTGAGGCGGACACCGGGCTCGGCCGCGGCCCGCACGGCGGCGTGCATGTCGGCGACGACCGCGCCGGCGGCACGCATGGCATCGATCTCACCCGGGGTGCGCAGCTCGATCACGGGTCTCTCCTCGCAGCAGCTTCCGGTATTGCTATCCCGGTATTACTATCACGCCATGGTCCGACCGTCACTGACACCCGAGGAGCGCGAGCGCGGCCGCCGGCTCGGCGCCCTGCTGCGGCAGGCCCGGGGCGACCGGACGCCGGCCGAGGTGGCCGCCAGCTCCGGCGTGAGCCTCGAGGTGCTGCGCAAGATCGAGTCCGGACGCGTGCCGACACCCACGTTCTTCACCGTGGCCGCGCTGGCGCACGCCCTCGGCCTGCCGCTGGACGGCCTGGTCGCCCAACTGGGAGACCGGGTCGAGAGCACCGCCCTGACCGCCTGAGTCAGTCCGGCGGCTCGGCCGTCAGCACCGTCTCGAAGTGCTCCACGACCGGGAACGGGTCGTAGAAGCCGTGCAGCAGCGCCTTCCACTCCTGGTAGGCGGCACTCCCGCGGAAGCCCTCGGTGTGGTCCGCCAGCCGGTCCCACTCCACCAGGAGCAGGTAGCCCTCCTCGCGCTCCAGGCACCGCGACAGCCGCAGCCCGCGGAAGCCGGGCGAGGCGGCGATCAGCCGCCTCGCCTGCGCGAACGCCGACTCGAAGGCCCCCTGCTCCTCCGGCCGGACCGTCAGCAGTGCGTGCTCGAGGATCACGGCGCCGACCCTACGGAGCACCGGGCATGACCGGCACCCCGCCGACGTTGCCGGCGATCATGGACGACGTACTGCGCGACGAACTCACCCGCATCTACCGCGACACCCGGACGATCGCCGTCGTCGGCGCCTCGGCCGACGAGGCGAAGGCGGCCCACCGCATCCCGCGGTACCTGCAGCAGCAGGGCTACCGGATCCGTCCGGTGAACCCTCGCGGCGGAGAGCTGTTCGGCGAGCCGGTGGCCACGTCGCTGGCCGAGGTGGAGGGCCCGGTGGACGTCATCGACGTCTTCCGGCCGGCCGCGGAGGCCGCGGACATCGCCCGCCAGGCGGTTCGGATCGGGGCGAAGGTGCTCTGGCTGCAGCTCGGCATCGCCGACGACGAGGCGCGCCGCATCGCCGAGGACGCCGGGCTCACCGTCGTCATGGACCGGTGCATGGGCGCGACCCACCAGGAACTGGGCCTCGGCCCGGTGACCGCTCCCGCCTGACGCGGGGGTCAGCTCTCCGAGCCGGCGACCAGGTCGGCGTAGTCCTCGTGCTTGCCGATCCAGCCGCGCACGAACGAGCACTGCGGGACGACGGATCCACCCTGGGTGCGCACGTCGTCCAGCGCGGCGCGGACCAGCGTGCTGCCGAGGCCGGACTGCCCGGCGTCGGGGTCCACCTCCGTGTGGGTGAACACGAAGGTGGACCCGTCACGCTGGTAGTCGGCGTGGCCGAGCAGCCGGTCCCCGTCGCGGATCTCGTAGCGGTTCGCGTCCGGGGCGTTGGTGACTGTGGGCTCCATGCCCCAGCCCCTACCCGCCCGCGGCGGCTTCGATCATTCGGCCAGAGCGAGCGCCCGTGCGGGGCAGGACTGGACGGCGTCCCGGACGCCGTCCAGGTCGTCGGCCGCGGGCTCCTCCCGGTGCACCTGGAGGACGCCCTCGTCGTCGATCTCGAAGACGTCCGGCGCGAGCGACTCGCAGACGCCCGAGCCGACGCAGCGCTCCCGGTCGACCTGCACCCGGCTCATCGCTCGCCCGTGAGCCGTGCCGGCAGCCGCTTGAGGCCGTTGACGAACGAGGAGCGCAGCCGGGCGGGCTCGCCGGTGATCTCCAGGTCGGGGCAGATCTCGAACAGCCGGCGGAAGGTCACCGCCAGCTCGCGACGGGCCAGGTGCGCGCCCAGGCAGAAGTGCGGCCCGTGCCCGCCGAAGCCGACGTGGTTGTTCGGGGTGCGGGCGAGGTCCAGCGCGTGCGGGTTCTCGAACGACTGCGGGTCGCGGTTGGCCGCGTTGTAGAACAGCAGGAACTTGTCGCCCTCCTTGAAGGAGTGGCCGTTGACCTCGCCGTCCTGGGTGGCGGTGCGGCGCATCCAGGTCACGGGGCTGACGTAGCGGACGATCTCCTCGACGGCGGACTTGTCCATCGACGGGTCGGCCATCCAGGCGGCGCGCTGCTCCGGGTTCTCCGACAGGGCGAGCAGGCCCTGCGCGATGGCCGTGCGGGTGGTCTCGTTGCCGGCGACCAGCAGCAGGATGAAGAACGAGGCGATCTCCTGGTGGGTGAGCTTCTCCCCCTCCACCTCGCTGTTCACCAGCGCCGTCGTCAGGTCGTCGGTGGGGTTCTCGATCCGCTCGGCGGCCAGCCGCCCCATGAGCTCGGCCATCGCCATGCCGGCCTCGAGCAGGGCAGTCAGCGGGTCGGCCTCGTCGGTGAGTTCCGGGTCGCCGCCGGAGAGGATCGTGTTCGAGGCGTTCAGGACCAGGAGCCGGTCCTCCTCGGGCACGCCCATCATGTCGCAGATGATCCGCAGCGGGATGGGGGCGGCGATGTCGGCAACGACGTCCAGGGACCCGTCCCCCGCCTCGGCCTTGGCCCGCGCCTCGGCCAGCACGTCGTCCACGATGCCGACCACGGAGTCGACGACCTGCTCGAGCATCCGCGGGGTGAACGTCTTGGCGACGATCCGACGGATCCGGGCGTGCCGGGGGTCGTCCATGCTGATCATCGAGCCGTAGAACTCGCTGAGGTCGGCCGGGATGTCCTGGATCGAGACCGCACCCTGGCCCGAGCAGAAGACGGCCGGCTGCGAGCTGATCGCGTCGAGGTCGGCGAGCCGGGTGATGGCCCAGTACCCCGGACCGGGCTCCATGCCCTCCATGGTCGGCTCGTCGAAGAAGGCGAACGGCCGCTCGGCACGCAGCTTGTCGAAGACCGCGTGCCGGACCGCCGGCGGCTCCGCCCAGAAGTCGCGGTCGGAGAGGTCGATCGCGTCGATGTCGGGCGACGCTGCGTCGACGGGGCCGGCGGGGGTGTTCACGGACACGGGGCGCCTCACTGTCGGACAGACAAAACGGTCAGCGCTGACGCTAATGAGCGAAGGGGTGACGCACAACACTCGGGGGTGTCCGAGTGCGTTCCCCGTCCGCTCCGCGGCCCCGACCGCCCGCCGATCAGGCCGGCGCGGGAACCCGCAGGTCGGCCGCGCCGGCCCCGATGCGTCCGCGGCGACGCAGCTCGGGCAGCACGCCCTCGCCCACCCAGTACGCCTCCTCCAGGTGCGGCTGGCCGGACAGGATGAAGTGCTCGATGCCGATCTCGGCGTACTCCTCGATCAGCGAGGCGACCTCGGCGTGGCTACCCACCAGTGCGGTGCCGGCACCGGTGCGCACGAGGCCGTAGCCGGCCCACAGGCCGGGGTGGATCTCGAGCCGCTCGTTCGCCGACGCCGCCAGCGACGCCTGCCGGCGCTGCCCCTCGCTGTCGGAACGGGAGAACCGCTTCTGCGCGCGGGCGATGACGGCGGGGTCCATGCGCGCCTGGAGGCGGGCGGCCTCGGCCCACGCCTCCTCCGAGGTGTCGCGGGCGATGACGTGCGCGCGGATGCCGTAGGTCAGGGTGCGGCCGTGGCGGGCGGCCCGCTGGCGGACGTCGTCGACCAGCTCGGCGACCTGAGCCGGCGGCTCGGTCCAGGTGAGGTAGGTGTCGGCCCGGGCGGCGGCGACCTCCCGGCCGGCGGGGCTCGCGCCGCCGAAGAAGATCTCCGGCGTGGGCGAGGGCGGGTACCGCACGGTCGCGCCGGCGACCTTGTAGTGCTGCCCCTCGAAGTCGAAGGGGGTGCCCGACCACGCGCCGCGCAGCACCTGGATGAACTCGTCGGTGCGCTCGTAGCGCTGGTCGTGGTCCAGCCAGTCGCCGAACCGGCGCTGCTCCTGCAGATCTCCCCCGGTCACCACGTTGAGCAGCAGCCGGCCGCCGGACAGCTCGGTGTAGGCGGCCGCCTGCTGCGCCGCCAGGGTCGGCGTGATCAGGCCCGGGCGGAAGGCGACGAGGAACTTCAGCGTGCTGGTCTGCCCGAGCAGGGCCGCTGTGGTGATCCAGGCGTCCGCGCACCAGGTACCGGTCGGGGTCAGCACCGCCTCGAAGCCGAGGCTCTCGGCGGCGCGGGCGACCTGGCCGAGGTAGTCGAGGGTGGGCGCGCGGTCGACCGACGCCGTCCCGTCCGCGTTGGCGATGCCGATGACCTCCCGCCCGTCGCCGGAGGTGGGGAGGAACCAGTGCAGGTGCAGCGACATGTCGAACTCCGGGAGTGAGGAGAGAGCCGTCGGCGGAGGGCCGCGGACGTCGAGGAACGCTCGGGAGGAGCGGAGCGAAGGTGGCGCGGGTGCGTGCGCGGTGCGACCGCGGAGCTCAGCTCAGCGCCGGGCGGGACACAGCGCGCTCGCGGAGCGCCGCAGGTCCACGTACGCACGGGTCACCAGGGCGGTGCCGGAGCGCGTCATGCAGCATGTCTATCAGCTTGGTAGGGAATGACCGCACGGCGGGGCCCCGGCGACCTCGGCCACCGGGGCACCCTGCGCTCCTCAGGGGGCGGACTGCTCCGAGAGCGCCGCGGTGAGCAGGGCGACGAGCGCCTCGAGCTGCACGTCGGTCGACGACGAGACCTCGTCCGAGCCGTCGAGCGCCCGGGCGGCGAGCCCGGCCTTGCTGTCGATGAGCTCGGCGATGCGGGCGTCGATGGTCTGCGCGGCGATGATCCGCCACGCGGTGACCGGCTCGGTCTGCCCGATGCGGTGGCTGCGGTCGATCGCCTGCGTCTGCTCCGCGTCGGTCCAGGAGAGCTCGGCCAGCACGATGTTGGAGGCCACCTGCAGGTTCAGCCCCACGCCCGCCGCGGTCAGCGAGCACACCGCGATCGAGACCTCGGGGTCGTTGACGAAGGCGTCGATGTTCCGCTGGCGGGCCGCCGGCGTCTGGTCGCCGCGGATGGACGCGTACCGGATGCCCTGACCGGCGAACGACTCCTCGGCCACGTCCATCACGTCGACGTGCTTGGCGAAGAAGACGACCTTGCCGGCGCTGCGCGCGAGCTGGGCCGCGTAGTCGGCGGCGAGGCCGGCCTTCGCCTGGCCGATGCGCCGCATCATGCCGAAGACGTTCTCGCCGGTCGTGGACGACGACGCGTCCTTGAGCTCCCAGCCGGCCACCTTGCGCACCAGGTCGGCGTCGATGCCCTCGACCACCGTGACCGACTCCCGGGCAGCGAGCGCGCTCTCGTAGCGCTTCACCAGCCGGCGGGCGAGCTCGCGCTCGGCGGCCCGGATCGAGCGGCCGGCCTTGTCGTCGAGCTCGACGGGGAGGTCGGCGATGCGGCGGGCCGGGATGTCGGCGGCGACGTCGACCTTGCGACGGCGGACGATGCCGAGGTCGATCACGCACTTCCGCGCCGCGGGGTAGAAGCCCGGGTCGGCCGGCGTCAGCCCGGTCGCCTCGAGCGCGTCCATCAGCTCGCCCAGCGGCTTGGCGTCGTCGATCCACCCGAGGAACTGCCAGATGGCCCGGAAGTCGTCGATGTCGTTGATCAGCGGGGTGCCGGTGAGCGCCATGAGCAACGGCCGCGCGGTGCGCGAGCAGATCCGCTCGGAGAGCTGGAGCACGTGCTGGGACCGCTGCGAGGTCTTGTTCTTGATGAAGTGCGCCTCGTCCACCACCATGCCGCGGAACCCGAACTCACCGAGCCAGCCCACGTGCCGGTCCAGCACCTCGTAGTTGACGACGACGATGTCCGCGAAGCCGTCGACGGTGTCACCGTTGCCCTGCACGACGGTCGCCTTGCGGTGCGGCGTCCAGCGGCCGGCCTCGCGGGCCCAGTTGGTCTTGACCACGTTGGGCACCACGACGAGCAGCGGATAGGCGTCGGCGGCCTCGGCGGCGAGCAGCGCCTGCGCGGTCTTGCCCAGGCCGGGCTCGTCGGCGAGCAGGAAGGTGCGATGCCCGGCCGCGGCGCTGGCGACGAGCTGACCCTGGTGCGGCATCAGCTCCGAGCCCGCGGGGGTGAACCGGTCGGTCGGGAACGGCAGGTCCATGCACGCGGGAGCTCCGCCGCCGGCGCGCTCGAAGGAGTTGAGCAGCGGGGCCATCAGCTCCCACCCGGCGAGCCGGTGCGGGCGGGGCGCGGACTGCCGCGCGGCCTCGAAGTCCGGCGCCAGGAAGGGGTTGGCCAGCTGCCGGGAGACCACCGACTGGGGGACGACGCGGCGTTCGGGAGCGGCGGGTGTCTCGACCGGCGCCACCACCGGGGCCTCCACGGGCTCCGGCTCGATGCCGGCCGCACGCAGCATCTCCAGCCGGAGCGCACGGGCGGAGTCGGAGACGACCGCGTCCTCGCCCAGCAGTGCCAGGAGCCCGGCGTCGCGGACCGCGGTGCGCGCCAGGATCGTCGCGATCCCGTCCAGCCGCTTCAGCTGCTCGGTCCGGTGGCTCGGGCCGCCCTCCTGATCGGCGCGCACCCGGGCGCGCTCCTCGCGGGCGATGAGTGCGATGGCCTGGAACTTGGTGCGCACGCTCGCGGTCACCGAGCCCCGCTGGACGGCCGCCTCGACCTCGCGCACGGCGCGGGCCAGCACGGCGATGACGTCCTCCGGACCGCGGGCACGCCGCTGGTTGCGCGCGGGCGTGCGGCGAGCCCCCGTCTGGGGCTGGCCTCGTCGAGCCACTGCTCCTCCTCGTGACTGCCGGCACGCTCGCCCCGGCGGAGCGCGCAGGAGAGCGCGCGCCGAGGCGGTGCCGACGTCGGCCGAACGAGGAACGGCCCCCACAGTGCGACTGTGAGGGCCGGTCCAAGTGGTAGCGGGGACAGGATTCGAACCTGTGACCTCTGGGTTATGAGCCCAGCGAGCTACCGAGCTGCTCCACCCCGCGTCGGTAGATGCCACTGTACACGCGCTCCGGAGGTCGGGCCGCGGGGGTGGCGGCAGGCACCCGAGTGAGTGGTGGGACTGGCCCGTCGTGCCGGCCCCGGGGTGCACGCGCGCCTTCCGGTCCGGGTCGTTCCACGGACCTACAGTCCGCTCGTGACCGGGAACCCGGAGGTGATCCTCTTCGTCGGCGACCCCCAGCCGGTGGAGATCCACCACCGCGGCCTGTGGTTCACCGGCGAGCTGCTCGGCTGGACCCACGTCGACGACCGCGTGCTGGCCCGCGTCCGCTGCGTCGTCGACGGACTGCGGCACTCCACGTGGAAGGACCTCGAGGAGCTGCGGCTGCCCGACCCGGCGCGGCCGCCGCGCTGCGAGAACTTCCCGGCGGCCGCCTCGCCGGCGGAGGCCGACGACCGGGACGACGACGCAACCCGGCCGCACGCGCTGCTGGCCGGACAGCACGTCCGGCCCCAGAAGCCCCGCTACGCCCGGACCCCTCCCCCGGCCCGCGCGACCGGCATCGGTCCGGCACCGGTCACGCGCACGGCCCTGCCGTCGAACCCGAACCGCCGGCGGCACAGCGACGAGCTCAGCCCGGTCTGACCGGGCCGCTGGACCGCTAGACCCCCAGGAACCCGAGGATGCGGCGGTTCACCTCGGCCGGCTGCTCGAGGTGCAGGAAGTGGCCGGCGCTGTCGACGACCCCGGCCTCCGAGCCCGGCGAGAGCGCGGCGCGCACGGCGTCGACGACGCCGGCGCCCATGCACCCGTCCTGGGCACCGTGCAGGTAGAGCGTGGGCTGGGGCGGCACCCCGCTGACGGCCCGCTGCTCCGCGGCCAGGTCGGGCGCCTGCCGGCCGGGGTCGAAGAGCGCCCGGTAGTAGCCCAGGGCCGCGGCCAGGTTCTCCGGCGTCCCGAGGGCGGAGCGGACGAACGCGAGGTCCTCGGTGGCGTCGTAGCCCGGCGACCAGTCCGCCCAGAGCCGCGCGATGAACGCCTGGTCGTCGGCCGCGACGAGCCCGTCGGCCAGCGGGTTTTGGAAGAAGTATATGTAGAACGACCGCTTGATCTGGTCGTAGGTGAAGAACGAGCCGGCCAGCGCGGGGCCGACCGGGACGGCCATCGCCACGACCCGCCGCCAGCGCTCCGGAGCGCCCACCGCCGCGCCGTAGGTCCCCTGGGCCCCCCAGTCGTGGCCGATCAGGACCGCCCGCTCGTCGCCCCCCAGCGCCTCGTGCAGCGCGTTCGCGTCCCGGGCGAGGGCACCCGTCTGGTACCGGCCGTCGGCGGGGATGCCAGTGGGCGCGTAGCCGCGGGAGAAGGGCGCCACCGCGCGGAACCCCGCCGCCGCCAGCTCGGGCAGCAGGTACCGGTAGGTGTGCGCGGTGTCGGGGAACCCGTGCAGGCACAGCGCCAGCGGCCCGTCCTCCGGCCCCGTCGTCAGATAGGTGAACGAGAGGCCACCGGCCTCCACCTGCTTCTCGACCGTCTCGGTAGCCACCGCGCCAACCTAGGTCAACGCGCCCCCGCGCGGGCTACGGCGACAGCACCCGCCGCGGGTGGCGGCCGTCCACGTACCCGAGGAACGGCGGGTGGATGTTGTAGCCCAGCAGTTCCTGCA
Source organism: Blastococcus fimeti (assembly GCA_900102115.1). GTDB lineage: Bacteria > Actinomycetota > Actinomycetes > Mycobacteriales > Geodermatophilaceae > Blastococcus > Blastococcus fimeti. The sequence continues at coordinate 274,728 of FNAW01000001.1, forward strand.
GCCGCTCGGGCAGCTCGCGCGCGATCTCCCTGGGCACGGCGAGGGTGTGGTTCTCCTGCGGCCGGAGCCAGGAGGCGGCGTACTCCAGGATGACGCCGAGCCGCGGCTCGTCGGTCGTGTTCGCACCCCCGCCGTGGATGAGGTTCCCGACGTAGATCAGCACCGAGCCCGCCGGCATGACCGCCGCCGTCGTCTCCTCCTCCGTGGCGGTGCGGCCCGCCTCCCAGCGGTGGCTCCCGGGCACGAACCGCGTCGCGCCGTTCTCGACGGTGAAGTCGTCGAGCGGCCACATGGTGTTGACGACGACGTCCTTCCCCGTCCGCGGCAGCGGGTAGACGTCGTCGTCGCGGTGCAGCACCTGGGCGACCTCACCCGGGCCGATCTGGATGCCGACCGGCGCGCTGAACTGGTAGTGACCGAGCACGTGGTCGAGGACGCCGAGCACCAGCGGATGGGTGCCGGGGCCGTCGAACCAGCGGGTCTTGGCGAACAGCGCGTAGATGCGCTGGGTGGAGAAGCCCTCGAAGGAGTTGCGCCCGGTGGACGTCTCCGCGAGCACCCGATGGAGGTCCGCCCGCGCCCCCGCCACCCAGTCGGCGTCCATCAGGCCCTCGATGAGCACGTAGCCGTCGCGGTCCACGGCCTCGACGGCTTCCTCGATCGTTGCGTCTCGCGTCAGCGCCATTGCTGCTCCCGGAGGTCCGATGCGCCTGCCTGCAGGTCGAGGCGGACCGTATCCGACCGCGGGCGGCGGCGGGGCCGGGAACGACGAAGGGCCCGGTCACCGTGGTGACCGGACCCTTCGTGGTGGTAGCGGGGGCAGGATTCGAACCTGCGACCTCTGGGTTATGAGCCCAGCGAGCTACCGAGCTGCTCCACCCCGCGTCGGTAGGACCACCCTACCAGGCGGGCGGGAGGGGACGACGTGGGTGTGCGCCGCCCCCTCCCCCTCGCTCAGCCGCCGGGTGTCGCGCTGGCGCCGGCGGCCTGCTGAGCCGCGCGGTAGGCCTCCACCGCGGTCTCCAGGTCCTCGAGCGCCTGGCCCTGCTGCGCGAAGCTGCCGCTCCGCTGCGCGTCGGCCAGCGCGTCCAGGGCCGCGTCGAGGTCGGTCACCGCCTGCTCGAGACCCGGGCCGGGCGCGGCGCCGTCCCCGCCGTCGGGCGTGGGCGTCGGCTCCGCGGCAGGAGGTTCCTCGCCCTCGTCCTCGGGAGTGGTGGTCGGCGTCTCACCGCTGTCGGTGGCCACCTCACCGGCTCCGGCACCGAACACCTGGTCCAGCGCTTCGGCCAGGGTGTCGGCGTACCCGACCTGCCCACCGAAGTTGACCAGCACCTTCCGCAGCAGCGGGAAGGAGTTCTCCGACGTCCCCTCCACGTAGAGCGGCTGGACGTAGAGCAGGCCGTCCTCGCCGATCGGCAGCGTCAGCAGGTTGCCGAAGACCGCCTGGGAGTTCTGGCTGTCGAAAAGCGTGCGGTCGCGGGCCACCTCGTCGAAGGTGTTGAACGACTGCTGGACCTGCGCCGGGCCCCGGAACGGTGTGTTCCCGGGGAGCTGCAGGACCTGGATCTTCCCGTAGCGCTCAGGATCCGGATCGCTGGACGCGGACACGAACGCCGACAGGTTCTCCCGCTGGAAGGCGTTCAACGCGCTGGTCAGCTGGAAGGTCGCCTCCGGGTCACCGGGCCGCTGCGCCAGGATGTAGTACGGCGGCTGGGCCTCCTCGACGTTCCGGGTCGGGTCGTCCGGGACCTGCCAGCGGTCGCTGCCCTCGTAGAACGAGATCGGCTCGTCGACGTGGTAGCGGGTGAGGATGTCCCGCTGGACCTTGAACAGGTCCTCGGGGTAGCGGATGTGCTCGCGCAGCGCGTCGGGGATGTCCTCGTAGGGCTGCACGACCCCGGGAAACGCCTTCATGTAGGTCTGGAGGACCGGGTCCTCGCGGTCCCACTCGTAGAGGGTCACCGTGCCGTCGTAGGCGTCGACGGTGGCCTTCACCGAGTTCCGGATGTAGTTGAAGGTGTCGTTCGGCAGCGCGGTGGTGCCGGTGCCGGTCAGCGCGTCGGCCGCCGCCTCGCCCAGCTCCATCTGCTCGGAGTAGGGGTAGGAGTCCGAGGTCGTGTACCCGTCGAGGATCCAGGTCGTCCGGCCGTCGAGGACCGCGGGGTACGGGTCCCCGTCGACCTCGAGGAAGGGCGCGGCCTTCTCCACCCGCTCGCGCGGGTCGCGGACGTAGAGGACCTTCGAGTCCTCGTTGACCGCGCTGGAGAGCAGGAAGTTGCGCTCCCGGAAGTAGGTGGCGAACGTCAGCTGGCGGAAGAAGCTGCCGACCGACACGCCGCCCTCGCCGTCGTAGGTGTTGTTCAGCTGCCGGTCGTCGGAACCGCCCTCGGGGAGGTCGGACTCGCGGGGCGCGGTGCCCTCGGGCGCGCCGACCACGGAGTAGTCCTCGATCAGCTCGCCGTAGTAGATCCGGCTCTGCTCCACCGGGATGTCCCCGCGAACCGGCAGGTCAGCCGTGGTGAAGTTCGGCTCGCCACCCTCGCCACCGTCGGAGCTGGCCTCGACCTGGTTCGCGGGAGCCGCGACGAAGCCGTGCCCGTGGGTGTAGACGGTGTGCCGGTTGATCCAGGTGCTCTGGTTCTCCGAGAGCGCGGCGCTGTCGAGCTCGCGCACCGCCACGACGTAGTCCCGCAGCTCGCCGTCGACGGTGTAGCGGTCGACGTCGAGCTTCTCCGGGAAGCCGTACCAGTTACGGATCTGCTGCCGGGCCGTGAAGGTGTCGGCCAGCACGTTCGGGTCCAGCAGACGGGCGTTCGGGATCGTCTCGGTGTCCCCGCGCAGCTCGGCCAGGGCGACCTCGGGGTCGGCCTCCTCGCCGGTGGTCTCCTGCGCGTAGTTCACGTACTCGATCTCGTCCAGGCCGTACGCCTGGCGGGTCATCTCGATGGCCCGCTCGATGTAGGGCGCCTCCTTCTCGTTGGCGCTCGGCTTGACCACGAACTGCTGCACGATCGCCGGGTAGGCCACGCCGATGACCAGGCTCGAGGCCAGCAGCAGCACCAGCGCCGCGGCGGGCAGCAGGAAGTTGCGGACCACGATGTTGGCGAAGAACGCGATCGCGCAGACCACGGCGACGAAGACCAGGATCGTCTTGGGCACCAGCAGGGCGTTCACGTCGGTGTAGCTGGCACCGGTGAACACGTCACCGCGGTCGGAGTAGACCAGCCCGTAGCGGTCCAGCCAGTAGGCGACCGCCTTGAGCGCCACGAAGACGCCCAGCAGCACCGAGATCTGGACCCGCGCCGCCGCGGTCAGCTTCTGCCCCGGGGTCTGCAGCCGCAGGCCGCCGAAGACGTAGTGCGTGAGCAGCGAGCCGATCAGCGCCAGGATCGCGATGGCGAACCCGAAGCCGAGGAGCAGCCGGTAGAAGGGGTACTCGAAGACGAAGAAGGACAGGTCCAGGCCGAACTGCGGGTCGGTCTGGCCGAAGTCGGTGCTGTTGCGGAAGGTCAGCCAGGTCTCCCAGCTGCCCTGGGCGGTGAAGCCCGCGAACAGCCCGAGGACGACCGCGACGGCGGTGAGCACCCAGCCGGCGCGCGGCTCCAGCGACTGCCGGTAGCGCTCGAGGTTCTGCTGCTCGAGCGACATCGGCCGGAACGTGGGCCGGAACCGGTAGGCCAGGTAGATGGCCAGCGCGGTGAGACCGCCGGTCGCCACCCCCGCCACGGCGAACAGCAGGGCACGGCTCTGCAGCTCGGTCCAGAAGACCTCGGTGTAGTCGGTCTCGTCGAACCAGAGGTAGTCGACGTAGACGTTGGTCAGCGTGCCGATGGCCGTGAACAGCACGAGCAGCACGGCGATGGCGCCGAGGGCCAGCTTCGCGCGCCGCGACAGCGTCGGCACCGGCACGGGGGGCCGCATGGCCACGAGCGGTCTCCTTCAGTTACGGGTCGTGAGGCGGATCCGGCGACGCGACCGCGACCGCGCCACCGACGAGGTGGAGGCGCCCGACCCTGGGCGCACTCCCCCGTTCATCCCAGCACAACGCACCAGGGGCGACGTGGTTCCCGGACGCCGCGGGTCAGCAGGTGGCGGGGGTCCGCCCGGCGCGGAGGTCGGCCAGGGCGGTGAGCGCGTCGTCGAGGGTGGCCACCCGGGCGAGCGGGAAGCCGGGGTCCGCGGCGGCCACCGCCTCGTCGCAGTTGCCTGCGGGCACGAGGAAGAGATCGGCGCCGATCTCGCGGGCGGCGACCATCTTCAGCGGGATCCCGCCGATGGGCCCGACCTCGCCCTCGAGGTCGATCGTCCCGGTGCCGGCGACCAGCGCGCCCCCGGTCAGGTCCTGGTCCCCGACGAGATCGAGGATGCCCAGGGTCAGCATGAGGCCGGCCGAGGGGCCGCCGACGTCCTCCACCTGGATGTCGACGTCGAACGGCGCGAACGGCTGCTCGAGCACGCTGACCCCCAGCGCCGAGCCGTCGCCCTCCTCGGCCGCACGGGTGGTGACCGTCGTGGTGCCCGGCCGGCCCAGCCGGGTGTAGCCGACCGTCACCGCCGTCTCCGGCGGGATCGACCGGAGCACCGAGTCCAGGGCGGCGAAGTCGGGGGTGGGACGGCCGTCAACCGAGTCGAGGCCGTCGCCCTCCTCGAGGAGGGACTCCGAGGGCGACCCCTCCGGGACCGCCCGGACGACGACCTCGACGGGGTAGCCCAGGTGACCCAGCGCCACCGACTCGGCCGCCTGCTCGGAGGTGACGAAGGCCTGGCGGTTGAGCTGCCGGGTCTCCTCCTCGGTGCGGTCGGGCGGGTAGACCGACTCCTCCGGCACGACGGCGACCTCGTCGTCGAACCAGCCGCGGACCGCCTGCACGAGGCTGAGCCCGCCGCGGCCGACGCCCACCGTCGTGAGGTTGAGGTTCCCCTCGACGTCGTTCCGCTCGCGTCCCTCGACGGAGATGATCGGCTCGCCGTCGATGTCGCCCAGCGTGTTGTAGGTCGGCCCGGGCACCTGGGCGACGTAGGGCACCGGCAGCGTCGTGCCCAGCACGCCGAACAGCACCAGGAGGAAGCCACCGGCGCTCAGGACGGCGATGCGACGGGTCACGGCGGGCCAGCTTAGGGCCCGCCCCGGTCGCCGGGCCGCAGGATCCGCTGTGGGCGGAGCGCTCCGGCCCCCGGGCGAAGATCACGCGTCTACCGTGGACCCATGAGCGACGTGCCCTTCGGCTTCGGTCCCCCCGACCGCGACCCCGAGCGCCGTGACGGCGGCGGGAGCAACCCCGGCGGTGACCCGTTCGGCCTGGGAGCGCTGTTCGGCGGCATCGCCGGCGGCGGCAACCCCGAGGACGTGCTGGGGAAGATGCCGCTGTTCGCCGAGCTGCAGAAGCTCATGAGCTGGTCGGGCGGCCCGGTCAACTGGGACCTCGCGCGGCAGAGCGCGATCAGCCAGCTCTCCGTCGGCCACCAGCCCTCCTCGGACGGCGAGCGCACGGCCGTGGCGGAGGCGCTGCGGCTGGCCGACCTGTGGCTGGACCAGGTGACGGAGCTGCCCTCGGGCATCGACCGGACCGCGGCCTGGTCGCGGGTCGAGTGGGTCGAGCAGACCCAGCCCGCCTGGGGTGCGCTGATCGACCCGCTGGCCGAGCGCGTCGTCGCCGCCATGACCAGCGCGCTGCCGCAGGAGGCGGCCATGTCGTTCGGCCCCGTCGCCGGGATCATGGGCCGCATGGGCGGGCTGATGTTCGGCGCCCAGGTCGGCTCGGCGCTCGGCAAGCTCGCCGACGAGGTGCTCACCAGCACCGACGTCGGTCTGCCGCTCGCCCCGGCCGGCACCGGCGTGCTGGTGCCGCAGAACGTGGCCGAGTTCGCCGCCGGCGTCGACCGCCCCGCGGACGAGGTGCGGCTGTTCCTCGCGCTGCGCGAGGCCGCCGCCCAGCGCCTGTTCGCCCACGTGCCCTGGCTGCGACAGCAGCTGCAGGACGCCGTCCACGCCTACGCCCGCGGCATCAGCATCGACCGCGACGCCATCGAGCGCGGCATCTCCGAGGCCATGTCCGGCGGCGGGCTCGAGGGCCTGGACCCCAGCGACCCGGAGAGCATCCAGCGGCTGCTGGGCAGCGGGCTGCTCGAGCCCGAGGAGACCCCCGAGCAGGCGATGGCGCTGCGCCGGCTGGAGACGCTGCTGGCCCTGGTGGAGGGCTGGATCGACACCGTCGTCGCCGCCGCCGCGAAGGACCGACTGCCGGGCCACTCGGCCCTGGCCGAGACGATGCGGCGGCGGCGGGCCACCGGCGGCCCCGCCGAGCAGACCTTCGCCACCCTGGTCGGGCTGCAGCTGCGCCCCCGGCGGCTGCGCGACGCGGCGACCGTCTGGGCCGCGATGACCCAGCAGCACGGCGCCGAGGACCGCGACCGGCTCTGGAACCACCCGGACCTGCTGCCGACCTCGGACGACCTCGACGAGCCGATGGACTTCGTCGCCCGCCAGGGCATGGACGACGAGCTGCGGGCCCTCACCGCCGACGACGCCGAGCGGGACGAGCCCGAGGACTAGTCGACGACGTCGGCGTCCGGCTCCTCCGCGGCGCCGGCCGCGCCGGCGGTGTTGGCCAGCTCGACGCCCTCGAGGAAGCCGCGCGCCCGCTCGGCGCGCGGGTAGCGGGCGACCAGCGTCCAGAAGGGCTCGTCGTGGCCGGGCTCGAGCAGGTGCACCAGTTCGTGCACGAGCACGTAGTCCACGACGTACTCGGGCATCGAGCGCAGCCGGCTGGACAGCCGGATGCTGCGGTCGGCCGGGGTGCACGACCCCCACCGGCGCTGCTGGTTGTCCACCCAGCGCACCGAGGCCGGCTCCGCCAGCCCGTCGAGGTGGGCCGCCGAGAGCGCGCGGGCCCGGGCCATCAGCTCGTCGTCCCCACCCAGCGAGCGGCGACGCCGCTCCTCGCGGGTCTGCAGCTTGGCCACCATCTGCGCGACCCAGCGCCGCTCCTCGGCGGGGCTGAACGCCGCGGGGATGAGCACGACGGTGCGGCCGCTCTCCCGGTAGGCGGTCACCGTGCGCCGGCGGCGGGCGCTGCGGCGGACCTCGACGACGGACTCGGCGTTCCCGCCGGGCAGCGCTGCCGTCCCGTCGTCGCCCGCCGCCCTGCTCCGCGCCATGGGCACGGCACGAGCCGCACCCGTGGGCACCGGCGGGACGCCGCGGGGACCAGGGTGTGCGGAGGCGTCGGGGGGCGTTCCGTGCACGGGGGAACCGTAAGGCACCCGGGCGCTCCCGCGCCCGCCCGAGTCCACCCTCTCGGGTACACGTCGCACGGACGGTGGACACGGCGGGCTCCCGATCGGTGACCTCCATGTCCGACCGTGCCGTTCCACAACCCCGGCGGGGGTGTCCGTGCAGGTGGAAGGGGGTGGATGTGGTCACCGGCCGAGGTTGTCCCCGACTCCGCCCCCCGTCCGCGCACAGGGACACGCCGACGGGTCCCCACCTGCTCCACAACGTTGTCCACAGGCTGTGGGCGGGGCCCCGGTACGCGGCGGCCGCCGCCGGTATCGGGACGTGCCGACACGGGTAGCGTTCCTGCGCAACGGCGCCCGGCGTGCGTGCCGGGACGTCCCCCGAGACGAGGAGATCCCGTGGCTGAGAGCTACAACGGCTACTGCGTGAAGTGCAAGGAGAAGCGCGACTTCGACGGCGAGGTCAAGGTCAGCGAGTCCGGTCGCCGCATGGCGCAGGGCACCTGCCCCGTGTGCGGCACCAAGATGAACCGGATCCTCGGCAAGGCCTGAGCCCCCGCCCCGCTGAGGGGTCGACGACGGCGGCGTCCCCCTCGGGGGCGCCGCCGTCGTCGTTCCCGGGTCGCCTGTGGACGGAGACCCCGCCGCCGGCCCCGGCGCTGGCACGCTCCCCCGGTGAGCGACACCGCCCATCCCCTGCTCCCCGCCGGCACCCCGCTGCTGCGCAGCGACGCCGACGACCTCCAGGTGGGCGGCGTGGACACCGCCGAGGGCCTGCTGGTGAGCCCGCAGCCCGAGGGCCTCGCCGCGCTGCTGCGCGGCCTCGACGGGCGCCGGGCGCAGCGCGCGGTCGTGGCCGACGCCGCACGCCAGGGGGCCGACGCCGGTGCGGTGACCGCCGTCCTCGACGAACTGCGCGCCGCCGGCCTGCTGGTCGACGTCGACGCGGGCGACCTGCTGGCCACGGACGCCGGGCCGGCCGCGACCGCCCGCCACGCCGTGGAGACGCCGGCGGCCGGCGGATGGCGGGCCCGGCGGGCCGCCGTGGTGGTGGTCGAGGGCGCCACCCGCGTCGGCACCCCGCTGGCGGCGGTGCTGGCGGCCAGCGGCGTCGGCCGGGTGAGCGTCCGGGACAGCGGGCTGACCACAGCGGGCGACGCGGTCGTGGGCGGGGCCACCGCCGCCGACGAGGGGCGCCCGCGGTCGCTGGCCGCCGCCGACGCCGTGCGCCGGGCGAGCCCGCTGACCGACCTGCGTCCCCCGACCGGGGGCGCCACGCCCGACCTCGTGGTGCTCGCCCGGCCGTGGGCGGCCTCCGACCCCACCGCCGCGGGCTGGTTCCGGGCCGGTGTGCCGCACCTGGTGGCCACCGTCCGGGGCGCGACCGGCGTGGTCGGGCCGCTGGTCGTGCCGGGGATCACCAGTTGCCTGCGCTGCGCCGACCTGCACCGTCGCGACGCCGATCCACGCTGGCCGCAGCTCGCCGCCCAGCTGACCGCCGCCGAGGCACCACCCAGTGGCGCGACCGTCACCTGCCTGCTCACCGCCGCGACCGCCGCGGTGCAGGTGCTCGCCTACCTGGACGGCAGCGCCGCACCGGCCGCGCTGGATGCGACCCTGGAGCTGGTTCCTCCCGACCTGGTCCCCCGGGTCCGGCGCTGGACGGCGCACCCCGAGTGCTGCTGCGTCCAGCGGGAGGACGGTGCGGCAGGGGACAATGGCCCGTGAGCGCGCTCGCGGGTTCGCCCGAGACGTCTCCGCGCCGCCGCGGGGGCGGGGCACGGCGCCGACGAGGAGGATGCGTGAGCGACGACCGACCGGTGATGCCGCGGGGCTCGGTCTCCCGGACCGCGCGCCTGGCGTCACTCCCCCTGGGAGCCGCCGGTCGCGCCACGCTCGGCCTGGGCAAGCGGCTGTCCGGCCAGTCGGCGGAGGCCGTCTCCGCGGAGCTGCAGCAGCGCACCGCCGAGCAGCTGTTCGCCGTCCTGGGGCAGCTGAAGGGCGGGGCGATGAAGCTCGGCCAGACGCTGTCGGTCTTCGAGGCCGCGGTGCCCGAGGAGATGGCGGCGCCCTACCGCGAGGCCCTGGTCAAGCTGCAGGAGGAGGCCCCGCCGATGCCGGTGCGCACCGTGCACGCGGTGCTGGCCCAGCAGCTCGGGGGCACGTGGCGGCAGCGTTTCAAGGAGTTCGACGACCAGCCGGCCGCGGCGGCGAGCATCGGCCAGGTGCACCGCGCGACGTGGCGGGACGGCCGCGACGTCGCGGTGAAGATCCAGTACCCGGGCGCTGCGACGGCGCTGATGTCGGACCTGAACCAGCTGAGCCGGTTCGCCCGGCTGTTCGCGGTGCTCTTCCCGGGCATGGACGTGAAGCCGCTGATCGCCGAGCTGAAGGCCCGGGTGGTCGAGGAGCTGGACTACGGCCTGGAGGCCGACGCGCAGCGCGGCTTCGCCACGGCATTCGCCGACGACCCGGAGATCGTGGTGCCGCGGGTGGTCGCCAGCGCGCCCAAGGTCATCGTCTCCGAGTGGCTCGAGGGCACGCCGCTGTCCCGCATCATCGCGACGGGTACGCGCGAGCAGCGCGACCGCGCGGGCGTGCTGATGGCGCTGCTGCACTTCTCCGCGCCCCAGCGGGCCGGGCTGCTGCACGCCGACCCGCACCCGGGCAACTTCCGCCTGCTGGCCGACGGCCGGCTGGGCGTGATCGACTTCGGGGCGACCGCGCGGCTGCCCGACGGCCACCCCGAGCCGATCGGTCGGCTGCTGCGCTGGGCGCTGGAGGGCAAGGCCGAGGAGGTGCTCGCCGACCTGCGCGCCGAGGGCTTCGTGCTCCCGAACGCGCAGATCGACGCGCAGGGCGTCCACGACTTCCTGCGGCCGATGCTCGACCCGATCGCCGAGCCCCGGTTCCACTTCACCCGCGCCTGGATGCAGGAGCAGGCGGCCCGGATCGCCGACCCGCGCCTCGAGGCCAGCCGGCTGGGCCGCCAGCTCAACCTGCCCCCGGCCTACCTGCTCATCCACCGGGTGACGATCGGCTCGATCGGCGTCCTGTGCCAGCTCGACGCCGAGGGCGGGTTCCGCGGCGTCCTGGAGGAGTGGCTGCCCGGCTTCAAGGGCTGATGGAGGCCACCCCCTGCCGCGCCGAGTGGGGCCCGGAGGGTCCCGCGCAGGCGCGGCGGACGCGCTCAGCGCAGCAGGGGGACGGCCATTGGCCGCGGTGCGGCCCGGAGGGTCGCGATGTGATCAGTACACGGACGCGCTGAGACGGGCGGCGCGGCGCACCGCCCGCTCGGCGCGACGGGCGGCCCGGCGGGCCACGTACAGCCGGTGCGCCCGGGAGGCGGCGAGCGCCTCCTCCCGCATCTCCTGCATCCGGCTCTGGGCCAGTGCGTGTTCGTACATGAGCATGACGGTGTCCTCTGTGGTGGTCGGTGCTGTGGTCATCGGTGCTGGGGTCGTCAGCGGGGTGGGCCGCGCCGGTGCGGCGGGCCCGGACTGCTCTCGGGTGCTCATGCGGCGGTCACCTTGCGGGGACGGCCACGCGGCCGCTTGCGCGCGATGACCACGCCGCGGTCGAAGATCTCGCCGCCCCAGACACCCCATGGCTCGGCGCGGTCCAGGGCGCCGGCCAGGCAGGCGTCGCGGACCGGGCACTCCGCGCACAGGGTCTTGGCCAGCTCGAGATCGGTGGGGCTCTCGGCGAACCAGAGCTCCGGGTCCTCCTCGCGGCACGGCACGGGGTGCCGTACCGGTGCCGGTGACAGAGGCGGCTGCGGCCGTCTCGGCGTCGTTCCGCCGGACCCGGGCGGGGTCCGGCGGAGGGACGCCGGGCGGTCGATCGTCTGCAGCACTGCCGCTCCTCCTCGTTGCTCGTCGTCTGACGGCCGGCGGGGGCCCGCCGACCGAAGTCGGGGCCGGGTGCCGCGGAGAAACGAAGAAGCCGCGGATCCCGGGTTCGGGTTCCGCGGCCTCGAGGAGGACCGGTGAGCGGTTAGCTCTGCGGTCTCCCCGGGGAGTGGATCCCGAGGGTGGTGTCGAAGTTGTCGGTGGCGCCCAGCGGAGCGGGGCCGGCGATGGCGAGTGCCTGCACGAGGTAGGACTCGACGGTCACGCCGCGCTCATCGATCGGGCGCAGACGGACGGCGACGGGCAGACCGCTCCCCTGGAGCGGAGCTGCGATGGGCGCCATGAGGACACCGGTGCCGCCGACGGCGGAGGAGCAGGCGGAGCGGGACATGCCGATGCTGCCCGGGCCGGAGATCCCGGCGGGGGTGTCGGTCCACGTCGTGCTGATCACGTTCACCCCTCCTTCCGGGTAGCGAGCGGGGCCGGGTGGTGGCAGCGCTCGGGCTGGGTGCAGCTCGTGTGGTTCAGGACATTAGAAGGGGTCGGCGGCGACGGTCAATCGAATTAACCGGGACTTCTCTCAGCCGGTGACGGCGGCCAGGACGTCCTCGCCGTAGAGCTCGAGCTTGCGCGACCCGATACCGGGCAGCGCGGAGAGCTCGCGCAGGTTGGCCGGGCGGGTCTCGGCGATCGCCTGCAGGGTCGCGTCGGTGAACACGACGTAGGCCGGCACCGACTGCGCCTGTGCCGCCTGGCTGCGCCACGCGCGCAGCCGCTCGAACAGCTCGCCGGCCTCGCCCTCCAGCACGACCTTCGGGCGCTTCGCCGTCTTGCGGGCGTGCGGCGCGGTGGGGCCGGAGTCGGGCGCCAGACCGGTGAGGAACCGGCTGCGCGGCCGGGCCCGCTTGCCGCCGGGGTTGCGGGACAGCGACCAGGAGAGGGTCAGCTGCTCGCGGGCCCGCGTGATCGCGACGTAGAGCAGGCGTCGCTCCTCCTCCACCGCCTCGGGCCGCGACAGCGACTGCGCGATGGGGAGGACGCCGTCGACCACCCCGACGACGAAGACGGCATCCCACTCCAGGCCCTTGGCCGCGTGCATGGACGCCAGCGTCACGCCCTGCACGGTGGGGGCGTGCTGGGCGTCGGCGCGCTGGGCCAGGTGCGAGACGAAGCCGGCCAGGTCCAGCGACGGGTTCTCCTCGACGAGGTCGACGGCGAGGTCGACCAGCGCGGACAGCGACTGCCAGCGGTCGCGCGCCGCTCCCCCGGCCGGCGGGCGGTGCTCGGCCCAGCCGGTGGAGGCCAGGACGTCGCGCACCGTCGGCACGAGCATGCCGGGCTCGCTGCCACCGGCGGCCGCTCCGCGCAGCAGCAGCACCGCCTCGCGCACCTCGGGCCGCTCGAAGAACCGCTCCCCGCCCCGGAGGACGTAGGGGACGCCGACGTCGGCCAGCGCCGACTCGTACACCTGGGACTGCGCGTTGATCCGGAACAGCACGGCGATCTCGCTCGCCGGCAGGCCCTCGTCGATCAGCGCCCGGCAGCGCTTGGCGACGGCCGCGGCCTCGGCCGGCTCGTCGGGGTGCTCCTCGAACCGTGGCTCGACGCCGTCGGCCCGCTGACCCAGCAGCCGGAGGCCCGGCAGCCCCTTGCGCTTCGGCGCCATGCCGATCAGCCGGTTGGCCAGGCCCACCACCTGCGGCGTCGACCGGTAGTCGCGCTCGAGCTTGACCACCTCCGCGTCGGCGTAGCGGTCGGCGAAGCCGAGCAGGTAGTCCGGGTCGGCACCGGTGAAGGAGTAGATCGTCTGGTTGGGGTCCCCCACGACGCACACCTCGGCGCGACCGCCCAGCCAGGCGTCCAGCAACCGCTGCTGCAGCGGGTTGACGTCCTGGTACTCGTCGACGACGAAGTGCCGGTACTGGTCGCGGACCGTGCGGGCGACGTCGGGGTGGCCCTCGAGCGCATACGCGGTGACCAGCAGCAGGTCCTCGAAGTCCAGCGCTCCGTCGCGCTCCTTCGCCGCCTCGTAGCTGGCGTAGACGGCGGCGACCGCGGCGGCCTCGAACGGCGTCTCCCGGCCCGCGGCCTTGGCGCGCGCGGGGTAGTCCTCGGGCGTCGCCAGCGTCGTCTTGGCCCACTCGATCTCGCTGGCGAGGTCGCGCAGGCTGGTCCGGTCCGTGGTGAGCCGGTTCCGCGCGGCGGCGGTGGCCACCACGCGAAGCTTGTTCTCGATCAGCGCCGGCATGGGCCCACCGAGGACCCGCGGCGCGAAGTAGCGCAGCTGCCGCATCGCCGCGGCGTGGAACGTGCGGGCCTGCACCCCGCCGACGTCGAGGGCATGCAGCCGGGTGCGGAGCTCGCCGGCCGCGCGGGCGGTGAACGTCACCGCGAGGACCTGCTCGGGCACGTAGACGCCGGTGTGCACGCCGTAGGCGATGCGGTGGGTGATGGTGCGGGTCTTGCCGGTGCCGGCGCCGGCCAGGATGCAGACGGGGCCGGTGACCGCCTGCGCAGCGGTCCGCTGCTCCTCGTCGAGCCCCGCGAGCACGTCCTCCGCGCGGGATCCCGACCGGGTCGCCGCGGTCATGGGGTGCTCCGGGCTCGTGTCACAGGGCGATCCTCCCAGCCTCCACCGACGTCGTGGGGAAGCATCCCCAGGACGGCCGCGTTGACCGACACACCGAGGTACGCCCTCTCGGGGGGTGGACCGGCCAGGATCGACCAGGGAGAATCGACTCGATGACCACGACCGACAGCACCGCCGTGACGATGTACACCACCACGTGGTGCGGTTACTGCGTCCGGCTGAAGAAGCTCATGCAGATCGAGGGCATCTCCTTCGGTGAGGTCGACATCGAGACCGACCCCGCCGCCGCCGAGCTGGTGGCGAACGCGAACGGCGGCAACCGCACCGTCCCGACGCTGATCTTCGCCGACGGCAGCGCGTTGACCAATCCGAGCATCGACCAGGTCAGGGCGCAGCTCGCCGCGACCGCGGAGGCGTGACGCCGCTGTGATCCCCGGTCCCCGCCCCTCGGACGGGCAGTTCCGCCTGCTCGCGGGGTCGGGGAACGCCACCGACGCTCCCGTGAGCGTCCCGCCCGCCGCGGTGGCGGTGACCCGCACCCCGACGGGCTGGGTCGTCCGGTCGGCCGCCGGTGACGACGCGGTCGGCGACGTCGTCGAGGGCATGTCGCTGGCGGACCTGATCGCCGAGGAGTCCGGGCTCCTGCCCGAGCCCGACCGCTCCGCCCGCCGGTCGGCCCGCGGCGCCGTGGACGGCCCCGCCGCTCCGGTGGTCGACGAGGCGACCCTCCGCATCGCCGCGCTGGAGCGCACGGTCGCCCAGCTCGAGCACGCCCTGGCGGCACGGGTGGCCACGGAGCGAGCGATCGGCGTGCTGGCCGAACGGCAGGGCGTGAGCGCCCGCGCCGCCTTCGAGGCGATGCGCCGCGACGCCCGCTCCCAGGGCCGGCCCGTCGCCGAGCTCGCCCGGACGGTCCTCGACGGACTCGCCGTCGACCCCCCGGCTCCCGGCACCGCCGGGCCGGTGGTCCCGCTTGCCGCGGCGGACGGCCGGTCCTGACCTCCCCCGTCCCGCTCGCCCCCGCCGCACTGGCCGACCGGCTCGCCGAGCTGCTCGCCGACGAGCCGCCGGAACCCGGTGCCACCGCGCTGCGCGTCGCCGTCGACGGGCCGGAGCTGGCCGCGCCCGACGCGCTGGCCACCGCGATCGCCGAACGGCTGCCGGCGCTCGGCCGGGGCGCCGTCGTCGTCCCGGCGGAGGGCTTCTACCGCCCGGCGTCGCTGCGGCTGGAGCACGGTCGCACCGATCCGGACGCCCGGTACACCGACTGGCTGGACGCGGGCGCGCTGACCCGCGAGGTGCTCGCGCCGGTGGGGCCGGGAGGCCCGGGGAGCTACCTGCCGGTGCTCTGGGACCTGGAGCGCGACCGCGCGGTCCGTGCCCGCCCCCAGCCGGCACCGCCCGGCGGGATCCTGCTGGTCCCCGGCACGCTGCTGCAGGGCATCGGGCTGGCCTTCGACGTCGTGGTCCACCTGCGGGTCGCCCCGGCCGCCCGGCGCCGACGCATCCCGGCCGAGGAGGCCTGGGTGCTGCCCGCGTTCGACCGCTACGACGACGAGGTGGACCCGGTCGCCCTCGCCGACGCGGTCGTGCTGGCCGACCACGCCGACCGTCCGGCGCTGGTGCTCAGCGGCCGCTGGAGCTGACCCTGCTCAGTCGTCGAACTCGCCGGCGAGCCAGCGGTCGATGATGTTCCGCGCGATCGAGACCGCCGGCGGCAGGGCGGACAGCCCGTTCCCGGCCAGGAGCTGGTCCCGGGAGAACCAGTGCGCCTCCTCGATCTCGGTGGGGTCGAGGACCAGCTCGCCGCCCTGCTCCGCCCGCGCGACGAAGCCGAGCATGAGCGACTGGGGGAACGGCCAGGGCTGGCTGCCGACGTACCGGATGTCGGTGACCTGCAGCCCGACCTCCTCCGCGACCTCGCGGGCGACCGCGGCCTCGAGGGACTCCCCCGGCTCCACGAAGCCCGCGAGGACGGAGTACCGGCCGGGCGGCCAGATGGCCTGCCGGCCGAGGACGACGTTCCCGGCACCGTCGTGGACCAGCATGATCACCGCGGGGTCGGTGCGCGGGAAGATGTCGGTGCCGGTGGTCGGGTCGCGCTGGACCCAGCCGGCCCGCTCGATGGTGGTCGGCGCGCCGCTGAGCGGGCTGAACCGGTTGCGCTCGTGCCACTCGAGGATGCCGATCGCCTGCACGAGCAACCCGGCGTCGAGGTCGCCGAGCACGGTGCCGAGGTCGCGCAGGTGGGCCCAGGAGTCGACCGGCCGGCCGTTCACGGTGAGCGAGCGCTCGCCCCTGACCGCGGCGTACGGGACGCCGTCGGCCTCGCCGAGGAAGACGGCGCCGAGCGGCAGCGACGGCTGCTCGTCCCACACCAGCTGCGGCCCGTCGGACGCCTCACGGACGGGCACCAGGCGCTGGGCGTCGACGGTCAGCACGCGGACCGACCGGCCGCCCGTCGGGTCGGGCAGTGCGCGGGCCAGGTGCGCCCGGTCGTGCGCCACGCGCGAGAGCACCGGGACGGCGCCGGTCGACGGCGTCGCGCCGTCCGGCCAGGCCGAGGAGCCCCGCATGCGGTCCGGGTCGCCGGTGCGCGGCGTCGTCACGACTGCACGTCCCGGCGGACGGTGAGCGGCCCGAGCGCGGCCAGCTGGGCCTCGGCCACCTCGGCGTCGCCGACGACGACGCCGGTGAGCGCCCCGGGGGCGAGGTAGCGGCGCGCGACGTCCTGCACCTGGTCGACGGTCACCGCCTCGAGCGCCCGCTGGTGCTCGGCCAGCCAGCCGACCGGCAGCCCCGCGCCGACCAGCGCGGAGAGCGTGCTCGCCAGGCCGGCGTGGGTCGCCGTCGACAGCGCCATGCTGCCCAGGACGTACCGGCGCGCGGCGTCGAGCTCGGCCTCGGTGACCGGCGTCAGTGCCATCCGGCCCAGCTCGTAAACGGTCTCCATCAGCGCCGGGCCGGTCACCTCGGTGGCGACGTCGGCCTCGACGAGGACGGAGGAGGCGGCGGCCTGGTGCTCCACGGCGCTGCGCGGGCTGTAGCTGTAGCCCCGCCGCTCGCGGATGTTCTCGACCAGCCGGGAGGAGAAGTAGCCACCGAAGACCATGGCCGCCAGCCGCACGGCGGGCAGGTCGGGATCGGTGCGCCCCGGCGCCGGGCCACCCAGCCGGATGTTGGACTGCACGGCACCGGGCCGGTCGACGAGCTCCAGCACCGGGGCGTGCAGGGCGGTCGCCGGTGCGGACTCGGCGGCCTGGTCCGTGCCGGTCCAGCCGGCCAGCGCCTCGGCGACGGCGTCGCCCGCGGCCGCGGGGTCGAGGTCGCCGACCAGCACGAGCGTGCTGCCGGCGGGCAGCACCCGGTTGCCGTGCAGCGCGCCGAGGTCGGCACCGGTGACCGCCGCGACCAGCGCGGGGTCGGGCAGCGCGATGGCGTAGGGGTGCCCGGCGTAGCGGCGGGCGCCCAGGGCCGCCCGGGCGAGGACGGCAGGCTGCGACCGGGCGATCGTGATCCGCTCGGCGAGCCGCTCGCGCTCGCCCTCGACGCCGTCGGCCGGGTAGGTGGCCGAGGTGAGCAGCTCGGCCAGCACGCCGAGGACCGGGCGGAGGCCGCCGGGCAGCAGCGTGGTGCCGAACAGCAGGCGGTCGCTGTCGGCCGACACGGACATCTCCGCGCCGTGGCCCTGCAGCAGCTGCGCGATGCCGGTCTGGTCGTGCGACGCCGTCCCGAGCAGCACCGCCCCGGAGAGGACGGACGCCTCGGCGGTGTGCCCCTCGGCGGAGCCGGCGTCGGGCGCGGCGAACGGGACCCGGAGGCGGAGCTCGATCAGCGGGACGCCGGGCCGCGGCACGACCACCAGGCGCAGCCCGTTGGCCAGGGTGGTCTCCGTGGCGGCCGGGACCGGCTGCGGCCGGGGCGGGCCGAGCGGCGGGATGAGGGAGAGGTCCAGGGTCACGGTCACTGCCGTCCCCCCGCCGGGCGCAGCTCGAGCACGGCGACGGTGCCGGGATCCAGCCCGCGGGCCGCGGCCTGCACGGCCTCGGGGGGAACGGCGGCGAGCCGGGCGGCCAGCTCGCCGGCGAGCTCGGCCCGGCCGTGGACCAGCTCGGCGGAGGCGAAGGCCAGGGTGCGGCCGAGCACGGAGTCGGCCTGCCGGAGCAGCTGCGCCTCGGTGCGGGCCTGCACCCGGCGCAGCTCGTCGGCCGGGACGCCGTCGGTGGCGATCCGGGCGATCTCCTCGTGCACGGCGGCGGTGACCCGCTCGACCGGCACGCCGGCCGGGTGGTGCACCTGGGTGGTGAGCAACGTGGCGTCCCGGACGTCGAAGGGGTCGCCGAACAGGCCGACGTAGCTGCTCTGCGCGATGGCGGTGCGGTCGTCGTGGATCAGCCGGCGCTCCAGCCGCGAGGCGTCGCCCTCGCTGAGCAGCTCGGCCAGCAGGACGGTGCCGAGGTACTCGTCGAAGCGGGCGACCGGATCGGGCACCCGCCAGCCCAGCGCGACGGCCGGCGCGGTGGCCAGCCGGTCCTCGACCACGGCCGAGCGCACCGAGGTCGGCGCCGGCTCACCGGTGCGCGGGGTCGGCGGCACGTCGCGGGCGGGGACCGGGCCGAACCAGCGCTGCACCAGCCGCTCGGTCTCGGCGACGTCGAGATCCCCGCCGATGCAGAGGACGGCGTTGCCGGGCGCGTAGTAGGTGGAGAAGAAGTCGGCGGCGTCGTCGACGGTCGAGGACTCCAGGTCGACGAACGAGCCGTAGCCGTCGTGGGTGTTCGCGAAGCTCTCGAAGGCGACCTGCGGCAGCTGCAGCCAGGGGAAGGCGCCGTAGGGCCGGTTGAGCACGTTGACCCGGATCTCCTCCTTCACCACGTCGATCTGGTTGCGGAGGTTCTCCTCGGTGATCGCCGGGGCCGCCATGCGGTCGGCCTCGAGGAACAGGGCGCGCTCGAGCGCCTCGGCGGGCAGCGCCTCGAAGTAGTTCGTGTAGTCCTGGTGCGTCGAGCCGTTGAAGGTGCCGCCCGCGGCCTGCACCAGGCGGGCGTGCTCCATCTTCGGGACGTGCGCCGAGCCCTGGAACATCAGGTGCTCGAAGAGGTGCGCGAAGCCGGTCCGCCCCTCGGGCTCGTTGCGCATGCCGACGTCGTAGAAGACGCTCACCGCCACGACGGGCACGCTGCGGTCCGGGGCCAGCACGACGCGCAGCCCGTTGTCCAGCGTGAACCGTTCGACCGGATGCCTGAGGGTCAGTTCGGTTCCGGCTGCTGTCACGCCTGCGACAGTAATCGCGAGCGCCCGCGGCGCGCCGTTCGGCTGACTGGTTACCGGGGCAAGCATCGCTAGTACGTGCGGTGGCCAGTCGACCTGCGGAGCCAGCGACGCTGCGGCTGTCGTCGGCTGCGTACCCGGTCGCTCGGCGATGGAGCGTCGGATCGGCGAGAGCCCTCACGCCCCCTCACGGGGACCACTCGAACGTCTCCTGCGCTCAATGTGTCAGACCGCCTCTCTACGGTCCGACCAACGAAGCGTCGACGGAGCAAGGAGTTTTCATGCGTGTTCCCGGTGATTCTCACGAGTCGCTTCGTACGGTCGGCCGCATCGATTGGTCTTCATTAGGTGCCGATCCAGCCGGCGATCTATCCCTCTTCGCCGGTTGCGAAGACGTCGCTCAGCTGAGCGAGGCGCTTCGCCAGCAGGTCGAGGCTGAGTTAGGGCGCATACGAGACCTGGTCGGCGAGGCCGACGCTTTCGACGTTATTGAACTCATGCGGATGCGAGAAATCCCTCCCGTCCCCGACCTTACTTTCAGCATTGGCCATGAGGGCTCCGCCGCGGTCGTGGAA
This sequence comes from Blastococcus fimeti, assembly GCA_900102115.1. Lineage (GTDB taxonomy): Bacteria > Actinomycetota > Actinomycetes > Mycobacteriales > Geodermatophilaceae > Blastococcus > Blastococcus fimeti. The sequence continues at coordinate 294,251 of FNAW01000001.1, forward strand.
CTGGTAGCACTACAGCTCCTCGCACGAGAGTCACGGAAGCCTGATCCGATTCCTCGCGAAGAAACTCAGCCCCATGAAGCAGTAGACGAGCTCCATGCCCGGGCGAGCCGACTCCTGCGCTTGGCGACTTTCAAGATGCAGATCGAAGGCAGACTGCAGTCCGACGAACCCCTTGCCCGTCTTGCAAGCGAGTATCAGAGCAGCCTTGTCAGCATCCGAGCGATGCAGTATGCGGTCATTCAGGACCGCATCAACGACGAGCTCTTCGACAACCCGACCTTGGACTCCATACTGAGGGAAACGCTTGGCTTCACGTACAAGGATTTGGTGCGCGTCCGAGACGGCATCCAAAGTGTCTACAGCGAGAAACTCATACGCGTCCGCGACATCCTCGGCGCCGTTGCCGTCGAATCGCGCGGTGGACGAGTCGCGCAAAGTGACGACCGGATCAACGAAGGACGCCAGGCCTTTATCGACTTTCTATTTCTGCCAGGCGTTCGCGCTTCCTTTCGCATCGAAGATATCACCGAGGCCACAGGTATTGCGCGGTCGACGGTTCGGTCCGTCCTCGACAAGTTCAGTACGTCCTTCGGAATGCGGCGTGACTCGACAGATGTCACGCTCGATTTTCTGCGGGGGCGGAACCCCTTGGCGACTACGACGCTAGTGGTTGACGCAGCGGGGAATTACCTACTGGTCAGTCTGACCATAGGCACCGACTCCCTCCGCCGACTAGTTGAGGCCGAACTGAAGGAGACAGCTCACTGGAAGCGCTACGAACGAGTTCGAACTATGACGAGTGAGCGACTAGCCAAGGACAGTATTGCCGCCGCGCTGCGGCCAACATTCAAAAGGGCAAACGTCAAGTACTTCTCGCCGCGAGACGGCATCTCGCCGACCGAACTGGGACGCGACTGTGCAGACCTGACTGGATTAGGTCAGCAGACCGAGGCTGACGGCCTGTTCATCAATGGAGACGTCGCGATCTGTCTAGAGGTCAAGGCTCGATCAATCGCCGATCAGGCCCGGAGTGGGGACTTGCTGAGGCTAATTCGGGACCTGCGGGCCACAATCGGGTCGGCAGCTCAACAGGCTAGGCGCCTGGAGTTGTTGATTGAAAGCAATGGAGGCTTATGGCTCGAGGACCGCACATGGTTAGACTTATCGAACGTCCAAGAGGTCAGATCCATCGTAGTCGGTCTCGATGATTACGGACCAGCCGGCATTGTGCTTGATGAGTTGAGACGTGGCGGAATCATCGCTGACAGCAAGCTACCTTGGGTCGCGTCTCTTCATGATCTGATGACTATTAGTCTGACACTGGACCGCCCTGCAGAATTCCTCCTTTACGTTCAGCGCCGATCCGCCTCCGGAGTTGCACGCCATTACCGCGCAGTGGACGAGCTCGACCTCTTCATGCTTTTCCTCCAGGGGGGCCTTTTTGTAGAGCCGGATCCCGACGAGGTCTATCAACGTTATCCGAGCAGCCAGCCACCGACAAAAGCCGATTATCGTCGTTTCAATCAGGACAATCAGACAACTCGGGTGGGGACCTTCACGGACCCTCTAGACGCTTGGGTGTATTCCATGGACGGCGACGAAGGTAGGCGCGTCTCCAAACCAACTTTCAGGGCGAGCCCGTGGGTACTTCGGCTCGTGGATCACCTTGCGGACCGACAGTCCCCCGGATGGCTACGATTCGGGGCTGACTTGCTAGCCCTCTCGGGTCGTGCACAGTCGGAACTGGCCTCCGCGACCAAGAAGCTCATCAAGCAGACAAGAATAGACGGTAAGCCGCACCGGCTAGCACAGGGATTCGCTGGAGACGACGGGTACGTCCTCGTCGTAGCACAGACGCGCCCAGGAACCGCAGAAATCGTTCATTCAACGGCATCTTTGGAGACTTACCTTCGCGCCAAGAAGCATCACATTAGGGCAGACCGCGCCCTGGGGATACTCGTCGAGAAGGATTCATCCATTTCCCATGTCTTTTACGAAGACAAAGACAGTGCAGGTGACCCTGACATGGATGCGTTAGTGACCGCCATGCAGCTTGGCTCAGTCCCCCCAACCGGTCGGCCGATACCGCCCCTAGCGAAGAGGTACGCAGCCGCTAAGCGCAAACGCAAAGGGCTGAAGCGCTAAGTCGGCCAGCGACGAACGGTGCGGTTGCTCGCGCTAGTCAGAGCACCTCGACGGCGGCGATGAGGCGGTCGATGACGCCGTAGAGCTCGGCGTGGGTGTTCGGGATCGAGATGTACAGCAGCGCCGGCGCGGGGCGGCCGACGTCGATGAGCAGCAGCGCGGCCCGCTCCCCCGAGGCGTCGTACCCCTCGACGTCCCAGGCGAGCTGGAACTCGAGGAGGTGCGCGTCGCGCCCGTCGACCGTGGTCGCCTCGTCGCGCAGGATCCGGCGCTCGTTGGGCTGGGGGTAGTAGTTGCCGCGCACGCTGTCGGCGAGGGCCGCGACCGTGGTGGGCAGGGTGCCCGGCCCCGACCAGCCGTAGCCCTCGGCGACCGGCCCCGACGTCACCTGGGCGATGAACTGGCCGACCGGGGTGTCCTCCTGGGTCGTGAAGTACTGGCCCGCGACCGCCGTGGTCTCGGGCATGGCGGCGAGGCCGTACTCGAGCCACCCGGTGCCGAGGTAGGGGTAGGCGATCCCGGCCTCTTCGTCGACGATCCGCACCGTGCCGGGGGCGAAGGTGGGCCCCGACGGCGACTGGCCGGTCGAGGGCAGCGGATCGCGCGCCGCGACGGCGTCGTCGTCTCCCCCGGTCCCGACGACCAGCGCCAGCACCACCGCGAGCACGAGGCCCAGGACGCCGGCGGCCACCCACGCCGCCCGGCGCGGACGCCTCGGCGCCGGACCGGGTGCCGGCGCCCACGGGGCCGTCAGGCGCTGCGGTGCCGAGGGCGAGCTCTGGACGGCGACGCCCGGGCCGACCGGGGTGGCGACGTCGGACCACGCGGACCCGCTCCACCAGCGGACCATCCCCGGCGTGCCGTCGGGGTCGGCGTACCAGCCCGGCGGCGGGCTCGGCGGGCCGGAGGAGGTCACGGCGCAACCCTAGGCCGCGGGCGTAGCGTGCCGTCGACGATTCGAGGAGGACGCCGTGGACGTCGCGCTCGTCGTCGACCGGCTGCGGGCGGCCGGCTGCGTGTTCGCCGAGGACGAGGCGGAGCTGCTGGTCGCCGAGGCGGCCTCGCCCGGCCGGCTCGAGGACCTGGTACGCCGTCGGGTGGCCGGGGAGCCGCTGGAGCACCTGGTCGGCTGGACCGCCTTCGACGGCCTGCGGATCGCCGTCGGGGCCGGCGTGTTCGTGCCGCGCCGGCGCACCGAACTGCTGGTGCGCGAGGCCGCCGCGCTGATCCGGCCGGGCGCCGTCGTCGTCGACCTGTGCTGCGGGTCGGGCGCGGTCGGCGCGGCGCTGCTCGCCCGGCAGCCGGGCATCGACCTGCACGCCGCCGACGTCGACCCGGTCGCGGTGCGCTGTGCCCGGGGCAACCTGCCCGGCGTCCCGGTGCACGAGGGCGACCTGTTCGCCGCCCTGCCGGCGGACCTGCGCGGCCGGGTGGACGTCCTGGCCGCCAACGTGCCCTACGTGCCCACGACCGCGCTGGCCCTGATGCCACCGGAGGCCCGGGACCACGAGCCGCGCACCGCCCTCGACGGCGGGGACGACGGGCTGGCGGTCGCCCGGCGCGTGATCGACGGCGCCCCGGAGTGGCTGGCGCCCGGCGGCTCGCTGCTGTTCGAGGCGGGGACGGCGCAGCTCCCCGCGGCGGTCGCCGCGCTGACCGCCGCCGGGCTGCGGCCGCGGGTGGTCGCGGACGACGAGCGGGGGGCGACCGTCGTCGTCGGAGGCCGCGGGTCGAGACTGGACGGGTGAGCGACGACGCGCCGATCTGCTCGGCGAAGGGCTGCCCGGCACCGGCGAGCTACGCCCTGGTCTGGAACAACCCGAAGCTGCACACGCCCGACCGGGAGAAGATCTGGCTGGCGTGCGAGGAGCACCGGGAGTCGCTGTCGCACCACCTGGCGAGCCGCTCGTTCCTCCGCCGGGTGGATCCGCTCGACCGGCCGGCCTAGCGCGGCTGCGCGGCCAGCTCCCGCCACAGGTGGGCGGCGGCCTCGGCGCACCGGTGCAGCATCGACAGCAGCACCCGCTCGTTCGGCGAGTGGATCCGGTCGGTGGGCAGCCCCGCGCCGAGGAACAGCAGCGGTGCGCCGAGCGCCTCGACCAGGTCGGCCTCCGGGCCGCTGCCGCCCTCGCGGGTGAACAGGACGTCGGCGGGGTCGGTGTCGAAAGCCTGCCCGATCGCGCTGAGCAGGGCGTCCATCGCCGGGGAGTCCAGGTCGCTGGCGCACGGTGCGACGCCGCCCGGCGGGGTGTGCACCTCGGCCACGATGCCGTCGGGGACGTTGGCCTCGACCCACGCCCGCAGCTGCGGCCCGACGTCCTCCGGGCGCTGGTCGGAGACCAGCCGGAAGGTGACCTTGGCGTGCGCCTCGGCCGGGATGATCGTCTTGTGGCCGGGGCCGGTGTACCCGCCCCACATGCCGTTGACCTCGGCGGTCGGCCGGGCGCCGGTGCGCTCCAGCGTGCTGTAGCCGGCCTCCCCGTAGGTGGCGCGGGAGGCGGCGGGGCCGGCCAGCCACGCCTGCTCGTCGAACGGCACCCGGCTCATCAGCTCGCGCTCGCGGTCGGACAGCGGGCGGACCCTGTCGTAGAAGCCGGGCAGGGTGATCCGACCGTGCTCGTCGTGCAGCGTCGCCAGCAGCTCGGCGAGGGCGTGCAGCGGATTGGGGACCGCGCCCCCGAAGGAGCCGGAGTGGAGGTCGACCGCCGGACCGCGCAGGGTGATCTCGGCGTCGGCGAGGCCGCGCATGGCGGTGACCGCGCTCGGCACGTCGGGTGCGGCCATGCCGGTGTCGGACACGACGACGACGTCGCAGGCCAGCCGGTCGCGCCGCTCCTGGAGGAGGGCGGCGAAGTGCGGGGAGCCGGACTCCTCCTCGCCCTCGATCAGCAGCTTCACGGTGACCGCCGGGGTGTCCCGGCCGGTGGCGGCGAGGTGCGCGCGGATGCCGAGCAGGTGGAAGGCGACGTTGCCCTTGTCGTCGATCGCGCCGCGGGCGTGCAGCTCGGGCCCGTCCTCGCCCTCGACCACGGTGGGCTCGAACGGCGGGTGCACCCACAGCTCGGGCGGGTCGACCGGCTGCACGTCGTGGTGGCCGTAGACCAGCGCCACCGGCGCCCCGGCGTCGGCGCTGGGCCACTCCGCGAAGACGGCCGGCGCCCCGGCGGTGGGCCAGATCTCCACGGTCGGGAACCCGGTGCGGCGCAGCGCCCCGGCCAGCCACTCGGCGCTGGCGGCGACGTCGGGGGCGTGCGCCGGGTCGGCCGAGATCGACGGGATGCGCAGCCACGCGTCGAGATCGGCGTGCAAATCCTCGAGGTGGGCGGAGACGAACGCGCGTTCCGGGCTGCTGCTGGTCACGGCTGCCGACGGTAGTGCCGTGCGCGGCATCACCGGCTCCCGGCTAGCGTCCGGGGCATGGCCGGAGAACTGCTGCGCACCGATGTCGGCGACCTCACCTTCGACGTGCGCGTCGACGGTCCCGAGGACGGGCGGCCGGTGCTGCTGCTGCACGGCTTTCCGGAGACCTCGGCGTCCTGGGCGGCGGTGACGCCGCTGCTCACCCAGGCCGGGCTGCGCACCTACGCCCCCGACCAGCTCGGCTACTCCCCCGGCGCCCGCCCGGCCGACGTCGACGCCTACTCGATGCAGAACCTGGCGCAGGTCACCGCGGACCTGATGACCGCCCTGGAGATCCCGGTCGCCGACGTCGTCGGCCACGACTGGGGGGCCAACGTCGCGTGGACGCTGGCCGCCTGGCACGCCGACCGCGTGCGGTCGCTGACCGCGGTGTCGGTGCCGCACCCGGCCGCCTACACCGCCGCCTTCCGCGTCGACCCGGAGCAGAAGGAGCGCTCGGCCTACATCCGGCTGTTCTGGCAGGAGGGCAAGGCCGAGGAGGTGCTGCTGGCCGACGGCGCCCGCCGGCTGCGCGGGATGTACGACGTCGAGAACAGCGGCATCTCCCCCGAGACCGTCGACGAGTACGTGAGCGTGCTGTCGGCGCCGGGGGCGCTGACGGCCGCGCTCAACTGGTACCGCGCGATGAGCTCCGGCGTCCGGCTGGACGCGGTGCAGGTGCCGACCACCTACGTGTGGAGCGACCGCGACGTCGCCATCGGGGCGACCGCCGCCGACGCGTGCGCCGGGTTCGTCACCGGCGACTACCGGATGGTGACGCTCCCGGGCGTCACGCACTGGATCCCGGAGCAGGCACCCGAGCAGCTCGCCGCGGCGATCCTGGACCGGATCGCCTCCAGCTGACCGGTCCCCGGGGTCAGAGCATCTTGTAGTAGCGGACCTGCGGGAACGGCCGGAAGCCGGCCTTCTCGTAGGCGGCGCGGGCGGGCGCGTGACCCGGATCGCCGCCGGTGCCGATGACCGCGAGCACCGACCCGTGCGCGCGGGCCTCCTCGACCGCGTGCGCGATCAGCGCGTCGGCGATGCCGCGGCGCTGGTGCTCCGGGTCGACCGCGACCATGTCGATCTCGCTGCTGTCCGGCTCGCCGTGCGTCGCGTCGTGGTGGACCACCGCGACGAAGCCGACCGGCCGGCCGCCGTCGTCGGCGACCCAGGTGCGCGTGCCCGCGTCCCGGACGACGCCGTCGACCGCGGCGGCCTGCATCGCCCGCCAGTCCGGGTAGAGGTGCCGGTAGACGGCCTCCCCCATGGCGGTGCGGAACGACTCGAACACCGGCGCCCAGGCGCGCAGCGACAGGTCGACGACCGCGTCGATGTCGGACTCGGCGAGGGCGCGGATCGTCACGGGCACGGGGTCACTGTCCAGGCCCGGTCAACCGCTTTCCGGACCCGCGCCCTACGCCGGGATCTCCTGGAAGGCCCGGACCTCGATCCGGGAACCGAGCGCCTTGGACGCCTTGGCGGCCCAGGAGACGGCAGCCTCGCGGTCCGGTACCTCGATCACCCACAGGCCACCGAGGTACTCCGGCGCCTGCGTGAACGGCTCGTCGGCGAGGGCGAGGTCGTCACCTGTGTGGTCGACGGTGACCGCGGTCGACGGCGGGTGCAGTCCCCCCGCGAAGACCAGGGCGCCCGACCCCTGCAGCTCCTCGATGAAGGCGAGAGCCACCGCCATCGTGGCTTCCAGCTCGGAGGGATCCATCGTCGCCATCGTGGGCTCCTCGGCCGAGTCGTGCGGCATGGACAGCAGGTACTGCGTCACGGTGCGCCTCCGGGTCGTCGCGGCGGCCCGTCCGGCCGCACACGAGTGGATGACCCCGGACGCTGCCGGATCTCATCGGTCGGCGCCGTCGGGTAGGACGCCCTGCCCCGGGACGCCGAGCCAGTCCCCCGAGCCGGTCAGTCGCCGGCGCCGGTGACCAGGGCCAGCAGCGCCTGCTCCCCGAGCAGGTCGACCGGGCGGAGGGTGAGCCCTGCGGCGACGTGGTGGAACCCGGCGCTCACCTGCTCCACCGGGACACCGGTGAGCCGCGACCAGCCCAGCCGGTAGGCGGCGAGCTGGACGCCGGCCGCGGCGAGCTCCGCGCCGGTCGGCGGCGGGCCGGTCTTCCAGTCGATGACCTCGTAGCCGCCGTCCTCGCGCCGGAACACCGCGTCGATCCGTCCGCGCAGCGTGAGCGGCCCCAGGGGCGTCTCGAAGGGCACCTCGACCTCGAGGGGCTGGCGGTCGGCCCACTCGCCGGCCAGGAACGCCTCCTGCAGCTGGGCGAGCGCGGCGTCGGGGGCGGCGAACTCGTCCCCGGAGCCGGGCAGCTCGTCGAGGTCGACCAGCCGCGCGGCACCGAACCGCTCCTCCAGCCAGGTGTGGAAGGCGGTCCCCCGCCGGGCCTGGGGTGCCGGAGCAGCAGGCATCGGCCGGCGCAGCCGCCGGGCCAGCTCGCCGGGGTCGCGGCGCAGCGTGACCAGCGCGGACACCGACAGGTGCGAGGGCAACGGGACGTCGACGGTCGACCCGGCGTGACGGGCGCGCTCGCGCAGCAGCAGGTCGGCGTCGCGCACCCAGGAGGCGACCAGCGGGTCGTCGTCGCCGAGGGACCGCTCCGGGTCCAGCGGGTGCGGAGCCGCCGCCTCCACCAGCTCGGCGGCCGCGCTGAGCGCGCGGCGCCGGCGGGCCGACAGCGGGTCGGTCGGCCAGCTCCCGATCGGCCACTCCTCGAGCGCCGGGTTGGTGGCGCCGTCGGCGGGGGCGGGGGCCCAGTGCACGACCTCGCCGGCGCCGGCCTCGCAGGCCTCCTTCGCGGTGTGCAGCAGCACCGACGGGCCGCAGGGGTTGACGCCGTCGCGCCACCAGCTGCCCGAGCACAGCAGCAGGTGCCGGGCGCGCGTCACCGCGACGTACCCGAGCCGGATCTCCTCGTCGCGACCGAAGTCCTTCCAGTCCTGCACGTACTGCTCGAGCGCGTCCCGCACGGCGGCCTGGTCGCCGGAGCCGGGCACCGGGAGCGTGAGCGTCGGCAGCTCGGCGCGGTCGGTGAGCCGCAGGTCGGCTGGGACGGCGCCCGGGTCCTTGATCCAGGAGTCGCTGGCGTTGCTGCGCGAGGGGAACTGGTCGACGGTCATCCCCGGCACGGCGACGACGTCCCACTCCAGGCCCTTGGCGGAGTGGCCGGTGAGCAGCTGCACCGCCTCGGGGTTGACCGCCACCTCACCGGGCTCCAGGCCGCGCTCGCGCTCCTCGGCGTCCCGCAGGTAGCCGAGGAAGGCCGGCAGCGAGGGCAGGTCGGCGAGCTCGGTGAACTCCGCCGCGACGGAGTGCAGCGCGTCCAGATGGGCGCGGGCACCGGCCGGGCTGGCCTCGGGCGCGCTGGCCAGCTCGGTCTCCAGCCCCAGGGTGCGGGCGACCTCGTCGACCAGGTCGGGCAGCGACTCCCCCAGCCGGTTGCGCAGGTGCGCGAGCTCGGCGCCCAGGCGGCGCAGCCGGCGGTGCCCGTCGGGTGAGTAGTCGCCGGGCTCGCCGAGGTCGTCCAGCGCCTCCACGATCGAGCCGCGCTCGACCGGCGCCTCGACCACCGGCGCGGCGCCCTCGCCGTCCGGCGGCGACGGACGGCGGGCGTGCACGAGGGCCCGGGCGCGTGCCTCGAGGGCGGCGAGGTCCCGCGGACCGATCCGCCAGCGGGCGCCGGTGAGCAGCCGGCCGAGCGCATCGCCCGCGGTCGGGTCGACCAGCACGGTCAGGGTGGCCACCACGTCGGACACCTCGGGCACCTCGAGCAGCCCGCCGAGGCCCACGACCTCGACCGGCAGCCCGCGCTCGCGCAGGGCGGCGGCGATGCCGGGCAGCTGCTTGCGGGTGCGGGCCAGCACGGCCACGGTCGGGTGCGCGCCGTCGGACCGGGCGACGAGCGGGTCCTCGTTCCGCCAGCAGGCGGCCAGCCGGTCGGCCAGCGCCGCGGTCTCGTCGGCGATCGTGTCGTAGAGACCGACGGTGACCGCGCCGCGGCCGGCCGTCGGCGCCGGTGCCAGGTCGGGCAAGGAGTGCCTGGGCGGCGGGAGCATCCCGGAGACCGCGTTGGCGACGGCCAGGACGGTCTCGTCGTTGCGCCAGCTCGTGGCCAGGGTGAGCCGCTGGGCCCGCAGCGGTCCGCGCCCGGGGAAGGTGCGGTCGAAGCGCTCGATCGTGCCGGCCGAGGCACCGCGCCACCCGTAGATCGACTGCCGCGGGTCGCCGACGGCGAGCACGGGGTGCCCGCTGCTCCCACCGAACAGCGCCTCCAGCATCCGCAGCTGCCCGACGCTGGTGTCCTGGTACTCGTCGAGCAGCACGATCTTCCAGCGCGCCCGCTCGCGTCGGCCCACCTCGGGCGCGGCGACGGCGATGCGCGCCGCGTGGGCCACCTGGTCGGCGTAGTCGATCGAGCCCATGGCCCGCTTGCGCGCCTCGAACGCCTCCACGAGCGGCAGCAGCGCGACCCGGGCCCGCTGCCGGGCGAGCATCTCGGTCACCGCCGCGTAGGGCCCGCGCTTCTTGGGGGCGTCGGCGTAGCCGGCGACCTGCGCCTCGAGCCGCGCCGTCCAGGCGCGCAGCGCCGCCGGGCTCACGTCGTGCTCGCCCATCTCGCCCGCCAGGGCCAGCACGTCCTCGACCGTGGTGAGCGGGGTGAGCGGGACGTCGCTCATGTCGCCGGTCCAGGCCGAGACCACGGTGGCGGCCTGGCCCCAGCACATCGCCGGGCCGAGCACGCCGGCGCCGGGCTCGACGCCGATCCGCAGCCCGTGCTCGGCGACCAGCGCGGCGGCGTAGCCGTGGTAGGTCGCGACGGTCGGCTGGGCGATGGCCAGGCGATCGCGCAGCCCGGGCTCGGTGTCGGGGTGCCGCGCGAGGGCTCCGAGCCGCAGGTGCACGCGCTCGTTGAGCTCGCTGGCGGCCTTGCGGGTGAAGGTCAGGCCCAGGATCTCCTCGGGCTCGACCACCCGGTTGGCGACCAGCCACGAGACCCGTGCGGCCATCGTCTCGGTCTTGCCGGAGCCCGCGCCGGCGACGACCACGAGCGGCCGGTCGGCGGGTGCCTCGACCACGCGGGCCTGCTCCGCCGAGGGCGCGTACGACAGGCCGCAGCGGGCCGCGACCTCCGCCGGGGTGAGGATCCGGCGGGGCTCGGCCGGCTCGGGGGCGGCGTCGCCGAGGAGGTCGTCGAAGGAGAGCTGGCTCATCCGGTCACCTGCCGGCCGCGCTCGTGCATCGGGCAGCTGCGCCGCGCCGGGCAGCGGGCGCAGTGGCTGCCGGTGCGCACCTCGAACGTCGCCGCACCCATGCCCTCGCCCATCTCCGTGATCAGCTCACCCGCCCACGTGGTCTCCACCGGCACGTCGGCCGGGAGCGGCGGCTGGTGCTGCTCCTTGGCCTTCGCGCCGCTGCCGACCTGCAGCAGCGCCGCACCGCCGGGCACCCCGCCGTGCTCGCCGAAGCCCCCGGCCGCCACGGCCACCTGGTAGGCGGCCAGCTGCCCGTGCTCCTCGGTGTTCTTGGCGACGGTCTTGCCGGTCTTGAGGTCGACCACCACGAGCCGCCCGTCGGCGTCCCGCTCGAGCCGGTCCACCTGACCGCGCAGGCGGGCCCGGCCGACCAGCACGTCGAAGTTCTCCTCCACGCCGACCAGCTCGCGGTCGTTCGCGGCATGCCAGCGCAGGAAGCGGGCCAGCATGTCCTGCGCCGACCGGCGCTGGCGCTGGTCGGCCCAGCCCGGGCCGAGGTCGAGCTGGTCGAGCTCCCCGTCGAGCGCGGCGGGCGCCTCGGCGGCCGGCAGCCCCTCCGCGACCTGCTGGGCGATCGCGTGCACCGCGGTGCCCACCGTGCGGGTCGAGTCGGGCGAGGCCTCGGCGCCCACGGCGCCGAGCACCCACCGCAGCGGGCAGCGCTGGAAGGTCTCGATGTGGGAGGGGCGGACGCGCACGTCGGCCTCCTCGGGAACCAGCGGGGCGTCGTCCGACAGCGGGGCCAGGCCCCACCAGTGCCGCGGCGAGGCGCCCGGGACGCCCTCGTCGGCGAGCCGGCGCAGCACCGACGCGGCCGCCGACCTCCGGGTGGCGGGGGTGGTCGGGTCGGTGACCGCCCGGCGCAGCTCGGCGACCAGCGCCGGCAGCGTCAGCGAGCGGGGCAGCTCGGTGAGCACCCGGCCGTCCTCCGGCGCCGGCTCCACCAGGTCGAGGAAGCGCGAGGCGGTGGCCCCGGCGTCGGCGCCGTCGAGAGCGCCCTGCACCGCGGTGACCAGCAGCCGCCGGCGGGCCCGGGTGACCGCGACGTAGAACAGCCGCCGCTCCTCCGCCAGCGCCAGCGCACGCCGGTCGACCGACGCCCCGTCGATGCCGGCGGCCCGCTCCACGAGAACCTCGGCGCCGAGCAGCGAGGAGCGCTCGCTCAGGTTGGGCCACACGCCCTCCTGCACCCCGGCGATGCAGACCAGGTCCCACTCCAGGCCCTTGGACGCGTGCGCGGTCAGCAGCCGGACCGTCTCCCCGGCGGCGGCGCGGGCGGCGCCGGTGTCGCTGGGCAGCTCCTGGGCGGAGAGGTGGGCGAGGAAGGCGCGGACGTCGGCCTTCGGCAGCCGGTCGACGAAGCCGGCCGCGGCGTCGAACAGCGCGACGACGGCGTCGAGGTCGCGGTCCGCGACCGCTCCGGGCGGCCCGCCGGCGGCGCTGGCCCGGGCCCACTTCGCAGCCAGCCCGCTGGCCTGCCACATCGCCCACAGCACGTCCTCGGCGGTGCCGTCCTGGGCCAGCGCGAACCGGCCGGCCCCCAGGACGGCCGACACCCGCAGCGCGGGCCGCGCGACGTGGTCGGGCAGCGAGCCGAGCAGCGCGTCGTCCTCCAGCGCCATCGCCAGCGGGGCGCCCCGCTCGGCGGCGTCGACACCCCGGCGGGCCAGCTCGATCCGGACGGCGCGGCGCAGCCGGCGCAGGTCGAGCACGGTGGCGCCGCCCAGAGGTGAGGCCAGCAGCGCCTCGGCGCCCGGCTCGTCCAGCCCGGTCGGGACGGCGTCCGCGGGATCGGTGCCGGGACGGGGCAGCAGCGCCCGGAGCGCCCCGAGGAGCGGGGCGACCGCCGGCTGACCGGCCAGTGGCAGGTCGTCGGAGGACACCCCGATCGGCACGCCCGCGGACGCGAGGGACCGGCGCAGCGGACCGAGCGCTGCGGCGGTGCGCACGATCACGGCCATCTGCGACCAGGGGACGCCGTCGAGCAGGTGCGCGCGGCGCAGCCGGTCGGCGAGGTAGACGGCCTCGATCGCGGCGGAGCCGAACACGTGCACCTCGGCCGCGCCCGGGTCCGGGGACTCCCCCGCCGTCAGGCGGCGGTGCTCCCACGGGCCGGGCAGCCCGTCGGCGACCTGCCGGCTGATCCGCAGCAGCTCCGCGCCGGACCGGCGGGACACCCCGAGCGACACGCGCCCGGCGGGGCGTCCGTCGGTGTGCCGGAAGCGGTCGGGGAACTCGCTGATCCCTCGCGGCTCGGCGCCGCGGAAGGCGTAGATCGACTGGTCGGGGTCGCCGACCGCCACCAGGTTGCCGCCGCGGCCGGCGAGCAGCGCGAGCAGCTCGACCTGCGCCGGATCGGTGTCCTGGTACTCGTCGACGAACAGCCAGCGGGCCCGCTCCCGCTCCTGCCGCAACAGCTCGGCGTCGCCGTCCAGCTCGAAGATCGCCTGCCGCACCAGTTCGGCGGGGTCGAAGCCCGACGCGTCCCCCCGGCCGAAGGTGGAGAAGGCGGTGACCGCCTCGTACTGCTCCTGGAAGGCAGCGGCGTGCACCCAGTGCTCACGGCCGGTCTCCCGCCCCCAGGCCGCCAGCCGGCCGGGTACGACGCCGCGCTCGACCGCCCGCAGCAGCAGCTCGCGCAGCTCGGTGCGGAACCCCTCGGTGCCCAGCGCGGGCGCCAGGTCGGCCGGCCAGCGGACCGCGCCCTCCTCGTCGACGTCGCCGCGCAGCAGCTCGGCGATCACGGCGTCCTGCTCGGCCGAGGTGAGCAGCCGGGGCGGCGCCTCGCCGCGCAGCAGCGCCGCGCGGCGCAGCACGCCGTAGGCGTAGGAGTGGAACGTGCGGGCCAGCGGCTCGCGGATCGTCTGCCCGACGCGGGTGGTGATCCGTGTGCGCAGCTCGGCGGCGGCCTTGCGGCTGAACGTCAGGACCAGGATCTGCTCGGGATCGACGCCGGCCCCGATGCGGCTCGCGACCGCCTCGACGATCGTGGTGGTCTTGCCCGTACCCGGCCCGGCGAGCACCAGCAGCGGCCCGGCCGGGTGGTCGACGACGGCCTGCTGCGTCGGGTCGAGCGACGGCGGGGCGGCACGGGGCCGCTCCCCCTGCACGAGCCGGTAGACCGGCGCTCCCCCCTGTGCCACCTCTCGATGGAAGCACGCCGCACCGACAGTTCCGGGGCGGGCGGCACGGGCGGGGCGCCCGACCCGGCTCAGGCCAGGGCGACCTCGCGGAGCGCGGCCTCGACCATGAGGTCCGCCGCGGTCGTCAGCCAGCCGGCCACCTGCAGGAGCGGCCAGGGAGCCTCGTCGTCCAGGGACGCCGTGGCTGCGACGAGCCCGGCCTGGGCCACCGCTCGGCACGCGATTCCGTTCATGAATCGTTGGTCGGCAATTCCACCGCAGAGCTATAGGCAATGGCTGGAAATGGTTCGGACGGGCTTTAAGGACACCCGCCCGACATGCGCCCGGTCAGCGCGCGACATCCCGGAGCTCGAGGACCAGTGTTCCCGGCTCCGCGTCGGACGCCGGGAGGAAGCCCAGCCGCTCGTACAGCCGTCGCGCCGGGTTGCCCTCCTCGACGCTGAGGCCCAGGGCCGGCAGCGAGCGGCGCCGTGCCTCCGCGACCGCCGCGCCGAGCAGGTCCGTGCCGAGCCCGGCGCCGCGGTACCCGGGCAGGACGCAGACGGAGAGCTCCGGCACGTGGGGCCGCACGAACCCGTAGCCCGGCGCCTCCGGCGGGAAGAGCGTCGTCCACACCACGCCCGTCGGCAGGCCGTCGTCGGTCGACACCACCCCGAACTCCGGGCGCCTCCGGTAGTAGCCGGCCAGGTGCGGGTCGGCGTCCAGCTGGGCCAGGGTGAACCGGTTCCCGCTCCAGTTCAGGTTGAACCAGGTCGCGAACCGCAGCAGGAGTCCGTCCCCGTCGTCCAGTGCCCGGAGCGCCATCCGCCGACCTTCGCACGGCCGGGCCCGGTCAGCCCGCGGCCAGCCGCCAGGGCTGGACGGCGATCGCCTCGGCGTCGGCGCGCTCCAGCGTGCCGACCGCGACCAGCCGGTCCAGCACGTGCGCCTGGCGGGCCTTCGCCAGCTCCGGGTGCACCAGGGGGTCGTAGGCGCTGGGCGCCTGCACGAGACCGACGAGCACCGTCGCCTGCGCCCAGTCCAGCTCGTCCGGGGGGAGCCCGAAGTAGCCCTGCGCCGCGGCGCCGACGCCGTAGTAGCCGTGCCCGAAGTAGGCGGCGTCCAGGTACATCCGCAGGATGTCCAGGTTGCTCCACCCGCGGTCGATCTTGACCGCCAGGACGACGGCCCGCGCCTTGGCCAGCGGATCGGTGGCGCCGTCTTCGTACAGGATCCGGGCCAGCTGCTGGTGCAGCGTGGAGCCGCCGCGGTCACGCCCGCTGACCAGACCCAGCGGCGCCCGCAGCGCCCCGCGCCAGTCGATGCCGATGTGGTCGGCGAAGTGGCTGTCCTCGGTGGCCAGCAGGGCGGCGGCGATCCGCGGGGGCACCTCGGCCACCAGCGGCGTCCCGGCGAAGGTGGCCAGCCGGGCGTCCACCCGCGCCCGGGCATCACCCACTCCGGGGGTGGCCGCCCAGGCGGCACCCAGGACGACCACGGCCACCAGGACCAGGGCCACCACCAGGCGGCGGCCGCGCCGGACCCAGCGGCGGGGACGGGCGGAGGGGGCACTGCGCTGCGAACTCAGGTTCTGCACCCCCTCATCCGATCGTGCGGGGCCGTCCTCCCGCGTCGTCCCGATTGATGATCGTGCTCGACGCGACGTCATCCCTGGGGACGACGTCCGTGTCGCGGTCGGGCCAGGCGACGGCGGCGAGGTCGACCCGCCCGCTGCGGACCGGCACCCCCTCGCTCGCGAGCAGCTCCAGCTGCCGGACCCGGACCGGCTCGGCGGCCGTCCCGTCGGCCCGCACCACCCGGAACCAGGGCACCGCTCCGCCGCCGGAGCTCAGCGCCCGCGCCACCCGGCGCGGGCCCACGCCGACCAGCCGGCCGATCGCGCCGTACGTGCTCACCCGGCCGCGCGGGATCTGCTCCACGACGTCGAAGACGGCCTCGTCCACGTCGAGCACGGCGTCACCCACGGAGGCATCCTGCCCGTCCGACGGGTGGCTCAGAAGTCCTTGCGGCCGAAGCGGGCCAGGAGCCGGGTCTGCGGCCGTGCCGACGCCGACACGTCCAGCGGCGGGTCGAAGAACCCCGGCAGGCCGTCCTCCGGCAGCTGCTCGCCCAGGATCAGCGCCGCAGTCACCAGTTCACCGTCGAGCGCGGTGTCGCCGCCGGTCGCCCGGGCCAGGTCCCAGGCGTGCACGGTGAGGTCCGCCGTCATCTCGAGGATGTACTGCCCGGCGGGCGTGGGGCCGCGCTGGAGGTGCACGGTCCGCCGCAGGGCGTCGTCCTGGGCGAAGGCGGTCAGCGCGCCGTCCGCGGCGGTCTCCCACCCGGTGAGGGGGTCGTCGCCCAGCAGGTCACCGGTGTCGTCGGGGAAGCGCCCCTCGGCGTAGGGCTCCCCGGCCAGCAGGGGCACCGCCCACAGCTGCTCGCTGATCAGGTGCGCGACCAGGTCGGCGACCGTCCAGCCGGGCAGCGCCTCGTCCTCCCACTGACCGGGTTCGACGGCGTCCACCCGGTCGGTGAACTGCGCCTGCGCACGCTGGAAGAGCCCGAGCAGCTCGACATGGGAGAAGTCGGCCATGCCGCCAGTGAACAAGACGTCGGCCCGGCCCGCCTCCCCGGGGGAAGGCGGACCGGGCCGTCGGTGGAGCTCAGCAGGTGGGGCTCAGTAGGTGGGCAGCGCCTTGTCGATGCGCGTGGCCCACGAGGTCACGCCGCCCTGCACGTGGACGGCGTCCTTGAACCCGGCGGCCTTGACCGCGGCCAGCACCTCGGCCGAGCGCACGCCGGTCTTGCAGTGCAGCACGATCGGCTTGTCGTTCGGCAGCTCGGCCAGCGCCCGCCCGGAGAGGATCTCGTCCTTCGGGATCAGCCGGGCGCCCGGGATCGAGACGATCTCGTACTCGTTGGGCTCGCGGACGTCGATCAGGTCGAACTCCTTGCCGGAGTCCATCATGTCCTTGAGCTCGTCGACGGTGATCGTCGAGCCGGCCGCCGCCTGCTGCGCCTCGTCGGAGACGACGCCGCAGAAGTTGTCGTAGTCGATGAGCCCGGTGATCGGCTCGCCCTCGGGGTCCTTGCGCACCTTGATCTCGCGGAAGGTCATCTCGAGGGCGTCGTAGACCATCAGCCGGCCGAGCAGCGTGTCGCCGATGCCGGTGATGAGCTTGACCGCCTCGGTCGCCTGGATGGCGCCGACGGTGGCGCAGAGGACGCCGAGCACGCCGCCCTCGGCGCAGCTGGGCACCATGCCGGGCGGCGGCGGGACCGGGTAGAGGTCGCGGTAGTTCGGGCCGTGGTCGTTCCAGAAGACCGACACCTGGCCGTCGAAGCGGTAGATCGAGCCCCACACGTAGGGCTTGCCCAGCAGCACGCACGCGTCGTTGACCAGGTAGCGGGTCGCGAAGTTGTCGGTGCCGTCGACGATGAGGTCGTACTGGCTGAAGATCTCCATAACGTTCTCGTTGTCCAGCCGCGTCTCGTGCAGCCGGACGTCGATCAGCGGGTTGATCTCCTTGATGGAGTCGCGCGCGCTCTGCGCCTTGGACCGGCCCACGTCGGACTGCCCGTGGATGATCTGGCGCTGCAGGTTGGACTCGTCGACGGTGTCGAACTCGACGATGCCGAGGGTGCCCACACCGGCCGCGGCCAGGTACATGAGCACCGGCGAGCCGAGACCGCCGGCGCCGACGGCGAGCACCTTGGCGTTCTTCAGCCGCTTCTGCCCGTCCATGCCCACGTCGGGGATGATCAGGTGGCGGCTGTAGCGGCGGACCTCGTCGACGGACAGGTCGGCGGCGGGCTCCACCAGAGGTGGCAGGGACACGATTGCTCCTCGTTCGGTCGACAGCGGCCCGCGACGGGGCCGTCGTTCACGCTCAGCAACAGCGTGCCAGCCGGGATCCTTCCCGCCGGACGCAGCCCTACGGGTAGGGCCAGGCGTTCTTGGTGCAGCCCTCGAGGCCGAGGGTCTGCTGCTGCATCACCGGGGCGACCTGGCCGGCCCCGGGGCAGGGCTCGTGCCCGTTGCCCAGCGCGTGCCCGACCTCGTGGTTGACGACGTAGAGCCGGTAGGTGGCGATGTCGCCCTCGTAGTCCGGGACGGCGGTGGCCCACCGGGCCAGGTTGATCACGGCGCGCTCGCCGTAGCGGCAGGAGGTGTAGCCGCCGGTGCCGACGCCGGGGCAGTAGGTCTCCATGCTGCCGGGGCTGACCAGGCTCACGCGGAAGTCGTACTCCGACGCCGCGGCCTCGGCGACGCCCACCCGCTGGAAGGACATCCGGCCGCCGTTGCCCCAGGACCGCGGGTCGCCCAGTGTCGCCTCGACCGCCGCGGCGAAGGCGGCGCCGTCCACCTCGATGCCGTCCTCGACCTCGACGACGAACCGCTGCAGCGGGCCGGTTCCGAGGACCGCGGAGCTGCCGTCGACGACCGAGACGGTGCCGGCGCCCTGCTCGACGTAGGTGTCGGCCGCCGCGCGGGCGGGCTGCTCGCTCGGTTCCGCGTCCCCCTGGGCGGGCGCCTCGGGTGGCGTGCCGGGATCGGGCAGCACCGCGACGGCCGGGGCGTCCTGGCCGCCGACCGGCGCCGTCTGGCTGCTGGTCGCGGCGGTGTCGGTGCCGGGGGTCGCGTCGACCGCGACGTCGACCAGGGCGAACAGGGTGGCCAGGGTCAGGAACGGGATGGCGTAGGCCCGCCAGCCGTACCGGCGGACGAAGCCGCGCACCGGGCCGACGTCGGCGGTGGGGCGCCGGCGGGCCCGCACCGGATCGGATGCGGCGACCAGCGGCCCCGAGCGGGGGCGGGCGGAGCGGCTTCCGCGGGCGGAGGGGTCGACCCGGCCGGCGGTGCGTCCCGACACTCCCGACCTCCCCGGCTCCTTCTCCGATGTCCCGGAGCCAGGGTCTCACGCTGCGTGGCGTGTCGGCAGCAGCCGGAGACGCCGGTCGGGCTCAGCCCGCGGGCAGGGCCTCGAGCATGCCGAGCACGGCGCGCGCGGTCGGCTCCGGCGCCTCGAGCATCGCCACGTGCCCGATGCCCTCGAGGATCCGCAGCCGGGAGTCCGGGATCGCGGCCGCGAGGCGCGGGGCCATCGCCGGGTCGACCAGCCGGTCGCGGTCGCCCCAGACCACCAGCGTCGGCCGCTGCAGCGAGCCGGCCATCCGCCACGCGTTGGCTCGGCCGACCCGCAGGTAGGAGGTGATGAGCCCGCGCATGGTGCCGGCCAGGGCGCGGTCGGCCCACGGCTGCTCGGCGCGGGCGCGCATGTCCTCGACCGCCTGCTCGACCCGCTCCCGCGGCACCCGGTCGGGCTGCCCGAAGCACATGCGGATCATGGACCGCACGTTCTGCTCAGGAGTGATCCCGGCCAGCCGGCGCTCGGCCAGCGACGTCGCTCCCGGCAGCAGCAGGAGCAGCAGCGCGCGGCTGAACGCCGGAGGCACGCGGTAGACCGGCATGGCCGGGGAGATCAGCGTCAGGGAGCCGACCAGGTCGGGTCGCCGGGCGGCGACTAGCAGGCTGGCCAGGCCGCCGAGCGAGTTGCCGAGCAGGTGCACCGGCCGGCCCTGGGCCTCCCCGGGCTGCTCCCGGATGTGCTCGAGGACGTCGACGACGGCGCGCACGTGGCCGCGGACGGAGTACCGGCCCCGGGGCGGCGGGGTGGACTGCCCGAACCCCGGCAGGTCGAGCGCCCAGCCCTCGAGGCGGACGGCGAGCAGCGCGGCGAGGTCGGTCCAGTTCGTCGACGCGCCACCCAGGCCGTGCACGTAGAGGGCGCGCTCGCGCGGGGCGCCGTCCCGGCTGCCGTCGACCGGCCCGGCCCACGGCGTGCACCGCACGAAGACCTCGCCACCGCTGACCGGCAGCTGCCGGCCCGGCCATGGCGGCAGCAGAGTGCCCGGACCGGGCAGGGCGGTGGTGGAGTCGACGGCGGATCCGGTCGCGGCCGGCACGGCCGGCGCGGCGCCGGCGTCGGACCTGGACATCTCGGGCATCACCTCGACGGTAATCGAGCTCCGGTCGCGGACGAGGGTGGAGAGCGGGCCGCCGGTAGCATCCGGGTGCCATGCAGCCCTCACGCCCCGCTCCCGCCGCCAACCGGCGCACTGCCCGACTGCCGCGGGGTGCCCGGCGCATCCAGCTGCTGCGCGCGGCGCAGGACGTCTTCGTCGCCCAGGGCTTCCACGCCGCCGCCATGGACGACATCGCCGACCGCGCCGGGGTGAGCAAGCCGGTGCTCTACCAGCACTTCCCGGGCAAGCGGGAGCTGTACCTCGCGCTGCTGGAGGAGCAGGTCTCCGAGCTGGCCGACCGGGTCGCCGAGGCCATGGCCGCCACCGACAACAACCGGGCCCGGGTGGACGCCGCCGTCGGCGCCTACTTCGACTTCATCGACGCCGAGGGCGAGGCGTTCCGCCTGGTCTTCGAGTCCGACCTGCGCAACGACGCCGACGTCCGGGCCATCGTCGACCGCGGCACCGGCGCGTGCGTCGAGGCGATCGCCGAGGTCATCGCCGCCGACACCGGCGCCGACGCCGAGCGGGCCCTGCTGCTGGCCTCCGGGCTCACCGGGCTGGCCGAGGCCAGCGCCCGGTGGTGGCTGCCCCGCAAGGGCACCGTCTCCCGCGACGAGGCCGTCGCCCTCATGTCCTCGCTGGCCTGGCGCGGCATCTCCGGCTTCCCGCGGATCGACGGCGACCTCCCGCCCGACTGACGTTCGCTGTCGGCGCACCCGCTCCGGCGGCCCGCTGCCCTGCGGCTGGACTAGCGTTGGTCCCAGTCGCGCGAACCGAGGAGGCATCGCCCACGTGGAAGTCAAGATCGGCGTCCAGCACTCCCCCCGGGAACTGGTCATCGACAGCCCCAAGACCCCCGATGAGATCCAGGCGGACGTGGCAGCCGCCATGTCCGGCTCGACCAAGGACGGCCTGCTGACCCTGGTCGACGAGCGGGGTCGTCGCGTCGTCGTCCCCGTCGACCGCATCGCCTACGTCGAGATCGCGCAGCCCGACCAGCGTCGGGTCGGCTTCATCGCCGGCGGCACCGCTTGACCTGACGGTCACGACGCCTGACAGAGAGGGGCGCTCCCGCACTGCGCGGGAGCGCCCCTCTCTGTCATGGGTTGAGGCCGAGGGTGGTCATGCGCTCGGTGTGCGCGCTGGTGATCCGGTCGATCAGGCGGCCGACGCCGGCGAGGTCGCCGGTGCCGGTGATGATCAGGTCGGCCAGCCCGTCGTGCTCGGCGATGACCGCCTGCGACCGGCTGATCGCCTCGCCCACGAGGCGCCGTCCCCACAGGGCCAGCCGCCCGGCGAGCCGGCGGTCGGCGAGGATCGCGGCGCGGACCTCGCGGACGGCGAAGTCGGCGTGGCCGGTGTCGTCGAGGACCTCCAGCACGAGCAGCCGGTCGGGCTCGGGCAGGAAGGCGGCGATCTCGCGGTAGAAGTCCGCCGCCAGCCCGTCCCCGACGTAGGCCTTGACCAGCCCCTCCAGCCAGGTGCTCGGCCGGGTGCTCTCGTGGAAGGTGTCCAGGGCGGAGGTGAACGGGGCCATGGCCGCGGCCGGGTCGGCGCCGAGCTCCACCAGCCGGTCGGTGAGCCGCACGTGGTGGGCGATCTCCGCGGCCGCCATCCGGGCCAGCGCGGCGCGGCCGGTGAGCGTCGGCGCCAGCCGGGCGTCCTCGGCCAGCCGGTCGAAGGCGGTCAGCTCCGCGTAGGCCAGCACGCCCAGCAGGTCGACGACGGCTCCGGGCTCGGGCTGGCTCACACAGGTCTCCTGGGGCTCGGGGCTCGACGTGGGCAGGGCGGGGCGCCGTCCCGGGCGAGTGGGGCAGACCACATCATGCGTGCGGCGCCGCAGAGGCTAACCCGTGCCCGCGCTACCATGGGCCCCGGTGGATCTCACGGTCCACCGTGAACACGTGCGCTGACGACCGTCGGACGACGCCCCTGCCGGGGCCGTCTCCCGGGCAGGTCCCGCAGGGACGCCCGGTCATGCTGGCCGCGTCGGCGCTGGAACCGATCCCGCGACAACCGACCCGGGGCAGGTCCGACGCTGCGGATCCCCGCCGCCGGAGCCGGCCCCCAGCAGACCAGAGGCGAGACCGCTGACCTCCACCGAGAACACTCCCCCCACGTCCCCGGCCGCCGCCGAGGTGACCGCCCTCGAGCACGCCGAGACCGGCGCTCCCGCTCCCGAGGAGCTCGAGCAGCAGGTCGAGGAGCTGGGCGGCGCCCCCGTCGCGCCCGACAGCCCGCTGTTCAGCGACTTCGACGTGCACCCCGACATCGTGGCCGCGCTGGCCGACGCCGGGATCCACCGCACCTTCGCCATCCAGGAGCTCACCCTCCCGCTGGCGCTGGCCGGGCACGACCTGATCGGCCAGGCCCGCACGGGTACCGGCAAGACCCTCGGCTTCGGCGTCCCGATGCTGCAGCGCGTCGTCCCCCCGGCCGAGGGCGGCGACGGCGTGCCGCAGGCACTGGTCGTCGTCCCCACCCGTGAGTTGTGCGTCCAGGTCTCCCGCGACCTCGCGACCGCCGGCACCAAGCGCGGTATCCGCGTGCAGGCCATCTACGGCGGTCGCGCGTTCGAGCCGCAGGTCGAGGCGCTGCACGCCGGGGTCGAGATCGTCGTCGGCACCCCCGGGCGGCTGCTCGACCTGGCCCAGCGGGGCGACCTGATCCTGGGCAAGGTCAAGGTCCTCGTCCTCGACGAGGCCGACGAGATGCTCGACCTGGGCTTCCTGCCCGACATCGAGCGGATCCTCGCGATGGTCCCCGACAAGCGTCAGACGATGCTGTTCTCGGCCACCATGCCCGGCCCGATCGTGACCCTGTCGCGCTCGTTCATGACGCAGCCGACGCACATCCGCGCCCACGGCAACGACGAGGGCTCGACGGTCCCGCAGACCACGCAGTTCATCTACCGGGCGCACAACCTGGACAAGCCCGAGCTGCTCTCGCGCGTGCTGCAGTCGCGCGACCGCGGCCTGGTGATGGTGTTCTGCCGCACCAAGCGCACAGCGCAGAAGGTCGCCGACGAACTGGTCGACCGCGGGTTCGCCGCGGCCGCCGTGCACGGCGACCTGGGCCAGGGCGCCCGCGAGCAGGCGCTGCGCGCCTTCCGCAGCGGCAAGGTCGACGTGCTCGTCGCCACCGACGTCGCCGCCCGCGGCATCGACGTCACCGGCGTCAGCCACGTCGTGAACTACCAGTGCCCCGAGGACGAGAAGACCTACGTGCACCGGATCGGCCGCACCGGCCGGGCCGGCAGCACGGGTGTCGCGGTCACGCTGGTCGACTGGGACGACATCCCCCGGTGGCAGCTGATCAACAAGGCGCTGGACCTGGGCTTCGACGACCCGCCGGAGACCTACTCCACCTCGCCGTGGGTCTACACCGACCTCGACGTGCCCGAGAACGCCAAGGGCCGGCTCCCCCGCTCCCAGCGCACCCGCGAGGGGCTGGAGGCCGAGGTGCTCGAGGACCTCGGCGAGACCGGCAAGCGCAACCGCCCGACCACCGCCCCGGACCGCGGCGCCTCCGACCGCGGCGCCCGCGGCCGGTCCGACGGCGACCGTCCCGCCGGCGACCGCCCTGCCGGCGGCGAGGGTCCTGCCGGGAAGAGCCGGCCGCGTCGCCGCACCCGCACCGGCGCGGGTGGCGAGGGCGAGAACGCAGCCGCCGCCGGGTCCGCGCCGGACACCGCGCCCCAGGACTCCGGTGTCGAGCGTGCCGCCGAGGGGAGCGTCGAGGGCGCCGCCGAGGGTTCCGCTGCGGGTGGCGACGCCAAGCCGCGCCGTCGTCGTCGCCGTCGTGGCGGCGCCGGGCGCGGTGGCGCGGAGCCGGCCGCCAGCGCCTGATGCCCCGGTCGACGGTCCGCCCGCCCCTGCGGGTGTGGGTCTGGATCGCGGCCACCCTGGCCCTCGTCGTCGTGGCCGCGCTGCTGTGGCGCGGCTCGGACGCGGCGGCCACCGAGAGCACGACCGCAGCACCGGCCGACGCCCTTCCGGGGGCGCCGGCCGGTGCTGTCTCCCCTGCCTGGTCCGCCGACGGCGGCCCGATGCCCGTCCAGGTCGTGGCGGAGGGCCGGGTGGTCGTCGGCGCGGGGCACGGCGTGCGCGGGCTGGATCCGCTGACCGGCCGGGAGGCCTGGCACTACACGCGCAGCAACGCCCGGCTCTGCGGGGTGACCGTCACCGACGGCGTCGCGGTCGCCGTGTTCCGGACCGCCGACCGCTGCGACGAGGCGGTCGCCCTGGACGCGGGCACCGGGGTGCGGGTGTGGACGCGCAACCTCAGCCTGCGCGGCGACGCCGTCCTGAGCTCCACCACCTCGATCGTGCTGGCCACCAGCCCCACCGGGGTGCTGACCTTCGACCCGGTCGGGAACAACGTGCGCTGGCGGGCCGGGGCGCCGGGCGGCTGCACCTGGCTGTCCGCCGTCGCCGGGAGCGCGGGGGTCGCCGTGCTGCAGCGCTGCGCGGGCGCCGAGGCCGTCCAGCTCCGGCTCTACGACGGCTTCGAGGGCTCCGAGCACTGGACCGTCGACGTTCCCGCGGCCGAGGACGCCGACGTCGCCCTGCTCGGCGCCGACGCGCTGGTCGGCGTGCGCATCGACGGTGAGGTGCGGCTCTTCGCCCCCGACGGCGGTGCGCTGCGGGGCACGCTCCCGGCGGCTCCCGGGGACGCGGTGCAGCAGACGGCGGCGGCCGGGCTCGTGCTCGTCCGCACCGGGGACACGCTCTCGGCGATCGACCCGGCCGGGGGCGTGCCGCGCTGGACCGCCCCGACCACCGGACTGCCGGCCGCGACCGGCGACGACGGGACCGAGGTGGTCGTGCCGACCGCCGACGGGTTCGTGCGCCGCGACGCGCTGACCGGTGCCGAGCTCGGCCGCTGGGCGGCCTCCGAGGTGCCCCCGGACGGGACGGCGACCGTCTCAGGCCCCGTCGTGCTGCTCCGACTGGACGACGAGGTCCGCGCCTACCGGTGACCCCGCGTGACGGGGACCGGCCGAGCGCGGTTCACTGGGAGGCATGGCCCTGCCCTCCGGTCCCGACTCGCCCCCCTCCGTCGCGCCCACGGATCTGCGCCAGCTGGCCGATCACGGCGCCGCCGCGCGCACCTTCGACGGCGGTGCGGGCACGATCGCCGCGCTGGACACCGGACCGGGTCCCGCGGGCACGGCGCTCATGGTCGCGGGCTACACCGGGAGCAAGGAGGACTTCGCGCCGCTGCTCGCGCCGTTGGCCGCCTCCGGCTACCGGGTCGTGGTCATGGACCAGCGCGGCCAGTTCGAGTCGCCCGGCCCCGACGACCCGGCCCGCTACACGGTCGCCGAGCTGGCCGAGGACGTCGTCGCCGTCTCCCGGGTCCTCGTCGAGGAGGCCGGCGGGCCGGTGCACCTGCTCGGGCACAGCTTCGGCGGGCTGGTGACCCGCGCCGCGGTGCTGACCGCACCGGAGCTCTTCCGCTCCTTCACCCTGCTCGGCTCTGGTCCCGCCCAGCTCACCGGCGGCCGCGCGGAGCTGCTGGACGCCATGGCGCCCCTGCTCGACGCCGGTGGCGTGCAGCTGGTGCACGAGACCATGGAGCAGCTGGCGATGACCGACCCCAAGGCGCAGGCGGTGCCGGCGCCGACCCGCGAGTTCTACGCGCGGCGCTTCCTGGCCAACTCCGGGGCGGGGCTCCGGGGCATGGCCGACGCGATGCTCGCCGAGCCCGACCGGGTCGAGGAGCTGAAGGCCACCGGCCTGCCGGTGCTGGTGGCCCACGGCGAGGCCGACGACGCGTGGATGCCGCACGTGCAGGCGGACATGGCGCAGCGGCTGGGTGCCCGCTACGAGGTCATCGAGGACTCCATCCACTCCCCCGCCGTTGAGAACCCGCCGCGCACGGTCGAGATCCTGTGCGACTTCTGGTCGAGCGTGCCGGTCGCTCGATGACGCGGCTCCCCTCGCGGACCGACTGGACGGCCGAGGAGGACCGGCTGGGCTTCTTCGGCCCCGACAGCGTGACGTGGCGGGTGCACGCCGACCCGTCGTTCTCCGTCGGCGGGCTGCGGGCCCTGCTGCTGCAGGCGCTGCACCCGGTCGCCATGGACGGCGTCGCACGGAACTCCGTGGGCTTCACCGAGGAGCCGTGGCCGCGGCTGATCCGCACCGCCACGTACGTCGACACGCTCACCTTCGGCACCCGGACCGAGGCGGTGCGGGCGGTGGCCCGCGTGCGCGGCATCCACCGCCGGCTGGGCGGGACCGAGGAGACCACCGGCCGCGACTACCGGGTGGACGACCCCGACCTGCTGCTCTGGGTGCACTGCTGCGAGGTGGACTCGCTGCTGACGGTCGCCCGCCGCGCCGGCCTGCCGCTGACCGACGAGGACGCCGACCGGTACGTCGCCGAGCAGGTCACGGCGGCGGCGCTGGTCGGCGCCGATCCGGACCGGACGCCCGCCTCGGTCGCCGAGATGGCCGCCTACTTCGAGCGGATGCGGCCACAGCTGGCCGCCACCCCGGCCGCCCGGGACGCCTACCGCCTGGTCGTGCTGCCGCCCATGCCGACCTGGGTGCGCTACCTGACCCCGGCCCAGCCGGCGTGGGGCGGACTGGCCGGGCTGGCCGTCGCGCTGCTCCCGGCCTGGGCCCGGCGGCTCTACTCGCTGCCCGGCCTCGGCCTGACCGACGCCGCGGCCACCCCCGCGCTGCGGGCCTTCCGGCAGGGGCTCCTGCTGCTGCCGCAGCGGGCGCAGCGCTCGCCGATCGTGTGGGCCGGGTACGAGCGGGTCGGGGCGGAGCGGCTCAGCGCCTGACCCGGCGGCCGGTCAGTCGGAGAAGGGGGCCGCTCCGGTGCCGGCTGCCACCAGCGCCTCGAACTGCTCGGGCGCGGTGGTGCAGGCGCCGATCGGCGTCGTCTTGTTGGTGCCGTGGTAGTCGCTGGACCCGGTGACGATCAGCCCGAGGTCCGTGGCCAGGCCCCGCATGTGCCGCCGCTCGTCGTCACTGTGGTCGGGGTGGTCGACCTCCAGGCCGAGCAGGCCCGCCGCGGCCATGGCGGCGACCGCCTCGTCGCCGACCACCCGGCCGCGCTTGGTGGCCAACCCGTGCGCGAACACCGGCACTCCCCCGGCGGCCCGGACCAGCGCGATGCCGTGCCGGACGTCGGTGTCGGCCTTGCTGACGTAGTAGGGGCTGCGGTGGTGGAGGAGGGTGGCGAAGGCGGCGTCGACGGACTCGACGACGCCGGCGCGCACCAGCGCCCGCGCGACGTGCGGGCGGCCGACGACGCCACCGGCGGACGCCTCGACGATCTCGGCCCAGACCACCGGGTAGCCGTCCGCGGCCAGCGCGTCGACGATCTGCTCCCCGCGGCTGAGCCGCTCCTCCCGCAGCCGGGCCCGTTCGGCGGACAGCGCCGGGGAGTCCGGATCGAACAGGTAGGCCAGCAGGTGCACGCTGATCGGCGGCTGGTCGTCGGCGAACCAGCGTCAGGAGAGCTCCATGCCGGGGACGACGGTGAGGCCGGCGGGGCGGGCCTCCTGGGCGGCGGCCCAGCCGGCGGTGGTGTCGTGGTCGGTGAGCGCGACGACGTCCAGCCCGGCGGCCCGCGCGGTGCGCATCAGCTCGGCCGGGGTCTCGGTGCCGTCGGACACCGAGGAGTGGGTGTGCAGGTCGATGCGCATCAGTGCCCAGCCTGCCGCACGCGGGGCCGGCGCACCCGGCGGAGGGCGCTCACTCCGGCGGTCTCAGCGGCGGGATCGGCTCGGTGTCGCGCCGGGGGGTCGGGGCGCTCGGCGGTTGCTCGCCGTCCGGGTTGCCCTCGTCGTCGCCGGTCGCCGCCGCGCCGCCCCAGTCGGCGCTGAACAGCAGGCCGCTGACCTCCTTGTAGACGTGCTTGGCGTCCGGCATGAAGGTGATGTGCCGCAGCGCCTGGTCCTGCCCGGCGGACTCGAACCGGAAGCTGCCGTACCCGAGGATCTGGCCGAAGAAGGTCTCCTCCCAGGTCAGGTCGGTGATCCGGCGCAGCGGGAGCAGCGTCACGGTGCGCACGATGACGCCCGAGGTCAGCAGCACCCGCCGCCTCGTGACGATGAAGTGCCGCATCCACCACTCACCGACGCGCAGCGCGAACCAGCCCAGCGCGACCAGCACCACGACCAGTCCGACGACGCTGGTCACCGGGTTGTCGGGGTCGAGCAGGAACAGCCAGCCGCCGAGGGCGAACACCGGCAGGAAGCGCACCGTGGGCTCGATGAGCACCGCCCAGTGGCGCCGGGTGGCCAGGACGACGTCCTCGCCGGGCAGCAGGTACTTGTCGGCGTCCTTGCCGGCGCGGGTCGGGAGGACCGGGGGCGCGCTCACGCCTGCCTCAGGTGAGCGAGCCGACGAACTCGGAGAGGGACGTCGCGGCGTCCCCGAGGGCGTTGCCGGCGTTGCGGACCATCTCCGCGGAGCCTTCCGGGTTCTGGATGACGTACCAGACCACGAAGGCGACCAGGAGCCAGGTGAGGACCTTCTTCAGGTTCACCGCCACCTCCGAGGGGGCTCGAACGGGCAGGCCGGAAGGGGCACCGGTCTGCGTGGGGAAGATCCGCCGGACATGCGGCGGACGCGTTCGTCCCATGGGTAACACAGACCTCACGGGCACCTGTCGCGACGCGCCGATCATGAACCGAGGCGTCCCGGTCCGGCCGTCCCGGGGTCAGCTCCCCGGCAGGAGGTGCTCGCTGGGCGGGCCCAACGGGAGGTCGGGGTAGATGCGTTCGCGCAGGTCGAGCAGCCGTGGCTCCTCCGCCAGCAGCCACGCGGCGTTCATCGGCCAGGTGACCAGCCACAGCCAGACCCCGTAGGCCTCCCCCACGAAGGCGGCGCGGTCGTCGGTGGTGGGGACGGCCCACAGCGGCGCCCGCTGGCCCGCTGCCTCGACGGCGACCGACGACGGGCCGGAGATGACGTCGCCGGGGTCGAGCCCGGGCAGCCCGGCGTAGCCGCAGCCCACCCCGGTCCCCGGCTCCTCGGCGACGAGCACCAGCTCGGCCGAGCCGCCGAGCGGCGCGGGACCGGCGGTGTCGACGACGATGGCGCGGGCGCCCGGCTCACCACCCCAGGCCAGACCGGTCACCGACCAGCCTGCGGGCATCGGGTCGGGCACCCAGGCGGGCACCCGTGCGTCCGCGGTGACGGCGGCGATCGCGTCGTGCGCCACCAGCACCGTGTGGTGCAGCGGCGTGACGGCGCCGTGCAGGTGGCACCAGGCCTGCGCGGTCGCGCCAGGGCGGACCCTCAACGGCTCGCCGCAGCGGGGGCAGACCGGCGAGACGCTCATCGGGCATAACCGTCCTGTGACCGGCGGGAATCGTCAAGCGCGGGGGCAGCCGTGCCCCGTAGCGTGCCGGTCATGCCTGCGGAGCTCCCGGTGGTGCCGTGCGTCGGCGCGGTCGTCGTGGACGACATGGGGCGGCTGCTGCTCATCCAGCGCGGCCACGCCCCGTCCGCCGGGCTCTGGTCGGTGCCCGGTGGGCGCGTCGAGCCGGGCGAGTCACTCACCGAGGCGGTCGTGCGGGAGGTCCGCGAGGAGACCGGCCTGGACGTCCTGCCGGGCGCCGTCGTGGGCCGGCTCTCGATCCCCGGGGAGGGCGTCGTCTACGACGTGACCGACTTCGTGTGCACCCTGCTCGGCCCGCCGGCGGAGCCGGTGGCCGGGGACGACGCGGCTGACGTGACGTTCGCCGACGGCGCCACCCTGGACCGGCTGCCGTGCACGCCGCGCCTGCTGGAGACGCTGCGTGCGTGGGGGGCGCTACCGGCCGGCGGTTCCTGACCGACGGCCGGCTGCGCGCCCGGGAGCTCAGCCGCGCGGGATCGGCGTGGGACGGCCGGGCTGCTCGCCGCCGCGGGCCTCGCCGTAGGAGCGCTTGGGCACCATGACCTTGCGGCGGAAGATGCAGACGATCGTGCCGTCCTGCTTGTAGCCGATGGTCTCGACGTAGACGACCCCGCGGTCGTCCTTGGACTTGGACTCGGTCTTGTCGAGGACCGTCGTCTCGCCGTAGATGGTGTCGCCGTGGAACGTCGGCGCGACGTGCCGCAGCGACTCGACCTCGAGGTTGGCGATCGCCTTGCCGGAGACGTCGGCGACGCTCATGCCGAGCAGCAGCGAGTAGATGTAGTTGCCGACGACGACGTTCTTGCCGAACTCGGTCGTGTTCTCCGCGAAGTTCACGTCCATGTGCAGCGGGTGGTGGTTCATCGTGATGAGGCAGAAGAGGTGGTCGTCGTACTCGGTGACGGTCTTCCCGGGCCAGTGCTTGTAGACCGCCCCGACCTCGAACTCCTCGTAGTACCGACCGAACTGCATGGACCGCTCCCGACTCGACGCGCGCGTGGACGGGTCGTGATCCTACGGACGGCCCTCCCCCGCGCACGTCGAGAGCCCCGGACGGGCGACGCCCGCCGCCCGGCCGGTCAGAGCAGGGCACCGATGCGGGCGGCCATGTCGGCCTCGTGCTGCTGGTAGGAGCCCGCCACGCTGCTGAGCAACCCGCCCATGCCGTTGAGCGCGTCGCTCAGGCTCTGGGCGGAGCGGCGCCACTGCTCGTAGAGCTGGGTGAACTGCACCGCCGCCTGGGAGTCGGTCCAGCCGTCGAGCACCGACGTGTTGATGTTCCCCGACAGGGTGGCCTGACGGGCGGTGCTCTCCGCAGCCTCGCTGCGGCACTGCCCGGCCATCGACTGCAGGGTGGCGATGTCGACCTTCATGGCGGTTCCTCCTCCGTCCGGGACCGTCCCGGTCGCGGCGAACGGTAGGTCGCCGAGCTCGCCGAGGAGCCGGCTCGTCCACAGCCCGCCCCGTTGTCCACAGCCCCGGCCGGCACGCCCCGCGGGGCCCGGCCGAACCGGCACCATGCGCCGGTGACCACACCGCCGGCGGGCTCCCGCCCTTCGCGTTCCAGCCGGTGCTGGACGCTCCGTGGCGAGGAGGGCGCTGTCGATGTCGAGGTCGTCGCCGCGGACGACCAGCGGCTGACCGACGTCCTCCCGTTGCTGACGCAGGCGGTGGGAGTGCCGGTCACCGAGCTGTGGGACGGGGAGTGCCGCATCGACGCGGAGACGCCCCTCGGCTCCCCGGCTCTGCGGCACGGTGCGCTCCTGGGGGTGGCCCGGCCGTCGACGCCGCCCTCGCCCGACGCCAGTCCGCTGGAGCTGCACGTGCTCGGCGGGCCCGATGCCGGCCGCGTCCTGCCGCTCGGCCGGGGCCTGCACCTCGTCGGGCGGGACGCGGCGTGCGGCGTCCGCCTCGCCGATCCCGACATCTCGCGGCGGCACCTCGAGATCCGCGTCGCGGACGGGGAGGTCGAGGTGCGCGACGTCGGGTCGACCAACGGCAGCCTGCTCGCCGACGAACCGCTGGACGAGCGGCTCCGGCGATGGCCGCCCGAGGCCCGGCTGCGACTGGGTGCCTCCACCCTCGCGGTCAGCCGCTCCTCCGATCAGCCGGCGGTCCTCGAGCCGACCGCCGGCGGGCGCACCCGGGTCCGGCCCCCGCACCGGTTGCGGGTGCTGCGCCCGGAGCGGGAGGTGACGCTCCCCCGGCCGCCCGCGGACCCGCCCCGCCGCCGGCTGGCGTGGGTCGCGGTCCTGCTGCCCGCGGTCGGTGGGGTGCTGCTGGCCTGGCTCCTGCGCACGCCGACGTTCCTGTTCTTCGCCCTCCTGAGCCCGCTGGTGGCGCTGGCCACGTGGGCGTCCGAGCGGTGGTCCGGACGGCGGAGCAGCAGGCGCGAGCGCGCTGCCTACCGCGAGGACCTGGCAGCGGCCCACCGGGAGCTGGACGCCGCCGTCGCCGAGGACGTGCGGGCCGCCGAGCTGGAGCATCCCGACCCGGCGACGATCGCCGCCGCCGTGCGCCGCCGGACCGCTCTGGTCTGGAGCGGTCGCCCGCAGCCCGGCGGTCCGTTCGTGGTCCGGGTCGGGACCGGGGCGGGCCCGGTGCGGGTCACCCGGATCGAGGACGACGGCCGGCGGGAGCGCGCGGTCGCCGGCCACCTGCCCGTGACCCTGGACCTGGCGGCCACCGGTGGCCTGGCCCTGGTCGGCCCGCGGGCGCAGTCGCTCGGCGCGCTGCGGGCGGTGCTCGCGCAGCTGGGCGCGCTGCATCCGCCCGACCGTCTGCGTCTGCTCCTGCTGACCCGCCCGGAGCACCTGGCCGACTGGACCTGGGCCCGATGGCTGCCCCACCTGCCGGCCGGCGCGGTGCACGTGGTCCCCGACGGCCCTCTCGGCCACCCCGGGGACGACACGACCCCGCCCCGGTGGGCGGCCGCGATGCTCACCGTCGCCCCGGGCCGCGTGCTGGTCGTCGTGGACCGGCGGGTCGACGGGCGGACCGCCGCGCTGCTCCGCGCGGCCCGGGACGCGGGCGCGCTGGTCCTCACCACCACGGAGCGGTCCGGGGAGCTCCCGCTCGCGGTCGACGCCACGCTGACCCTCTCCGGTGAGACCGGGAGCTCCGCCGTCCTCGCCGAGGACGGCGCCGCCGACCGCAGCGCCGTGCTCGTCGACCGCATGGCGGACGAGCTGGCGGCGGCGCTGGCGCGGGGGCTGGCCGACCTCGTGCCCGCGGCGTCGGCGGGCACGCTCCCCTCGGACGTCCGGCTGCTCGAGCTCCCCGGGTGGGCGATGCGTCCTGACATCCGCGGCGTCGCCGAGGGCCGGTGGCCGAGCGACCGGAACGTGCTGCGCACCGTTCTGGGGCGCTCCGCCGACGGGCCGGTGGAGGTCGACCTGTGCCGCGACGGGCCGCACGCCCTCGTCGCCGGCACCACCGGATCGGGCAAGTCCGAACTGCTGCAGTCGCTCATCGCCGGGTTGGCGCTGAACCACCCTCCGGAACGCTGCACGTTCCTGCTCGTCGACTACAAGGGCGGTGCCGCCTTCGCCGAGGCGGCGCGGCTGCCGCACACGGTCGGGCTGCTCACCGATCTGGACGGCTCGGCCACTGCGCGCGCCCTCCGGTCCCTGACCGCCGAGCTCTCCCGACGGGAGGCCCTCCTGGCCGCGCACGGCGTTCCCGACCTGGCCGCCCTGCCGGCATCCGTCGACCTCGCCCGGCTGGTGATCGTCGTCGACGAGTTCGCCACGCTCGTGGACGAGCTCCCCGGATTCGTGCCCGGCCTGGTCGGCATCGCCCAGCGCGGTCGCTCGCTCGGGATCCACCTCGTGCTGGCGACCCAGCGCCCGGGCGGGGTCGTCTCTCCCGAGATCCGGGCGAACAGCACGCTGCGGCTCTGCCTGCGCACCACGGACGAGGCCGACTCCCGTGACGTCGTGGGCACTCCGGCCGCGGCCCACCTGCCGGTGCAGCTCCCCGGCCGGGCGATCCTGCGGGCCGGCAGCGCCGAGCCACGGGTGCTGCAGGTGGCGCGGGTCGCCGTTCCGCCCCTGGCCGCCGGTAGCGCAGCCGAGGTGCGGCGCTGGTCCTGGCCGCTGGGGAGCCCGTCCTCCCGCCGGTCCGCGACCACCGGCAGCACCGACCTGTCCTGCCTGGTCGAGGCGCTGTCCCGGGCCGCCGCGGAACGCGGCACACCCGCTCCGCACCGACCCTGGCAACCACCCCTGCCGGACCGGCTGACCCAGCTCGACCTCGACGCCCTTCCGACCGACCGGTCTCCGGATGCACCGCCCGGCCGACTGCGGATCGGCCTGGTCGACCGGCCCGACCGGCAGTCCCGCGAACCGCTGGACCTCGACCTCGCCGAGGGGGGTGGGGTGCTCGCCGTGGGCGGTCCGCGCAGCGGCCGCACGACGCTCCTGCGCACCGTGCTGCGGTCGGCCACGGGCCGGCTGAGCCCCGCTGAGCTGCACGTCCACGTGCTCGACGCCGGAGGCGGCGGCCTCGGCGCCGAGGCCGCCGCGCTCCCCCACACCGGCACGGCGGTCAGCGGCGCCGACGCGTTCCGGACCGTCCGGCTGGTCGGCCGGTTGAACCGGGAGGTCGACGCACGACGGGCCGCGCCGGCCGGACACGCCGCCCCTCTCCTGCTCCTCCTCGTGGACGGGATGGAGGCTGTCAGCGCCCTGCTGGACGAGGCCGAGCCCGGTCGCGGGTCGGACGGGCTGCTGCGGTTGCTCCGCGACGGCGCGGCGGTCGGGCTGACCTGCGTGCTGACGGTGGACCGCGCCATGCCCGGCGGGCGGCTGGCCTCCGCTGCACGGATGCGCCTGCTCCTCCCCCTGCCCGACCGGGCCGACTACGCCGTCGCCGGCGTGCCGGGCAACTCCGTGCCCGCGTCCCGGCCGCCCGGGCGGGCGCTGGTCGGCGAGGACGCGCGGGAGTGCCAGCTGGCGCTGCCCGGGACGCCCGCCCCGCGGACCGACGGCCCAGGTGCCGATTCCGGCGGCGCACCACCCGTCCGGATCGTGGACCTGCCGGCCGACCCGGTCCTGCCCCCGGCACCCGGGCCGGCCACGGACCCCGGGCGGTGGCTCCTGCCGATCGGCCCCGGCGGGGACGACGGGACACGGCTGGAGGTGGACCTGGGCCGCAGCGGTGGCCTCCTCGTCGTCGGCCCGCCGGGCAGCGGCCGCACGTCGGCACTGCAGGCATGGGCGCGGCGGCTGGCCGGCGCGGGCGCCGAGGCCGCCTGGGTGGGGCCGCCCGGGACCGGAGACCCGACCGGTGCGTCGGGGCCGTGCCTCGATCCCACCGATGCCCAGGCCCTCGCCGCCTGGGTCGCCGGGCTCGACGGACGCCGTGGCGTGCTCGTGGCCGACGACCTCGGCTCCGGACCGGAGTGCGCCGGGCTGTCGGCCCTTCCACCGCTGGGCGCCCGGACCGGCCTCGCCCTCCTGGCAACGGGGAGCCCGGCCCAGCTGACCAGTCACTACCAGGGGCCGGTCGCCGCACTCCGCCGTGCACGCACCGGCCTGCTGCTGTGCGCGACCCCGGCGGAGGCCGAGACGCTCGGCATCCGGCTGCCCCGCCTACCGCTGCCGGCGCGGCCGGGCAGCGGCTGGCTGGTCACGGACGGCCGCGCCGAGCGGGTCCAGGTCGCCCGGGTCCCGCCCGGGCACGATCGGGCGGGCTGATGCCGCGTTCCTCAGAGCAGCTCGAGTGCCGCGCCCAGCTCCTGCGTGGCGTACCAGGCCAGCTCGTGCCCCTCCGCCTGGTCGACGACGAACTGCGCGTCCTCGCTGCCCAGATCGGCCTCGAGCACCACGTTGGTGGCAGCCCGCACGTCCTCCTCGGCCTCGCTGCCGTCGATGTGGGCACTGGCGACGTCCCGCATCCGGACGTCGACGCCGACCCGCACCGCGCCGCGCTCCACGTGCGGATCGTCCATCGGGCTCACCTGGTCGTCCGGCACGTCCGCGGCCAGCACCACCCGGCGCCGGGGTGCGGTCGGATCGACGTCGAGCAGGCGGAGGCTTGCACGGGCCGCGGTCAGCAGCGCCGCGTACTCGAGTTCCTCCTGATCGGCCTCGGCGTCGCTGCGCTCGTAGAACTCGCGGAGCTGCGGAGTGACCGCGAACGCCGTGTGCGGGCCGGCCAGCTGGCCCTCGTCCACCAGCGTCCGCAGCACGGTCGTGGTGGCCGGCAGGTACACGCGCACGCCGGATCCCTCCTGTCGACGATGGGAGGACGACGGTATCCCGGACGGTGCGCCGGCAGCCGCGGCGGGCAGTCCAAGGGGGTCCGCCCCCGGCCGCGATCGTCAGCCGGCCGTCTCCACCAGTTCCGCGACCTGCTGCCCGATCAGGTCCGCGAGGACGTCCACGTCCCCGACGCTGTCCCGGTCGGCGTTGAAGCCGAAGAACACCGAGCCGTTGTAGCTCGTCATCCCGATGGACACCCCCTGCCCCCGCGCCAGCGGCACGACGGGGAACACCTCGAGCATCCGGCCCCCGGCGGCGTAGAGCGGTACCTGCGGGCCGGGCACGTTGGTGATCACCAGGTTGAACAGCCGCCGGGAGAGGCCCCGCGCCGCACGCGCGCCCAGGGCGTGCAGCGTGGGCGGCGCGAAGCCGGTCAGCGCGATGAGGCCGTCGGCGGTCACGGAGCGGCCGGGCACGCCGACGCCGCGCATCGCGTAGCCGAGCCGCGCCAGCCGGACCCGCGGATTGGGCTCCCCCACCGGCAGGTCCACCAGGTGCGAGGTCACCCGGTTCCCCGAGCCAGGCTCGTCGTCCTGGAGCGCGACCGGCACCAGAGCCCGGACGGAGGTCCCCGCGACCACCGGCTCGCCGCGGGAGAGCAGCCACTCCCGCAGGGCTCCGGTGAGCACGGTGAGCAAGACGTCGTTGACCGTGCCGCCGTGCGTCGCGCGCACGCGTTCGAGGTCGGCGATGCGGGCGCGTGCCACCACCACGCGCCGGGCCCGGCCGACCGGCGCGTTCAGCGGGCTGTGCGGGGCCGGCAGCACGGTCGATCGCACCGCCCGGAGGAGCCCGCCGGCCACGCCCCCGACCCGCACCGCCGTGGACCGCAGATCGGTCGCCGCGGCCCGCGCAGCGCCGACGACCAACGAGGGGCGGCGGACGTACTCGTCGAGCGCCTGCAGGACCAGCTCGGTCCCGCCCGGCGCGCGAGCGGGCTGCCAGTCGACCGGCTCGGGCGCCGCAGCCGCCTGGTCGACGTCGAGCAGCACCTGCCCGATGTCGATCGCGCTGAGCCCGTCGACCAACGCCGGGTGCGTCTTCGTCATGACCGCCACCCGGTTCCCGCTGAGACCGTCGATCAGGTAGGCCTCCCACAGGGGGCGGTTGCGGTCCAGCGGCCGGGACGCCAGCCGGGACACGAGGTCCAGCAACTGCGCCTCGGTGCCCGGCCGCGGCAGGGCGGACCGCCGCAGGTGGTAGGCCAGGTCGAACTCGCGGTCGTCGACCCACACCGGGTCGGCCAGGTGGCCGGGCACCTCGACGACCCGCTGCCGGTAGCGGGGCACGAGCGCGAGGCGGGCCTCCACCAGCGCCTCGAGCGCGTCCAGCCCACCGGGCGGCGTCTCGAGCACGAGCACCCCGCCCACGTGCATGGGCGTGGCCGGCTCCTCCAGGTAGAGGAACGAGGCCTCCAGCGGGCTCAGCCGCTCGACCATGGCACTCCTCGGGCTAGGGGCGGAAGGTCACGCTACGACGGCCGGCGGTCCCCGGACACTCCACCGGTCAGCTCGCCCGCCGGGCCCCACGCAACCCGCGCCGTCCCGTCGCCGGCTCCGGGACCTCGGCGAGGACCGCAGCCATGGCCCGCAGCTCCCCGCGCAGGGCCGATCCGGGCGCCACCTCGGCCAGGGTCCGGCCCGCGGCCAGCGCCGCATCGGTGGCCCGACGGTCGGCGGACAGGAAGAACGCGACCTCCCGGCCGGAGAAGCGCTCCAGTGCCGCGGCGATCTCGCGACGCGGATCGCCGGGCACCGGGCCGCGCCGCACCTGGTTGACGACCACCACGGGGTCCACCTCCGGCAGCACCTCGCGCAGCTCGTCGAGCGCCCGCACGGTGCGCTGCAGCGCGACGGGGTCGGCGCCGCTGACGCACAGCACGGTGTCGGCGGCCTCGAGCACCGCCAGCGTCGCCCCGTTGCGGCGCGGTGCCGCGGTGTCGAAGGAGAGCTCCTCGTCGTCCTCCAGATTGAAGGCGCAGTCGACGACGGTGAGCTCGGCCAGCCGGCGCGCCTCCTCGAGCACCGTCGTCACCGCGCGGGGACGGAGCTCCGGCCATCGGTCGGCCCGCGCCAGCCCGGTGAGCACGCGCAGCTCGGGCCGCACCGCCCACGCCAGCCGCACCAGGGCCGCCGCGTCGAGGGTGCCCGCGCTCGCCTGCCGGGCCGCGCCGGCCAACCCGGGCGAGTCGTCGAGCAGGCCCAGCACCTGCGCGACCACCCCGCCGTAGACGTCGGCGTCGACCAGCAGGGCGGACACCCCCAGCCGCGCCGCCTCGTCCGCGAGGCCGACCGCGACCGTCGTGCGACCGGGCGCACCCGTCGGGCCCCAGACGGCGACCAGCCGGCCCAGGCCCAGCGGGCGCTCCCGCTCGGTCGCCGGCACGCCCAGCGCCGGCAACGCCGCCTGCGGGTCGGCGACGTCGCGGGGCGCCGCCGGGGCACCCGCCACCGCCTCCCGCAGCGCACGGGCGATGACCTCGGCCTCGGTGTCGGCGGGGAGCACGTGCGCCACACCCAGCTGGCGCAGCCGCTCCGCCGCCCGGTCGTCGCCCGGTTCCACCAGACCGACGACCGCCACACCGGAGGCGGTCAGCCGGGCCACCGCGTCGCCGTCCAGGCGGCGGAGCTCGGCCGAGAGCAACGCGGCCTGACCCGTTCCGGTCGCCGCGGCCGCCAGCAGCTCGGACACGTCCACGCAGCGCCGCACCACGGTGACGCCGTGATCGGCCCGGTCCAGCGCCCCGACCAGCGCGGACTCCCACGCGGCACCGGTGACCGCGGTGAACACCTGGACGACCATCAGCCGGTCGGTCCTGCCGCCGACGGGGACCGGCCCACCTGGTCGGCGTCCCCCTCCACCGACTCGTGGACGACGACGACGAGCGGTCGTCCACCGATCGCGGCGAGCACCGCGGCGGCCTCGTCCTCGGCGACCGACACCACCACCTGGACCGTCGACGTCGGGGTGGACAGCACGCCGTCGGTCCGGCCGGACAGGGCCTGGACCGGCGCGCGCACGACGACCGGTGTCACGCTCCCGCCGGTGGCCGCCGTGGCGCCGACCGCGGGATCGGCCACCGCGTAGACGTCGACCAGCCCGCCAGGCCGGAGGCCGGGTGGCACGAACCCGGCCTGGACCGGCAGCGCCACCTGCACCAGGTCGGCCGGCTCCTCGAGGGCCGAGGCCGGGACCAGCTCGCCCGACCGGACGGCGCGCGCGAGGGCACGGCCGGCCGGACGGGTCGTCGTGGACAGGTAGGCGTCCGCGGCCTCGTCGAGGCGCACGTCGACGGCGACCAGGTCGTCCGCACCCAGCTCCGTGCCGGCGGCCAGGTCCCCGGCCGCGGCCCAGACCGGCACGGTGGCGTCAGCGGCGCCCACCACCCGGGCACCGAGCAGCACCGACCCCAGGACGAGCAGGATCCCCAGCAGCAGCCGCAGGTCCAGCCACCGCGGCGGGCGGACCCGGCGCGGCACCGCGCCTGCGGGAAGCGGGCTCGTGGGTGGTGCGGCAGGCCGGGCGGCGGTCACGGTGCAGATGGTGCGTCAGGAGGTCACCTGCCCGCTGCCGTCATCCACACGTTCGGGTGTGGACGGCTCTCACAGGTCACCGGTGCGGCTGACAGACTGACGGCACCGGATGGAGAGGACCCCATGCCCACGCCCCGCTTCCTGACGCTGGACGACGTCGCCGAGATCCTCAACGTCTCGTGGTCCCAGGCGTACGCCCTCGTGCGGCGCAAGGAGCTCATCGCCATCCAGATCGGCGGGCGCGGCCAGTGGCGGGTCGAGGTCGACGAGCTCGAGCGCTTCATCCAGCAGAAGTACGCCGAGGCCCGCGCCGGCACGGTGCCGCCGCCCGAGGCCGCCGAGCCGGCCGACGCCACCGCCGACAGCACGGGCGCGAGCCCGACGGCCTGACCGCACCTCCTCGGGCTCAGCCCGGGCCGGGCAGCACCGTGCGCACCACGACCACGGCGTCCAGCACGACGGTGCGCACGCCCCGGACCGCCTCGGCCCGCCGGTGCAGGTCGGCGGCGTGCTCGGCCAGTTCCACGTAGTCGGCGCCCACCCGGTCGATCGTCCCGACGAGCGAGGTGCCGTCGTCCAGGACGACGCGCACGGCGGCGCGGTCCCGCGCGAGGCCCCGCAGGGCGCGCCGCAGATCCAGCCTGCCCCGGACCGGACCGGCCTCCACCGCCGGCGCGGTGCGCCGCCCCAGGCCGCTGATCGCCCGCACGGCGGCGCTCGCCACGAGGCTCTCCCGGCCCTGGCCGTCCACCAGGAGCAGCCAGTCGCTGCCCACGTCGTTCAGCGTCCCGGCCACCGCACCGGCGCCCCGGCACTGCAGCACGACGGGTGACCCGAGCGCGCCCGCCACCCGGTCCGCCCAGCGCAGGGACCCGACCTCGTGCCGCATCCGGGACGACGTCTCGGCCCGGTCGGCCGCGTCCTGCTCGGCCTCGAACCGTGCCTCCAGATCCGCGAACAGCTGCTGCCACCGCACGGGCGCCACCTCCCCGTCGCAGCCTAGATCACCTCGTTCACTTGCGTTTGCGTGCATTTGCTTGTTTTAGTGAGCACTCATCGAACGGGAGGAGCACCATGTCGGGACGACGACTGCTCGGCACGGCGATGGCCATGGCTGCCATCGCCGGCGTCCTGGCCGTGCTGGCCCCGCCCGTCCAGGAGATGACCGCGACGGTGCTGGCCGCCCAGGACACCGTGGACAGGACCGGTGCGGAGGCGCTGCTGACGGCGGCCGCCGGGATGCTGGCCTGGGGCGTCTGGGCATGGGGAGCGCTCGGTCTGGCCCTGACCGCGGCCTCCGCGCTCCCCGGGGCGGTGGGTCGGGTCTCCGTCGGGCTGGTCCGGGTCGTCCTCCCCGGTGGAGCGCGACGTGCCGCCGCCCTCGCGCTCGGCCTCGGCCTCGGGCTCAGCGGTCCGCTCGCGGCCACCACGCTCCTGGTGGCGACCGCGCCCGCAGCCGCCGCCGGGCCGGTGCCGGCCGCCGTCCCCGACTGGCCCGTACCGGCGCCCGCTGCGCCGGTCGGCGGACCCCCCGACTGGCCCGACGCACCTGTCCCGATCCCTTCCGGCAGCCACGTCGTCGTCCGCGGGGACTGCCTGTGGGACATCGCCGCCGCGGCGTTGTCCGCCGGCTCCGGCCGGACGCCCTCCCCGGCCGAGGTCGCGCGGGCGACGCACTCCTGGTGGGCCGCGAACGCCGACGTCATCGGCCCCGATCCCGACCTGCTCCTGCCCGGACAGGTGCTCCGCCCGCCTCCGTGAGGCGAGGCGCCCTCCCTCCCCGACCGCCCCCGACACCGGGAGTCCGCATGACCGCGCCCGTCCGCCCGTCCCCCGTCGCCACCCCCGCCCACTCCGCGCCGGCGTCGCCGTCCCTCCGGCTGGTCCGCGTGCCGACGCCCCAGCCCCCGCTGCAGGATCAGCGCCTGCCGGTCCGCCTGGTCGTCCCCGGCGTCGCGGTCCCGCGACCGCCGCACCGGCCCGGTCCGCGTCCCCGGCTCGCCGGCGCCGCGTTCCGGGACGACGAGTTCGGGCCCGCCTGGTCGCTGCGCGCCGAGCTCCCCGCCGCGGGTGAGGCCGGACGGCGGGTGGTGACGCTCGCGCTCGAGGTGCTCGCCGGCCGGCGGCCGATCGGCCAGCTCCAGGCGCTCACCTCGCCCGGGGTCTTCGCGGCGCTGGCCGGGGGCCGGCGGCCCCGCTGGTGCTCCGAGGGCACTGCCCCGCTGCTCGTCGGCCCGGTGCACGTCTGCGAGCCGGTCGACGGCGTCGCCGAGGTGAGCGCGGTCGCCCACCGCGGTGGGCGGGCGCACGCGGTCGCTGCCCGCCTGGAGGGCATCGACGGCCGGTGGCGCTGCACCGCCCTGCAGATCGGCTGAGCCGCTGACCCCGCCTCGCAGCCTGCGGCGGCGCGGACTGCTCGTTCTCCTCGGCGTGGAAGAAGGAGGCGTCCGGCTCAGCTCGCCTTCGCCGCCTCCAGCAGGGTTCTCATCCCCGAGAGGTCGAAGTGGCTGGCCGTCGCACGGGCGCTGGGCGTACCGGCGTCCGGGTCGCCGCCCGCGGCGAGCAGGTGACCCACCGTCTCCGCGGACCGCCGGTACACCGCCACGCTGAGCGCCGTCTGGCCGCGGTCGTTGGTCCGCGAGTGGTCGGCGCCCCGGGCGAGCAGTGCGGCGACCGTGTCCGCACGGGAGTGATCGGCCGCAAGGATCAGCAGCGTGTCGCCGTGGTCGTTGGCCAGGTCCACCGGTGTGCCGCTGTCCAGCGCGGCGACGAGCTGCTCCGTGTGCCCGCCCATCGCCAGCTCGAACGACCGGCTGCCCGCCGCGCCGCCGTAGCCGGCCGACACAGCCGTCAGCGATCGGTCCGGCACGAGCGAGCGCCAGCGGCTGATGGGCCTCTCGACCAGCACGTAGAGGACGCTCGCCATGGCCACGGAGCCTCCCCACACGACCGGCGCCATCAGCCAGACGCTCCCGCTGGGGACGACGGCGCCCAGGCTCTCGTAGAGGCCGACCAGCACCGGGACGTGCAGGAGGAAGACCCCGTAGGAGATCTCGCCCAGGTGCCGCATGGGGCGGCTCGCGAGGGCGCGGCGCACGGGGCCCCGGTCTGGTTCGGCCAGCACGAGGGGCAGGACGAGGAAGAAGGCGACCCCCATGTTCAGGACGTTCTTGAGCGTCGCCTCGGCCGGTGTGGGCACGATGAGGCCCACGGGCCCCGTGAGAGGACTGCAGGCGACGACGTACAGCGCCAGCGCGACCGTCCAGCAGGCGCCGAGGTTCGCGGCCATGCCCCTGGCCACCTGCACCGGCCGCCAGGTGGGGTCCGCGACCGTGAGGAACGCCAGGGCCATGCCTGCAGCGAACCAGCCGGCGAACGCCGGCAACCACGTGTACGTCGGGGCCGACCCGTCCCACCACAGCCAGGCCAGGTAGAGGTACAGCGGCCCGGCGACGGCCAGACCGGCCAGGACGAGCAGGCCGGGCCAGGGCCGGTCGGCACGTCCACGGGACACGGTGATCAGCCCGAGGGCCAGCAGCGGGAGCACCGCGTAGAAGCTCACCTCCACGCAGAGGCTCCACGCGTGGAGGAGCCCGGCAGCGTAGAACTGATCGTCGTAGGTCATCACGAGCGCCAGGTGGCGGAACCAGGTGGTGCCGTCGGCGCCGGCGTTCGCGTCGAGGAGCAGCAGCGCGGCGGCCACCGTGATCCAGTAGGCCGGCAGGATCCGCAACGCCCGCCGCCACAGGTACGCGCCGGGAGAGGGGGCCGGCCGCCGGGCCACCGCGGCCGCGGCGAACGGGCGGAAGAGCAGGAAGCCCGACAGGACGAAGAACACCGCCACGCCGACCTCGAGGTGGTACAGGGCCCGCCCGACGACGCCGGCGGAGTCCACGCCGGCGTAGCTCCCTACGTGCATGATCAGGATGACCGTGGCGGCGAGGATGCGCGCACCGTCCAGGCACGGGAAGGCCCGCTCGGTCGTGGCCACGGGCCCGCCGTCCAGCGTCGCCGATGCCGTCATGAGTCCTCCGTCGAAGAGACGAGCCCGTACAGGGCCCGTACAGACCTCGCGGAGGGTAACCGTCACCCCGGTACCCAGGAAGCCCCTCAGCTCGGGAGAAACCGCAGGGGTGGCCGTGGCAGCGGGCCCCAGCATGCCGGCCGGTCACCCGGTAGAGGGGACGCCAGGTTCACTCCATGTGATGAGTCGCGAGGTGCTCCGCGGTTCCGACCGTTGCCGGCGGCCGTGGGACGACCGCGACGAGACTCCCGTCGTCGGCGAGCCGGCGGCTGACCCGACCAGCTGATGTCAGGCGCCGACCGCCGGCTCGCTCAGCCGGTCAGCTCCCGCCGGCCGACCCGTGGCACTGCTTGTACTTCTTGCCCGAGCCGCAGGGGCAGGGCGCGTTGCGCGGGGTCTCCTTGGTGCCGCTGACCGTCGCGGTCTTCGCGGCCTTGGCCCGGCCGGCGTCCTTGGCCGAGGCGTCCAGGCTCGGCGCGGAGTAGGTCAGGTTCTCCGGCGGGCGGACCTGGTCCAGACCCTTGACCGACAGCTCCGGCCCGGTCCCCGACGGGGACGGCGTGCTGACGACGGGAGCGGCGGACGCGGCGGCCGGCTGGGCCTTCCGCGCCGTGCCCGACCGTCGGGCCGTGGGCGCAGCCGCAGGCGCGTGGGTGTGCCCGGCGTGGGCCGCCTCGGCCTCCGCCGCGGCGACCTTGGCCTCGGCGGCCTGGCGGGCCAGCACCCGCGCCGTCCCCTCCTGGGCCGCGGCGAGGGCCTTGGCCTCCGCCTCGTCCTGCTTGGCCTTGGCCTCGGCGTCCTGCTCCTCCTTGGTCTTCACCTCGAGGTTGAACAGGAACCCGACCGACTCCTCCTTGATGCCGTCGAGCATGGCGTTGAACATGTCGTAGCCCTCGCGCTGGTACTCCACGACCGGGTCGCGGTTGGCCATCGCGCGCAGGTGGATGCCGGCCCGCAGGTAGTCCATCTCGTACAGGTGCTCGCGCCACTTGCGGTCCATGACGCTGAGCAGCACCCGCCGCTCCAGCTCGCGCATGACCTCAGAGCCGAGCGCGGCCTCCCGCGCCTCGTAGGCGCGGGCGACGTCCTCGAGCATCTCGGTCTTGAGCGCCTCGGCGGAGAGCTCGGCCTGCTCGCCCCCGGCCAGCCGCTCGACGACGTCCTCGACGGTGACGCCGACCGGGTAGAGCGCCTTGAGCCCGGTCCAGAGCTGGTCGAGGTCCCAGTCCTCCGCGTAGCCGGCCTCCGT
Source organism: Blastococcus fimeti (assembly GCA_900102115.1). Taxonomy (GTDB): domain Bacteria; phylum Actinomycetota; class Actinomycetes; order Mycobacteriales; family Geodermatophilaceae; genus Blastococcus; species Blastococcus fimeti. The sequence continues at coordinate 338,668 of FNAW01000001.1, forward strand.
CGCGCCGTCCACGTAGGCGGCGACGACGTCGTCGACCATCGAGCGGAGCTGCTCGTGCAGGTCGGCGCCCTCGAGCACCTTGCGCCGCTCGTCGTAGATGACCGTGCGCTGGCGGTTGAGCACCTCGTCGTACTTGAGGACGTCCTTGCGGACCTCGAAGTTCTGCTGCTCGACCTGGGTCTGCGCGGACTTGATCGCCCGGCTGACCATCTTCGACTCGATCGGCTGGTCGTCGGGCACCCGGAGGGTGGTCATCATCGACTCGAGCATCGGGCCGTTGAACCGGCGCATCAGGTCGTCGCCCAGGGAGAGGTAGAACCGCGACTCCCCCGGGTCGCCCTGACGGCCGGAGCGGCCGCGGAGCTGGTTGTCGATCCGGCGGCTCTCGTGCCGCTCCGTGCCCAGCACGTAGAGGCCGCCGGCCTCGACGACCGACTCGTGCTCGGCCTTCACCTGGGCCTGAGCGGCCTCGAGCGCGTCGTCCCAGGCCGCCTCGTACTCCTCCGGCGTCTCCGCCGGGGAGAGCCCGCGGGCGCGCAGCGCCTCGTCGGCGATGAACTCGGCGTTGCCGCCGAGCTGGATGTCGGTGCCTCGACCGGCCATGTTGGTGGCCACGGTGACGGAGCCCGCCCGGCCGGCCATCGCGATGATGGCGGCCTCACGGGCGTGGTTCTTGGCGTTCAGGACCTCGTGCGGGATGCCCCGGCGCAGCAGGAACTTCGCCAGCACCTCGGACTTCTCGACGCTCGCGGTGCCGACCAGGACCGGCTGGCCGTTCTCGTGCCGCTCGGCGATGTCGTCGACGACGGCGTCGAACTTCGCCGTCTCCGTCTTGTAGATGACGTCGGCGCGGTCCTCGCGGACCATCGGCCGGTTCGTCGGGATGGGGACGACGCCCAGCTTGTAGGTCTGGTGCAGCTCGGCGGCCTCGGTCTGGGCCGTGCCGGTCATCCCGGAGAGCTTCTCGTAGAGCCGGAAGTAGTTCTGGAGGGTGATCGTGGCGAGCGTCTGGTTCTCGTCCTTGATCTTCACCTTCTCCTTGGCCTCGATGGCCTGGTGCATGCCCTCGTTGTAGCGGCGCCCGGAGAGCACGCGACCGGTGAACTCGTCGACGATGAGGACCTCGCCGTTGGTGACGATGTACTGCTGGTCCTTCTTGAACAGCTCCTTGGCCTTGAGCGCGTTGTTCAGGTAGCCGATCAGCGGGGTGTTGACCGCCTCGTAGAGGTTGTCGATGCCGAGCTGGTCCTCGACGAACTCCACGCCCTCCTCGGTGACGGCGACCGTGCGCTTGGACTCCTCCACCTCGTAGTGCACGTCGCGCTTCATCAGCGGGACGATGCGGGCGAACTCGCCGTACCACTTGGCGCTGGTCTCGGCCGGGCCGCTGATGATCAGCGGGGTGCGCGCCTCGTCGATGAGGATCGAGTCGACCTCGTCGACGATCGCGAAGTGGTGGCCGCGCTGCACCAGGTCGGCCTTGCTCCAGGCCATGTTGTCGCGCAGGTAGTCGAAGCCGAACTCGTTGTTCGTGCCGTAGGTGATGTCGCAGGCGTACTTCTCGCGGCGGGTCGCCGGCGGCTGGCCGGAGACGATCGTGCCGACGGTGAGCCCGAGGAACCGGTGCACCCGGCCCATCCAGTCGGCGTCGCGGGAGGCGAGGTAGTCGTTGGTGGTGACCACGTGCACGCCCTTGCCGGTCAGGGCGTTGAGGTAGGCCGGCAGCACGCCGGTGAGGGTCTTGCCCTCACCGGTCTTCATCTCGGCGATGTTGCCGAGGTGCAGCGCCGCACCGCCCATGAGCTGCACGCGGAAGTGCCGCTGCCCCAGGGTGCGGGTCGCCGCCTCCCGGACGACGGCGAACGCCTCGGGCAGCAGCGCGTCGAGGGACTCCCCGTCGGCGTACCGCTGCTTGAACTCGTCGGTCTGCGCACGCAGCTCCGCGTCGCTGAGGTCGACGTAGTCGTCGGCCAGGGACTCGACCGCGTCCGCGATCTTGGAGAGTCGTCGGACCTGCTTGCCCTCGCCGGCGCGGAGGATCTTCTGGAACACCACGACCCCAGCGTAGGCGTGCCACCTGGGAACGCGGCCCCTGCGCGGTCCGAACCGCCCGCTCCGTTGCTCTAGCCTCCCGCGGGTGTCCAGGAACCCCGCAGACCTCGCCCCGGCCACGCTCGAGTTCCTCACCGAGCGGCACCTGGCGACGTTGACCACGCTGCGCGCCGACGGCAGCCCGCACGTCGTCCCCGTCGGCGTCACCTTCGACTCCGCCACCGCCACCGCCCGGGTGATCACCTCGGACACCTCGGTGAAGGCCCGGCACGTGCGCGCCGGACAGGCCCGCGTCGCCGTCTGCCAGGTCGAGGGCGCCCGCTGGCTGACCCTCGAGGGGGCGGCGGTGGTGAAGGACGACGCCGCCTCGGTGGCCGACGCCGTCGAGCGCTACGCCCGGCGCTACCGGCAGCCCCGGGAGAACCCCGCCCGAGTGGTCATCGAGATCTCGGTGGACCGGGTCCTCGGCAACGCGTGAGGATGCCGCGGTGGACCTCACCCTGATCGACCTGCCCAGCGAGGTCGTGCGCACCGAGCGGCTGGTCCTGCGCCCCTACCGGCCCGAGGACGTCGCGGCGGTGCACCGTGCGTGCCAGGACGCCGGGATCCAGCGCTGGATCACCGTGCTCCCCGTGCCCTACACCGACGAGGACGCGCGGACCTGGGTCGAGGAGGTGGCGCCCGCCGAGCGGGCCGAGGGCGCGGGGATGCCGGTGGTGGTGGAGGCGCACGGCGAGCTGGTGGGCGCGGCCGGCCTCCACTTCCGACCCGGGCGGCTGGGGCCGGAGATCGGCTACTGGATCGCCCCGTGGGGACGCGGGCACGGGTACGCGGCCGAGGCCGCCGCTGCGCTCGCCGAGTGGGCCCTCGGCCTGGGCGCTCCCCGGGTGCACCTCTACGCCGACGTCGACAACACCGCCTCGCAGGCGGTCGCGGAACGGGCTGGCTTCACCCGCGAGGGCGTGGTGCGGGGGTGCCTGGACCGACGGGACGGCGGCCGCGGGGACGCGGTGCTGTTCGGCCGGCTGCCGGAGGACTGAGCTCCCCCCGAGTCGATCATCGTCCGCGTGCTCGAGGCCGCGGCCTGTCGGGCCGTGTCCCGCGCACGCAGACGATGATCAACTCTCGGGGTGGGCGTCAGACGCCGGCGACCTGCGCCTCGTCGGCGTGCTCGGGCGCGGCGCCGTCCGCCGAGACCGGGGCCAGCCGGATGAGCCCGTAGTCGTAGGCGTGCCGGCGGTAGACGACCGTCGGCTGCCCCGTGTCGGCGCACTGGAACAGGTAGAAGTCGTGGCCGACCAGCTCCATCTCGTGGAGGGCCTGGTCGACGTGCATCGGCGTCGCCGGGTGGACCTTCTCCCGGGCGATCTGCCCGGGCAGGTGCTCGTCCAGATCGGTCACGGGCGCCTCACCGGCCTGGTCCAGGTCGGGCAGGGCGTCGGCCCCGAAGGAGGCGTCGACGATCGGGCCCAGCGCGGCGTTGTCGGCCATCCGGACGCTGGCCGGGGTCCGCCGGCCGTGGTGGACGCGCCGCCGGTCGGCCGCGCGGCGCAGCCGGGTGTCCAGCTTGGTCACCGCGAGGTCCAGGGCGGCGTAGAAGTCGGCGCCGTTGGCCTCGGCGCGGACCACCGGGCCCTTGCCGCGCAGCGTGATCTCCACGCGCTGGGCGCTGGCTGCCTGGCGGGGGTTCTTCTCGTGGAAGAGCTCCACGTCGATCCGGAGGATCTTCAGCTTCCGGTCGAAGCGGTCGGTGGACCCGACCTTGTCCTCGACGAGCTGGCGGTAGTGCTCGGGAACTTCGACATTGCGACCACGTACGACGATCTCCATGAGACCTCCCGGTAGAAATCCGGCGTTGGGTCGCTTCGACGCTAGTCCCTCGGCAGCGGTCCCGACAGTCGATCAGCCGATACCTGGCGACGCTGCCGCGGGGTCGCGGCGACGACCGCGGCGAGGACCGGCGGACCGCCCGGCCGGGCCAGCGCGGCGAGCACCGAACCGGCCTCGGTGAGCGTCGCGCCGCTGGTGACGACGTCGTCGACGAGGACGAGCGGGCCCTCGACGGCGCCCGCGCCCGGGGCGAGCGCGAACGTCCCCGCGAGGTTGGCCCGCCGCTGCCCGGCCGAGAGCCCGGCGGAGTCGCGCACCCGGCCGCAGCGGCGCAGCAGGCGGGCCTGCGCCGCCGGCAGGCCCGCGGCACACAGCTCGCGGACGGCCTGGCCGGCGAGCTCCCGGACGTGGTCCCGCCCCCGCTCCCGCAGCGCGGCGGCCGAGCTCGGCACCGGCACGAGCAGCACCTGCCGCGGCGGCGGCCCGGGGACGGCGGTGACGACCGCGGCAACGGCCAGCGCCAGCGCCGTGCCCAGGGGGTGGGCGAGCTCGGCCCGGCCGCGCTCCTTGAAGGCGAGCACCGCCGGCCGCACCGCCCCGTCGTAGGCGCCGGCGGCGACCGTCGGCGGGAAGCCCTCGGGGAAGCGGCGGGGCGAGGCCAGGTGCGGGCGGGCGAGCAGCGCGGCGCAGCGGCGGCAGAGCGCGGGACCGGGCAGGCCGCACCCGGCGCACGTGCGGGGCAGCACCAGGTCGGCGAGCGCGGACCACGCCGATGCCGCCACCGGCCCAGCGTGGCCCAGCGACGCCCGCTCGGGGGGCCGGGGCACGCATCTGTGGATCCAAGCCGGGGACGTCCGTCAGAGGGGGTAGAACGGCGCCGATCCGCGCACCGGTTCCTGACCGCGCAGCAGTGTCACCCACCGCTGGCCCGACCACTGCCAGAGGGAGTCGCCGGCGACGACGAGCGGCGGCCGGCCGGGCGCCGCCGCCAGCGCGGTGGGCCGGGCCGGCAGCCCGGCCCTCCCCTCCGTGGCGAGGTCCCAGCCGTCCACGAAGACCGAGTACAGCTGCTGCTCCCCCGGCTCGCCGGCCAGCACCCACAGCTCCCCTGCCGAGCGCCACGCCACGTCGACGACCGACGACAGGCCGGGCGTCACCTCGATGAAGTCGCGGACCGCGAACCTGGGCTCCTCGTCCTGCACGACCGTGCCGACGTACAACCGCCGGACCCCCCGCGCGTCGGCCGCCACGACGGCCAGGCGGACGCCGTCGGGCGAGAGCTCGATGACCTGGGCCGCGCCCAGGGTGGACAGCGTCGGCGCGCCGACCCCCTGCGGGGCGCCGTCCGCGGACACCCGCACGATCTCCACGCCGTTGCGGAGCAGCCAGATCTCCTGGCTGGTCACCGCCACCGTGGGGCTGCTCAGCGTCCCGCCACCGAACGGCACGGGCGCCAGCTCGCCGGCATAGCGCCCGCGCAGGAGCGAGGCGCTCCCCGGCTCCGGGCGCACCCCGACCAGGAAGGTGAGCTCCCCGGTCCGGGGGTCGGCCGAGGCAGCGGCCGACGTGAGGCCGGCGCCCGCCTGCCCGGCCGGGCCGGGGGCGGGCTGGCCGTCGGTGACCCTGCGGAGCGCACCGGTCTCGTCGAGGTAGTGCCCGACGGCCGGGAGCGGGGTGGCCTCGGGGTCGAAGGTCGACCAGTCGTCGATCGTCTGCCGCTGCGGCACGTCCTCCAGCTCCAGCGGCTCGCCGTCGACGCTGATCTCCACCGAGCGGATCCCCAGGTCGTCCAGCTGGGTGAGCGTCCACACCAGCTGCGCGCAGAGCTCGCGCAGCGGCGTGGCCGGCTCGACCATGAGGCCGGCGAGATCGACCCGTGCCGTCGAGTCCTCCACCGTGACCGTGCGGGCCAGCCGGGCACCGGTCAGCGGGTTCTCGACGCCCGGGGCGAGCGTCGGCGCGGCCCCCTCGATCAGCCGCTCCACCAGCGCGGTCGGTTGCGCCTCGCCGCGGATGAGGTACCGGGGATCGGGGACGAGCTGCGTCAGCGTGGGGTCGAGGAAGTAGGCGTCGACGCGGTCGTAGACCCGCTCGAAGTCCGAGTCCAGCATCACCAGGGTGTCCGGCGGGTCGGTGATCCGCCACTCGCCGCCGACCTCGGCCAGCGGGAAGGCGTAGGTGTACGGGTCGGCGCCCGCGACGGCGAAGGAGCCGCGCGGGTCGACGCTGCCCACGCGGGCCGCGGTCACCTCGACCGAGCCGGCCTCGCCGGCCACCGTCGCGTACCCCTGGCTGACGATCGTGATGCTGGTGGCGTCGGTCCACGTGCGCGCCGCGTCGGGGGCCAGGTACTCGGCGGCCACCGGCCGCCCGCGCACGCGGCTGCCCGCCGCGTCGATGAAGCCGCGCACGACCTCCTCGGGGGTCGCGCCCGGCGCCGGCGGCAGCGGCTCGAACCCGACGTCCTGGACCGGCCGCGTCGGCGCCTGGGTGATCGGCACCGTCGGTGAGCTGGTCGGCACGATGGAACAGGCCGAGATCCCCAGCAGCAGCGCAGCGGCCAGCGCCGGCAGACCCGTCCGCCGCCTCACGCCGGACCTCCCGCACGGCGGATCACGAGCGGGCGCAGCGGCAGCGGGGAGCTGGTCAGCTCGCCGCCGTCGGTCAGGGGCAGGGTCAGCCGGAACTGGGCGCCGGCGCCGGGCTGCCCCCACACCTGGAGCCAGCCCCCGTGCAGGCGGGCGTCCTCGAGGCTGATGGACAGCCCCAGGCCGCTGCCGCCGACGCTGCGCACCCGGGAGGGGTCGGCCCGCCAGAAGCGGTCGAAGACGTGCTGGGCGTCCGCCGAGCTGAGCCCGACCCCGTGGTCGCGCACCGTCACCGCCGCTGCCGTGCGGTTGGCGGCCAGGGTGATCTCCACCGGCCGGCCGGCGCCGTGCTCGATCGCGTTGCCGACGAGGTTGCGCAGGATCCGCTCCACCCGGCGGGCGTCGACCTCGGCGAAGATCCCCTCCTCGGGCCGGTCCACGGTGAGCTCGCAGCCGTGCCGCTCCGCCAGGGAGTACATCCCGGCGGCCACCCGGGCGACCAGCGCCCCCAGGTTCGTCGACCCCGCCTCCAGGGTCGCTGCCCCGGCGTCGTACCGGCTGATCTCCAGCAGGTCGGTCAGGAGGCGCTCGAACCGGTCCAGCTCGGCGCTGAGCAGCTCCGCGGAGCGGGCGACGTGCGGCGCGAAGTCGCCGCGCGCCTCGTGCAGCACCTCCGCGGCCATCTGCACCGTCGTCAGCGGGGTGCGCAGCTCGTGCGAGACGTCCGAGGTGAACCGCTGCTGGAGCTGGGAGAGCCCCTCCAGCTGGGTGATCTGCCGCTGGAGGCTGTCGGCCATCGCGTTGAAGCTCGTCGCCAGCCGGGCGAGGTCGTCCTCGCCGCGCACCGTCATGCGCTCCTCGAGCTGCCCCTCGGCCAGCCGCTGCGCCGTCCCGGCCGCCCGGCGCACGGGATCGACCACCAGCCGGGTCACCAGGACGCCGATGCCGACGACGAACATGGTGAGCGCCAGCCCGCTGATCACCACCGTGCTGCGGATCAGACCGAGGCTCTCGGCCTCCTGGGTGAGCGGGAAGACGTAGTACAGCTCGATCTGCTCGGAGGCCGAGGCGTCGCCCTGCACGGGCGCGCCGATGACCAGGGAGGCCCGGGGCTCGCCGGCGTCGTCGGGGATCTCGGCGTAGCGGTAGGACTGGTTGCCGGCGTCGACGTCGGCCCGGAGGTCCTCGGGCAGCGCCTGGTAGATGAGCGCCCGGCTGGGGCCGGGCACCTCGCGGTCGCCGCTGCGGTAGATCATGACGACGTCGAAGTCGCCGGCCGCGCCACCGCGCTGCAGCAGGGCGTTGCCCGTCCGGGCCAGCGTGGCGCGCACGCTCGAGGCGTCGCCGGTGGCGATGCCGGTCACCTCGCCCTGCGCGTACAGGACGCCGGCCTGGGCCTGGTCGATCGCCGCCTGCCGCTTCACCGAGAGCAGCTGGTCGCGGATCTGGCTGAACAGCACCAGGCTCACGATGATCACCACGGTGCCGGCCACGGCCATCGTGATGGCGCCGATGCGCACCTGCAGCGACGAGCGCCAGGCGTGCACCGCGCGGCTCGCCCAGCGCCGGGACGTGGACCGGACGCGGCGGCGGGCGGCACCGGCCCGTCGGCGCACTGCCCGGCGCACCCGCGCGAGCTCGTCCGCGCGGGAGCTGCCGGGCGCAGGAGGCCCGGGCGTGCCGGTGTCCGCCGGAGGCGTGCGGGTGGCGGTCACGACCCCATTGTCAGGGGGGACCGGCCTTGTAGCCGACACCCCGCACCGTCAGGACCACCTCGGGCCGCTCCGGGTCCTTCTCGATCTTCGCGCGCAGGCGCTGCACGTGGACGTTCACCAGCCGGGTGTCGGCGGCGTGCCGGTAGCCCCAGACCTGCTCGAGCAGCAGCTCGCGGGTGAACACCTGGCGCGGCTTGCGGGCCAGCGCCACCAGCAGGTCGAACTCGAGCGGGGTGAGCGCGACCGGCACGCCGTCCCGGGAGACCTGGTGGGCGGGCACGTCAATCTGCACGTCGCCGATGGCCAGGCTCTCCGCCTGGCCGGTCTCGCCGCGGCGCAGCTGTGCCCGCACCCGGGCGACCAGCTCGACGGGCTTGAACGGCTTGGTGACGTAGTCGTCGGCGCCGGCCTCCAGCCCCTGGACGACGTCGATCGTGTCGCCCTTGGCCGTGAGCATCACGATCGGCACGGTCGACTGGGTGCGGATGTCCTGGCAGATCTGCAGGCCGTTGCGGCCGGGCAGCATCAGGTCCAGCAGGACGAGGTCCGGCCGGGTCTGCTGGAAGACCCCGAGGGCGCGGTTGCCGTCGGAGACGAAGGCCGGTTCGTAGCCCTCCCGGCGCAGCACGATGCCGAGCATCTCGGCGAGGGCGGCGTCGTCGTCGACGACGAGGACACGGCCGCGGCTGGGCCCGTTCTGCGGAGCGGTGGGTGGCACGGCGCCCATTCTGCGCTGTAGTGCAAGGAAGGCGGCCCACCCATCAGGGTGAGCCGCCTCCCCGGCGTGACATGGCCCCTGCTGGGGCGGTGTGTCAGTAGCGGTAGTGGTCGCTCTTGTACGGGCCCTCGACCGGCACGCCGATGTAGTCGGCCTGCACCTTGGTCAGCTCGGTGAGCCGGACGCCGAGGGCGTCCAGGTGGATGCGGGCGACGTGCTCGTCGAGCTTCTTCGGGAGCACCGTCACGGTGGGCGTCTTGCCCTCGTAGGCGGCCCGGTTGTTCCACAGCTCGATCTGCGCCAGCGTCTGGTTGGAGAACGAGGCGCTCATGACGAAGCTGGGGTGCCCGGTGGCGTTGCCCAGGTTCAGCAGCCGGCCCTCGGAGAGCACGATGATCGTGTGGCCGTCGGCGAACCGCCACTCGTCGACCTGCGGCTTGATGTTCGTCTTGACCACGCCGGGGGTCTTCGCCAGGCCGGCCATGTCGATCTCGTTGTCGAAGTGGCCGATGTTGCCGATGATCGCCTGGTGCTTGGTCGCGGCCAGCTGCTCGGCCGAGATGATGTCCTTGTTGCCGGTCGTGGTGATGATGATGTCGGCCTTGCCGATCACCTCGTCCAGCGTGGCCACCTCGTAGCCCTCCATCGCGGCCTGCAGCGCGCAGATGGGGTCGATCTCGGTGACGATCACCCGGGCGCCCTGGCCGCGGAGCGACTCCGCGGAGCCCTTGCCGACGTCGCCGTAGCCGCAGACGACGGCGACCTTGCCGCCGATCATCACGTCGGTCGCGCGGTTGATGCCGTCGATCAGCGAGTGCCGGACGCCGTAGAGGTTGTCGAACTTGCTCTTGGTGACCGAGTCGTTGACGTTGATCGCCGGGAAGAGCAGGCGGCCGTCGCGGGCGAGCTCGTAGAGCCGCATGACGCCGGTGGTGGTCTCCTCGGTGACGCCCTTGATGCCCTGGCCGATGCGGGTCCAGTAGGTGGCGTCCTCGGCGATCGTGCTGCGCAGGGTGTCGAGGATGACCGCGTACTCCTCGGAGTCCGCGTCGGTGGTGTCGGGGACGACGCCGTCGGCCTCGAAGCGGGTGCCGAGGTGGACCAGCAGGGTGGCGTCGCCGCCGTCGTCGAGCACCATGTTCGGGCCCACGACAGCGCCGGACTCGTCACGGAACTCGAACAGGCGCTGCGTGCACCACCAGTAGTCCTCGAGCGACTCGCCCTTCCAGGCGAAGACCGGGACGCCGGCGGGCTGCTCGGGGGTGCCGGCGCCGACGGCGATGGCCGCGGCGGCGTGGTCCTGGGTGGAGAAGATGTTGCAGGAGACCCAGCGCACGTCGGCACCGAGCGCGGTCAGCGTCTCGATGAGGACGGCGGTCTGGATCGTCATGTGCAGCGAGCCGGCGATGCGGGCGCCGGCCAGGGGCTGGGCGTCGCCGTACTCGGCGCGCAGCGCCATGAGGCCGGGCATCTCGTGCTCGGCGAGCTCGATCTCCTTGCGGCCGAAGCCGGCGAGGGAGAGATCGGCGACCTTGTAGTCGGCCTCGCCGGTGGGGGTGGTCAGCGTGCGGGTGCCAGTGCTGGCGGTCATGAAAGCTCCAGGGTGTGCCCGGCGCGGAGCCGGGCGGTGCAGTCGGATGCAGGGTCGCTTCGATCCCCGGGAACCGGGGAGAGCGAGCATGCCGAGGCTTCGGCGGGGCTCGTGCCGTTGCCCAGGATAGGCGGCGGACGCAAGCCCGTCGCCCCACGACCACCCGAGCGGGTCAGGACTCGCAGCCGACGCCGTCCCCGTCGCCGTCGAACGCCGCCGAGAACCCGGGGTCGCCGACGCGGATCGGCGCGGCTCCGGCGGCCTTCACCTGGGCGCAGTCCGCGTAGGTCGCAGGCAGGTCCGGGAGGACCGCCGGCGCGGGCGCCGGCGGGACCGCGGCGACCCCGCCGGCGGGCAACGGCTCCTCCGGGCAGGCGCTGAGCACCGTGGCCATGGCGTCCTTCTCCGCCTGGGTCACCCAGACGCCGTAGCCGATCTTCACGGCGACCTGGCGGGCGACGTAGGTGCAGCGGAACGACGTCGCGGGCGGCAGCCAGGTGGCGGCGTCGCCGTCGCTCTTCTGCATGTTGAGCGGGCCGTCGACGGCGAGCAGGTTGAGCGGGTCGTTGGCGAACCGGGCGCGCGTGTCGGCGTCCCACTGCTGGGCGCCCTTCTGCCAGGCGTCCGAGAGCGCGACCACGTGGTCGATCTGCACCGCCTCGCTGGTGCCCTCGCCGCGCTGGAAGGCGATCGTGCGCCCCGAGTACGGATCGGCCAGCGCGCCGGTGAGGACGACGCAGTCGCGGGTGCCCGGCTTGAAGGTCTCGCCGGTCAGGTCGCGGGCGAGGACGTCGTTGCGGGTGTCGCAGCCGTTGCGGTCGGTGTCCACCCAGCCGTTGCCGAACAGGTCCCGGTCGTACCCGGTGCGCGGTGCCCGGCCCTTGACCTCCAGCGCGGCGAGGGCGGCCAGCGCTGCGCCGGCGGGCACGTCGGACGGGGCAGCCGCCTCGACGGGGACCTCCGCGGACGGCTCGTCGGCGGACGTCGCCTCCAGCGCGCAGCCGCCGAGCAGGGCGAGCGCGAGCAGCGGCGCGACCGTCGCGCGCGCCAGCCGTCGGGTGCGGACGAGCGGACGAGCGGGCACGGACATTCCCCCAGGGCGAGACGACAGCGCCCGGACCGTAGGCAGGCCGCCCGCTCCCCCGGTGCCGCGACACGCATGTCGCGGCGGCAGCCTCAGCTGATGTTGGTGGTGGAGCGGTAGAGCACCGCCGGGCCGCGGGCGCTCACCGGCGTCCCGGCCGGCACGAACGCCGACTCTCCCTTGCGCAGCGTCAGCGACTCCTCGGCCGACGACAGCACCGCGGTGCCCTCGGTGCAGAGCAGCAGCTGCGGGCCGCGGGTGGTGAGCGTGCCGGCCTGGTCGTCGAGCTGGCAGCGGGTGAGGTCGAAGTCCTCGACCGGGACCGGGTAGCGCAGCCCGCCGGGCCCGAGGACCGGGTGCAGCACGGGCACCCGCCCGTCGGTGAAGTCGAGCACCTCGATCAGCGCCGCGAGGTCGACGTGCTTGCCGGTCAGCCCGCCGCGCAGCACGTTGTCCGAGCTGGCCATGACCTCGACGCCGGCGCCGGAGAGGTAGGCGTGCAGGTTGCCGGCGGGCATGAACACCGCCTCACCGGGCTGCAGCTTGAGGTGGTTGCACATCAGCGAGATGACCACGCCGGGGTCGCCCGGGTAGGTCTCGGCCAGCGAGGCGGCCCAGCGGTAGGTGTTGATGAACTCCGGGTCGTGCGCGGCGACGAAGCCGGCCGCGGCCTCGGCGACGGCGCTCACCAGCACGTCGCGGGTCTCCGGGGACAGCGCGATCAGCTGCGGGATCGCGGCGCGCAGGCCACCACGGGCCAGCGCGGCGATCGTCGGCTTGAGCTCGGGCACCTGCAGCTTGGCCAGGCAGTGCAGCGACTCCTCGACCGGCCGGAAGCCGCAGAGGGCCTCGAACGGCGTCAGCGCCAGCAGGATCTCGGGCTTGTGCGACTGGTCCTTGAACGTGCGCGTCGGGGAGTCGCGCGGCACCCCGGCGGCCTCCTCCGCGGCGTAGCCCGCCGCGGCCTGCTCGTTGGTGGGGTGCGCCTGCAGCGACAGCGGCTGGTCGGCGGCGAGCACCTTCATCAAGAACGGCAGCCGCGCGCCGTACCGGCCGACGACCTCGCGGCCGAGCAGCAGCTCGGGCTCCGCGGCGATGGCCTTGTCCAGGGGGACGCCGTCGGAGCGCACGCTGGGCTCGTCGGGGTGCGCGCCCATCCAGAGCTCGGCGTGCGGCTCGTCGGCCGGGGAGGGCAGCCCCAGCAGCTCCGGGATGACCGTGTGCGAACCCCACGGGTAGTGACGCACCGCGTTCTGAAGCTGCCACATGGGCTCCAGGCTAACGACCCGCCCACGCTGCGTGCGCCACTCCGGCGCGCACGTCGGGCGCACCGAGCCGCGCGGCGTCGGCCGTCCGGTCGTCGGGCATCCGCTGCGACTCGCGCTCGGCGTCCACGCGGGCGGTGTAGTGCGCCACCTCCCGGTCGGTGCGCTCCTCGTCCCAGCCGAGCTCCCGGCCCATCAGGTCGGCCACCCGTGCCGCGGTCACGACGCCGCGGTGCGCGGTCTCGATGGAGATCCGGGTGCGCCGGGTGAGCACGTCGTCGAGGTGCAGCGCGCCCTCGGCGGTGACCGCGTGCACGACCTCGGCGGCGAGGTAGTCCGGTGCGCCCGGCAGCGGCTCGGCGAGCTCCGGATCGGCCGCCGCGAGGGCCAGCACGTCCGCGGTGCGGTCGCCGTGCCGGTGCAGCAGCCGCTCGACCACGTCCTCGGGGAGCCCGGCGCCGGCGGCGAGCGCGGCGGCGCCGTCGCGCACCTCGGTCCAGCGGTGCGCCCCCACCAGCGGCAGGTGCGCGGTGCGGGACGGCGGCACGCCGGGCAGCCCCTCGACGGCGGCGTCGACGGCGTCCTCGGCCATGACGCGGTAGGTCGTGTACTTGCCGCCGGCCACCAGCACCAGGCCCGGCACGGGGGTGACGACGGCGTGCTCGCGGGAGAGCCGGCTGGTCTCGTCGGACTCACCGGCGAGCAGCGGCCGGAGGCCGGCGTAGACGCCGAGGATCTGGTCGGTGGTCACCGGGCGGGTGAGCACCCGGTTCACCTGGTCCAGCAGGTAGGAGATGTCCGCGCTGCTGGCCGCGGGGTGGTCGCGGTCGAGCTTCCAGGGTGTGTCGGTGGTGCCGACGATCCACTCCTCGCCCCACGGGATGACGAACAGCACGCTGGTCGGTGTGCGCAGGATGAGGCCGTCGGGCGTCCCGCCCGCGGCGGCGAGCGAGCCGCCGTCGATGGCCGAGCGCGGCACCACGAGGTGAACGCCCTTGGACGCGCGCACCCGCAGGCTCGGCGCGGCGGCGCCGAGCATCGTGCCGATGTCGTCGCTCCACACGCCGGTGGCCGCGATCACGCTGCGGGCGCGCACCGTGAACGACGAGCCGTCGGTGAGGTCCGCGGCGTGCACACCGACCACCGCCGCGTCCGCTGCCACGTCGTCCCCACCCGCGCCGTCCCGCAGCAGCCCGGTCACGCGGGCACTGGAGAGCACCCGGGCGCCGTACCCGGCGGCGCTGCGGACGACGGCGAGGGTGTGGCGGGCGTCGTCGACCTGCGCGTCCCAGTAGCGGATCGCGCCGTGGACGGCGTCGCGGCGCAGCCCGGGGAACGCCTCCAGGGTCGCCGTCCGCGAGAGGTGCCGGTGGCGCGGGATCGGCCTGTGCGAGGTGAACGCGGCACCGAGGACGTCGTAGAGCGCCACCCCGGCACCGAAGTAGGCCCGCTGCCAGACCGGCGCGGTGAGCGGCAGCAGGAACGGCAACGGCCGCACCAGGTGCGGCGCGATCGTCTGGACCAGCCGGGCCCGCTCGTGCAGCGCCTCGTGCACCAGCGGGAAGGCGAACTGCTCGAGGTAGCGCAGCCCGCCGTGGATGAGCTTGCTCGAGCGGCTGGAGGTGCCCGCGGCGAAGTCGCGGGCCTCCAGCAGCGCCACGCTCAGCCCGCGGCTGGCCGCGTCGAGCGCGGCCCCGGCGCCGGTGACCCCGCCACCGATGACCAGCACGTCGACGACCTCGTTCTCGAGGCGCGCGCGGTCGGCACGCCGGCGGGCCGGCGAGAGCAGCGTGCGGTCGGTCGTCCCCGTGTGCATGGCCCTACTGTCCCCCGCTCAGTGGGCGGCTGCGTCGCTCCCGGCCTTCTTCCGGTGCACCGTGAGCGTCATCACCACGACGATCAGCGCGCCGACGACGAGCCCCAGCAGCGCGCTGCCGATCGTGTTGACGATCCAGCCCACGACCCCGCCGAGCGCCCCGGTCGCGTCGTGCGCGGCCTCCTCGAGGTGGTGGACGACGTCGTAGATCGCGTGCAGCCCGAGCTCGTCGGTGCCGACCAGGAGGATGTGCCCACCGACCCAGAGCATGGCGGCGGTGCCCACCACGGTGAGCACGCTGAGCAGCTTCGGCATCCCCTTGACCAGGCTCCGCCCGAACGCGGCCACGGCCTTCCCGGACCGCTGCGCGAGATTCAGGCCGACGTCGTCCATCTTCACGATCAGCCCTACGACGCCGTAGACCAGCACGGTGATCCCGACCGCGACGACGGCCAGGATGACCGCCCGCGAGACGAAGCCCTCGCTCGCGACCTCGTTGAGCGAGATGACCATGATCTCCGCGGACAGGATGAAGTCGGTCCGCACCGCCCCGGACACGATGGTCTTCTCGTCCGGGAGCGCGTCCTCCACCGTTGCGTGGTGATCGGCGGGGCCGCTGATCCGGTGCCAGATCTTCTCCGCGCCCTCGTAGCAGAGGTAGGCGCCACCGACCATGAGGATCGGGGTGAGCAGGAAGTCGAGGAACTCGCTGAGCAGCAGGATCGCCGGCAGGATGATCAGCAGCTTGTTGCGCAGCGAGCCGAGCGCGATCTTCCGGATGATCGGCAGCTCGCGCTGGGCACTGAGCCCCTGCACGTACTGCGGCGTGACCGCCGTGTCGTCAACGACGACGCCGGCGGCCTTCATGCTCGCCCGGCCGGCGGCGGCCCCGATGTCGTCCAGCGAGGCGGCGGCGGCCTTGGCCAGCACCGCCACGTCGTCCAGCAGGGCTACGAGTCCACCCGCCACGGGAGGTCCTTTCCGTCGGTCAGCACGTGCGCGGTACCCATGATGGGGGCGTCCTTGAACCCGTCACGGCAACCGCCCCCGCTCGGCGTCCAGCGCCAGGGCGAGGTAGACGGCGGTGAAGTCGGCGACGGCGAGCTGGCGGGCCAGCCGCGGCAGCCGGCCGGCGGACGCCGCCTCGCCGTGCTCGGCCAGGCCGCTGACCGGGACGTTGCGCGCCGCGGCGGTGCGCAGCACCTCGTCCATGGCCTCGCCGGCCGAGCGCGGCTCGCGCTCGCCGGCACCGTCGTGCCCGCCGGCCGCGGAGTCCCGGATGGTGAGCAGCCGGAGCCGCCGGCCGGCGTCGTCGGCGCGGTCGCGGAAGAAGTCGTCGCCGTCGTGCGGCGCCAGCGGTCCGCCCAGGACGGCGCAGGCCGCGACGCGCTGGTCGGGCAGCCGGAAGCCGGCGGCGGGCAGGCCGGCGAGCGTGGCCAGCTGGTCGGCGATCCGGGTCGCGGCGGCACCGGCCAGCGGCCCCTCGGCGGCGATGACCGGCAGCGCGTCGAGCAGCTCCAGGGCCAGCGTCTTGGCCGGGTTCACGAACGTCTCCCGCGCCGGGCCGCACTCCTCGGCGGTCGCGTCGAGCGCAGCGGCGATCGACTCCGGATCGGTGACCTCGCCGGGGAGCAGGCCCAGTTCGGTGGCCAGCAGCAGCATCGGGGTCAGCAGCGACCACAGCGTGGTGTGCCGCACCCGGCTCGGCGGCAGGGCGACGTACGGCGCGCGGCCGGCCGAGCAGGCCGCGTGCAGCGGGGCGCCCTCCGCCCCGATGCCCAGCAGCGAGACCCCGCGGCGGGCGGCCTCGTAGGCGGGGCCGACGGCGTAGCTGCCGGCTCCGGTGCGGGTCGCGACCACGACGACGTCGCTGGGCCCGGTCCACACGGGCAGCGCCGGCCCCGGGACGACGTCCACGGTCACCGGGCTCGACGCTCCCAGCAGGGCCCGCAGCACCGAGGCGGCCACCGCACCCTCGCGGCGGGCGACGATCACCAGCCCCCGGGGCCGGCCTCCGCCGGTGACCCGCTCGAGGCCGGTCTCCGCGGTCAGGCGCGCGGTCTCCCGCACCTGGGCGCCGGCGCCGGCCACGGCCGGCAGCAGACCACGGGGATCCCGCGCGCGCATGACCCCGAGGTCGTCGAGGACCTCCTCGGCGAACTCGGGCGGGATCATGAAGAGCTGCGTTCTCCGCCCGCCCCGCCACCCCGGCGACGCGCCTCGTCCAGCAGCAGCACCGGGATGCCGTCGCGCACCGGGAAGGCCCGGTCGCACGTCGTGCACAGCAGCTCGCCGGCCGCCTCGTCGACGGTCAGCGGGCTGTGGTGGGTGTCCGGGCAGGCCAGGATGGACAGCAGCTCGGGGTCCAGCCCCAGCGGTCCACCGGTCGTCGCATCCGTCGTCATGCCCGCACCATCCCCAGTACCTGATCCCGCAGTTCGGTCATCCGCGCCTCGTCCGGCGCTTCCACGTTCAGCCGCAGCAGCGGCTCGGTGTTGCTCGCCCGCAGGTTGAACCACGCGCCGTCGGCCAGCTCGACGGTCAGCCCGTCGAGCTCGTCGATCCGCGTGCCCTCCCGGTCGGCGAAGGCCGCCCGCACGTCGGCGGTCCGCGCCGCGGCGTCGTCCACGGTGGAGTTGATCTCCCCCGAGGCGGCGTAGCGCGAGTAGGCGGCGGTGAGCTCCGAGAGCGTGCCGCCCTGCTCGCCGAGCGCTGCGAGCACGTGCATGGCCGCGAGCATGCCGGTGTCGGCGCGCCAGAAGTCGCGGAAGTAGTAGTGCGCCGAGTGCTCTCCGCCGAACACGGCGTCGGTGCGGGCCATCTCGGCCTTGATGAAGGAGTGGCCCACCCGGGTGCGCACCGGCTCGCCACCGTGCTCGCGCACGATCTCGGGCACGGCCTTCGAGGTGATCAGGTTGTGGATGATCGTCGTCCCGTGGCCCTTGGCCAGCTCGCGGACGGCGACCAGGGCGGTGATCGCCGAGGGGCTGACCGGCTCGCCCCGCTCGTCGATGACGAAGACGCGGTCGGCGTCGCCGTCGAAGGCCAGGCCGATGTCGGCGCCGTGCTCGCGGACCCCGGCCTGCAGGTCGACGAGGTTGGCCGGGTCCAGCGGGTTGGCCTCGTGGTTCGGGAACGAGCCGTCCAGCTCGAAGTACATCGGGACGACGTCCAGCGGCAGGTCGGCCAGCACGACCGGCACCGTGTGCCCGCCCATGCCGTTGCCGGCGTCGACGACGACCTTGAGCGGGCGGATGCCGGAGAGGTCGACCAGGCCGCGCAGGTGCGCGGCGTACTCGTGGATGACGTCCCGCTGGGACACCGAGCCGACCCGGCCCGGGTCGCGGTCGTGGCTGCCGGCCTCGGCGGAGGCGCGGATCTCGGCCAGCCCGGAGTCCTGCCCGATCGGCGCCGCGCCGGCGCGGCACATCTTGATGCCGTTGTACTTCGCGGGGTTGTGGCTGGCGGTGAACATCGCGCCCGGGATGCCCAGCGAGCCGGCCGCGAAGTAGAGCATGTCGGTCGAGCCCAGGCCGGCCTCGACGACGTCCAGCCCGCGGCTGATCACGCCCTCGGCGAAGGCGCGCGACAGGGGGACCGACGAGTCGCGCATGTCGTGCGCGGTGACCACCGAGGTGGCGCCGCTGTCGGCGTGCACGAACTCGGCGAACGCGGCGCCGATCGACCGGGCGACGTCCTCGTCCCACTGGTCGGGGACGACACCCCGCACGTCATAGGCCTTGATGATCGATGAGAGGTCAGCCACGCCGAGACCCTATCGGCGCCTGCGACCGGCCGCTTGGACGGCTCCCCGTCAGGGGAGGTCGGGAAGGACGCGCAGGTGCCCGCGCCGGGTGCCGCGGCCGTCGTCCAGCGGATCGCGCGGGGGCTCGGGGCGGGCCGCCTCGCGGACCGCGTCGGCCAGGGCGAGCAGGTCGTCACCGGTCGGGCCGACGTCGTCCAGGTCGATCTCGTGCCGGACGACCTCCCAGCCGCGGGGGACGGTCAGCCGCTCGGCGTGGAACTCGCAGAGGTCGTAGCTGTGCGGCTCCGAGAAGGTCGCCAACGGGCCGACAACGGCCGTGGACTCCGCGTACACGTAGGTCAGAGTCGCCGCTGCCGGTTGCGCGCAGCCGCTGCGCGAGCAGCGACGTGACTGCCTCACCACCGGTTCCTCACGCATGCACCGTAAACCCGCCTCCGGGTCGACCGCAGCAGGCGCACCGGGAATTCGGGTCGGGCGCCCCATCCTGCACGATGACCCCGTGGGCATCGACACAGGTCCGATCCTCGTCCTGGGCGGGCGCAGCGAGATCGGCACGGCCGTCGCCGTCCGGCTGGCTGCGCGCGGCTGCGGCACGGTCGTGCTGGCCGCGCGGCGGGCGAGTGACCTCGACGAGCAGGAGGCCGAGCTGCGCGCGGCGGGCGCCACCACGGTCGGCCGGGTGGAGTTCGACGCCGACGACCTCGCCGGTCACGCCGCCGCTCTCGACGAGGTGGAACGCCGCTTCGGCGTGCCGACGACGGTCGTCGTGGCCTTCGGCGTGCTCGGCGACCAGGCGCTCGCCGAGCGCGATCCGGCCGCCGCCGTGGCCGTCGTCCACACCGACTACACCGCGCAGGTGCACGTGCTGACCCTGCTCGCCGACCGGTTGCGGGCGGCCGGGCGCGGCACGCTGGTCGTCTTCTCCTCGGTCGCCGGGGTGCGGGTGCGCCGGGCCAACTACGTGTACGGCTCGGCCAAGGCCGGGCTCGACGGCTTCGCCAGCGGCCTCGCCGACGCCCTCACCGGCTCGGGCGTGCGGCTGCTGCTGGTCCGCCCCGGGTTCGTCGTCGGCCGGATGACCGAGGGCATGTCGCCCGCGCCGTTCTCCAGCACGCCCGACCAGGTGGCCGACGCCGTCGTCGCCGGCCTGGGCGGCCGCCGCGGCGAGGTCTGGGTGCCGGGCGTGCTGCGGCCGGTCTTCTTCCTCATGCGGCTCCTCCCCCGGGCCGTCTGGCGCCGGCTGCCCCGGTGAGCGCGTCGGGCGCCGTAGGCTCTCCGCCGTCATGACCGGTCCCTCGCGCCGCCCCGCCCGCTCCCGCCGCGACCGCCACGGCCGCGGCCTGCGCGGCCGCCTGGTGCCGGCCGAGGTGCCGCTGGCCCGCAGCCGCGCCGAGCAGTTCGACGACCTCGTGCTCGACGCGGTCGAGGATCTCGAGCGGCGCTGGGAACGCGAGCTCGCCGGCGTCGAGTTCGCCGTCGAGGACGTGCCGTGGGTGGACCACACCAGCCCCGATGACGTGGTGCTGGACTCCGACGTGCTCGACGACGCCAGTGTGCCGCTGGCCCGCATCCTCCCCGCGCACCGGGAGGACGGCCGCGAGGTGGCACCCCGGATCATCGTCTACCGGCGCCCGCTGGAGCTCCGCGCCGGCGACCGGGACGACCTCGCGGACCTGGTGCGCGACGTCGTCGTCGACCAGGTGGCCGTCCTGCTCGGCCGCGATCCGGAGGAGATCGACCCCACCGGCTGAGCGGCCCGTCCCGGGGGCCCTGCGATGCTGGGCGGGATGGACGTTCCCGCGGTGGCCGCCGGGCCCTGGATCGCGCTGGGCGCCGCCCTCGGGATGCTGCTGCTGCTCGCGGCCGGTGCGGTCGCGCTGTGGCTCCGCAGCCCCGTCCCGCCGCCCGGCACCGCCGAGGTCGTCGTCCCGGGGCAGCCCCGGGACGACCTCGCCGACTTCCTGGCCCGTCCCCCCGGCACTCCCGGCGCGCCGGAGGTGCCGGACGAGGGATGGGCGGTGCTCGCCCCGGTCGCGCCCGCGCGGGAGGCCGCGCCCGCCACCCCCGGCGGGCGTCCGGGCACGGCCCTGGCGGCGCTCGCCGTCGTCGCGCTCCTGCTCGTGGGCGTCGCGGCCGCGCTGGCCGCCGCGGCCCGCTCCCCCGAACCGGCGTCCGTCGCAGCACCGGCGGAGGAGCCTGCCGACCCGCCGGCCGCCTCCGGGGACGAGGAGGTCGCCTTCGGGGACGAGGAGGTCGCCTTCGGGGACGAGGAGGTCACCGTCCGGCTCTCCTTCGGCGGCGTCGTCCTCGAGGAGCACGCGGTGGGCGTCACCGTCGGCTATCCCGAGCTGGAGCTGACGTCCGACGACGGACGCACCGTCGCGCGGCTGCGGCTGCCGGCGGCCAACTGCCTCGCCGCCACTGCTCCCCCGCGGCCCGGCGATCCCGGCTGCCGGGAGGCCCGCACCGAGTACGCGGAGCTCGCCTCCCCGGACCTCGACGTGGTCCGCGACGGCGACGAGCTCACCGTCTCCGGCCGGTTCGCCACCGAGCTGCACCCGCCGGGCGGCGCCGCGGAACCGACCGGGCGGAGCTACGACGTCTCCGTCACCCTCGGCGCGCCGGGTGACGGGGGGTCCGAGCCGGAGCTGACCTGGGGCGACCGGCTCGTCCCCACCCGCTAGGAGCGCCGGCCGCCCAGCCGCCGGGCCACGTCCGGTGGCGGCAGCCAGGAGCGCGCCGGCACGGTGACCGCGGCCGCCGGCGCACCGCGCTCGGACCGCATCCCCGGCAGGCCCGGCGTCGCCCACCACGGCCGGCGGTCCGGGCCGTCGAGGAGGGTCAGCAGCGCACCGGGCCGGTCGACCGGGACCGCGACCTCCAGCCGGCCGGCCGCGGCGTGCAACCGGGCGGCGGCGCGCAGGAAGGCGCGGGCACCGGCGTCGGGCGCCGGCGCCAGCAGGGCCGGCAGCACCCGCTCGAGCTCCCGGGGATCAGCACTGCGGGCGACCGGGCCGCCGTCGTCGAGGCCGTC
Organism: Blastococcus fimeti; assembly: GCA_900102115.1. Lineage (GTDB taxonomy): Bacteria > Actinomycetota > Actinomycetes > Mycobacteriales > Geodermatophilaceae > Blastococcus > Blastococcus fimeti. The sequence continues at coordinate 360,127 of FNAW01000001.1, forward strand.
GACGAGCGCGGTGGTCCGCTCGGTCGCCATGCGGGCCATCGGGAAGCGCTCGGCCAGCCGGCGGGCGGTCCGGTCGCCGAGCGGCAGGCCCGCCAGGTGCAGCGACCACGGGCCGCGCAGGCCGCCGAGCAGCTCGAGGACGCCCTCGGCCAGCGCGGCGGAGGCGTCGTCGTCGGCGGCCAGCAGCCGCGTCGTGGGCCCGCCGGGAGGCGTGGGAAGGCCGTCGCCCAGCACCGTCACCGCCGTCGCGAGGCCACTCGTCGACCATCGGCGGCGCAGCTGCAGGAAGGCCACCGCCGAGGGCGGCTGCCCGTCGGCCCCGACGACGACGGCCACCGGGCGACCGGCCCGGCGCCGGGCGGCCTGCACGTCGAGGACGGCGGTGAGCCAGGGGGCGCGGGCGGTGACCGGGGCATTCAGCCGGCGGGCCAGCGGAGTGGCGGCGCGGACCTCCTGGACCACCCGGTCCCGGCCGACCACGACCCGGGTGCGCATGCCCCGAATAGCACCACAGCCGCCGACGGGGGTCGTCGGCGGCTGTGGTGCGGCCCCGTCGCGGGGCCGGAGCTGTGGGTGAGGGGTGCGGCTCAGACGGCGCGGCGACGCAGGCGACGGCGCTCGCGCTCGGAGAGCCCGCCCCAGATGCCGAAGCGCTCGTCGTTGGACAGCGCGTACTCGAGGCACTCGGCCTTGACCTCGCACCCCGTGCAGATCTTCTTCGCCTCGCGGGTGGAGCCGCCCTTCTCGGGGAAGAACGCCTCCGGGTCGGTCTCGGCGCACAGGGCGCGCTCCTGCCAGGACTGCCCCTCGGCCTCCAGGCCGATGCCCAGCAGTCCGGAGATCCCCGAGCCGGCGGGCGCACCGAGGCTCTGCCCGGCGCCCGACCCGAATCGGTCGGTCGCCCGGTCGCTCCCGTTGACGTAATCGCTCAACCACGACACCTCGGCCATGACGATGCGTCCCCTCTCGCTCTCGTCCCGGTGCGCGGCTTCCGGGAGGCTCCCGATCCGCTCAGCACTCGATGACATCGTCGGAATTACACGCGTGTCGTTGCCCAACGGTCAAGTTTGCTCGGTGTAAGCGACACGCCACAGCAGCCCCACGCGTCACAGCGCGTTCGTCACATCTCGTCTGCTACCCCGACACGCCCGTGGAACAGTGCACAACTGCCTATCGGGCACGATGTGTTTCGTGCAGATCGTGGTGCTGGCTGGTGGGACCGGAGGGGCTCGATTCCTGAGGGGGGTGCGGGCCGCTGAACCCGGGGCGGAGATCACCGCGGTGGTCAACACCGGGGACGACGTGACGATGCACGGGCTGCGCATCTGCCCGGACCTCGACACCGTCGTCTACACCCTCGGCGGGGGCATCGACGAGGAGCGCGGCTGGGGCCGGGCGGGCGAGAGCTGGACGGTCAAGGAGGAGCTCGCCGCCTACGGCGCCGACCCCGACTGGTTCGGCCTCGGCGACCGCGACCTGGCCACCCACCTCATCCGCACCCGGATGCTCGACGCCGGGTACCCCCTCTCGGCGGTGACCGCCGCGCTCGCCGACCGCTGGCAGCCCGGCGTCACCGTGCTGCCGATGAGCGACCAGCGGGTGGAGACCCACGTCGTCGTCGACGACCCCGAGACCGGCCGCCCGCGCGCCATCCACTTCCAGGAGTGGTGGGTGCGGCACCGGGCGGCCCTGGACCCCTCGGCGTTCGTGCAGGTCGGCGTGGACGCCGCCGGGCCCGCGCCCGGCGTCGTCGAGGCCTTCGCCGCGGCCGACGCGGTGCTCGTCGCGCCGTCGAACCCGGTGGTCTCCATCGGCACGATCCTCGGCGTCCCGGGCCTGCGTGAGGCGCTGCTCGCCACCCCCGCCCGGATCGCCGGCGTCTCGCCGATCGTCGGTGGCGCGGTCGTGCGCGGCATGGCCGACCGCTGCCTGCCCGTGCTGGACATCGAGGTGAGCGCCGAGGGCGTCGGCCGGCACTACGGCGCCCGCTCGGACGGCGGCCTGCTCGACGCCTGGCTCGTCGCACCCGACGACCCGGCCGACCTCGCCGGCGTGGACGTGCGCCAGGTGCCGCTGCTCATGTCCGACCCCGACGCGACGACGGCGCTGGCCCGCGCGGCCCTGGACGCCGCGGGTGTCCGAGCTCCTGGTGTCTGAGCCGCCGGCGGGCGTCTCGGTGCTGCCGGTCGCCGGCCTGCCCGAGTTCGCGCCGGGCGACGACCTGGCGGCCGCGATCGCCGGGCACGCCCCCTGGCTGGCCGACGGCGACGTCGTCGTCGTCACGTCGAAGGTGGTCTCCAAGGTCGAGGGCGCGCTGGTGCGCGTGCCGGCCGGCGCCGACCGGGAGGCGGCCCGGCAGGCGGCGATCGACGGCCAGACGGTGCGGGTGGTCGCCCGCCGCGGACCGCTGAAGATCGTGCAGACCCCGCACGGCTGGGTGGTGGCCGCCGCGGGAATCGACGCCTCCAACGTGGACCAGGGCTCGCTGGTGCTGCTCCCCGAGGACTCCGACGCCTCGGCCCGCGGGCTGCGGACCCGGCTCGCGGAGCTGCTCGGCGTCGACGTCGCCGTGGTCGTGAGCGACACCTTCGGGCGCACCTGGCGGGAGGGGCTGACCGACGTCGCCGTCGGCTCCGCCGGCATCACCGCGCTGGTGGACCACCGGGGCGCCGTCGACGCCCACGGCAACCGGCTGGAGACCACCCGCATCGCCGTGGTCGACGAGCTGGCCTCGGCCGCCGACCTGGTCAAGGGCAAGCTCGACGGCGTGCCGGTCGCGGTGGTCCGGGGCCTCCCGGTCGACCGGCCCGATGTCGACGAGGGCACCCGCCCGCTGGTACGGCTGCCCGGCGACGACCTCTTCCCGTACGGCTCCCGGGACGTGGTGGGCTCCCGCTCCCCCACCGCCGGGCTCGTCCCGCGGACGGGCGAGCTGGACGCCGTCGCGGCCGCGTTCCGCACCGCGAGCGCCGCGCTGCCCGAGTTCCCCGTGGTGCTGCGCTACGGCGGCGAGGGCGACGGCGTCGTCGACGTGCACCTGACCGATGCGGTCACCACCACGACGGCGGTGAACCTCGGTGCGCTGCTCGGCGCGGCGATCGTGCAGCTGCACGCGGAGGGATGGGCGACCCGCTGGGAGCCGGTGACCACGGCCGGCGGCACCTCACTCGTCGGGAGGCTGTGGGTCGGTACGACCGACCCGGCCGGCGAGCGACAGCACTAGGAGCCGGCCAGCAGCTCGGTGGGCAGGCCGATCGTGGTGGTCCCCTCCGGCGGGAACCAGACGAAGGCCTGGACGTCCGGCGTGTCGACGATCTGCTCCGCGCCCAGCTCCAGGACCCGGGCCGCAGCCGCCTCCTGAACCCCCGGTGTCGGCATGTTGCCCACCGTGGGCGAGAAGACGAAGACCACTCGGTCCGCCTCGACCGGCAGCCGGGCGGGGACCAGGAACCGGCGCACGTGCTCGCGACCGGCGTACCTGCCGACGAGCCCGAAGCTGGCGATGACCTGGTCGTCAGGGCGGAGCCGCGCGTCCACCGCGGCGAGCGCCGCGGCGGCCGACGGAGGTTCCGGGTGGGGAGCTCCCTCCGGAGCCCTGCCCACCAGCACCACGACGGCCGCGGCGGCGGCGAAGCCGACGGCCACGGTCGCGCGTGCCAGCACCGGACGCCGGGCTCCGACCCGGCTGCACCGCAGCCCCCAGTCCATGGTCATCGCCGTTCCGACGGTCACGAAGACGATGGCGGGGAAGTTCTGGAACGGGACGAAGAAGGCCAGGCTCTCCTGCAGTCCGCCACTCACCACCACGACGGCCGTCACGCCGAAGGTCCAGGGGTGGAACATCCCGACGAAGCCTGTTGCCGCGAACTCCGCCCCGAAGAGCCCGAGCTTGCTGCCGAGCACCTCGAGCGGTCGGCTGGGGTGCAGGACGAGGGCGGTCACGACCACGAGCAGCGCGCCGCCCGACGCGGGCAGCGGCTCGTCCACGAGGTGCTGGTAGCCCCCGATCGCGGATCCGTGGTTGGCACCCAGGGCACCGATGAGCAGCACCCAGGCGGCGCCCGTGGCGATGAGGGCCGCGCCCGCCCGACGGGTGTCCCGGCGAGCCACGAGCGCCGACAGCCCCAGGCCGGCGACGTACGTACCCGCGACATCCCCGGTGAGCAGCGCGGCGACGAGCCAGGGCCAGGCCCGACGGGTCTCTCCCCGCCACAGCGCCCGGGCGCCACCGAGGAGGAACATGGTGGCGAGAGCCTGGAAGTGGAAGTCGCTCTTGGCGACCACGCTGATCCGCTCGTTGGTGACGAGCAGGAGCAGCACGGTCGCCACGGGAACGAGATGCCACGGCCGCAGGGTCCGGCCCCGCTGGACGACCTCGAGCACCCACAGGACGGCGATCGCCTCGGCGCCGACGATGGCCAGGTCCTGGACGATGAGCAGGGTCACGCCCGACGGAAAGATCGGGTGCAGGAGCGCGAGCGGCCACATGACGACCTCGAAGTGGCTCTTCCAGTACGGGAGGTCGATGATCGTGCTCGTCGGGTTGAGGTTCCCCGAGCCGATCTGCTGCCACGCCTGGTGGAAGATCGCGAAGTCCATGGAGACGGCCCCGGCGTCGTACTGCGCCCAGCTCCGCTGGATCAGGAGTGCGAGCTGGCCCAGCAGCGTCACACCGATGACGGCCCGCGCCGCGGTCAGCAGTCGCCTGGAGCGCGCGGTCGCTTCGTCCACCGGCGAGTCGGAGGACGACGAGGCGTCAGGAGTCCTCGCCCGCTTGTCCGCCACCATCCGTCCCCGGGATCACTGACGGGGCCCGGACACCGGGATGGTCGCCGCAGTCGGGGCTGCGGCCGGCAGGGGGGAGTCGCCAGGCGCGCCGCGCTGGGTAGGCACTCGACCATGGTAGGACCGGGCCGTCCCGGATCCACCCCCGCGGAAGGTCGACGCGAGAACCTCCGGCCCCGCCGCTGGACGGGAACCCGTACGTTCGGCACGTGCGAGGCATCATTCTGGCCGGGGGAACCGGCAGTCGACTCTTCCCCATCACGCAGGCCGTGAGCAAGCAGCTCATGCCGGTCTACGACAAGCCGATGATCTACTACCCGCTCTCGACGCTGATGATGGCCGGCGTCCGCGAGGTGCTGATCATCACCACCCCCGCCGACCAGGAGGCCTTCCGCCACCTGCTCGGCGACGGCACCCGGCTGGGCATGCGGATCGAGTACGCGGTGCAGCCGCGCCCCGAGGGACTGGCTCAGGCCTTCCTCATCGGCGCGGAGTTCCTCGGTGGCGAGGCGGCGGCGCTGGTGCTGGGCGACAACATCTTCTACGGCGCCGGCCTGGGCACCGCCCTGGCGCGGCTGCCCGAGCCCGCGGGCGGACACGTCTTCGCGTACCACGTCGCCAACCCGGAGGAGTACGGCGTCGTGGAGTTCGATCCCGACGGCCGGGTGCTGTCGATCGAGGAGAAGCCCGAGAAGCCGCGCAGCTCCTACGCCGTCCCGGGGCTGTACTTCTACGCCGGCGACGTCGTCGACGTGGCCCGCGCCATCACCCCGAGCGCGCGGGGCGAGCTGGAGATCACCGCGGTCAACGAGCACTACCTCCGCGAGGGCCGGCTCACCGTCACCGCGCTGGACCGTGGCACCGCCTGGCTGGACACCGGCACCTTCGCCTCGCTGCGCCAGGCCACCGAGTTCGTCTCCGTGGTCGAGGAGCGGCAGGGCCTCAAGATCGGGTGCATCGAGGAGGTCGCCTGGCGCAACGGCTGGCTGGACGACGCCGGCCTGGTGCGGGCGGCCGGACCGCTGGGCAAGAGCGGCTACGGCGACTATCTCCTCGGCCTGCTCGACGGCCCCCGAACCCCCACGGCCACCTGACCGATCCACCGCAGGAGCTCATGTCCAGCGCGGTGTCCGACCCGGACCACGTCATCGACCCGCCGGTTGCGGCCCCGCGCGCCCGTCCACCGGCGTCGACGCTCGTGGTGGTGGCCGCCGTGGTCGTCGCGACGCTGGCACTCGCCTGGTACTGGCGGTGGACCACCGACGACGCCTTCATCAACTTCCGGGTCGCCCGGAGCATCCTGGCGGGGTCCGGCCCGGTGTTCAACGCCGGTGAACGGGTCGAGGTCGGCACCAGCCCGCTGTGGCTGTGGCTGCTCGCGGCCTTCGCCGCGTTCCTGCCCGCCGACATCAGCTGGATCGCCGTGACCTTGGGCGCGGTGGGCTCGGCGACCGGCCTCGCCCTCGCCTGTCTGGGCGCCGATGCGTTGCACCGTTCGCAGCCGACGCCGCGGAGCGGGCGCGGCTCGATCCCTTTCCCGGCCGGGGCGCTGGTCTTCCTGTCCCTGCCCGCCACCTGGACGTTCCTGACGTCCGGGCTCGAGACCGGACTGACCTATGCCTGGCTGGGGGCGGTGTGGTTCGGAACGGCCCGGCAGTCGGTGGCCGCGGCGCCCACCCGCCCCTGGTGGCTCCTCGTCGTGCTGGGGCTCGCTCCGCTCATCCGCCCCGACCTGGCCATCACGGGCGCACTGCTGGGGGCGTGGCTGCTGATCGCCGTGCCGTCGTCGTGGCCGCGGCGGATCAGGGACGTCGCTGTTGCCGGCGCCCTTCCGGTCGCCTACCAGGTGTTCCGGATGGGCTACTACGGACTCCTGGTGCCGAACACGGCCGTCGCGAAGGAGTCCGGTCGCTCGGTCTGGGACCGCGGCTGGACCTACCTCGCCGACCTCGTCGCGCCCTACGCCCTCTACATCCCCGTGGTGGTGTGCGCCGGGCTGCTCGTGCTGGCTGCACGCTCGTGGCGGTGGAACCGCCGGGTGCTCGGCCTCGTTGCCGTCACCGTGTTCGCCGCCGTGTGCCAGGCGCTGTTCGTCGTCCGCGTGGGTGGTGACTTCATGCACGGGCGGCTGCTGCTACCCGCACTGTTCCTGCTCCTCTGCCCGATCGCCCTCGTCCCCGTGACCCTCCCCGGAGCCCTGCGGGGAGGTCTGGCCCGGTGGACGTCGGTCGTGCTCGTCTCGGGTCTGCTGGCCTGGGCGGCCGTCTGCGTCACCTCGCTGCGGGTCGACTACGCCGGCGGGATCGGTCCGCGCGGGATCGCCGACGAGCGGGGTCTGTACGTGGCCCAGTCGAGCACCCCCCACCCGGTGACGCTCGCAGAACACGGGCGCGGGCGGCCGGCGGCGTGGGGCGAGCAGGTCGACCGGTCGGCACGGGCCGGCGCCGACGAGGTGTTCACGCAGCAGGACTTCACGAACGCTGGTGACATCCCCACCCTGGTGCCCCTCGGGACGGCGGACGGCACCTACTTCCTCGTCTACCAGGCCGGATATCTCGGTTACGCAGTCTCCCAGGAGGCGAGCGTGCTGGATTTCCACGGCCTGTCCGACCCGATCGGATCCCACCTCGAGCCGCAGGGACTCGGCCGCCCGGGACACGAGAAGATCCTGCCCATCGTCTGGTTCTGGGCCCGCCACAGCGACGACGCGCCGGAGCTGCAGACCGCCGACCCCCTCCTCGGCACGGTGACACCCGCGGGTCTCGAGGCGGCCCGCGCCGCTCTGGCGTGCGGCGACCTCGCGGAGTACGTGGCGGCCACCTCGGCGCCCATGAGCTGGACCCGCTTCTGGGACAACCTGACCGGGTCCGTCGAGCGCACGTCGCTGCGCATCCCCGCCGACCCGGAGGAGGCCGAGGCCAGGTTCTGCTGAGCGGACCGATCCGGCCGGCTCAGATCCGGCGGTAGTCCGTCGGTGCGAAACGCGGACCCCGCCGGGGGCGCCGCGGGCCGCCGGCCAGGAGCAGGCGCACGACCCGCTGGCGGTGCCCCCGCCACGGCTCCAGCAGCGCGAGCATGTCCTCGTCGCTGGTGACCCGGGCGCCGGTCAGCGCGAAGCCGACGAGGTTCTTCAGGTGGTAGTCACCGACGCTCACGGTGTCCGGGCAGCCGAGCGTCCGCTGCACCACCTCGGCGGCCGTCCAGGCGCCGATCCCCGGCACCGAGCACAGTCGCCGCTGCAGCGTCGGTGAGTCGCACGCCTCGTCCGGCTCGAGCCGGTCGGCGACCGTGGCCACGGCGCGCAGGGCCCGGCGCCGGGCGCCGTCCAGCCCGCAGGCGTGCCACTGCCAGTCGGTGATCTCGAGGACGCGCCGCGCCGAGGGCAGGACGCGCATGCCGTCCGGCGCCGGCCCGGGAGCCGGCTCACCGGCGAGGCGCAGCAGCTCCCGCCACACCCGGTGCGCCTCGACGGTGGTGACCTTCTGCTCGAGGACGGCGGGCACCAGCGCGTCCCAGGTCCGCCCGGTGCCGCCCAGCCGCAGCCACGGCGTGCGGCGGTGCAGGTCGGCCACCATCTGGTGGCTCCCCGGGTCGAAGGCGGCGACGGGGTCCTCCGCCCCCAGCGACCGGGGCACGGCGCTGCCGGCCCGCTCCGCACCGGGGCCCCACGCGGCGACCTGCACCCGCCCCGCGACGTACCGGACCCGCACCGAGGCCGGGCCGTCCGCAGTGGTGGTGGTCCGCCAGATCCCCTCGGGGGTGACCCGCAGCGCCGGGTCGGCCGCGCCACGGCTGTGCGGCGCGAGCGCACGCCGGAGATCCAGCGGCCAGTCGGGCTCCCACGTCGCCTCGAAGGCAGCCGTCGCGGTGGCGCCGGGGCTGCTCACCGGGCGCCGCCGGCGGCCGGCACGCCCGCCTCGACGGGGTCGCCGTCCCCGGCCGGCGGTGCTCCCTCGTCCCGCCGGGCGGCACGGCGGCTCCGGACCGCGCCGGCCGCCGTCCGGATCCCTGCCTCCAGCAGGACCGCCAGCAGCAGTCCGGTGGCGAAGGCGGCGTGCACGACGTGCTTGGCCAGCTCGTAGTAGCCGTCGCTGAGCGCCAGCAGCGACTGGCTGACCGCGTAGCTCGTCAGCAGCACGGCCAGGACGCCGCGGACGGCGCGTCCCGCGTCCAGCGACCGGGCCCAGCGCACGCCGAACGCGAACGCGCCCAGCCACAGGAAGGAGATCGCCGGCACCGGCCAGCCCTGGGGCAGGAGGCCGAGCACCCAGAACACCGGGCTCGGGCGCTCGGCGAGCCGCGGCTCCCCATCGAGCTCGCCGGGGAAGTTCGCCAGGTAGTCGACCCGGGCGTCGGCGACGGCGTCGATCGACCGCGGGACCAGTTCGAGGAACCGGTCGGGATGGGTGGCGAAGAACTCGAGGTAGGTCTTCCAGGAGAAGACGGTCCAGGCGTTCTCCTCGATGTCCGGGTCGTTCCACGGCGTGTCCTGCTCCCACGCGTTCGTGCCGGCGAAGCGGGCCAGCTCGGGTGGCAGCCCCATCTCCGCCAGGTCCGCCTCCGGGTCGTCGGACTCCACGAGGAGGGTGTGGAAGAGCAGGTTGTACTTGTTGCCGTTGCTCAGCCCCTCGCCCTGGCTCATCGCGGTCAGGCCCAGCACCACCCCGCCGAGTGCCAGCACCACGACCAGGGCGGCGAGGGGACGGCGGATGCTCCACCGGCCCGGCTGCGCCGGGCGGCTGCGGTACCGCCGGCTGAGCAGCAGGGCGAGCCCGACGGCCGGGAGGATCGTGATCAACGCGGTCTTGGCCGCCCCGGTGAACACGACGGCCAGGCCCAGGAACAGCAGCCACGGCCACGACCGGTGCACGACGAGCCCGACGATCGCGGCGCACACCCAGAGCAGCCCGATGAAGCCGCCCTGGTCGGTGTAGCCGGAGTTGAGGTAGGTGACGAACCCGATGTCGCTGACGGCGACGACGACCAGCGCGACCAGCGGCCAGCGCGCTCCCGCGCTGCCGGGCAGCGCGAGGAACAGCGCCGCGGCCCCCAGGCCGAGCAGCACCGCGCCGACGACGGCCAGGACCGCCATGTCGAAGCCGTCCCCCCCGGTCACCAGCCGGGTCAGCCAGTAGGTGAGCCGCAGCAGGGGCCGCCAGGAGGTGGTGTAGGTCCAGTTCTCGCCCGGGCAGCGGTTGCCCGGCACGTAGTCGCCCTCGAACCCCTGCTGCGAGGAGTCCGGGCCGATGCTCAAGCCCAGCCGGCAGACCAGCCGGTCGGCGTCGCCGTTGTCCGCGAGCCCCACCGTCCCGCTGACGAACAGCTGGGCCAGCACGACCGCCGTCGTGACGACGAGGACGGCGGCGGCTCCGGCGGCCCGGACCCGTCCGGCGAGGCGGACCGGCGGCTGCTCGTCGGTCGTTCCGACGGCCGGACGCAGGTCGCGGGAGAGACGCACGACGACCATCTTCCGCGATCCCGGATCTCCGTGCGGACTGCGCCGGCCGGGATGCGTCACATCAGCCGAAGCGGTCGCCGTGCCGGGACTCCACCTCGGCGAGCAGCTGCTTGACCCGCTCCGCGTCGCCCACGGGGCAGACCATCGTCACGTCGGCGGTGTGCACCACGACGCAGTCGCGCACCCCGAGCAGCGCGACGAGGTGCTCCGGGTCGTCGGACAGGACGACGTTGCCGGAGCTGTCCAGCAGCACCCGCAGCCCGCGGCCGGCGTTGCCCGCGTCGTCGGTCTCCAGGGTGTGGGCCAGCGCCGGCCACGAGCCGATGTCCAGCCACTCCACGTCGAGGTCGACGACGGCGACCCGGCCCGGCTCCGCGGCCGCGGGCTCGAGCACGGCGTAGTCGACGCTGATCTTCGGCAAGGTCGGGAAGACCTCGGCCAGGACGGCGTCGCGCTCCGGTCCCGCCGGGGCGGCCACGATGCGGGCCAGCCCCTCCGCGCTCTCGGGCAGGTGGTCGGCCAGCGCGTCGAGCACCGTCTGCGCCCGCCAGACGAACATGCCGGAGTTCCAGACGTACTCCCCCGAGGCCAGGTAGGCCTCGGCGGTGGCGCGGTCGGGCTTCTCCCGGAAGGACGCCGCCTCCGACGCGCCGGCGACCTCGGTCGGCGCGCCCTTCTGCACGTAGCCGAAGCCGGTCGCCGGGGAGGTCGGCGTGACGCCGAGCGTCACCAGCGCCCGCGGGCGGACGCCGAGGAGGTCGTAGGCGGTGGTCAGCGCGGTGACGAAGCGCTCGACCGGCCGGATGACGTGGTCGGCGCTGACGACGGCGAGCTCGGCGTCCGGGTCGACGTCTGCCACCAGCGCCGCGGTGAGGCCGACGGCGTTGGCGGTGTCCCGCGCCGTCGGCTCGAGGACCAGCCGGTCGGGGCGCAGCCGCGGGAGCGCGGCGCGCACCATGTCGGCGTAGCGGGCCGCGGTGCACACCCAGATCTGCTCGGCCGGCAGCACCGCCTCGAGGCGGGTGAACGCCTCTTCCAGCAGGCTGTGCGCGCCGCCGTCCTCGTCGGCGACGACGTCGAGCAGCTGCTTGGGGCGCTGGGCGCGGGACAGCGGCCACAGCCGCGTGCCGGAGCCGCCCGCCATGATCACGGCGTGTCGCATCGGATGTCCTCCTACTGGCCGGTGCCGGGGTGGGCGGGGTGCTCGTGCGGCAGCTGGTCGACGGTCTGCTGCGGCTGGGCGCCGGCGTCGACCCGGCTGCTCGCGTAGGAGAGCAGCATCCGGGCGCCGAGGCCGGCACGGAGGGCTGCCCGCAGCGGCGCGTGCCGGCGCCGGGGGAAGTCGGCGGAGAGGTACCGCAGCGCGCTGGTGTGGTGCACCCGCTGCATGCGCCGGGCCGAGCGCCGGGTCGCGTGGCCGCCCTCGTGGGTGACCACCGAGGTCGGCACGTAGACGTGCAGCCAGCCCCGCTGCCCGAGGCGGCGGGCGAGGTCGACGTCCTCGAAGTACATGAAGTAGCCGGGATCGAAGCCGCCCACCGACGCGTACGCGGCGAGGTCGACCAGCAGGCAGCTGCCCGAGAGCCACCCGGCGGGGCGCTCGGTGATCTCGTCGCGCTCGCGGCGGTAGCGCGCCGTCCACGGGTTGGCCGGCCAGACCCAGCCGAGCAGGGCGTGCCCGATGCCGGTCGACAGCGACGGGAGGTCGCGGGCCGAGGGGTAGATGGCGCCCTCGGGGGTGCGGATGGCCGGGCCGAGCGTCGCCGCGCGGGGCCAGCGCGCCGCGGCCTCGAGCAGCTCGTCGACCGCGCCCGGCTCGAAGCGGACGTCGGGGTTGGCCACGATCGCGTACCCGGAGGTGGCGCCGGCCAGCGCGGCGTTCGCGGCGGCGCCGTAGCCGACGTTGCCTCCGGTGCGCAGGAGCGTCACCTCGGGCCGCTGCCGCGCCGCCCGCTCCGGGACGCCGTCGGTGGAGCCGTTGTCCGCCAGGACGACCTCGTAGGGCCGGTCGGTCGCTGCGGCGAGGGAGTCGAGGAACCCCTGGAGCGTCTCGCCCGGCGAGTAGGTCACCACCACCACCCGGAGCGGCGCGTCGACCGGAGCGCTGTCGACCGGAGCGCTGTCCACGGAGGTCACCCTACGTCGGGCCCGCGGCGCCTCAGGGAGGGTCCCGCCGCGGCGGCGTAGGCGTGCAGGTGCCGTTCCGCGCAGGCCTGCCAGGTGAATCCGGCGGCCCGGGCCACCGCCGCGGCGGACAGCCGGGCACGCTCCTCCGGCGCGGCGAGCAGCTCCCCCAGCCGCTGCCCGATCGACCCGGCGTCGTACCCGCTGTAGGCCACGGCGTCGCCGCCGACCTCGGGCAGCGCGAGCGACCGGGTGGTGAGCACCGGCGCCCCGCAGGCCATCGCCTCGAGCACCGGCAGCCCGAACCCCTCGGCCAGGCTCGGGTAGGCCAGCACCTCCGCGCCGCCCAGGAACCCGGCGAGCAGCTCCAGCGGCAGGTACCCCGGCCGGAGCACCTCCAGCCCGTCCGGCACGCGGGCGAGCACCTCGTCCACCCGCTCGTCCCAGCCGCGGCCGCCGGCGAGCACGAGCGCCGGCGGGTCGGGCAGCCCGGCGACGGCCTGTTGCCACCCCTCGATCAGCGCGGGCACGTTCTTGCGCGGCTCGATCGTGCCGAGGAAGCCGACGTAGCGGCCGGCGCGCAGCCCGAGGTGCCGGCGGGCCGCGGCGACCTCCTGCTCCGTCGGCACGTGGAAGCGGGCGGCGTCGACCCCGTGGTGGGCGACCTCCACCTGGCCGTGCACGCCCCGCGTCACCCGGCTCAGCTCGTCCAGCGTGGCCTGCGAGGGCACCACGCAGCGGGCCGCGCGGCGCAGCGACGCCGTCGTCCAGGCCCGGAAGAAGGTGCGCTTGACCCGCTGGTGCACCTCGGGGTGGGTGAAGAAGGTGGCGTCGTGCAGCGTGGTCACCACGGGCAGGCCCGCGGCCAGCGGCATCGTGTAGTGCGGGCAGTGCAGGACCTCGGCCCCCACCTCGCGGGCCACCCGCGGCAGACCGACCTGCTCCCAGGCCAGCCGGGCGGGCCGGCGGGCGATCGCCTCCGGCGCGGGGACGACGCGGGCGCCGGGCAGCAGCTCCCGGTAGTACGCCTCGTCGCGGTGCTGGCAGACGACGGCGAGGTCGGTGCCCAGCTCGGCCAGCGCGGGCAGCAGCTGGTCCACGTACCGCCCCACGCCGCCCCGGTCCTCGGGTACCGCCGTGGCGTCGACCAGCACGCGGGGCATGGACCGAGCCTAGCCCGGCGCGCCTGCCCGCCCGTGGCGCCGGAGGCGCACCGACCGCTGTGCCACGATGGGGGTGCCCGGCCTCCGGCCCCCTTCCGTGCGAGCTGCCGCGGCCGCGCCCAGTCGAAGGACATCCCATGCTGCCCCAGTCCACCGGTGACGGTGTCTCGACGACCGCCCTCGAGGACGCCGCCGCCCCTGCCGTCGGCACGCCCGCGTCCGGCGACGCGGCCACGACGAGGAAGGGCCGGCTGGAGTTCCTCGATGCGCTGCGCGGCATCGCTGCGCTGGTGGTGGCCGTGCAGCACCTCGGGGAGACCCAGTGGGTCGGCCTGCTGGGCTGGTCGCACCACTGGTTCCGGCTGGGCGAGTTCGGCGTCCTGGTCTTCTTCCTCTGCAGCGGGTTCATCATCCCGGCGTCGATGGAGCGCCGGAACGACCTCGTCGAGTTCTGGATCGGCCGGTTCTTCCGGCTGTGGCCGCTCTACCTCGCCGTCCTCGCGGTGGTCATCGGCGCGTGGGCGGTCTCGGACCGGCTGACCGCGCCGGGCGGCTTCCGCGTCGTCGAGGACTCGCTGCTGAACACCACCATGCTGCAGGTCTTCACCACCCGGCCCCTGGTCATCGGGGCCTCGTGGACGCTGGGGTACGAGCTCGTCTTCTACCTGCTGGTCTCCGTGCTCTTCCTGCTCAACGTGCACCGGAGCTCGGCCGCCACGGCGGTGCTGCTGCTGGTCTCGGCCCTCGCGCTCGGCGGCACGACCACCGCCTTCATGATCCAGCAGCGGCCGGACCACTGGTGGGCCTTCCCGGTCGCCGGTCTCCTGCTGCTCCTGGTGGTCGCCGGGCGCGTGCCCGGCCTCGCCCCGCGCGTGGCCGTGCTGGCCATGGGGGGCGTGGTGGTCGTCGCCCTGGCCAACCGCCCGCACCCGATGTACTTCTCGCTGCTCCTGCTCGGGTCGATGTTCGTCGGCACCGTGCTCTACCGCTGGACGGCGGGGCAGCTGAGCGGCCGGACCGCGGCAGCGGTGTACGCCCTCGGCGTCGTCGTCATCGTCCTGTGCCAGTACACCTGGCACGTCGGCTACCTCGAGCCGATCAGCGGGGAGACCCCCAGCTGGCTGACCCAGACCGCGACGTTCCTCGGCGCGTACGCCGTGTTCGGTGCCGCACTGATGCTGCGCCGGTTCCGCTGGCCCCGTCCGCTGGTCTACCTCGGCACCATCAGCTACTCGGTCTACCTCCTGCATGCGCTGGTCCTGCTGCTCGTCCTCCCGCGCGTGCCCGGCGGCGCCTGGGCGAACTTCGCGCTGCTGATGGCGATCACCGTCGCCGGGGCGGCCCTCACCTACCGGTTCATCGAGCGGCCGGGCATCGCGCTGGGCCGCCGGGTCATCGCCGCCCGGCGGGCCCGCCTCGCGGCGCGGCCCGTCGCGGCGGGCGCCGTCCGGCCGGACTAGGTGTACTGACCACGGACGTTGGTGACGGCGAATGGCGTGGACGTTGGCCGCGTAGCCGCCGGCCGAGCAGACGAAGGTGTCCTCGTTGATCGCAGCCGGTGCAGGAACCCCTCGCTCCGGGAGCCGCCCATCGCACCCGACATCGCCGAGACGATCACGTACTCCAGGCCCAGCCGGTCGAAGATCCGGATGTAGGCGTCCCGGTGCAGGGCGTAGCTCTTGTCCAGGCCGGCGTCGTCGATGTCGAAGGAGTAGCTGTCCTTCATCGTGAACTCGCGGCCGCGGAACAGCCCGGCGCGGGGACGCGCCTCGTCCCGGAACTTGGTCTGGATCTGGTACAGCGAGACCGGCAGGTCCTTGTAGGAGCCGGAGAGGTCCTTCACCAGGAGCGTGAACATTGCCTCGTGGGTGGGGCCGAGCAGGAAGTCGTTCCCGCGGCGGTCCTGCAGGCGGAAGAGGTTAGGGCCGTACTCGGTCCAGCGACCTACATCAAGGCCTCGCCCGACTGCTTCCGACGCAAGTTCTAAGAGTCCACCGAGTGACGCTTCTGAACCGCATCGACGCGAGAATGGGTGCCCTTAAAGGATGTCCAGCTCTCGCCAGTCGACCCAGATCGGCTCACTGTCATCGAATGGATTGACCTTCGCCATCGCGCCGCGGATCTCGGTAACAGTGCCGTAGACTTTAGTTCCGTCCTTTACGAAGGTTACATCGTCGAATATTTCCAAGTCGACCTCCCGCTCAGCAAGTCCGTCATCAGGACGTCCATCACCAGTCAAGCGTCGTCCGAGAAGCGCGCGCCACTTCGGGATCAGAGGCCATTTTTCCATGCGGTAACTATACCAACCCTGCCAGACCCGCCGGGCGCCTCGCGGTCATCGACAATGACCGTCACAGTATAGGGCTTTCCGCAGCCACAGGACTGCGTATTAGTCCAAGTATAGATGCTCTTGTATCCTGAATTGTGCCGGGTCCGAGTCCCATACATAATGGCGCGGCCTACATCATTCTTCATGCCAATATAGGTTGCCCACTTATTTTGGCCAGGTCCACCGCCCCGAAGGCTCATGTGCGAGTCTGCCATGTGGCGAGCCCCAAACTTGCCGTACTGGACCCCACCCTCCTTATAGCGCACCCTTGAGCCGTACCGAAGAGGAATCATCCGTCCCCCTGAATCAGTCCATGTCGTGTCCTTTTTCCAAAGTCCACAGGACTTGAACGGGTTACCCCACGTTCCACATCGCCCATCGATGTCGAACGCACCGATGGGGTCTTCGGGATAGACGTAGGGGTTTGCGTTACCGCCAGGAATCGGGTCAACCGAGAGGAAGCGGCCGAGGGTGGGTGCGTACAACCGGACGCCCATGAGGGTGAGGCCGCCGAGTGTGCTGGCGTCGCGCTGGTGGGTGCCGAGCCAGCCGTAGCGAGATTGGGTAGTGCCGGCCGCGGGTGCGGCGCGCGGGAGGCCGTATTCGGTGGTCTCGATGGTCGTGAGGTCGTTGGGCGACGTCGCGGTGAGGGGGACGTTGGCGGCGATGTCGCCGTGCAGGTTGGCGAGCTGCAGAGTGACCGCAGCTCCTTGAGTGCCGCTGTTGGCGACGGTGGCCACCAGGCCGCCGAAGGAGAGCACGTTGCGGGTGTAGCTGTTGTCGGACTCCTTGACGACGTCGGGTTTGTCGTCGTCCCCGGTGTAGTAGCTGGTCGTCTTCCGGCTGATCCCAGGCGTGGCGGCGTCGGTGTCTGTTCGCACCGTCCGCCGGGCGGTGGCGTCGAGCCCGAACGTGGTGGTCTTTCCGGCCTGGGTCATGGAGGAGACCAGGTCGTCGACGTAGTAGTCGATCGCCACGTCCCCTCCTGCGCCGATGGTGTCGACCGAGGGCAGGGTCCGCGTGCGCCCCAGGGCGTCGTAGCGAAGCGCGCCACGCGCCCCGATCGCCTGGAGGCGGTCGGCGGTGTCGTAGCCGTAGGCGTCGCCGGCCGGCACGGTGGCCGGGCAGGTGCCCGCCGGCGCACCGGCACTGGCGGTCTGAGTGAGCGCGACCCGGTTGGAGTTGACGTCGAACCCGTAGCTGCGGGTGCACGCGGCACCGGTGGGCGCCCCGGTCGCCCCGAGGGCTCGATCGGTCGCCGTCGTCAGCCGACCCAGGTTGTCGTAGCCGTACCGGGTGGACCGCGGTGTGCCGGTGACGGCCACGGTGCGGTAGGTGTCGACCTGGTCGAAGGGTGTCATGGTGGCCGAGGACCGCAACCATTCGCTGGTTGAGCCGTTCGGCGGGCAGCGTCCGGCCGGACTAGGACCGCAGCTCGCGGTAGAGCTCCCACAGCCGGCCGGCCGCGCCGGTCCAGGAGAACTCCGCGGCCCGGGCCCGGCCCCTGCGCACCAGGTCGCGGCGCAGGTCCTCCTCGCCCACCACCCGCGCCAGCACGGCGGCCAGCGCGGCGGCGTCGCCGACCGGTGCCACCGCGGTCGCGCCGCCACCGACCTCCACGAGCGCCGGGTCGTCGGAGGTGACCACCGGCACGCCCGCGGCCATGCCCTCCAGCGCGGGCAGCCCGAAGCCCTCCGCCCGGCTCGGCACGACCACCGCCGCGGCCCCGTGCAGCAGGGCGGCCAGGTCCGCATCGGGGATCCGGCCGAGCGCGCGGACCCGGCCGGCCGGCAGGCCCGCCGCGGCCGCCAGGCCCGCGAGGTCGACGTCGCCCCACCCGGGCTGACCGGCCACCAGCAGCGGGAGGTCGGGGGCACCCGGTCGCCCGAGCGCGGCCACCAGGACGTCGAGCCCCTTGCGCGGCTCGAGGGTCGCCGTCGTCATCAGGTAGCCGCCCGGGACGGCGCCGAGCGCGGCCAGCCGCCCGGCTGCGTCGGCCGGCAGCGCGAGCCGACCGGAGACGCCCTCCCCCACCACGACCACGGGGCAGCGCAGGTCGAGGTGCTCCGCCAGCGCGCGGGCGACCGCCTCCGTGGGGACGACGACCGCGGCCGCGGACCGCGCCGCCCGCTCGCCCATGTGGCGGTGCCAGTGCACGCCGCGGGGGGTCAGGGTCTCCGGATGGGTCCACGGCACGGCGTCGTGCACGGTCACGACCACCGGCAGCCGGCTCCCCAGCGGGGCGAGCAGCGTGGGTGCGTGCAGCAGGTCGACCTGCCGGGGCTGCGGGCGCGCGGACCGCTCCCAGGCCGCGACCAGCACCCGGCGTGGCAGCAGGAGCCGCGCGGGCCCGGCGGCTCCGGGAACGCGGGCGGGCGCGGGATCCCGGTGCCAGGCCGTCCAGCCAGCGACCGAGTCGCCGGGGCCGGCGGTGGCCGCCAGGGCCTCGGCCACCTCGGCGGCGTACCGGCCGGTCCCGCCCGGCACGGGGGCCAGCAGCTGCTCGACGACCACTCCGACGCGCACCCCCCGACCCTAGGTGCGGGACGATGCGGCGGTGCGCATAGGACTGGACGCCACCCCGCTGCTCGGCCCCCGCACCGGCGTCGGCCGGTACACCGGAGAACTCGTGCGCGAGCTGGCCGCGACGGGCCGGGACGAGGTGGTCGCGACCGCCTTCACCTTCCGCGGCACCGACCGGCTCCGGGACGCCGTCCCCGCGTCGGTGCGGGTGCGGGCCCGCCGGATGCCCGCCCGCCTGCTGCGCGAGGTGTGGCGGCGGACCGAGCTCCCGCCGGTCTCCTGGTCCGCGGGCCGGGTCGACCTCTTCCACGGCACCAACTTCGTGCTGCCGCCGGTCGGCCGGGCGGCCGGGGTGGTGACGGTGCACGACCTCTCCTTCCTGCGGACGCGGAACGCGGTGGACGCCGCCTCGCGGGCCTACCGGGAGCTCGTGCCCCGCAGCATCGAGCGCGCCGCGGTGGTGCTCACCCCCAGCCAGGCGGTCGCCGACGAGGTCACGGCCGAGTACGGCACCGATCCGGCCCGCGTCCTGGCCACCCCGCTCGGCGTCGCTCCCCACTGGCTGCGCGCCGAGCGCCCGGAGGCCGCGTGGCTGGCCGCCCGGGAGCTGCCCGGGGACTACGTCGTCGCCGTCGGCACGCTCGAGCCGCGTAAGGGGCTGCAGACCCTCGTCGACGCCTTCGCCCGCCTGCTCGCCGGCGATCCGGCAGCGCCCGACCTGGTCCTCGTCGGGCCCCAGGGGTGGGGCACCGCGCTGGACCTGAGCCGGCTCCCCGCCGACCGGGTCCACCTGACCGGCTTCCTGGGCGACGACGAGCTCCGCCAGGTGGTCGCCGGCAGCCGGGGTCTGGCGTTCCCCTCGCTCTACGAGGGGTTCGGCCTCCCGCCGCTGGAGGCGCTGGCCTGCGGCCGGCCGGTCGTGGTGAGCGACCTCCCGGTGATGCACGAGGTGCTGGGCGAGCACGGCCGCTTCGTGCCGGTCGGGGACGTCGACGCGCTCGCCGACGCGATCGGGAGGCTGCCCCGCGACCGGGACGAGCCGGCGGAGGCCGCCCGCCGCCGCCACGCGGCGGCGTTCACGTGGACGCGGTGCGCCGAGCGCACCCGCGCCGCCTACGCGCTGGCTCTTCCGGCAGGGTGAGGAACCGCCCCGATCGCCGGACACCGGCGACCGGCCTGGCTAACCTCTGCGTGCTGCGGCTTCCCGCCGCAGGGCGACCACGCGACGAGGGACACACATGCCGACGGCCATGATCACCGGCGTCACCGGTCAGGACGGGCTCTACCTGAGCGAACTGCTGCTCAGCAAGGGCTACGAGGTCTACGGCCTGGTCCGCGGGCAGAACAACCCGAAGGTCGACATCGTCCAGCGGATCCCCGGGCTCAAGCTGCTGTTCGGCGACCTGACCGACCTGCCGAGCCTGCTGCGCGCGATGCGCACCGCGCAGCCGGACGAGATCTACAACCTCGGCGCGATCTCCTACGTCGCCTACTCCTGGGAGAACGCCCACCTGACGTCGGAGGTCACCGGCATGGGCGTGCTCAACATGCTCGAGGCGACCCGGCTGTACTGCGGCGACGACCCGAACCGGGTCCGCTTCTACCAGGCGTCCAGCTCCGAGATGTTCGGCAAGGTGCAGCAGGTCCCGCAGACCGAGGCGACGCTGCTGTGGCCGCGCTCCCCCTACGGGGTGGCCAAGGTCTTCGGGCACTACATGACCATCAACTTCCGCGAGTCGTACGGGATGCACGCGTCCTCGGGGATCCTGTTCAACCACGAGTCGCCGCGCCGCGGGCCGGAGTTCGTCACCCGCAAGGTCACCCGCGCCGTGGCCCGCATCCACCTGGGTCTGCAGGAGACCGTGGAGCTGGGCAACCTGGACGCGCGCCGCGACTGGGGCTTCGCCGGCGACTACGTCGAGGCGATGTGGCTGATGCTCCAGCAGGAGCAGGCCGACGACTACGTCATCTCCACGGGAGAGACGCACTCGATCCGGGAGCTCCTCGACGTCGCCTTCCGGCACGTCGGCATCGACGACTGGTCGCGGTACGTCGTGCAGAACCCGGCCTTCATGCGCCCGGCCGAGGTCGACCTGCTGATCGGCGACGCGTCCAAGGCCCGCGCGGTGCTCGGGTGGACGCCCACGGTCGGGTTCGAGCAGCTCATCACCATGATGGTGGACGCCGACCTCGCGGAGCAGCGCGGTCTGGCCGCCTGAGGTGGGCACCGCACTGGTGACCGGCCTGACCGGTCAGGACGGCGGCTACCTCGCCGAGCAATTGGTGGCCGCCGGCGACGTCGTGCACGGCGTCGTCTCGCCCGCTCAGGACCCCGACGGCGTGCCCGCCCACCTGCGCGTCCTGGGCGACGCGCTCGTCGTGCACGAGGCCGACCTGCGCGACCTCGACGCCCTGACCGCCCTGGTGGACGAGGTCGAGCCCGACCGGCTGTTCAACCTGGCCGGGATGTCCAGCGTCGCCGCCTCCTGGGAGGACCCGGTGGGTGCCCTGGAGGTCAACGCCCGCCCGGTCCTCGGGCTGCTGGAGCACCTGCACCGGCGCTCGGAGCGGGGCGCGGCACCGACCCGGTTCGTGCAGGCCTCCAGCGCCGAGGTGTTCGCCGGCTGCGGCCGGACGCCGATCGACGAGTCGTGCCCGGTGACCCCGCTGAACCCCTACGGCTCGGCCAAGGCGCTGGCGCACCAGTCGGTCGGCATGTACCGGGAGCGGGGCCTGCACGCCAGCTCGCTGGTGCTGTTCAACCACGAGTCGCCGCGTCGCCCGACGCGCTTCGTCACGCGGAAGATCACCGTCGGGGTGGCCGCCATCGCCGCGGGCCGCGCCGACCGGCTCACCCTCGGCAACCTGGCGGTCCACCGCGACTGGGGGTGGGCGCCGGACTACACCCGGGCGATGGTGCTCGCGGCCGCCGCCGGGACGCCCGCCGACTACGTCGTGGCGACCGGGCGGGCGCACAGCCTCTTCGACCTGGTGGAGACCGCGTTCGCCCAGGTCGGGATCCCCGACTGGCGGCCCTACGTGGTCTCCGACGCCGCGCTGATCCGCCCGGCCGACGCCGAGGTGCTGGTGGGCGACTCGACGAAGCTGCGGACGCGGCTCGGCTGGGCCCCGACGGTGGACTTCTCCGGCATGGTCGCGGCCATGGTCGCCGCCGACGTCGCAGCGCTCGCCGGGGAGCTACCCGGCTGACCTCGTGGCCGCCGGCTCCGCGCCCTCGGTGCCGGACGCGGCCGGCCGCGCCTGCGTCGCACGGGCCTCCGCCTCGAGCGCCTTGATGGTCGCGTCCTGCAGCTCGTTGAGCCGCGCCAGGATCGGGTCCACCTGGAACGCCGTCGCCTTGCGGAGGAGCTTCTTCACCAGGCGCACCGAGCGGCGGCCGTGGTTGGTGTCGGGCGGCCCCACGCGCGGGAGCCGGCGCAGCGGCGCGGACCGGAGCCCCACCTCGGCGACGGTCGCGGCCGGGGTCGTGCCGCCCGCGCCGGGCCGGGTGGACCGGCTGAGCGAGGGGCGGCTCGAGGCACGCAGCCGCACGCGGTCCTGCAGCTCGGCGCGCAGGTCGCCGCCCTCGGGGAGCTCCTCGGCCCAGCTCGGGGTCGCGGGCACGTCGGCGAGGGGAAGGCGCTCGATCATGGCCCGGCGCAGCTCGTCGTCGTCGTCGACGAAGCGCACGTCGGTCTGGCCCGCCGCCTGCTCGGCCAGCCCACCGACCCGGGTGGCGATGACCGGCCGGCCGAAGAGGGCGGCGCGCTCCATGACCCCGGAGGACCAGATGTTGCGGTACGGCAGCACGACCACGTCCGCGGCGACGATCCACCGGTCGAAGAGCTCGTCGCTGACGTAGCCGAGGTGCAGGGTCGCGCCGTCCACGCTCGCGGCCAGGTCGGCGAGGTCGGCGGCGTGCCGCACCATGTCCGGGTCGTCGGTGCGGACCGACCCGACGACGTCGAGGCGGGCGCCGGCGACGGCCAGGCCGTCGAAGGCCTCCATCGCGCGGTCGAAGCCCTTGGAGGGCTGGACGAACCCGATCCCCAGGAAGACGAAGGCGTCCGGCGCGATGTCCAGGGACGCGCGGGCGGCCGCCCGGTCCATGCTGGTGTGCGGGCGGAAGTCCGCGCCGTGGGCGATCAGCTCGACCCGGGCGGGGTCCACCCCGAAGTCGTTGATGAAGGACGTCCGCTCGGAGGCGGTGTGCACCTTGATCGACTCCGGCAGGTGCCACAGCCGGCGGGCGACCTGCCCGTCGGGCCGGCGGGGGTCGCCGAACCGGCCGTCGATCTCGTGGATGACGACCTCCAGACGCCGGGCCAGGGCGAACGGCACCATCAGCGCCGTGCTCTCCGCCAGCCGCGCCCGGGCGCTGCCCGGGTCGGTGTAGAAGAAGTCGGGGTGGAACTGGACGATCACCCGGTCGTAGTCGCGGATCCGCTTGGCCAGCGCCAGCGCTCCCCGCGGTCCCCGCAGGTCCAGGTGGTGATGGGCGGCGGTCGGCCCGGGCGAGAGCACCTCGACGTCGAGCCCCTCGCGGCGCAGCGCCCGCACCGTCTGCAGGGCGTAGGACGCGATGCCGTCCCGCACCGGGGGGTACGGCGAGATCATCAGCACCCGCTCGCGGCGCTCGGCGGTCACGGCGTCGTCCACGTGCTCAGTCCCTTCTCGACCCCGTCGAGGACGCGGTCCCAGGTGTAGCTCTCGAGCACGTAGTCGCGCCCGCCCTTCGCCAGCCGGCGCGCCATGTCCGGCGCCTCGGCGACCAGCCGGAGGCACTCGACGAACTCGGCCTCGTCGTCGTAGACCAGGCCGGCCCCGGAGCGCTCGCAGTGCCAGCGCACCACGTCGCTGCCCCCGTTCGCGATGACCGGGGTGCCGGCCAGCCAGGCCTCCATGACCGTGCGCGAGAAGGCCTCGAACCGGCTCGACTGGATGTAGGCCTCCGCCGCGGCGAAGGCGTTGTCACGCTCGGCGTCGGGGAGGAAGCCCAGGTCGAAGACCCGGCCCTCCAGCGACGGCGGCGGGTTGACGTCGCCCGAGCCGAAGGTGACCAGCGACAGGGGCAGGCCGCCCTCCACCGCCCGGCCGAAGGCCGCGAGCATCTCCTCCCAGCCCTTGGCCCCCTCGCGGCGCCCGGCGTACAGGACGAACCGCTCCGGCAGGTCGTAGCGCTCGCGGAAGCCCTGGGGGTCGTAGCTCTCGGGCACCTCGACGCCGCAGCCGACGACGTCGTGCGGCGCCAGCTTGGGCGACACGCGGTGGGCCAGCTCGTGCTCGGGCTCGGTCTGGAAGAACAGCCCGGCGATGCCGGAGAGCACCGGCTGGAAGACGTCGAGGTAGGCGGCCGGCTCGTCGTGCAGGCACGTCCACAGCACGCTCTTCTCCGGCAGCAGCTGGCTGCCGGCGTACGCGGGCCAGAAGACGTAGGGCCCGTAGATCAGGGCCCGGTAGTCCTCCCCGTGGTCGAGCAGGTGGTGGTACATCTCCGGGGACCGCATGCCCGCGTTGATCCACCGCTGCTGCTGGACCAGACCCAGCGGCTGACCGGTGGCGACGGCGTGGTCGAGCCAGCCCCGCTCCGGGTCGTCCTCGAAGACCGCGGGGAAGCGGCGCACCTTCAGGCCGCCCTCGACGGACTCCCCCGCCGGCAGGACGTTCTCCCAGCCGAAGTGGTCGAGTGCGCAGGTGGTCAGGACCTCCACGTCCCACCCGCGGGCAGCGAGGCGGCGGCCCATCTCGGCGAGCACGATCTCCGCGCCGCCGACCATCCCCTCCCCGTAGCGGGCGGGCACCACGGCGATCCGGCCGCGACGGTCGATCGGCTCGATCGAGCTCATGTCGTCTCCCTCGGTCGGTCGGTCGGCTGCTGCAGCGGGCACGTCAGCGCTCACCCGCGGCGCTCTCGAGCGGCACGCCACCGCGCGGGACGGCCTGGTCGCCGACCCGGTAGCCGGGCCGCAGGTGCACGGCGCCGTCCTCGTAGGCGTCGGTCACGACCCGGAACGTCGCCAGCCGGTTGACGCGGTGGTACACGATCTTGTTGCCGGTCGAGGCGACGGCGATGCTGACCTGGTAGACGCCCTCGGACAGCGGCACCTCCGGGAACTCGACCGTGACCTCCTCCGGCGCGCCGGTCAGCTCGGGCAGCGAGAAACCCTGCATGTCGCTGTTGGCTCCCCAGACGACCTGACCACCGCTGTCCTCGAGCGCGACCCCCACGATCCAGTCGTCCAGCCGGCTCCCCGGGTCGACCCGGAAGCGCACCTGGAGGCCGGCACCGGAGGGCAGGGTACGCACCGGCCGTCCGTCGAGGTCGGCCACCGACACGTCGGAGATCGTCACCCGGCGGGTGCCCTGGGCGGCGATGTCGACGTTCTCCTCCTCGGCCTCCTCGGCGGCCTGGTTCAGGTCGCGGAAGGCGCGGACCGCCTCGGTGGGCGTGCCGTCGACCAGCTGGTTGCCGTGGTCGAGCAGGACGGCCCGGTCGCACAGCTGGCGCACCTGGTCCAGGCCGTGGCTGACGAAGACGATGGTGCGGCCCTCGCGCTGGAAGCGCCGGATGCGGTCCAGGCACTTGCGCTGGAACGGCTCGTCGCCGACCGACAGCACCTCGTCGACCAGCAGGATCTCCGGGTCGACGTGCACCGCGACGGCGAACGCCAGGCGCACGTACATGCCGCTGGAGTAGAACTTGACCTGGGTGTCGATGAAGTTCTCGATGCCCGAGAAGTCGACGATCTCGTCGAAGTACCCGTCGGTCTGTTTGCGGGTGAGACCGAGGATCGCGGCGTTGAGGTAGACGTTCTCGCGGCCGGTGAGGTCGCCGTGGAACCCGGCGCCGAGCTCGAGGAGCGCGGCCAGCCGGCCCCGCCGCTCGACGTACCCGCTGGACGGCGTGAGGATGCCGCCGATGATCTTGAGCAGGGTGCTCTTGCCGGAGCCGTTGTGCCCGATCAGGCCGGTGGTGCTGCCCGAGGCGAAGGTCAGGTCGATGTCGCGCAGCGCCCAGAAGGACTCGGCGTTCTCGCGGGAGCGGCGGGCGTTGACCAGCCGCTCCTTGAGCGACTTGTCCTTGCGCAGCGCGAACTGCTTGGAGACGTCGTGGACGCGGATCACGTCGGTCATGGCGGTCAGAGCTCCTGCGCGAAGTTGCCCTGGGACCGGGCGAAGAGCCGCTGGGCGACCCAGACGAAGACCAGCCCCGCCGCGATCAGCACCCCGAGGCGGACGTAGAGGTTGCCGTCGTAGTAGAACGCCGCGCCGGCCTCGGTCTGGCCACCGGGCCACAGCGCCCGCTGGAAGGCCAGCACGATGTTCGCCATCGGGTTGGCCAGGTAGACCTGGAACAGCCAGGCGAGGTCGTTGTCGACGGTCAGCGTGGTCCGGACCTTGGTCCAGTCGTAGACGATCGGCGTCATCCAGAACCACAGCAGCAGGCCGACCTCGACGAGGTGGGTGACGTCGCGGAGGAAGACGTTGCTGGCCGCGAGGATGAGGCCGAGCCCGACCGAGAAGAGCAGCAGGGCCACGAGCGCGAGCGGGATCAGCGGGAGGTTCGCCGGCGACGGGAAGCTCCAGGTCGCGAGGTAGGCGAGGATCAGGATCACCGCCTGCAGCAGCACGTTGATCATCGCCGCGCCCACGACCGACAGCGGGAACAACTCGCGCGGGAAGTACACCTTCTTCACCAGGCCGGCGTTGCCGACGATGGACCCGGTGCAGCCGCCGATGATGTCGGTGAACAGCGTCCAGGCCAGCAGCCCGGTGAACAGGTAGATGCCGAATCCGGGGATGACCTTGCCCGACCCCAGGAAGACGCCGATCGCGACCGCGTAGACCAGCAGGTACAGCAGCGGCCGCAGCAGGGTCCAGACGAACCCGAGGACGCTGTCCTTGTACTTGACCTTCAGCTCTTTGCGGATCAGCTGCCCGAGCAGCTCGCGGTAGGCCCAGATGTCGCGGACGGTCGGCACGAAGCCCCGCCAGAAGGACACGGGCTGGTTGACGCGCTCCAGCGGCTGGTCCTCGAGGGGCGCCTCGCCGGCTCCGACGGCGGGCCCGATGGTCCGCGTCGGTGCGGCCGGGGAGGCAGCACCCCGTTGCTGATGTGGCATGGCAGCGATCGTACGTACCGGTCCGCCTCGCACGACCGCGCCACAGAACAGGTGGCCCAGACCCCTCGCCCGTCCCGCGGGCCCCACGTCGCAGCGGCTAGGGTTCTGGTCCGGGACGAGGAAGCGGGGGGACGCCCCGGGTACGGAGGGCGGTCACGTGGACATCGTCGTGTGCGGGGCGCAGAAGCCCTTCGTGCGAGGCGGCGCCGAGCAGCACCAGGAGAACCTGGTGGCGGCCCTCGAGACCGCCGGTCACCGGGTCGACCTCGTCCGGCTGCCCGTGGCCTGGGAGAAGGGCCGGTTGTTCGACTCCCCCCTCGCCTGGCGCATGGTCCCGGTCGACGCCGACCTCGTCATCGCGACGAACTTCCCGTCGTACTTCGTGCAGCACCCGAACAAGGTCGTCTGGCTCCTGCACCAGCACCGCGGCGCCTACGACGGCTTCGAGGCCGGCGCGTCGTGGTCGGACTTCGCCTGGGACGACGTCAGCCTCGAGGAGCAGCGGCTGCTGACGGAGTGGGACGTCGCCGCTCTGTCCGAGGCGCGCACGGTGTTCAGCAACTCCGGGGTGGTCAGCCGGCGGCTCGCCCGCTTCAACGGCCTGGACAGCACCCCCCTGGCCCATCCGCCGCCGCTGCACGAGGTCCTGCACCCCGGGGAGTTCGGCGACTACGTCCTCTCCGTGCAGCGGCAGGAGGAGAACAAGCGGCCGCACCTCCTCGTCGAGGCCATGGCCCATGTCCCCTCGCCGGTCCGCGCCGTGATGGCCGGCCGGGGCGAGCTCCTCGACCAGGTCCGCCGGCACGTCGAGGACGCCGGCCTCGCCGGGAAGGTCGAGCTCCCGGGCTTCGTGCCCGACGCCGACCTGGTCGAGCTGTACGCCGGCGCGCTCGCCGTCGTCTACGTCCCGGAGGACGAGGACTACGGCTACACCACGCTGCAGGCCTTCTACGCGGGCAAGCCGGTGATCTGCGCGGCCGACTCGGGCGCGGTGCTGGACTGGGTGGAGGACGGCGTGACGGGGCTGGTCTGCGACGGGACCCCCGAGGGCCTGGCCGCGGCGATCCGCCGGCTGGCCGACGACCCGGCGCTGGCGCAGCGGCTCGGCGCGGCGGGCCGCGAGCGCATCGCCGACCTGTCCTGGGCCGACGTCGTGGCGCGGCTCACGGCGCCGTGACCGCGCCCGTCCGCCTGGCCGTCCACGTCGGCCGCGACGTCCCCGACGGCCTCACCGCGGTGCTGTCCGCGCTCCCGCCGGACGTGCAGCCGGTCGCCGCCTCCGCGCGCGAGGCGCTGCCGGAGGGCACGGTGGCGCACCTCTACTGCAGCGACGCCCTCCCCCGTCGCCCGGCGACCCCGTACGCCGTCTGGCGGGTGCCCGGGGCGGATGTGGGCGACCTCGGCGACGTCCCGGCGCTCGCGGATGCCGGGGCCCGGCACGTCCGCCCCGGCGACCTCCAGGTGTCCCTGCGCGCCTGGCCCGACTCCGCCCGCCCGGTCCTGCCGTTCACCCGTGCCGGCCTGCGCCGCGTGCGGGACCTGCCCGCCCGCCTCGTCGGGGAGGCCCGGAGCGACGGCGTCTCGTGGGGCGCGCCCGGCGAGCACCCGGCCGAGGCGCCGCTCGACACCTGGCCGACGCTCGCCGCGCTGGCGTCGGCCGTGATCGCCACCGGCGAGGAGCTGTGGACCGCCCTCGCCTGGGCCGCCCCCGCCGTGACCGACGCGGCCGGTGCCCGGTTGCTCGGCCTGACGCCGGACGTGGACGTGCTGGTCGGCGCCGACCCGGTCACCCGGGCCCGGCTCGCCGCCGAGCTGGCGGACGACGACCTGCGTGCCGCCCGGCTGGCTCGCAGCGGCTGGCAGACCGCCCGCTCGCACCGGCCCGCGGGGGTCGCCGCGGAGCTGTGCCGCCGCCTGGGCGTCCGGCCGGCCCCGCGCAGCACCGTGTCAGGCTTGACCGCGGCCCTGGACGCACTGGGCACCCCACCGCACAGCCTCGTCCGACGGCGGGCCCGCGCGGCCACCGCCGGGTTGCCGGGCGCCGTGACCTCCGGCTGGCGACCGGACCGAGAGGAGCACTCGTGAGCACCCCCGACCCGACCAGCGCCGAGGCCGTCGAGCGGCTCCGCAGCGCGGTCAGCCCGCCCGCCCCGCCGGAGCAGCCTCCGGCCCCCCGTCGGTGGGAGCGCGCCGCCGCCCGCGTGGCCGGTCGTGGCCGGCGCGCCGCCGCCGGGCTGGCCCGCCGCGGACTGACCCCTGTGCTGCGCCGCGCCGAGGTCGAGGTGGGCTCCCGGGTGCAGCGGATGGTCGCCGAGGCCCTCGACGGCGATCCCGCCCTCGCCCAGGTGCGCGAGGTGTCCCAGCGCGGGGGCCTGGACCCCCAGCTCATCCGCGAGCGCGACGCGACGGTGCACAGCGCCCACGTGAACCTGGAGCTGCTCAAGGGCGAGCTGCGGCACGTGCAGACCACGCTCGACGAGCTCGGCATGGCGTTCGCGCCCGGGACCGGGCTGGCCGGCGCGGGCGCCCGCTACGCCGAGCTGCGGGAATCGGTCTACGCGCTGGAGCGACGGCTGCGGACCGCCGGCAGCGCGCCGGTTGCGCCCTCGAACCCCTCGGACCAGGCGGACCCGGCTGACCCGGCGGACCCGGCTGCGGCGCCGATCGCGCGGGCCACGCCTGCGGAGGGCGCCCCGGCGGTGCTGTCCTCGACCCTGTTCGACTACGTAGGCTTCGAGCGACGGTTCCGCGGCGACCCGGACGCCATCCTCACCACCCTCGTCGACCGCTACGCCGACCTGCTGTCCGACCACCAGCCGGTCGTGGACGTCGGGTGCGGTCGCGGTGAGCTGCTCGGGATGCTCGCCGAGCGCGGGATCGACGTCATCGGCGTCGAGCCCGACCCGGGGATGGCCGCCGAGGCCCGGGCTCGCGGGATCCGCGTGCACGAGGAACTGGCCGGCGACTGGCTGCGCTCGGTCCCGGACGGGTCGCTCGGGGCGATCATCACCACGCACGTCCTCGAGCACCTCGAGCTCGACGACATGATCGAGCTCCTCGAGCTGGCGGCGGTGAAGCTGGGTCCGGACTCGGTCTTCATCAGCGAGACCCCCAACCCCGCCTCGCTGATCGTGCTGGGCAACTCCTACCTGCTCGACCCGACGCACGTCCGGCCGCTGCACCCGAGCCTGCTGGCGTTCCTGTGCGAGAAGGCCGGCTTCCGGGACGTCCGGCTGCGGTTCTACAGCCCGGCGGAGGACTACCACCTGCCGATGACCGCGGTCGACGAGGACGCCCCGGCGTGGGCCCGGGAGCTCACGGCCTCGGTGAACAAGGGCTTCACCGTGCTCAACGAGGTGCTCTTCGGCCCCCAGGACTACGCGGTGATCGCCCGCACGCCCCCGGCCCCCGAGTCCTGACCGGCGCACCCGTGGCCACCCCGAGCTCGACGGCCGTCGACGAGCCCTCGTCGGCGGAGGTGGCGCCCGCGCGCCCGTCGCGGCACGGGCGCTGGGCGCTCCTGGTCGCGGCGCTGGCCGTGGCGGCCGCGTTCGGTGCGACCGTCGTCCGGGTCCTGACCGACGTGGACGACGGGTTCCGCTTCGGCGGCGACCAGGCCCTGACCGGGCTGTCGGTGCACGAGGCGAGCACGTTCGACCGCGACCTCGGCCCGTACTCGCGCTACGGCTGGTCGCATCCGGGGCCGCTGTGGTTCTACCTGCTGGCCCCGCCGATGCGGATCCTCGGCGGCGACGACGTCGCACTCATGGCCGCCGGCGTGCTGGTCAACGGGCTGCTGGCGGTCGCCGTCGTGCTCGCCGTGCACCGGGCGGGGCGCCCGCTGCTGACCCTCGCCGTCGCCGCCGCCGTCCTGGCGTTCGTCCTGCGCATGCCCGCGGAGATGTTCGTCGACGTGTGGAGCCCCTACGCGCTGCTGATGGGGACGCTGCTCTTCCTCGTGCTCGCCGCGCGCGTGCACTCGGGCAGCTGGCCGACGCTGCTGGGCATGCTGCTCGCCGGCAGCTTCCTGGCCCAGACCCACGTCGGCACCGCACCCCTCGTCGCGGTCGTCAGCGCGACCGCCGGTGTCTCGTTCGTCCTGGCCCGCCGCGCCCTCCGCGCGACCGCGGAGCCCGGCGACGGTCCCGGCGACGGTCCCGGCGAGCGACGGCGGGCACGGCCGGGCCGCTGGACGGTCGTGCTGGGCGTGCTGCTCGTGGCGGTCTGGATCCCGCCGGTCGTCGAGCAGCTCTCCTCCCCGCTGCGGGAGGGCAACCTGGTCCGGCTGGTCACCTTCTTCCTGGGCCACGAGGAGCCCGGTGGCCGGCCGACGCCGCCCCAGGCCCTGATCGCCGTGGGCCGCGTCCTCTCCATGACGCCCTACGACTGGGGCCCCGGCCCGTGGGAGATGGACGTCTCCACCCTGCCGGCACCGGTGGCCCTCGTCCTGGCCGCGCAGGCACTGGCCGCGGTGGCCCTGGTGCTGCTGGGCCGGCGCTGGGGATCGCGCGCCGGCACCTGGTGGGGCGCCGTGCTGTGCGCGGCGCTGGCGGCGGCGGTCGTCTCCGCCGTCACCGTCACCGGCGTCCTCTACTGGTACCTCATCGTCTGGGTCGCGGTGCTGCCCGTTGCCACCGCGATCGGCGTGCTGCACCTCGTCCTCGACCGGGTGGCCGCGGGACGCGACGGGACGCCGGCCCCCCGGCTCGTCCTCGACCGCGCACCGTTCCTGCTCCCCCTCGCGGTCGTCCTGGTGGCCGGGTCCGTGCTGGCCGCGATGGCGCTGGGCGAGGCGGCCGAGGAGCGGCCGACCACGTACGGCGTCGTCGAGGCGTCCCGGTTGGTCGACGACGCCCTCGACGACGTCGACACCCGCGAGGTGCACGTGGACATCGAGACGCCGGCGCTGTGGCCGGTCGCGGCCGGCGTGGTCAACGAGCTGGTCGCCGACGGCCTCGACGTCACCGTGGACCGCGGCTCCGAGGAGCTCTTCGGCGCCGACCGGGTGAGCGCCGGCGACGAGCCGGTGGACCTGGTCCTCGTCGCCACCGGATCCCGGGAGCACGACCGGCTCCTCCGGGACGCCGACGTCACCGACGTCGGCTCGGCGCCCACGGAGTGGGGGCCCGCCTCGGTCCTGCTCCGCGTGTCCGACTAGCACACCCGGCACGGGACGCCCGGGCGCCGGGACGGTTGTGGCGTGGCGTGACGGAACGGTCAGGTGGTCAACGGCCGCGGACGCCGCGACAGCTCCGTTCCACGGTTCCCGGCGCACGCGGCCCTACCCTGGGATCGACTTCGCCGCGGGACCCTGGCTCCCGAATGCTCCACCGAGCCGGCCCGCCCGACGTGAGGACGCGCATGACCGACAACGCCGACCGCCCCGGCGCCGGACGCCCCCTCCCGGCCCGGCTGGACCCGCGCGCCGGCGTGCCCTCGCGCCGCGAGCGCCGGGCCGACGCCCGGGCCGAGCGGGGTGACGGCGGGCGCCGCCGGGCCGTGACGGCCGGGCGGATCGTCACCGCGCTCGCCTCCACCGTGCTGCTGGCCGGCAGTGGCTGGGGCTGGTACCTCGGTCAGGTCGCCGACGCGAGCATGAACCGCACCGACGCCATCCCGGAGAGCGGCAACGAGGGCATCGGCGACGCGATGAACCTGCTGCTCGTCGGCAGCGACAGCCGGGCGAGCGCGAGCGAGGCCGAGCTCGCCCAGCTCAACACCACCGCGAACGACGGCACCAACACCGACACGATGATCCTGGTGCACGTGCCGGCCGACGGGTCCGAGGCGTCCTTCGTCTCGTTCCCGCGCGACTCCTTCGTGGAGATCCCCGGCTACGGCACGCACAAGCTCAACGCCGCCTACGCCTACGGCTACTACCAGGAGGCCGGTGACGACGCCTCGGACGCCGAGCGCCAGGCCTCCGGCGCACAGCTGCTCATCAAGACCATCAGCGGCCTGACCGGGCTGTCGATCGACCACTACGCCGAGGTCGACCTGCTCGGGTTCTTCAAGCTCTCCGAGGTCGTCGGCGGCGTCGAGGTCAACCTCTGCGCACCCGCCCAGGACAAGGATTCCGGCGTCGACCTCCCGGCCGGCGTGCAGACGATCCAGGGCGAGCAGGCCCTGGCCTTCGTCCGGCAGCGGCACGGCCTCCCCGGCGGCGACTTCGACCGGATCGTCCGCCAGCAGACGTTCATGGCCGGGATGATCCGGAAGATGATGTCGGACAACGTGCTGCTGGACCTCGGCAAGCAGCGCCGGCTGGTCGAGGCCGCCGCGGACGCGATGACGGTCGACGAGGACCTGAAGCTCCTCGACCTGGCGGCGCAGATGCAGTCGGTGAAGCCCGACAGCATCCAGTTCCAGACGGTGCCCAACCTGGGCACCGACCGGGACCCGGACGCCGGCTCCATCGTCCGGCTGGAGGACCCGAAGGCGCTGAAGGCATTCTTCGCCGACCTGTCCGCCGAGCCGGAGCCCGCGCCCGGCACCACTCCCCCGGCGGCGGAGCCCGTCGCCGAGCCCGTGCCGGCCGCCGACGTGTCCGTCGCGGTCTACAACGGCTCGGGCACCTCGGGCCTGGCCGCCTCCACCGCCACGGAGCTCGAGGAGCAGGGCTTCCCGATCGCCACCACGGGGAACGCGGACAGCCGGGACTACGAGGCCACCGAGATCCGCCACGCCGCCGGCGACGAGACGCTGGCCGCGACCCTGGCCGCGGCCATCCCCGGCGCCGTCGTCGTCGCGTCCGACGAGCCGGCGAAGGGCACCGTGCACCTGGTCCTGGGCGCGGACTTCAACGGCGTCGGGCAGCCCGTCACCGCCCCGGAGCCCACGGCGCCCGCCGTGCCCGAGGACACGTTCACGGCCGCGGACACCGGCTGCATCAACTGAGGTCCGGCCGGCGCCCCGCGCGCCGGCCGAACGCGAGAGGGCCCCGACCGCAGCTGCGGTCGGGGCCCTCTGCCGTGCGGGGAGCTCAGAAGGGCAGGCGGCGGAAGACCGCGCGCGGCGTGTGCCGCAGGCCGCTCATGACGAAGCGCATCGCGCCCGGCACCCAGACCGTGTGCCGGCCCTTGCGGACGCCGGTGACGATCGCCTCGGCGACCGCCTCGGGCGTCGTGGACAGCGGCGCCTCCGGCAGGCCCTCGGTCATCTTCGACCGGACGAAGCCCGGGCGGACCACGAGCACCGAGACCCCGGTGCCCACGAGCGAGTCGGCCAGACCGGAGTAGAAGGCGTCGACGCCGGCCTTGGTCGAGCCGTAGACGTAGTTGGACCGGCGGGCCCGCTCACCGGCGACCGACGACAGCGC
This sequence comes from Blastococcus fimeti, assembly GCA_900102115.1. Classification (GTDB taxonomy): domain Bacteria; phylum Actinomycetota; class Actinomycetes; order Mycobacteriales; family Geodermatophilaceae; genus Blastococcus; species Blastococcus fimeti. Next base: position 393,950 of record FNAW01000001.1, read on the forward strand.
GACGATCGCCCCGTGCCCCTGGCTGCGCATCCGGTTGGCCAGCACCGTGCCGACGACGACCGGCGCCACGTAGTTGACCTGCCCGAGCGCGGCCGCGGCAGCGGGATCGGTGGCGAGGGCGTCCTGGTCGCCGAGCTGGCCGAAGGCGACCACGGCGACGTCGATGTCACCGCCGGCCGCGGCGGCCGCGACCATGCGCTCGGGCGAGCCCGCGTCGTCGGCGTCGAAGTCGACGACCTCGACCGCCGCACCGGCGCCGGTCAGCTCCGCGGCGACGGCCGCCCGCCGCGGGGTGTCACGGGCGGCGACGACGACGCGCAGCGGCCGCTCCTGCAGGTACCGCCGCGCGGTCGCGACCGCGATGTCGGAGGTGCCGCCGACGAGCAGCAGCGAGCTCGGGGATCCGAGGGCGTCGATCACAGGGAGAGCCTCCTGGCCAGGTCGGACGTGAAGACGCCGTCGGGGTCGACGCGCCGGCGGACGGCGCGGAAGTCGTCGAGCCGCGGGTACATCGTCGCGAAGGTCTCCGGGCGGACCCGGGAGTCCTTGGCGAGGTAGGTCCGGCCCTCGGCGGCGACGACGACCTCGTCGAGGGAGTCGAGCAGGCCGGCCAGCCCCTTCATCACGGGGATGTCCAGCGCGAGGGTCCAGCCGGGCGAGGGGTAGGACAGCATGCCGGGGTTGCCGGGGCCGAAGCGCTTGAGCACGGCGAGGAAGGACGCCGTCCCGAACGAGCTGAGCCGGTCCAGCACCTCCCGCATGGCCTCCTCCTGCCCGAAGGGCACGGTGACCTGGTACTGCACGAAGCCGCGCGGGCCGTAGATGCGGTTCCACCCGCCCACCGCGTCGAGCGGGTGGAAGAAGGTGGGGATGCTCTGCAGCTGGTCCCGCTTCCGCTTGGGTGCCTTGCGGTACCAGACCTCGTTGAACGCGGCGACCGTGGCCAGGTTCAGCAGCCCCGGCGGGAAGACGTCGGGCACCGAGATCTTGATCGAGCCGTGGTACCTGAGCGGGTCCGCCCGCCGCTTCGGCGGCAGTTCGTCGAGCGTCGCGAAGCGGCCACGGGTGACGACCGAGCGGCCCATCCGCTTGCCCTTGGCGAGGGTGTCGATCCAGGCCACCGAGTACTCGTAGAGGTGGTCGGTCTCGCTGAGCAGCGTCATGAGCGAGTCGAGGTCCGGGGTGCGGTCGGTGTCGACCAGGCAGCGCGAGGACTCGATCGGCTTCAGCTGCACCTGGGCGCGCAGGATGACGCCGGTCAGGCCCATGCCGCCGGCGGTGGCCCAGAAGAGGTCCGGGTCCTGGTCGGGGCCGACCCGGCGGACCTCGCCGTCGGCGGTGAGCAGGTCCAGCCAGCGGACGTGCTGGGCGAAGCTGCCGGCCACGTGGTGGTTCTTGCCGTGGATGTCGGCGCCGATCGCCCCGCCGACCGTCACCAGCCGCGTGCCGGGGGTCACCGGCACGAAGAAGCCCTGAGGGACGAATCGGTTCATGAGCTCGTCGAGCGAGATGCCCGCCTCGACGTCGACCAGGCCGGTCTCCGGGTCGAAGGCCAGCACCGCATCGGCCGCGGTCATGTCGAGCACGTGGCCGCCGGCGTTCTGCGCCGCGTCGCCGTAGCTGCGCGCCAGGCCCCGGGCCACCACGCCACGCCCGGAGGCCGCCGCGGCCGCGAGGACGGCGCGCACCTCGGCGTCGTCGTGCACGGGGGTGAGCACGGCGGGCGTGGGGGCCGTGCGGCCCCAGCCGTTGAGCAGAGTGGTGTCAGACATCGAAGACTCCCAACGCCATGGTCACGACCCACAGCACACCGAGGCAGAGCAGGACGCGGTCGTGCAGGACGATCTCCTCGGGCGCACCGGCGGCACCCTTGTCGACGTCCACGGCGTACCGCAGGATCGCCATCACGAACGGGGCGATGGAGATGGTCGACCACGGGACGCCGTCCTGGATCTCCCCCATCTCGAAGGCCCACAGGCTGTAGGCGGTGACCGCCACGCCCGCGGACAGGCTCCACACGAAGCGCAGGTAGCTGGCCGAGTACTCCTTGAGCGTCTTGCGCGTGGCGGCGGCGTCGCCGACCAGCACGAGCTCGGAGTACCGCTTGCCGGCCACCATGAACAGCGAGCCGAAGGCGGCCACCAGCAGGAACCACTGCGAGAGCAGCAGGCCGGCAGCGACACCACCGGCGATGCCGCGCAGCAGGAACCCGGAGGCGACGACGGCGAGGTCGATCACCGGCTGGTTCTTGAGGAACACGCAGTAGGCGAGCTGGATGACCACGTAGCTGGCGAGGACGAAGGCCAGTTCCGGCCGGGTCAGCAGCACCGCGGCGACCAGCGCGACGGTGAAGAGCACGGCGGCCATGACCACCGCCAGCCACGGGGGCACGATGCCGGCGGCGATCGGCCGGAACCGCTTGCGCGGGTGCCGGCGGTCCTCCTCGACGTCGATCGTGTCGTTCACCAGGTACACGGCCGAGGCGGCCAGGCAGAACAGCACGAAGGCGACGGCGGTCGGCCGCATCACCTCGGCGTTGAAGATCTCCCCGGCGGCCAGCGGCGCGGCCAGCACCAGGACGTTCTTGACCCACTGCCGCGGGCGGAGGGCCCGGACCAGGCCCCAGCCGAAGCTGCCCCGGAAACCGGGGAGCCGAGGCGGGAGCGGTGGCGCCGAGGACTCCTCGGCGAGCTCGCCCGGCGTCGCCTCGGGCGCCGGTGCGGGGGTCGACTGGGGGTGCACGGTCACGCCTTCCTGCCTGCGTCTCGGGTCGTGCGGCGCCGCACGACCGTGGCCACGCCGGCGCCGAGGGCGGCGCCCGCCACCACGTCCGACGGATAGTGGACGCCCAGGAGCACCCGGGAGACCAGCATGACGAGGGTCACCGCGGCCATCGGCGGCCCGCCGACCATGGGCCCGAACCCGACGGCCGCCGCGGCGGTGGAGCAGCTGTGCGCGCTCGGGAAGGACAGCCGACTCGGCGTCCCGACCAGCGCCGGGACGTCCTCCAGCGAGGGCCGGACCCGGCGCACCACGCGCTTGACCGCCACACCGGCGGCGTGCGCGGCCAGGACACCGGCGACCCCGGACACCCACTCGCCGCGACGGTGACCGGTGGCCCAGCCGGCGGCGCCCAGCGCCAGCCAGCCCAGGGCGTGCTCGCCGAAGTGGGACAGCCCCCGGGCGACCGGCACGGCCGGGGTGTGCCCGAGCGCGCGGCGCGTCGAGCGCAGGACCGCGTGGTCGATCCGGGTGAGGGCAGCGCTCGGTGCGGTCATCGAGCGTCGACTGTAGACGGGCGGCGGCGCCGTCGCCGGGACGACGCGGGGCGGAACGCTCCGTCGCAACCCGCCCTGCCACTCTTGTCGCGTGTCCACCACCCCGCCCCTCGCCCCCGGCGCCGGACGCCCGCAGGAGACGCTGCCGGCAGGTCTCCTGGCGGCCGCGCTGCGCCGGTCCCCGGCCACCCCGCTGCTCACCTCCTACGACGACGCGACCGACGCGCGGGTCGAGCTCTCGGCGGCGACGCTGGCCAACTGGGTGGCCAAGACGGCCAACCTGCTGCAGGACGAGTGCGACGTCGGCCCGGGCAGCACGGTCGCGCTGGCCCTGCCGGTGCACTGGCAGACGGCGGCGGTCCTGCTGGGCGCCTGGAGCTGCGGGGCGGCGGTGCTCGACACCGCGCTGGAGGACGAGGGCCGTGCGGCCGGCGCGGACGTCGTGCTCGCCGCCCAGGACCGGTTGCCGGCGCTCGAGGAGGCGCACGACGACACCTCCGCGACCGAGCTGTGGGGGCTGTCGCTGCACCCGCTGGGCCTGGGCATGACCGGCTACGCGGGCACCGCCCGTGACTTCGCCGTCGAGGTGCGCACCCACGGGGACGTGTTCTTCCCCTACCAGGAGCCCGACCCGGCCGATCCCGGTCTGCTGGTCGGCGAGGCGTCGCTGAGCCTCGGCAGCCTGACCACGGCGGCCGCCGAACTCGCCGGCCGGCTCGGCCTGACCGAGGGCGACCGCGTCCTGGTCGACGAGCGGACCGCCGCGGAGGCCGGCCCGGTCGCGTGGCTGCTCGCGCCACTGGCCGCCGGCGCCTCCCTCGTCCTGTGCCGCAACGCGGCACCCGACCGGCTGGCGTCGCGGGCCGCCGCGGAGCGGGTGACGGCCACCCTCGGGGTGCGGATCGACGGCGTCCGCGAACTCGGCCGCAGCGGCTGACGGGCCGTGCGCGGAGTCACACCTACACTCCCCGGCGTGACGACCCCCGCGGACACCGACGCGGCGCCCGGGGGTGGGCGCGACCGTCGCCGGGTCCTCGCCTGGGTGCTCGCCGGGCTGACCCTGCTGCTCGCGGTGACGCTGCCCCTGGCGCCGGTGCACGTGGACACCCCGGAGGTCCAGTGGCCGCTGGACCGGGACGATCCGCAGTCGACCGTCGCCCTGTTCATGCCCTACCGGCCGATCGACCTGCAGGCCGAGATCCCGTGCGCGGCCGTCACCGCCCTGGCCGGCCGGCAGGACCCGGGTGCGGCGCGCGGAGTGCTCCTCGCCACGACCGTCCCGGACTCCGAGCGGGGCAGCGCGCGCGGGCTGCGTGCGACGGTCACCGAGTCGAACATGCGCATCCTCTCCTCGGGCGAGGAGCTGTACAGCGGCGACCTTCCCGCGTCGTCGGACTGCACCTTCGTGATCACCGCGCTCCAGTCCGGGACGACGGTGACGCTCGAGCAGCCCGGCGCCGACCCCGAGGTGCTCGCCGACCGGCCGGGCCTCGACGTCCCCGAGGTCACCGCGTTCACCACCGACCTCACCGCCGCGGACGGCTCCTCGCCGTCGGTCACCGCCCATCCGGACGCGCGGTTCCAGACCTCCCCGACGGCCCTCAAGACGGCGCTCGTCGTCGCCCACGTCGCCGCGCTGCTCGGCTGCCTCTGGCTGCTGTGGCGGGCCGGCCCCGCGTCCCCGCGCCGCCGCCGGGAGCCGCTGCCCGCCCTCGTGCAGCCCCCGACCGGGCGCGGCGGGCGGGCCTGGGCCGTGCTGGCGGACGTCGGCGTCGTGGTCACGCTCGTGGTGTGGACCCTCATCGGGTTCATCAACACCGACGACTACTACTACAGCGCCGAGGCGCGGACGCTGGACTCGGCCGGGTACGTCGGCAACCAGTTCCGCTTCTTCAACGTCCCCGAGATCCCGTTCATCCTCCACCAGACGCTGCTCGCCCCCCTGACCGAGCTCTCCACCCAGCCGCTGGTGCTGCGGCTGCCCTCCCTGGTCGCCGGCCTGGCCGTCTGGTGGCTGCTCACCCGTCAGCTCGTGCCGCTCCTGGTCGACCGGCCGCACCCGGCCCTGCGGATCGTGGCCGGCGTGGCACTGCTGGCCTGGTGGCTGCCGTGGAACATCGGCGCCCGGCCCGAGTTCCTGATCACGCTCGCCTGGGCGGCCACGCTCACCCTGGCGCTGCAGGCGATCCGCCGCGAGCGCGTGTGGCTGCTCGGCGCGGCCGCGCTCGTCGCCGGCACCGCCGTCACCATCACCGCCTCCGGCCTGTCCTGCGCGGCCACCCTGGTCGTGCTGCTCCCCCGGCTGTGGCCGCTGCTGCGCCGCTCCGCGCTGGGCCTGTGGGCGACGGTCGCGCTGATGCTGGCCTCGGCCAGCGTCGCGGCCACCATCGTCTTCTCCGACGCCACCCTCGCCAGCGCGCTCACCGCGTTGCGGGTGCACCGCGAGGTGCCGCCGGTCGAGCCCTGGTACAAGGAGGTGCTGCGCTACTACTACCTGACGCTGGGCGACGACCCGGCGCAGCGCACCTTCGGCCGCCAGCTCGCGGTGGTGCTCACCCTCGCCGTCCTCATCGGCGTCTCGGTGACCCTGACGCGGACCACCCGTCCCGGGGCGCTGCGCACCACGTGGGCGGTCCCGGCCCTGGCCTACGTCGCCGCCAACCTCGCGTTCCTGCCCTCCCCCACGAAGTGGACCCACCACTTCGGCGCACTGGCCGCCCCGGGCGCGCTGCTGCTCACCGTCGGCGTCGCGGTGCTCGTCCGGCGCCGTCCCGATCGATGGGCCTCGGCCGCCCTCGCGGTCGGCCTGGTCCTGGCCGCCGCGACCGCGTTCCACGCCGGCAACCACCAGGTCGAGTACTCCGCCTACCGGGTGCTGCGGGACGTCCCGGGGGTGCTCGGGAACCCGGCCGCGTGGGTGGCCGGGACCCTCGCGGTCCTCGGGCTGCTCTGGTGGCGGGCCCGCCGCTCGTCCGAGCCGGGTGCCGCCGCGTACCGCCCGTGGCCGGAAGCGGCGATCACGGTCGTGGTGACGGCGCTGGTCGCGTCGATCCTCGTGCAGACCGCGAGCGCCTCGGCGTCCAACATCCTGCTGCGGGACACCTGGTCGATGGTCGGCGACACCACGTCGGTCCTGCGCGGGGACCCGGGGTGCGGCTTCGCCGACGACGCCGTCGCGCTCACCCGCACGGCGCGGTTGCCGAGCACCGACGTCGGCGACCCCGCCGCGCCGCCGTCCGACGACGACACCTCGCTGCAGAACGCCTTCGAGAACCGCGAGGTGGTCCCGCAGGAGGTCGACCGGTGGACCACGCGGACCGACGAGCCGGTCGACCAGACCATCGAACTGGTGACGCCGTGGTTCGACCTGGCGGAGATGACCACGCGGGACGTGCTGGCGATGGGCATCGCCGGGAACCCCGACGGCGGGACGACGGTCGTCGCCGAGTACGCCGACGCCGGGGCCCGGGTGCTGCCCGACGTGTTCCCGGTGGACCCGGACGAGGTCGAGGACCTCGCCTCGGGCTCGTGGACCCGGGAGAACCTCGGCGCGCGGCAGGAGCTGCCCGCGGACGCGGCCCTGGTGCGGTTCCGGTTGACCGACCGGAACCTGACCGCCGAGGGTTGGCTGACCGTGACGGCGCCCTACCTGGTGGTCGGGCAGCCCCTCAGCGAGCTCTTCGACGGGGCGTCGGTCGGGCTCGACTGGCCGATCGGGTTCAACATGCCGTGCGTCGACCCCCCGAGGGTCGCCGACGGCATGGTCGAACCGGTCGAGTGGCTGGTCTTCAGCGACACGTTCGCCGACTCCCCCGACATCACGATCATCGACTACCGCGGCGGGGCGTACGGGACGGTGGAGGAGGTCGCCCGGTTCACCACGTACCGCGGCTTCCTCCCGGGCACCTCTCCGGACGTCGAGTGGGGCCGGCTCGTGGCGCTGGACTACCAGCTGCCGACCGACGCCTTCCGCGTCGAGGAGGGCAGCCGCACCATCGCCGGCTGGGGCTGGTGGCCGGAGGCCGGCCCGGGCCCCTCGCCGGAGGAGTGACCGGTCGGCGCAGCAGGCTGCGGGCGATCACTGCTCCGCCGAGGGGTGGCCGGGCACGACCAGCGACATCTCATCCCCACCGGACGAAGCCGGGCCTGAGGGCGTAGCGGCAGCCTTCTGCCGCTGCCCAGCACCCGCCGCCCGCAAGGCACGCGTGTCGGCGGCGGCCCTGCCGCCCGCTGCCCGGCGGCCGTCGAGCTGACCCGGTCGGCGGAACGGGCGACGGGGTCGTGCTGACCGAAGCTGAGCTCGGCCCACGGACAGCCCGTCCGCTGGTCCCGTAGAAGGTCGCGTCCGCCCCACGGCTTCCGATCGAGAGGCACGGCATGGATGAGAGCGGTGCCACGGCACCGAGGCGACCGTCGCTCATCGATGTCCTCGTGCCGTTGATCGCGTTGGCGGCCCTGATCGCCGGCTGCCTGTTCCTGTTCGGCCTGGACGCCCTGGACGGGCCCCTGCAGGTGGCGCTGGTGGTGTGCGCCGCGATCGCGGCGCTGATCGCGCTGAAGAACGGGCACCGCTGGGAGGAGGTCCAGAACGCCGGGCAGGAGGCGGTCGCCTCGGTGACGAGTGCGATGTTCATCCTGCTGGCCGTCGGCGCGCTGATCGGCACCTGGAACCTGTCCGGCACCATCCCCACCCTCGTCTACTACGGCATCCAGGTGCTCTCCCCGTCATGGTTCTACGCGGCCACGGCGATCATCTGCGGAATCGTCGCGCTCAGCATCGGGAGCTCCTGGACCACCGCGGCCACGATCGGCGTCGGGCTGGTCGGCATCGCCGGCCTGCTCGACGTCTCGGTGGCGATCACGGCCGGTGCGGTCATCTCCGGCGCCTATCTCGGCGACAAGACCTCGCCGCTGTCGGAGACCACCATCCTGACCGCCCAGATGGTGGGCGTCGACCCGCGCGTGCACATCAAACGCCAGGTGTGGACCTCCGCGCCGGCGTTCCTGGTCGCGCTCGTCGTCTTCTTCGTGCTCGGCTTCGTCAGGGCCCCGGACGTACGCGACTCGGTGTCGACCACCACGGAGCTGGCCGACCTGGACCAGTTGTTCTGGATCAGCCCGGTGAACCTCCTGCCCCTGGTGCTGCTGGTCGTGCTGTCGGTGCGCAAGGCGCCGGCGTCGCTCTCCCTGCTCGGGTCGGCGCTGTTCGCCGGGGCGCTCGCGGCCTTCACTCAGCCGCAGGTCGTCTCCGACTTCGTCGCCGGCGGAGGCAACGTGGTGGTGGAGTCGATCACGGCGACTTGGCAGACCATGGCGACCGGCTTCACCGCCGACACCGGCCTCGCCGATGTCGACCTACTGGTCTCCCGCGGCGGCATGGACAGCATGCTCCTCACGCTCTGGCTGATCTTCGGGGCCGTGACCTTCGGCGTCCTGCTGGAGAAGTTCGGGCTGATCGCGCGGCTGGTCGATCCGATGGTCGCCGCTGCGAGGAGCACCGGACGGCTGTTCGTCACCGTCTTCGCCTGCGCCTTCGGCTTGAACGTCGTCGCCGGCGACCAGTACATCGCCCTGGTCCTGCCCGCCCGCATCTTCCGCGTCGAGTTCGCGCGGCGAGGCCTCGCACCGACGAACCTGTCCCGGCTGGCCGCCGACAGCGGCACCGTCACCTCCCCGCTGGTGCCGTGGAACTCGTGCGGCGCATTCATGGCGGCCACCCTCGGCGTCTCCACGCTGCTCTACGCGCCATGGGCCGTCTTCTGCTACGCGAGCCCCGCGCTCAGCGTCCTCTACGGCGTCACCGGTTTCGCGATCGAGAAGGTCGAGCCGACGGCGCTCGATCAGCCCACGAGAGAGATGAGCTGACGATGGTCGACACGGTCCCTCCCCCTCGCGTCGCCGATGCGGCTGCCGAGGCCCCGAGCGCAGTGTCGGGGAAGATGAGCGTCCCCACGCTGACCGCCATGGTCGTCGGCAGCATGGTCGGTGCCGGTGTGTTCTCGCTGCCGGCCCGGTTCGGCGTGGCCACCGGCATCCTCGGCTCGCTGATCGCCTGGGCGATCGCGGGTGCCGGGATGCTGATGCTCGCCTTCGTGTTCCAGAACCTCGCCATCCGCAAGCCGGACCTGGACTCCGGGGTCTTCATCTACGCCAAGGCCGGCTTCGGCGACTACGTCGGGTTCAACTCCGCGATCGGTTTCTGGGCCAGCGCGGTCGCCGGAAACACCTTCTACTGGGTGTTCATCACCGCGACCCTCGGCGCCTTCTTCCCCGCCTTCGGCGACGGCGACACGGTCCTCGCGGTGGCGCTCGGCACGGCCGGGATCTGGCTGTTCCACACCCTGATCGCGCGGGGCATCCGGGACGCCGCCGTGATCAACCGGATCGTGACCATCTTCAAGATCCTGCCGATCCTGGTCTTCATCATCGTGCTGTTCATCGCCTTCGACGCCGGCGTCTTCGCCGACAACTGGACCGCCTACGGCTACGGCGACCTCGGCGGGCTCGACGAGCAGGTCCGCAACACCATGCTCATCACGGTGTTCGTCTTCCTCGGCATCGAGGGCGCCAGCGTGTACTCCCGCTACGCCAAGCGACGCGAGGACGTGGGCAGGGCGACCGTCCTCGGGTTCCTGAGCGTGCTGGCGATCTTCTCCCTGGTGACCCTGTCGAGCTACGCGGTCATGACCCAGCCGGAGATCGCCGCGACCCGCCAGCCGTCGATGATCGGCGTGTTCGAGTCCGTCGTCGGCGAGTGGGGCAGCTGGTTCATCAGCGCCGGCGTCATCATCTCCGTGCTCGGCGCGTACCTCGCCTGGACCCTGATGGCCGCCGAGGTGATGTACATGCCGGCCCGCAACGAGGACTTCCCCAGGCTGTTGGGCCGGGAGAACGAGAACGGGACGCCGATCACCGCTCTCGTGGTCAGTTCCCTGGCGGTCCAGGCGCTGCTCGCCGCGACGCTCGTGCTGAGCGACGCGCTGAACTTCATGCTCGACCTGTGCGCCAGCCTGGCGTTGATCCCGTACTTCCTCGCCGCCGCCTACGGGCTGAAGCTCGGCCTCACCGGGGAGGGCTACGAGGGCGTGGACCGGAGGACGCGCCGCAAGGAGGCGGCCTTCGCAGGGATCGCCACCGCGTACACGCTCTTCCTCTTCGAGGCCGCCGGTCTGGAGTTCCTGCTGCTGGCCACGGTGCTCCTGGCCCCGGCCACGCTGCTCTACGTGAAGGCGCGCAGCGAACGCGGCCGGCGGCTGTTCACCCCCACCGAGATGGCGCTCTGCGCCGTGATCGTGGCCGGCGGGATCACCGGCGTCATCGGCCTGGGGAGCGGCTTCATCGCCATCTGACGAGGCCGCCACCACCTCACCGTGCCCGACTCGAGCTCGCCCCCTGGAGGTCCCATGAACCGCACCGGAGCCGCCGGAACGATCCTGCTCCTCCTGCTGGTGCTCGCCGGCTGCGGCTCGGGGCAGACGTCGTCGGATCCCTTCTTCGGCCGCGCCCGGATCGGGCTCGACAGCGTGGACGGGCAGGTCGGCCCGCTCCGGCTGCTCAGCGTCTCCATCGCGTCCCCGGGAACGCGGGGCAGCATCCACATCGCCGGCGACAGCGCCGCGCTCCTCGTGACGATCGCGAACGAGGGCGAGGAGGAGGACGAGCTCACCGGGGCGAGCACCGCCGTCGCGGAACGCATCGTGCTCCGCGACGGCGACCGGGACCGCGACGGCGACGACGGCCGGGACTCCGACCTGGAGGTGCCCGTGCCTGCCGGCGGTGTGGCAGTGGTCCGCGACGTGACCGGGCTGCACCTGGAACTGTCGGAGCTGCAGGAGCGGCTGCGGAGCGGGTTCAGCGTTCCGGTCACCTTCGAGTTCCGTGACGCCGGCCCGGTGACGCTCGAGGTCCCGGTCCGCACCTACGACGACGTCCGACCGGACAGGTTCTCGAGCTCGTTGCCGTGCTGCGCCTGACCGCCGTGCGATCGACGCGACGCGCTGCACCCGCTCGCTCGCCGGCGGCCCATGGCCGGTCCTGCTGACTACGCGGTCCCCTGGAGGACGGGGGGCTCGTCATCGACGAACGCTGCACGCAGGATGTCCTCCTGCTCCCGGGAGAGGTTCGTGTGCATCAGGTGTGGGCGCCGCCCGGTGAACGCCTCCCGTACCCGGTCCAGGACGGCGTCGGAGGTCAGCACGAACAGCGCCGACGTGCCGGGGGTGACCTCCTCCCGCACGCGCTCGATGAAGGTGTCGTCGATCCCGACGTCGGTGAGCCGACCGGTGAGCGCGCCGGCCGCCGCGCCGATGGCCGCTCCGAGCAGCGGGACGAGGAAGAGCAGGCCGAACAGCATGCCCCAGAAGGCCCCGCCGAGGGCGCCGGCGCTGGTGAGGTCCCGTAGCTGCCGGGTCCTCGGCTTCCTCGCGTCCGGCGGCCAGGACACCGTCGCCGCGTCGTGCACGGTGATCAACTGTTGCCGGGCGAGGTCGGTGAGGGTGACGACGGCCGCGTCGGCCCCGTCCGGGGTGTCGAAGCGCCATACGCTCAGGGTGGACATCGGGGCTCCCTTCCTGCAGGTCCGTCTGCCCGCCGAATCCTCCGGGCCCCCCTCACCGGGCCGCCTCCTCTGCTCGGGGTGAGAGCTCCGGGGGCCGGCGCCGAAGACAGGATCCGGCGCCCCCGTCCCGGACCCGGTGCCCCCGTCCCGGACCCGGTGCCCCCGTCCCGGACCAAGAGGACGGTCGGAGCGACCCGACACCCCGCGGAGGGTCCCGAGGAGTGGCGCTCCCGGTCAGCCACCGTTGGCCCTCTCGGACACGTCTCATCCCCAGCGGACGAGGCCGGACAGCAGGCTGGGGGGCAACGTCCGGCCTCTGCGCGGCACTGCGCTGCAGGGCGCCCGTCCTGCCCTGGTCCGGTGCCCGCTGACCCTGTCTCGAACGAGGAGCGTGCGGACGATGACCGACACCACGACGTCCCGGGCCGTCGCGAGCGCGCCGGCCGCCGCCTACGGCGTGCACTCCGAGGTCGGTGTGCTGCGCAAGGTGCTGGTGTGCGCGCCCGGTCTGGCCCACCAGCGGCTGACCCCGACCAACTCCGACGACCTGCTCTTCGACGACGTGATGTGGGTGCAGAACGCCCGCCGGGACCATGCCGAGTTCGTGACGATGATGCGCGATCGCGGCGTCGAGGTGGTCGAGCTGCACGACGTGCTGGCCGAGACGTTGGCCGTCCCGGAGGCCAAGACCTGGTTGCTGGACCGCAAGATCACCGCCAACGAGGTCGGCCTCGGTCTGATCGAGGACACCCGCGCGTTCCTCGGCGAGCTCGACGACCGGAGGCTGGCCGAGTTCCTGATCGGCGGGCTGTCCACCGCCGACCTGCCCGCCGACTTCCGCCCCGGCTACGTGGCCCTGGCACGGGAGTCCACCGGTGCGCGCGAGTACCTGATGCCCCCGCTACCGAACACGCTCTACACCCGTGACACCACCTGCTGGATCTACGGCGGACTCACCCTCAACCCGCTGTACTGGCCGGCCCGGCACGACGAAACGCTGCTCTACAAGGCGGTCTACACCTTCCACCCGGACTTCTCCGGCGCCCGCGTGTGGTGGGGGGACCCGGAGCGGGACTGGGGCCAGGCCACGCTCGAAGGCGGCGACGTCATGCCGATCGGCAACGGCGCGGTCGCCGTCGGGATGAGCGAGCGCACCTCCCGCCAGGCGATCACCCAGTTCGCCGGCGCCCTGTTCGCCGAAGGGGCGGCCGACCGGGTGGTCGTCGCCGGGATGCCCAAGCTGCGCGCGGCGATGCACCTGGACACCGTGTTCACCTTCGCCGACCGCGACCTGGCCACGGCGTACGCCGACATCGTCGACGGCATCCACACGTTCTCCCTGCGCCCCGGGGACAAGGAGCCGGTCGAGGTGACCGAGGAGAAGGAGTCGTTCACCACGGTCGTCGCCGACGCCCTCGGCCTGCGCGAGCTGCGCGTGCTGCCCACCGGAGGGGACGCCTACGAGAGCGAGCGCCAGCAGTGGGACAGCGGCAACAACGTCGTCGCCGTAGCCCCTGGCGTCGTCTTCGCCTACGACCGCAACACCACCACCAACGCCCTGCTGCGCAACGCCGGCGTCGAGGTCCTCCCCATCGTCGGTGCCGAGCTCGGCCGCGGTCGGGGCGGCGGCCACTGCATGACCTGCCCGATCGTCCGCGACCCCGTCGACTTCTGAGCGTTCGGACGGCGGCCGTGTTCCGGTTCCCGCTGCTCGTCGCGGCAACAGCCGGTGTCGCCCTCGCGGCGTGCGGCAGCTCGCCGGACGGCACGGCATCGCCGGAGAGCACACCGATCGAGGCGGCCGAGAGGCCTGACCTCGAACAGTCCCTGACCGCCCACGACTGGCTGCTCGACGTCACCGACAGCTCGCTCGCCGGCGACGTCACGAATCCGGTGACGCTGACCTTCGCCGGTTCCACCGCGGCGTCGGGCACGGCCCCCTGCAACACCTATCGGGGCACGCTCGTCCTCGAGGGCGACGACAGCGTGCGCATCGAGGACATCGCCACGACCCTCATGAGCTGCGAACCAGCGCTCGAGGCGGCCGAACGCGAGTACCTCGACGCGCTGGCGCAGGTACGCACCGCCGACGTCCGAGACCCGGCCCGGTTGGTGCTCACGTCGGACGGCGTACGGCTGTCCTTCACCCCCATCGCCGCGCGTGAGCTGATCGTCGGGGACTGGGCGCTCACCGGCGTCCGGCGCGGTGCAGGCATCCTGAGCGTGGTGGAAGGCACCGCGCCGATCGCGCGGGCCGCCGCGGACGGGAACGTCGTCGTCGAGACGGGCTGCAACACGCTGAGGACCACGTGGACCATCGACGGCCGGGCGATCGTCGTCGAACAGCAGGCCGGGACGTCGATGGACTGCGAGGAACCGGCCGGCGTCATGGATCAGGAGGCCGCCATCGCGGCGGCGCTCACCGCCGCCTCGACCGTTCAGATCACGCCAGCCACGCTGACCCTGCTCGACGACGCCGGCGCCATCGTGCTGACCGCTCGCCGCGGCTGAGCTGGGGCAGCTGCCTGCGGCATCCGAGGGTCTCCTGCTCCGCAGGGGAGCCGGTGCCGCCGTCCGCAGCGACAGCGTGCGGACCGACCCTGCTGAGGGAGGAGACGGACGTGACGACTACTCCTGCGCGTCGGCGTACCGACGAGGAGTGGCTGATGACGGCCGGCAGGGGTCCCGCTCCCCCGCCGAGGGCGGCGATGGAGGAGGACGACGACCACGAATACAGCCCGGCCTTCGCCGCCTTCGCCCTGCTGATCACGACCCTGGCGCTCGCCGGCCTGGTGCTCGCGGCGTGGGCCGTTGCCGGGCTGTGACCACACGAGCCGACGAGTTCGGCAGCGAGCATCGTCTCGGGTGCGGAGCAGGCCATCGGAAGGCCGGCGACGACTGCCCACCCACGACGACGCGTGCTGCCGAACTCACGAACCGATCAGGGCTTCACCTCGTGCACCGACACCACGTGCAGCCCGAGGTCCTGGATCAGCGCCAGCACTCCGTGGAGATGGGCCTCGTCGATCACCTCCCCGTAGATGATCGTCTCCGGGGGGGCCTCGACCAAGAGCATGTCGGGGAACGCACCGCGGGTCCGATCGGACAGACGCCCTGCGACACGGAAGTGGTAGTGCGTCACGCTCGCCTCCTTCCGATCGCGCTGCCGGAACCGTCGCACGCGCCGCCACCGGCGCCCTCGTCCGGCCGGGGTGAGACGCCGCGGGAGCTGTCCGGATCGTCTCGGTCGTCGTAGCGTCTGGTGGATCATGGCTGCTGCTGCCGGTTCAGCGCGAAACTCGGCTCAGGGCGCGAGGCGCCCTGGTGTGCCGAGGGTGAAGACTGCACTGCCCCGCCTTCCCGCGCGCTACGTGCACCGCCCCCGGTTGATCGTCGAGATGGGGACGTCGGCCCCGGGGCAGGTCACCCTGGTGTGCGCGCCGGCCGGGTACGGCAAGACGCTGCTGCTGGCCGAGTGGGCGTCCCGGCACCCGGGCACGACCGCGTGGATGTCGCTCGACGTCGACGACAACGACGACCACCGTTTCTGGTCGGCGGTGCTGTCCGCGTTCGCCTCGTGTCCGGCCGTCCCGGAGGACAGCGCTCTTCGTGTACTCGCCATCCCCGCCCGGCCGAGCCGGGACCCGCTGTTCCTGGCTTCGGTGGTCGACGCGGTCGACCTGTTGCCCGATGTCGTCCACCTCGTGCTGGACGACGTGCACGAGCTGACCGGGACCGACCCGCTGCACGGGTTGGCCTGCCTGGTGCGTGACCGACCCCCGGGGTTGCACCTCGTTCTGGGCAGCCGGAGGGATCCGCCGCTGCCGCTGGGCCGGATGCGCCTGAACGACGAGGTTCATGAGATCCGGGCCCGCGCACTCCGATTCTCGGCGCCCGAAGCAGCGGAGATGATGGCCGGGATCGACGTCGGGCTGCGCCCCGACCAACTGCGTCTGCTCGTCGAGCAGACGGACGGCTGGGCAGCCGGGCTCCAGTTGGTGGCGCTGTCCCTGCGCGAGGCCGACGACCCCGACAGGTTCCTCGCCGACCTCGCCGGCAGCAGCCGCGCCATCTCCGACTACCTCGTCGACGAGATCCTCGCCCGGCTCCCGGTCGAGAAGCTGGACGTGCTGCGGGCGGTGAGCGTCTGCGACCCCCTGTCGGCGGGGCTCGCGGCGGCGCTGTCCGGCCGCCCGGACGCAGGCGAGGTCCTCGACTCCCTGGAGCACGACACCTCCCTCGTCCTCAGTTCGGGGCAGAGCCGGAGCTGGTACCGGATGCACCCGCTGCTGCGGTCGCACCTGATCTCCGATCTACGGCGACGACGGCCCGATCTGGTGCTGGCCCTGCACGGGCGGGCCGCCGACTGGTTCGAAGCGCGAGGTGCGCACGTCCTGGCGCTGACGCACGCACGTCAGGCCGGAGAGCCCAACAGGGTGGGGCGGCTCCTGCGGAAGCACTCCGCCGCCCTGATCGCCGACGGGGAGTACCGAGCCGTGCGGGAGGCCCTGGACGGGCTCGGGAGCGGGTACGTGGACCAGGACCCGTGGCTGTCCCTCATCGCGGGGTTGGTGGACGCGGAGACCGGGGCACTGGCGGCAGCCGACCTGCGTCTCGCACGCGCTGACGCGGTGTGGCCGGTCGAACCGACGGCCGACCTCACGGCCCTGCGGATCCTCGTGCACGCACGCCGGGTGAGCATGGACGGCGATCCGGGCACGATGGTGCAGGTGACGCAGAACCTCGACGCGACGTTCGACGGCCGGCCCGAGCTGGGCGTCATCGGGCAACTGGACCGGGCCCTGGCGCTGCTCACGGTCGACCGGCAGCAGGAGGGACGTGCGGTCGCCGAGGCCGCGACCCGACGGGCACGCCTGCGGGGTCGGCCCTACCTCGTCGCGCGGGGACTGACCGTCCTGTCAGCGGCAGCGGCCGCGCGCGGGGACTACCGGCGGATGGTGGCCCTCGCCGAGGAGGCCGACGGGATCGTGCCCGGCGCCGACTGGCAGGCCACGGCCGGGGCTGTGATGTCCTCGATCCTGCGTGCCTACGGCGCACTCCTCGGAGCCGAGCCCGGCCGCTGCTTGGAGCTGCTCGACCCGGCGCTCGCCTTCGGGGATCAGCAGGACGGGCCGCTGAGCGCCGTGGACCCGATGACCCGCGGACTGCGGGGCGCTGCGCTGATCGACCTCGGACATGTCGCCGAGGGACTCGACGAGCTACGACGCGCCCGCACCCAGTTGGCGGACCCGCCCCGGGTGGCGTCCACCGAAGCGCTGCTGGCGGTGCTGGAGTACTCGGCGGCGGCCCTGGCCGGTCGCCCGGACGTCGCCCGGTCCGTCCTGGAGTGGGCCGAGCACAGCATCGGCCACGCGGGGGATGTGGTGCTGCTGAGGGCTCGACGGCTCACCGCCCTGGGCAGGCACGGCGCCGCCGCCGAGGCCCTGCGACCGCTCATGGACGGGACGGCGCCTGTCCTCCAGCCGTGGGTGGTCGCCGAGGCCTGCGTCCTGGACTGTCGCCTCGCGCTGCTCGCCGAACGCCGGGAGCATGCCCGCGCCTCCCTGCACCGGGCGCTGGCCCTGAGCGAGGAGATGGGTGTGCTGAGGCCGCTGGCCTTCGGTCCGGTCGAGGTGGCCGACCTCCTCGCTCGCCTGCTGGGCAGCTTCGACTCGCGGGAGCCCATCGCCCGCCGAGCCCTGCGGGCCCGGTTCGCACTCAGCGCCGACGAGCGCCCCGTCGCACTGACGGAGCGGGAACGGGCGGTCCTCGACCTGCTGCCCTCTCAGCGCTCGTTCAGCGAGATCGCCACGGAACTGGCCGTCTCGCACAGCACCGTGAAGACCCACGTCCGGGCGGTCTACGGCAAGCTCGGCGCGTCTTCCCGTCGGGACGCCGTCGACCGGGCCCGCCACCAGGGCATCCTCCTCCCCCGGCCGCCATGATTCTCTGGTCTGCCCGAAAACCAGCCGGCGGCCTACTTCAGGAGACTCCGGGCGATCACCATGCGCTGCACCTGGTTGGTGCCCTCGTAGATCTGGGTGATCTTGGCGTCGCGCATCATCCGCTCGACCGGGAAGTCCTGCGTGTAGCCGGCGCCGCCGAAGAGCTGGACGGCGTCGGTGGTCACCTGCATGGCGACGTCGGAGGCGAACGCCTTGGCCGAGGCGGAGAGCCGGGTGACGTCCGGCCGGCCGGCCTCACCGGCAGCGGCAGCGACGTAGACCAGGTGCCGGGCGGCCTCGATCTTCATCTCCATGTCGGCGAGCATGAACTGCACGCCCTGGAAGCTGCCGATGCTCGAACCGAACTGCTGCCGCTCCTTGACGTAGGCCACCGACGCGTCCAGCGCGCCCTGGGCCACGCCGACGGCCTGCGCCCCGATGGTCGGCCGGGTGAAGTCCAGCGTGCGGAGTGCGGTCTTGAACCCGGTGCCGGGCGCACCGATGATCCGGTCGGCAGGGATGGTGCAGTCGGTGAAGTACAGCTCGCAGGTGGGCGAGCCCTTGATGCCCATCTTCCGTTCCTTCGGCCCGACGGCGAAGCCCGGGTCGTCGCGGTGGACGGCGAACGCGGAGATGCCGTTCGCGCCCTTCTCCGGGTCGGTGACGGCCATGACCGTGTACCACTCGGAGATGCCCGCGTTGGTGATCCAGGCCTTCGTGCCGTCGAGCACCCAGGTGTCGCCCTCGAGGCGGGCCCGGGTCGTCATGGCCGCCGCGTCGGAGCCGGCCTCGCGCTCCGACAGGCCGTAGCTGATCATCGCGTCGCCGGCGGCGATCGACGGGAGGACCATCCGCTTCACGTCGTCCGACGCCGACAGGATGATCGGCATCGAGCCCAGCTTGTTCACCGCCGGGATGAGCGAGGCGCTGACGTCGACCCGCGCCACCTCCTCGATCACGATGCAGGTCGCGATGGCGTCGGCGCCCTCGCCGCCGTACTCCTCGGGGATGTGCGTGGCGTGGAAGCCGGCGGCGGTCAGCGCCTTCTGCGCCTCGGCGGGGAAGCGGGCGTCGGCGTCCACCTCGGCCGCGTAGGGCGCGATCTCACGCTCGGCGATGTCGCGCACCGCCTCCCGGATCGCGTCGTGTTCCTCGGTCAGCGCGTAGAGCCCGGCGGCGTTGTTACCCACGAGTAGATCGTAGGACGCCCCACTACCGCTCGGCAGCGAGCCGCTCCTGGAGAGTGAGGTCGCGGGCGACGACGGACGCGGCGAGGTCGGCCTGGAAGCGGACCACCGCGTCCAGCAGGGCGGGGTCCCCCGCCGCCAGGATGCGGACGGCGAGCAGCCCGGCATTGCGGCCGCCGTCGATGCTGACGGTGGCCACCGGCACCCCGGCCGGCATCTGCACGATCGACAGCAGGCTGTCGATCCCGTCGAGCCGGCCCAGCGCCCGCGGGACACCGATGACGGGCAGCGGCGTCGCGGCGGCGACCATGCCGGGCAGGTGGGCCGCGCCCCCGGCGCCGGCGATGATCACCCGCAGCCCGCGGCCGGCGGCCGCCTCCGCGTAGTCGAGCATCCGGCGCGGCGTGCGGTGGGCGGAGAGGACGTGTGCCTCGTACGGGACGCCGAACTCGTCGAGCGCCTCGGCGGCCGGCTGCATCGTCGGCCAGTCGGAGTCGCTGCCCATGACGATGCCGACCACGGGAACGTCGCTGTCCACGTCAGTGCTCCTCTGCGAAGGCGAAGGCCGGGTCCACGACACCGTCGGCGAGGTACCGGGCCGCCGCGACGGCGCGGGCCCGGACCTCGGCGACGTCGTCGCCCAGGGCGGTCAGATGTCCGAGCTTGCGACCGGGCCGCTGCGCCTTGCCGTACCAGTGCAGCTTCACGTCCGGCCAGTGCGCCATCAGGTGGTGGATCCGCTCGTCGAGGCCCGGCCCGGTCCAGTCCGGCCCCGAGGCCGCCCCGCCGAGGACGTTGGCCATCACCGCCACCGGCGCCGTCATCGCGGTGGAGCCCAGCGGGTAGTCCAGCACCGCGCGCATGTGCTGCTCGAACTGGCTGGTGCGGGAGCCCTCGATGGTCCAGTGCCCGGAGTTGTGCGGGCGCATCGCCAGCTCGTTGACCAGGACGCCGTCGGCGGTCTCGAACAGCTCGACGGCCAGCATGCCGACCACGCCCAGCCGATCGGCGATGCGCACGGCCAGCTCCTGCGCGAGGGTCGCCCGCTCCTCGGCCAGGCCCGGGGCGGGCGCGATCACCTCGGCACAGACGCCGTCGCGCTGCACGGTCTCGACCACCGGCCAGACGGCCACCTGGCCGAACGGGGAGCGGGCCACCTGCGCCGACAACTCGCGGAGCATGGGCACCCGCTGCTCGGCCAGCAGCGTCCCGTGCCGCTCGAGCAGCTCCGCGGCCGCTGCCGCGTCGTGCACCACGAACACGCCTTTGCCGTCGTAGCCGCCGCGGGGGGTCTTGAGCACCACCGGCCAGCCGGTGCCGGCGGCGAAGGTCTCGACGTCCGCGACGCGGTCGACCCGCGCCCAGGCCGGCTGCGGCTCCCCCGCGGCGGCCAGCGCCTCGCGCAGGACCAGCTTGTCCTGGGCGTGGACGAGGGCCGCGGGGCCGGGGGCCACCCGGTGACCGGCCCGCTCGAGGGCCTGCAGGTGGTCGGTCGGCACGTGCTCGTGGTCGAACGTGACCACCGTGGCGCCGTCCGCGAGGTCCAGCAGCGCGGTGAGGTCGTCGTGCGCGCCGATCCGTACGTCCCCGGCGACCTGCGCGGCGGATTCCTCGGCACCGGCGGAGAGCACCCGCAGCGACTGACCCAGCGCGATCGCGGCCTGGTGGGTCATGCGGGCCAGCTGCCCACCCCCGACCATCGCGACCACGGGGAGACCGGTGACGGCGGAGAGAGGCGCGGGACCGGGCATGGCGCGTCGAGAATAGCGGGCGCCGCCGACCGAGAACGAGTTGCCTAGAATCACCGGGTGCCTTCCCCCCGCGGCCGTTCGGTCCCCTCCGGCAGCCGCGCCCGCCGGCGGCTGAAGGAGCTCGGCGCCTTCGGTGTCGTCGGCGGGTTCGCGTTCGTGGTCGACGTCGGCCTGTTCCAGCTGCTCTACGGCTACCTCGACGTCGGCGCCGTCACCTCCAAGACGCTGGCCACGCTCGTCTCCATGACGGTGGCCTTCCTCGGGCACCGCAACTGGGCCTTCGCCCACCGCGACAAGACGACGATCCGCCGCTCGTTCGCCCTCTTCACGCTGATCAACCTGACCACCCTGGTGCTGGGCGCGGCGATCATCTGGTTCGTGCGGTACCCCCTCGAGCAGGAGCGCCTGCTGATCATCCAGATCGCGAACATCGCCTCGATCGGGCTGAACAGCATCCTGCGGTACCTGGCCTACCGGCGCTGGGTCTTCCCCGCGCTCACCGGCGGCGAGGGCGCACCGGCCGCGGATCCGGCCGGGGCCGACCCCGTCCTGCCGACCGGATCCCGCGGCGCCGCCTGACTGCTCCCCGCCCGGCTCAGCCGGCGAGCCGGGAGCCGTTCCGGCCCGGCACCACCTCGAGCCGGCTGGTGATGCGGGTCCGCAGCTCCTCCACGTGGCTGATCACGCCCACGGTGCGGCCACCCCGGCGCAGGTCGTCGAGCACGTTCATCACCGCGTCGAGGGCCTGCGGGTCCAGCGTGCCGAAGCCCTCGTCGACGAAGAGGCTGTCGATCTGCACGCCTCCGCTCTCCGCGGTGACGACGTCGGCCAGCCCGAGCGCGAGGGCCAGCGAGGCCATGAAGCTCTCCCCGCCGGACAGCGTCTTGGTGGGCCGCCGGGTGCCGGTGTACTCGTCGAGGACCTCCAGACCCAGACCGCCGCGGGCACCGTGGCGGCCCTGGGCGTCGCTGTGCAGGAAGGTGTAGCGCCCGCCGGACATGTCCTGCAGCCGCCGGCTGGCCACCTCGGACACCTGCTCGAGGCGCGCCGCCAGCACGAAGGACTGCAGCCGCATCTTCAGCCGGTTGGCGCCGCGGCCGGTCGCGAGGTCGGCCAGCGACGTCACCTGCTCGGTCCGGGCGCGCTGCTCGTCCAGCTCGACCTCCACGGCGGTCAGCTCGCCGGAGAGCTCGTCGAGCCGGGCCACCCGGCGGCGGGCCTGCTCCAGCGTGGCGACGGCCGACTCCCGGACCGCGGTCGCCGACCGGCACGCGTCGGTGAGGGAGGCGAGGTCGGGGCGGGTGCCCAGCTCCGCGAGCTGCGGCTCGGCGAGGACGCCGGTGACGACGGCCAGCGCCCGGTCGTGCTGCTCGACCCGGCGTCCCAGCTCGTCGGCCCGGCCGGGGGGCAGCAGCGCCTGCGCGGCCGCGTCGAGATCCGGGAACCCGGCCGCCTCCACGCGTGCCCGGGCCACCGCGAGGGCGGCCTCCTCGGCCAGCCGGGCACGGCCCTCGCCGGCGGCGGCCTCCACCATCGCCTCGCAGCGCTCGGCCTCGCCGGTCAGCCGATCGATCCGGGCCGGCAGGTCGGCGTCGACGCCGCAGGCGGCGGCGAGCTGCGCCGTGACGTCGGCGAGGGCGGACCGGACGGCGGCCAGCGCGGCCTCCTGGCGGCCCAGTTCCTCGCGGTCGGCCGCGAGCGCCGCCGCGGCGGCCTCCTGCTCGGCCAGCACCCGCTCGAGCGCCGCTCGGGTGGTTCCCAGCCCGTCGGCGAGCACCTCGGCCGCACGCTGCTCGGCGAGCAGCCCGGCGAGGTCGGCCTCCTGCGCCGCCACCGGTTCGGGCCCGGCCTGCGCCCGACGTGCGGCGAGCTCGCGCTCGGTCCCGGCACAGGTGTCCCGTGACTCCGCCCAGCGGACCTCGGCCTGCTCGGCCGCCGCGCGGGCGGCGTCCTCCTCGGCGCGGGTCACGACCGTGCTCCCGGGCTGCGCGGGCGCCGGGTGCTCCACCGCTCCGCACACCGGGCAGGAGTCGCCGGCGGTCAGGCCCGCGGCCAGCTCGGCGGCCATGCCGTCGAGCCGCTGGGCGCGCAGGTCGTTCCAGTGCTCCCGGGCGTCCAGCCAGGCCACGCGCGCGACGTCGGCGGCGGCGCGCTCCACGATCAGCGCCGCCTCCAGCGAGACCGCCGCGCGGGCAGCCTCGAGCGCGGCCCGGCGGTGCGCGGTGGCGGTGCGCAGACCCGGCAGGCGGGCGGCCGCCTCCGCGGCGGCGTCCAGGGCCGTCCGGTGCTCCTGCACGCGGGCCGGCGCGCCGGCCATGCCCTCCTCGGCCGCCGTGCAGCGGGCCACCAGCGAGCCGAGCGCCCGCTCACCCGCCACGGCGTCCCGCTCCAGGCGGGCGGCGCGGGCCACCTCCGGCAGCTGGGCGCGCAGTGCGGCCGCCTCGTCGCGCAGCGCCCGGGCGAGCGCGACGTCGGCCTCGCGGCCCGCCGCGACCGATGCCCAGGCGGCGCGTGCCGTGGCGAGCGCGGCCGAGGCGCGCTCGGCCTCCAGCGCCGCCCGGCCCGCGGCCTCCAGCACGTCGCGCACCGGCTCGGCGCGGTGGGCGGCGTCCAGTGCGGCCCGCACCGGCTCGAGCTCCGGGGCCGCGGACTCCAGGCGGGCCAGCTCCGCCCGCGCCCGGTCCCGGCGGGCGTGGCACTCCTCCTCCGCGCGCGCCGCGACGAGCGCGGCCTCCTCGGCCCGGGCACGCTCCCCCGCGGCGTCCGCGGCCTCCTCGGCCCGCGCCGCGGCGCCCGCGGCCTCGGCCCGGACGCGGCGCACCCAGGCGGTGACCGGCGTCCCGGGAGCCGCCCCGACCAGCTCCGGGGCGAACTCCTCGGGCACCGTGACATCGGCGGCGGAGGCGACGAGCGAGACCAGCGTCCCGGTGCGGGCGCGGATCCGGTCCAGGCTCTCGCGGGCGGCCGTCCGCTCCCCGACCAGCCAGTCCTCGACGCGGGCGAACCGGCCGACGTCGAACAGCGTGCGCAGCAGGCGGCCGCGGTCCTCCGGCTCGGCGCGGAGGAACCGCGCGAAGTCGCCCTGCGGCAGCAGGACCACCTGGCAGAACTGCTCGGCCGAGAGCCCGAGGCGGGCGCGCAGGTACTCGGAGCCCTCGTCGATCCGGGTGCTGACCGGCTCCCAGGCCTCCCCCACCCACCGCTGGACGGTGAGCCGGGCCTGCTCGGTAGTCCAGCCCTCGCCGCGCCGCTTCGGGCGCTGCTGCTCCGGCCGGCGAATCACGCTCAGCCGCTCGCCTCCGAGGGTCAGCTCGAGCTCGACCTCGGTCCGGACGTCGTCGGCGGCGTGGTCGCTGCGCAACCGCTTCTCCTCGCCACGAGCGCCGGGGACGGTGCCGTAGAGCGCGAAGACCACCGCGTCGAGCAGAGTCGTCTTGCCCGCACCGGTCGGCCCCCACAGCAGGAAGAGGCCGTCGCGGCCGATGTCGTCCAGGTCGACGTCGACCCGGGTCGCGAACGGGCCGAACGCGGTGAGGGCGAGCTGGTGGACCCTCATGCGGCGTCCTCGCGGGCGGCGGCGGCCAGGGCGCGGGCGAACAGCTCGCGCTCGGTCTCGCTCGGGCCGGCGCCGCGGACGTGGTCGACGAACTCCTCGGCCACCTCCAGGTCGCTGCGCCCGCGCAGCCGCTCCTGGTAGCTCCGCCCGTCGGCCGTCGCGCCCGCGCCGGCCCACTCCAGGTGGACGCAGTGCGGGAAGCGCTCGCGCAGCTGGCGCATCGGGTCCGCCGGGCGGACGGTGTCGGTGAGCCGCGCCGACACGAAGTGGTCCTCGGCTGCCGCGTGCTCCGGTGCGGCCAGCAGCTCGGCGAGCTCGCCGGTGAGCACGCTGAGCCGGCGGGGGGTGGGCAGAGGGACGGCCCGGACCTCGCCGAGGCCCTCGGCACCGAGCTCGACCAGCCAGGCCTGCTTCTGCTGACCGGCCTCCCCGAACGAGTAGGCCAGCGGGGAGCCGCTGTAGCGCAGCCGCGGGCTGAGCGTCTGGGGCCGGTGCAGGTGGCCCAGCGCCACGTAGTCGACGCCGGCGAAGACGCCTGCCGGCACGAGGTCCACCCCGCCGACGCAGATGTCGCGCTCGCTCTCGGTCGGCACGCCACCGCCGACGAACGCGTGCGCGAGCACCACCGACCGGACACCGGGCCGCAGGAAGAGGTCCGCCCGGATCCGCTCCATCGCGGCGGTCAGCACCCCCTCGTGCCCGCGGACCGCTGCCTCGCCCCGCCCGGTGAGGCCGAGCTCGTGGCGGGCCACCTCGGGCTCCAGGTACGGGATGCCGTAGATCGCGACGTCGCCGTGCTCGTCGGCCAGCAGCACCGGCTCGTCGAGAGCCGGCGTGGCGGCCCGGACGTGCAGGCCGGCGGCCGACAGCAGCCCGGAGAACGTGCCCAGCCGGCGCGCGGAGTCGTGGTTGCCGGGCGTGAGGACGACCTGCGCGCCCGCCCGGAGCAGCCGCGCGACCACCCGGTCCAGCACCGCCGTCGCGTCGGCCGAGGGCACCGCGCGGTCGTAGACGTCACCGGCGACGACGACCACGTCGACCGACTCGGCCGCCACGACCTCGGCCAGCCCGCCCAGCACGGCCTCCTGCTCCGCGAGCAGATCGGTGCCGTGCAGGGTCCGGCCGATGTGCCAGTCGGAGGTGTGCAGCAGACGCATGAGGAGAGGTTAGGAGCGGGGTCCGACGGTTTCCCGGGAGCGCGCCCGCGAGGGCACGGCCGGCAGGGCGCGCGCCCCCCGGGCACCGGCCCCGGCCCCGTGCACAGCGCCGGTGCGACGGGGCACGGGGATGACGTCCGTTTCGGGCGGCGGCCCGGCCGGGACCGACCGGCGCCGGGCCAGCCGCTCCAGCACGCGACTGCGCCCCCGCAGGAGCAGTGCACGAGCAGGGACCTCGACGCCGTGGTGCAGCGCCATGCTCAGCAGCACGGATGCGGCGATGGCGAACGGCGCCACGAGCGCCAGCCCCGGGGTCACCACCCTCAGGGCCGGGTCCTGCCCCTGCCAGACGCAGGTCAGCAGCACGTCGAAGACGGGGAAGTGCACGAGGTAGAGGCAGTAGGAGATGCGCCCGCCGTAGACGACGAGGTCGCGGGACAGCCAGGCGGCCGGTCCCCGGTCGGTGAGCGAGAGCGCACCGACGAGGGCCGGGAACAGGAAGACGGAGACGCCGGCGTAGTCGTGTGCCGTGTCACCGGCCCGCCGCCAGGACGCCCAGAAGCAGAGCACGACGAACATGAGCGTGCAGGCGACGCTGAGAGCGAATGCGAACTGCTCGACCCGCCGGGTGCGCTGCAGACCCAGGCTCCCGATGGCCACCAGCATCCCGGCGACGAAGCTGCAGGCCAGCCGGTACAGCCAGGGCACCTCCGGGTCCAGGGGGCCGTCGAGGTAGGCGGTCACCGCCATGGGCGTCATGAGGAGCGTGGCGAGCGCCAGCAGGACCGCCGGAGAGAGACGCCGTAGCGGGAACAGCACGACGGCGAGCAGGGGGAACGCCAGATAGGCCAGCCATTCCGCGCTGATCGACCAGCCCGGCATGACGTAGCTCGGCCCGACGATCGAGTCGACCCCCCACATCTGCGTCATGGACAGCTGCTCCAGGTACGCCGTCGGGCTCACCTCGGGATGCAGCAACCAGACGTCCGCGTTGGCACCCTTCCAGCGCACGGCGAGGATCCAGCCGGCCATGAGCGTGGTGAGCAGCGCCCAGACGGGCCACACGCGGGCGAAGCGGTTGAAGACGAAGGTGGCGGCCTTCGCGAGCGTGAACCGCCCACCCACCTCCTCGATGTAGCTGCGGGCGATCACGAACCCGCTCAGGACGAAGAACACCTCGACCCCGAGCCAGCCCGCATCGAGGATCGGACGCAGCAGCGCCAGCTGGTCGAGATAGGGGAAGAGGATCGGCCTGAAGTGCCCGATCACCACGACGAGGGCGGCGACGAGCCGCAGGCCGGTCAGCGCACGGATCTCCCCGCGCGGGAACGACGGACGATCGGCGAGAGGACGGCTGTCCGACGACATGACACCAACTTCGATCCGGGGGGCGGCGAAGGACCGAGCGCCACCGCAGATCTGAACGTAACCGGGCAATCACGCTGGGTTGAGTTGAAAAGCTGACAAGCCGCACGGGATCTTCAGCAAGGCTCGACAGCGCTCACCCCAGGCGCCCCACGCACCACGTCGGGCCTCAGAGGAACGACTGAGGTGCGGTGTCCCCTCGCCCCCCCGAGCTCCGGCCGGCGCACCCGGCGTTCTCCTGTGCCCGGCGGTCGGCGTCCTCCTCGATCATGTGGGCGAGCAACTGCTGGACGCCCTCGCTGTCGGGGATCTGCCGCAGCACCGTGGCGCCGCTGTCCCCGGCCGTCTCGACGGTCACCGTGCCGGAGTTCATCAGCCGCTCCCACAGCGTCTGGGTGTAGGAGACGTCGGTGATCCGCGCCAGGCCCAGGTCCCGGCCCCGGCGGGCGAGGATCCCCTCGCGGAAGAGCAGCCGGTGGGTGGTGACGACGTAGTGCGTCGCCCGCCAGCGCGCCAGGGGCACGACCACGGTGAGCACGAGGAGCAGGACCGCGACGACCAGGATCAGCAGCCGGTAGATGCCCTGCTGCCGTCCGTCGGGCACCAGCGCCGCCCCGAAGGACGTGGCGCCCACGATCAGCAGGAGGCGCACCACCGGCCAGAAGACCGTGACCCAGTGCGGGTGCAGGTGGCGGACGACCTCTTCGTCGTCCGCGAGCAGCTTGTCCGGGTAGGGCATCGGGCCAGGATGGTGGACGCCGCGGTCGGCGTCATGCCTCCGGAGCGCGTGTCCTGACGTGTCGGACGTCGCCGCTGGCCAGCTCGACCGTGCCGACGGGGGTACGCACGACCAGCCGGCCGTCCCAGTCGACGCCCTCGGCGACGCCGTCGAGCAGCGAGCCGTCGGGCAGGTGCACCTGCACGGTCGACCCGACCGTGGAGGACCAGCGGAGGTAGTCGGCCGCCAGCCCCGAGGCCACCGGGTCGCCGAGGTGCTCGACCCAGCGCAGGTAGCGCTTCTCGAGCGCCCGCAGGAACGCCAGCAGGACGGGGCCCCGGTCGACGGTGCCACCGGTGACCTCGGCCAGCGAGGTGCCGGTGTCGGGCAGCTCGGCGGCGGTCGTGGAGACGTTCAGCCCGGTGCCGACGACGACGGCCCGGCCCGAGCTCTCCGCCAGGATCCCGGCCAGCTTGCGCCCGTCGCGGGCCAGCAGGTCGTTGGGCCACTTGACCGAGGCCAGCACCCCGGTCGACTCCCCCACCGCCTCCGCCAGCGCGACGCCGGTGAGCAGCGGCAGCCAGCCCCTGCGCGCGGCCGGGACGTCGGGGCGCAGCAGCACCGAGACGGTCAGCCCGGCGCGGGGCGGGGAGGTCCAGACCCGGTCCATCCGGCCGCGGCCGGCGACCTGGTGCTCGGCGACCAGCACCGTGCCCTCGGGGGCGTCCTGCCCCGCCGCTGCGATCAGGTCGGCGTTGGTCGAGCCCGCCTCCGGCACCACCTCGAGCGAGCGCCAGAGCGCGCTGTCGCGGGTGAGGGCAGCTCCGAGCGCCGCCGCATCGAGCGGCGGGCGGCCGAGATCCGACCATCGAGGTGAGGAGTCGTCGGACACTCCCCTACGCTACGTAACCCGTGACCGGGCGCGCCCGGTCAGGGATGAGCACGGCGGTCCGCGACCGCGGCCGGGGTGCGTCTGCGAGGAGGAAACGTGAGCGCGGCTGAACTCGAGAACGCCGGGGAGCAGGTCCCCGACGACATCGACATCCACACCACCGCCGGGAAGCTGGCCGACTTCGAGCGGCGCGTCCAGGAGGCCCAGCACGCCGGGTCCGAGCGCGCCGTGGAGAAGCAGCACGCGGCCGGCAAGATGACCGCCCGCGAGCGCATCGAGGCGCTGCTGGACCCGGGCTCGTTCACCGAGTTCGACGAGTTCGCCCGCCACCGCTCCACGAACTTCGGCATGGACGCCAAGCGCCCCTTCGGCGACGGCGTCGTCACCGGCTACGGCACGGTCGACGGCCGGCCGGTCGCGATCTTCAGCCAGGACGTGACCGTCTTCGGCGGTGCGCTCGGCGAGGTCTACGGCGAGAAGATCGTCAAGGTCCAGGACTTCGCGATCAAGAACGGCTGCCCGGTCGTCGGCATCAACGAGGGTGGTGGCGCCCGCATCCAGGAGGGCGTGGTCTCCCTCGGCCTCTACGGCGAGATCTTCCAGCGCAACGTGCACGCCTCCGGCGTCATCCCGCAGATCTCGCTGATCATGGGCCCGGCCGCCGGTGGGCACGTCTACTCCCCCGCGCTCACCGACTTCATCGTCATGGTCGACAAGACCAGCCAGATGTTCATCACCGGGCCCGACGTGGTGAAGACCGTGACCGGCGAGGAGGTCACGCTCGAGGAGCTGGGCGGCGCGCGCACGCACAACACCAAGTCCGGTGTCGCGCACTACCTGGCCGAGGACGAGGCCGACGCCCTCGACTACGTCAAGGCGCTGCTGTCCTACCTGCCCAGCAACAACCTCGACCCGCTGCCGGTCCTGGACGTCGCCCCCGTCGAGACCGTCCTCCCGGACGCGCTGACCGAGGAGGACCTCGAGCTCGACACGTTCATCCCGGACTCGGCGAACACGCCCTACGACATGCACACCGTCATCGAGCACGTCCTCGACGACGGCGAGTTCCTCGAGGTGCAGCCGCTGTTCGCGCCCAACCTGCTGATCGGCTTCGGCCGGGTGGAGGGCCGCCCGGTCGGCGTCGTCGCCAACCAGCCGACCCAGTTCGCCGGCACGCTGGACATCGACGCCAGCGAGAAGGCCGCACGCTTCGTGCGCACCTGCGACGCCTTCAACATCCCGGTGCTCACCTTCGTCGACGTCCCGGGCTTCCTGCCGGGCACCTCGCAGGAGTGGGAGGGCATCATCCGCCGCGGCGCGAAGCTCATCTACGCCTACGCCGAGGCGACGGTCCCCCTGGTCACCGTCATCACCCGCAAGGCCTACGGCGGCGCCTACGACGTCATGGGCTCCAAGCACCTCGGCGCCGACGTGAACCTGGCGTGGCCCTCGGCGCAGATCGCCGTCGTCGGCGCGCAGGGTGCGGTCGGGATCCTGTACCGCAAGGAGCTCGCGCAGGCCGAGGACCCCGACGCCCGTCGCGCCGAGCTGATCGCGGAGTACGAGGACACCCTCGCCAACCCGTACATCGCCGCCGACCGCGGGTACGTCGACGCCGTGATCCCGCCCTCGCACACCCGCGTCCAGGTGACCAAGGCGCTCCGCGTGCTGGCGAACAAGCGGCAGACCCTGCCCGCCAAGAAGCACGGCAACATCCCGCTGTGATGGCCGAGACCACCGAACAGCCGCCGGTCGCGCCGCTGCTGCGCGTCGTCCGGGGCGAACCCTCCGCCGAGGAGCTCGCCGCGCTGACCGTCGTCGTCGCGGCGCTCTCCCAGCGCCGGGAGCGGAAGCGCCCGGCGCCGGTCGGCGCGTGGGCGTCCTACGGGCGCAGCCACCGCCGTCCCTCGCAGGTCGGTCCGGGCGGCTGGCGCGCGGCCGGGAGCCCGGTGTGACCAGCGACCGCCGGCTCGTCCTGGCCTCGGCGTCGCCGGCCCGCCTGTCGCTGCTGCGCCAGGCCGGCCTCGCGCCGGAGGTCGTGGTGAGCCACGTCGACGAGTCCGCCTACTACGCTCCGCGGGTGGCCGAGCAGGTCGCGCTGCTCGCGGCGGCGAAGGCTGCCGCCGTGGCGAAGCAGGAGACCGACGCGCTCGTCATCGGCGCCGACTCGTTGCTGGAGTTCGGCGGCAAGCCGCTGGGCAAGCCGGCCGACGCCGCCGACGCGCGGGACCGCTGGCGCCGGATGTCCGGCCGATCCGGGGTCCTGCACACCGGCCAGGCGCTGTTCGACGTCCGGGACGGCGCCGTCGCCAGCCGGGACATCGCGGTCGCCTCGACCGTCGTCTACTTCGCCGAGCCCACGCAGCCGGAGATCGAGGCCTACCTCGCCACCGGCGAGCCGCTCGCGGTGGCCGGCGCCTTCACCCTCGACGGGCTGGGCGCACCCTTCGTCCGCCGCGTCGAGGGCGACCCGGCCGCCGTCGTCGGGCTCTCGCTCACCGTGCTGCGCACGCAGCTGGCCAAGCGCGGCCTGGCCATCACCGATCTGTGGCGGCGCTGAACCGCCGTTCCACCCCCTATTACAGTCCGACCGGTCCACAGAAGAAGGAGAGCCCGGTGCAGAAGGTCCTGATCGCCAACCGCGGTGAGATCGCGGTGCGAGTGGCGCGTGCGTGCAAGGACGCCGGTCTCACCAGCGTGGCCGTCTACGCCGAGCCGGACCGCGACGCGCTGCACGTGCGCGTCGCGGACGAGGCGTTCGCGCTGGGCGGCACGACGCCCGGCGACTCCTACCTCGTCATCGACAAGATTCTCGACGCCGCCAAGCAGTCCGGCGCCGACGCGATCCACCCCGGGTACGGGTTCCTGTCGGAGAACGCCGACTTCGCCCAGGCCGTCATCGACGCCGGGCTGACCTGGATCGGCCCCTCCCCGCAGGCGATCATCGACCTCGGTGACAAGGTCGCCGCGCGGCACATCGCGATGAAGGCCGGCGCGCCCCTGGTCCCCGGGACCAAGGACCCGGTCGGCGGCGCCGACGAGGTCCTCGCCTTCGCCGAGGAGCACGGCCTCCCGGTGGCCATCAAGGCCGCGTTCGGCGGCGGCGGCCGCGGGCTCAAGGTCGCCCGCACCAAGGAGGAGATCCCGGAGCTGTTCGACTCCGCGGTGCGTGAGGCCGTCTCGGCCTTCGGCCGCGGCGAGTGCTTCGTCGAGCGCTTCCTGGACAAGCCGCGGCACGTCGAGGCGCAGGTGCTCGCCGACACCCATGGCAACGTCATCGTCGTCGGCACCCGCGACTGCTCGCTGCAGCGGCGCAACCAGAAGCTGGTCGAGGAGGCCCCCGCGCCGTTCCTCACCGACGAGCAGCGCGCCCGGATCCACTCCTCCGCCAAGGCCATCTGCAAGGCGGCGGGCTACCACGGCGCCGGCACGGTCGAGTACCTCGTGGGCGTCGACGGCTCGATCTCCTTCCTCGAGGTCAACACCCGCCTGCAGGTCGAGCACCCGGTCTCCGAGGAGACCAGCGGCATCGACCTGGTGCGCCAGCAGTTCCGCATCGCCGACGGCCTGCCGCTGGAGATCACCGAGGACCCCGAGCCGCGCGGCCACAGCATCGAGTTCCGGATCAACGCCGAGGACGCCGGCCGCAACTTCATGCCGGCCCCCGGTCCGGTGGACCGGCTGGAGATCCCGCAGGGCCCCGGCGTCCGCTGGGACTCCGGCGTGGAGACCGGCGGCGAGGTGGCCGGCGCGTTCGACTCGATGCTGGCCAAGCTCATCGTCACCGGCGCCACCCGCGAGGAGGCCCTGCAGCGGGCCCGCCGCGCGCTGGACGAGCTGGTCGTCGAGGGCATGCCCACGGTCATCCCGTTCCACCGCGCCGTCGTCCGCGACGAGGCGTTCACCTCGGAGCCGTTCACCGTGCACACGCGGTGGATCGAGACCGAGTGGGACAACCAGGTGCCGCCGTACGACGCCGCGCCGTCGGAGGCCGACGAGGCCGCGCCGCGGCAGACCGTCGTCGTCGAGGTCGGCGGTCGCCGGCTCGAGGTGTCGCTGCCGGCCGGCCTGGCCGCCGGTGGCGGTGCAGCCGCAGGCGCCCCGGCCAAGCCCCGCAAGCGCGGTGGCGGCGCCGGCGGCTCGGGCGCCTCGGGTGACTCCCTCACCTCGCCGATGCAGGGCACGATCGTCAAGGTCGCGGTCGAGGACGGCGCCACCGTCGCGGCCGGGGACCTGGTGGTCGTCCTCGAGGCGATGAAGATGGAGCAGCCGATCACCGCGCACAAGGCCGGCACCGTCACCGGCCTGTCGGCCGAGGTCGGCGCCTCGGTCACCAGCGGTGCGGTCATCTGCACCATCGCCGACGCCGCCGAGTAGTCCCCCAGCACACGCACCAGGAGGCCGGATCCGCGCTCGCGGATCCGGCCTCCTGTCGTCCTACGGGGGCTCAGCGCAGACGGAGCCGGCGGGCCCGCCGCACCACCAGCAGCATCCCGCCGGCCAGCCCGGCGCCGGCCAGCGCCACGAGCAGCGTGCCGGTGGGCGTCGAACCCGACGCCGGCTCCAGCGTGGCGGCGGCGGGCAGGACCGAGCCCGGGCCGGGCGTCTGCGGCAGGGCCGGGGGCACCGGGAGGGTGCCGGCCGAGGGGGTGTCCGCGGCCGCGGCGACGGCCGTGCGATGGGCGGCGCCGGCCAGGACGCGGCCCGCGCCGGGCTCCCGGGGAGCCACCGCGGCGGTCCCCGCCGCCGGGGCGGCGGGCAGCACGGAGATCGAGGCCCTC
Source organism: Blastococcus fimeti (assembly GCA_900102115.1). Taxonomy (GTDB): domain Bacteria; phylum Actinomycetota; class Actinomycetes; order Mycobacteriales; family Geodermatophilaceae; genus Blastococcus; species Blastococcus fimeti. The sequence goes on from FNAW01000001.1 coordinate 427,137, forward strand.
CCGTCGTCGAGCGACCGGACCGTGACCGTGAAGTCCCCGCCGGACAGCTCCACCGGCACGCCGACGGGCAGCGCGGCCTGCAGGTCGGCGTCCCAGCCGGACGCCGACGTCGGCGTCCCGTCGAGCAGCACCGAGGTGTCGGGGAACTCGGCGGAGCGGCGCAGCAGCACGCCGGTCTCCAGGCGGTACCGGTTGTCGCTCGGACGGCCGAGCCAGGCGTCCCGGCCGGTCGCCGTGCGGTACTCGAGCCAGTAGGCGGTGCCCTCGGCGTCGACCAGCCGGAGCGCGCGGGTGCCGGTGCGGGTCGCCATCGGGGCGAGGTCGATCTCGAGCGGTCCGTCCAGGACGCCCACGTCGAGGGCCGAACCGGCCGGCAGGGCACCGAGCAGCGCCGCCTGGGGGGCGCTCAGCGAACCGAGCTCCCGCCAGGAGACGCCCATCACGTCGTAGAGGTCGCGGTAGCCGACGGTGCGGCAGGACCCCGCCTCCATCGCTCCGTCGCACTGCAGGGCCGAGGAGTGGCTGAGCCCGAGGTTGTGGCCCAGCTCGTGCGCGATGACCGAGGCCAGGCGGTCGCGGACGTAGAGCCGCCCGCCCGAGGAGGGGCCGTTGCCCACCTCGGCCAGGGCGTAGGAGCACCCGGGCTGGTCCGCGGTCTGGCTGCTCAGGTACAGCATCAGGTGCCTGCCGGGGCCGGCGTCGAAGCCGACGGCGGCGGCCGCCTCGTCCCAGAGGGCGGTGGGGTCCGCGCAGCCCGCGGCGGTGCTGATCCAGTCGTGGGCGGCGGCCACGCCGAACCGCACGGCGCCGTCGGTCTGCTCCGACCAGAAGCCCGCGACCGCGTCGTCGACCGTGGCGGCGACGTCCCGCGCCGTCACGCCGGCGTCGGGCTGCGTGCCGGCCGGCGCGACCAGGACGACGGTGACCGCGTTCGTGACCGTCCCGCGCACCGGCGGCGCGGTCTCGGCGGGCGTGACCGAGTCCGTGCTGAGCACCTGCTGGGCCGGGTCCAGGCCGTGCTCGAGGACGCCCTCGTCGCGCACGTCGCCACCGACGGTGAGCTCGACGGTCGCGCCGGCGGGCACCCCGGGCAGGTCCGCCGTCGGCACGCGCACCGCGCCGTCGTCGGTCTGCACCCAGCTCAGCGGAGCGGCAGTCGCCTCGTCCGCGTGCTGCCCCTCCGGGCCCTCCTCGGCCCAGGCCTGCACCAACCGGCCGACGACGGGCGTGCCGGCCGGCTCGTCGGCGTGCGCGACCGCGGCGACCGGGCCGACCGTCGTCCCGGCGACCACGCCCGCGACGAGGAGGGTGCGCAGCAGGGCGGCGGGACGGCGGGGAGCACGGGAGGCGGACATCCCCCCGTTCATCGGCGGGGCCCACGCGCGTCGGCACCGTCAGCGACGGATCAAGCCGAATCCGGCGTCACAACCGCCCCGGCCGTCCCGCAGCCCTCGCCCGCCCCCCTGGCCGCGGTCAGGCCAGGTGGTCGGCGCCCATCAGCCGGCGCCCCGCCTCGGTGATCGACCCCGAGAGCGAGGGGTAGATCGCGAACGTCTGGGCCAGGTCGGCGACGGTCAGCCCCTTGGTGACCGCGAGCGCGATCGGGAGGATCAGCTCGGAAGCGCCGGGCGCCACGACGACCCCGCCCATGATCACGCCGGTCGAGCGGCGGGCGAACAGCTTCACGAAGCCGTCGCGCAGGTCGCTCATCTTGGCGCGGGCGTTCGTCGCCAGCGGCAGCCGGACGACGTCCACGTCGGTGTACTCGGGCAGGCTCTGCTCCTGCACGCCGACGGTCGCGATCTCCGGGTGGGTGAACACGTTGGCCGCCACCGTCTTGAGCTTGATCGGCATGACGGCCTCGCCGAGCGCGTGCCACATCGCGATCCGCCCCTGCATGGCCGCCACCGACGCGAGCTGGAAGACCCCGGTGACGTCGCCGGCGGCGTACACGCCCGGCACCGACGTCCGCGAGACCCGGTCGACGACGACGTGACCGGCCTCGGTGAGCTCGACGCCGCAGTTCTCCAGGTTGAGCCCGGCGGTGTTCGGCACGGTGCCGACCGTCATCAGGGCGTGCGACCCCTCGACCGCCCGGCCGTCGGTGAGCTCGACGACGACGCCCTTCTCGCTACGCCGCACCGCGGCCGCCCGCCCGCGCTCCAGGCGTCCGCCACGGGACTGGAAGACCTCCTCCAGCACCTCGGCGGCGTCGGAGTCCTCGCCGGGCAGCACCCGGTCGCGGGAGGAGACGAGGGTGACCGGCACGCCGGCCTCGAGGTAGCCCGAGGCGAACTCCGCGCCGGTCACGCCCGAGCCCACGACGACGAGGTGCCCGGGCATCTCGGTGAGCTCGTAGACGTCGCGCCAGTCGAGGATGCGCTCGTGGTCGGGCTCGGCGCCCTGCAGCACGCGCGGGTCGGCGCCGGTCGCGATGAGGACGACGTCGCCCTCGAGCTCCTCGGCGACCTCGCCGTCGGTGTCGAGCACCTGGACGCGGTGGGCGGCGAGACCCCGCATCTCGTCGGTGAGGCGGCCCTGCCCGACCACGATGCGGACGCCCTCGGCGAGCAGCCGGGAGCGGATGTCGGCGGACTGGGCGACGGCGAGGCCCTTGACCCGCTGGTTCACCGCGGCGAGGTCCAGGCCGACGGCGGCGGGCTCCGCGCCGTGCACGCCGAGGACGGCGGAGTCGTGCACCGACGTCATGGCGCCCGCGGCGGCGATCAGGGTCTTGGACGGGACGCAGTCGGTCAGGACGCTGGCGCCGCCGATGCCGTCGCGCTCGATCACGGTGACCTGGGCACCGAGCTGCGCGGCGACCAGGGCGGCCTCGTAGCCGGCCGGTCCACCGCCGATGATGACGATGCGGGTCATGGATCCTTCTTCGGGTGTCGGACGGACGTCGGAGCCATTGTCCCCGCCCCGGATCGCTCCGGCGTCAGCGCCGCCCGGCGGCGTCGCCCCCGGGGCCCGCCGGCCTGGTCGAGGGCGCGGACTCCCGGCGGATGCGCCAGACCGCGGAGACGGCCTCCACGGCGATGCCGGTGTTCATCTTGGACTCACCGAGCTCGCGGTCGCGGAAGGTGATCGGCACCTCCACGATCCGGGCGCCGGCCTGCAGCGCGCGGTAGGTCGTCTCGATCTGGTACCCGTAGCCGTTGGCCTCGAAGGAGTCGACGTCCAGACGGTTCAGCAGGTCGGTCCGCCAGGCCTTGAAGCCGCCGGTCAGGTCGCGGGTCCGGGTGCGCAGGACGGTCCGGGCGTAGAGGTTGCCGACCCAGGACACGGTCCGCCGGCTCCAGGGCCAGTTCGCGACCGCTCCTCCGGGCACGTAGCGCGAGCCGAGGACGAGGTCGGCGTCCTCGATCGCGGCCAGGAGGGCGTCGATCGCCTCGGGGTCGTGCGAGCCGTCGACGTCCATCTGGACGATGACGTCCCACCGCCCGGTGGCGAGGGCCTTCTTGAAGCCGGCGACGTAGGCGGTGCCCAGGCCCAGCTTGCCGGTGCGCTCGAGCAGTTCGACCCGTCCGGGGTGCTCCCCGGCGAGCGCCCGCACGAGGTCGCCGGTGCCGTCCGGGGAGCCGTCGTCGACGACGAGGACGTCCGGCGCGGAGGGGCGGGCGAGGACGGCCTCGACGTGCCGGCGCACGTTGTCCGCCTCGTTGTACGTAGGCGTGACGACCAGGACGCGCACGGTCTTCCTCTTCTCTCCGGGAGCGGGGGCGGCTGTCATCGGGCGACCTCGGCGGTTGCCGGCCGCCGGAGGCGGCGCACGACCACGTGGACCAGGCCGGCGACGACGGCCACGCCCAGGACGACGAGGACGATCTGGTCCGGGTGCGGACGCTCGTACAGGGCGAGCACCGGGTGCCCGCCGGGCAGCACGGTGAACAGCAGGACCACCGACCAGAGCACCACGACCAGGCGTTCGGCCGCGACCCCGGCCGCGGCGAAGAGCATCGTCGGCCAGATCAGGTACCAGGGCCACACCACCGAGCCGGTGAGGATCACCGTCAGGGCGATCCACGAGGTGACCCGGACCAGGCCCCAGCGGCGCAGCCGGGTCAGGAAGAGCAGGCTCAGGACGACGGCGACGACGATCCCGGCCTGCCGGGCGCCGTCGATCGGCGGGTCGTCGATGTCCAGCGTGAACGCGAGCGCCGTCGTCGGGGTGAGCGCCTCCAGCGCCCGTCCGGGGGTGTCCAGGTTGCCGAGGAAGGACCATCCCCAGCCCGACAGCTGCACCGACAGGGCGAAGGTCCCCGCGCCCAGCGCGCCGGCCAGGACGAGAGCCCGGATCCGGGCGGGCCAGCCGTCCTGCCGCTGCGCCCAGTCGACCCCGATCACGAGGACGGCGAGCAGCGCGGTGGCCTTGATGCCGCCTGCGGCCACGCACAGCAGGATGCCCAGCAAGGGCCGGTCCCAGAGCGCGAGCAGCAGCCCCGGGAGCAGCAGGGCGAGCATCAGGGCGTCGTTGTGGTTGCCCGAGACGAGGTGCAGGAGCACCAGCGGGTTGATCGCACCCAGCCACATGGCGACGGCGGGGCTGCCGCCCAGGCGTGCGGCGATGCGGCAGACCATCAGCGCGCACACCGCCCAGCCGGCGACGCAGAGCGCCCGCACGGCGACCAGCACCGGGAGCATCCGCTCGTCGAAGAGGCCCGACAGGCCGCTGAGCAGGGCGACGAACGGCGGGCTGTAGGGGGTGGGGCTGAACCGCCAGAACTCCTCGGCGCCGCGCACCGACTCGACGTTCCCGAGCACACCGGGGCCGTACTCGAACGGGTCCACGCCCTGCTGCGTGGCGGCACCGATCGCGGTGTAGAACCACGGGTCCCCGGTGAACAGCGGCGGTCCGATCACCAGCGGCACGGACCAGACGAGCCCGACGACCAGCAGCCACCGGGTGCGGGCACCGCGGCGCAGCGCCAGCCCGACCAGCAGCCAGGCGACCGCCCACGCCGCCAGGGCCGCGGAGCTCCACCACCGCGCCGCCTCGAAGCCGAGGGCGGCGGGGGTGAGGTCGGGGTTGTCGTCGTAGAACCACAGGTGCGGTGCCCGGAGGTGCTGGCCCAGGCTGTTGCCGGCCACGGCGAGGTAGGTCGTGCCCGCCAGGCCCAGCAGCGCCCCGACCAGGAGGAGCAGGACGGTCCCGGCGCCGGCGCGCACCGGCCGCTCGGGAGCCGTGGTCGTCGCGGCGGGCGACGCCGCACCGGCCACGCTCGTGCTGACGGTCATCTCCCGACTGCTCCCGTTGGACCGACTCTGCCCCGACACCACGTCGGCCCGCCGACGGAGAGGCAGGAGCGCTGAGACTAACGCGCCGCAGCGGAGCCCCGTCATCCGAAGGCCTGCCACACGCCGTGCCCGCGGGGCGGGAGACGCCCGCCGCAGGCGCGCTGCCCGAGCGTGTCGCTCGCGCGTGCATAACCCTGCGTGAGAACCTCGTTCCTGACCGTGGTCGCGGGTGCCTCGCCACCTGACTCCGGCGCCGCGTACGCACAGGTCGGCGTCACGATCTGACAAGGAACTCGCTCATGCACACCAGTCGACGCACTGGCCTCCTCGCCGTCTGCGCCTCCGTCGCGCTCCTGGCCGCCTGCTCCTCCTCGACCGACGAGGCCTCCTCCGGGTCCCCGCTCTCGACGGCCCCTCCCGGCACCTACGGGACGCCGCTGGACGAGACGGTCGCGCCCCCCTCGGCCGTCGCCACCGACGAACCGGTGGAGGTCGGCCCGACCGACGACGGCCGTGTCTTCGTCACCTACTCGGGCTGGAGCCAGGACGGGGCGTTCCAGGTCAGCGCCTACCTGCCGGGGGTGGTGGAGAACGACGGGACGTGCACGCTCACGATGACCTCCGAGAGCGGCGAGGCCACGGCCTCGGGGCCGGCCAGTCCGGACGCCACCTCCACCGCCTGCGGAGGGCTGTCCATCGCCGGCGCCGATCTCGGGCCGGGTGCCTGGTCGGCCGTCGTGTCCTACGAGTCAGGCTCCTCGCGGGCGAGCTCCGATCCCATCGAGGTGGAGATCCCGTGATCCGCTCGCTCATCCGGGTGGTCACGGTGCTCGCCGTGATCGCCGCAGGACTCGTCGTCCCGACCGTCGTCGACGGCCGGCAGGGCACCCCGGCCGGCAGCGCGCAGGCCGCGGACCTGCGGTTCTTCGACCCCGGCAACATCATCTCCGACGCCGTCTTCTACGACTCGATGGCGATGAGCACGGCCGACGTCCAGTACTTCCTCGACCTCAAGGGCGCCAACTGCGTCGACGGCGAGATGCCCTGCCTGAAGCGCTACGGGCAGGCCACGGCCAGCCGCGCCGCGACCGGCTTCTGCGGCGCCTTCCCCGGCTCCGGATGGGACAGCGCCGCGACGATCATCACGAAGGTCGCCGTCGCCTGCGGGATCAGCCCGCGCGTGCTGCTGGTGATCCTGCAGAAGGAGCGGGGCCTCGTCACGGCCACCAGGCCCCTCGCCCGGTCCTACGAGATCGCGATGGGCATGGGCTGCCCGGACACCGCGGCCTGCAACACGCTCTACTACGGCTTCGCCAACCAGGTCTACAGCGCCGCGGCCCAGTACCGCCGGTACCAGGTGAACGCCAACAGCTACGGCTACGTGGCCGGCCGGAACAACACGATCGGCTGGCACCCCAACGCCGGGTGCGGGTCGTCAACGGTGTACATCGCCAACCAGGCCACCGCCGGGCTGTACAACTACACGCCCTACCGCCCGAACCAGGCGGCGCTCAACGCCGGCTACGGCACCGGCGACGGCTGCTCCTCGTACGGCAACCGCAACTTCTGGAACTACTTCACCGACTGGTTCGGGTCCACGCAGTCCTCGGAGGGCGCGGCCCTGTACGGCAAGTACCAGAGCCTCGGCGGCCCGAGCGGCATCCTCGGCACCGTCCAGTCCCCCTACCTGTGCGGGCTGGCGAACGGCGGTTGCTTCCAGGTGTTCCAGAAGGGCGCCATCTACTGGACGCCGGGCACCGGCGCCTGGAGCGTCACGGGAGCCATCCAGGTGAAGTGGGGTGACCTCGGCCGGGAGTGGGGCGCGCTCGGCTATCCGCTCTCGGATGCGAACTGCGGCCTGGCCGCCGGTGGCTGCTACCAGCTCTTCGAGCGCGGGACCATGTACTGGACCTCCTCGACCGGCGCCTCCGCCGTGTACGGCGCCGTCGGGAGCAAGTGGATCTCGACCGGGGCCGAGAACGGGGCGCTCGGCTACCCGGTGGGCGACCAGGGCTGCGGCCTGCGGGGCGGTGGCTGCTACCAGCCCTTCCAGCGCGGTCTCGTCTACTGGACCTCCGGGACCGGCGCGCGGATCGTCACGGGCGAGATGGCCACCAAGTGGGGGTCGCTCGGCCGCGAGAACGGCGCGCTCGGCTACCCGGTCACGGACCGCACCTGCGGCCTGATCGCCAGCGGCTGCTACCAGATCTTCCAGTACGGCACCGTCTACACCGCGCCCGCCGCCGGCACGTACGTCGCCAAGGGCGGCATCGGCTACACCTGGATGAGCGGCGGGGCCGAGAACGGACCCCTCGGCTATCCGGTCGGCGACGAGATGTGCGGCCTCCCCGGCGGCGGCTGCGCCCAGGACTTCCAGCGCGGCAGCATCTTCTGGTCGCCCTCCACGGGCGCCCACGTCGTGAGCGGCCTCACCCGGGACAAGTACAACGCCGTGGCCCGCGAACGCGGCATCCTGGGCTACCCCGCGATGGCGATGGTCTGCGGCCTCGTCCGTGGCGGCTGCTACCAGGTGTTCCAGTACGGGACCATCTACCAGTCACCGGGTGGCACCTACATCGCCAAGGGCGGCCTCGGCCACACCTGGATGCTCCTGGGCGCGGAGAACGGCGCCATGGGGTACCCGGTGTCCGACGAGTCCTGCGGCCTGCGGGCGAACGGCTGCTTCCAGCTCTTCGAGAACGGCTCGGTGTACTACGCGCCGGCCACCGGAGCCTTCGCCGTCAGCGGGCCCATCCGGGACGCCTGGCTGGCCCAGGGCCTGGAGAACGGCTGGTGGGGCTACCCCACCGGGAAGCTGCAGAACACCGCCACCGGGAGCACGCAGCGCTTCGAGGGCGGCACGGCGACCTGGGACAGCGCCTCCGGGACGGTGACCTTCGGCTGAGCCTCCGACATCGGCCCCGGCCGCCCTTCGTGGGCGGCTGGGGCGGATGTGACGGAGGGGTCCGACGCGCCCGCGCGCGCTGCCGGAGAACGGCACCGCCGTGTCACACTCGATGCACACTCGTCGTGACGCACGGTGAGTGGCGCGGGGGTTGCACGAGTCGCACCGCGCCGTCAGCCGCCCTCCCCGCGCGACCGCCGGTCCTGCGCTGCGGGTGGCGTCCGCACAGCTGCTGAGGAAGCCGATGACTGCACAGACCCTGGACGAGCGCGGCACGGCGCGGATACCCGGGCTCCCGGTGATCCCCCCGCCGGCCGGGACGGGACACACCGCCTTCCGCGCCGACATCCAGGGCCTGCGCGCGGTCGCGGTCGGTCTGGTGGTGCTCTACCACGCGGGCCTCCCCTGGCTGCCGGGCGGTTTCGTCGGCGTCGACGTCTTCTTCGTCCTCTCGGGCTTCCTGATCACCCAGGGCCTGGTGGCCGAACTGGAGCGCCGCGGCACCGTCTCGCTGGCCGGCTTCTACGCCCGTCGCGCCCGCCGGATCCTCCCGGCCGCCGCCGTGGCCCTCGTCGGGACCGCGGCGCTCACCGTCGCGTTCCTGCCCGAGCAGCGGTGGATGCAGGTGGCCCAGGACCTCATCCAGAGCTCGATCTACCTGGTCAACTGGGACCTGGCCGACCGGGCCGTCGACTACTCGGCGCGCGACCAGGCCGCCTCCCCGCTGCAGCACTTCTGGTCGCTGGCCGTGGAGGAGCAGTTCTACGTCGTCTGGCCGCTGGCGATCCTCGCCGTGGTGGGCCTCGTGCGCCTGGGCCGCCGCCTCCGCCCCCGGGCCGCGCGCCCCGCCGGGCTGTCCCGCCTGCACCTGGTCCTGCCGCTGCTGCTCATCGCGGTGCCCTCGCTGGCGTGGTCGATCTCCCTGTCGGCGTCCGACCCCGGCCGCGCCTACTTCGTGACGACGACCCGCGTGTGGGAGCTCGCGCTCGGCGCCGGCCTCGCCGTCCTCCCGGTCCTCGTGCCCGCGAGCGCCCGCCTGAGCCAGGCCGTGGGCTGGGCCGGGCTGGCCGCCATCGTCTACGCCGCGGCGACGTTCGACGACACGACGCCGTACCCCGGCTCGGCAGCGCTCCTCCCCACCCTCGGCGCCGTCGCCGTGCTGTGGTCCGCGCTGTCCGGGGACGCCCGCCGCCAGAACCCCTTGCTGCGCACGCGCCCGATGACCTGGGTCGGGAGCCTCTCCTACTCGCTCTACCTGTGGCACTGGCCGGTGCTGATCATCGCCTCGGCCCAGACCATCGACGGCGACCTCCGGCTCCGCTGGGGGCTGCTGCTCGTGGCGGCCTCCGTCGTGCCGGCGTGGGTGAGCCTCAAGCTGGTGGAGCGCCCCCTCCTCTCCTCCCCCGCGCTGCGCCGCTCCAGCAGCCAGGCCCTGCTCGTGGGCGCGGTGTGCACCCTGCTTGCGCTCCTCGCGGGCTACGGCCTGCGGAACCACCAGCAGGTCACCGCCGCCGAGACCGTCGCCCCCGTCTTCGACCCGTCGGTGACACCCGGGGCCAACGCGCTGCGCTGGGACGAGGCCAACGGCACCCCGCAGGACTCCTTCCCCGTGATCTTCCCGGACCCGACCGTGGCGTTCGGCGACGTGCCCGTCCTGGACGGGCACGAGTGCGCCATCGACCTGGGCTCGGTCGCGGCGAACCCCTGCTCGTTCGGGAACCTGACCGGCGACGTCACCGTCGCGCTCGTCGGCGACTCCCACGCCGACCAGTACGTCCCGGCCGTCGAGGCCGCGGCGATCGAGCGCGGCTGGCGCCTGGACGTCTACACCCGCGGCTCCTGCCCGTTCAACGCGCTGACCGTCGACATCGAGGGCGCCCCGAACATCCCGTGCGACGCGCACAACGTCAACGTCACCGCCGCGCTGCTCGCCGACCCGCCGGACGCCCTGCTGGTCACGGGGAGCCGCTACGCGGCGTCCCTGCCCGACCGCCCGGTCCCCTCGCTCGAGGAGAGCAAGCCGCTGCTGGCGGAGGGCTACCGGGACGCCTGGGCACCCTTCGTGGCCGCCGGCATCCCGGTGGTGGCCATCCGGGACACGCCGCGCCCGGACGTGCTCGTCCCCGAGTGCGTCGCTGCGAACGTGGACGAGCTGAGCCGGTGCGCGCTGGACCGCGACGAGATCCTGTGGGCGGACGGTCCGGAGGTGACCGCGGCGACCGACACCCCCGGCGTCGCGCTGCTGGACCTGACGCGGTGGATCTGCCCCGCCGACACCTGCCCGGCCGTGATCGGCGGCGTCGTCGTCTACCGCGACGGCAACCACCTCACGGCCACCTACGCCCGCAGCCTCGGCTCGATGGTCTCCGACGAGCTGGACCCCCTCGTCGGCTGATCGTCAGGAGCGGCTGACCGCTCCCGACTCCCGCACCCAGGTCAACGTCCCGCCCGCGAAGCGCTGCGCGCGTCCCCCGGCGACCGCGTACTCGCGGCCGACCGGGTAGCCGAGACTGCCGGCCTCGGCGCCCTCGGCGGCCCAGGCGTCGCGGAGGGCACCGCCGACGATGCCCGCGCCCGTGGCCGGCGACCAGTAGATCGAGCCGCCGTGGAAGTGGGTCGAGCACCCGCCGCCCACCAGCCCGCAGGCCTCGTCGCTCACCGGGTAGCCGAGCGGGCCGTTCTCGGCGCCGGAGACGAGCCAGGTGTACCCGATCCCGCCCTTGACGGCGTACGCGCCGGTGGCCGGCGACCAGTAGAGCCACCCGTACTGGAAGACCTGGAAGCACCCACCACCGACCAGCCCGCAGGCGGTGTCCGTGATCGGGTAGCCCATGTGCCCCCGCTCGTCGGCGAGCGCGCCGTACCTGTCGCGGACGGCACCGGTGACCAGCCGTGCGCCGGTCGCCACCGACCACGAGATCCTGCCGTGCTGGAACTCCTGGGCGCAGCCGCCGGCCGGCAGCCCGCACATCTCGTCGGTCACCGGGTACCCGAACGCGCCGTTCTCCGCGCCCCGGCTCATCCAGGTGTGCCCGATGCCGCCCTTCGCCACGGTGGTGCCGGCGACCGGCGAGTAGTAGACGGTGCCGTACTGGAACACCTGGTAGCAGCCGCCGGCGGCCAGGCCGCAGGCGACGTCCATGGCCGGATAGCCGAGAGCGCCGCGTTCCCGGCCCCAGGACGCCCACTTGGTGGCCACGGCCCCGGAGACCACGCGCGCACCGGTGGTCGCGGACCAGGAGACGTCCCCGCCCTGGAAGGACTGCGCGCAGCCGCCGCCGACCAGCCCGCACGTCGGGTCCGCCACCGGGTAGCCCAGGGGCCCGTTCTCGGCGCCGAGCGAGGTCCACCGCGTGGCGATCGCGCCCTGGACGACGTGGGCACCGGTCGCCGGTGACCAGAAGATGCTGCCGTAGCGGAACACCTGGTAGCAGCCCCCGCCGGCCAGCCCGCAGGCCTCCGGCGTCAGGGCCGGGCCGAGTGAGCCCCCGGCCTGCTGCTGCGCCACCGCGATCGGGCTCAGCCCGTCCTGCCGGGTCACGATGGCGACGACGGCGGACGTGGCGGTCTGGCTCTGCACCGTGACGACGAAGTCGCCGCCGGCCACCGTGGACGGGACCCCGGGCGGCAACGCGGAGCGGACGTCGCCGTCCCAGCCCCCCGTCCGCGACGGGCTGCCGTCCAGGAGCAGCGAGGAGTCCGACGCGGTGCCCGCCCGGCGCAGCAGCACGCCGGCCTCCAGTCCGGGCCAGCTCGCCGCCGTCCCCAGCCAGCTGTCCCGCCCGCTCGCCGTCCGCAGCTCGAGCCAGTGCTGCCGGCCGGCGGCGTCGGTGAGCCGGACGGCCCGTGTGCCACTCCGGCCCGACACCGGGGAGAGGGTGACCGTCTGGCCGCGGCCGCCGGCGGTCAGGTCGACCCGCGTGGCCGACGGCAGCACGCCCAGCTGCGCGGCCTGGACGACGTTGAGCGATCCGACCCGCTCCCACGACGCCCCCATCACGTCGTACAGGTCGTAGTAGGCGCGGGTCCGGCAGGTGCCGGAGTCCAGCGCCCCGTCGCACTGCAGCGCCGAGGAGTGCCCGAGGCCGAAGTTGTGGCCGAGCTCGTGGGCCATGACCGATGTCTCGGCCCCACGCAGGAGGAGGTAGCCGCCGGCCGAGCGACCGGCCCCGATCTCGGCGAGGCCGTAGCCGCAGCCAGGCAGCTGGTTCGGATAGCCGGGGACGTAGACCAGGAGGTGGCGGCCCGCGCCCCGGTTGAACGCGACGAGCGGGTGGGCCGCGACCTCGGCCCACAGCGCGAACGGGTTGTCGCAGCCGGCCGTGGTGGTGATCCAGTCGGGCGTCGCCGCCGAGCCGTGCACCCGGACGGCGCCGTTGCTCTCGCTCTCCCAGAACCCGGCCACCGGACCGTTAATCTGGTCCACGAGGCGCTGGGCCGTCATGCCGTCGGGTGAGGTGCCCGGCGTCTGGACCAGCACCACGGTGACCTCGTTGGTGTACGGCCCGATCGCAGGCGACACCGAGGGCGCGTCGGCCGCCGCCAGCACCTCGGCCTCGAGGACCTCGTAGGCCGGGGCGAGGCCGAGTTCCTCGGAGGCCTCGTCCTGCACCTCCGCCCCGACCGTGACCTCGACCGTGGCACCCAGAGGGAGGGCCGCGGCGGCCTCGGTGTCGATCCGGACGCTGCCGCCGTCCTCGGTCGCGATCCAGCTGAGCGGGCCGTGGTCGGCGTGCTCGCCGGGCTCGGCGTGCTCGGCGTACGCCTGCACCAGCTCGCCGACGACCGTGTCCCCGACGGGTGCCCCGGGGGCGTCGTCGCCCCGTGCCGGGGACGCCGGTGACAGCACGGGGACGGCGAGCAGCGCGAGGACGACCACACCGGCACGGTGGGCCCGATGGGCGAACGACACGGGGAGACTCCAGACAGACGGCAACGCTTCTCCATCGGCCCCGCAGGGCACCGACTTGAGCCCTACCGGGAGTCAGGAGCTGGAGCGTCGCCCGCCGCGGGCGCCGGCCGGCTCAGTCGGTGCGTTCGTCCAGCTCCGCGCAGAACGGCTCGCCGTACATGCGCTCGTAGTTCTCCTGGACGCCGTCGCGGACGGCCACCAGGTAGTACTCCGGCCAGCCCTGCTTGGTCATCCAGTCGAACAGCGTCCCGCAGCGCACGACCTCGGGGGCGTCCCCGTCGGCCGACTGCGCCACCAGCTGGGCGTTGATCGGGTAGTGCGTCTGCGTGATGTCGGCCAGCGTCATGTTGAGCGTGACCTGGCCGAGGACGAAGGCGCCGAGCAGCGGGAGGCCGACGACGAGCAGCCGGGCCGAGCGGGTGCGGCGCAGAGCCACCAGCGCCAGCACGATCAGGGCCGCGACGCAGATGACGCCGACCGCGTAGGAGAGGTACACCTGGCCGGGGCGGGCCATCTTCTCGCTGTACTTGACGGTCATCGCGTGGGTCGCGGTGGCACCGGCCCAGAAGGTCAGCAGGGTGGCGACGGGCACCAGCCAGGGGCTCCGCCACGCGGGCAGCCGCTCCTCGGAGGCCGGCGCGACGACGTCGCCCCGGAGGCCGACGAGCCCGGTGGAGCGGACCCAGGCGAACCCGATGGCCCCGACGAGGAGCACCAGCCCGGCGCCGAGATGGAGGGAGTCCCAGTCGAGGGCCGGCGCACCGGCCGTCTCGGTGAGGTATCCCCAGCCGCCGCCGGGGAGGGCGCTGAGCATGCCGTTGCCCCACGCGGAGACCCCGGCCCGGCCCAGGGCCAGCGTCGTCCCGCCGTAGCCGGCCTCCTCGGACGGCACGGCGAGCAGCACCCGGCCGGCCACGAACATCACCGCGGGCAGCACCACGGCGGTGCCCATCAGCACCAGGCACCGCCGCCGGATCTGCGCGCGGTCGACCGCGGTGAGGGCGGTGAGCACCAGCGCGACGGCGACCGCCGCGACGGCGCCGACGAGCATCTCGTAGTACCAGACCGCCACGACGCCGAGCACCGAGCAGATCACGATCGAGCGCGTGTCACGCACGCCGGGGGCGATCGCGCGCAGCGCCCAGGCGATCATCCAGAACCCGATGACGGCGGAGCCCCAGCCCGCGGGCCCGTAGGAGACGACCGGGTCGTCGGACCACGGCACGTGCAGCTGCAGGGTGGCCGCGGTGACGGCCGCCAGGAGGGCGAACGTGGGCCAGAACGACACCCCGAGCGCCGGGAGCCGGCTCAGGCCCCAGACGACCGCCGAGGCGGCGCCGGCGACGCCGAGCGCGATCATCGCGAGGGTGGCCAGGACGTCGTAGTACTGCGGCGAGACGCCGACCGAGGCGCTCAGCCAGTACGCCAGGTAGTGGTACAGCGCCCCGAGCGTCTGACCGACCGGGTTCGAGTGGCCGGCCTGCTGGCCCGCCGAGAACCCGAAGGTCAGCGCCTCCCAGAGGCTGCCGTCGGTGATCGCGAACGTCTCCTGGAGGGCCTGGAAGTCGTCGGCGATGATCGGGACCCGCGCGGCCGGGATGTAGCCGACAGCGAGGACGGCAGCCCCGGAGAGCGCCCAGCCCGCGTTCCGCAGCCCGCGCCCGCGCGTCTCCGGCTCGTCCGGTCCGGTGGTCCGCAGGAGCTCGTCGGTCACCTCGGGATGGTCCCCCAGGACGGCCGTGGAGCCGGCAGGCTCACCCACGCCTGGCCTCCCGGGCGACGTCCGCACGGTCCAGGACGAACAGCGCCGCGGCCGTGCCGACGCCGATGATCCCGATGGCCACGATCATCGCGCGGAGGTCCGGGAGCAGCATCGTGGCCGCGGCCCACTGGAGCACGCCGGCCACGAGGAGCACGACCACGGCGCGGGAGGACGCGCGTGCGGTGTGGTTGATCAGCAGCCCCTGGGCCAGGGCCCACGGCAGGTAGGCCACGGTCATCCAGGGCAGCAGCGCCGCCGCGGGGCCGTAGCCCGAGCCGGAGCCGAACAGGATCGACACGAGCAGGTCGCCGACGAGCGCGACCACGGCGGCCAGGACCAGGCCGCTGGCGAGCACGGTGGCCAGCACGATGTTGACCCCGAAGCGCACCGCGCCGGCGTCGGCGCCGCGGAACACGAACCGTGGCAGCAGGTAGAGCGACAGCACGGTGGGCACCAGGAGGCCCATCTTGGCCAGCACGGCCGCGGCGGCGAAGGCGCCGGAGGCGTCGTCGACGCTGTAGATGCGGACGAGGACGACGTCGATGTTCGTCAGCCACGCGAAGGACAGCGTGATGAGCATGAGGACGGTGCTCTTGCGGGAGAAGGCGCCGTTGCCCTGGACCTGGACGTCCCGGGTGTGCCAGCCGGCGAGCACCGCGACGGCGACGATCGCGACGAGCACCGCGAGCACGATGGAGACCGCCCCGAGGCCGGCGGCCAGGGCGGCGACGGCCAGGAGCAGCCGGAGCACCTGGGAGGCGGTGGAGTAGCCGGAGACGAGCCGGGCCTTCCCGGCGCCCTGCAGGCGCCCGAGGGCGACGCTGAACAGGAAGCTGGGCACGATCGTCAGCGCCGCGAGGTTCACCGCCAGCCGGCTGGTGTCGAGCGCGTCGGCCAGCAGCGGGGACGCCAGCACGATCGCGCCGGCGAAGCCGCTCCCGAGCACGAGCGCCTCGACCGTCGCACCGTCGAGACGACGGCGCGGGGAGGCGTCCGCGGGCGAGGCCAGGGCGGCCGCGGTGACCACCGCGACGGAGTTCTGCAGCGCCGAGGCGCCGATGCTGGCGATGTTGACGATGGCCAGGAAGGCGGCCAGCAGCCCGAACCCGGCCGGGCCCAGGCCACGGCCGGTGACGACGTGGAAGCCCGACGTGGAGGCGATGCCGATCGCCGCGAGGCCACCGACCGAGATGAGCGGCCAGGCGTGCCGGCGGAGGTAGCCCAGCGACATCTGGCGGGACGACACGGGCTGCTCCTCGGCGGTGGCGGCGGCCTCGGCCGGGAACCCGCCCTCGGCCCGGACGGCCTGCAGGGTCACGGGGGCGTGCCGTTGGGCCGCGACCTCCGACTGCACTGCGGTCACCGGGTCGCCGCTCGGGGCATCATCTCGTCGGAACGCTCCGCGCGGGTGCGCGGGACGGGCAGCGGCAGGACGGACGCGATCTGCTCGGCCGGCGCAGCCGCGCCGGCCGGTGCGAGCGGCTCGACGAGGGCGAGCGCGGGGGCGGGGGCGGGTGCCGCGGCCGGGGCGGCGGCGACGCGGGCGGCGCGGGCAGCGGCCTGGCGACGGGCCCGGCTGTGCGAGGCGACGGTGCGCAGGTCGCGCAGCGCCTCCCACATCGAGCCGGCACCGATGCGGCTGGTGAACTCGTAGTCCAGCACCACGGGCGCCTCCTGGACGCGGGCGCCGGTCTCGACCAGCCAGCACATCATCTCGAGGTCGAAGGCGAAGCCGGAGACCTGCAGGTCGGCCATGACCGGGGCGGCGACCGACCGGCGCATCGCCTTGATGCCGGTCTGGGTGTCACCGAGGTCGAGCCCGAGCGCCAGGCGGGTGAGCGTGCGGAACGTGCGGCTGGCCACGCGCCGGACGAGCGGGTAGCTGACGGCCGAGTCCGGGTGCACCTTCGAGCCGACGACGACGTCGGCGACGTCCGCGTCCAGCCGGTCGAAGAAGCCGGGGAGCACCGAGGGGTGCAGGTCCAGGTCGCCGTCCATGAACGCGACCAGCGGGTTGGTCGCGTGCCGGAAGCCGTAGCGGAGCGCGTAGCCCTTCCCCTGGTTGGGGAAGTACTCCAGCACGGTGACCTGCGGCAGGCCCAGGGCGCGGGCCTCGTCCGCCGTCCCGTCGGAGCTGCCGTCGGACACGACGAGGATCTCGTAGGGACGGCCGGTGCCGTCGAGGACCTCGGCCAGGCGCGTCACCGCGGCACCGATGCTGGCGGCCTCCTGGTAGGCGGGGACGACGACGGAGACCGCCGTGAGCTCAGTGGTATTCACGGGTCATCAGGTCCTTCACGACGATGTCCGACGGTGAGATGCGCAGGGTCTGGGGCGGGCGGCGCCGTTCGGTGTGGGCCCGCAGGAAGCGCTGGAGGGCGTCGACGTCCCAGCCGGACAGCTCGGCGTTCTCGCCCAGCCCGTCCTGCCGCTCGGTCTCCTTGCGGTGCACGAGCGTGGGGACGCCGAGCAGCGCGGCCTCCTCCTGGACGCCGCCGCTGTCGGTGACGACGAACGAGGCGCCGGCGAGCAGGTCGGTGAACTCGGCGTGCGGGACCTTGTCCAGGACGGTGAAGAGCTCCGCGGGCAGCGCGTCGAGCCGGCTGCCCAGGACGTGCCGGGCCTGGTCGTCGGCCACCAGGACCATCCGGTGCGGCGCGTGCTGCTGCAGCGCCGCGAGCGTCCGGTCGGCGAGCCCCGCGGCGGTCAGGAACTCGAAGCGGTGCAGCAGGACCAGCCCGTAGGGGTCGGTGTCGGACGGCCTGGTCGACGGCGCCCGGTCGAGGACTGCGTCGACGACGGTGTTGGCACCGGTGGGGACGACACCGCGGCGACCGGCGAGCACCGCGGCCGCGGCGTCGGACGGGGCGTAGTGGACGTCGGCGAGCCGGCCGACGATCCGCCGGTCCAGCTCCTCGGGGAACGGGTGCCGCCAGTTGCCCGAGCGGAGCCCGGCCTCGACGTGCGCGCAGTCGGCGCCCAGCAGCTTGGCCAGGGCGGCTCCGACGACGCTGGTCATCGTGTCGCCGTGGACGACGAGCACGCTGCGCCGACCGCCGCTGCGCAGCCGCCGCCGGGCGGACCACCCGTGGCGCACCACCCAAGCGAGGATCTGGCCGAGCCAGACGACCACGTCGGCGGGGCCGGCGAGGGGCTTGCCGCCCCGGCCGTTGGCCAGCACGTGGTCCGGCGCCGGCAGCCCCAGGCCGGGGAGCGCCCGCAGCACCGTGTCGGACTGCTGGAGGGTCAGCCACTGCTCGTAGTCGACCCCCTGGTCGCCGAGCCGCCGGGCGACCGGAGCCAGTTTGATGGCCTCGGCGGTGGTGCCGTAGACGAAGACGATCACGCCGCCACCTCCGTGCGGACGGGCAGGTTGCGCCGGGTCGAGCGCAGCAGGTGCCCGTGCGCGGCCAGGCCGCGCAGCAGTCCGGCCCAGTACGGGGCCACGAAGACCGGCACGTAGGTGAGGTAGGACCGGAGCCCCTTAGCGGGGCAGTGCCGGCGCGCGGCCAGGGCGGCCGGCGCGGCGAGGGCCAGGACCGCGAGGCCGGCGAGCGCGCCCAGCACCGTCCACGCCTGGGCGGCCACCAGGCCGGCGAGCAGGGCCAGCCCGATGACAGGGGCGGCGGCCAGGCCGACGAGGGCGGCGTTCCATCCGGCCGACGTGCCCGCGAAGCTGTCCACCAGGAAGGTGCCGCGGCCGAAGCTGTGCCGCACGAAGTCGCGGACGTTGCCGCGCGGCCGGTAGACGGCCAGGAAGCCCGGGTCCAGGCGGACCGGGACGTCCGCCGCGATGTGGCGGATCAGCTTGGTGTCGTCGCTGACCAGGGCGGCGTCGCCGGTCGGCCAGGCCACGCGGCAGGCGTCGACGAGCAGCTGGCGGGGGGCGATGAAGACGCCCGTGCCCTTGGGGTGCTGGTTGAAGGTCTCGAGACCGAACTCGACCGGCTCGGGGGCACCGAGGTAGCTGCCCCAGAAGACGTGGGTGAGGACCTCCCAGAAGTGCCCGACCAGGGGCGCCTCGGGGTCGGTCACGCAGTGGCCGTTCCAGACGGTCTTCCGCGGGTCCGCGGTCATGACCGCCTCGACGTGGGCGAGGCTGCCCGGGCCCATGAGCACGCGGCTGTCCAGGAGGAACACCTGCTCGGCCCGGGCCTCCTGCAGTCCGGCCCAGCGGGCGAGGAACCGGCCCTTGTTCTCCTGGCGCAGGACGCGCAGGGCGACCGGGAAGTCGGCGGCCAGCGAGGTGATCAGGTCCGCGGTGCCGTCGGTCGAGCCATCGTCCACGACGAGGATCTCGGCGGTCCACGAGGTGGCCGCGAGCGCGGTGGCGCAGGCCTCCAGGGTGGACGGCAGCCACTCGGCGGAGTTGTAGGACGGGATCACGACGCTGAGGTCGGGGAGCTCGCGCTCGCTGTGACCCACTTGTCCCCCTTGCCGACGTCCGCAGTGCGGGCAGCCGGTGTTGTTGTGTGACGGCGCCGTTGCCCGCCGTCATGATTGCCGGAACGCTGTCGTTCCGTGGGCCGGACACGCGGGTCTGTGACTCGTGTGGCGACGGAACGGAGCACCCAGCGGCGCGCGGTTGAGCGTTACTCAGCGCTACGTTCTAGATGCAGAAAGTACCAGCGGCGAGACGGAACGGTCACCCTCGGAACTGCGTGTCACCGCAGCTTTACTGGGCGAGATGTGCCGAAGAGTCGACACGACCCTCGGCTCTTTCGAACCCGGAAGCGACGGGTCAGCCGGCCGGCTGCTCGCCGGGTGCCGCCAGGAACGTGTCGCGGATCTGCCGGGCGGCCAGGGCGGGCGTCAGCTCGCCGGCGAGCACGGCCTTCTCCAGGGTCGGCGCCGTCGCCCGGACGCCGGGGTGCGCCCGCAGCGCGTGCTCGAGGCCGTCCCGGACCAGCTGCCAGGTCCAGCGGACCTGCTGGGTGCGGCGCTTCTCGTCGAACTCCCCCGAGGCCTTCATGCGGTCCTGGTGCTCGACCAGCTTGGCCCAGACCTCGTCCAGGCCGTCCCCGGTGAGGCCGGCGCAGGTGAGCACCGGCACGTCCCAGGTCTCGCCGTGGCCGCGCAGCATCCGGATCGCCTGCGCCAGCTCGCGGGCGGCCTTGCGCGCACCGGGTGCGCCGTCACCGTCGGCCTTGTTCACGGCGATGACGTCGGCGATCTCGAGGATGCCGCGCTTGATGCCCTGGAGCTGGTCGCCGGTCCGGGCCAGGGTGAGGAAGAGGAAGGAGTCGACCATCTCGGCGACGGTGATCTCCGACTGGCCGACGCCGACGGTCTCCACGAGGACGACGTCGTAGCCCGCGGCCTCCACCACGACCATCGTCTCGCGGGTCGCCTGGGCGACGCCGCCGAGCGTGCCCGACGTCGGCGACGGGCGGATGAACGCCGCCGGGTCGACCGAGAGCCGGGACATGCGGGTCTTGTCGCCCAGGATCGACCCGCCCGACCGGGCCGACGACGGGTCGACGGCGAGCACCGCCACCCTCGAGCCCGCGGCGGTGAGCGTCACGCCGAGCTGGTCGATGAAGGTCGACTTGCCCACGCCGGGGACGCCGCTGATCCCCACCCGGCGTGCTCCCCCGGCGTGCGGCAGCAGCTCGACGAGCAGCTCCTGCGCCCGCTCGCGGTGATCCGCGCGGCGCGACTCGACCAGGGTGATGGCGCGCGCCATCACCCTCCGGTCGCCGGCGAGCACCCCCTCGACGAGCGACGGGACGTCGACGTCCCGCGCCATCAGTGACCCAGTCGCTGCGACAGCGTCCGCAGCAGCTCCTGCGCCGCCTCGGCGATGACGGTGCCGGGCGGGAAGACCGCCGCGGCACCCATCTCCTTGAGCGTGGGGACGTCGTCGGGCGGGATGACGCCGCCGACGACGATCAGCACGTCCTCGGCACCGAGCTCGGCCAGCGCGGTCTTCAGCGCCGGGACGAGCGTGAGGTGCCCGGCCGCGAGCGAGGAGACGCCGACGACGTGCACGTCGGCCTCCACCGCCTGGCGGGCGACCTCGTCGGGCGTCTGGAACAGCGGGCCCACGTCGACGTCGAAGCCGAGGTCGGCGAAGGCGGTGGCGATGACCTTCTGGCCGCGGTCGTGGCCGTCCTGGCCCATCTTGGCCACCAGGATGCGGGGACGGCGCCCCTCGGCCTCCTCGAACTCCTCGGCCAGGCGGCGGGTCTCCTCCACGGGGCTGTCCTCTCCGGCCTTGCGCCCGGCCATCGCCTCGTCGCGGTACACGCCGGAGATGGTGCGCACCTGCCCGGCGTGCCGGCCGTAGACCTCCTCGAGGGCGTCGGAGATCTCGCCGACGGTGGCCTTCGCGCGGGCGGCGTCGACGGCGAGCTTGAGCAGGTTGTGCTCCAGCCCGCTCTCCCGCCGTCCCTCGGCCGCGGCGCGCGCGGCGTCGGTGAGCCGGCGCAGCGTCTCCTGGACCGCACTTGCGTCGCGGGAGGCCCGGAGCTCCTCGAGCTTGGCCTTCTGCTGGGCCAGCACGTCGGCGTTGTCGACCTTGAGCACCTCGATGGCCTCGTCGGCGTCGACCCGGTACTTGTTGACACCGATGACCGGCTGGCGGCCGGAGTCGATGCGGGCCTGGGTGCGGGCCGCGGCCTCCTCGATGCGCAGCTTCGGGATGCCCTCGTCGATGGCCTGCGCCATGCCGCCGGCCTCGGTGACCTCCTGGATGTGCGCCCACGCGCGGCGGGCCAGGTCGTAGGTCAGCTTCTCGACGTAGGCCGAGCCGCCCCACGGGTCGATGACCCGGGTGGTGCCCGACTCCTGCTGCAGCAGCAGCTGGGTGTTGCGGGCGATGCGGGCGGAGAAGTCGGTCGGCAGCGCCAGCGCCTCGTCGAGGGCGTTGGTGTGCAGCGACTGGGTGTGCCCCTGGGTGGCGGCCATGGCCTCCAGGCAGGTGCGGACGACGTTGTTGTAGACGTCCTGCGCGGTCAGCGACCAGCCCGAGGTCTGCGAGTGGGTGCGCAGCGCCAGGGACTTCGGGTTCTGCGCGCCGGCCTCCTTGACCAGCCGGGCCCACAGCAGCCGCCCGGCGCGGAGCTTGGCGACCTCCATGAAGAAGTTCATGCCGATGGCCCAGAAGAAGCTCAGCCGCGGCGCGAACGCGTCGACGTCGATCCCGGCGTCCTTGCCCGCCTTCAGGTACTCGACGCCGTCGGCCAGGGTGTAGGCCAGCTCCAGGTCGGCCGTCGCCCCGGCCTCCTGGATGTGGTAGCCGGAGATCGAGATCGAGTTGTAGCGCGGCATCTCCTTCGAGGTGAAGGAGAAGATGTCGCTGATGATCTGCATCGAGGGCTTGGGCGGATAGATGTAGGTGTTCCGCACCATGAACTCTTTGAGGATGTCGTTCTGGATCGTGCCGGTGAGCTGCGCGGGCGTCACGCCCTGCTCCTCGGCCGCGACGATGTAGAGCGCGAGCACCGGCAGCACGGCGCCGTTCATCGTCATCGACACGCTCATCCTGTCCAGCGGGATGCCGTCGAACAGCTGCCGCATGTCCAGGATCGAGTCGATGGCGACGCCGGCCATGCCGACGTCGCCGACCACGCGCGGGTGGTCGGAGTCGTAGCCGCGGTGGGTCGGCAGGTCGAAGGCGACCGAGAGGCCCTTCTGGCCCGCGGCCAGGTTCCGCCGGTAGAAGGCGTTGGACTCCGCGGCGGTGGAGAACCCGGCGTACTGCCGGACCGTCCACGGCTGGGTCGTGTACATCGTCGGGTAGGGCCCGCGCAGGAACGGCGGGAGGCCCGGGAGGGTCTCGAGGAAGTCCAGCCCGTCGAGGTCGGCCGGCGTGAACAGCGGCGGGACGGCGATGCCCTCGGGGGTCTCCCAGGTCGCCTCCTCGACGCCGCGTCCCGTCGTCTCCTCGAAGGCCTTCGCCCACTCGTCGGCCGAGGCGGTCGCGGCCGGGCGGCCCAGTTCGACGCCGCCGAAGTCGGGGATCGTGGTCATGGCTGCACTCCTTCGAGGCCCAGCTGTGCGTGGACGGTGCGGAGCACGTCCAGGGCGTCACATCCGGCATACACGTAACCGTCCACGCCGTCCACGGCGAGGCCGGGCTTGCCGGCGAGCCACACCTGCGTGGCGCCGGCCTCCTTCAGTGCGGTGGCCAACCCGGCCGCCGTGTCCGCGTAGTCCTTGTCGGTGCCGCAGATGCAGGCGACCGTCGTACCGGCGTCGCCGAGCCCGCCGGCCCCGTCGCCCGCCGGCGTGGCCAGCCCGCCGGCCTGGAAGAGGTTGCCGGCGAAGCTCGCCCGCGCGGTGTGCCGGGCGATCGGGCCGATCGTGGCGAGGTAGACGGTGGGCCGTTCTGCGCCGTTCGACGACATGGCGGCGTCGGCGGCGTCCCGGAGCGCCTCGAACTCCTGCGCGGCGCGGACGCGGGGCAGCCCGCCGCTGGGGTGCAGCGCCGCCGCCGGCTGCCGCTCGGGCAGCTTCTCGGTCAGGTTCGGGAACTCGCTGACCCCGGTGATGGCGTCGGCCCGGGTGGCCAGCCGCGTCGCGCGGGCGTCCCACGCGGTGGCGATGCGGTCGCGGACCAGGCCGGAGTCCAGGGCCGCGGCCAGACCGCCGGCCCGCTCGATCTCGGTGAACCAGTCCCAGGCGGCCCGGGCCAGCTCGTCGGTCAGCGACTCCACGTACCAGGAGCCACCGGCCGGGTCGAGGACGCGGGCCAGGTGGCCCTCCTCCACCAGCAGGCTCTGGGTGTTGCGGGCGATCCGCCGGGCGAAGGAGTCCGGCAGGCCGAGTGCTGCGTCGAAGGGCTGCACAGTGACGGCGTCGGCGCCGCCCACGCCCGCGGCGAAGCAGGCGACGGTGGTGCGCAGCATGTTGACCCACGGGTCGCGCTTCGTCGTCATCACCGAGGAGGTGACGGCGTGCTGGCGCTGGCCGCGCGCCTCCGGGGCGGCGCCGCTCACCTCGCCGACGCGGTCCCACAGCCGGCGGGCGGCGCGGAGCGCGGCGATGGTCGTGAACTGGTCGGCGGTGGCGCTGTAGCGGAACTCGAGCTGGCCGAACGCCTCGTCGACGCCGAGCCCACCATCGGTGAGCGCCCGCAGATAGGCGACCCCGGCGGCCAGCGAGCAGCCGAGCTCCTCGACGGCGGAGGCCCCGGCGTCGGCGAAGACCGTGCCGTCGACGACGACGCTGCGCAGGTCCGGGTGGGCCGCGGCCCGGCGGGCGAGACCGGCCAGCCCGGACAGGTCCTGCGCCTGCCCGGAGGCGGCGTGCTCGCCGAGCGGGTCGAGGCCGAGCGAGCCGCCGGGCGCGATCGGCTCGTCGGTGTCGCTGCGCGCGTCGAGGAGGTCGAGGAACGCCCCGGCGGCTCTGACTCCCCCGCCCACCCCCACGCCCGAGACGCTGACGGGGGCGAGGTCGAGGTAGACGTCGGCGAGCACGTCGCCCAGCCGGTCGGCCGGCACCGCGCCCTCGCCGACGACCAGCCACAGCGAGGTGACGCCGTTCTCCAGGTCGGCGGCGATCGCCTCCTTGGTCACGGCGGCGTCGGGGTGGGCGTGCCGCTGGCGGACGTCCCAGCCGGCCGGCACGTCGCCGTCCGCACCGCCGGAGGCACCGGTCGCGCCGGCCCGGGAACCGCGCACGAAGGGCGGCAGCCCGGGGACGCCGACCGCCGTCGGCAGGTCCGCCGCGTCCTCCGCGGTGTACAGCGGGGCGACGGTGACGCCCGGGGCGACGGGACGGCGCAGCGCCTCCTCGACCGGCTCGGGCAGGTCCTCGCGGCCGGCCTTGCGCAGGACACCGGCGACCAGGTCGCGCCACTGGTCGCGGGTGACCGCGGGGAACTCGGCGGCGAGGCCCAGGGCTTGCGGCACCTCGTGCTCGCTGGGGACCTGCACGTCCGCCGGCGCCGGCGCCGCGTCGCTGCTGTGCTGCTCGCTGGAACTCATGCTCGGTGGGACTCCTCGTCGGCTCGTCGCGCAGCAGTGTCTCCGGGGGCGTGCCGCCCCGTGCGGCCGGGTGCCGCCGGGCCGACCCCTGCGGGGGAGGTGGCATCGGCCTCGAGCGCGTGCAGCGCGGCCCGGGCCAGCAGCCGGACGCCCACCTCGAGCGCCCGCTCGTCCACGTCGAAGGTGCCGCGGTGCAGGTCCAGCTCCGCTCCCCCGCCGTGCGTGCCGAGCCGGGCGAGGGCGATCGGCAGGCTGTCCGCGAACCAGCCGAAGTCCTCCCCACCCATGCTCTGCGGGGAGAGCACGACGCCGTCGACGCCCACCGTCTCCAGGGCGGCGGAGCGCAGCAGGGCCACCGAGCGCGGGTCGTTGACCACCGGCGGCACGCCGCGGACGTAGTCGACCTCGACGGCGGCGCCGGTGGCGGCCGCGACCTTGGCGACCAGCGCGCGGATGATCTCCTCCGCGCCCTGCCAGGCGTCCCGGTCGAGCACCCGGACGGTGCCGCGCAGGGTGCCGCGCTGCGGGATCGCGTTGGCCGCGACGCCGGCGTCCACCGAGCCCCAGACCAGGGACATCCCCGCGCGCGGGTCGACCTGCCGCGACAGCAGCCCCGGCAGCTCGGTGATGAGCCGGCCGAGGGCGTCGACGAGGTCGACGGTGAGGTGCGGCCGGGCGGTGTGCCCGCCGGGGCCGGTGAGGGTGACGTCGATGCGGTCGCAGGCCGCGGTGATCGCGCCGGTGCGCAGCCCGACCTGCCCCACCGGGACCGAGGGGTCGCAGTGCAGCGCGAAGGCCCGGGTGGCGCCGTCGAGCACGCCGGAGGCGACCACCTGCGTCGCGCCGCCGGGCACGGTCTCCTCGGCGGGCTGGAAGATGCAGCGCACCCGGCCGGGCAGCCCGTCGACGGTCGCCAGCGCCAGGGCGACCCCGAGCACGACCGTGGTGTGCACGTCGTGGCCGCAGGCGTGGCACATGCCCGGACGGGTCGAGGCGTACGGGACGTCCTTGAGGTCGGCCAGCGGCAGCGCGTCGATGTCGCCGCGCAGCACGACCGTCGGGCCGGGACCCTCCCCCACCTCGACGACCAGACCGGTGCCGGTGGACAGCCGCCGGGGCTCGAGGCCGGCGGCGCGCAGCCGCTGCTCGAGGAAGGAGGTGGTCTCCACCTCCTGGTAGGCGATCTCGGGGTGGGCGTGCAGGTGCCGGCGGACGGCGACCAGCTGCGGTGCGTGGGCCGCCACCCACTCGTCCACCGCGGCGCCGAGCTTCTCGACGACGGGGGTCATCCGGGCAGCCCGTTCCGCATCTCGGCGAGCAGGCTGTCCACCACCGGCTTCAGGTCACCGCCCGAGGCGGCCGCGACCGCCCGCTGCCGCTGGTAGGAGGCGCCGACGTCGAGCACCCGGAGCACGTCGCCGAGCTCGGCCTCGCAGCCGAGCCGCTTCGCGGTGGGCATGAGCTCCTCGACCAGGTCGAGGATGGCCTGCCGCACCGGGCGGACGGTGCCCCGGTCGTCGACGACGATGTCGGCGTCCAGGCCGTACCGGGAGGCGCGCCACTTGTTCTCCCGCAGCACCCAGGAGGCCGGGGTGGGGAGGGTGTAGCCGCGGTCGAGCTGGGTGTCGAACTGCTCCACCAGGCACTGCGCGAGCGCGGCGACCGCGCCGATCTCGTCGAGCGTGGGCAGGCCGTCGCAGATGCGCAGCTCGACGGTGCCGAAGTCGGGGTGCGGGCGGACGTCCCACCACACCTCGCGGACGCTCTCGATCGACTTCGTGGAGATCAGCGTCTCCATGTACTCCTCGAACTCCGCCCAGTCGGCCAGCTGGTAGGGCAGCCCCGCCGTCGGCATGCCCTCGAAGATCTTGGTGCGGGCCGACGCCAGGCCGGTGTCGCAGCCGACCCAGTACGGCGACGACGACGAGAGCGCGAGGAAGTGCGGGATGTACTGGCACAGCGCGTTGACGATCGGAATCGCCTTCTCCGGCGCGCGCACGCCGACGTGCACGTGGACGCCGAAGATCTGCATCCGGCGGGCCATCCACTGCATCCGCTCGACCAGCTCGAGGTAGCGCTCCTTGGGCGAGATCAGCTGGCTCTGCCAGTCGGTGAACGGGTGCGTGCCCGCACACATCAGGCCCAGGCCGCGCTGCTCGGCGGCGGCCGCCACCTCGGCGAGGGTGCCGGCCAGGTCGGCCTTCGCCTCCGCGACGGTGGTGCAGATGCCGGTGATGATCTCGACGGTCGACTGAAGCAGCTCGTGCTTGGCCTTGGGGTGCTCCTCGGCGCCCTCGGGGCGCAGCTGCTCGAGGATCGTGACCGCGCCGGGCGAGAGCTCCCTGCTCGCCAGGTCGACCAGCTGCAGCTCCCACTCCACGCCCAGGCTGGACCGCTCGGACGACCGGAAGGGGATCTCCACCTGCCGGAGTCTAGGGAGCCGCGCCGGCGGCCACCCGGCGACGCAGCCCCGTCACCCGTTAGCGTCCCTACGTGGACCAGCACCCCGGCACCGACCCCCAGTCCATCGCCGCGCGCGCGGCCGACGACCTCACGACCGCGCTCGGCGGACCGCACGACGTCGCCGTCGTGATGGGCTCCGGCTGGGCTCCCGCGGCCGACGCCTTCGGCCCCGCGGAGTACAGCGTCGCCATCGGCGAGCTGCCCGGGTTCGCGACCCCGACCGCGATGGGGCACGGCGGCGAGGTGCGCTCGGTGCGGGTCGGCGACCGCAAGGTGCTGCTCTTCCTCGGGCGGACGCACCTGTACGAGGGCCGCGGCGTCGAGCCGGTCGTGCACGGGGTGCGCACCGCGGCGGCCGCCGGCGTGAAGACCGTGCTGCTCACCAACGCCGCCGGCGGACTGGCCGCCGAGCACCGGGTCGGCCAGGCCGTGATCATCTCCGACCACCTGAACCTCACCGCGCGCTCGCCGCTCGTGGGCGGGAACTTCGTTGATCTCACCGACCTCTACTCGGCGCGGCTGCGCGCCCTGGCCCGCGAGCTGGACCCGACCCTGGTCGAGGGCGTCTACGCCGCCCTGCCCGGCCCGCACTACGAGACGCCGGCCGAGATCCGGATGCTGCGCACGATGGGCGCAGACCTCGTGGGCATGTCGACGGCGCTCGAGGCGATCGCCGCGCAGGCCGAGGGCCTGGAGGTGTTCGGGCTGTCGCTGGTCACCAACGCCGCGGCGGGGGTCACCGGCGAGAAGCTCGACGGCGACGAGGTCATCGCCGCCGGCCGCGAGGCCGCCGGCCGGCTCGGGGAGTTCCTCGTGCGCTTCATCGGGCAGCTGCCCTCGTGACCGGGCCGGTCCTGGTGACCGGCGCGGCAGGGCTGATCGGGACGGTCCTGCGCGGCGGATTGCCGGAGCGCGGGTGGTCGGTGCGCAGCCTGGACGTCGTCCCGGTGCCGGAGCCGCGGCCGGGCGAGGAGCACGTCGTCGCCGACACGACCGACCTGGCGGCGCTGACCGAGGCCGCCCGCGGCGCCGGCGCGCTGGTGCACCTCGCGGGCATCGCCACCGAGTCCACCTGGCCGGCGATCGCGCACACCAACATCGACGGCACGTACTGCGCGCTCGAGGCCGCGCGCCGGGCCGGCGTCGGCCGGGTCGTGCTGGCGAGCAGCAACCACGCCACCGGGTACACCCCGCGCCCGGACGGCGGCCTGCTGCGCGAGGCGGACGCCCCGCCCCGGCCGGACACCTACTACGGCGTCTCGAAGGTGACGATGGAGGCGCTCGGCTCGCTCTACGCGGACCGCTACGGCCTCGACGTGGTGTGCCTGCGGATCGGCAGCGCGTTCCCGGAGCCGACGTCGACCCGGCACCTGTCCACCTGGCTCTCCCCCGGCGACACGGTGCGGCTGGTCGACGCCGCGCTGCGGACGCCGTCGCCGGGCTTCGCCGTCGTCTGGGGGGTCTCGGCCAACACCCGCCGCTGGTGGGACCTCACCGCCGCCCGCGCGCTCGGCTACGAGCCGGAGGACGACGCCGAGGTCTACGCCGCGGCGCTGGTCGCAGTACACGGCGAGCCCGACCTCACCGAACCGGTGCACGCCCGCGTGGGCGGCGAGTACGCGACGGCCGAGTTCGACTCCGACACCTTCGACGCGTGAACGGGACCCTCCTGGCATGACCGACGATCTGCTCACCGCCGCCCGCGCCTGGGCCGGGGACGATCCGCACGAGGGTGACCGCGCCGAGATCCTCGCCCTGGTCGGGGCCGGCGACGTCGCGGAGCTCGGCCGCCGGTTCGCCGGCCCGCTGACCTTCGGGACGGCGGGGCTGCGCGGGCCGCTGCGCGCGGGGCCGGCGGGGATGAACGCGGCCGTGGTGACCCGCGCCGCTGCCGGGCTGGGCGCCTGGCTGACTGCTTCGGGCTCGGCCGGCGGCGGGATCGTCGTCGGCTTCGACGCCCGGCGGCGCTCGGACGAGTTCGCCCGCATCTCCGCGTCGGTGCTGGCCGCCGCGGGCTTCGCGGTGCAGGTGCTGCCGCGGGCGCTGCCGACGCCGGTGCTGTCCTTCGCGGTGCGGCACCTCGGCTGCGCCGCCGGGATCATGGTGACCGCGAGCCACAACCCGCCCGACGACAACGGCTACAAGGTCTACCTGGGCGACGGCGCGCAGCTGGTGCCGCCCGCCGACCACGAGATCGAGACCGCGATCGCCGCGGTCGGACCGGCCCGCGAGGTGCCGCTGTCGGACGAGTGGCTCACCCTCGACGACGACGTCGCGGCCGACTACGTGGCCGCGGTGGTCCGCGCGCTGGAGCCGGCGCGGGTGGCCTCGCGCGGCTCGCTGCGGGTGGCCTACACCGCGATGCACGGCGTGGGCGCGGAGACGACGCGCGCGGTGTTCGCCGCCGCGGGGCTGGCCGAGCCGGTGAGCGTGCCCGAGCAGGACGAGCCGGACCCGACGTTCCGCACGGTGGCCTTCCCCAACCCCGAGGAGCCGGGCGCGACCGACCTGCTGAAGGCCCTGGCGGCGCGGGTCGATGCCGACGTGGCGATCGCCGAGGACCCGGACGCCGACCGGTGCGCCGTGGTCTGCGACGGCCGGCAGCTGACCGGCGACGAGGTCGGTGCGCTGCTCGCCGACTGGTTGCTGCGCCGAGGGGTGCGCGGCACGTACGCGTCATCGCTGGTGAGCGGCTCGCTGATGCACGTGGTCGCCGCCGCCCACGGGGTGCCGTCGGAGGAGACGCCGACCGGGTTCAAGTGGATCATGCGGGCCGGCTCGGAGGCGGCGCCGCTGGTGTACGGGTACGAGGAGGCGCTCGGGTACTCGGTGTCGCCGACGGTGGCGCGGGACAAGGACGGCATCTCCGCCGCGCTGGCGGTGTCCCTGCTCGCCGCGGAGCTGAAGGAGTCGGGGCGCACGCTGCTGGACCGGCTCGACGAGCTGGCGCGCGAGCACGGGCTGTTCGTCACCGGGCAGCTGTCGGTGCGCGTGGAGGACCTGACCGTCATCTCCGACGCGATGGCACGGGTGCGCTCCGCGCCGCCGTCGACCCTGCTGGACCGCCCGGTCGCGTTCGCCGACCTGGCGGTGGAGAGCCCTCCGGTGGACGCGGTGCGGCTGCTGGGCGACGGGGTGCGGGTGATCGTGCGGCCGAGCGGGACCGAGCCGAAGCTGAAGGCCTACCTGGAGACCGTGGTGCCGGTGCACCAGGACGCCGGCCTGATCGCCGCGCGCGGCCGCGGCGAGGACGAGCTGGACCAGCTGCGCGCGGAGATGTCGGCGGCGCTCGGGCTCTAGGCGGCCGCGCTCTGCGGGTGTTCTCCTCGCTTTGCGGGTCCTGCAGGGCCCGCAGAGCACGGACAACGCCCGTGGAGCGATCGGGTGGTTGTCCACAGCGGGTGCTGCAGTCGGGTTCCGGAGCTGCGTAGTCTCCCGGCGACCGGTGATCACCACGGGGAGTGACGACATGACGCGACGCTGGACCCTGCGCCTGGCCGCCTGCCTCGTCGCCGGGGCGGCGGTGCTCACCGGGTGCTCGGAGAAGCAGGAAGCCGCGCAGACCCTGCCGACGAGCAGCAGCGCCGCGCCCACCGAGGACGCGCTCCCTCCGCTCGGACCCGAAGGCTTCCCCGTACCCGCCGAAGCGCGGAAGAGGACTCCCGAAGGCGCAGTCGAGTTCGTGCGCTACTTCGTAGGACTCACCGGTTACCTGGCTGAGCACTCACTCGACCCTGCGCCGCTCCTAGATCTGAGCCAGGATTGCCGCTCCTGCTCGAACATCGCGGAATCTTTGGCCGAGGATCGCGCGGCCAACTACACCTACCGCGAATACGAGTTCGAGTTCACCGAGTACGGACCTGCACTCCTTGACGGTGAGACAGCTGAGATGGGGTTCACCTACGTCCAGGGCCCGGTGTCGGTCGTGGACCCAACGGGCGCTGTCGTCACGCAGAGGTCGTCGGGGCGCTCTGAAGAGATGCAGTCAGGCGCCATCCTCCGCTGGCGGAGTGACTTGAACAGCTGGGTGATGACCGGCCTCACGGTCGGCTGACGTGCGCCGCCTTCTAGTCACCCTCGCCAGCCTGGTCTTCGTCACGTCATGGTGCGTTTCGCCAGCGCACGCCTGTGCTGGCTTGACCTGTGATGACGGCCCGGAAGTCGCGGCCGGCAAGGGAGCCTTGACGGCGGCTTACGTCTCGCAGACACCGGAAGGCCGGTGGGCGGCATCGAATGCGGCGCCGGTCGAGCACCCGTACACGTACCAACTATCCGACCCCTGCGTCGTGAACGACCGCGAGACCGGCTTCTGCAACCGCACCGACGACGATGAGTGCGTCGCGCCGCCGGATCGCGTGATCGAGGACCTGGTCATCGAGCGCCGCCGGCTGGCCATCAGCGGCCCGGACGGCACCACCACCGTCGACGGGTTCCCCACCGGCGGCGTTCCGGTCGGGACGCCCGTCGGTCCCTGGATCCCGGGTGAGCGCGGCTGCGTGGACATCACCGCGCTGAACCCGCCGCCGTCGCCGGGCGAGGTGTACCGCTACTTCCAGACGCTGCCGCTCCCCCAGCTCCCCACCAAGCAGCAGCCACCGGGCAACGCCCTGGCCGGGCTCCCCGTCATCTTCTTCACCGACGGCCCGACCACCCAGACCTTCACCCTCGACATCCGCGGCTTCACCGTCGACATCACCGCCACCGCGACCGGCTTCACCTGGCACGCCGGCGACGGCACCGACCTCACCACCACGACGCCCGGCGCTCCCTACCCCCGCCACACGATCAGCCACGACTACGCCACGGGCACCTACACCGCCTCGCTCACCACCACCTGGACCGCCACCTTCAGCGTCGACGGCGGCCTCACCGCCCCCGTGCCCGGCAGCACCACCACCGACGGCTCCCCCGTCACCTTCACCGTCCTCGAGGCCCGGCCGGTCCTGACGAACCCGTTCGACTGACCGATGACTGCGGCGGCCGGCCGCGGTCAGAGACCCGAGGGCCGCCGGGCCCGTGAGAGGACGGCCATGCGCAGGATCGTGATGCACCTGGGGATCTCCCTGGACGGCTACTTCGAGGGTCCGGACGCCGACATCAGCTGGCACCGGGTCGACGACGAGCTGCACAGCTACATGAACGAGCAGCTGGTGACCGCAAGCGCCTTCCTCGAGGGCCGGGTCACCTACGAGCTGATGGAGGATTTCTGGCCGACGGCGGACCAGGGCCCCGACGTCGAGCCCCCCGTCGCGGAGTTCGCCCAGGTCTGGCGGGACATGCCGAAGGTCGTCTACTCGCGGACCCTGGACGCCCCGGGCCCCAACGCCACTCTGGTGCGCGACGTCGTCCCGGAGGAGGTGCGGGCGCTGCAGGCGCAGCCCGGCGGCGACATGATCGTGGGCGGGCCCGTGCTGGCCGAGTCGTTCCGCCGGCACGACCTGATCGACGAGTACAAGATCTTCGTGCACCCGGTCCTCGTCGGCGGGGGCCGGCGACTGTTCGAGTCGGAGGGCCCACCCGCTGACCTGCGGCTCGTCGAGACCCACACCTTCGGCAACGGCGTCGTCATGCTGCGGTACGAGGTGGAGCGCTGATCGGAGCGGTCAGCGCGGGACGGTCTCCCGGCAGCCGGAGGCCAGCGCCCGTCCGGCGGTCTCCAGCACGACGACGACGTCGCGCCCGAACCCGACGTCGCAGGGGTGCGTCCCACCCGTCAGCGCCGCGGCGAGGAGTTCGTCGACGGCGACCGTGAGGTCGTCCACCGGCCGGTCACCGTCGGGCAGCAGCACCAGGCGGCCGGCGTCGCCGTGCACGAAGAACTCGGTGCCGGCCGACATGGGCGCCACCGTCAGCGAGAGCGTGAGCGTCGACGCGGAGCCGGACTCGTGGACGAGCGCCAGGTGCACGGTGTCACCTCGGCCCGCGGTGGCCTGCACCTCGACGACCGGCCCCAGCGCGGGCACGAGCACCGAGAGGGCGTGCGGGCCCAGGTCCCACAGCGCGCCGTGCTCCTGCCGCCAGGCCGAGCCGGCGAACGGGGTCCCGGCCACCGACGACAGCCACGAGGCGGCACCGCCGGCGAGCTGGGAGCGGCCGGCCTGGGTCAGCCAGGTGGAGGTCGCGGTCTGGAAGCGGAACTTCAGGAAGACGACCGAGGCCACGCCGGCCGCTGCGACCGCGTCGACCACGCGGTCGGCCGCGGCCGTGGTCAACGCGACCGGCTTCTCCAGCAGCAGGTGCTTGCCCGCCGCTGCGGCCCGCTCGGCGAGCGGCGCCTGGACGTCGGGCGGCAGCGCGATCGCCACCGCGTCGACCTGGTCGAGCAGTTCGTCGAGGTCGGCGAAGCCCGGCACCTCGAACCGGGCGCCCACCGCCTTGGCCTTGGCCAGGTCGCGTCCCCAGACGCCGACCAGCTCCGCCGTGGGGTGCGCGGCGAGTGCTGGGGCGTGCACGCCCCGCGCCCACGGGCCGGTGCCGAGCAGCCCGAAGCGCACCGTCAGACCGCGCCGAACTGACGATCGCCGGCGTCGCCGAGGCCCGGGACGATGTAGGCGTTCTCGTTGAGCCCCTCGTCGACGCTCGCGGTGAACACCCGCAGCGGCAGCCCGCTCTCCTCGAGGCGCTGGATGCCCTCCGGCGCCGCGAGCGCGCACAGCACGGTGATCTGGGTGGCGCCGCGGGCGGTGAGCAGGCCGCAGCAGTGCACCAGCGAGCCGCCGGTGGCGAGCATCGGGTCGAGGACGAAGACGTGCCGGTCGACCAGCGACTCCGGCAGGGAGGCCATGTAGGCCTCGGGCTGGAAGGTCTCCTCGTTGCGCGCCAGGCCGACGAAGCCCATCTGCGACTCCGGCAGCATCCCGTGGGCGGTGTCGGCCATGCCCAGGCCGGCGCGCAGCACCGGCACGATCAGCGGCGGGGCCGCCAGCTTGTAGCCGGTGGTCTCGACGACCGGCGTGCGGATCGTCTCCTCGGCGACGGCGAGTTCGCGCGTGGCCTCGTAGACCAGCATCTGGGTGAGCTCGCGGAGGGCGGCGCGAAAGGCGGCGTTGTCGGTGCGCTCGTCGCGCATCCGGCTCAGCCGGGCTCGGGCCAGCGGATGGTCGACGACGGTGAGCTGCACGGGAGGAACGGTAGCGGCCCGGCCCGGACCGACCACATGCCCGCCCGCCCCGTGCTGCCACCGCCACCCCTCACGCGGCGGCGAGCGGGCGACCGCGTGCCTCGGCCGCCAGGCGCCTCTGGAGCTCCCGCTGGTGCAGGAGCACCCAGACGACGTGATCGAGGTCCATCCGCTCACCGTTCACGTGCATCGCCTCCGGCAGCACCGGTGCGACGTCCGGGAACAGCAGCCGCGTCAGGTCGCCGTCCTGCGGGGCCATGACCGTCCCTCGCACGCCTGCCCCGGACCGGGCACCCGCTGCGCTCGTGGGTCTCCGTGCGGCGAGCTCGTCGATCGGCTGGACGCCGACGAAGACGTCGTCCACCGGCTCCCCCGCGCCGGGCAGGCCGGCCAGTCCCCCGACGAAGGCGGCGTCGCCGGCGCCCCACACGCGGCGGCCGTCCGGGGTGAGGACGACCAGCCGCCCGTCCCGACGGGACATGACCAGCTCCTGGTCGTGCACCAGGCCGTGGTCGACGTCGCACAGGAGCACCAGGTTGTCGACGTCCGTCCCTCCCCCGAACAGCCAGTGCCGCATGTGGTGGGCGTGCAGCCGTTCGATCCTGGTCTCGGTGCAGCCCGGTCGCGCGCATCCACCGTCCCGCCGCAGCAGCGCGCGCCGCTGCGATCGGGTGGCGAGCCGCCGGGTACGCCCCACCCCGAGGACCTCCCGGTCCCGCTCGAGCATCGTCACGACGGTCGCTCCGCAGAGCATCCGCCGCACCTGCGCCGGGTGCAGGGCCGGACCACCCTCGAGGTAGGCCTGCCCGGCCGCGGCATCGTCGGCAAGAACGGCGGCATCGACGTGGACGACCACCTCCCGCAACGGCGGGTCACCCGGCCGGCGGTCGACGCGGTGACCCGCCCGGGCCAGGGCAGCCACGGCCGCGCAGCGCCGAGCCGACGTGCGCTCCCGGGCGCAGGCGATCTCCTCCCGCTCGACCGCCTCGGGGTCCGAGCCCTCCGCATCCGGAAGCGCGCGCTTCGCCTCCGCGCGGTCGCGTCGGGCCTCCGCCTCGGCCCGCGACTCGACCGCCGCGAGGAAGTCGGCGCCCTCCTCCGGCCCCAGGCGCATGCGGACGACGAGCATCCCGTCGTCGTCCCACCAGTGCTGGAACTGCCGCTTCTCGGCCACGACGTCCTCGTCCACCCGGTCGCTGCGCCGCCAGGCCCGGACCACGCGGTCGAGCTGCGATGCGGTGGCCTCGACGGCCAGCTCGAGCAGCATCTGCTCGGTCTCCGGTTCCGCGACCCGGGTGACCGCTCGGATCTTGGAGTAGGACAACCGCCCCTCCGCGAACGCCGCGGCCAAACGCGGAAGGTCGGCCAGCGCGCGGGCGACGCGGACGTGCTCACGGGCGGTGGTCGGCGACATGCCGCACTGCCAGGCGAGCCAGTGCGCGCAGGACGTGATCCCGTGTGCCCCCCACCCTTCGCGACGATCGAACTCGGCGACGAGCTGGAGCCAGGCGGCGGTCGCGGCGGCGAGCCGGACGGCGCCCGCGGTGATCTCACTCGCCAGCTCGGCCAATGACTTCTGGGACACGGGGAGCCTCCTTCGAACGTATGATCGAAGGTAGTGAAGGGGTGTGACAGTTCCGGGTCCGCGCTCACGGGACGTGCGGGCATGGACGTGCCTTCGCTCCCGCGGGAGCGTCCGGATCTCCTTCTCCCGCGGGGAGGGCCGCCGAAGGCGCCGCCCGCTGCGGCATCGACGCTCCCGCGGGAGCGCACCGCTCGCTGCCGGCACCAAGGGGCCCCGTGGGAGCGGGTCACGTTTCCGCGGAAACGCGGACGTGGTCGAGCCCACGCACTCCGTCGGGGTGAGCGGAGGGCGATGCCGCTCTCCGCACAGGGGAGAATGTCCGGCATGACCCACGTGCTCGACCCCGACGCACTGTCGGACGACGCCCGGGCGCTGTCCGTGCCGCTGCCCCCGTACCGCGACGTGACCCGCTCCGACTCCGCCTTCCGCGCCTTCCTGCACGGCCTCCCCGGGGTCGACCAGGTCGGCGCCGAGGCCCGCGTCGCCCAGCTCGGCACCCGCTCGATCAAGACCACGTCCAAGGCGTGGGCGATCGACACCGCCATCTCGATGGTCGACCTCACCACGCTCGAGGGCGCCGACACCCCCGGCAAGGTGCGCAGCCTCGCGGCCAAGGCGAAGAGCCCCGACCCGACGGACCCCACGTGCCCCCGGGTCGCCGCGGTCTGCGTCTACGGCGACCTCGCCGGCGTCGCCCGCGAGGCGCTGGGCGACAGCGGCGTCCACGTCGCCGCCGTCGCCACCGCCTTCCCCAGCGGCCGGGCCAGCCGCGCGGTCAAGCTCGCCGACGTGCGCGACGCCGTGCAGAACGGCGCCGACGAGATCGACATGGTCATCGACCGCGGCGCCTTCCTGTCCGGCCGGTACCTCGAGGTCTACGAGGAGATCGTCGCGGTCAAGGAGGCCTGCGGGGACGCCCACCTCAAGGTCATCCTCGAGACCGGCGAGCTCGTCACCCTCGACAACGTCCGCCGCGCCAGCTGGATCGCGATGCTCGCCGGCGGCGACTTCATCAAGACCTCCACCGGCAAGGTCAGCCCCGCCGCCACCCTCCCGGTCGGCCTGGTGATGCTCGAGGCGGTCCGCGACTTCCGCGCCGCCACCGGCCGCCAGATCGGCTTCAAGCCCGCCGGCGGCATCCGGACGACGAAGGACGCGATCAAGCACCTCGTGCTGATCAACGAGACCGTCGGCCCGGACTGGCTGCACGCCGACTGGTTCCGCTTCGGCGCCTCCAGCCTGCTCAACGACCTCCTGCTCCAGCGCCAGAAGCTGCGCACCGGCCACTACTCCGGCCCCGACCACGTCACGGTGGACTGAACATGACCTCCGCTCCGCCCAGCCCGGCCCAGCCCCACGTCTTCGAGTACGCCCCCGCCCCCGAGTCCCGGTCGATCGTCACCATCGCGCCGTCCTACGGCCTGTTCATCGACGGCGAGTTCGTCGACGGCACCGGCGAGCCCTTCGCGACGATCAACCCGGCGACCGAGGAGGTCCTCAGCGAGGTCTCCGCCGGCAGCGCGGCCGACGTCGACCGCGCCGTTCGCGCCGCCCGCCGCGCGTTCGAGAAGACCTGGGGCCCGATGCGCCCGGCCGACCGCGGCAAGTACCTGTTCCGCATCGCCCGCCTGCTGCAGGAGCGCGCCCGCGAGTTCGCCGTCCTGGAGTCCCTCGACAACGGCAAGCCGATCCGCGAGTCCCGCGACGTCGACGTCCCCCTCGCCGCGGCGCACTTCTTCTACTACGCCGGCTGGGCCGACAAGCTCGAGCACGTCGGCCTCGGCAGCCAGCCCCGCCCGCTCGGCGTCGCCGGCCAGGTCATCCCGTGGAACTTCCCGCTGATGATGCTGGCCTGGAAGGTCGCCCCGGCACTGGCCGCGGGCAACACCGTCGTCCTCAAGCCGGCCGAGACCACCCCGCTGACCGCGCTGCTCTTCGCCGAGATCTGCCGGCAGGCCGACCTGCCCGCCGGCGTCGTCAACATCGTCACCGGCGCCGGCGACACCGGACGCGCGGTGGTCGAGCACGCCGACGTCGACAAGGTCGCGTTCACCGGCTCCACGGACGTCGGCCGGTCGATCGCCCGCGCCGTGGCCGGCACCCAGAAGAAGCTCACGCTGGAGCTCGGCGGCAAGGCGGCGAACATCGTGTTCGACGACGCCCCGATCGACCAGGCCGTCGAGGGCATCGTCCAGGGCATCTTCTTCAACCAGGGCCACGTCTGCTGCGCGGGCAGCCGGCTGCTCGTGCAGGAGTCGATCCACGACGAGGTCGTCGCCGCCCTGCAGCGGCGCATCGGCACGCTGCGCGTCGGCGACCCGCTGGACAAGAACACCGACATCGGCGCGATCAACTCAGCGGAGCAGCTGGCCCGGATCCGGGAGCTCTCCGACATCGGCGAGGCCGAGGGTGCGCAGCGCTGGCAGCCGGCCGGCGAGCTGCCCGGGCGCGGCTTCTGGTTCCCCCCGACCGTCTTCACCGACGTCTCCCCCGCCCACCGCATCGCCCGCGACGAGGTCTTCGGCCCGGTGCTCAGCGTGCTGACCTTCCGCACCCCGGACGAGGCGGTCGCCAAGGCGAACAACTCCACCTACGGCCTCTCTGCCGGCATCTGGTCGGAGAAGGGCTCCCGCATCCTGAAGATCGCGAACCAGCTGCGCGCCGGCGTGGTGTGGGCCAACACGTTCAACAAGTTCGACCCCACGTCGCCCTTCGGCGGCTACAAGCAGTCCGGCTACGGCCGCGAGGGCGGCCGGCACGGGCTGGCCGCCTACCTGAAGGGTGCCGACCAGTGATCGGGAACGACCGCCTCGCCGTGCGCAAGACCTACAAGCTCTACGTGAACGGCACCTTCCCGCGCTCGGAGTCCGGCCGCACCTACGAGGTCAGCGACGCCAAGGGCCACTTCCTCGCCAACGCCGCGTGGGCCAGCCGCAAGGACGCCCGCGACGCCGTGGTCGCCGCCCGCGGTGCCTTCGCGAAGTGGTCGGCCGCCACCGCCTACAACCGCGGCCAGGTGCTCTACCGCGTGGCCGAGGTCATGGAGGGCCGGCACGCCCAGTTCTGCGAGGAGGTCGCCGCCGGCGAGGGGCTCAGCGCCTCGAAGGCCCGCGCCGCCGTGGACGCCGCCATCGACCGCTGGGTCTGGTACGCCGGCTGGACCGACAAACTGGCCGCCGTCCTCGGTGGGGCGAACCCGGTCGCCGGCCCGTACTTCGACTTCTCGACGCCGGAGCCGACCGGTGTCGTCGCGGTGCTGGCGCCGCAGCAGTCGAGCCTGCTCGGCCTGGTCAGCGTCCTGGCCCCCGTGCTCGCGACCGGCAACACCGCCGTCGTCGTGACGTCGAAGGAGCGCCCGCTCCCGGCGGTCACCCTCGGCGAGGTGCTGGCCACCAGCGACGTCCCCGGCGGCGTGGTCAACCTGCTCACCGGGGACGCCGAGGAGCTCGGCACCTGGCTGGCCGAGCACGCCGACGTCGACGCCATCGACCTCACCGGCGCTCCGGCGAACCGGGCGATGGAGTTCGAGCGGGAGGCCGCGGGCACCATCAAGCGCGTCCTGCGCCCCCCGGCGGCCGAACCGGACTGGACCGCCGACCCCGGCCTGGCCAGGATGACGCCATTCCTCGAGACGAAGACGGTCTGGCACCCGATCGGCCTGTAGGGGCTCAGCCGCCGTCGACGAGCCGTTCGAGCCGCTCTCGGAGCGGCCGCAGGTCCTCGCGCGGCGGCAGCCCGGTCAGTGTCTCGAGCCACAACCCGTTCCCGACCAGCACCACCAGGCGGGCGAGCACGGGGTCCGGGATGCGCTCGCCGAGGGCCCCCGCCCAGGCCTGATCGGCCTCCTCGAGCACCGCACGGGCGGCGGGCTGACCGGCGCCCGCGAGCCGCAGCACGGCCTGGCTGGTGCGGGTCAGCGCCGCCGGCGTCCCGGAGGACGACGAGCTGAGCCAGTAGGCGACCGGCCCGTCGGGCGCGGCGCGCAGCGCCTCCACGTCCTCGGCGACCTGTGCGCGCAGCCGGTCGGCGAGCCCGTCGACCAGCGCCTCCTTGCTCGGGAAGTGGTAGAGCAGGCCGCCCTTGGAGACCCCGGCGGCGGCGGCCACGGCGTCCAGCGTGGCCGCGACGCCGACGTCGTCGACCAGCAGGTGCTCGAAGGCATCGAGAACCTGTGCGCGCTGTGATGGTCGGGCCATGCGAGTTACTGTACCGTCTGGACGGTATTGCTTCGACTACGGGACGAGAACGACATGAGCACCGCCCCTCCGGCGCACGGGGCCGACCGCACCACCCCCCTCGCCGGGCGACGGGAGTGGCTGGGCCTCGCGGCGCTGATGCTGCCTGTGCTGCTGATCTCGGTGGACAACACGGTGCTCACCTTCGCCGTCCCCGCGATCACCCGCGCGCTGGCGCCGAGCGGTACCGAGCTGCTGTGGGCCGTCGACATCTACCCGCTGCTGCTGGCCGGGCTGCTGGTCACCGCCGGCAGCCTCGGCGACCGCTTCGGCCGCCGCCGCCTGCTGCTGCTCGGCGCCGTCGGCTTCGGCGTCGCCTCCGTGCTGGCCGCCTACGCCCCCGACGTCCGCTGGCTGATCGCCGCCCGGGCGCTGCAGGGCGTCTTCGGTGCGGCGCTGATGCCCTCGACGCTCTCCCTGCTGCGCAACCTGTTCCTCGACCAGCAGCAGCGGCGGCTGGCCATCGCGATCTGGGCCTCCGGCTTCGCCGGCGGTGCGGCGCTCGGGCCGGTCGTCGGCGGCGCCCTCCTCGAGCACTTCTGGTGGGGCTCGGTCTTCCTGGTGAACGTGCCGGTGCTGGCGGTGCTGCTGCTGGCCGCCCGCCTGCTGCCGGAGTCCAAGGACCCCTCCCCCGGCCCGCTCGACCTGGTCAGCGTCGTGCTCTCGCTGACCACGATGCTGCCGCTGGTCTACGCCATCAAGACCCTCGCCGGCGGCTCGCCCGGCCCGGTCGCGGCGGCGGCCGCCCTCCTCGGGCTCGCCAGCGGCGTCGCCTTCGTCCGCCGCCAGCTCACCCGCCCGGCCCCGCTGCTGGATCTGCGGCTCTTCCGCGACCGGGTCGTCACCGCGGCCATCAGCGCGAACCTGCTCATCATCGCCGCGCTCTCCGGCCTGCTGCTGCTCGCCTCGCAGTACCTGCAGCTCGTGCTCGGCAGGAGCCCGATGGACGCCGGCCTGCTGCTCGTCCCGGGGCTGCTCGCCTCGGTCGCGGGCGGGCTGGCCGCGGTGCCGCTGGCGCGGCGGTTCCCGGTGCGCCGGCTGGTCCTCAGCGGCGTGCTGCTCGCCGCCGTCGGCTACGTCGTCGCCACCCGGCTGGGCACCGGCAGCTCGGCGACGCTCGTCGTCGTGGCGTTCGGCCTGGTCGCGACCGGCGCCGGCCTCGCCGAGACCCTCACCAACGACGCCATCCTCACCGCGGCTCCCCCGGAGCGGGCCGGCCAGGCCAGCGCGGTCAGCGAGACCGCCTACGAGCTGGGCACCGGCCTGGGCGTCGCGGTGCTGGGCAGCGTCCTGGGCGCGGTCTACACCGCGCACCTGGTGCTGCCCGCCGGGTTGGACGCCGGCGAACGGGAGGCCGCCGGCACCCTCGGCGGCGCCTTCGACGTCGCCGACCGGCTGCCCCCGGATCCCGCGACGGCGCTGACCGACAGCGCCCGGGAGGCGTTCACCGCCGGCATGGACCTGACCGCCGGCATCGGGGTGGCCGTGATGCTCGCCGCCGCCGCGCTCGTGGCGGTCGTCTGGCCCCGACCTCGGGCAGGCGCCCGGCCCCCCTCGGGGGGCTGAGCCGAAAGGCCGGGGAGCGCGCGCCGCTCCATCTGGCAGAGTCACCCCGTGGCCAGGCCGAGCATCGTTCCCATCGCACTGACCCTCGACGACCGCACGGGCTACACGCTGTGGGCTCCTCCGTGGGAGGAGGACGGCGAGGAGTGGCAGGCGTTCCTCGGCACCACCGTCGAGGTGCGCTCCGACATCAACGACGACGACCCCGAGGCCCCGGTCCCCACCGCGGTCGTGCACCTGTTCCCCTCGCCGGCCGCGCTGGCCGCGTTCTGCCGCGCCAGCACCGACCACGACCTCGCCGATCACCCGGTCTGGCCGGTCGTCGCGGGCCTGGGTGCGGCCGGCCTGACCCCGGACGAGGACCACCGCTTCGACCTCGACGGCGTCTACGACATCGCCGCCGAGGACCCCGACCGCTGGGCGGTCGAGGAGCTGGCCGTCACGATCGACATCGTCAGCCGGCTGGCCGAGTGCCTCGACGCCGACGACGAGGACGAGGACGACCTCGACGACGACGGGACCGAGTTCGAGGCGGTCGCCGAGCTGGTCGCCAAGCCCGAGATCGGCTCGCTGGGCCTGGGCGCCGAGGCGTTCATCGGCCGCTCCGGCGAGGACGCCTGGGCGGGCGTCGGCGGCGCGCTCGACGACCTGTGGGAGGACGTCGTCGAGGAGCTCGGCGAGCACCTCGACTGGACCGGCGCGGGCACCGTGGCCGTGGCCGACTACCCGTCGGCCTCCGAGTCGGCCCCCATCGTCGTCGACGAGGACGAGGACGACGACGACATCGAGCCGGTCGACGTCGGCACCCCCGCCGCCGCGACCGCCGGTGTGCGCACCATCGCCGGCGGCGGGCGGCTCGTCCACGACCCCGCCGCGGTCGCCGCGGCCGCGGAGTTCTGGGAGGCCGTCGGCATCCTCCCCGTCGAGGTGGTCGTCCCCGACGGCGCCGGGGTGACCCTGCGCTGCTACGTCGACGACGTCGCCCGCTTCCTGGGCCGCGACGGCGAGGTCTTCCTCTTCGACACCCCCGCCGACCTGGCCCGCTTCTGCGCGGGCACCGAGACGCACGACCTCAGCGAGATCGCCTCCTGGCCCGAGGTCGCCGTCACCGACACCCTGCCGCTGCCGGCGGACCAGGACCGCTTCGACCTCGTCGGGCTGGCGGAGGTGCTGGGCGAGGTCGCCGACGGCGCCGCCGGGCTGGTGAGCCACGCCGCGCTCGCCCAGCCCGTGGAGGGCGCCCGCGACCTGGCTGAATACGGGCGGCTGCCCCGGGTCGAGGAGCTGCTCGCCCCGTCGGCGCCGCTGGGCCAGGCCGTCGCCCGCGGCGAACGGGAGCCCGACGCCACCCTGCACCAGGCCGATGCCGCCGCCGTCCGCCCCGCGTGGGACGAGGTCGTCACGCTGATCAGCGGGAAGC
Source organism: Blastococcus fimeti (assembly GCA_900102115.1). Taxonomy (GTDB): domain Bacteria; phylum Actinomycetota; class Actinomycetes; order Mycobacteriales; family Geodermatophilaceae; genus Blastococcus; species Blastococcus fimeti. The sequence continues at coordinate 470,275 of FNAW01000001.1, forward strand.
TCGTCTTCCGCGGCTGAGCCGCACGACGCAGCAGCCGCGCACGACGAAGCGGCCGGCCCCGGGAGTCCCGGGACCGGCCGCTTCGTCGTTCAGGGGTTCTTACGCGCCGTAGCGCGAGGGGCGGCCGGGCCGCCCACCCGGGCGACCGCGGTCGCCGTAGGAGCGCTCACCGGACGCCGAGCGCTCGCCGCCGCCGTAGGACCGCTCACCCGCGGGCCGCTCGCCGGCGGGCCGGGGACGGTCACCGAAGGAGCGACGCGGGCCACCACGCGAACCGCCGGTGGGGCGGTCGCCGTCGCGACGCGGACGGCCACCGGGGCCGCCACCGCCGCGACGCATGTCGCGCTGGGTGCGCTCCTTGGGCTCCACCGCGATGCCGGCGGCGATGAGGTCGAGGATCGGCTTGTCACCGGGGCGGGTCCGGTCGATGGGCGGGTCCACCTTGGCGGTGCGGAACCGTCGCTTGGCCTGGCCGACCTGGTCGGGCAGCAGCAGCGAGACGACGACACCGGCGGCACCGGCGCGGGCGGTGCGGCCCGAACGGTGCAGGTAGGTCTTGGCGTCCGTCGGCGGGTCGTAGTGCAGGACCAGCGAGACGTCGTCCACGTGGATGCCGCGGGCGGCGACGTCGGTGGCGACGAGGACCGGCGAGCGGGCGTCGGTGAACTCCTCCAGCGCACGCTTGCGCGCCGCCTGGGGCAGTCCGCCGTGGATCGCCTCGGCCTTGATGCCGGCAGCCTTGAGGTTGTCGGCCAGCCGGTCCACGCCGAGCTGGGTGCGGGCGAAGATGATCGTCCGGCCCGGGCGGGAGGCCAGCTCGGTGGCCACCTGCAGCTTGTCGCGGAACGCCAGCGTGAAGGCGAGGTGCTCGGCCGGCGGGGCCTCGCCGCCGGGGCGGACGACCTCGTGCCGGGCCGGGTCCTTGAGGTAGCGGCGGACCAGCGAGTCGACCTCGCCGTCCAGCGTCGCCGAGAACAGCAGGCGCTGGGCGTCGCGGGCGGTCTGGTCGAGCAGCTCCTTGACGACCGGGAGGAAGCCCAGGTCGGCCATGAAGTCGGCCTCGTCGAGGACCGTGATGACGACCTCGGCGAGGGTGGCCTCGCCCTGGCTGATCAGGTCCTGCAGGCGGCCGGGCGTGGCGATGATGACGTCGACGCCGCGGCGCAGCTGCTGGATCTGGCGGTACATGGGCGCGCCGCCGTACACGGTCGCCAGCTGCACGCCGGTGGCCTGGCCGAGGGGCGCGAGGTTGTCGTGCACCTGCTGCGCCAGCTCACGGGTCGGCACGAGGACCAGCCCGCGGGGGGCGCGGCGGCCCTGCTTGACCTCGTTGCCGATGCGGGCGAGCAGCGGCAGGCCGAAGGCCAGCGTCTTGCCCGAGCCCGTCGCGGCCTTGCCGAGCACGTCGCGCCCGGCGAGGGCGTCCGGCAGGGCGGAGGTCTGGATGGCGAACGGGCGGTGGATGCCGCGGCGCTCGAGCGCGGTGACCAGCGGCTGGGGCAGGCCCAGCTGGCCGAACGTGGGGCCGGTGGGCTCCTCGGCCGCCTCGGGGGCCGGCTCGGTGGCCAGCTCGGTGGCGATCCCGGTCTCCGCCACAGCGGTGTCCGGAACGGTGTTCTCGATGGTGGTGTCGGCGTCGTTCGACTCGAACGAGACAGGGTTGACCAAAGTCATGCGGGGTGGGGCTCCGATACTGCTCGGAGCGCGTCCCGTGGAAGAAGGAAGCGCCGCAGGTACCGGCGTCCTCACTGGCGATCGTGTGCGCCCAGAGGTGGAACGCGTGATCTGCACGGATGCGCTCATGCCCGGACAAACCGTCCGGGAGGATGACCGGCGTTGTGCCGGTACACCCAGGTTAGCAGCGTCGACCCTCCGGCGATTCCCCGCGAGGGGGTGGGGACCGTCACCCTCCGTCAGGCCTGCAGGTCGGCGTACCCGGGGCGGACGACGTCGGTGAGCAGGCGCCCGCGCTCGGCGTCGTCGAGGAAGGCGGCCGCCACGGCACGCTCGGTGACCGTCCGGACGTCGTCCCAGCCCCAGCCGAACGCCGTCGCCACGGCGGTCAGCTCGCTGCTCGCCGAGACCCCGCTCATCAGCCGGTTGTCGGTGTTGACGGTGACGGCGAAGCCGAGCCGGTGCAGCCGGTCGACCGGGTGTGCGGCCAGCGAGGGATAGGCACCGGTCTGCACGTTCGACGACGGCGCGACCTCCAGCGGCACCTGCTCGTCGAGGACCCGCTGCGCCACCGGGCCCAGCGTGCCGTCCGGCGCGACCTCGTCGGCGATCCGGATGCCGTGCCCGAGCCGCTCGGCCCGCGCCCCGTCCAGGGCAGCGCGGATGCTGTCGACCCCGGCCGCCTCGCCCGCGTGGATCGTGCGGTGCGCGCCGGCCCGGTCGAGCAGCTCGATCGCGGCCGGGATGCGGTCGGGCGGGAAGCCGATCTCCGGCCCGGCCAGGTCGAAGCCGACCACGCCCGCGTCGCGGTAGCGCACGACGAGCCCGGCCACCTCCACCCAGCGGTCCTCCTGGCGCATGGCGCACAGCAGCGCCCCCACCCGGATCGGGGTGCCGGCCGCGGTCGCCTCGGCGCCGCCGGTGGCGAAGCCGTCGACCATCGCCTCGACGACGGCCTCGATGGGCAGCCCGCCCGCCGTCGACAGCTCGGGGGCGAAGCGCACCTCGGCGTGCACGACGCCGTCGGCGGCCAGGTCGAGCGCGCACTCCCGGGCCACCCGGTGGATGGCGTCCGCGGTCTGCATGACGCCGACGGTGTGCGCGAAGGTCTCCAGGTACCGCACGAGCGAGCCCGAGTCGGCCGCCTGCCGGAACCAGCGGGCCAGCGGCTCCGGTTCGCTCTCGGGCAGCCCCCGGTAACCGGTCTCGTCGGCCAGCTCGAGGATCGTCTGCGGCCGCAGCCCGCCGTCGAGGTGGTCGTGCAGCAGCACCTTCGGTGCCCGGCGGATCGCGTCGGCGTCCAGCGGCGCGCTCCCCTGTCCTGCCGGCTCGCTCACTTGTCCTGCCAGCGGAACGTGCGCACGCAGAGGATCAGGCCCAGGACGCACCAGATGCCGAGCACGAGGGCGACCCGGCCCAGCTCCCACGACCCGGCCGGCTCGTCGGCGGCCAGCGCGTCGGGCAGGAACACCGACCGGAGCCCTTGCGCCATCCACTTCAGCGGGAAGAGCGCGGCGAAGGTCTGCATCCAGCTCGGGATCTCGCTGAACTGGAAGAAGACACCCGAGATGAACTGCAGCAGCAGCGCGAACGGCGTCACCGTCGCCGAGGCCGAGCGGCCGTTCTTGGCGATGCTGGAGATCGCGATGCCCAGCAGCGTGCAGGCGGACGCGCCCAGCACGGCCACCCAGGCGAAGGTCAGCCAGTCGGTGCCCGAGGGCAGGTCGATCCGGTAGAAGACGACGCCGATCAGCAGCAGGACGACGATGCTCGCCAGCGTGACCGCGAGGACCTGCACGACCTTGCCGACGAAGAAGGCGCTGCGCGGCATCGGGGTGCCGGCCAGGTGCTTGAGCGTCCCGTCGGACCGCTCGGTCGCGATGTTGATCGCCATGTTCTGCAGGCTGGCGCCCAGGATGCCCGCGGCGATGATGCCGGCCATGAAGTACTGGGTGAAGCTGACGCCGGACCCCAGGTCGAAGTCGAGCACGGCCCCGAACACGACCAGCAGCAGCACCGGCAGCAGCAGGGTGAAGACGACGGACTCCCGCTGGCGGAAGAACTCCTTGAGCTCCACCGAGCTGCGCGAGCGGTAGACCGACGGGAGCGACGGCAGCGCCGGCGCCTCGCGGGCAGGGGCGGGAGCCGTCATCGGTCGTCGCCGATCATCTGCAGGTACACGTCCTCGAGCGTGGGGCGGGCGACGGCGAGGTCGGGGATCTCGCCGTCGAAGCGGGTGGCCAGGTCGGCCACGAACGCCGTGGGGGTCGCCGTCGCCTCGGTGCGGCGGGCGCCGTCCTCGGTCCAGGTGACGGTGGCCGGCGCGGTCTCCCGCCCACCCAGGGCACTGGGGACGGCGACCTCGACCAGCTTGCCGCGGGCGATGACGCCGACGCGGTCGGCCAGGGCCTCGGCCTCGTCCAGGTAGTGGGTGGTGAGCAGCATCGTGGTGCCCAGGTCGCGCAGCGAGCGGATCAGCGACCAGAACTGCCGGCGGGCCTCGGGGTCGAAGCCGGTGGTCGGCTCGTCGAGGAAGAGCAGGGTCGGCCGTCCGACGATGCCCAGGGCGACGTCGAGCCGGCGCCGCTGGCCGCCGGAGAGCGTGCGCCCGCGCAGCCCGGCCTTCTCGGTGAGGCCGACGAGGGCGAGCACCTCGTCGACGTCCCGCGGGTCGGCGTAGTACGAGGCCTGGGCGGTGACCAGTTCGCGCACGGTCAGCTGGCTGTCGCCCGAGCCGGACTGCAGCACGATGCCCAGCCGGGCCTTCCACGCGCGGGCCCCGTCGGCCGGGTCCTCGCCGAGCACCCGCACCTCGCCGGCGTCGCGGGACCGGTAGCCCTCGCAGATCTCCACCGTCGTCGTCTTGCCGGCGCCGTTGGGGCCGAGCAGCGCGAAGATCTCCCCGCGCCGGATGTCGAGGTCCAGACCGTCGACCGCGACGAAGTCGCCGTACCGCTTGACCAGGCCGCGGACGGAGATCGCGGCGTCCGGGTCGAGCGGGTCACCGGGACGCGGGCGACCGGCCACCGGGGCCACCGCAGGAGGACTCGTCACGGGAGAACAGTGTGCTCCCGTGACGAGTCACACCTCTATCCGGTCCAGGATCAGCGGCAGGGGGCGGTCGTCGGTGTCGACGCCGATCGCGCCCTCGAGCGCCTCCAGCGCCCGCGGGATGCGGCCCGCGTCGTCGGTGTGCAGCTCGAGCAGCGGCTGACCGGCGGTCACCTGCTCCCCCACGCCGGCGGTCCAGACGATCCCGGCCGACGCCGAGACGCTGTCCTCCTTGCGTGCCCGGCCGGCGCCCAGCCGCCAGGCGGCGACGCCGAGGGAGAACGCGTCGAGCCGGGTCAGCGTGCCGGTCGCCGGGGCGGTCACCACGTGCCGCTCGGTCGGCTGCGGCAGCGGCGCGTCGGGGTCGCCGCCCTGCGCGGCGATCATCCGCCGCCAGACGTCCATCGCCCGCCCGTCGGCGAGCGCCTCGGCGGGGTCCACGTCGGGGCGCCCGGCCCCGGCGAGCATCTCGCGGGCCAGCGCCAGGGTCAGCTCGACGACGTCGGCCGGCCCGCCACCGGCGAGCACCTCCACCGACTCGGCGACCTCCACGGCGTTGCCCGCGGCCCGGCCCAGCGGGCGGTCCATCGCGGTCACCAGGGCGACGGTCCGGACCCCCGCCGCCTCCCCCAGGCCGACCATCGTCCGGGCCAGCTCGCGGGAGGCATCGGCGTCCTTCATGAAGGCGCCCGAGCCGGTCTTCACGTCCAGCACCAGCGCGTCGGCGCCCTCGGCGATCTTCTTGCTCATGATGGAGCTGGCGATCAGCGGGATGGACTCGACGGTGGCCGTCACGTCGCGCAGCGCGTAGAGCAGCTTGTCCGCCGGGGCGAGGTCGTCACCGGCGGCGCAGATCACCGCGCCGACGTCGCGCAGCTGGGCCAGGTACGCCCGCTCGTCGACGTCGGCCCGCCAGCCGCGGATCGCCTCCAGCTTGTCCAGGGTGCCGCCGGTGTGCCCCAGTCCGCGGCCGGAGAGCTGCGGCACGGCGACCCCGCAGGCAGCGACCAGCGGCGCGAGCGGCAGGGTGATCTTGTCGCCGACCCCGCCGGTGGAGTGCTTGTCCGCGGTCGGGCGGCCCAGCGAGGAGAGGTCCTTGCGGGAGCCGGAGTCGATCATCGACTGCGTCCAGACGGCCAGCTCTCCCGCGCTCATGCCGCGGAAGAACACCGCCATGAGCAGCGCGCTCATCTGCTCGTCGGGCACCGCGCCCCGGGTGTAGGCGTCGATGATCCAGCGGATCTGGTCGGCCGAGAGCTCGACGCCGTCCCGCTTGGCCCGCAGCACGTCGATCGCGTCGTGCGCCGGGGGCGATGACATGGCCATCAGCCCTGCTCCCGCTCCGCCGCCGCCACCAGGTCGTCGGGGCCGAAGGCGTCCGGGAGGACCTCGCGCATCGGGACGATCCCGAGCGAGACGGTCTCGATGAGCATCTCCGGGCCGCCGAACTCCCACAGCAGCTGCCGGCACCGGCCGCACGGCATGAGCGGCTGCCCGTCCCCGCCGACGCAGGCCACCGCGACCAGCCGGCCACCGCCGGAGCGCGCGAGGTCGCTGACCATCCCGCACTCGGCGCACAGGCTCAGCCCGTAGGAGGCGTTCTCGACGTTGCACCCGGTGACGAGCCGGCCGTCGTCCACCAGGCCGGCGACGCCGACGGAGAACTTCGAGTACGGCGCGTACGCGCGGGTCATCGCCTCACGGGCCGCCGTCCGCAGGACGTCCCAATCAATCTCGGGCACTAGTGCTCCCCTCGCCGGTAGACCAGTCCGTCGGCCTTCGGCATGCGCAACCGCTGCGAGGCCAGCGACAGCACCAGCAGCGTGATCAGGTGCGGCGTGAAGGAGACGATGCCCTCCGGCAGCTCGTCGATGGTGAGGAAGCCGAACAGGCTCAGCCCCGCGAACGCCGCGGCCAGCACCGCCTGCACGTACTTGCCGCGCGTGGTCTGGAAGACCGCCACGGCCAGCAGCAGCAGCGCGAGCAGGAGCAGCAGGGCGACGACGGCGCCCCGGCTGCGCAGCTGCAGGCCGTCGGCGAAGCCGAACAGCCCCGCACCGGCGGCCAGCCCGCCGGGCCGCCAGTTGCCGAAGATCAGCGCGGCCAGGCCGATGAAACCGCGCCCGCCGGTCTGGCCCTCCTTGAAGATGTTGGCGACGAAGACCAGCGCCACACCGCCCAGGCCCGCGAGCCCACCCGAGATGACCACCGCGATGTACTTCATCCGGTAGACGGGGACGCCGAGGGAGTCGGCGGCCGCCGGGTTCTCGCCGCACGAGCGCAGCCGCAGGCCGAACGCCGTCCGCCACAGCACCACGTAGCTGATCGGCACCAGCAGGATCGCGATCAGCGTGAGGACGCCGACGCCGCTGGTGAGCCCGCGCAGCAGCCCGGCGATGTCGGAGATCAGGAACCACTCCTTGCCGGCGAGGTCGCCGAGAAGGTCCGGGCCGTCGGAGAGGACCGGCAGCGAGAAGCTCGGCGGCCGGCTGGACAGCGCCGGCGACTGCGTGACGCCACCACCGGCCGGGTTGTCGACGTACAGCAGCTCGGAGAGGAACCGCACGAGCCCGCCGGCGAGGATGTTGATCGCCACGCCGGAGACGACGTGGTCGACGCCGAAGGTCACGGTGGCGATGGCGTGCACCAGCCCGCCGGCCGCGCCGAAGAGGATCCCGCCGACGATCGCGCCGGCCCAGCCCCACTGGTAGCCGGCCCAGCCGGCGCCCCAGGTGCCCAGGATCATCATCCCCTCGAGGCCGATGTTGACCACGCCCGCGCGCTCGGCGAACAGACCGCCCAGACCGGCCAGGCCGATCGGCACGGCCAGCAGCAGCGCGGTCGAGAAGGTCGACGACGAGGTCAGCGCCTGCTCGCCGGAGATGATCCGCACCACCGAGAGCAGCAGCATCAGCCCGACGAAGATCCAGGTGACGCGGCGCGCGGTGCCGCCGCCGAGCAGCAGTTCGGTCAGCGGTCCGCGGGTCGGGGCGGACCGGGTGGTCGTCGCGGTGCTCATGCCCCGGCCCCCTGGTGCTCGTCGATGCGGCTGCCGGCGGTGCCCGCCGGGCCGGCGGGTGGGCTCTCCGGAGCGGGCGGTGCGGCCTGCCCGGTCTCGCCCTCGGCCCGGCGGCGGGTGAGCTGCCGGGCGATCTCGTTGGCGACGACGACGGCCAGCACGATCGTGCCCTGGATGATCGTCACGACCGAGGCCGGGATGTCGGCGAACTGCAGCGGCACCGCCGCCCGGTCGAGGAAGGCGAACAGCAGGGCGGCGAAGGCGATCCCGAGCGGGCTGTTGCGGCCCAGCAGCGCCACGGCGATGCCCAGGAAGCCCAGCCCGGCGGTGAACTCGGTGCCGAAGTGGTGGGTGCGGCCCATCAGGTCGGGCAGACCGATCAGCCCGGCGACGGCCCCGGAGATCAGCATGGTCTTGATGACCATGCGGCGGGCGTCGATGCCGCTCGCCGTGGCCGCCGAGGGCGACATGCCGGTGGCGCGCAGGTCGAAACCGAACCGGGTGCGCTTGAGCAGCACCGCGATCACGATGCCGGCGACGACCGCCACGAGCAGGAAGCCGTAGAGCTCCCCGCGCGGCTGGGCCAGGCCGATCACGTCGAACAGGCCGTTCAGGCCCGGGAACTGGCCCGACTCGGGCAGGTCCTTCGTCGTGATGATCGCCGCGCCCTCCTCGCTGCCCCGGAGCGGACCGGTGAGCAGCCAGGACGCGGTGCCCAGGGCGATGAAGTTGAGCATGATCGAGCTGATCACCTCGCTCACGCCGCGGGTGACCTTGAGGACCGCCACGATCCCGGCCCAGAACGCGCCGACCAGCATCGCCACGACGATCACGAACACGACGTGCAGCGGCGCCGGGAGCGAGACGGCGGCGCCCGCACCGGCGGCCAGCACGGTGGCCATCCGGTACTGGCCCTCGACGCCGATGTTGAACAGGCCCATGCGGAAGGCGACCGAGACCGCCAGGCCGGCCAGGAACAGCGGCACCGCCCGGTTGAGGACGACGACGATCGCCTGGGTCTGCTGCGCCGGGGTGTCCCCGAAGTCGAACAGCACCCGCAGCGCGGTGGACGGGTTCTCCCCGATCGCCAGGATGACCAGCGCGGTGATGACGACGGCGAAGACGACGGCGAGCGCCGGGGCGAGCAGCGCCGACCCCGTGCGGCGGAGGGCGGTCACGCCGCGCTCCCAGCGCCGTCGTGGGCGCCCGTCATGTGGCTGCCCAGTTCCTCCGGGGTGAGCGTCCCCGGGTCGAGCGTGGCGACCAGCCGGCCGCGGAGCATGACCTGCAGCGTGTCGGACAGGCCGATCAGCTCGTCGAGGTCGGCCGAGATCAACAGGATCCCCATCCCTTCGGCGCGGGCGTCCTTGAGCAGCTCCCAGATGACCGCCTGCGCGCCCACGTCCACCCCGCGGGTGGGGTGGGCGGCGATGAGCAGGCGGGGGCGGGCGCTCATCTCGCGCCCGACGATGAGCTTCTGCTGGTTGCCGCCGGACAGGGCGATGGCGAGGGTGTCCGGCCCGGGGGCGCGGACGTCGTAGTCGCGCATGATGCGCGCGGTGTCGGCGCGTGCCCCCGCGCGGTCGATGAACAGGCCCTTGACCGCCGGCGGGCGGGTCTGGTGGCCGAGGATGCGGTTCTCCCAGAGCGGCGCCTCGAGCAGCATCCCCTGGCGGTGCCGGTCCTCGGGCACGAACCCGACGCCGGCCTCGCGGCGGGCGCGGGTGCTCCAGGCGGTGATCTCCTGGCCGCCGAGGACGACGACGCCGCCGGCCAGGGATCGCAGCCCCATGATCGCGTCGACGAGCTCGGCCTGGCCGTTGCCCTCCACGCCGGCGATGCCCACGACCTCGCCCTCGCGGACGGTGAGGCTGACGTCGTCCACGGAGGGGCGACCGGCGAGCGAGGCGACGGTGACCCCGCGCAGCTCCAGCACCGGGGTGTCGCGCACGGTCGACGTGCGGGTCTGCGGAGAGGGCAGCTCGGAGCCGACCATCATCTCGGCCAGCTGGCGCGCCGTCGTCGTCCTCGGGTCGGCGGTGCCGACGGTGGTGCCGCGGCGGATCACCGTGATCGAGTCGGCGACCTTCCGGACCTCGTCGAGCTTGTGCGAGATGAAGATGACCGTCAGGCCCTCGCGCTTGAGCTCGGCGAGGTTGCCGAACAGCTCGTCGACCTCCTGCGGCACCAGCACGGCGGTGGGCTCGTCGAGGATCAGCGTGGTCGCCCCGCGGTAGAGCACCTTGGCGATCTCGACCCGCTGGCGGTCGCCGACGCCGAGGTCCTCGACGAGGACGTCGGGGTCCAGGTTCAGGGCGTACCGCTCGGAGATCTCGCGGATCCGGCGGCGCGCGGTGGCCCGGTCCAGCCGGCCGCCGCGGGTGGGCTCGCTGCCCAGGACGACGTTCTCCAGGACGGTGAAGTTGTCGGCCAGCATGAAGTGCTGGTGCACCATGCCGATGCCGGCGGCGATCGCGTCGGCCGGGCTGCGCAGCGTCGTCTCGCGGCCGTCGAGCAGGATCGTGCCCTCGTCGGGGCGGTGCATGCCGTAGAGCGTCTTCATCAGCGTCGACTTGCCGGCGCCGTTCTCGCCCACGATCGCGTGCACCTCGCCGCGGCGGACCCGGAGCTCGATGTCCCGGTTGGCGACCACCCCCGGGAAGCGCTTGGTGATGCCGCGCAGCTCCACCGCGTACGGGACCGGTCCGGCGCCCGTCTCGGCGGGCGGGCCCGCTGGTTGCTCGGCCATGGGTGGGCCTCTCTCTTCCGGTGCGCCCGCGGGTGGCGGGGGCACGGCTGGTGCTGTGCGGATGATTCCGCACGCCGGAGCCGGCCGGTGCGGCAGCCCTCACGGCAACGGCGGGCCCGGGCGGAGTGCGCCCGGGCCCGCCGTGGGACCGACCCGTGAGCGCGGGCCCGCATGTCGCGGGCCCGCGCCGGAGATCACGGGGTGGTCGGGACCTCGACGTCACCGTCGATGATCTGCTGACGGAAGTCCTCGATGACGTCCTGGATGTCCTCGATGTAGCCGCCGGACTCGGACAGGCCGACGCCCTCGGTGGAGAGGTCGTTGACGATGTCCGTGCCGGACTCGAGGCTGTCGTCGGCGAACGACGTCAGGTAGTCCTCGACCGCCAGGTCGACCCGCTTCAGCATGGACGTCATGATCACGGCCTGCTGGTCGGGCGAGGCGCTGAGGTACTGGTCGGAGTCGACGCCGATGGCGCGCTGACCGGCCTCGACCGCCGCCTCGAAGACGCCCTCGCCGGAGCCACCGGCAGCGTGGAACACGATGTCCGCGCCCGCCTGGTACATGCCCTGCGCGGCGACCTTGCCGCCCTCGGGGTCACCGAAGCCGGAGCCGTCGCCGGCCGGGGACAGGTAGACGGTGTCGACGACGACGTCGGGCTTGACCGCCTGCGCACCGGCGACGTAGCCGGCCTCGAACTTCTCGATCAGCGGGCTCTGCTGGCCACCGACGAAGCCGATGTGGCCGGTCACGCTCTTCGAGGCGGCGGCGACGCCGGCCAGGAAGCTGCCCTGCTCCTCGGCGAAGACCAGGCCGGTGAGGTTGTCCACGCCCAGGTCCTCGACCGAGGTGTCGACGATCGCGAACTGGGTCTCCGGGTAGTCCGCGGCGATGTCGGCGATGATGTCGCCGTAGGCGAAGCCGACCGCGATCACCGGGTTGTAGCCGGCGTCCGCGAGCTGGGTGAGCAGCTCCTCGCGGTTGGAGTCGTCCTCGTTGGGCGAGAGCTCCTCGATCTCGCCGCCGAGCTCGTCCACGGCAGCCTCGACGCCGGCGATCGCCGAGTCGTTGAAGGACTTGTCGCCGCGGCCGCCGGTGTCGTAGGCGACACCGACCTTGAGCTCGCCGTCGCTCCCGCCACCGGCGTTGCTGCCGTTGTCGCCGTCCTCGTCGCTGGCGCAGGCCGACAGGGCCAGGCCGCCGGCCAGCAGCAGTGCCGCAGCCTTCGTCATCCGCGCTCGGCGCAAGACGATCTCCTCTCTGGGGGGACCCGCCGGCCCGGAGGCCGCGCGTCCCGATGGGTTCTTCCGCGTGCTCCTTCCGGGACGCCGGAGCGCACCGCGGCGGAGCACGACGCAGAACGCTAACCGCGCTGCCGGGGACCTCCACCGGCCGCGGGGAGGACTGAGACCCGATCGTTGCGAAGGGCGGCACCGCCCGGCCGGAACGGTGTCCTGGGTCACCCGCGACACCGGCAACGGCGCGATCTACGGTTCGGCACGTGGCACGACGGAGCGGAGCACGCGGGCTGCTGGGCGGACTGCTGGCCGCGGGCCTGGGTGTGGGCCTGGCGCTGCTGCCCGCGACGGCCTCGGCGGAGGCGCCCCGGCCCACCGCGGATCCCACCGCGCCCACGCCGACGGCGCCCCGGACCGAGCTGCCCCCGCAGGGCAGCGCGCCCGACGGCTCCACCGTCGGCGGCGAGGACCTGGACACCCGCGGGCTGGTCGTGACCGCGGACGCGCCGCCGCTGCCGGGGCCCTTGGCGGCGTCGGCCTGGCTGGTGGCCGACGCGGGCTCCGGCGCCGTGCTGGCCGCCCGCGACCCGCACGGCCGCTACTACCCCGCGAGCACGCTGAAGACGCTGACGCTGCTCACCCTCGCGCCCCGGCTGGACCCGGCCCAGGTGGTCGCCGGCACCCCGGAGGACGAACAGGTGGAGGGCAGCCGCGTCGGACTGGTCGCCGGTGGCCAGTACTCCGTCGGCTTCCTGTTCCAGGCGCTGGTGCTGCAGTCCGGCAACGACGCGGCCAACGCGCTGGCCCGGGCCGCCGGTGGCACGGCGGCCACGGTCGCCGCGATGACGGAGACGGCCGAGTCGATCGGCGCGTTCGACACCGTCGTCGGCGGGCCGTCGGGCCTCGACGTCGCCGGTCAGTCCACGTCGCCCTACGACCTGGCGCTGATCTTCCGCGCGCTCGTGGCGGACCCGGCCACCGCGGCGGTGCTGACGACGCCGACCGCCCAGGTGCCGGAGGTGCCGGGCCGCGCCCTGGGTTTCCAGATCCAGAACCAGAACCCGCTGAGCGGCTACCCGGGCACGCTGGGCGGCAAGACCGGCTTCACCGACGCCGCGCGGCACGCGTTCGTGACCGCGGCCGAGCGGGACGGCCGCCGGCTGGTCGTGAGCGTCCTGGACACCGAGAACCAGCCGCTGCGCGCCGCCGACCAGGCCGCCCTGCTGCTCGACTGGGGCTTCACGGTCCCGGCCGGGACGACCGGCGTGGGCCGGCTCGTGCAACCGGCCGACCTGGTCTCCGCCGATCACTCCCCCGCCGAGCCGGCCCGGCCGGAGCCGCGGGCCGCGGAGTCCGCCGCCGCCGGGCCCGGACCGGACGACGACGCGCCCTCGCCGCTGATCGGCGTGGGGCTCGCGGTGGCCGCCGTGCTCGTCATCGGGGCCACGGCTGTCGGCCGGCGGCGCGCGGTGCGCCGCGCGCCGGTCAGCGAGGAGGGCCGGTGAGCGGGTACTCGCGGGCGATCGCCCACGACCCGTCGGGCCGCTGCTCGAACTCGGTGAAGTGCTCGACCGGGAACTCGGCGGAGAGCTCGGCCAGCCCGCTGTAGGCGAGCTCGAGCATGTCGGGCGCCACGTCGTGGGCGACGGTCACGTGCGGGTGGTACGGGTAGGCCAGCGGCCGGGCGAGCGGGCCCTGGCGCACGTCGGTGGCGAGCAGCTCGCAGTTGCCGATGCCGCGGGCCACGGTCACGAACACCACTTCGGTGACCGGGCTGAACGTGCCGGTACCCGCCAGGTGCATCGGGAACACGGGGTGCGCCCGGGCCACGCCGGCGAGGTGCTCGGCGACCGCGGCCCGGTCGGCGACCGGCACCTCGGTCGGGGGCAGCAGCGTGACGTGCGGCGGCACGAGCGTGGCCTGGGGGTCGCCCACCTTGGCCCGCCAGTCGACCAGCAGCTGCGCCCACGGCTCGGGCACCGGGACGACGACGCCGATCATGGCGGTCTCGCCGGCCTCCTCGGTCATGCGCGCGCGCCCGGGGCCAGGAAGCCGACCCGCTCGTAGACCTCGGCCACGGTGCGGCTCGCGACCTCACGGGCCCGCTCGGCACCGCCGGCCAGGATGCGCTCGAGCTCGGCGCGGTCGTCGAGCAGCTCGGCGGTGCGCCGACGCACCGGCTCCAGGAAGTCGGTGACGACCTCGGCCAGCTCCTTCTTCAGGTCGCCGTAGCCGCGGCCGGCGAAGTGCGCCTCGAGCTCGGGGATGGTGCGGCCGGACAGGGCGCTGTGGATGGTGAGCAGATTCGTCACCCCCGGCTTGTTCTGCGCGTCGGCCACGACCTCGCGGCCGGTGTCGGTGACCGCGGAGCGGATCTTCTTCGCCGCCACCTTCGGGTCGTCGAGCAGGTAGACGCAGCCGGCCGGCGGGAGGCTCTTGCTCATCTTCTTGTCCGGCGTCTGCAGGTCCATGATCCGCGCGCCGGCAGCCGGGATGAAGCCGGTGGGCACGGTGAACGTCGTCCCGAAGCGGTTGTTGAACCGGGTGGCGACGTCACGGGTCAGCTCGAGGTGCTGCCGCTGGTCGTCGCCCACGGGCACCTGGTCGGCCTGGTAGACGAGGATGTCGGCCGCCATGAGCACGGGGTAGGTGAACAGCCCGACCGACGAGCCGTCGGCCCCTTCGCGCTGGCTCTTGTCCTTGAACTGCGTCATGCGGCTCGCCTCGCCGAACCGCGCGATGCACTCCAGCACCCAGGACAGCTGCAGGTGCTCCGGCACGTGGCTCTGCACGAACAGCGTGCTGCGGGCCGGGTCGACGCCCAGGGCCAGCAGCTGCGCGGCGGAGGTCAGCGAGTTCTGCCGCAGCTCGTCGGGGTCCCAGTCCATCGTGATCGCGTGCAGGTCGACGACGCAGTAGAACGACTCGGTCGTCTCCTGCAGGGCGACCCACTGCCGCAGCGCACCCAGGTGGTTGCCGAGGTGGAAGGAGCCCGCCGTCGGCTGGATACCGGAGAGCACACGGGGCAAGGACGTCGACTGCGGCGGCACGACTCCCATCAAACCAGCCCGGGAGTTCAGCGGAGCGGGGCGTCGTCCGGCTGCCGGCCGCGCACGGCGTCCAGCGCGGTGAGGAAGGCGTCGTTCTCGTCCGGCGCACCGATGCTCACCCGCACCCCCTCACCGGTGAAGGGCCGGGTGATGACCGCGCGCGCCTCGAGGCCGGCGGCCAGCGGCCCGGCCTGCTCCCCCAGGGCCAGCCAGACGAAGTTCGCCTGGCTGTCGGCGACGTCCAGGCCGCGCTCGCGCAGCGCCGCGGTGACCCGGGTGCGCTCGGCGACCACGGCGGCGCAGCGGTCGCGCACCTCGTCCTCGCTGGCCAGGGCCGCGACGGCAGCGGCCTGCGCCAGCATCGAGACGCTGAACGGGACGTGCGTCTTGCGCACCGCCTCGGCGACCGCCGGGTCCTCGGCGATCAGGTAGCCGACCCGCAGACCGGCCAGCCCCCACGCCTTCGAGAACGTGCGCAGGACCGCGACGTTGGGCCGGCCGCGCATCAGCTCGACGCCGTCGGGGACGTCGGGGTCGCTGACGAACTCGCGGTAGGCCTCGTCCAGCACGACCAGCGTCGTCGCCGGCACCGCGTCGAGGAACCGCTCCAGCTCCGCCCGCCGCACCGCCGTCCCGGTGGGGTTGTTCGGATTGCAGACGAAGACCAGCCGGGTCGTGTCGTCGATCGCCGCCAGCAGCCCGTCCAGGTCGTGGGTGTCGGCCGGCCCGGCCTCGCGGCCGGGGACCAGCGGCACCTGGATCGCGCGGGCGCCGGCGACCTGGGCCAGCAGCGGGTACATCTCGAAGGAGCGCCAGGCGAAGGCGATGCTCGTGCCGGGCCCGGTGTAGGCCTGGGCCAGCTCCTGGCACAGCGTCACAGCGCCGCAGCCGGTGGCGATCTGCGCCGGGTCGACGCCGTACCGCTCGGCCAGCGCGGCGGTCAGGACGACCGCCCCGTTGTCCGGGTACCGGTTGGTCTCCCCCGCCGCGGCGGCGATCGCCCGGACGACGGCGGGCAGCGGCGGGAAGGCCACCTCGTTGCTGGCCAGCTTGACCGCGCGCTCGACGCCGATCTCGCGGGCGAGGTCCGCCGGGTTGCGCCCGGGCCGGTAGGCCGGCAGGGCCTGGACCGCGGGGCGTGGGCTCACCACGGGCAGCTCACCACGGGCAGCTCATCACGGCGGGGACCTCCTCGACCGCCCTAGGGTGGCGGCATGCGCGTCCTGGTCGCCGGCGGAGCCGGCTACATCGGCAGCGTAGTGACCGCTGCCCTGCTGTCCGACGGCCACGAGGTCACGGTGCTCGACGACCTCTCCACCGGCCACGCCGACGCCGTGCCCGAGGGGGCGGCGCTGGCCGAGGTGTCGCTGCACGACTCGGCGCCGGTGCTGGCCGAGGTCCGGCCCGATGCGGTGCTGCACTTCGCCGCCCGGTCGCTCGTCGGGGTCTCCCAGCAGCAGCCCGAGGACTACTGGTCGACCAACGTCGGTGGGTCGCTGGCCCTGCTGGAGGCGATGCGCGCCGCCGACTGCCGCCGCATCGTGTTCTCCTCGACCGCGGCGACCTACGGCGAGCCCGACGCCGTCCCCATCCGGGAGGACGCGCCGACCCGGCCGACCAACACCTACGGCGCCTCGAAGCTCGCCGTCGACCACATGCTCACCTCGTACGCCGTGGCGCACGGGTTCGCCGCGGTCAGCCTGCGCTACTTCAACGTCGCCGGGGCGGCGTTCGGGCTCGGCGAGCGGCACGCCACCGAGACCCACCTGATCCCGCTGGCGCTGCGGGTCGCGGCCGGGCAGCGGGAGTCGCTGACGGTCTTCGGCCGCGACTACCCGACGCCCGACGGCACCTGCATCCGCGACTACGTGCACGTCGAGGACCTCTCGGACGCGCACCTGCTGGCGCTGCCCGCGCCGTCGGCCGGCGAGCACCGCATCTACAACCTGGGCAACGGCACCGGCTTCTCCGTGCAGGAGGTCGTCGACGCCGCCCGCGGGGTCACCGGGCACCCGATCCCGACCACCGACGGACCGCGGCGGGCGGGCGACCCGGCGCAGCTCGTGGCCTCCAGCGACCGGATCCGCGCCGACCTGGGCTGGACGCCTCGGCATCCCGACCTGGTCGGCATCGTGCGCGACGCCTGGACGGTCGCGCAGGCCCGCTAGGCCGACGGCGAGCCGTCGCCGGCCCCGTCGTCGTCGGACGCAGGCGGCGGCGGGTCGACCCGGAGCCGGGCGATCCGCCGTCCGTCGAGCTCGACGACGGTGACCGCGCGCCCCTCCACCTCGATGGCGTCGCCGACCTCGGGCAGCCGTCCGAGGCCGGCGAGCACGTAGCCGGCGGCGGTCTCGTAGGGCCCCTCCGGCAGTTGCAGCCCGGTGGCCTCGGTGAAGTCGTCCAGGTTGAGCAGCCCGTCGACCTCCCGCGGCGCGTCCGGCGACTGGCGGGCCTCCGGCTGCACCTCGGCGTCGTACTCGTCGTAGATCTCCCCGATGACCTCCTCGATGAGGTCCTCGAGGGTCACGATGCCGTCGGTGCCGCCGTACTCGTCGACGACGATCGCCAGGTGGTGGTTCTCCCGCCGCATCTCGCTCAGCGCGGTGAGCACGCCGGCGGTGCCGGGCAGCCGCTTGACCTCCCGGGCGAGGTCGCCGACGGTCGCCGCCCGGCCGGCGGGATGGGTGGGCAGGAACAGGTCCCGGACGTGCACGAAGCCGACGACGTCGTCCTGGTCGCGGCCGGCGACCGGGTACCGCGAGTAGTTGCTGTCGACGACGAGCTTCGCCGCGCGGCTGGCGGTCATCGAGGCGTCGAGGAAGGTGACCTCGGTGCGGGGCGTCATGACCTCCCGCACCTCGCGCTCGCCGGCGCGGAACACCTCGTCGATCAGCCGGCGCTCGTCGCTGCTGAGCGACTCGTGGGCGGCCACCAGGTCGCGCAGCTCCTCCTGGCTGATCGACTCGCCGCTCTGCGTGGGGTCCCCGCCGAAGAGCCGCACCAGCGCGTTCGTCGACTTCGACAGCAGCCAGATGACCGGGCGGGACAGCTTCGCGATGGCGTTGAGCGGCGCGGCGACGAGCAGGGCGAACCCCTCGGCGCGCTGCAGGGCCAGCCGCTTGGGGGTCAGCTCCCCGGCGACCAGCGAGACGTAGCTGATCGCGATGGTGACCAGCACCAGGGCCAGGGTGCCCGAGAGCCCCTCCGAGACGCCCCGCCCCTCGAGCCAGCCGGCGAAGGGCTCGGACAGCGTGCTCGCACCGAAGGCCGCGGAGAAGAACCCGGCGAAGGTGACGCCCACCTGGACGGCGGCCAGGAACTGGTTCGGGTCGCTGAGCAGCTTCTGCACCGCCAGCCCGCGGCGGCCGGTCTCGGCCATCGCGCGGACCTGGGACTCGCGCAGCGAGACCAGGGCGATCTCCGCTCCCGCGAAGACCCCACCGATCAGGATGAAGACGACGACCATGACGATGCTGAGCCAGACGTCGCTCACCGGCGGCGTACTCCTCGGGAACTCGGGGTGTGGGGCGGTACGGGCCCCATGGTGCCTGCTCGCGGCCGCCGTGCGGAGCGTGCCCGGGCTCCGCACGCTCGGGGACGGCGGGACGTGACCTCAGTCTCGTGAACTGTCGGTGCCCTTGCGCTTACGGTTAGTCTCGAGTTGATAACGAATCGTGATCTTCCCGGGGAGTCCCGTGCAGCACCGCCAGTCCCGCCCGCCGTTGTCCGCCCGCCTCGCGGCGGTGGGCTCGCTCGCCCGCCTCCGCACCGCCGCTGGGTTCCGCCGTCGGAGCGGACGGCTGGGTCTGGCCCTGCTCGTGCTGGCCCTGGTGACCGGCTTCGTGCTCACCGCACCGGTCGTCTCCGGGTCGGGCACCGGCACCGAGCAGGCCGGCGACGCCCTCGTCGTCATGGGGATCGACGGCCGCCCGTCCTCCGCGGCCTTCGCCGACGCCTCCGCACGGCTCTCGATGGGCCCGGACGGCGTGCAGGTGGAGGAGCCGGCCAGCCGCTCCGAGCGGACGCCGCTCGCCGCGGCGGCTCCGGTCGCGCCGCCCGCGGCCGAGACCGCACCGCCCGCCGCACCCTCCGCCGCGCCGTCCGCGACGACGCCCGTGCCGGTGGAGGCCCCGCCGGCCGCCGTCGAGGAGCCCGTGACCCCGGCACCTGCCCCGGCACCCGCCCCTGCCGCCGCTCCGGCCCCGAAGGCGACCCAGCAGGCCGCCCCCGCTCCCCCGGCGCCGGCTCCGGCCGGCTCGGACCGTGCCACCCAGGTGCTGGCGCTGGTGAACCAGGAGCGCGCAGCCGCCGGCTGCCGGCCGCTCAGCGCCGACGGCGGTCTGGCCGCCGTGGCCGCCGCGCACAGCGCCGACATGCGCGACCGCGGCTACTTCGACCACACCAACCTCGCGGGGCAGAGCCCGTTCGACCGGGCCTCCGCCGCCGGGGTGTCTGCCCGGGCCGAGAACATCGCCCGCGGCCAGTCCGACCCCGCGGCCGTCATGACCGCGTGGATGAACAGCCCCGGTCACCGCGCGAACATCCTCGACTGCAGCCTCAGCCGGCTCGGCGTCGGCATCGCCGACGGCGGCGGCGGCCCCTGGTGGACCCAGCTCTTCGGCTGACCGCCCTCCGGGCCTGGCCGGGCGGACCGGTCAGGCCTGGGGAACCAGGCTCTCGGCCGCCCGCGGGCCGCGCACGAGCGACGCACCCGCCGTCCGGGCCGGCGTCGCCGCGCGGTCGTCGGTGCCGGCCGTCTCGTCGGTACCGTCCGCCTCGACCGTGTCGTCCGATCGGGCCGACTGCCGCTGCACCAGGTACGCGAAGCCGACCACGGTGCCGAGCGAGACCAGGACGGCGGTCTGGCCGGTGACCCAGGAGAAGTTGAGGGCGGCGTAGACCACGCCCAGGACGCCCAGCCACAGCGACCTCGCCTCGCCCCGCCAGGTGTCGAAGACGGTGGCCGCCACGCCCACCACCAGCGGCGCCAGCATGACGAAGACCCGCTCGGTGTCGGTGGCCTGCAGCCGGCTCGCCGCGCAGATCGCGAAGACGTAGCCGCTGGCCAGCAGCAGCTCGCTGCGCACACCGGCACGCAGGTACTGCTGGTGCAGTCCGTAGGCGAAGACCACCCACAGGAAGCCGAAGACCCCGAACACCGCCAGGTGCTCCTGCCCGGCCCGCGCTCCCAGGACCTCGCGGGCCAGGGCGACGACGTCGCCGTCCAGGTGGGTGCCGTGCGGGCCGATCCGGGACGATGCCCAGGCCCGGAACCCGAGGTAGGCGACCACGAGGGCGGCCACGGCGCCGGCACCGGCCAGCACGTCGCGGTCGCGCAACCGGCCGGTGCGCGCCCAGGCGACCAGCGGGTAGAGCGGGGCCATCAGGAGGACGGCCTCCTTGTTGAGGAAGCCGACGGCGATCACCAGGGCGAACAGGACCAGCCGGCCGCGGAAGGCGAGGTACAGGGCCAGCGCGCAGGCGAGGTGGGTCAGCGGGTCGACCAGCCAGAAATTGCCGTAGCTGTACGACGTGTAGTAGAAGGTCACCGAGAGCAGCAGGGTGGCGAACAGGCTGACCGACGGGCTGACGCGGAGCGGGCCCCGGATCCACTCGTAGACCACGAACAGCGCAGCGGTCGTCGCGGCGAACGTGAGGGCGAGCCACACGGTGTCCGGCGCGAGGCCGGTGAGCGCCGACGCGTGCCGGACCAGCCACGGCGTCAGGAGCCGGTAGGAGAAGGGGGCGTCCACCGGGGCGAAGGTCTGCTCGGACATCGCGATGTAGTTGAGGGCATCCCCGAAGGCGCCCGCCCGGGCATCGCGCTGGAACTGGCCGTAGGACACCAGCCCGAAGAACCCGACCAGCAGCAGCGCGCCGCAGGCGACGAGTCGCTCCAGGACGGACCGCTTCGTCTCAGCGCTGATCGCGCGCACTGCCCGTAGAGAAGCCATGCACGAATCGTGACAGAGTTCGGCTTGATCTCTCGGACGCCGGGCGTCGGGTGCGCGTCCCGGGACTGGTGCGACTCGTGGGTGCACCGGGGCCATCGCCGTGCCGGCCGGCAGGACGGCGACGGCCCCCTCGCCCGGAGCGGGCGAGGGGGCCGTCGGTCGGCTCGGGCCGTCAGGCCATGGCCTTCTTGAGGTTGGTGTCGATGGCGCCCAGGAAGTCCTGGGTCGTCAGCCACGGGCTGTCCTTGGAGATCAGCAGCGCGAGGTCCTTGGTCATCTGGCCGCTCTCGACGGTGTCGATGCAGACCCGCTCGAGGGTCTCCGCGAAGCGGGTTACCTCGGGGGTGCCGTCCAGCTTGCCGCGGTGCGCGAGGCCCCGGGTCCAGGCGAAGATCGACGCGATCGGGTTGGTCGACGTCTCCTTGCCCTGCTGGTGCTGGCGGTAGTGACGGGTCACCGTGCCGTGGGCGGCCTCGGCCTCGACCGTGCGGCCGTCCGGGGTCGCGAGCACCGAGGTCATCAGGCCGAGCGAGCCGAAGCCCTGGGCCACGGTGTCGGACTGCACGTCACCGTCGTAGTTCTTGCAGGCCCAGACGTAGCCGCCCTCCCACTTGAGCGAGGCGGCGACCATGTCGTCGATCAGCCGGTGCTCGTAGGTGATGCCGGCGGCGTCGAACTTCTCCTTGAACTCGGACTGGAAGACCTCCTCGAAGATGTCCTTGAACCGGCCGTCGTAGGCCTTGAGGATCGTGTTCTTCGTGGAGAGGTACACCGGGTAGCCGCGGTCCAGGCCGTAGTTCAGCGAGGCCCGGGCGAAGTCGAAGATCGACGCGTCGAGGTTGTACATCGACAGGGACACGCCGGCGCCCGGGGCCTGGAACACCTCGTGCTCGATCGGCTGCGAGCCGTCCTCCGGGGTGAAGGTGACGGTCAGCCGCCCCGCGGAGGGGAACGTGAAGTCGGTGGCGCGGTACTGGTCGCCGTAGGCGTGACGGCCGACGATGATCGGCTTGGTCCAGCCCGGCACCAGGCGCGGCACGTTCTGCATGATGATCGGCTCGCGGAAGATGACGCCGCCGAGGATGTTGCGGATCGTCCCGTTCGGGGAGCGCCACATCTTCTTCAGGCCGAACTCCTCGACCCGCGCCTCGTCCGGCGTGATGGTCGCGCACTTGACGCCGACGCCGTGCTTCTTGATGGCGTTGGCGGAGTCGATGGTGATCTGGTCGTCGGTCGCGTCGCGCGACTCGATGCCGAGGTCGTAGTACTCCAGGTTCACGTCGAGGTACGGGAGGATCAGCTGGTCCTTGATGAACTGCCAGATGATCCGGGTCATCTCGTCGCCGTCGAGCTCGACGACCGTGCCCTCGACCTTGATCTTCGCCACGTACAGGTTCCTTCTCTCTGCTTGCTTCTCCGAGCGTTCGCTCAGAGGTCGGCTATGTCAGCCTGCTTGGCGCGCACGGCCTCGGCTGCGTCGCGCAGCCCGGCCAGCTCGCTCTCGGACAGGTCGCCCTCGACGACCTTCCGCACTCCCTGTCGGCCGATCTCGGCCTCGACGCCCAGGTAGACGCCGTTGATCCCGTACTCGCCGTCCACCCACGCGCACACCGGCATGACCGCGCCGGAGTCCTCGATCACTGCCTTGGCCATGCGGGCAGCGGCGGCCGACGGGGCGTAGTACGCCGATCCGGTCTTGAGCAGGGCCACGACCTCGGCCCCGCCGTTGCGGGTCCGGTCGACCAGGTGCGCGATGCGGTCGGCGGCCATGACCTCGGTCAGCGGCTTGCCGTCCACGGTGCACCGGGAGGGCACGGGCACCATGGTGTCGCCGTGCGACCCCAGGGTCAGCGTCCGCACGGAGGAGACGGGGACGCCGAGCTCCTCGGCCACGTTGTCGGTGAAGCGGGCGGTGTCCAGCATGCCGGCCTGGCCCATCACCCGGCCCTTCGGGAACCCGGTGGCCAGCTGCGCGAGCGCGGTCATCTCGTCGAGCGGGTTGGAGACGACGATGACGACGGCGTCGGGCGAGGTGGACGCGACGTTCTCCGCCACCTGGCGGACGATGCCCGCGTTGGTCTCGATGAGGTCCATCCGGCTCATGCCCGGCTTGCGCGGGATGCCCGCGGTGATCACGACGACGTCGGATCCCTCGGTGCCCTCGTAGGAGCCGCCCCCGATGCCGACCACGCGGGTCTCGAAGCCCTCGATCGGGCGCGACTGGTTCATGTCGAGGGCCAGGCCCTCGGGCTTGCCCTCGACGATGTCGGTGAGGACGACGGTCTCGAAGATGTCGTACTCGGCGAGACGGAGAGCGGTCGTGGAGCCGTAGAAGCCGGCGCCCACCACGGTGACCTTGCCGTTCCGAGGCTTCTCTGCCATGGCCGCCAACCTAGCGCCGCGAACGCCGTCGCGCGCCAGCGGGGGCGCTCCGCCGTCTCACGGACCGGGAACGGCGGCGGCGGCGACGGCGAGTGCGAGACCCGCGGCGGTCAGCAGGAGGACGTCCACCGGCCGGCTGCGGACGGCGAGGAAGCCCACCCGGCGCTCGGGCAGGAGCAGCCGCAGCAGCGCGGCTCCGACCAGGGCCAGGCCCATGAGGACCAGGCCCTGGCGCCAGTGCTCGACGGTGACCAGCAGCAGCCCGACCCCCACCGTCGCCAGCACCGCCAGCAGCGGGAGCTGCCGCACCAGACCGGCCACGAACGGCCGGCGGAGGTAGAGCGGCGGCCGGCTCCCGGTCACGCGGTGAGCGCCTCGGCGGCGGCTGCCTGCTCGGCGGCCAGGACGACGTTCTGCAGCAGCATCGCGCGGGTCATCGGGCCCACACCGCCCGGGTTGGGCGCCACGTGCCCGGCCACCTCGACGACGTCCGTGGCGACGTCGCCGGCGATCTTGCCGTCGACCCGGCTGACGCCGACGTCCAGCACGGCGGCGCCGGGCTTGACCAGGTCGGCGGTGACCAGGCCGGGCACGCCGGCGGCGGCGACCACGATGTCGGCCGACCGCAGGTGCGCGGCGAGGTCGCGGGTGCCGGTGTGGCACAGCGTCACGGTGGCGTTCTCGGTCCGGCGGGTCAGCAGCAGGCCCAGCGGGCGGCCGACGGTGATGCCGCGGCCGACCACGACCACCTCGGCGCCGGCGATCGGCACCTCGTAGCGGCGCAGCAGCTCCACGATCCCGACCGGCGTGCACGGCAGCGGCCCGGGGACGTTGAGGACCAGCCGGCCCAGGTTGACCGGGTGCAGGCCGTCGGCGTCCTTGGCCGGGTCCATCGCCTCGAGGACGACGCTCTCGTCGATGCCGGCGGGCAGCGGCAGCTGGACGATGTAGCCGGTGCAGGCCGGGTCGGCGTTGAGCTCCTCGACGACGGCGAGCACGTCGGCGAGCGTCGCCGTGGCCGGCAGCTCGCGCTGGATGCTGGCGATGCCGACCTGCGCGCAGTCGGAGTGCTTGGCGTTGACGTACCAGCGGCTGCCCGGGTCGTCGCCCACCAGCAGCGTGCCCAGTCCGGGCCGGTGCCCGGCGGCGGCCAGCGCCGCCACCCGCCCGGTCAGTTCGGAGCGGATCGCTGCCGCCGTCGCCTTGCCGTCCAGGATCGTCGCGGGCACGCGGACAGTGTGCCCGAAAGTCCCCACGACCCGGGGCGCCGCCCTAGGCTTCGTCGTGGTGGGCCCCCGTCGCCCGCCCCTGCCGGAGGTGCCACGTGACCGAACGCGACGAGAGACCCGTCGGATCGAGCACGGCCGCCGGGCCGCCGGTCGGTGCGACGACGCCGGAGTACTCGGCCGAGCCGGTGGCCTACCGCGGGCCGGAGAGCCTGGGCGGTCTGCTGCTGATCCTGGCCGGCATCGCCGCCGCGGTCAGCCTGGTGCTGGACTGGCTGGCCGACGTCGACGGCACCGGCCTGGACCTGGTGCGCGACGGCTTCGAGGACCTCGACGCGATCGTCGACAACGGCCTGTGGCAGCCGATGGCGGTGGTCCTCGGCGGTGGCGTGCTGCTCCTGCTCGGGATCCTGCTGTGGCTGCCGGCGCGCTCGCACCGGTTCCTCGGCCTGCTCGGGCTGATCGTGAGCGGGCTGATCGTGTGGGCGGTGCTCGTGCCGCTGAGCGACGCCGACTGGGAGCTGGACACCTTCGGCCCGGGCTTCTGGTGCGCGATCGCCGTCGCCGTCCTCGGTGTGCTCGGCAGCCTCAAGGCCCTGCTGACGGGCAAGAAGTACCGATGACATCGTCGTCCTCCGGACGACACCGCGGCCACGGGCCATCCCCCAGCTGCGACGAGCGCGTCAGTCGCTCGATCGCGGGACCCTACGGGCCCCACTCCTCACGACGCCGTTCCGGCTAATCCGCAACCAGGGCGCCGTGGGCGCGGGTGAACTGCACCGCCTGCACCAGGTCCACCCGGACGCCGGTCAGCTCGAAGGCCAGCCAGTTGACCTCGTCCATGGACGCCCCGCGCAGGTCCGTGCCGCGCAGCCTGGTGCCCTGCAGCCGCGCCCGGTCCAGGTCCGCGCCGGTGAGGTCGCACTCGCGCAGGTCGGCGTCGGTGAAGTCGGTCTCCCGGAACCGCTGACCCGACAGGTCCAGGCCCGACAGGTCGGCGGCCCGCAGGTTGACGTAGCTCCAGTCGCACTCGGTCGACGTCATGGGCCGCAGCTGCGCGCCGGGGAACTGCGAGCCGGTCAGCTTGCAGCCGTCCCACGTCACGTCGATGAGCCGGGCGCGGTCGAACCGGCAGGAGAGGAACGCCGTCCCGGAGTGCCGTGACCCGCTCATCCGCACGCCGGTGAGCACGCACTGGTCGAACACGCAGCGCCGGGTGACGAGCTCCTCGAGCGAGGCGTCGTCGAACCGGCAGCGGGTGAAGGTGACGCCGTCGAGCTCGGCGCCCCACCAGTCGACGCGGGCGAAGTCCTCCCCCTCGACCTCCGCCCCAGCCTCCGGCGGACCGATGTGCGGCCGCGACGAGGCCATCAGTGCGCGAAGTGGCGCGTACCGGTCAGGTAGAGCGGCACGCCGGCGGCGGTCGCCGCGGCGATGACCTCCTCGTCGCGCACCGACCCACCCGGCTGGACGACGGCGCGCACGCCCGCGTCCAGCAGCACCTGCAGGCCGTCGGCGAACGGGAAGAACGCGTCCGAGGCCGCGACCGACCCGGTCGCCCGCTCCCCCGCGCGCGCCACGGCGAGCCGGGCCGAGTCCACCCGGTTGACCTGGCCCATGCCGACGCCGACGGTCGCCCGGTCGTGCGCGAGCAGGATCGCGTTGCTCTTCACCGCGCGGACGGCCCGCCAGGCGAAGACGAGGTCGTCGAGGCCGGCCGCGTCCAGGGGCTCGCCGGTCGCGAGCGTCCAGCTGGTCGGGTCGTCGCCGTCGGCGTCGATGCGGTCGGTGGCCTGCAGCAGCAGCCCGCCGCTGATCGGCCGCAGCTCCGCGGGCGCCCCCGGCAGGTGCGGCAGGCGCAGCAGCCGGATGTTCTTCTTGCCGGTCAGCACGCGAACGGCGTCGTCGGTGAACGACGGCGCCACGACGACCTCGGTGAACACCTCGGCGACCTGCTCGGCCATCGTCAGGTCGATCTCGCGGTTGGCCGCGATGACCCCGCCGAACGCCGAGAGCGGGTCGCAGGCGTGCGCCTTGCGGTGGGCTGCCGCGATGTCGGTGCCCACGGCGATCCCGCAGGGGTTGGCGTGCTTGATGATCGCGACGCACGGGTCGGCGTGGTCGTGCGCGGCCCGCCAGGCGGCGTCGGTGTCGACGTAGTTGTTGTAGGACATGGCCTTGCCGTGCAACTGCTCGGCGTGCGCCAGCCCGGGCTGCACGCTGCCGCGGTACAGGGCGGCGCCCTGGTGCGGGTTCTCGCCGTAGCGGAGCACGTCGGCGCGCTCCCAGCTCGCGGCCACCCACTCCGGGAAGTCGGACTCGTCGTCGGGCGCCAGGACGCTGCCCATCCACGAGGCGACGGCGATGTCGTAGGAGGCGGTGTGCCGGAAGGCGGCCACCGCCAGCCGACGGCGCTGCTCGAGGGTGAAGCCGCCCCCGGACACGGCGGCCAGGACGTCGGCGTACCGCGCCGGGTCGACGACGACGGCGACCGACGGGTGGTTCTTGGCCGCGGCCCGCACCATCGCCGGGCCGCCGATGTCGATCTGCTCGACGCACTCGTCCGGCGAGGCGCCCGAGGCGACCGTCTCGGTGAACGGGTACAGGTTGACCACGACGAGGTCGAAGGCGGCGATGCCGAGCTGGTCCAGCTGCGCCACGTGCTCGGGCCTGCGGCGGTCGGCCAGGATGCCGGCGTGCACGGCGGGGTGCAGCGTCTTCACCCGCCCGTCCAGGCACTCGGGGAAGCCGGTCACCTCCTCGACCGGGGTGACCGGGATGCCGGCGTCGGCGATGCGGCGGGCGGTGGCGCCGGTGCTGACCAGCTCCACCCCGGCACCGGCCAGGCCGCGGGCCAGGTCCTCGATGCCGGTCTTGTCGTAGACGCCGAGCAGGGCGCGACGGATCGGGCTGCGGTCGCTCATGGCGAGCTGGGTCCTCTCGTTCCGATGGCCACGAGTCGGGCCACCGTCTCCACCAGGAGCTCGCGCTCCACGGCCTTGATGCGTTCGTGCAGTCGGGGTTCGTCGTCGTCGGGGAGCACCGGCACCTCGCGCTGGGCCAGCACCGGGCCGGTGTCCACCCCGGCGTCGACCACGTGGACGGTCGAGCCGGTCACCGTGGCGCCGGCGGCCAGGGCGTCCCGCACGGCGTGGGCGCCCGGGAAGGCGGGCAGCAGCGCCGGATGGGTGTTGATCAGCCGGCCGCCGAACGCGCCGAGCACGGCCGGCCCGACGATCTTCATGAAGCCGGCCGAGACGACCAGGTCCGGCTCGAAGGAGGCGATCGACGCGGCGAGCGCCCGGTCCCAGGCGGCTCGGTCGGGGTGGTCGCCCAGTGCGGAGACGAACGTGGGGATCCCCCGCCGCGCGGCGTGCTCGAGGCCGGCAGCCGGCCGGTCGGCCCCCACGGCGACGACGTCCGCGGGGTAGGCGGGGTCGTCGGTCGCGTCGAGGAGCGCCGCGCAGAGCGAGCCGGTGCCCGACAGGAGGACGACGACCCGGGCCCGCGACGTCGATCGCTCCGGGCCGCCCACGCCGCGACCCTACAAGTCGGGTCAGGAAGCGGTGCGCCAGCGGGTGAACGCGGCCGCCACCGCCGCGGCGATGCCGGCCTGGGCCGCGATCGCCACGCCGGTCGCGATCGCCGGCGCCCCGACGTCGGCGAGGGCGCCGTCACCCAGCGTGCCGCCCGCCGCCCAGACCAGCAGGCCGCAGCTCACACCGGTCAGCACCCCGGCGAGCACGCCGACGAGCCCGGCCACGACCGCACCGCCGTCGCGCGGGGACAGCCGCCGGGCCAGCGTGCGGCCCGCGACGAGGCCGGCCAGCGCGGGCACCGCCTGGGACGCGAAGGCGAGCAGCGGCACCGCCTGGGTGTCCGGCAGCGCCGCGAGCAGCGGGAGCGCCGGCACCGAGCCGAGCGTGACGCCGTGCACCGAGACGAACGTGCCGCTGCCCACCGCGAAACCCGGTCCGGCGGCCAGCCCGAGGACGGCGCCGGCAGCGTTGGGGAGCAGCAGGACGCACAGCCCGAGCAGGCCGAGCGCGCCGGCACCCGCACCGCCCAGACCGCCGGAGACGGCGGCGTACCCGTCGGCGTCGGCGGCCACGGCGATCGCCACGACCGCCAGGCACAGGGCCAGCGCGGTCAGCACCCCGGCGAGCACCGCGCGCAGCAGGGGGCGGGTCTGGGCAGGCAGCCGGTCCAGCCCGGCGTCCAGCGCGCCGGACTCCCGCCCCGCGCCCCACCCGGCCGCCGCGACCGCCAGCAGGGCGCTGCCGAGGAGCGCGCGCAGCAGGCTGACCTCGGCACCGGGCCCGTCGAGCAGCAGCGCGAGGACCGCCGTCAGGACGACGTGCGCCCCGGCCAGCAGCCCCGCCGTCCCGGCGGCGTCCCGTGCGCCGGTGACCCCGGCGATCCGGACCACCACGCGGGCGGCGCCGGAGAGGCACCAGGCGATGCCGAAGGTGAGCAGCAGCGGCGCGAGCACGATCGGGCCCGAGTCCACCGTGATCTCCGCGCCCTGCGCGAGCAGCCACAGCCGGCCGGCGAGCACGATCGATCCGCCGGCCCCCTGGCCCCCCGTCGGGTCGAGGGTCGCGACGACGCCGACCGCGAGCGCCAGGACGAGGAGACCGGCAGCCGAGACGGCTCCGGCCCCGGCGAGCGCGAGGCCCGCCCGCGGCAGCGGGCGGGCCGCCGTCCCACCGTCCGGTCCCCTGCGCGGGAGACGTGCCAGCAACGAGACCACGGGACCACTCTCCCAAGTCCGTCCCGCCGGTGGTCGGCGCACGCGCCCGGGAGTGCGACAAAGCGGCCCGCGGGCCCGTCAGACCCCGCGGTCGGGCTGCCCGGGATCGACCGGCGGCGGCGTGCCGGGCCGGGCCGGCGGCGGCGGAGGCGGAGGCGGCTGCTGGTAGGGCTGCGGCTGGTACGGCTGCGGGGCCGCCTGCTGCTGCCCCGGTGGGCCGTAGGGCTGCTGCCCGTGCTGAGGCGGGGCGGTCCCGGCGGCGGGAGCACCGCCGGCCGCCTTCCGCGCGCGCAGCTCCAGCAGGAGCGCGAGCACGGCCAGGACGGTGGCGGCGAGCACGCTGAGCAGCGCCAGGAGGGCGACGACGCTGAAGCCGACGTCGTCGTCGGGCCCGTCGGCCAGGCCGAGCTGGTCGATCCAGGTGATGAGGAACAGCAGCAGCGCCAGACCGGTCAGCCCGGCCGTGACGACCGTGCGCGGCACGGGGAGCCGCACCGTCGTGAACGCCGGGAGCAGGACCCACACGGCGGTGGCCAGCAGCAGCAGCCAGGCGAGCACCGCCGGACCCGTCGCGTAGCCGATCTCGAACGTGAACAGCCCGCGCCCACCGACGGCGTCGCTGAAGCCGTTGGTCGAGGTGTCGAAGCCGTCGAGGCCCTCGCCGTCGAAGCCGTACCAGGGCAGCACCATGAACAGCGTGAACAGCACGGCGCAGCCGGCGATGATCCACTCGTTCAGCCCGACCTTCGAGAAGTCCACCGACGTCGTCCCGCGGCCGGGCCGACCGGGCGGGCCGTAGGGCGGCCGGCCGTAGGGATCCTGCGGCGGCGTGCCCCACGGCTGCTGCGGCGGCGGGCCCCACTGCGGGCCGGGCGGCGGCTGCTGGCCCCAGGGCGGCGGCTGCTGCTGACCGTAGGGCTGCTGCGGCTGACCGTAGGGCTGGGGCGGCTGCTGGCCCCAGGGCGGCGGGGGTTGCTGCCCGTAACCGCCGGGAGGGGGCTGCGGAGGCTGACCGGTCATCTCGAGCCACTCCTCAGAGGTCGGGTGCGAGCAGTATCCCCGTCCGGAGCGCGACCGGCTCCGGACGCAGCACTGCCCGGCGACCGCGGAGCGGCCACCGGGCAGTGGGACGTGCGGGAGGCGTCAGCCGGCGATGATCTCGCGCATGAGCCGAGCGGTCTCCGACGGGGTCTTGCCCACCCGGACGCCGGCGGCCTCGAGGGCCTCCTGCTTCGCCTGGGCGGTACCGGCCGAGCCCGAGACGATGGCGCCGGCGTGGCCCATGGTCTTGCCCTCGGGCGCGGTGAAGCCGGCGACGTAGCCGACGACGGGCTTGGTGACGTTGGCCTTGATGAAGTCCGCGGCCCGCTCCTCGGCGTCGCCACCGATCTCGCCGATCATCACGATCGCCTCGGTCTCCGGGTCGGCCTCGAAGGCCTCCAGGCAGTCGATGTGCGTCGTGCCGATGACCGGGTCGCCACCGATGCCGACGGCCGTGGAGAAGCCGAGGTCCCGCAGCTCGTACATCATCTGGTAGGTCAGCGTGCCCGACTTCGACACCAGGCCGATCTTGCCCTGCTTGGTGATGTTGGCCGGGATGATGCCGGCGTTGCTGCGCCCGGGGCTGATCAGGCCGGGGCAGTTCGGGCCGATGATGCGCGTCGCGCCACCCTGGGCGTGCGCCCAGACGTAGGTCGAGTCGTGCACCGGGATGCCCTCGGTGATGATCACCGCGAGCCCGATCTGGGCGTCGACGGCCTCGATCGCGGCACCCTTGGCGAACGGCGGCGGCACGAAGATGACGCTGACGTCGGCGCCGGTCTCCTTCATGGCGTCGGCGACGGAGCCGAACACCGGCACGCTGGTGCCGTCGAAGTCGACGCTGGTGCCGGCCTTGCGGGGGTTCACGCCGCCGACGATCGCGGTGCCCGAGGCGAGCATGCGCGAGGTGTGCTTCATGCCCTCGGAGCCGGTCATGCCCTGGACGATGACCTTGCTGTTCTCGTTGAGGAAGATCGACATCTGTCTGGTGTCCTGTCGGGAGTCGGGAGGTCAGGCGGCGGCGAGCTCGGCGGCCCGGCGCGCGGCGCCGTCCATCGTGTCCACGACGGTGACCAGCGGGTGGTTGGCGTCGGCGAGGATGCGCCGGCCCTCCTCGACGTTGTTGCCGTCGAGACGGACCACCAGCGGCTTGGTGGCCTGGTCGCCGAGCTGCTGCAGCGCGGCGACGATGCCGTTGGCGACGGCGTCGCAGGCGGTGATGCCACCGAAGACGTTGACGAACACGCTCTTCACGGCCGGGTCGCTGAGGATGATCCCCAGGCCGTTGGCCATGACCTCGGCCGAGGCGCCGCCACCGATGTCGAGGAAGTTGGCCGGGCGGACCCCGCCGAACTCCTCGCCGGCGTAGGCGACGACGTCCAGGGTGCTCATGACCAGGCCGGCACCGTTGCCGATGATCCCGACCTCGCCCTCGAGCTTGACGTAGTTGAGGTCCTTCTCCTTGGCCGCGGCCTCGAGCGGGTCGGCGGCGGCGGCGTCCTCGAGCGCGGCGTGCGCCTCCTGGCGGAAGCCGGCGTTCTCGTCGAGGGTCACCTTGGCGTCCAGCGCGAGCACGGTGCCGTCGGGAGCCTTGGCGAGCGGGTTGATCTCGACCAGGGTGGCGTCCTCCTTGGTGAAGACCTCCCACAGCGAGATGGCGATGGCGATGACCTGGTCGCGCACCTCGGGGGCGAACCCGGCGGCGTCCACGATCTCGGCTGCCTTGGCGGCGTCCACGCCGACGCTGGCGTCGACGGGGATGCGGGCCAGCGCCTCGGGGCGCTCCACGGCGAGCTGCTCGATCTCCATGCCGCCCTCGACGCTGGCCATGGCCAGGAAGGTGCGGTTGGAGCGGTCGAGCAGGTACGAGAAGTAGTACTCCTCGGCGATGTCGCTGGCCTGGGCCACCATCACCTTGTGGGTGATGTGCCCCTTGATGTCCAGCCCGAGGATGTCCTGGGCGCGCGCCTTGGCGTCCTCGGGGTTGTCGGCGAGCTTGACGCCGCCGGCCTTGCCTCGGCCGCCCACCTTCACCTGCGCCTTGACGACGACGGTCTGCCCGATCTCGCGGGCGATCGCCTCCGCCTGCTCGGGCGTCTCGGCGACTCCGCCTGGGAGCACGGGGACGCCGTGCGAGGCCAACAGATCACGGGCCTGGTACTCGAAGAGATCCACGAACAGGGACCGTAGCCCGCCCGTAACCGGAATGCCGCCCCGGGCGTTGAGGAGATGGGTCCGGCGTGGGGCGCATCACAGGGTTCCTCACCCCATCGCGGGAGCGATCGAGCCGACCCGACGCACCGCCGCCCGATCGCCGACCGACCAGGAGCCTCCGTGCGCCGCACCTCGACCGCCCTGCTCACCGCCCTGCTGGCCGCCGGGGGAACGGTCGCGCTGGCCCCTCCGGCCGCCGCCACCGAGATCGTCCCGCGCGACCTGACGATCACCGTGACGGGCCTGGGCCCGGAGAACCGGACGTGCCGGATCGACGCCGATCTGTACGTCCCCGCCGGCGTCACCGCCCGGAACCCCGGCCCCGCGCTGCTCGCGACCAACGGCTTCGGCGGCACCAAGGACGACCAGGCCGACTTCGCCCAGGGCTTCGGGGAGCACGGCTACGTGACGCTCTCCTACACCGGGCTCGGCTTCGTCGACGGCGACCTCTGCCCGATCACCCTCGACGACCGCGAGCACGACGGCGCTGCGGCGTCCCAGTTGCTGCGCTTCCTCGGCGGCGACCCATCGGTCGTCGCGGTCGACGACGCGACCGGCGAGCGGGTGCAGGTCGACCAGGTCGTCCGCGAGGACCGCCGCTCCGAGGTCCGTCACGACCCCGCGGTCGGCATGGTCGGCGGCTCCTACGGCGGCCAGATCCAGTTCGCCGCGGCGGCCGTCGAGCACGCGGCCGGCACCGACCGGCTCGACGCGATCGTCCCGATGATCACCTGGAACGACCTCTCCTACTCGCTCAACCCCGACAACAGCGCGATCCCGGGCGGCACCGCCCTCAGCGGCTCGCTCGCCTCGCCGGACACCGGCGTCTTCAAGTACCAGTGGTCGCTGCTGTTCACCGCCCTCGGCCTGGCCAGCGGGCTGCAGGACCTGCCGGCGCTCGCCGACCCGGCCCAGGTGCGCAACCTCGCTCAGGACAACTGCCTCAACTTCGACGCCCCGGTCTGCACCGCGCTGGCCGAGGTCGCCGCGACCGGCTACGCCGGCCAGGGCTCGGTGGACTTCCTGCGCTCGAACTCCGTGGGCAGCTACACCTCCGACGTCCGCGTGCCGACGCTCATCGCCCAGGGCCAGGCCGACACCCTGTTCAACCTGCAGGAGTCGGTGGCCACGTACGCAGCGCTGAAGGCGCAGGGCACCCCGGTCTCGCTCATGTGGCAGTCCTGGGGGCACAGCGGCCTGGACCCGCAGGCCGGTGAGCTGGACGAGCGCAACCCGGAGAACTCCTACCAGGGTCGCCGGGCGCTGGCCTGGTTCGACCACTACGTGCGCGGCCGCGGCCCGGCGCCCGAGCCGGTGTTCGAGTACTACCGCGACTGGGTGATGGCCGAGACCGGCGACGTCGAGCAGGCGTATGCGTCGGCGCCGTCCTACCCCGCCGGCACCGAGCGGACGCTGCACCTGTCCGGCGGCGGACTGCTGGGCGGCTCGCTGGTCGACAGCCCGGCCCGGGTGGTCCCCGGGCTCAGCGCGTACGGCAGCGTGGCGCCGATCGGGCCCAACTACACCGAGACGGCGTTCCTCGACCAGACCGGCCCGGTCACCGACCCGCCCGGGACGGCGATCCGGTTCTCCACGCCGCCGCTGACCCGGCCGTTGGACGTCGTGGGCTCGCCGCGGCTGACCGTGCAGCTGGACGCGCCGGCGGTCGCCGCGACGCAGGGCCTGGGGCCGGCCGGACAGCTGGTGGTCCACGCGAAGGTCTACGACGTCGGCCCGGACGGCGCGGTGGAGCTGCCGCACCGGCTGATCTCCCCCGCCCGCGTCACCGACGTCACGAAGCCGGTCACCATCGAGCTGCCGGCGATCGTGCACCGCTTCGCCCCGGGCCACCGGCTGGCGGTCGTGCTGGCCGGCGGTGACCTCGCCTACCGCGGGTCGACGCTCCCCCAGCAGGTCGCGCTGGCGACCGGGCCGGGGAGGGTGCAGCAGCTGACCGTGCCGGTCGTCAGCCCCTGAGGCGGTCCCGCAACCAGTCGACGACCTCGTCCGGTGCGGCGTCGCGCGGGAACACCCGCGCGACGCCGTCCCCGGTCGCCTCCGGGACGTCGGCGGCGGCGACCCCACCGGCGAACACGAGGACGTCGTCGATCCCCTGCTCCGCCAGCAGCCCGGTCACCCGGGCCAGCGGCGCGACGTCCCCCTCGGCGAGCACGATCCCGACAGCGTCGGCGTCCTCCTGCACGACCGTGGCGACCAGCTGCTCCGGCGTCTGCGGCCGGTCGGTGTAGACGACCTCCGCACCGGCGTCGCGCAACGCGCGCGCCAGGATCTCGGCCACCCGGTCCCCGTCCGCCGGGCCGGGACCGGCGACGACGACCCGCCTGCGCTCCTCCACGCCGCGGAGCCTAGGAGGCTGCGCGCACCGGACGGCGGCGGAGCCGCCAGGCGAGCGCGGTCAGTGCGCAGAAGCCGAGGCCGGCCAGGAGCAGCCCGGCTCCCGGCACCGTCCACTCCAGGTCCTCGGAGACGACGGCGTCGCGCACGCCGGCGAGCCCCGCGGTGAGCACCGTGACCGCGATGGCCAGCAGGCCGCCGACCGCCCCCAGGCGGGGCCGCAGCGAGGGCGCGGTCACCGCGCAGAGCACCAGGGCGCCGGCGAGCAGCAGCCCGCCCAGCAGCGCCAGGCCCGGCCGCTCGAGCAGCGCCTGCGGCCCCTCGCGGGGCACCACCACCTGCAGCCCGGAGGACAGGTCGGTGACCAGGTCGTCCTGCACGTCGGCGGCCGGCAGGGTCAGGCAGAGCACCGTTGCCACGCCCAGCAGCACCGTGGCGCCGGCCAGCGGGCCGCGGACGCCGTCCAGCGCGCCGCCGTCGTCCATCACCGTGCGCCCCCAGACCGCCGCGGCGACGCCGCCGGCCAGGACGGTCAGCACGAGCGCGACAACGCCGGCCACCCAGCCCGGGCCGATGTGGATGTCGCTGGTGAGCACCCGCTCCCCCGCGAGCACCTCCACCCCGGGGCGGTCGACCGAGCTGCGGCCCCGGTAGAGCTCGATGAGCAGCTGACCGACGGAGAGCGCGCCGGCCACCGCCGCGTAGGCCAGACCGAACTTGGGGACGGCGGAGCGGGCGAGCTGCACACCCACCGCCGCGGTGACCAGCGGGCCGAGCACGGTGGCCAGCACGCCGACGACGCTGCCGCCCAGCACGAGGTCCCGTCCGTCCACCTCGAGGTAGGTCGGGACGGCCGACACAGCACCGGCGATGCCGGCGAGCACGAGCAGCACGCCTGCCAGCCGTGCGCCGGGCGGCACTGTGCCGATCACCAGCCCCTCGCCATCGCGCGCAGGCACGGGTCTCCCTTCCGATCAGGTCACGAACCGGCCTCGATCGGCCGCTCTCCCGGTGGCGTCCGTGTGACGGGCGCCACACCTGCGCATTACCGTCGGGTGAACGGAGCACTGGACGGTGCACCGGCACGGCCGAGCCCCGGCA
Source organism: Blastococcus fimeti (assembly GCA_900102115.1). Lineage (GTDB taxonomy): Bacteria > Actinomycetota > Actinomycetes > Mycobacteriales > Geodermatophilaceae > Blastococcus > Blastococcus fimeti. The sequence continues at coordinate 506,082 of FNAW01000001.1, forward strand.
CCGCCGGCGGAGAACACGGGGAGACGAAGGCCATGCGACCGACGAGCGTTCCGGGCTCCGAACCAGCGTCGCACACGACGGCCGCCCCCGAGGGTGCGCCACGGAGTGCGCTGCGCAGCCTCTGCAGCCCTGCCGCACTGGCCGGCAGCCTCACCGAGCTGGCCTGGGTGGGCGCCCATGTCCTGCTGTATCCGCTGGGCACGCGGGCCGAGCAGCTGCAGACCGACCCCGGCTCCCGACCCGGGCAGTCACCGGCCGTCCGGGCGCTGTTCGCCGCCGATCCGCTGGCCGCGCGCACGCCCGTCCTGCTGGTCCACGGCCTGGTCGACAACCGCTCGATCTTCGCCGTGATGCGCCGCAGCCTGCGCCGTCGCGGTTTCGCGTCGGTCTGCTCCTGGAACTACAGCCCCCTGCTGCGCGACGTGGGCCAGGCGGCCCACGACCTGGGCGCGCACATCGAGCGCATCTGCGCGCAGACCGGGCACGACCGCGTGCACGTGGTCGGGCACAGCCTGGGCGGGCTGATCGCGCGCTACTACGTGCAGCGGCTGGGTGGGGACGCGCGCGTCGACTCCCTGGTGACGCTCGGGACCCCGCACGGCGGCTCGCTGCTCGCACACGCGCTCCCGACGCCGCTGGTCCGCCAGCTGCGGCCGGGCTCCGCGGTGCTCCGGGAGCTGGCCGAGCCGGTGGAGCGGTGCGACACCCGGATCACCGCCGTCTACAGCGACCTCGACCAGCTGGTGCTGCCGACGTCGGCGGGCCGGTGCGACCACCCCGACCTCGGCGCGCGGAACGTCCTCGTGCGCGGCGTGGGCCACATGTCGCTGCCCATCCACCGGGGCATCCTCGACGAGGTGGCGCTCACCCTCGCCGGCTCCCCGGTCGCAGGTCACGAACCGGTACGCGCCGTCGCCTGAGCCCGGCGCGGGGTCTCGATCCGTTACCTGCGGCACACGTAGCGACACGTCGCGTCAATGCGCTGTCGCGCCCTCACTGGTCGTTACGGTTCGGTCACGGCGCTGGTACCCACCGGCGCGAAACACTCGTCCGGAAAGGTGCGCCGTGACCGCTCCCAGTGCACCTCCGCTGCTCGGACGGCCCGGCGCCGTGGACGGCGCCACCGGACGGATCGAGCTGCCGGACGGCCGCCGGACCCCGGTGATCCCGGTCCCCCGCGGCGCGACCACCGCGCTGGCCCGAGCCGCTGCGGCCGCGGATGCGGACGCGGACGCCACCGAGACCGCCGTCGCCGTCGAGGCCGCCCCCGAGCCCGCCGCACGCCGCCGCACACCGCGCCTGGCCGCGCTCCGCAGGCTCCCCCACCCGCCCGGCCGCCGGGCACCCATGTGGTTCGCCGCCCTGGTCATCGGCGCCCTCATCGCCGGCGCCCCGTCGGTCCTGGGCGGCGACCCGGAGCAGATCAGCGTCACCGCATCCGACCTGGGCCTGGGCACCGCGCCGGACCACAGCTTCAGCGGCGGGCTCGACGACGCCGGTGTCCGCCGCGGCATCACCGAGGCCGAGGCCCAGGCCCGCCTCGGCGAACTGGCCGCCTCCCGCGCCGCCCGCCAGCCCACGACGGTCCTGCCGGTCAGCGGCCGGCTGACGACCTGCTTCTGCAAGCGCTGGGGCACCATGCACTACGGCCTGGACCTGGCCGCCCCCCTGGGCACGCCGATCTACGCGGCCTCCGACGGCGTGGTGCTCAAGGCCGGTCGCGCCTCCGGGTACGGCAACGCCGTCTACATCCAGGACGCCGACGGCAACGTGCACATCTACGGGCACATGCGCTACTACGACGTCGCGGCCGGCGAGATCGTGCACGCCGGCGACCAGATCGCGAAGGTCGGCAACGAGGGCCAGTCCACCGGCCCGCACCTGCACTACGAGATCCACCGCGGCGGCATGACCGGCAAGCCCACCGACCCCAAGGTCTGGCTCGCCGACCGAGGCGTGAGTCTCTGAGCCCTTCCGGGGCTCAGAGCTTGACGAGCGGGGCGTAGCGCAGGACGAGGCGCTTGGTGCCGCCGGAGCCGAAGTCGACGGTGGCCTGGGCCTTGTCGCCCGCACCGGTCACCTCGACCACCGTGCCCAGACCGAAGGCGTCGTGGCTGACCCGGTCGCCGACGTCGACGGAGATGATCGGCCGGTTGCCGACGCCGCCGCGCAGACCCCCGGTGGACAGGCCCGTGGCCGCCACCCGCGTCTGCGCCGACTTGTAGCCGGTGGACGGGACGGGAGCCGGGTCCAGGCGCTCCCAGTGGATGGTCTCGGCCGGGATCTCGTCCAGGAACCGGGACGGCGGGTTGTAGGCCGGCTGCCCCCAGCTGGTGCGCACCGTGGCGCGGGAGATGAACAGCCGCTGCTGGGCGCGGGTGATGCCCACGTAGGCCAGCCGGCGCTCCTCCTCGAGCTCGCGGGGGTCGCCGAGCGCGCGCAGGTGCGGGAAGACGCCGTCCTCGAGGCCGGTCAGGAAGACGACCGGGAACTCCAGGCCCTTCGCGGTGTGCAGCGTCATCATCGTGACCACGCCGGCGTCGTCGCCGGTGACCGGGATCTGGTCGGCGTCGGCGACCAGCGAGACCTGCTCGAGGAAGTCGGTGACCGTCCCGTCGGGGTTGGCGGCCTCGAACTCGGCGGCCACGGAGATCAGCTCGTTGAGGTTGTCGACGCGGCCCTCGTCCTGCGGGTCGGTGCTCGCCTGCAGCTCGGCGAGGTAGCCGGTGCGGTCGAGGATGCTCTCCAGCAGCGCGGCGGGGCCGGAACCGGTCTCCACGAGCTGCTCGAACTCCTCGAGCAGCGCCACGAACTCCTGGATGGACTTCAGCGAACGGGTGGCGAGCTCGCCCACCTCGGAGCAGCGGCGCAGCGCCGAGGCGAACGGGATGCGCTCGCGGTCGGCGAAGTTCTCGATGCAGGCCTCGGCCCGCTCGCCGATGCCGCGCTTGGGGGTGTTGATGACCCGGCGCAGGCTCACGATGTCGGTGGGGTTGGCGACCACCTTGAGGTAGGCCAGCGCGTCGCGGACCTCCTTGCGCTCGTAGAAGCGCACCCCGCCGACGACCTTGTAGGGCATGCCGACCCGGATGAACACCTCCTCGAACACGCGGGAGGCGTTGTTGGTCCGGTAGAAGACCGCGATGTCCTTGGGCTGCGCGGCGCCCTCGTCGACCAGCGCGTCGATCTGCTCGGCGACCCACGCCGCCTCGTCGTGCTCGTTGTCGGCGACGTAGCCCTCGATCAGCTCGCCGTCGCCGGAGTCGGTCCACAGGTTCTTGGGACGGCGGCCGGTGTTCTTGGCGATGACCGTGTTCGCGGCCTTGAGGATGCGCTGCGTGGAGCGGTAGTTCTGCTCGAGCAGGATCGTCGTCGCCTGCGGGTAGTCGCGCTCGAACTCGTCGATGTTGCGGATCGTCGCGCCGCGGAAGGCGTAGATCGACTGGTCGGCGTCGCCGACGACGCACAGCTCGGCCATGGGGACGGGGCCCTCGCCCGTGCCGACCAGCTCGCGGACCAGCATGTACTGCGCGTGGTTGGTGTCCTGGTACTCGTCGACCAGCACGTGGCGGAACCGGCGCCGGTAGTGCTCGGCGACATCGGGGAACGCCTGCAGCAGGTGCACGGTGTTCATGATCAGGTCGTCGAAGTCCATCGCGTGCGCCTGGCGCAGCCGCTGCTGGTACAGCGTGTAGGCCTGCGCGAGCACCTTCTCCGGCGGCGTGACCGGGGCGAAGCTCTCCTCGTCGACCAGCTCGTTCTTCAGGTTGGACACCTGCGCGGCGAGGCTGCGGCCCGGGAAGCGCTTGGCGTCGAGCTCGAGGTCGCGGGCCACCATGGTCATCAGCCGGACCGAGTCGCCCTGGTCGTAGATCGTGAACGAGGACTTCAGGCCGAGCTTCGACGACTCCGCACGCAGGATGCGCACGCACATCGAGTGGAACGTCGAGACCCACATCGCCCGGGCGCGCGGACCGACGAGGTGCGCCACCCGCTCCTTCATCTCGCCCGCGGCCTTGTTGGTGAAGGTGATCGCGAGGATCTCGCCGGGCTGGGTGTGCCTGGCGCCGAGCAGGTAGGCGATGCGGTGCGCCAGCACCCGGGTCTTGCCCGAGCCGGCGCCGGCGACGATGAGCAGCGGGCCGCCCTCGTGGACCACGGCCTGCCGCTGGGGGCCGTTGAGCCCGGCGAGCATGCGGTCCAGTTCCCGGCCCAGGGACCCGGGAGCGGAACGCTGGAGTGCGGCTGTACCGGGGAGGGCCTGCTGGACGCTGCTCATAGCCACATCACTGTAAGCCGGACGGGTGACGCTTCCGGACCGCTGTGGCAGACTCCTCGACGTGCTCGCCACGACGACCAGCTTTTACTACGGCCACCGGGTTCCGGTCGCCGTCACCGCTGGCTGAGCACAGCCGCACCAGACGCCCCGGGCCACAGGCTCCGGGGCGTTTCGTCGTTCCGGGCCGGTCCACCGAACCCCCCAAGGACGACCGATGAGCACCACCCCCTCCTCCCCCGCCGCCGTCACCGGCTCCGACGTCGACCGGATCGGCGAGCTCCGCGAGCAGATCGACGCCTGCGACGCCGCGATCATCGAGCTCGTCCAGCGGCGGCTGGCCGTCTCGCAGGAGATCGGCGTCGTCCGCAAGGCCTCCGGCGGCACCCGGCTGAACCTGGCCCGCGAGCAGCAGGTGCTCGCCCGGTTCCAGACCGCCCTCGGCGCCGAGGGCGCGGCGCTCGGCATGCTGCTGCTCCGGCAGGGCCGCGGCCGGCTCTGAACCGCTCCGGTCAGAGCCGCCGCCGGGTCAGAGCCAGGCGCGCCAGACCAGCGAGTCGTCGTCGCTGAGCGCCGCGGCCTCCAGCACGTCCCCCGCGCAGCGCGCGCGCAGGTCCTCGCCGAGCGCGTGCGCCAGCTCGAGCGCCGCCTCCAGGTCGGGGGCCTCGCACTCGGTGGACGCGCGCAGCGCGGCACGGTCGGGCTCGCGCCACACCCGGAGCTCCTCGTCACCGGGGCGCAGCCCGGCGGCGACGGTCTCGACGGTGGCGTCGTCCACGGCGGTGGTGGCCCGCAGCACGGCGTAGACGGTGAAGGTGGGCACGCGGCGAGTCTGCCCGATGTCCGATGATGATCTCCGTGGAGAACCCTCGCCCGGGCCCGGTTCGCGACCTGCTCGTGGTCTTCGACGCGCACCGGCGGCTGCTGTTCTCGGTCGCCTACCAGATGCTGGGCAGCGTCGCGGACGCCGAGGACACCGTGCAGGACACCTGGCTGCGCTGGTCGGCGGCCGACCGCGACGACGTCGAGGACCCCCGCTCCTACCTGGTGCAGGTGGCCACGCGGCTGGCTCTGGACCGGCTCGGATCCGCACGCGCCCGCCGGGAGAGCTACGTCGGCCCGTGGCTGCCCGAGCCGCTGCTGACCGGCCGCGACCCCGTCGCCGCCGCACCGGCACCCGCGGACCCGCCCGACGCCGCGGAGCTGGGCGAGCAGGTCGGCCTCGCGCTCCTGGTCGTGCTGGAGACGCTCTCCCCCGCCGAGCGGGCCGTCTTCGTGCTGCGGGAGGTCTTCGGTCTGCCGGGGGCCGAGGTCGCCGCCGCCCTGGGTCGCACGGAGTCCGCCGTCCGGCAGATGGCGCACCGGGCGCGCGAGCACGTGCAGGCCCGCCGTCCCCGGTTCGACGCGGACCGCGGCGCGCAGCGAGAGGTGACCGAGCGGTTCCTGGCCGCCTGCGCCGGCGGGGACGTCGAAGCGCTGCTGGCCGCGCTGGCCCCCGACGCGGTGCTCGTGAGCGACGGCGGCGGAAAGGCCAAGGCCGCCCTGCGGCCGATCACCGGCGCGGCGAAGGTGGCCCGGTTCGCGATCGGCATCGCCGCGCAGGGTCTCGGGCTGCCCGGTCTGCGGGTCGAGATCGCGGAGCTGAACGGCTCTCCGGCCGTGGTGGCGTGGGCGGAGGACGAGCCGCTGATGACGATGTCGCTGGTCGTGGCCGACGGGCGGATCACCCAGGTGCTCGTGATGCGCAATCCCGACAAGCTGTCCGGCCTGGTGCGCCACTAGATCGTGCCCGGTATTCTTCGCCCGCGGGCTTCCGTCCGAGGTTCACAGGGATGCGAGGCGTGCATGTCGGCAGCCGAGGCGGCCACCTCCACGGTGCCGATCGACTTCCAGCTCCTCTTCGGTGCTCTGCCGACCGCGTTCCTGGTGATGGACCCGGACCTCGTCATCGTCGACGCGAACTCGGCGTACCTGGAGCTCCTGGGGCGGCGGCGGGACGAGCTGGTCGGCCGACCGGTCTTCGAGGCGTTCCCGCCGGCGCCGGACGCGCTCGACGAGCACGGCCGCAACCCGGTCCGGGTTTCCTTCGAGCGGGCTCGCGACACCGGCCAGCTCGACCCGATGCCGATCGCCAAGTACGACGTGCTGGACGCGGTCACCGGGCAGCTCAGCGAGCGGTACTGGTCGCTGATCAGCGCCCCGGTGCTGGATGCGGCCGGCCGTACCGTGCTCGTGCTGCAGCGGGTGGAGGACGTCACCGCCTACGTCCGGGAGCGGTCGGCTCTGCAGTCCGCGCGAGCGGGTGGCCCGGGCCACGGCCGCGCGCTGGAGGCGGTGGAGGCCGACCTCTACGCACGCGTGCAGGAACTGGCGGCCGCCCAGGAGGCCCGCGACACCGCCGCCCGGCGGCTGTCCAGCCTGGCCGAGGTGGCGCTGCAGCTGACCTCGGTCGAGACCGTGGAGGACCTCGAGCTCATCGTGGTGAGCCGCGGGCTGGCCGTGCTCGGTGCGGACGGCGGCGGGATCATCTCGCCCGACGGGCGCGGCGGCTGGCGCGCGACGCTCAGCGCCTCCCTGGGCGAGCAGGTGCAGCTCGGCTACGGCCACCTGCCCTACGACAGCCCGCTCCCGGCACCGTGGGTGGCCCGCACGGGACGCGAGCTGCTCCTCCCGACCGAGCGGTCGGGATTGGCGTTCGACGGCTCGATGGTCGGGGTCTACGCCGACATCGGCCGGTACGGGTGGGCCTTCCTGCCGCTGACGGTCAACGACGTGTGCGTCGGCAGCCTCGCGGTCGCGTGGGCCGAGGAGCACCCGTTCAGCAGCGACGAGCTCGAACTGATGCGGGTGTTCGCCGCGCAGTGCGCGCAGGTCCTGGTGCGGATCCGGGCGACGGCGGCACAGCGGGCAGCGGCGGTCGCCGCGCAGGTGATGTCCGAGACGCTGCAGCGCAGCCTCCTCCAGCAACCGCCGACGCCGGAGTCGCTGCAGCTCGCCGTGCGCTACCAGCCCGCCGCCCAGGGAGCCCATGTCGGCGGCGACTGGTACGACGCGTTCGTCACGACCCGCGGCGCCACCGTGCTGGTCGTCGGGGACGTCACCGGTCACGACGTCGAGGCCGCCGCGACGATGGGCCAGCTGCGGAACCTGCTGCGTGGCATGGCCTACGACTCCGACGACAGCCCGGCCGTCCTGCTCGGCCGGCTCGACGCGGCGATGAGCGGCCTGCACGTGGGCACCCTGGCGACGGCGGTCCTGGGGCGGATCGAGCAGCACGGGACGGCGGAGCGGCCGGTCTGGCGGCTGTGCTGGTCCAGCGCCGGACACCTCCCACCGCTGCTGCGCCGGGCGGACGGGACCGTCGAGGTCCTGGACGGCCGGCCGGAACTGCTCCTGGGCCTGGACCCCGACGCCGTCCGGAGCGAGCGCCTGGTCGAGCTCCAGCCGGGCGACACGGTGCTGCTCTACAGCGACGGCCTGGTCGAGACCCGGGCCGCCGACCTCGACCAGGGCATCGCCCGGCTCGCGGCCGCACTCGGCCGGCACGGCGACCTGCACCCGGAGGAACTGTGCGACCGTCTCCTGGCCGACGTGGCGCCGGGTGCGAACGACGACGACATCGCACTGCTGGCCCTGCGGCCCGGTACCGACCCGAGCTGACCTGGAGCGCCCATGACCGGACCCCTTCCCGCCGCCCCTGCCGCGCACGTCGAGCGGGTGCTCTGCGTCCTCGCCCACCCCGACGACGTCGACTTCGGCTCCGCCGGCACGGTGGCGACCTGGACGGCGGCCGGCACCGAGGTCACCTACTGCATCGTGACCGACGGGGACGCCGGCGGGTTCGACGAGACGCCGCGCGACCGGATGGGGCCGCTCCGGCAGGCCGAGCAGCGCGCCGCCGCCAAGGAGGTCGGTGTCGAGGACGTCCGGTTCCTCGGCTACCCCGACGGCCGGCTGGAGCTGACCCTGGACCTGCGGCGCGACATCAGCCGGGTGATCCGGCAGGTGCGCCCGCAGCGGGTGCTCACCAGCTCGCCCGAGCGGTTCTGGGAGCGCATCGGCGCCAGCCACCCCGACCACATGACGGTCGGCGAGTCCACGCTGCGCGCCGTCTACCCCGACGCCCGCAACCCGTTCGCCTTCCCCGAGCTGCTCGCCGAGGGCCTGGAGGCCTGGACGGTGCCGGAGGTGTGGCTGGGTGCGAGCCCGCGCGCCGACCACGTCGTCGACGTGACCGACGTCGTCGACCGCAAGTTCGCGGCGCTGCGCTCCCACGTCACCCAGGTGAGCCACCAGCCCGAGGGCCAGCTCGAGGAGTTCGTCGGCGACTGGATGCGGCAGACCGCGCAGCGGTTCGGCCTGCCCGAGGGCCGCATGGCCGAGGCCTTCCACGTGGTGCACACCGCCTGACCGATCAGATCCGGCCGCACCCGCGGTCCCTCCCCCGACGGGACGACGAGGAGGCGGGATGGATCAGGCCGAACGCATCGCGGCGACGGTGACCGGCGCGGTCGCCGCCGGGCAGGTGCCCGGAGCGGCCTGGCGGGTGGACCGGCACGGGGTGCTGCTCTCGCGCGGGGCCGCCGGGGTGCACGCGCCGGGCACGGACGAGGCGGTGTCGCCGGACGCGGTCTTCCGCCTGTCCTCGACGACGAAGCCGGTCGTGGCCGCGGCCGCGATGGCGCTGGTCGACGACGGCCTCCTCGAGCTGGACGAACCGGTCGACGGCCTGCTGCCGGAGCTCGCGGGCCGGCAGGTCCTGGTCGACGCCACCGACGCGGGCGCCGGCACGGTGCACGCTGTCCGGGCGATCACCGTGCGCGACGTGCTCACCTTCCGGCTCGGGCTGGGGCTGGACTTCACCGCGCCGTGGCCCTCGCCCACGATGACCGCCCTCGCAGCGGCCGGACTGCCCGCCGGCCCACCGGCGCCGCAGGCCGCGCCGCCGCCGGACGACTGGCTGCGGCTGCTGGGCACGGTCCCGCTGGCCGCCCAGCCCGGTGAGCGCTGGCTCTACCACCTCGGCGCCGGCGTCCTGGGCGTGCTGATCGCCCGCGCCGCCGGCCGACCGCTGCCCGAGGTGCTCGCGGACTGGGTGCTGCGGCCGCTGGGCATGGGCAGCACCGGCTTCGGGGTGCCGCCGTCCGCCCGCGACCGGCTGGGCCCGCACTGGACCCCACCTGGGGCCGACGGCACGCGGGAGGTCTACGACGCCGCCGACGGCCAGTGGGCCCGCCCGCCCGCCTTCCCCGACGGCGGGGACGGGCTGGTGTCGACCGTCGACGACGTCGCCGCCTTCGCGCGGATGCTGCAGACCGGCGGCTGCGCTCCGGACGGGCGTTCCGTGCTGACCGGGGACGCGGTGCGCGCGATGACCACCGAGCAGGTCGGCCCGGTCGACGACGAGGGCGGCGGCTGGGGTCTGGGCATCGGCGTGCGGATCACCGACGAGCCCGGCGGCCGGCACGCCGGCTCCTACGGCTGGGACGGCGGCCTCGGCAGCTCGTGGTGGGCCGACCCGGTCACCGGGGTGAGCGCCGTGCTGCTCACGAACCAGATGTGGGCCTCGCCCCAGCCGCCGCCGCTGTTCGACGCGTTCCGTTCCGCCGCCTTCGGACCCACCTGAAGTGTCGCGCCGAGTGGGGCCCGGAGGGTCCCGCGCAGGCGCGACGGACGCGCTCGTCGCAGCTGGAGACAGCTCTTGGCCGCGGTGTCGTCCGGAGGACGACAGTCAGAGGAGCCGGTTGGTCGCCGCCCAGCGGGTGAGCTCGTTGCGGTTGGACAGCTGCAGCTTGCGCAGCACGTTCGAGGCGTGCGACTCCACGGTCTTCACCGAGATGAACAGCCGGGAGCCGATCTCCCGGTAGGTGTAGCCGCGGGCGAGCAGCTGCATGACCTCGCGCTCGCGGGCGCTGAGCAGGTCCAGCCCCGGGTCGGTCGCCTCCTCCGCGGGAGCGGCGGGCGCGGCGCCGGCGGCGGCGGAGAAGGCGTCCAGCACGAACCCGGCCAGCCGCGGGCTGAACACCACGTCGCCGTCAGCCACCCGTCGCACGGCGTCGAGCAGGTCGGGGCCGGAGATCGTCTTGGTGACGTACCCCTTGGCGCCCGCACGGATGACGGCGATGACGTCCTCCGCCGCGTCGGACACCGAGAGCGCCAGCCACTTCACCTCCGGCAGCTCCGCCCGCAGGGTCTCGAGCACGGCGCGGCCACCGCCCCCGGGCAGGTGCACGTCGAGCAGGACGACGTCGGGGCGGGTGGCCCGGATGCCCTCCACGGCGGTCGGCACGTCCGGCGCCTCGCCCACGAAGTCGACGTCGTCGCCGAGCTCCGCGCGCACACCGGCGCGCACCATCGCGTGGTCGTCGACCAGGAACACCCGCGTCACGAGGCCACCAACGGCAGTTCGAGTTCCACTTCGGTCCCCTCTCCGGGGGCGGAGCGCACGTGCGCGGTCCCGCCCAGGCGTGTGATGCGGCCGGTGACCGAGTCGCGCAGGCCTCGCCGGTCCGAGGGGACGGCGTCGGGGTCGAAGCCGGCGCCGCGGTCGCGCACGAACACCGACACCCGCTGCGGCGTCACCTCGGTGTACAGGTCCGCGGCGCTCACCCCCGAGTGCTTCGCCACGTTCACCAGCGCCTCGCGGGTGGCCGCACCGAGCGCGGCCAGCGCGTCGTCCACCGGGGCGTCACCGACGACGACGTGGTCGACGACGAGGGCGTGATCGCCCTCCACCTCGGCCACCATGCCGGCGACCAGCCCCGCCCAGGTGCCGCCCTCGCGGACCACCTTCGGGTCGTAGAGCCAGGCGCGCAGCTCCCGCTCCTGGCTGCGGGCCAGCCGGTTGACCGCCTGCTGGTCCTCGGCATGCCGCTGGATCAGCGCCAGGGTCTGCAGCACCGAGTCGTGCAGGTGCGCGGCGACGGCGGCGCGCTCCTCCGAGCGGATCCGCGCGGCACGCTCCTCGTCGCGGGAGTCCAGCAGCCGGCGCCACAGCGGGGCGGTGGCCAGCAGCAGGCCGGTGAGCAGCACCAGGGTGGCGGCGAACCCGTTGCGGGCGTTGGCCAGCTGCCCCGTCGTCGCCAGGAGGAAGACCAGCCCGGCCCCGGCCAGCACCACGCCACCGGCCAGCGTCCACCGGGTGCCGGCGACGGCGAGGGTGCGGTCGGTGTCCAGCTGCCGCCAGATGACCGCGAGCCCGGCCCCGACCAGCACCAGCGGCAGGACGACGTCGGAGCTCGTCCAGCGGGTCAGCTGGCCGAGCAGGCTGGCCGCGACCAGGCCGAGCACCACGGTGGCGATCCACTGGCGGGCGCCGTTGGGCCGCCATCCGGGGATCGGGGGCGCCGCGTCGTGCTCGTCGCCGGGCGCGGCCACCGGCATGGTCAGCCACAGCAGCCCGTAGGCCACGATGCCGATCCCCGTCGTCGCCAGCAGGGCGAAGGCCACCCGCACCACCAGCGGGTCCTGCCGCAGATGGGCGGCCGTGCCCGCCGCCACCCCGGCGATGGCCCGCCCCGACCGGGGGCGCACCAGCGGAGGGCGCCGCGCGGTGGACAGGGTGGTGGTCACACGGACGATCGTCGCACCGCGTCGTACCGGTCCGGTACCGGTGATCACCCCCGGAGAGGAACCAGGGTCGGTTGGGGGCCTTCCCTGATGGTCTGCGGCCCGGCCGGTCGGCAGTCTCGGTGCCATGACATCGGCAACTCCCCCTCCGCCACCGGCGCCGCCGCTCGAGCCGCCGGCCTGGCAGCCGCCTCCGCCGCCCCCCGGCCCGTTCGCCCGCCCCCAGCTGCGCCGCAGTCGCAGCGACAAGGTGATCGGCGGCGTCGGTGGCGGGCTGGCCGAGTACAGCGGCATCGACGCGCTGCTGTGGCGGGTCGGCTTCGTCGCGCTGGCCCTGGCCGGCGGCACCGGCGTCCTCGTCTACCTGCTGCTGTGGCTGCTCATGCCGGCCGGAGCCGGCCGGTCGGAGGCCGAGGCGGTGCCCCGTCCACCGGCCGGGCCGCGCTCCCCCGTGCCGGGCGTGACGCTCGCCGGTCTGCTGATCGTGGTCGGCACGCTCGCCCTGGTCGCCCGGTTCACCGACTGGGACCTCGACAGCACCGTCGTCCTCGGCAGCGGGCTGCTGGTCGTCGGCGCCGGGCTCGTCGTCGCCTCCTTCACCGGTGGCCGCACCGCCCGCGGCGCGCTCATCGCCGTGGGCGCGGTGCTCTCGCTGGCGCTGATCGCGGCCGAGTCGGTGCCGTGGGACAAGGCCGGAGGCGGGTTCGGTGACCGCACCTACGCGCCGCGCAGCGCCGCCGAGGTGCGGGCGGTCTACGACGGCGGCGTCGGCGACATGACCGTCGACCTCTCCGACGTCGACGTCAGCGACCTGGACGGGCCGATCCGCACCCGGGTCGACCACGGGCTCGGCGACGTCGAGATCGTGCTCCCCCGCGACGCCGACGTGCAGGTGACCGTCGACTCCGGGATGGGCGAGGTCAGCATCTTCGGCCGCGACGGGCTCACCGACGGGACGTTCGAGGGCAGCGGCACCGGCTCGTGGGTCGGCGACGACGAGTTCGAGATCATCCTGGACGTCGACGCCGGCGTCGGGAACGTGGAGGTGACCCGTGGCTGACTGGCAGGCAGTGACCCCGCTGGAGACCGAGGACGGCACGCCCCCGCGCCGCCGCCCCGATCTCGGCGCCCTGATCCCCGGGCTGGTCTTCATCGCCCTGGCGATCGTGCTGATGTCGCCGGCAGACCTGCCGGAGGAGCTGTTCGACGGCGTGCTGGCGTGGATCGTGGTGATCGTCGCCGGGATCGCGCTGATGGTGAGCGAGCTGCGCCGCTCGCGGCGCCGCCGCTAGATCCGCTTTTCCGCGGAAGAGCAGAGGGCCCGGGGAGCGATCCGCTCCCCGGGCCCTCCGTCGGCCGGGGAACCCCACGCGTCGCCCGGACGTCCAGCAGGCATGCGCCGCCTCGTGCTGCTCCTCGCAGGCGTGCTCGCGCTCACCGCCTGCGGCTCGGACCCTCCCTCCGAGGGTCCCGACGTCACCGGCGAGTGGCAGCTGGCGTCCGGGTCGTTCATCGGCGCGGACCTGCCCTTCCCATCCGGAGCCACCGCCACCCTGACCCTCTCCGGCGGGAAGGCGAACGGGACGGCGTTCTGCAACCGCTTCTTCGCCTCCTACGAGCTGGACGAGTCGTCCTTCTCGATCGGCGACATCGGCAGCACCATGATGGGCTGCGAGCCCGAGGTGATGGCCGCCGAGAGCGCCTACCTGGAAGCGCTCGCCGGCGTCGACACCGCGGTGCTGGACGGCGCTGACCTGCTGCTCACCGGCGCGGGCATCGAACTGCGGTTCGGGCCGGTCCCGGTCGTGCCGGACAGTCCCCTGGAGGGCACCCGGTGGGCGCTGGAGTCGCTGGTCGACGGCGCGACGGCGTCGTCGACCCTCGGTGAGTCCGCCGTCCTGGTGCTGGCGTCGGACGGCCGCGCCGAAGCGGGCACCGGCTGCCGGACGCTGAGCGCCACCTGGCTGCTCGAGGACGAGGCCCTGGTCCTGGACGACCTGCTCCCCGACGGTGCCGAGTGCCCGCCGGACCTGGTGCGCCAGGACGAGCACGTCACCGCGGTGCTCCAGGCCGGTCCCGCCGTCGAGATCGGCGAGGACCGGCTGGCCCTCACCGCGCCGGACGGGCGCGGGCTGGTCTACCGGGCCGAGGGCTGAGCCGCGACCCCTGCGCAGAAGGTCAGCGTGCGCGACCAGAGCAGGGACGTCGCCGCGGCGTCGTACTCGGCGGGCAGGCTGGGGTCGGTGAAGAGGTGGCCGGACACCGGGTACTCGAACACCTCGACCGGAGCAGGGGCGACATCGAGCAGGAAGGCGTCGTCCCACTCGCGGTTGCGCAGGGGATCGCCCGCGGCCACGTGCAGCTGCACCGGCAGGCCGTCCGGCCAGGCGCCGGCCCCCAGCACCGCCAGCGGCAGCGCGCCGGAGACCAGCACCACGCCTGCACAGCGGCGCTGGGTCGCCACGTGCTCCGCCATCCCCGCGCCGTTGGAGAAGCCGGCCGCGACGAACCCGTCGGGCAGGTCCGCGACGCCGGCCACCGCGGCGGCCATCAGCGCGGGGAACCCGATCCGCTCGACGTGGGCGCCGGCCTCGGCGTAGTCGTCGAAGACGCGTCCGCCGTACTGGTCGACGACGTGCACCTCGTGGCCGGCGGCACGCAACCGGTCCGCCGCGTCGAGGATGCCCGGACGGACGCCGAGCACGGAGTGGAAGAGCGCGATCTGAGTCATGGGTGCACCCTGTCGCGCTCCTGGTGACACCGTGCTGTCACCGTCTCTGTCACCATTTCCGGATGAACCGCACCGACCGGCTGCACGCCGTCTCCGAGGAGCTGCGCCGGGCTGGTCGCCGCGGCCGGACGGCCCAGCGGCTGGCGGAGTGGCTCGAGGTCTCGCCGCGCACGATCAAGCGGGACGTCGCCGCCCTGCAGCAGGCCGGCGTCCCCATCTGGGCGTCCGCGGGCCCTGGCGGCGGCTACGTCCTGGACGCCACGGGCTCCCTGCCGCCGGTGAACCTGACGCCCGCGCAGGCCGTCGCGGTCGCGGTGGCTCTGGCCGGCGCCCCGGACGCGCCGTTCGCCGTGGATGCCCGAGCGGGGCTGGAGAAGATCCTCGACGTGCTCGGCCCGGGCGCACGGGCCGACGCCGAGCGGCTCGGCGCGCGGGTGTGGGTCCGCAGCACGGAGCACCGCCGGCCGCCGGCCGCCACCGTGGTCGAGGAGGCCGTGCTGCGCCGCCGGGTCGTGTCCATCCGCTACCGGAACGGTGCCGGCGTGACGTCGCGACGACGAGTGGAGCCCGTCTTCCTGGCCCGCATGGCAGACCACTGGTACCTCGCCGCGTGGTGCCGCGAACGGCAGGGCCCGCGCTGGTTCCGCTGGGACCGGATCGAGGACGCGGACCTGACGAGCGAGCCCGCGCCGGACCGGGATCCGTCGGTGTTCGGCACTCCGCCCCAGGACGCGCACACGGTGCGCGGCCCCGCGGTCCCCTAGTGCGTCACTCCCACTCGATGGTGCCCGGCGGCTTGCTGGTGACGTCCAGGGTGACCCGGTTGACCTCGGCGACCTCGTTGGTGATCCGGGTGGAGATCTTCGCCAGCACGTCGTAGGGCAACCGGGTCCAGTCCGCGGTCATGGCGTCCTCGCTGGACACCGGCCGCAGCACGATCGGGTGCCCGTAGGTGCGGCCGTCGCCCTGCACGCCGACCGAGCGCACGTCGGCCAGCAGCACGACCGGGCACTGCCAGATCTCGCGGTCCAGCTTCGCCGCGGTGAGCTCCGCGCGGACGATCGCGTCGGCCTTGCGCAGGATGTCCAGCCGCTCCTGCGTCACCTCGCCGACGATCCGGATGCCGAGGCCCGGGCCCGGGAAGGGCTGGCGCCACACCATCGACTCGGGCAGCCCGAGCTGGATGCCGACCTCGCGGACCTCGTCCTTGAACAGCGTCCGCAGCGGCTCCACGAGGGTGAACTGCAGGTCCTCGGGCAGCCCGCCCACGTTGTGGTGGCTCTTGATGTTCGCCGTCCCGGAGCCGCCGCCGGACTCGACGACGTCGGGGTAGAGCGTGCCCTGGACGAGGAAGTCGACCTTCTCGCCGTGCTCCTTCGCGTCGCCGACGACGTCGAGCGCCGCCTGCTCGAACACGCGGATGAACTCGCGGCCGATGATCTTCCGCTTCTGCTCGGGGTCGGACACCCCGGCCAGCGCGCCCAGGAACTGCTCGCGGGCGTCGACGACCCGCAGGTCGACCCCGGTGATCGCCACGAAGTCGCGCTCGATCTGCTCGGTCTCACCCTCGCGCATCAGCCCGTGGTCGACGTACACGCAGGTCAGCCGGTCACCGATGGCGCGCTGCACGAGTGCCGCGGCGACGGCGGAGTCGACGCCCCCGGACAGCGCGCACAGCGCCCGCCCCTCGCCGACCTGGGCGCGGATCCGCTCGACCTGCTCCTCGACGACGTTGGCCATCGTCCAGGTGGGCTCGAGGCCGGCGATGTCGAAGAGGAAGTGCTCGAGCACCCTCTGCCCGTGCGCGGTGTGCCGCACCTCGGGGTGGAACTGGACGCCGGCGAGCCTGCGGTCGACGTCCTCGAACGCGGCCACGGGGGCGCCGGTGGAGGTGGCGGTGACGGTGAAGCCGGGGGGTGCGGCGCTGACGGCGTCCCCGTGGCTCATCCAGACGTTCTGCTCCAGCGGCAGGTCGCCGAACAGCCGGCCCTCGGTGGTGACGGTCAGCGGGGTGCCGCCGTACTCGCGGTCGCCGGTGCGGGCCACCGTGCCGCCGAGCGAGGCCGCCATGGCCTGGAAGCCGTAGCAGATGCCGAAGGCCGGGACGCCGGACTCGAACAGGGTCGGGTCGACCTGCGGGGCCTCGGGCGCGTACACGCTCGAGGGCCCGCCGGACAGCACGATCGCCGCCGGCTTGCGGGCCACGATCTCCTCGGCCGGGACCTCGCAGGAGACGATCTCGGAGTAGACCCCGGCCTCCCGGATCCGCCGGGCGATCAGCTGCGCGTACTGGGCGCCGAAGTCGACGACGAGGACGGTCGGGAAGTCCATCAGTCCTCGGACCCACCGATGACGAGGTCCACGCGCTGGAACTCCTTGAGGTCGCGGTAGCCGGTCTTGGCCATCGTGCGGGCCAGGGCGCCGAACAGGTTGGTGCGGCCGTCGGCGGACTCCGCCGCCCCGTGCAGGACGTCGTGCAGCGACCCCACCGGCTCGACCGGGGCCGACGTAGCCCCGCGCGGCAGGCGGGGGTGCGCCGCCACCGAGTCCCACCAGATGCCGCCTCCGGGCGCCTCCGCGGCAACGCGCAGCGGCTCGCCGAGCTGGACGGCGTCCGCACCGCAGGCCAGCGCGCGGGCGATGGCCCCGCTGGTCTCGATCCGGCCGTTGGCGATGACGTGCACGTAGCGGCCGCCGGTCTCGTCCAGGTAGTCCCGGCGGGCCGCGGCGGCGTCGGCGATCGCGCTGGCCAGGGGCACGCGGATGCCCATGACGGCGTCGGTGGTGGAGAAGCTGTCGGCGCCGACGCCGACGATGACGCCGGCCGCTCCGGTGCGCATGAGGTGCAGCGCGGTCGTGTAGTTCGCCGCGCCGCCCACGATGACCGGGACGTCGAGGTCGGCGATGAACTCCTTGAGGTTGAGCGCGTCACCGTTGCTGGTCACGTGCTCGGCCGAGACGATCGTCCCCTGGATGACCAGCAGGTCGACGCCGGCGGCCAGCATCGTGGGCGCGAGCCGCAGGGTGTGCTGCGGCGAGACGCGGACGGCGGTGGTGACGCCGGCGTCGCGCATCTCGCGGATCCGGTCGGCGACGAGCTCGGGCCGGACCGGCTCGCTGTAGACCTGCTGCAGCAGCGCCACCGGGGGCGCTCCGCCGTCGGCGGCCTCGCGCAGCTTGCGGTAGACCGGCAGCGGGTCCTCGTAGCGGCCCCACAGGCCCTCGGCGTTGAGCACGCCCAGGCCGCCGGCCTCCCCCACCGCGATCGCCGTCGCCGGGCTGACCACGGCGTCCGACGGGCTGGTGACCAGCGGGATGCCGAAGCGGAACGCGTCGATCTGCCAGGCGGTGGAGACGTCGTCGACGTCGCGGGTGCGCCGCGAGGGGACGATCGAGACCTCGTCGAGGTCGTAGCCGCGGCGGGCGAAGCGGTTGAGCCCGATCTCGACGGTGTCGCGTGCGCTCATGGTCAGCGCCCCCGGTAGTTCGGGGCTTCGACGGTCATCTGGATGTCGTGGGGGTGGCTCTCGACCAGCCCGGCCGACGTGATGCGGGTCAGCTGTCCGCGCTCCTTGAGGTCGTCGATGGTGGCGGCGCCCGCGTAGCCCATGGAGGCCTGCAGCCCGCCGACGAGCTGGTGGGCGACGCCGGAGAGCGCCCCCCGGTAGGGCACCTGGCCCTCGATGCCCTCGGGGACGAGCTTGTCGTCGGAGAGGACGTCGTCGGCGAAGTACCGGTCGCGGCTGAACGACTGGCTGCCGCGCTTCTGCATCGCGCCGAGCGAGCCCATGCCGCGGTAGGTCTTGTACTGCTTGCCGTTCATGAAGACCAGCTCGCCGGGAGCCTCCTCGACGCCGGCGAACAGGCCACCGATCATCACGGTGTCCGCGCCCGCGACCAGGGCCTTGGCGATGTCGCCGGAGTACTGCAGGCCGCCGTCGGCGATGACGGGGACGCCGGCCGGACCGGCCGCGAGCCACGCCTCGTAGATGGCGCTGACCTGCGGGACGCCGACGCCGGCGACCACGCGGGTGGTGCAGATGGAGCCGGGCCCGACGCCGACCTTGACCGCGTCGGCACCGGCGTCGATGAGCGCCTGCGCGCCCGCGCGGGTGGCGATGTTGCCGCCGACGACCTCGATGCCGTCGTCCCCCCCGAAGTCCTTCTTCACCCGGGCGACCATCTCGAGCACCGCGCGCTGGTGGCCGTGCGCGGTGTCGACGACGAGCACGTCCACGCCGGCGTCGACCAGCAGGCCGGCCCGCTTGTAGGCGTCCTCGCCCACGCCGAGTGCGGCGCCGACGACGAGGCGGCCGTTGGCGTCCTTGGTGGAGAGCGGGTACTGGTCCCGCTTGACGAAGTCCTTGACGGTGATCAGCCCGCGCAGCCGGCCGGCCTCGTCGACCAGCGGCAGCTTCTCGATCTTGTGCTTGGAGAGCAGCTGCAGGGCCGTGTCGGCGTCGACGCCGACCGGGGCGGTGATCAGCGGCATCGGGGTCATGACGTCGCGCACGAGGCGGCTGTAGTCGGTCTCGAACCGCATGTCGCGGTTGGTGACGATGCCGACCAGCACGCCGTCGCCGTCGACGACCGGGGCGCCGGAGATGCGGTACCGCGCGGAGAGCCCGTCGACCTCGGCGAGGGTGTTCTCGGGCGAGCAGGTGACCGGGTTGGTGACCATGCCCGCCTCGGAACGCTTCACCAGGTCGGCCTGGCTCGCCTGGTCCTCGGCGGAGAGGTTGCGGTGCAGCACGCCCATGCCGCCGACGCGGGCCATGGCGATCGCCATCCGCGACTCGGTGACGGTGTCCATGGCGCTGGACAGCAGCGGGACGGCGAGCCGGATGCGCCGGGTCACCCGGCTGCTGGTGTCCACCTCGGCGGGGACGACGTCCGAGGCGCCGGGCACCAGCAGGACGTCGTCGTAGGTCAGTCCGAGCGGGGCGAACTTCGCCGGCAGCTCGGGCACGAAGTCGGCCTGCATGTGGAGCCTCCTGGATCGGTACGGACCGGCCGGCACCCCGACCGGGCGCAGGAAGTCCGGGCTCGATCGTAGGCGGCACCGCCGGGCAGGCGGTGCTCCGCCCGCCAGGCGACTACCGTTGCCCCTGTGTCTGCGTTCGACGACGGCTCCGGCCTCGACTTCGGGGCCCACGACCCGGACTTCGGTCCGGGCGACGGGGGTCCGCCGCCACTGACCATCGAGGAGCGCGCGGGCGTCCTCGACGACCTCGCCGAGCTCGAGGTGTTCCGCACGCTGCTGGAGCCCACGGGCGTCAAGGGCATCGTCGTCGACTGCCCGGACTGCGACGAGGAACACCACGTCGACTGGCCGCTCATGCAGGCCAACCTGCGCCAGCTCCTGGACGAGGGGCAGACCGGCCGGCACGAGCCGCCGTTCGACCCGAACCCCGACGACTACGTCAGCTGGGACTACGCCAGCGGCTACGCCGACGGGATCGCCGCGGCGGCCGAGCGCGAGGACCCGTCCCCGGCCTGAGCTGGGCCGCTTCGTCACGCCTGCGCGGAGCCCTCCGGGGCAGATTCGGCGCGAACTCGTGAGTCCCGTCGGGCCCTCGGCTCCCCACGCGTCAATGCGCTTTCGCGACGGGCGCAACAATTCGGCAGTCAGCGCAAATCACCATTCAGCGGCGCTTTTCCAGACCATTCCCGCCAGACTCCGACAGGACAGCATCCCCTGCGCGTCGGAGGTCCCGACCATGAACACTGCCACGCCGATCGGCGAGCGCCCGCGCCTGCTGGGCGAGAACGGGACGTCGGCGAGCCTGACGGACGCCGTCCACGGGCGCCTGCTCGGCGAACGGATCGTCTTCCTCGGCAAGGAGGTCGACGACGCCATCGCCAATCAGCTCGCCGCCCAGATGCTCCTGCTGTCGGCCGACGATTCCGGCCGGGACATCCACCTCTACATCAACTCGCCGGGGGGCTCGGTCAGCGCGGGGATGGCGGTCTACGACACGATGCGGTTCATCGACTGCGACGTCGCCACCTACGGGATGGGGATGGCCGGGTCGATGGGTCAGTTCCTGCTGAGCAGCGGGAGCCCGGGCAAGCGCTTCGCCCTGCCACACACGCGGATCCTCATGCACCAGCCGTCGGCGGGGGTGGGAGGCACGCAGTCCGACATCGCCATCCAGGCCGAGCTCTTCGGTCGCCTCAAGCGGGAGATCAACGAACTGCAGGCACTGCACACCGGGCAGAGCGTCGAGCAGATCGAGCAGGACTCCGACCGCGACCGCTGGTTCACGTCCGACCAGGCGCTCGCCTACGGCCTCGTCGACCACGTCGTCGCCCGGGCGGCAGCGCTGCCGATCCCCGGCGACCCGATGGCCGGCGGTTGACGTCCACCTCGCCGGGTGGGGACGACCGTCAGCTCATGACGCCCCGGCGGAATCCGATCGCGACGGCCTCGGCGCGGTCCTTGGCGCCGAGCTTGCGGAACAGCCGGCGGGCGTGGGTCTTGATGGTGTCCTCGGACAGGTAGAGCTCGCGGCCGATCTGGGCGTTGCTCTTGCCCTGGCTCATGCCGGTGAGCACCTGCATCTCGCGCATCGAGAGCGCAGCGGGGGGCGCGGCGTCCCGGACGGTCGAGCGCACCGTGGTCGGGGCGGAGCCGGCCAGCGGGGCCGCGCCGCTCCACGCCGAGGCGCTGACCAGCGAGCCGTTGCTGTTGTGCTGCTGCGGGATGCGCGCACCCTCGGGGCGCAGGCCGACGCGGGACAGGCCCAGGCCCATCTCGATCGGGCTGGCGTCCCAGCGCAGGTAGCCGCGCGCACCGAACGCGACGGCTGCGCGGACGCTCTCGGCGTCGTCCGGTGCGCCGAGCACCAGCACCGGCAGGCCGGGGTGGGCGCGCAGCGCCTGGGTGGCGGCGGTCAGCCCGGTGTCGACGGCGCGCTGCGTGCCGACGATGAGGACGTCGGGGGTGCGGGTGTCCAGCCGCGACAGCAGCGAGGCGGGGTCACCCACCACCTCGACCCGGCCGACGAAGGACAGCGCGACCAGCCGCGAGGCGACGTCGTCCCGGACCCGGCGGCGCTCGTCGTACACCCACACCGTCGCACCGGGGTTGCCGGTGGCGCGCATCCTGTCGTCGATCAAGGCCTGCTCCTCGCTCCGCCCGGCGGTCGGTGCCGGGTCCGTACCGCCCGGGGCTGACCCCGACCGGGTGTCGCTCGGGCGGGAGCTCCCCGTCCGGGGAACCCCGCGCCTCTGCGCTGCGCGCACCTGGATCCGGGCTGGTCCCCCTCCCGTTTCCGGTACGACGCTGTTCCACCTTGAGCGCCTTCCGGGGCGGGCAACAGCACCCCTCACCCCCGGGGGTGAGGGCCACGGACGGGTGGTTCGCGCGAAAAGTTGCGATCACGACGTGTTTGACCATCGGGGGCCTCGGGCACCGGCCCCTTGCAGCCGGACAGTCCTCCGGCTCGATCGACGCCTGGAGGAGACATGGCCGACATCCGCAGACTCCCGACTCCCGTAGCCGAGGTCTGGGACTGGCAGCTCCACGGTTCCTGCCGTGGCGAGAACACGTCCCTCTTCTTCCACCCCGACGGTGAACGCGGGCCCGCCCGGGCTCGTCGTCAGGCCGCGGCCAAGGCCGTCTGCGGACGGTGCCCCGTGATCGACGCCTGCCTCAAGCACGCACTCTCGGTGCGCGAGCCCTACGGGGTCTGGGGCGGCATGAGCGAGGAGGAGCGGGCCCGGCTGATCGCCGCCGAGCCGGCTGCCGTCGCCGCCGGGGTCTAGCAGCACCCCACGAACGCCGAGAGGGCCCGGTCCAGGATTCCTGGACCGGGCCCTCTCGCGTGCTCGGTGCGCTTCCCCTCAGCGGGAGGGGATCAGCTCAGGTCAGTGCGAGTGACCGTGGCCGCCGTGCGAGTGGCCGTGGGTGTGGTTCCCACCGTCGTGCTCGTCGTCCTCCTCCGGCGCCTCGACGACGGCGGAGTCGGTGGTGAGGATCATCGCCGCGATCGAGACGGCGTTCTCCAGGGCGGCCTTGGTGACCTTGACCGGGTCGATGACGCCCTGGGCGGAGAGGTCGCCGTACTCCCCGGTCGCGGCGTTGAACCCCTGGCCCTTGCCGGCCTCGCGGATCTTGCTGACGACGACGCGTCCCTCGAAGCCGGCGTTCTCCGCGATCTGCACCGCGGGGGCGTCCAGGGCCGTGCGGACCGCGCGGGCGCCGGTCAGCTCGTCACCCTCGAGGGACAGCGCGTCGACCGCCTCGGCCGCGTGCACGAGTGCCGAGCCACCGCCGGGGATGACCCCCTCCTCGACCGCCGCGCGGGTGGCCGCGATGGCGTCCTCGATGCGGTGCTTGCGCTCCTTGAGCTCCACCTCGGTGGCCGCGCCGACGCGGATGACGCCGATGCCACCGGCGAGCTTGGCGAGCCGCTCGGCCAGCTTCTCGCGGTCCCAGTCGGAGTCGGTGTTCTCGATGTCGCGACGGATCTGGGCCACCCGGTCGGCGATCGTGTCGGAGGCGCCGCCGCCGTCGACGATCGTGGTGGTGTCCTTGGTGACGGTGACCCGGCGGGCGGTGCCGAGCACCTCCAGGCCGACGGACTCCAGCGACAGGCCGACGTCCTCGCTGACGACCTGCGCGCCGGTGACGACGGCGAGGTCGGTCATGAACGCGGTGCGGCGGTCACCGAAGTAGGGCGACTTGACCGCGACGACCTTGATCGTCTTGCGGATCGAGTTCACGACGAGGGTGGAGAGCGCCTCGCCCTCGACGTCCTCGGCGACGATCAGCAGCGGGCGCGCGCCGGAGCCGAGCACCTTCTCCAGCAGCGGGAGCAGGGTCGCCAGCGCGCCGATCTTGCCGCTGACCAGCAGCACGAGGGCGTCGTCCAGGACGGCCTCCATGGCCTCCTGGTCGGTGACGAAGTACGGCGAGAGGTAGCCCTTGTCGAACTGCACGCCCTCGGTGACGTCGAGGTCGGTCTCGAGGGTGTTGCTCTCCTCGACGGTGATGACGCCGTCCTTGCCGACCCGCTCCATGGCCTCGCCGATGAGCTCACCGACGGTGGCGTCCTGGGCGGAGATGGTGGCGACGCCGGAGATCGCGGCGCGGTCCTCGACCGGGATCGCGGCGGCGTCCAGCGCGGCGTGGACCGCCTCGAGGGCGGCGCGCATGCCGCGGCCCAGCGCCATCGGGTTGGCCCCGGCGGCGACGTTGCGCATGCCCTCGTGGACCAGCGCCTGGGCCAGCACCGTGGCGGTGGTGGTGCCGTCACCGGCGACGTCGTTGGTCTTGGTGGCGACGGCCTTGGCGAGCTGGGCGCCGAGGTTCTCGAAGGGGTCCTCGAGGTCGATCTCGCGGGCGATCGTCACACCGTCGTTGGTGATCGTGGGCGCACCGAACTTCTTGTCGATGACCACGTTGCGGCCGCGGGGGCCGATGGTCACGCGCACGGCGTCTGCGAGCTTGTCGACGCCGCGCTCGAGGCCGCGCCGGGCATCCTCGTTGAACTTGATGATCTTGGCCATGAAGGAGCCTCTCGATCAGGAAAGCGTGGGAAAGACGACCGCCCCGGGACCCGAGTTCGGGTCGCCCGGGGCGGTCGGAGTGCTGGTGGAGCCGGTGACTAGGAGGTCACTTCTCCACGACGGCGAGCAGGTCGCGCGCCGAGAGGACGAGGTAGTCCTGGCCGGCGTACTTGACCTCGGTGCCGCCGTACTTCGAGTAGATGACGACGTCACCCACGTTCACGTCGAGCGGGACGCGGTTGCCGTTGTCGTCGATGCGGCCGGGGCCGACCGAGACGACGGTGCCCTCCTGGGGCTTCTCCTTGGCGGTGTCCGGGATGACCAGACCGGAGGCCGTGGTGGTCTCGGCCTCGTTGGCCTGGACCACGACGCGGTCCTCCAGCGGCTTGATGTTGACCTTGGTAGCGGTCGTCACGATGTGGCGCCCCCTTCGGTGTAGGACGGCAGGTGGCAGGTACTGGTGGTGCTGATGCTGTGGCACGGGATCCGGGCACCCGCCGTCGCGGGGGTCGGGCGCCAGCCCGTGTCGGTTGGCACTCTACCTACGAGAGTGCCAACCGCTCAACCCGGTCCCCGGGGTGGGTGACGGCGGGGCGGATCGGTCCGTGCGCCAGGCTGTGCCGGTGGACCCGGACACCGACGCGCAGGCGGCCGAGACGGTGCACCAGCTGCGCGCGCTGGCGACGCCCGAAGGGGCCGCGGCCCTGACCCGGGCCGGGGCGCTGCTCGACGCCGGGACCGACGCGGTCGCGGGTCTCACCCGGCTGCGCGCCGAGGTGGGCGCGGACCTGGCCGGGCCGGCGTGGGGCATCGCGCGCCAGCGGCTCAAGGCCCGGTCCACCTTCGGCGAGGACGCCGACCGGCTGCTGTTCACCGCGGACACCCTGGAGCAGGCCGGCCGCCCGGAGCTGGCCGCCCGCCGCGCGGCCCGGCTCCTGGCCGGCGGCGCCGACTCCGTCGCCGACCTCGGCTGCGCCGCGGGCACGGACACGATCGCGCTCGCCCGCGCCGGCGCCCGCGTGCTGGCCGTGGACCTCGATCCGGTCGCCCGCGAGCTGACCGCCGCCAACGTCGAGGCGCTCGGCGTCGCCGACGACGTCTGGGTGGTCGCCGGGGACGCCGTGGAGCTGGTCGAGGCGGCGCGCGGCGGAGAGGTGGCCGGCTGCGGCGCCGCCGTCCTCGATCCCGCACGACGGGCGGGCGGACGGCGCCAGCTCGACCCCGACCGCTGGTCGCCGCCGTGGTCGACGGTGGCGATGCTGCTCGCGAAGGTGCCGACGTCGGTGGTGAAGGTGGCGCCGGGCCTGGACCACGACCGCGTGCCCGCCGGCATCGAGGCGGAGTGGGTGTCGGTCGGCGGCTCGATCGTCGAGGCGCTGCTCTGGGGCCCGGCGGTGGCGACGACGTGGCGGCGGGCCGCGCTGGTGCGGGACGGCGTCGTGCACGAGCTGACCGCCGACGCCGACCCCGGGCATGCCGAGGCCGGCCCGGTCCGCGGCTGGCTGCACGAGCCGGACCCGGCGCTGATCCGCTCCGGGCTGATGTCCCTGGTCGCGGCCGAGCTCGGCGCGACCCTGGTCGACCCGACGATCGCCTACCTCTCCTCCGACGGCCCCGCGGACTCCCCCTGGGTGAGCTCGTACCGGGTGGACGAGGTGCTGCCGTTCAACCTCAAGAAGCTCAGGGCGCTGCTGCGGGCGCGCGGCGTCGGCCGCGTGGTGGTCAAGAAGCGCGGCTCCCCCATCGAGCCCGAGCAGCTCGCCCGCCAGCTGCGCACCGACGCCCGCGGCACGGCGACCGTCGTCGTCACCCGCGTCGCCGGCGCTCCCACCGTGCTGGTCTGCGACGTCACCGGCTGACGGCCTCCCGGCGACCGGGCTCGGTGCCGCTAGCGTGCGGACGTGATCATGACCGTCGCCGTCGTCGGCGTCGTCCTCCTCGGCTGCCTGGCGGCCTTCCAGGTCGTGCTCGTCGCAGGTGCGCCCCTCGGCCGGTTCGCCTGGGGCGGCCAGCACGTCGTCCTGCCCGCGAGGCTGCGCGTCGGCAGCGTCGTCTCGATCGCCCTCTACGCAGTCTTCGCCGTGCTGGTGCTCCAGGCGGCCGATGCCGTCGACGTCCTGCCGTCCGGCCCGGCCGACGTCGGCATCTGGGTGCTGACGGTCTACCTGGGGATCGGCGTGGTCATGAACGCGGTCTCGCGCAGCCGGCCGGAACGACTGGTCATGACGCCCGTAGCCCTGACCCTGGCCGCGATCTGCCTGGTCCTGGCACTGCAGTGACCGCCCGGACCCCGCTCAGCGGCTGACGGTCGTGATCGGCAGAGCGCTGTCGGCACCGAGGTCGGGGGCGGACGGCGCGACGCCGGCGGCGACCAGCCGGGAGCCGAGCGCGGCCACCATCGCGCCGTTGTCGGTGCACAGCTTGGGGCTGGGCACCCGCAGCACGATGCCGGCCTTGTCGCACCGCTCCTCGGCCAGGGCGCGCAGCCGCGAGTTGGCCGCCACTCCCCCGCCGAGCACGAGGTGGTCGACGCCGTGGTCGCGGCAGGCCCGCACCGCCTTGGCGGTCAGCACGTCGGCGACCGCCTCCTGGAACGACGCCGCGACGTCGGCCAGCGGCACCGGCTCACCGGCGCGCTCCCGCGCCTCCACCCACCGGGCGACCGCGGTCTTCAGGCCGGAGAACGAGAAGTCGTAGGGCGCGTCGCGGGGGCCGGTGAGCCCGCGCGGGAAGGCGATCGCCGAGGCATCGCCCTCGCGGGCTGCCTTGTCGATGGGCGGGCCGCCGGGGAACGGCAGCCCGAGCACGCGGGCCACCTTGTCGAAGGCCTCCCCCGCCGCGTCGTCGATCGTGCGGCCGAGCGGCTGCACGTCCTGGGCGAGGTCGGGCACGAGCAGCAGCGAGCTGTGCCCACCGGAGACCAGCATCGCGATCGACGGCTCGGCGAGCGGGCCGTGCTGCAGCTCGTCGACGGCCACGTGGGCGGCGAGGTGGTTCACGCCGTACAGCGGCTTGTCCAGCGCCAGCGCGTAGGCCTTGGCGGCAGCGACCCCGACCAGGAGCGCGCCGGTGAGCCCGGGCCCGCTGGTCACCGCGACGGCGTCGATGTCGGAGGCGGCGATGCCGGCCTCGGCCAGAGCGCGGTGCACCGTCGGCACCATCGCCTCCAGGTGCGCCCGCGAGGCGATCTCGGGCACCACCCCGCCGAAGCGCTCGTGCTCGGCCATGGAGGTCGCCAGGGCGTCGGCCAGCAGGGTGTGCCCGCGGACGATCCCGACGCCGGTCTCGTCGCAGGAGGTCTCGAACCCGAGCACCAGCGGCTCGCTCATGGCTTCTCCCTGCCTTCGGTCGCTCCCGCGGGGCGCTCCGCTCCTCGCTCGTTCCTCGCTGCGATGCTCACGCCCCTGTCCGCTCCCTCTTCATCACGACGGCGTCGGTGCCGCTCGGCTGGTAGTAGCCGCGGCGGCGGCCGATCTCGGCGAACCCGCGCCGCCGGTAGAGCTCCTGGGCGTGCTCGTTGTCCGCGCGCACCTCGAGCAGCACCACCGGGCTGCGCCGGTCGGCCTCGGCGAGCAGCGCGTCGAGCAGTTGCGCACCGATGCCCTCGCCCTGGCGGGAGCCGGTCACACCGATCGTGGCGACGTGCGCCTCGTCGTCGTAGGCGATGAGGCCGGCGTACCCCACGACCGTGCCGTCCTCCTCGGCGACGAGGTAGTGCCGGGTGTCGGTGAGCGCCAGCTCCTCGCGGTACATCGCCGCCGTCCAGGTGTCCGGCGCGAAGAGCTCCTCCTCGAGCTCCATGACCGTCGCCAGGTCGGTCAGCCGCATCGGCCGCAGCGCGATCACTGCGTCACCGCCTTGATCGTCGTCGGCGGCACGGCGTCGGGGCGGCGCAGGTACAGCGGCACCAGCGGTGCGGCGGACCCCGGATCGGCCAGCTGGGGGGACGCCGCGCGCAGCAGCCCGGCCGTCGTCACCTGGGCCTCGACCACCTCGGCGCCGAGCCGCTCCGCGAACGCGGGGTCGCCGACGAACGGTCCGGGCCGGCCGAGCTCGGCGGGGCGGACGACGTCGGGCCCCTCGACGCGGACCTCCGCCGCGTCGTAGGTGGCCCAGTAGATCTCCTTGCGGCGGGCGTCGGTGACGACCGTGCGCGCCCCGGAGCCGACGGCGTCCAGCGAGCAGACGCCCACCACCGGCAACCCGCGGGCGTCGGCCAGGGCGGCCGCGGTCACGATGCCGACGCGCAGCCCGGTGAAGGGGCCGGGACCGAGCCCGGTGACGACCGCCTCGATCTCCGCCAGCGCCACGCCCGCGTCGTCCAGGGCCGCCCGGATCGCCGGGGTGAGCAGCTCGGCGTGCTTCGTACCCGACGGCACCGCCCGCTCGGCGAGCACCTCGGTCGCCTCGGGCGACCACCGGGCCACGCCTGCGACGAGGGTCGGGGTGGCGGTGTCGAGCGCGAGGACGAGCACGGGAGGCCAGGGTAGTGCGCGGAACCGGGTGGGTGAGAATGCCCGGGACCGGCGACGGGCCGGACGCATCGGGAGGACGTGGTCGTGGCCCAGGACGACGCGGCGTCAGCGGCACGCCCCGGACTGCTGGGCCAGCTCGTGCGGTTCGCGCTCGTCGGTGGCTTCAGCGCCGTCGTCGACCTGTCCGTCTACTCGCTCGGCCTGCACCTCGGGCTGTCCACCTACGTCGCCCGGGCGCTGAGCTTCCTCGCGGGCACGACGACCGCGTACGCGCTCAACCGGCGCTGGGCCTTCCAGGTGGAGGGTGGCGCGCGGCGGGCCGGCGGGTTCGCGCTGCTCTACGGGACGACGTTCTTCCTGATCCTGGGCGTCAACGCACTCGCGCTGGTGGTGCTGCCCGAGTCGTCCTGGAAGATCACGCTGGCCTGGGCGATCTCCCAGGGCCTGGGCACCGCGTGGAACTTCGTGATGCTGCGGCTGGTCGTCTTCCGGCACTGAGCGCGCGTCAGCCGATCCGGTGCTCCCAGCCGGGACCGTGCGGCACGAGCAGGGCGGTGCGGACGTCGTCGTCACGGCGCTCCAGCCGCACCTCGAGGTGCTCGTCGGCCAGCTGCTCGACCAGGCCCTGCCCCCACTCGACCACGGTCACCGAGTCGGCCACGGTGACGTCGAGGTCCAGGTCGTCGACGTCGGCGGCGCCGCTCAGCCGGTAGGCGTCGACGTGCACCAGCGGCAGCCGGCCGCCGGTGTGCACGCGGGCTATCACGAAGGTCGGCGAGGTGACCGGCTCGGTGACCCCCAGCCCGCGGCCGAAGCCACGCGTGAAGGCGGTCTTCCCGGCCCCCAGGGGCCCGACCAGGATCACCAGGTCACCGGGGACGACGATCCCCGCCAGCTCGGCGCCCAGCTCCTCGGTGTCCCCCACGGCGGGCAGCAGGTGCTCGGTCTTCACTCGGGTCCTCCCAGTGACGCGGCGACGGCGGTGAGGTCGGCCAGCAGCCCGGCGCGGGGCGCGCCCTTCGGCCCGAACCGGATCGCCGCCGACGGGTGGTAGGTCGCCCAGACGGCCCGCCCGTCGACCTCGTGCGGCCGGCCGCGGACGGCGGCCAGCACGGTGCGCGGCCCCAGGAACCACTTCGCCGACGACAGGCCGAGCGCGACGACCACCGGGGCGTCGAGCAGCTCGAGCTGCCGGCGCAGCCAGCCGCTGCAGCACGCCACCTCCGGGGCCTTCGGCGTCCGGTTGGCCGGCGGGCGGCACTTCACGATGTTGAGCACCGCCGCCTGGGCCCGGTCCAGCCCCGCCTCGCCGAGGAGCTGGTCCAGCAGCTGACCCGATTTGCCGACGAACGGCCGGCCGGTCTCGTCCTCGGTCGCGCCCGGCGCCTCGCCGACGAGCACCAGCCGCGGCCGGCCCGACGCCGGGACGTCACCGACGACGACGTGCTGCCGGGTGGCGGCCAGCTCCGGGCAGGCGACGC
This sequence comes from Blastococcus fimeti, assembly GCA_900102115.1. Lineage (GTDB taxonomy): Bacteria > Actinomycetota > Actinomycetes > Mycobacteriales > Geodermatophilaceae > Blastococcus > Blastococcus fimeti. The sequence continues at coordinate 536,130 of FNAW01000001.1, forward strand.
AGCCGCGGGCCGCGGTGGCCAGCGTGGCCCAGTCGGGCGCGTCCGCGGCGGTGCGGGCCACCTCCTCGGCGGACGCGTCGAGGCGCGGCGAGCGCGGTGCAGCCATCGTCAGCGCCCCGCCGCCTGCGCGGCGGTCACCCGTCGCAGCAGCTCCGCGAGCGCCTCGTCCACCACGTCCGGCTTCTCCAGCAGCACCATGTGCCCGGCGCCGGGGACGACGACGAAGTCGGAATCCGGCAGCCGCTCCACGATCAGCTCGCTGTGCTCCTTGGGGATCAGCCGGTCCGCGTCGCCGGTCAGCACGAGCGTCGGCACGCGGCGCAGCGGCTCCAGTGCCCCCGTCTCGTCCAGCCCGGCCAGCGCCGGGTAGAACTCCGCGATCACGTCGACCGGCGTCCCGGCGATCATCGCGTCGACGTAGTGCACCAGCGCCGGGTCCACGTCGGCGGAGGCGAACGACAGCGACCGGGTGACCACCGAGATGAGGTCGGCGGCCGCGCGCCGGGTGCCCTCGGCGATGGCCGGCCGGCGGCGCATCGTCCACGCCGCGATCGGCAGCACCGCCGACCGCACCCGCGTCAGGAACTCGGGCAGACCGAAGGTGAGGTCCGCCAGGTTGCCGCTGGAGGTCGAGAGCAGGGCCGCCCCGACCACCCGGGGGCCGAACAGCTCGGGCCGCTCCGCGGCCAGCCCCATGACGGTCATCCCGCCCATGGAGTGGCCCACGAGCACGATCGGGCCGCGCGGCACCCGCGCCTCGAGCACCGCTGACAGGTCGCACGCCAGTTGCTCGATGGTCGAGTGCTCGCTGGGGCCGCGGCTCGAGCCACCGTGCCCGCGCTGGTCGTAGAAGACCAGCCGGGCGGCGGGCCGGTGCCCGTTGGCGGTCGCGAGCTGCGCTCCCAACGTCCGACGCTGGAAGGCCCAGGAGCCCATCGACAGCGTGTACCCGTGCACGAAGACGACCGTCAGGGGCGCGTCCGGCGGTCCGACCTCCTCCACGTTGAGCAGCACGCCGTCGTCGGCCCGCACCAGGGCCGTGCGGTCCGCACGCCGCGCCTCCGATCCCAGCGGGTCGTTGGCGCGCAGCTCCGCGTCGGGCACACCCGCGAGGTCCGCCGGACGGAGGCCGCCGACGGCCAGCCGGCGGCGGGCGATGCGGGTGAGCGCGACCCCGGCGGCCGTCCCGGCGGCGGCCAGGCCGACCAGGGCGCCGACGACGCCGACGGTGTGCGCGTCGGGATGCGGGAGCTGCGGTGCGCGGGCCATCAGATCGTGCCGGCCGTACCGACGTGGCGGCGGGTGAAGCGGCCACCGACCCGGGTGACCAGCTCGTAGTGGATGGTGTCGGCGGCGTCGGCCCACTGCTGCGCCGTCGGCTCTCCGTCGTCGCCGGGGCCCCACAGCACCACGTCGTCCCCGGCGGCGATGGCGTCGTCCCCGACGTCGAGCACGAACTGGTCCATGCAGACCCGGCCGGCGATGCGCCGCTGCCTGCCTGCGGCCAGGACCGGCGCCCGGTTGCCCGCGGCCCGCGGGATCCCGTCGGCGTAGCCGACCGGCACGAGCGCCAGGGTCGTCTCCCGCTCGGTCGTGTAGGTGTGGCCGTAGGAGACGCCGGCGCCGGCCGGCACCCGCTTGGCGTGCGCCACCTGCGCGCGCACCGTCATGGCGGGGCGGAGGCCGTACTCCCGGGGATCCCCGCCGAGCGGGTCCAGGCCGTACAGGGCGATACCGGGGCGCACCATGTCGAACCACGTCTCGGGCAGGGCGATCGTGGCGGCCGAGTTCGCCAGGTGCCGCCGGGCGTCGGTGAGGCCCGCGTCCCGGGCGAGGGCGGTGGCCTCCTCGAAGACCCGCACCTGGGCGCCGATCGTGGGATGCGTGGGCGCGTCGGCGTAGGCCATGTGGCTCCACAGCCCCACGACGGCGACGTCGCCGTCGGCCTGGGCCCGCGCCGCGGCGGCGACCAGTTCCGGCCAGGCCTCGGGGGTGGCGCCCTCGCGGGAGAGCCCGGTGTCGACGGCCAGGTGCACGCGCGCGGTCCGCCCGGCCGCCCGCGCGGCGGTGACGACCTCCTCGAGCCCCCAGCCCGCGCTGACGGAGAGCTCGACGTCGCCCGCCAGGGCCGCGGCGACGTCCGTGCCGGGGCCGTTGAGCCAGGCGAGGACCGGTGCGGTCACGCCGGCCGCCCGGAGGGCGAGCGCCTCGTCCACGACGGCGACGCCGAGCGCGTCCGCGCCGCCGGCCAGCACCGCGCGGGCGGCGGGCACCAGGCCGTGCCCGTAGCCGTCGGCCTTGACCACGGCCATGAGCGGCCGGTCGACCCGCGCGCGCAGCACGGCGGTGTTCGCCGCGATCGCGTCGAGGTCGACCACCACCTCGGCGCGGCCGGATCCAGGGGTTGTCGTCACGCGCCCGAGTCTCGCAGCCCGTCTCCCGGGATCCCGCGCACGCGGCCGACGGCCTCCGGCAACCGCCGCACGAGATCCCCGGCGATCAGCGGTCCGCGCCGCGCGGCGAGCCGGCCGGTCCGGCCGTGCAGGTGCGCCGCGACCGCCGCGGCATCCGCCGCGGGCAACCCGGTGGCCAGCAGCGCGCCGGCGATGCCGCTCAGGACGTCGCCGGTACCCGCGGTGGCCAGTTCCGCGGTGCCCGTCCCGTTGACGAAGGCCGTCCCGTCGGGGTCGGCGACGACGGTGGCGTCGCCCTTGAGCAGGACGACGGCGCCGAGCTCGGCGGCGAGCCGGCGGGCGGCGCCGATCCGGTCGGCACCCACCGGCTCACCGAACCGCTCGAACTCGCGGTCGTGCGGGGTGAGCACGGTGGTGGCGCTCCGCCGTCGCACCAGCTCCGGCTCGAGGGCGAGCAGGGTGAGGGCGTCGGCGTCGACGAGCACCGGCACGTCGGTGGCCAGCACCTCGGCGAGCACGTCGCGTGCGGCGTCGTCGGTGCCCGTGCCGGGGCCGACCACCCACGCCTGCACCCGGCCGGCGTCGGCGGGCCGGCCCTCGGTGACGATGGCCTCCGGCCAGGCAGCGCGCACGCCCTCGGCCGCGGTCCCGGCGTAGCGGACCAGCCCGGGCCGCGTCCGCAGCGCGGCCCCGGTGCACAGCACCCCGGCCCCTGGGTAGGTGGCCGAGCCCGCGACGACGCCGACGACGCCCTGCGAGTACTTGTCGTCGCCCGCCGACGGCGGCTCCAGGCGGCCGGCCGCGTCGGCGTCGGTGAGCTGCCAGGCCGTCGCCGCGGGCAGGTGCGGCCCCAGGCCGATGTCGACCAGGTGCACCTGCCCGGCGTGCCCCCGCCCCTCGCCCACGACCAGGCCGCGCTTGACCGCCCCGAAGGTGACGGTGTGCATCGCGGGGAACGCCACGCCCTCGACGGCGCCGGTCGATGCGTCCACCCCGCTGGGGACGTCGACCGCGACGGTGATCCCGGCGCCGTCGGCCGCCGCCCGGGTGAGCTCGGCGGCGTCGCGGCGGAGCCCACCGCGGCCGCCGATGCCGAGCATGCCGTCGAGCACGAGGTCGGCCCGGGCGATCAGCTGCTCCGTACCCCGGTCCCCCGCCGCCGCGGCGCGCCCACCGGCGCGCCGGAGGGCGGCCAGCCCGGCCGGGTGCGCGCGCCCGGGGTCGAGCAGGACAGCGGTCACGCGGGCCCCTCGGCCGGCCAGGGAGGCGCCGGCCAAGAGCGCGTCGCCGCCGTTGTCCCCGGTGCCGACCAACAGGACGACGCGGCGTCCGTAGGTGGAGCCGAGCAGCCGGGCGCAGACCGTCGCCAGGCCGGTGGCCGCCCGCTGCATGAGCGTGCCGGGCGGGGTGGTGGCCAGCAGCGGCGCCTCGGCCGCGCGCACCTCGTCGGCGGTGAGGAGCCCGATCATCCGGCGTCCCCCCGCACGACCCCCTCGGCGACGACCATCGCCGAGGCGATGCCGCCGTCGTGGCTGAGCGAGAGGTGCCAGCTGCTCACCCCGAGCTGCGCCGCACGGCCGGCCACGCTGCCGCGCACCTCGAGGTGCGGGCGGCCGTGCTCGCCGACGGTGACCTCGGCGTCGTGCCAGTGCAGGTCACCCGGGGCGCCGAGGGCCTTGGCCAGCGCCTCCTTGGCGGCGAACCGGGCGGCCAGCGACTCACCGCTGCGCAGTGCCCCCGAGGGGGTGCGCTGCTCGGCCTCGGTGAACAGCCGGTCGCGCAGGCCCGGGGTCCGCTCGAGCGAGGCGGCGAACCGTTCGACCGGCACCACGTCGATCCCGACCCCGATGATCACCGGCCCAGTCTGCCGCGCCGCCGTCCGGCCCGCCGTCCCGACTACTCGACGGTGACCGACTTCGCCAGGTTGCGCGGCTGGTCGACGTCCAGACCCCGGGTGGTGGCGATCTCGCACGCCAGCACCTGCAGCGGCACGGTGGTGACCACGGGGGCCAGCAGCGTCGGGGTGCGCGGCACGCGGATGAGGTGGTCGGCGTACGGCACGACGTCCTCGTCGCCGTCCTCGGCGATCACGATGGTGCGCGCCCCGCGGGCCCGCACCTCCTGGATGTTCGAGACGACCTTGCCGTGCACCGAGTTCCGGCTGCGCGGCGACGGGACGACGACGACGACGGGCGTGCCGTCGCCGATGAGCGCGATCGGGCCGTGCTTGAGCTCGCCCGCGGCGAACCCCTCGGCGTGGATGTAGGCGAGCTCCTTGAGCTTGAGCGCGCCCTCCATCGCCACCGGGAAGCCGACGTGGCGGCCCAGGAAGAGGATCGTGTCGGCGCTCGCCAGCGATCGGGCCAGCTCGCGGACCGGCTCCATCTCCGCCAGCACCGTCGCCACGGCCTCGGGCAGCTTGCGCAGGTCCTCGACGACGGAGTCGACCTCGTCCTCGTACTTCATCCCGCGCACCTGGGCCAGGAACAGGCCGACGAGGTAGCAGGCGACCACCTGGGTGAGGAACCCCTTGGTCGAGGCGACGGCGATCTCGGGCCCGGCGTGGGTGTAGAGCACGGCGTCGGACTCGCGCGGGATGGTCGAGCCGTTGGCGTTGCAGATGGCCAGCACACGGGCCTTCTGCTCGCGGGCGTGCCGCAGCGCCATGAGCGTGTCCATCGTCTCGCCGGACTGGCTGATGACGACGACGAGGGTGGAGCGGTCCAGCACCGGGTCGCGGTAGCGGAACTCGCTGGCCACCTCGACCTCGACCGGGATCCGCGTCCAGTGCTCGATGGCGTACTTGGCGATCAGCCCCGCGTGGTAGGCGGTGCCGCAGGCGACGACGAAGATCTTGTCGATGTCGCGGAGCTCCTGATCGGACAACCGCACCTCGTCGAGGACGAGCTTGCCGTCCTCGCCGAGCCGGCCGAGCAGGGTGTCGGCGATCGCCTGGGGTTGCTCGGCGATCTCCTTGAGCATGAACCAGTCGTAGCCGCCCTTCTCGGCGGCGGCGGCGTCCCAGTCCACGGTGTAGGCGGTCGGCTCGACCGGGTGGCCGGCGAAGTCGGTCACGGTGACGCCGGTGGCGCGGTCGAGCTCGACGACCTGGTCCTGGCCCAGCTCGAGGGCGTTGCGGGTGTGCCCGATGAACGCGGCGACGTCGGAGCCCAGGAAATACTCAGCAGTACCGTCGGCTGTCTCTCCGATGCCGACGACCAGGGGACTGCTGCGCCGGGCGGCCACGAGGGTGTCCGGCTCGGTCACCACGGTCGCGACCAGGGTGAAGGCGCCCTCCAGCCGGCGGCAGACCGTGCGCATGGCCTCGGCGAGCCGGCCCTCACCCGCGGGGGTGTCGGCGTACGCCCGGGCGAGCAGGTGCGCGGCGACCTCGGTGTCGGTCTCCGAGGAGAACTCGATGCCGGCGGCCTCGAGCTCGCTGCGGAGCGCGGCGAAGTTCTCGATGATCCCGTTGTGGATCACGGCCACCGAGCCGTCGGCGGACAGGTGGGGGTGCGCGTTGCGGTCGGTCGGCCCGCCGTGGGTGGCCCACCGGGTGTGGCCGATGCCGACGGTGGCGGCAGGCAGCGGCCGCTCGGCGAGCACCTTCTCGAGGTTGGCGAGCTTGCCGGCCTTCTTCGCCGAGCTCAGCTCACCTTCGGCGACGACGGCGATCCCCGCCGAGTCGTAGCCCCGGTACTCCAGTCGACGCAGCCCCTCCAGGACCACGCTCGTGGCGTCCTGAGGACCGACATACCCAACGATTCCGCACATTTGCCCCAGGCTACCGGCAGTGGCGGACCGATCCGTCCACAACGCGCGATCGGCGCACCGGAGCGCCCCAGGGGCACCCGTGGGCCCCTGTCGTCACACGCGACGGGTCAGTCGACGGCGGCGACGACGGCCGCGAGGCGCTGCGCCACGCGGTCGGCCTGCTCCTGGGTGGGCGCCTCGACCATGACGCGCACGAGCTGCTCGGTGCCGGAGGGCCGCAGGAGGACCCGGCCGGTCTCGCCGAGCTCGGCCTCCACGGCGTTGACCGCCTCGGCGACCGAGTCGCTCTCCACCACGGCGATGCGGTCGCGCACCGGCACGTTGATCAGCACCTGCGGGAGCTTCTGCACCACCGCGGCCAGGTCGGCCAGCGATGCACCGGTCGCCGCGATGCGCGACATGAGCGCCAGGCCGGTGAGCACGCCGTCGCCGGTCGTCGCGTGGTCCAGGAACACCAGGTGCCCGCTCTGCTCCCCGCCCAGGCTGAGGCCGCCCGCGCGGAGCGCCTCCAGGACGTAGCGGTCCCCCACGGCGGTGGTCTGCACGGCGATGCCGGCGTCCCGCATCGCGAGGTGGAAGCCGAGGTTGCTCATCACGGTGGCCACGACGGTGGCGTCCTTGAGCGCGCCGCGCTCGTGCAGGGCCAGCGCGGTGATGGCGAGGATCGCGTCGCCGTCGACGACGTCGCCGTCGGCAGTGACGGCGAGGCAGCGGTCGGCGTCCCCGTCGTGGGCGAGGCCGAGGTCGGCGCCCTGCGCCCGGACGGCCGCGATCAGCGGCTCCAGGTGGGTCGAGCCGATGCCGTCGTTGATGTTCCAGCCGTCCGGCTCGCAGCCGATGGCGTGCACCGTCGCGCCGGCACGCCGGTAGACCTCGGGGGCGACGCCGGACGCCGCGCCGTGTGCCCCGTCGACGACGACGGAGACCCCGCGCAGCGGCTGGTCGACGGTGGACAGCAGGTGGGTCACGTACTCGTCGACGCCGCCGGTCAGCTCCCGGACGCGGCCGATGCCGGCGCCGGTGGGCCGCTGCCCGTGCGGGTGGGCGTCGGCGACCGAGGCCTCGATCGCCACCTCGACGGCGTCGGGCAGCTTGTGCCCGCCCCGGCTGAACAGCTTGATGCCGTTGTCGGGCATCGGGTTGTGGCTCGCCGAGATCATGACGCCGAGGTCGGCGCCGGTCGAGGCGGTCAGGTGCGCCAGGGCCGGCGTCGGGACGACACCGGCGAGGAGCACCTCGGCACCTGCGCTCGTCAGACCCGCCACCACGGCGGCCTCGAGCATCTCCCCGCTGGCCCGGGGGTCGCGGCCGACGACCGCGACGGGACGCGAGGTCCCGTCGCGGTCGGCGAGCACGCCTGCGGCGGCACGAGCCACCGAGAGCGCCAGCTCCGGCGTGAGGTCGGCGTTGGCACGACCCCGGACGCCGTCGGTCCCGAACAGGCGACCCACGGACGTACCGGTCAGCGCTTGGAGTACTGAGGCGCCTTGCGGGCCTTCTTCAGTCCGTACTTCTTCCGCTCGACGACCCGCGGGTCACGGTTCAGGAAGCCGGCCTTCTTGAGGACCGGACGGTCGTCGGGCTCGATCTCGATCAGCGCGCGGGCGATGCCGAGGCGCAGCGCACCGGCCTGCCCGGAGACACCGCCACCGTGCAGCAGTCCGACGACGTCGTACTGGTCGGCCTTCTCGAGGATGACGAACGGCTCACGGATGAGCTGCTGGTGCACCTTGTTCGGGAAGTAGTCCTCGATGGTGCGGCCGTTGAGCTTGAACTGGCCGGTGCCGGGGAGGAGGCGCACGCGGACGATGGCCTCCTTGCGGCGACCGACGGTCTGGATCGGACGCCCGTCGGCGTCGGTCACGGTCAGAGCGCTGGTCACTGGGCCACCTGCTTGATCTCGTAGTTCTGGGGCTGCTGCGCAGCGTGGGGGTGCTCGGGGCCCGCGTAGACCTTGAGCTTCTTGAGCATCTGACGGCCCAGGCTGTTGTGCGGCAGCATGCCCTTGACCGCGCGCTCGATCACGCGGTCGGGGTGCGTCTTCAGCTGGTCGCCGACGTTGATGGTCTTCAGGCCACCCGGGTGGCCCGAGTGGCGGTAGGCCACCTTGTTCTCGCGCTTGTTGCCCGTGAGGGCGACCTTCCCGGCGTTGACGATGACGACGAAGTCACCGACGTCGACGTGCGGGGCGTACTGCGGCTTGTGCTTGCCGCGCAGGATCTGCGCGGTCTGGCTGGCCAGTCGGCCGAGCACCACATCGGTGGCGTCGATGACGAGCCAGGCCCGGTCGATCTCGCCGGGCTTGGGGGTGTACGTGCGCACGGCGCTCGTGTCCTCCGTCGTTGTCGGGAAGGCTGGTGGGATCGCCTCACCGAGTACGGGAGACGTCGCGACGCGCGGGCACCAACCAGCTGACGCGCGCCAGCCGGTCACGATACCAGCCGCGGCGGCGCCTCCCCGCCGTGCGGGCGGGCTCAGCCCTCCTGGACCTCGCGCAGCAGTCCCGTGGTGACGTCGAACACCGTGCCGCGCACCTCGTGCGAGAGCAGGTAGGGGCTCTCGCGGATCAGCCGCATCGACTCGCGCACGTCCTGGTCGACGTCGGTGAAGGCCCGGGCGGCCCACGGCGGACGGCGGCCGGTGGCGGCCTCGACCGCGTCGGCGAAGGAGATGTCGTCGGTCGACTGGAGACCGCACTCGGTGTGGTGCACCAGGACGATCTCCCGGGTGCCCAGCGCGTGCTGGCTGATCGTCAGGGAGCGGATGACGTCCTCGGTGATCACGCCGCCGGCGTTGCGGATGACGTGCGCGTCACCGATCTCCAGCCCGAGCACGCCGAACAGCGGGATGCGGGAGTCCATGCACGCCACCACGGCCACCTTGCGGCCCGGGCGCACCGGCTTGCTGCCGGGAAAGTTCTCCGCCCACCGCTCGTTCGCCTCGAGCATCCGGTCGATCTCGGCCACGCGTCCTCCTCGCCGTCGTTGATCGACTCAGGACTCTAACCGGGGAGCCGGGGGGCCGCGGCCCCAGCCGGCCCGGACACCGGCGAGGATGGGCCCGTGCGGACGGTCGAGGAACACCAGGCGGCGGTCGACGCCCTGCTGCCCCTGCTGCCGGAGGAGTCCGTGCCGCTGGCCACCGCGCACGGCCGGGTGCTCGCCCGGGACGTCGTGGCGGCGGTCGCGCTGCCCGGCTTCGACAACTCCGCGATGGACGGCTACGCCGCGCGCTGGGCCGAGGTGGGCGCCGCCGGGGATGCCGCCGTCCGGCTGCCCGTGGCCGAGGACATCCCGGCCGGGCGCACCGACGTCGTCCCCCTGGCGCCGGGCACGGTGCACCGGATCATGACCGGCGCACCGCTCCCCCCGGGCGCCGACGTCGTCGTGCCCGTCGAGCTGACCGACGGCGGCACCGAGGTCGTGCAGATCCGCGACTGCCCGGCGGCCGGCACGCACCTGCGGCGGGCCGGGGAGGACATCGCCGCCGGCGACGTCGCCCTGTCCGCCGGGTCGCCGCTGGGTGCCGCGCAGCTCGGCCTGGCCGCCGCCGTGGGCGTCACGGACCTGCCGGTCCGGCGCCGGCCGCGGGTGCTGGTCCTCTCGACCGGCAGCGAGCTGGTCGCCCCCGGCGAACCGCTGGCACCCGGGCAGATCTACGAGTCCAACTCCCTGCTGCTCGCCGCCGCCGTGGAGGAGGCCGGGGGGCTCCCCCGCCGGCTGCACTTCGTGCCCGACGACGTCGACCAGTTCCTGGCCACGGTGCGCGCCGAACTCGCGGGCGCGGACCTCCTGATCACCAGCGGCGGGGTGAGCGCGGGCGCCTACGAGGTGGTGAAGGACGCCTTCGCCGGGCTGGGCACCGTCGAGTTCGGCAAGGTCGCGATGCAGCCGGGCGGCCCGCAGGGCGCCGGCACCGTCGACGGCGTCCCGGTGATCACGCTGCCCGGCAACCCGGTGAGCGCCTTCGTCTCCTTCGAGGTCTTCGTGCGGCCGGCGCTGCGCCGCGCCCTCGGGTACGCCGCACCGCACCGGCTGCGCGTCCCGGCCCGGCTGACCGGCCCGCTGCGCTCGCCCGCGGGCCGCCGTCAGTTCCTGCGCGGGTACGTCGAGGGCGGCGAGGTCTCCCAGGTGGGCGGACCCGGGTCGCACCTGGTCGCGCACCTGGCGCGGGCCAACTGCCTCGTCGTCGTCCCCGAGGACGTCACCGAACTGGCCGCCGGCGCCGAGGTCGACGTCGTGCTGATCGAAGGAGCCCTGCGATGACCGGACCGAGGTTGACCCACGTCGACGAGACCGGCGCCGCGCGCATGGTCGACGTCAGCGCCAAGGAGGTGACCGCCCGGGAGGCGACCGCCGCCGGGCGGGTGCTGGTGAGCGCCGAGGTCGTCGGCCTGCTGCGGGGCACCGGGGTGCCGAAGGGCGACGCGGTCGCCGTGGCGCGGATCGCCGGCATCGCGGGCGCCAAGCGGACGCCGGACCTCGTGCCGCTGTGCCACCCCATCGCGCTGCACGGCGTCACCGTGGACGTCGAGGTGGCCGACGACGCCGTCGAGATCACCGCGACCGCGCGTACCGCCGACCGGACCGGGGTGGAGATGGAGGCGCTCACCGCCGTCACCGTCGCCGGACTGACGTTGATCGACATGGTGAAGGCGGTCGACCCGCGGGCCTCGATCACCGACGTCCGGCTGCTGCGGAAGTCCGGCGGCAAGAGCGGGCTGTGGACGCGGTGACCGAGCTGCCGGGTGGGGCCCGGGCACTGGTGGTCACCGCCTCCAACCGCGCCGCCGCCGGGGTCTACGAGGACCGCAGCGGGCAGGCGCTGGCCGGCGGCCTGGCCGAGCTCGGCTTCCAGGTGGAGGGCCCCAAGGTCCTCCCCGACGACGCCGTCGAGATCGAGGACGTGCTGCGCGCCGCCGTCGACGCCGGGATCGAGGTCGTCCTCACCACCGGTGGCACCGGGCTCTCCCCCACCGACGTGACGCCGGAGGCGACCCGCCGGGTGCTGGAGCGCGAGGCGCCCGGCATCGCCGAGGCGGTGCGCCTGTACGGCGCCGAGAACGGCGTGCCGACCGCGGTGCTGTCGCGCGGTCTGGCCGGCATCGCCGGGCGCACGCTGATCGTCAACCTGCCCGGCTCGACCGGCGGCGTGAAGGACGGCCTCGCCGTGCTGGGCCCGCTGCTCCCCCACGTGGTCAGCCAGCTGCGCGGCGGCGACCACTAGTCGAGCTGGATGCGCTCCGTGCGGGTGTAGACGTTGCAGCCGTCGCCGCGGAGGAAGCCGACCAGGGTGATGCCGACCTCGCGGGCCAGCTCCACCGCCAGGGACGACGGCGCGGAGACCGCGGCCAGCACCGGGATGCCGGCCATCGCCGCCTTCTGGGTCAGCTCGAAGCTGGCCCGGCCGCTCACCATCAGCACCTGTCCGGCCAGGGGCAGGCGCCCGGCTCGCACGCCGTCGCCGATCACCTTGTCCACCGCATTGTGCCGGCCGACGTCCTCGCGCAGCGCCACCAGCTCGCCGTCCGCGCCGAACAGCCCCGCGGCGTGCAGGCCCCCGGTCTTCTCGAAGACCTCCTGCTGCGCCCGCAGCCGGTCGGGCAGCGCCAGCAGCGTGGCCAGGGGCAGCCCGACCTCGTCCGCCGCGACGTCGAACGCGGTCTTCGTGCGGATGGCGTCGATGCTGGCCTTGCCGCACACCCCGCACGAGCTGGACGTGTAGAAGTTCCGCTCCAGCCCGGTGTCGGGGATCGGGACGCCGGGGGCGAGGTCGACGTCCACCACGTTGTAGGTGTTGCGGCCGTCGGCGTCGACGGAGTCGCAGTAGCGCAGGCCCGCGACGTCGTCGGGGCCGGCGATGACGCCCTCGGTGGCGAGGAACCCGTGCACCAGGTCGAAGTCGTCCCCGGGCGTGCGCATGGTCACGGCGAGCGGCGTGCCGGCCAGACGGATCTCCAGCGGCTCCTCCGCGGCCACGGTGTCGGGTCGGGTGGTGTGCTGCGCGCCGCGGATGCGCAGCACCGGCGTCCGGCTGGTGACTCGTCCCACGGCAGGGACGGTACCCACGCCTCTACGGTGACGCCGTGGATCAGCCGCCGCCGTACTCAGCCCTGGTGCTCGCCGGCGGGCGCGCCGCGCGGCTCGGCGGGCAGGCCAAGCCGCAGCTGCAGGTCGGCGGCCGCACCATGCTCGGGACCGTGCTCGCCGCCGTCGCCGACGCCGAGCGGCGGATCGTCGTCGGACCGCCCCAGCCGGTGCCCGGCGACGTCGTCGTCGTCCGCGAGCGGCCGCCCGGGGGCGGGCCCGTCGCCGCGTTGCGTGCGGGCCTGCCGGAGGTCGCGACCGACGTCGTCGCCCTGCTCGCCGGGGACCTGCCCTTCCTCTCCGCCGCGCTCATCGCCGACCTCCGCGCAGCGCTCGCCGCCGACGGCGTCCTCGTCGTCGACGACGGCGGCCGCGACCAGTACCTGCTCGGCGTGTGGCGCACCGACGCCCTGCGCGCGGCACTCCCGGCGGGGGACGGCCCCACCTCTCTGCGGCGGGTGCTCGCCCCGCTGCGGACGGACCGGATCCGCCCCCTCGTGCCGCCGGGCATGCCCCCGCCCTGGCTGGACTGCGACACCCCGGCCGATCTCGCCCGCGCGCGGGCGGTAGCCGCCGACCTCGACGGGTAGGGGCCGGTCATGCGCATCGTCATCGCCGGGGCCCACGGGCAGGTCGCCCGCCGCCTCGGCCGTCTGCTCTCCGCCCGCGGCGACACCGTCGTCGGCCTCATCCGCAACCCCGACCACGCGGCCGACCTGCGCAGCGACGGGGTCGAGCCCGCCGTGCTCGACCTCGAGTCCGCCTCGGTGGACGAGCTGGCCGCGCCGTCCCGGGGCGCGGACGTCGTCGTCTTCGCCGCCGGCGCCGGTCCGGGCAGCGGGGAGGCCCGCAAGCACACGGTCGACCACGGCGCCGCGGTGCTGCTGGCCGACGCCGCGGAGAGGGCCGGCGTCGGGCGGTACGTGCTGGTGTCGTCCATGGGCGTCGAGCAGGCGCGCGACGGCGCCCCGGAGGGCGTGGACCCGGTGATGGCGGTCTACCTGCAGGCCAAGCTGCGCGCCGAGGACGACGTCCTCCCCCGCGCAGCACTGGCCACGACCGTGCTGCGGCCCGGCGGGCTCACCGACGAGCCGGGCACCGGCCGGGTGCACCTGGCCCGCAGCACGGGCTACGGCAGCATCCCCCGGGACGACGTCGCGGCGGTGCTGGTCGCACTGATCGATGCCGGACGCGATGGCGCCGTCATCGAGCTCGTCTCCGGTGACACCCCGATCGACGAGGCAGTCGCCGCCCTGCCGTGAGGTTTAGGCGCGCCGGGCCCGGGTGAGCAGCGCGCGGTCGGCCAGCATGTCCTCGGGCGGGTAGTCGACGCGGACCAGCGTCAGCCCGCCGGCCGGCGCGACCGGCACCTCGCTGGCCCGCTCGTCGCGGGCGAGCAGCCCGGCCGGCCAGTCCGGTGTCCGACGGCCCTCGCCCACCGCCGTCAGCGCCCCGACGAGGCTGCGGACCATGGAGTGGCAGAACGCGTCGGCCGACGCCGAGATGGTCACCAGGTCATCGGTCCGGGCGACCTGCAGGGCCAGCAGGGTGCGGATGGTGGTGGCACCCTCGCGGCGACGGCAGTAGGCGGCAAAGTCGTGCTCGCCCAGCAACAACGCCGCGGCCGCGGCCATCGCCTCGGTGTCGAGCGAGCGGCCCCATGCGACGGTGTCGGAGCGGCGCAGCGGTGGCGGACCCCAATCGGCGTCGGTCAGCCGGTACACGTAGTGCCGGCCGAGGGCGGCGAACCGGGCGTCGAAGTCCGGATGGGCCTCCACCACGGACGGGACGGCGATGTCCGGCGGCAGGATCCCGCGCAGCCGCCGCACCAGCCGGTCGCGCTGCTGGTCCCACAGCGCCCGCGGGACGTCGCAGTGCGCCACCTGCCCGGTGGCGTGCACGCCGGCGTCCGTGCGGCCGGCGACGGTCAGCTGGACCGGGGTGCGGAGCACCGTTCCGAGCGCCTCCTCGAGGTCGCCCTGCACCGTCCGCAGGGCGGGCTGCCGGGCCCAGCCGTGCAGCGCCGTCCCGTCGTAGCTCACCGCCAGACGAAGACGGACGAGCCCGCCACCGTCGTGGGTGGCGGGCTCGTCCGGGTGTTCGGTGTTCAGCGTGCTCGGAGCGTCAGCGCGGGTCGGGAGCCGACTCGCCGCCGGGAGCGTGCAGGCTCGCGGTGGCCGCGTCGCCCAGCTCCGCGGCGTTGACCTCGGCCGCGGCGGCGTCGGCGAGCTCCGGGGAGACGTTGTCGCCGTCGACGACGACGCCGTTCTCCGCGGTGGGCTCGCGGTCGACGTCGCCGTCGTCCTGGCGCTCCCCGTCGGGCACGAAGACGTCGGTGACGATCTCCTGCGCCTCGTCGCGGTCGCCGCTGGTCACTTGGCGCCGTCCGTGTCGGACTCGGTCTCCGCCTCCGCGGAGGCGTCGTCGGCCTCGTCCGGGCTGTCCGCGGAGTCGGCCGAGTCGGCGCTGTCGGCCGAGTCCGCGCTGTCCGCGGACTCCTCGGCGGCGTCCGTCGGCTCGATGGCGTCCGCGGTCACCTCGCCGGCGGCAGCGGCGGAGCCGGCCCCGGTGGCGAACTGCGTGCCGCGGGCCCGCTCGGCCTCGCCGACGGCCTGCTGGCCGACGGTGAGCGCCTCGACGAGCTCGATGACGGCCATGGGGGCGTTGTCGCCCTTGCGGGGGCCGACCTTGGTGATGCGGGTGTAGCCACCCGGCCGGTTCGCGAAGCGCGGACCGATCTCGGCGAAGAGGGTGTGCACGACGTCCTTGTCACGGATGACGGTCATCACCTGGCGACGGGAGTGCAGGTCACCACGCTTCGCGAAGCTCACCAGCTTCTCGGCGTAGGGGCGCAGCCGCTTGGCCTTGGCCTCGGTGGTGGTGATCCGCCCATGCTCGAACAGCGACGTGGCCATGTTGGCCAGCATCAGCCGCTGGTGCGCGGGGGATCCGCCGAGACGGGGACCCTTGGTGGGGGTGGGCATGTCGGTCCTTCCTCAGGCTGCCGGCCGGTGCGAGGGGCGGCTGCGTTCCGTGGTGGTGCTGTCGTTGCTGCTCAGCGTGCCGGGCCCGGGAGCCCGTCCGGGCGGCGGGGTCTCCCCCGCCGCCCGGTGTGGATCAGAGCTGCTCGGTCTCCTGGTAGGAGCCCTCGTCGTACTGGGGCTGCTGCTCGTAGCCGGGGGCGAACTCGCCGGTGCCCTGGTAGGCGTCGGTCTCGTAGCCCTCGTCGTAGCTCTCGACCGAGGTCGGGATGAATCCGGGCGGGCTGTCCTTGAGGGCCAGGCCCATCGCCGCGAGCTTCATCTTGACCTCGTCGATCGACTTCGCGCCGAAGTTGCGGATGTCGAGGAGGTCGGCCTCGGAGCGGGTGACGAGCTCACCGACGGTGTGCACGCCCTCGCGCTTGAGGCAGTTGTAGGACCGGACGGTGAGGTCCATGTCCTCGATCGGCATCGAGAAGTTGGCGATGTCGGCGGCCTCGGCCGGGCTGGGCCCGACCTCGATGCCCTCGGCGTCGATGTTCAGCTCGCGCAGCAGACCGAAGAGCTCGACCAGCGTCGACCCGGCGGACGCGATGGCGTCCCGGGGGGCGATGGAGGGCTTGGTCTCGACGTCGACCACGAGGCGGTCGAAGTCGGTGCGCTGCTCGACGCGGGTGGCCTCGACGGCGTAGGTGACCTTGAGGACCGGCGAGTAGATCGAGTCGACCGGAATGCGGCCGATCTCCTGGCCGGGCTGCTTGTTCTGCGGGGCCGGGACGTAGCCGCGACCGCGCTCGACGACGAGCTCGACCTCGAGGCGGCCCTTGCCGTTCAGCGTGGCGATGTGGAGGTCGGGGTTGTGCACCTCGACGCCGGCCGGCGGCGCGATGTCCGCGGCGGTGACCTCACCGGGACCCTGCTTGCGCAGGTACATGGTCACCGGCTCGTCGGAGTCGGAGCTGACGACCAGGCCCTTGAGGTTGAGGATCAGCTCGGTGACGTCCTCCTTGACCCCCGGCACGGTCGTGAACTCGTGCAGGGTGCCCTCGATCCGGATGCTGGTGACAGCAGCGCCGGGGATCGACGACAGGAGGGTGCGGCGCAGGGAGTTGCCGAGGGTGTAGCCGAAGCCGGGCTCGAGCGGCTCGATGACGAACCGCGAGCGCTGCTCCGAGATGGTCTCCTCGGTGAGGGTGGGGCGCTGTGCGATGAGCATGGTGTCTCCTTGAGGTCCTCCGGCGACCGCCATATGACGCCGTGAGGGGGGTGGTGCCGGCGGGGCGGACATCGGTCCGCCCGCCCCGCCGTACTGCAGGGGCTGCTACTTGGAGTAGAGCTCCACGATCAGCTGCTCCTGGACCGGGGTGTCGATCACCTGACGGGCCGGGATGTTGTGCACGAGGACGCGCAGCTGGCTGCTGATGACCTCGAGCCACGGGGGCACGGGGCGCTCGCCGGCGCGGGCCTGGGCGATCTCGAACGGCAGCATCGTGCGCGACTTCTCGGCCACCTCGACGATGTCGTTCTCGGTCACCCGGTACGACGGGATGTCGACCTTGCGGCCGTTCACCCGGATGTGCCCGTGGCGGACCAGCTGGCGGGCCATGTCGCGGGACTCGGCGAAGCCGGCCCGGTACACGACGTTGTCCAGGCGCGACTCCAGGATCTGGAGCAGGACCTCGCCGGTCTTGCCGCTCTTGCGGTTGGCCTCTTCGTAGTAACCGCGGAACTGCTTCTCCAGCACGCCGTAGATGCGGCGGGCCTTCTGCTTCTCGCGGAGCTGCAGCAGGTACTCGCTGTCCTTGGTGCGGCCACGACCGTGCTCACCCGGCGGGTAGGGCCGGATCTCGATCGGGCACTTCGCGGACTCGCACTTGCTGCCCTTGAGGAACAGCTTCATCTTCTCGCGCCTGCAGAGGCGGCAGTCGGCTCCGGTGTAACGGGCCACGTCAAATACTCCTAGATCGTCTCGTCAGTGACCGGTCAGACCCGGCGGCGCTTCTTGGGGCGACAGCCGTTGTGCGGCTGCGGCGTCACGTCCTGGATCTGCCCGACCTCGAGGCCCGTGGCCTGCAGGGAGCGGATGGCCGTCTCGCGACCGGAGCCAGGGCCCTTCACGAAGACGTCGACCTTGCGCATGCCGTGCTCCTGCGCCTTACGGGCGGCGTTCTCGGCAGCCATCTGCGCCGCGAACGGCGTGGACTTGCGCGAGCCCTTGAAACCGACGTGGCCGGCGGAGGCCCAGCTGATCACGTTCCCGGCCGGGTCGGTGATCGACACGATCGTGTTGTTGAACGTGCTCTTGATGTGCGCGGCGCCGTGGGCGACGTTCTTCTTCTCCTTGCGGCGGACCTTCTTGGCACCAGCCGCGGTGCGAGCCCTGGGAGGCATGTCTCTCCGGTTTCCTTCAGTTGTGGCCTGGGGTTGCTGCCGCGAGGCAGCACACGTGTCGCGCCATCGCTCCCGCCCTCACGGGTCGCTGCGACCGCACGTCGACGTGCTGTGGGTCAGCGGGCCTTCTTCTTGCCCGCGATGGTCTTGCGCGGGCCCTTGCTCGAGCGCGCGTTCGTCTTGGTGCGCTGGCCGTGGACGGGGAGTCCACGACGGTGACGCAGCCCCTGGTAGCAACCGATCTCCACCTTGCGGCGGATGTCGGCGGCCACCTCGCGGCGCAGGTCACCCTCGACGCGGAAGTGCTCGTCGATGTAGTCGCGCAGCTTCAGCAGATCCTCGTCACCGAGGTCCTTGACGCGCAGGTCCGGGCTGACACCCGTCGCGGCCAGGGTCTCCTTGGCGTGGGTCTTCCCGATGCCGTAGATGTACGTGAGGGCGACCTCCAACCGCTTCTCGCGGGGAAGGTCGACGCCTGCCAGTCGTGCCATGTTCTGGTACTCCCTCAGCCCTGGCGCTGCTTGTGCCGGGCGTTGTCGCAGATGACCATGACCCGGCCGTGCCGGCGGATCACCTTGCACTTGTCGCAGATCTTCTTCACCGACGGCTGGACCTTCACCGGTGCCGCCCCTCATTCCTCGATCGTGTGCCGGCCGCGTCTCTGCCGGTGGGCAGTCGCTGACCGAGCGGTTACTTGTAGCGGTAGACGATGCGACCGCGCGTCAGGTCGTAGGGCGAAAGCTCCACGACCACGCGGTCCTCGGGCAGGATGCGGATGTAGTGCTGCCGCATCTTGCCGCTGATGTGGGCGAGCACCCGGTGCCCGTTCTGCAGTTCGACCCGGAACATCGCGTTGGGCAGCGGCTCGACGACGCGACCCTCGACCTCGATGGCCCCGTCTTTCTTCGCCATGCCCTACACGCACTCCTTGACTCGGTGGTACTCGGCCCTCGTCCGCGCCCACGGGTGTACCCGGGACGACGACCTCGGTGATGTCGCAGAACAGGTGGTGCTGGCGCTCTCGCGAGGGCGCTCCCCGTCACGCGGCCACAGCACGACGAAAGAACGGCGCTAGCGCCACAGGGAATCGTACCTGACGACCCGCGGGTTCCCAACCGGCCCCCATGAGGGCTGCGCTACAGCCCGGCGGAGCCGCTCAGGAGGGCCCGTCAGGTGCGCGGCGTGATCCCGAACGGGGCCAGACCGGCGACCCCGCCGTCCTCGGCCGTCAGCACCCAGGGTCCCTCGGGCGTGATGGCGACGGAGTGCTCGAAGTGCGCGGCCCGCGAGCCGTCCTTCGTCACGACCGTCCAGCCGTCGTCCAGCTCGACCGTCGCCGGGTCCCCGACCGTGACCATCGGCTCGATCGCCAGGGCGAGCCCCGGGACCAGCTTGGGCCCGCGACCGGCGCGACCGTAGTTGAGGACGTGCGGGTCCTGGTGCATCTCCGTGCCGATGCCGTGCCCGCCGTAGTGGTCGACGATCCCGTACGGGTGCGCGTGGGTCCGGATCGACTCCTCGACGGCCGCGCTGATGTCGGTGAGCCGGCCCCCGGCCACGGCCCGGGCCAGGCCGGCCCACATCGAGCGCTCGGTCACCTCGATCAGAGCGGCGTCCTCGGCCGAGGGCTCCCCCACCGTCACGGTGATCGCGGAGTCGCTGTGCCAGCCGGCCAGGATCGCGCCGCAGTCGATCGAGATGTTGTCGCCCTCGGCCAGCCGGCGGTCGGGGTTCGGGATCCCGTGGACCACCTCGTCGTTGACCGACGCGCAGATGGTCCCGGTGAAGCCGTGGTAGCCGAGGAAGTTCGGCACGGCGCCCTTCGAGCGGATGTGGTCCTCGGCGACCGCGTCGAGCTCACCGGTGGTGACGCCGGGCCGCACCGCAGCCCTGACCGCCGCCAGCGCCCCGGCCGTCACGAGCCCGGAGGCGCGCATGAGCTCGATCTCGTGCGCCGTCTTGATCTGGATCATGCGTCCACTCCACTTCGCCAGCAGCGGCACCCGGGCCAGCAGTGCCTCGCGGCGGTCGCCGTGCACTGCCGGGCCCTCAGGCGCCGGCCGCGGCCGCGCTCGGGGCGGTGCCCTCGGGGTCGACGCCGAGCGCACGCAGCGCCCGGCCGGTGACCTCGTCCACGGCACCGATCGCGTCGATGCGGGACAGCAGGCCCTCGCCCTCGTAGAACCCGGACAGCGGCGCCGTCTGTTCCCGGTAGACCTCGAGGCGGTGCCGCACGGTCTCGGGCTTGTCGTCGTCGCGCTGCACCATCTCGCCGTCGACGAGCATGCGGCGGCCGGAGAGCCGGCGCACCAGCTCCTCCTCGTCGACGACGAGCTCGAGCACGCGGTCCAGCCCGGTGCCGAGGTCGGCGAGCGAGGCGGCCAGCTGCTCGGCCTGGGAGATGGTCCGCGGGAAGCCGTCCAGCAGGAAGCCGCCCTCGGCGTCCGGCTCGGCGAGGCGGTCCTTGACCATGGCCACGGTGATCTCGTCGGGGACGAGGTCGCCGGCGTCCATGTAGACCTTGGCCTTCTGGCCGAGCTCGGTCGCGCCGCTCACGTTCGCCCGGAAGATGTCCCCGGTGGAGATGGCCGGGACGGCGAGGCGGCCCGCGATGAAC
Organism: Blastococcus fimeti; assembly: GCA_900102115.1. Taxonomy (GTDB): domain Bacteria; phylum Actinomycetota; class Actinomycetes; order Mycobacteriales; family Geodermatophilaceae; genus Blastococcus; species Blastococcus fimeti. The sequence goes on from FNAW01000001.1 coordinate 556,393, forward strand.
TGCGCCTGGGTGCCCTTGCCCGCTCCGGGGGGCCCCAGCAGGACGACGCGCACTACTTCAGGAACCCTTCGTAGCTGCGCTGGTTCAGTTGCGTCTCGATCTGCTTCACCGTCTCCAACCCCACTCCGACCATGATCAGCACTGCGGTCCCGCCGAACGGGAAGTTCTGGTTCTGCCCCTCCTGCGTCACCGCGAGGAAGAAGTTCGGCAGCACGGCGACGATGCCGAGGTAGAGCGCGCCCGGCAACGTGATGCGGGACAGCACGTACTGCAGGTACTCGGCCGTCGGGCGGCCCGGACGGATGCCGGGGATGAAGCCGCCGTAGCGCTTCATGTCGTCGGCCCGCTCCTCCGGGTTGAACGTGATCGACACGTAGAAGTACGTGAAGAAGACGATCAGCGCGAAGTAGAGCGCCACGTGCACCGGGCTGCTCTGGTCGATGATGTAGGTCTCGAAGAACTGGCGGACCGAGCCCGTCTCGTCACCCTGGAGCTGGCTGATCAGCTGCGGGAGGTACAGCAGCGACGAGGCGAAGATGACCGGGATGACACCGGCCTGGTTCACCTTCAGCGGCAGGTAGGTCGACGTCCCGCCGTACATGCGCCGGCCGACCATCCGTTTGGCGTACTGGACGGGGATGCGCCGTTGCGCCTGCTCCACGTACACGACAGCACCGATGATCAGCACCGCGAAGGCACAGACGACGGTGAAGACCAGCACGCCGCGGGTCTGCAGGATGCCGCCACCCTCGGCCGGGATGCGCGCGGCGATCGAGGTGAAGATCAGCACGGACATGCCGTTGCCGATCCCCTTCTCGGTCAGCAGCTCGCCGAGCCACATGATCAGCGCGGTACCGGCGGTCAGCGCGATGACCAGGATGACCGTGGTCCACACCGAGTCGGAGGGGATGATCGCCTCGGAGCAGCCCGGGAAGAGCTGGCCACTGCGGGCCAGGGCGATGATGCCGGTGCTCTGCAGCACCGCGAGGGCGATCGTCAGGTAGCGGGTGTACTGGGTCAGCTTGGCCTGACCCGACTGCCCTTCCTTCTTCAGCTGCTCGAAGCGCGGGATGACCACGACCAGCAGCTGGACGATGATGCTCGCGGTGATGTACGGCATGATGCCGAGCGCGAAGACCGACAGGCGCAGCAGTGCGCCGCCCGAGAAGAGGTTGACCAGCGAGTAGATGTCCCGCTGGGAACCCGACTGGGCGATGTCGAGACAGCTGTTGATCGCCTCGACCGACACCCCCGGCCCGGGCACCTGCGCACCCAGCCGGTAGACGGCGATGATCGCCAGGGAGAACAGCAGCTTGCGCCGGAGATCTGGCGTCCGGAACGCCGCGGCGAACGCCTGCAGCACGTGCCCTCCCCTTCTCGGTCGGTCGACACTAGCAATCGGCCCGCCCCGCACGGGTGCAGGGGCGGGCCGAGTGGTGGGTCCCGGCGTTCTCCCGCCGCGAGCGCACTCGCGGCGGGAGCCGGGATCCGGGTCAGATGCGGGTGGTGCTGCCCCCGGCTGCGCCGATCTTCTCGGCCGCGGCCGAGGAGAAGGCGTGCGCCGAGACGTCGACCTTGACGCCTCCGAGCTCGCCGGTGCCGAGCACCTTCACCGGCTGGTTGCGGCGGACCGCACCGGCCTCGGCGAGGGTGTCCGGGTTGACGGTGCCGCCCTGGGGGAACAGCGCCGCGATCCGGTCGAGGTTGACGACCTGGAACACAATCTTGTTCGGGGGCTTGAAGCCCGAGAGCTTGGGCAGCCGCATGTGCAGCGGGGTCTGCCCACCCTCGAACCGGGCGGAGGTGTTGCCGCGCGCCCCGGTGCCCTTGGTGCCGCGACCGGCCGTCTTGCCCTTGGAGCCCTCACCGCGACCCACACGGGTCTTGGCGGTGTGAGCGCCCGGGGCCGGACGCAGGTGGTGGACCTTCAGAGTCATAGCGAGTCTTTCCTCAGACCTCTTCGACGGTGACCAGGTGCGGCACCGTCGCGACCATCCCGCGGATCTCGGGACGGTCCTCCTGGACGACCGAGTCGTGGATCCGCTTCAGGCCCAGCGAACGCAGCGTCTGACGCTGGTTCGGCTTGGTGCCGATCCCCGACTTGATCTGGGTGACCTTCAGCTGCGCCATCTCAGACTCCCTGGCCCGCACGGGCACGGAGCATGGCCGCCGGGGCGACGTCCTCCAAGGGCAGACCACGGCGGGCCGCGATCTCCTCGGGACGGACGAGGTCCTTCAGCGCCTGCATCGTCGCGTGCACGATGTTGATCGGGTTCGAGGACCCGAGGCTCTTGGAGAGCACGTCGTGGATGCCGGCGCACTCGAGGACGGCGCGCACCGGACCACCGGCGATGACACCGGTACCCGGGCTGGCCGGCTTGAGCAGCACGACACCGGCCGCCGCCTCACCCTGCACGGGGTGCGGGATGGTGCTGGCGATGCGCGGCACCTTGTAGAAGTGCTTCTTGGCCTCCTCGACGCCCTTGGCGATCGCCGCGGGCACCTCCTTGGCCTTGCCGTAGCCGACGCCCACGGTGCCGTCACCGTCGCCCACGATCACCAGGGCGGTGAAGCTGAAGCGACGACCACCCTTGACGACCTTGGAGACGCGGTTGATGGCGACCACGCGCTCGATGTAGTTGCTCTTCTCGGCGGGCGCGCCACCGGGGCCCCGGCCGCCGTCACGACGATCCCGACGGTCGTTGCCGCCGGCACCGCCGGCGCCACCGGCACCGCCGGCGCCGCCGCCGCGTCGCTGTGGTCCTGGCATCAGACGTCCCTCTCGATCTGCTCGCTCGTGCTGCTGGTGTGGGTGGTCATCAGAAGTCCAGCCCACCCTCGCGGGCACCGTCGGCCAGGGCGGCGATCCGCCCGGCGTACCGGTTGCCACCGCGGTCGAAGACGACCGCCGTGACGCCGGCGGCCTTCGCCCGCTCCGCCACCAGGGCACCGACCTGACGGGCGAGGGCGGACTTGTCGCCCTCGGTGCCGCGCAGGCTGGCGTCCATCGTGGAGGCGCTGACCAGCGTGCGGCCGAGCGTGTCGTCGACCAGCTGCACGTGGATGTGGCGCGTGCTCCGCTTGACCACCAGGCGCGGACGCTCGGCGGTGCCGGAGACGCGCTTGCGCAGCCGGTTGTGGCGACGCAGCCGCGACGTGCGGCGCGCCGTACTGATGTCGGTTCCGACGGGCTTGTGGACCCGAGCGGCCTTCTCTGCCTGAGCCATCACTTACCCGTCTTCCCGACCTTGCGCTTGACGACCTCGCCCTGATACCGCACGCCCTTGCCCTTGTACGGGTCGGGCTTGCGGATCTTGCGGATCTTGGCTGCGACCTCACCGACGAGCTGCTTGTCGATACCCGTGACCCGCAGACGGGTCGGGGTCTCGACGGCGAAGGTGATGCCGTCCGGTGCCTTGACGGGCACCGGGTGGCTGAAGCCCAGGGCGAACTCGAGGTCCGAGCCGCGCGCCTGGACGCGGTAGCCGACGCCGACGATCTCGAGGGTCTTGGTGTAACCCTCGGTGACGCCGGTGATCATGTTCGCGATGAGCGTCCGCGAGAGCCCGTGGAGGGCGCGGTTCTGTCGCTCGTCGTTGGGGCGCTGCACCCGCAGCGTGCCGTCCTCGTCGTGCTCGACGGTGATCGGCGTGGCGACCGTGTGGCGGAGTTCGCCCTTGGGTCCCTTCACGCTGACCGTCTGACCGTCGATGGCGACGTCCACGCCACCGGGCACGGCGATCGGGAGTCGTCCGATCCGTGACATCTTCGCTCGCTCCCTTACCAGACGTAGGCGAGGACTTCCCCACCCACGCCCTTCTTGTTCGCCTGCTTGTCGGTGAGCAGTCCGGTGGACGTGGAGATGATCGCCACGCCCAGACCGCCGAGCACCTTGGGCAGCGAGGTGGACTTCGCGTAGACGCGCAGACCGGGCTTCGACACGCGCCGGACACCGGCGATGCTGCGCTCGCGGTTCGGGCCGTACTTGAGGTCGATGACGAGCTGCTTGAAGGTGCTGCCGTCCTTCTCGATCTCCGAGACGCTCCAGCCGGCGATGTAGCCCTGCTCCTGGAGGATCTGGGCGATGTGCGTCTTCAGCTTCGAGGACGGCATCGCCGCGGAGTCGTGGTACGCCTGGTTGGCGTTCCGCAGACGCGTCAGCATGTCCGCGATCGGGTCGGTCATGGTCATGTGTGGTGGTGCCTCTCTCGTCGCGGTTCCTCATGCGCCGGGTCTCCGGGACTTGGCGCGTGGGCCTTTCGACGATCGGTGGAGCCGTGAGTGGTGCAGGGGGGTGGTGCAGTTACCAGCTGGACTTCTTCACGCCGGGGAGCTCCCCGGCGTGCGCCATCTCCCGCAGGCAGATCCGGCAGAGGCCGAACTTGCGGAACACCGAGTGCGGACGACCGCACCGCTGGCAGCGGGTGTAGCCACGGACCGCGAACTTCGGCTTGCGGGCCGCCTTGTTGATCAGCGCCTTCTTGGCCATTGCTTCTCTCCTGCCCGACTCAGCGGACGGTCGTGATGACGGGCGACCCGGCGAAGGGGAAGCCGAGCTGGCGGAGCAGCTCGCGACCCTCCTCGTCGTTCGTGGCGGTGGTGACCAGCGTGATGTCCATACCGCGCTGCCGGTCGATCTTGTCGACGTCGATCTCGCGGAACATCGACTGCTCGTTCAGCCCGAACGTGTAGTTGCCGTGGCCGTCGAACTGCTTGGAGTTCAGGCCGCGGAAGTCACGGATGCGGGGCAGGGCGAGCGACAGCAGGCGGTCGAGGAACTCCCACATGCGGTCGCCGCGGAGGGTCACCTTGGCGCCGATCGGCATGCCCTCGCGCAGCTTGAACTGCGCGATGGACTTGCGGGCCCGGACGACGGCCGGCTTCTGACCGGTGATGGCGGTGAGGTCGCGGACCGCGCCGTCCATCAGCTTCGCGTCACGGGTCGCCTCGCCGACGCCCATGTTGACCACGATCTTGGTCAGGCGCGGGATCTGCATGACGTTCTCGTAGCCGAACTCGCTCTGCAGCGCCGGCACGATCGTCTCGCGGTAGTTGGCGAGCATGCGGGGCAGCTCGCGGGAGGGTGCGCTCATGATCAGAGGTCCTTACCGGTGCGCCGCGAGACCCGGATGTTGCGGCCTTCCTCGTCCTTGCGGTAACCGACCCGGGTCGGCTTGTCCTCGGAGTCGATCACCATCACGTTGCTCACGTGGATGGGAGCCTCCTGCGTGACGATCCCGCCCTGCTGGGCGCCGCGCTGGTTGGAGCTGATGCGGGTGTGCTTCTTGACCCGCCCGACGCCCTCGACCAGGACCTTCTGGAGCTTGGGGTAGGCAGCGATGACGCGGCCCTTGGCACCCTTGTCGCGGCCCGCGAGGACCAGGACGGTGTCGCCCTTCTTGACCTTCATGGACGGCGTCTTGCCGTTGCTCGTGGCAACCATGATCACAGCACCTCCGGGGCGAGCGAGATGATCCGCATGAAGCGCTTGTCGCGCAGCTCCCGGCCGACCGGCCCGAAGATGCGCGTCCCGCGCGGGTCGCCGCTGTCGCGGATGATGACCGCGGCGTTCTCGTCGAAGCGGATGTAGGAACCGTCGGGACGACGGCGCTCCTTCACGGTGCGGACGATGACGGCCTTGACGACGTCACCCTTCTTCACACCGGCACCCGGCAGCGCGTCCTTCACGGTGGCGACGATGATGTCGCCGATTCCCGCGTAGCGTCGCCCCGAGCCTCCGAGAACCCGGATGCAGAGGATCTCCTTCGCACCGGTGTTGTCGGCGACACGCAGTCGCGACTCCTGCTGGATCACGTGCTACTCCCAAATACTTGTGGTGACAGCCGGGCCGGAACGGTGAACCGGCTGTCCGGCACCGCGTGCGGACGCACCGGCAGCGTGAGCCGCCGGTGCGCACCGTTGCACGGGTACCGGGATGCGGCGCGCGAACCGCTGAACGGTGAGATGCGCGCCGATGGTCCAGGGTACTCCTACCCGATACGGCCCCTGAGGGCCGCCTCTTACTTGGCCTTCTCGATGACCGAGACGACGCGCCACCGCTTGGTGGCCGACAGCGGCCGGGTCTCCATGATCTGCACGCGGTCACCGATGCCGGCGACCCCCTGCTCGTCGTGGACCTTGAGCTTGTTCGTGCGCCGGATGACCTTGCCGTAGAGGGCGTGCTTCACGCGGTCCTCCACCTCGACGACGATGGTCTTCTCCATCTTGTCGCTGACCACCAGGCCCTCACGGACCTTGCGGTACCCGCGACCGGCCAGGCCGGGGCCCGACGCTTCCTGGGTCTCGCTCATGCCACACCCTCGTTCGGGGCGACCGAGAGACCCAGCTCGCGCTCGCGCTGGATCGTGTAGATCCGGGCGATGTCGCGGCGGACGGTCTGCAGTCGCCGGTTGTTGTCCAGCTGGCCGGTGGCCACCTGGAACCGCAGGTTGAACAGTTCTTCCTTCGACTCACGCAGCCGCGAGGCGAGCTCGTCGGCGGAGAGCTCGCGCAGCTCGGGAGCGGTCAGACCAGCGGCCATCACACTTCTCCTTCTCGCGTGATGAAGCGGCACTTCATCGGCAGCTTGTGGATCGCACGACGCATGGCCTCGCGGGCCACGGGCTCGGCGACGCCGGACAGCTCGAACAGGACGCGGCCGGGCTTGACGTTGGCCACCCACCACTCGGGCGAACCCTTACCGGAACCCATGCGGGTCTCGGCCGGCTTCTTGGTCAGCGGACGGTCCGGGTAGATCGAGATCCACACCTTTCCACCACGCTTGATGTGCCGGGTCATCGCGATACGCGCCGACTCGATCTGACGGTTGGTCACGTACGCCGGCTCGAGCGCCTGGATCGCGAACTCACCGAAGTTGATCTCGGTGCCGCCCTTGGCCTTGCCCGAGCGGCTCGGGTGGTGCTGCTTGCGGTGCTTGACGCGCCGTGGGATGAGCATGGCTCAGCTCTCCGTGTTCTCGGTCGTCTCGGCAGCGGTGGTCTCGGCGGCAGCGGTGGCCTCCGGACCGGCGACCTCGGCGACGGTCGTCTCCGGGGCGACGTCGCCAGAGGTGGCGGCGACGACGCTCTCGGTGGTCTCGACGGCGGGACCGGTGCCCTCGGTCGCCGCAGCGCGGCCGGCCTCGGTGCCGCCGGCGGTGGTGCCCGACGAGCCCGAACGGCGCGGGCGCTGGGGGCGCTCGCGGCGCTGGCCCTGACGCTCGGCCAGGGCCTCGAGGGCAGCGCGCTCGGCGCGCGAACCGCTGACGTCACCCTTGTAGATCCACACCTTGACGCCGATGCGGCCGAAGGTGGTGCGGGCCTCGTAGATGCCGTAGTCGATGTTCGCCCGGAGCGTGTGCAGGGGGACGCGGCCCTCGCGGTAGAACTCCGAGCGGCTCATCTCGGTGCCGCCGAGGCGACCCGAGCACTGCACGCGGATGCCCTTGACCTGCGGGCTGCGCTGCGCCGACTGCATCGCCTTGCGCATGGCACGACGGAAGCTCACGCGGGAGGAGAGCTGCTCCGCCACTCCCTGAGCGACCAGCTGCGCGTCGGACTCGGGGTTCTTCACCTCGAGGATGTTCAGCTGCACCTGCTTGCCGGTGAGCTTCTCGAGCTCGCCACGGATGCGGTCGGCCTCGGCGCCGCGGCGACCGATGACGATGCCGGGGCGCGCGGTGTGGATGTCGACGCGGACCCGGTCACGGGTGCGCTCGATCTCCACCTTGGAGATGCCGGCCCGCTCCATGCCCTTGGACATGAGCTTGCGGATCGCGACGTCTTCCTTGACGTAGTCGGCGTACAGCTTGTCCGCGTACCACCGGGACTTGTAGTCGGTGGTGATCCCGAGTCGGAACCCGTGCGGGTTGACCTTCTGACCCACTAGCGGGTCCCTCCCTTCGAGTTGTTGGACTGCTGGGTCGCAGGGCCGACCATGCCGGTGTCCCGACGGGCCTTGCGCGACTTCTGCGCGAGGTCGGCGCTGGAGGCGACCTCGCTCACCTCGATGGTGATGTGGCTCGTCCGCTTGTTGATGCGGAACGCCCGGCCCTGCGCACGCGGACGGATCCGCTTGAGCGTGGGGCCCTCGTCGACGTAGGCGGCGCTGACGACCAGCGCGGCCGGGTCGAGCTGCAGGTTGTGCTCGGCGTTGGCCACCGCGCTGGCGACCACCTTGGCCACCGGCTCGCTGGCGCTCTGGGGGGCGTAGCGCAGCAGCGCCAGCGCCTCGTCGGTCGGCAGGTAGCGGACCAGGTCCACCACCCGGCGGGCCTTCATGGGGGTCACGCGGACGAACCGGGCGGTAGCCCGGGCGACCGGTGCCTCCTGTCCCAACTGGGAAGTCATCTGAATCTCTCTCTACCTGGTCAGCCCCGCCGCGAGCGGCGGTCGTCCTTGATGTGCCCACGGAAGGTGCGCGTGGGAGCGAACTCGCCGAGCTTGTGCCCGACCATCGCCTCGGTCACGAACACCGGGACGTGCTTGCGGCCGTCGTGCACCGCGAGGGTGTGACCCAGCATGTCCGGGATGATCGTCGAGCGGCGTGACCAGGTACGGATCACGTTCTTGGTGCCCTTTTCGTTCTGGGCGTCCACCTTCTTGAGCAGGTGGTCGTCGACGAACGGGCCCTTCTTCAGGCTGCGTGGCATGTCTGTCGGCTCCTATCCCGCTCAGCGCTTCTTGTTGGCGCGCCGGCGGCGCACGATCAGGGCGTCACTGGCCTTCCGCTTGCGCGTACGGCCTTCCGGCTTGCCCTTGGGGTTCACCGGATGACGACCACCGGAGGTCTTGCCCTCACCACCACCGTGCGGGTGGTCGACCGGGTTCATGGCGACACCGCGGACGGTCGGGCGCTTGCCCTTCCACCGCATGCGGCCGGCCTTGCCCCAGTTGATGTTCGACTGCTCGGCGTTGCCCACCTCGCCGACGGTCGCGCGGCAGCGCACGTCGACGTTGCGGATCTCGCCCGACGGCATGCGCAGCTGGGCGAACCGGCCCTCACGCGCGACCAGCTGGACGCTGGTGCCCGCCGACCGGGCGATCTTCGCGCCGCCACCGGGCCGGAGCTCGATGGCGTGGATGACCGTGCCGACGGGGATGTTGCGCAGCGGCAGGTTGTTGCCCGGCTTGATGTCGGCCGCGGGGCCGCACTCGACCGTGTCGCCCTGCTTCAGCTTCGCCGGCGCGATGATGTACCGCTTCTCACCGTCGGCGAAGTGCAGCAGCGCGATCCGCGAGGTGCGGTTCGGGTCGTACTCGATGTGCGCCACCTTGGCGGGCACGCCGTCCTTGTCCGCCCGGCGGAAGTCGATCAGCCGGTAGGCGCGCTTGTGACCACCACCCTGGTGGCGAGCGGTGACCTTGCCGTGGACGTTGCGTCCACCGCGGCCGTGCAGCGGCCGGACCAGCGACTTCTCGGGATGGTCGCGGGTGACCTCGGCGAAGTCGGCGACGCTGGAGCCGCGGCGGCCCGGCGTCGTCGGCTTGTACTTGCGGATAGCCATGGGTCGTGAGTCCCTGTCTGTTCTCTCTGGTCCGGTCGGTTGGGTCGGGGGCGGTGGGGCGGGCAGGAAGCCCAGCCGTCAGGCGCCCGGGCCGCCGAAGATCTCGATGCGGTCGCCGGGGGCGACGGCGACGATGGCGCGCTTGGTGTCCTTGCGCTTGCCCATCTGCGTGCCACGGCTGCGCTTGCGCTTGCCCTGGCGGTTGATCGTGTTCACGCCGAGGACCTTCACGTTGAAGATCTGCTCGACCGCGATCTTGATCTGGGTCTTGTTGGCCTCGGGCAGCACGATGAACGTGTACTGGTTGCTGTCGAGCAGCCCGTAGCTCTTCTCGGAGATGACCGGGGAGAGCAGCACGTCCCGGGGGTCGCGGACGCTCATGCCTTCTCCTCGGTGGTCTCTTCGACGGTGCCCTCGCCGACGGCGGGGGCGATGGACGGAACGCCACCGGAGATCTCGCGGGTGGCGAGGTCGGGCAGGTCGGCGCCGGAGCGCTTCCCCTTGGCGGGCCCGGACACGAACTCGGCCAGCGCGGTCTCGGTGAAGACGACCTCGTCGGACACCAGCACGTCGTACGTGTTCAGCTGGCCGGCCTCGATCAGGTGGACCTGCGGCAGGTTGCGCAGGCTCACCCAGTTGAGGACGTCGTCGTGGTCGAGGACCACGAGGACCCGCTTCGCCGAGGTGATCGCGTTGAGCGTCGCCATGGCGGCCTTGGTCTTCGGGGCGTCGCCGTCGACGAACGCCGAGACGACGTGGACCCGGCCCTCGCGCGCCCGGTCGGAGAGGGCACCGCGGAGCGCGGCGGCCTTCATCTTCTTGGGCGTCTTCTTGGTGTAGTCACGCGGCGTCGGGCCGTGCGCGATACCACCGCCGGAGAACTGCGGCGAGCGCAGCGAACCCTGACGGGCGCGACCGGTGCCCTTCTGGCGGTACGGCTTGGCGCCGGTACCGCTGACCTGGGCCCGCGTCTTGGTCGAGTGCGTGCCCTGACGGGCCGCGGCGAGCTGCGCCACGACGACCTGGTGCATCAGGGAGACGTTCGCGTCGGCGTCGAAGAGGGCGCCGGGCAGCGTCACGCTGCCCGAGGTCTCCCCCGCCGGCGTGCGGACGTCGACCTGACGGTCGGTGCGCTCGGGTGCCCCGCCGTTGATGGTCCCAGCCATCGATGTGCTGGTCACTTGTTGTCACTCCCCACGGGGCCGCCCTTGACGGCCGAACGAACGAGCAGGAGCCCGCCCTTCGGACCGGGGATGGCGCCCTTGATCAGCAGCAGGCCGCGCTCGGTGTCGACCTTGTGGACGACCAGCGACAGCGTCGTGGTCTTCACGTGGCCCATGCGGCCGGCCATCTTGAGGCCCTTGAACACGCGACCGGGGGTCGACGCGCCACCGATGGAACCGGGGTGGCGGTGCTTGCGCTTGACGCCGTGTCCCGCGCCGAGGCCCTTGAAGCCGTGACGCTTCATGACACCGGCGGTTCCCTTGCCCTTGCTCGTACCGATGACGTCGACCTTGGCCACGCCGTCGAAGACGTCGGCGTTCAGCTCCTGGCCGACCGTGTAGTCGCCGGCGTCCTCGGTGCGCAGTTCCACCAGGTGCCGCCGCGGCGTCACGCCCGCCTTGGTGAAGTGGCCACCCTCGGGGCGGTTCACCTTGCGCGGGTCGATCTCACCGAATCCGAGCTGGACGGCCGAGTAGCCGTCCACCTCGGGGGTGCGCACCTGGGTCACCACACACGGGCCCGCCTTGACGACGGTCACCGGCACGAGGCGGTTGTTCTCGTCGAATACCTGGGTCATCCCCAGCTTCTCGCCGAGGAGACCGCGAAATGTGCTCGCCATGTCTGCTGACTGCCCTTACTGAATGTTGACGTCGACCGAGGCCGGGAGGTCGATGCGCATCAGCGCGTCGACCGTCTTCGGCGTCGGGTCGAGGATGTCGATGAGCCGCTTGTGCGTGCGCATCTCGAAGTGCTCGAACGAGTCCTTGTACTTGTGCGGCGAACGGATCACCGCGTACACGTTCTTCTCCGTCGGCAGCGGCACGGGGCCGACCACTCGCGCTCCGGTCTTGGTGACCGTCTCGACGATGCGTCGCGCCGAAGCGTCGATCGCCTCGTGGTCGTAGGCCTTCAACCGGATGCGGATCTTCTGTCCCGCCATCGCTGTCTTCTGCTCCTGCCGATCGGTTGTGAAAGTTCGAGTGGGTCTGCTGACCCGGGGTGGGTCCGGGAACCCGAGGTGGGTCCGTGGACCCGGTGGTGAGCGGCGGCCGGCCAGCGGCCGCCGCCCACCGGGGGTGTTACTTGAGGATCTTGACGACGCGACCGGCGCCGACGGTCCGACCACCCTCACGGATGGCGAACTTCAGGCCCTCCTCCATGGCGATGGGCTGGATCAGCTCCACCGTCATCTCGGTGTTGTCACCGGGCATGACCATCTCGGTGCCGGCGGGCAGGGTCACCACGCCGGTCACGTCCGTCGTCCGGAAGTAGAACTGGGGACGGTAGTTGTTGAAGAACGGCGTGTGACGGCCACCCTCGTCCTTCGAGAGGATGTAGACCGAACCCTCGAAGTTGGTGTGCGGGGTGATCGAGCCGGGCTTCACGACGACCTGGCCGCGCTCCACGTCCTCGCGCTTGATGCCGCGCAGCAGCAGGCCCACGTTGTCGCCGGCCTGACCCTGGTCGAGCAGCTTGCGGAACATCTCGACGCCGGTGACCGTGGTCTTGGTCGAGTTCTCGCGGATGCCGACGATCTCGATCTCCTCGGAGACCTTGACGATGCCACGCTCGACGCGGCCGGTGACGACCGTGCCACGACCGGTGATCGTGAAGACGTCCTCGACGGGCATGAGGAACGGCTTGTCGATGTCGCGCTCCGGCTCCGGGATCGCGGTGTCGACGGCGTTCATCAGCTCCATGAGCTTGTCGCCCCACTCGGCGTCGCCCTCGAGGGCCTTCAGCGCGGAGACGCGGATCACGGGGAGGTCGTCGCCCGGGAACTCGTACTCGCTGAGCAGCTCGCGGACCTCGAGCTCGACGAGCTCCAGGATCTCCTCGTCGTCCACCATGTCGGCCTTGTTGAGGGCCACCACGATGTAGGGGACGCCGACCTGGCGGGCCAGGAGCACGTGCTCCTTGGTCTGCGGCATCGGGCCGTCGGTCGCCGCGACCACGAGGATCGCGCCGTCCATCTGGGCGGCACCGGTGATCATGTTCTTGATGTAGTCGGCGTGCCCGGGGCAGTCGACGTGCGCGTAGTGACGAGCCTCGGTCTGGTACTCGACGTGCGCGATCGAGATCGTGATGCCGCGGGCCTTCTCCTCGGGCGCCTTGTCGATCTGGTCGAACGCAGACGCCTCGTTGAGGTCCGGGTACTTGTCGTGCAGGACCTTGGTGATCGCCGCCGTCAGCGTCGTCTTGCCATGGTCGATGTGCCCGATGGTGCCGATGTTGACGTGCGGCTTGGTCCGCTCGAACTTGGCCTTGGCCACTGGGTTCCTCTCCTCGTGGTTACGCAGGTGGTGCGTGCTCTGGGGTTTCGGGCGGGGCCCGCCGGCCGCGGGCTGGGCCCGCGTCCGGTCTTGCCGTTACTCGCCGGTCGCCTTGGCGATGATCTCCTTGGCGACGTTGGCCGGGACCTCGGCGTACGAGTCGAAGACCATCGAGTAGCTCGCCCGTCCCTGGGTGCGGCTGCGCAGGTCGCCCACGTAGCCGAACATCTCCGACAGCGGCACCAGGGCCCGGACGATGCGGGCGCCGGAGCGCTCCTCCATCGCCTGGATGGTGCCGCGGCGGGAGTTGAGGTCGCCGATGACGTCACCCATGTTGTCCTCGGGCGTGGTCACCTCGACCGCCATGAGCGGCTCCAGCAGGGCCGGGCTGGCCTTGCGCGCCGCCTCCTTGAAGGCGATCGATCCGGCGATCTTGAAGGCCATCTCCGAGGAGTCGACCTCGTGGTACTGGCCGTCCAGGAGCGACGCCTTGACGCCGACCATCGGGTACCCGGCCAGGACGCCGTACTGCATGGCGTCCTGCATGCCCTGGTCGACCGAGGGGATGTACTCCTTCGGGATGCGACCACCGGTGACCTTGTTCTCGAACTCGTAGGTCGCCGAGTCGGCGGCCATCTCGAGCGGCTCGAGGGCGATCTGCACCTTCGCGAACTGGCCGGACCCACCGGTCTGCTTCTTGTGCGTGTAGTCGTAGCGCTCGACGGCCTTGCGGATCGTCTCGCGGTAGGCGACCTGCGGCTTGCCGACGTTGGCCTCGACGTTGAACTCGCGGCGCATGCGGTCGACGAGGATCTCCAGGTGGAGCTCGCCCATGCCGGAGATGACCGTCTGGCCCGTCTCCTCGTCCAGCTTGACCTGGAAGGTCGGGTCCTCCTCGGCCAGCTTCTGGATCGCGGTGCCGAGCTTCTCCTGGTCGCTCTTCGTCTTGGGCTCGATCGCGACCGAGATGACGGGAGCGGGGAAGGACATCGACTCGAGGATCACCGGGTTCTGCGGGTCGCAGAGGGTGTCGCCGGTCGTCGTCTGCTTGAGGCCGTTGACCGCCACGATCTGACCGGCGCCGACGCCGGCGCGCTCTTCGCGCTTGTTGGCGTGCATCTGGTAGATCTTGCCGATCCGCTCCTTGCGGTCCTTGGTGCTGTTCAGCACCGCGGTCCCGGAGTCGAGCCGGCCCGAGTACACGCGGACGTAGGTCAGCTTGCCCAGGTGGATGTCGGTCTGGATCTTGAACGCCAGCGCGGAGAACGGCTCGTCCTCGTCGGCGTGACGCAGGACCTCGGTCTCGCCGTCCAGCGCGGTGCCGACGATCGCCTCGATGTCCAGCGGGCTGGGCAGGTAGTCGACGACGGCGTCGAGCAGGGGCTGGACGCCCTTGTTCTTGAACGCGGTGCCGGTGAGGACCGGGTTGACCTGGCCGCCGATGGTGGCCTTGCGGATGGCCGCCTTGAGGCGGTCGACCGCGATCTCCTCGCCGGCGAGGTAGTCCTCCATCAGCGAGTCGTCGAAGTCCGCGATGTTCTCGAGCAGCTTCTCGCGGTACTCGGCGGCCTGGTCGGCGAGCTCGGCCGGGATCTCCTCGATCTCGTAGTCCTCGCCCAGCTTGGTCTCGCCGCGCCAGGTGAGCGCACGCATCTGGACCAGGTCGACGACACCGATGAAGTCGGCCTCGGCCCCGATCGGGAGCTGCAGCACCAGCGGGTTGGCCGCCAGCCGCTCGACCATCATGTCGACGCAGCGGAAGAAGTCGGCACCGGTGCGGTCGAGCTTGTTGACGAAGCACATGCGCGGGACGCCGTACTTCTCGGCCTGGCGCCAGACCTGCTCGGTCTGGGGCTCGACACCGGCGACACCGTCGTAGACCGCGACCGCACCGTCGAGCACGCGGAGCGAGCGCTCCACCTCGACGGTGAAGTCGACGTGCCCCGGGGTGTCGATGATGTTGATGTCGTGGTCGTTCCAGGAGCACTTCGTCGCGGCGGACGTGATGGTGATGCCGCGCTCCTGCTCCTGCTCCATCCAGTCCATCGTGGCCGCGCCGTCGTGGACCTCACCGATCTTGTACGTGATACCGGTGTAGAAGAGGATGCGCTCGGTGGTGGTCGTCTTGCCGGCGTCGATGTGCGCCATGATCCCGATGTTCCGGGTCTTGCGGAGCTGGGCCTCGTTGCTGGCCATTGCTTCTCCTCTTGGTTCAGGTCCGTGTGCGGGGGCCGGGGATCGCCCGGGATTCCCGCCGACGGCGGGCGCTGGTCGCGTGCGTTACCAGCGGTAGTGCGCGAAGGCCTTGTTCGCTTCGGCCATCTTGTGCGTGTCCTCGCGACGCTTCACGGCGGCACCGAGGCCGTTGCTGGCGTCGAGGAGCTCGTTCATGAGGCGCTCGGTCATCGTCTTCTCGCGACGGGCCCGGCTGTACTGGATGAGCCAGCGCAGACCGAGGGTGGTGCTGCGCGAGGCGCGGACCTCGACCGGGACCTGGTAGGTCGCGCCACCGACACGGCGGCTGCGGACCTCGAGGCTCGGCTTGACGTTGTCCAGCGCGCGCTTGAGCGTCACGACCGGGTCGGTGTCGTTCTTGGCGCGGGCGCCCTCGAGGGCGCCGTAGACGATCGCCTCGGCGATCGAGCGCTTGCCGTCGACGAGCACCTTGTTGACCAGCTGGGTGACCAGCTGCGACTGGTAGACCGGGTCGATGACCAGCGGCCGCTTCGGCGCGGGGCCCTTGCGAGGCATTAGCTCTTCTCCTTCTTGGCGCCGTAGCGGCTGCGGGCCTGCTTGCGGCCGCGGACGGCCTGCGTGTCCAGCGAGCCGCGGATGATCTTGTAGCGCACGCCCGGCAGGTCCTTCACCCGGCCGCCACGCACGAGCACCATCGAGTGCTCCTGCAGGTTGTGGCCGACACCGGGGATGTAGGCCGTGACCTCGACCCCGCTGGTGAGGCGCACGCGGGCGACCTTGCGCAGCGCCGAGTTCGGCTTCTTCGGCGTCGTCGTGTAGACGCGCGTGCAGACTCCGCGGCGCTGGGGCGAACCCTTCAGCGCCGGAGTCTTGGTCTTCTCGACCTTGTCCTCGCGGCCCTTGCGGACCAGCTGGTTGATCGTGGGCATGGGTGGCCTGGATCTCCTACCTGCGCTGGGGTCGTGCTCTGGGTGTGGTGCTTGCTGATCGTGCACGGGTGCCGGGCCGCCGTGCGGAAGCCCACCCGATCCCGGCCGCCGGCCACTGTCCGGCCCCCGCGGTCGGGCGTGTCGCCCGATCCGGGACCGGTCCGCGGTCGGACCGAACTCGGTAGCCCCTCGCGACTCGGCGCCGCCACCTTCCGGCCGAGGGCCGGAGGGCGGTCCGGGCGACTGATTACGTCGCCCAGGCGCACCGCGAACGGGAGCTGGCCCAGGGCACCCTGGGCACGGCTGACCACGATACCCGCGCCGGGAGGACCGGTCAAAGCCGGGTCCCTCACACACGCGACCGGAGGCCGGCCACCACCCACCGGGGGCGGGTGACATCCGGGCAACGGCGGGCTGCCCGGTCTTCTTCCCCGGAGGTGCGGCGTCGTCCGGACGCACCGCTGGAGCGGCTCGGACGGTACCTGCTGAGACGCCGCTCCGGGAGTGGACCCGCTGCGCGAGGGCACCGGTCCTGCGCGGGATCTGTCGTACCCGCCGCCTAGCGTTCCGCCCGTCCCGCTCCCCCGCGCCTGGAGGTCCCGTGCACCCCGACTCCGCCCGCGAGCTCAAGGCCCGCATCCTCGACCGGCTGCCCTCCGCCCCGGTCGTCGTCGCCTCCGACGCCGGCACCGACGCGCCGTGGCCCTGGGTGGCGGTCGGTCTCACCCCCGCCGGCCCCTCCGGCGCCCGGGTGGCGGTGCGGCTCCGGCGCGAGGGCGACCGGGCGCTGCTCCCCGACCTGGGCCGGGCGGCCGCGGCCGAGGTGGAGGTCCGGGTGATCGGTCCGGTGCGGGCGCTGCGCTCCCCCACCCCGGAGGAGCTGCAGCAGCGCGTGCGCCCGCTCCGCCCCGGGCTCTCCGTGGCGCACACCGACGTCACGGCCGGAACCCTCGGCGGCTTCGTCCGGATCGCGGGGGGCCGGGCGATCCTGTCCAACAACCACGTCCTCGCGGCGAGCGACGCCGCGACGCCCGGCGACGCCGTCCTGCAGCCGGGGCCGGCGGACGGCGGCGTCCCGGACGACCGGGTGGCGACGCTGACGGCGTTCCAGCCCTTCGTGGCGGGCCGCCCCAACCTGGTGGACGCCGCTGTGGCCCTGCTGGACCCGGGGATCGACGCCGAACCCGCGGGCCTGCCCGGTGGGCCCCTGGGGACCCCCGTGGTGGCGACCACGGACATCGACCCGGACGAGGCTGTGGAGAAGATCGGCCGGACGACCGGGCACACCCGAGGTGTGGTGACCGCGGTCGAGGTCGACGCGGTGGCCGTGCAGTACGACGAGCTGGTCCATCGTTTCGACGACCAGATCGAGATCCAGGGCTCCGGCGGGTTCAGCGCGGGCGGCGACAGCGGGTCGGTCATCTGGCGCAGCCGGGACCGCGCACCGATGGCCCTGCTCTTCGCGGGGAGCGCGACCGGCGGGGTGGACGGCTCGGGGGTCACGTTCGCCAACCCGCTGGCCACGGTGCTCCGGCTGCTCGGTGCGGAGTGGCTCTCCGGCTGACCCTCCCGGGGCGTCCGAGGGTGTCCTCCGGGCGTCCGGAGGGGCACCATGGGGGTCATGACGGACCGCGCGGCGGCACGCGCCGCGAAGAGCGTGCTCGTCGAGCGCCTCTCCGACGACCCCGGTGTCGTCGGCGTCGGCCTCGCCCGGCGCGACGACGGCTACGTGCTGACCGTGAACCTCACCGACCCGGCCGTCGGGACCCGCGTGCCCGGCGTCGTCGACGGCGTCCGGGTGGTCACGGCGGTGATCGGCGCCGTCCGCCCCTTGTAGCGGGCCGATAGCGTGCCCCCAGGGGCCGCACCGCAGCGGGCCCGTACACCTGAGGAGGGCACGTGCGCATCGGCACCCAAGCCAGTTACAGCGGTGGGTTCACCCAGACCGCGTCCGAGATCCGCGATCTGGAGAGCGCGGGGCTCGACATCGCGGCGGTGGCCGAGGTCTACACGTTCGACGCGGTCAGCCAGCTGGGCTACCTGGCGGCGGTGACCGAGCGGGTCGAGCTGCTCAGCGCCATCTTCCCGATCTACAGCCGCACGCCGGCGCTGACCGCCATGACCGCCGCCGGTCTGGACTTCGTCTCCAACGGCCGCTTCACCCTCGGCCTGGGCGCCTCGGGCCCGCAGGTGATCGAGGGCTGGCACGGCGTCCCTTACGACGCCCCGCTGCAGCGCACCCGGGAGGTCGTCGAGATCTGCCGCCAGGTCTGGCGCCGCGAGCGCGTCGAGCACCACGGCAAGAAGTACGACATCCCGCTGCCGGCCGACCAGGGCACGGGTCTGGGCAAGCCGCTCAAGCTGATCAACACCCCCGTGCGGGAGCGCATCCCGGTGATGCTCGCCGCCCTCGGCCCGAAGAACGTGGAGCTGTGCGCCGAGATCGCCGAGGCGTGGGAGCCGATCTTCTTCATGCCCGAGCGGGCGCAGTCGGTGTGGGGCGATGCCCTCGCCGCAGGCAAGGCCAAGCGCGACCCGGAGCTGGGTGAGCTGCAGGTCGTCACCGGCGTGCCGGTGGCGATCGGCGAGGGCCTGGACGAGGCGCAGCTGATGGACCGGGTCCGCCCGGGTCTGGCCCTCTACATCGGCGGGATGGGCGCGCGCGGAAAGAACTTCTACAACGACCTCGCCGTCCGCTACGGCTTCGAGGCCGAGGCCAAGGAGATCCAGGACCTCTACCTCGACGGCAAGAAGGACGAGGCCGCGGCCAAGGTGCCCGACGAGCTGGTGCGCGCGACGTCGCTGATCGGTCCGGAGTCGCACGTCGCCGAGCGGGTCGCCGCCTTCGCCGAGGCCGGCGTCACGACGCTGATGCTGCAGCCGCTCGACGGCAGCCGCGAGGGCCGGCTGAGGACCGTCGAGACCATGAAGAAGATCAGCAGCTGATCCCACCCCGGACTTTCTGCACCGAAGGTCCGGGCACACGAAAGGGCCCCGCAGGCAATCGCCTGCGGGGCCCTTTCGTCACGTACTAGGTGGCATCACTGCCGCCAGTCGTACTCCTCGAGACGCACGGCCTCGCCGGTGCCCTGACCGAAGACGTCCGGGCTGTAGTACTGCCCGTCGTCGTAGCCGGCCATGGTGTAGACGGCGGCACGCGCCTCCTCGGTCGGCTCGACCGTGATGTTCCGGTAGCGGCTGATGCCCGTACCCGCCGGGATCAGCTTTCCGATGATCACGTTCTCCTTGAGCCCGAGGAGGCTGTCGCTCTTGCCCTGGATCGCGGCGTCGGTGAGGACCTTGGTCGTCTCCTGGAAGGAGGCGGCCGACAGCCACGACTCGGTCGCGAGCGAGGCCTTCGTGATGCCCATGAGCACCGGACGGGCCGAGGCCGGCTCGCCGCCCTCGGCGACGACACGGCGGTTCTCGGTCTCGAACAGCGTCCGCTCGACCAGCGCACCCGGCAGGAACTCCGTGGCGCCCGAGTCGATGATGGTCACCCGCTTCAGCATCTGGCGGATGATCACCTCGATGTGCTTGTCGTGGATCGACACGCCCTGCGAGCGGTAGACCTCCTGGACCTCGCGGACGAGGTGCAGCTGCACCTCGCGCGGGCCCATGATCCGCAGCACCTCGTGCGGGTCCACGGCACCCTCGGTGAGCTGCTCGCCCACCTCGACGTGCGCGCCGTCCTCGACCCGCAGCCGCGAACGACGCGACAGCTTCTCGTAGACGACCTCGTCGGAACCGTCGTCCGGGGTGATGGTCAGCTTGCGGAACTGCTCGCTGTCCTCGATCCGGACGGTGCCGGCGAGCTCCGCGATCGGCGCCTTGCCCTTGGGGACACGGGCCTCGAAGAGCTCGACCACACGCGGCAGACCGTGCGTGATGTCCGCACCGGCCACACCACCGGTGTGGAAGGTGCGCATCGTCAGCTGCGTGCCGGGCTCACCGATGGACTGGGCGGCGATGATGCCGACGGCCTCACCGACGTCCACGAGCTTGCCCGAGGCCAGCGAGCGGCCGTAGCAGGTCGCGCAGGTGCCGAGCAGCGACTCGCAGGTGAGCACGCAGCGGACCTTGACCTCGGCCACGCCGGCGTCGATCAGCGTCTGGATCAGCACGTCACCCAGGTCGGCGTTCGCCGGGGCGATGACCGTCCCGTCCTCGGCCACCACGTCGGCGGCCAGGGCGCGGGCGTAGACGCTGGTCTCGACGTGCGCGTCACGCGTGACCGTGCCGTCGACGATCGTGCCGATCGGCATGACGACGCCGCGCTCGGTGCCGCAGTCCTCCTCGCGGATGATGACGTCCTGCGACACGTCCACCAGACGACGGGTGAGGTACCCGGAGTCGGCGGTCCGCAGGGCGGTGTCCGCGAGGCCCTTGCGGGCGCCGTGCGTGGAGATGAAGTACTCCAGCACCGACAGACCCTCCCGGAAGTTGGCCTTGATCGGCCGCGGGATGATCTCGCCCTTGGGGTTGGCGACCAGACCACGCATACCGGCGATCTGGCTGATCTGCATCATGTTGCCTCGGGCGCCCGAGTTGACCATGACCCAGACCGGGTTGGTGGTCGGGAAGTTGTCCACCATCGCCTGGGAGACCTCGGCCCGCGCGCGGGTCCAGATCTCGATCAGCTCGCCACGACGCTCGGAGTCGGTGATGACGCCGCGCTCGTACTGCTTCTCGATCTTGGCGGCCTCGGCCTCGTGCCGGTCCATGATCTCGCGCTTGGCCGGCGGGGTGACGACGTCGTCGATGGCGATCGTGACACCCGAGCGGGTCGCCCAGCGGAAACCGGCCGCCTTGAGGGCGTCCAGCGTCGCCGCCACCTGCACCTTGGGGTAGCGCTCGGCGAGGTCGTTGACGATCGCCCCGAGCTCCTTCTTCGGCACCTGGTAGTTGACGAAGCGGTAGTCCTCGGGCAGTGCCTCGTTGAACAGCACCCGGCCCAGGCTGGTCTCGACCAGCGCGGGAGCGCCGGGCGTCCAGTCCTCGGGCTGCACCCAGGCCTCGTTGGCCTTGCCGTTGTCGACGCCGAAAACCTCGTCGAGACGGATCAGCGCACGCTCCTGCAGGCCCAGCGCGCCCATGTCGTAGGCCATGAGGGCCTCCGACGCGGACGAGAAGGCCGCCGGCGTGCCGCCGTCGACCTCGTGCCGGCTCGGCACCAGGGTCGTCACGTGGTACAGGCCCAGCACCATGTCCTGGGTCGGCGCGGTGATCGGGCGACCGTCGGCCGGGCTCAGGATGTTGTTGCTCGACAGCATGAGGATGCGGGCCTCGGCCTGCGCCTCGGCCGACAGCGGCAGGTGCACCGCCATCTGGTCACCGTCGAAGTCCGCGTTGAACGCGGTGCAGACCAGCGGGTGGATCTGGATGGCCTTGCCCTCGACCAGCTGGGGCTCGAAGGCCTGGATGCCCAGACGGTGCAGCGTCGGCGCGCGGTTCAGCAGCACCGGGTGCTCGGTGATGACCTCTTCCAGCACGTCCCACACGACCGGGCGCGCACGCTCGACCATCCGCTTGGCGGACTTGATGTTCTGGGCGTGGTTGAGGTCGACCAGCCGCTTCATGACGAAGGGCTTGAAGAGCTCCAGGGCCATCTGCTTGGGCAGGCCGCACTGGTGCAGCTTCAGCTGCGGGCCGACGACGATGACCGAACGGCCGGAGTAGTCGACGCGCTTGCCGAGCAGGTTCTGGCGGAACCGGCCCTGCTTGCCCTTGAGCAGGTCGCTCAGGGACTTCAGGGGACGGTTGCCCGGGCCGGTGACCGGCCGGCCGCGACGGCCGTTGTCGAACAGCGCGTCCACGGACTCCTGGAGCATCCGCTTCTCGTTGTTCACGATGATCTCGGGGGCGCCGAGGTCGAGCAGACGCTTCAGCCGGTTGTTCCGGTTGATCACGCGGCGGTACAGGTCGTTCATGTCGCTGGTGGCGAAGCGGCCACCGTCGAGCTGCACCATCGGGCGCAGGTCCGGCGGGATGACCGGGACGCAGTCCAGCACCATGCCCATGGGCGAGTTGCGGGTCTGCTGGAACGCCGCCACGACCTTCAGCCGCTTGAGCGCGCGCAGCTTGCGCTGGCCCTTGCCGCTGCGGATGGTCTCGCGCAGCGAGGCGGCCTCGGCGTCGAGGTCGAAGCCGGCGAGCAGCTTCTGCAGCGCCGCGGCGCCCATGCCGCCCTCGAAGTACTCACCGAAGCGGTCGCGCAGCTCGCGGTAGAGGCCCTCGTCGGCGATGAGCTGCTTGACCTCGAGCTTGCGGAAGGTGTCCATCACCTCGTCGAGGCGGTCGATCTCCCGCTGGGAGCGGTCGCGCAGCTGGCGCATCTCGCGCTCGCCGCCCTCACGCACCTTGCGGCGGACGTCGGACTTGGCGCCCTCCGCCTCGAGCTCGGCCAGGTCGGCCTCGAGCTTCTGCTGGCGGCCCTCGACGTTGGCGTCGCGCTGGCCCTCCAGGTTCGACTTCTCGGCGCTGATCTCGGCCTCGATGGTCGGGAGGTCGCGGTGGCGCGCCTCGTCGTCGACCGAGGTGATCATGTAGGCCGCGAAGTAGATGATCTTCTCGAGGTCCTTGGGCGCCAGGTCGAGCAGGTAGCCCAGGCGGGACGGGACGCCCTTGAAGAACCAGATGTGGGTGACCGGCGCGGCCAGCTCGATGTGGCCCATCCGCTCACGACGCACCTTGGCGCGGGTGACCTCGACGCCGCAGCGCTCGCAGATGATGCCCTTGAAGCGCACGCGCTTGTACTTGCCGCAGTAGCACTCCCAGTCCCGGGTGGGACCGAAGATCTTCTCGCAGAAGAGACCGTCCTTCTCCGGGCGGAGGGTGCGGTAGTTGATGGTCTCGGGCTTCTTCACCTCACCGTGGCTCCACTGGCGGATGTCGTCGCCGGTGGCCAGCCCGATGCGCAGTTCGTCGAAGAAGTTGACGTCGAGCAAGGTGGTGACCCCTTTCAGGGGCTAGTGCTTCGCTTCTATGGCTGTGGTGGAGAGGTCGGCCGGCCCCGCGTCAGCGGGGCCGGCCGACCGCCGATCACACGTCTTCGACGGACGACGGCTCGCGGCGGCTGAGGTCGATGCCCAGCTCCTCCGCGGCCCGGAAGACCTCGTCGTCGGTGTCACGCAGCTCGATCGCGTTGCCGTCGCTGGAGAGGACCTCCACGTTCAGGCAGAGCGACTGGAGCTCCTTGAGCAACACCTTGAACGACTCGGGGATGCCCGGCTCGGGGATGTTCTCGCCCTTGACGATCGCCTCGTACACCTTGACGCGGCCGAGGATGTCGTCGGACTTGATGGTGAGCAGCTCCTGCAGCGCGTACGCCGCGCCGTAGGCCTGCATCGCCCAGCACTCCATCTCACCGAAGCGCTGGCCACCGAACTGCGCCTTACCACCCAGCGGCTGCTGCGTGATCATCGAGTACGGGCCGGTGGAACGGGCGTGGATCTTGTCGTCCACCAGGTGCAGGAGCTTCAGGATGTAGACGTAGCCCACGGCGATCGGCTCGGGGAAGGGCTCCCCCGAACGACCGTCGAACAGCCGGGCCTTGCCCGTCTCCTTGACCATCCGGTTGCCGTCGCGGTTGGGCGTCGTCGAGCCGAGGAGACCGATGAGCTCGTCCTCCTTGGCGCCGTCGAACACCGGCGTCGCGGTGCGGGTGCCCGGCGCGGCCGAACGGGCCGCCGCGGGCAGGTTGGCCGCCCAGTCGGGGGTGCCCTCGACGTCCCAGCCCTGCTTGGCGATCCACCCGAGGTGCATCTCGAGCACCTGGCCGACGTTCATGCGGCCGGGCACACCGAGCGGGTTCAGGACGATGTCGACCGGGGTGCCGTCCTCGAGGAACGGCATGTCCTCCTGCGGCAGGATCTTCGAGATGACGCCCTTGTTGCCGTGACGTCCGGCGAGCTTGTCGCCGTCGGAGATCTTGCGCATCTGGGCGACGTAGACCCGGATCAGCTCGTTGACGCCGGCGGGGAGCTCGTCGCCGTCCTCGCGCGAGAACACGCGGACGCCGATGACCTTGCCGGACTCACCGTGCTTGACCTTGAGCGACGTGTCGCGCACCTCGCGGGCCTTCTCGCCGAAGATCGCACGCAGCAGCCGCTCCTCGGGGGTCAGCTCGGTCTCGCCCTTGGGCGTGACCTTGCCGACGAGGATGTCGCCGGGGACGACCTCGGCACCGATGCGGATGATGCCGCGCTCGTCGAGGTCGGCGAGGACCTCCTCGGAGACGTTCGGGATGTCCCGGGTGATCTCCTCGGCGCCCAGCTTGGTGTCGCGGGCGTCGACCTCGAACTCCTCGATGTGGATCGAGGACAGGACGTCGTCCTGCACGAGGCGCTGCGACAGGATGATCGCGTCCTCGTAGTTGTGGCCCTCCCACGGCATGAAGGCGACGAGCAGGTTCTTGCCCAGCGCCATCTCGCCCTGGTCGGTGCACGGCCCGTCGGCGATGACCTGGCCGACCTCGACCCGCTGACCCTCGTCCACGACGGGGCTCTGGTTGATCGAGGTGCCCTGGTTGGAGCGACGGAACTTCAGCAGCCGGTAGGTCTGCCGGGTGCCGTCGTCGGCCATGACCGTGACGTAGTCGGCGGTGGAGTCCTCGACCACACCGGCCTTCTCCGCCACGACGACGTCGCCGGCGTCGACGGCGGCACGCAGCTCCATGCCGGTGCCGACCAGCGGGGCCTCGCTGCGCAGCAGCGGCACCGCCTGACGCTGCATGTTGGCGCCCATGAGCGCGCGGTTGGCGTCGTCGTGCTCGAGGAACGGGATCATCGCCGTCGCGACCGAGGTCATCTGCCGCGGCGAGACGTCCATGTAGTCCACGTTCTCGGGGGCGACGTAGTCGACCTCACCGCCCTTGGTGCGGACCAGGACGCGGTCCTCGGAGAGCCGGTTGCCGTCGAGGACGGAGTTCGCCTGGGCGACGACGAAGCGGTCCTCCTCGTCGGCGGTCAGGTAGTCGATCTGGTCGGTGACGGTGCCGTTCTCGACCTTGCGGTACGGCGTCTCGATGAAGCCGAAGGCGTTGACCCGGCCGAAGGAGGACAGTGAACCGATCAGGCCGATGTTCGGGCCTTCCGGCGTCTCGATCGGGCACATGCGGCCGTAGTGGCTCGGGTGGACGTCGCGGACCTCCATGCCGGCGCGCTCACGCGACAGACCGCCCGGGCCCAGCGCCGACAGGCGGCGCTTGTGGGTCAGGCCCGCGAGCGGGTTGGTCTGGTCCATGAACTGCGACAGCTGGCTGGTGCCGAAGAACTCCTTGATGGAGGCGACGACCGGCCGGATGTTGATCAGGGTCTGCGGCGTGATCGCCTCGACGTCCTGCGTCGTCATCCGCTCGCGGACCACGCGCTCCATGCGGGAGAGGCCGACCCGGATCTGGTTCTGGATCAGCTCGCCGACGGTGCGCAGGCGACGGTTGCCGAAGTGGTCGATGTCGTCGACGCCGTGGTCGGGCTCGCCGGCGTGGAGACGCACGACGTACTCGATGGTGGCGACGATGTCGTCCTCGGTCAGCGTGCTGGTGCCCTGCGGCACGGAGACGCCCAGCTTCTTGTTGACCTTGTAGCGGCCGACCTTCGCGAGGTCGTAGCGCTTCGGGTTGAAGAAGAGGTTCTCCAGCAGCGCCTGCGCGGACTCACGCGTCGGCGGCTCGCCCGGGCGCAGCTTGCGGTAGATGTCCAGCAGCGCCTCGTCCTGCCCGGCGATGTGGTCCTTCTCCAGCGTGGCCAGGACGGTGGGCGACCACTGGAAGTGCTCGCGGATCCGGTCCTCGCCCCACCCGAGCGCCTTGAGCAGCACGGTGACGGGCTGGCGGCGCTTGCGGTCGATGCGGACGCCGACGGTGTCGCGCTTGTCGACGTCGAACTCCAGCCACGCACCGCGGCTGGGGATGACCTTGGCGCTGAAGACGTCCTTGTCCGACGTCTTGTCCAGGGACTTGTCGAAGTAGACGCCGGGGCTGCGGACGAGCTGGGAGACGACGACGCGCTCGGTCCCGTTGATGACGAACGTGCCCTTGTTCGTCATGATCGGGAAGTCGCCCATGAACACCGTCTGGCTCTTGATCTCGCCGGTGGTGTTGTTCATGAACTCGGCGGTGACGAACAGCGGCGCCGCGTAGGTCATGTCCTTGTCCTTGCACTCCTCGAGGGACGCCTTGACGTCCTCGAAGCGCGGGTTGGAGAAGGACAGCGACATCGAGCCGCTGAAGTCCTCGATCGGCGAGATCTCCTCGAGGATCTCGGCCAGACCGCCGACGGCGGCCTCCTGCTCCTCGGGGGAGAGCGTCGCGCGCCACTCGGGGCTGCCGATCAGCCAGTCGAACGACGCGGTCTGCAGGGCCAGCAGGTCCGGGACCGCGAGCGGCTCGGAGATCTTGGCGAAGGAGACGCGCAGCGGGGCGCCGGGGATCTTCTGCTGGTCGGCCTCGCCGGTGCGGGGGCCGTCCTGCGGGGCGGTGCTGGTGGTGCCGGACTCGGTGGTGCTGGGGTTGATGCTGGTGGGGCGAGAGCCTGCCAAGATGCGTCCTTCCAAGGACCTCACGACGTGCGGGCGGGGGTGCGGGTCGTCCTGGGTCGTCGTCGGTGATGGCGAGGCTGTCCGCGACGGCCGCGACGCCCGGATCGACGGTCAGCGAGGGTTCTCCCGGTAGGTTCCCGGGCACCCGTCGTGACCCGTCTCAACGGGCAGGCAGTCAGAGGGCAGCGCAACAGGAGACCCTACCCCTGCTGTTGCGTGATGTCCACGCCAGGGGTACGGGTGCGACCGGCGCCACAACCAGGCGCTGCACGGTCCACGCGCCGGGGCGGTGCACCCATGATGCCAGCCGGCCCGACGGCGTCCGCTCGCCACGCCGGGAGCGGTCAGCTCGTCGTGAGCTGGGTGAGCTCGCTGATCTTCCAGTCGCCATCGACCTGCACGAGGCCCAGCCGGATGGTCTGCACGCACGACTGCGCCCCCTCGGGGGTCACCTCGCACTCCGAGCCCTCCGGTGCCTGGCCGTTGCCGCTGGTCACCGACTTCGCCACGTACCGGCCGAAGACGACCACCGTGGCGGTGTCCTGCGCGTCGTTGACCTGCTGCAGCCCGACGTCGAGCACCTCGTAGCTGGTGGTCGCCGAGACCTGCTCGTAGGTGTCGAGGATGCCGCCCTGGGAGAGCTCCGCCTCGTACTGCTCCCGGAGGTCCCCGGTGAGGACGGCGAGCTTGCGGTCCAGGCTGCCGTCGGGGTCCTGGTAGTCGTAGGCGTAGAGGTCCTCCACCGCGCTGCTCGCCGCGGCGAAGATCCCGTCGTCGACGTGCTCGGGGTTCAGTCGCTGCCAGATCAGGTAGCCGACCCCCGCCGCCGCCAGGACGCAGAGGGCGGTCAGGAGGGCGGCGAGAGCGGGGAACCGACGCGCTGTCGGGCCGGTCCCCTCCGCCGGCCGACGCGAGCCGCTCCGGCGTCCGGTGCTCTCGGCACCCGCGGTGGCGGTCCCCCTCCCGGTGGTCGAGGTCGCGGCGGTCGAGGCGGCGGCTGCGGCGGCCTCCTCGCGCTCGCGCCGGCTGCCGGCCACCCGCGGGCGGGGGCTGGGCCGCGCACCCGCCGCCGGGCGGGGCGCCGGCGAGGGGCGCGACCGGGGGGCGGGACGCGGACGGTCCTCGGGGGTCTGGGTCATGCCGTCACAGCCCCGTGATCCCGGACAGCAACCACCGGTCGTCCACCTTCTGCAGCTCCACCTGGATGCGGTACTTCACGATCTGCGGCCGGGCGTCGGCCGTGCTCCGCTGCGTCGACTGGATGACCAGCAGCACGGTTCCGTCCTCGTCGTCGGCCCGGGTGACGGCGGCGCCGATCACCTCGGTGTTGACCACCGCCTGCACCTGGGTGAACTGCTCGCGCTGCCCCTCGAGCTGGGCGACGGACTCGTCGAGCAGGTCCCCGGTGGCCACGCGCCGGATCTGGGCGATGTCGTCGTCCAGGGTGAGGTGGTCGAACGACGTGAGGTCGACGACGCCGGAGCGGGCCGCCTGCAGGACCTCGACGTAGTCGGCCGTCGTCACCGCCGAGGGATCGGGCCGCGTGCTCCACAGCCAGCCACCGGCGGCGAGCAGGAGCACCAGCAGGACGGCCAGGAGCGGCACGAGCGGGAGGCTGATCCGGGCGCGCTCCCGGGGTGCGTCGTCCTCCCCCGGGTGGTCGGCCGTGGCCTCCCCCACCGGCGCGGCCGGACCGTCGACGGCGGGTGCCGTGCCGGTCGCCACCGCCTCGGGCTCGTCGGACGTGGACGCCGCGGCGTCGTCCTCCCGTGCGCGCGGCCGCGCGTCGCTGGTCACCCCGTGGATCTCCTCGTCGTCTCGCTGGTGCACCGGCATGCCGGGGTCAGCCCGCCGTCCGCGCGAACGGGATCGCCCCGCCGAGCAGGCCGCTGAGCACGTCGTCCAGCACTCCGGTGACCCCGTCCACGAGGCCGCCGATCACCGTACCGAGCGGAGGCAGCCCGGCGGCGCCGCTCTGGGGTCCGGATCCCGCAACACCACCCGATCGGCCGATGTTCTGCTCACCGCGGATGTTGGAGCCGCTCTCGTCCGCGTCGTCGGAGGGGTTCGGGTCGACGCCGTCGACGACCGCGCAGGAGACGTCGTCGACGTCGAGGCCGGTGACCTCGCCAGGACTGCGGGCCGCGCCGGTCGAGGTGTACCCGGTCGTGCAGGACGACGGATCGCCCACGTTGAGCACGAAGCCGAAGTGGGCGCGCATCACGCCGCCGTCGTTGCGGACCACGCTGAACCCGCCGGAGACGACGTCGGGGTAGGTGACGAGCAGCTGCTCGACGCCGTCCAGGCGCGGGGTCATCACGCCGTTGAGGATGTCCACGTTGCGGACCAGGGACCCGAGGCCGGGGCCGGCCCGGTTCACCAGGTCCTGCAGCGCGCCCGCGCCGTCGGGTGCGTTGACCAGGAGCGAGCGGATGTCCTGGTCGCTCTCCACCAGGGTGTCGGAGACCAGCCGCAGGTCGCCGGCCCACTGCTCGATGGCCGAGCGGCTGGCCACCTGCCGCTCGAGCACCGTCCGCCCGTCGGTGATCAGCGCGAGCGTCTCGGGCAGCGACTCCTCCGCACGGGCCAGCAGCAGGTCGCCGTTGTCGATCAGCCGGCCGAGGTCGTCCCCGGCACCGGCGAAGGCCTGGCCGAGCTCGTCGACGACGGTCCGGAGGTTCTCCTCGTCGAGGGAGCCCACGAGCTCGTCGACGTTGAGCAGCAGCTCCTCCACCGGGACGGGGATCGAGGTCCGCTCCACCGGGATGACCGAGCCGTCCTCCAGGAACGGCCCGCCGTCGCTCTCGGGCTCGAGGTTGACGTACTGCTCCCCCACCGCACTGCGGTTGGCGACGATCGCGGCGGCGTCGGCGGGGATCGGCTCGGCATCGGGCTCGATGGTGAGGACGACGCGGACGCCGTCGTCGACGAGCTCCATGTCGCTGACCCGACCGACCGCCACGCCCCGATAGGTGACCTCGGCGTTCACGAAGATGCCGCCGGAGTCCTCGAACTCCGCGGCCACCTCGTAGCCGCTGCCCAGCACGACCCGGTCCAGGCCGACGTAGTTCCAGCCCAGGTAGGCCATGCCGAGGACGGCGACGGTGAGGAAGCCCAGCAGCTGCAGCTTGGTGGTGCGGGTGATCACGGCTGTCCTCCCGCGAACAGGGGGAAGCCGAGCAGGCCGCCCAGCGACTCGGCCGTGGGCAGCTGCCCGACGATCTCACCCGGCAGGATGCTCAGCGGCGAGGCGCCCGTGGCGCCCGGAGTGCCGCCACCCGGGGTGGCGCCGGTGCTGCCCACGCCCTGGTTGGCCGGCGCCGAGCCGGGCCGGCCGCACGCGTTCCCGAGCAGCTGCTCGGGCGACAGCGTCTCCAGCGCCCCGGACAAGGGGTCGACGACGTACCGGCACAGGGTCTGGGTCAGGTCCAGGTCCAGCGTGGCGGTCATGTTGGCGAACAGCCCGTAGCCCCCGGTCCGCTGGTCCTGCCGGAAGTTCAGCGGCACGTCGCCCCCGCTCCCGTCGCCGACGACGGTGCTGGCCGGGAAGGGGTAGGTGAGCAGCAGGTCCAGCGACCCGGCCAGGTCGGGCCCGGCGGCGGCGAGCTGGGTGAGGATCGGCTGGAGCAGCCGCAGGTCCTCGACGGTGTTCGCCGCCGACTGGTCGATGATCCGGGTGCCCACGTCGCCCAGCCGGTCCAGGCTCTCCAGCATCGAGACCAGCAGGCCGCGCTGCTCGTTGATGACGTCGAGGCCCGGGCCGATGGTGTCGAGGGCGGTCTCGATGGTGGCGGTCCGCCCGGCCAGCGTCTCGGCGAGCGCGTTGGCGCTGTCGAGCGCCCGGTTGATCTCGGTCTTCTGCTCGTCCAGCCCGCCGACGAGGACGTCGAGCTCGTCGAGGGTGTCGCGGATCGCGTCCTCGCGGCCCTCCATCGCCTCGCCCAGCTCGCGGGTGATGGTCGTGAGCTGGGCGAGCCCACCCCCGTTGAGCACCAGCGACAGCGCGCCGAGCAGCTCCTCGACCTCGACGTTGCGGTTGGTGCGCTCGAGCGGGATCAGGGCGCCGTCCGCCAGCCGGCCCTGCGGCTGCTCCGTGCCGGGGGCGGCGAGCTCCACGTACTTCTCGCCCAGGAGCGAGCTCTGCTGGATCATCGCGACCGCGTTCTCCGGCAGCTCGACGTCGCCGTTGACGGTCAGGGTGACCTCCGCGGTCCAGTCCTCGTTGAGCTCGATCTCGTCCACCCGGCCGACGGGCACGTCCGCGACCCGGACGCCGGACTGCGGCACCAGGTCCAGGACGTCGAGGAACTGCACCGTGACGGAGTACGGGTCGTCGCCGAGGTCGGCGCCGCCGGGCAGGTTCAGCGAGTAGGCGCCCCGGAAGCCGCCGCAGCCGGCCAGGAGCAGCACCCCGGCGGCCAGCGCGGCGACCCGCGTCGTGGGGCGGTTCACTGCTGGGCCCCGGGGAGCGCCGGGAAGCCGACCAGCGGACCGCCGGCCGGGGCCTGGGCGCCGCCGAACAGGGCGGTCAGCAGCTCCTGCAGGTCGGGGACGCCGTTGCCGTTGAGGTCGTCGTAGGCGCCGTCGGCGTCCGCGTCGCCGGACAGCAGCCGGCCGCACACCTGCTCGATGAACGGCAGCTGCAGTCCGTCGAGGGCCGGCAGGAGGTCCAGGTCCAGCCGCAGCCGGCTGGTCGACGACAGGAGCTGGCAGACGATGACCTCCGGGCTCGTGCCGCCGAGGGAGTTGTCCCGGGTGTCCAGCGTCCCGTAGTCGGGGTTGTAGGCGTGCGCGAGGTTGCCCAGCGCCGTGGGCGCGACGTCGAGCACCTCGGCCAGCGCGGACCGCTGCTGCACCAGCGCCAGGGTGACGTCGGCCAGCTTGTCGACGTTGGTGCTCAGCAGATCGGTGTTCGTGCGCACGAACCCGGCGACGTCCCCGAGGGCTGCGGAGAGCAGTTCGACGGCGCGGGCCAGGTCGGCCCGCTCCTCCTCGAGCAGGTCCGCGACCGCGGCCATGTTGGTGTTGAACGCGCCGACGGAGCTGTCGATCGCGGCGAGCGCGCTGGTGAACGTCTGCAGGTTCTCCACCGAGTCGAACAGGCCGTCCCGGTTGCGGGCCAGCGTCTCCACCGCCTGCGAGAAGCCGGTGAGGGTCCGGTTGAGCGCGTCGCCGTTGCCGTCCAGGTTCGCGGCCCCGACGTCGACCAGGTCGGACAGGGCGCCGTTGCTGTTGGCGCCGGTCGGGCCGAGCGCCACCGACAGCTCGTCGAGCGCGCCGTAGACCCGGTCGAGCTCGACGGGGGTCGCCGTCCGCTCGACCGGCACCTCGGCGCCGTCCTCCATCGTGGGGCCGCCGGCGTAGACGGGGGCGAACTGGACGTAGCGGTCCGACACCAGGGACGGCGCCAGGACGACCGCGGCCGCGTCGACCGGGATGTCGTAGTCCTCGTCGATCAGCATCTCCACGCGGACCCGGTCACCCATCGGCGTCACCTCGGTGATGTCGCCGACCTCGATGCCCAGGATGCGGACGTCGGAGCCGGCGTAGAGCCCGACCGTCTGGTCGAACCAGGCCGTGACGCGGTACTGGCCGGCCGGCCGGAGCACCGTCCAGCCCAGCGCCACCACCAGCACGAGGGCCGCCGCCCCGGCGACCGCGCGCTGCACGGAGCCGCTCATCAGTTGCCCTCCGCGCAGGTGAGGGGCAGTCCGACCGAGCCGGGTCCGCCGCAGATGACGCTGCCGACGACGCCGGGCAGCAGGTTGTCGACGAAGCTGTCGAACCACCGCCCGTTGCCCAGGGTGTTGGTGAACACCCGGACGAAGGGCGCCAGGTTGTCCACCGTCTGGGAGATGTTGTCCCGGTTGCGGGCGAGGATGTCGGTCACCGTCGCCAGCTGCTGCAGCGCCGGGGTGAGGGCCTCGCGGTTGTCGGCCACCAGTCCCGACAGCTGCACGGACAGCTCCTGGGTGCTCGTGAGGATGGAGTCGATCAGCGCCCGGCGTTCCTGCACCTCGGTGAGCAGGGTGTTGGAGTCCAGGATCAGCTGGGTGAACTCGCCGTTGCGGTCGGCCAGGACGTCGGTGACGGTCCGCGTCGCGGTGAGCAGCTGCTCGAGCTGGGCGTCGCGCGAGGCGATGGTGTCCGACAGCCGCGCCAGGCCCTCGAGGGAGCTGCGCACCTCCTCCGGCGTCTCGGCGAAGGTCTCGGCGAGCACCTCGAAGGAGCTGGCGAGCTGACCGGTGTCGAGGTCCTCGACCGTGGTCGAGAGGTCGGCGAAGGCCTCGACGACGTCGTACGGCGAGGCCGTGCGCTCCAGCGGGATCGGCTCGTCCGGGTCGAGCTCGCCGGAGCCGCGCGGCACGAGCGCGACGTACTTGGCCCCCAGGACGGTCTCGATCTTGATCGCCGCCTCCGAGCGGTCGCCGACGAACGCGTCGGTCACCCGGAGCTCGGCCATCACCGCACCGTCCTCGAGCGCCATGCTCTCGACGGTGCCGACCTTGACGCCGGCCACCCGCACCGGGTCGCCCGGCCGCAGCCCCGCCGCCTCGGAGAACTGGGCGCGGTAGACGGTGCCCCCACCGATCAACGGCAGCGACTGCGCGTTGAAGGCGAGGAAGACCAGCGTCGCGATCACCGTGAGGCTGACCGCCCCGATGGTGACCGGGTTGCGGTCGCGGAAGGGCTTGGCGTTGCGGGCCATCAGCCGCCACACCCCCGTTCGCCGTTGTTGAGGCCGCCGGCCGGGACCGTGACCCCGGCCGGCTGGCCGGTGACCGGGTCGGTGACCGGCAGGCGCACGAATCCGCCAGCGCCGCAGACGAAGAAGTTGAACCAGCTGCCGTTGATCGCCGTCCGGGTGATCAGGTCGATCTTGGTCGGCGCGAGCTGCAGGAAGCTCTCGAGGACGTCGCCGGTGTCGGCCAGGTTGCCCGCGAGGTCACCGAGCCCCTGGATGTCAGCGGCCAGCGGCGGCCGGGCGTCCTCGAGCAGGCCGGTCGTCGCGACGGCGAGCTCGTCGATGGTCTGCAGCGAGTCGAAGATGACCTCGCGGTCGCCGGCCAGGCCGGTGACGAACTGCTGCAGGCTGACGATCAGGTTCGACAGCTCCTGGTCGCGCGCCGCGACCGACCCGAGGACGGTCGTCAGGTTGTCGATGACGTCCCCGATGACGGCGTCCTTGTCGGCCAGCGAGGAGCTCAGCGAGGCGACGTGGGCGAGCAGGCTCTCGACGGTGCCCCCCTCGCCCTGGAAGACCTGGATGACCTCGTAGGACAGCCGGTTCATGTCCGCGGGCGAGAGCGCCTGGAGCAGCGGCTGGAAGCCGCCGAACAGGGTGGTGAGGTCGAGCGCGGGCCGGGTCTGGGCGACCGGGATCAGCCCGCCCTGGTCGAGCGTGCGCCCCCCGGCACCCTCCCCCTCGGCGAGCGCGACGTACCGCTGGCCGACCAGGTTCCGGTAGCGGATCGTCGCCTCGACCGTCGACGGCAGCGGGATGTCCGCGTCGACCTCGAGCTCGACCTCGGCCAGCGGACGGTCCGTGGCGCCCTCGGCCAGCCCGATGCCCTTGACCTGGCCGACGCGCACGCCGGCGATGCGCACCTCGTCGCCCTCGACCAGGCCGGCGACGTCGCTGAACTCGGCCCGGTAGGAGACCTGCTCCCCGTACCCGGCGTTGGTGATCGTGCTGATGAGCACGTAGCTGGCCATCATCGTGATGAGCGCGAACGCCACCAGCTTGACCAGCGGTGCGACCAGTCCCCTCATCCGAAGGCCACCTTCGTGCCGCGCAGCAGCGGCGCCATCTGCGAGGCGCCGAGGTCCGAGACGGCCGAGGGCTCCGAGCCGGTCTGGTAGGCGAGGATGTTGCGCACGAACTCCAGCTCCGCTGTCGATCCGGCCAGGCCGCCGGGCAGGGACGTGCCCGCCTGGGGGTTGGGCTCACCGGCACCCGGGGGGATGTCGTCGGGTCCGCTGCCGCCCAGGCACACGGGGTTGCCGCTGACCGGGTTGTCGCGGGAC
This sequence comes from Blastococcus fimeti, assembly GCA_900102115.1. GTDB lineage: Bacteria > Actinomycetota > Actinomycetes > Mycobacteriales > Geodermatophilaceae > Blastococcus > Blastococcus fimeti. The sequence continues at coordinate 591,087 of FNAW01000001.1, forward strand.
TCGACGCCGTCGATGGGCGGGCTCGGGCAGTAGAACTCGCCCTGCGCCGCCGCAGCGATGATCCCGTCGATGTCGTCGAGCCCCTGGCAGTCCGGCCCGGACCGGTCCAGGTACTCGGGCTGGTCGCCGGGCAGGTACGGGTTGCGCGGCGGCAGCGTCACCGTGAGGTTCAGATCCAGGTAGGGGTCGCCGTCGCCACCGAGCACCTCGCTGTACAGCGGGACCGAGCGGGCCAGCCCGTTGAGCAGGCAGGGGTAGACCGGCGAGTACTCGGCGAAGGTGCCCAGCACCGGCAGCGAGGTCTCCGCCAGCGAGATCAGGTTGCGCTCGTTGGTCTCCAGGAAGCCCGCGGTGACCGCACCGGCGCTCTGGCCGACGGTGAAGGTCCGCCGCAGCTGCTCCTGCTGGTCCACCAGGGTCCGGCTGGTGACCGCCAGGTTGTCCAGCACGCCGAGCAGGTCGTCGGCCGCGGAGTCGTAGGTGTCGGCGAAGTCCGCCAGCCCGGAGATGTCGGCCTGCAGGTCCGGCAGCACGGTGTTGATCTCCCCGGAGTACCGGCCGACGGCGGCCAGGTTCGCGCCGAGGCGGTCACCACGACCGCGCAGCGCCTCGGCCACGGCGCCCAGGGTGTAGGAGAGGTCCTCCGGCTCGACCGCCTTGAGCAGCGGGAGCAGGTCGTCGACCACGCGCTGCAGCTCGATCGCGTTCTCGCTCCGGTCCTGGCCGATGACCGCGCCGTCGGCCAGCGTCTCGGCCGAGGGGGCGTCGGGGATCTCGAGGGCGACGAAGCGCTCTCCGAACAGGGTCTTGGGCAGCAGCCGCGCCGTGACGTCGGCCGGGATCTGCTCCAGGTACTCCGGCTTGATGGCCAGCTCGATGGTGGCGCCGTCCGCGCTCGCCTCGACCGCGCGCACGTCGCCCACGATCACCCCGCGCACCTTGACGTCCGACGCCGTCTGCAGCTGGTTGCCGATGGTGTCGGTCTCCAGGGTCACCCGGGCCACCTCGGTGAACACCTTGTTGTACTGGGCCACCGCCAGGCCCAGCAGCAGGGCCAGGGTCACCAGGAATGCCAGCCCCTGGATCCGCAGCTGCACCTTCTTCTTCATCGCCCGCTCACCCCGCGATCCGGACGGTCGTCGTCGAGCCCCAGATGGCCAGCGACAGGAACAGGTCGATCACCATCACCGCCACGATCGAGAAGCGCACCGCCCGGCCCACGGCCAGGCCCACGCCCGCGGGTCCGCCGCTGGCGCGGTAGCCGTAGTAGCAGTGGCTCAGGATGATCACCACGGCGAAGACGAGCACCTTGAGGAAGGACCAGAAGACGTCCTGCGGTGGCAGGAAGAGATTGAAGTAGTGGTCGTAGGTGCCGGCCGACTGCCCGTAGGCCTGGGTGGTGATCAGCCGGGTGGCGAAGTAGCTGCTGAGCAGCCCCAGGACGTACAGCGGCATGACGGCGACGAAGCCGGCCACGATGCGCGTCGTCACCAGGAACGGCAGCGACGGCACGCCCATGACCTCGAGGGCGTCGATCTCCTCGTTGATCCGCATCGCGCCGATCTGGGCGGTGAAGCCGCAGCCGACGGTCGCCGACAGAGCCAGACCCGCCACCAGCGGGGCGATCTCCCGGGTGTTGAAGTACGCGGAGAGGAAGCCGGTGAACGCCGAGGTGCCCAGCTGGTCCAGCGCGGCGTACCCCTGCAGCCCGACCTCGGTGCCGGTGAAGAAGGACAGGAAGGCGATGACGCCGACCGTGCCGCCGATGACGGCGAGCGCACCGCTGCCGAAGGTCACCTCGGCGAGCAGCCGCATGACCTCCTTCTTGTAGCGGCGCAGCGTGCGCGGCGTCCAGGCCAGGGCGCGGCCGTAGAAGCCGAGCTGGTCCCCGAGGTCCTCGAGGACACCCATCGGACGGCCGTAGACCGTGCGGACGATGCGACGGGCGCGGACGCGCAGCCGGTCGGCCGGCGAGAGCAGCGCCATCACGAGCCCTTCGGCGGGACGAGCTGGAAGTACAGCGCCGTCATGACGAAGTTGACCGCGAACAGGAGCAGGAAGGTGATGACGACGGACTGGTTGACCGCATCACCGACGCCCTTGGGCCCACCTCCGGCCCGCAACCCCTTGTAGGAGGCCACGATCCCGGCGATCAGCCCGAAGACGAGTGCCTTGATCTCCCCCGACCAGAAGTCCTCCACCTGGGCCAGGGCGCTGAAGGAGGCCAGGTAGGCGCCCGGTGTCCCGCCCTGGAGGACGACGTTGAAGAAGTAGCCGCCGGCGACGCCGACGACGCTGACCAGGCCGTTGAGCAGGACCGCCACGAGCATCGAGGCGAGCACCCGGGGCACGACCAGCCGCTGGATGGGGCTGATGCCCAGCACTTCCATCGCGTCGATCTCGTCGCGGATCTTGCGGGCGCCCAGGTCGGCGCAGATCGCGGAGCCACCGGCGCCGGCGATGAGCAGCGCCGTCACGATCGGGCTCGCCTCGCGCAGGACGGCCAGCACCGAGGCCGAGCCGGTGAACGACTGCGCGCCGAGCTGCCGGGTGAGCGATCCCAGCTGCAGGGCGATGACCGCGCCGAACGGGATCGCGACCAGCGCGGTGGGCAGAATCGTCACGCTCGCGACGAACCAGGTCTGCTGGATGAACTCACGCAGCTGGAAGGGCCGCTTGGGCAGCGCCCGCAGCACGTCCAGCGCGAAGGCGAACAGGTGGCCGCTGGCCGCCAGCGGACGCGTGGGCGAGTACTTCCCGTCGAGCAGGCCCGGGGCCTTCGGCTTGTCGGTGGCCGTCACCCCTCGCCCTCCTGCCGGCGGGGCAGGACTGCGGTGGCGGTGGAGCCCGCGGGCACGTCGGCCTCGGGCGCCCAGTGCCGCCCGCCGACACCCGGCGTGGGCTCGTAGGCACCGGCGTCGGCCCGGGCGAGCAGGTCCTCGGGCAGCGAGCGGCGGATGGCCTCGGCCGTGGTCTCGTCGAACTCGTGCAGCATCCGCGCCACGCGCTCCTGCCGGCGGCGGGCGCCCTGGCGCTCGGGCAGCCCCTCGCTGGGCTCGAGCTGCGGCGGGACGGCCTCGCCACCGGAGGCACCCTTGGGGCCGACACCGTTGTGCGAGTCGCCGCCGCGGGCCTCCAGGGCGGCCATCTCGGCCTCGACCTGGGCGACGTCCTTCTCCTCGCTCATGCCGATCGGCCCCTCGCGCCGGCCGTTGAGGAACTGGCGGACGACGGGCTCCTGCGAGGTCAGCAGCTGCTCGCGGGGGCCGAACATCACCAGGTTGCGGCGGAAGAGCAGGCCCAGGTTGTCCGGCACGGTCCGGGCGGTGCCGATGTCGTGCGTGACGATGAGGAAGGTGGCATCGATCTGCGCGTTCAGGTCGACGATGAGCTGGTTGAGGTAGGCGACGCGGACGGGGTCCAGGCCGGAGTCCGGCTCGTCGAACAGGATGATCTCGGGGTCCAGGACCAGCGCGCGGGCGAGCCCCGCGCGCTTGCGCATGCCGCCGGAGATCTCGCCGGGCAGCTTTCCCTCGGCGCCCTGCAGGCCGACCATGTCCATCTTCTCGAGGACGATCCGCTTGACCTCGGACTCGCTCTTCTTCGTGTGCTCGCGCAGGGGGAAGGCGATGTTGTCGAAGAGGTTCATCGAGCCGAAGAGCGCGCCGTCCTGGAAGAGGACGCCGAAGAGCTTCCGGATCTCGTAGAGCCGGTGCTCGCTGGTCCGGACGATGTCGGTGTCGTTGATGACGATCGACCCGCGCTCGGGCTTCAGCAGCCCGACCAGGGACTTGAGGAACACCGACTTGCCGGTGCCCGACGGCCCCAGCAGCACGGAGATCTCACCGGGCGGCAGGGTCAGGGTGACGTCGCTCCAGATGTTCTGGCTCCCGAACGACTTGGTCAGCCCCTCGACCTCTACTGCGACGCCCACGAATCCCGTCCTCCCGCTCCGGCTGCGTTGCCGGTTCCCCGCCCCGTCGCATCGACGAGCCCCGGCAGTGTGCGACGTCCCGGTGGGCTCCGCATCCGGAGTGCCGCGACGCACGTCACCTACCGACGGGTAACGACGATGCGGACGACAGGTTACGTGCGTCACGCAGTTCGCGTGACCCGGATCTCCATGTATCCCCCGCTCGGGCGTCACCGGCCCCGGGAACGCAGCAGGGGCCGCCCTCCCGAAGGAGGACGGCCCCTGCCGTGCGGTGCTGTGGTGCTGTGGTGCTGCCCGGCTAGTGCCGGGCGGGGGTCACGTGACCGTGACGTACCCGGCGATCGGAACCGCCGGGTGAGGGGTCACTTGACGGTGACGGTGGCGCCGGCGCCCTCGAGGGCAGCCTTGGCCTTCTCCGCGGCGTCCTTGGCGACCTTCTCCAGGACCGGCTTCGGCGCGTTGTCGACCAGGTCCTTGGCCTCCTTGAGGCCGAGCGAGGTCAGCGTGCGCACCTCCTTGATGACCTGGATCTTCTTGTCGCCGGCAGCCTCGAGGATGACGTCGAACTCGTCCTGCTCGGCAGGCGCCTCGGCGCCGCCGCCGCCACCGGCGGCCGGGGCGGCAGCGACGGCCACGGGGGCAGCAGCGGTGACGTCGAACGTCTCCTCGAACTGCTTCACGAAGTCGGACAGCTCGAGGAGCGTCATCTCCTTGAACGCGTCGAGCAGCTCCGTGCTGGAAAGCTTCGCCATGTCGATCTCCTTCTGGGTCAGTCGTCGCTGGCCGCGTCGGCGGCGGCAGCGTCGGTCTCGGGGGTGGTGTCAGCAGCAGGTGCGTCGTCAGCGGCAGGAGCCTCGGCAGCCGGAGCGTCGGCGGCCTTCTTCTCCTGCAGCGCGGCGGCGAGGCGGGCGACCTGCGACAGCGGGGCCTGGAACAGCCCGGCAGCCTTGGTCAGGTTGCCCTTCATCGCGCCGGCCAGCTTGGCCAGCAGGACCTCACGGGGCTCGACGTCGGCGAGGCGGGTGACCTCGGAGGCGTCGACCGTGCGGCCGTCGACCACGCCGCCCTTGACGACGAGCAGCGGGTTGGCCTTCGCGAAGTCGCGGAGCGCCTTGGCGCCCTCGACCGGGTCGCCCTCGATGAAGGCGATCGCAGTGGGCCCGTTGAGCAGCGGGGCCAGGTCGGAGTAACCGACCGAGTCCGCCGCCCGCTTCGTCAGGGTGTTCTTGACGACGGCGTACGTGCTGCCCGCACCGAGGGAACGACGCAGCTGGGTCAGCTGCGCCACGGTCAGCCCGCGGTACTCGGTGAGCACCGCCGCACTCGAGTTCTGGAACCGCTCGGTGATCTCGTCGATCACCGCGGCCTTCGCCTGCGTGGGCATGGGCCTCCTCTCGTCTGTCGGGCGACCAGTGGCCATCGCGCGAACGCGGGCGATCGGGTGGCCCCGGAGACGAGGAACGCCCCGGCGCAGGCGCACGGGGCGAGGAGCGGGAGGCGCGCTGTTCGTGCCGCGGCACCGCTGATCGAACCGTCCTCCTGCGCGGGTCGCCCGGAACTCCGGGACCTTCGATCGCACGCGGACGTGCGACGACCAACGGTCTTGGGGGGAACGCGGCCAAGAGTACGCGATGCGGGCCCCGGGACGCACAGAGGCCCCGCAGCGGCGTGCGCTGCGGGGCCTCCGGGAGTGCGGTGGATCAGTTGGTGGGCTCGTCCACCAGCATGTTCCGGGTGCGGTTCGGGTCCACCGGGATGCCGGGGCCCATCGTCGTGGAGATGGTGACCTTCTTGACGTAGCGACCCTTGGCCGAGGAGGGCTTGGCGCGGAGCACCTCGTCCAGGGCGGCCGCGTAGTTCTCGACCAGCTTGTCCTGGTCGAAGGAGGCCTTGCCGATCACCAGGTGCAGGTTGGCCTGCTTGTCGACGCGGAAGTTGATCTTTCCGCCCTTGATGTCGTTGACGGCCTTGGTGACGTCGGGGGTCACGGTGCCGGTCTTCGGGTTCGGCATCAGGCCGCGGGGGCCGAGGATGCGGGCGATCCGGCCGACCTTGGCCATCTGGTCCGGCGTCGCGATGGCGGCGTCGAAGTCCAGGAAGCCGCCCTGGATCTTCTCGATCAGGTCGTCGGAGCCCACGACGTCGGCGCCGGCGGCCTCGGCCTCGGCGGCCTTGTCACCGGTCGCGAAGACGATGACGCGGGCGGTCTTGCCGGTGCCGTGGGGCAGGTTGACCGTGCCGCGGACCATCTGGTCGGCCTTGCGGGGGTCGACGCCGAGGCGCATCGCGACCTCGACGGTGGCGTCGTAGGACGTCGTCGACGTCTCCTTCGCCAGCGCTGCGGCCTGGAGCGGGGAGTACAGGTTGTCCCGGTCGACCTTGTCGGCCGCGGCCCGGAACTTCTTGCCGTGCTTCGCCATGGTGGTTCCTCTCCCCCGGACGTCGCCGGGGATGGTGTGGTTGCCGGGCCAGGCGTGGCCCTCCCACAGGTGCGGGGTGGTGCGGGTGGAGCCGTGGTCAGACGACCGTGATGCCCATCGAACGGGCGGTGCCGGCGATGATCCGCTCGGCCTGGTCGAGGTCGTTGGCGTTGAGGTCGACCATCTTGGTGGTGGCGATCTCGCGGACCTGGTCACGGGTGACCGTGGCGACCTTGGTCTTGTGCGGCTCGCCCGAGCCCTTCTCGACACCGGCGGCCTTGAGCAGCATGCGCGCAGCCGGCGGGGTCTTGGTGATGAAGGTGAACGACCGGTCCTCGAAGACCGAGATCTCGACCGGGACCACGTCGCCGCGCTGCGACTCCGTGGCGGCGTTGTAGGCCTTGCAGAACTCCATGATGTTGACACCGTGCTGGCCGAGCGCCGGACCGACGGGCGGGGCGGGGGTGGCCGCACCGGCCTTGATCTGGAGCTTGATGACCGCGGTCAACCGCTTCCTGGGGGGCATGACTTCCTTCTATCGGTGGTGGATCAGCTGGCGCCGCTGGACATCAGGTCGTACGGCGTCAGATCTTGCTGACCTGGTTGAACGACAGCTCGACGGGCGTCTCGCGGCCGAAGATGGAGACCAGCACCTGCAGCTTCTGCTGCTCGGCGTTGATCTCGTTGATCGTGGCGGGCAGGGTCGCGAACGGCCCGTCCATCACGGTGACCGACTCGCCGACCTCGAAGTCCACGAGAGCGGCCGGCGCAGCGGCAGCGGGTGCCGCGTCGCCGCCGGCGGTGCGGGCCGCCTGCGGAGCGGTGGCCGGGACGAGGATCTTCACGACCTCGTCGAGGGTCAGCGGCGACGGCTTGGACGTCGCGCCGACGAACCCGGTGACGCCGGGGGTGTTGCGCACGGCGCCCCACGACTCGTCGTTGAGCTCCATGCGCACGAGCAGGTAGCCCGGCAGGACCTTGCGGTTGACCTGCGCGCGCTTGCCGTTCTTGATCTCGGTGACCTCCTCGGTGGGCACCTCGATCTGGTAGATGTAGTCCTCCACGTCGAGGGACTGGATGCGCGCCTCGAGGTTGGTCTTCACCTTGTTCTCGTAGCCGGCGTAGCTGTGCACGACGTACCAGTCGCCGGGCGCGATCCGCAGCGCCTTCTTCATCGCCTCGGCCGGGTCCTCGTCCTCCGGCTCCTCGGCGACGACGAGCTCCTCGACGGCTGCCGCGTCGGCCTCCGGGGCCTCCTCGGCGGCGTCGGCCTCCGGGGTCTCGGTGTCGAGCGCGAGGTCGGCGGTGTCGCTGGAGCCCTCGGCGGCGCCGGTCTCACCGACGCCGGTCTCGACGTCGGCCGTGCCGCGCTCCTCGAAGCGGGCGTCGTCCAGGTCGATGCCATCGACCGCGCTGTCGCGCTCGTTGGGCTCGCGGGGCTCGGTCACAGAGATCTCTTCCTTGTCGGATGTCGTGCGGGGCGGGCGGGGATCAGCCGAAGACGGCGATCACACCCCGGGAGAAGAGCAGGTCCATCCCGGCCACCAGGGCGACCATGAACGCCACGAAGACGATGACCACGGTCGTGTAGGTGATCAGCTCGCGGCGGCCCGGCCAGATGACCTTCCGCAGCTCGGCGATCACCTCGCGCAGGAACCGGCCGATGGAGCGCTTCTGGCGGATCTGCTCGGCACGGTCCCGCTCGGCCTCGGCGCGCGACCGGGTGCCGGCACCCTCGCGACCCGCGGGCCGCGAGGCGGACCGGGCTGCGCGGCGCGAGCCGGCTACCGGCTCGTCGTCGTCGTCGCCGGCGGTGATCCGCCCGCCCCGGCGACGTGCCGGCGCGACGACCTTGTCCTCCTCGGCCGCGGCCTCGGCGGCGACCGCGTCCTCGGCCGCCTCGAGCTCGGCGGCGTCGTCGACGCCCGGAGCCTCGCGGTCGAGCTGCTCGTCGGTCAGCTCGGCGTCGGGGACGTCGGGGACGTCGTCCCCGCGTTCCGGCTTCTCGCTCACTGCGCCTCGCTCGCCTCGTGGTGGGTGCCGTCCCCGGCGGGGGCGGTCGGCCGTGCATCGTCCGTGCTGCTGGCAGGGGTGACAGGACTTGAACCTGCAGCCTGCGGTTTTGGAGACCGCTGCTCTGCCAATTGAGCTACACCCCTAGAGCCCGGCCCTCGGGAGACCGAGCGCCCGGACCGGGCCCGGGACCGTCCACCTCACCACGGCAGCCCACGACCTCGGGAGGTTCCGGGGCACGCCGGTGGCGGGGTCGACCACCCCAGGGACGCCAGTGTACGGGACCGCGGAGGGCCGGGGCCAACGTGTCCGGACGGCGGATGCCGACCTGCCCGGAGCGCGGAGGCCGACGTCCCCGGACGCGCCTGCAGGCGGCCCGCTCGCGACGCCCCGACCTTTGACACGATAGGGCCATGACCGCCGTGTCTCCGGACTCGCCCATCCCGTCGTCCTCCGAGCTGCCGCCCGCCCAGCGGCGCATCTCCCGTCGCATCGCGGGGATCGCCGAATCGGCCACCCTCGCCGTCGACGCGAAGGCGAAGGCCCTCAAGGCCGCGGGCAAGCCGGTGATCGGTTTCGGCGCCGGGGAACCGGACTTCCCGACCCCGGACTACATCGTCGAGGCCGCGATCGCCGCCGCCCGCCAGCCCGCGATGCACCGGTACACCCCGGCCGGCGGGCTGCCCGCGCTCAAGGAGGCGATCGTCGCCAAGACCGCGCGCGACTCCGGGCTGCAGGTGACCGCGGCCCAGGTGCTGGTCACCAACGGCGGCAAGCAGGCGGTCTACGAGGCGCTGGCCACGATGCTCGACCCGGGCGACGAGGTGCTGCTCCCCGCGCCCTACTGGACCACCTACCCGGAGGCGATCCGCCTGGCCGGCGGCGTCCCGGTGCCGGTCGTGGCCGACGAGCAGAGCGGCTACCTGGTCTCGGCCGCCCAGCTCGACGCCGCCCGCACGCCGCGCACCAAGGTGCTGCTGTTCTGCTCGCCGTCGAACCCGACCGGGGCGGTCTACCCGCTCGAGCAGGTGGAGGAGATCGGCCGCTGGGCGCTGGACGCCGGGCTCTGGGTGCTCACCGACGAGATCTACGAGCACCTGACCTACGGCGGGGTGACCGCCCCCTCCCTGCCGGTCGTCGTCCCGGAGCTGGCCGACCGCTGCGTCGTGGTGAACGGCGTGGCCAAGACCTACGCCATGACCGGCTGGCGGGTGGGCTGGATCCTCGGCCCCACCGACGTGGTCAAGGCCGCCACGAACCTGCAGTCGCACGCGACGTCCAACGTCGCCAACGTGTCGCAGGCCGCGGCGGTGGCCGCGCTCACCGGGGACCTCTCGGCCGTGGCCACCATGCGCGAGGCCTTCGACCGGCGGCGGAAGCTGATCGTCTCGATGCTCCGCGAGATCCCCGGGGTCGCCTGCCCCGAGCCGCAGGGCGCCTTCTACGTCTACCCGTCGGTCAAGGGGCTCCTCGGCCGGTCGATCGGTGGCCGAACCGCGAGCTCCAGCGTCGAGCTGGCCGAGCTGATCCTCGAGCTCGCCGAGGTCGCCGTCGTCCCGGGTGAGGCCTTCGGCACCCCCGGCTACCTGCGGATGTCCTACGCGCTGGGGGACGACGACCTGGTCGAGGGCGTCACCCGGATGCAGCGGCTGCTCACCAGCGCCGACTAGCCGGCGGGCAGTGCGCCGGCCCCGGTGAGGACGTCGAGGGCCTCGGGCAGGTCGGCGAGGGCCTCGGCGACGTCCTCGGGCGCCGCGATGCGCCACGCGGTCGCCTGGACGTAGCAGCGCACCGCGGCGTCGAACGCCCCGGGGCCGGCCTGCTCCCGCGCCTCGAGCAGCGCTGCGCCGCCCTTTCCGTACACGCGGGCGGAGTACTGCTGCTGGGTGCGGAAGTCGTCCATGGCGTCGCCGACGTCGCCCACGACGCCGAGCGCGCGTTCGAGGTCGTCGGCGGACGAGGGGTGGACCACGGCCTCGGCCCACGTCGCGAAGGCCTCGTCCAGCCAGGGATCGCGGAACTGGGAGTTGCCGACCATCCCGTAGAACCACATGTGCGCGACCTCGTGCACGAGCACCTCGTTGCTGGGCGTGGCCTGCAGGATCGAGCTCGGGTACTCGATGCCGCCGCCGTAGTCGGGCAGCAGCGGGACGGTGAGCGTCTCGTAGGGGAACGGGCCGAGGAACTCCGCCAGGTCCGTGATCGCCTCGACCGTGGCGTCGGCGAGCTCGTCGGCGGTGGGCTCCGCACCGGGGAGGGCGCCGGTGGTCACCCGGACCCCGTCGGGCGTCGTCCGCTCGGCCGTGTCGAACCGGCCCACCGCGACGCTGACGTCGCGGGCGACCGGCTCCGCCGAGGTCCAGGTGCGGCGCCCCTCGCCGTCCGACGGGGTGGGCGCGGCCTGGTTCCCCGTCATCAGGACGGCGAGGTCCGCGGGCGCCGAGACGCGCACCGTCGTGTCGGCCGCGGGGCTGGTCGTGGTCTCGCCGGAGACGGCCACGTACGGGTCGCGCGCCCAGCCGACGACCGGCTCCCACGCGAGCAGCGGGAACCCGCTGGCCCACCAGGAGACCCCGTCGGCGGCCCCGACCCGGTCGAACCCGCCCGAGCCGAGAGCGAGCGTGAAGTCCAGCTCCACCTCGGTGCTCTCCCCCGCCGCCAGCGGCTCGTCGAGCGTCACGACGTAGCCGCCGTCGGCGCCGGGCGCACCGAACGACTCGTACTCCGAGCCGGCCACGTCCTCGCCCCGGACCTCGTCGACGACGAGCCGGGAGCCCGCCGCGGCGGGCTCGGGGCCGTTCGGCACCAGCCGGAAGACCAGCTCGGCGACCGCGCGGTCGGGGGTGAAGACGACGGTCTCCGTGCCGGTCACGGTGCGCAGGTCGTCGGCCAGCCGGAAGTCCAGCGCGACGACCGGCCGGTCCGGATCGGGCTCGGCACGCTCGGCGCAGGCGTCGTCGTCGTCGGGAGCCGCGCTGGGCGGGGCGGACGGCGTCGTCGGTGCGGTGAGGGTGTCGGCGAAGGACGTGCAGCCGGTCAGGAGGAGCCCGGCGACGGCCAGCACGGCGAGCGGCCGCGGCGCCGTCATGCCAGGCGGACCACGGCGCGCGCCAGGGAGAGCACCTTCTCGCCGGCGCTGCCGACGGCGAGGTCGACGCGGACCCGCCCGTCGTCCAGCAGCGCGGCGACGGTGCCCCGGACGGTCAGCTCGGCCCCGGCGTCGTCGTCGGGGACGACGACCGGCCGGCCGAAGCGCACCTGGAACTCCACGAGCGCGGCGGGGTCCCCCGTCCAGCCGGTGACCGCACGCCCGGCCAGCGCCATCGTGGACATGCCGTGGGCGATGACGCCCGGCAGCCCGACCTCGGTGGCCACCCGCTCGTTCCAGTGGATCGGGTTGAAGTCCCCGGAGGCGCCGGCGTATCGGACCAGGTCGGCGCGGGTGATCCGGTAGCGCTGCTCGGGGAGCTGGGTGCCCACCTCGACGTCGGCGAGCCGCACGACGGCGCTCATGCCCGTGCCACCAGCATCGACGTGGCCGTGCAGACCGCCTCGCCGTCCTCGGTGGTCAGGTCCACGCGAGCGGTGAGCAGGTCGTTCCCGGCGACGGTGCGGGCCGCGTCGATCGTCGTCGTCGCGATCAGCCGGTCGCCGGCCCGGATGGGGCGGTGGTGGGCGAACCGCTGCTCGCCGTGCACCACCCGCGCGTAGTCGATCGCGACGTCGGGGTCGTCCAGCACGACCATGGCTGCCTCGAGGCTCACCACGATGGCGAAGGTAGGCGGCGCGATGACGTCGGGGTGCCCGGCGGCGCGGGCGGCCTCGGCGTCGCGGTACAGCGGGGAGGGATCACCGATCGCGGTGGCGAACTCGGCGATCTTGCCGCGGCCGACCTCGAAGACGGCGGAGGGCGGGTAGCTGCGCCCGACCAGTTCCCGGTCCAGCGCCATGCTCCCGCCCTCTCGCGTCGTCGACCGGCTGGGTCAGCGGGTCTCGCGGTGCAGCGTGTGCTTGCGCTCGCGCGGGCAGTACTTCATCAGCTCGAGCCGGTCGGGGTCGTTCCGCCGGTTCTTGCGGGTGATGTAGTTGCGGTTCTTGCAGTCCTGGCAGGCCAGGGTGATCTTCGGACGGACATCGGTGGCTGCCATGGAGTGCTCCTAGCCTTGTGGGTCAGGATCCGGATCCGGATCCTGCTGTCGCGCCGGCTGGGCCGACGCGACGACGGACCCCGGGGTGCGGGGTCCGTCGGGAGTAGCGGTGACCGGACTTGAACCGGTGACACAGCGATTATGAGCCGCTTGCTCTACCAGGCTGAGCTACACCGCCGGGACGACCTGCGGCCCGGTCTCGCGACTGGACCGGTAGGTCAGCTTACGTGTTCCAGAGCCCCTTTACGGAATCGAACCGTAGACCTTCTCCTTACCATGGAGACGCTCTGCCGACTGAGCTAAAGGGGCGTGCTCGAAAGCCTCGACGACTGTACCGCGTCGGTGCCGGGCTCTCGCGAGGGGGTGCCGACGGCGCGTCAGCCGCGGACGAACAACCGCCGGTGCGCCGCACCGGGGGCCGCCGACCGGACGCCGGTGCGCGCCAGGAGCCAGTTCTCCAGCCGGTCGTCGGGCAGCGGCCGGCTCACCAGGAAGCCCTGCAGCTTGTCGCAGCCCATCTCCGTGAGCAGATCGCGGGTCATCTCGTCCTCGACGCCCTCGGCGACCACGCGCAGCCCCAGGTTGTGGGCCAGCTCGATGATCGACCGGGCGATGAAGGACTCCCCCTGGCTGGTCGACATGCCCAGCACGAAGGACTTGTCGATCTTGACCTCGTCGATGGGCAGCTGCCGGAGCTGGGACAGCGACGAGTAGCCGGTGCCGAAGTCGTCCATCGACAGCCGCAGGCCGAGGTCGTGCAGGTCGGCGAGCACCGTGCTGTCGCGGACCGAGTCGCTGACCACGCTGCCCTCGGTCAGCTCCAGCGTCAGCAGCTCACCGGGCACGCCGTGCCGCTGGAGCGCGCCGCGCACGCGCGCGACCAGGTCCGGCTCGGTCAGGCAGTGCACCGAGAGGTTGACCGCGACCGACAGCGCGATGTCCTGGTCCAGCCAGCGCCGGCACCGGGCCAGCGCGAGGTCCAGGACGTGGTCGGTGACGGCGCCGATCCGGCCGATCTGCTCGGCCAGGGGGATGAAGTCGTCCGGCGAGATCGAGCCGTACCGCGGATGGGCCCAGCGCACGAGCGTCTCCACCGAGACGATGTCCGAGGACTGGGCGTCGATGATCGGCTGGAAGACCACGCTGATCTGGCCGTCGGCCATGGCCTGCTCGATCTCGGTGCCCAGCTGCAGCCGGCGCAGGCTCTGCTGGTCGAGGACCGGGTGGTAGCTGGCCACGCCCCCGGAGTCGGACGCGGCGAGCAGGGCGACGTCGGCCCGTTGCATCAGGGTGCCCGAGTCGGTGCCGTGCACGGGCGCGGAGGCGACGCCGATGGTGAGCGTGACCTCGAGGTCCAGGCCGGCCACGCGGACCCGCGTGGCGGCCGCCTCCCTCAGGCGGCGCGCGGCGCGCTCGGTGGCGGCCAGGGAGAGCCCGGGCAGCAGGACGGCGAAGCGCTCGCCCTCCATGCGGGCGAGCAGCGCCTGCGGCGGGGCGTGCTCGCGCAGCAGACCGGCCGTGACCAGCAGCAGCTCGTCGCTGGCCGCGTGGCCGAGGGTGTCGGTGACCTCGGTGTAGTTGCCCAGCGCCGCGAGGATGAGACCGGCCCGCCCGCCGGCCGGGTCGGCGGCGAGCAGCGCATCGATCTCCGCGGCCAGCCGCTGCCGGTTGGGCAACCCGGTGAGCCGGTCGTGGTCGGCGTCGTAGCGGATCTGGGTGAGCAGCTGCTGGTGCCGGATGGCGGCGTTGACGTGGGTGAGCATCGAGTCCAGCGCCACCCGGTCGCTGTCGGCGAAGGAGACGACCGCGCTGCGCCGGTCGCAGACCTCCAGGTAACCGGGCTCACCGGCTGCGGTGGCGAGCGGCGCCGCCAGCAGCTCGGTGACGCCGCGGCGCGCGAGGCCGGCGGCCTGCTCCTCGTCGGCGTTCGCCAGGGAGATCAGCACCGGCCCGCCGGCGACGGCGACCGCGCGCCGGAAGACGTCGTCGGGATCGCCGGGGCCGTCGTACCAGACCGCGTCGTCCTCGGCGGTGACGATCAGCCTCGGGGGCTCGTCGAGGTAGGGCGGCAGCCACATCGCCACGCGCTCGGCGTTGAGCAGCTCCTGGACGGCGGCGACGATCTGGCGGGTGCCCGTCTCGTCGGGGGTGACCTGCTCGACCCGGCGGGCGAAGTCGTAGACGCGCTGGACGCTGTGGCCCCGGCGCGTGACGGCGCCGAAGTGGCGGTAGAGCAGCGCGAGGGCGACCAGCAGCGGCGCGAGCAGGAGCCATGCCCAGCCGGTCACGCCGATCAGCAGCAGCGCGGCCAGCCCGACGATGACCGCCACCGGGCCGACGAGGAAGACCGGGACCAGGAGGCTGGTCCAGAGCGAGCGCCCGGGGTACCCCTGGGTGGTGGTGATCGCGACGGCGAACAGCAGCGCACCCAGCCCGTCCGCCACGAGGACCGCGACCAGGTAGGAGATCCAGGTGGCCGGAGAGGTCAGCGCGCCCACCGGCAGCACGGAGAGCACGGCGACGGCCGCACAGACCTCGAGGACGGCCACCGCCAGGGTGGCGACGCCCTGGGGCCGGGGGAACCGCTGCACGAGCAGCACGATCGCGACGGCGACGGCCCGCGCGATCGCCGCCCAGGCGCCACCGACCTCGACGAGCGCGACCACGATGGCCAGCTCGCTGGCCGAGAAGGAGAAGGCCTGCCGGCGGAACTCGAAGTGCAGGTGGATCGACTCGGCCGCGACCAGGGCGAGGAACACGACGACCAGCGCGGGCACGGAGACCGTGAGCGGCTGGGTCAGGAGCACGGCCAGCAGAACCGGGACGGCCAGCAGCACCCCGAGCACGGCGACGGTCGAGGGCGCGCGCAGAGCCCGTCGGGGCGTCGCTCGAACGTCCTGCTCGGGCACTCTCACCTGCAATCCGCGGGGTGGATGGGCGCGCAGAGGCTAGCAACGGAGAGACCTCTCACACCCGCCTTCGCTCCGCGCCGCGACCCGAAAGGGTCACAGTCGCGTCGCCCACCCCCTGGAACGCCGCAGGGCAGCCGGTCTGTCGACCGACTGCCCTGCAGGAAATACGTGAGGTGGGGCGGATCAGGCCTCGCGGCTCCACTTGATCCCGCGGCTCCACTTGATGCCTCGGCTCCACTTGATCCCGCGCTGCGTGTTGCTGCTCATGACGCCTCCTGTTTGGCATGACCAATGCGATGTGCGGCAGGACTTACGCGCGGGGGCAGAGCGTCGTTGGGTACGGACCGCGCTGGGGACATTGCTGCCCGTCACCCTTTCGAGGCAAGCATCGAAGATCACGACAGAGTGACGATCTTGAGTGTCGTCACTCTCCGTTGACTTCGATCAACAGAACGTCAACCGAACGGGGTACATCAGCCGCCGTCTGCGTCCTCGCCGTACTCGGTCCACAGCTCGTTCAGCTGCTCGTAGACCTGCTGCGCGACGTCCTGCAGCCGGTCGCCCCCGGGCACCAGCTCGAGGGCCAGGCCGATCCAGTCGGTGCCCGGGGACACCGGGGCGGTCGGCGTGCCCAGCACCGCGGCGACCTGCGCGTACGACTCCGCGGCCCCGGCGGCTCCGCCGGTCGCGCGGAGCGCCTCGCCCACCGGGAAGTGCTGCCCGTCGTCGCGCCCCGCGTCCCACGTGCCGTCCAGGTCCCTGGCGACGGCGAGCGACGCGATGGCCACCCGGACCGGGGTGACCGAGGAGGCGGCCGCCTTGAGCAGCTCGGTGATCTGCTGCAGGTGCACGGCCCGGTCCTGCGCGGCGAACTCGTCCAGCGCGTACCCGAGGCGCTGCCCGTACTCGCGGACGGCGGTGTACCCGGCGATCACGGCGACCGCCGGGTCCCCCGGGCCGGCGCGGCGCAGCCCCACCGCGGTCTCCGCGACGGCGCGGTCCAGCACCGCGGCGGCGGCCGGGTCCGCGCCGAGGTACCCGAGCCCCCGGAGCAAGGTCCGGTCGTCGCCCCCCGAGCCGGCGTCCCGCAGCAGAGGGCCGGTCAGCACGTCCGGTCGCGCGACCACCGCCTCGGCCAGCGCCGGCGCGATCCCGGCCGCGGTGCCCCGGTCGACGGTCCAGCCGGCCGGGTCGCCGTCGTCCCCGAGCCCGACGGCGAGCGCCCGCAGCCCCGCGCGCACGGCGACGTCCCCGGGCTCCGCGGCGGCACGCTCGACCAGGGCGGCGAACGCGGCGCCGTCGTCGTCCCAGGTGCGCTCGAGCAGGAGGGACCAGGTCGGCACCGCGCGGAGCAGGGCCGCGGCCGGCGCCGGGTCCCCGGTCGCGGCGAGCCGGACGAGCACCTCCTCGAGCGGATCGCCCGGCGACTCGGCCGGACCGGTGCGGACGTGGTCGACGATCCGTTCGGCGCCCAGGGCGCGCTCCCGCGCGACGATCTGCCGGCCCCACTCCCGGACGGTGGTCGGGGGCGGCCCGGCCGCGGGGTTCCCGCGCCCGGCGGCGAGGACGACGCCCATGCCCAGCGCCACGAGGTCGCTGTCGAGGGTGTGGTGGTCGTCCGGGTCGACGAGCCGGCCCTCGCGCACCCGGGCCACCCCGGCGGCGTCCGCGAGCGGCACGGGCGCGCCCAGGACGCCGGCCATCACGCGGGCCAGCGCGCTGCCGGAGGACAGCGACCCCTCGCCGAGCCGGCGCAGCACGTCGCGGAAGCCCGCGGGGCCGAGGCCGATCAGCACCGCTGCCGCCACCGCGGGGTCACCCGCGTCCGGGAGCAGCTCCCGGGCGGCCCGCTCCTGGGCGACGGCGTCGCCGTCCGCGAGCAGGGCGGCCGCGAGCTCACGGGCGCGTTGCGCGAGCAGCACCTCGCGCCAGCCGGGGAGCACGTCGGCGAGGTGCCGGAGCACCGCCGCGCCGTCGCCGGCCCGGCCGGCGCCGACCGCGACCGCGCCGCACCCGGCGAGCACGGCTGCGGTGGCCGCGGCGTCCTCGGCGACCTCCTCGCGGATGGCGGCGGCGACGCGGCGGCGGGCGGCCTCCATGACCTGCAGCTCCTCGAGCGCGCCGGTGGTGTCCGCCCCCGAGACGTCCACGACCCCGCCGAGCCGCGCGGCCGCGGCCGCGAAGTCCTCCTCCTGGGCCGCCCGCTGGCGGGCGAGGCGGCCGCGCGCGTCCTCCAGCAGCTCCGCGTGCAGCGCCACGCGGGCGCCCGCGCGCACGAGCCCGTCGGCCGCCTCCCGCACCAGGGCGCCGGCCCGCAGCAGCCGGGCGGTGGCCGCGTCGGCGTCGCGGCCGGTCCACGACGGCACCGCCCCGGCGTCCGCCGTCACCTGCTCGCCGAGCTCCCCGAGCAGGACGCCGGCCCGGTCCAGCCGCCCCGCCAGTGCCGCGACCGCGCGCGGCTCCCCCGGCGGCGGGCCGAGCGGCACCGGATCGGGCACCAGGGCGGTCATCGGGCCGGCCGCTCGTCCGCGGGCGGCACGAGCGACGCGTCGAGCTCCGCCCACGAGTCGGCCACGCCGGTGACGGTCGCCCCGAGCCGGCGGAGCTCGCCGGCCAGCGCCGTCGCCACCGCGGCCTGGCACTCCAGGAACAGGGCGACCGGCGCGCGCAGCGGCCCGTCGACGTCACCGTCGTCGGTCAGCCGGCCGCGGACATCGTCGGCGGCGTCCCCCCGCCCGGTCAGCGACCGGCCCAGGGCGCGGACCTCGTCGGCGGGCAGCTCGATGCTCACCGGCGCAGTGTCTCCGGCCCGGCCGGCCCCCCGGGGCGTCGTCCACAGGTGGATCGGCCCAGGGGGCCGCCACCCGATCGGGTGTCCACAGTGTCCACAGGCGCTGTCCACAGCCGGTGGACGACGGGGAAGCTGCCTACGCTGCCCGGCGTGCGGAACGACCGGGGCGACTCCGAACGGGGCTCGACGCTGCCGTTCGTCCTGGTCTGCTGGCTGGTCGCCGCCCTCATGGTCCTGGGCGCGATCGCCGCCTCGGACGCCTTCCTGGAGCAGCAGGAGGTGCAGGCGGTCTGCGACGGCGCGGCGCTGGCCGCGGCGAACCGGGCCGACGAGGCCGCGATCTACGCCGGCGGGCTGGGCACGGAGCTGCCCCTGACCCGGGCGACGGCGCAGGCGGCCGTCGCCGACCAGCTCGGCGCGGGGGGCACGGCCCTGGACACGTGGACCGCCGAGACCGACGGCGCCGAGGTCACCGTGCGCTGCACGCGGTTCGTGGACATCGCGTTCGGGTGGCTCTTCCTGGGCGGCGAGCAGCTCGAGCGCACCGCCACCGCGAGCGCGCGGGCACCGACGCTGGGCTGAGCCCGGCGGAACGGCGAACGGCCCCCGACCGGAGGGTCGAGGGCCGTTCGTACCGAGGCGTGGCGGGTGAAGGATTCGAACCTTCGAAGGCTAAGCCGACGGATTTACAGTCCGCTCCCATTGGCCACTCGGGCAACCCGCCGTGCGGTGGTACCGGAGCAGAATACAAGACTGTGGTCGCGGACCTCGGAGCCCCGGGCCGCCACCGTCCGACGAGGGGAGTTCCCATGGCCGACGCGTCCTTCGACGTCGTCAGCAAGGTCGACCGGCAGGAGGTCGACAACGCGCTGAACCAGGCAGCCAAGGAGCTGTCGCAGCGCTTCGACTTCCGCGGGACGAACGCCACCATCGCCTGGGCCGGCGAGGAGGGCGTGTCGCTCCAGGCCGACACCGAGGAGCGGGTCGTGGCCGCGCTCGAGGTGTTCAAGGAGAAGCTGATCAAGCGGAACATCTCGCTCAAGGTGCTCGACGCCGACGAGCCGCAGTCCTCGGGGAAGATCTACAAGATCTCCGCGCGGATCAAGCAGGGCATCGAGTCCGACGTCGCCAAGAAGATCTCCAAGCTGATCCGCGACGAGGGCCCGAAGGGCGTGCAGGCGCAGATCCAGGGCGACCAGCTGCGGGTGAGCGGCAAGAAGCGCGACGACCTGCAGGCGGTGCAGCAGCTGCTGCGCGGCGCCGACCTCGACGTCGCCCTGCAGTTCGACAACTACCGCTGACACCCGCGTTCGACACCGTGCGCTGATGCGCCGTTCCGCGGCTGGGAACGGCGCATCGGCGCACACCGTCGCGGCCGGACCCCGGGTGCGGGCCCCGGATCCGGGTCAGCGCTGGCCGAGGTCGCGGGCCATGGCCTCCAGCCGGGCGATCCGCTCGGGCATCGGCGGGTGCGAGGCGAACATCGAGGCCATGCCCTGACCGCGGAACGGGTTGGCGATCATCAGGTGGCTCTGGGTGACCAGCCGGTCCTCCTGAGGCAGGGGCAGTGCGCCGGCGCCCCGCTCGATCTTGCGCAGCGCCGACGCCAGGGCCAGCGGGTCCTGCGAGAGCTGCGCCCCGGTCGCGTCGGCCTGGAACTCGCGGCTGCGGCTGACCGCCATCTGCACGAGCCCGGCGGCCAGCGGACCGAGGAACACCAGCAGCAGCCCGCCGAGGGCGTTGCCGCCGCCGCGGTCGTCCCCGCCGCGGCCGCCGAACAGCGAGGCGAACATCGCCATGTGCGCCAGGTAGGTGATCACCGTGGCCATGGCGCCGGCGACCGAGCTGATCAGGATGTCGCGGTTGTAGACGTGCGAGAGCTCGTGGGCGAGCACGCCGCGCAGCTCGCGCCGGTCGAGCAGCTCGAGGATCCCCTGGGTGACGCAGACCGCGGCGTTGCGCGGGTTGCGGCCGGTGGCGAAGGCGTTGGGCTGGTCGGTCGGGCTGACGTAGAGCCGGGGCATCGGCTGCCGGGCCTCGGTGGCCAGCTCGCGCACCATCGCGAACAACTGCGGCGCCTGGGTCTCGGTCACCGGGAAGGCGCGCATCGCCCGCAGCGCCAGCTTGTCGGAGTTGAAGTACGCGTAGCCGTTGACCGCCAGCGCGATCACCAGGGCGATCAGCAGCCCACCGCGCCCGCCGATCAGCGCACCGGCGGCCAGGATGAGACCGCCCATGAGACCGAGCAGAGCGGCGGTCTTGAATCCGTTGTTCCAGCGCTGCACGTCCTCCCCAACGGCCTCCCCGGGGCGGCCGTTCCCGGCCCCGTCGGAGGAATGCGCCGCTCTCCCGGGTGGTTGATCTCAGGAGATTGTGGAATCACCTTCGGGGCTCTGTTCCCGGCGTTGCAACGCGCACGTAACCTCGGCCGGTGGAGGTACACCACTGATGACTGCCAGCACCCCGCCCATCGGCGCGCCCAACGACGACGTCTCCGCCACGGCCGCGCACTCCGCGACCGGTGGTCTGGTCAAGAGCGTGGTCGCGCTCGACCGCGTCGTGATCCGGTTGGCCGGTGACTCCGGCGATGGCATGCAGCTGACCGGCAACCGGTTCACCAGCGAGACGGCGGCGTTCGGCAACGACCTGTCCACGCTGCCGAACTTCCCCGCCGAGATCCGGGCGCCCACGGGGACCCTGCCGGGCGTCTCCTCGTTCCAGTTGCACTTCGCCGACCACGACATCATGACCCCCGGGGACGCCCCCGACGTCCTGGTGGCGATGAACCCCGCGGCGCTGAAGTCGAACCTCTCGGACCTGCCCGGCGGCGGCCTGCTCATCCTGGACTCCGACGAGTTCACCCCCCGGAACCTGGCGAAGGTCGGCTACGCGACCAACCCGCTGGACGACGGCTCCCTCCAGGCCTGGCAGACCGTGCCGGTGCCGCTCACGTCGATGACGCTCGACGCGCTCGCCGACTCGGGCCTGGGCAAGAAGGAGGCCGAGCGGAGCAAGAACATGTTCACCCTCGGGCTGCTGAGCTGGATGTACCACCGGCCCACCGAGGGCACGATCCGCTTCCTGGAGCGGACGTTCCGCCGCAAGCCGGAGATCGCCGCGGCCAACATCGCCGCCTTCCGCGCCGGCTACAACTACGGCGACACCACCGAGGCCTTCGCCGTCTCCTACGAGATCAAGCCGGCTCCGATGGCGGCGGGCACGTACCGCAACATCTCGGGCAACCAGGCGCTGGCCCTGGGCATCGTGGCTGCCGGGCAGCGCTCGGGCCTGCCGATCTTCCTGGGCGCCTACCCGATCACCCCGGCGTCGGACATCCTCCACGAGCTGTCGAAGCACAAGGCGTTCGGCATCCGCACGTTCCAGGCCGAGGACGAGATCGCCGGCATCGGCGCCGCGCTGGGTGCCTCCTTCGGTGGCGCCCTGGGCGTGACGACGACGTCGGGACCGGGTGTGGCCCTCAAGGCCGAGACCATCGGCCTGGCGGTCATGACCGAGCTGCCGCTGCTCATCGTCGACGTGCAGCGCGGCGGGCCCTCCACGGGCCTGCCGACGAAGACCGAGCAGTCGGACCTGCTGCAGGCGATGTTCGGCCGCAACGGCGAGGCCCCGCTGCCGGTCATCGCACCCCGCTCCCCCGGCGACTGCTTCGACGCCGCGATCGAGGCGGTGCGCATCGCGCTGACCTACCGCACCCCGGTGATGCTGCTGTCCGACGGCTACCTGGCCAACGGCGCCGAGCCGTGGGCCGTGCCCGAGACCGCCTCGCTGCCGGACCTCACCGGGACGGTCGGCTTCGCCACGGGGCCGAACGCCGCCTCGACCGACGGCACCCCGGAGTTCCACCCCTACCAGCGCGACCCGGAGACCCTGGCGCGGGCGTGGGCGGTGCCGGGTACCGCCGGGCTGCAGCACCGGATCGGTGGTCTGGAGAAGGCCGACGGCAACGGCAACATCTCCTACGACCCCGCGAACCACGACTTCATGGTCCGCACCCGGCAGGCCAAGATCGACGGCATCGCCGCCTCGATAGGCCCGACCGACGTCGAGGACCCCGACGGCGACGCCACCGTCGCGGTCATCGGCTGGGGCTCCACCTACGGGCCCATCGGTGCGGCCTGCCGGCGGATCCGGGCCTCGGGCCGCAAGATCGCCCAGATCCACCTGCGGCACATCAACCCGTTCCCCGCCGACCTCGGCGAGGTCCTGGCCCGCTACGACCGCGTCGTCTGCCCCGAGATGAACCTCGGGCAGCTCGCGCTGCTGCTGCGCGCCAAGTTCCTCGTCGACGTGCAGAGCCACACCCAGGTCAGCGGGATGCCGTTCCGCTCCGCCGAGCTGGCTGCGGTCATCCAGGACGCCATCGACACCACCAGCACCCCCGCGGTTCCGGCCGGAGCCGCCGCGAACGGAGCTCTGCAGTGACCACGCTGGACGCGCACGTGCACGACCTGGGGATGCCCGGGAACCCGATCTCCACCGCGGTGGCCGACTCGGTCGCCCTGGCCGGCGAGAAGAAGACCGACCTCAAGGCCAAGGACCTCAAGACCGACCAGGAGGTGCGCTGGTGCCCCGGCTGCGGTGACTACGTCATCCTCAACGCGGTCCAGAGCTTCCTGCCCAGCCTCGGGATCGCCCGCGAGGACATGGTCATCGTCTCGGGGATCGGCTGCTCGTCCCGCTTCCCGTACTACATGAACACCTACGGGATGCACTCGATCCACGGTCGTGCCCCGGCGATCGCGACCGGCCTGGCCGCCTCGCGCCCCGACCTGTCGGTCTGGGTCGTCACCGGCGACGGCGACTCGCTGTCCATCGGCGGCAACCACCTGATCCACGCGCTGCGCCGCAACGTGAACATGACGATCCTGCTGTTCAACAACCGGATCTACGGCCTCACGAAGGGCCAGTACTCCCCCACCTCCGAGGTCGGGAAGGTCACGAAGTCCACGCCGATGGGCTCCATCGACGCCCCGTTCAACCCGATCTCGCTGGCCCTGGGCGCCGACGCGACCTTCGTCGGCCGCGCCATGGACTCCGACCGCAAGGGGCTCACCGACGTGCTGCGCCAGGCGGCGGAGCACCAGGGGACGTCGCTGGTCGAGATCTACCAGAACTGCAACATCTTCAACGACGGCGCCTTCGAGCTGCTGAAGGACCCGCACACGGGCACCCAGTGGTCGATCCCGCTCGAGCAGGGCAAGCCGCTGGTCTTCGGACCCGAGGGTGCCGCCTGCGTCGTCAAGGACGACTTCGGTGGTCTGCGCATCGCCGAGACCAACCAGGTCGACGCGGACGACATCGTGGTGCACGACGCGACGCGGGAGAACCCGGCGTACGCGTTCGCGCTCTCGCGGCTGTCCTCGCAGGACCTGCGCTACACCCCCATGGGCGTCTTCCGCTCCGTCTCCAAGCCGACGTACGACGGCATGATGACCGAGCAGCTGGACACCGCCAAGGTGCAGCAGACCGCCGACCTCAACGCGCTCCTCGGCGGCGGCGAGACCTGGACCGTCGGTGACTGACCGGTCCCCGACCACGTAGTCCCCCGTCCACGGGCCCGTTCTCCCTCCGGAGAGCGGGCCCGTGGTGGTTCAGCGGTGCGCGCGGAGGACGTCGCTGAGCACCGGCAGCGCACGGTCCAGCTCGACCCGGGTCGGGGCGGCGAACCCCAGCACGAGCCCGGCCCGGCGTCCCGGGGCGTCGTCGAGGTGGTGGCGGCCGAGCCCGTCGAGCGCCAGGCCGCGCCGGGCGCCGGCGCCGATCACCGACCGCTCCGTGCCGACGTCGCACAGCGGCACCAGCACGTGGGCGCCGGCGGGATCGCCCTCGGTCGCGAGGCCGGCCGCCGCGATCGCCGTGCGCACCTGCTCCCGGCGGGCGGCCATCTCCCGGCGGAGCCGGCGCAGGTGCCGGGCCAGGTCGCCCGAGCCGGCCAGGGCGGTGAGCACCCGCTGCCCGGCACGGGCCGGCCGGATCCCCGTCGCGCTCCGCCGGGCGAGGAGCGCGTCGCGCAGCGGGGCCGGTGCGACCAGCCAGCCCACGCCGAGCGTCGGGCTGAGGATCTTGCTCGACGTACCGAGGTGGACGACGACGTCCGGGCCCAGCGCCCCCAGCAACGGCAACGGGGCGACGTCGAAGCGCAGCTCGCCGTCGTAGTCGTCCTCCAGGACCCACCAGCCACCGGCCCGCGCCCGGGCGACCAGGTCCAGGCGCCGTGCGGCGGACATGCGGCGGCCGGTCGGGTACTGGTGCGCCGGGGTGCAGTACACCGCCGCCAGGCCGTCCGGCAGGGCGTCGACGACCAGGCCGTCGTCGTCGACCGGGACCGGCACCACCTCGACCCCCGCGTCGCGCAGCGCGCCGACCGCCCGCGAGTAGCCGGGATCCTCCACGGCCACCCGGCTGCCCGGCGGCAGGAGCCGGGCCACCTCTCCCACCCCCGCCGAGGTGCCGGCCGTGGCGAGCACGTCGTCGGCGGCGGCGACGAGCCCGCGATGTCGCAGCAGGTGCTCGGCGACCGCGGTCCGGAACGCCGCGTCGCCCGCCGGATCGGGGCGGAGATCGGGGGGCAGGTCGCCGGCCGCGCGCCAGGCCCGCCGCCAGGCCGCCCGGTCCAGCACCTCCAGGCACGGCGACCCGGCCCGGAGCTCCAGCAGGGCCGGGACCCGGACGACCTCGGCGCGGGGCGCCGGAACGGCCGCCGCCGAGGGCACCGCCCCCAGCACGAACGTCCCCACCCCGCGGCGCCCACCGGCCCAGCCCTCCGCGAGCAGCTGGTCGTACGCCGCACTGGTCACGGTGCGGCTGACCCGGAGCGCGGCCGCGAGCTCGCGCGTGGACGGCAGCCGGTCGCCGGGGCGCAACCCGCCACCGGAGGCGGCCGCGCGCAGCGCGTCGGCGAGCTGGGCCGCCAGCGGAACGCCCGAGGAGCGGTCCAGCACGAGGGGCGGGATACCGGTCAACGGTCCTCCTCGAGAGCGGTGGCCTGGTGGAACGCTAGCGGATTGGCCGTTCCGGCAGGCCACCGGCGTCGCGGAGGATCGGGACATGGACGACGTCGCCACCCTGTCCCCGACCCACCGCAGCACCGTGCGCCGCGGCGCGAAGCGCGCCCGCACCGACCGGGCGGACCTGCACGCCGTCCTCGACGCCGGCCTCGTCGGGCACCTGGCCGTCGTGCTCGACGGCGCGCCGGTCGTGCTGCCGACGGGGTACGGCCGGCACGGCGAGACCCTGTACCTGCACGGCTCGACCGGCGCGGCCACGCTCCGGGCGGCCGCCGCCGGCGGACCGGTGTGCTTCACCGTCACGCACCTGGACGGCGTGGTCTACGCCCGGTCGGCGTTCCACCACTCGGTCAACTACCGGTGCGCGGTGGTGCACGGGACGGCGCGGACGGTCGAGGACCCGCAGGAGAAGCTGCTCGGCCTGGAGGTGCTGACCGAGCAGCTGGCTCCCGGCTCGTGGACGGCGACCCGGCGGCCGGACCGCCGGGAACTGGCCGCCACGGTGGTGCTGGCGCTCGACCTCGCCGAGGCCAGCGTCAAGATCCGGACCGGACCGCCCGGGGACGACGAGCGGGACCTGCCCGCAGCCGGGAGCCCCGACCCGGTGTGGGCCGGTGTGCTGCCGCTGCGGACCGTCGTCGGCACGCCCGAGCCCGACCCGCTCCTCCCGGCCGGGACGCCCCTCCCCGCCCGCGTCGCCGGGCGCCGCCTGCGCTGAGGCCACTCCGACCGCGCGCCGCCTACGCGGACGCCGAGAGCCAGGAGTGGATGGCCGCCGCCGTCTCGCCGGGTGTCTCCCCGGTCGAGTCGTGGTGGAGGTCGGCCGGCGTCGCGAGCGCCCATCGGCTGAAGGTGCGCACCGCGTCCAGCAGCCCGCCCCCGTCCGCCGACCAGGCGTCGTACGCGGCCGAGCCCCGCCCGCGCTCGCGCGCTGCGATCACCGTAGGTGGAGCTGGGCGAGCGCCGCGCCGGTCGGGCGCCGGTCCATGTCCGCGCGGCCCGCGACCACCGCCTGCCAGAACGTGTCGCCGTCCAGGAACACGCCCCGGGGCGCCAGCTCCGCCACCGCGCGCCCGACGGTCGACTTGCCGGCGGCCTGCGCGCCGGTCACGAGCAGGACCGGTTGCGGAGCGGGCACGGTCGCGGACTCTGCCATGACGCTCCCCTCCGCGGCCGGATCAGGGCCGGGGCGTCACCCGCAGCAGCGCGTCGGCGTCGTCCCCGTTGTCGGTGGTGAGGTAGAGCGCGCCGTCGGCCCCCGAGCGCAGGGACCGGATGCGCCCGTAGGCCCCGTCGAGCTCGGGCACGAGGAACTCCTCGACCACCTCGCCGGCGTCGTCGAGCCGCAGGGCCAGCACCCCCTGGGCCTTGAGCAGCCCGATGACCAGCACGCCGTCGTAGGCACCCCACTCCGCGCCGTCGAGGAAGGTGGCGCCGCTGGTGGCCAGGGTCGGTGAGCCGGACGACCACACCGCCGGGACGGCACCCCGGATGTCCGGGTCGGTCATGGGCACGCTCTCGTCGTAGGAGCCGCCGCCGTCGGGATCCCAGCCGTAGTTGCCGCCCTCGCGCAGCAGGTTGACCTCGTCGTCCCGGTCGGGGCCGTGCTCGACCGAGAACACCTGCATGCCGCCCGGGCGGACCGCCAGCCCCTGCACGTTGCGGTGCCCGAGGGTCCACACCTCGACCTCGCCGGTGGCCGGGTCGGCCCGGAGCACCTTGCCGCCGAGGGAGGCCCGGTCCTGGGACACGGCACCGGAGGCGGTGTCGCCGGTGCCGATCAGCAGCGCGCCGTCGGGCGCGAACTCCAGCCGGCAGCCGCCGTGCCGCCCGCTGGTCTCGTTGAGCGGCAGGCCCCCGATCAGGGGGTCGGCCACGCGGGTCAGGGACGACCAGTCCGGCGCGGCCGTCCACGCCACCACCTGGATCGAGCCGGCCCGGTCGCCCTGGCAGCTGTAGAGCCGCCGGTTGCCCTCGAACGCCGGATCCAGCGCGAGCCCCATGAGCCCGGTCTCGCCGTCGACGAACAGGTCGTCGAGGTCGGCGCGGACCTCGCGGACGGTGCCGTCGGGCAGGACGGCGGTGAAGCCCCCGGCGCGCTCGTCGACGAGCAGGGTGCCGTCGGGCGCCTCGACGACGTCCCACGGCTTGTCCAGCCCGTCGGTGACGACCTCCACGGCGAGGGACGTCGTCCCCTGCGGAGCCGGGTCGGCGGTCGCGGGACCGGCGGCCGGCTCCGCGGAGCAGGCGACCAGCGGGAGGGCGAGCAGGGAGAGCAGGGGACGGCGCACGCCCCCAGCATGGGGTCAGCTGGTGCGCGTCACCACGTAGTCGCAGAGCGCGGACAGGGCGTCGCGCACCTCGCCCGCCGGGACGGCGACCAGCCGGGCGCGGGCGCGCTCGGCGTACTGGCGGGTGACGTCGGTGGCCCGCTGCAGCGACCGGGACGCGCGCAGCAGCTCCAGCGCCTCGGCGTGCTCGGCGTCGTCGGTGACGGGGGCGGCGACCAGCTCGCGCAGCCGCGCCTCGGCCGGGTCGTCCCCGGCCAGGGCGAACAGGGCCGGCAGCGTGGCGATGCCCTCGCGCAGGTCCGTGCCCGGCGACTTCCCGGAGGCGCCGGCGACGCTGACGATGTCGATGAGGTCGTCGGAGAGCTGGAAGGCCACCCCGACCTCCTCGCCGAAGGCGGTGAGCTCCTCGACCAGGCCGGCGTCGACGCCGGCGAAGGAGGCGCCGAACCGGGCCGAGGTCGCGACCAGCGACCCGGTCTTGTCCGCCAGCACCTCGAGGTAGTGGCCGACCGGGTCGTCGCCGGGCTGGGCGCCGACGGTCTCCCGGATCTGCCCGGTGACCAGCCGCTCGAAGGTGCGCGCCTGGATCCGCACCGCCTCGGGGCCGAGGTCGGCGAGCAGGTCGGAGGCGCGGGCGAAGAGCAGGTCGCCGGTGAGGATGGCGATGCTGTTGCTCCACCGGCTGTTGGCGCTCGGGGCACCGCGGCGCACGGACGCCTCGTCCATGACGTCGTCGTGGTACAGCGTCGCCAGGTGGGTGAGCTCGCAGACCACCGCTGCGGAGGTGACCTCCGGCCGCTCCGGGTCGCCCAGCTGCGCGGCCAGCAGCGCGAGCATCGGGCGGAACCGCTTGCCCCCGGCCGCCATGAGGTGGCCGGCCGCCTCGCGCACGAAGGGGTGCTCGCTGCCCACGGCCGTGGCCAGTGCCGACTCGACCCGCGCCAGCCCCTCGGCCAGGGAGTCGCCGAGCGCGCCGTCGGGCAGCCAGGGCCCCATGGTGGAGGCCGGCGTCGAGATCCGGTGCCAGACCTCGGTGGGGGTGCCGTCGGCTGCGGCACGGGCTCCGGTCATCAACCGACGAAGATAGCCGCCCGTTCCGCCAGGTCGAGCACCGCCCCGGGCAGGATGCCCAGCGCCAGCGTGGCACTGGCGGTCACGGCGAGCACCACCGTCGTCGGGATCCCGGGGACGCCCACGGTCGGGCCGTCCGCGGCCGGCGGCGAGAAGTACATGAGCACGATGACCCGCAGGTAGAAGAACGCGGCGACCGCGCTGGCCAGCACGGCCACCAGCACCAGCGGCCAGGCACCCTCCTCGATGGCGGCCCGGAACACCGCGAACTTGCCGGTGAACCCGGCGGTGAGCGGGATCCCGGCGAGCGCCAGCAGGAACAGGCCCATGACCGCGGCGGTCAGCGGCGAGCGGGAGGCCAGCCCGGCCCACTGCGAGAGGTGCCCCGCCTCGCCGTCGCCGTCGCGCACCAGGGTGAGGACGGCGAACGCGCCGAGCGTGGTCAGTCCGTAGGTGAGCAGGTAGAACATCGTGGCCGCCAGCCCCGACCCCGCGCCGTCGGCACCGAGGCCGAGGACGCCGGTGAGCAGGAAGCCGGCGTGCGCGATCGAGGAGTACGCCAGCATCCGCTTGAGGTCGGTCTGGGTCAGCCCGAGGACGGCGCCGAGGACCATCGAGACGATCGCCACGCCGTAGATCAGCGGCCGCCAGGTCCACTCCTCGGTGCCGAAGGCGACGTAGAGCAGACGGAGGATGGCGCCGAACGCGGCGACCTTGGTGCAGGCGGCCATGAACGCGGTGACCGGCGTCGGGGCGCCCTGGTAGACGTCGGGCGTCCAGCTGTGGAACGGGGCCACGCTGGCCTTGAACAGCAGCCCGACGACGAGCAGCGCCAGCCCGAGCACGACCAGCACGTCGCCGCCGTCCTCCCCGACGGCCTGCCGGATCTCGCCGAGCCGGATCGTGCCGGTGGCGCCGTAGACCAGCGCCAGCCCGTAGAGGAAGAACGCCGAGGCGAAGGCCCCCAGCAGGAAGTACTTGACCGCCGCCTCCTGCGACAGCAGCCGCCGGCGCCGGGCCAGGCCGCTGATCAGGTACAGCGGCAGGCTGAGCACCTCGAGCGCGACGAACATGATCAGCAGGTCGTTCGCGGTGACGAAGACCATCATGCCGCCGACGGCGAACAGGGCGAGCGGGTAGACCTCGGTCTGCACGCGGGTGGCCGTGGCCAGTTCGCGGTCGCGCGGACTGCCGGCCGGGACCGCCGCCGCGGCGACGAAGGCCGACCGCGCCGGGTCGAGGCCGCGCTCGGCGAACAGCAGCATGGCCAGCGTGGCCAGCCCGGCGACGGTGGCCTGCAGGAACAGGCCGGCCTTGTCGACGGCCAGCGCGCCGCCCGCGGTGATCTCGCCGCCGGCGGAGAGATCCTGGGTGGCGGCGTAGACCAGCGTGCTCGCGAAACCGCCGCCGGTGCCGACGAGCGCGACGGCGACCTGCACCGGGTGCCGCACGTCGCGGGGGGCGAACGCCTCGACCAGCACGCCGATGCAGGCCGCACCGAAGACGAACAGCAGCGGCGCGAGGGCCGCCAGCGAGAGGTCAGGGGCCTCGATCATCGGGTCGCTCCGAGGTCGCTCAGGGTGGCGGTGACCGCCGGCTCGATGATGTCCAGCAGCGGCTGGGGTTGGACGCCGAGCACCAGGATCAGCACCACCAGGGGCGCGACGACGGCGATCTCCCGGCGGCTCAGGTCGACGAACCGCACGGCCGTCCGGGCCGGTGCCGTCAGGACGGCGGTGGCGCTCGCCCCGCCGGGCTCGTCAGCGGTCCCGGCCGGGCCCGCGGGCCCGTCGCCGGCCAGGGGCGCGACCACGCCACGGGCCGGGCCGTGCATCGTGCGCTGGTACATCAGCAGGATGTAGAGCGCGGCCAGGACGATGCCGGCGGTGGCCACGATCGCGTACACCGGCCGCTCGGGGAACGAGCCGATCAGCACGAGGAACTCGCTGACGAAGCTGTTGGTGCCCGGCAGCGCCAGGGAGGCGAGGCCGGCGACGAGGAAGACGGCGGCGAGCTTCGGCGCCTGCGCGGCGACGCCGCCGTAGTCGCCGATCTGCCGGGAGCCGCCCCGGGCGATGAGCATGCCGACCACGAGGAACAGCAGGCCGGTCGCGATGCCGTGGTTGACCATGTACAGCACCGCGCCGGTGGCGGCCTCGGTGGTGAAGGCGAAGATGCCCAGCGCGATGAAGCCGAAGTGCGAGATCGAGGTGTAGGCGACCAGCCGCTTCATGTCGCTCTGCCCCATGGCCAGCAGCGCCGCGTAGAGCACGCCGACCACGGCCAGGACGAGGACCATCGGCGCGAAGTAGCGGGACGCGTCGGGGAACAGCGGCAGGCAGTACCGCAGGAACCCGAAGGTGCCCACCTTGTCGAGGATGCCGACGAGCAGCACCGCCCCGCCGATCGGCGCCTCGGCCGCGGAGTCGGGCAGCCAGGTGTGCAGGGGCACCAGCGGGGCCTTGATCGCGAAGGCGACGAAGAAGCCGAGGAACAGCAGCTTCTGCACGCCCGGGTCGATGTCCAGCTCGCGCAGCGCGTCGAAGGCGAACGTGCCCTCGCCGAGCTCGCTGGTGCTCACCACGTACAGACCGATGACGGCGGCGAGCATGATCAGCCCGCCAACGAGGCTGTAGAGGAAGAACTTCACCGCGGCGTACTGCCGGCGCGGACCGCCGAAGCTGCCGATCAGGAAGTACATCGGGACGAGCATCGCCTCGAAGAAGACGTAGAACAGGAAGACGTCGGTGGCGGCGAAGACGCCGACCATGAACGCCTCGAGCAGGAGCAGCCAGGCGAAGAAGAAGCGCATCGAGCGGGCCTCGGTGCCGGCCTCCCGGACGGTGTCGGCGCCGGGTGCGCCGTCCTCCCACGAGGCGCCGATGACCAGCGGCACGAGCAGCCCGACGAGCAGCAGCATCACCAGCGCGATGCCGTCCACGCCCAGGGCGAAGTCGACGCCGAAGTCGGGGATCCAGGCCACCGACGTCGTCAGCTGGAAGCGGTCACCACCGGTGTCGAAGGCGACGGCGGCCAGGACCGCCAGCACCAGCACGACCAGGCTGACGCCCAGGGCGAGCTGCTTGGCCAGCAGCTCGCGGCCCTTCGGCAGCGCGGCCACCGCGGCCGCACCCACCGCGGGCACGGCGATCATCGCGACGAGGAACGGGAAATCACTCATGGCTCGCCTCGCAAGCTCGGCTCGGCGCAGTCACGTCCGGCAACCTCTCCGTTCATCGACAAGGTGTTCCTCATCCCGACGTCACCGCCAGCAGCGCACCGGCCACCAGGACCGCTCCGCCGAGCATGCTGAGCGCGTAGGTGCGCACGAACCCGGTCTGCGTCCGGCCCAGCCGCGACGACGAGCCGCCGAGCCCCGCGGCCAGGCCGTTGACCGCGCCGTCCACGCCCCGGTTGTCCACCCACACCAGCGCGCGAGTGAGCCACTGGCCCGGGCGCATGACCAGCGACTCGTTGATCGTGTCCGCGTAGAGGGCGTTGCGGGCCGCCCGGGTGACCGGCGAGACCCGCACCGGCGCAGTGACCGGCACCTCCCGGCGGCCGACGAACAGCCAGGCGGCGAGCACGCCCACCAGCATCACGCCGGTGACCACGAGCCCCACGGTCAGCGGCGCGACGACGTGCGCCGCCTCGTGCTCCTCGCCGAACACCGGCTCGAGCCAGTCGGCCAGGGGGAAGGCCTTCACCAGCAGGAACCCGGCGCCGATGGAACCGAGCGACAGCACGACCATCGGCACGGTCATCACCGACGGCGACTCGTGCGGGTGCACGCCCGGCTCCCACCGGGCCCGGCCGAAGAAGGTCATGAGCATCAGCCGGGTCATGTAGAACGCGGTCAGCCCGGCACCGAGGACGGCGACCCCGCCGAGGATCCAGCCCCAGGCGTCGTCCCGGTCCAGGGCGGCCTCGATGATCGCGTCCTTCGTGTAGAAGCCGGACAGGAACGGGAAGCCGATCAGCGCCAGGTAGCCCAGCCCGAAGGTGACGAAGGTGACCGGCAGCTTCCTCGCCAGCCCGCCGAAGCGGCGCATGTCCACGGAGTCGTCCATCGCGTGCATGACCGAGCCTGCGCCGAGGAAGAGCCCGGCCTTGAAGAAGCCGTGGGTGAGCAGGTGCGCCAGGCCGGCGACGTAACCGGCCGGGCCGAGGCCGACGGCCAGGAACATGTAGCCGATCTGGCTGACCGTCGAGTAGGCCAGCACCTTCTTGATGTCGTCGAAGGCGCACCCGGCGATCGCGCCGATCAGCAGCGTGACCGCCCCGACCGCGAGGACGACGGTGCGCGCCGTCGGCGTCTCGTCGTAGATCGGCGCCGAGCGGGCGATCAGGTACACCCCCGCGGTGACCATCGTCGCGGCGTGGATGAGCGCCGAGACCGGCGTCGGGCCCTCCATGGCGTCGGGCAGCCAGGCCTGCAGCGGGAACTGACCCGACTTGCCGCAGGCGCCCAGCAGGAGCAGGAGCCCGATGGCGGTGAGGGTGCCGCCGGCGAGGGTGCCCACGGAGCCGAAGACGCCCGCGTAGGACGTCGTCCCGAGCTGGGCGAACATCACGAAGATCGCCAGGGCCAGGCCCACGTCGCCGACCCGGTTCATGATGAACGCCTTCTTGGCCGCGGTCGCCGCCGACGGGCGGGTGTACCAGAAGGCGATGAGCAGGTAGGACGCCAGCCCGACGCCCTCCCAGCCCACGTAGAGCGCCACGAAGCTGTTGCCCAGGACCAGCAGCAGCATCGCCGCGACGAAGAGGTTCAGGTAGGCGAAGAACCGCCGGCGCGCGGGGTCGTGCGCCATGTAGCCGATCGAGTAGACGTGGATCAGCGAGCCGACGCCGGTGATCAGTAGGGCGAACACCGCGGACAGCGGGTCGTAGAGCAGCCCCGCGCGGACGTCGAGCTCACCGGTGGAGATGAAGGTGAACAGGTCGACGTCCACCGACCGTCCCTCGACGTCGGCGAGCCGGACCGTGCACAGCACCGCGAGCAGGAAGGCGCCGGCCACCGTCGCCGTCCCCAGCAGGTGGCCCCAGCGGTCGGTGCGCCGACCGCCCAGCAGCAGCACCGCGGCACCCGCCAGTGGCAGCGCGATCAGCAGCCACGACCAGCCGAGCAGGCCCTCGGCGGGCAGCACCGTCTCCATGTCTCCCCGGTCCCCGTCAGTACTTCAGCAGGTTGGCGTCGTCGACCGAGGCGGACCGTCGGGTCCGGTAGATCGACATGATGATGGCGAGGCCGACGACGACCTCGGCCGCGGCGACGACCATCACGAAGAAGGCCATGATCTGGCCGTCGACGGTGCCGGTGGCGCGGGCGAAGGTGACCAGGGTGAGGTTCACCGAGTTGAGCATCAGCTCGATGCACATGAAGACGACGATGGCGTTGCGGCGGACCAGCACGCCGACGGCGCCGATGGTGAACAGGATCGCCGCGAGCACCAGGTAGTAGGTCAGCGTCATGCCCGGTCACCGCCCGCCGGGCCCTCGAGGGGGGCGGGATCCAGCGTGCCCAGCGCGGCGTCCGGTGAGCCGAGCTGCCCCCGGCCGGTCGGGCGGGCCATCTCGTCGATCTCCTGGGGCTCGATCCCCGTCGCGTAGCTCTCCGGCGAGGGGCGGCCGTCGGGCAGCAGCGCCGGCGCGGCGACCGAGTTGGCCCGGGCGTAGACGCCGGGACCGGGCAGCGTCTGCGGCCGCTCGGTGAGGAACCGGGCCCGCGAGAGCTCCTTCTGCGTGCGCCGGCTGCCGGGCTCGCGCTCGATGTGCGCCAGCACCATCGCCCCGAGCGCGGCGGTGATCAGCAGCGCGCTGGTGACCTCGAAGGCCAGCAGGTAGTCGGTGAACAGCGACTCGGCGATCGCCGGGATGTTGCCCTCGGGCTGCGCGTCGGCCAGGCCGGTGACGACCAGGCCCTCGGTCGCCCGCGCGATGCCGGCGCCGACCATGCCGGCGAAGCCGATGCCCAGCACCGTGGCCGCCACCCGCTGCCCGCGCAGCGTCTCCACCACCGAGTCCGACGAGTCGCGGCCGACCATCATCAGCACGAACAGGAACAGGATCATGATCGCGCCGGTGTAGACGATGATCTGCACCGCGCCGAGGAACGGCGCCTCCTGGATCACGTAGAAGACGCCCAGCGCCAGCATGGTGTTGACCAGCCAGAGCGCGGAGTGGACGGCGTTGCGGCTGAACACCATCCCGAGCGCGCCGGCCAGTGCGACCGGGCCGAGGATCCAGAAGGCGACCGTCTCCCCCGTGCCGATGACGACGTCGTTCACGCCTTCTCCCCCACGACGGCTTCCGCCGCCGACCCCGTTGTCGGGACTCGCAGGTAGTAGTCCTTCTCGTCGTCCCCGAGCCGCATGGGGTGCGGCGGCTGCTCCATGCCGGGCAGCAGCGGCGCCATGAGCTGCTCCTTGGTGTAGATCAGGTCCTGGCGGTTGTCGTCGGCGAGCTCGAAGTCGTTGCTCATCGTCAACGAGCGGGTGGGGCAGGCCTCGATGCACAGCCCGCAGAAGATGCAGCGCAGGTAGTTGATCTGGTAGACCGCGCCGTACCGCTCCCCCGGGGAGAAGCGGGCCTCCTCGGTGTTGTCGCCGCCCTCCACGTAGATCGCGTCGGCCGGGCAGGCCCAGGCGCACAGCTCGCAGCCGACGCACTTCTCCAGCCCGTCCGGGTGCCGGTTGAGCACGTGCCGGCCGTGGTAGCGCGGCTTGGTCACCTTGGGCTCGAACGGGTACTGCTCGGTGGTCACCTTGCGGAACATCTGGGCGAAGGTGACCCCGAAGCCCTGCACGGGCGCCGGGATCAGGCTGTCGCGGGCGGCCGGCGGGGCCAGGTGCGCGGTCGAGGGCCGGGCCACCTCGCCGTCGCGACGCGTCGCCGGGGTGCGGTCGGGCCGCTCATCGGACATCGGAGCTGTCCTCCTCGACAGTGGTGGTGCCGCGCCGGCCGGTGCCGACGACGGCGGCGCCGTCCCCGGTGGCGGACTGGTGCCGCAGCCGGGGCGACGGCGGCACCTTCAGGTCCATCGGCGGGATGGGGAACCCGCCCTCGGAGCGGGTCGGCCCGCCGGTGGGGCGGCGCCGGGCGCCGGCGACCGGCGGCAGCACGTCGGGCTCGGGGTCGACGGCGTGCACCCCGCCGGAGGCCGCGTCGGCGGCCATCAGCCGGGTGTCGCGGTTGGCGGCCCGGCTGGCGATCAGCAGGCCGGCGAGCACCAGCAGCGCGGCCGGGACGCCCACGAAGAGGGTGACCTCGCCGGTGGAGAGGTCGGTCTCGCGGGAGACGGTGCGCATGGTGGCCACGACGAGGATCCAGAGCAGCGCGGTCGGGACCAGCACCTTCCAGCCGAAGCGCATGAACTGGTCGTAGCGCAGCCGGGGCAGCGTGCCGCGCAGCCAGATGAAGACGAACAGCGCGAGGACGACCTTGCCGAAGAACCACAGCATCGGCCACCAGCCGGTGTTCGCGCCGTCCCACAGCGACAGCGGCCACGGCGCCCGCCAGCCACCGAGGAACAGCGTCGCGGCCAGGGCCGAGACGGTGACCATGTTGATGTACTCGGCGAGGAAGAACAGCGCGAACTTCAGCGACGAGTACTCGGTGTGGAAGCCGCCGACCAGCTCGCTCTCGGCCTCCGGGAGGTCGAAGGGCGCCCGGTTGGTCTCACCCACGACGGCGATGGCGTAGATGACGAAGGAGACCGGCAGCAGGACGGCGAACCAGCTGGGGCCGGTGAACTCCCAGCCGAAGAAGGACACCTGGTTGCCGTCGGCCTGGGCGGCGACGATCTCCGAGGTGGACATCGAGCCGGCGTAGAGGAAGACCGCGACGATCGACAGGCCCATCGCGATCTCGTAGCTGACCATCTGCGCGGCGCTGCGGAGCGAGCCCAGCAGCGGGTAGGTCGAGCCGGACGCCCAGCCGCCGAGCACGATCCCGTAGATGCCCATGGCGGAGCAGGCCAGGACGATGAGCACGCCGATGGGGGCGTCGGTGAGCTGCAGCGGGGTGCGCTCGCCGAAGATGCTGACCGTCGGGCCCATCGGGATGACGGAGAAGGCCAGGAACGCCGGGACGGTGGCCAGCACCGGGGCCAGGAAGTAGACCGGCTTGTCGGCGAGCGCCGGCATGATGTCTTCCTTGAACGCCAGCTTCAGCCCGTCCGCGAGGCTCTGCAGGTAGCCGCGCGGGCCGACCCGGTTGGGGCCGATCCGCTGCTGCATGCGGGCGACGACCTTGCGCTCGAAGACGATGGCGAACAACGTCATGAACACGAGGATCACGAAGACGCCGAGGACCTTGATCAGCACGATCCACCAGACGTCGTGCCCGAAGTCCTCGAGGGTCGGCTGGTCCGGCGACGCGAGCAGGTTCACGCGGCACCTCCCGCCGGGGTGGCCGGGGTGGGAACGGGCACCGCGAGCCGCACGACCGCGCCCGGGCCGGCGCCCAGGCCGGTGCGCACCTCGCTGCCCGGCGACCGCATCG
The DNA here is from genome assembly GCA_900102115.1 of Blastococcus fimeti. Taxonomy (GTDB): domain Bacteria; phylum Actinomycetota; class Actinomycetes; order Mycobacteriales; family Geodermatophilaceae; genus Blastococcus; species Blastococcus fimeti. Next base: position 628,200 of record FNAW01000001.1, read on the forward strand.
GCAGCCACACCACGTGGTCGGGCATCGGCGTCACGGCCAGCGGCAGGGTCACCGAGCCGCTCGGTCCGGTCACCGTGACCAGCTCGTTCTCGGCGACGCCCAGCCGGGCCGCGGCCTCGGCGGCGAGCCGCACGACCGGCCGTCGGGCGGTGCCGGAGAGCTCGGGCTCGTCCCGCTGCAGGGTGCCGACGTCCAGCAGCTGCCGCCAGCTGGCGAGCAGCGCCTCGTCACCGCGCAGCGACGGCGCACCGGCGGGGGCGACGTCCGGGCCGGCGACGGTGCCCCCGGCACGGGCGGTGCCCAGTGCGGCAAGCTCGGCGCGGGCGGCCTCCGGCGTCGGCAGGCGCAGGTCGACGTCCATCAGGTCGGCCAGGCCGTGCAGCACGCGGCCGTCGGTCAGCCGCCCGGTGTCGTGCAGCGTGGCGTCGAAGGACCGGACCCGGCCCTCCCAGTCGAGGTAGCTGCCGGCCTTCTCCGCCGCGGCGGCCACCGGCAGGACGACATCGGCCCGCGCGGTCACCGCGGTCGGGAACATCTCCAGGCTGACCACGAAGCGGGCCTCGGCGAGCGCGGCCTCGGCCAGCACGGGGTCGGGCAGGTCGGCGGGGTCGACGCCGCCGACGAGCAGCCCGGCGAGCCGTCCGTCGCGCGCGGCGGTGAGGATGCCGGTGGTGTCCAGGCCCGGGGCTGCGGGGATGCCCGCCTCCGCGATCCCCCAGCGGGCGGCCACCTCGGCACGGGCGGCCGGGTCGGCGACGACGCGTCCACCGGGCAGCAGGCCGGGCAGGGCACCGGCCTCGACGGCACCGCGCTCGCCGGCCCGGCGGGGCACCCAGGCGACGCGCGCGCCGGTGACGCGGGCGAGCTCGAGCAGCGCGGTGAACGCGCCGGGCACCTCGGCCAGCCGCTCGCCCGCGAGGACGACGGCGCCCGGCTGCCGGAGCGCCTCGACCGCGGGGCCGCCCCAGGTGCCGGCGCCCAGGGCCTCGAGCGACCGGGCCTCCGCGCCGGGCAGCGTGGTCAGCACCGTGGCCTGCAGCTTCTGCGCGGCGCGGGTCGGGAAGGGTGCGAGGTCGAAGACCTGCGTCCGCTTGGTGCGCACGCCCTTGCGCAGCCGCAGGAAGACGATCGGCGACTCCTCCTCCGGCTCGAGCCCGGCGAGCAGGACGACCGGCGCCGAGCCGAGCTCGTCGTAGGTCACCCCGCCCCGGCCGGGACCGGTGCCGGCGACCGAGCCGGCCAGGAACGCCAACTCCTCGGCCGAGTGCGCGCGGGCACGGGCGTCCACGTCGTTGGTGCCCAGGGCCACGCGGGCGAACTTGGCGTAGGCGTAGGCGTCCTCGACGGTCAGCCGGCCGCCGGGCAGCACACCGACCCCGCCGGCCTCCCGCGCGGCGGCCAGACCGGCGGCCGCGGCCGCCCAGGCCTCGGGCCAGGACGCCGGCTGGAGCGTCCCGTCGGCGTCGCGCACCAGGGGTGTGGTCAGCCGCTGGTTGGCGGTCACGTAGCGGAACGCGTAGCGGCCCTTGTCGCAGGTCCACTCCTCGTTGACCGCGGGGTCCTCACCGGCCTGGCGGCGGGTGACCTTGCCGCGCCGGTAGTCGGTGCGCATCGAGCAGCCCGAGGCGCAGTGCTCGCAGACGCTGTCCTCGCTGCGCAGGTCGAACGGGCGGGCGCGGAACCGGTACTGGGTGCTGGTGAGCGCCCCGACCGGGCAGATCTGGGTGGTGTTGCCCGAGAAGTAGGACTCGAACGGCTCGTCCTCGTAGATCGCCACCTGCTCCAGCGCCCCGCGCTCGAACAGCTCGATGAACGGGTCGCCGGCCACCTGCTGGGAGAAGCGGGTGCAGCGGGCGCAGAGCACGCAGCGCTCGCGGTCGAGCAGGATCTCGGTGCTGATCGCCAGCGGCTTGGGGTAGGTGCGCTTCTCGTCGACGAACCGGCTCTCGGTGCGGCCGTGGCCCATCGCCTGGTTCTGCAGGGGGCACTCGCCGCCCTTGTCGCAGGTGGGGCAGTCCAGCGGGTGGTTGATCAGCAGCAGCTCCATCGTGCCCTGCTGCGCCTTGTCGGCCACCGGGCTGGAGAGCTGGGTGCGCACCGCCATGCCCTCGGTCACCGGCATGGTGCAGGAGGCGACCGGCTTGCGCTGCCCCTCGACCTCGACCAGGCACTGGCGGCAGGCGCCGACCGGCTCCAGCAGGGGATGGTCGCAGAACCGCGGGATGAAGACGCCGACCTGCTCGGCCGCGCGGATGATCAGGGTGTCCTTCGGCACGGCGACGTCGAAGCCGTCGATCGTGAGGTGGACGGCGTCCGGCGGGGTGTGCGGGCCGGGGGCACCCGGCGGGACCGCCGGCGCCGGGGTGGGGTTCGTCAGTGTCATGACGCGGCTCCGACCGGCTCGAGGCGGAGGCTGCGGCCCAGCCGGGCCTGCTCCTCCGGGGGCAGCAGGGCGACGTAGTCGTCCTTGAAGTACTTCAGCGAACTGGAGATGCAGCTGGTCGCGCCGTCGCCGAGCGCGCAGAACGAGCGGCCCAGGATGTTGTCGCAGGTGTCGACGAGCAGGTCGAGGTCCTGCGCGGTGCCGCGTCCGTGCGCGATCCGGTCGAGGATCTGCACCAGCCAGTAGGTGCCCTCGCGGCAGGGCGTGCACTTGCCGCAGCTCTCGTGCGCGTAGAACTCGGTGAACCGCAGGGTGGCCTCGACGATCGAGTCGGTCTCGTCGAAGACCATCAGCGCGGTGGTGCCGAGCATCGAGCCCGCCGCCGCGACCGAGTCGAAGTCCAGCGGGACGTCGAGGTGCTCCGGGGTGAAGTACGGCGTCGAGGAGCCGCCCGGCGTCCAGAACTTGAGCCCGTGGCCGGGGCGCACGCCGCCGGCCATCTCCAGCAGCTCGCGCATGGTCGTCCCCATGGGGGCCTCGTACTGGCCGGGGCGGACGACGCGGCCCGAGAGCGAGTAGATCTTCGGCCCGGGCGACTTCTCCGGACCGAACGCCTTGAACCACTCGGCCCCGCCGCGGACGACGAACGGCACGCTGGCCAGGGTCTCCACGTTGTTGATCACCGTCGGGGCGCCGTAGAGCCCGGCGACCGCGGGGAACGGCGGCTTGAGCCGGGGCTGGCCGCGGTAGCCCTCCAGGGAGTCCAGCAGCGCGGTCTCCTCGCCGCAGATGTAGGCGCCCGCGCCGGCGTGCACCACGAGCTCGAGGTCGTAGCCCGAGCCGAGGATGTCGGTGCCGAGGTAGCCGGCGGCGTAGGCCTCCTCGACGGCGGCGACCAGCCGGCGGTGGGCGTGCACGGCCTCGCCGCGGACGTAGATGACGGCGAACTTCGACCGGATCGCGTAGGCCGAGATGATCACGCCTTCGACCAGCGAGTGCGGATCGGCCATCATCAGCGGCAGGTCCTTGCAGGTCCCCGGCTCGCCCTCGTCGGCGTTGACCACCAGGTACTTCGGCATGGCCGCGGGGCCCGTCGGGGTCTCCCCCGGCTTGGGCTGCGGGATGAAGCTCCACTTCATGCCGGTCGGGAAACCTGCGCCGCCGCGGCCGCGCAGGCCGGAGTCCTTGACCATCGTGACCAGCTCGTCGGGGGTCATCGACAGCGCCGTCCGCAGGGCGGCGTAGCCCTCCATCGACTCGTAGGTCGACAGCCGCCAGGACCTGTCGGCACCCCAGCGGGTGGTGAGCACGGGAGTCAGAGGCATCGGTCAGGCCTTCCCGGGACCTTGGCCGGACGTGCCCGGCTCGGTTCCTGCAGGGGTGTCGGTGCCGCCGTTCTTGTCGGCCAGCGACCGGCCGGAGGGCTCGGGTGCGCCGCGCTGCGCGGACTCCACGCCCGCGGCCTCGGCGGCGGGGTCCGGGGACGACGGGGGCGTGCCGCGCGGCATCTCGGGCGCGGACTCGCCACGCTCCTCGGCCAGCCGCAGCCCGACGAGGGTCGGCCCGAGCGCGCCGGGCGCGTCGATCGCCGCCTGGGCGGCGGCGACGTCGTCGTACTGCGAGAAGCCGGCCAGCTGCCGGGAGATCCCGCGGAAGTCGGTGAGCGGGGCGCCGCGGGTGGGCGGCGGCTTCTCCCCCCGGCGCAGGGCGGCGACCAGCTCGCGGGCGCTGTCGACGTCCTGCTGGTCGTAGAACTCGTAGTCGACGGTGACCACCGGCGCGTAGTCGCAGGCGGCCAGGCACTCGGCGTGCTCGAGGGTGATCGACCCGTCGGCGGCGGTCTCGTCGTGGTGCACGCCGAGGTCCGCGGAGAGCGCGTCCATGATCCGCTGGCCGCCGAGCACGCTGCACAGCGTGCTCGTGCAGACGCTGACGAGGTGCCGGCCGGTGGGCCGGCGCTTGTACATCGTGTAGAACGTCGCGACCGCGCCGACCTCGGCCTTGGTCAGGCCCAGCTCCTCGGCGCACAGCGCGACGCCCTCGGGCGAGACGTAACCCTGGTAGCTCTGCACCAGGTGCAGCATCGGCAGCAGGGCCGAGCGCGCCTTCGGGTAGCGGGCGATGATCTGCCGCGCCTCGAGGCGGGCCTGCTCCGTCAGCGGCGGCAGGTCGGCCGCGACCGGTTCCACCGGCGAGGAGTCCAGGCCGGTGACAGCGGTTCCTTCGGCTGATCCGGGCAGTGCGCTCATCTGTCCACTCCCCCCATCACCGGGTCGATCGACGCGATGGCCGCGATGACGTCGGCGATCATGCCGCCCTCGCTCATCGCCGCCGTGGCCTGCAGGTTCACGAAGCTGGGGTCGCGCACGTGGACCCGCCACGGTCGCGTGCCGCCGTCGCTGACCACGTGGAAGCCGAGCTCCCCGCGGGGCGACTCGATCGGCACGTACACCTGGCCGGCGGGCACCCGGAAGCCCTCGGTGACCAGCTTGAAATGGTGGATCAGGGACTCCATCGACTGGCCCATGATGGTGCGCACGTGGTCCAGCGAGTTGCCCATGCCGTCCGCGCCGAGGGAGAGCTGCGCGGGCCAGGCGATCTTCCGGTCGTCGACCATGACCGGCCCCGGCTCCAGCCGGTCCAGCGCCTGCGCGACGATCTTCAGCGACTCGTTCACCTCGGCCATGCGCACCAGGTAGCGGCCCCAGGCGTCGCTGGTGTCGGCGGTCGGCACCTCGAAGTCGTAGGTCTCGTAGCCGAGGTAGGGCTCCACCTTGCGCAGGTCCCAGGGCAGGCCGGCGGCGCGGAGGATGGGCCCGGTGACGCCCAGCGCCACGCACCCGGTGACGTCGAGGTACCCGGCGTCCTTGAGCCGGTTCTGCCAGATCGGCTGGCCGGTCAGCAGCCGGTGGAAGTCGGCGACCCGCTTCGGGAGGATCTTCAGCAGGTCCCGGACGCTCTCCACCGCGCCCTCCGGCAGGTCCTGCGCCAGCCCGCCGGGGCGGATGTAGGCGTGGTTCATCCGGAGGCCGGTGATCTCCTCCAGCACGTCGAGGACCATCTCCCGCTCGCGGAAGCCGTTGGTCATGCCCGTGAGCGCGCCCATCTCCATGCCGAACGTGGCCAGGGCCACCAGGTGGGAGGCGATCCGGTTGAGCTCCATGACGAGCACCCGGATGGTCTGCGCCCGCTGCGGCGCCTCGATGCCCAGCAGCTTCTCCACCGCGAGGCAGTAGCCGGCCTCGTTGAACAGCGGGGAGAGGTAGTCCATCCGCGTGACGAAGGTCGTGCCCTGCACCCAGTTGCGGTACTCGGTGTTCTTCTCGATGCCGGTGTGCAGGTAGCCGATGACCACGCGGGCCTTGGTGACCGTCTCGCCCTCGAGGTCGAGCACCAGCCGCAGGACGCCGTGGGTCGAGGGGTGCTGCGGCCCCATGTTGACCACGAGCCGGTCCTCGTCGTGCGGATCGGCGAAGGTGAGGTCCCAGTCGCCACCGGTGACGGTGTAGACGCGGCCCTCGGTCGTCTCGCGCGACCCGGCGTACGGGTCGGCCTCGTTGTAGACGGTGCTCATCGGTACGCCCCGTTCATCGGTAGGCCCGTCGGGTGTCCGGCGGCGGGATCGTCGCGCCGTGGTACTCCACCGGGACGCCACCGAGCGGGTAGTCCTTGCGCTGCGGGTGCCCGTCCCAGTCGTCGGGCATGAGGATCCGGGTGAGCGCGGGGTGGCCGTCGAAGACGATCCCGAACATGTCGAAGGTCTCCCGCTCGTGCCAGTCCGCCGTCGGGTAGATGCCGGTGACCGACGGGACGTGCGGGTCCTCGGCGGTGACCGCCAGCTCGAGGCGGATCCGCCGCCGGTAGGTCATCGACGTCAGGTGCAGGACGACGTGCAGCCGGGGGCGGGTCGCGTCGGCCGCCGGGCCACCGCTGTCGAGGTAGTCGACGCCGGAGACGCTGCTGCACAGCTCGAAGCGGAGCGCCTCGTCGTCGCGCAGCGCCTGCGCGAGCGTCAGCAGGTGCTCGCGGGCGACGAAGTAGGTGATCTCGCCGCGGTCGACGAGCACCCGCAGCACCGCCGCGTCGTAGGTGGCCTGCCCCACGGCGTCGATCAGCGCGTCGGTGACCTCGTCGAACCAGCCGCCGTAGGGCCGGTCCGTGGAGTGCAGCGCGACCGCGCCGCCGGGCTCGACCCGCACGAGCCCGCCGAAGCCGGAGGTGTCGCCGCTGCCGCTGACCCCGAAGGCACCCTTGCGGAAGCCGCCCGAGGGCGCCGTCGCGTCGTCGAACCCCGCCTCGCCGCCGCTGGGCACGACCTCGCTCCCCGCGTCCCCACCTGGAGTCGTCATCGCCAGGCCTTCCCCTGGCCCGTGGGCCGCTCGTCCGGGAGCAGCACGGCGTTGCCGTTGCGCTGCTCGATGGCGAACTGCCCGGTGCGCCCCTCCGCCGCGGCCGCCTCGTAGGCGCGGCGGGCGACCTTGTCGACCCGGACGGTGGAGGGCATCTCGACGTGGAGGTCCTTCGCCGTGCCCGCGGCGCGGGCGAGCTCGAGCTCGCGGGCGCGCTTGGGCCCCAGCGGCTCGTTCATGATCTTGTGGTGCAGCTTGAGGATCGCGTCGGTGAGCATCTCCGGCCGCGGCGGGCAGCCCGGCAGGTACATGTCCACCGGGACGATGTGGTCCACGCCCTGGACGACGGCGTAGTTGTTGAACATGCCGCCCGAGCTGGCGCAGACGCCCATCGCGAGCACCCAGCGCGGCTCGGGCATCTGGTCGTAGATCTGCCGCAGGACCGGCGCCATCTTCTGGCTGACGCGGCCGGCGACGATCATCAGGTCCGCCTGCCGCGGTGAGGCGCGGAAGACCTCCATGCCGAAGCGGGCGAGGTCGTAGCGCCCGGCACCGGTCGCCATCATCTCGATCGCGCAGCACGCCAGGCCGAACGTCGCCGGCCACAGCGAGGACTTGCGCGTCCAGTTGACGAGCTTCTCCACGCTGGTCAGCAGCACGCCGCTGGGCAGCTTCTCCTCGAGACCCATGACTAGATCGCCAGTCCCATGCTCATCAGTCCCATTCCAATCCGCCGCGGCGCCACACGTAGGCGTAGGCGATGAAGACCGTGACGATGAAGACGACCATCTCGACCAGGCCGAAGACGCCCAGCGCCTCGTTGTGCACGGCCCACGGGTAGAGGAAGACGATCTCGATGTCGAAGATGATGAACAACATCGCGGTCAGGTAGTACTTCACCGGGAACCGGCCGCCGGTGAGCGGCTGGTCGACCGGCTCGATCCCGCACTCGTAGGCGTCGAACTTCGCGCGGTTGAACCGGCGCGGCCCCACGTAGGGAGCGACGGCCACCGAGCCCAGCGCGAACACCGCGGCCAGCGCGAAGAGCCCCAGGATCGGGACGTAGGTCGACAGCATCAGCGCCACCCTAGAGTGAGGTCGATCACGTTCTGCGCAGCTCCGGAACGGGCCGTCGCCGTGTCGACCCGGAAGGTCGTCTCGGTGCCGTCCACGTCAGACCGCCGGTGCCAGCCGGGTGAGGACGGCGACGGCGCGGTCCACCGCGTCCCCGTCCCGGCCGTCGGTCAGGTTGCCCATCAACCGGAGCGCGGCCCCGACCACCGTGGGGCGCGTGAGCCCGTGGGCGGTGGTGAAGCGGACGACGTCCGGGCGGGCGAGCAGCGCGAGGAAGCCCAGGCCCAGCCGGTGGTGCCGGCCGTAGGCCGCGCGCAGCCGCGACGGGTAGCTGCGCAGCACCGCCTCGCGGGCCGGGCCCTCGGGCCGGTCCAGCGCCTCGGCGGCGGTGGAGGCGGCCATCCGGCCGGTCTCCATGGCGTAGCTGATGCCCTCGCCGTTGAACGGGTTGACCGTGCCGGCGGCGTCGCCGGCCAGGAGCAGCCCGCGGGTGTAGGCCGGGCCGCGGTTCAGGGCCATGGGCAGGCCGGCGCCGCGCAGCGGCGTGACCGCGTCCTCCTCGCCGAGCCCTTCGCCCGCCGGGAACGTGTCCAGCCACGCGCGCAGGACGGCGCGATGGTCGGCGCCGGTGCCGCGCCGGGTGTCGAGCAGGCCGAAGCCGACGTTCGCCGTGCCGTCGCCCATGCCGAAGATCCAGCCGTACCCGGGCATCGAGTCCCGCGAGGGCCCGGCCGGGGTCAGGTCGAACGAGATGTCGAGGTAGTCGTCGGCCGCGCGGCGCGAGCGGACGTAGCGGCGGACGGCGACGCCGAGCGGCCGGTCCTCCCGGCGCACCAGGCCCAGCGACTTGGCCAGCCGGCCGGACAGTCCCTCGGCCGACACGACCAGGGGGGCACGCCAGGCCTGGGGCTCCGCGTCCGGGCCGGTGGCGTGCACGCCCGCGACGCGGCCCGCGTCGTCGAGCAGCGGTTCGGTGACGGTGATCCCCGTGTGCACGCGCGCACCGGCGGCCTCCGCGTGCGCGGCGAGCCGGGCGTCCAGCTCGCTGCGCCGCAGGACGAGGGAGAAGTGCGGCCAGTGCTGCAGCCGGGGCCAGTCGACCTCGGTGACGACGCCGCCGCCGTGCACCCGGAGCCCCTTGTGCCGGACCCAGCCGGCCTCGGGCGAGAGGTCCATGCCCAGGTCCTGCAGCACCTTCACGCCCCGGGGGGTGAGGCCGTCGCCACAGACCTTCTCGCGCGGGAACGCCGCCTTCTCCAGGACGAGGACGTCCCGTCCGGTCTGCCGCAGCTCCCAGGCCGCCACGGACCCGGCCGGGCCCGCGCCGACGACGATGACGTCGGCGCTCCGGTCGGTCGTCGCGGGCACGCGGGCTGGTCCTCTCGTCCGGACATTGTGAATTGCTTCACAAAGTCGCCTCGTCACACTCTAGGCATGGGTGTGACGAAGACGACAGCACCCCCGGGAAGAGGGATGCGTCACAGTTCGGTCGCGGCCGCCCGGAGCAGGTTCCGGACCTCGCCGTCGGTGGTCTGCGCGAAGGCGCGATAGGCGCCGCCCACCGCCCGGAAGGAGGGCGGGGCGAGCAGGCAGACGACCTCGTCGGCGAGCCCCGCGACCTCGCGCAGCGCACCGGGGGCACCCACGGGCACGGCGACCACGACCCGCCCCGGTCGCTGGCCGGCGAGCACCTGCAGCGCCGCACGCACGGTGGCGCCGGTGGCCAGGCCGTCGTCCACCAGGACCACGGTCCGGTCGGTCACGGCCGGCGGGAGGCGGTCGCCGCGGTACGCCACTTCCCGGCGGCGGAGCTCGACGAGCTCCCGGTCGCGGACCGCGGCGAACCCGGCCTCGTCGACCGGCGCGGCGGCCAGCACCCGGTCGGTGCGCACGGTGGCGACCGCGTCGCCGAGGGCGGCGATCGCCCCCATGGCGAGCTCCGGCTGCCCGGGCAGGCCCAGCTTGCGGACGAGCAGCACGTCGAGCGGGGCGCCCAGGGCGGCGGCCACCCCCGCGGCGACGACCACACCACCGCGGGGCAGGCCGAGCACCAGTACGTCGCCGCGCACCGACCCGGCCAGCCGGGCGCCCAGCGCCCGGCCGGCGTCGCGGCGGTCGGTGAACCGCGGCACGATCAGACCGGCTGCGGCCCCGTCGGCGGGGGCGCGATCGGGTCACCCGGCCCGGGCACCGGGTAGGGCGCGGGCTCCGGCGGCGGGATCGGATCGGTCGGCGACGGGGACGGCGACGGCGGCTGTGGGGACGGCGGGCTCGTCATGGACCGACGCTAGACCCGGAAGCGCGTCCGCAGAACCGTCCGGCGACCGGACATCTCCGTTGCGCCGCCCGCCGGGTGCGCCCAGCCTGAGCCGATGCCGAGCTCCCTCGTCGCGCTCACCGTCGCCGCTCAGGACCCGTCCGCCCTGGCCCGCTTCTGGGCCGGGCTCCTGGGCCAGCCGGTGGCGGACGACCCCCGCGGCGGCGTCGCCCTGCTGCCGACCGACGACACCGGGTTCCGCATCCGCTTCACCCCCACCGCGGAGCCGAAGACGGTGCCCAACCAGATGCACCTCGACCTGACCAGCTCGTCGCCCGAGGAGCAGCGGCGGACCGTGGCCCGGGCGCTCGAGCTCGGCGGCCGGCACATCGACGTCGGCCAGCGCCCCGAGGAGGGGCACGTGGTGCTCGCCGACCCGGAGGGCGACGAGTTCTGCGTCATAGAGCCCGGGAACGCCTTCCTCGCCGACTGCGGCGTCATCGGCGCGGTCGCCTCCGACGGGACGCGCGAGGTCGGGCTCTTCTGGAGCCGGGCGCTGGACTGGCCTCTGGTCTGGGACCAGGATCAGGAGACGGCGATCCGATCACCCCGTGGCGGACCGAAGATCACGTGGGGCGGGTACCCGGCGCGGCAGAAGGCGCCGCGGAACCGGCTGCACCTCGACCTGGTGGCCGTCGGCGACCGGGATGCCGAGGTCGAGCGGCTGGTCGCACTCGGCGCGACCCGGCTCGACGTCGGCCCGGAGGACGGCGGGGTGGTCCTCGCCGACCCCGACGGCAACGAGTTCTGCCTCCTGGACCGCGAGTGAGCGGCCGGTTCAGGCGGGGCGGCGTGCCCGGTGCAGCGCGACGATGCCGCCGGTGAGGTTCTGCCAGGCGACGTCGGCCCAGCCGGCGTCCTGCAGCCGCCCGGCGAGGTCCGCCTGCCCGGGCCAGACCTGGATCGACTCGGCCAGGTAGACGTAGGCGTCGGGGTTGCTGCTGACCGCGCGGGCTATCCGCGGGAGCGCCTTCATGAGGTACTCGAGGTAGACCGTGCGGAACGGCGCCCAGGTGGGGCGGGAGAACTCGCACACCACGAGCGTGCCGCCGGGGCGGGTCACCCGCCGGAACTCCCGGAGGGCGGCATCGGGGTCGGCCACGTTGCGCAGGCCGAAGGAGATGACGACGCCGTCGACGCTCTCGTCGGCCAGCGGCAGGGCCATCGCGTCACCGGCCACCTTCGGGACCGGGCGCGCGGCACCGGCCCGCAGCATCCCCTGCGAGAAGTCGCACGCGATGGCGTGCACCCCGCCCGAGGCGAGCTCGACGGTGGACACCGCCGTCCCGGCCGCGACGTCGAGGACCGTCTGACCCGGCAGGGCGCCGAGCGCCTGGCGGGTGGCCCGGCGCCAGGAGGCGTCGAGCCCGCCGGAGAGCACCGTGTTGGTGACGTCGTAGCGCTTCGCGACGCCGTCGAACATGGCCGCGACCTCGGCCGGGCGCTTGTCCAGATCGGCCCGGCGTCCGGCGGTGTGCGGGGGATCTCGCCGGTCTGCCACGGCGTCGACGCTACAAGGCCTCCTAGTCTGGAGCCGTGCCCGCGCCCGCCCTCACCTCCCGCCCCGCGGCGGCGCGCACCGTCACGACCCTCCGCTCGGACGCCGCCGGGGAGCTGCTCGACCTGGTGCCGGCGCACGCCGGGCTCTCCTGGGTGCGCCGCGGCGAGGGCCTGGTCGGCTGGGGCGAGGCCGCGCGACTCGAGGTGTCCGGCCCCTCCGCGCTGGCCGATGCCGCTGCCTGGTGGGAGGAGTACACCGCCGGGCTCGACGTCGCCGACGACCTCGACGTCCCCGGATCCGGCCCGGTGCTGTTCGGCAGCATCGCGTTCGACCCGGTGGCCGGGACGTCGGTGTTCGTCGTCCCCGAGGTCGTCGTGGGCCGCCGGGACGGCATCGGCTGGATCACCACCCTCGGGACGGCGCCCCCCGAGCTGCCCCTCCCCGCACCGCTGGGCGTCGCCGCGCCGCGGCTCCGCTACGCCGACGGTGCCCTCGACCCGGCCACCTGGTGCGCCGCCGTCGACGCCGCCGTGGCGCGGATCGACGCCGGCGACCTGGAGAAGGTGGTGCTCGCCCGCGACCTCCTGGTCTCCGCCGAGCCCGCGCTCGACCCGCGGCGGCTGCTGCGCCGGCTGGGCGCCCGCTTCCCCGACTGCTGGACCTTCGCCGTCGACGGCCTGCTCGGCGCCACCCCGGAGCTGCTGCTGCGGCGCACCGGGCGGCAGCTGTCCTCCCGCGTCCTGGCCGGGACGGCCGCCCGCGGAGCCGGCGCCGAGGACGACCGCCTGGCCGCGGCGCTGCTCGGCTCGCCCAAGGACCGCTCGGAGCACACGCTCGCCGTCGACTCGCTCGTGCGTGCGCTCGAGCCCTACTGCAGCCGGCTCACCGTCCCCGCCGAGCCGGAACTGCTGACCCTGGCCAACGTGCGGCACCTGGCCACCGACGTCGTCGGCACCCAGCGCGGGACGGCGGGGCTGCTGGAGCTCGTCGGCGCCGTGCACCCCACCGCCGCGGTCTGCGGCACCCCGACCCCCGACGCCGCCGCGCTGATCCGCGAGCTCGAGGGCATGGACCGCGGCCGCTACGCCGGGCCCGTCGGCTGGATGGACGCCCGCGGCGACGGGGAGTTCGGGCTGGCCCTGCGCTGCGCCGAGCTCACCCCCGACGGCGGCGCGCGCCTGTTCGCCGGCTGCGGCATCGTCGCCGGGTCCGAGCCGGCCGCCGAGCTGGCCGAGACCCAGGCGAAGTTCGCCGCCTTCCAGAACGCCCTCGAGGGCTAGCGGCGCCGAAAACCGGTTCCCGCCGGGCCGCACGGTCGGGAAGATCCCGCCCCGTGACCGTCGAACCACCCCACCGCACCGGGACGACGACCCTGCCGGACGGGCGCCGGCTCGGCTGGGCCGAGTGGGGTCCTGAGGGCGCTCCCCCGGTCCTGCTGTTCCCCGGGGCGGCGACGAGCCGGTGGCTGGGCCTGGCCGCCGGGGCCACCGACGGGGTCCGCGTCCTCTCGCTGGACCGGCCCGGGCTCGGCGCGTCCGACCCCGCCCCCGGGCGGACGCTGGCGACGTGGGCGGGGGACGTGGCAGAGCTGGTCCGGCTCCACGGCCTGGACCGGCCACGCGGGATCGCGTTCTCCCAGGGCGCGCCGTTCGGGCTGGCCTGCGCGGCGGCCGGCGTCCTGGGGGCGCTCGCGGTCGTGTCCGGCACCGACGAGCTGGCGGCACCGGACGTCCGCGAGCACCTCCTGCCCGACGTCCGGGGGCTGGTCGACCTCTGCGCGCGCGAGCCCGCGCGCGCCCGCGAGCTGTTCGCCGGGCTGGCCACGACCGACGCCATGCAGGCGATGGTCCTGTCCGGGAGCTCGGGCACCGACCGGGCCGTCTACGAGGAGCCCACGTTCGCCGCGGCCTACCGCAGGGCCATGGACGAGGCGTTCGCGCAGGGCCCGGACGGCTACACGCAGGACACCCTGCTGTCGATGAGCCGGTGGCCGTTCGACCTGGGGGCGATCGGGGTGCCCGTCCACCTCTGGTACGGCCGGCTCGACACCAGCCCGGTGCACTCGCCCGACTCCGGGAACCGGCTGCACCGGCTGGTCCCCGGCTCCCGGCACCACCTGCTCGACGACGAGGGCGGCTTCCTGCTGTGGACCCGGAGCCGCGAGATCCTCGACGACCTCCTCGCTGCGGGCTGAGCTAGCGGAGGGCGCGGGCCGCGGCGCCGCGGAGCTCCTTCGCCAACGCCGCCTCGGCGCGCTGATCGGTGCGGACGACGACCACGCGGGGCCCGCCCAGCGCCAGCGCCGCGGCGAGCTCGCCGGGGGTCGCCACCCGCGTCGCGGCCCAGCCCAGCGCCTCCGCCACCGCCACCAGGTCGCGACCGTGCGGCGTCCCGAACACCCGGCGGTAGCCCTCGGCGTAGCGGTCCTCCCCCGGCTCGAGCTGGGCGAAGATGCCGCCGCCGTCGTTGTCCGGCACGACCACGGTGAGGTCGGGCACGGGCTCGCCCTCGCCGGTCAGCAGCCCGGTCAGGTCGTGCAGGAACGTCAGGTCACCCATGAGCGCGAACGCCGGCCCACCGTGCACGGTCGCGGCGCCGATCGCCGTGGAGATCGTGCCGTCGATCCCGGCGACCCCGCGGTTGGCCAGGACGGTGAGGTCCGCCCGCGGCACCGCCAGCCGGTCGACGTCGCGTACCGGCGTCGACGAACCGAGCACCAGCAGCGCGCCCGACGGCAGGGCGGCCACGACGTCGCGGGCCAGCCGGGCCGCGGTGAGCTCCGGTGCCGCATCGAGCGCGGCGTCGACCGCGGCACCCGCCCGGTCGGCGGCGTCGGACCACGCCCGCGCCCACGCGTCGTCCACGGCGTCGTCGCCGGTGCTCCCGCCGAGGATCGACCCCACCCGGGTGCTGCTCCGTACCGCGTCGGCCCACCGCGGCGCGGCGCTCACCGTCTCCACGATGACCGCAGGATCCGCGAGCAGCGCGTTCACCGGCCGGGACAGCGTCGGCCGGCCCACGACCACGACGTGGTCCGGGCGGTGCGCGGCCAGCCAGTCGGCGTCGCCGAGGAGGAGGACGCCGCCGCGCAGGCTGCGGCCCCAGGACGCGCTGCTGGGCTCGGCGACGACCGGCCGGCCGGACCCGGCGTCCAGGGGACCGTCACCGCCGATCACGAGCGTGCGGGGCGGCAGGCGGCGGGTGGGGACCGCAGCACCCGGAGCATCCGCGGCCGTCCACGGCGCACCGTCGGGGCGGCCGGCCCAGAGGCCGTCCAGCGCGGCGACGCCCTCGTCGCCGGGCATCAGCGGGTCGCGCAGCGCCAGGTTGAGGTGCACCGGGCCCGGATCGCCCGACAGCGCGCCGGTCGCGGTGACCAGGGCCTTGGCCACCAGCGAGCGCCAGTAGCGGTTCTGCGCCGACTCCCGGCCGGCCTCGGGCACGCCGACGTCGGCCGCCCAGCGCACCGCGCCGCCGTACAGCTGCGCCTGCTCGATCGTCTGGTTCGCCCCGGTCGAGCGGAGCTCCGGCGGCCGGTCGGCGGTCAGCGCCAGCAGCGGCACACCCGCGGCGTCCGCCTCGAGCACCGCGGCGTGCAGGTGCGCCGCCGCCGTCCCGGACGTCGTCAGCACCGGCACCGGCCGGCCCGACGCCTTGGCCAGGCCGAGCGCCAGGAACGACGCCGTCCGCTCGTCGATCCGCACGTGCAGCCGCAGCCGGCCGTCCCGCTCCGCGGCGGCCAGGGCCAGCGCGACCGGCGCCGAGCGGGAGCCGGGTGCCAGGACGGCGTCGGTCACCCCGCCGCGCAGCAGCTCGTCGACCAGCACGCGGGCGAAGGCGGTCGACGGGTTCACGCGGCGCTCACGGCGGCCATGCGGGCGGCCCAGCGCTGCGCCACCTCGGGGTCGGCGGCCACCGCCTCGATGCGGTCCGGCTCGGGCCGCACGACCGGCAGCGCGCCGTCGACCGGGAGCAGCGGGGTGCTCGAGACGTCGTCGGTGAACAGTGCGACCGTGGCTAGCCCGCAGGCGAACGGCAGCTCCGGCAGGGCGGCGGCGAGCGCCACCCCGGCCGCGATGCCGACCGAGCTCTCCAGCGCCGAGGAGACGACGCAGGGCAGGCCGTGCGCCTCGGCCACGCGCAGCGCCGCCCGCACCCCGCCCAGCGGCTGCACCTTGAGGACGACGACGTCGCCGGCCTCGCGCAGGTCGACCGTCAGCGGATCGGCCGAGCGCCGCACCCCCTCGTCGACGGCGATCCGGACGTCGATCCGCCGGCGCAGCGCGGCCAGCTCGGGCAGCGTCGCACACGGCTGCTCGACGTACTCCAGGCCCACGGCGGCGTCGAGCGCGCGGATGCGGGCGACGGCGGTGTCCACGTCCCAGGCGGCGTTGGCGTCCACCCGCAGGGCACCCGAGGGGCCGAGCGCGTCGCGCACCGCCTCCACGCGGGCGAGGTCGTCGGCCTCGGTCTGCCCCGGCTCGGCGATCTTCACCTTCGCGGTGCGGCAGCCCGAGGCCGCGACGATGGCGTGCGCCCGCTCGGCGTCGACCGCGGGCACCGTGACGTTGACCGGGACGGAGTCGCGCAGCGGCGCGGGCCATCCCTCGGTGGCGGCCTCCACGGCGGCGGCCCACCACCGGCGGCTCTCGGCGACGTCGTAGTCCCAGAACGGGGAGAACTCGCCCCACCCGGCCGGTCCGCGCAGCAGCACGCCGTCGCGCACGTCGATGCCGCGGAAGCGGTTCCGCATCGGGAACGAGTAGACCCACGCCTCCAGCGCCGGTCCACCGCCGGTCGCGGGGTTCGGGATCATGGCCGACAGCCTAGGAGGGCGCCGCCGTACGCTCGTCCCTCGTGGCCCGGCACCTCTCCCTCGTCCCCGCCGCCGAGCTGACCCAGGCCGACGTGCGCGCGGCGCTCGCCGGCGACCGGCCCCTCGCCGTCCTGCCGGCCGGGCCCCCCGCTGCGGTCGACGCCGCCCGCGCGGTGCTGCGCGCCGACGAGCCGCTCGAGGACGGCGCCGACCTCGTCGTCGTCACCTCCGGATCCACCGGCTCGGGCCGCGGCGTGCTGCTGTCCGCGGCCGCGGTGCGGGCCTCGGGGACCGCCACCCTCGACCGGCTCGGCGGCCCGGGCAGCTGGCTGCTCGCCCTGCCGGTCTCCGCGATCGCCGGGCTGCAGGTGCTCTGCCGCAGCGAGCTGGCCGGCCGCGAGCCGGTCGTCCTGGCGAAGGGCGAGGACCTGGCCGCGGCTGCCACGCGGATGCCGGCCGGCGACCGCCGCTACACCGCCCTGGTGCCCACCCAGCTCGTCCGCTTCCTCGACGCCGAACCCGACGCGCTGCGCAGCTTCGACGCCGTGCTCGTCGGCGGGGCCGCCACCGACCCGGCGCTGCTGGCCCGCGCACGGGCCGAGGGCGTCCGCGTGGTCACGACCTACGGCATGACCGAGACCGCCGGCGGCTGCGTCTACGACGGCGTCCCGCTCGACGGCGTCTCCGTCCGCGTTCCCGAGGGGGGCGTCGAACTCGCCGGGCCGGTGCTCGCGTCGGGCTACCGGCTGGACCCGGAGGGCACGGCTGCCGCGTTCGCCGACGGCTGGTTCCGCACCCGCGACGCCGGCGACCTGGCCGAGGACGACCGCCTCACCGTGCTCGGCCGCCTCGACGACGTCGTCATCACCGGCGGGGTGAACGTGGCCCCGGCGGCGGTCGAGGCGGCCCTGCGCGAGCACCCGGGCGTGGCCGACGCCGTCGTCGTGGGCCGGCCGGACCCGGAGTGGGGGCAGCGGGTGCTCGCCGCCGTCGTCCCCGCCGGAGACCGCGCCCCGGAGCTGGCCGAGCTGCGGCGCTGGGTCACCGAGCGGCTCGGCGCGCCCGCCGCCCCACGGCAGCTGCACGTGCTCGCCGCCGTCCCGACCCTGCACACCGGCAAGCCCGACCGCCGCGCCGTCGCGGCCCTGATCCCGGAGGTCTGAGTTGGCCACCCCCGCCCAGTGGCTGGCCGGCGCCCGGCCCCGCACCCTGCCCGCCGCGCTGGCGCCGGTGCTCGTGGGCACCGGCGCCGCCGCCGCGCTCGACGGCTTCCGCCTCTCCGCGGCCCTGCTGGCGCTGGTCGTCGCGCTCGCCCTGCAGGTCGCGGTCAACTACGCCAACGACTACTCCGACGGCACCCGCGGCACCGACGCCGACCGGGTCGGGCCGATGCGGCTCGTGGGCTCCGGCGCCGCCTCGCCCCGCGCGGTGCTGGTCGCCGCGATGCTGTCCTTCGCCGTCGCGGCGGTGGCCGGCCTGGCGCTGGCCGCGCTGTCCAGCTGGTGGCTGGTCGCCGTCGGCGCGGTCTGCATCCTGGCCGCCTGGACCTACACCGGCGGGCCCATCCCCTACGGCTACCGGGCGCTGGGCGAGGTGTTCGTCTTCGTCTTCTTCGGGCTGGTCGCCGTCGTGGGCACCACCTACGTGCAGACCCGCACGCTGCCCGGGCTGGCCTACGCCGTCGCGGTGCCGATCGGGCTGCTCATCGTGGCGATCCTGGTGGTCAACAACCTGCGCGACATCGACGGCGACGCGGTGGCCGGCAAGCGCACCCTCGCGGTGCTGCTGGGCGAGCGCGCGACGCGCTCCGCCTTCGCCGGCCTGTTCGTCGTCGCGTTCGGCGTCGTCGTCGCGGTGGGCGTCGCGCGGCCGGAGGTGCTCCTCACCCTGCTGGCGGTGCCGCTGGCGATCCCCCCGGTGCGGACGGTGCTCACCGGCGGCCGCGGCCCGGCGCTGATCGGCGCGCTGGCCGGCACCGGCCGGGTCACCCTGGTCACCGGGGTGCTCCTGGGCGCCGGACTCGCGCTCAGCGGCTGACGGTCAGGACTCCTCGCCGCTGAGCCGGGCGCGGAACTGCTCCTTCTCCGCGCGACGGGCGGCGCCGCGAGCCACGAGCGCCTCGCTGAGCCGCTCCCGGGAGGGGCGCAGCGCCAGGTAGGCGACCGGCATCGACAGCAGCAGCCCGAACAGCGCCCCGGAGAAGAAGTCCAGGCCGGCCATCCACAGCAGCAGGGTGATGAGGGCGAAGATGCCCAGCCGGCCCACCGTGTGGACCACCAGCCAGGGCAGCACCTTCGGCGGGGTCGCCGGTCCGCCGGTCGGGCCGGACGGGGGCACGGGAGCCCCTGCGGTGTCGTGCTCAGCCATGCCGGCCCTCCCACTTCGTCGACAGCACCACGGTGGTGCGGGTGCGTGCCACGCCCCTGATCCGGTTCAACGCGTTGACGGTGGCCTCGAGTGCCGGGATGTCCGCCACACGCACCTTGAGCACGTAGCCCTCGCTGCCGGCCACCCGCCAGCAGTCCTCGATCCCCGGCACCTCGCGCATCGCGGCCTCGAGGCCGGTGTCGTCGACCGAGTCGCTCTCGATGACCCCGATCAGCGCGGTGACGTCCAGGCCGACCGCGCCGGGCTCGATGACCGCGCGGTAGCCGGTGATCACGCCCGCCGCCTCGAGCTTGCCGACCCGCTCGTGCACGGCGGGCGAGGAGAGACCCACCTGCCGGGCGAGCTCTGCGTAGCTGGCCCGGCCGTTGGCCCGCAGCAGCTCGATCAGGTGCCGGTCCACGGCGTCGATGGCGTTGTCTCCGTCCTCGTGGCGCCCGGTGCCCGGGCGCCCGCGATCTCTTGGTCGGCACCGAGTATCGCCGCGGACGTACGCTGGTCCGGGACGAGGGGGTTAGACCATGGCGTTCGTGGTGGTGCTCGTGGTGGCGATCGTGGTGATCGCACTGGTCATGCGTGCAGCGGCCAATCCGGGCAGCGGCGGCCTGCGCGCGCCCCGGCCGCCCCGGCGTCCCCGACCGCAGCGGCCCACCCGGCCGCTGGCGCCGGACGACGACCCGGAGTTCCTGCGCGAGCTCGACCGGCGCACCCGCCGGGACGACGGCACCCCGGCCTGACCTCAGGCGGCCCGGGCCCCGAACAGCCGCCGCCAACCGCGCCGAGGCGCGGTGCCGGCGGCGTCCACGGCGCCCGCGCCCCGGTCCGCCCGCCCGTTCCCGCTCTCCTGCTCCTCGCCGGCCCGCTCCGGACGGGCCTCGTCGGGCCAGCCCACCGGGGAGCCGCCGCCGGGCGGTGGCCCGGGCCAGCCGGTGCTGCCACCGCGCCCGGGGGCGTCCGCGTCGTGCGCCGCCCCGGGAGCGCCGGAGCGACGGGCCAGCGCCTCGGCCACCAGCGGGTGCACCGTCGCGTCGTCGGCCGCGGCTGAGTGCTTACCCACGGTGACCTCCACCGATCTGCGCACCTGACGTCATGCCTGCATGGAAGCACGCGGGTCGGACATCCGTCACGGAGCAGGGATGCCCCGCCCGGAACGTCCCTCACTACGAGTGACGATGCGGGTCACACCCGCGCAGCGGTCACTCGACGCCGGCGTAGCTGTGCAGGCCGCTGGACACCAGGTTCACGAAGGTCAGGTTGAACACCATGATGATCAGACCGACGACGTTCACCCATGCCGCGGGGCGCCCGCGCCAGCCGGCCGTCGTCCGGGCGTGCAGGTAGGCGGCGTAGACGACCCAGGCGATGAACGACCAGGTCTCCTTCGGGTCCCAGCCCCAGAACCGGCCCCAGGCGCTCTCGGCCCAGATCGCGCCGGCGATGACCGCGAAGGTCCAGATCGGGAAGCCGAAGACGGCGGTGCGGTGGGCCAGCCGGTCCAGCACCGAGGACTCCGGCAGCCGGGAGACGAAACCGGTGCCGCGTTCCTCCGCCGGCTTCTGCTCGTCCTTGCTGCGGACCAGGTACAGCACGCTGGCGATGCCGCTGACCAGGAAGATGCCGAAGCCGATGATCGCGGCGGTGACGTGGATGGCCAGCCAGGCCGACCGCAGCGCGGCGACCAGCGGGCCGCCCTCGACGTAGAGGAACAGCCCGATGCCCACCATGCCCAGGACGACGGGCGCGAGCACGAAGACGCCGATGTGCCGCAGGGCCGGCGAGCGCACCGCCAGCACCAGGTAGGCGACGACCGCCACGAGCACGACCGCCGTCCCGAACTCGTACATGTTGCCCCAGGGCAGCCGGTCCAGGGCGAACGCGCGGCAGACCAGGACGCCGGCGTGCGTCAGCGCACCGATCGCGGTGAGGGCCATGGCGACCGCGCCCCAGCGCTGCGCCCGGCGCGGCGCCGCCAGGTCCTCGGCGGTGTCGGCGGGCGCGTCCGGGGCGGCCCCGCCGCCGGCGGTCACGAGCTGGCGCGCCGCGGGACGTCGTCCGAAGGCCAGCTGCGCGCAGAAGGCGACCAGCGCCACCGAGTACAGGGCGACGCTGATCGAGAAGAAGGTGTCCGACAGGTCGAGGAGCGACTGGTCAGGAGTCACGCGGGGAGACCTCCGGTTGCGATGCGGTGCGGGCGGCGAGCGCGGCCCTCAGGTCGTCGGTGAGGGCGGCGAACCGTGGGGCGCTCTCGCTGCTTCCCCGCGTCAGCGAGGCCAGCGTCAGCACGGTACCGCCGCCGTCGGGGGCGGGGCCGGGCCGGGCGAAGACCCGCTCCCGGCGGAGCAGGAGCAGCCCGAGCAGCCCGGTGAGCAGGGAGATGGCCGACACCAGCACCCAGATCTGCCCGGGGTCGTGGGAGTACTGGAGGGCGGCGAACTCCTTGAACCCGTCGAAGGTGATGACGGTGCCGTCCTCGAGGGTCATCGAGTCGCCGAGCGAGAGGTTCGCCGCACCCGCCTCGGTCAGCCGGCCGCGCTCGATCTGGCTGGCGTCCAGCGAGTACACCGACTGCGGCAGCCCGGAGTCCAGCCCGAGGTAGCCCTGGTAGGCGACGACGGCGACCTTCGGGTCCAGCGGGCGCGGGTCGATCGAGGTGAGGACGCCGCCCTGCACCAGCCCGGTGGGCGCGAAGAAGCCCTCCAGGGCGAGCTGCTGGTCGCTCCCGCCGCCCACGTCGGGGAGCTTGAGCGCGCCCTCGCTGGCCATCGTCGTCGGGTCCGAGGGCAGGAAGGGCACCGTGACGTCGGTGAACTGCTCGCCGTCGGGCAGCGTCACGCTGAAGGTCGGGCTGAAGCCGTGCCCGGTCAGGTAGAGCCGGTCGCCCTCGGAGCGCAGCGGGCTGTTGACGCCGATCGTCGCCGTCCGTCCCTCCTCGCCGGGCCCGCCGTAGCGGATGTCGGCGGTGAACGACGAGGCGGTGAGGTCGGGCTCGTACTCGGCCTGGAACCCCTCGAGGTCGACGCAGACCGGGGACAGGTCGCCGCTGTCGATCAGCGGGCCCGCCGAGTATGTGTCGTACTGCTGGAAGGAGTTGCAGAACCCGTCGCCCTCGGTGACCAGGATGCTGCCCTCGTAGCCCCAGAGCTTGCCGCCGGCCAGGCCGAGCAGCAGCGCGATGAGGGACAGGTGGAACAGCAGGTTGCCGGTCTCCTTGAGGTAGCCCTTCTCGGCCGACACCTCGGGGCCGTGGGCGCCATCGCGCCGCACGACGCGGTAGCGCCGGACCCGCAGCTCCTCCTCGACGACGTCCAGCGCCGCGTCGGCCGGCAGCGCCGTCGGGACCGCGCCCGAGTCGGGCAGTCGCAGCAGGTTCCGCGGTGCCGGCGGAGGGGCGGAGCGCAGCGCGCGGACGTGCTCCACGGCGCGCGGCAGCACGCAGCCGATCAGCGAGATGAACAGCAGCAGGTAGACCGCGGCGAACCACGGCGAGCTGAAGACGTCGAACAGGTAGAGCCGGTCGAGCACCGGTGCGAGGTCGGGGTGGTCGGCGAAGTACCCGCGGACGTTGGCCTGCGACAGCGAGCGCTGGGGCAGCAGCGAGCCGGGGACGGCGGCCAGCGCCAGGAGGAACAGCAGCACGATCGCCGTGCGCATCGCCGTGAGCCGGCGCCACCACAGCAGCAGCCGGGCGCCGATGCGGCGGCCGACCGAGGGGCGCGCGGGCGGCGGCGGGGCGGCGGCCTCCCGCGCCGGGGCGGTGGTCGTCACAGCGAGGTCTCCGCGAAGCCGTTGGCCGCGAGCCAGGAGCGCAGCCACTCCATCATCTCGGTCCACGCGCCGGTGAGCAGCAGCAGCCCGACCAGGACGAGAACGGCACCGCCGAAGCGGGTGACCGCCTGCGCGTGCACGCGCAGGAAGGTGGTGGCCCCGACCGCCCAGCGGGCGCCGAGGGCGACGAGGACGAACGGCACGCCCAGGCCGAGGCAGTACGCCAGCCCGAGCACCGCCCCGCGGCCGGCGGTGGCCTCGGCGAACGCGAGGTTCTGCACGGCGGCGAGCGTCGGCCCCAGGCACGGGGTCCAGCCCAGCCCGAAGACGACGCCGAGCAGCGGGGCGCCGGCCAGCCCGACGGTGGGCCGCACGGTCATCCGCTTGGTGCGCTGGAGCAGGGGCAGCCAGCCGAGGAAGCCCAGGCCGACGAGCACGGTGACCCCGCCCATCACCTGCGTGATGACCTGGTTGTGCACCAGCAGCAGCCGGCCCAGCCCGCCGAACGCGGTGGTGATGGCCACGAAGACGGCGGTGAAGCCGAGGACGAACAGCACCGAGCCGAGCACCATGCGCCCGCGCGGCGCGCGCTCGTCGGTGCGCACCGCGGTCGCGGTCCCGCCGGTGGGGGCCGGAGCCGGTGCCGGTGCCGGTGCCGGGGACGTTGCCGTCGTCGTCCGGGCGCCGGAGCCGACCAGCCCGGTGACGTAGGAGAGGTAGCCGGGCACCAGCGGAAGCACGCAGGGCGAGGCGAAGCTGATCAGCCCGACGAGCGCGGCGACCGCGGCCGCCACCAGCAGCGGGCCGTCGGTGACCAGCTCCGCGAAGGTCTCCCCCACGTCAGCCCTCCTCCGCCATCACCCGGTCGAGCACGGCGCGCAGGTCGTCCTGCTGGAGCTCACCGGTGTAGACGGCGGCGACCCGGCTCTGCCGGTCCAGCACGATGGTGGAGGGGATGGCGCTGGCGGGGAAGTCCCGGAACGCCAGGGCCACCTCGCCGCGGGGGTCGTCCAGCGAGGGGAACTCGATGCCGAAGTTGCGCTCGAAGGCGCGGGCCAGCTGACCGTCGTCCTTCACGTTGATCCCGAGGAACTGCACGCCCTGGTCGCGGACCTCGGCGTAGACCTCCTGGAACTGCGGCGACTCCACCCGGCAGGGCGCACACCACGAGCCCCAGAAGTTGATCACGGCGACCTCGCCGGCCAGCTCGGTCGAGCTGAACTCCCCGCCCTCGAGCAGGGTGCCGGAGAACTCGGGCGCGGCGGCCCGGTCGCCGTCGGGGATGACCTCGCCACGGGGGGTGCCCTCGACGAACCGGAACTCGCCGCCGTTGTTGACGTCCACGGCGCCGTCGCCGGTGGCGCAGCCGGTCAGCGCCAGCGCGGCGGCGACGAGGAGGAGCCCGAGCCGCTTCATGCGCCCGGCACCGCGTCGGAGGGGGTGGCGCCGGCGGGCTCGGCGTAGGCGACACCGGCGAACCGGTCGCCGTCGTAGGTCACCGAGGTGACGCTGGCCAGCGCGCACTCGCGCCGGCGCGGGTCGTGCAGGTAGCTGCGCCCCTCGAGGTGCAGCCGGACGGTCCAGATCGGGAGCTGGTGGCTCACCAGGACGGCCTCGTGCCCGCGGGCGGCGTCGCGCGCGGCCTCGACCGCGCCGAGCATCCGGGCGGCGATCTCCACGTAGGGCTCGCCCCAGGAGGGCTCGAAGGGGTTGCGCAGCTTCCACCAGTTCCTCGGGGCGCGGAAGACGCCGCCGGCGCCGCCGACGACCATCCCCTCGAAGGCGTTGCCGGCCTCGATCAGCCGGTCGTCGGTGCCGATCGTCAGGCCGGTCGCCTCGGCGAGCGGGCCGGCGGTCTGCTGGGCGCGCTCCAGCGGGCTGGAGACCAGGTGGGTGACGTCGTGCCCGGCGAACCACTCGGCCGCCGCGACCGCCATCGCCTCACCGGTGGTCGACAGCCGGAAGCCCGGCAGCCGCCCGTAGAGCACCTTGGCCGGGTTGTGCACCTCGCCGTGCCGCAGCAGGTGCACCGTCGTCCGCTCGCTCACGCGCCCACCCCCAGGGCAGACATGGCCATTCCCGCCCTCACGGGGTGGCCTCGGCGGCGGCACGGGCGGCGGCCGGCAGCGCCTCGAGCACGCGCTCGAGGGCTTCGCCTGCGAGCTGCGCGTTGACGAACCACGACTCGAACGCCGACGGCGGCAGGTAGACCCCGCGGGCGAGCATCGCGTGGAAGAACGCCCGGTAGCGGAACACGTCCTGGCTGCGGGCGTCGTCGTAGTTGCGCACCTGCCGCTCGTCCGGCACGAAGAAGATCGAGAACATGTTGCCGGCCTGCTGCACCCGGTGCGACACCCCGGCGGAGAACAGCGCGGCGCTGGCCGCGCCGCGGAGCACCGCGGCGACCTCGTCGCAGTGCGCGTAGACCTCGTCGGTGCAGTGCCGCAGCGTGGTCAGCCCGGCGGCGACCGCCACCGGGTTCCCCGAGAGCGTGCCCGCCTGGTAGACCGGCCCGGCCGGGGCGAGGTGCTCCATCAGGTCGGCGCGGCCGCCGAACGCCGCCGCGGGCAGCCCACCGCCCATGACCTTGCCGAAGGTGAACAGGTCGGCGTCGACCGGGTCGAGGCCGTACCAGCCCGAGCGGGACACCCGGAACCCGGTCATGACCTCGTCGAGGATCAGCAGCGCGCCGTGCGCGGCGGTGATCCGCCGGAGGGCTGCGTTGAAGCCGGGCTCCGGCGGGACGACGCCCATGTTGCCGGCGGCCGCCTCGCTGATCACGCAGGCGACCTGCGCACCGCGCTCGGCGAAGACGGCCTCGACGGCGGCGACGTCGTTGTAGGGCAGGACCACGGTGTCGGCGGCCGCCCCGGTGGTGACGCCGGGGGTGTCGGGCAGGCCGAGGGTGGCCACCCCGGAGCCGGCCGAGGCCAGCAGCGAGTCGACGTGGCCGTGGTAGTTGCCGGCGAACTTTACGACCAGGGGACGGCCGGTGACGCCACGCGCCAGGCGGACCGCCGACAGCACCGCCTCGGTGCCGGAGTTGACCAGCCGGACGCGCTCGGCCGGCGCGACCCGCGCGCGGATCTCCTCGGCCAGGTCCAGCTCGCCCTCGGTCGGCGCCCCGAACGTCAGGCCACGGCGCGCGGCGGCGGTGACGGCCTCGACGACGGCGGGGTGCGCGTGCCCGAGGATCAGCGGCCCCCACGAGCTGACCAGGTCGACGTAGCGCCGTCCGTCGGCGTCGGTGAGCCAGGGCCCGGAGCCCTCGACCATGAACCGCGGGGTGCCCCCGACGGCCTGGAAGGCGCGGACGGGTGAGTTCACGCCGCCCGGTGTGACGGCGCGGCCGCGGGCGAAGAGCGACGCGGAGACCGGGGCCTCGTAGGGGTAGGGCGAGCTGTCCGGCGAGGTCACGACCCCAGTGTCCCTTCTCTTCCTGGACGCCCGTCGGAGGCGTCGGACACAGCGGCGAGCAGGGCCGCGCGCAGCGCCGCGGGATCCCGCGTCGGCACCAGCACGGTGCGCCCGTCGCGCAGCCGCAGCGGCAGCCCCGACCGGCCGGGCGGGAGCGTCCAGCCGCCGCCCATCACCGGTGCGCCGGCGTCCACCCCGCCTTCGACGGCCACCAGGTGCGCGACGTCGACGTCGCCCAGCGGGACGACGTCGGGGCCGACCGCCACGCCGTCGCCGTCCACGCGCACCGTCCAGATCCGGCGGGCCGACAGGCAGCCGACCCCGACCGCCCCGAGCACGGTGACCACCGTGAGCGCCCACAGCCACGGCGGGACGTCGGGGCCCGGCAGCGCCAGGTCGAGGACGGCGAAGAGCCCGAGGGCCCCGGCGACGATCCAGAACGGTCGCCAGGAGCCCCCGGGCTCGACGTAGCTCATGTCAGCCGCGGGCCAACCAGCGCGCAGCCTCGACCGCCCAGTAGGTGAGCACCTGGCCGGCGCCCGCGCGGCGGATGGCGACCAGGGTCTCGAGGATCGCCCGCTCTCGGTCGATCCAGCCGTTCGCCGCGGCGGCCTCGACCATCGCGTACTCGCCGCTCACCTGGTACGCCGAGACCGGCACGGAGACCGCGTCGGCGACCTGGCGGACGATGTCCAGGTAGGGCAGCGCGGGCTTGACCATGACGGCGTCCGCGCCCTCGGCCAGGTCCTGCGCCACCTCGCGCAGCGCCTCGGCGGCGTTGGGCGGGTCCATCTGGTAGGTCGAGCGGTCGCCGAACTGCGGTGCGCCCTCGGCCGCCTCGCGGAACGGTCCGTAGAACCCCGAGGCGTACTTGGCCGCGTAGGCCAGGATCGGGATCTCGGTGAACGCGGCGCTGTCCAGGCCGGCGCGGATGGCCGCGACCTGCCCGTCCATCATCCCGCTGGGGGCGACCAGGTGGGCGCCGGCCTGCGCCTGCGCGATCGCCACCGCCGCGTACCGGTCCAGCGTCGGGTCGTTGTCCACGACGCCGGCCGGGGTGACGACGCCGCAGTGCCCGTGATCGGTGTACTCGCAGAGGCAGAGGTCGGCCATGAGCACCAACTCGTCGCCGAGGTCGGCCCGGAGCTGCTGCAGCGCGACGTTGACGATGCCGTCGGCCGCATCGGCCTGGGAGCCGACCGCGTCCTTCTCGGCCGGGATGCCGAACAGCATCAGCCCGCCGATGCCGGCCTCGGCCGCCTCGTGCGCGGCCTTGCGCAGCGAGTCGAGCGAGTGCTGGACGACGCCCGGCATCGAGCCGATCGGCACCGGCTCGGCGAGGTCCTGCTTGACGAACACCGGCAGCACCAGGTCGGCCGGGGCCACCCGGGTCTGCGCGGTGAGGCGCCGCAGCGCGGGCGTCGACCGGAGCCGACGCCCGCGCGCGAAGCCGGGGTTGATCCCCCCGCTCGTCACTTGCCCTCGCCGTCCTCCGACTCGCGGAGCGACAGGGCGTACTCGGCCAGGGCGTCGACCAGCGGGGCGACGGCGGCCGTCTCCGGCTGCACGTCGACGCGGAGGCCGAACTCCTGGGCGCTGGCGGCCGTGGCGGGGCCGATCACGGCGACGACGGTCTTCGCGTGCGGCTTGCCGGCGATGCCGACCAGGTTCCGCACGGTGCTCGACGAGGTGAAGCAGACGGCATCGAAGCCGCCGCCCTTGATCGCCTCGCGGACCGACGCGGCCGGCGGTGCCGCCCGCACGGTCCGGTAGGCGGTGACGTCGTCGACCTCCCACCCGCGCTCCACCAGCCCGGCGGCGAGCACCTCGGTGGCGATGTCCGCGTGCGGCAGGAGCACCCGGTTGATGGGGTCCAGCACGTCGTCGTACTCGGGGAACTCGACCAGCAGGCCCTGGCTGGACTGCTCACCGACGGGCACCAGCTCGGGCTGGATGCCGAAGGCGCGCACCGCGTCGGCGGTCTGCTCGCCCACGCAGCCGACCTTGACGCCGGCGAAGGCGCGGGCGTCCAGGCCGAGCTCGGCGAACTTCTCGCGCACGGCCTTCACCGCGTTCACCGAGGTGAAGACGATCCAGCCGTAGCGTCCGGTGACCAGGCCCTTGACCGCGCGGTCCATCTGCGCGGGGCTGCGCGGCGGCTCGACGGCGATCGTCGGCACCTCGACCGGGACGGCGCCGTAGGCGCGCAGCCGGTCGCTCATCTCGCCGGCCTGGTCCTTGGTGCGGGGCACCAGCACCCGCCAGCCGAACAGCGGGCGGCTCTCCCACCACGACATCCGGGCGCGCTTGTCGACGGCCGCACCGACGGTCACGACGACCGCGCCGGTGAAGGAGTCCAGCCCGGCCGCCTTCTCGGCGACCGCCGTCAGCTTCGAGACGACGCTCTTCTGCGCCGTCGACGAGCCGCCGGTGGTGACGACGACGGGCGTGCTGCCCGACAGGCCGCCCTCGACCAGCCGGGCCGC
The DNA here is from genome assembly GCA_900102115.1 of Blastococcus fimeti. Taxonomy (GTDB): domain Bacteria; phylum Actinomycetota; class Actinomycetes; order Mycobacteriales; family Geodermatophilaceae; genus Blastococcus; species Blastococcus fimeti. Next base: position 656,693 of record FNAW01000001.1, read on the forward strand.
GGCGTCGGGGAGCTCCTCGACGGTGGCCCGCAGCACCAGGGTGCCGCCGGTCGTCGCGGTGGCGGCGGCCAGCGCGGCCAGGTCCACCCCGCTGCGCAGGTCGGCGGTGAGCGCCGTGCTGCCCGGGGCGACGCCCGCGAAGGCGGGCACGGAGGTGGCCGGCGCGACGCCGGGCACCACGTCGAAGCCGATGGAGGTGCGGCCGACGGCGAGCACCTCCTTGACGGCGGCGTCGTCGGTGTAGGGGTCGCCGGCGACCAGCCGGACGATCACCGCACCGCCCTTGGCGGCCGTGACGGCCTGCTTGGCGACCTCGGCCGGCTCGCCGCTCACCGGGACGATCTCGGCCGCGGGGTTGATCCCGCGGACGGCGTCCTGGACGGCGACCGGTACGTCGACGTCGACGAGGACCTGGGCGGCCTCGGCGATCGCCGCGGTGGCGCGTGCGGTCAGCATGCCGGGGTCGCCCGGTCCGGCGCCGACGAAGACGACCCGGCCGGTGCTGCCGACGGTCTTGCGGAAGCGCGTCATCGCGTGCTCCTGATCCTGGCCCGATGGGCCTCTGGTGCTGGGTTCATGGAGGCGATCACGGGGTGATCGCCATGAGCTCGACCGCGCCGCGGTCGAGCAGTTCCTCGGCGAGCGCGCGGCCCAGGGCCGCGGCGTCGGCGAGCGGGCCGGTGCTGGAGCCGCGGACGCCGTCGCTGCCGTCGATCGCGGTCACCGAGGCGCGCAGGAACAGCTCGGGGCCGTCCTCGCCCTCGGCCACCTCGGCGTAGGCGGCCACGGGGGCGCTGCAGCCGGCCTCGAGCGTGGCCAGCGTCGTCCGTTCGGCGAGGACGCAGGCGCGGGTGCGCGAGTCCTCGAGGCGGCCGAGCAGCTCGCGGGTGCGGGCGTCGCTGGTGCGGCACTCGACGGCGAGCGCGCCCTGCGCCGGCGCGGGCAGCACCTGCAGCGGGTCGAGGGTCTCGGTGATCTCGCCGGCCCGGCCGAGCCGGGACAGCCCGGCCCGCGCGAGGACGACGGCGTCGAGATCGCCCGGGCCCGTCGCGGAACCCGCGACGCGGCCCAGGCGGGTGTCCACGTTGCCGCGGATCGGCACGATCTCCAGGCCGAGCCCGAGGGCCCGCAGCTGCGCGACCCGGCGGGGCGCGCCGGTGCCGATCTTCGAGCCCGCCGGCAGCTCCCCGAGGGTGAGTCCGTCGCGGGCGATCAGCGCGTCACGCGGGTCCTCGCGGGGCGGCACGGCGGCGAGGATCAGGCCGGGCGCGGGCGCCGTCGGCAGGTCCTTGTAGCTGTGCACCGCCAGGTCGATCTCGCCGGCCAGCAGCGCGTCGCGCAGCGCGGTCACGAAGACGCCCGTGGTGCCCATCGACGCGATGGCGGCCTGCGACCGGTCGCCCTCGGTGGTGATGTGCACCAGCTCGACCGGATGACCGGTGGCGGCGGTGATGGCGTCGGCGACGCCCTGCGACTGGGTGTGCGCCAGCGCGCTGGCGCGGGTGCCCAGCCGGAGGACGGCGGTGCTCTTCTCGCCAGGGGCGCTGAGCGTGGTCACGCCACACCTCCGGCGCGCTCGGGGTCGACGGTGACGGCGTCGGCCAGGCTGGCGACCTCGCTCGCGACGTCGGCGTCGATGCCCAGGCCGAACAGCGCGCGCAGCGCGCCGGCGTAGTCGGTGCCACCCGGCACGGCGGCCAGTTCCTTCACCCGGACGGTCGGCTCGTGCAGCAGCTTGTCCACGACCCGACGGACGGTGCGCGCGATCTCCTGCCGCGAGCGGGGGTCGAGGTCGGGCAGCCGGGTGGAGAGCCGCAGCAGCTCGGCGTCGACGACCTCGGCGGCCTGGGTGCGCAGGGCCGAGACCGTGGGGGCGACGGCGGCGGCCTGCTGCTCGGCGCGCAGCAGCGCGGCCTCGGCCTCGATCATCGCGTGCGCGGTCGAGATGTCGTCGGCGGCCACCGGGCCGATCGAGCCGTCGCCGGACTCGCGGGCGGCGACCCGCTCGCCCTGGAGCAGGGCGAGGTCGACCACGTGCACGCCCGGCAGCGCGGCCACGCCGGGGTCGACGTCGCGGGGCAGCGCCAGGTCGATGACGGCCAGCGGGCGCCCGGCGCGCTGCTGCGTGGCGGCGGCCACGGAGTCGGTGCTCACCACGATCCCGGAGGCGCCGGTGCAGGAGACGAGCACGTCGGCGTGCACGAGCTCGGCGTCCGCGTCGGCCAGCTCGATCGCGCGGCCGCCGAGGGTGGTCGCCAGCCGCTGGGCGGAGGCGTGGGTCCGGCTGCCGATGACGACGTCGGCGCCGCGGCGGGCCAGCGTGGTCGCGGCCAGGGCGCCCATCGAGCCCGCACCGACGACGAGCGCCCGGCGGCCGGCGAGGTCGCCGATGCGCGCCTCGGCGCGGTCCAGCGCGACGGACACCAGCGAGGCGCCGGCCCGGTCGATGCCGGTCTCGGAGTGCACCCGCTTGCCCACGCGCAGGGCGCGCTGGGCGATCGGGTGCAGGGCCCGCCCGACGGTGCCCTCCTCGCGGGCGAGGGCGTACGCGGCGCGCAGCTGGCCCAGCACCTGGGTCTCGCCGACGACCATCGAGTCGAGTCCGGCGGCGACGGTGAACAGGTGCGTGACGGCCTGGTCCTCGTAGTGGACCGTGACGTAGGGGGAGAGCTCCTCGACCGAGGCCCCGGCCTGGCGGGCCAGCACCCGGCTGACGTCGGTGACGCCGCCGTGGAAGCGCTCCACCTCGGCGAAGACCTCGATCCGGTTGCAGGTCGCGAGGACGAGCGCCTCGGCGACGTGGTCGCCGTCGACGAGCTCGTGCAGGGCCTTGACCCGGTCGTCGTCGCTCATCGCGAACTGCTCGAGCAGCGCGACCGGCGCGGTCCGGTGGCTGATGCCGACTGCCAGGAGACTCACGCCGACTCCCCCACTCCGGCGGGCACCCGCTGCTGGCCCAGGAAGGCCAGCACCTGCAGCTCGACCGACAGGTCCACCTTGCGGACGTCGACCCCGGCGGGGGCCGCGAGCGGAACCGGTGCGAAGTTCAAGATGCTCCTCACCCCGGCGGCGGCCAGCCGGTCGCAGACCGTCTGGGCCACCTCGGCCGGTGTCGTGATGACCCCTATGGAGGCGCCGGTCGCGGTGACGACGTCCTCGAGCTCGTCGAGGGCGCGCACCTCCAGATCGCCGACGCGCTGGCCGATGCGGGCGGGCGAGGCGTCGAACAGCCCGACGAACTCGAACCCCCGGGTGCCGAAGCCGGCGTAGTCGGCCAGGGCCGACCCCAGGTTGCCGATGCCGACGAGCACGCAGGCGCGGGCGCTCCCGACGCCGAGGACGCCGGTCAGCCGGTCGCGCAGCGCGCCGACGTCGTAGCCCACGCCGCGCACGCCGCAGGGGCCCAGGTGGGAGAGGTCCTTGCGCAGTCCGGCGGGGTTGACCCCCGCTGCCGAGGCGAGCTCACCGGAGGAGACGGTGCTCCGACCGCCGTCCGCGAGCGTGGTCAGCACCCGGAGGTACACGGCCAAGCGGGCGACGGTGGCCTCCGGGATGGTCCGGGGCCGCGGCTGCATCAACGGGCTCTCCACAGCGTCCACGCCCGGGGACCCGGTGTGGACCGGGCGGGGCGAGGCACGCAGAATGACGACGGGACGACTGGGCGCAGGACGACGAGGTTCGAGTGCGGGTCGCGGGCACCGGGGTGCCTGCGGGGGCCACGGTAGCCGCTTGTGAACGCAGGAACAAAGTCCCGGACGACACGACGAGGCCCTGACCGGCCCGAATGGGTGGCGCTGTGTCGGAGACCACGTCGGCGGCCGCCGTCCACCTGCCGTTCAGCCCCCGTTCAGCCGATCCCGAGGTCGCGGCGCAGGCGCGGGACGTCGACGGTGAAGTAGGAGTGCTCCCGCCCGTCGAGCAGCACGACCGGCACCCGGTCGCCGAACTCGGCCTGCAGCTCGGGGTCGGCGTCCACGTCGACCGCCTCCGGGACAAGCCCCGCGTCGCCGGCGATCCGCTCGAGCGTCTCGGCCGCGACCTCGCAGAGATGGCAGCCGGCCCGGGTCAGCAGCCGCAGCCGGGGCGCGCCCTCAGTCACCCTGGTCCTCGTCGGTCCCGGCCCCGGTGAGACCGAGCTCGCGCAGCCGGGCACGGCTGACCTTGCCGGTCAGCGAGTGCGGCAGGCTGGGCAGGAAGTGCACCGAGGTCGGCACCTTGTAGCGGGCCAGCGAGCCGGCGGCGTGGCCGCGCAGCTCGTCGAAGGTGAGCTTCTCCCCCGGCGCCAGGGCCACGACCGCGCGCACCGCGGCACCCGTGCGCGGGTCCGGGACGCCGATGACCGCGCTCTCGGCGACCGCCGGGTGGGTGTCGAGCACCCGTTCGACCTCGGCGGGGTAGACGTTGAAGCCGCTGACCAGGATCAGGTCGCTGCGCCGGTCGACCAGGTGCAGATCGCCGTCGGCGTCCCGGTAGGCGAGGTCACCGGTGCCCAGCCAGCCGTCGGCGTCGGGTCCGTCCGCGCCGTCCGGCCAGTAGCCGGAGAAGAGGTTCGGCCCGCGGATCCAGAGCTCGCCCGGGCCCTCGCCCGGCCCGTCGTCGGGGCCCTCCTCCTCGGCGCCCTCCCGCGGCTCGGCGTCGCCGGGGGCGGAGGTGTCGATGTCGGCCGGGTCCGCGGAGTCCGCCGTGTCGCGCAGCGCCACCTCGATGCCGGGCAGCGGCCCGCCGATGCAGTCCGGCTTGGGCCGGCCGCTGGCCAGGGTGCTGGCGACGACGGGCGACGCCTCGGTCAGCCCGTAGCCCTCCCAGACCGTGACGGCCGCCCGCTCGCGCATCGCCGTCCACACGTCCTCGGGCAGCGGCGCGGCGCCGGAGGAGGCGAGCCGGACCGCGGCGAACGCCCGGCGCAACGGGGTGTCGCTGCCGGCGGCGTCGGCCACGGCGAGCCACGCCTGGTACATCGGCGGGGCGCCGGGCACCGCGGAGACGTGCTCCTCGGCCATGACGGCCAGGGTGGCGCCGGGATCGAAGGTCTCCTCGAGCACCGCGCACGCCCCGGTGGCGGCGACCAGGCCGAAGCCGGCGTTCAGGCCGTAGACGTGGAACAACGGGAGCACCAGCAGGACGCGGTCGTCGGCGCGCACCGGCGGGGGCTCCATGGCCAGGCACTGCTCCTGGTTGGCGCGCAGCGCCCCGGAGGTCAGCATCGCGCCGCGGGGGCGGCCGGTCGTGCCGCTGGTGTAGCAGAGGAAGGCCAGCGCGTCGGGGTCGTCGGCGACCGCCGGCGGGGGGCCGTCGCCCTCCGGGGCGCCGGGGCAGACCGGCACGCCGGCGATCTCGTCGCGTTCCGCCGGGGCGACCAGCAGCGCAGCGCCGGCGTCGGTGAGCACGTACTCGAGCTCGGGCTCGGTGTAGGCGGTGTTGACCGGGACGACGACCAGTCCCGCGCGCAGCGCGCCCAGGACGGCGCGCAGCCAGGGCAGCCCGTTGGGCAGCTGGACCGCGACCCGGTCACCGGCCGCCAGGCCGCGGGCGACGTATCCCGCGGCGGCGACGTCGGCCGCCGCGTCGAGCTCCGCCCAGGTCAGCCGCTCGTCACGTGTGACGACGGCCGGCGCGTCGGGGCGCTGACGGGCCGCGGCACGCACGAGCGCGGCCAGCGACCTTCCTGCCTCCAGGTCCGACACTTCTCCTCCGGTGGCGCGGGCCTCGCGCCCCGCCGGATACCGGTGGTGCGTCCGGCGGGCTGGCGTGGACGGGCTGGGGCGATGTTGTCACCATGGACCGAACCCCGCAGCTTGCACGCCGGATCGTGCCGTGCCGCGCCGGGGACGAGACGGTCCAGGATCGCGGCCGACGAGGAGGTACACGCCCCGCATGCCGCACCCCCTGGACGCCGAGCAGCCGGCACCCGCCGCTGCCCGGCGGCCGCGGCCGTCGCCGCGTCCGCGGCCCACGCCGCATCCACGGGCGAGTGCGGAGGTGCTCGCGCCCGAGGTCCCCGAGCCGAACATCGCGGCGGAGATCGAGGACGTCCCGCCGGTCGAGCACGTCGCGCCGGTCGAGCACGTCGCGCCGCTGCCCCCCGAGGACGGACCGGACGTGTGGGACTGGGTGCGGCGCACCCAGTCCGGCGACGCCGAGGCCTTCGGGCAGCTCTACGACCACTACGTCACGCTGGTCTACCGGTACGTCTACAACCGGGTGGGGGACCGCGCCACCGCCGAGGACGTCACCAGCGAGACCTTCGTGCGGGCGCTGCGCCGCATCGACTCGCTGAGCTACCAGGGCCGCGACGTCGGGGCCTGGCTGGTCACGATCGCCCGCAACATCGTCCTGGACCACGTGAAGAGCAGCCGGTACCGGCTGGAGGTCGCCACCGCGGACATGCGCGACGCCGACCGGGCCACGGACGGGCCCGAGGACGCGGTGGTGGCACACCTGACCAACCGCGAGCTGCTGGCCTGCGTGCAGCAGCTCGGCAGCGAGCAGCAGGAGTGCATCGTGCTGCGCTTCATCCACGGCCTGTCGGTGTCCGAGACGGCCGCGATCATGGGGAAGAAGGACGGCGCCATCAAGGCGCTGCAGCACCGGGCCGTGCGGCGCCTCGCCGTCCTCGTGCCGGACGAGTTGCGGTGACTCCGAATATCAGGTATCTGCCCGTAACCTCGCGCCGCCCGGTGTCGTTGGGTCGGATGCGAGGCCACGTGCCGGGACCCGGCTCCCTCGCTCGGACGACCGGAGGAGCCCCGTGACCACGCACGAGAGCGACGCGGCGAGGTCACGCCGTGCTGCCCGTCGCGGGGACGAGCCGGCCGCGGGGGTCGTCAGCATGCTGCAGGAACTCGCACCCCACCTCGAGGTGGAGCCCGACCCGGCGTTCCGCGCCGCCACGCGGCAGCGGCTGGTGGCGATGGCCGCCGTCCGCACACCCGAGCCGGTCCGCCCCTCCCGCCTGCGCCGGCTGCTGGCCGCGCGCGCGTCCGACGCCCCCGCCGGCCGCTGGCGCACCCGCGCCACGGCCGGGCTGGCCGGTGCCGCCCTCACGGTGACCTCGCTGGCGACGCTGGCCGCGCTGTCCACCGGGGCCAGCCCGGGTGACGTCCTCTACGGGCTCAAGCGCGGCACGGAGCAGACCCAGCTGGCGCTGGCCGGCGACTCCCGCGGGCAGGTGCTGCTGGACCTCGCGCGCACCCGCCTCGACGAGCTGGGCAGCCTCGACGGCGACGCCGGACGGGCCGAGTCGACCCTCGCGACCATGGACGAGCAGACCCGGGAGGGCGCCGCATGGCTCGCCTCGCGGGCGCTCGACACCTCGAGCACCGCGCCCCTGGACGACCTGTCCGGCTGGGCCGCCGAGCAGTCCGCACGGCTCGGCGAGGTGCGGAGCGAGGTGCCCGCCCCCGCCGCCGACGACGTCGACGGCTCCCTGACGCTGCTCGGCGAGATCACCCAGCGGGTCGAGGCCCTGCGGTCCGACCTGGCCTGCCCGAACGGCCCGGTCACCGCCGGCGCCGACCGGCTCGGCCCGGTGACCGCGGGGTGCCGGCCCGCCGCCTCGGCGCCGGGCGGTTCTCCCGCCCCGGTCCAGCCGGCGCCCGGTGGCACCGCTCCCGAGGCCGTTCCCACGCCGGGACCCGGCGTCCCGGTCCTGCCGCCGAGCGCACCGGCCGCCCCGACGGGTTCGCAGCCGGCGCCCGGCACCGTGCCCTCCCAGGCGTCGACCACCGCGCCCGCGCCGACGACGCCCGCCCCGGGCGGGCTGCTGCCCTCCCTGCCCCCTCTGCTGCCGGCGCCCACGGCGCCCCCGACCAGCGCGCCGCCGTCGGTGCTCAACGTGCCCCTGCCGATCCTCCCCTGCCTGAGCCTGCCCATCCTGCTGCGCGCGGGGCGGTGCTGAGCAGCCGTCTCGGCTGAGCGGGGCCGGTCCCGCTAGGGTCGCTTCCGACGATGTCCTGCCCCTCCGGGCGGGCCGGATCGCAGGGAGGACGCCCGTGTCGCGACTGCCCTTCCGCAGCCGCAAGGACCTCTCGGTGATCCCCGCTGACGCCGCGGCGGACGAGTCCCGCGCCCACGTGGCCGGGGCGGCGGCCGCGGCGGCAGCCGATGTGGAACCGCCGCCCGTGGTCGAGCCGGATCGCACCGCGGCAGCGTTCTTCGACGTCGACAACACGATGATGATGGGCGCCTCGCTCTTCTGGTTCGCCCGTGGGCTGGCGGCCCGCAAGTACTTCACCACCCGGGACATGCTGGGCTTCGTCTGGCAGCAGGCCAAGTTCCGGATCGGCGGCAACGAGGGCAACCCCGACGACATGCTGACGATCAGGGAGAACGCCCTGGCGTTCGTCGCCGGCCGGCCGGTCTCGGAGATCATGGAGGCCGGCGAGGAGATCTACGACGAGCTGATGGCCGACCGGATCTGGGCCGGCACGCGGGCCCTCGCCCAGCAGCACCTCGACAACGGGCAGCGCGTCTGGCTTGTCACCGCGACGCCGGTGGAGCTCGCCTCGATCATCGCCCACCGGCTGGGCCTCACCGGAGCGCTCGGCACGGTCTCGGAGATCGTCGGCGGCCAGTACACCGGGCGGCTGGTCGGCGAGCTCATGCACGGGCCCGCGAAGGCCGAGGCCGTGCTGGCGCTGGCCGAGCGCGAGGGGCTGGACCTCACCCGCTGCACCGCCTACAGCGACTCGGCGAACGACCTGCCGATGCTGTCCCTGGTGGGCACCGCGGTGGCGGTCAACCCCGACACGGAGTTGCGCGCCGTCGCGAAATCCAGCGGCTGGACGATCCGCGACTTCCGCACCGGCCGCAAGGCGGCGAGGATCGGCGTCCCCACCGTCGCCGCCGCGGCGCTCTCCGGCGGACTCGTCGGCGGCGCCCTCGCCCTGCGGAGGCGCAACAAGTTCCCCTGGTAGCGGCCTGCCGCCCTCCAGCCCGACAGGGTGCGCACATGCACCGATCGCGCCGGCAGAACGGCGCATCAGCGCGCCCTGTCCAGCGCTGTCCACAGATGTCCGGCGACGCCACCACCGCCAGCCGCCATCCAGAACGCTGTCCCCATGGCGCACGACGTCTCCCGGCTGATAGGCGAACGGGGCTGGATCACCGGCCCCGAACTGATGGCGAGCGTGGGCCGCAGCACCGTCCGGCGGTGGGTGGACGCCGGCACGCTGGTCCGGCTCGCGCCCGGCCTCTTCGCACTGCCCGCCTCCGCGCGCGAGTGGCACGTACGCGCTGCGGCCGCGCTGCACGGCCGGGACGCCGTCGCGAGCCACGCGACCGCGTTGGCGCTGTGGGGCCTCGCCGAGCACCCACCCGGACCGGTGCACGTCACCGTTGCCCGTGGCTGCAGTTCCCGCGGCTCACCAGGCGTCGTCGTCCACCGCCCGTCCGGGCACCTGACCAGCATGCGGGCAGGAGGGCTCGAGGTCAGCCCGCCGGCACGGGCCGTCGTGGACAGCTGGGGTGCGACGCCGCCGGACCGATTGGAGCTGCGCGCCGCCGCCATGACCGCCGTCCGCCGCAGGCTCTGCCATCCGCGGGAGCTGACCCGCGAGCTCGTCCGCAGCACCCGCCTGCGCGGCCGGGCCGAGCTCGCCCACCTCATCGGCCTGCTCGCCGACGGGTGCCAGAGCGAACTGGAGATCTGGGGCTGCCTGCACGTCCTCCGCTCGCCGGGCATGCCGACCTTCGTGCAGCAACGGCGGCTGACCGTGGACGGCGAGACGTTCTTCCTCGACGCGGCGTGCGAGGAGTCCATGCTGGCGATCGAACTGGACGGCGCCGCCTGGCACGGCTCGAGGGCTCAGCGCGAGGCGGACATCCGGCGCGACGCGGTGGTGGCGACCGCGGGGTGGCAGACCCTGCGCTTCGGCTACGGGCGGCTCACGCGGACACCGGCGGCCTGCCGGCGGGACATCCTGGCCGTCCACACCGCCCGGTTGCGGCTGCTGTCCGACCGGGAAATCAGCCGAAGACGCCCTTGCGCTGCAGGAGCAGGCGGTAGAGGGACTGCTGGATGTTCTCGCGCACCTGGTCGGTCAGGTTGAACACGAGCATCGGGTCCTCGGCGGCGTCCGGGCCGTAGGACGCCGTCTCGATCGGCTCGCCGAAGGCGATCAACCACTTCGACGGCAGCGGCACCAGCCCCAGCGGGCCGAGCAGCGGGAACGTGGGCGTGATCGGGAAGTACGGCAGCCCGAGCAGTCGCGCCGCGGTCTTGGCGTTGCCCAGCATCGGGTAGATCTCCTCGGCGCCGACGATGGCGCACGGGATGATCGGTGCCCCGGTGCGCAGCGCGGCGCTGACGAAGCCGCCACGGCCGAAGCGCTGCAGCGTGTACCGCTCGGAGAACGGCTTGCCGACGCCCTTGAAGCCCTCGGGGAAGACGCCGACCAGCTCGCCCTCGGTGAGCAGCCGCTCGGCGTCCTCGTTGCAGGCCAGCGTGGTGCCGAGCTTGCGCGACAGCGAACCGAAGAAGGGCAGCTCGAACACCAGGTCCGCGCCCAGCAGCCGAAGCCGCCGGTGGGCCGGGTGCTCGTCGTGCAGCGCCACCGTCGTCATCAGCGCGTCGACCGGCAGCGTGCCGGAGTGGTTCGCCACGACCAGCGCGCCGCCGGTGTCGGGCACGTTCTCCAGACCCAGGGTGTCCACCCGGAACCACTTCTGGAAGAACGGCCGCAGGATCGGCAGCAGGACGTGGTCGGTGAGGTCGGGGTCGAAGCCGAACTCGTCGGTCTCGTACTCACCGGTGACCCGGCGGCGGAGGAACTCCAGGCCGTCGGCGACCTGCTCCTCCCACCCGGGCGGCGGCGACGGCGCGACGAACGGCTCGTCGTCGTCGGGCCGCAGCGGGATGACGCGGGCCTCAGGCATCGCGCACCGCCCGCAGCCCCGGAGCCGGCGGCGCCGGGTTCAGCCGTTCGCCGACCGCGGCGGCCGTGTCGCCCACCCGGGCGAGCACCGCGCGGAGGCGGGTGGAGGCCGAGTCGACGAGCCCCGGCGGGAGCACCGGCGGGACGGTGGTCGCGTAGTCGGCCAGCGCCTCGGTGGTCGTGTACCGGGGGGTGGAGCCGAACTCGGTGCGCAGCACCGTCGTGTCCACGACGCGGCCGAAGTTGAGGAAGCGCATCTGCTCGGGTGAGTAGTCGACGAAGCCGAAACGGCGGGAGACCCGGCCCACCGAGCCCAGCGCGGGCGTCGGCAGCGGCACCTCGAGGCGGCCGAGCCGGCGGATGGCCTGGGAGAGCAGCAGCGTCCCCTCGCCCCCGACGTTCACGGTGCCCACGAACGCGCCGGTGGTGGCGCGGACGAGGACGGCCAGGGCGTCGTCCTCGTGCAGCAGTTGGACGCGGGCGTCGTACCCGAGCGCCGTCGGGACGACGGGCATGCGCAGGAAGCCGGTCAGCAGGGAGTCGATCCGCGGGCCGATGAAGTTGGTGAACCGGAGCACGGCGACGTCGACGTCGGGCCGGCGCCGCCCGAAGGAGCGCACGTAGCCCTCGATGTCGACGCTGTCCTTGGCGAAACCGCCCGAGGGCACCTGGCGGGCCTGCATCTTCTCGGTGAAGACGGCGGGGTCGCGCGAGGAGGCGCCGTAGACGGCGCTCGTCGACTTGAGCACGAACCGCCGGACCGACGGCGCGGCCTGGCAGGCGGCGAGCAGCTGCATCGTGCCGATGACGTTGAGTTCCTTCATCGGGGTGCGGCCGCCGGCACCGGCCGGGGTGGAGCTGATGTTCATGTGCACGACGGTGTCCACGGACGCCGCCGCGATGACCTTGCCGATCAGCGGGTTGCGGATGTCGGCCCGCACGAACTCGGTGCGTCCGAGCCGGCGCAGCATGGCCGGCGACGGTGGCACCGTGTCCACCCCGATCACCCGCTCGATGGCGGGGTCGGCCGCGAGCTCGGCCGCCAGCGCTCCGCCCAGCCACCGGCTCACACCGGTGACGAGGACGACCGCGGGCGGCACGAGCGTCAGCTCACTTCTTGTTGCGCCGCTGGACGCGCGTCTTCTTCAGGAGCTTGCGGTGCTTCTTCTTGGCCATCCGCTTGCGCCGCTTCTTGATGACAGAACCCACGTGGTGCTCCCGACTTCGTCGCAGATGATCAGCCCGTACGCGACAGCGGGGCCATACCCCGGTGTCGCCCGGCGACCGAGCGTACCCGAGCCGCCCCGCGGCGACGTTGCCGCGGGCAGCTGGACCGGGACGGGGTGGAACTCAGGCGATGTCGGTGTACGCGTCGCGCAGGTAGTCCTGCACGGCGCGCTCCGGGACGCGGAACGAGCGGCCGACGCGGACGGCGGAGAGGTCACCGGCGTGGACGAGGCGGTACACGGTCATCTTGGAGACGCGCATCATCGCGGCGACCTCGGCGACGGTCAGGAAGGTGACGGCGGCGCGGGGGGCCGGGACGCTCGGGCGGCCGATCGGCATGGCGGCCGGGTGGGCGGCGGGCACGGGACGGGCGACGGCCGAGGCCTGCATCGGGCGGCCCATCGGGCGCTGCCCGGGAACACCCGGACGGACGACGGTGGCTGCGTGGCGCTGGGGCATGGTCATTTTCGTCTCCGGACCTAGTCCACATCGTGGCGCCGGCTTCCCCACCGGCAACTGAACACGCATGAACTGACACTGAGCGTAAGGGGCCAGCGTGACTGGAGCGATGGATGAATCGAACAGACGGACCGATCCGTCCTGGGCAGATGTCTACCTATGTCGACCGATCGACAAGTGGATCGGCGCGTCACGCGACCGTGTGACCACGACACGACTCTGAGTACTCGATTTGTCGACAGCCACCCGTTAGTGTGTTCGCCCGCTCGCTCGGAGTGAGTACGACGAGGCGACAGGCGGAACACCGGTCACCGTCGCCCCGGCCCGGTCACCGGACCCGCCCGCCTCAGACCTGGGGGCTGCCCAGCTCCACCGAGCGCGCGTGCGCGGCCGCCATCGCCGCGGCCATGGCGCCGCGGACGTCGTGCCGGTCCAGCTCCTCGATCGCGGCGACCGTCGTCCCGTTGGGGCTGCTCACCGCCGCCCGCAGCGCGACGGGGTTCTGGCCGGAGTCGCGCATCATGACCGCCGCGCCGAGCGCCGTCTGCACCATCAGGTCGCCCGCCAGCTCGCGCGGGACGCCCAGCGCCACTCCGGCGTCCACCATCGCCTCGACGAGGTAGAAGAAGTAGGCCGGCCCGCTGCCCGACAGTGCCGTGACCGCGTCCTGCTGCGCCTCGGGCACCCGGCGCACCTGCCCCACCGCGGACAGCAGCACCTCGGCCTCGTCCAGGTGGGCCTCGGTCGCGTGCGCACCGGCCGAGAGGACGCTCATCCCCTCCTCGACCAGCGCCGGGGTGTTGGGCATGACCCGCACGACGGGCACGCCGGCGGGCAGGGCCGCCTCGATGCGCGCCGTGGTCACCCCGGCAGCCACCGACACCACGAGGTGGTCGGCGTCCACGTGCCCGGCGAGCAGCCCCAGCGGGGTGCCGATGTCCTGCGGCTTCACGGCCAGGAGCAGCACGCGCGCCCGCGACGCCGCCCCGGCGAGGTCGACGACCTCCACGCCGTACCGGTCGACCAGCTCGGCCGCCCGCTCCTCGCTGCGCTCGCAGACGACGACGTCCGCAGGACCGCTGCGGCGGACCAGCCCGGCGAGCAGCGCCTCCCCGATCCGGCCCCCGCCGATCACGGCCAGCCCGCGCCGCGCGGCGCTCATCGCCGGCTCCCCGCACGGCCGGCGAGCGCGACGACGGCACCGCGACCGGACGGGACGGCGATCCGCACCGTGCTGCCGGCCGCGGCGAGCCGCTGCTGCTCGGCGGTTCGGATTCCCCAGGGCATGACGTGCTCCCAGCTCTCGGGCGAGCGGCCGTGCCAGGCCGCCCGCTCTCCGGTGATGGCGATCAGGCGGAGATCGCTCGTGGCGACGGCGGGTTCGCCGGTGCCGGCCAGCAGGACGTCCAGGCAGCGCACGAACGCCAGCCGCGCACCGTGGCCGCGGCCCGCCCGGAGCCGCACCCGCCCGCCGGCGAGCGCGCGACATCTCGCCTCCGCGTCCCGCTCCCCCGACGCGACGACGACCCGCGCCGCCGGGAGATCGGACAGCAGCTCGTCGACGCGGCGGGCACAGCCCTCGAGCGCGATGCCGAACCCGACCGCAGCGGCCCGGGCGCCGAGCGCCCGCGCGCCGTCGAGCCGGTCCACCGGCAGGGTGAGCTCGCAGTTCCCGAGCGGCCCGGCCGACGGCGCCCCGGCGAGGAGTGCGGCGAGCTCCGCGTCCGCGTCGTCGTCCACCCCCGGCCGGTGCTCCAGGGCGACGGGGGTCCCGCCGGCGGCGAGGCCGGCGGCGACGCGCAGCCCGTCCTCGGGCCGGGGGCCGGCGACCAGCCGCCCGGCCAGGAGCCGGCCGAGCACCGGCGCCTCGACCAGGCGCCGCACGTCGGCACGCGGGGGGACGGACACGGTCGAACCGTAGTGCGCCGGTGTGTGTCCCGTCGGGGCCCCGGGTAGCGCGGCCTCATGGCAGGAGAACTGGACGGGATGAAGGTGGCGGTCCTGGCGACCGACGGCGTCGAGCAGGTCGAGCTCGACCGGCCGTGGCAGGCACTGGAGGAGGCCGGCGCGGAGCCGGAGCTGGTGTCCCTGGAGTCGGGGTCGATCACCGCCTACGACCACATCGACAAGGGCGACACGAAGAAGGTGGACACCACGGTCGCCCATGCCGACCCCGACGACTACGCGGGGCTGGTGCTGCCCGGCGGGGTCATCAACGGCGACTTCGTGCGGGCCGACGCCGACGCGGTGGCGTTCGTGAAGGCGTTCTTCGAGGCGGGCAAGCCCGTCGCGGCAATCTGCCACGCCGCCTGGGTCCTCGTCGAGGCCGACGTCCTCAAGGGACGGCGGATGACGTCCTGGCCCTCGCTGCAGACCGACCTGCGCAACGCCGGCGCGACGTGGGTGGACGAGGAGGTCGTCGTGGACGGCACCCTGATCACCAGCCGCAACCCCGACGACCTGGAGGCCTTCGGGGCGGCGATCGTGGAGGAGTTCGCCGCGGCCCGGGACGGCTCGGCGACCGACGCGGCGGTGTGACCGCCTGCTCGCCGCGCGCCCTCAGCGCGCGGCGAGCAGCTGCGCCGCGGGGACGATCGTGAGCAGCGTGCCGGCGAGGACGAGCAGCGCCAGCAAACGGGGACCGACCGGTTCGGCGCCCTGCCGGTGCCGCCACAGGCCCACACCGGCGACCAGGCCGGTGACGGCGAGGGGCACCAGCAGCAGCGCGATGTAGGGGGCCATCTCCCACAGCAGCGTGGCGGCGAAGAAGACGCCGACCCCCGCGGCCAGGGCGATGACGAGCTCGCCGACGAACCGCAGCCACGCGAGCGGGCTGGCGTCCTCGTCGAGGTCGTCGACATCGGCGGCCCGGACGACCGGGATCGGGCCGGTGTGGGAGTGCTCCTCGCGGTGCGCGGAGCGCTGCCCCGGCCGGACGGCCCGCACGCCCGTGCGGCCGGTCTCCCGGTCGGCGACGCGGTCGGCCGCGCGCCCGGTGACCCGGCCGGTGTCCCGATCGGTGACGCGGCTCGCAGCGCGGTCACCGCGCAGGGCGCCCAGCGGGATGTCGGGCAGCGGCGCGGAGGGGTGCGGAGCGGACGGCTGCGAGGGCTGCGGCACGGCGGGTGCGCGGTCGGGCCGGATGCCCGGGATGGCGGCGGTCGACGGGCCGGCCACGGCGCGCCGGTCCTCGGACGGCCGGACGGGCGGGAAGCCGGAACCGGAACCGCTGCGCGAGGGGCTGGGCTGGAGCGCTCCGGCGCGCGCCGTGCCGGCCCGGGTCGCCCCCGAGCCGGAGGCTGCGGCCACCTCGGCGTCGCTCCTGCGGCGGCCGAAGGCCGATCGGTCGGCCGGCGGCTCGGCGTCGGGACGGCGCTGACGGACGACCGGCGGCGCCTCGTCGGGCTCGTCCCAGCGGCGCCGGCGCGCCGCCCGGGAGGTGTCGATGCCCGCCTCGCGGAGGATCTCCGCGAGCGGCCGTCCTCCCGTGTCGGGGTTCCAGTCCGTCTCGGCCATCACGCCCCTTCCAACGAGTCCAGCCTGCGCAGGATCACTCCCTCACGCAGAGCCCACGGGCAGATACGGACGAACGGTACGTCCAGCAGGCGCATGGATGCGGCAGCGACAGTCGCTCCCGCGGGAACCTGGTGCGCGCGGGTCGCCGAGACGCCCGGCAGCTCGGCCAGCGCGCCGGACTCGATGCGGGAGACGAAGCGCGCCACCTGGTCCAGACCGGTCAGCGACAGCTCCCGCCGGGCCCGGATGCCGGCCGACGACGGCGCCGCCCCGCTGAGCCGCGCGAGCGTGCGGAAGGTCTTGCTGGTCGCGGCGACCAGGTCGGGCGGACCGGCGGCGCGCAGCCTCGCGACCGCCGGCTGCAGCAGGTCGGTGGCGTGCTCGTCCAGCGCCTCGAGCGCGGCGAGGTCGGGCCGGCCTCCGGCGAGCGCGTCGGGCAGGAAGCGCCGGGTCATGCGCCCCGCGCCCAACGGCAGCGACAGCGCGACGTCGGGCAGCTCGTCCATCCCCACGGCCAGCTCCAGCGAGCCGCCGCCGATGTCGAGCACCAGGAGCCGGCCGGCGCTCCAGCCGAACCAGCGGCGGACCGCCAGGAAGGTCAGCCGCGCCTCGTCCTCCCCGGTCAGCACCTGCAGCTCCACGCCGGTGGACTGGCGGATGCGGTCCAGCACCTCCTCGCCGTTGCGCGCCTCGCGGATCGCGGAGGTCGCCAGCGCCATGAAGTCGTCGCAGCCCTGCTTCTCCGCCTGGTCGCAGGCCTCCTGCACCGACTGCAGCAGGGCCTTCTCCCCCACGCGGGACAGCACGTCGTCGGGCCCGACGTGCTCGGCCAGCCGCACCGGCCACCGGTCGTCGTGCATCGGCGTCGGGTGGGCACCGCGGTGCGCGTCGACGACGAGCAGGTGGACGGTGTTGGATCCGACGTCGAGCACACCCAGCCGCATGCGCCCAGTCTGCCGGGACCGGCCGCCCTAGGCTGGGCGGGTGCCGGACGACCCACCCCCCGAGGTCGACCTCGACTTCGCGCGGGAGTTCGTGGAGTTCACCGACCCTGCCGACCCGGACCACGTCGTCCGCGCCGACCTGACCTGGCTGACGTCGGCGTGGACGTGCATCTACGGCCGTGGGTGCGCCGGCGTCGTCGAGGGCCGGCCGGACGACGGCTGCTGCAGCCACGGTGCCTTCTTCACCGACGAGGACGACCTGGCGCGGGTCACCGCCGCCGTCGCCGACCTCGCGGACGAGGACTGGCAGCTGGCCGCCGTCGGTCGTGGCGCCTGGACCGAGGAGGACAGCGCCGAGGACGCCGAGGAGGGCGTCCGCTCGCTGCGGACCCGCGTGGTCGACGGCGCCTGCGTCTTCCTCAACCGGCCGGGGTTCCCGGGCGGGAGCGGGTGCGCCCTGCACCGGATGGCGCTGCGCTCGGACCTGCACCCGCTGACCACCAAGCCCGACGTCTGCTGGCAGCTGCCGGTGCGCCGGGAGCAGGAGCACGTCGACCGCCCCGACGGCACGCGGGTGCTCGTGGACTCGGTCGGCGAGTTCGACCGCCGTGGCTGGGGCCCGGGCGGGCTCGACCTGCACTGGTGGTGCACCGGCGCGCCCGCCGCCCACGTCTCCCCCGAACCGCTGGTCGAGACCTACGCCGCCGAGCTCACCGCGCTGCTCGGTGCCCCTGCGTACGCGGAGCTACGCCGGCTGGCCGAGCTGCGCCTCGACCAGGGGCTGATCGCTCCCCACCCCGCCTCGCCCGTCCCCGTCCCACCGGTGCCCGTCCAGCTGCACCGGCGCCGGCCCGGTTGACCGGAAGGTCTGCCGGTAGGCGCGCGGGGAGACCCCGCGC
The DNA here is from genome assembly GCA_900102115.1 of Blastococcus fimeti. Lineage (GTDB taxonomy): Bacteria > Actinomycetota > Actinomycetes > Mycobacteriales > Geodermatophilaceae > Blastococcus > Blastococcus fimeti. Next base: position 674,612 of record FNAW01000001.1, read on the forward strand.
CGGCGGGCGAACTGCTCGCGCAGCCCCGCCGCGGTGCCGAAGCCGACCAGCCGGGCGATCTCCTCGACCGGCGCGTCGGTCTCCTCCAGCAGGGTCTCGGCCGCCGAGAGCCGCTGCCCGAGCAGCCAGGCGTGCGGCGTCGTCCCCGTCGTCGCCTTGAAGCGCCGGGCGAAGGTGCGCGGGCTCATCAGGGCGCGGCGGGCCAGGACGTCGACGCTCAGGTCGTCGGAGAGGTGGGCGCCGGCCCACTCCAGGACGACGCCGAGCAGGTCGTCCTCGCAGCGGGCGACCGGTGCGTCGACGAACTGGGCCTGCCCGCCGTCGCGGTGCGGCGGCACGACCATCTCGCGGGCCAGCGCGTTCGAGGCCGCGGCGCCCCACTCCCGGCGCACGAGGTGCAGCAGGGTGTCCACGCCGGCGGCGGTGCCCGCGCCGGTGAGGATGGCCCCGTTGTCCACGTAGAGCACGCCCGGGTCGACGTCGAGGTCCGGGAAGCGCGCGGCGAGCTCGCCGGCCCACCGCCAGTGCGTGGTCACCCGCAGGCCCTCGAGCAGCCCCGCGGCGGCCAGGACGAAGACACCGGTGCAGTGGCTGACGAGCATCGCGCCCCGGGCGTGCGCTGCACGCAGCGCGTCGAGCAGCGCGTCGGACGGGACGTGGTCGAACAGCTCCCAGGCGGTGATCAGCACGATGTCCGACCGCTCCAGGCGGTCCAGCCCGTGCTCGACGAGGACGCCGAGGCCGGTGTCGGTGCGCAGGATGCCGGGGGTCTCGGCGACCACGGCGAAGTCGAACCGGGGCAGGCCGAGGTGCTGCCGGTCGTAGGCGAAGACCTCGTGGCAGACGCCGAGGCCGAAGCTGCCGATCAGCCCGTCGGCGACGACCGTGCTGACCACCAGGGGCCGGTTCGGAAGGCTCATGCCGGCATGATGGCAGAAAACCTGCGCCAGCGGTCAGTCCTGCCACTCGTCCGCGCGACCCGGCCCGAGCAGGCTGGCCGCATGTTGATGATCACCTGCACCGTCACCGGGAACCGGGAACTGGCCTCGCTCGACGCCATCCGCTCGATCGCCAACCACCCGGACCACATCGCCGTCACCGTCACCTGCCCGGCCTGCGGTCAGGAGCACGTGCACCGCACCGGACGCCGGCTGGACGAGGCCCGCCGGGCCGCCGCCCTCGAGGTCGCCGTCCGGCGAGCGGTGGAGCTCGCCTCGGCCTAGCATCGAACACATGAGCGAATCGCAGCAGTCCGACCCGACCGCCGAGAAGGACCCGTCGACCTGGGTGACCGGCGACGAGCCCGCCACGGGCGCGCAGAAGAGCTACCTGGAGACCCTGTCCCGGAGCACCGATGAGGACGTCGACACGGACGACCTCACCAAGGCCGAGGCCTCGCAGAAGATCGACGACCTCAAGAACTGACCGCGCGCGGTCAGGCTTCGAGCTTGTAGCCGAGGCCGCGCACGGTCAGCAGGTACTTCGGGTTGGCGGGGTCGGGCTCGAGCTTGGCCCGCAGCCGCTTGACGTGGACGTCGAGGGTCTTGGTGTCGCCGACGTAGTCCGAGCCCCACACCCGGTCGATCAGCTGGGCGCGGGTCAGCACCCGGCCGGCGTTGCGCAGCAGCAGTTCGAGCAGGTCGAACTCCTTCAGCGGGAGGGCGACCGGTTCGCCGTCCATGGCGACGACGTGCCGCTCGACGTCCATCCGGACCGGGCCGGCCTCGAGCACCGCGTCGGCCGAGGTGGCCTCGACCGACTCGCCCCGGCGCCGGAGCACCGCCCGGATGCGGGCGACCAGCTCGCGGGCGGAGTAGGGCTTGGTGACGTAGTCGTCGGCGCCCAGTTCCAGGCCGACGACCTTGTCGATCTCGCTGTCCTTGGCGGTCAGCATGATGATCGGCACGCCGCTGCGGGCGCGGAGCTGACGGCACACCTCGGTGCCGGGCAGCCCGGGCAGCATCAGGTCGAGCAGCACGATGTCGGCGCCGCCCCGGTCGAACTCGGCGAGCGCCTCCGGGCCGGTGGAGGCCACGACCGCGTCGAAGCCCTCCCGGCGCAGCATGTAGGAGAGCGCGTCGGAGAAGGACTCCTCGTCCTCGACGACCAGCACGCGGGTCATGCGGCCCCCTTTCCGGGGTCGGCGGCGACGATCTCGCCGCTGGGAGGTGCAGCAGGGGGTGGGGGCGCGGCGGCGAGCGGGATGCGGAGCGTGAACGTCGAGCCCAGCCCCTCCTCGCTCCAGACGGTCACCGAACCGCCGTGGTTGCTCGCGACGTGCTTGACGATCGCCAGGCCCAGTCCGGTGCCGCCGGTGCTGCTGGCCCGGGACTGGTCGACCCGGTAGAAGCGCTCGAACACCCGCTGCCGGTCCTGGCGGGGGATGCCGATGCCGCTGTCGGTCACGGCGATCTCGGCGAAGCCCGAGCGGGCACGGGCGGCCACGGCGATCCGCGACTCCCCCGTGCTGTAGGCGACCGCGTTGGCCAGCAGGTTCGTCACGGCGGTGGCCAGCTGGCCCTCGACCCCGCGCACGACCAGGCCCGGCTGTCCGCCGACGGCGATGTCCAGCTGCTTGGCCCGTGCCGCGGTGCGGGTGCGGTCCACGGCCTCGGCCAGCACGCGGTCGACCGGTACCGGCACGAGGTCCGGCAGCGGCTCGCCGCCCTGCAGCCGGGAGAGGTCGATCAGCTCGCGCACGAGCCGGCCGAGCCGATCGGCCTCGTGCGCGATGCGGGCGGCGAAGCGCTGCACCGCCTCGGGGTCGTCGGCCGCGCCCTCGATGGCCTCGGCGAGCAGTGCGAGCGCGCCCACCGGCGTCTTGAGCTCGTGGCCGACGTTGGCGACGAAGTCGCGGCGCACCGCCTCGGTGCGGCGGGCCTCGGTGACGTCCTCCAGGACGAGGGCGACGGGGCCGGGCGGTGGCGCGGTGCCGCTGTCGAGCCGCACCCCGTGCACGCCCATCATCCGCGGGCCGGTGCCGACCAGGTTGCCCGGCAGCCGGACGTCGGTGCGCCGGCCGCCACCGCTGCGCACCGCGTGCGCCAGCTCGAGCAGTTCGGGCACCAGCAGTCGGGTGCCGCGCACGATGCCGAGCGCGCGGGCGGCCGGGTTGGCCAGGAGCACCGCGTCGTCGGCGTCGACGACGAGGACCGCCGGGTCCATGAGGTCGAGCAGCCGGCGGGCCATCGCCGCCTCCGGCAACGGCACGGCGGCGGCGTCGGCACCGGCGCCGTCGAAGCTGCGCCGGGAACCGAGCACGAGAGTGAGGGCCACGGCCCCACCCAGGGCCAGGCCCACGACGAGGGCGACCAGCGGACTCACGGTGTCGATGCTAGGTGCGCCGGTGGGCCGAACCGGTCCGAACACCTGATCGGGCGCCCCCGACGAGGGAGTGTTCACGTGGGCGTGGGTCGGCGTTCACCCCGCCGGTGCCGGTCGACCCCGGCACCGGCCTAGGGTCGTTCCCGACCGGCGCGGCGGCCTGCCGTGCCCCCCGAGGAGGACGACGTGCGGGACAGCTACCACGAGGAACTCGACGACATCCGCGGCTGCCTGGTCGAGATGGCCAACACGGTCGGCTCCCAGATGAGCACCGCCACGACCGCGCTGCTGGACGCCGACGTCGCACTGGCCGACCTCGTGATCGCCGGCGACGAGCAGATCGACGCCACCCGGGAGAGCATCGACCAGCGCTGCTTCACCCTGCTGGCGCGCCAGCAGCCGGTCGCGACCGACCTGCGCACGATCGTCGTCGCCACCCGGATCGCCAGCGACCTCGAGCGCATGGGCGACCTCGCCGAGCACATCGCCAAGGTGGCGCGGATGCGCTTCCCCGACCACGCCGTCCCGCAGGAGGTGCGCCCGGCGTTCCTCGAGGCCGGGCACGTCGCGGAGATGCTGGTCGCCAAGGCCGGCACCGTCATCGCCACGCAGAACGTCGAGAAGGCCCGCGAGCTCGAGACCGACGACGACGCGATGGACCGCATCCACCGCGGCCTGTTCCGCGAGCTGCTCGCCGACAGCTGGCCCTACGGCGTCGAGACCGCGATCGACGTGACGCTGCTCGGCCGCTACTACGAGCGTTTCGCCGACCACGCGGTCAGCGTCGCCCGCCGGGTCGTCTACCTGGTGACCGGCGAGCGACACGTCCCGGAGGCCAGCACCCCGATCTGAGTCAGTGCTTGCCCTGGTTCTTGACGGCCTCGATCGCGGCGGCCGCGGCGTCGGGGTCGAGGTACTGGCCACCGGGCTTCACCGGGCGCAGGTCGTCGTCCAGGTCGTAGCGCAGCGGCACGCCCGTCGGGATGTTGAGGCCCACGACCTCGTCGTCGCCGAGCCCGTCGAGGTGCTTCACCAGCGCCCGGAGGCTGTTGCCGTGGGCGGCGACCAGCACGGTCTTCCCCGCCCGCAGGTCCGGCACGATCGCGTCGTACCAGTACGGCAGCATCCGGACGACCACGTCGGCCAGGCACTCGGTCGCGGGCCGCGCCTCGGGCGGGAGGAACGAGTAGCGCGCGTCGCCGTCCTGGGCGAACTCGCTGCCGGGCTCGATCGGCGGCGGCGGGGTGTCGTACGAGCGGCGCCAGGTCATGAACTGCTCCTCGCCGAACTCCGCGAGGGTCTGCGCCTTGTCCTTGCCCTGGAGCGCGCCGTAGTGCCGCTCGTTGAGCCGCCAGGAACGCTTCACCGGGATCCACTGCCGGTCGGCCTCGTGCAGCGCCAGCTCGGCGGTCATGATCGCCCGGCGCAGCAGCGACGTGTGCAGCACGTCGGGCAGCAGGTCGTGCTCGGCGAGCAGCTGGCCACCGCGGGCCGCCTCGACGCGTCCCTTGTCCGTCAGCGGCACGTCGACCCAGCCGGTGAACAGGTTGGCCTTGTTCCACTCGCTCTCGCCGTGGCGGAGCAGCACGAGGGTTCCCGTAGAAGTCACGCGCTCATCCTGCCCGAACGCCGTCCGGCCGCAGCCCGGGCCCGCATCAGGCGACGCTCTGCCGGGCCGGGACGTCGTCCCCGTACCGGGCCCGGGCCGCGCGCACCGCGGCCGCGACGAGCTCGCCGGCGGTGCGCAGCTGCGCCTCGGTGTGCGTCGCCATGACCGTGAGCCGCAGGACGCCCCGCCCGCGCGGGACGGCCGGGTGGGCCACGGCGTTCGTGTAGACGCCGCTGTCGAAGGCGGTGCGCCAGGCGGCGCCGGTGGCCTCGTCCGACCCGGTGGGGACGGCGACCACCGCGCCCCGGCCCTCGATCGGCTCGGCCCCCGCCTCGGCGAGCACCCGGCGCAGCAGCCCACAGTTCTCCTGCAGCCGGACGATCCGCTCCGGCTCGGCACGCAGGATGCGCACCGCGGTGAGGGCCGCGGCGACCGACGCCGGGTCGTTGGCGGCGCTGAACACGTACGGCATCGCCCCCGCGCGGATGCCGTCGGCGGCGGCCCGGCTGGTCAGCACCGCGCCGCCGACGCTGGCCAGCGACTTGCTCAGCGCGATGGTCACCGCGTCCACGTCGGCCAGGACGCCGAGCTCCTCGCCCGCCCCGCGGCCGCCCGCGCCCAGCACGCCCAGCCCGTGCGCCTCGTCCACCACGAGCCGCGCGCCGTGCTGCGCGCAGAGCGCGGTGATCTCCCGCAGCGGGGCGAGCTCGCCGGTCATGGAGTAGACGCCGTCCACGACGACGACCGCGCCGGCCCGCGGGTCCAGCCGCTCCAGGCGCGCGGCCAGCGACGCGAGGTCGTTGTGCCGCCAGCGCACCACGCGGCCCCGGCTGGCCGCCGCGGCCGCGTGCAGGCTGGCGTGCACGTGGGCGTCGACGAGCAGCACGTCGTCGGCGGTGCAGAGGGTGGACAGCAGCGCGATGTTCGCGTTCACCCCCGACGAGGTCAGCACCGCGGCCTCGGTGCCGTAGAGGTCGGCCAGCTCCTCCTCCAGCTGCAGGTGCAGCCCGGTGGTGCCGTTGAGCACCCGGCTGCCCGAGGTGCTGGTGCCGTACCGGCGCAGCGCGGCGGTGGCGGACTCGACCATGCGCGGATCGCCGGCCAGGCCCAGGTAGTTGCCGGTGCCCAGGTTGATCCGGTCCTGGCCGTCGGCGTACCGGGTCACCGGAAGCGGAGCGCCCCCGGTGGGCACCGCGACGGACGCGGCACCGGGGTGCCGGGGATCGCGGAGCAGCGCGGCGAGGGCGTTCTCGTACAGCGGCGCGAACGGATCGCGGCGGCCGCGCGCGGCGGCGGGCAGGTCAGGGCGTGCGGCGGCGAGGCCGTCGGTCACAGGTGCTTCTCCCCCACGTACGTCCGTACGGGGCTCCTCGCCCGCACGCGACCCGGCCAGCCTGTGCGTCCGGTGACGGAGCGTCAACGACCTGCGAGCGCGTTCCCTCACGCGGGCGGCGGCGTCACCCGATCGCGGCGCCCCGGCAGCCAGACCAGCACGACGACGACCGCGATCGCCCCGGCGGCCGCCGTCCCCACGGCGGTCACGTGCATGGCGTCGACGAAGGCCTCGCGGGCCGGCTGCACCAGCCCGGCCGCGGCCTCGGCGGCCTCGGGGTCGTCCCCCGCTTGGATCCGCCCGGCCACCTGGAGCGTGCTGACGATCGATTCCCCGGCCTGGTCGCGGACCTCGGCCGGCAGCACGTCGGTGGAATCGCCGAGGTTGGCCGTGTAGAAGCCGGCGAGGACGGAGCCGAGGATCGCCACTCCCAGCGCGCCGCCCACCTGCCGCACGGAGTTGTTCACCGCGGCGCCCGCGCCGGCCTTCTCGCGCGGGACGACCGACATGATCGACTCGGTCGCGGGCGCCATCACCATGCCCATGCCGGTGCCCTGCACGGACAGGATCACGATCAGCAGCCAGGCGGAGGAGTCGGCGTCCAGGAGCTGGAAGCCGAGGAACGACGTCGTGATGAGGGTGAAACCGACCGCGCAGACGGCCTTGGCGCCGTACTTCTCGGCCAGCACGGAGCTGCGCGGCCCCATGATCGCCATGCCCAGCGCCACCGGGATGAGCGTCGCGCCGGCCTGCAGCGGGCTGTAGCCCAGCACCCCCTGCAGGTAGAAGACGACGTAGAAGGTGGCGCCCAGCAGCGCGAAGAAGTTCAGGCCCAGGGCGGCGGCGGCCGCGGAGAAGGCCGGGTTGCGGAAGAGCGAGACGTCCAGCGCCGGGTGCGCCGAGCGCCGCTGCAGCTGGACGAACAGGGCCAGCAGCGCGATGCCGCCGAGCAGCGGGACCAGCACGCCGGGCGTCGTCCAGCCGGCGCCCTCGCCGCCGCGGATGATGCCGTAGACCAGCCCGCCCAGCGCCACGATGGACAGCAGCACGCCCGGGACGTCGAGGCGGCCGGGTGAGGGATCCTTCGACTCCGGGACGATCGCCAGCACGCCGATGATGCCGACGACGGCCACGGGCACCCCGACGAGGAACACCGCCCCCCACCAGAAGTGCGCGAGCACCGCGCCACCGGCCAGCGGCCCGCCGGCGACGGCGATGCCGGCGGTGCCGGCCCAGACGCCGATGGCCCGGCCGCGCTCGGGACCGGGGAAGACGTTGGTGATGACCGCGAGGGTGGTCGGCTGCACGGCGGCGGCGCCGATACCCATGACCGCCCGCCAGGCGATGAGCTCGGCCGGGCTGTCGCTGAGGGCGGCCATCACCGAGGCCAGCGCGAAGATCGACAGCCCGATGACCAGCACCCGGCGCCGGCCGATGCGGTCACCGATGACGCCCCAGGAGAAGAGCAGTCCGGCGAACACCAGGATGTAGGCGTCCACCGCCCACTGGAGCTCGGCCTGGGTGGCGCCGAGGTCGCGCTGCAGCGTCGGCAGGGCGACGTTGAGGATCGTGTTCCCCATGATCACCACGAGCAGGCACACCGTCATGGTGGCGAGCACCCACCAGCGGCGGGCGTAGCCGGGAGGAGCCTCCTCGGCCGTGGTGGGGTTCGTCGTCACTCCCCGCTGGTGGGCTGGTCCGGGCGGCGGGAGGGATCGGCGTCCGGGCGGCGGGAGGGGTCGGCGAAGGCGGCGAACGCCTCCAGGTTGCGCAGCGACTCCCCGCGCTTGACCCGCCAGTCCCACTCGCGGCGGATGGAGGTGCCGAAGCCGATCTCCAGCATGGTGTTGAAGTGGTCGTCGGCGTAGCTGAGCACCGAGCCGAGGATGCGGTCGAGCTCCTCGGCGGTCACCGCGGCGTGCGGGAGCCGGCCGGTCAGGTAGACGTCACCCACGTTGTCGATGGAGTACGAGACGCCGTACATGCGGGCATTGTGCTGCAGCAGGAACGTCCACAGCTGCTCGCGGTTCTCGTCGGGCTGGCGGCAGACGAACGCCTCGACCCGCAGCGCGTGCTCGCCGACCACGAGGCCGCAGACGGTCTTCAGCTTCTTGGTGCCCGGCAGGTCGACCAGCCAGGTGCCCGGGCTGGGGTGCTCGTGCACCAGCTCGCCGTCGCGGAGCACCTGCTCGATGACGGCGTCCAGCTCGTCGACGGACCTGTTCATCGAGCCACCTGCACTCCGGGGAGGACGCGCAGCGGGCCGAGCAGCCGCTCGCGCGCGGGACGGACGGGGGCGGTGGCCATGTCGCGGGCCGCCGAGGCGTAGGCCTGGACGAGCGCGTCGGCGGTGCGGTCCCAGGAGAACCGCGCGGCGTGCCGGCGGGCGCCCGCGGCGAGCAGCTCGCGCCGGGCCAGCACCGCCCGCACGGCGACGGCGTAGTCGGCCGGGTCGTGCCCGGCAACCAGCACTCCGGAGACGCCGTCGCGGACCGCCGTCGGCAACCCGCCCACGGCCGCCGCGACGACCGGCGTCCCGCAGGCCTGCGACTCCAGCGCGACGAGGCCGAAGGACTCGTTGTGGCTGGGGACGACGGTGACGTCGGCCGCGCGGTAGTGCTCGGCGAGCCGCTCGGGCGGCAGCGGCGGGAAGAACGTGACGACGTCGGCGATGCCGAGCGAGCCGGCCAGCTTCTGCAACTGTTCCGGGGCGTCGAGGCCGGAGCCGCTGGGCGCACCCACGACGTGCACGCGCAGCCGGCTGCGCAGGGCCGGGTCGTCGGCGAGCAGCCGCGCGGCGGTGTGCAGCAGGACGTCGGGGGCCTTGAGCGGCTGGATGCGGCCGACGAACAGCAGCACGACGGCGTCCTGGGGCATGCCGACCGCACGCCGGGCGGCCGCCCGGTCGCCGGGCGAGAAGCGGTCGAGGTCCACGCCGGGCGGGACGACGAGGGTGCGGGCCGGGTCGGCGCCGTAGAGGCGCACCAGCTGGCGGGCCTCCTCGTCGGTGTTCGCGATGAGCCGGTCGGCCTCGGCGACGACCTGCTCCTCGCCGATCACTCGGGAGCGGGGCTCGGGCCGGTCGCCGTCGGCGAGCGCCTCGTTCTTGACCTTGGCGAGGGTGTGCGCGGTGTGGATCAGCGGCACGCTCCACCGGTCGCGGGCCAGCCAGCCGACCTGCCCGGACAGCCAGTAGTGCGAGTGGACGACGTCGTAGAACCCCGGCTCGTGCTGAGCCTCCTCGCGCAGCACGGCGGCGGTGAAGGCGCACAGCTGGGCGGGCAGCTCCTCCTTGCCCAGGCCCTCGAACGGCCCGGCGACGACGTGCCGGACGGTCACGCCCGGGCACATCTCGACCACGGGCGGCAGGTCGCTGGAGGTGGCGCGGGTGAAGATGTCGACGGCGATGCCGCGCGCGGCCAGCCGCTTGGACGCCTCGACGATGTAGACGTTCATGCCGCCCGCGTCGCCGGCGCCGGGCTGGTCGAGCGGGCTGGTGTGCACCGACAGCGTCGCCACGCGCCGGGGCAGGCCGCCGCGGAACGTGCGGGAAGCGGGCACGTGCTGTCCTCCCGCTCTGCAGTTCCTGGAGTCCGGACCGTCGTGGGAGCCAACGTCGTCGACCCCGCCGGTCTTCCATCCTGCAACAGCGCGAGGATGAGCACATGTCAGGTGGCTCACCTCTCACCCGGTCCGGTACCTCCGCGCTGCCCGGAGCCGGCCGCACCGCCGTCGTCACCGGTGCCTCGAGCGGCATCGGGGCGGCCACCGCGACCCGGCTGGTCGCCGAGGGCTTCGAGGTCGTCCTGGGTGCGCGGCGGATGGACCGGCTGACCGCGCTCGCCGACTCGATCGGGGCGCGGGCGCTGCCGCTGGACGTCACGGACGCCGCCTCGGTCGAGGCGTTCGCCGGTGAGCTGGACCGGGTGGACGTGCTGGTCAACAACGCGGGCGGCGCCTTCGACGCCAACCGCGTGGAGGACGCGGACCTGGACTCGTGGGCCCGCACCTACGAGGTGAACGTCCTCGGGACCGTGCGCGTCACCCGGGCGCTGCTGCCCGCGCTGGTCGCCTCGGGCGCCGGCGACGTGCTGTTCGTCAGCTCGACGGCGGGGCTGACCACCTACGAGGGCGGCAGCTCGTACACCGCGGCCAAGCACGGCCTGCACGCCATGGTCGGGGCGCTGCGGCTCGAGCTGGTGGCCGAACCGGTGCGGGTCATCGAGATCGCGCCCGGCATGGTGCACACGGAGGAGTTCTCGCTCAACCGGCTGCAGTCGCAGGAGAAGGCCGACGCGGTCTACCGGGGCGTGCGCGAGCCGCTGGTGGCCGACGACGTCGCCGACTGCATCGCCTGGGCGCTCACCCGCCCGCACCACGTGAACATCGACCTCATGGTCGTCCGGCCCCGCGCCCAGGCCGCCCAGCACAAAGTCGATCGTCGTCCTCCGGACGACACCGCGGCCAGGTAGCCCCTCCCGTCGGGTGGAGCGTGTCCGTCACGCCTGCGCGGACCCCTCCGGGGCCCACTCGGCGCGACCAGGCACCACCGCCGTCGGTTCCCGGTCGAGGTGGACGCCGAAGCGCTCCTGCACGGTGGCGACGATGCGGTCGGCGAACGCGAGCAGTTCCGCCGCGGTGGCGCCGTCCTCGGTGGTGAGGGCCAGGCTGTGCCGGGACGACGTTCCGACGTGGCCCGCGCGGGTGCCGCGGCCGAAGCCGGCGTGCTGCACCAGCCAGGCGGCGCTGAGCTTCACGTGCTCCCCGCCGGCCGGCCAGCTCGGGCAACCCTCGACCGCCTGCTCGACCGGGACGATCGGGTTGGTGAAGAAGGAGCCGGCGCTGCGGGAGTCGGGGTCGGCCGGGTCCCAGACCATCCCCTTGCCGCGGCGCAGGCCCAGCACGGCCTCGCGGACGGCGGCCAGCGGCGCGGGCTGCCCGATCTCGACGCCGAGGGTGCGCGCGAGCTCCGCGTACCCGACCGGCCGGGACAGTGTCCCGGGGTGCAGGTCGAAGGCGACCTCGAGGACGACGAACCGGCCGGGCTCGCGCTTGAGCCGGCTGTCGCGGTACGCGAACCCGCACTCGGCCGGGGTGAGGTCGCGCTCGGTCTTCTCGGCGCGGTCGTAGACCCGGACCGCGGCGATGGTCTGCGCGACCTCCTGGCCGTAGGCGCCCACGTTCTGCACGGGGGTGGCGCCGGTCGAGCCGGGGATCCCGGACAGCGCCTCCATGCCCGACAGCTGCTCGTCGACGGTGCGGGCGACCAGTCCGTCCCAGTCCTCCCCCGCCTGAACGGTGAGCCGGTCGCCGTCGCGGCGGATGCCGCGGGTGCGGACGGCGACGACGTCGCCGGGCCAGCCCTCGTCGGGCGCGACCACGTTGGAGCCGCCCCCGAGGAGCAGCAGCGGGCGGCCGGCCTCGTCGGCGTCGCGGACGGCGGCGACCAGCTCCGCGGCGGTCCCGACCTCCAGCAGCCGCTCGATCGGGCCGCCGACGGCGAGGGTGGTGAGCTCGGCCAACCGGGCGCCGCGTCGAACCTGCACGGCGCCACGCTAGCCCGGACTACCCTGACGGCCGGTGAGCGAGGCGGGGAGCGAGCACAAGAAGCGGGCCTCGCTGTCCCCGCAGCCGCAGCGCAAGGCGCCCCGGCTGGCCGCCGGCCGGGCCCGCGCGCTCGGGCTGCCCACGCGCGGCACCACCAACGCCAACCGGCTGCGCCGGGTCGACCGCTGGCTGCTGGCGACGCAGGTCCCGCGGCTGCGCGACTCGCCCCGGCCGCTGGTCGTGGACCTCGGCTACGGGGCGTCGGCCGTCACGACGCTGGAGCTGGTGGAGCGGCTGGGCCCCGAGGTGCACGGGCTGGAGGTCGTGGGCCTGGAGATCGACCCCGAGCGCGTCGCCGCGGTCGCCGCCGACCGGGATCCGCCGCGGGTGGACTTCCGCGTCGGCGGGTTCGAGCTGGCCGGGCTGCGGCCGGTGATCGTCCGGGCCTTCAACGTGCTGCGCCAGTACGACGAGGAGTCCGCGGCCCGCGCCTGGGACACCATGCGCGCCGGGCTGGCCCCGGGCGGTCTGGTCGTGGAGGGCACCTGCGACGAGTGGGGACGCCGCTCGGCCTGGGTCGCCCTGGACGACGACGGTCCGCTCACCCTGACGCTGGCCGCCCGGGTGTCGGACATCGAGCGGCCGTCGGACCTGGCCGAGCGGCTGCCCAAGGCGCTCATCCACCACAACGTCCCGGGCGAACCGGTGCACGACTTCCTCCGCGCCTTCGACGCCGCCTGGGCCACCGCGGCCGGGCTGTCGACCTTCGGACCGCGGCAGCGCTGGGTGGGCGCCGTCGAGGCGCTGGCGGAGCAGGGCTGGCCGCTGGTCGGTTCGTCGCGGCGCTGGCGGCACGGCGAGGTCACGGTCCGCTGGTCGGCCGTCGCCCCGGTCACGTAGCCCGGACCGAGCTGCCGGGGCTCGCGGGCGGGCTCGGCACGCGGCAGGATGCCGGTCGTGGATGACGGCGGGGGCAGGACGAGCTGGGCCGCTGTCGTCGTCCCAGCACTCCTGGCGGGCGTCATCTTCTTCCTGCTCGTGACGCTGGTGGACCACTACCTCTTCGGTGAGGACTTCGGCTGGGACGCCGCCGGATCGACGATCGCCGTCACAGTGGTGTGGATCGGGGTGGGCGCAGCTCAGCGGCAGGGGTGGATGCCCTACCCCACGAGCCGGCGGGACGAAGAGCGCCGGCTCGACCGGGAGCGGTAGGCCGAACGCCCGTCCACGACCTCCACGTTCCCGCGGGAACGTCCACAGACCAACGCTTCCGCGGAAGCGTCCACGCCCACTGCGTTCCCGCGGGAACGTCCACGCCCACGGCGCTTCCGCGGGAGCGTCCAGGCGTTGCACGCCGACCAGGTCGCAGCCGACGTTCCCGCGGGAACGTCGGCCGCTCATCGCCAGGCGGGGTCCCACTCGTCCGGGGGCGTCGCGCAGCGCTCGTCGCGGTACTGCCCGGGCACCATCCACCACTGCTCGTCCGGCCCGCTCTCCAGCACCGTCGCGTCGCCGGGGCCGCCCAGGCCGGGCACGGCGATCGACCACTGCTCCCAGGACACCCCGATGTCGAAGTCGGGGTAGGAGCAGCTCCGGCCGACGGCGGCATGGTGCTCCCCCTCCAGGGTGCATCCCTGCGTGGCGAGCAGGTCGAGCGGGACGTCGTCGAGGTCGCAGCTCGGTGGCTGCATGCCGTCGTGCGGCAGCGACCGGAGCTCGTCGCACCGGTACATGACCAGCATGGCGAACGGGGTCCGGAGGTAGCCCGGACGGACGCCCGGCTCCCCCACCCAGGGCTGACCCTCGGCCCCCGTCAGCCCGGCGTCCGGCAGGAACACGACGTGCCCGTCGCCCAGCCGCTGCTCGTCCCCACTGGGGAAGGAGATCCAGCGCAGGCCGGAGCACTCGTAGCGGTAGGACCGCACCGCCGCGCCGTCCGCGGTCAGGCAGCCGTTCCACGCCGGGTCCTCGTCCAGCGGGCCGAGCCCGGTCCCGGCCAGCTCCGCGCACGCCGGCAACGCGGACGCGCCGGCGTCGTCCGCACCTCGGTCCCGCAGCGCCAGCCAGCCGAGGAGCGCGCCCACCAGAACTCCGGCGAGCACCACCGCGACGAGCCGCAGGATGCCCGTCCTCCGGAGCATCAGTCCGCCAGGGTCTCGAACGGCAGCACACGGGGCGGCTGCTGGGCTGCCGTCCGCAGGCTGTCGAGGGTGGGGTTCTGTGCCAGGTACCGGTCGGCGAAGTACGGCTCCAACGCCGGCAGCGTCAACCGACCGTCCGGCTCGATCTCGGCGAGCAGGCTGCCGTTCTCGGCGAGCCGCCAGGTGCCCGGCTCGTAGTGGTACTCGGGCGACGGCGACTCCAGGAAGAGCACCAGGTCTCCCAGGGCGGGCAGGCCCGCCTCCAGGACGTCGAAGGACGGTGGCACGCCGACGCCGACGCGGATCGTCCCCTCCGTCACCTCCCCGGCCAGGACCTCCGTGACGACGACCTCCGCCGAGGCGGTCCGCCACATGGCGCGCGGGTCGTCGAACGGCACCTCGATGCTGACGGAGTCGTCGGTCTCCGAGACGTAGAACCCGCGGCCCGGGCTGACGCTGGTGACGTGCCCGACGACGACCGCGTCGGACAGCGTGACGAGCACGCCGTTGCGCGCCAGGAACTGCGAGTTGGGGAGGTACTCGGTCAACGATTCGGGGGCGATGGCGCTCGAACCAGCGGCGCCGGCGCCGGCGATCGTCGCCCGGTACTCCTGCGCGGCGACCTCGGGATCGAACACGTCCGTCAGGTCCACGACAGCCGCCGAGTCGCCCCCTCGGTCCTGCGCGCGCACGCCGTCGAGCGCGGAGATGCCGGCCACCGCGACGGCCACGGCGAGCGCGCCGCCCGCGACCGCGGCAGAGCGGCGGCGGCTGCGCCGTCGCAGCCCCGCCACCCGCGTCACCAGGTCGGTCGGCGGCAGGCCGGCCAGGTCGGCGTCGCGGCGCAGCTCATCACGCAGCTCGCTGGTGTTCACGGCACGTCCTCTCGGTGCATGACCAGGTGGGGGGCGAGCTCGACGCGCAGGCGGGCCAGCCCGCGGGAGGCCTGGCTCTTGACCGAGCCGACCGAGCAGCCCAGGGCCGCGGCGGTGTCGGCCTCGGACAGGTCCTCGTAGTAGCGCAGCACGATGACCGCCCGCATCCGCGGCGGCAGCCCCTCCAGCGCCGCCACCGCCCGGCCCGGAGCACCCTCACCGCCGAGCGTCGACCGCTCGGGCAGCCGGTCGGTGAGCACCTCGCCCACCCGACGCCGTCGTCGCCAGCTCGCGGAGGTGGTGACCAGCACCCGCCGCACGTACGGGTAGGCGGCCTGCTGGTCGGCGATCCGCGACCACCGGCGCGACGTCTTCAGCAACGCCGTCTGCAGCAGGTCCTCGGCCAGACCGCGGTCACCGGTGAGCAGGAACGCGACCCGCAGCAGCGCCGGCGACCACTGCTCGACGAAGTCGGCGAACCCCGCCTCGCTGCCCCCGCTCACGGCACCTCCCGGCCCGGCACCCGGGCGGGTGCGCCTCCACCCCTAGACACGCCCCGGCGCCCCGCCGAGGTTGAGAGCGTCCCGGAGAATCTCGGGGACGTCACCGACCGGCGCTGCGGATCCGGTCGAGGACCGCGTCGACGAGCGCGGTCTGCTGCTCCGCCGAGGCGCTGTGCGGGTCCAGCGCCGCCTGGATGCTCAGCCCGTCGTTGAGGACGTGCAGCTCGTGCACGACCGCCTCCACGTCGACCTCCGGCCGCAGCTCCCCCCGCTGCTGTGCCTGCTCCAGCCGGACCCGCAGCCGGCCGCGGAAACCCGCCACCTCGCCGGCGTAGACGTCGACCAGCCGGGGGTTGCCGACCGCCTGCCCCCAGAAGCTCGCCTCGACGACGGCGAGGAACCGGCGCCGCTCGTCCAGCGGAAGGCACTCGAGCATGTACTGGCGCACCGAGGCCAGCCCGGTCAGCTCCGGATCGAGGCGCGCGTGCACCTCGGCGTGCGCGGCCAGCATCGCCGAGGCCATGAGCTCGGCCTTGTCGGCGAAGTAGTGCGCGAGGACGCCGCTGGAGCAGCCGGCCTCGCGGGCGATGCCGCGGGTCGTCGCGTTGGCGATGCCCTCCCGCGCGATCACCCGCCAGGTGGCCTCGATGACCGACCGGCGGCGCTCGTCGTGGTCGACGATCTTCGGCACGTCTGCTCCCGCTGGACGACGGCGCTCAGGACAGCGCCGGCCACCGGTCCACGAGCCCGAGGCGCTGCTCGAGCACGTGCGCGACCTGGAGGACGTCGATGTCCTGGTTGCGCCGGCCGACGATCTGCACGCCGACCGGGAGGCCGGCCTCGGTCCAGCCGCACGGGATGGAGATGGCCGGGTGCCCGGTCAGGTTGAACGGGTTGAGCAGGAACGACCGTCCCCGGGCGCCCAGCCGCACCCCGTCGATCTCCTGCGGCCCGGGCCCCGGCTCGGCTGACCAGGCCTCGAGCGGCATGGCCGGCGTGACGAGGAAGTCGATCTCCTCGAACAGGGTGCGGGCGGCGTCGTAGAGGCGGCCCCGCTCGATCTCGGCGGTCTTGAGGTCGACCGCAGAGTGCGACCGGCCGTACTCGATCAGCCGCTTCAGGTCGTCCTCGAGCCAGTCCGGCTCCCGGTCGGCGAGCGGACCCACGCCCACGGCGAGGCCGCTGCTGTAGATGACGCGGTGGAAGCGGCTGGGGTCCTCCCAGCCCGGGGCCTTCTCCTCGACCGAGCCGCCGAGCCCCTCCAGCACCGAGACCGCCTCGGCGACGATCTGGACCACCTCCGCACTCACCGCCCCGTACCCGAGGTCTGCGCTCCAGCGGATCTTCCGCCCGGCGAGCGGCCGGTCGGACTCCGGCAGGGGCACGAACTCCCCCATCTCGCTGGTCAGCGACAGCGGGTCGCGGTCGTCGTTCCCCGCCATCACCGACGTCATCAGCGCGGCGTCGGCCACCGTGCGGGTCAGCGGCCCCATGTGCGTGCGGTGCGCCCAGTACTCGCGGATCGGGTGGATCGGGATACGCCCGAAGGACGGCTTGAACCCCACGACCCCGCACAGCGCCGCCGGGATGCGGATCGAGCCCGCGCCGTCGGACCCCTGCGCCAGCGGGCCCAGCCCGGCCGCCACCGCCGCCGCGGCCCCGCCGGAGGAGGCACCCGTGGTCCGGGTGGTGTCCCACGGGTTCACCGTCGTCGGGGCGACCTGGTTGTCGGCCATGTCCTTCCAGCCGAAGGCCGGGGTGTTGGTCTTGCCCAGCAGCACGCCGCCGCTGGAGCGGAGCCGGCCGGCGACGACGCTGTCGGTGTCCGGGACGTTGTCGGCGAAGAACCGCGTCCCCATCGTGGTGCGGATGCCGGCGGTGTTCTCCAGGTCCTTGATGGAGTACGGGATCCCGTCCATCGCGCTGATCCGCTCGCCCCGGGCGGCCCGCTCGGTGGCCGCGGCCGCCTCGGTCCGCGCGAGGTCCTCGGTGACGGTGACGAAGGCGTGGACATGCGGCTCCACGGCGTGCATCCGATCGAGCACCGAGTCGAGGATCTCCGTCGGCGAGACCTCCTTCGCCTGGATCATCCGGCCCAGCTCCGTCGCCGGCCTCGCCCACAGCTGATCGCTCACGTGCACTCCTGTCGTCGGTCGTCGAGGAAGGCCAGGGTCGAGTCCAGGTCCCGGAGGCCGGCGTCGGAGCCCAGCCCGCCGGCGGTGAGGGTGCCCGAGGCGATGCCGAGCCAGGCCGCCTCCTCCAGCGGCCGGCCGAGCGTGAGCCCGCGGATCACCCCGGCACAGAAGGCGTCGCCGCAGCCGGTCGAGTCGACGACGTCCCCGGGTATAGCCGGCAGGGAGAACTCGCCGTCGGCGCCCACCCCGAAGCACCCGTCGGCATCCATCTTCACGATCACGGCGCGCGCGCCGAGGTCCAGCAGCGCCCGGGCGCCGTCGCGGGGCGAGGAGAGGCCGGTCAGCCGGGCGACCTCGTCGCGGTTGGGCATGAAGACGTCGACGTGCGGCAGCGAGGCGGCGAAGGTGGCGAGCGCGTCGGTGCGCTTGACGCCGAGGCAGTCGGCCGTGGTGATCGCACCGTGCGACCGGGCGAAGGCCAGCAGCTCCCGGGAGACCTCCCCGTCGAGCCCCGGCAGCGCCGAGACGCCGCCGTAGTGCAGGACGTCGACCTCGGCGAGCGCCTCCCAGGGCAGGTCGTCCCGCCCGAGCGCGGCGTTCGCGCCGCGCACGTGCCAGGCGGGGCGCACGCCGGCGCTGCTGATCGGGAGCATCGTGGCCGAGGTCGGCAGCTCCGGCTTCACCACCAGGCCGCTCGCGTCGACGCCCTCCTGCTCCAGCAGGGTGCGCACGAAGGCGCCCACGTTGTCCGCCCCCACGGCGCCGACGGCGAGCACGTCGGCGCCCAGGCGGGCGAGGTCGACCGCCGTCCCCCCGGCCGTGCCGGCCACGGTCATCCGGATCTCGTCGACGATCACCGCCGTCTGGGTCGTGGGCAGCACGTCGATCGCCCGGCCCAGGACGTCGAGGATGTAGACGCCCACGCAGGCGATGCGCGGACGCGACCCCGGGGCGCCCGTCACTTGATCGCCAGGGCGTTGGCCGGGGAGCCGATGCCGCCGGCCACGTTGAGCGGCGCGCTGGTCAGCAGGAACTCGTACCGCCCGTCCGCGGCGCAGTCCGCCGCGAGGGCGTCCAGCTCCCACAGCTCGCCGATGGCGAGGCCGAACTGACCGATCAGCACGTTGTGCAGGAAGCCGAAGGGCGCCGCCTCGGGGCGGGGGTCCGGCGGCCACACCTCGAGCGCCGGCGCATCGCTGACGAACGCGGACGCGCCGCTGTCCCAGACGTAGCGGGCCATCGCCTCGGTGTGCTCGATCCCGGCCGCCGTCAGCCGGCCGCGGGCCATCGCCTGCCGCGCCCGGTCGTCCTGCTGCCGGTACCAGCCCACGAAGCCGGTGCGCACCAGCACGACGTCACCGGGCCGGAACTCCAGCCCCGCCTGCGTGCGCGCCAGCTCCAGGTCGTCCACCGTCAGGGCGGTGCTGCTGCCGGGGTCCAGCGGCCGCCCCGCCGCGGCCAGGGCGCGGGAGACGTCGAGGAGGACCCCCCGGCCGGCGATGCCGCGCTGGGCCCACACCTCGATGCCGTTGCGCCCCTCGCGCGCGATCTCGTCGGCCGCGACGCCCTGGTAGAAGACGTCGGGCCGGTACGCCACGTGCGAGAGCGCGTCCCACTGGCTGGACGCCTGCGGGTAGTAGTTGTCGTAGACGTCGTCGAAGCCGGTCCCCCCGGCGCTCGCGAGCCGGGTGTGCCGGATCGCGCCGCGGCCGAACAGCGGCGGGTCGAACAGTTCCTGCGGTGCGTTCAGCGGGAACACCGCACCGCGGACGACGGACCGGGCGGCGGCTGCCACGGCATCGGCCGACTGCAGGTTCATCCGCCCGACGCGATCGCCCTCGCCGAAGACGCCCCAGCCGACCGGCGCACCGGCGTCGTCCCGGGGCAGGTCGTCGTACGGCGGGATCCCGCCGTCGGGGCCGCTCACCGGGCGCCGTCCACGGCCGCCGCGCCGTAGCGGCGGCGGGCGGACTCCGACGCGACCGCGCCGAGCTCCTCGTCGGTGAGGATGCGCGGGGTGCCGAACCCGGACGCGGCGAGGTGCACGTCGGCCAGCCACTCGACCAGCTGGGCCCGCTCGTAGGCGTCGGCCAGGTCGGCGCCGTGGGTGAGGGCGCCATGGTTCTGCAGGAGCACCGCGGTGCGCCCCTCGAGGCCCGCCACCGCCGCTCGGGCCAGCTCGTCCGAGCCGAACCGCTCGTAGGGCACGACCCGGATGGTCGGGCCGCCCGCGGCCCGCAGGATGGAGTAGTGCACGGCGGGCAGCTCGTCGACCACCGTCGAGACCGCGACCGCGCGGGGCGAGTGGGTGTGCACGACCGCGGCCGCACCCGTGGTCCGGTAGATCGACAGGTGCATCGGCGTCTCCGAGGAGACCCGGCCCGCACCCCCGACGTGCTCCCCGTCCATCGTCACGAAGCAGATCGACTCCGGTGTGACCTCGTCGTAGCGGATCTGCGACGGCGTGATCGCGACGACGTCGTCGAGCCGCACGCTGAGGTTCCCGGCCGGGCCGACCGCGAGGCCATCGGGGTTCATCCGCCGCCCGTACCGGACCAGGCTCTCCGCGGCCGCGCGCCGGCGGGGGTCGCTGAGCACGTCAGCCCTGGCGCGCGAGGCGGGCGAGCTCGGCGAACGCGTCGTCGGTCCGCTCCAGTGCCCGGTCGATGTCGTCGGGGGTGTGCGCGGCGCAGAGGAACCAGTTGTGCACCGGGTGCAGGTACACCCCGCGCTTCACGGCCTCGTTGGTCCACGTCCGCGCCAGCGTCGAGCCGGCGTCGTCGTCCGCGAAGCGCAGCAGCGGCATCTGGACCGGCCCGGTCTGGGACGTGACGAAGCCATGCGCGGCCGACTGGGCGGCGAGCCCGTCGCGCAGCCGCTGACCGGCGTCGGCCATGCGCGCCAGCGCGTCGGTGTCCCGCAGCTGGGTGAGCGTGGCCATGGACGCCGCCATGGACACCGCCGAGTACCAGAAGGAGCCGGTGACGTAGATGCTCGACGCCGCCTGGCGCAGCCCGTCCCGGCCGGTGATCGCGGCGAGCGAGTAACCGTTGGCGATCGCCTTCGACCAGGCGGCGAGGTCGGGCTGGACCCCGAGCGGTTCCCAGCTGCCGCCGAGGTCGAGGCGGAAGCCGCAGCGGACGTCGTCGAGGATCATCACCGCGCCCGTCCGGTCGCAGACCGCCCGGATCGCGCGGGCGAACTCGACGGTCGCCATCTCCTGGTCGCGGGCGAGCTCCTGGCGCACCGGCGAGACGATGATGCCGGCCAGGTCCTCGCCGGCCTCGGCGACCGCTGCCTCCAGCGAGGCGACGTCGTTGTAGTCGAAGTAGCCCAGGTGCGCACGGTCCTCGGGGAGCACACCGCCCGGTCGGGGCGTGCACCACGGGATCGCCCCGTGATAGGCCCCCGTGGCGACGAGCACCTTCCGCCGTCCGGTCGAGGCCCGGGCGATGCTGACGCAGGCGGTGGTGGCGTCGGTGCCGTTCTTCGCCAGCATCGCCCAGTCCGCGTGCGGGACCAGCTCGACCAGCAGCTCGGCGAGGTCGACCATCACCGGCGACGGCCCGTCGAGCAGGTCACCGACCTCGAGCTGGGCGCGGACCGCCGCCTCGACGACCGGGTCCTTGCGACCGAGGACGATCGGGCCCCAGCCGCACATGAAGTCGAGGTACTCGTTGCCGTCGGCGTCCCACACCCGGCTGCCCTCGCCGCGGGTCATGAACTGCGGATAGGCCTCCGGCAGGCCCGCGGCGTTCATGTGGCCGTACATGCCGCCGGGGATGACCGATGCGGCGCGCGAGCGCAGGGCCGCGTCGACCGTTCGCTGGGGGAGGACCTGGGTCATCGATTTTTTCTATCAGTCGTCCGATAAAAGCACCAGGGCCTCAGACGGCGACGGCCGCGCCGATCAGCGCGCGGGCGTCCGACGCACCGCGCGGCGGCCCGTCGACCGGGAGGTCGATGAGGTGCGCGTGCCCGAAGCCGGCCGGATCCGGCCTCACGACCTCCACCTCGTGGCCGCGCTCCTCGAGCCCGGACCGCCAGGACGCCGGGGCGTGCGCCTCGATGCGGACGCGGTGCGCCTCGGGCCGCTCCCACACGTTGAAGCCCGTTCCGCCCTCGACGCCGAGCACCCACCGCGGCGCGCCGATCACCGCCGCCGGGTCGGCCCCGGTGCGCAGCAGGCGGGCGAGCAGCTGCAGGACGAGCTGGGTCTGCGAGTCCCCGCCCATCGACCCGAGGACCGCTCGGAGCGAGCCGTCGGGCCGGGTGACCAGCGTCGGCGCCAGCGTGTGGGACGGGCGCCGGCCCGGCCGGTACTCGGCCGGGTGCCCGGGCTGCAGGCTGAAGCTGATGCCGCGGTTGTGCAGCAGGATGCCGGTGCCGGGCACGGCCACGTGGCAGCCGAACTCCTTGGCGTTGGACTGGATGAGGCTCACCGCCATGCCGTCGCGGTCGGCGACGGCCAGGTGGATGGTGCCGCCGTCGCGGTAGCTGTCCCCGAAGGGCAGCCGCTGTCGCGGGTCGAGCATCGCCGCCCGCGCGTCGAGCCGGTCCGGGGCCAGCAACGCGGGGCCGTCGGCGTCCTCGGAGAGCTGCGCCACCCGGTCGAACCCCGCCAGCCGCGCCGACTCCACGGTGAGGTGCGCCCAGGCGGGGTCCTCGGTGTCCACCGGCAGCCCCGCGCGCTCGGCGATCCCGGCGCCGGCCAGCGCCACGTAGCCCGCGGAGTTCGGCGGCACGGTCCAGACCCGGTGGCCCCAGACGTCCAGCGCCAGACCCGGCACCCAGTCCGCCAGGGAGGTGGCGAGGTCCGCGGGCAGGTACTCCCCCGCGCCGGCCTCCAGCAGCCGCTCGCCGAACTCTCCGCCGTAGAAGCCGTCGCGACCCTCGGCGACGATCGCCCGCAGCATCCGGGCCGGCCCGGGCCGCTCCAGGTGGTCCCCGGCCTTCACGCCGGACCGCACCAGCTCGTCGCAGCCGGTCACGCCGGCGAGCCCGGGCAGCAGGAACGCGAGCATCGGCGAGGTCGGGAAGCCCGTCTCGGCCAGCTCGATCGCCGGCGCCAGCACGTCGGCCAGCGGCAGCCGGCCCAGTCGTGCGTGCAGGGTCAGCCAGCCGTCCACGCAGCCGGGCACCGGAGCGCTGCGGACGTCGCCCAGCACCGGCATGCTGCGGTGCCCCTCGGCGCGCAGCCGGTCCGGATCGGCCCCGCTGCCCGCGCGGCCGGTGGCGTTGAGCACCAGCGGCTCCGTCGAGCCGGTGCCCGGCCCCGCGACCAGGGCCATCAGGTCGCCGCCCATCCCGCACATGTGCGGGGTGGTGACGGTGAGGGCCGCGCTCGTCGCGATCGCGGCGTCGACGGCGTTCCCGCCGGCCCGCAGGACGGCGACGCCGGCGTCGGACGCATGCCGGTCCACGCTGCAGACCAGGCCGTCGGGACCCTCGACGGTCTCGGTCTCCCAGGTCATCGGGCCCGCGCCGACGGCGCGACCAGCGGCCACGGCCGCTCGCGCTCGAACAGCGCCGCGACCGAGAGCAGCAGCGCATCGCTGTGCCTCGGGCCCACGATCTGCATCCCCATCGGCATGCCGCGCGGCGAGAGGCCCGCCGGGACGCTGATCGCCGGCACGCCGGTGATGTTCATGCCCATGGTCATCCGGCCGGTGTTGCCGGCGTTCGCGACGTCGACGTCGCCCACCCGCACCGGCGAGGGCCCCTCCGCGGGGTACGCGTCGTCGGGATTGGTCGGGGCGAGCACCAGGTCCACCGACTCGAAGAGGTCGGCGAAGGACTCGTTCAGCTGCTTGCGCAGCGGGTCGACGGCAGCCGCGTCGGCGATGGTGAAGGTCTCCGAGCGGGCCATCAACGCCGCCACCTCGTCGGTGAGCAGCTCGCGGATCTGCGGCCAGTAGGCGTGCATGCCGTGCCACATGGTCGGGAGCGACGCCCCGGACCACACCGCCGCCATGTCCGGCACGGTGAAGTCGACGTCGACCCGCCGCATACCGGCCGCGGCGATCAGCGCGGCAGCGGCGTCCTCGATCCCGGCGGCGACGTCGGGATGCACCACCGCGCCCCCGAAGTCGTGCAGCACCGCGACCCGCAGCCCGGCCAGCTCGTGGCTGCCCAGCCCGGCCTCGAAGCCCTCCACCCGCGGGAGGCTGAACGGATCCCGCGGGTGCGCCCCGTTGGCGACGTCCAGCCAGCGCGCGGTGTCCCGCACCGAGCGGGAGAGGCAGCCGACGGTGGAGTGCAGCGGCTCGATCTGGGCCATCGGCGCGAACGGGATGGTCCGGAAGCTGGTCTTGATGCCGACCAGGCCGGTGTAGCCGGCCGGGATGCGGATGGAGCCGCCGCCGTCGGTCCCGGTGCCGATGGGCACCAGCCCCCCGGACACGGCGGCCGCCGTCCCACCGCTGGACCCGCCCGGCGTCAGGGCCGGGTTCCAGGGGTTGCGGGTGGTGCCGTGCAGCTTCGTGGACGTGTAGCCGACCAGCCCGAACTCGCTGCTGGTCGTCTGCACCACGGGGATCGCGCCGCCGCGGTCGCGGATGCGTTCGACATGGACGGTCGTGAACGGGCCCACCGACCCTTCGAGCAGCTTGCTGCCGCGGGGGTACGGCCACCCCTCGACCGGCTCCAGCTCCTTCACCGCGAACGGCACCCCGCCGAAGGGCTTGGAGACGTCGGCCGTGCGCGCCGCCGCCAGGGCGTTCTCGGCGTCGACGTGGCAGACCGCGTTCAGCTGGTCGTCGGCGCCGACGGCGTCGAGCACCGCCTGCACCGCCTCGACCGGGCTGAGCTCGCCGGCGCGGAAGGCGTCGACGAGCGAGCAGGCGTCCTGCAGCCAGGGCTCGATCACGACCTCGTCCCGTCGGGGCGCGCGGCGCCGTAGACGGCCGGTGCGGCGTCGGAGGTGCCCCCGCCCCGGGCGACCGCGACCGCTTCCGCGAGGGCGGCCAGGAACTCGTCGGCCACCTTGAGGTGGTACGGGGACACCATCAGGTGCAGCCCGCCGGGCTGCCGGTTCGGGAACCAGCCCCGGTCGGCCAGCTCCTCGGCCACCACGTTCAGGTCCACGACGTCGCTGCCGAACTGGAAGACGCACAGGTCCGGGGTGGAGGTGATGGTCAGCCCGTCGATCGCCTCGACCCCGGCCATCAGCCGGCGGGTGGCGTCGCGCACCTTCGCGGCCTGGCGCACGTAGCCCGCCTCGCCGAGGTGGCGCAGCGCCGCCCAGGCACCGGCGATCGGCGGGGCCGGACGCGTGCCGGCCGCCGTCGGCGACCCGTACAGCCCGCCGCCCCAGGCGCCGTCGTCGAACCACCACTGGGTGCGGTACTGCGCGACGTCGCGGTGCAGCAGCACGCTCGCGCCCTTGAACGCGTAGCCGTACTTGTGCAGGTCCGCGCTGATGCTCGTGACGCCCTCGACGCGGAAGTCCCACGGCGGCACCGGCTCCCCGAGCCGCTCCCAGAAGGGCAGCATCATCCCGCCCAGGCAGGCGTCCACGTGGCAGAGGACGCCGGCCTCGAGCGCGATCGCCGCGACCTCGGGCACCGGGTCCATCACGCCGTACGGGTAGCAGGGGGCGCTGGCCACGACCATGGCGGTGTCCGGCCCCACGGCGGCGCGCATCGCCTCGACGTCGAGCCGGTAGCCCTCGTCCACCGGCACCCGGATCTGGCGCATGTCCAGCAGGTGGCACGCCTTGGCGAACGCCGGGTGCGCGGTCACCGCGGTGACCAGCACCGGCTCGGCGATCCCCTTCTTGCGGGCCGTCTCCCGCGCGACCAGCACGGACATGAAGATCGACTCCGTGCCGCCGCTGGTGAGCCCGCCGGCTCCGGGTGTGCCGTGCAGCAGGCCGGCGACCATGTCCGCCGTCTCCCGCTCCATCCGGGCCAGGCTCGGGAAGCGCACCGGGTTGAGCGCGTTCTCCGCCAGGTACTCGCGGCTGACGTCGGCGAGCAGCTCCTCGAGCTCCTCGTCGTCCGGGTGGAAGATCAGCCCGAAGATGCGGCCGTTGCGCCAGTCGGCGTCGTCGTGCCGGTTCGCCACCATCTGGGCGAGGACGGCGGGGCCGTCGGTCCCCTCGGCGGGCAGTGCGGCGGGTGCGGTGGACACGGAGCCTCCCGGGTGTGTCGGCGGTCACCGTCCGCCGTCCGGCGGGACACTAGCGCCCGTTCTCCGCCGGTCCGCACCCGCCGTTATGGTCGGCCGGTGAAGATCCTGGTGCTGGGCGGTACGTCGTTCGTCGGTCGCGCGATCGTCGAGGAGGCGCTCCGGCGGGGCGACGAGCTGACGCTGTTCAGCCGGGGTCGCACCGGCACCGACCTGTTCCCCGACGTCGCCCGCCTGGTCGGCGACCGGGCCGACGGGGACTACGCCTCCCTCCAGGGCACCGACTGGGACGCCGTCGTCGACGTGAGCGGCTACGTCCCTCGGCACGTGGCGCAGGCCGCCGACGCGCTCGCCGGCTCGACCGGCCGGTACCTGTTCATCTCCACCGGGGCGGTCTACGACGGGAAGGCCGACGGTCCCCTCGACGAGTCCGCGCCCCGGCGCGCGCCGGAGCTCGGCACCGAGGAGGTCGACGGACGCACCTACGGCCCGCTCAAGGTGGCCTGCGAGGACGAGGCGCTGGGCCGGTTCGGCGACCGGGCCACGCTGGTCCGCCCGGGCATCGTCGCCGGCCCGCACGACCAGACCGACCGGTTCACCTGGTGGGCCCGCCGGGCCGCCCGCGGCGGCACGGTCCCCCTGCCCGGGCGGCCGGACCAGCCGGTGCAGGTCGTGGACAGCCGCGACCTGGCGAACCTGGTGGTCACGCTCCTCCACGACGACCGCCCGGGCACGTACAACGCCGCCGGCCCGGCCGAGCCGGTGACGCTGCGGGGCCTGGTCGAGGCCTGCGCCCGGGGCACCGGCGCCACCGTGGACGTCGTCCCGGTGGACCCAGCGCTGGGCGGTGGAGCCGTCCCCCTCGTGCTCGCCGACCCGCGGTTCGACGTCGGCATGCGCCGGAACGCCGACCTGGCCCGCACGGTGGGGCTCACGTCCACCCCGCTGGAGCAGACGGCGGCCGACGTCGTCGCCTGGGACCGGGAGCGTGGTGAGCCCCCGCTGGCCGTGGACCTGCCGGCCGACCGCGAGGCGGCGCTGCTGGCGGCTGCCGGCGCGGCCGGGAGCTGATGCGGATCCCCCCGGGGCCGCTGCCCGTGGCCGGCGGCACGGCCGAACTGCTCGGGGACGCGGACCGCGACGGCTCCTGGGTGCTGATGGTGGACGGCACTCCGCAGTCGCACGTCGACCTCGAGGACCCGACCCACCTGGAGTTCGAGTACGTCCGCCGGATGGGCCACGTGCTCGACCTCGCGGCCCCGGCGGGTGCGGCGCTGGACGTCGTGCACCTGGGCGGCGGCGCGCTCACCCTGCCCCGGTACCTGGCCACGACCCGGCCCGGCTCCCGCCAGCGCGTGGTGGAGATCGACCAGGCGCTCACCGACCTGGTCCGCGAGTACCTGCCCCTGCCGCGCAACGCCCGCGTGCGGGTGCGCGCCGAGGACGCCCGCACCGCGCTGACCCTGCTGCACCCGGCCAGCGCCGACGTCGTCGTCACCGACGTGTTCGCCGGCGCCCGGACCCCGGCCCACCTGACCACGGTCGAGTTCGCCCGGGAGGTCGCCCGCGTGCTGCGCCCCGGCGGGCTCTACGCGGCGAACGTCGCCGACGGGCCGCCGCTGCGGTTCGCCCGCGGCCAGGTCGCCACGCTGCGCTCGGTGTTCGCGCACGTCTGCCTGCTCGCCGAGCCGGGCACGATGCGCGGGCGCCGGTTCGGCAACCTCGTCGCCGTCGCCTCGGACGACGAGCTGCCGCTGGCCGACCTCAGCCGGGCCTGCGCGCGCGACCCGATGCCCTCCCGGGTCGTGGACGGCGAGGACCTCGAGCGCTTCGTCGGGCGCACCGCGCCGGTGACCGACGCCGAGGCGCAGCCCTCCCCCGAGCCGCCCGCGGGCGTGTTCGGGCGCTGACCGTTCAGCCGCGGGGCGCGATCACCAGCTGTTGCCGCGACGCAGGCCGCGCACGGCCGGGCGCACGTCGACCAGGTACACGGTGGCCGCGATGACGGCCGGGAGCCCGAGGAAGCTCATCGCCCCGAACAGGTAGACGAAGACCGCCGCCAGACCGGTGATGCCGGCCCAGGCCGGCTTGGTCAGCTTGCCCATGGCGACGAAGGCGGGCGCGGGACGGATCAGCGCGTCGATGAACGCCCACAGGGTCAGGACCTGCGCGGCCACGTAGAGGCCGGTGAAGAGCAGTCCGTCGAACTCCGCCATGGCCGCGAGGGTACCCGCCGGGAGCGCCGAGACCGGCCGTCCGGTGACCGCACGCCACCCCGTCGGGTGGGCAGCGGCTGCGCGCCACCGTCACCGTGCTGAGTGCGGAATTGCGGTCGTCGACACGCGCGGGCGCGCCGGTTCGAGCGGCAGCAACTCCACACTCGGCGGCCGGGTGGACGCGGGCGGGCCCGGACGCGACAGGGCCCCGGAGCGCTCGCGCAGCTCCGGGGCCCTGGTTCGTGGGGTGGTGCGTCAGCCGTTGCGCTTGGCCGGCACAGCCGCCGGGTCGGTCCGCTTCGCGGTCCGGGCCCGGGTGACGCGCGCCGAGGTCGCCTTGGTGGACGAGGTGCCGGCGGCGGCACTGCTCTTCTTACCGGTTGTCTTGCGAGCCGGCTTCGGCGCCTCCACGGCGTCCTCGAGCTCGCCCTTGGTGGCCTCGGCGGTCTTCTCGACCGACGACTCGGCCTTCGCGGCGACCTTGGTCGCCTTGGCGGCGGTCTTCTGCGCGACCGAGGTGACCTCGTTGGAGGCGTCGGCGACGGCCTCGGCGGTCTCCTCGAGGATGTCCTCGAGCGCGTCCTCGACGGTGTCGACGGCCCGCTCGGCGCGACTCACGACGCGACGGAAGGCGGGCTGGCGGCGCAGGTCCTCGACGACCTCGGCGCCGCGCTCGGCCAGCGTGCCGACGGTGGCGGTCGCCTGGGTGCGGGCGGTGTCGACCAGGCCGACGACGGTGCTGCGCAGGGCGTCGGGGCGGACGGCCTCGGCCAGCTGCTGCGCCGTGGAGCGCGCGGTGCCGGCGGCCTCGTTGGCCCGGGTGCGGGCCGTGTCGGCGGCCTCGGTGGCCCGGGTGCGGGCCTCGCGGACGGCGAGGTCGGCCTGGACCTGCGCCTCGCCCGGGAGCGCCTCGGCCTTCGAGCGGAACTGCTCGAGGACGGTACGGGCGCTCTGGACGGCCAGGTCGCCGGCGCCGACGACGGCGAGGATCGGGGTGCGGGCCTGCTCGGCCAGGGCGAGGCCCTGGGCCACGGCGAACTCGCCGTACTGCTTCACGGTCTGGGTGGGGGTCATGCCGACTCCTTCGAAGGGTGGGAGGGGTTCGTGGGTGCGGCCTGGGGAACGGCCTCGGACGCCGTGCTCGCGTGGTGCTCCCGGACGTAGGTCTCGTAGAGCTCCAGAAGCACGGCCTTGTGCCGCTCGGACAGCGACTCGTCCGACCGGATCGCCGCCACGGTGTCCGGGTTGCCGGACCGCCGGTCGAGGATCCCGGCCTGCTCGTAGAGCGACTCGGCCGAGATCTTCAGGCCCCGGGCGATCGACGCGAGGATCTCCGCTGACGGCTTGCGGAGGCCCCGCTCCACCTGGGACAGGTAGGGGTTGCTGACGCCGGCCGTGCGGGCCAGCTCCCGCAGGGACACCTGGGCGGCACTGCGCTGCTCGCGGATGTAGTTGCCCACCTGCGAGCCGACGGCGGTGACGTTGCTCGCCGAGGCCGTCGTGGCCTCGGCGACGGACTCGGCCACGGTGCCGGCGACCCGGTCCACCTTCCCTCGGACCGTGCTCACCTGCTCGCGGACGAACTCTCCCGGTGTCTGCACGTACTCGACCCTAGACCGGGGTGCTAGCTCCTGCAAGCGGCGGAGCTAGCACTCGACTGTCGGTCTCGTCACACCCGGAACCGCAGCTCAGGCCGCCACGACCGCCGCCGCGCGCACGGTGCCGACGATCGCCCCGCCCCCTGCGAGCGGGAGCTGCAACCACGGGGCGAGCACGTCGGCCGGCACGCCGAGCCGGAGCAGGCCCGCGGCCAGCGCCGGCATCCGCCCGCGGTCGCCGCCGTCGTCGAGCTTGAGCGCGACCGCGCCGGCGCCGGGCAGCGCGGCCACGTGCACGCCGTCGGCGCCGCCCTTGACCAGCAGGCCGGGGACGGCGCGCATCAGGTCGGTGTCGTCGCGACCGGTGCCGGCCACGAACCACGGGTGGGCGCGCATGGCGTCGGCGACCGCGCGCTCCCGGGAGCCGGGGTCGGCCTGCACCAGGGAGAGCACCCCACGGGCCAGGCCGGTCGGCGAGAGCGCGTGCTGCGGCGCGCCGCAGCCGTCGACGACGACGGCCGTCACCGGCTCCCCGGCCGCCTCGCCCAGCCGCGCCTCGATCGCCTGCTGCAGGGGGTGCCCGCGGTCGAGGTAGCCCTCGACCGGCCAACCCGCCGCCACGCAGGCCGCGAGCATCGCCGCGTGCTTGCCCGAGCAGTTCATCGCCAGCCGGTCCGGGGCTCGGCCCTCGACCAGCCAGGTCGCCCGCGTGGCCTCGTGCAGAGGCAGCGCGGGCGGGCAGCCCAGGTGCTCGGGCCCGAGCCCGGAGGCCGCGAGGACGGCCGCCGCGAGCTCCCGGTGCCCGTCCTCGCCGTTGTGCGAGCCGGCCCCGATCGCCAGCTCCGCCTCGTCGCGCGGCGACCACCCTGCGGCGAGCAGCGCCGTCGCCTGCACCGGCTTGTTCGACGAGCGCGGCAGCATCGGCCGGTCGACGGCGCCCGCGGCGAACCGGACGTCGCCCTCGGCGCCGAGCACGACCAGGGAGCCGCGGTGCACCGACTCGAGGAACCCGGAGCGCTCGACCTCGACCAGCACCGGGTTGACGGGCCAGGAGCGCGCGTCCTCGGTCAGTGCCGGCCCTCGTCGGCCAGCAGCGCCGCGACGTCGGCCTCGCCGTCGCGGTAGCGGCGGCCCAGCTCCCCGGCGAGCGCGTCCATGACCTGCTGGACGCCGCGCCGCCGCTCGGACAGGCCCACCTCGGCCTCGGCGAGCGCGCGGGCGCCCTGCTCGAGCTTGGCGTCGGGAAGGTCGGCGATCGAGGAGAGGTCGACCCCGGGGGTCAGCGCGTTCACCCAGGACTCGTAGGCGTCGGGGTTGGCCGGCTGCACCGTCTGGTGCCGGCCCAGCCCGTGCGCCGGGCCCCGGCCCTTCTCGGACAGGATCTCCGGGAGCAGCTCGACCAGCGACCGGCCGTCGTGCTCGGCCCGGCGCTGCAGCTCGCGGCGCACGATGTCCAGCCGGCCCTGCAGCAGCCGCCGCGTGTAGGAGAGGTTGACCTCCTCCTGCTCGGCCTGGCGGCGCAGCGTGCGCACCTCGCTCATCGACCGCCGGGTCGCGTCCTCGAGGAACGCGGGGTCCAGCAGCGCGTCGACGGCGGGGCCCCCGGCGGGACTGGTCCTGGTGCTCACGGTGCGGCCTCCATCGGTCATCTGCTCGTCACGCTCGATCTCGTCACGCACGCGGCATGGTCGCAGACCGGACGGCCCGGATGCGGTCGCGCGCCGCGGCCCGGGTGTCGTCGACCTCCGCCGGGGCGTCGTCCGGGTCGATCGCGGCGACGGATCCGCCCACGGTCAGGGCGGCGTCGGGGGCGACCGACTGCTTCACCAGCGCCAGCGCGATCACGCCGAGCTCGTGGTGCCGGACGACCGTGCCGACCCGGCCGACCTCGCGGGCGCCCGCGAGCACCGGCGCGCCGGGCTCGGTGAGGTCCTCGCTGACGCCGTCCAGGTGCAGGAGCACCAGCCGGCGCGGCGGGCGGCCCAGGTTGTGCACCCGGGCGACGGTCTCCTGCCCCCGGTAGCAGCCCTTGTCCAGGTGCACCGCGCTGGTCAGCCACTCGAGCTCGTTGGGGATGGTGCGGTGGTCGCTGTCGGCGCCCAGCCGCGGCCGGCGGGCCTCCACGCGCAGCGCCTCGTAGGCCTGCACGCCCGCGAGCCGCGCCCCGGCGGCGAGCAGGCGGTCGGCGACGCCGTCCACGGCCGCCCGCGGGAGGACCAGGTCGACGACGACGGCGCTGCCGTCGCCGATCGGGCGCATCCGCCGGGCGAAGCCACCCTCGGCCAGCGGCTCGACCGCGTACTCGACGGCGGGCGCGGGCAGCCCGGCCGCCGCGAGCACGTCGAGCGCGCGCGGCCCCACCAGCGAGAGGACGGCCCACTGGGCCGTCACCAGCTCCGGCTCGACGCGGAGCAGGAAGCGCATCTTCTGCAGGAAGGCGTGCAGCGCCGCACCCGTGCCCGGCTCGACGTCGGCCCAGGTGGTGCCGGCCAGCTCCGCGATCACCAGATGGTGCTCGACGTGCCCCTGGGGGGAGAGGACCAGCGCCTCGCTGCCGGTGGCGTCGGCCAGCCGGTCGAGGTGCTGGCTGGTCAGGCTGTGCAGCCAGGAGAGCCGGTCGGCGCCGGGGACGACGAGCACGTCCCGGTCGCTGCGGTCGACCAACCCGGCGCCCTCGGCGAGCAGCCGCTGCTCGCGCAGCGGGTCCCCGTAGTGGGCGGCCACCGCGGAGGCGGCGTCCACCGGCTTCTCGACGGCGACGGCGCCCGGACGGGACAGCAGGGTGGAACTCATGGGGTCTCCGATGCTCGTTCGCGGCACGCGCGGCACGTCCCGGACAGGGCGACGTGCCCCACGTCCACGGTGAAACCCAGATCGGCGGCCAGACGTTCCGCCGCGGTGTCCAGCAGGTCGGGCGCGACCGAGGAGATCTCGCCGCAGGAGGCGCACACCACGTGCAGGTGGGCGTGCTCGGAGGCGTGGTAGATCGGCGCCCCCTTGCCCAGGTGGGTGTGCCACACCAGGCCGAGCCGCTCGAGCAGCTCCAGGTTGCGGTAGACCGTCGAGGCGTCCGGCGCCGGCGCCTCGGGCCCGGCCTCCTCGCGCAACCACGCGCCGATCGCCTCGGGCGTCGCGTGCTCCAGGGCCTCCACGGCCTCGAGCACGCGTCGGCGCTGGGCGGTCAGCCGCAGACCCCTGGACCGCAGCCGCTCGGCCAGCGGTGCCGCCTCGTCGGCGGTACGGCCGGCGCCGACGCTGCTCCCCCCGACCGCATGGCCCTCGTGCCCCATGACGCGACCCTATGCCCGCCGTCGGGCAGGCTGGGCCCGTGACCGAGCTTGCGAGGTCACGCGAAGACACAGCACCCAAGGGCACGTGCCCGACGAGCGTCAGCGAGGAGGGTTCGTGACCGAACAGCGCAGCGTGGCGATCTGGCGGGACGGCGCGGCCGTGGCGGTCCCGGCCGACGAGCCGGTCCTGACCGCGTACGACCAGGGGCTCGTGCGGGGGGACGGCGTCTTCGAGTCGGTCGCCGTGGTCCGGGGCGCGACACCGCACCTGGCTCCGCACCTCGCCCGGCTGCACCGCTCCGCCGCACTGCTGGAGCTCGCGCACCCGGGCGACGACGTCTGGCGCGCGCTGGTCGACGCGGTGCTGGCGGACTGGCCCGCGGACACCGAGGGCCTGATCCGCCTGCTGCTCACCCGCGGGCCGGGCGGGGATGTGCCCCCGACGGCGCTCGCCCTCGTCTCGCCGGTACCCGAGGAGACCCTCCGCCAGCGCACCACGGGCGTCTCGGTGGTCAGCCTCTCCCTCGGCATCCCGGCGGACTACCGCGCGCAGGCGCCGTGGCTGCTGGGCGGCGCGAAGACGCTCTCCTACGCGGTGAACATGGCCGCCTACCGGCACGCGCACCGCCTCGGCGCGGACGACGTCGTCCTCACCTCGCTGGAGGGGCAGCTGCTGGAGGGGCCGACGTCGACGGTGGCGTGGGCGGCCGGCGGCACGCTGCACACCCCGCCGACGGAGACCGGCATCCTGCCCGGCACCACCGTGGCCCGGCTGTTCGAGCACGCGGAGGCCGCCGGCTGGCCGACGGCGCGGACGCGGGGCACCGTCGAGGACCTGCACGCCGCCGACGCCGTCTGGCTGCTCTCCGGCGTGCGCGGAGCCGCGCCGGTGCACACGCTCGACGGCGTCCGCCGCGGCGACGCGGACCTCACGGCGCGCGTGCGGGAGCTGCTCGGCCGGTAACGTGGTCCCCGGTGCGCCGGGAAGTCTGGTCGGCAACGTCCTACCCGACCCCATCTCCGGAGCCGCCCCCGTGCCCAGCACCAGCTCGACCCGCCTCTTCGACCGGGGCTCCTGGCCCGAGGCGCAGCGCGTCGCCTCGGTCCTGCGCAGGGAGACCGTCGGCGGTGCCCTCCTGCTCGTCGGCGCCGCGATCGCCCTCGTCTGGGCCAACTCCCCCTGGGCGGAGAGCTACGAGTCGCTGCGCGACGCGAAGGTCGGCCCGTCGGCGCTGCACCTGGACCTGTCGCTCGGCACGTGGGCGGCCGACGGCCTGCTGGCGATCTTCTTCTTCGTCGCCGGCCTGGAGCTCAAGCGCGAGTTCGTCGCCGGCGACCTCCGGGAACCGCGGCGTGCGGCGCTGCCGATCGCTGCGGCCGTGGGCGGCATGGCGGTGCCCGCGCTGATCTTCGTGCTGTTCAACCTGGGCGGGTCGCTCGAGGGCTGGGCGATCCCCTCGGCCACCGACATCGCGTTCGCCCTGGCCGTCCTGGCGGTCATCAGCACCCACCTGCCCACGGCTCTCCGCACCTTCCTGCTCACCCTGGCCGTGGTCGACGACCTGCTGGCGATCATGGTGATCGCGGTCTTCTACACCGCCGCGCTGAACGTCCCGGCCCTGCTGCTCTCCCTGCTGCCGCTGGCCGCCTTCGGCTTCCTGGTGCAGAAGCGGATCCGCAGCTGGTGGCTGCTGCTCCCCCTGGCCGCGCTCACCTGGGCGCTGATGCACGAGTCCGGCGTGCACGCGACCGTCGCCGGCGTGCTGCTGGCCTTCACCGTGCCGGTCGTGCGCAGCGCGGCGTCCGGCGGCCCGGACGCCGGGCCGGGGCTGGCCGAGCACTTCGAGCACCGGCTCCGCCCGCTGTCGGCCGGCTTCGCCGTCCCGGTCTTCGCGTTCTTCTCCGCGGGCGTCGCCCTCGGCGGCTTCTCCGGGCTCGGCGAATCGCTGGGCGACAGCATCGCGATCGGCATCATGGTCGGCCTGGTCGCCGGCAAGGCGATCGGCATCACCGGCGCCACCTGGCTGGTGTCGCGGTTCACCCGCGCGCAGCTGGACGAGAACCTGAGCTGGACGGACGTCGTCGGGCTCGCCCTGCTCGGCGGGATGGGCTTCACGGTCTCGCTGCTGATCACCGAGCTCGCCTACGTCGACGACCCCGAGAGCTTCGACCACGCCAAGGTCGGCATCCTGCTGGGCACCGTGCTCGCCGCCGTGTCGGCCTCGGTCATCCTGCGGATCCGCAACCGCCGGTACCGGGAGATCGCCGCCCAGGAGCGGGTCGACGTCGACGCCGACGGCATCCCCGACGTCTACGAGGCCCCGGAGGACATCGGCCCGCCGGCACCCCCCGAGCGGCCGTTGCCGCCGTTCGCCCAGAGCTGACTTTTTCGGTTGCCGACGCTCTCGGGCCGGACGTACCGTCGTCGCATACGAGAGAGGAGGTGGTCCGTAACTTGCTGAGCTACAGGACTCGTGAGGTGGCTGTCCGCTAGCCGCCGTCCAGATGGGCCGCCCGCTCGGAGTGGAATCCGAGCGCCGGCGCACTATCGCCCGTCCGTCGATGGCGGCGAGCGAGAACCGGACAGTCACCCGACCCCCGGGCCGCCGACATTTGTCCAGTCGGCCCGCGTGCAGCCCCCTCCCCGGAGGACGGCGCCGCGGAACAGCCCGGGGGTTGTCCGTTTCCCGGGTAGGTTGCGCCCCATGCAGCTGGGCGGCCTGCCGGTCGAGACGGACGTCTGGCCCGGCGTCTGGATCTCCGTCGCGCGGCGTTTCGGCGAGGCCGGCACCGTCGCCGCCCTGCTCCCCGCCTTCGAGTCGTACGCGCGGGTCTTCCATCCCGCGGTCCGCTACGACGGCGACGACGACATCGAGGTCAGCTGGTCCGAGGTCGCCGCGCACAACGGCACCCGCGCGCACCCGCTCATGCAGTGGCACACGATCACCGGCAGCTGGGACGCCGAGCCCTCCGAGCGCCAGGCTGCGGTGTGGGACGACGGACCCGCGGAGGGCCATCTGCCGGTCGAGGTCGCCGCCCGGCTCGCCGCCGTCCTCGGCCGGCACACCACGACACCGGAGGAGTGCCTCTTCGGCCGGTGCGACGGCTTCGGCTACGACCTGCCCGACCCCGAGACGCCACCCCGGCTGCTGCTGCGCGAGAACCACGACGTCGTGCTCGTCCGCGGCGCCGTCACCGACGCCGTCCGGAACCTGGCGCCCGAGCCGCACGAGCAGAGCGCGAACCTGTGGTGGCCGGGCGACCGGGCCTGGTGCGTGGCCACCGAGATCGACCTGACCAGCACCTACGTGGGCGGCAGCGCGGCGTGCATCGCCGAGCTGCTCCGCACCCCCGGCATCGAGGCCCTCCCCGCCCGGCCGGAGGACCCGACCGCCTTCGCCGCGGACACCCTCAACCCGCTGCCCGGCGGGCGCTGAGCCCTACAGCGCCCCGAGCTCGGCCTCCAGGTCGTCGAGGCCGAGGGAGCCCTGGGACAGCGCGGCCATGTGCCAGGCCTTGAGGTCGAACGCGTCGCCGCGCGCCTGCCGGGCCTGCTCGCGGCCGGCCAGCCAAGCGCGCTCGCCGAGCTTGTAGCCGATCGCCTGCCCGGGGATGCCCAGGTAGCGGACCAGCTCGCTGTCGAGGAAGGCCAGCGAGGCACCGGAGTTCTCCCCGAGGAAGGCCCGTGCGAGGTCCGGCGTCCAGGGCTTCCCGCGGTGCTCGGCCAGCGCGCCCTCGGCGTCGTCGGGGATCGGCAGCTCGAGGTGCATGCCGATGTCGATGACCACCCGCACCGAGCGCAGCTGCTGGGCGTCGAGGAAGCCCAGCCGCGTGCCGGGGTCGGCGAAGTAGCCGAGCTCGTCCATGAACCGCTCGGCGTAGAGCGCCCACCCCTCGACGTTCGCGCTGACCGAGCCCACCGAGGTCTGGTAGGTCGACAGCTGCTGCGAGACGTGGGCCCACTGGGCCAGCTGCAGGTGGTGGCCGGGAACGCCCTCGTGGTACCAGATCGACACCAGGTCCCACAGCGGGAAGCGGGTCCGGCCCAGCGTCGGGAGCCAGGTGCGGCCGGGCCGGGAGAAGTCCTGCGAGGGGCGCGTGTAGTACGGCGCCGCGGCGCTCCCGGGGGGCGCGATCATGGCCTCCACCCGGCGCAGCGGCTCGGCGAGGTCGAAGTGCGTGCCGTCGAGCTCGGCGATCGCCTCGTCCATCATCGCCTGCAGCCGGACGCGGATCTCCTCGACGCCCTCGACGGCGGGGCCGCTGGTGGCCAGCACCCGCATCGCCTCCATCGGCGTCGCACCGGCCTGGACGCGGTCGGCCTCGATCCGCTGCTCGGCGAGGATCCGCTTGTGCTCGGCCCAGCCCCAGGCGTACGCCTCCTCGAGGCCCCCGTCGGGCCCGAGGTCCGAGCCAGACCAGCGGCGCACGGCCAGTGCGTAGCGCTCGCGGCCGACGGCGTCCGGAACGCCCTCGGTGCGCGGGCCGTACTCGTCGCGCAGGTGGTCGCGGATGCCGGCCACCGCGGCATCGGCCTCCGCCGCGGCCGCCAGGAGCTCCGGCTGCAGCGCCTCGGGGCCCGCGGCGACGAACGAGGTGAAGTAGGCGCCGGCCAGCCACTCGTCGAGCTGCTCGACGATGGTCCGCACCTGGCGCGGGGCGACCAGGAGCTCGCGGCGGACCGCCTCCTCGAGCGTCTCCCGGTAGCCGCGGTAGGCCTCGGGCACGCGGGCGATCCGGCGGGCGACGACCGCCCAGTCCTCGTCGGTCGCGGTCGGCATCAGGCTGAACACCTGGCGGACCGAGTGCACGGGCGAGAACAGGATGTTCAGCGACCGGAAGCCCTCCCCCGCCCAGTGCCCGTCGAGCTCGGAGGTGAGCCGCTCGCGCAGCAGCCGTGCGCAGCGCCGCTCGACCGGGTCGTCCTCGAGCCCCGGGTTCCCGGCCAGCACGCGGTCCAGCTCGGCGAGGGTCTCCCGGACCAGCGAGACCTCGGCCTCGAGACCCTCCGGGGAGAGGTCGGGCAGCCGGTCGTCGCCGGGGCGGGCGCCCAGCTGGGTGGCCAGGATCGGGTCGAGCTCGCAGGCGGCGGCGACGTAGGCGTCGGCGACCTGTCGTGGGGTGGTGGGGCGGGCAGGCGATCGCGTCGTCGGCGTCTCGGTCATCGGAGCCTCTCCAGCCGGGCGGACATGGTCGGACGGAGCTCTCCGCCGCCCACGGCACGGTCGACGGCGTACATCAGCGCGCCCTCGACGATGCCGTAGAGGCGCACCGCCCGGGTCACCTCCGGGGCGTCCGGGGTGCGGGCGACGACGTCGGTGGCGAGCTCCCAGCTGGTCGTCGTCCGGGCGGTGCCGACGTACAGCTCCAGCAGCCCGTCGGCGCCGACGACCATCAGCTCGACGTCGTCACCCTCACCGCGGGGCCGCCAGAACCCGGTCTCGCGGACGTCGGGGCCGACGACCTTCCCGTCGTCGGTGAGCCGCCAGGTGCGGGACTCGTAGGCGAGGAACCCGCGGCCGTCGTGGCTGAAGCGCACCCACTGGCCGAACCGGTGATCGCCACTGGTGCCCGCAGCCTGGCCCTCGCCGTGCCACTCCCCCAGCAGCGGCAGCACCGACAGCAGCTGGTCGGACACCTCCGGGCCGCTGCGGACGTCGACGGTGTCGGGGACCGGCAGCTCCGTCGGCGCGCTCATCGCCGCACCGCCGGAGGACGGCGCGAGAGGCGCACGGCGCCGTAGCCGCAGGAGAGCGCGGCCAGCGCCGCCAGGGTGACCAGGACCCAGGCAGAAACCATGCATGACACGGTAGTGAGTGCCCTTCACCCCGAGTCACGCGGCGGCGGTGCTGCCGTTCCTGCGCACCCCGCTGCCCGCGTCGGCGCTGATCGCCGGCAGCGTCGCGCCCGACCTGCCCTTCTACCTGCCGTTCGAGCTGCCGTGGCCGACGCACACCGCCGGCGCCGTCGTCAGCACCGACGTGCTCATCGGGCTCGCCGCCTGGGCGCTCTGGCACGGGCTGCTCGCGGAGCCGGCGGTCCGGGCCGCACCCGCGGCGCTGCGCGCCCGGCTGACCGGCATTCCCATCGGGCTGCGCGCCCGGCTGTCGTCCCCGGCGCGGGGAGCCTGGACGCTGCTCGCGCTGGCGGTGGGCGCGGGCACCCACGTGCTGTGGGACGAGTTCACCCATCCCCGGCGCTGGGGCCCGGAGACGTTCCCCGTGCTGGACGGGCAGTGGGGCGTCCTGCCGGGCTACCGGTGGCTGCAGTACGGCACGAGCGTGCTCGGCGGGCTGGTCCTCCTCGGCTGGGTCCTGCGCTGGTGGCTGCGGACGCCGGCCCGCGGGTCCGTCCCCCGCGGACGGCGGTGGCCCTGGGTTCTGCTCGGCGCCGTCGGCACCGTCGTCGGCACGGCCGCCGCCCTGCCCGCGGGCGATCTCGGCGAGGCGATCTACGACGCCGCCACCTGGGGCGGGGGCAGCGCGCTGGCCCTCGCCGTGCTGCTGGCGGCGGCCTGGCAGGTCCGCCACCGCCGCCGCTGAGCGGCCGGGCGCTGCCGCCCCGGCGCTTATAGTCCCCCCAAGCGGGACCTGCGATCGCCGGCGCCCGGTCCGGGACGACGGAGGTGCGCGTGCGGACGCCCGAGGAGGAGCTCGCGCGTGCCATCACCCGCTACGAGTGGGTGCTGGCCAACGTCGCCGACGGGATCTACGGCCTCGACGCCGAGGGCCGGGTCGAGTTCGTGAACCCCGCCGCCGTGCGCCTCACCGGCTACCCGTCCGCCGAGCAGCGCGGCCTCGACCAGCACGCCCTGCTGCACCACTCGCGCCTCGACGGCTCCCTGTACCCGCGCGAGCAGTGCCCGGTCTGGCAGGCCATCCGCAGCGGCCGCACCGTCGTCGCCGACGACGAGGTGTTCTGGCGCAGGGACGGCGTTCCGGTGCCCGTCGAGCTGGTCGCCGTCCCCACGGTCGAGGACGGCGCGGTCACCGGCGTCATCGTCTCCTTCCGCGACCTCAGCGAGCGGCGCGCCGCCGAGGCGCAGGCCGCCGAGCTCGACCGGCTGGCGCGCGAGGCGGCCTCGTCGCGCGCGCTCGCCGACGAGCTGCAGCAGGCCCTGCTCACCCCGCCGCCCGAGCCCGACCACCTGCACGTCGTCGTCCGGTACCTCCCCGCCGGCCACGAGGCGCAGGTGGGCGGCGACTGGTACGACGCCTTCCTGCAGCCCGACGGCGCCACGATGCTCGCGATCGGCGACGTCGTGGGCCACGGCAGCGGCGCCGCGGCCGCCATGGGTCAGCTGCGCGGGATCCTCCGGGCGCTCGCCTACGACAACGACGAGACGCCCGCCGCGACGATGCGCCGCACCGACCGGACCGCGCACGGGCTGGACGTCTCGACCCTGGCCACCGCGATCCTCGCCCGCATCGAGCGGCACCCCGACGTGCCGGTGTCCGGGCGCCGGGTGGTCCGCTGGAGCAACGCCGGCCACGTCCCCCCGCTGCTGCTCGCGCCGGACGGCAGCTCCCGCGTGCTCGAGACGACGCCGGACCTGATGCTCGGCGTCGAGCCGTCGGCTCCGCGCAGAGACCACACCGTCGAGCTGGACTCCGACCACACCCTGCTGCTGGTCACCGACGGACTGGTCGAGCGGCGCGGCTCCGACCTGGACGAGGGCATGGCCCGCCTGCAGGACGCGCTGCGGGACCAGGGCAGGACCCCGCTGCCCGAGCTGCTCGACACGGTGCTCGACCGACTCGTGCCCCGGGCCGGCGAGGACGACGTCGCCGTGGTGGCCGTACGGGCCTACCCCGAGGACCGTCCGCGGCCGGCCGAGGCCGGGCCGAACATCCTCCCGCCCGGCATCGACTGAACGCGGCAGCGCCCGCCCCGGCCGGAGCCGGGACGGGCGCTGCAGTCGTCCGGAGGGGACGTCAGTCGATGACGATGGTCGTCTCGTTCAGGCCGACTCCGGCGTCGAGGACCCGCTCCCCCTTGCCCACGGGGGCGAGGGAGCGGACCTTCCAGGTGCCGGGGGCGGCGAAGAACCGGAACTCGCCCTCGGGGCTGGTGACGACCTCGGCGGTGAACTCGTCGGTGCCGTCCAGCAGCCGGACGTACGCGCCGGCCACCGGTGCGCCGTCGTGCCACACCTGACCCTGGATGACGGTCTGCGTGCTCAGGTCGATGCCCGCGAGGGCTCCACCCTGCTTCGGGGCTCCGCACATGTCAGCAGCTCACTTCTCGATCGGGACGCCGACGAGCGAGCCGTACTCGACCCAGCTGCCGTCGTAGTTCTTGACGTTCTTCTTGCCGAGCAGCTCGCTGAGCACGAACCAGGTGTGGCTCGAGCGCTCGCCGATCCGGCAGTAGGCGATCGTCTCGCGGCTGTCGTCGAAGCCCTGCTCGCCGTAGAGGGTGGCCAGCTGCTCGTCGCTCTTGAAGGTGCCGTCCTCGTTGGCGGCCTTGCTCCACGGGATGTTGATGGCCGTGGGCACGTGGCCGGCCCGCTGCGACTGCTCCTGCGGCAGGTGCGCGGGGGCGAGGATCTTGCCGGAGAACTCGTCGGGCGAGCGGACGTCGACGAGGTTCTTGGTGCCGATCGCGGCCACGACCTCGTCGCGGAAGGCGCGGATCGAGAGGTCGGGCTCGCTCGCCACGTACTGCGTCGCGGGGCGCGCGACGGCGTCCTTCGACAGCGGGCGGCCGTCGAGCTCCCACTTCTTGCGGCCGCCGTCCATCAGCTTGACGTCGCGGTGGCCGTAGATCTTGAAGTACCAGTAGGCGTAGGCGGCGAACCAGTTGTTGTTGCCGCCGTACAGCACCACGGTGTCGTCGTTGCCGATGCCGCGCGAGGACAGCAGCGCCTCGAAGGCGGTCTTGTCCAGGTAGTCGCGGCGCAGCGGGTCCTGCAGGTCCTGCTTCCAGTCCAGCTTGACGGCGCCCTCGAGGTGGCCGCCGTCGTAGGCGCTGGTGTCCTCGTCGACCTCGACGAGGACGATGCCGGGCGTGCCCAGGTTGTCCTGGACCCAGTCGACGGTGACGAGCACGTCGTTGCGGCTCATGGGTAGCTCCCTGTGATCGGTCGTGCGGTGGTCGGGTGGTCGGTCAGGCGGTGCGGACGGGCAGCACCCGCCGGGCGGTGAGGTACAGCTCGCAGCCCAGGCAGAAGCCGGTGGCCGCGTTGAGCAGGGCCGCCACGAGCGCGAACCCGGTGGCGACGGCGCCGAGCACGGGGGCGCCGAGCAGGTAGCCCGCGGCCCCGACGACGGTGAACAGCAGGCCGACGAACTGGGCGAAGCGCGGCGGCGCCTCGGGCTCCCGCTCGCGGACCGGCCCGAGCCGCGGCGCCACGAGGGTGCGGAACAGCAGGCCGTAGGGCGAGACCCGGAGGCCGGCCACCGCACCGACGGCGAAGACCAGGGCCTGGGCGGCGACCAGCCAGCCGCTGCCGGTGAGCAGCGCGACGGCGAGCACGACGGACGTCAGCCCGGCGGCGAACCGCGGGGCACGTACGTCGACGTGCGGAGAGGGTGCAGTCATTGCGGGAGAGGACCTTCGGACGGCGGACAGGGCGCGTCTGGTCGGTCGGGTGCCGACCTCAGGAGGTCGGACAGAGGGTGCTGCCGACGCGGCACAGGTCGACTGTGCGTCGCGACGTCAGCAGGATGCCCACGGCGCGAGGGTAGCTGATCACCGGGACACCGCCGCGTGCGCGTCCACCAGAGCGGTGAGGTCGTCGGGGCGGGGAGCCCCGCTGCTGCGCCCCACGAGAGCGCCGGACCGGTCGAGGTAGAACAGCGTCGGGGTGCGGCGGACGTCCAGTTCGCGCACCTCGTCGAGGTGGCTCTCGGCGTCGACCTGGACGACGGCC
The DNA here is from genome assembly GCA_900102115.1 of Blastococcus fimeti. Lineage (GTDB taxonomy): Bacteria > Actinomycetota > Actinomycetes > Mycobacteriales > Geodermatophilaceae > Blastococcus > Blastococcus fimeti. The sequence continues at coordinate 717,187 of FNAW01000001.1, forward strand.
AGCCCCGGCCGGGTGGTCTGCAGCTGCGCCAGCCGGGCCTTGGTCGCCCGGCAGGGCCCGCAGAAGGCGGTGGAGAACTGGACGACGGTGAGGTCGGCGTCCCCGGGGCGCACACCGAGCCGCTCGAACGCGGCGGATCCCGCCATGCCCGCCTCCTCGTCGTCGTCCGAGACCGTGCGGAGCGCGCCGTTCCGCGTGCGCAACCACCACGCCGCGACCGCCGTGGCGGCCAGCGCCACGGCGAGGACGACGATCCCGCTCGTGCTCATCGACGGCACAACCCGATCGGAGCGGTGGACTATTCCGCCGTCAGCACCGTGTCGGTCGCCTCGACGCGCACCTCGACGCCGTCCGCGGCCGGTGCCACACCGGTGAGCTGCAGGCCGAACGGCAGCTCGGGGACGGTGTAGCTCAGGTCGAGCAGTTCGCTGACCCGGGTGACCAGGAAGTCCGGGATCTCCACGCCGGCGCCCGTGGCCCGCTCGACGTCGACCACCAGCTGGTCGCCGTCGAGCGCGACCGTGCCGGCCGCGCTGACCGGCAGCGTGTAGCCGAGGAGCTCGACGGTCCGGGAGATCCGGAGCCCCTCCCCCTCCGCGGAGACGGTGGCGTCGCCCCCGAGCTCCGCGGCCAGCAGGTCGTAGGAGAGCGTCGCGTTGCCGTCGATGCGCTCCACCGGGACCTCGGTGACCGACCCCGCGAGCACCGCCTTCAGGGGCACGTGCACGCCGCGCAGCGAGACCGCGGCCCGCGTGCCCTGCGGCTGGCCCAGCTGCTCGGCGTCCAGCGCGATGCGCACGTCCTCGTACCGGCCCGAGATCGCCTGGGTGAGGAAGGGGAAGCCGGTGATGTCGACCTCCGGGGTGCCGACCAGGCCACCCTTGCCGGCCAGCTGCCCGGCCACCTGGTCCTCGGCGACGCCGACGGCGACCCGGTCGGCCAGGAGCGCCAGCCCGGCGAGCAGGAGGAGGACGACCAGCAGCGCTCTCACGCGCGGCCGGTCATAGCGCTGCCTGCAGGGCGAGGGCGAGCGGCGCGCAGGCGGCGACCGGGAGCGCCACCTGCACGACCGGGAGCACCCAGGGGGACAGCCGCTGCTCGTCGGCGGGCCCGTCGGCGGGCACGTCCTCGGGGGTGGCCTCGACCACGAGGTAGCTGGCCACCAACGCGGTCAGCGCGGCCACGCCGCCGATCACCACGCCGTGCACCAGGGACCGCTCGCCGTCCAGCGCGTCGCCGGTGCCGGCCGCCAGGACCGCCGCCCCGGCCCCCGCGCCGACCGCGAGGAGCACGCCGAGCAGCCCGCGCGGCACGCCGTCGGCCAGTTGCGGCCGGGGCAGCGCCCAGTCCACGAGGTGGCCGACGACCAGCGCCGCGCCCACGGCCAGCAGCGCCACGAGCGCCCGCTCGGAACCGGCGTCGGTGCGCCCGAGCAGCAGCAGGGAGGCCAGCGAGGCGACCGCGACCATCATCAGCACCGCCCCGGAGAGCGAGGCCACGAGCTCGTGCCGCGGCCGGCGCAGCATCTGCTGCACCACCACCGCCAGGAACCCGATGCCGATCACCCCGAGCAGTTCGCCGAGCTCGGGGTCCTCCGGCAGCACGAGGGCCAGGTCCGCGGCGACGGCGGCGCCTGCGCCCACCGCCAGCGAGCCGGCGAAGCCCTGGACGCCGGTGACCAGCACCCAGCACAGGACCAGCCCCAGCTGCAGCACCAGCACGGCGGCCAGCCGGCCGGTCTGGCCCAGCACCTCGGGCAGTCCCACGAGCAGGGCGACGGCGAGCGCCGCGAACGCCGCCGCGGGCAGGTGGTGCTCCCGCGCGGTCAGGCGGGACGACGGCGCGGCAGTGCTCACGGCGTCGATGGTGGCAGACAGCGGGCGCCGGGCCCGTCACCGCCGCGAGGGAGGTTCCGGCCCGGAATCTGCCGGGTCGACCAGGCGTCGGCTATTCTGCGTCCTTACCTCGACAGCGTCGTCGACGGCCGCCACGGCTGCGCGTCGTGGGAACCCGCGAGGAGACGACATGCGACTGGTCCTCATGACCTCGGCGCGACAGGCCACGACCGAGGTGCTGCCCGCCCTCGGGCTGCTCGGCCACCAGGTCCGCGTCGTCGCCCCCGAGCTGTCGAGCCTGCTGGACGGCGACTCCGGCGACGTCGTCCTGGTCGACGCCCGGCACGACCTCATCCGCGCCCGCACCCTGTGCGGCCTGCTCGCCTCGACCGGCGTCGCCGCCGCGCTCGTCGCCGTCCTCTCCGAGGGCGGCCTCGTCGCGCTGTCGGCCGACTGGGGTGTCGACGACGTCCTGCTCGACACCGCCGGCCCCGCGGAGGTCGACGCCCGGCTGAAGTGGGCCACCTCCCGCCGCCTGGCCGCCGCCACCCCCGCCGACGGCGTCGACAAGGGCGTGACGCAGGCCGGCGAGCTGGTCATCGACGAGCACAGCTACTCCGCCAAGCTCCGCGGCCGCCCGCTCGACCTCACCTACAAGGAGTTCGAGTTGCTCAAGTACCTGGCGCAGCACCCGGGCCGGGTCTTCTCCCGCGCCCAGCTGCTCCAGGAGATCTGGGGCTACGACTACTTCGGCGGCACCCGCACCGTCGACGTCCACGTGCGCCGGCTGCGGGCCAAGCTCGGCACCGAACACGAGGCGTTGATCGGCACCGTCCGCAACGTCGGCTACAAGCTCGACCAGCAGGTCGCCGACGCCACCGCCAAGGCCACCCAGGCGGAGACCGACTCCGAACTGGTCTGACCGGGCTGGTCTGATGGGGGCATGAGCCCCCGACCCGACGTCGACGCCGTCCTGTCGCTGCTGCGCGCCGCGGCGGCGGTCGACGGCGTCCGGCCGCTCTCCGAGGACGCCGAACTGCGGCTGCAGCACGCCGACCCGGGTGGTCGCGACCTGGTCGTGCACGACGACGGCGTCCTCGCCGGCTACGCCCGGTACGACGACGGCGTCGCCGAGCTCGTGGTGCACCCGGAGCTCCGGCGGCGCGGGCACGGCAGCGCCCTGCTGCGGCAGGTGCTCGAGCTGGCCGGCGACCGGCCGCTGAGCATCTGGGCGCACGGCGACCTGCCCGGGTCGGCGGAGCTGCTCGCCCCGCACGGCTTCGAACGCGCCCGCGTGCTGCTGCAGATGCGGCGCGACCTCGAGGGCGTCGATCCCGATCCGCAGCCGGAGCTGCCCGCCGACGTCCGGGTCCTGCCCTTCCGGCCCGGCCGGGACGAGGGGGCCTGGCTGCGGGTCAACGCCCGCGCCTTCGACTGGCACCCCGAGCAGGGCCGCATGACCCGGGCCGACCTCGAGCTCCGCGAGGCCGAGCCGTGGTTCGACCCGGCCGGCTTCCTGATGGCCTGGCGCGGCGACCCGGACGCCGGCGGCACCCTGCTGGGCTCGCACTGGACCAAGGTCCACCCCGCCGGTGACGCCGGACCGGACCCCGTCGGGGAGATCTACGTGCTGGGCGTCGACCCCGACGCCCAGGGCCTGCGGCTCGGCGGCGCGCTCACCGACCTGGGGCTGGCCCACCTGCGGCGGCAGGGGCTGGGCTCGGTCCTCCTCTACGTCGAGGAGGACAACGGGGCCGCCGTCCGGCTGTACGAGCGCCGCGGTTTCTCCCGCTTCGCCGTCGACGTCGCCTGGCGGAGGCGCCCGCCCGCCGGCTGACCGGGGCCGGGGCTCGACGCCCAGCGGTGCGTGCCTTCCAGGCGAGCGGGAGCAGCACGAGCGGGAGAGGGAGGAGGAACGGTGCCAGCGCGGCGACCGACGGCCCGCCCGGGCTCAGGGCGGCCGCTCCCACCGTCCCGACGGCCATGGCCGACGACGCCACCACCAGGACCGTCACGGCGCCGCCGTCCGGACACTCTGCCGCCTCCGGACGTGCGGCGCGAGGCATGGTCCTTCCGGTCATGAACCGCGCCGCGGCACCGGCGAGCACTGCGGCCATGAACAGGAGGAACGGTCCGAGGAACACGTCCATGATCCCGTCATCGGCAAACGTCGGCCCATCCAACCGGCACCGCGGCGTCCGCCGGCACGTGTTCACGTGCCGGCCTTCCGTCGGGCCGCTGGGCGGTCCCCGGCGTCATGCGCTCGTCACCGGCAGGTCGACGACCGTGGCGACGGCCGCTGAGGTCGACTCGACCCGCCGAGTTCGCGGCGGCGCCACCCCGCCGTCGCCCGGCCGACGCCGGACCGTGATCGGCTCGCTGCTCGCACCGCGGACGAGGAGTGATCATGGGCGATCCGCTGTCTCCCGCAGGCGCCGTGGTCACCGCGGCCGGCCCGCACATGCAAGCGGCACTGCACGACCTGGCCCTGCCCACGTTCCGGCGCTGGGCCCGCCGGTGGGGATGGGCGGTGCTGGCGCACGACCTCTCGTCCGACGGCGTCGGCGCCGACGGCGGTGCCCAGAACGCCAAGTGGGCCAAGATCGGACTCCTGCGTGAGGCGCTGCAGCGCCATCCTTTCGCGCTGTGGATCGACGCCGACGTGCTGCTCCTCCGCGAGGACGAGGACATCGCGGTGCACCTGCACCCTGAGCACTTCCAGGCCCTCGCGCTCGAGCAGGTGCCGAGCGAGCACCGCGTGAACCCCAACACCGGCGTCTGGCTGCTGCGGTCCTGCAGCGAGGCCCTGGCGTTCCTCGACGCGGTCGAGCTGGCGGGCCCCCAGCCGGGGCCGTGGGCCGACCAGGGCGCCGTGCTCGCCGCGCTCGGCTGGGACCGCGGGGACGAGCGCTACCACTGGGCGCGACCGGGGGTCGGCGGCCGCTTCCTCAGCGGCACGAGTTGGCTCCCGACCGGCTGGAACCAGCCGTGGGTCGACGGGCGCACCGCCGCCGACTGCTTCAACAGCACGGCGGAGTCCTACGCCGCGCGACCGCGCGTGCCCGAGCCGCATGCGCTGCACTTCATGGGCATGCCTCCGGCGGCGCGCTACCGGGCGATGGCGTCGGTGGCCCGGCAGGCCGCCGAGCCACCCGGGACGCCGGGGACGCCGAGGACGCCGAGGACGCCGGTGACGGTCCCGTTCCCGGCCCCGAGGTCGGCGTCCGGCTAGCCGGCACGGAGCGCCCCGGCCGCCCGTCGGGGACGGGCGACCGGGGCTTCGACGTCGGACCTGGCGGACCGCCGAGCTCAGGCGGTCAGACTCCGGATGCTGCCGACCACCGTCAGCGCCAGGCGGCGGGTCAGCCGCAGGCCCTGGTCGGACAGCGCGTACATGGATTTGATGACCTCTTCCGGACGCAGCAGGGCGGCCGGGACGACGTTCCGCACGACGACGGCCACCCCTCGACCATGCCCGAGACGGCGTCCTCCCCCCGGCCGGTCGCCCACGCCAGCTGCTCGCGCGCGTACTGCTGCTCCTGCCTCCGCAGCTCGGTGAGCAACTCCTGAGGGCAGACAGGCGGATGTGCCGGACCTGCTCCTCGTCGACGGGCCCGCCGGCCCGCGCCTTCGTCAGGACGTCGGAGGCGGCGAGCCGCCGCGCGTCCTCGATCGCCTCGTCCTGGGTCTCGACCAGCTCCGCGAAGTCGTCCGCCCTCGCCTCGCTGCGCGGCTCCTGGCCCTCCCCGGGCTCGTCGCGACGCCCCTTCGCGTTCGCCGCCTAAGAAAACACGGCCTTGCTGGTGTTCACCGGTGCCGTCATGTCTCCTCCTGCGCTCGATGGTCGGTACCGACCCGAGAGTTCCCGCGGCACGTGAACGCCGTGCGGAACTGCGACGCACAGGAGGCCATCGGCAGCTCATCAGTCCCAGGAGCGAACCCCCGGCTGTTGGTCCGGAGCAACCAGGTCGGCTCACCTTCCGCGCCGTGCCCGTCCCGTCGACGGCGGCGGAGCATCGAGGCGCTGACCGGGCATCTTCTGCGGGAGCGGACCTGCCACGGACCGATCGGCACCCTTCACGCGTCGTTATCCTCCCCGTCGGGCCCGCCTGCAAAGGTCGGCACGGCGGGACCACGCCCGGACACGCGCGGAGCGGCGGTCGACGCCCTCGCGGCGCAGTGCCAAACCGTCGTTTCTACCGTTATCGGACCGTTATGTACAGAGCGCCACGCCGGGATTCGCCGTCTGGATGTGGTCCGTCCCACTCCGCGTGTGCAACCGCTCAGGAGGCATTCACCCCCCGTTCACCTGCGCCGGTGCATCCGGCCACTTCGGCTCCCTAGCTTCTCTCTCGTTGGTCCTGAAGCCCGGCATCGGTCCGGGCCCTGTCGAGAGGCTCAGAGTTGAAGCTCAGCACCAAGACGCGCGCAACCACCCTGTCGGTGGCGCTGGCTACGACCCTCGCGCTGTCCGCGTGCGGCGCCAGCAACGAGTCGGAGAGCGACTCCTCCGGCGGTGGCAGCGGCGACGCCGCCGAGCTCAGCGGTGACCTGGTCGGCGCGGGCGCCAGCAGCCAGCAGTCCGCGATGGAGGCCTGGCAGGCCGGCTTCCAGGGCGAGTACCCCGACGTCCAGTTCAGCTACGACCCGGCCGGCTCGGGCGCGGGCCGCGAGCAGTTCATCGCCGGCTCCGTCGACTTCGCCGGCTCGGACGCCGCCCTCGACGACGAGGAGCTGGCGGCCGCGCAGGAGCGCTGCGCCGGCGGGGAGATCTTCGAGCTGCCGAACTACATCTCGCCGATCGCCGTGATCTTCAACGTGGAGGGCGTCGACGAGCTCAACCTCTCCCCGGCCACGATCGCAGGCATCTTCACCGGCGCGATCACCACCTGGAACGACCCGGCCATCGCCGCGGACAACTCGAGCGCGACCCTGCCGGCCACCCCGATCACGCCTGTGCACCGGGCGGACGACTCGGGCACCACCGACAACTTCACCGACTACCTGTTCCAGGCCGCCGGTGACGTCTGGACCGCCGAGCCGGACGGCGAGTGGCCGCTGGAGGGCGGCGAGGCCGCCCAGGGCACCTCCGGTGTCGTGGAGGTCGTCACCAACACGGCCGGCGCGATCACCTACGCGGACGCCAGCCGGGCCGGTGAGCTCGGCGTGGTCAACGTGGGCGTCGGCGACGAGTTCGTGGCCCCGACGGCGGAGTCCGCTGCCGCGGTCGTGGAGAACTCCCCGGCCGTCGAGGGCCGCGGCGAGTACGACTTCGCCATCGAGGTCAACCGGGAGACCGAGGGCTCGGGCGAGTACCCGGTCGTCCTGGTCAGCTACCACGTGGGCTGCATCGAGTACGACGACCAGTCGGCCGCTGACAACGTCAAGGCCTTCATGGAGTACGTGATCAGCGAGGACGGGCAGCAGACGTCCTCGGAGAACGCGGGCAGCGCGCCGATCTCCGACACCCTGCGCGAGCAGGCGCAGAGCGCGGTCGACGCCATCACCGCGGGCTGACCGAGCACCACCGCGGGGGCCCGGGACGTCGCACCGACGTCCCGGGCCTTCGCACCACCCGCACTCGGCAGATGCAGCCACGAACAACTCCCACGGAGCAGCGGTGACCGCCACGAAGGCCCCGATCGAACCCCCGCCGACCCCGCGCGCCGTCCGCCGGCCGGGTGACCGGATCTTCGCCGGCAGCGCCAAGGGCTCCGGCATCTTCATCCTGCTGGTCCTGGCAGGTGTCGCCGCGTTCCTGATCAGCGAAGCGCTCCCCGCCCTGACCGCGCCGTCGGAGGACATCCCGGGCGGTGAGGGGCTGGCCTCCTACATCGGCCCCCTCGTGCTGGGCACGCTGCTCGGCGCGGTCCTCGCGCTGCTGGTCGCGACGCCGCTGGCCGTCGGGATCGCGCTCTACATCACCTACTACGCGCCCCGCCGGATCGCGGCGGTCCTGGGCTACGTCATCGACCTGCTGGCGGCCATCCCCAGCGTCGTCTACGGCTTCTGGGGGCTGGCGGTCGTCGCTCCGACGCTCGTTCCCTTCCACGTGTGGGCGGCCGACCACCTCAGCTGGATCCCGTTCTTCGCCGGCCCGGCCTCCACGAGCGGCCGGACGATGTTCACCGTCGGACTCGTGCTCGCGATCATGATCCTGCCGATCATCTCGGCCATCTCCCGCGAGGTGTTCAGCCAGGCGCCGGCGCTGCACCGCGAGGCGGCGCTCGCCCTGGGGGCCACCCGCTGGGAGATGATCCAGATGGCGGTGCTGCCCTACGGCAAGTCGGGCGTGATCGCCGGCGCGATGCTGGGGCTGGGCCGGGCTCTGGGCGAGACCATGGCGGTCGCGATCATCCTGTCCGGCGGCGCCGGCGCCACGGTGAACCTGATCAGCAACTCCAACCCCTCGACGATCGCCTCGAACATCGCGCTGAGCTTCCCCGAGGCCACCGGCGTCGGCGTCAACACGCTGATCGCCAGCGGGCTGGTGCTGTTCCTGATCACCCTCGTGGTCAACATGCTCGCCCGCTGGGTCGTCAACCGGCGCGCCGACTTCTCCGGAGCCAACTGATGAGCACCGCCACGCAGTCCACGCTGCAGGCCTCCTCCCCCGACCAGGACCCCGTGCGGGTCGAGCAGCGGTTGCCCCGCTTCGCTCCGCTCGGCCTGTTCCTGGCCGGGATCGCGCTGGGGGCAGGACTCTCCGCCCTGACCGGGTTCAGCGTCACCTCCACGATCATCTACGGCGTCATCCTCGGCACGCTGGCCGTCTACGTCGCCTCCCGCGCCGTCGAGGGCCGGCGCAAGGCGACCGACCGGCTCGTGACCTCGCTGGTCACGACCGCGTTCGGGATCGCCATGATCCCGCTGGTGTCGCTGGTCTACACCGTGCTCGACCGAGGCCTGGCCCGGCTGGACGCCGACTTCTTCCAGGCCTCGATGTTCCGGGTGGTCGGTGAGGGCGGCGGCGCGTACCACGCGATCCTCGGGACGCTGATCATCACGGCGCTGGCGACGGCGATCTCCGTCCCCATCGGCCTGATGACCGCGATCTACCTGGTGGAGTACGGCACCGGCCGGCTGAAGAAGTCCATCACCTTCTTCGTCGACGTCATGACCGGCATCCCCTCGATCGTCGCCGGTCTGTTCTCGTTCGCCCTGTTCACCCTGCTGTTCGGCAACCAGGTCCGGCTCGGCGTCATGGGCGCGGTGGCGCTCTCGGTGCTGATGATCCCGGTGGTCGTGCGCTCGTGCGAAGAGGTGCTCAAGCTCGTCCCCAACGAGCTGCGGGAGGCCGCCTACGCGCTCGGTGTGCCCAAGTGGCGGACCGTCGTCAAGGTGGTGCTGCCGACGGCGATCGCCGGCCTCGGGACCGGCATCACGCTGTCCATCGCCCGGGTCATCGGCGAGACCGCTCCGCTGCTGATCACCGTCGGCCTGATCACCGGGACGAACTTCAACCCGTTCGACGGGCGCATGGCGACCCTGCCCGTGTTCGCCTACTACCAGCTCACCCAGCCGGGCACCGCCACGCAGGCGTTCCTCGACCGGGCCTGGACGGCAGCCCTCCTGCTCATCATCCTGGTCATGGCGCTGAACATCGTCGCGCGCCTGATCAGTCGATTCTTCGCTCCCAAGACCGGTCGCTGACCGGGCCGACGCTGTCGACCGACACAGAGGACATCACGTGGCCAAGCGCATCGAGGTCTCCGACCTCAACATCTACTACGGCAACTTCCTGGCCGTCGAGGGCGTCAACGTCTCCATCGAGCCGCGCAGCATCACCGCGCTGATCGGCCCCTCGGGCTGCGGCAAGTCGACGTTCCTGCGCTCGATCAACCGGATGCACGAGGTGCTCCCCGGGGCGCGTGTCGAGGGCAAGGTCGTCATGGACGGCCAGGACCTCTACGGCGCCGACGTCGACCCGGTGAACGTCCGCCGGCAGATCGGCATGGTCTTCCAGCGCCCGAACCCGTTCCCGACGATGTCGATCGCGGACAACGTCATCGCCGGCAACCGGCTGAACAACAAGGGCATGAAGAAGTCCGACGCCGCCGACCTGGTGGAGAAGTCGCTGCGCGGCGCCAACCTCTGGAACGAGGTCAAGGACCGGCTCGACCGACCCGGATCCAGCCTGTCCGGCGGTCAGCAGCAGCGGCTCTGCATCGCCCGGGCCATCGCGGTCGAGCCCGACGTGCTGCTCATGGACGAGCCCTGCTCCGCGCTCGACCCGATCTCCACGCTGGCCATCGAGGACCTCATGGCCGAGCTCAAGGAGCGGTTCACCATCGTCATCGTCACGCACAACATGCAGCAGGCCGCGCGGGTGAGCGAGCAGACCGGCTTCTTCAACCTGAACGGCGTGGGCCAGCCGGGCCGGCTGATCGAGTTCAACCCGACCGAGAAGATCTTCAGCAACCCCGACCAGAAGGCCACCGAGGACTACATCTCCGGCCGCTTCGGCTGATCCGCCGCGCCTGACGACGGCGGGCAGTCCGGCGACGTTCGCGCTACCCGCACCGGCGCGACTGCGGAGTCGTGGTCGTCCGTTGCGGTGTGTCCGACCGTGTCGTCGACCGCAAGTCAGCACTGGGCAACCTGCGGCGCGGTGCCCGACGCGGGCCGGTCGGGCCTCCGGCAGCGGGGCCGACGCTTCCGCGGAAGCGTCATCGAGCCACACGCTTGACCGCGTTCCCGCGGGAACGCCTTGGCCCGCCCACTGCTGCAACGGATGACGGCCGTCCGTCGCAGCGCTCTGAGGCTTCTTCAGAGACATGCCTTTCAGCCCCACCGGATACGCTGCGCATCGCGTTCCCAGGGCGAGCCCGCCCCGTCCTGCGCGAGAGCGCCGTAGAGGCAAGCGCCCGGCGACGGACTGTTGGTCCTCCCAACGGGAGAGGCCTCGGGACGGTGGTCTTGGAAGCCCTGGGGACGCGCCCCGCCATGACCGCCGAGTGTCTTGCATCGTCAAGCCGCACACCGTGACCGCGTTCCCGCGGGAACGGGTCGTCCCGCCGCGATGTACCGGCCCGATCAGCCGCAGCTGACGGCGGCCTGGGTCTCCGTCTCGGGCGCCGGCGCGTCGGCGGCCGGCTCGGGAGCCGCGGCCACCGGGGGCGGCACGGGCTCCACGGACGAGTAGCCGGGGCCGATGATCAGCTGGACGGTGTCGCCGATGGCGTCGCTGGCCTGCAGCACGGAGCCGGGGACCGCGGCCGCGACGGTGCGCGCCTGAGCGACCATCCCCGGTCCGTGCCGGACGACGGACTGGCTGACGGTGCCGTCGGCGTTCCCGACATCCCCGACGGCGAAGCCCTGGGCCTGCAGCTCGGCCGCAGCGGTGGCGGCCAGGCCGCCGGTGCCGGTGCCGTTCAGCACGTCGAGCGAGACCTCCGCCGGCAGCAGCAGCGCGGTGCCGGGGTCGGCGGCCGGCACGGCAGGCTCCCCGGCTGCCTCCTCGCCCGGCTCCGCGGCGAGCTCCTCCTCCGCGGTGAACCCCTCGGGCACGCGGCTGCCGTCGATCACCGCGTCGAAGAGCGTCCGGGTGCCGGCGCCGTCCAGCAGCACGAAGGCCTCCTCGGAGCCGGCGGGCACGTGGCCGACCTGGGCGACGGGCAGCCCGGTGCGCGCCACCGCGTCACCGGAGACGTCGCCCAGGGAGGTGGCCAGCGTGCGCAGGTCACCCAGGGTGGTCTGCTCGTCGACGGTCAGCGCGTCGGCGGCCTTCGTCAGGAAACGGGTGAGGGTGACCGGGTCGAGGACGTTCTCCCGGGACATCGCCGCGCGCAGCGTCGAGGTCAGCAGCCGCTGGGCCCGCTCGGCCACCGCCGTGCCGGTGGTGTCCGTGCCCTCGCCGGCGGGCCGAAGGTACCCGGTGGCCGCCTCGCCGGAGAGCTCGGAGGCGCCCGGTGGCGGGGGCACCGCGGCCGCGGCCGTCACGCGCGAGGGGACGACGCACACCGGTACCCCACCGAGCGCGTCGACCATCGCGGGCAGCCGCGCGAGGTCCACCCCGAGGTAGTGGTCGATCTGCACGCCGGACAGTTGCTGGACCGCGCGGACCATGCAGGAGGGCCCGCCGTCGAGGAGGGACCGGGCGAACGCCTCGGTCCGCGGGGTCCGCAGCTCGCCGTCCTCGGTCCGGCACGTCGGGGTGTCGACCAGGGCCGTGGCCGGGAAGCCGACCAGCACGGCGCGCTCGCCGTCGTCGGACACCGAGGCCAGCAGGGTCGCGACCGACGCGGGGCCCTCCTGGCCCGGCACGCCCGTGCCGACGACGAGGTAGGTCTCCGAGGCCTCCTGCAGCTGGGCGGCGAGGATCTCCGGCCCGTCGGTGGCCAGCGCGTCGACGCGGTCGATCTTCTGGTCGACGTAGAAGTACAGCCCCAGGTGGTAGAGCACCACCAGACCGACGACGCCGGCGAGCGCGAGCCCCGTGCGGACCAGCCGGCGCCGGCCGGGGCTCACGACCCGCCGGGCGGGCCGCTTCGGCCGCCCGCCGGGCGTGGCTCCCGGCAGGGGCGGCAGCGTGCCGGGCAGGGGCGGGATCGGGCCGCTGCGCCGCGAGGGGCGGGCCTCGGGCTCCCATGCCGCCGGGGCGCCGGGCACGGGCGGGCGGGTCGGTCGCGGCGCAGCGCCGGGGACGGGCGGCAGGCCGGCCTGCGACGTGGGCGGCGGAGTGGTGCTTCCGGCGGGCACCGGCGGCAGACCGTTGCGCACCCCCTGCGGAGGTGACGCCGGGGCGGCGGGCGTACCGGCTTCCCGGCGCGCAGCGCGGCGTCCACCGGAGGTGCTGCCCGGGCGGGCGAGCAGCTGCTCGACGGTCAGCGGGTCGGGGGTGCCCCGCCGTCGCCGGGAGCCGTCAGGGACGCCGCGGCTGTGCGCGTCGTCGGCCCTCGGCTCGTCCCCCACCGGTGTCGACACCCTCTGTTCGTGGTTGCTCTGGCCCCGCACCCGGAGGCGGGAGCTGTCCACGATACGGGGGACGGGCACGCCACCCGGCCGACGCGCGCAATGCCGCGGCCGGCATCGGTGTCAGCCGATCGTGCGCGATCGAGATGTGGCCCACCGACGACGTGCGTAGCGTGCGGGAGGTGAGACTGCCGTCGCTGCCCGGTCCTTCGGACGTCGTCGCCGCTGTCACGGGCGCGCGGGACGGGGTGGCGGACGCTCTCGCCCTGGTCCCGCGCGCGGCGGCCGTGCTGGGCCGCGTGGAGGAACTGCTCGACCAGGTGTCGGCGCTGCTGGCCCGCGTGGACGGGGTCGTCGACCGCGCCGACGGGGTGATCGCCGGGGTGGAGCGGACGAACGCCAAGGCGGACGCCGCCATCGAGGCCGTCGACCGCACGAACACGAAGGCCGACGCCGCGATCGAGGCGGTCGGGCAGACCAACACCAAGGCCGACGAGGCGATCGAGGGCGTGGGTCGAACCAACGCCAAGGCCGACGAGGCGATCGAGGGCGTGGGTCGAACCAACGCCAAGGCCGACGAGGCGATCGTGGGCGTGGGTCGAACCAACGCCAAGGCCGACGAGGCGATCGCTGCCGTGGGCACGACGTCCGACCGCGCCGATGCCCTCGTGGGCCGGGCGGAGGGGATGGTCGCGCGGGTCGAGCCGATCCTGGACGACTACACGCCGGCGCTGACGGCCCTGGCTCCCTCGGTGCGCCGACTGGCGGCCAGCCTCGAGCCGGACGAGGTGCAGGCGATGGTCACGCTCATCGACCGGCTGCCGCAGCTGATCACGCACCTGGACGAGGACATCCTGCCGGTGCTGGAGTCCCTCGGGGATGTCGGTACCGACGTGCACGCACTCGTCGACACCGTGCAGGACCTGCGCCAGGTGGTGAAGGGGTTCCCGGGCTCCCGCCTCTTCCGCCGCCGGGGGGCGGAGGAGATCGCCGAGGAGGAAGCCCGGGACGAGGGCTAGCTACCCCTGCGGCTCGGTCGCACCGGGGCCGGGGCCGGTCTCGGTCGGGTAGCCCAAGGCGCGCGCCACGTCCCCGATCCGCTCGTACGTCTCTCCCTCGGGCAGCCGCTCCAGTTCGGCGACCACGACGTCGGGCGCCCGGTTGTCCATGGCCTTCTCGATCAGGTCGGTGCGCGTGCCGGGGAACGGCGCGCGCGTCAGCCAGCGGGCCAGCTCGGCACGGGCGACGACGGCGTCCTCCGTCATGCCGACCGGCACTCCCCCGACCAGCGTGCCCGCCGGGTTCGCGGTGAGGTCGGGCTCGCCCTCGGCCACCGGCTCGGCCTCCCGCCACTCCTCGGACCGGGTGGCGTGCTCGGCCTTGAGCATGCCCTGGATCTCGTGCTCCAGCTCCTCGTCGACCCGCGGGCTGTGCTTGGTGCTGCGCGCACTCACGCCGGCGAACGCGTCGTCGGACTCGGTCACGTCGTCTCCTGTCTGTTGCTCCGGCGGGTGCCGGTAGATCAGTCCTTGTCGAGCGCCGAGGGCTTGTGCACCGCCGTGCGGCCGCTCTTCTCGCTCTTCACCTCGTACTGCGGCTCGTCCTTGCTCGCCCGCACGGTGCGCCCGGATGCCTCGGTGTCGGACGTGATCTTCCGTTCGACGGTGCCCTCGGCGGTGCTCCCGTGGCTCTGCCAGGTGACGTGGTCACCCTTCTCCAACTCGTCGGCCATGACCGGCTCCTCGCGCTCGTGGACGGTGTGGGGCTCCCCGTGCCCGTCGCGGGCCGGACACACACATCGCCGCGGCGGTCTGCTCGATCACCCGTTCGGGAACCACCCTCACCCGTGCGGGCGCTGGCAGGAGCGATCCGCTCACCTAGCGTGGTTTTCGCCGGCCCGGTCGACCCCATTCCCCCGGGGAAGGCCGGGTCGGCCCCGCTAGCCTGCGAGCCATGCTCTCCAGCGATGGGGCCTCCATCGAGGAGGCCTCCCCCGACGGCCCCCCGCTCGACGGACTCCGCCCGGCCGACGTGCTGACCGTCATCGCGGTCGCCGACGTGACGCCGTCGGTGCGCCGGGTCGTCCTGACGGGCACCCCCGAGGCGGTCGCCGCCGCCGGCCCGACGGTGAACCTGCTCGTACCGCGGGTGGGGGACGCCCAGCCGAACTGGCCGCGGATCCAGCGGGACGGCCGCATCGTCTGGCCGCAGGGCAGCCACGGGGTGGCGCTGCGCAGCTACACCGCGCGCCGCCAGGATCCGGCCGCGGGAGAGCTCGAGATCGACTTCGTGCTGCACGGCGACGGACCGGCCGCCGCCTGGGCCGCCGCTGCCCGCCCCGGAGCACTGCTCGCGGTGGCCGGGGCCGCATCGCTGGCCGAGCGCCCCGCCCGGTGGCTGCTGCTGGCCGGCGACGAGACCGCACTCCCGGCGATCAGCCGACTGCTGGCCGCCGCCGACCCCGCCACGACCGGCGTCGCCTACCTCGAGGTCGCCGGGCCGCAGGAGGAGCAGGCGCTCGTCGCACCCCCCGGGATCGCCATCCACTGGCTGCACCGGCTGGGTACTCCGCCCGGTGAGAGCACGCTGCTGGTCGACGCCGTCGCCGCCCTCGACCCGCCGGCCTCCGACGACGTCTTCGCCTGGGTGGGGGCCGAGTCGGCCGCCGTCCGCACCATCCGGGCGGACCTCCGCGGCCGCTGGGGACTGACCCGGGCGCAGCACCACGCGATCGGGTACTGGCGTCGCGGTCGCGCCATGGCGCCCGCCGGCTGAACAGCCACGCCCAGGGAGTTCACAGGTAGCGTCCAGTCCGACGGCAGCCCCTGACGGCAGGGTGGGGGCATGACGACGGCACCCGCTCGTTCGACCGGAGGATCCGTGGCCGGCAGCTCGCAGACCCGCGCACCCGAGGCCCGGTTGCTCGTGGTGGACGACGAGCCGAACATCCGGGAACTGCTCTCGGCCAGCCTCCGCTACGCGGGCTTCGAGGTCGCCACCGCCGCCGACGGCCAGCAGGCGCTCGCCCTGGCCGAGTCGTTCCGCCCCGACCTGCTGGTGCTCGACGTGATGATGCCGGGCCTCGACGGGTTCGGCGTCGTCCGCCGCATGCGGCAGTCCGGGCGGCACACGCCGGTGCTCTTCCTGACCGCCCGCGACGCCGCGGAGGACAAGGTGTCCGGGCTGACGCTCGGCGGCGACGACTACGTCACCAAGCCGTTCAGCCTCGACGAGGTCATCGCCCGCATCCGCGCGGTGCTGCGGCGGACCGCCGGCGCCCAGCAGGCCGCGGAGGCGCCGCGGCTCACCTTCGCCGACATCGAGCTGGACGAGGAGAGCCACGAGGTCATCAAGGCCGGCACCGTGATCGGGCTGTCTCCGACGGAGTTCAAGCTGCTGCGCTACCTGATGGCCAACGCCGGCCGGGTGCTCTCGAAGGCGCAGATCCTCGACCACGTGTGGAACTACGACTTCAACGGCGAGGCCAACGTTGTGGAGTCCTACATCTCCTACCTGCGGCGCAAGATCGACACCACCGAGCCGCGCCTGCTGCACACGATCCGGGGGGTCGGCTACACGCTCCGCCTGCCGCGGGGAGCATGACCGCACCCGTACCCGCACCGATCCGCAGCGGCCCCCGGGTGCCGCTGCGGATCACGCTCGTCGCCCTGCTCCTGCTCCTCGTGACCGTCGCCCTCGCCGCGACGGGGACAGCCGCCACCTCACTGCTGCGCGACTACCTGCAGGACCAGCAGGACAGCGCACTGACGCGCAACGCGCAGGATGTCGCGCAGGAGTCCGGGTGGGCGACCAGGTTGTGCTCGGGAGGCCCTCGGGTCCCGTCCTCCGATCTCGTGGGCTGCCTCTTCCCGGCCGCGGAGAAGGTCGTCGTCTTCGCCGCCCCGATGGACGACCGGGACCAGCTCCCGGACTTCGATCGCGTCGCGCAGCGCTTCCTCGACGCGTCCGGTACAGCTCGCTCGCAGCCCTTCGACGTCCGCGCGCAGGACGGCAGCACGACCTGGCGGATGGTCGCCGTGGAGCTCCCGGACGGGAACGCCGCTCTCTTCGGCAGCAACCTGGCCGGTGACGAGCGGGTGATCAGCAGGCTGGTCCGGATCGAGGTGACCGTCGGTCTCATAGTCCTGACGCTGCTCGGCGTCGCGGGCTACCTGCTCGTCCGCAACTCGCTGCGACCCCTGGCCGAGGTGGAGCGCACCGCGCAGGCCATCGCCGCGGGCGATCTGTCCCAGCGCGTCCCCGAGGGCAACCAGCGCACCGAGGTCGGCCGGCTCTCCACCTCGCTGAACGGGATGCTGACCCGCATCGAGAGCGCGTTCCGCGCCCAGCAGGCCTCCGAGGCCGAGGCACGCGGCTCCGAGGAGAAGATGCGCCGGTTCGTCGCCGACGCCAGCCACGAGCTCCGGACGCCGCTCACCTCGATCCGCGGGTTCGCCGAGCTGTACCGGCAGGGCGCGGTCTCCTCGGAGGAGGACCTGCAGCGCCTCATGGGCAGGATCGAGTCCGAGGGCGCCCGCATGGGCGGCCTCGTCGAGGACCTGCTCACCCTCGCCCGCCTCGACCAGCGACGGCCGCTGACGCTCACCCCCGTCGACCTCGCCGCGATCGCCGGCGACGCGGTGCACGACGCCCGCGCGGTGCAGCCGGACCGGCCGATCGCGCTGCACCTGGACGAGTCGCTCACCGACGTCCCCGTCGTCCTCGGTGACGAGGGACGGCTGCGCCAGGTCGTCGGCAACCTCGTCACCAACGCGCTCACCCACACCCCGCCCGGGACGCGGGTCACCGTGAGCGTCGGCCAGGACGGCGACGACGCCCTGCTGCTGCGCGTCGCCGACGAGGGCCCCGGCATGGCCGCCGCCGACGCGGCCCGCGCCTTCGAGCGGTTCTACCGGGCCGACACCTCACGCACCCGCAACGGCGATGCCGACGCGGGCGGGAGCGGGCTGGGGCTGGCGATCGTGGCCTCCCTGGTGCGGGCACACGGCGGCACGATCGCGCTGGACACCGCACCCGGGCGCGGCGCGTTGTTCACCGTCCGCCTGCACCGCAGCGGGCCGCCGGCGCCACCGCCACCGCCGCCGGCCGCTCCGGACGGGGCCGCCGACCAGCCTGCGTGAGGGTGCCTGTCACCATTCGAACGTGACTTCGAACGACGGCGGCGCCGCTCCCACCGCCGAGCTGCTGACCGCGACCATCGAGCTGGGCGACGCCCTGCGCGAGCTGATCGAGGCCTCGGTGACCACCACCGCGGCCACCGCCGAGGTCGCCGCGGCCGCCGAGCTGGTGCGCGCGGCGACGGCCCGGATCAGCGCCGGCTCGCCCCGGCAGGCCTCCCAGCTGCCCCGCCTGGACGACCCCGCCGAAGGCCTCCGGGTGTTCAACCCGGTCACCGGCGTCGCGCACCCGCTGGCGCCCCCGCTCGTGGTGCGCCAGGAGGACGGCGGCGTCGTCGCCGAGGTGACCCTGGGGCTCGCCTACGAGGGGCCACCCACCTTCGTGCACGGCGGCATGAGCGCGCTGTTCATGGATCAGATGCTGGGCAGCGCGGCCGGCGCCGCGGGCCTGTGGGGCATGACCGCCCACCTCGAGCTGGACTACCGCGGCCCGCTCCCCCTGCAGCAGACGCTGCAGCTCCGCGCCCGCGTGGAGTCGCACGAGGGACGCAAGGCGTTCATCACCGGCACGATCGCGCTCGCCGCCGACCCGGAGAAGATCCTCGTCGAAGCGCGCGGCCTGTTCGTCATGCCGCGCCCCGAGAAGCAGGCCGCCTACTTCGGCACGGTCACCGATGCGACCGGCCGGCACGCCCCGCCCCGTCGCCCCGGCGACGCCACCGCGCTCCAGCAGGGCTGACCGGTGGACGACGTCGCCGTCGCCGCCCGCGCCGCACGAGCGGCGGCCGACGTGCTGCTCGCCCTGCGGGCCGACGGTGCCCTGACCGGTCGCGCCCTGGGGGACGCCGGTGACGCCGCCGCACAACAGGCGATCAGCGCCGTGCTCGCCGCCGAGCGCCCCGACGACGCCGTCCTGAGCGAGGAGGCCGCCGACGACGCCCGCCGGCTCACCGCCGACCGGGTGTGGATCGTCGACCCGCTCGACGGCACCCGCGAGTACGGCGAGGCGGAGCGTTCCGACTGGGCGGTGCACGTGGCGCTGTGGGCGGGCGGCGAGCTGTCGTCGTCCGCGGTCGCGCTGCCGGCGCTGGACCAGGTCCTGGTCACCGAGCCCGCGCCGGTGCGCCCTGCGCGCCGGGACGGACCGGTCCGCATCGCCGTGAGCCGTACCCGCCCGCCGGCCGAGGCCGAGGCGGTCGCCACCGCGCTCCGCGCCGAGCTGGTGCCGATGGGTTCGGCCGGCTTCAAGGTGCTGGCGGTCGTCCGCGGCGAGGTGGACGCCTACGTCCACTCCGGCGGGATGTACCAGTGGGACTCCGCGGCGCCGGTCGCCGTCGCCCGCGCCGCCGGCCTGGCCACCAGCCGGATCGACGGATCACCTCTGGTCTACAACGCCGAGGAGCTCTCCCTCCCCGACCTGGTCGTCTGCCGTCCGGAACTGGCCGAGCCCATCCTGGCTGCGGTGCGCGCGGGGCGATAGCGGACACTGGAGGGGAATCCGCACCGATCCGATGGGGTTGGTGCTGTGACGAGCCAGCCCCGAAACCCCCGGAGTTCTCACCCCGTGACCACGCCCGACTACCGGCTCAGCCAGCTCGAGACGCTGGAGGCCGAGTCCATCCACGTGATCCGCGAGGTCGTCGCCGAGCTCGAACGTCCCGTGCTGCTGTTCTCCGGCGGCAAGGACTCGATCGTGATGCTGGAGCTGGCCCGCAAGGCGTTCGCGCCGGCCCGCATCCCGTTCCCGGTGATGCACGTGGACACCGGCCTGAACTTCCCCGAGGTGCTGGAGTTCCGCGACAAGCGGGTCGCCGAGCTCGGCGTCGAGCTGGTGGTCGCCTCGGTGCCCGACGCGATCGCGGCCGGCACCGTCAAGCAGGAGCCCAACGGCTCGCGCAACCGGATCCAGACCCCGGTGCTGCTCGACGCCGTCGAGGAGCACGGCTTCACCGCCCTGTTCGGCGGCGCCCGGCGCGACGAGGACAAGGCCCGCGCCAAGGAGCGGATGTTCTCCTTCCGCGACGAGTTCGGCCAGTGGGACCCGAAGAACCAGCGGCCCGAGCTGTGGGACCTCTACAACGGCCGGATCCACCTCGGCGAATCGATCCGGGTCTTCCCGCTGTCGAACTGGACCGAGCTCGACATCTGGCAGTACATCCTGCGCGAGGAGATCGCGATCCCGGCGCTGTACCTCGCCGAAGAGCGGGAGGTCGTCGAGCGCCAGGGGATGCTCTACGCGGTCAACGAGTTCATCCGGCCGCGCGACGGGGAGCAGGTGCGCCGCGAGAGCGTCCGCTACCGCACCGTCGGCGACGCCAACCTGACCGCGGCGGTGCCGTCGGAGGCGACCACGGTCGAGGAGGTCATCGCCGAGATCGCGGTGACCCGGATGACCGAGCGCGGCGCCACCCGCGGTGACGACAAGGTCAGCGACGCCGCCATGGAGGACCGCAAGAAGGAGGGCTACTTCTGATGGCCCCCGTGACGACGGCGCCGCAGCAGCAGCGCCACGCGCACGACGACGGCCAGCAGCAGCAGTCCGGTGGTCCAGCCCACCCGCTCCGCCACCACGGGGGACGACGCCCCGAGCAGGTCGGTGACCCACGCGCCCGCCGCGTACCCCACGGCGTAGCCGAGGACGACGACCAGCAATGCGGGAGTGGCCACCGCGAACACGAACATGCGCACCTCTCCCGGGCTCCGCGCCCCAGGGTGCGCCGCCCCGCCGTCCGTTGCCAGGAGACCGCCCGATGACCCCCGTCCAGCAGCCCGTCGACCTGCACTCCGAGGCCGCCGTTCAGGCCCACGACATCGCCGTCGCCCGCAAGGACATCCTGCGGATCGCCACCGCCGGCTCGGTCGACGACGGCAAGAGCACGCTCATCGGCCGGCTGCTGTACGACAGCAAGGCCGTCTTCGAGGACCAGTACGAGGCGGTCGAGCGGGCCAGCAAGGGCGACTACGTCGACCTCGCGCTGCTGACCGACGGCCTGCGCGCCGAGCGCGAGCAGGGCATCACCATCGACGTCGCCTACCGGTACTTCAGCACCCCTCGGCGCACCTTCATCCTGGCCGACACCCCCGGCCACGTGCAGTACACCCGCAACATGGTCACCGGCGCCTCGACCGCGGATCTGGCGATCGTGCTGGTGGACGCGCGCAAGGGGATGCTCGAGCAGAGCCGGCGGCACGCCTTCCTCGCCTCGCTGCTGCGGGTGCCGCACCTCGTCGTCGCGGTCAACAAGATGGACCTCGTCGACTGGTCGGAGACCACCTACGAGGCGATCCGCGAGGAGTTCACCGCGTTCGCCGCGAAGCTGAACATCCCCGACCTCACCGTCGTCCCGATCTCGGCACTCAACGGCGACAACGTCGTCACCCGCTCGGAGAACACGCCCTGGTACGAGGGCCCCTCGCTGCTGCACCACCTCGAGCACGTGCACGTGGCGAGCGACCGCAACCTCGTCGACGCCCGGTTCCCCGTGCAGTACGTGATCCGCCCGCAGTCCGACGCCCACCACGACTACCGCGGCTACGCGGGCCGGGTGGCCAGCGGCGTGCTGCGCACCGGCGACGAGGTGCAGGTGCTGCCCAGCGGCCTGACGACGACGATCGCCGGCATCGACGGCCCGCGCGGCCCGGTGGACGAGGCGTTCCCGCCGATGTCGGTGACCGTGCGGCTGACCGACGACCTCGACGTCTCCCGCGGGGACCTGATCTGCCGGCCGGCCAACGCGCCGCGCGCCACCCAGGACCTCGACGCGATGATCTGCTGGATGGCCGACGAGCCGTTGCGGCCCCGGCAGCGGCTGGCGATCAAGCACACCACCCGCTCGGTGCGGGCCATGGTGAAGGACGTCGTCTACCGCCTGGACGTCAACACGCTGCACCGCGACCAGGGAGCCGCCGAACTCGGCCTGAACGACATCGGCCGGGTGGTGCTGCGCACGACGCAGCCGCTGTTCGTGGACGACTACGCCCGCAACCGGGCCACCGGCCGGTTCATCCTGGTCGACGAGGCCACCAACGCCACCGTCGGCGCCGGGATGCTCGTCGCCCCGTAGCCCTCAGGGCAGAAATGGCCATTTCTGCCCCCGGACGACGACGGGCCCGGCTCCCCTGATGGGGAGCCGGGCCCGGTGCGTCTGGTCTCAGGCCTGGTCGGTCGGGGCGGGCGCCTCGCTCGGGTCGCCGTTCCAGTCCTTGCCGGCCACGTCGGCGTTCTCGGAGGCGCTGTCGGTCTGCCCGGCCACGGACTCGATCATCTCCTCGTCGGAGACGCCCTCGCCTGCGGCCTGGGTGTTGTTCGGCTCGCTCATCGCCGTCCTTCCTCTCGGTCGTGTGCAACGGACCCCTCCCCGATCCCGGGCCGCGGCAAACCAGCCCGTTGGTCACACCACCGGTCGGGTCGGTCAGATGAGGGCGTCGATGGCCTTGTAGACGCGCTGCTCGGAGATCGGCCGCGGGGTGCCGATGCCCTGCGCGAAGAGCCCGACCCGCAGCTCCTCGACCATCCAGCGCACCCGCGCCACCGGGTCGTCGGGCGCCCCCGTGGCGGGCACCTGGGCGCGGAGCTGCTCGTACTCGGCGGTCACCGCGGCGACCTGCGCGGTCCAGAGCTCGTCGCGGACGGCGTTGGCGGGCAGCTTCTCCAGCCGGTGCGCCATCGCCCGCAGGTAGCGGACCAGGTCGGGGAGCCGGCGCCGGCCGGCAGCGGCGACGAAGCCGCGGTGCAGCAGACCGGTCATCTGGCGGCGCAGATCGGCCACCGCCGCCTCGGGCACCCGCCGTCCGGGTGCGGCCCCGATGGCGACCGCCACCTCGCGGGCCTGGGTGAGCACGGCCTCGACCTTCTGCACCGCGTCGACGGTGAGGGCCTGCAGCTCCCGCTTCGCCGTCGCCACCAGGGCGTCGAAGGCCGCCTGGTCCCGGGGCGGGCCACCGGCGGCCGCGATCAGCTCGTCGGCGGCGGCGTCGACGCAGTCGTCCACCAGCGCGGGGATCTCGCCGTCGGGGTTGAACTGCAGGGCCAGCCGGGTGCGCGGGCCGAGCGTCTTCACGACCTGCTTGGTGGGGGAGCCGGCCACGAGCACGAGCAGCCGTCGCGCCCCCCGCCAGCTGAGCCGGGTCGCCTCGACCTCGGTGGGGACGACGCGGACGCCGACGGTCGCGCCCTCGTCGACCAGCGCGGGATAGGCGGTGACCAGGTGGTCGCCCCGGCGCACCTCGACCGTCCGCGGCAGCGTGCCGATGTCCCACGTGGTCATCCGGCTGCGCTCGACGGAGGCCGCCGCGGCCGCCAGCGTCGCCCGGGCCTGCGGCGCCACCTGCGCCTTGAGCGCGGCGAGGTCCTTGCCGGTGGCCAGCGGGCGCTGCTGGTCGTCGAGCACCCGGAAGGTGGCCCGCAGGTGGTCGGGCACCTGCGCGGGCTGCCAGGCATCGGACGGGACGACGACGCCGGCCGCCCGGCGCAGCTCGCGCTCCAGCGCCGGCAGCAGGGCCTCGCCCGGATCGATGTGCGGCAGCACCTGGCGCACCCGGTCGGGGATCGGCACGAGCGCCCGGCGGGTCTGCTTCGGCAGCGTCCGCAGCAGGGCGGTCACCAGCTCCTCGCGCACGCCCGGCACGGTGAAGGCCAGCGACTCCCCCGAGGTGCGCTGGGCCACGGCGTCGAGCACGCCCAGCGGCACGTCGACGGTGACGCCGTCCCGCGCGTCCCCGGGCGCGAAGGCGTAGGACAGCGGCAAGGACAGCCCCTGCGAGAGCTCGACCTCGTCCGGGTAGTCGTCCGGGTCCACCTGACCGGCGGCCGCGGCGTCGGTGAGCATCGCCGGCGTGAAGGTGAGCAGGTCGGGGGTCTGCCGCGCGGCGGCCTTCCACCAGCGGTCGAAGTGCCGGGTGGAGACGACGTCGGCGGGCACGCGGGCGTCGTAGAGCTCGAACAGCGTCTCGTCGTCGACGGCGATGTCCCGCCGGCGGGCGCGCTCCTCGAGCTGGGCGACCTGCTCGATGGCGCGGGCGTTCTCCGCCCAGAACCGGTGGTGCGTCGTCCACTCCCCCTGCACGAGCGCGTGCCGGATGAACAGCTCGCGGCTGATCTCCGGGTCGATCGAGCCGTACTGCACCCGCCGGCCGACGACCAGCGGCAGACCGTAGAGCGTGACCCGCTCGGTGGCGACGACGGAGCCGCGCTTGGCGTCCCACCGGGGCTCGGAGTACTGCCGCTTGACCAGGTGGTCGGCGAGCTTCTCGACCGTCTCGGGATCGATCCGCGCGACCGTGCGGGCGAACAGCCTGCTGGTCTCGACGAGCTCCGCGGCGACCACCCAGCGCGGCGGCTTCTTCGCCAGCGGCGTGCCCGGCGCGAGCACGAAGCGGGTGTTGCGGGTGCCGAGGTACTCCCGGCCCGGCCGCCCCGGCTTGCCGTCCCGCTGCTTGGCCGGCTCGACCTGCATGCCCACGTGCGAGAGCAGTCCGGCCAGCAGTGCGGCGGTGATCCCGCGCTCGTCGGGCTCGGTCGCGGCCTCGCCGAGGTCCATCCCCAGCCGGCGGGCGGTTCCGCGGAGCTGACCGTGCAGGTCCTGCCACTCGCGGATCCGCAGGTAGTGCAGGAACTCCCGCTTCACCGTGCGGCGGAACTGGTTGCCGCTCAGTGCCTCGGCCTGCTCGCCGAGGTAGCGCCACAGGTTGAGCAGCGCGAGGAAGTCGGAGTTCTCGTCGGCGAAGCGGCGGTGCAGCTCGTCGGCGGCCTGCTGGTGCTCGGTCGGCCGCTCGCGCGGGTCCTGGATGGTCAGGCCGGCCGCGATGACCAGCACCTCCTCCAGCACACCGCGGCGGTCGCCCTCGACCACCATGCGGGCGATGCGGGGGTCCAGCGGCAGCGCGGCCAGCGACCGTCCGGTCGGCGTCAGCGCCCCGTGCTCGTCGAGGGCGCCGAGCTCCTCGAGCAGGGCCAGGCCGTCGGCGACGGCGCGGCGGTCCGGCGGGTCGACGAACGGGAAATCCTCGACCGCGCCCAGGTCGAGGGCCGCCATCTGCAGCAGCACCGAGGCGAGGTTGGTGCGCAGGATCTCCGGGTCGGTGAACTCCGGGCGCCCCTCGAAGTCGGCCTCGGAGTAGAGCCGGATCGCGATGCCCGGCCCCAGCCGGCCGCAGCGGCCGGAGCGCTGCCGGGCCGAGGCCTGGCTGACCGCCTCGATCGGCAGCCGCTGCACCTTGGTGCGATGGCTGTACCGCGAGATGCGCGCGGTGCCCGGGTCGATGACGTAGCGGATGCCCGGAACGGTCAGCGACGTCTCGGCGACGTTCGTGGCCAGCACGATCCGCCGCCCGGTGTGCGAGCTGAACACCTTGTGCTGGTCGGCGGCGGACAGCCGCGAGTAGAGCGGCACGATCTCCGTGTAGGGCAGCGCCCGCTCCGCGAGCGCGTCCTGGGTGTCCCGGATCTCCCGCTCGCCGGCGAGGAACACCAGGATGTCGCCCGGCCCCTCGGCGACGAGCTCGTCGACGGCGTCCAGGACGGCGGTCACCTGGTCGCGATCCTCGTCGGCCTCCGGGTCGTCCGGGTCGACGACGGGCCGGTACCGCACCTCCACCGGGTAGGTGCGGCCGCTGACCTCGACGATCGGCGCGCCGCGGAAGTGCGCCGCCACCCGCTCGACGTCGATCGTCGCCGAGGTGATGACCAGCTTCAGGTCCGGGCGCCGGGGCAGGATCTGCGCCAGGTACCCGAGCAGGAAGTCGATGTTGAGGCTCCGCTCGTGGGCCTCGTCGAGGATGATCGTGTCGTACTGGCGCAGCAGTCGGTCGCGCTGGATCTCGGCCAGCAGCACGCCGTCGGTCATGAGCTTGACCAGCGTGTCGTCCGAGACCTGGTCGTTGAAGCGCATCTTGAAGCCGACGGCCTCGCCGAGCGGCGTCCCGAGCTCCTCGGCGATCCGTTCGGCGACGCTGCGCGCGGCGATCCGCCGCGGCTGGGTGTGCCCGATCCGGCCACGCACGCCCCGCCCGAGCTCGAGCGCGATCTTGGGCAGCTGCGTCGTCTTGCCCGAGCCGGTCTCCCCCGCCACGACGACGACCTGGGCGTCGCGGAGAGCGGCGGCGATGTCGTCGCGTCGCGCGCTGACCGGCAGGTCCTCGGGATAGGAGATCGCCGGGACAGCGGCCCGGCGGCGGGCGATCCGCTCCTCCGCGGCGACGACGTCGGCGACGATGCGCTCGCGCTGCCGCTCCCGGGCGGCGACGTCCCGGGTCTTCCGGAGCCCGTCGAGCCTCCGGCGAAGCCGGTGCTCGTCGGCCAGCGTCAGGGTCGCGAGGCGCGCGCGGAGGTCGTCCTGCGGAGAACTCACCGGGCGCTCTCGTTCCTCTCGGGCTCGTCAGGGGTACCGGCGCACGCGCGCCGCCGTCCCAGGATCCCACTGCGCGGCCCGACTGCCCGCGACGTCACCAGGATCACAATGGATGCACCCTGCAACTGTGTGCATGCGTCCAACAACCAGTCGTACGCTCTGCTGGTTCCCGTCGTCGTCGAAGGGCCGTCATGACCAGCTCCTCCGGCCCCGCCACGGTGGCTCGCGACCGCTCGGTCGAGACGCTGTCCGAGCAGTTGCCCCGCTTCCTCCGGCTGATCTCCGCGGCCAAGGTGCACCTCTCCTCCGACCCGCGGGACCGGGCGGCCCTCGTGCTGCTGTACCCGCTGGCCCGGCTCGGCCCGCTCCGGCAGGGCGCCCTCGCCGACCAGGTGCGCGCCGACCCCTCCACCGTCAGCCGGCACGTCGCCACGCTGGTCCAGGAGGGCCTCGTGCAGCGGGTGGCCGACGAGTCCGACGGCCGGGCCACCCAGCTGCTGGTGACCGACGCCGGGCTGGCCGCGCTCGAGCAGCTGGGCCGGGACCGGGCGGCGGTCGTGCAGCGCATCACCGCGGACTGGCAGCCGGACGACCTCGCCAGCTTCACCGGCCTCCTGGGCCGCTTCCTCGACGACCTCGCCGCCGCCCTGCCGGGCGACGCCGCCGCCACGCCCGTACCGGGAGACCTCCGATGAGCCAGACCACCGCAGCCGAACGGGGAGCCCGGCGGCGCACCGCCGCCGCCCCCGATGCCGACGGCACGTTCAGCCACCGGCAGATCGTCACGATCCTCGTCGGCCTGATGGTCGCGATGTTCCTGGCGGCGCTGGACCAGACCGTCGTCTCCACCGCGATCCGCACCATCGCCGACGACCTGCAGGGCTACGACCTGCAGGCCTGGGCGACCACCGCGTTCCTCATCACCTCGACGATCGCGACCCCGCTGTACGGGAAGCTCTCCGACATCTACGGCCCGCGGCCGTTCTACCTGTTCGCGATCAGCATCTTCGTGGTCGGCTCGGTGCTCTGCGGCATGGCCGACTCGATGTACCAGCTGGCCGCCTTCCGGGCGGTGCAGGGCATCGGCGCCGGCGGCCTCATGTCGCTGGCCTTCGTGATCATCGGCAACATCGTCCCGCCGCGGGAGCGCTCGCGGTACCAGGGCTACTTCATGGCCGTCTTCGGCTCCTCGAGCGTCCTCGGGCCGGTCATCGGCGGCTTCTTCGCGGGGCAGGGCTCGCTGGTGGGCGTCGAGGGCTGGCGCTGGATCTTCTTCATCAACGTCCCCCTCGGGGCGGTGGCGTTCGTGACCATCTGGCGGGTGCTGCACCTGCCGCACGAGCGCCGTGAGCACCGCATCGACTGGCCCGGCGCGTTGGCGCTGATCACGTTCCTCGTGCCGCTGCTCGTCATCGCCGAGCAGGGCCGGACGTGGGGCTGGACCTCCGGCCGGGCGCTGGCCTGCTACGCCATCGGCGCCGTCGGCTTCGCGCTGTTCGTGCTGGCCGAGCGGGCCTACCGGGACGACGCGCTGCTGCCGCTGCGGCTGTTCCGCAACCGCACCTTCACGGTGAGCGGGGTCGGTTCGGTCGTCATGGGCGCCGGCATGTTCGGCGGGCTGCTGCTCCTGCCGCAGTACCTGCAGATCGTGCACGGCTCCAGCGCCACCGTCGCCGGCCTGCAGATGACGCCGCTGGTCCTCGGCATCATGAGCGGCGGCATCATCTCCGGCACCACGATCTCGAGGACGGGGAAGTACAAGGTCTTCCCGCTCGTCGGCGTCGCGCTGATGGTGGTCGCCCTGCTGTCGCTGTCCTTCGTCGTCCAGGCCGACACCTCGGTGTGGAAGATGGTGCCGTTCATGGTCATGCTCGGCCTGGGCCTGGGCTTCAACTTCCAGCCGGTCATCCTCGCCGTGCAGAACGCCGTCTCCCCGCGGGAGATCGGGGTGGCGACGTCGTCGGTCACCTTCTTCCGCCAGATGGGCGGCACGATCGGCACCGCGGCCTTCCTGTCGATCCTGTTCACCCGGCTGCCGACCGAGGTGGGCGGCCGGATCGGCGAGGTCGCCGGAGCGAACCCCGAGGCCGCGGCCCAGGCGCAGCAGCTCCAGCAGGGCGGGATGGACGGGCTCCTCGCCGACACCACCCGGATCGCGGAGTTCCCGCTGCTGGTGGCGCCCTTCCGCGAGGGCTTCACCGCCACCATCGACCTGGTCTTCCTGATCGCTGCCGGCGTGGTCGCGATCGGCTTCTTCGTCTTCCTGTTCCTGCCGCAGCTCGCGTTGAGCGACAAGTCGGGGATCCAGGCGCAGCAGGACGAGGCGACCGCAGCGGCCGGCGAGCGGAACGACGTGGACGACGCCGGCCAGCAGGCGATGCAGGGTGCCGGGGCAGCGGCCCCGACGTCCACCCCGCCCCCGGCCGGCCGCCCGGGCGACGACCCCGCCCGCTGACGCCCCCCGCCCCCACCCGAGTTGATCATCGTCTCCGTGCCCGCGACACGGCAGAACACGCCGCTGCGGCGAGCACCGGGACGATGATCAACTCGGGGGTGGGGTGAGACTGGGGGCATGGCCAGCTCGTCGCTCATCCTGTCCCGGCGTGATCTCGACTTCCTGCTGCACGAGTGGCTCGACGTCGAGTCGCTGACGAAGCGGGACCGGTTCACCGAGCACTCGCGGGAGACCTTCGACGCCGTCCTCGACCTGGCCGAGCAGGTCGCGACCGAGCACTTCGCGCCGCACAACCGCCTGGCCGACGAGAACGAGCCGCGGATGGTCGACGGGAAGGTCGTGCTGGTCCCGGAGGTGGGGCGGGCGCTCGAGGTGTTCGCCCGCACCGGGCTGATGGCGGGCACCTTCGACGAGGAGTTCGGCGGCATGCAGCTGCCGCAGAGCGTGGGCCAGGCGGTGCTGGCCTGGTTCCAGGCCGCCAACATCGGGACGTCGGCCTATCCGTTCCTCACGATGGCCAACGCGCGGCTGCTCCTCGCCCACGGCAGCCGGGAGCAGATCGACACCTTCGTCGCCCCGATGGTCGAGGGCCGCTGGTTCGGCACGATGGCCCTGTCGGAGCCGCAGGCCGGGTCCTCGCTCGCCGACATCACCACCCGCGCCGAGCGCCAGGACGACGGCAGCTACCGGCTGACCGGCAACAAGATGTGGATCTCCGGCGGCGACCACGAGCTGACCGAGAACATCGTCCACCTGGTGCTGGCCAAGGTGCCGGGCGGTCCGGCCGGCGTGAAGGGCATCTCGCTGTTCGTCGTCCCCAAGGTCCTCGTGGGGGACGACGGGTCGCTGGGCGAGCGCAACGACGTCGTCCTGGCCGGGCTCAACCACAAGATGGGCTACCGGGGGACGACGAACACGCTGCTCAACTTCGGGGAGGGCGTGCACACGCCCGGCGGGCGGGCCGGGGCTGTCGGCTATCTCGTGGGCGAGGAGAACCGCGGCCTGACCTACATGTTCCACATGATGAACGAGGCGCGGATCGGCGTCGGGGTGGGCGCGAGCGTGCTCGGGTACACCGGCTACCTGCACGCCCTGGACTACGCGCGCACCCGCACCCAGGGCCGCCCGGCGGCGGGCAAGGACCCTGCCTCGCCGATGGTGCCGATCATCGAGCACCCCGACGTGCGCCGGATGCTGCTGGCCGCGAAGAGCTACGCCGAGGGCGGGCTGGCGTTGGGGCTGTACTGCGCGCGGCTGGTGGACGAGGAGCAGACCGCGCCGACGCAGGAGGAGCGGGACCGCGCCCACCTGCTGCTGGACACGCTCACGCCCGTCGCCAAGGCCTGGCCCTCGCAGTGGGGGCCGGCCGCGGACGACCTGGCGATCCAGGTGCACGGCGGCTACGGCTACACCCGCGACTACCCCGTCGAGCAGTTCTACCGGGACAACCGGCTGAACCCGATCCACGAGGGCACGCAGGGCATCCAGGCGCTCGACCTGCTCGGCCGCAAGGTCGTGCTGCAGGGCGGGGCCGGGCTGCAGCTGCTGGTGGACACGATCAGCACGACGACGGCGCGCGCGGCCGGGAGCGCCTGGGCCGGCTTCGCCGCGGACCTCGACGCCGCGGTCGCCCGGCTGGGTGCGGTGACCGCCATGCTCTGGGGCACCGGCGACCCCGACCTCGCGCTGGCCAACGCACACGTCTACCTGGAAGCCGCCGGCCACGTCGTCGTCGCCTGGCTGTGGCTGGAGCAGGCGCTGGCCACCGGCGACCGGACGGGCTCCTTCTACGACGGCAAGCGCGCCGCGGCCACCTACTTCTGGCGCTGGGAGCTGCCCCGCACCGGCCCGCAGTTCGACCTGCTCGGGTCACTGGACCGCACCGTGCTGGACACTCCCGCCGACGTGCTCTGAACAGCAGGACGCCCCGCTGCCTCCGGAGAGGGAGCGGGGCGTCCGGCGGTCGTCGTCGGGTGCGTCAGGCGGCTTGCGCCGCGCCCACCGGCTCCGCGGTGGCGTGCCGGGCACCGGAGGTGCGCTCGGCGCGCTCGCGCTCGTACCGGGCGGTGGACTGCACACCCATCGCGATCACCAGGGCCGTCAGGACCAGGAATCCGATCAGCGTCACGGCCGGCCACATCACCATGCTTGTTGTTCTCCCCCAGGTTCGGAACCCGCCGTCGGGTCAGGGACGGCGGCACGTCTTCAGAGGCCTCTGTCCCCCGTCCTGCCGGGTCCTAATCGTCGAGTTGTGAACCTCACCTGACGCAGTGTGACCAGAGTCATGCCCGGCACGGCTGCGGCAGCCGGGGACGACGACGCCGGGACCCGTGGTCTGATCCTGGGGTGCCGGTCCGCGAACAGCCCCCCGTCCAGGGCCGCACGGCCGCCACCGTCCTGCTGGTGCTCGCGCTGTCTCTGGTCGTCACCACGCTGTCGCTGCTGCAGAGCCTGGTCGTCCCGGTCCTCGACCGGATCGCCGCCCAGCTGGACGTCTCGGCGAGCGCGGCCGGCTGGGTGCTCACGGCCAATCTCCTGGCCGCGGCGGTGCTCACCCCCGTGCTGGGCCGGCTCGGGGACCTCAAGGGCGAGCGGCCGGTCATCATCGGCATCCTCGTCACCGTCGCGGTGGGCACGGTCCTGGCGATCGCCACCGAGTCGCTGCCGCTGCTGCTCCTGGCCCGCGTCCTCCAGGGCGCTTCCTACGGGCTGTTCCCCCTGTCGATCAGCGTGCTGCGCCGTGAGCTGCCCGAGCACCGGCTCGGCATGGGCATGTCCGTGGTCAGCAGCACCCTCGGCGTCGGCGGCGTGGCCGGGCTGGTCGCGACCGGGCTGCTGGCCGGCGACGACGCCGACTACCGCCGCCCGTTCTGGATCGGCCTGGGCATCACGGCGGTGGCGCTGGTCCTCGCCGTGCGGCTGCTGCCCCGCCGCACGGTCACCGCGTCCGGGGGCGTCGACTGGTGGGGCGCGGCGGTCCTCGGCGCGGGCCTGTCCCTGCTGCTGCTGTTCGTCTCGCAGGGCAACGCGTGGGGCTGGGCCTCCCCGGCGACGCTGGGCTGCCTGGCCGGCTCGGTCGTCGTCCTGAGCGGGTGGACCGTCCTGCAGCGGCGGCTGGCCGCGCCGCTGGTCCGCCCCGCGATGCTCGCCGACCGCCGCACCATCGTGCCCAACGTCGTCGGCCTGCTCACCGGCGTGGCGATGTTCGCCTCGTTCCTCGCCGTCCTCCAGTACGTGCAGAGCCCGACGGAGATCACCGGGTACGGCTTCGACGCCACGGTCCTCGAGGCGACGGTGATCTACCTGCTCCCCGGAGGGATCGTCGGGATCCTGCTCGCGCCGTTCGCCGGCTCGGTGGTCACCCGCTTCGGCGGGCTGCCGACCCTGCTCGTCGGCTGGACGTTCGGGCTGGCCGGATTCGTGCTGCTCACCTGGTTCCGCAGCGAGGGCTGGGCGGTGATCGCCGCGGGGCTGCTGACCCAGGTGGCGGTCACCGTCGCCTACGCCGCGCTCCCGTCGCTGGTCGTGCAGGCGGTGCACGAGGACGAGACCGGCGTGGCCAACGCGATCAACTCGATCGCCCGGTCGGTCGGCCAGGCCCTGGGCAGCGCGGTCGCGGTCACGCTCATCGCCGCCCACCTCGACCCCGGCACCGGCCTGCCCCGGGACGTCGCGTTCACGCTGGTGGGCGCCGTCGGCATCGGGGCCGCCGTCGCGATCCTGGTCGCCGCCCTGCTCGGCCTCCGGGCCGACTCCCGCGCCGCCCGGCCGCGGCGGCCGGACCCGCTGACGGAGGTCGAGGAGGCCGTCGCCGGTGCAGGCGAGTGGTCGCCGGTGTCCGGGATCCGCTGATCTCCGTTCGGCAACGCCACGCCGGGGCCCGGCATGGAACCGGACGGTCCGGGGCACCGGAAGCTCCGACCCGAGGGCGCCTGCGCCTTCCCCGAACCGGAGGACTCCATGACCCGACCCACCGGCTCGTCCAGCCACGCGAGCGATTCCGCGGGCAGGCCCGGCAGCGACCCGGCCCCTGACAACGACGTCATCAGCGGCACCCGCGCCGATTACGCGCCCGTCGGCGCCGACCCGAAGCCCACGACGGGGGGCACGATCAAGCGCACGCTCAAGGAGTTCAGCGAGGACAACCTCACCGACTGGGCCGCGGCGCTCACCTACTACGGCGTCCTCGCGATGTTCCCCGCGCTGATCGCCCTGGTGTCCATCGTCGGGCTGCTGACCGATCCGCAGCAGCTCACCGACGCCCTCACCGAGGTCGTACCAGAGGACGCCGCGGAGACCCTGAACCCGGCCATCGAGCAGATCGCCGGCAACAGCGGCACGGCGGGCTTCGCGCTGATCATCGGTCTGGCCACCGCCGTCTGGTCGGCCTCGGGCTACGTGGGGGCGTTCACCCGCGCCGCGAACGTCGTCTACGAGACGCCCGAAGGCCGGAAGGTCTGGAAGCTCAAGCCGCTGCAGCTGCTGGTGACCCTGATCGGCATCCTGTTCGCCGCCCTCATCCTGTCGATGCTGGTGCTGAGCGGCCCGGTCGTGGACGCGGTCGGCCAGGCCATCGGCCTCGGCGACACCGTCGTCAACATCTGGAACTGGGCCAAGTGGCCGGTGATGCTGATCCTGCTGGCGCTGATGATCGCGATCCTCTACTACTCGACGCCGAACGTGAAGCTGCGCGGCTTCAAGTGGGTCAGCCCGGGTGCCGGCGTCGCCATCCTGGTCGCGATCGTGGCCTCCGCCCTGTTCGCCTTCTACGTGGGCAACTTCGGCAGCTACAACAAGACCTACGGCGCGCTCGCCGGCGTGGTGATCTTCCTGATCTGGTTCTGGCTGATCAACGTCGCACTGCTCTTCGGCATCGAGATGGACGCCGAGATCGAGCGCACCGAGGAGCTGAAGGAGGGCGTGCCGAGGGCGGACAAGGAGATCCAGCTCGACGCCCGGGCCAATCCGAAGGACAAGCAGACGACGTAGGCGCACGTCGACAGCACGCTGAAGGCCCCCTCCCGGCTCGGGAGGGGGCCTTCAGCGTGTTCGCGCCGTCGTCAGCGGCTCGTGGGGGGCCCGTCGCCGGTGCGGGACAGCGGCAGGCGCTCGACCAGGCCGGCCAGCCCGGCGAGCCCCTGGCTCAGCGCGCGCCCGGCCGGGGCGAACCGGTCCGGCACGCGGCGCACCCCGGCGTCGACGACGTCGCGGGTGCGGTCGATCAGCGACAGCGGCAGCCCGGACAGGGCGTTGCCGGGCGGACGGCGGGAGACCGTCGGGTGCGGCCGGGTCGGCGAGATGCGGCGCATGAGCTCCCAGCGGCGGCCCAGGGCACGCAGCTCGGCGGCGCTCAGCGCCTCCTGCAGCCGGGGGAAGAGCACGTCCTCCTCGTCGCGCACGTCCTCGCGCAGCACCTCGGTCAGCCGCCGCAGCCGGGCCGGGCGCTCCGGGGAGTCGAGGCCGTCCCGCTCGAGCGCGGTGACCAGCTCGTTGACCTCCTGGTGCTCCTCCTCGACCTGCAGCGTCAGGGCGTCGCCGTCGGGCAGGACCCGGCGGATCACCGGCCAGAGCACCGTCTCCTCGGCGAACGCGTGGCTGAACACCAGCCGGTCGATGCGGTTCAGCACCTCCTCCTGGGCGACGCCGGCAGCGCCGTCCAGCTCGGACAGCAACCGGTCGAGCTCGACGTGGTCACGGCGCTGGCGGACCAGCACGCTGCCGGGTCCGCCGAGCTCGTCGTCGGTCTGGTCGGCGATGGATCGCACGGGTGCCTCCTCCAGGACGTCGGGACGCGACGCTCCTGCCCGATCGGGTGCACGGGCATTCCTCACGTTGCCGACGCATGCCGGCGGGTAGGGGCAACCGAGGAACCCACGACTGCAGGGAGACACGACACCCATGAGCGACGCCCCGCCGGTGACCTCGGACTTCTACGACCTCGAGGGGCTGCTGCCCGAGGACGAGCGGGCGCTCCTGCACCGGGTGCGGGCCTTCATGGACGAGAAGGTCGAGCCGGTCATCAACGAGTACTGGACCCGCGCGGAGTTCCCGCACGAACTGATCCCGGGCCTGGCCGAGCTCGGCATCGCCGGCAACCCCTACTCCGGCTACGGCTGCCCGGGTCGGTCGTCGCTGTTCGACGGCATGGTGGCCATGGAGCTCTCCCGCGGCGACGCCTCCATCTCCACCTTCATGGGCGTGCACGGCGGGCTGGCCATGGGCTCGATCTACCTCTGCGGCTCCGAGGAGCAGAAGCAGCGCTGGCTGCCGGCGATGGCGCGGATGGAGCTGATCGGCGCCTTCGGCCTGACCGAGCCGGAGGCCGGCTCGGACATCGCCCGCGGCGCCCGGACGACGGCCCGCCGCGAGGGCGACACCTGGATCCTCAACGGCGAGAAGAAGTGGATCGGCAACGCCAGCTTCGCCGACCTGATCATCATCTGGGCCAAGGACGAGGAGACCGACGACGTCCTCGGCTTCGTCGTCGAGAAGGGGACGCCGGGCTTCTCGACCGTCGACCTCAAGGACAAGATCGCGCTGCGGGTCGTGCAGAACGCGCTGATCACCCTCGAGGACGTCCGCGTGCCGGAGGAGAACCGGCTGCAGGAGGCGCGCAGCTTCCGGGACACGGCGAAGGTGCTGAAGATGACCCGCGCCGGCGTCGCGTGGTCGTCGGTCGGCTGCTCGCGCGGCGCCTACGAGCACGCCCTGCGCTACGCCACCGACCGCGAGCAGTTCGGTCAGCCGATCGCCGAGTTCCAGCTCGTGCAGGACCTGCTGGTGCGGATGCTGGGCAACATCACCGCCTCCGCGGCGATGTGCGCGCGGCTCTCCCAGCTCCAGGACGAGGGCACGATGAGCGACGAGCAGGCGTCGCTGGCCAAGGCGTTCTGCACGATGCGGATGCGCGAGACGGTCGGCTACGCCCGCGAGCTCATGGGCGGCAACGGCATCCTGCTGGAGAACCACGTGGGCCGGTTCGCCGCCGACGCCGAGGCGATCTACTCCTACGAGGGCACCCGCGAGGTGAACACGCTGATCGTCGGGCGGGCCGTCACGGGGACGAGCGCGATCACCTGAGCAGGGGCGTTCCGCATCTCCTGCCGGACGGCGCCGGGTGTGTTTCAGTGGCCTGAGTCACACCCGGCGCGGAGGAGACCCGATGGCCCCGACGGCACCCCAGCAGGACGTCCCCGAGGGCGCGGCCGACGCCGCCATGGGGCTCGACATGATCCTGGTCGACGCCGCGCGCGGCCCGCTGCGCCGGATGGTGCCACCGGCGAGCACCGCGCTGCGGTTCGGCGCCGCCCTGGCCCGGCAGCCAGGGACGGTGGCGCGGCGCACCGGCGAGCTGGCCCGCGAGCTGGGCCGGATCACCGTGGGGCGCTCGGACCTGGCGCCCGGGCGCAAGGACAAGCGGTTCGCCGACCCCGCCTGGTCGGGGAACCCGCTGCTCCGCCGGGCCATGCAGACCCACCTCGCCACCGCGCGCGCCACCTGGGAGCTGATCGAGGACGCCGATCTCGACTGGCAGGACGACGAGCGGATCCGGTTCACCGCCACCAACCTGGTCGACGCGCTGGCGCCGTCCAACGTTCCGGTGCTCAACCCGCTGGGCTGGAAGGCGCTGATCGACACCGGCGGGAGGAACGTCGTCCAGGGCCTGCGTCGCATGGCCACGGACCTCGCCGCCCCGCCGCGGGTCCCCTCGATGGTCGAGCCCGACGCGTTCAGCGTCGGCGAGGACCTCGCGGTCACCCCGGGCGTCGTCGTGTTCCGCACCGAGGTGTTCGAGCTGATCCGGTACCGCCCGACGACGGAGACCGTCCGCGAGGTGCCGCTGGTGATCGTCCCGCCGACG
This sequence comes from Blastococcus fimeti, assembly GCA_900102115.1. Classification (GTDB taxonomy): domain Bacteria; phylum Actinomycetota; class Actinomycetes; order Mycobacteriales; family Geodermatophilaceae; genus Blastococcus; species Blastococcus fimeti. The sequence goes on from FNAW01000001.1 coordinate 753,738, forward strand.
ATCAACAAGTTCTACATCACCGACCTCGCGCCCGGCCGCAGCATCGTCGAGCACTACGTGGCAGCGGGACACCAGGTCTTCATGATCTCCTGGCGCAACCCCGACGAGCGGCACGCCGAGTGGGACCTGGACACCTACGGCCAGGCACTGCTCGACGCCATGGACGCCGTCGAGCAGGCGTCGGGCAGCGAGCGGGTGGCCCTGCAGGCGTTCTGCTCCGGCGGGATCATCACCGCGATGGTGCTGGCCCACCTCGCCGCCCAGGGCCGCCAGGACCGGGTGAGCGCGGCCAGCTTCGCCGTCACCGTGCTGGACTGGTCGCGGGCGGGCACCGTCTCGGCGCTCATGGACGAGGAGTCGGTGCGGGCGGCGACGGAGAAGTCGCAGCAGAAGGGCTACCTCGACGGCGCACAGCTGGCCGAGGTCTTCGCCTGGCTGCGCCCCAACGACCTGATCTGGAACTACTGGGTCAACAACTACCTGCAGGGCAAGCCGCCGCCCAACTTCGACATCCTGTTCTGGAACGCCGACACCACCCGGATGAGCGCGGGGCTGCACCGCGGCTTCATCGACGTCGCGCTCGGCAACCAGCTCACCGAGGCCGGCGGCGCCACGATGCTCGGCACGCCCGTGGACCTGTCCACGGTCACCGTCGACACCTACGTCACAGCGGGAATCGCCGACCACCTCTGCCCGTGGCAGGCCTGCTACCGCAGCACCCAGATGCTGGGCGGGGAGAGCCGGTTCATCCTCTCGACCAGCGGCCACATCGCGTCGCTGGTGAACCCGCCGGGGAACCCGAAGTCCACCTTCCAGGTGGCCGACTCCACCCCGCCGGACCCGGAGGAGTGGCTGGCCTCCGCCCGCACGGAGAAGGGCTCCTGGTGGCCGGACTTCACCGCCTGGCTGGACGAGCGGGCCGGCGAGCAGGTGCCGGCCCCGACCGACCTCGCCGGCGGCCTGGAGATCCTGGGCGATGCCCCGGGGACCTATGTCTTCGACAAGTAGCAGCGAGCGCGTCCGCTCGGTCACCGCCGGCGGCCGAACGCTGCGGACGTCGGTCCGGCCCGGCACCGACGACGACGTCCCGCCGCTGCTGCTGATGAACGGGATCGGCGCCAGCCTCGAGGTGCTCCAGCCGTTCGTCGACGCGCTGGACCCCCGGCGCACCGTCATCCGGTTCGACGTCCCCGGCGTGGGCGGCTCCCCGCCGCCCGTCGTGCCCTACAACCTGGCCACCTTCGCGCCGGTGGTCACGGGCATGCTCGACCGGCTCGGGTACGGCGGGGCCGTCGACGTCCTGGGCCTGTCCTGGGGCGGCGGGCTGGCCCAGCACTTCGCCGTCCAGCACCGGCGTCGCTGCCGGCGGCTGGTGCTCGCCGCCACGGGCACCGGGACGCTCATGGTGCCCGCGCACCCCCGCGTGCTGGGACGCATGCTCACCCCGCGCCGGCACCGCGACCCGGAGTACGCCCGCCGCATCGCCGGGGAGATCTACGGCGGCACGATGCGCGCCGAGCCCGATCGGGCCGCCCGGGCGCTGCACGCCGCCACCCGCCTGGGCCCGCGCCGCGGCTACTACTTCCAGCTCGCCGCGAGCACCGGCTGGAGCAGCCTGCCGTTCCTGTCGCTGATCCGGCAGCCCACCCTCGTGCTCGCCGGGGACGACGACCCGATCGTGCCGGTGGTCAACGCCCGCATCATGGCCCGCCTCCTGCCGCACGCCCGCCTGCACGTCTACAGCGGCGGCCACATCGCGCTGGTCACCGAGGCGGCAGAACTGGCGCCGGTGGTCGAGGCCTTCCTCGACGGCTGAGCCTCGACGGCCAGGCGTCACCCCGCCTGGCCGTCCCACCAGGCGGCCGCGGCCTCGGCCGGGGTCCGCCCCTCCAGCTCCACGGCCTGGTTGAGCTCCACCAGGTCCCGCGTGGTCAGCCGCGCGCTGGCCTCGTCCAGCGCCGCGCGCAACCGGTCGCCCCACCGGTCGAGCGCATCGGTCCGGACGAGAGGGACGACGTTCTCGCGGGGCTGCAGCGCGCGGTCGTCGACCAGCAGCGTCACGGGGGCCACGGCGAGCCGGGCATCGGTGGTCTCGAGCATGCCCACCTGGATCTGCCCGGAGAGCAGCGCCTCCAGCGTCGCGGCCCGCGTGGGCATGCTCAGCACCTCGGCGAACCGCATCGCGTAGACCTGCTCGAGCCCGAGCAGGCAGAACGGGCGGTCGGGGCACTCCGGCGGACCCCCGAAGGTGAGCTCGGGCGCCAGCGGTGCCAGCTCGGACAGCGTGTCGATCCCGCGCTCGGCCGCCAGCGAGGCGGTGACGACGAACCCGTTCTGGTCCTCGGCGGCCGACGGCGTCAGGACGTCGACCCCCCGCCCACCCATCGTGCGGGCGAGCACGGCGTGCATCTCCCCCGGATCGGCCGGGGGGCGCGGGAAACCGGGCCGGGCGAAGGCCATCGCCGTCCCCAGGTAGTCGACGACGACGTCGACGACGCCCTGCTGCAACGCCGGCGAGACGACCTCCCGGGTGCCGATGCCGTGCTGGACCGACACCGGCAGGTCCGCCCGGCGGGCGGCCTCGGCGTACACCTCCACGAGGGTCTGGTTCTCGGGGAAGTCGTAGGAGGCGAAGCGGATAGTCGTCGGCTCCGCGGGGGCCGGGTCCTCGGCGCCGCCGCAGCCCGCGACGACCAGCAGCAGCGCGGCCAGGACCGCGCGCAGAGCACGCATCGCGCCCCCTCCCGGCCGTGCGGACGGGCAACCGTAGATCGGCCGCGGCGCGAAAGGGGATGGTCGCGGCGCCGCCCGAAGAGCAGCATTGCCCGGCATGGCGTCGGTCCCGCAGGCGCTGCCTGCAGCGGGCGCGACGGGTCCGGCCACCCGGCCGTCCCCGCCGTCGATCGCGCGCGTGCGCCGTCGGCGCCGCCCGTCCGGTGAGCCCCCGGCGCTCCCCCGCCAGCTGCGCACGTCCGGCAAGTGGTGGCTGGCGCTCAGCGGCCTGGTCGTGCTGGCGTGGGTGGTCGTCGTTGTCACCGGGACCATCCGCTACTTCGACGTCATCGACACCCGGATCCTCCAGGCGGCCGCGGACCTGCGGTCCCCCGTCGGCATCGACGTCGCCCAGGTCGCCGGCGCGCTGGCCAGCGAACGGGCGCTGCACGCGATGTGGCTGACCAACCTGGTGCTCCTGGTCGCCTTCCGCCGGTGGCGGCACCTGTTCGTCTGGTTCGGAGTCGTGCTCATCGTGGTCAACGTCGCCGCGGTGATGTCGACGACGTTGCAGCGACCCCGGCCCTTCGAGGTCGAGCTGCTGGGCTCCTGGTCGGGCTTCTCCATGCCCTCGCTGCCCATGACGGTGCTGGCCGCCTTCCTGGTGAGCACCGTGTACGCGCTGGTCCCGCCGGGGTCCAAGCGCACGGTCGGCAAGTGGGTGGTCTGCGGGCTGCTCGTCCTCACCGCGCTGTCCCGGATCTACCTCGCCCAGGACCACCCGACCGGCATCGTCGCGGGCGTCGTGCTCGGGGTCGCCGGCCCCTTGGCCGCGTTCCGGCTGCTCACGCCCAACGCCGTCTATCCGGTGCGCTACAGCCGGGGGCGGCCGGCGCACCTGGACGTCTCCGGGGAGCGCGGCGACGCCATCGTCCGCGCGCTGCAGGACCAGCTCGGCCTGCTCGCCACCGACGTGACGCCGTTCGGCCTGGCCGGCTCCGGCGGCTCGACCCCGCTGAGGATCACCGTGAAGGCGCACTCCTCGTCGCCGGCGGAGGAGAGCTGCGTGTTCGGCAAGCTCTACGCGATCACCCACGTGCGGTCCGACCGCTGGTACAAGCTGGGCCGGGCCCTGCTCTACGGCCGGCTCGAGGACGAGAAGCCGTTCCACAGCGTGCGGCGGCTGGTCCAGTACGAGGACTACATCCTGCGGCTGTTCTGGGAGGCCTCGCTGCCGGTGCCGCACCCGCTCGGCATCATCGAGATCACCCCGGAGCGCGAGTACGTGCTCATCACCGAGTTCATCGCCGGCGCGAAGGAGGCCGGGGACGCCGAGATCGACGACGAGATCATCGACCAGGGGCTGGCCGCCGTCCGCCGGATGTGGGACATCGGCATGGCCCACCGCGACATCAAGCCGGCCAACCTGCTGGTCCGAGACCGCGAGCTGTTCCTCATCGACTCGGCGTTCGCCGAGGTGCGGCCCAGCCCGTGGCGGCAGGCGGTCGACCTGGCCAACATGATGCTGGTCCTGGCGCTGCGCACCGATGCCGCGCAGGTCTACGCGCGGGCCCGGCGGCAGTTCACCGACGAGGAGATCGCCGAGGCGTTCGCCGCCACCCGCGGCCTGACCATGCCCTCGCAGCTGCGCCGGATGCTGCGCCAGGAGGCCAAGCAGGCCCGCGACCTGCACGCAGACTTCCTGCGGCTGCTGCCCTTCCAGCTCCCCCCGGTGCACATCCAGCGGTGGACGTGGCGGCGCTTCGGGCTGACCGTGGTCACCGTCGTGGCGGCCGCCGTCGCCGCCGTCATCACCGCGGGGCTGATCGGCTCACCGCTGTGAGCCGGCGCCCCGGCGCGGTGCTCGCCGTCGTCGCTCCCCTGCTGCTGCTCCTCACCGGCTGTGTGCGGCCGGTGGTGCTCGACTCGGAGGTGCTCGCCTGCCGGGAGGGTGACGAGGGCACTCCGGCGAACGGGGTGATCCTGCTCGCGCAGTCCGTGCCCACGGCGTCCTACGTGCCGTGCCTGGAGGTCATCCCGCTGGGCTGGGACGTCTCCGGGCTGGAGGCCTCCGACGAGGACGCGCACTTCTGGCTGGACTCCAACCGCGACGGCGCCCGGGCGGTGGAGATCCGCCTCGACGAGCGCTGCGACACCGCCGGCGCCACGCAGATCCCCAGCGACCGCGAGGCGATGGAGCGGTGGGAGCGGGTCACGCAGGTGACGCCCGAGTACGTCGGCACCCGGTTCTACGTGTTCGACGGGGGGTGCATCAGCGTGCTGTTCCGGCTCTCCGGGGAGAACCGGGCCGAGCCGCTCGGCTTCGCCACCCAGGGCATCGGCGCCGTCCCGCGCGACGCCGTCCGCGCGGCCGTCCGCGAGCAGACCGACGACCGGCTCGAACTCGATCCCCCCGCGGACGGCGACCGGTGAGCGGCGAGGACCGGCCCGCCCGCCGGAGCGGGCGGCGGGTGATCGGTGGGCTGCTCTCGGTGGCGCTCGTCGTCGCCGTCTTCGTCTGGTTCCTGCCGCAGTTCACCAGCCTCTCCGACGTGTGGACGTCGGTCCGCGCGATGACCTGGGTGGAGCTGACCCTGCTCGCCGTCGCCGCGGCCTGGAACCTGGCCAGCTACCAGATCGTCATGGTCTCGACCACGCCCGGGCTGACCCTGCGGCAGGCGTTCGTGTCCACCGAGACGACGACCGCGGTGTCGAACACCGTGATCGGAGGTGCGGCGATCTCGCTGGGGCTGACGTACGCGATGAACTCGTCGTGGGGCTTCTCCCGCTCGCGCACCTCGGTGGCCCTGCTCGTGTCGGGACTCTGGAACAACTTCGCCAAGCTGGCCCTGCCCGTGCTGGCGCTGGCGCTGCTCGCCCTGAGCGCACCCCCGAGCGCCGGCCGGATCACCGCGGGGCTGGCCGGGCTGGCCGTGCTCGTGGTCGCGGTCGTCCTGCTCGGCGCCCTGCTGCGCAGCCGGGAGGGCGCCGAGCGGATCGGCCTGGGCGCGGCCCGGATCGCCTCGGCGCTGCGCCGTCCGTTCGGCCGCGGCCCGGTGACCGGCTGGGAGCGGGCGACGACGAAGTTCCGCGAGCGGACCGCGCTGCTGCTGCGGGCCCGCTGGCCGTGGATCACCCTCGCGACGCTGGTCAGCCACCTGTCGCTGTTCCTGGTGCTGCTGCTGGCGCTGCGCTTCGTCGGGGTGGACGGCGACCAGGTCGCGGTGGTCGAGGCGCTGGCGGTGTTCGCCTTCGCCCGGCTGCTCACCGCCGTCCCGTTCACCCCCGGCGGGCTCGGGGTGATCGAGCTGGCGCTCATCACCGGCCTGGCCGCGGCGGGCGGGGAGCGCGCGCTGGTCGCCGCCGCCGTGCTGGTCTTCCGGAGCCTGACCTACGTGCTGCCCATCCCGCTCGGGCTGGGCACGTACGTGTTCTGGCGGCACAACCGCTCGTGGCGGCGGGAGCCCAACACCGCGCCGCGCACCCAGCTGGTGCCGGAGTCGGTGTGAGCCGCTGATGCTCGTCGACGCGCGCCGGGGGCTGGCGGTCAGCGGCTCGTTGCTGGCCGCGGCCGCCGTGCTGGCGACCCTCGTGGCCGTGCCGGCCACCCGGCCGGCGGTGCAGGTGGTCGACGACGCCGTCTGGCGGTGGGCCGGGGGCGTGCAGAACGAGCCCGCGACGGCGGTCGCCGAGGCGCTCGCGGTGCTGGGCAGCGCGTACGTCAACTGGCCGTTGCGCATCGCGGCGCTGCTGCTCATCGCCTGGCGACGGCACTGGCTGCGGCTGGCCGCCTTCGCGCTGGCCGTCGTCACCAGTGAGCTGTTCATCGGCCCGGTGAAGGACGCCGTGGACCGGCCGCGCCCACCCGGTGCGCTGATCGAGACGACGGCGGCCTCGTTCCCGTCCGGGCACGCCATCGCGGGCGCGGTCACCGCCCTCGGGCTGGTGCTGGTGCTCGCGTCCCCCGGCCCGTCGCGCTGGCGGTGGGAGGTGCGCGCGGTCGTGTTCGGGGCCGCGATGGCGCTGTCCCGGGTCTACCTGCGGGCGCACTGGCTCTCGGACACCGTCGCGGGTGCGCTGCTGGGTGCCGGCCTCGCGCTGGGGTTCCCGGCCCTCCTCATGGCCGTGCGCGAACGGACCCGGCCGCCGCCGCCGGTGCGGTGAGCCGGCCGGTCACTCCTCCCGGCGGACGACGACGGCCGCGCCCCACGCCTCGGGCTCCAGCCCGCGGGCGGCGAGCACCTCGGCCAGCGCCCGGTTCATCGCCATCTGCACGGCGCCGTCGGCGGCGGTGCCGTGCACCTGGTCGACGCTCATCCGGTCGTGCTGGCGCCACGCGACGACGACGCCGTCGAGTTCCGGCGTCGGCGTGAGGCAGGCGCCCCCGAGCGCGCCGTCCCCGCCCGCGGCGTCGTGCAGCGGCAGCCCCGCCTCGCTCAGCGCAGCGGTCACCTCGACGAGCAGCGTCGTCAGCGGGTCCTCCTCCGCCAGCAGCGGACGCCAGTCGTCGGGCAGCCGGTCGAGCTGCGCGGTGAGGTGCTCCAGCCACGCCCACTCCTGGGGCGAGGGGCGCCGGCGGAGCGACCCGTCGGCGCGACGGATCCCGTAGGCCGGCCGCGCGGCCGCGCCGTCGGCCAGGGCCGCGGCCGACCAGCCCGCCTCGGCGCGATCGGGGAAGGGGCCGGCGAGCACCCGCCCGGGCTCGTCCTCGCTGCCGCCGAGGAGCCACCAGCCCTCGACGCCGGTGTCGGCGACGACTCCACTGCCCGGCAGACCACCCAGAACGCTCATCGCTGCTGTCCATCCATCCATGGAGAACCCGCCCCGGGGGAAGAGGAGCGGGCATCGCGTCGCCGGCCGTGGCGTCGCGATGCCAGAAAGGTAGGCGTCGGGGCCGCGTGCGGCTGCCCCGCCGACGCGCGTGGGGAGCCGTGTGGCCGGATCGTTGCACGCGCCAACGGAGGGGCCGGTCACCCGCCGCTGCGGACGACCACTTGTCGACAGGAACAGGCCTGTCCGAGCGTGCAGGGGTCCGGAACCACCGCGGTCACCCCGGGACACGCCGCCGCGGCGATGTGTCCCCGCAGGTTCAGAGCGAACCGAACCCGTACGAGGGGCGGGCGCCGGGCCGCTGCCAGGCAACTGCCAGGTCATCGCACCGCGAACTGTCAGACCCGTCCGCGACGCTCGGGGCATACCGCAGGACCGAGGAGAGTTGAGACCCACATGAGCGCCCGCCCCGACCGCTCCGGCTTCGTCCACCCGACGGTGACCGGCCCCCGCCTGCCCGGCCGGCTGCGCATGCGCCGCGAGCTCGTCCTGCCGCCGAAGCCTGCTGCCACCCGGGGCTGACCGACCTCACGGCACGGCGGCCTGCGGGGTCGCTGTGCGGCCCGGGCTGGCCGGCGTCGGGAACGACCGGTCCCCGAACAGGATGCGGCGGGCCACCGCCCGCCCCGGCGGCGTCCGGAGCAGCGGGAAGGCGGCCGCGGCGACACCGGGCGTGCGCACCCGGGCCAGCCCCCGGCGCAGCAGCACCCGGCCCCGGAAGCCGGCCCGGAGCGCGGCGCCGTCGTAGCGGGCCAGCACGGCGCGATCACCGGTGCGCAGCGCCTCGTCCAGCACGGCGGCGGCGTGCTCCGACAGCCGGAGGCAGGGATCGAGGCCGCCGGCGGTCAGCGGTGAGACCGCGCCCGCCGCGTCGCCCACGAGCAGCCCGTCGGGGCAGCTGATCCGGCGCAGCAGGCCACCCACCGGGATCGGCCCCCCACGCCTGTCGACCTCGTCCGGACGCTCGACCCCGGCCAGCCCGGGCGCCGCGGCACGGAAGCGTCGCAGGGCGGCCACCATGCCGTCGGGGAAGCGGTCGGCGTAGCCGGCGACACCGACATGGGCGTGCCGCCCGTCGTTGACCACCCACGCCAGGTAGCCGGGCGCGATCGAGGGGTCGAGGACGCAGTGGAACGCCGGCGGCTCGGCGCCGCCGGCCACCGGGAAGACCTCCTCGGCCCCGACCAGCAGCTGCCGGTTGCGGTCCAGGGCGAGATCGCGGGCCACCCTCGACCGCGCGCCGTCGGCACCGACGAGGAAGCGGGTCCGCACGGACGTGGGCCCGCCCGGGCCGGTCAGCATGGCGGAGCTGAGCCCGCGGCCGGTGTAGCGCGTGCCCAGCACGATGCGGACGCCGGACTCCGCCGCCGCACGGGCTGCGGCCAGGTACAGCGCCGCCATGTCGCCCACCCGGTACTCGTCCCGCGGGCTGTCCAGGGTCACCGGCCGCGCCAGTCCCGGGGGGTAGAGGACCACCCGCCGGATCGGCGGCCCGAGGGACCCGGCCGGCAGCGGGAAGTCGTCGAGCGTCTTGCGGACGAAGATCCCGGTGGTGCGGATGGCCGTGGTGAGGTCGGTCCGCCGGTCGACCAGCATCACCTCGTGTCCCCGGCGGGCGAGCAGCATGGCCGTGTGCAGCCCCGCCAGCCCGGCGCCCACCACCAGGACGTCGACGGTCTCCGGGACGCCGCTCATCGGTGTGCGGGGTGCGCCGCGACCTCGTCGTCCGGCACCCACTCCAGCAGGTCGCCGGGCTGGCAGTCGAGCACCCGGCACATGGCCTCCAGCGTGCTGAAGCGCACCGCCTTGGCCCGACCGTTCTTCAGCACGGCCACGTTCGCCGGGGTGAGCCCGACCCGCTCGGCGAACTCCCCCACGCTCATCTTGCGCCGGGCCAGCTCCACGTCGATGCGCACGATGATGGGCATCAGATGACGGCTTCGAGGTCGGTCCGCAGGGCCGTCGCCTGCCGGAGCAGGGCGCGCATGACGACCAGGAGCAGGCCGAGCACCGCCCCGACCAGCAGCAGGAGCAGCAGGAGGACCGGCAGTGCCGCGTCGTCGCTGACCTCGTCGACGATGAAGTAGTACGAGCAGACGAAGGTCGCGAAGAGCATCAGCCATCCGGCGACCACCGCGCGGACGATGCCGTTCACCCAGCGCAGGGCGCCGTCACTGAAGATCAGGTCGTCGGTGACCAGGGTGAGCAGCTGCCAGGTGCAGACGACGACGGCCTGGACGCACGCCAGCCCGAGCACGGCCGCGACGAACATGGCCGCGCGCATGACGGACCTCTCCAGCGACGGCTCGGAGATGTCCGGCAGCACGGCCGGGACCGCCCAGACCTGCGCGGCCAGCAAGGCGGCGAGGGCGATGACCAGCAGGATCCGAAGGGGCAGCACCACGTGGCGCAAATGCGTCATGCCGTCGACCATCGCGGACTTTCTATCGAAAGTCAATCGATAGTGACTGAATCGCGATGCGTGTCGCTAGAAGAGAGGCTTCTGCCTCCTACCCGGCTACCGCGAGTTCTGCTGCCGCTTGGCGACGACGACGAGCGCGATCAGCACGAGGACCAGGGGCGCCCATCCCGGCAGCCCGAACGGGCCCAGCACGAGTTCGGCGACGAACAGCAGCAGCTGGAAGGCGATGAAGATGCCGACGAACAGCACCACCAGGAAGAGGATCGGGCTCTCCGACTGCAGGCGACGCAGAAAGTTCATCGGTTCTCCTCGGTCGCGCGTGGCGGTGCGAACAGCACCCACCCTCCCAGCATCGGCCGCCGGGGCCACGCGCTCGGCTCGGCACGCCCTACGTTGAGCGGATACCGGCTCAGCAGGAGGACCCGATGACGCACCGCACCGTGCGCCCCGACACCACCCCGGCATCGTGACCGACCCGATCGAGATCAGCGTCCTGGAAGCCGCTCGGCTCCTCGACGTGTCGAAGGGGTCCGCCACCAAGCTGCTCAGCACCGGCTTGCTGGGTGGCACCCCGGCACGCGGGAGCCGGCGCATGGCCTCGGTCGACGCGGTCCGCGAGCTGCAGCAGCGGCCCGAGGTCGCGGCCGGGGCGCCCCCGGCCTTCGTCGTGCGGATCGGTGAGCCGAAGTACACCTCCGAGGATTGGCGAGCCGGGGCAGGTTGGGCGGTGGCGTGGTCTCCGACGGCGCAGGCCAACGGCGTGCGGGGCGACTGGATCATCCAGCCCGGACCCGTCCTGGAAGCCGGGATCCTGGTCGCCGTCGTCGGCAACTTCGTGGCCGCGGCGTACGCCGTGACCGGCGTGGAGACCCAGTACCTGGACGAGGTCAGCGGCCGGCAGCGATCGCGGTTCCTCGTCGCCGACGACGAGGAGCTGACGGCGCCCTTCGTGGGTCACCGCTGGACGCTGGGGCCGGGGTGGACCACCGCGGTGATCGGGGCCGAGCGCTAGCTCGAGACGTGGGCCCCGTGGGGATCGAACCCACAACCCGCGGATTAAAAGTCCGCTGCTCTGCCAATTGAGCTAGAGGCCCGGTGGGTCCAGAACCCGCCGCGAGGACCCACGAGCCGTCGCGTGCGGCGCCTGCGGCCCGCTGCGAGGCTACCGCCCGGTCAGGACGACGGCGCCGAGCCGCTCGGATCCCCGTGGTGCTCCCGGCTCCTCGCGGGCTCCGGCGGTGCGAACTAGCGTCGTCCGCATGGTCCTCGGACTGATCGAGCTGGCGGTGGTCCTGGCCGTGCTCGGTCTCCTCGCGACCGTCGGCTGGTCGCTGTGGACGGCCCTGCGACAGAACGCAGCGGCCGCTCCCCTGCCCGCCCGGCAGCGCGAGCAGGTGGCCGCCGCGGTGGCCCAGGCCCGCTGGGTCCCGGCGCACGACGAGGTCGACGGGGTGACGCGGATCCTCGTGCGCCGGACCTACACCGGGCTCGACGGCCTGCCGGCCGTGCTGGACGAGCGGGTGCTGGAGACCTTCCCGGCCCAGGATCCCGCCTGGGAGGCCCGGTTCACCGAGGCGATGTCCACCGCGCGGTACCGCTGCGCCTACCTCAACGCCGAGGACTCCCCGTGACGCCCCAGCGCTGCTCGAGACGTTCCCGCGGGAACGTCTGACCGGCCTGCGGTCACAGCACGTCGAGGAGCAGGAGCAGGAGCACGGTGAGCAGGGCGGAGAGGGCGAGCGAACCGAGGCAGCCCAGCCGGCTGGAGAAGAGGAAGAACATCCCCGCCCGGTGCCCGACCGGGTGAGCTGCGAACCTGAACCTCCTCCAGATGAGCTTTCCGTCACCATCCCGTCCGGATGTGCACCCGTTCAGGGGATCCCGCGGTCCAGCGTCGGTTACGTAGGGTCATCACTGCCCCGCCTGGTGCGTGCTCCCGGGTGGCCGATGACCCCGGCCCGGCCGACCCGTTCCCCCCGGGCCGGCCGGGCCGGCTTCTTTCCCGGCTCAGCGGTTGCGGCTGTGCACCCGCGCCATCACGCGCCCGGCCTCCATGCGCACCTCGAGCTTCTCCTGCGGGTTCGCCGCCGGCCCGCGTCGCGGCTCACCGCTGTCGAGGTCGAACGCCGAGCCGTGCCACGGGCAGACCAGGCACTGCGACCCGCGCACCTCCTCGATCGTCCCCTCCTGCAGCGGCCCGGACAGGTGGGAGCAGGCGCCGACGAAGACGTCCACCTTCGTGCCCCGGCGCACCACGGCCAGCGGCACGTCCGCGGCCCCGCCGGTGCCCGTGCGCAGCGCAGGCCGCCCCTCGGGGAAGTCGTCCAGCGGCCCCAGGTCCAGCCACTCCGACGACAGCGCCCGCGCCGCCGTCGCCGCGTGCGACGCCCCGGACGACTGCGCGTAGGACATGTGCCCGCCGATGGCCGCCGATCCCCCGGCGATCGCCAGCCCGCTGTAGGAGAGCACCCGCCCCAGCCCGCCGCGGTCCTTCCGTCGCGCCGCCAGCGAGCCGGCGTACAGCCCGAGCGCCACCGTGTTGGCGACGGCGTGCAGCGCGCCGAGCCGGCGCACGCCCGGCCCCTGCTCCGACCAGTCGGCCGCTCCCGACGCCGCAGCGGGCACCGCCGCGGCCACCCCGGCACCGATCAGGAAGGTCGCCGCCGGCCGCATCCGCGGAATGGCGTCGAGCAGTCCCGCGGAGACCCAGCTGCCCACCGGCACCTGCACCAGGATCGGGTGCACGGGGTGCCCGAGCCAGGTGCCGTGCAGGAGATCCTTGACCGGCGGCCGGAGTACGCCCAGCACGGCCCGGCGGGCCGGTTCGATCACCTTGTCGAACGTCGCGACGTCCGCGACCCGGTCGAGGAACCCCAGAAGACTCATGCGGAGGCTGCTACCCGCTGTACGCGGCGGCGACTCCCGGGTCACGACGTGGTCTCTTCCGGGTGCATCGCGCGGAATGCGGCAGCTTCTGCCAGGTGTTACCGGCATGCTGACCTGTGACAACGAGCGGCGCGAGGAGGATCCTGGGTCGCGCCGCCGCCCCGTGCCCGGAAGGAACTCCGTGACCCGCCAGTCCCTGCTGCGTCGCCGCGCCTCCAGCGACGACGCCGTGGACCCGGTGATCGAGCCCGAAGCCGCTCCCGCGCCCCCGTGGACCGTACGGCTGGCCGAGCGCCTCCGCCAGGACGACACCCTGGCGCAGTTCGCCCGCTTCGTCCTGGTCGGCGGCTCGACGACGCTGGTCTACGCGCTGCTGTTCATCCCGTTCCAGGGCTTCGGCTACCTGGTCGCCCACCTCATCGCCACCGTCGCGTCCACCGTGCTGGCCAACGAGATGCACCGGCGGCTGACCTTCCACGCCGAGGACCGCGTGGGCTGGTTCACCGCCCAGTGGGAGGCGAGCACCGTCGCCGCGCTGGGGCTGGTGGCCACCAGCGCCACCCTCGGCTGGGTCGACACCACGGCCGCCGAGGGCCACGTCGGGCTGCAGATCACCGCCGTCGTCACGGTGACGGCGCTGATCGGCCTGATGCGGTTCGTCGCGCTGCGCTGGATCTTCCGGTCCCCCGCCGACGAGGCCTGACCGCCCGACCGCGCTCGCCGCTCGACCCGTCGCACCCGCGCGCGCCTCGCTAGCGTGGGCGGGGTGACCGAGCCCGAGGCCGTGCCGTCCCCGTGGCGCCGTCGCGGCCGGCTCGCCGGCCTGTGGCTGGCGCGGATCGGCCTGGCGCTGGTCGGCGCGCTCGTCGCCGTGCTCCTCTTCGCCCGGATCTCGGCGCCCATCGGCCCGTTCGACGCCACCCTTGCCGTCCGCCCGGGCTCCGGCGGCGCCGAGGTCGCGGTCCCGCCGCTCGGCTCGCTGGCCGTCGACGTCTTCGACGGCCCGCTGCGCCTGGACGTGCAGCTGCAGAGCGTCGACCAGGTGCGGGCCCAGGAGCTGGCGAACGACCCGGTGCGGCTGGCCGGCGTGGTCGACCGGGTGACCGAGGACCTGCAGGGCGCCGTCGTGGAGCTGGTCGTCCGCACCGTCGTCGTCGCGCTGCTCGGCGCCGCGCTCGTCTCCTGGCTGGCCCTGCGCCGCCGCCGCGAGCCGCTGATCGCCATCGGCCTGACGGGCGCCGTGCTGCTCGGCATCGGCGGGATCGGCGCGACCACCTGGCGCCCGGAGGCGATGTCGACGCCCACCTACACCGGGCTGCTGGTGAACGCGAACAGCCTGATCGGCAACGCGCAGGACATCGTGGCCCGCTTCGACGCCTACCGCGCCTCGCTCGAGGACCTCGTCGCCAACGTCGGCTCGCTCTACAGCACCCTCTCGGCGCTGCCCCCGCCCGGCGCGGCGGACGACACCGTCGCGCTCCTGCACGTGTCCGACCTGCACCTCAACCCCGCCGGGTTCGACCTGGTCGAGCAGGTCGTCAGCCAGTTCCAGGTCGACGGCGTGCTCGACACCGGCGACGTCACCGACTGGGGCAGCTCGCCGGAGAACCAGCTGATCGCCTCCGTGGGCCGCCTGGGCGTGCCCTACGTCTTCATCCGCGGCAACCACGACTCCGCCACCACCGCGGAGCGGATCGACGGCCAGGCGAACACCACGGTCCTGGACCACTCCGCGACCGAGATCGCCGGGATCTCGATCGTCGGCGCGAAGGACCCGCGGTTCACCCCCGACAAGAACACCGGTGACGACGACGCCGGCCCCGAGGTGCTGACCCGCTCCGGCGAGCGCCTGGCCTCGGTGATCGAGTCGCTGGACGAGCCTCCGGACGTCGCCCTCGTGCACGACCCGAAGCAGGCACCGCCGCTCGAGGGGCTGACACCGGTGATCCTGGCCGGCCACACCCACGACCGGAAGGTCTCCGAGCTCGACGACGGAACGCTGCTCATGGTGCAGGGGTCGACCGGCGGCGCGGGCCTGCGCGCGCTGGAGGGCGAGTACCCCGAACCGCTGACCTGCACGGTCCTCTACTTCGCCGCGAGCACCGGCCGGTTGCAGGCCTACGACGAGATCACCCTCGGCGGGCTCGGCGAATCGGAGGTGACCATCCAGCGCATCGTCATCCCGCTGCCGGCCGCCGAGGACCGCGACGAGGGCGGGAGCGACGAGGACGGCGACGACGGCGGTCCGGCGTCCCCGCCCGGATGACCGTGCGGCCCTACCCTCGGTCCATGTTCGCGACGACGACGTCCCGCCCCCGCCTCGCCGCCGGTCTGCTCGCCGGCGGACTGGGCCTCGCTGCCCTGACCGGGTGCACCTTCGGCTCCGAGAACGTCCAGTGCTCGCCCAGTTCGTGCACGGTCACGCTGGAGGGCACCGACGCGCAGGTCGACGTCCTCGGCACCACGCTCACCTTCTCCGGCACGCAGGACGGCCGCGCCTCGCTCGGGGTGGCCGGGGCGAACGTCTCCTGCGCCGAGGGCGAGACCGTCACGGCCGGCCCCCTGGACCTCGAGTGCTCCTCGGTCACCGAGGACCGCGTCGAGCTCACCGCCTCGCTGGGCTGAGGCCCTGGCGGGTTCGCGGCGGTCGGACGACCCTGTGCAGGAGCGCCCCCGGCGGCATGTATTGTTTCGTCTGCCCCCGGCAGAACGAGCCCTCATCGTCTAGTGGTCCAGGACGCCGCCCTTTCAAGGCGGTAGCACGGGTTCGAACCCCGTTGGGGGCACAGCACGACACAGTTTGGCCCTGTAGCGCAGTTGGTTAGCGCGCCGCCCTGTCACGGCGGAGGTCGCGGGTTCGAGTCCCGTCAGGGTCGCCACCCGGTGCGCGAGCACCGGGAGGGGCAGGTAGCTCAGTCGGTACGAGCGCTCGCCTGAAAAGTGAGAGGTCGGCGGTTCGACCCCGCCCCTGCCCACCCTCTTCTCTTCCCCCGCCGCCAGTTCTGGCCGCGGGTTCCTAGGCCCAGCTGCGGTCCGCAGCCACCTGGGCGTACACCTCCGCGTGCACCCGCCGGACGGCGTCACGCTGCTCCTCGCGCCAGGTCCGGTCGGCCGGTCGCGGCATCGGGCGCGTGAGCGCCGCCGACACCGCGGCGGTCAGCGACACCGGGTCGAGGCCGTCGACCTCGTCGTTCGCGTAGGTCACCACCTCCGACCACTGGTCGGCGAAGAACCCACAGCTCGGTGCCACCACCCGGGTGCCGACGTCGCGGCACACCTCCAGGTCGCGCGAGTGCGTCCCGCACCGCTCCGGCAGCACCGCGACGTGCAGCTGCTGCAGCTGGGCGGGCCGCTCCCCGGGGCCGAACACGACCAGCTCCAGCTCGCCGTTCTCCGCCATCTCCCGCACGCCCGGGTCGACGTCCGAGCCGGCACGGGCGAGCACCCGGAGCCGGCCACCGCCGGAAACCGCTCCCGACGCCGCCGCACGGGCCACCGCGGCGGGCTCGGGCACCGCCGGCGACGCCGTGCCGAGCTGCACGCCGACCAGGCCGCGCTCGGCGCCCAGCTCGGGGTCGGGGACGGCGAGCGAGGGGTGCGCCAGCACGATCGCCGTCCGGCCGTAGCGGTCGGCGATCTCGTCGGCCGCCGACGGCGTCAGCGTGAGCACCACCTCCGCCGTCCCCAGCACCGTCGCCAGGTGCGCGTCGTGGCGGGCACGGCTGCCCTGCCCGGCATCGCGCAGCTGGTGGACGGTGACGACGAGCGGGACGCCCAGGCGCCGCACCGTCTCCGCCCACCGCTCGAGCGAGAACACGTCGAGGTGGCCGTAGCCGGTGTGCAGGTGCAGGACGTCCACGTCGGCGGCGTGCTCGGTCAGGTAGGCCTCGTCGAGCCAGGAGCTCGGCTCCCCGGGCTGCCCCACGCGCGCCGCGCCCACGGGCAGGACCGCGTCGACGTAGCGGTCGCTGAACGGGACGCTGGCGACGCGGAGCCGGTTCGACTGCCCCTCGGCGGCCTCACCCGGGCTGAGTTCTGCGGACATCACTGGCTGGGTTCTGCTCCTCGTGCGGTCGAGCTCTGCGTCGATCGAGCACTGCGCCGATCGACGTGCTCGACGGCAGGCGCCCTGCCACTGGTCTCGAGCGGGGCGGCTCCTCTCCCTACCCTGCCATTCTGTGGCCAACCTGTGACCGACTCCATCGGGTGATCGTCCGGATCCGGGCCGTCAGCGCCTCCGGTCGGCCGGCGTGCCGGCCCGGGCGGCCTGCGCGGCGGCGTAGGCCGGAGCCCGGAACCGCGCCAGCGGACCGTCGGGGACCAGTCCGGGCGGCGGATGCCGGACGGCGTCGAACCGCAGGTCCGGGTCCAGCGTGGGCACCGGATCGCCGAGGGTCAGCCGGGCGAAGGGCTGCCACGGCTGGGCGCCGTGCGCGGCGGCGAGCACGAAGACCAGCGGCTCCCGGCGCACGGAGGCGGCCAGCGGTGCGGGATCGGAGGGGACGCCGTCGGTGGTGGGCAGGGCCGCGATGCGGAGGGCGCCCGCGACCGAGCGGTAGGCCATGATCGAGCAGTACGCCGAGGCGGTGTCGCGCCGGAGCGCCGGCACGACCCGGGTGAGCCGCCCTCGGCCGGTGCTGGAGAGCAACAGGTCGACCGGTGTCCCGTCCGTTCCGCCCAGCCGGACCGCGAGGCCCAGCAGGTCGGGCAGCGGCGCGGGCAGCCCGGCACCCCGGGACATCCGGACGACGACGTCCTCGCTGCCCGTCGTGTCGAGGAAGGGGACGCCCCACGGCCGGCTCCCGCCGTGCCGCTCCAGGACCGCGTCGAACACCACGCCCCGCGGATGCATCGGCTTGCCGTTGCGCCACCGGGCCAGCGCCGCCAGCGGCACCGCCACCAGCCGGCCCGCTCCTCGCGACAGGTCCGTCACGACACCCTCCCCTCGCCGTGCGCGCTCCCTACCCGCGCCCGGCCGGACCACGCAGCGCCTGAGCCGACCCGTTCCCCTGACCAGCGGAACGGCTACGGTGGGCCCGAGCGGTGCCGATTGTGGAGACCTGTGTGACGGGCGGGACGAGCCCCGGGCACCGGCGGCGAATAGTGCACAGCGCGACCGGGATCTTCGGCACGATCTGACCGCCGCGCCCCGGTGACACGGACCGATCCGCACCACTACTTTCTGAGCATGCTCTCGACGCTCCTGGTGCTCGGCGGTGTCCTCGTGGGGCTCCTCCTGCTGCTGGCCCTCATCGTCAGCCTCAGCGCCCGCCCCGCCACGGTCGCGCGCTCGACGAGCGCCGGTCGCGGCGAGACCTGGGTCGCCCAGGCCGGGCGTCCGCACCCCGATGCGTGGTCGCCGATGGCCGGCGCCTCGACGAACGAGATGCCCGCCGTCCGCTGATCGCGGACGCCCTGCTCCGGCGTCCCGGCGGCTGCGGCCAGCGCGCCGCCGGGACGATCCGGTCAGCCGGCCGAGGCCATCAGCTCGGCCGCACGCTCGCCGATCATGACCGCCGTCGCCGCCGTCCCCCGGCTGGGCACCGACGGCAGCACCGAGGTGTCGACGACGCGCAGCCCCGCCACGCCGCGCACCCGCAGGTGCTGGTCGACGACCGCCCCCTCTCCGGGCCCCATCGGCGCGGTTCCGGAGAGGTGCACGGCGGTGCCGACCCGGGCGACGATCCAGGCGTCCAGGGCGGCGTCGTCGTCCCGGACCGCGTCCGGCAGGACGTCGGACGGCCCCACCGTGCCGGCGACTGCCGCGGTGCGGAGCAGCGACGCGGCGAGCCGGACGCCCTCGCGCAGGCCGCGCCGGTCGGCCGGCTCGGCCAGGTGGCGGTACGTCAGCCGCGGCGGCCCGGCCGGGTCCCGCGGATCGAGGGTCAGCCGCCCGCGGGCGAGGGGGTGCTGGAGGCCGATCCCGATCATCGGCTCGGGATCGGTGCCGAAGGGCCGCAGCCACGGCAGCAGTTCGACCTCGCCGCCGCTCACCGGGGCGTGCAGGACGCCGTGCAGGGGCAGCGCGGGAACGGGCACGCCCCGCGCCGGGCGGTAGGGCAGGTAGACGATCGGGTGGTCGCTCGACGCGGCGCCGACGGGCAGGTCGGCGACGACGTCGATCCCGGCCGCGGCCAGGTCGGCCGCCGGCCCCAGTCCCGACACCAGCAGCAGGTGCGGCGAGCCGACGGCCCCGGCGCTGAGCACGATCTCGCCGGCGGGAATCGGGCCGTCGTCGGTCAGCACGCCGACCGCCCGGCCGCCCTGGATGAGGACCCGGCGGACGACCACGCCGCCGCGCACGGTGAGCGCCGGCAGCCCGCGGCGGGGCGCCAGGTAGGCCATCGCCGCGTTGATCCGGACGCCGGCGTCGACGTTGAACGGGATGGGCCCGTGGCCGGGCCCGGCGTCGCCGTTCTCGTCCGCGACGGCGGCGAACCCGAGCTCCGCGCTCGCGGCGGCGAAGGCGTCGGCCAGCGGCGCGGGGCCGCGCAGCCGGCGCACGGGCACCGGACCGCCGGAGCCGTGCAGGAGCGAGCCCCCGAAGTCGGCGTCGGACTCCGAGCGGCGGAAGGCCGGCAGCACCGCGTCGTACGCCCACAGCGGGTTGCCCGCGGCCGCCCAGCCGTCCACGTCGGCCCGGGTGGCGCGGATCCACACGGCGGCGTTCAGGGCGCTGGAGCCACCGGCGATCCGGCCCCGCGGCACACGCACGGCGCGGCCGGGCGCCACCTCGGCCGCGAGGTCCCAGTTGAGCGGGTGACCGGGTGCGGTCGCGGCCAGGCTCGCCGGGTCCCGCACCTCCGCCGGCCAGTCCGGCACCGCGAGCGGCACCGGGCCGGCCTCGAGCAGCAGCACCCGCCGGCCCTCGTCGGCCAGCCGTGCGGCCAGCGCGGAGCCCGCGGTCCCGGCACCCACGACGACGACGTCCCAGCCCCCACCGGGGGCAGACATGGCCATTTCTGCCCGACCGGGGGTCAGGCGCCGTCGAGGCCGAGGACGCCGGGCAGGTCCAGCCGGCGCACCTTGCCGGTGGAGGTGCGCGGCAGCTCGGCCACCCGGTGCAGCGCCTTGGGCCGCTTGGCGGCCGCGAGCCGCTCCCGGGCCCAGCCGGTCAGCTCCTCGACGCCGGCCGCGCCGACGTAGGCGCCCACGACCCGCTGCCCCCAGTCGGGGTCGGGCACGCCGAACACCGCGCTCTCGACGACGCCCGGGTGCGCGTCGAGCACCGCCTCCACCTCGGCGGGGTAGACGTTCACACCACCGGAGATGACGAGGTCCTCGCGGCGGCCGTCGAGCCACACCACGCCGTCGACGTCCACCCGGCCCAGATCACCCACGGTCACCCGGTCGCCGCGCCAGGCTGCCGCCGTCTTCTCCGGCGCCCGCCAGTACTCGAAGCGCGCCCAGCGGGGCACCGCGCACCACAGCTGGCCGCGCTCGTCGGTCTCCAGCCGGCGTCCCGGGCGCGCCCGCCCGACGCTGCCGGGGTGCGCCAGCCAGTCCTCCGGCGAGCAGACGGTGAACTGGGCCTCGGTCGAGCCGTAGAACTCCCAGACGCTGCCCTCGGGGAGCGCTGCGAGCACCGCCCGCTTGAGCGGTTCCGGGCAGGGCGCTCCGGCGTGCACGAGCCGGCGGAAGGACGACCAGTCGACGTCCTCCCGTGCCATCAGCCGCTGCAGGTGGGTGGGCACGCAGAACGTGGTGGTGGGCCGCAGCTCGGTGATGGCCCGGGCGGCGCGCTCGACGTCGAACGGGCCGGGCAGCAGCACCTCACCACCGGCGAGCAGGGTGTGGATCGCGAACCGCAGCGGCGCGCTGTGGTGCAGCGGGGAGAGCACCAGGTGCCGGTCGGAGGCGTCGAAGCCCCACAGCTCGATCTCCTCGGCCGCGAGCGCCCTGGCGTCGCCGTCGGCCAGGACGCCGGACCACACGCCCTTGCGCCGCCCCGTCGTCCCCGACGTGTAGTGCATCGGACGGGCCAACGGCACGTCGGCGAGCTCCGCCTCGTCGGTGCCGGTGAGCAGGCGGGCCGGGTCGTCGGCGACGTCCAGCGCCGGATCGGCGTCCTCGGCCAGGGCCGCGCGTTCCGCGGCCGGCAGCCCCGGATCCAGGACGACCGGCACGATCCCGGTGCGCAGCGCCCCGAGGACGACGGCCAGCAGCGCGGGCGAGGCCGCGGCCGAGACCAGCAGCCGGTTCCCGCGCCGCACCCCGGCGGCCGCCAGCGCGGCAGCCGCCCGTCGCTGGTCCCGCTCGCTCTCCGCGCTCCGGACGACGGGGACGGTCACGCCGGGCGCACCGTGCCGTCGGCCGCCTGCTCGATCCGGCCCTCGGCGCGCAGCTTGTCCAGCGTCGCCCGCGTCGACTGCGCCGCGGCGGGCCAGACCTCGCGGGGCACCTCCGCGTAGATGGAGGCGACCAGCTCGTCCACGGTCGTGGCCCCGGCCTGCAGGGCGGACACGACCTGCCCCTCGCGGTAGGCGCGGTGGGCGAGGTAGTAGTCGAGCACCGCGCCGGGGTCCTCGGTCAGCTCGGGGCCGTGCCCGCAGTACAGGGCGCTGGGCCCCAGATCGCGCACGGTGCGCAGCGACTCCAGGTAGGCGACGACGTCGCCCTCGGGATGGGTGACGACCGAGGTGCCGCGGCCCAGCACGTGGTCGCCGACCAGGACCGCACCGGACTCGATCCGGAAGGCCAGGTGGTCCGAGCAGTGCCCGGGCGTCGGGACGATGTCGACCGTGGTGCCGGCCAGCCGCAACCGATCCCCGCCGGTGAGGACACGCCCGCCCGGACCCGCGACGTCGCCGCTGCCGGCCATCACCTGGGCGCCGAACCGGGCGCCCCAGGGCAGCGCGGCCTCCGCGTGGTCGCCGTGGTGGTGGGTGACCAGCACCGCCGCGACGCGGGCGCCGCGCGCGGCCAGCGCCGCCTCCACCGCCGCGAGGTGCGCCGGGTCGTCGGGGCCGGGGTCGACCAGCACCGCCGAACCGCTGCCCGGTGCGCCGACCAGGTAGCTGTTGGTGCCGTCGAGCGTCATCCTGTCCGGGTTCGGCGCCAGCACCCGCGTGACCAGGGGTTCCAGGTCGGCGGTGCGCGGCATGCCGCCGAACGCCGGGAGCTGCCAGCTGGTGCGCGGATCGACCGGAGCCTTCACGCCGGGCACGCTATCCCCGTGGGCCTCAGCACACGTTGCCCAGGTCGATGCCGCGGGCACGCAGCCAGTCGACCGGCTCGATCTGCCCGCCGTACATGACGCCGCGGGAGTGCACCTCGAAGTGCAGGTGCGGCCCGGTGGACTCGCCGCGGTTGCCGACCTCCGCGATCTCCTCACCGGCGCGCACCCGCTCCCCGGCGCGGACGAAGTACTCGTTCACGTGCCCGTAGACGGTGACGTACCCGTCGTCGCCGCGGATCCAGATGGCGTAGCCGAACCCGCTGGCGGTGCCCGCGCGCTGCACCACGCCGGAGTGGGCCGCGTAGATCGGGGTTCCGATGGGCGCCGCGATGTCGACGCCGCCGTGCAGCGTGCCCCAGCGGGAACCGAAGCAGCTGGACACCCGTCCCGACGTCGGCTTCACGTAGGGGCCGGACGAGGCCCCTCCCCCACCGCCGCCGCCGCCGGAGCCGGAGCTGCCGCCGCCGGTCCGAGGGGGCGTGTTCCGCGCCGCGGCTGCAGCCGCGGCGGCCTCGGCCGCCGCCCGCTCGGCCGCCGCCTTCTGCGCGGCCTCCTCGGCCGCCTTCTGCTGCTGCCACTGCTGGTGGGCGTTGCGGGCGCCCTGCAGCTGGAGCAGCGCGATGTTCGCGGCCTCGAGCTGGGTCTCGTAGGCGTCCTTCTGGGCCTCGATCTCGGCGTAGGCGCCCCGCTGGACGGCGACCTGCCCGTCGGCCTGCGCCTTGGCCGCCTGGGCCGTCTCCTCCGCCGCGGCCATCTCGTCGCGCGCGGCGCGGGCGCCGGCCTCCGCCTGCGCCTGCGCGACGCGGGCGACCTCCATCTCGCCCAGGACGTCGACCTTGTTGGCGCCGACGTAGTCGAGCATCGCGGCGCGCTGCACGAGCTCGGCCGGGCCGTCGGCGTCCAGCAGCACGGCCGTGGTGCTCATCGACGCGCCGTGCATGTAGCTGTCCCGCGAGAAGGCGGCGATCCGGACCTGCGCGGCAGCCACCGCCTCGGCCGCCACCTGCAACTGGGCCGCGGCCTCGTCGGCCTTCCCCTGCGCCACCTGCAACGCCTCGTTGGCGGCCTCGTAGGCGGTACCGGCGGCCTCGGCCTGCACGCCCAGGCGCTCCAGCTCGGCCTCGGCGGAGGCGACCAGGCCCGCGATACGGCCCACCTCGGCGGCCGCGGCGTCCTGCTGGGCCTTGGCGGCACCGATCTCGCTGTCGGACGGGTTCGGCGGCGCGGGCGGCACGGCGAGGGCGGGCGCGGCGGTGACCACGAGCGCCGCCCCGGCGAGGACCGCCACCAGACCGGACCGCAGCGAGCGGGACCGACGGGCGTGCGGGCGCGCGGTCGTCGGGAACGACGGACGGCGCTGGAACATGACTGGCTCCCGGGGAAGGGGAAGGGGGTGAGGTGCTCGACGAGAGTCGCAGCGTCACCGCCAGTCACAAAGGCAACACGCGCACCATCAGACGCGCCGCGCCAACTTCGGTCAGTGACCGTCTCGGAACCGTCGGTATGTCGACAGGATCAGGTCGACGGCCGTTCGAGCTCGTGCGCCAACTGGTCCAGCTCCGCCCCGCCGGCCATCAGCCGGGTGAGCTCGTCCCGGCTGACGTCGGCCTTGGCGAACTCGCCCAGGCTGCGCCCCCGGTTCAGCACCAGGAAGCGGTCGCCCACCGGATAGGCGTGGTGCGGGTTGTGCGTGATCAGCACGACGCCGACGCCGCGGTCCCGCGCCTGCGCCACGTACCGCAGGACGACGCCGGCCTGCTTCACGCCCAGCGCCGACGTCGGCTCGTCCAGGATCAGCACCCGGGCGCCGAAGTGCACCGCCCGCGCGATCGCGACCGACTGCCGCTCACCGCCCGACAGCGTGCCCACCGGCTGGTCGGGGTCGCGGATGTCGATGCCCATGGCGGAGAGCTCGCGGCGGGTGACGTCCTTCGCCCGCGCCGCGTCGAACCGCCGGAAGGGCCCCCAGCCGCGGGTGGGCTCCGCCCCCAGGAAGAAGTTCCGCCAGATCGCCATCAGGGGGATCATCGCGAGGTCCTGGTAGACCGTCGCGATGCCGGCGTCCAGCGCCTCGCGGGGCGAGCCGAAGTCGGCCGGCCGTCCGTCCAGCAGCAGCCGGCCGCGGTCCGCGCGGTGCACCCCGGACAGGATCTTGATCAGCGTCGACTTGCCCGCGCCGTTGTCGCCGAGCACGCAGGTCACCTCGCCGGCGCGGACGGTGGTGCTGATGCCGTCCAGGGCGATGACCGAGCCGTAGTCCTTGCCGACGTCGCGCAGCTCGAGCAGCGGCTCGCCGGCGTCCGGGATCGTCATCGCCGGGCCGCCTCGGCGTAGCGGCGGACGAGCCGGTTGGCCAGCACCGCGAGCAGCAACATGGCTCCCAGGAAGAAGTAGAACCAGTCGGCGTCCCAGCGCAGGTACGGGATGCCCAGCTGGGTCATGCCGAAGATCAGCGCGCCGAGCGAGGCGCCGATCGCCGAGCCGAAGCCACCGGTGAGCAGGCAGCCGCCGATGACCGCCGCGACGATGTAGATGAGCTCCTGGCCGGTGCCGGTGTTCGCCTGCACCGAGGTCAGCCGGACGGCCAGCGTCGTCCCGACGAACCAGGCCGCCGTCGACGTCGTCATGAACAGCGCGATCGCCGTCCGCCGCGCGGGGACGCCGACGTTGCGGGCGGCGACCTCGTCACCGCCGGTCGCGAAGACCCAGTTGCCGAAGCGGGTGCGCAGCAGCACCCAGCTGGCCACGGCGGTGAACAGCACCCACCAGAGGACGGCGACGCGCACCTCGGCCCCGAGGATCGTCATGCGGGAGGCGAACACCCACTCGGCGCTCGCGTACCCGGGCACCGAGGCCAGGCCGGTGGCGGTCACCGTGCCGGTCAGCAGTTTCGTCAGGCCCAGGTTCAGGCCCTGGAGCATGAGGAAGGTGCCCAGCGTGATGATGAAGCTGGGCAGGCCGGTCCGGGTCACCAGCCAGCCGTTGAAGAAGCCGAGCAGCAGGGCGACGACGAGCGAGACGCCGATGGCCACCCAGATGTTCTGCTCGAACTCGACCGCGACGATCGCGACGGTCAGCGCCGTCGTCCCCGTCATCACGCCGGCGGAGAGGTCGAAGTGCCCGCCGATCATGAGCAGGGCCACGGCGACCGCCATGATCCCCAGCGTCGAGGCCGGGTCCAGCCAGTTGGCGATGCCGCGCGCCGAGCGGAAGACCTCGGACTGCACGGCGAAGAACGTGAAGACCGCGACGGCGCCGACCAGCGCCCCGAGCTCGGGCTTGACCAGCAACCGACGCAGCGGGCCGACGGCGGACAACCGCTCGTCGGCCCGCCGCGTCGACGGGTCTCCCGCCGCCCCCGCCGGGACCGGCGCCATCGCGGTGCTCAGCGCGTGCCGGCCGAGGCCAGGTCGGCGATCTCGTCGACGTTCGTGGAGTCGACGATCCCGGGGCCGGTGAGCACCGGCTGGCCGCCGCCGACGGTGTTGAGGTTCTCCGCGTAGAGCTTGAGCATCACGATCGGCAGGTAGCCCTGCTCGAACTGCTGCTGGTCCACGGCGAAGGCGATCGAGCCGTCCTGGATGCCGCTGATGACGTCCTGGTTGAGGTCGAACGTGGCGATGCTGGCGCCGGAGCCGGCGTCCGCGGCGGACTCGACGGCCACCGCGGCGACGGCGGAGTTCAGCGCCAGGACGGCGTCGATCGTGGGGTCGCTCTGCAGCTGCGAGGTGATCGTGGACTGCGCGCCGGTCAGGTCGTTGATGTCCACCTGCAGCGGCGTGACCGTCGCGCCCAGGCCGGTGGCCGCGCCCGCGCAGCGCTGCTCGTGGCCGATGTTGCCGGCCTCGTGGATGACGCACAGCACGTTGCCCGCCCCCTCGGCGGCGAGCTCGCGGCCGGCGCCCTCCCCGGCGATGGTCTCGTCCTGGCCCACGTGGCCGATCGCGCCGAACTCCGTGGCGCGGTCGCCACCGGAGTTGATGGTGACGACCGGGATGCCCGCGGCGACCGCGGCCTCGACCGACTCCTGGAGGGCGTCCGGGTTGGCCATGGAGACCACGATGCCGTCCACGTCCTGGTTCACCGCGGCGTCGATGAGCTGCGCCTGGCGCTGGGGGTCGCCGTCGCTCTGGTAGTCGACGTCGACGCCCAGGTCCTCGCCGGCGGCCTCGGCGCCGTTCTGGACGACGTCCCAGAACGCGTCACCGGCCGATCCGTGCGTGATGACGGTGAAGCTCAGGTCCCCGTCGGAGCCCCCGCCGGCGTTCGCGGAACCGCCGCCGTCCGAGTCGCCGCCGTCGGTGGTGCACGACGCGAGCAGCAGCGGCGCGGCCAGCGCGAATGCGAGAAGTCGCCTGGGTGCGGGCATGGGAGTCCTCCTGTGTGCCACGGTGCGGCAGAGCGGGCGCTGCCCTCCGTCGGGTGTCCAACGGGACATGATGCCTGCCCGGGCGGCGCCGGTCCTGTCCGGCCGGTGCGACGCTCCGGCTGGTGGTGGGTGCGTTCTACCCTCGGCGCCGTGGACATTCTGGGCTCGGGCCACGAGCAGGTCGTCTTCTGCAGCGACCCGGGGTCCGGCCTCCGGGCCGTGATCGCGATCCACTCGACCGCGCTGGGCCCCGCGCTCGGCGGCACCCGGTTCTACCCGTACGCCACCGAGGACGACGCCGTCGCCGACGCGCTGCGGCTGTCCCGGGCCATGTCCTACAAGAACAGCCTGGCCGGTCTCGACCTCGGCGGCGGCAAGGCGGTGATCATCGGGGATCCGCGCACGGACAAGACCGAGGCGCTGCTGCGCGCCTACGGCCGCTTCGTCGAGGCCCTCGGCGGCCGCTACCTCACCGCCTGCGACGTGGGCACGTACAACGCCGACCTGGACGTGGTCGCCCGGGAGACGCGGTTCGCGCACGGGCGGTCGCTGGCCTACGGCGGCTGCGGCGACTCCTCGGTGCTCACCGCCTACGGCGTCTTCCAGGGCATGCGGGCGGCCGCGGAGCACTGCTGGGGGACGCCGTCGCTGGCCGGGCGCACGGTCGCCGTCGCGGGCGTCGGCAAGGTGGGTTCCGAGCTGGTGGACCTGCTGGCCGCCGACGGCGCGGAGCTCGTGGTCACCGACGTCGACCCGGCGGCGGTCGAGCGGGTGCGAGCCCGCCACTCCACGGTGCGCGTGGCCGCCGACACCGCGGAGCTGACCGGCACGCCGCACGACGTCTACGCGCCGTGCGCCCTGGGCGGCGCGCTGGACTCGGCCACCGTGGCGACGCTGCCGGCCCGCATCGTCTGCGGTGGCGCGAACAACCAGCTGGCCGCCCCGCGGATCGCCGACGACCTGCTCGCCCGCGGGATCCTCTACGCGCCCGACTACCTGGTGAACGCCGGCGGCGTCATCCAGGTCGAGGACGAGCGGCACGGCTTCTCCTTCGAGCGCGCCCGGGCGCGGGCCGCCGGCATCTTCGACGTCGCCCAGCGGGTGTTCCGGACGGCCGATGCCGACGGCGTCTCCCCCGCCGTCGCGGCCGACCGGCTGGCCGAGGAGCGGATCCGCTCGGTGGGCCGGCTGGCCTCCATCCGGCTGCCTCGCTGACCTGCCCGGACCCGTCCGTTCACACGCTCGGGGAGGGGACGTGTGCCCGCCGCGGATCCGTGTCGTAATGTTGGCCGAGACATAGTCACTCAGCCGGGGTCGCCACGCGGGCCGTCAAGCCCACGGGCTGGACGCCAGCACTCCGTAGCGAGGGGGTCGAGCCGATGGGGCGCGGCCGAGCGAAGGCCAAGCAGACACGCGTGGCCCGTGAGCTCAAGTACAGCTCACCGAACACCGACCTCACCGCTCTCCAGCGGGAGTTGGCCGGTTCGTCGTCGACCTACACCGCGCCGAGCGCGGCAGCGGACGACGACGAGGACGAGGACGACGAGTACGCCGACCGCTGGGCTGCGGACGACGACTCCGGGGACGACTGGGCGGCCACCCGCTGACGCGGCGACGCTGATCCGGTCCAGCTGACACGAGGCGCCGCCTTCCCTCCGGGGGAGGCGGTGCCCTCGTGCGCCGTCACCCGGACCACGACCGGACTTCCGGTGCAGGAAGTCCGCGGCGGATCAGCGGTAGGTGCCCACCAGGCGCGCGGCCGGGGCGTCGCCGTCCGTGCGCTCCTGCAGGGTGCCGGCGACCCAGGAGTCGATGCCTGCGGCGGTGAGCTGCGCGACGACCGCGTCGGCCACCTCGGGGGCGACGGCGGCGACCATGCCGACGCCGCAGTTGAACGCGCGCTCGGACTCCTCGCGCGGGACTCCGTGCTCCTCCATGAGCCGCACGGCCGCCGGGAGCGCCCACGTGCCGCGGTCCAGCACCGCCTCGAGCCCGTCGGGCACGACCCGCGCGGTGTTGCCGGCCAGCCCGCCGCCGGTGATGTGGGCGAAGGCGTGCACGTTCTCGACGCCGTGCCGCGCGACGAGCGCCAGGCAGTCCAGCGCGTAGATGCGGGTCGGCTCGAGCAGCTCCTCGCCCAGCGGGCGGGACAGGCCCGCCGGCGTGGCGTGCAGGTCGAGCCCGGCGGCTGCGACGACGCGGCGCACGAGCGAGTAGCCGTTGGAGTGGAAACCGCTGGAGGCCATCGCGACGACGGCGTCACCGGCGCGGACCCGCTCGGGGCCCAGGACGGCGTCGGCCTCGACCACGCCCACGGCGGTGGCTGCCAGGTCGTACTCGTCAGCGTCCATCAGGTCCCCGTGCTCGGCGGTCTCCCCGCCGACCAGCGCGGCACCGGCGAGGGTGCAGCCGGCGGCGATGCCGGTGACGATCGCGGCGATCCGCTCGGGGACGACCTTGCCGCAGGCCACGTAGTCCTGGAGGAACAGCGGCTCGGCGCCGCAGGCGACCAGGTCGTCGACGACCATGGCGACCAGGTCGATGCCGACGGTGTCGTGCCGGTCGAGCTGGCGGGCGAGCGCGATCTTGGTACCCACGCCGTCGGTGGACGAGGCGAGGAGCGGCTTCCGGTACTTCGCTGTGTCCAGCGCGAACAGGCCCGCGAAGCCGCCGAGCCCGCCGACGACCTCCGGGCGGTTGGTCCGCGCGACGGCGGACTTCATGAGCGTGACCGCGCGCTCGCCGGCGTCGATGTCGACGCCGGACGCGGCGTAGGTGAACTGCTCGGGGGTCACGGGCGCAGCAGAGCGTCCTCGGCACCGCCGGGGACCGTGGCGCTGCCGGCCTGCTGACCGGTCCAGCCGGTCAGTGCGCGGCTCTCGATGCCTTCGAGCACGTGCTTGCCGAGCACCTCGGGCTGCTCGAGCGGGATCGGGTACTTCCCGGTGAAGCAGGCGGTGCACAGCCGGTTGGCCGGCTGCTCGGTGGCGGCGATCAGGCCCTGCTCGGAGACGTAGCCCAGCGAGTCGGCGTTGATCGAGGCGCGCACGCCGTCGATGTCCAGGCCGTTGGCCACGAGCTCGGCGGGGCTGGCGAAGTCGATGCCGTAGAAGCACGGCCACTTCACCGGCGGGGACGCGATCCGGACGTGCACCTCCACGGCGCCGGCCTCCCGCAGCATCCGGACCAGCGCGCGCTGGGTGTTCCCGCGGACGATCGAGTCGTCCACGACCACCAGGCGCTTGCCGCGGATGACGTCGCGCAGCGGGTTGAGCTTCAGCCGGATGCCCAGCTGCCGGATGGTCTGGCTCGGCTGGATGAAGGTGCGCCCGACGTAGGAGTTCTTCACCAGGCCCAGGCCGTAGGGGATGCCGGAGGCCTGGGCGTAGCCGACCGCGGCCGGCGTGCCGGACTCGGGCACCGGGATGACCAGGTCGGCCTCGACCGGGTGCTCCTTGGCCAGCCGCCGGCCGATCTCGACGCGGGCGGCGTGCACGCCGCGGCCGGAGATCGTGGTGTCGGGGCGGGCGAGGTACACGTACTCGAAGACGCAGCCCTTGGGCTGGGCGGTGGCGAAGTGCTGGCTGCGCAGCCCGTTCTCGTCGATGGCGATCAGCTCGCCCGGCTCGACCTCGCGGACCACCGAGGCGCCCACGATGTCCAGCGCCGCCGTCTCGCTGGCGACGACCCAGCCGCGCTCCAGCCGGCCCAGCACCAGCGGGCGGACGCCCTGCGGGTCGCGGGCTGCGTAGAGGGTGTTCTCGTCCATGAAGGTGAGGCTGAAGGCGCCGCGCAGCTGCGGCAGCACCTCCATCGCGGCGGCCTCGACCGAGAGGTCGGGGCGGGCGGCGATGAGCGCGGTGATCAGGTCGGAGTCGTTGGTCGCGACGAACGCGCCCGGCACCCCGGCGTCGGCGGCCTTGACGGCCAGCTCGGCGGTGTTGACCAGGTTGCCGTTGTGGCACAGCGCCAGGCCGGTGCCGGTCTCGGTGGTGCGGAACGTCGGCTGGGCGTTCTCCCAGGTGGAGGCGCCGGTCGTGGAGTACCGGGTGTGGCCGACCGCCTGGTGGCCGCGCAGGCTGCCCAGCGTGGCCTCGTCGAAGACCTGGCTTACCAGCCCGAGGTCCTTGTAGACCACGACGGACGTGCCGTCGGACACCGCGATCCCGGCCGCCTCCTGACCGCGGTGCTGGAGGGCGTACAGACCGAAATAGGTCAGCTTCGCGACCTCTTCACCCGGAGCCCAGACACCGAAGACGCCACAGGCGTCCTGAGGTCCGGGGTTCTGGGGGTCGAGGTCGTGCGTGAGCCGTCCATCACCGCGAGGCACAGGCCTACCGTACCGGCGCGCGGGCCGATGCCCAGCCCGGGCCGAGTGGAGCGGGTCACCCTCCGGCGTGTTCGGCCAGCTCACCGCCCGTGTCGTGGGCCGGGAACCCGTCGCCGGGGGCGCGCGTTGACCGTTGTCCGCCGTCGCTCTCCCGGAGGTCGCCCGTGCCCGTCGCCTCGCTCACCCTGCCCTCCCCCGCCGCCCAGGCCGAACGGCTCGTCGCGCTGGGCGTGCACGAACGGGCCGGTCTGCCGGCGGCCGAGCTGCGGTCGGCCGCGGGCTCCGCGGCCGACGGCGCGCTGCTCGTCGTCCACCCGTCCCTGGCGCCGGCCTCGGTGCTCGCGCCGCTGCTGCAGCTGGGCGGGAAGCAGGGCTTCGTCGTCGCGGACATGACCGACGTCGACGCCTTCGCGCCCGTGCCGCCCGTCGTCCTGCCCGACGGCCCGGTCTACGCCGTCGCCGGGCTCGACCGCGGGGACGCGATGGCCAACTGGAGCCCGGACGAGGCGCTGCCCGCGATCGTCGACGACGGCCGGACGCCGCTCACCCTTCCCGAGGGGATCGCCTGGCTGCTGCAGTGCCCCGACGTGCTGGAGCGCAACGCCTGCTTCATGACGATCGGCTCGCGGCTGCGCCGTCCGGACGGCCGGCTGGATTCCCGGACCCCCGCGCTGTGGATCAGCAACGGCACCGGCCGGGACGGTGCGGCCCGCCGCGGCGCCCCGAAGGTCGGCTGGTGCTGGGCGGGCAACCGGCACACCTGGCTCGGCTTCGCCTCCGCCGCCCGCCGCGGAGCGCTCTAGTCGAGGTGGCGGAGCTCCGCGGCGATCGTGGTGTCGTCGCCGTGGCCGGTCTTGACGACCGTGTCGCCGTGCAGGCTGAACAGCTGCGACCGGATCGAGTTCAGGATCGTCGGGTGGTCGCTGAACGAGCGGCCCGTTGCGCCGGGGCCGCCGCAGAACAGCGTGTCGCCGGTGAACACCGTCGCCAGGGCTGGCGCGTGCAGGCAGGTGCTGCCCGGCGAGTGACCGGGGGTGTGCAGCGCGGTGAGCGTCGTCCCGGCGACCGTGAAGTGCGTGCCGGCGACGAGGTCGCGGTCCGGGGCGGCGTTCGCGTGCGTCATGTCCCAGAGCATCCGGTCGGCCGGGTTGAACCAGATCTCCGCACCGGTCGCTTCGCGGAGCGCGGGCGCGGCGGTGATGTGGTCGTTGTGCCCGTGCGTCAGGACGATCGCGGTGACCGTCCGGCCGCCGATCGCCTCGACGATCGGGGCGGCGTCGTGCGCGGCGTCGATGACGAACACCTCGGCGTCGTCCCCGACCAGCCAGACGTTGTTGTCGACGTCGAAGTCCTGCCCGTCCAGGCTGAAGACGCCGCTGACGACGACCTTCTCGATCCGCGCGGTCACTTGTCGAACACCACGACAGAGCGCAGGACCTCGCCCTTGTGCATCTTCTCGAACGCCTCCTCCACGTCCCCGAGGCCGATCGTCTCGGAGACGAAGGCGTCGAGGTCGAAGCGGCCCTGCAGGTAGAGGTCGACCAGCATCGGGAAGTCCCGGCTGGGCAGGCAGTCGCCGTACCAGGAGGACTTGATCGAGCCGCCGCGGCCGAAGACCTCGGTGGCCGGCAGGGTGATCTCCATGCCCGGCGTCGGGACGCCGACCATGACGACCCGTCCGGCGAGGTCGCGGGCGTAGAAGGCCTGCTCGAACACGGCGGGGTGGCCGACGGCGTCGATGGCGACGTCGCAGCCGTTACCGTCGGTCAGCGCCTTGATCGCCTCGACCGGGTCGGTCTCCTTCGAGTTGACCGTGTGCGTGGCGCCGAAGTTCCGGGCCCACTCGAGCTTGGTGTCGGAGATGTCGACGGCGATGATCGTCGTCGCGCCGGCCAGCTTCGCCCCGGCGATCGCGGCGTCACCGACCCCGCCGCAGCCGAAGACGGCGACGCTCTCGCCGCGCTGCACCGCGCCCGTGTTGATCGCCGCGCCGACGCCGGCCATGACGCCGCAGCCGAGCAGGCCGGCGGACGCCGGCGGGGCGGCCGGGTCGACCTTCGTGCACTGGCCCGAGTGGACCAGCGTCTTCTCGGCGAAGGCGCCGATGCCCAGCGCCGGGGACAGCTCCGTGCCGTCGGCCAGGGTCATCTTCTGCGCGGCGTTGTGGGTGGCGAAGCAGTACTTCGGCTCGCCCTTGAGGCAGGCCCGGCACTGACCGCAGACGGCCCGCCAGTTGAGGACCACGTAGTCGCCGACCGCGACGTTCGTGACACCCTCGCCCACCGCGGCCACCGTGCCGGCGGCCTCGTGGCCGAGCAGGAACGGGTAGTCGTCGTTGATGCCGCCCTCGCGGTAGTGCAGGTCGGTGTGGCAGACCCCGCACGCGGCGATGTCGACGACGGCCTCACCCGGACCCGGGTCGGGCACCAGGATCGTCTCGATCGTGACGGGAGCACCCTTGCTGCGGGCGACGACGCCCTTCACCTCGTAGGCCATGGCGCGAGCCTAGGCCGGGCGCCCCGTGCCGGCCCGAGGGCCCTGGGGCCGAGGACCGGTCACGCGCACGTCACAAGTCGGCGTTGAACGGGCGGGCCGGCCGAGGTCGTCGTACGTTCCCAGCGGCTGTGACACACACGACAGTGCACGGCCGGGTCGCGTCCGACCGGTCGCACCGCCGCCCGCCCCCGGAGGTTCCGTCCGTGGCCGTTCCCAGCTTCCTGGCCCGCGAGCGCATCATCGCGCGGCCCGGCTTCAACCGGTGGCTCATCCCGCCGGCCGCCCTGGCCGTCCACCTGTGCATCGGCCAGGCGTACGCGACCAGCGTCTACAAGAGCGCGCTCGTCGAGCACTTCGACGCCAGCCTCACCTCGATCGGCATCATCTTCTCGATCGCGATCGTGATGCTCGGCCTGTCCGCCGCCGTCTTCGGCAAGTGGGTCGACCGCAACGGCCCCCGCGCGGCGATGGCCACCTCCGCCGTCTTCTGGGTGACCGGCTTCCTCGTGGGCTCGCTCGGCATCGCCACCGAGCAGCTGTGGCTGCTGTACCTGGGCTACGGCGTCATCGGCGGGATCGGGCTGGGCATCGGCTACATCTCGCCGGTGTCGACGCTGATCAAGTGGTTCCCCGACCGCCCGGGCCTGGCCACCGGCATGGCGATCATGGGCTTCGGCGGTGGCGCGCTCATCGCCTCGCCGCTGTCCCGCCAGCTGATGAACTTCTACGACGCCGACTACGACGGCACCGCCGGCACGGTCCCGGACGGCGAGGCGGTGGCGCTGCTCTTCCTCACCCTGGCCGTGCTCTACGCCGTGTTCATGTCCTTCGGCGCCCTCATCGTCCGGGTGCCCGCCGAGGGCTGGAAGCCCGACGGGTTCGACCCCTCGACGGTCAAGTCGAAGGCGCTGGTCACCACCGACAACGTCTCCGCCGACAACGCGATCAAGACGCCGCAGTTCTGGCTGCTGTGGATCGTGCTGTTCTGCAACGTGACCGCGGGGATCGGCATCCTCGAGCAGGCCGCGCCCATGATCCAGGACTTCTTCCGCGACGGCGAGACCTCCGCCGTCGCCGCCGCCACGGCCGCCGGCTTCGTCGGGCTGCTGTCGCTGTTCAACATGGGCGGCCGCTTCGTGTGGTCCACCACGTCGGACTACATCGGCCGCAAGCCGATCTACATGATCTACCTCGGCGTCGGCATCGTGCTGTACATCATCCTGGCCACGCTCGGCAGCACCGCCACCTGGATCTTCGTGCTGACCGCGGCCGTGATCATCAGCTTCTACGGCGGCGGCTTCGCCACGATCCCGGCCTACCTGCGCGACCTGTTCGGCACGTTCCAGGTCGGCGCGATCCACGGCCGGCTGCTGACCGCCTGGTCGGCCGCCGGCATCGCCGGGCCGCTGATCATCAACGGCGTGCTGGACATGGCCGAGGGCGAGCCCGGCGAGCTGGTCGCCGGGGACTACCGACCGGCGCTGTTCATCATGGTCGGCCTGCTGGTGATCGGGTTCATCGCCAACCTGCTGGTCAAGCCGGTGGCCGACAAGTGGCACGAGCCGAAGTCCGCACCCTCCCCCTCCACCCAGGAAGCGAGCGCCGTCCGATGAGCTCCTCCGCATCGACCACCCCCGCCCCGACCGGTAGCCAGCAGCCCACGCACACCCCCACGGGGCTGATCGCCTTCGCCTGGACCCTCGTGGGCGTACCGCTGGCCTACGGGCTGTACCAGACGGTGAAGACGGCGAGCTCGCTCTTCGGCGGCTGATCCGACCCCACCCGACGATCCGAGCCCCGTCCGCCTCCCGGCGGGCGGGGCTCGTGTCGTGCAGGGGTCAGCGCGGCCCGGGCCTCCCGGCCTGGCGGGCCTGGATCCGCGGGTCGGGGAGCGCCCCGGCCACGCAGTGCCCGATGAGCCCGTCCCGGTCGTACATCCACGTGGTGCCGAAGGCGACGCCCCCGTCGCCGAGGTGCCCGGCGCTCTCCATCCCGATCCACTCGCCCTGCGGGTCACGGGCCAGGTACATGGTCACGTCGGTGTTGATGAAGGCCAGCCCGTCCCGGCCCGAGTTCGACAGCGGGTTGGTGAAGTCGGCCATCAGCGCCGCCCGCAGCAGCGGGGTGAGCGGCTCGCCGGCCACGAAGTCGGCGGTCTCCCGCATCCACACCCGGCCCGGTCCGGGCGCACCCCACTCGTTGATCCGCCGGATCTCCCACGACATGGGCCCGCTCGGCCCGCCCTCGATCGCCTCGGGCGGCGGGACGTCCCACGGCTGCGGCGTGTACGGCTCGGAGTCGGGGTGCTCGGAGCGGCGGAGCAGCACGGCCGAACCGTGCAGCACCTCGACGTCGCCGGCCAGGACGCTCACGTCGACCGCGCGCAGCCGGCGCCCGTCGCGGGTGCGCCGGGTCTCGACCCGCAGCGGGACCATCGGCACCGCGCGGACCATGTCCACCGTCATGCGGGAGAGCTGGAACTCCGGGTCGGCGGCGTCGCGCTGTACGCCCCACCCCACGAGCCCGCCCATGTGGTGCCCGTTGAGCATCTCGTCCGACCAGGGGCTCGCGGCCGTGGGTGAAGGCACCAGCCGGTCCCCGTCGGGCGTGAACGACGCCTGCATGACACCTCCGTGCTCGTGGCGGCCCGTCCGCCGGGGGTCGAGCATGCCCGACGGGCTCTCAGGGTCGCGTGAGGGGCCGCAGCGGCAGCAGGTGCGCGAGGTCGGCGCGGTTGCCGCTGGCCACGACGGTGCCGTCGGCCACGGCGTCCGCCCAGGTGGTCAGGCCGCTGGCCAGGCGCAGCCAGGTGGCGGCGTCGGTCTCGATGACGTTCGGCGGCGTGCCGCGGGTGTGGCGGGGCCCCTCGATGCACTGGACGGCGACGTGCGGGGGCACCCGCAGCTCCACCGACCGGCCGGGCACCTGCTGGGCCAGCCAGCGGGCGCTGGTCTTCACCGCGGCCCCGACGACCGCGCGCGGGGGGCGCTCGACCTCCCCGGCGAGCCAGGGGCGCACCGGGTCGACGGCGGCCCGCAGCTCGTCGGCCGGGATCGGGGCGGTGCCGGCCATCAGCTGGTCGGGACGGTTCCCGCCGGGACGGTGAACACGGTGCTGTGCTCCGGTCCGCCGAACAGCGCCGGCAGCGTGGCGCTCCACGCGGCGCGCAGCTCGGCCAGCGGCAGAGCGAGCACGCCGTCGAGGACCAGCGCCTCGCCGCCCGTCGTCCCCAGGTCGGTGACCGGGACGCCGGCCGCCGCGGCGACGTTCCGCACCCGGTCGGGCTCCGTCGTCGTGACGACGACGCGCGCCGCGGACTCGCTGAACAGCGCGGTGAACGCGTCGTCGCCGAGCGCCAGCCGGGCGCCGGTGCCGTAGCGCAGCGCCGACTCGGTGAGGGCCTGCGCGAGACCGCCGTCGGCCAGGTCGTGCGCGGAACCGACCAGACCGTCGCGGCCCAGCGCGGCCAGCAGCTCGGCCAGCGAGCGCTCCGCCGCGAGGTCGACCACCGGCGGCCGCCCGCCGAGGTGGCCGTGGACGACGCTCGCCCAGGCGGAGCCGCCGAACTCGGGCCGGGTCTCGCCGAGCAGCAGGACGGTCTCGCCGGCGTTCCGCCAGCCGCTGGGGATCCGCGCGCGGACGTCCTCGTGCACGCCGAGCACGCCGATGACGGGGGTCGGGTTGATGGCGACGTCGCCGGTCTGGTTGTAGAGGCTCACGTTGCCGCCGGTGACCGGCAGGCCGAGTTCGCGGCAGCCGTCGGCCAGGCCGCGGACGGCCTCGGCGAACTGCCACATGACCTCGGGGTTCTCGGGGGAGCCGAAGTTGAGGCAGTTCGTGACGGCCAGCGGAGTCGCACCGGTGGCGGCGACGTTGCGGTAGGCCTCGGCCAGGTTGAGCCGGGTGCCGGTGTACGGGTCGAGCCGGGCGAACCGCGCGTTGCCGTCGAGGGAGAGGGCGATGCCGAGGTTGCTCTGCTCGTCGATGCGCAGGACGCCGGCGTCCTCGGGCTGGGCCAGCACCGTGTTGCCGCGCACGTAGCGGTCGTACTGCTCGGTGACCCAGCTCTTGTCCGCGCCGTCCGGGCTGCTGACGACGGCCAGCCAGTGCGCCTGCAGCTCGGCAGGGGTCGTGGGCCGCGGCAGGCGGGCGGGGTCGTCGGCCTGGAGGGCGTCGAGGTCGGCCGGGCGCTCCATCGGGCGCTCGTAGACCGGGCCCTCGTGGGCGACGGTCCGCGGCGGGACGTCGACGATCCGCTCGCCGTGCCAGTCGACGGTGAGCCGGTCGCCGTCGGTGACCTCACCGATGACGGCGGCGCGGACGTCCCACTTGCGGCAGACGGCGAGGAACTGCTCGACCTTGCCCGGCTCGACGATCGCGCACATGCGCTCCTGCGACTCGCTCATCAGGATCTCGGCGGGCGTGAGCGTGCTGTCGCGCAGCGGGACGGTCTCGAGGTCCACGTGCATGCCGCCGGTGCCCGCGCTGGCCAGCTCGCTCGTCGCGCAGGACAGTCCGGCGCCGCCGAGGTCCTGGATGCCGGTGACGAGGTCCTGGGCGAAGAGCTCGAGGCAGGCCTCGATGAGCAGCTTCTCGGTGAAGGGGTCGCCCACCTGGACGGCGGGGCGCTTGGCCGGGCCTTCTGCGTCGAAGGTCTCCGACGCCAGGACGCTGACGCCGCCGATGCCGTCGCCGCCGGTCCGCGCGCCGAAGAGGATCACCTTGTTGCCGGCGCCCTCGGCCTTGGCCAGGTGCACGTCCTCGTGCTTCATCACGCCGACGCACAGGGCGTTGACCAGCGGGTTCCCGGTGTAGCACTCGTCGAAGAGCAGCTCGCCGCCGACGTTGGGCAGGCCCAGGCAGTTGCCGTAACCGCCGACGCCGGCGACGACACCGGGCAGCACGCGGGCGGTGTCGGGGGCGTCGGCCCGGCCGAAGCGGAGGCTGTCCATGACCGCGATCGGGCGGGCGCCCATGGTGAGGATGTCGCGCACGATGCCGCCGACCCCGGTGGCCGCGCCCTGGTAGGGCTCGACGTAGCTGGGGTGGTTGTGGCTCTCGACCTTGAAGGTGACCGCGTACCCCTCGCCGACGTCGACGACGCCCGCGTTCTCGCCGATGCCGACGAGCAGGGCGTCGCTCGCCGGGAGGTCGCCGAACCGGCGCAGGTGGACCTTGCTGCTCTTGTAGGAGCAGTGCTCGCTCCACATGACGCTGTACATCGCGAGCTCGGCCGTGGTGGGGCGGCGGCCGAGGATCTCCCGGATGCGGGCGTACTCGTCGGCCTTGAGCCCGAGCTCGGCCCAGGGCTGCTCGTCGTCCGGGTTCTGGGCGGCGACGTCGACGGTGTCGATGCTCACGCGCTGACGACCGCCTTCAGGACGCTGGTGAAGAAGCCCAGGCCGTCGGTGCTCGGGCCGGTGAGGTCCTCGACCGCGTGCTCGGGGTGCGGCATGAGGCCCACGACCCGGCCGTTCGCGCTGGTCACGCCGGCGATGTCCCGGC
Source organism: Blastococcus fimeti (assembly GCA_900102115.1). Taxonomy (GTDB): domain Bacteria; phylum Actinomycetota; class Actinomycetes; order Mycobacteriales; family Geodermatophilaceae; genus Blastococcus; species Blastococcus fimeti. Next base: position 792,466 of record FNAW01000001.1, read on the forward strand.
TCGAGCCGTTGGGGTTGCCCTCGACGTAGCGGAACACGACCCGGTTCTCGCCCTCGAGGCGGTCGAGGTCGGCATCGGCGGCGACGTAGCGGCCCTCGCCGTTCTTGACCGGGATGAGGATCTGCTGGCCCTCGGCGTAGTCGCTGGTCCAGGCCGTGTCGGCGCGCTCGACGCGGAGCAGCTGGTCGCGGTTGCGGAAGTGCAGGTGGCTGTTGCGGGTCAGTGCGCCCGGCAGCAGGCCCGCCTCGCAGAGCACCTGGAAGCCGTTGCAGATGCCCAGCACCGGGAGGCCGCCGTGCGCCGCGGCCACGACGTCCTGCATCAGCGGCGAGCGGGCGGCGATGGCCCCGGCGCGCAGGTAGTCGCCGTAGGAGAAGCCGCCGGGCAGGACGACGGCGTCGACGTCCTTCAGGTCGTGGTCGCCGTGCCACAGCGCGACCGGCTCACCGCCGGCGAGCCGGACCGCGCGGGCGGCGTCGACGTCGTCCAGGGAGCCCGGGAAGGTGATGACACCGATGCGCACGGTTTCTGCTCTCTCAGTCCTTGGGGAGGTGCAGTTCGACGTCCTCGATGACCGGGTTGGCCAGCAGCGTCTCGGCGATCTGCTTCAGCTCTGCCTCGTCGGGCGTCCCGTCGACCTCGAGCACGAAGTGCTTGCCCTGGCGGACGCTGCGCACGCTGTCGTGGCCCAGCCGGCCGAGCGCGCCCAGGACCGCCTGCCCCTGGGGGTCGGAGATCTCCGGCTTGAGGACCACATCGACGACGACCCGGGGCACGCCGACTAGGGTACCGGGGCCGCCGCGCCCGCCCCGGTGACCCTCGTCTCCCCCGCCCCCTCCCCGGCGAGATCGGCGAACCGACCTGACGAGCGCGACGAACTCGTGGCGATCAGACCCTGACGGCCACGAGTTCGTCGCATTCGTCGGTTCAGGCCGGCCCGAGGGCGGCGCGGATGGTGGTGAGCACCTGCTGCGGCCGCCCCAGGACGTCCGCGGAGGTGAAGCGCAGCACCGTCCACCCCGCCAGGACCAGCCCGTTCTGCCGCCGGACGTCGTCGACGAAGACCCTGCGCTCGCGGTGCACCTCGCCGTCGAACTCGACGAGCACCTTCCGCTCCGGCCAGGCCATGTCCACCTGGCCGAGGAACCGACCGCCCGCGCGGATGACGTGCTGCAGGACGGGGCACGGCAGCCCGGCGTCCAGCAGGATCCACCGCAGCACCGACTCCATCGGCGAGCCCGCGAGCGGGTCGCCCAGGGACATCACGGCTCGCGCCGTCGCCACCCCTCGTCGCCCATGCGAGCGCGCGACGACGGCCGGGAACTCGTCTGCCGGGAAGCGGCGGGCCAGCATCTGGTCGGTGACCGCCAGCAGGGCGGCGGGGGGAATCTCGGCCGCGAGGTCGATCCAGGTCCGGCTCGCGGACGTCACGAGCCGCCCGTCGACGCGACGTGTCTCCGGGTTCGGTACCGCCGACGCGCGGATGACCCGATCCGCGCGCGAACGGACCCGGCTCTCCGGCGGTACCGACAGGTGCACCTTCCGGTCATCCGCGACGAGCGGGACCTCGAAGCGCCACAGCGCCGCGGCGGTCAGATGGCTGAGAACGGCCCCTGGCGGAGCCCCCAGGAGGACGGCATCGATGCGCTGACGCAGCTCGTCCGCCGCGGCCCGCGGCAGGTAGGTGTCCCGGGACGAGCGGACGACCTCGCGATGCCGTAGCTGCCAGTCGGTGACGCCGGCTGCCAGAGCACCGCGTCGGTCCGAGGGCGCCCGCACGCGCGGCGGGACGGGTGGCGTCGGCACCCGCGCAGCCTGCCGGGCCACGGCCCCCGCTCGCTCCGCTCGTCCACAGGGGCATCGAGTGCGACGAACTCGTGGCGATCAGGCGCTGATGGCCACGAGTTCGTCGCAGTCGGCGGGCCGGGCGGGGGCGTCGCCGGGGATCAGAAGGGGGTGCCGGTGAGGCGTTCGTAGGCGGTGACGTAGCGCTCGCGGGTGGCGGCGACGACGTCGGCGGGCAGCTCGGGCGGCTCGGAGACGCGGTCCCAGCCGGACGACGTGAGCCAGTCGCGCACGAACTGCTTGTCGTAGGAGGGCTGCACCGAGCCCGGCGCCCAGGCGTCGGCCGGCCATAAGCGCGACGAGTCGGGAGTGAGCACCTCGTCGCCGAGCACCAGCCCGCCCGAGGCGTCCACGCCGAACTCGAACTTGGTGTCCGCCAGCACGATCCCGGCGTCGCGGGCGATCTCCGCGCCCCGCCGGTACAGCGCCAGCGTCAGCTCGCGGAGCTCCTCCGCGCGCGGCGCCCCCACGAGGGACACCACCCGGGGGAAGTCGATCGGCTCGTCGTGCTCGCCGATCTCGGCCTTGGTGGACGGCGTGAACACCGGCGCCGGCAGCTGCGAGCCCTCGACCAGCCCCGCGGGGAGGACGACGTCGCGGATCGAGCCGGAGCGCTCGTACTCCTTGGTCCCACCACCGGAGAGGTAGCCGCGGGCCACGCACTCCACCGGCAGCATCTCCAGCCGTCGCACCAGCATCGAGCGCCCGGCCACCGCAGCGGGCACGTCCGACGCCGACACCAGGTGGTGCGAGGCCCCGAAGGACGACAGCACCGGCGTCAGCTGCTCGAACCACCACACCGACAGCTGGGTGAGCACCCGCCCCTTGTCCGGGATGGGCGTCGGCAGCACGACGTCGTACGCCGAGATCCGGTCCGAGGCGACCAGCAGGAGCCGGTCGGACCCGGCGTCGTAGACCTCCCGCACCTTGCCGCGGGCGACGAGGGGCAGGTCGACGGTCACGACAGCGCCGCGAGCCGGTCGAACAGCGGGCCGAGGTTGGCCACGTAGCGCTCGGGCCGGCAGATCTCGTCCAGCCGGGCCTCGTCCAGCGTCACCGACGAGGCGGCGGCCCGGGCGCGCAGCGTCTCCCGGAACGGCGTCCCGGAGTTCCAGGTCTCCATCGCCGCCGTCTGCACCAGCGCGTAGGAGTCCTCGCGGGACAGGCCGCTCTCGACCAGCTCCAGCAGCACCGACGAGGTGTAGATCAGCCCGCCGGTCGACTCCAGGTTCGCGCGCATCCGGTCGGCGTCGACGACGAGGTTCTCGACCAGGCCCGCGGTGAGGTCCAGCAGGTAGTCGGTGGTGACGGCGGCGTCGGGCAGGAACACCCGCTCGGTGGACGAGTGCGAGATGTCCCGCTCGTGCCACAGCGGGATGCCCTCCATCACCGGCACGATCGCCGCGCGCACGACCCGCGCCAGCCCGGCGATGCGCTCGGAGCGGATCGGGTTCTTCTTGTGCGGCATCGCGCTCGAGCCCTTCTGGCCCGACCCGAACGCCTCGGACAGCTCGCGCACCTCGGTGCGCTGGCCGTGCCGGACCTCCAGCGCGATCGCCTCGCAGACCGTGGCGATGATCGCCAGCGCCGAGACCCACTCGCTGATGCCGTCGCGCAGCACCACCTGCGTCGAGGCGTCGGCCGGGCGCAGCCCCAGCGCCTCGGCGACGGTGGCCTCGACCGACGGGTCGATCAGCGAGTACGTGCCCACGGCGCCGGAGATGGCGACGACGCCGACGGCGTCCCGCGCGGCGCGCAGCCGGTCACGGGAGCGGGCGGCGGCGAAGGCGAGGTCCGCGACACGGTGCCCCCAGACGACGGGCTCGGCGTGCACGCCGTGCGTCCGGCCGACCTTGATCGTGGCGCGGTGGGCCAGCCCGTGATCGCGCAGCGCGGCCACCAGCCGGTCGGCCTTGGCGAGCAGCACGTCGGTGGCGTCGGTGAGCTGCACGGCCAGCGCGGTGTCCAGCAGGTCCGACGACGTCATGCCGTGGTGCACGTAGGCGGCGGCCGAGCGGGGCTCGGTGTTGTCCGCCCACGCGGTGAGGAAGGCGATGACGTCGTGCTGCGTCGTCTCCTCGATCTCCGCGACCCGCTCCGGGGTGGGCGGGGGCGCGTTCCGCACCGGCTCGACGACCTCGGCCGGCACCCGGCCCGCGGCGGCGTGCGCCTCGAGGACCAGCGTCTCGACCCGGCACCACAGCTCGTACTTGTGCTGGTCGCTCCAGACCCGCCCCATCTCGGGGAGCGTGTAGCGCTCGATCATCGGGCCCACCTCGTCGCCATCAGCACGGGCACAGTCTCCCGCAGGCCGGTCAGGCCAGCGTGATCCGCCCCTCGACGGCGGCCAGCGCGATGTCGGTGCGCCAGTGCGCCCCGGCCAGCCGGACGCCGGCCACCCGCTCGTAGGCGGCCTGCCGCGCGGCCGCGAGGTCCTCGCCCACCGCGGTCACCGCGAGCACCCGCCCGCCGGCGGAGACGACCGTGCCGTCGTCGGCCAGGGCGGTCCCCGCGTGCAGGACGCCCTCGCCGTCGGCGCCGGTCACGGGGTCCCCGGTGCGCGGCGCCCCGGGGTACCCGGAGGAGGCCACCACCACGGTGACGGCGGAGCCCGCCCGCCACTCCAGCGGCGGATGGGCGGCGAGCGTGCCGGTGGCGGACGCGTGCAGCAGCCCGGCCAGCGGCGTGACCAGCAGCGGCAGCACGACCTCGGTCTCGGGGTCGCCGAAGCGGGCGTTGAACTCGACCACCCGGAGGCCGCGCGAGGTGAGCGCCAAGCCCGCGTAGAGCAGGCCGCTGAAGGGCTCGCCGCGGCGGGCCATCTCGTCGACGGTCGGCTGCAGGACCGTGGCCAGCACCTCGTCGACCAGCCCGGCCGGTGCCCACGGCAGCGGCGCGTAGGCGCCCATGCCGCCGGTGTTGGGGCCGCCGTCGCCGTCGTCGCGCCGCTTGAAGTCCTGCGCGGGCACCAGCGGCAGCACCGTCGTCCCGTCGGTGACGGCGAACAGCGAGACCTCGGGGCCGTCCAGGAACTCCTCGACCAGCACCGCGCCCCCGGCGTCGAGCACCGCGCGGCCGTGGGCGACGGCGGCGTCCCGGTCCGACGTCACCAGCACGCCCTTGCCGGCGGCCAGTCCGTCGTCCTTCACCACGTAGGGCGCCCCGCCGGTGAGGGCGGCGACCTCGTCGAGCGCGGTCTCCAGCTCCGCGGCCCCGCCGACCGGCCAGGCCTGCGCCGTGGGCACCCCGGCGGTGGTCATGACGTGCTTGGCGAAGGACTTGCTGCCCTCCAACTGGGCCGCCTGCTCCGAGGGGCCGAAGCAGGCGATGCCGGCGTCCCGGACCGCGTCGGCCGCGCCCGCGACCAGCGGTACCTCCGGGCCGACGACGACGAGGTCGGCGGCCCACGACCGCGCCAGCGCCGCGATCGCGTCGGGGTCGCGGACGTCGAGCGGGAACGGCTCGGCGAGCGCGCGGGTCCCCGCGTTGCCCGGCGCGCAGGCCAGCGCCTCGACGGCCGGGTCGGAGGTCAGAGCCACGCACAGGGCGTGCTCCCGGGCACCGGAGCCGATCACCAGGACGCGCACGGGGCGAACGCTACCGACGGGACGTCAGCGCGACCGGATCGGCTGGTCCCGCATCGACCGGTGCAGCGCCCGCAGGCGGGCCCGCTCCTCGGCGCGGGCCCGGGCGTCCACGCGGAGCAGCTGGCGGTGCGCCTCGGCCTGGAGCTTCCGCCAGCCCGCGAACCGTGCCGGGTCGAGGCGGCCGTCGTCGATGGCCGCGGCCACCGCGCAGCCGGGCTCGGTGCGGTGCGCGCAGTCGCGGAACCGGCACTCCTCGGCGAGCGCGGTGACGTCCCCGAACGCCGCCGCGACGCCGTCGGCGTCGTCGTGGAGGGCCAGCTCCCGCATCCCGGGGGTGTCGACGAGCAGCGCGCCCCCGGGGAGCAGGTGCAGCTCGCGGGCCGTGGTCGTGTGCCGCCCTCGCCCGTCCTCGCGGATCTCCCGGGTGGCGGCCAGCTCCCGGCCGGCCAGCGCGTTGGCGAGGCTGGACTTCCCGACCCCCGACGGGCCCACCATGGCCGCGGTGCACCCGGGCGCCAGCACCGCGCGCACGGCGTCCAGCCCCTCTCCCGTCACGGCGCTCACGGCCAGCACGTCCACGCCGAGCGCGTCCTCGGCCACCTCGGCCACCGCCGCGCCGACGTCGTCGCACAGGTCGGCCTTGGTGAGGACGACGACCGGCGTCGCGCCGCTGCTCCAGGCCACCGCCAGGTACCGCTCCACCCGGCGCAGCCGGGACGGCCCGGCCAGCGCGTCCACCACCAGGACGACGTCGAGGTTCGCGGCGACGACCTGCGCGGCCGACGTGCGGCCGGCGACGGTGCGCGTGAACGCGCTGCGGCGCGGGAGCACGGCGACGGCGAGCTCGTCGCGCACCGCCACCCAGTCCCCCACCGCGGGGCCGCCCAGCTCGGGATCGGCGTAGAGACCGGCCCCGAGGTGCACCCGCCGCTCGCCGTCCTCGGTGAGCACGACCAGCCGGCTCCGGTCGACGCGCGCCACGCGGGCCGGCGCCGTGCCGGCGGGGAGCCGGGCGGCCAGCTCGGGGCGCCAGCCCAGGGAGGCGAGGAGGGTCACACCGGAATGGTGGGCGGCCTCCCGGCGCGGTGTCATCCGATTTCCCCGGGGCGGGAGCTCACCGGCGGGACGCGGGGGACGGGCGGGACGACGGCGCCGTCGGCGACGCGCGGCGCAACCAGATCTCAAAGACGAGAGATGCGTCACTGAGCCATGCGCTTCCGCAGGTCAGCGGGCTGTGTGCCCGACCGTGCGCAACACGTTGCCCGCAGTTCGCCGTGCGGCCACCTCGGTGGGGTGGCATGGAACCCATGCACGCGACCGAGTCGCTGGCCATGCCGCCCGTGACCCGCCTTCCCCGTCCCGCTGTCATCGGCCACCGTGGTGCCCCCGCCTACCGGCCGGAGCACACGACCGCGAGCTTCGAGCTCGCGATCGACCAGGGTGCCGACCTCATCGAGCCCGACGTCGTGGTCAGCCGCGACGGCGTCCTGGTCGTCCGGCACGAGAGCGAGCTGTCGCTCTCCACCGACATCGCCGACCACCCCGAGTTCGCCGACCGCCGCACCACCCGCGAGGTGTACGGGAAGCCGGTCACCGGCTGGTTCACCGAGGACTTCACCCTCGCCGAGCTGCGCACCCTCGGGGCGGTCGAGCGGATGCCGGAGCTGCGTCCGCTGAACACCGCCTACGACGGCTCCTTCGGCATCCTCACCCTCGCCGAGGTCATCGGGCTGGCCGTCCGCCGCTCGACGCCGGAGCGCACCGTCCAGGTCCTCGTCGAGCTCAAGACGGTCACCTGGCCCGACGGCGACGGCCCCACACTGGCGGAGCTGACCGTCGAGGAGCTGCGCCGGCTGGGCGTCGCGGACGTCGATGGGCCCGTGCTGGTGCAGGCCTTCGACCCCCGGCTGCTGCGCGAGCTGCGGGCGCTGCTCGGCGAGCGTGGCCCGCGGCTGATCCAGCTGATCGCGGACCTCCCCCGCTTCGACCAGATGGTCACCCGCCCCGGGCTGCGCGAGATCTCCACCTACGCCCAGGGCATCGCCCCGAGCCGGGAACGGATCCTCAGCGACGCCGCGACGACCGGGGGCACCCGTTGCCCGCTCGTCGAGGAGGCCCACCGCGCCGCGCTGTCGGTCTTCTGCTGGACGCTGCGGGCGGAGAACGTGTTCCTGCCGGAGGCCCTGCGCCGCGGGACCGAGCCCGGCGCCCTCGGGGACGCCTTCGCCGAGGCACGACAGCTGCTGGACCTCGGCCTCGACGGGCTGATCACCGACTCGCCCGACCACGCCGTCACCGCGCTGCGGACCCGCAGCCGCCAGGCCGCCGTCGCCTGAACGCGGAGCGGGGCCCGGAGGGTCCCCGAGGAGGGGCCGGGACACGCTCAGCCAGCCGGAGCAGGCTCCTGGCCGCGGCGTTGATCCGGAGGATCAGCCGATCAGGTCGTGGATGACGACGTTCTCGTCGCGGCCGGGGCCGACGCCGATGACGCTGATCCGCGCCCCGGCGAGCTCCTCGAGCCGCCGCACGTACGCCTGCGCGTTCGCCGGCAGCTCGTCGAAGGTGCGGCAGTGCCGGATGTCCTCGAACCAGCCGGGCATCTCCTCGTAGATCGGCTTCGCGTGGTGGAAGTCGGTCTGCGTCATGGGCATCTCGTCGTGCCGCACGCCGTCGATCTCGTAGGCCACGCAGATCGGCACCGTCTCCAGGCTCGACAGGACGTCGAGCTTGGTGAGGAAGTAGTCGGTGATGCCGTTGACCCGGCTGGCGTACCGGGCGACGACGGCGTCGAACCAGCCGCAGCGCCGGTCGCGGCCGGTCGTGACGCCGACCTCGCCGCCCTGCTTGCGGAGGTACTCGCCCCACTGGTCGAACAGCTCCGTCGGGAACGGGCCCGAGCCCACCCGCGTCGTGTACGCCTTGAGGATGCCGACCACCCGGTCGATGCGGGTGGGGCCGATCCCCGCGCCGACCGCCGCGCCGCCCGCCGTCGGGTTGGACGACGTGACGAAGGGATAGGTGCCGTGGTCGACGTCGAGCAGCGTGCCCTGCGAGCCCTCCAGCAGCACCCACTCGCCGGCGTCGAGCGCCTTGCCGAGCATCAGCCGGGTGTCGGCGATGCGGTGCTTGAGCTGCTCGGCGTACCCGGCGTACTCCTCGACCACCTCGTCGACGTCGATGGCCTTGCGGTTGTAGACCTTGACCAGGATCTGGTTCTTCTCCTGGAGCGTGCCCTCGAGCTTCTGCCGGAGGATCGAGAGGTCCAGGAGGTCCTGCACGCGGATGCCGGTGCGGGCGACCTTGTCCCCGTAGGCGGGGCCGATGCCGCGGCCGGTGGTGCCGATCTTGCGCTTGCCCAGGAAGCGCTCGGTGACTTTGTCCAGGGCGCGGTGGTGCGGCATGATCAGGTGCGCGTCGGAGGAGATGGTCAGGCGCGAGGTGTCCACGCCCCGCTCCTCCAGGCCCGCGAGCTCGTGGATGAGCACCTCAGGGTCGATCACGACGCCGTTGCCGATGACCGGCGTGCAGCCCGGCGTCAGGATCCCCGACGGGATCAGGTGCAGGGCGTACTTCTCGCCGTCCGGCGTGATCACGGTGTGGCCGGCGTTGTTGCCGCCCTGGTAGCGGACGACGTAGGGGACGCGCCCACCGAGCAGGTCGGTGGCCTTTCCCTTGCCCTCGTCGCCCCACTGGGCGCCGATCAGCACGACTGCGGGCATGGGAAAAGGTCTCCTCGGGTGCGTCGGGGCTGCGGAACCGGTCGGATGGCAGGGTATCCGCATGGGTTCGGTCGAGCTGGATCTGCGGCGGCTGGCGGCCGGTGAGGCCCCGCGCGCGGCCTCGGTGGCGGGAGCGGCCGACGCCACGTCGGTGCTCGTCCGCGGACCGGTCGCCGGGTTGTCCGCCGTCCTCGGTGTGCTGCTCAAGGCGGGGCGGACGGCGGAGGTGCCGGTGTCCTGGGAGCCCACCGCGGACAAGGACTCCACCGGCCTGGCCCGGGACCTGGGGGTCGGCAGCGGCGGTCCACGGGCGCTGTCGCTGGTCCGGGACGACCACGGCGGGGTGCTGCTGCACCACGGCCGGATCGAGGCCGACGGCGACGGCCGGCGGTCGCTGAGCCGACGGCTGGGGCTGCAGGCGCACCACGACGACATCCGCGTGGCCGACGGCGAGGTCACCCGCATCGACGTGCGCCCCGACTGGACCGCCGTCGACACCCTCGCCGTCACCGTCATGACCCAGCCGCTGCGACCCACCCGCCGGACCAGCGGCCGGGCGCTGCAGGTGGCCTCCGATCCGGCGCGGATCATCCGGGACGGCGTGCGGTACCCGCGGCCGGTCCAGCGGTGGACCTGGTTCGCCGACGACCGGGTCCGCTGGCTGCTCCACCCCTAGCGGGAGCGCCCTGCGGCCGGCCGGGCGCGTCGTGGACACTGGGCGGCACGCTCGTCGAGGAGGCTCCGCTGCCGTCGTCCCCCCGCCCCGCCGGCTGCCGCCGGTGATGGCCGACCGCCTGTCCGCGCCCGGCCTCGCCCGCGCCGGTACGCCACGGGTGACCCGGGGCCGCTGGGTGCTCGAGCGGGCACTGACCCGGCCGAGCCTGCCGGCCCTGGTCGTGCTGGCGCTCGTGCTGGCGTTCTTCGCGCTCACGGCGCCCGAGCTGCTCAGCGCCCGGGGGCTGGCCGGCGTCCTGGACGTGGCCGCCACGCTCGGCATCGGCGGGGTCGCGGTCGCCCTGCTGATGGTCGCGGGCCAGTTCGACCTGTCCGTGGGCGTGCTCGCCATCTCCAGTGCCGCGTTGACCGCCCTGCTGGTCGGGCACGCCGGCTGGGGGATGTGGTCGGCGCTGCTCGCCTCGCTGACCTGCGCGCTGCTCGTCGGCGTCGTCAACGGGGTGCTGGTCGTCAACACCGGGCTGCCCAGCTTCCTGGTCACGCTCGCGACGTTCCTCGTCCTGCAGGGGACGACCCTGGCCGGTGTGCGGGCGATCGCGGGATCGGGACGCATCACCGCGCTCGACGAGGCCTCCGGCTGGTCGTCGGCGGAGATGCTGTTCGGCTCCACCGCGCAGCTGGACGACGGGCGGTTCCGCGTCTCCCTGCTGTGGTGGCTGGGCGTGACCGCGGTGGCGACCTGGGTGCTGTGGCGCACGAAGTTCGGCAACGCCGTCTTCGCCAGCGGCGGCGCGCGCACGGCGGCCCGCGAGCTCGGCGTGCCGGTGCGCCGCACGACCGTCGCGCTGTTCTGCCTGAGCGCCACCGCGGGCTGGCTGATCGGCACGCTGGGCCTGGTCCGGTTCGCGGGCGTGCAGGTCGGCAGCGCCGGGCTGGCGACCGGCATCGACTTCATCGTGGTCGCCGTCCTCGGGGGCTGCCTGCTCGCCGGCGGCTACGGCTCCGCGCTCGGCGCCTCGATCGGCGCGCTGCTCTACGCCGTCGCCCGGCAGGGGATCACGCTCGCCGGCTGGGATCCGCCCTGGTTCCAGGCACTGCTCGGCGTGCTGCTGGTCGTGGCGCTGGTCGCCAACGCGGTGGTCGGGCACCGGCTGAAGGGGGTCCCCCGCTCGTGAGCGACGACGAGCCGCGCGGCCTCGCGCTGCGCGGGGTGACGGTCCGGCACGGCAGCGTGCCGGCGCTGTCCCGGGTGACCGCGACCTTCCCCGCCGGCCAGATCAGCTGCGTGCTGGGCGAGAACGGGTCGGGCAAGTCGACGCTGGTGGCCCTGCTGTCCGGGCTGCGCCGGCACGACGAGGGCGAGCTCCTGGTGGACGGGACGCCGGTGCGGTTCCGCTCCCCCCGGGCCGCGCGGGCCGCCGGCATCGCGACGGTGTGGGAGGACCTCGCCGTCGCCCCGCTGCTCTCGGTGTGGCGCAACTTCTTCCTCGGCGCCGAGCCGACCCGCGGTGTGTGGCCGCTGCGCCGGCTGGACCTGGAGTCGGCGCGCGGCACGACCGCGCGGGCCATGGCGCGGGTCGGCGTCCCGGACGTGGATCCCGACCAGCCCGCCAGCCGGCTGCAGGCCGGCGAGCGGCAGAGCCTCGCAGTGGCCCGGGCCCTGCACTTCGGCGCCCGCGCGCTGGTCATCGACGAGCCGACCACGCCGATGACCGTCGCCCGCCAGACCCTCTTCGGGCAGACCATCCTCGACGCCCGCGCCCAGGGGCTCGCGGTCGTCGTCATCACCAACAACCCGCGGTACGCCCACCTCATCGGGGACCGGTTCCTGCTGCTGGCCGGCGGTCAGGTGGCGGGCAACCTGACCCGGGAGGACGTCGACGCCGACGGTCTCACCGCGCTCATGGCCGGCGGCGACCAGCTGAGCGTGCTCAGCGACGCCCTGACCGCGCTGCACCCGGAGCTCGGCGACCGCTGACGCCGGGCGGGTGCCCCCGGGCCCCGGGAAGGGGGCCCGGGGCTCGCTCAGTTGAAGACGCTCACCCCGCCGGGACCGACCAGCAGCCCGACCACGATCAGGACGATCCCCCACAGCAACTGACCGCGGACGATCGAGACGATGCCGGCGATCACGAGGATCGCGGCGAGGATCAGCAACAGGGTCGTCATGCGACGCTCCTTTCGTGCGGGCACCGGGAGCCGGCGCCGTGCACTCACAGTGATGACCGTCACGATCAACGTCGAAACCGGGCCGCTGGAACCGCAGCTCAGCGACGCGTCACCGACCCCTGCTGGTGCTACCCACCGTCACGGGGCGAGCGTCGGGTCGCAGTCCCGGAGCAGCTGCGTGCAGCGCTCCTGCTCGTCGTTCTCACCGATGGCCCCGGCCGCCGCGGCCAGCACCGTGACGCAGCGCAGGAAGCCACGGTTGGGCTCGTGCGACCACGGCACCGGGCCGAAGCCCTTCCAGCCGTTGCGGCGCAGCGCGTCCAGCCCGCGGTGGTAGCCGGTGCGGGCGTAGGCGTAGGCCTCGATGGTGTCGGGCAGCTGGCGCTCGGTGCGGTTCAGCGCCTCCTCGGCCAGGGCAGCCCAGGCGGCGCTCACCGTGGGGTGGTGCGCGGCGACCTCGGCGGCCGGCGTGCCGGCGGCGAGCTCGCCGTCGGCCTCCGGGTTGGCCGGGAGCAGCGTCGGGTCCGGCTCACCGAGCAGGTTGTGGGAGTGCGTCATGGTCAGGCGCCCTGCGACTGACCGGCGGAGAGCAGGTGCTCGCACGCCTCGACGACACGGGCGGCCATGCCGGCCTCGGCGGCCTTGAGGTAGCTGCGCGGGTCGTAGGCCTTCTTGTCGCCGACCTCGCCGTCGATCTTCAGCACGCCGTCGTACTTGCTGAACATGTGCGCCGCGACCGGGCGGGTGAAGGCGTACTGGGTGTCGGTGTCCACGTTCATCTTCACGACGCCGTAGGACAGCGCCTCGCGGATCTCGGACTCCGCGGAGCCGGACCCGCCGTGGAAGACCAGGTTGAACGGCTTGGCGCCGTCCCCGAGGCCGAACTCCTTCGCGACGACGTCCTGCCCCTGCTTGAGGATCTCGGGCCGGAGCTTGACATTGCCCGGCTTGTAGACGCCGTGCACGTTGCCGAAGGTGGCGGCCAGCAGGTAGACACCGCGCTCGCCGAGGCCGAGCTTCTGCGCGGTGCGCAGGAAGTCGCCGTCTGCGGTGTAGAGCTTCTCGTTGATCTCGGCGACGACGCCGTCCTCCTCGCCGCCGACGATGCCGATCTCCAGCTCGAGCACGAGCTTGGCCGCCGCGGACTTCTCCATCAGCTCCTCGGCGATGTCGAGGTTCTCGCCGAGCTCGATGGCCGAGCCGTCCCACATGTGCGACTGGAACAGCGGCTCCTGGCCGGCGTCCACGCGGTCCTTGGACAGCGCGATCAGCGGGCGGACGTAGCCGTCGAGCTTGTCCTTGGGGCAGTGGTCGGTGTGCAGCGCGACGTTGACCGGGTACTTCTCGGCGACGACGTGGGCGAACTCGGCCAGCGCCACCGCCCCGGTGACCATGTCCTTCACCTTGGTGCCCGAGCCGAACTCCGCCCCACCGGTGGAGAACTGGATGATGCCGTCGCTGCCGGCGTCGGCGAAGCCACGCAGGGCCGCGTTGATCGTCTCCGAGGAGGTGCAGTTGATCGCCGGGTAGGCGAACCCGCTCTCCTTGGCCCGACTGATCATGTCGGCGTAGACCTCGGGGGTCGCGATGGGCATGCGGGGCACTCCTCGTGTCGACGTCCTGCGCTGCTCGGGCCCAGTATCCCGGGAGCCCGCTACTCCGGGGCGTCGGGGCCGACCCGTAACCCGAGGGTGGTCACGAGAACGACCGCCTGGGTGACGTCGACCTGCGCGCCCGCGAGCTCCGCGTCGCGCGGGTCGAGCGCGCTCAGGTCGCTGCCGCGCAGGTCGGCACCGCTCAGGTCGATGCCCGACAGCTCGGCGGCGGAGAGGTCCAGCCCGCGCAGCGTGGCCCCGGCTGCGCGCACCCCGGTGAGGTCGGCCTCCCGCATCCGGGTGCCGGCGAACGTGGCGCGGGCGAGGTCGGCGCCGGGCAGCAGGACGAACGACCAGTCCCCGCCGTCGACGCGCATGAGGTCGAAGGTGCACCGCTGGAAGCGGCTGCCCACCACCTTGCACGCGGTGAACTCCGCCTGGAAGAAGGCGCAGCCGGTGAAGGAGCAGTTCAGGAAGGCGGAGTCGGTGAAGCGGGTCGCGTTGAGCTTGCAGTCGACGAAGGTGCAGTCGGTGAAGACCGCGCCCTCACCGGTCGCCTCGGTGAGATCGACGCCGGAGAACCGCACGCCCGTGTGCTCCCGGCCGGAGAGGTCCTCGCCGTACCAGTCCGCGTCGCGGACCTCGGTGGCTGCGGGGTCGTGCGTCGGCCCGGTCATGGCTCAGCCCGTCTCGATCCGGCTGGCGACGCGCGCGGCGACGATCACCGGGTCGTAGGTGGGTGAGAGCGGCGGCGCGTAGGAGAGGTCGGAGCCGGCCAGCTCCTCGGCGGTCATCCCGGCCCAGATCGCGGTTGCCAGGACGTCGATCCGCTTGCCGCTGCCCGGGCCGCCGACGATCTGCGCGCCGATCAGCAGCCCGGATCCGCGCTCCGTGATGATCTTGACCGCGATCGGCTCGGCGCCGGGGTAGTAGCCCGCCCGCGTCGTGGCCTCGATCGTCTCGGTGCGGTGGTCGAAGCCGGCCTCCTCGGCCTGCGTGGTGCACAGACCGGTGCGCGCCACCTCGAGGTCGCCGACCTTCGTCGCCGCCGTCCCGAGGACGCCGGCGAAGCGGGCGGGGCGCCCGCCGATCACCGAGCCGGCGACCCGGCCCTGCTTGTTGGCGTGGGTGCCCAGCGCGACGTGGATCGCCTCGCCGGTGAGGCGGTGGAAGGTCTGCGCGCAGTCGCCGGCGGCCAGCACCTCGGGGTGCGAGCGGCTGCGCTGGGTGTGCGCGACGTCGATGCCGCCGGTGACGCCGATCCCCAGGCCGGCGTCGCGCGCCAGCGTCGTCTCCGGCCCCATGCCCAGCCCGAGGACGACGAGGTCGGCGTCGAAGCTGTTGGTGTCGGTGCGGACCGCGCGGACCCGGCCGTCGGGGCCGGCCTCGATCTCGCGGACCGGCTGGTTCGGCTGCACGTCGATGCCCATCGAGCACATCGCGGCGCAGATCCGCTCGCCCATGTCGTCGTCGAGCTGGGCCATCGGCAGCGGATCGGCCAGGACCACGGTGACCGACAGCCCCCGGGCCAGCAGGACCTCGGCCATCTCCAGGCCGATGTAGCCACCGCCGAGGACGACGGCCTTCGTCGCGCCCGCGGCGATCGCGGCCCGGATGTCGGCGCCGTCGGCGAGCCGGTGCACGCCGAAGACCCCCTCGGCGTCCAGGCCGGGCACCGGTGGGCGGGAGGGGCGGCCGCCGGTGGCGACCACGAGGCTGTCGTAGCCGTACGTCCGCCCGTCGGAAACTGCGATCTTGCCCGCCTCGAGGTCGATCGCCTCGGCTCGGACGTGCGTGTGCACGGTGATGCCGTCGGCCTCGAACCGCTCCGGGGTGCGGGCGATGAGGGCGTCGCGGTCGGAGACCTGCCCGCCGATCCAGTACGGGATGCCGCAGGCGGAGTACGAGACGTCCGGCCCCTGCTCGAGGACGACGATGTCGAGGTCGCCCACGGGCCGCAGGCGGCGCGCCTGGGCGGCCGCGGACATCCCGGCGGCGTCCCCGCCGATGACGACCAGCCGATCGGTGCTCACCGCCACAGCGTGTCACCCCGCGCCGACACACGGCAGCTCATCCCGACGCGGGCTGCGTGGCCGGAGCAGCACGGACTCTCGTACGGTCGCCGGATGCCCGACGGGAGAGCGACGGCCAGGTGGCATCCCGACTGCTACCAGCGGGCGGTCGGCTTCCTGACGGACCCGGGCGGGCGGCTCCTCGTGTTCGAGCACGTGGACGTGGACGCGGGGACGCAGGTCCCGGGCGGCGGCATCCACGACGGCGAATCGGCCGAGGAGGCCGTGCTGCGGGAGCTCGCCGAGGAGTCGGGACTGACATCCGCCGTCGTGGTCCGGAAGCTCGGCGAGGCGTGGCACCGGTCCGAGGCAGGGAACGTGCCGCCCGGCCTCGAGGAGCAGATCCAGCACGCCTTCCACCTGGCGCTCCAAGGTCCCCCGCGCGCGGAGACGCCTCAGCGCCCGGTCAGCTCCGCGACGGCGGCGAGGTCGCGCACGTTCGCGCGACGGAACACCTTGCCCGGGTTGAGCAGGCCGTCCGGGTCGAGGGCGTCCTTGATCGCGCGGTGCACGTCGAGGGCCACCGGCCCGATCTCGCGCTCCAGCCAGTCCACCTTGATCGCGCCCACGCCGTGCTCGCCGGTGATCGTGCCGCCCATGCCGAGGCCCAGCTCCAGGATGTCGTCGAAGGCGGCGTAGGCCCGGTCCCGCTCGTCGGCGTCCGCCCCGTCGAAGGAGATGCAGGGGTGCATGTTGCCGTCGCCGGCGTGCCCGGTGACGCCGATGACCACTGCCCGTTCGCGGGCGATGGCATCGCAGCCGTCCAGGAACCCGGCGATCCGGGAGCGCGGCACGGCGACGTCGTCGACGAGCATGCCGCTGCGCAGCGCCGCCAGCGCGGGCAGCGCCATGCGCCGCGCCTGGAGCAGCAGGTCGCCCTCGGCCGGGTCGTCGGTGGTGTGCACGAACTCCGCACCGGCCTCGCGGCAGATCGCGGCCAGCGCCTCGATCTCGGCAGCCGCGGCCTCGCCCCCGGCGTCCGACTGCGCCACCAGCAGCGAGTGCGCGCCGCGGTCGAGCTCGGCCTTGAGCAGGTCGTCGACCGCGCAGATGCAGGTGTTGTCCATGACCTCGAGCAGGCTCGGGACCAGCCCGCTGGTGACGACGCGCTCCACCACCTGACCGGTCTGCGCCGTCGTCGTGAACGAGGCCGCCAGCGTGACCGGGCGGTGCGGGGCGGGGCGCAGCGCGAGCGTCGCCTCGGTGATGACGCCGAGCGTCCCCTCGGACCCGACGAACAGCCGCGGCAGGTCGTAGCCGGCGACGCCCTTCACGGTGCGCCGTCCGGTGCGCAGCACCCGCCCGTCGGCGAGCACGACCTCCAGGCCCATGACGTAGTCGGTGGTGACGCCGTACTTCACGCAGCAGAGGCCACCGGAGTTGGTGGAGAGGTTGCCGCCGATCGTGCACCAGTCGTAGCTGGAGGGGTCCGGCGGATAGAACAGCCCGAACCCGGCGACGGCGTCGCGCAGCGTCTTGTTCACCACGCCCGGCTGGACGACGGCGAGCCGGTCGGCGGGCGAGACCTCCAGGACGGCGTCCATCCGGGTCATGACCAGCGTGATCGCGCCGTCGACGGCGTTGCTGGCCCCGGCCAGCCCGGAGCCTGCGCCACGCGGCACGACCGGCACGCCGTGCCGGGTGGCGATCCGCATGACCTCGGCGACGTCGGCGGTGCTGCGCGGCAGGACGACGGCGGCCGGTGTCCCCGCGGGCGCCATCATCGCGGCGTCGCGGGCGTACCCGGCGGTGACGTCCGGATCGGTGAGGACGCTGTCCGCGCCGAGGGCAGCCTGCAGGTCGGTCAACCAGGCAGTGGTCACCGTCACACCTTAGTGGCTCCCGATCAGCCGTCGGCGGTCTCGTCGCCGAGCGACCAGCCGTCGGGATCGATCCCGAGCAACCGCAGGTGGTCCAGCAGCGCGGCGACCATGTCCACGGAGTCCGGGTCGAGGACCCACTGGATCTGCAGGCCGTCGGCCAGGGCGATCAGCTGGGCCGCGGCCACCGCGGGGTCCCGTCCGGTCACCGGCGGGTCTGCGGCGGCGAAGGCGCGTGCCAGCGCGCCGGTCATCGTCCTGCGCAGCCGCGCGTAGCGCTTGCGGAAGTAGCTGTGCGCCGGGTGGGACGGCTCGGTGGCCTCCGCCGAGAGCTTGACGTAGAGCGGCGCCAGATCGGGACGCCGCTGGTTGGCGGCGATCTGCCTGACCAGCCACTGCAGCCCGACGTCGTCCACGGTCCACTGCCGTCCGTCGCGCCGGCTGAGCTCGTCGATGTGCTGCTGCAGCGCGACGATCTCCTGCTTGTCCCGGTCGATCATCGCCGTGATGAGCAGGTCGTCCTTGCCCGAGAAGTAGTGCAGCAGGCCGGCGTGCGTGATGGCCGCACGCGCCGCGACGTCGCGGAGGGACACGCTCGTGTAGCCGCGCTCGCCGAACAACTCGACGGCGCTGTCCATGATGCGCCGGCGCGTCCGCTCACCCTTGGTCAGAGGTGGCACACCGTTCCGCTCGCCGTCCACCGTCGTGGTCACTGGCCGCCTCCTGGGTCGACGGCATGCTATGCGGGCTGCGGGCGGGAGCGGCTCCGGCGTACCGGTGCGCGAAGCCGACGACGGCCTCCAGCGCGCGGCGGCCGGTCCCGGTGTCGAGGGTGACCTGGTACTCGTGCGGCACCGGCGGGTCGGCGTCCGGGAAGAACAGCTCCGTCACCGGGACACCGACGCGGCCCAGCTGGTCGACCAGGCGGTGGGACTGGGAGAGCAGCGGATCGCCGTTCCCGGCACTGACGAAGGTGGGCGGGAAGGCGCCGGTGAGCAGGTCCCCGACCGACGCGGGGTGCCCGGCCGGCAGCAGGGCCGGCCGCCGGACGCCCAGGTAGGACCACAGCAGCAGGCGGACGAACTGGGCGGCGCGGCGGTCCGACGGGGGCGGCACCCGCAGGAAGTAGGCGCCGCAGAACAGCACCGTGCCGCGGAGCTGCCGCGGCTCGACCGGCGGGTCCACGCCGATGAGTCGCGCGTACCCGGGGTCGACGATGGCGGCGGCGACGCAGGCCGCGATCTGCGCTCCGGCCGAGTCCCCGGCCAGGATCAGCCGGTCCGGATCGGTGCCGAGCTCGTCGGAGCGCTCGACGACGAACCGGACGGCGGCAGCGACCTCGCGCGGCTGCCGGGGGAAGGTCGCCTCGGGGGCCCACGAGTAGTCGACGCCGACGGTGACGAAGCCGTGCGAGGCGAGGACGCGCAGGTAGTCCCGCAGCGCGTCCTTGGTGCCGCCGATCCACCCGCCGCCGTGCACCCAGACGACGGTGGGCAGCGGACCCGTCGCTCCACCGGGCCGGAACACGTCGAGCCGGCACCGCCGTCCGGGCCCGTAGGGCACGTCCAGCCGTTCGTCGACCCCGGGCGGCACCAGCGGACCGTTGCGCCGGGCGATGTCCGCGGCCTCGTCGCGCCCCGCGCGCCGGGTGAGCAGGCGCAGCACGGCGACGATCGGCCGGGGTCCGGCCAGCCATGCGGCCAGGAGCACGCCGGCGACGACGATCGCGGGCACGACGACCTCCGGGGGATCGGGGCAGCGGGTCCGATCGGCCGGACACCGACGTAGAATCTACCGCATGGTAGAAAACGCTCCGGACCTCGAGTCCTACCTGGTCGGCCAGGTCGCGGTCGAGGTGGGCCCGCACGGCGGCGTCGTGCCGCTCCGCCTGCCGGTCTGGGCCGAGCGGCAGCACGATCGACCCGATCTGCGATGGGCGGCCCGCGCGCCCGCCGGAGTGCGCATCCGCCTGCACGTCGGCGTGGGGCGCGTGACGATCCGGCTGCACGCCCTCACGGTCCGCCTCGGGGATCTCGTCGTGCCGCCGCAGGTGACGGTCGTGGACGGGGACGACGTGCGCGTGCACACGTTCTCCCGGTTCTCGGTCCTGCGGCTCGGTGGCGAGGGCGCGTCGGTGCAGAGCCTCGGCGTCGAGGCCGGCGAGCCCGAGGACGTCGTGATCGACCGGAGCTCTGCGGCCGACCCGTTGGAGGTGTGGCTCTCGCCGGCGTGCCGGATGGAGCTGCTCTCCGTCGTCGCCGACAGCCCGGTGGAACCGGCCGGACCGTCGGGCGGGCCGGTCTGGGTGCACTACGGCAGCTCCATCAGCCACGGCATGGGCAGCCCGCCCCACCTGCCCTGGCCGGTGCAGGTGGCCCGGAGCACGGGCTGGGACCTGCGGAACCTCTCGTTCTCCGGCAATGCCCAGCTCGACCCGTTCGCCGGCCGGGTCGTCGGCGCCATCGCCGCCGACGTGGTCACCGCGAAGATCGGCATCAACGTCGTCAACGCCGACGTCATGCGCGAGAGCGCGTTCCTGCCGGCCGTGCACGGGTTCGTGGACACGGTGCGCGAACGGCTGCCCGACGTGCCGATCGTGCTCGTCTCGGCGATCAGCTGCCCCATCCACGAGGACACCCCCGGCCCGGTGGTGTCCGACGCAGGCCGGTGGCGCACCGCTCGGCGACAGGTCGAGGGGGACGCCGGCGCCCTGACGCTGCGCCGGACCCGGGAGCTGCTGGAGCGGGTGGTGCTGGACCGCTCGTCCGACGACCCGAACCTGCACCATCTCGACGGCCGTTCGCTGTTCGGTCCCGACGACGTCGGGATGCTCGGCGACGACCTGCACCCCGACCAGGCCGGGACCGATCTCATCGCGGACCGCTTCCCCGCGGCCCTCCGCGGCGCCCTCGGTGGGGCCCTCGGCGGGGCCGTGCCGTTCCGGACGGCCGATCAGCCGGAGAAGACGTCCGTGGAGCGGTAGTAGGCGCCGAAGCCCGAGCGCGCCCAGACCGCGGCGTGCGGACGCAGCCGGGCGGCCAGGTCCGGCCACGGACGCGGGGACCCGCTCCACATGAGTTCGGCGAGGACGGGCAGGCGCGGCAGCAGGAGCACCGCCAGGTCGTCGAACGACTCGACCGACTCGGCCCAGATCGCCGCCTCCATGCCGGCGACGACGGCGGCCTCGAGCCCGGCGACGTCGCCCGGGCTCCAGCTCGCCAGGTCCCGCGTCCGCACCCGGGGATAGCCGGCGTGACCCAGCCGGTCCAGGGCAGCGGTCTGGGCCGGATCGGTGCTGGGCTCGGCGTACCGGCGGTCCAGGTAGAACGGCAGGCTCGGCGACAGCAGGACGGCCGCGCCGTCCTCGACGGCCCGGCCCAGGTCGCCCGGCGCCTCGCGGAAGGTCGCGAGGAAGGCGTCCACCAGGTGGGCCAGATCGGCCGGAGCAGCCGCCCGCACGCGCTCCTCCCGCGGTGCGTCGGACGGTGCCACCCACAGCTGGAGCACGTCGCCCGGACCGAAGGCCCGCGCCCGCGACGCCTCCTGCCAGGCGACCGGGCGCTTGCCGGCGTCCCGGACCCAGCCGTGCACCAGGCCCACGAAGGCGACGTACTCCCCGTCGGGCATCCCGAAGGCCTCGTCGCCCCCGACGTGCACGTACGGTCCGGGCGAGATCGCGACCAGTGCCTCGACGGCCTCCCGCGCGAAGGCCATGGCTTCCGGCACCTCGGGACTCAGGTGCCCGAGGAAGGGGTGCAGCGGCGCGATCCCGCCGCGGAGGCCCGGATAGGCGCGCAGGGCCGCCAGCACGTGCCCGGGCAGGTCGATCTCGGGGACGACCGTGACGAACCGCTGCTCGGCGTACCGCACCAGGGCCGCCAGCTCGCCCGACGTGTAGTGACCGGGCGAGTCGACGTCCGGGCCGGTGAGCAACGGCCGGCCCGGCAGCGCGAGACGCCACGCCTGCGAGTCGGTCAGGTGCAGGTGCAGCACGTCGAGGCGGTAGAACGCCATCAGATCGATGACGCCCTGGATCTGCGCCACGGTCAGGAAGTGACGGGCGACGTCGAGGGACAACCCGCGCCACCGGGTGCTCGGTGCGTCGGCTGCCGCGAACAGCGGGAGCTCGTCCCCGGTGACCGCCTGCAGCACGGTGGTCAGCCCGCGGAAGGCGCCGTGCGGCGACGCGGCACGCAGCAGCAGGCGCCCGTCGCCGGGCTCCACGGAGTACCGCTCGTCCCCGAACGCCCCGCCGCTGGGGTCCGGACCGGACGGTCGGGGCAGACCGGGCGGGAGGTCGGGGAGGCCCAGCCGCACGAGGACGTCGGCCGACGCGGCGTCGTCCACCCACCGGAGCCCTGACCCTGCCCAGCCCGGTGCGAGCCCACCGAGCACCTCGACGACCGGACGGACGCCCTCGTCGCCGGCGACCAGGAGGGCGGAACCGATCGGGCGCGCGCCATCGGCCGGCGTCAGGCGCTGCGGTGCGGGGACGAGCGGCAGCACGCTCACGTCTCCGTCCCGGCGAACTCGCGACGGTAGGCCTCGCGGCGCACCCGCTGGGCAGCGGGATCCGCGACCGGGGCCGAGAGCAGCAGCCGGCGCGTGTACGGGTGCTGGGGCCGCTCGGTGACCTGGGCCGCCGGCCCGGACTCGACGATCTCACCGCGCCGGATCACCGACACCACGTCGCTCACGTGCCGGACGACGGCGAGGTCGTGGGAGACGAAGAGGTAGGCGACGCCGGTCGTGCGCTGGACCTCCTGCAACAGGTCCAGGACGGTGCGCTGGGTCGTGAGGTCCAGGGCCGAGACCGGCTCGTCGCACACGATCAGCCGCGGGCCGATGGCGAGCGCCCGCGCGATCGCGATGCGCTGGCGCTGGCCACCGGAGAACTCGCGCGGGAGCCGGCCCATGGCATCGGCCGGCAGCGCGACCGCGTCGAGGAGCGCGGCCACCCGGGCACGGGCTTCCCTGGCGGACCGGTGCTGCGCCAGCAGGGGCTCGGCGAGGGTGTCACCGATGGTCAGCGACGGGTTCAGGGAGGTGAACGGGTCCTGGAAGATCACCTGGATGTCGCGGCTGAGCCTGCGACGCCGGCGGCCGCCGACGGCGTGGATGGGGTGCCCGTCGAAGGTGATGGTGCCGCCGGCCACGGGCACCAGGCCGAGGATCGCCCGGCCGAGGGTCGTCTTCCCCGAGCCGGAACCGCCCACCAGGCCGTGGGTCCGACCCGCCTCGATGCGCAGGTCGACGCCGTGCAGGACCTCGTGGTCCCGGGCCCGCCACCCCGCGCCGGGGAAGGACACCCGCAGGCCCGAGACGGACAGCAGCGGCTCGCTCATCGTTCTCCCTGTCCGGCTCGACCGGCGGCCACGGCCGGTGGAGGTCCCTCGTCGAGCACCGCAGCCAGCAGGCGGCGGGTGTAGGGCTCGCGCGGTGCCGTCAGGACCAGGTCCACCGGGCCGCTCTCGACGATCCGCCCGTCCTGCATGACCACGACCCTGTCGCACAGATCCGCGACGACGCCGAGGCTGTGGGTGACCAGCAGGACGCCGAGGCCCCGCTCCTGCTGGAGGCGCCGCAGCACCTCCAGCACCTCGGCCTGCACGGTGACGTCGAGCGCGGTGGTCGGCTCGTCGGCGATGAGCAGTCGCGGGTCGCAGGACATCGCCCCGGCCAGGAGCACCCGCTGGGCCATGCCGCCGGAGATCTCGTGCGGATACGCCCGGAAGGTGCGCTCCGGGTCCTCGATCTCCACCGATCGCAGCAGGTCCAGGGCGCGTGCGCGCGCCTGGGCCCGCGACGCACCGGTGGCGGCGCGGATCGGCTCCACGAGCTGGTGTCCGACCGTGAACGACGGGTCGAGGTTGCTCATGGGCTCCTGCGGCACGTACGACACGACCTGCGAGCGCAGCCGCCGCCACGAGGCGGTGGGCAGCCCGACCACCTCCTGCCCGTCGACCAGGATCGAGCCGCGGGACACCCGCCCGCCGTAGGGCAGGATCCCGAGCGCCGAGAACGCGGTCTGGGTCTTCCCCGAGCCGGACTCCCCGACCAGCCCCACGATCTCGCCCGGGTGGACGTCGAGGTCCACGTCGTGCACGACCTCGCGCTGAGATCCGTCCGGCAGTGCGTAGCTCACCGCCAGCGAGCGGATGGACAGCAGGGGAGAACGCTCGGCCTTGCCGTCGAGGACGGCGGGCGCGACCGCGCGCTGGGCGGCCCGGTCGCGGCGGCGCACCACCGGATCGGTCCCCCGGTCCTCCAGCACGTCGCGCAGCGCGGCGCCCAGCAGCACCAGCGCGGCGCTGGTCAGCCCCAGCGCCAGGCCCGGCCAGAGCATGAGCGTCCGGTCCCGCTGGACGAACTGGAACCCCTCGTTGAGCATCCCGCCCCAGGTGGGCAGGTCGCTGCTGGAGCCGACGCCGATGAACTCCAGCCCGGCCTGGAGGCCGAGAGCCACGCCGGCGACGAGCGAGATCTGGATGATGATCGGCGCGCGGACCACCACGAGCACGTGCCGGCCGATGATCCGCCAGGGCGGCAGGCCCGAGACGCGGGCGGAGTCGACGTACAGCTCGTGCCGGACGTTGACCACGATGCCGCGGACCAGCCGGAAGAAGCTGGGTGCAGCCAGGACACCCAGGATGATCATCAGAGCCCACACCGTGGGACCGAGGATGGCTCGCGCGGCCAGCAGCACGATCATCGCGGGCAGCGCCATCAGCAGGTTCACGACCCAGCTCGCGACCGCGTCGAACCACCGACCGGCGTAGCCGGCGACCAGTCCGGCAGGGATCCCGAGGGCCATCGCGACCACCAGCGCGAGCACCGCCCCGCCGAGGGTGTTGCGTGCGCCGAACAGCAGACGGCTCCAGATGTCCCGGCCGGCCGAGTCGAGACCGAGGGGATGCCCGGGCCCGGCCGGCCCGAAGGCGTTGCGCAGGTCGGCCGCCTCGGGCGCGTGGGTGGTCAGCCAGGGTGCCGCGATCGCACCGCCGACGACGACGAGCAGGACCACGGCCGCGACCAGCCCGAGCGGGTTGCGCACCAGCCGGCGGAGCACGCCGCGCCGGACGGCCGGGACGGAGGAGGCGGTCGCGCCGCCGGGCTCCGCCAGCACCTGCAGGCTCTCGCTCACGCGACCCTCGCCTTCGGGTTCAGCAGGCCGATCGCGATGTCGACGAGGAGGTTGATGACGACCACTCCGACGACGCTCACCATGAGCAGGCCCATGATGATCGGGACGTCACCACGCATCGTGTAGGCGACCGTCATGGCGCCGATGCCGGGCAGCCCGAAGATCTGCTCGACCAGCACCGCCCCGCCGAGCAGTCCGACGAACTGCAGCCCGAGCACGGTGAGCGCGGGCGCGGAGGCGTTGCGCAGGACGTGACGGAACAGGACCGAGCGCATGGGGAGCCCCCGCGAGACCAGGGTGCGCACGTAGTCCTGGCGCATCACCTCGATGACGGAGGACCGCACCTGCTGGGCCATCCCCGCGACGGACCCGATCGACAGCGCGATGATCGGCAGGGTGATCGTGGACAGCCAGCCGCCGACCGAGTCGGTGAGCGGGATGTAGCCGATCGCGGGGAACCAGCCGAGCTCGACCGCGAAGACGAGCACGAGCACCAGCGTCACGAGGAACCCGGGCAGGGCGTAACCGGCGACGCCGAACACCTGCACGAAGCGGTCCACCGCACCACGCCGCACGCCCGCCCAGACGCCGAGCCCGAAGGCGAGCACGCCGGTGACCAGCGTGACGCCGACCATGATGCTGAGCGTGACCGGCAGCCGGTTGCCGATCGCGGTGCCGACGTCCTCGCTGGTGAACCAGGAGGTGCCGAGATCCCCGCGGACGGCGCCGGACAGCCAGTCGACGTACTGCGCCAGCACGGCCCGGTCGACGCCGAGCTGGGCGTTCTTGGCGGCCACCTGCTGGTCGCTGGCGTTGAGACCCAGCAGGGTGCGACCGACGTCCTGCCCGGA
Source organism: Blastococcus fimeti (assembly GCA_900102115.1). Lineage (GTDB taxonomy): Bacteria > Actinomycetota > Actinomycetes > Mycobacteriales > Geodermatophilaceae > Blastococcus > Blastococcus fimeti. The sequence goes on from FNAW01000001.1 coordinate 817,943, forward strand.
CAGGGACAGCAGGACGAAGGTCAGCAGCGAGATGACCACCAGCAGGAGCACCCCCGCTGCAGCGCGGCGGGCGATGTAGAGCAGCACGTTCCCTCTTCCGTTCCACCCGTCGTGGCCCCCTGCGGACGCAGGGAGCCACGACTGCCCCTCAGGAGGCCGGCTGGTAGTTGTAGATCGACGGGACGGCGAGGCCGACCTGCGGCGTCACCGTGACCGAGCGGTCCGTGGTGTGCATGTACTGCATGCGGTAGAGCGGGACGAACCACGCCTGCTCGACGATGTGCCGGTTGAGCTCCTCGGCCGCCTCCTCGGCGGCCTGCTCGTCGCCGGACCGCACGACGGCCGACAGCTTTTCGATCGTCGGGTCGGTGGTCCCCTGGGGGTTGGACACCGGCCCCGGCAAGATCGAGCCGGCGACGGTCGCCCAGTCCAGCGCCGGCTGGCCACCGTTCATCACCACGCCGGGGAACTCGCGCTGGAAGAAGGTGCGCTGGACGAACGACGACTGGTCGACGTCCACCCAGCTCAGCGTGATGCCGACATCGGCGAGGTCGGTCTGCAGGGCTGCGGCGAGCGCGTCGGGCACCAGCCCGGGCAGCCGGGCGAGGGAGAAGGCGACGCCGTCGGCGTGCCCGGCCTCGGCCAGCAGCTCGCGGGCCTGCTCGGGGTCGTACTCGTAGGCGCCGTCGAGCTCCTCGACGTAGCCCGGCGTGTCGACGCCCCAGAGCTGCGCGGTCACCGTGCCCCGGCCCTGCTGGATCTGCTCGACGAGGGTCTCCCGGTCGATCGCGTGGTTGATGGCCTGGCGGACGCGCACGTCACCGAGGCCGGGCACCATCGCGCCGCTGCGGTCGAAGAGGTTGAACAGCTTGAGGTCGATCTCCTGCGGGGTCAGCGTGAGGTTCGGGTCGGCCTCGGCGGCGACCTGCTGGTCGACGATCTGGAGGACGGCGGCGTTGATCTGCCCGGTCCTGAGCCCGTTGGTGATCGCGTTCTCGTTGTCGAACACGCTGATCGTCAGCGTCTCGAAGGGCGCGACCTCACCCCAGTAGTCCTCGTTCCGCACGAAGGTCCACGTGGAGCCGATGATCGTCTCGTCCGCGTCGAGCTCGTAGGGACCGGTGCCGTCCGGTTCGGTGGCGAAGGGCTCCTCCGCGCCGAACCCCGCCGGGTTGGCGATGAAGCCGAACGCGTCGCTGAGGCTGTTGACCAGGGCCGGGTCGGGAGCCGACAGGCGGATGACGACCGTGGTGGGATCCACCGCCTCGACCGACTCGACCGCCTGCGACTGCGGGGTCTCGGGTCCGCCGGCCTCCGCGAACCGCTCCAGGTTGGCCTTGACCGCTTCGGCGTCGAGCGGCGTCCCGTCGTCGAACGTCACGTCGTCGCGCAGGCTGAGGGTCAGCGCGGTGCGGGCCTCGTCGTACTCCCAGGCGGTGGCGAGCATCGGGCTGTAGGTGCCGTCCGGCTCACGCTTGATGAGGGTGTCGTACACCGCCTGGTAGTAGGGGATCGTCCCGCCGCCGGCGTCGGCCGGATCCATGCTGGTCGTGGCCGTCATCGTGGCGATCGCCAGGGTGCCGCCGTCCGACGACCCCTCGGCCGCCTCCGTGCCGCTCCCCGAGCAGGAGGTCAGGGCGAGTGCCGCACCGACCGCCACCGCCGTGGTCGTCGTGCCCCTGCGAGTCCTTCTCATCGGTCCCCACACCTCGTCGTGTTCGTCGGAGGACGTCCTCCGGGACGCCGTGACGCACATTACACACGGAATCTACCAACTGGTAGATTCTGCTCGGCCGCGGCGACGCACCCCGAGCGAAGAGGCGAGAACGAACCCATGAGCGCAGACCTCCACCCCCGCCACAGCCCCCTCGAACCGGGGGCGACGGACCCGGCGACGGACCCGGCGGCGGACCTGCTGGAGAAGGCCGCCCTCACGTCCGGCTCCAGCACCTGGCACACGACGGCCGCCCTCGGCGTGCCCGCCCTCGTGCTCGCCGACGGCCCGCACGGCGTCCGTCGTCAGCGCGGCGGCGGTGACGCGCTCGGCATCGGCAGGAGCGTCCCGGCCACGTGCTTCCCGCCCGCGGTGGGCCTGGGCGCGACGTGGGACGTCGACCTGCTCGGCCGGGTCGGCGCGGCCCTCGGGGCCGAGGCCCGCGCCCTCGACGTCGACGCGCTCCTGGCCCCCGGCATGAACATCAAGCGCTCACCGCTGAACGGCCGGAACTTCGAGTACTTCTCCGAGGACCCGCACCTGACCGGCCGGCTCGCCGCCGCCATGGTCTCGGGGATCCAGTCGACGGGTGTCGGGGCGTGCGTCAAGCACTTCGCGGTGAACAACCAGGAGACCGACCGGATGCGGGTGAGCGCGGACGTCGACGACCGCGCCCTGCGGGAGGTGTACCTCGCGGCGTTCGAGCACGTGGTCCGGACGGCGCGTCCCTGGATGGTGATGAGCGCGTACAACAGGGTCAACGGCGTGCCGGCGAGCGAGCACCGGTGGCTGCTCACCGACGTGCTCCGGGACGAGTGGGGCTTCGACGGCGTCGTCGTCTCCGACTGGGGCGCGGTGGAGGACCGGGTCGCGGCCGTGCGCGCGGGCCTGGACCTGGAGATGCCCCCGTCCGGCACCGACGACCGGATCGTCGGCGCGGTGACGGCCGGCGAACTCGACGAGGCCGTGCTCGACCGGGTGGCCGACCGGATGGCCCGCCTGGCCGAGCGGGTGCGCGCCACCGCTCCGGCGCGACCCGAGGGATGGGTCGAGGGATCGGCGTCCGACGACGACCTGGCCGAGCTGCGCGCTGCGCACCACGCGCTGGCCCGCGAGGCCGCGACCGCCTCGGTGGTCCTGCTCAAGAACGACGGCGACCTGCTGCCCCTCGACCGGACGGCATCGCGATCGGTGGCCGTCATCGGCGAGCTGGCCCGTACGCCCCGGTTCCAGGGCGGCGGCTCCTCGCGGGTGGTGCCGACGCGCCTGACGTCGGCGCTCGACGCCCTGACCGAGCGCCTCGAGGGCGGGCTGCGGTTCGCCGCCGGCTACGCCCTCGACGGTGCGCCGTCACGGGAACTCGTCGACGAGGCCGTCACCGTGGCGCGCAGGGCCGATGTCGCGGTCGTGTTCCTGGGCCTGCCCGAGGCCGCCGAGTCCGAGGGCTTCGACCGCACGACGATCGACCTCCCCGCCGATCAGCTCGCGCTGCTGGTCGCCGTGGCGGAGGTGGCACCGGAGGTCGTCGTGGTGCTCTCCAACGGCGGGGTCGTCTCCGTGGCGCCGTGGCAGGACCAGGTCGGGGCGGTGCTGGAGGGCTGGCTGCTCGGCCAGGCCGGCGGCGAGGCCCTGGCCGACCTGCTGCTCGGTGACGCCTCGCCGTCGGGCCGCCTGGCCGAGGCCATCCCGCTGCGCCTGGCCGACCACCCGAGCCACCTGTTCTTCCCGGGGCAGGACGGAACTGTGACGTACGGGGAGGGCACCTACGTCGGCTACCGGCAGCTGGACACCCTGGACACGCCGGTGGCCTACCCCTTCGGCCACGGGCTGACCTACACGACGTTCGCCCACAGCGACCCCCGGGTGACGCCCACCGGCGAGAACGCCTGGGAGGTCTCCTGGACCGTGACGAACACCGGGCCGCGGAGCGGCCGGGAGGTCGCGCAGCTGTACGTCGGCCGGCAGGAGGACCTGCCCACCCGGCCCCGCGTGCAGCTCGCCGGCTTCACCTCGGTGGTCCTCGAACCGGGCGCGTCCGAGCGCGTGGTGCTGCCGCTGAGCGCCCGCGACCTCTCGACCTGGGACGCGCGGCACGGGCGCTGGTCGCTGTCCCCGGGCACCTACGACCTCCGCATCGGGGCGTCGTCGCGGGACGTGCGGCTCGTGGCCACCGTCGACACCGGAGGGGACAGGTTCCTGCCCCCGCTGACCCGGATGTCGACCATCGGGGAGTGGCGTGCCGACCCGGTGGGGCAGGAGGTGCTGGGCGCGCTGCTCGGCCGCTTCTCGGCGGCTGCCGGTCGCGGGTCGGTGGCTCCCGAGCTGCTGCGGATGCTCGAGGACTTCCCGCTCGTCAAGCTGCGCACCTTCCGGCTCGGGCTGACCGAGGAGGTCGTCGACGGCCTCGTCGCACAGGTCGCCGCCGAGCACCGACGGCTCATCGACGCCGGCCGGTACCGGTCCTCGTGACGACCGTTTCCCCCTCACCCGACCCCGCAGAGGACATCCCCGTGACGAACCACCCCTTTCCGGACGGCTTCCTCTGGGGGGCGGCCACCGCCGCCCACCAGGTGGAGGGCAACAACGTCGCCAGCGACCTGTGGGCCCTGGAGAACATGGCGGGTTCACCGCTGGCGGAGCGCAGCGGCGACGCGTGCGACAGCTACCACCGCTGGCCCGAGGACCTGGACGTCGTCCGCGATCTCGGCCTGAACACCTACCGGTTCAGCATCGAGTGGTCCCGCATCGAGCCGGTGCAGGGTCACGTCTCGCGGGCCGCCCTCGACCACTACCGGCGGATCATCGACGGCTGCCTGGACCGGGGGCTGACCCCCGTGGTCACGCTGCACCACTTCACCAGCCCGCTGTGGTTCGCGCGGGCCGGAGGCTGGACCGACCCCGGCTCGACGGCGCGGTTCCGCGCCTACGTCACGGCAGTGCTGCCCATCCTCGAGGGCGTGGAGTGGGTGTGCACGATCAACGAGCCGAACATGGTCGCCATGGTCAGCGCCGCGCGGACCCAGGGTGCCGCCGAGGTCGTGGCCGGCGCCCTGCCGGCCCCCGAGCAGCCGCTCGTCGACGCCTTGATCGCGGCCCACCGCGCAGCGCGCGAGGAGCTCGGCGCGGTGCCGGGGCTGCGCTCGGGGTGGACCGTCGCCAACCAGAACTTCCAGGCCCTGCCGGGTGAGGACGCGGCGGCGCGCGCCTGGGCCGCACCCCGGGAGGACCAGTTCATCGACGCGGCCGAGGGGGACGACTTCATCGGGGTGCAGGCCTACACCCGGCTGATGATCGGCCGGGGCGGGCCGGTGGAGGCCCCGGAGGGGACCCGCCGGACCCAGATGGGCTGGGAGTTCTACCCGGACGCGCTCGAAGGCGCCATCAGGAGCACCGCCGCGCGCATCGGCACCCCGATCGTCGTGACGGAGAACGGCATCGCGACCGACGACGACGGCGAGCGCGCGGAGTACCTGACCGGCGCGCTCGCCGGCGTGGAGCGTGCGCTCGCCGACGGCATCGACGTCCGCGGGTACGTGCACTGGTCCCTGCTGGACAACTACGAATGGGGCTCCTGGGCGCCCACGTTCGGACTCGTCTCGGTGGACCGGGAGACCTTCGCCCGCACGATCAAGCCGAGCGCGCGCTGGTACGCCGAGGCGGTCCGCCTCCGGTCCCGGCGCTGAGGAGACCGACCGTGACCGGGCCGCACGGCGCGACGGGGACGGAGCAGCGGCTCCGCGGGCGGGTGGTGACGCCCGCTGCGGTGCTGCCGGACGGGCTGGTCGTGCTGCACGGGAACCGGATCGCCTGGGTGGGGCCGGCCGCGCACTGGCCGCACGCCGTGCCGCCGCCCTCCGGCAGGACCCTGCTCCCGGGGTTGGTCGACGTCCACTGCCACGGCGGGGGCGGACACGGCTTCACCGACGTGGACGGCAACGGCGCCCTGGCTGCCGCCCGGTACCACCGCGACGCCGGGAGCACCACCGTGCTGGCCAGCCTGGTGTCGGCACCGGCCGAGGTGCTGCTGCACCAGGTCGGCGCGCTCGCCGAGCTGGTGTCCGCAGGCGAGCTGGCGGGGATCCATCTCGAGGGTCCGTTCCTGTCCCCGGCCCACCGGGGTGCCCACGACCTTGCCGCGCTCCTCCCGGCTGACCCGCAGCTGCTCGAGTCGCTGCTGATCCGTGGGGGCGGGGCGGTCCGGAGCACGACGCTGGCACCGGAGCTGCCCCACAGCGGCGACCTGGTCGCGGTGCTGCGCCGGTACGGCGTCCTCCCCTGTCTCGGGCACACCGGCGCCGACGCCGCGCTCGCCACCCGGTGGATGCAGTCGGTGGGGACGCCGCTCGCCGTCACCCATCTGTTCAACGCCATGCCCTCCTGGCACCACCGTGGGGCCGGCCCGGTCGCCGCCTGTCTGGCCGCGGCCGGCCGCGGGGAGGCGGTCGTCGAGCTGATCGCCGACGGCGTCCACCTGGACGACGAGACGGTCGCTGCGGTGTTCGACCTGGTCGGCCCCCGGCAGATCGCTCTCGTGACGGACTCCACGGCCGCAGCCGGCATGCCCGACGGCGACCACCACCTGGGCTCGCTGCAGGTGTCGGTCGTCGAGGGCGTCGCCCGGCTGTCGGGCACCGGATCGCCAGGTCCGCTGGCCGGGGGCACCTCCCGGCTGCTGGACGTGCTGAGGCGGACGGTGCGGCACGCCGGTGTCGACCTGCTCGCCGCCGTCACGGCCGCGAGCGCGACCCCCGCCACCCTGCTGGGGCTCCAGGACGAGGTCGGCGCCCTGGAGCCCGGGCGCCGCGCGGACGTGCTCGTCGTCGACGAGCGCCTGCACCCGGTCGCGGTCCTGCGGGGCGGTCGTCAGGTCGCCGGCAGCGACCCATCACCCGAGGAGGTCGCGTGGAGATCGTGATCGTGCCGTCCGCGGACGAGGCGGGACGCGTGGTCGCCGGGATCGTGGCCCGGGCGCTGGCAGCCGGCGCCCGGACGCTCGGTCTGGCCACCGGCTCCTCCCCCGTGGGCGCCTACCGGGAACTGGCACGGCAGCACCGGGAGGAAGGGCTGAGCTTCGCGGGCGTCCGGGCCTTCCTGCTCGACGAGTACGTCGGCCTCCCCGCGAACCATCCTCAGTCCTACGCGAGCGTCATCCGCGCGGACCTCGTCGATCACGTCGACCTCGCGTCGGACGACGTCCACGGTCCCGACGGCGCCGCGCCCGACGTCGAGGAGGAGGCACGCCGGTACGACGACGCCCTCCGCAGGTTCGGTCCCGTGGACCTGCAACTGCTCGGCATCGGCACGAACGGGCACGTGGGCTTCAACGAGCCGGGCTCCTCCCTGGACTCCCGCACCCGGGTGGCGACGCTGACCGACGAGACCCGCCGGGACAACTCCCGCTTCTTCACCGGAGGCGAGCCGGTCCCCCGCCGCGTCATCACCCAGGGCCTGGGCACCATCCGGGCAGCGCGCCACCTGGTGCTCGTCGCGTCCGGGCGGCGCAAGGCCGCGGCCATCGCGGCGGCGGTCGAGGGCCCGGTGGGCTCCTCCTGCCCGGCGTCGATCCTGCAGGTGCACCCGCACGCCACCGTCGTGGTCGACGAGGCCGCCGCCCGGCTGCTGGAGCGGGCGGACCGCTACCGCGACGGGGCCGGGCACGCGATCCCCGGACGACGGTCCTGACGGTGGGCGATCCCCGCGGCGCCGCGAGCGCATCCGTCGTCGGTCTGGACGTCGGCGGCACGGGCATCAAGGGCGCACGCTTCGACCTGCACGGCGCCGTCCTGGAGCGGCTCACCGTCCCGACACCGGCAGCGGACGGTCCGGCAGCGGTGATGCGGGCCGTCGCCGGGACCGCACGCGCCCTGGCGCGCCCGGACACCGTCGGCGTCGGGGTGTGCACCGCCGGGCTGGTCGACCCGACGGCCGGGATCGTCCGCTACGCGGCCAACCTCGGCCTGTGCGACGCTCCGCTCGCCCGGGTCGTGCGGGAGGCGGTGGGCCTGCCCGTGACGCTGGAGCACGACGCGCGGGCAGCCTGCCTCGCCGAGCACCGGCTGGGCTCCGGCCGCGGCGTCGAGGACCTGCTGCTCGTCGTCCTGGGCACCGGGTTGTCCGCGGGCGTGGTCACCGGGGGCCGGATCGCGCAGGGCGCACTGGGCTTCGGCGGGGAGATCGGGCACGCGCCCGTGCACCCGGACGGAGAGGCCTGCCCGTGCGGTCAGCGCGGCTGCCTCGAGGTCTACGCCTCGGCGGGCGGGATCGTCCGCCGCTACCGGTCAGCGGGAGGCACCCCCGAGCTGGACGCCGCCGACATCGCCGGCGCCGTCGACCGCGACCCGCTCGCCGGCAGGATCTGGGCGGAGGGCATGCGCGCGCTGGGGCACGGCCTGCTGAGCGCGATCCTGCTGCTCGATCCCGCACTGGTGGTCCTGGCCGGAGGCCTCACCGGCGCCGGCGAACGCCTCCTGGAACCCGTCCGGGCCGCGGTGTCCGGCGGGCTGGCCTGGCGCGAACCGCCCCGGCTGACGATCTCCACCCTCGGGGGCGAGGCGGGTCTCCACGGGGCGGCGCTGGGCCTGCTGGAGCAGCACCGGCCCGAGGGCTACGCGAGGCCGAGGTCCGCGAGCTCGTAGGCGGCGCGGTACTCGAAGCCCGCGGCCTCGACCGCCGCCCGGGCCCCGCGGTCGACGATCACCGCGACGCCGATGACCTCCGCGCCCGCCTCCTGCAGGGCCTGCGCCGCGGTGAGCGGGCTGCCGCCGGTGGTGGAGACGTCCTCGACGACCAGGACGGCGCGGCCCTCGACGTCCGGGCCCTCGATCCGGCGCTGCAGGCCGTGGGCCTTGCCCTCCTTGCGGACGACGCACGCGTCGAGGAAGCCCTCGCCCGCGGACGCGGCGTGCAGCATCGCCGTCGCCACCGGGTCCGCGCCCAGGGTCAGCCCGCCGACGACGTCGTAGCGCAGGTCGCCGGTGAGCTGCCGCATGACGCGACCGACCAGCGGCGCCCCTTCGTGGTGCAGGGTGAGGCGGCGCATGTCGATGTACCAGTCGGCCTCGCGCCCGGAGGAGAGCGTCACCTTCCCGTGCACCACCGCGAGGTCGACGATGAGCTCGAGCAGGCGGTCACGGTCGGGGAACGCACGAGCAGCCGTCATGCCGACGACCCTAAGGGCTCAGCCGGCGATGACCTCGACGGAGTGCCATCCGCTGGAGCCGGCCGGGAAGGGCGAGGCGCGCTGCTCGGTCTGGACCTCGCCGTCGGTGCTCGTGGCCCGGACGGTGAGGACGTGCCGTCCCGGTGAGAAGTCGTAGGGCAGCACCCACTGGCGCCAGACGTCGGCGTCGATCGCCGGGGACAGCCGGGCCTCCACCCACTCCTCCTCGTCCACGCGGACCTCGACCTTCCCGATACCGCGGGTCTGCGCCCAGGCGACGCCGGCGATCGCGCGCCGGCCGGCCGGGAACTCGCGCAGCATCTCCGGGGTGTCGATGCGCGAGGCGACCTTGATCGGGCCCTCGACCGCCCAGTCCCGCTCGATCCAGAAGGCGTCGACGGCGTCGAACGTCGTCGCCTCGATGCGGGTGAGCCACTTGCAGGCGGAGACGTAGCCGTACAGCCCGGGGATGATCATCCGCACCGGGAAGCCGTGGACGACCGGCAGCGGCTCGCCGTTCATCCCGAAGGCCAGCATCGCGTCCTCGACCTCGAGCGCGCTGCGGGTCGGGGCGCCGATCGTCATGCCGTCCTCGGACCGGCACAGCAGCTGGTCGCTGCCGGGGCGGATGCCGTTCTCGCGCAGGAGCGGCGCCAGGGGGACGCCGAGCCAGCGCGCGCTGCCCGCGAGCGCACCACCGACCTCGTTCGAGACGCAGGTGAGCGTGATGTCGCGCTCGATGACGTCGGGCCGCCCGAGCAGGTCGGCCAGGGTGTAGCTGCGCGGGGAGTCGAACATGCCGGCCAGCTCGAGCCGGTAGTCGGCCGGCCGGATCCGCGGGGCGATCAGCGCGGTGTCGATCCGGTAGAAGTCGCCGTTGCGGGTCACCAGTGGGGTGAGCCCGTCCACCTCGGCGGCGAGGTCGGCGCCCGGCGGCAGCGCGGCCGCCGGCGAGGACGGCACCGGCAGCTCGACACCGTCGCGGAGGCTGGCCACCTCGGTCCGGCGCTGGAGCAGGCGGCCACCACCGCCGGTGACGGCGGCGACCCCCACGGCGACCGCGCCGGTGAGGAAGAACCGCCGGCGGTCCAGGCCGTCGCTCGCACGGTCGCCGGCGGCGAGCACCTCGCGCAGCCGGTCGAGCAGCCGGCGGTCCTCCGGCCGCTCCGGCACCGGCACGGGCTCGCCGGCTCCGGCCGGGTCGCCGGTTCCGCCGAGCGGCGCGAGGAGGGCCAGGAGCGCGACGACGCCGGCGACCGCGGCGGCGAGGGACGGCAGCGCGTCCGGCCACTCCGCCGCGGGGCGGGTCGTCGCGGCCAGGACGCCGACGGCGCCGAAGAGCAGGACCCCCAGGACGCCGAGCCGGCGGTTCCGCAGCCCGACCAGGCCGAGCAGCACCGCATAGGCAGCGACAACCAGCAGGGTGCCGACGACCAGGGCGACCTTGTCGTCCTCGGCGAACGTCCGGATCGCGAACGCCTTCACCGACTCGGGGACCCGCGCGATGACGGCGTCGCCGACGGCGATGACCGGCGACGACGCCGGGCCGACGAGGCCGGCGACGAGCTCCGCCACCCCGAGGGCGACCGTCGCCGCGAGCAGCCCGGCGAGCGCGGCCAGCGGCCACTGCGGCCGGTGGCGGCCGGCGGGGGCGACGGGGTCCGGGGCGGGCAGCGTCGTCGTCACGCCCAGTCTTCGTGCGCCGGGCCGATCGGGATGCATGCGGCGCATCATCGTCGGCTGCCCGACCGGGTGATCTCCCCGGCCGACGTCGCTCCGTCTGCCACGCTGGGGGCGTGACGAAGCCCACTCCCGCTGCCGGCCCCGCACCCGCGACGGTCATGCCCCCCTCGGTGCGCGTCGCCGTCGGGGTGATGGCGGTCCTCGCCCTGCTGCTGCTGGCGAGCGGCGTGCTGCTCCTGTTCGGCCTGGATGTCGTCGTGGACCGGATCGCCGACGAGACCGACGCCGGCGAGGACGAGGCCCGCCGGTTCGTCATCTTCCTGTCGCTGACGCCCTCCCTGGTCCTGGGCTCGGCGCTGGCGCTCGCCGCGGTGTTCGTGCCGCGCCGGCGCGGATGGGCGCACTGGGTCGGCGTAGCGGCCAGCAGTCTCCTGGTTCTGATCACGGTCGTCAGCGCGGTGATCGGTGGTGCCGTCAGCGCCACGTCGCTGCTGCTGCTCGTGCTCTCGGTCGCGGCGGTGGCCAGCCTGATGGCGCGCACGACGCGCGACTGGATGCCGGGCGCGGCCCCGGCCGCCTGATCAGGGGCGCGGGCCGTACTGGCGCATCCAGCCCGTGTAGCGGTACCACTCGTTGCTGGACCGGAGCGCCAGCAGCACGACCCCGGCCAGGGTGAGCAGCAGGATGAAGACGCTCAGGCCGTCGAGGTAGCCCACCCCTGTTCCGCCGCCGCCCATGCCGGCGGAGCCGCTGAGCACCGAGAGGCCGCCCAACACCCAGAGCACGACGCGGGCCCAGTTGCGCCCGCGCCAGGCGAACCAGAGGAACAGCAGGAAGACCGCCGCGAAGATCGCGCTGACGACGAGACTGAACTGGACGACGATCTCGGCGACGTCCTCCGCGATCCTGCGGTCCTCGCCGGTCAGGCCGATGCCCGCCTGGGCGATCGCCTCGTCGAGGACCGTGTCGTAGTTGACGTACATGACCACGGCAGCGACCAGGTTGAGGACCACGGTCGCGACGAAGGCACCGATGCCCGCCCGGACGGTCAGCGGAGGCTCGGGCGAGCCGGGCGGGGGCGGCGGCACGTAGCCGCCGTAGCCGGGCCACTGCTGCCCCGGCGGCTGCCAGCCCGGAGGCGGGGGCGGCGCGTTCCAGCCCTGCGGCGGCGGAGGGGGCGCGTTCCAGCCCTGCGGCGGCGGGGGCGGCGCGTTCCACCCCTGCGGCGGCGGAGGCGGCGCGTTCCCGCCCTGCGGCGGGGGCGCGCCCGGACCGCCCTCGGGTTCGCCGTACCGGCCACCCTGCTCGGACGTCATGTGGTGCCTCCCCGCCTCGGTGTGCGCCCCGATCATGGCCCGGGCCGGGGCCCGCCGGATCACGGGGGGATCCGGCGGGCCGCTCGGGTCAGCCGCGGGTGACGCTCAGCCCGGCGTCGCCCTCGATCACGTCGGCCCGCCAGTCGACGACGACCTCGTCGCCGTCCCGGATCTCGCCGGACAGCAGCGCCCGGGCGAGCTGGTCGCCGATCGCGGACTGCACCAGCCGGCGCAGCGGACGGGCGCCGTAGACGGGGTCGAAGCCGTTGAGCGCCAGCCACTCCTTCGCGGCGTCCGTCACGCGGAGCGTGAGCCGCCGCGCGGCGAGCCGCCGGGCCAGGACGTCGACCTGGATGTCGACGATGCCGGTCAGCTCCTCGCTGCCGAGGGCGCGGAACACCACGATGTCGTCCAGCCGGTTGAGGAACTCCGGCTTGAAGTGCGTGCGGACGACGTCCATCACCGCGTCCCGGCGCCGGTCCTCGGCCACCGACTGGTCGGCGATCAGCTGGGACCCGAGGTTCGAGGTCAGGATCAGGATCGTGTTGCGGAAGTCGACCGTCCGCCCCTGCCCGTCGGTGAGCCGGCCGTCGTCGAGCACCTGGAGCAGCACGTCGAAGACGTCCTGGTGGGCCTTCTCCACCTCGTCGAAGAGGACGACGGTGTACGGGCGCCGCCGGACGGCCTCGGTGAGCTGGCCGCCGGCCTCGTAGCCGACGTAGCCGGGCGGGGCGCCGACCAGCCGCGCCACGGAGTGCTTCTCCGAGTACTCGCTCATGTCGATGCGGACCATCGCCCGCTCGTCGTCGAACAGGAACTCCGCCAGCGCCTTGGCCAGCTCGGTCTTGCCGACGCCGGTCGGGCCGAGGAAGAGGAACGAACCGGTGGGCCGGTTGGGGTCGGCGACGCCGGAGCGCGCCCGACGGACGGCATCGGAGACGGCGCGGACGGCGTCGACCTGGCCGACGACCCGCCTGCCGAGCTCGTCCTCCATGCGCAGCAGCTTCTGCGTCTCGCCCTCGAGCAGCCGGCCCGCGGGGATGCCGGTCCAGGCCTGGACGACCTCCGCGATGTCGTCGGGGCCGACCTCCTCCTTGAGCATCGAGTCGCCGTTCTCCACCGACGCCTCGGCCTCGGTGAGGGACTTCTCCAGCTGCGGGAGACGGCCGTACCGGAGCTCGGCGACCCGGGCGAGGTCGCCGTCGCGCTCGGCACGCTCGGCCTCGAGCCGCAGCCGCTCCAGCTCCTCCTTGATCGCCTGGATCCGGCCGATGTCGCTCTTGTCCTGCTGCCACCGGGCGGTCAGCTCGGCCAGCTCCTGGCGCTTGTCGGCCAGGTCGGCGCGCAGCGCGGCCAGGCGCTCCACCGAGGACGGGTCGTCCTCCTTCGAGAGCGCCATCTCCTCGATCTCCAGACGGCGCACGGCGCGCTCGACCTCGTCGACCTCGACCGGACGGCTGTCGATCTCCATGCGGAGCCGGCTCGCGGCCTCGTCGACGAGGTCGATCGCCTTGTCCGGCAGGAACCGGGCGGTGACGTAGCGGTCGGAGAGGGTCGCGGCGGCGACGACGGCGGTGTCGGTGATCCGGACCCCGTGGTGCACCTCGTAGCGCTCCTTGAGCCCGCGCAGGATGCCGATGGTGTCCTCGACGCTGGGCTCCCCGACGAACACCTGCTGGAAGCGCCGCTCCAGGGCCGGGTCCTTCTCGATGTGCTCGCGGAACTCGTCCAGCGTCGTCGCGCCGACCATGCGCAGCTCGCCGCGGGCCAGCATCGGCTTGATCATGTTCCCGGCGTCCATCGCGCCGTCGCCGCTGGCACCGGCGCCGACGAGGGTGTGCAGCTCGTCGATGAAGGTGACGATCTGGCCCTCGGAGTCGGTGATCTCCTGGAGGACGGCCTTGAGCCGCTCCTCGAACTCGCCGCGGTACTTCGCGCCCGCGACCATCGCGCTGAGGTCCAGCGACATCAGGCGCTTGCCCTTGAGGCTCTCCGGCACGTCGCCGGCGACCATCCGCTGGGCCAGGCCCTCCACGATCGCGGTCTTGCCGACGCCGGGCTCACCGATGAGCACCGGGTTGTTCTTGGTCCGCCGGGACAGCACCTGCACCACGCGGCGGATCTCGTTGTCCCGGCCGATGACCGGGTCCATCTTGCCCTCGCGGGCCCGTTCGGTGAGGTCGACGGCGTACTTCTCGAGCGCCTGGAAGGTGCCCTCCGGGTCGGGGGTGGTGACCTTGCGCGTCCCGCGGACGGTCCGGAAGGCCGCCAGGAGCGCGTCCCGGGTGGCCCCGGCGCCGGTCAGCACCGAACCGGCCTCGCCGCTGGAACCGGCCAGCCCGACCAGCAGGTGCTCGGTCGAGATGTACTCGTCACCGAGGGCGCCGGCCTGCTCGCCGGCATCGTTCATCACGCGCAGGAACTCCCGCGTGGGCGACGGCGCGGGCACGGTGGCCCCGCTGACGCTGGGCAGCCGGCGCACGGCCGCCTCGGCCTTGGCCCGGACGTCGGCGGCATCGGCCCCGACGGCCTTCAGCAGCGGGCCGGCGATGCCGTCGTCCTGCTCGAGCAGCGCCGCCAGTAGGTGCAGCGGCTGGAGCTCGGCCTGGCCACGGGCGACCGCGAGCCGCTGTGCGGCGGCGATGGCCTCCTGCGAACGGGTGGTCAGCTTGCTCTCCATGGTCGCGGCGCCTGCCCTTTCGTGTCGTAGCTCGTCTCGTCGTGCACGGGCCGCCGGGACCGGCGACCTCGCGGATCGTCCTCTTCAACGAGCCTGGAGTTGAGTCTGTTCCGCTCAACCCTGTCGAGTCCACCCACCGCACCGTGCGGGGCAGCTGCGCGAACGGAACCACGCGGACCCCTGGCCTCCGCGCGCACGCGCCCTAGACTCGACCCATGACCGCTCTGCCGGCGCCGAGCGTGGCGCTCGACGACCAGCTCTGCTTCGCGCTGTACGCGGCCTCCCGGGCGGTGACCGCCCGGTACCGGCCGATGCTCGAGGCCATCGGCCTGACCTACCCGCAGTACCTGGTCATGATGCTGCTCTGGGAAGAGGACCACCAGACCGTCGGGCAGCTGGGCTCGCGCCTGGCGCTGGACAGCGGCACGCTCTCCCCGCTGCTCAAGCGGCTGACCGCCGCCGGCCTCGTCACCCGACACCGCCGCGTCGAGGACGAGCGCTCCGTGGCCATCGCGCTCACCGACGCCGGCCGCGCGCTGCAGGACAAGGCCATCGCCATCTCCGAGGAGATGATCGGCGCCATCGGTTTCGACAACGGCGAGTTCGCCGAGCTCAAGGACCGGCTGCAGGTGCTCATCCAGCGGGTGAACAGCGGCGAGGCCGTCTGCTGAGTGCGCCGACCGCGCACCGGGTAGGGGCCGGGTCGACGCGCCGTCCAGGAGCGGGCGGCGCCCGGCACGGAAGAAGTGACATGCCCACTCGTACCGCACGCACCGCCTGGAACGGCACCCTCCAGGAGGGGTCCGGCCAGGTCGAGCTCTCCAGCTCGAAGATCGGCACCTACGAGGTGTCGTTCCCGAAGCGCGCCGCCGACGAGGCCGGGGGGACCACCAGCCCCGAGGAGCTCATCGCGGCGGCGCACTCGTCCTGCTACGCGATGGCCCTGTCCAACGAGATCGGCAAGGCCGGCGGCACCCCGACCGCGCTCGAGGTGACCGCCGAGGTCACCCTCGGGCAGAAGGACGGCGCCTCGGCGATCACCGGGATCGCCCTCACCGTCCGCGGCGAGGTCGAGGGGCTGGACGCCGACGCGTTCCAGACCGCGGCCCAGGCGGCGAAGGTGGGCTGCCCGGTCAGCAAGGCGCTCGCCGGCACCGAGATCACCCTCGACGCCTCGCTCGACTGACCCATCACGACGGCGGCCCGCCTCCCCTCGCGGGGGGACGGGCCGCCGTCGTCGTCGGGGCTCGCTCAGCCCTCGGCGTCGGCCAGCTCCCGCTGGAGCCGCTGCTCGCCGCTCTCGGTGCCGAGCGCGACCTCGCGGATGAGCAGGATCGCGACCACCGCCACGACCGCCACGACCGCCGAGACCAGGAAGATCCGGCCGGTCGCGTCGCCGTAGGAGATGCGGATCAGCGTCTGGATCGGCGCCGGGGCGTCGGCCAGGTTCGCCAGGCCCACGTCGCCCGACGCCGCGGCCTGCTGCGCGCCCGGCGTCCCGGCCAGTCCCTCCGTGATGAGGTGCCCGACCCGGGAGGAGAGCACCGCCCCCAGGACCGAGACGCCGATGGTGCCGCCCAGGCTCCGGAAGAAGGCGACGGCGGAGCTGGCCGCACCCAGGTCGCGGGCGGCCACGGTGTTCTGCACGGCCAGCACCAGGTTCTGCATGGTCGCGCCGATGCCGATGCCGAGGACGAACAGGAAGCTGCACAGCAGGACCATGTTCGTCTCGTGGTCGACCATCGAGAGCAGCGCGAAGCCGATCAGCACGAGGATCGATCCGCCGACGATGAAGCGCTTCCAGCGGCCGGTGCGGGTGATCAGGATGCCCGAGACGGTCGATGAGATCAGCAGCCCGCCGACCATCGGGACGGTGAGCAGACCCGCCGCCGTCGGCGAGTAGCCGCGCGAGATCTGCAGGTACTGGCCGAGGAACACCGACGAGCCGAACATCGCGATGCCGACGGCGATGCTGGCGATGATTGCCAGGGTCGTGGTGCGGTCGCGGAACAGCCGCAGCGGGACGATCGGCTCCTTGGCCTTCGTCTCGGTGATGAGGAACGCGACGATCGCGACCACGCCGCCGCCGACGAACAGCGCCGTCTCCCGCGAGGCCCAGCCGAAGCTGTTGCCGGCCAGGGTCACCCAGATGAGCAGCGCCGAGACGCCGGCGGTCAGGAAGGCCGACCCCATGTAGTCGATGTGCACCTTCCGCTTGGTCACCGGGAGATGCAGCGTGCGCTGCAGGAGGACGAGGGCGGCCGCGGCGAACGGGACGCCGACGAAGAAGCACCAGCGCCAGCCCAGCCAGCTGGTGTCGACCAGCAGGCCACCGAGCAGCGGGCCGCCGACCGTGGCCACGGCCATGACGCTGCCGAGGAAGCCGGAGTACCTGCCGCGCTCGCGGGGGCTGATCATCGCCGCCATCGCGATCTGCACCAGCGCCTGCAGCCCGCCGAGGCCGAGGCCCTGGAGCACGCGCCAGGCGATGAGCGTCTCCACCGACTGGGAGAGGCCGGCGGCCATCGAGCCTGCGATGAAGATGACGATCGAGAGCTGGATCAGCAGCTTCTTGCTGAACAGGTCCGAGAGCTTGCCCCAGATGGGCGTCGAGGCGGTCGACGCCAGCAGGGTGGCGGTGACCACCCACGTGTACTGGCTCTGCGAGCCGCGCAGGTCGGTGATGATGGTGGGGAGGGCGTTCGAGACGACGGTCGAGGACAGGAACGCCACGAACATCGCGAGCATCATCCCGGACAGCGCCGACAGGATCTGCCGGTGCGTCATGCTCCCCTGCTGCTGGGCGGGCGCCTCCGGCGCCGGCCGCTCGACGGTGCTGGTCATGGTTCTCCTGGGCTGCTGGGGCGAGCGATCGTGGGTCGTGGGGGCGGGACGGGTGCGGGTCATCGGCCGGCTCCCGTCGGCTGCCGGCCGGCGAGCGGCGGGGCCGGGACGGCCACCTCGATGTCGGCCCGCAGGCGGTCGAGCAGGTCGGTGAGCCGGCGGGCGTCCTGCTCGTCCCAGCCGGACAGCGCCGCCAGCGCCCAGTCGGCGCGCATGGCCCGCGTGGCGGCGAGCGCCTCGGCGCCCTGCGGCGTGAGCCGGAGCAGGGTGGCCCGCCCGTCCCGCGGGTCGGGGTGGCGCTCCACGTACCCGGACCGCTCCAGGACGGCGAGCTGCCGGCTGGCCACCGAGACGTCGATCCCGGCGCGCGCGGCGAGCGCGCTGCAGCGCTGGTCGCCGTCCTGCTCGAGGGGCAGCAGGAGGGTCCAGCCGTAGGAGGGGAGCTCGCCGTAGAGCTGGGTGGCGGCGCGCGTGCTGACGTGGCGGCCCGTGCGGATGAGCTGGGCGATGCTGGCGGTCAGCCGGTCCCGCGTGTCGGGGCTGATGGACATGAGCGGAGTTCCTGACGATCGAGACGTGTGCAGAGTGCAACCATAAACCTGTTGGTTGCGGTCTGCAACGAATCGCTCGTCACATGTCGTCCCGCGGCTTCGTCAGCCGGTCGCGCGTCAGGCGGTCGGTTCGTCCCCGGCTTCGCGTTCGCGCGCCTCGCCGAGGCGGTTCAACCGGTGCAGCAGCTCGGCCAGCGTGGCGACGTCGGAGGACGGCCAGTCGCCGAGGTCGGCCTCCCAGCGCTCGCGGCGGGCGGTGCGGATCTGCGCCAGCCTGGCGGCGCCCTCGGCCGACGGCGTGAGCACCTGGGCGCGGCCGTCGTCGGGGTCCGCGCTGCGGTCGACCAGGCCGAGGGCCACGAGGCTGGCCACCTGCCGGCTCACCGTGCTCTTGTCCAGCCCCAGCCGGGCGACCAGGTCGCTGGCGCGCAGCGGGCCGGTGTCCTGCAGCAGGGCGAGCAGGCCGAAGGCGGCGCCGTCCAGGTCGGGGTGCAGCTGGCCGGCCAGCCGGGCCGACATGGCGCGCGAGCGGCGCAGCAGCAGGCCGATCTCCCGCTCCAGCGCGACGAAGGCCTCGTGCGCGTCGATCTCGCTCACCGACCGCTCCGCGGGCGCCACACCACGAGCGCGTTGCCGGGCCGCCGCTGCGGCACCAGCTCGGCGCGGTAGCCGGCCGCGACCGCGGCCTCGGCGGCGATCCGGCGGTGCTCGCTGTGCTCGAGGTCGTCCAGCAGCTCGTGCACCCGCGCCTGCAGCGCCTCGACCTGCGACTCGAGATCGATGATCCGCTTGATCCCGGCGAGGTTGACGCCGTCCTCCTGGGACAGCCGCTGGACCTCGCGGAGCAGCGCGACGTCCCGGGGGCTGTACCGGCGGCCGCCCCCGGGCGTGCGCCCGGGGCTGACCAGCCCGAGGCGGTCGTACTGGCGCAGCGTCTGCGCGTGCATGCCGGCCAGCTCGGCCGCCACGGAGATCACGAAGACCGGGGCGTCCTCGGCGACGGAGCGCGCGGCGCCCTGCGCGGGGTCGACCGGGCCGGTCATCGCTCGGCTCCCGCCCGGAGCACCGCGGTGATCTGCGGCCGCGGGTCCTCGTCCATCTCCGCGGCCAGGTTCTCGATGAGCTCCCGCTGGGCCGGCGTGAGCCGCACGGGCACCGCGACGTCGAGGGTGACCAGGAGGTCCCCGGTGCGGCCCTTCCCGGGCACGCCGCGGCCGCGCACCCGCAGCGTCCGGCCGCTCGAGGTGCCGGCGGGCACCTTGAGCGACACGGTCCCGTCCAGCGTCGGCACGGTGAGCGTCGTCCCCAGCGCCGCCTCGGCGAAGGTGATCGGCACGGTGAGCGTCAGGTCCTGGTCCTTGCGGCCGAACAGCGTGTGCTCGGCGACGTGGACGACGACGAAGAGGTCGCCGGCCGGCCCGCCGCGCCGCCCCGGGGCGCCCTTGCCGGCCAGCCGGATGCGCTGCCCGTCCTTGACCCCGGCGGGGATGCGGACGGTGATCGTCCTGGTCTGGCTCGTGACGCCGCTGCCCGAGCAGGTCGGGCAGGGGTCGTCGACGACGGAGCCGCTGCCCCGGCAGTTGCGGCAGGGCTCGGAGAACGCGAACGCGCCCTGGCTGCGGCTGGTGACGCCGGCCCCCTGGCACACCGGGCAGGTGTGCGGGCTGGTCCCCGGCTTCGCGCCGCTGCCGTGGCAGGTCGGGCAGCTGCCCGGGCTCTGCATGCGCAGCGGCACGGTGACGCCGAGGACGGCCTCCTCGAAGGAGAGCGTCGCCTCGGTCTCGACGTCCTGACCCCGGGCCGGGCCGGAGGCGGCCTGACTGCGGGCCCGGGCGGCGCCCCCGGCTCCGCCGAACAGGCCGCCGAGCAGGTCGCCCAGGCCGCCGGGACCGCGGGCGCCGGCCGCTCCCGGGCCGCCGGCGCCACCGGGGGCTCCGCCGTTGAACAGGTCGCCGAAGTCGAAGGTCTGCCCACCGCCGGGGAAGCCGGCTCCGCCCGGGAAGCCGGCGCGGGCGCCCGCCCCGCCGGCCCCGAACAGCCGCCGGGCCTCGTCGTACTCGCCGCGCCGCTTCGGGTCGGAGAGCACGTCGTAGGCCTCGGAGACCTCCTTGAACCGGGACTCCGCCTCGGCGTTGCCGGGGTTCTTGTCCGGGTGCAGCTCGGTGGCCAGCTTGCGGTAGGCCTTCTTGATCTCGGCCGTGTCGGCGCCCTGGGAGACGCCCAGTGCGCCGTAGTAGTCCTTCTCGATGAAGTCCCGTGTGCTCATCGGGTGTCCCCCTCCCTGCGGATCAGTCGGACGCCGCGGCGCCCGGGTCGGCCGGCACCGCGCCGTCGCCGGCGGGTGCCGCGTGCTCCGGCTCGGTGACCGCGACCATCGCCGTCCGCAGCACGCGGTCGCCGCGGCGGAAACCCTGCCGCAGGACCGTCGTGGCGGTCGGCACCGCGACGTCGGCCGACGTGTCGTGCATGACCGCCTCGTGCAGTGCCGGGTCGAACGCGTCGCCGGCTGCGCCGAACGCCTCGACGCCCAGGCCGTCGAGCAGGCCCAGGATGCGGTCGGCGACCAGCTTGAACGCGCCGGTCAGGTCGCCGTGGTCCCGTGCCCGCTCGATGTCGTCGACGATCGGGAACAGGCCGGTGGCGAACCGCTCGGCCGCCTGGTCGACGACCAGGGACCGGTCGCGGTCCACCCGACGCCGGTAGTTGGCGTACTCGGCGGTGACCCGCTGCAGGTCCTCGGTCCGCTCGGCCAGCTGCGCGGCGACGTCGTCACCGGCACCGCCGGCCGGTGCCACCGGCTCCTGCGGCTGGTCCTCCACGGGCATGTCGTGCTCGCTCATCTGCTCCCCTGCGACGGTCGGGCCGGGCGGGCTGGGCGGGGCGTCGGCCGGCTGCTCGCCGGCCGACGCCCGCACCTCACCACTGATCGGGTCGATGCGCCGCTTGTCGCGGATGACGACCCGCGGCTGCTCTTCCCCGGAGGTCATCGCTTGTCGGTGTCCTCGTCGACGATCTCGGCGTCGACGACGTCGTCGTCACCCGCCGGGGCACCGGCCTGCTCCCCCGCCTCGGCGCCGGGGGCACCGGCCGCGCCGGCCTCGCCCGCCTGCGCGTAGAGGGCCCCGCCGACCTCCTGGGAGACCCGGGCGACCTTCTCCTGGGCGGACTTGATCGCCTCGATGTCCGAGCCGCCGAGCGCGCTGCGCAGGTCGGTCAGGGCCTCGCCGAGCTCGTCCTTCTTGTCGGCCGGGATCTTGTCACCGTTCTCGGCCAGGAACTTCTCGGTCTGGTACTGCAGCGACTCCGCGAGGTTGCGGGTCTCGGCCTCGTCGCGGCGCTTCTTGTCCTCCTCGGCGTGCGCCTCGGCGTCCTTCATCATCCGCTCGATGTCGTCCTTGGGCAGGGCCGAGCCGCCGGTGATGGTCATCGACTGCTCCTTGCCGGTGCCCAGGTCCTTGGCGGTGACGTGGACGATGCCGTTGGCGTCGATGTCGAAGGCGACCTCGATCTGCGGGACGCCGCGCGGCGCCGGCGGCAGGCCGGTCAGCTCGAACATGCCGAGCTTCTTGTTGTACATCGCCATCTCGCGCTCGCCCTGGAACACCTGGATCTGCACCGACGGCTGGTTGTCGTCGGCCGTCGTGAAGATCTCGGAGCGCTTCGTCGGGATCGTGGTGTTGCGCTCGATGAGCTTGGTCATGATCCCGCCCTTGGTCTCGATGCCCAGGGACAGCGGGGTGACGTCGAGGAGCAGGACGTCCTTGACCTCGCCGCGGAGGACACCGGCCTGGAGCGCGGCGCCGATGGCCACGACCTCGTCCGGGTTGACGCCCTTGTTGGGCTCCTTGCCGCCGGTCAGCTCCTTGACCAGGTCGCTGACGGCGGGCATGCGGGTGGAACCACCCACGAGGACGACGTGGTCGATCTGGCCGACCGAGATGCCGGCGTCGCGGACCACCTGGTTGAACGGGGCCCGGGCGCGGTCGAGGAGGTCCTGGGTCATCCGCTGGAACTCGGCGCGGGTGATCGTGACGTCGAGGTGCAGCGGGCCCTCGGCACCGGCGGTGATGTAGGGCAGGTTGATGTTCGCCGACTGCGCGCCGGAGAGCTCGATCTTGGCCTTCTCGGCGGCCTCGCGGATCCGCTGCATCGCCAGCTTGTCCTTGGACAGGTCGATGCCGTTGGAGGCGTTGAAGGTCTTGACCAGGTGGTCCATGACCTTC
Organism: Blastococcus fimeti; assembly: GCA_900102115.1. GTDB lineage: Bacteria > Actinomycetota > Actinomycetes > Mycobacteriales > Geodermatophilaceae > Blastococcus > Blastococcus fimeti. The sequence goes on from FNAW01000001.1 coordinate 840,113, forward strand.
TGGTCCCAGTCGTCACCACCGAGGTGGTTGTCACCGGCGGTGGCCTTGACCTCGATGACGCCGTCCCCGATCTCGAGCAGGGAGACGTCGAAGGTGCCGCCACCGAGGTCGAAGACGAGGATCGTCTGCTCGGTCTCGCCCTTGTCCAGGCCGTAGGCCAACGCGGCCGCGGTCGGCTCGTTGACGATGCGCAGGACGTTGAGGCCCGCGATCTCACCGGCCTCCTTGGTGGCCTGGCGCTGCGCGTCCTCGAAGTAGGCCGGGACGGTGATGACCGCGTCGGTGACCGGCTCGCCCAGGTAGGTCTCGGCGTCCCGCTTCAGCTTCTGCAGCGTGCGGGCGCTGATCTCCTGCGCCGTGTACTTCTTGCCGTCGATCTCGTCGGTGGTCCAGGTCGTGCCCATGTGGCGCTTGACCGACCGGATGGTGCGGTCGACGTTCGTGACGGCCTGGTTCTTCGCCGACTGCCCGACGAGCACCTCGCCGTTCTTGGCGAAGGCGACGACCGACGGGGTGGTGCGCGAACCCTCGGAGTTCGCGATGACCGTGGGCTCACCGCCCTCGAGGACGGTGACGACGGAGTTGGTGGTGCCGAGGTCGATACCGACAGCTCGAGCCATGGAGATGGCCTCTCTTCCGTGTGCGGGGGTGGTGCTGGTCCGTGTGGGGAGTCGAGCCCGACCCGCCTTGCGCGTGGTCCGCTCAACTTTCCTGCCCACCATAACGGCAGGGTCCGACGACGTGTTCCCTGGGGCCGGCGCTTTCCGCCGCCGGCCTGCATCGCAGACGGTCGCTCCGACGGGTACCGCCGTGACCGCCCCGGTACCGCGCCACAGGCCGGTACCGGGCGCCACGGGGCGGTGGCCGTACGGCCGTCCACAGGGCCGCAGCCGAACCGGCCCCGTCCGCCGCACACTCCACCGGTGCATCCGCTCCTCCGCGCCGCCGCCGAACGGCAGAGCGGCATCGTCACCGCCTCGGACGCCCGTCGCGCCGGCTACGGGTCCGACGAGGTGCAGCGACTCTGCGCGTCGGGCCGGTGGGTGCGGCTCCGGCGCGGGATCTACACCACACCGACCGTGCTCGCCCAGGCACAGGAGGAGGGGCGACGGCACGAGCTCGACTGCCTCGCCGTCCTCATCGACCTCGACCGCCCGGACGCCACGGTCAGCCACGGCTCGGCGGTGCACCTGCACGGCCTGCCCGCGCGGATCCCCGCCGAGGGGCTCGTGCGGCTCACCGATCCCTGGCACAACCGGAGCGGGCGCGGGTTCCGAATGACCCGGTCCCCGCTCGACCCCGCCGAGGTGGGCGCACGCGGCCGGCTCCGCGTCACGACCGCGCAGCGCGCCCTCGTGGACCACGCCCGCGAGAGCTCCCTCGAGGACGCCGTCATCGCGATGGACGCGGCACTGCTCGTGGGGAAGACGACGCAGGACGGGTTGCTGCGCGCCGTCGACCGGGCCCGGGACTGGCCCGGCGGGCCGGCCGCCCTGCGGGCCGTCGCGCTGGCCGACGGGCGTGCCGAGTCGCCGCTGGAGACGCGCGGGCGGCTGCGGATCGTCGGCGCAGGGCTGCCCACGCCGCAGCTGCAGGTGGAGATCTGGGTCGGCGGGCGGTTCCTCGCCGTCGTCGACGGCTGGTTCGACGACGCCGCGGTCGCGGTGGAGTTCGACGGCCGCGTGAAGTACACCGACCCGTGGCGCGACCGAACCCCGGGGCAGGTGCTCTGGGAGGAGAAGCGTCGCGAGGACGGGCTGCGGGCGCTCGACATCCGCGTGGTGCGCATCGCCGACGCCGACGTGGGGTTCCGCTGGGCGGAGACGGAGCGGCGGCTCCGGCAGCTGACCTCGACTCCCGGCCCGGCCGAGCGCCGCTTCACGGTGCGTCCGCGCGCGCACGGCCTGCTCCGCAGCGGCTGACCGGCGGCTCGTCGCGCCAGAGCGCCGGGCTCGGTACCGCGCCGAACGGCCGACTACCGCGCTGCAGCGCGGTCCCGACGCCCACCGGCGGTACCGGGTCGCTGCGCGGCGGGCGCCGGGAGGGGTGGTAGCCGGATCGTGATCGCCGCACTCCTCTCGGCCACGAGTAGCCTGCGGGCGCGCCAGCTATCGTGCGATCCGTGCGGGCACGCCGTGCCCGCATGCGTACCGCGCGCCGGTCCTCCGACCGGCGACGACGACGGCGCGTGCACCACCCACAGCTTCGCCGTCGCCGAACGGCACGGGAGTAACCGACGCCGTCAGGCGTGCGGGGGAGGAAAAGATGACGGGCCCGCTGCAGGTCGTCCTGGGGACGATCAGCGTCCTGTTCCTGATCGTGTCATCCGTGATGGCCTACCGGGCCGTCCGCGCCATGGTGCGGATCATCCGCACCGGCCAGCCGGACGGCACCCGCTTCGGCCCGGTGAAGACCCGGCTGAAGACCCTGGCCATCGAGTCGCTGGGCCACACCCGGATGCTCAAGTGGTCGTCCATCGGGATCGCCCACTGGTTCGTCTTCGTCGGCTTCTACGGGCTGTTCCTCACGCTCGTCGAGGCCTTCGGTGAGGTCTGGAACCCCGAGTTCCACCTGCCGCTCATCGGCAACTGGGGCATCTGGAACCTGTTCGCCGAGATCATCGGCACCGGCACGATCCTCGGGATCGTCTACCTGATCTACCGGCGCCAGAAGGACCACCCGCGCCGGCAGGGCCGGAAGAGCCGCTTCGCCGGTTCCAACGAGGGCCGCGGCTACTTCGTCGAGGCCGTCGTCCTCACCGTCGGCATCTGCATCCTGCTGATCCGCGCGCTCAAGGTCTCCTCCGACCTGACCGACGCCCCCGGCTGGTCGCACCCGGTCTCCAGCGCGGTCGCCACCATCCTCCCGGACAGCCCCGACCTCCTGACGATCGTCGCCTTCGTCAAGATCGTCGTGAGCCTGACCTGGCTGGTCGTCATCAGCCGGATCCTGAACATGGGTGTCGCCTGGCACCGGTTCAGCGCGTTCTTCAACATCTACTTCAAGCGCAACGCGGACGGCGCCCCGGCGCTCGGCCCGCTGCTGCCGATGAGCTCCGGCGGCAAGCTGATCGACTTCGAGGACCCGGGCGAGGACGACATCTTCGGTCGCGGCAAGATCGAGGACTTCACGTGGAAGGGGATGCTGGACTTCAGCACCTGCACGGAGTGCGGGCGGTGCCAGAGCCAGTGCCCGGCGTGGAACACGGGCAAGCCGCTCAGCCCGAAGATGGTGATCATGGACCTCCGCGATCACCTCTACGCGAAGGCCCCGTACCTGCTGGGTGCCCAGACGGCGAGCGACACGGCGCCGGACTACGACATCCTCAAGCCCAGCGACGAGCAGGTCTGGGCCTCGGGCTACGCCCGCATCGAGGGCACCAACGACGCCCAGGCGCACCGCCCGCTGGTCGGCACCCTCGAGGAGGGCGGGGTCATCGACCCCGACGTCCTGTGGAGCTGCACCAACTGCGGCGCCTGCGTCGAGCAGTGCCCGGTGGACATCGAGCACATCGACCACATCAACGACATGCGTCGCTACCAGGTCCTGATCGAGAGCAACTTCCCCTCCGAGGCCGGCGTGATGCTGACCAACCTGGAGAAGCGCGGCAACCCGTGGGGCATGGGCGGCAACGTCCGCGAGGACTGGATCAAGGAGCTCGACTTCGAGGTGCGCATGGCCGACGGCCCGCTGCCCCACGAGGTGGAGTACCTGTTCTGGGTCGGCTGCGCCGGCGCCGTCGACGACCGCGCCAAGAAGGTCACCAAGGCCGTCGCGGAGCTCCTGCACACCGCGGGCGTCGAGTTCGCCGTCCTCGGCAACGGGGAGACCTGCTCCGGTGACCCGGCCCGCCGCCTGGGCAACGAGTTCGTCTTCCAGCAGCTGGCCATGGAGAACGTCGAGACCCTCAACAACGTCTTCGAGGGCCGCGTCCCCGGCACGCGCAAGATCGTGGCCACCTGCCCGCACTGCTTCAACTCGCTGGGCAAGGAGTACCCGCAGGTCGGCGGCGAGTACGAGGTCATCCACCACACGCAGCTGCTCGGTCAGCTGATCGAGGAGGGCCGGCTCGTGCCGGTCACCCCGATCGACCGCAAGGTGACCTACCACGACCCGTGCTTCCTGGGCCGGCACAACAAGGTCTACACGCCGCCGCGCGAGATCCTCGAGTCCGTCCAGGGCCTCTCCACGCAGGAGATGCACCGCTGCAAGGACCGCGGCTTCTGCTGCGGCGCCGGCGGCGCCCGCATGTGGATGGAGGAGAAGATCGGCAAGCGGATCAACGTCGAGCGCACCGAAGAGGCGCTCGAGCTCGATCCCGACGTCATCTCCACCGCGTGCCCGTTCTGCATCACGATGCTCAGCGACGCGCTGACCGCCAAGAAGCAGAACGGCGAGGCCAAGGACCACGTCGAGGTCCTCGACGTCAGCCAGATCCTGCTGCGCTCGATGCAGCCGGTCGCGGCGGGCGCCCAGGGCGCGGCCTCCGGTGCCGACGTCGGCACCAAGGCCGACGACGTCGTCGGGCTCGACTCCCCGGCGACGGAGCACGACTCGAAGTAAGGCCCCGCACTCGCCGACGGCGCGCGTCCCCCACGAGGGGGGGCGCGCGCCGTCGCCGTTCCGGTGGAGGACCATCTCCGCGTGACCCGCACCGCCGCCTCGCCCCCCACGACCGAACGAAGCAGCACGGGCCTGGTGCTCATCGGGACGGCGATCGTGCTCACCGGTCTCAACCTGCGCACCGCCGTCAACAGCGTCGGCCCGGTGCTCGAGGAGATCGAGACCGCCCTCGGTGTCTCCAGCGGCGTCGCCGGGCTGATCACCTCCCTGCCGGTGCTGGCCTTCGCGGCCATCGGCTTCGCCGGCCCGCCGCTGTCGGCCCGGTTCCGGGACGCGCACGTGCTGGGCGGTGCGCTGCTGGCGATGGCGGCCGGGATGGTGCTGCGCTCGCTGGCCGGGTCCTTCTGGCTCTTCCTCGTTGGCACGGTGCTCGCCATGGTCGGCGGGGCGCTCGGCAACGTGCTGCTGCCGGGGCTGGTGAAGCGCTACTTCCCCGACCGCGCCGGCCTGATGGTCGGCGCCTACGGGACGGCGCTCAGCGCGGGCGGTGCGCTCGTGGCGATCGCCACCCAGCCGATCGCCGACGCGGCCGGGGACGAGGACGGCTGGCGGTGGGGCCTGGGCGTCTGGTCGGTGCTGGCCCTGGTCGCCGCGCTCGCCTGGGCCTTCGTGCGCCCCTCCACGGGGGTCTCGCGGGCCTCGCACGTCTCCGTCCGGATGCGGGACCTCGTGCACAGCCGCCTGGCGATCGCCCTGACGCTGTTCTTCGGGCTCCAGGCGATGCAGGCCTACGTGATCATCGGCTGGTCGGCCCAGTACCTCCGCGACGCCGGGCTCAGCGCCGCCACGGCCGGCCTGCTCCTGGGCGTGAACTCGATCGTCGCCATCCCGGTCAACGCGCTGGTGCCGGCGGTGACCGTGCGCCCCCGGGCGCAGTGGCCGCTGCTGTCGTTCTTCATGTGCTGCTACGTCGCGGGCTGGATCGGCCTCTGGACGGCGCCGCTGGCCGCCCCGTGGCTGTGGATGGTGCTGCTGGGCCTCGGCCTCGGCACCTTCTCGATGGTGCTCACGCTCTTCGGTCTGCGCGCCCGCACCCCGGAGACGACGGCGGCGCTGTCCACCGTCGCCCAGGGCTGGGGCTACCTGATCGCCGGCGCCGGCCCCCTGCTGGTCGGCGTGCTGCGCGGGGCCACCGGCGGCTACGACGGCATGTTCGTGCTGGTGCTCGCCGGCGTCGCCGGGCTGTGGGCGCTGGGCTGGCTGGTCACCCGGCCCCGCTTCGTCGACGACGAGGTGAACCGGTCCGTCCCGGGCTGGTCGTCCGCGGGGGCCGCCCCCGCCAGCACAGAGGTGCTGGAGAGCGCGGGTGCCGAGGCGCCGGTGAGCGCCCGGATCACTCCGGGCGACGGGTCTCCGCGCGGGTGAAGTTGCGGTAGGACCGCGACGGCGTGGGCCCGCGCTGGTCCTGGTAGCGGGAGCCGTAGACCGCCGAGCCGTAGGGGTGCTCGGCCGGGCTGGTCAGCCGGAACATGCACAGCTGCCCGATCTTCATCCCCGGCCACAGCGTGATCGGCAGGTTCGCCACGTTGGAGAGCTCGAGGGTGATGTGGCCGGAGAAGCCCGGGTCCACGAAGCCCGCCGTCGAGTGGGTCAGCAGCCCCAGCCGGCCCAGCGAGGACTTGCCCTCCAGCCGCGCCGCGATGTCGTCGGGCAGGCTGATCACCTCGAGCGTGGAGCCGAGCACGAACTCACCCGGGTGCAGCACGAACGGCTCGTCCCCCTCGGGTTCGACCGGCGTCGTGAGGTCGTCCTGCTGCTCGGCCGGGTCGATGTGGGTGTACCGCGAGTTGTTGAAGACGCGGAAGAAGCGGTCCAGGCGGACGTCGATGCTCGAGGGCTGCACCAGACCCTGGTCGTAGGGCTCGATGCCGAGGCGTCCCTCGGCGATCGCGGCCGTGATGTCGCGGTCGCTCAGCAGCATGGCGCGGAGTCTAGGGACCGGCCTCTGCACTCCGTCCGGGTGAACCCGCTCAAGCCAGCCCGCGTCCACGCCGATGCCAGCGCGATGACGCCTGCCGGCGCCCCTGGGGCGCCGGCTCCTCCCGGACCGGCCGGGCGGCAGCGTCCGGAGGACTTCACGGATGAAGAGCAAGCGGATCCAGGCGCTCGTCCTGGTGTCGGCACTGGCGTTCGGCTATGCGGGGGCCGCGGCGTACTCGGCGTATGCCGCCCCCTCCCTGCCGCCCCTGCCGGTCGCCTCGGACCTCGGCCCGGGCGACGGGCTGACCCGGTACGTCGTGACCGCTGCCTCCGGCAGCGACCAGGCGGCACTGCTCGCCGGGCTGGAAGCCGTCGACGGCGTGGCGCACGCGCAGCCGCTGGACGACGTCCGCGCGCTCGTCGCCGTGGACGGTGTTCCTGCCGACGAGCTGGCCGCGGTGCCCGGGGCCGCCGGGGTCGAGCTCTCGGCATCCGGGACCGTGTTCGGCGAGCTCACCGACCCGTACGCCGTGCACTACGGGTGGAACCTGGAGAACACCGGCACGAACGCGTACCAGCAGAGCGCCACCGCGGACGCCGACGTCGACGCGACCGAGGGGTGGACCGGCGGAACGGGCGAGCGAATGGTCGTCGCGGTCGTGGACACCGGCTTCGACTCCGACCACCCGGACCTCGCCGGGTCGCTCTGGACCAACCCACGTCAGAGCTGTGGACCCACCGACCAGGACGGCAACGGCCTCGCGGGCGACTGCCACGGCTGGAACTTCTATACCAACAGCGCCGACATCGACAACGGCGACCTGGGCACCCACGGGGCCAACGTGGCGGGCACCGCCGGCGCCCGCGCCAACAACGGCGAGGGCTCGGCCGGGGTCGCGCCCTCGGTCTCGATCATGCCGCTGGTCATCGGCGGCGGTAAGGAGGTGAACGCCACTCTCGGCGCCAAGGCCATCCGCTACGCCGTGGACAACGGCGCGGACGTCATCAACGCCTCCTGGGGCTGCGCGTGCACCGGCTGGCCGCTGGAGGACCTGCGGTCGGCCATCGCGTACGCCGCGGCGCAGGACGTCCTGGTGGTCGCGGCCGCGGGAAACGACTCCCTGAGCCGGGACACCTCGCCCTACTACCCGGCGAGCTACACCAGCGAGAACCTGATCACCGTCGGGAGCTCCACGGCCGCCGACACCGTGGCCGCCCACTCCGCCTACGGCGCGACCTCGGTGGACCTGTTCGCCCCCGGCGAGAAGGTCGCCACCACGGGGAACCACGGCGACTACCTCGTCGTGTCGGGCACGAGCATCGCCGCACCGCACGTGGCGGCCGCCGTCGCGCTGTACCGCGCCCGGATGCCCGATGCCACCTTCGCCGAGCTGAAGCAGGCCCTGCTGGACGACGCCGACCGAAAGGCCGCATTCGCCGGCAGGTCGGTGACCGGCGGCCGGCTGACCCTCCGTCACCTGTCCGGCGCCCCCGCCGAGACGGTCCGGTACGCCTTCACCTCCATGACGGCACCGGCCGGCACGGTCACCCCGAGGATCGGCGTCAGCGGCTCCGCGACGGCCGGCCGCTACTCCGTCGCCGTCGGCCTGGGCATGGAGCACGAGGGCGAGATCTGGGCCCTGGCGGACAAGCCGGTGACGCTCGGCGGCGCCACGTCGACCACCGACGACACCGGCAGCGCCGTGTTCGACCTGGGCATGCTGGCGAAGCTCGACGGCCTCGGGCTGGCGCCGTCCGTGCCGCTGGCCGACGGCCGCTACGTGCTGACCGTCCAGCTGCTCCGCGACGGCAACCCGGTCGGCCGCCCGTCGGCCGCCCCGCTGCTCGTGCGCACGAGCGCCCCGGGCTCCGGCGGGGGCGGCACGAACCCCGGCACCAGCCCCGGGACCACGCCGGGCACCACCCCCGGCGGTGGCTCCGGTGGCGGCACGGCACCCGGCGGGACCAGCCCGGGTGGCGGCACGCCGGGGACCCCGACGCCGACGACCCCGAGCACGCCCGGCGGACCGCAGCCCGGCGGCTCCACCCCGGGTGGCGGCACGACCCCCAGCACCCCGACGCCGGCCCCCGGCACCCCGGCACCGACGACGCCCGGTACGCCGGCGCCCGGCACACCGGCTCCGGGCTCTCCGGCCCCGGGGACGCCCGCACCCGGCGCACCCGGCACGCCCGCACCCGGCGCCGGGGGCACCAGCCCCGGCGGCTCGACGCCCGGCACGACCACCCCGCCGGGGTCCGGCGGTGGCGGCTCGACGCCCACGACGCCCACGACGCCCGGCAACGGCACGACGACCTACCCGTCGGTCGGCGAGTTCCGGATCACGTCGCTGAGCCCGAACACGGTCTCCGTCAGCGGCGGCACCCTGGTGACCATCACCGGCACCGCCCTGCCGGTGGGGGCCTGGGTCCGCATCGGGGACACCGCCCAGGCGCGCGTCGTCGCGTCGTCGGCGACCCGGGTGCAGTTCGAGGCACCGGCGCGCACGGCGGGCGTCTACGACGTGACGGTGTTCGCTCCGGACAACCGCTCCACGGTCCTCGAGGACGCGCTCGCCTACCGGACGGACGCACCCAGCGGCGGCGGGACGTCGCCGGGCACCTCGCCGGGTGGCGGGACGTCACCCGGTCCCGGCACGACCCCGCCCCCCGGGACCACGCCGGCACCCGGCACGCCCGCGGACCCGGGCACCGGCAGCGGACCGGTGGCGGTCACCGGACCCAACGGCGAGCGCCTGGTCCGCTCCGCGACCTTCGCCGCCCTGCGCGGGATCTGGTCCATCAACTGCTCCGCCTCCTGCACCGGCGTCGCGATCTGACCCCGACCCGCGCCTGACCGGCGCTCCCGAGCCACCGCGCCCCGTCCGACTTCCCCATGCGGACGGGGCGCGGTGTCGCTCATCCCGTTCTCATTCGGCTGCCATGCGCGGCCTCTAGCGTGGCCGGGTGCCTCCCCTCCTCGACCCGCCGGCACCCGGGGCACTCCGCCGCAGCTGGCCCCCCGCCCTGCGACTGCTGCTCGGCGAGGAGGCCGGCCCGCTCTGGGACGCCGCCCTGGAAGCGGCCGGCGGGCGGCTCGTGGGGCTGCGCCCCACCGGCACCGCCGTGCAACCGAACGGCGCCGCGACCGTGCAGTACACCGCGGAGGTCGCCTGGGCCGACGGACGGCGGACCCGCGAGTCGCTCGCCGCCACCACCGGCGCCCGGATCCCGGCCGGGGCGACCGTGCTCGAGGGCGCGGCCGACGGCGAGCGCGTCCGGGTGGGCGTCTGGCGCTGGCCGCTGGACCCGGCCCTCCCGGCGCTGGCCTGGGCGAGCCGGGCCGCCACCGCCACGGTGCGGCTCGGGGAGCTCGGGCTGACCGACGGGCCGGTGCGGCTCAGGCTGCGCTCGTACCGGCCCGGGCGCCGCGCCGTGGTCGAGGCGACGACCGGCTCGGGGACGCTCTTCCTCAAGGTGGTCCGGCCATCCGCCGTGGGGCGGCTGGTCGAGCGGCACGCCGTCCTCGACGGTGCGGTGCCGGTGCCGCCGGTGCTCGGGACCACGGACGACGGCGTCGTCGTCCTCCCCGGCCTCGCCGGCACGCCGATGCGCGAGCTGATCGCCGGTGACGGCGTCGGGCTGCCCCGCGCCGCTGCGCTGGACGCGCTGCTCGACGCGCTACCGGCGGCGGCCGCCGGGGTGACCGCGGTGAGCCGCAGCCGTCCGGGCGACGCGCACGGTCGGGCGGGCGACCACGCCGCCGTCCTCTCGATGGTCGCCCCCGAGCTGGCCCCCCGGCTGGACCGGCTGGTGACCCTCCTCGGGTCGGCCGAGCGCGGGGACCACCCCGGGGTGCCGGTGCACGGGGACTTCTACGAGTCGCAGCTCCTCGTCGCCGACGGCGCGGTGGCCGGGCTGCTCGACGTCGACACCGTGGGCCGCGGGCACCGCATCGACGACTGGGCGACCCTCCTCGGGCACCTGGTGCTGCTGGAGACGATCCTGCCCGTGCCGGCCACCGCCATCCGGTACCGCGCGGAGCTGGAGGCAGTGGCGGCGCGGCGCTGGCCCGCGGCGCAGCTGCGGCCGCGGGTGGCCGCCGTCCTGCTGGGGCTGGCGACGGGCCCCTTCCGGGTGCTGCAGCGGGACTGGGCTGAGCGGACCGAGGCCCGGATCGCGCTGGCCGAGCGGTGGGCAGCCCCCGCTCGCGGATGAGAGGGCCCTCATCGGCGTCTCCCGGAGCCCTCACCTCGCGCGGCGAACCTGGAGTCGTCCACGAGAAGCACCACCTGAGGAGACCGAGATGACCCACCGCCCCGCCACCTGGAAGATCGTGACCTTCGGCGCCGCCCTGACCGGGCTCGGCGCCGCCGGCATTGGCGTCGCGGCCGCGGACGACGACCGCGACGGCTCGCTGCCCGGCGGCATCTCGGTCGCCGCCGCCGAGAACCCGGACGACGCCCCGGGCGGTGCACCCGCGGACGCCTCCCCGGAGAGCGCCGACTCCCCGAACGAGAGCGCCACCGACAGCGCCGACGACGCCTCGCCCGACACCGCCACGCCGGACGACGCCACCCCCGACGACGCCACCCCTGACGACGCCACCCCCGACGACGCCACCCCCGACGACGTCCAGAGCGCGCAGTCGGCGCAGTCCGCCGCCTCCCCCGACGCCTGACCTCCGCCCACCAACCCCGGGTCAGGCCTCGACGAGGCGGTAGCCCATCCCCCGCACGGTCTCGATCCGGCCGGCGCCGATCTTCCTGCGCAGGTACCGCACGTAGACGTCGACGACGTTGGAGCCCGGGTCGAAGTCGTAGCCCCACACGTGGCTGAGCAACTGCTCTCGGGCCAGCACCTGACCCGGGTGCCGCAGGAACGTCTCGGCGAGCGCGAACTCGCGGGCGGAGAGGTCGACGGTCGCCTCGCTCACCCGCGCGCGCCGGGTGCGCAGGTCCAGCGAGAGGTCGCCGCAGGTCAGCACGGTGAGCTCGGCCGTCCGGTCGGTGGCCAGGCGCAGCCGCACGCGGGCGAGGAGCTCCTCGAACCGGAACGGCTTGGGCATGTAGTCGTCCGCGCCGCCCTCGAGCCCCGCGACGGTGTCCTGCACGCTGTCCCGCGCGGTCAGGATGATCACCGGGATGGGGTTGCGCTCCGCGCGGAGCCGGCGCAGCACCTCGAAGCCGTCCATGACCGGCAACCCGATGTCCAGCACCAGCAGGTCGAACTCCCCGCTCGCGGCCTGGGCGCGGGCGGCGCCGCCGTCGGCTGCGACCGCGGTGGTGAACCCGTTGGCCCGCAGGCCCTTCTCGATGAACGAGGCGATGCGGGGCTCGTCCTCGGCGATCAGCACGCGGCTCATGCGTCCTCCTCGGGGAGTTGCACGTCGGCCGGCAGGACGACGGTGAACGTGGTGCCGGCACCGGGCCGGCTGTCGAGCAGGACGCGACCGCCGTGCGCCGCCGCGATCGCCTGGACGATCGAGAGCCCCAGCCCCGCGCCGTCGGAGCGGCGGGCGCCGGCGGCACCACGGGCGAAGCGCTCGAACACCCGCGCCCGGTCCCCCTCGGCGATCCCCGGCCCCGTGTCAGCGACCCAGAACCGCAGCTCCCCGCCCGAGAGCTGGCTGCCCAGGGCGATCCGGTCACCGGGCGCGGTGTACCGGGCGGCGTTGTCGGCCAGCGCCACCAGCGCCTGGGTGACCCGCTGCGGATCGAGCGGCACGTCGGCGTCCGCGGCGGTCTCGAGCACCCACTCGCGCTCGGCGAGCCGGCGCACCTTGCCGAAGACGTCGGCGGTCAGCGCGGCGACGTCCACCGGCTGCGGTCGCACGAACGCGGGCTGCTCGGCGCGGGCCAGCAGCAGCAGGTCCGACACCAGCCGGTTCATCCGGTCCAGCTCGTCGTCGACGAGCGCCACGGTCTCGCGGACGTCGTCCGGGTCGGCCGCGTCGAGGACGTCGAGGTGCCCGCGGACGATGGTGATCGGCGTCCGCAGCTCGTGCCCGGCGTCGTCCAGGAACCGGCGCTGGGCCGCCGCTCCGCGCTCCACGCGGTCCAGCATCGCGTTGACCGTCACGGCCAGCTCGGTCAGCTCGTCCCCCGGGCGGCCCTCGACCGGGATCCGGCCGGACAGGTCGGTCTCGGTGATGCCCTGCGCCGTGGCGGCGACATCGCGGACGGGCTGCAGCACCCGGCCGGCCACGACCCAGGCGCCGGCCGCGGCGAGCAGCATCGTGGCCGCCCCGACGAGCAGCATGATCCGGGCGGACTCGTCAGCGGACTCGCGCTCCTGGTCGGCGAAGTAGGCGACGACGGCGACGCCCCGCGAGGGGTCGCCCGCCAAGGTCACCGGGACGGCGAGGTAGCGGACCTCCCCGGCGGCGCTGTCGTAGCGACCGGCCTCGGTGCCGTTGACCGAGCCGACGAGCCGGGTGAACGCGGCGTCGCGGCTGAGCAGCACCGGCGCCTCGATCCGGCTCTGGAAGCGGTACCGCCCGTCGACGTAGCCCAGGAACTTCTCGTTCGGCCGGGCCAGGTTGTAGGTGATCATGGTCTCCAGGACGTCGGCGGCGGAGGTGAACGGCTGCCCGGTCCGCGGGTCGACGTCGGCCGACGCGATCGCGGTGAACTCCTCCACCTCGGCGCGGAGCGCGGTGTCCATGCGCTCGTCCACGCCGCGGACGAGCAACCGCCAGGTCACGAAGGTGACCAGCGCGACCGCGACCAGCACCAGCAGCAGGACCCAGCCGATGATCCGCGTGCGGGCGGCGCGCGGCGTCCACCGCCGCAGCGCGCGGCGGTCAGTCGTCATCGTCGTCGTCCGGCCCGTCGTCCGGCCCGTCGTCCGGCTCGTCGTCGTCGTCGATCGGGGGTGGCGGGACGACGTCCGTGGGACCGGTGCCCGGCGGCACGGGGGCCACGGTGGGTCCGGGCGGGGCCGGGGAGAGCTCCGGCGACCGCTCCGGGACGGTGATCGGCGCCGGAACCGCTCCGCCGGCCGGGTCCACCGGCCGCAGCAGCAGCCAGCCGCCGACCAGGACGGCGAGGAGGACGACCGCCGAGGCGGCGACGAGGGCCGGGCGGGTGCGCACGCACCCACCCTGCCGTGCCCGGGTGTCGACGGCGTGAGAGCCGGATGAGAGCACTCTCATCAGGACCGGCCGGGCCGGGCTGGTGCCGACTCCGCACAGGCGCCGTGTAGTCTCGCTGCGATCGCTCGCTCGGCCCGGCGCCGAGGTCCTGCACCGCGAAAGCGCAGGTCAGAGCGGTACGCGGGTGTAGTTCAATGGTAGAACATCAGCTTCCCAAGCTGACAGTGCGAGTTCGATTCTCGTCACCCGCTCTCCCCCTCCCGCCGCGCTGCTCGCGCTACGCCTCGCAGCGCGGTCAACACCCGGTCACGGAACGCACTGGCGCGCCGGTGGCACAGCGCGCCGGCGGTCGCCGCGCACGGACTTCCGGGCCGCGGGCCCTTGGTCCCTGGGGCGCCCGTTCCGGAGAAGACACGATCCGGGTATGAGCCAGTACCGGTTCCCGGGCGTCGTCACCGAGCGCCCCGAGGTCCAGGCCCCCGACTCCCTTCCCGCCTCCGCTCCCGCCGGCCCCCAGGCCGCGATCGAACACCTCCAGCTCATCCCCCTCCGCCCCCGCCGGCAGAGCCCCTGGCTCCTCGTGGAGGTCGACGGCACCCCCGAAGGCCACCGCGCCCTGGTGTGGGCGGTCAAGGAGGCCGCGCGCCGGGAGGCCACGGTCGTGGCCGTCGCCGTCCTCGACGCCCCGGACGGCGATCCGCTGGACGGCACGGCCCGGCTCCCCGCGCGCACGCAGGACGCCGCCCGCGACCGCCTGGAGGCGCACGTCCTGCGCGCCGTCGCCGAGACCGGCATCCGCGGCCGCACCCGCACCGCCGTGCTCGAGCGCCCCGTGTTCGAGGCGCTGGACGCGGCCATGCACGGCGCGGACCTCGTCATGGTCGGCGCCGGCGGCAAGCGGCTGCTGCGCCCGGCCATCCCCCGCCAGCCCCTCCGCCGCGTCATGCGCGGCGCCTGACCGGGGCCGGACGCCACGCCGCACCCCCTACCCGCCTCGGGCGGGCACCCCTACCGTCGGGCCGTGACCCCGCCCGGCAGGGAGGAGGGCCGGTGAGCGAACCCCCGCGCAGTTCGCCCGAGCTCGCTGCTGCGGTCCGGGCAGCCGCCTCCGGCAGCCACCTCGAGGCAACCCTGCACGAGGTCGTCCGTGCCGCCGTCCACCACGTGGACGCGACGTACGGCGCGCTGGGCGTGCTCAGCGCCGACGGCCGGCGGCTGGACCGGTTCGTCATCGAGGGCATGGACGACGACGCCCGACGACGCATCGGCACACCACCGGCCGGCGAGGGACTGCTCGGACTGCTCGTCGCGGAGCCGGTCGCGCTGCGCCTGGACGACCTGGCCGATCACCCGGCCTTCCGCGGGTTCCCCGACGGGCACCCGCCGATGCGCTCGTTCCTCGGCGTCCCGGTGTGCGTGGGCGATGCGGTCTTCGGCAACCTCTACCTCACCGAGAAGCGCTCCGGCGGCCCCTTCACCGACGCCGACGTGGAGGTCACGCAGTCCCTGGCCGCCGTCGCCGGGCTGGCCATCGAGAACGCGCGGCTGCTGGAGCGGGCAGAGCGGCGGCGCGCCTGGGCCCAGGTCGGCATGGACATCTCGACGACACTGCTGGCCGGTGGGGACCCCGACGAGGTGCTGCGCATCGCGACGACGCGGATCGCCGAGCTGTCGCAGGCACAGGCCGGCGGCGTGCTGGTCCCGGTGCCGGGGGACGACGAGACGCTCCGCATCGTGGTGGCCTTCGGCCCGCGGGGCGACGACGCCGAGGGCGTGCGCGTGCCCCTGGACGACCCGATCCTCCGTGCGGCGCACCGCTCCGGCGTCGCGAGGCTGATCACCGACGAGGAGTTCCAGCGGCTGGCCGGCTCCGCCCCCGCGCTCGCCGAGCAGTTCTCCCAGGAGTACGGCCCTGCCATGCTGATCCCCGTGGGCGGCCCTCCGGCGCTGGGCACGCTGGCCGTGCTGCGCCACCGCGACAGCGACCCCTTCGAGCCCGAGCTGCTCGACCTCGCCGCCGCCTTCGCGGCTCAGGCGACGGTGGCCCTGGAGCTGGTCCGCAGCCAGCAGCGGGAACGCCGCCTGCAGGTGCAGGCCGACCGCGACCGGATCGCCCGCGACCTGCACGACCACGTGGTGCAGCGGATCTTCGCCACCGCCCTCGCGCTGGACCGGATCGCCCGCACCGTCGAGGCCGAGTCGCCGGTGCTGGCGGCCCGGCTCGCCGAGCGGGTCGACGAGCTCGACGGCACCATCTCGCGCATCCGCACGTCGATCTTCGAGCTGCAGCACCAGGACGCCTCGCCCGAGGGGGTGCGGCACCGGCTGGTCGACGTGGTCCGCTCCGTGATCGACGGGCACGGCCTGCGGCCGGACCTCCGGGTGCACGGCGAGATCGAGGACCTGTCGGCGGAGCTCGTGCACGACGTCGTGGCGACGGTGCGCGAGCTGGTCACCAACGTGGTCCGGCACGCCTCCGCCGAACGGGTCACCGTCACAGTCACCGTCACCGACGACGTCCGCGTGCAGGTCACCGACGACGGCCGCGGCCTCCCGGCGATCACCGTGCGCAGCGGGCTGGCCAATCTGGCCGACCGCGCCGAACGACGCGGTGGGCGCCTCGTCGCCACCGGCGGGCCGTCCGGCAGCGAGGTCGAGTGGACGGTCCCGGTCCAGCGCTGACCGCGCTCAGCCGGCCGGCGCCTCCCGCAGCTGCGTGGCGAGGATCGCCGCCTGCGTCCGCCGCTCGAGCCCGAGCTTGGCCAGCAGGTGGCTGGTGTAGTTCTTCACCGTCTTCTCGGCCAGCCCCATGCGGTCGCCGATCTGCCGGTTGGTCAGGCCCTCCCCGATCAGCCGCAGCACGATCCGCTCCTGGTCGGTGAGCAGCGCCAGCCGGTCGGCCCCCGCGGGCGCAGGCGTGCGCGGGCGGGGCCGGGCAGGTCCGACCTCCTCCAGCAGCGTCCCGCCCGCGGCCACCGTGTGGACGGCGGAGACCAGGGCGGGGCCGCGCACCTGCTTGAGGAGGAAACCCGTCGCCCCGGCCAGCACGGCCGCATCCCGCGCCTCGGGCTCGGAGAAGCTGGTCAGCACCAGGCAGGGCAGCCCCGGGATCCGCTGCCGCAGGGAGCGGCAGAGGTCCGCGCCGCTGCCGTCGGGCAGCCGCATGTCCAGGACGACGACGTCGGGACGGACGGCGGGAACGCGGGCCAGGGCCTCGGCCACCGACCCCGCCTCACCGGCCACGACCAGGTGCGGGTCGTCCTCGAGGACCTCGGCAACCCCCCGGCGGACCACCTCGTGGTCGTCGACGAGGAACACGCGCACGGTGGCCGCCTGCTCGGTCACGACTGCCTCCCAGCCCGTTGCGACCCGGGAAGCAGAGCGTAGGCGGTATCAGGCGGGGAGCAACAGCGCCGCGTACAGCGTCAGGCCCGGTCCGAACGCCATGGCCACCACCGGGCCGTCGACGTCGGCCATCTCCTGCAGGACCAGCAGCACCGTGGCGGACGAGCAGTTCCCGTGCTCGGAGAGCACCCGGCGGGAGGCCGCCACCTGCTCCTCGGCCAGGCCCAGCTCGTCGCGGACGACGTCGATGATCCGCGGCCCGCCCGGGTGGACGGCCCAGCCGGCCACGTCCTCGGCGCGCAGACCGGCGCCGGCCAGCAGTTCGTCGACGACCTCGCCGACGTGCTTCGACAGCACGTCGGGCACCCGCGGGGACAGGCCCATGCGGAAGCCCAGGTCGGTGACGTCCCAGGTCATCAGGTCGGCGGTGGAGGCGTCGGTGCGGGCGACCACGCCCGCGAGCCGGCGGCCCCGGCCGGCCCCGGGCTCGACCACGATCGCGGCCGCGGCGTCGGAGAAGAGCGCATGGGCGACAACCTGCTCCAGGTCCCGCGCGGCGGGCTGGACGTGCAGGCTGGTCAGCTCGCAGCAGAGCAGCACCGCGGGCCGGGAGCGCGCGGCGACGAAGTCGCCTACCGCGGCCAGGCCGGGGATCGCGGCGTAGCACCCCATGTGGCCGATCAGCAGGCGCTGCAGCCCCGGCGGCATGCCGAGGTCGCTGGCCAACCGGATGTCCAGGCCCGGGGTGGCGTACCCGGTGCAGGTGGCGACGGCGAAGAGCCCGACGTCGGCCGGCGCCAGCCCGGCGGCGTCCAGTGCTCCCGCCACGGCCTGCTTGCCCAGCGGCAGAGCCTCCTGGATGAACCGGGTCATCCGCGCGCCGGTGCCCCAGCTGCTGAGGTCCTCGTCCACGGGGTTGGCCACCGCATGCCGGCGGCGCACACCGGCGCCCATGAAGATCCGCTCGGCGGCGCGCACACCCTCGTAGTGGGCCGCGAAGAAGCCGTCCCAGGCGGCCCGCTGATCCAGTGCGGCGGGCAACGCGGAGCCGGCACCGGTCAGGACGGCGGCGCTCACTGCCGCTCCGCGGCGCACCGGTTCGAGGTCATGACTCGACGGTACGTGCGGCTTTCCGGCGCCGCCCGCTCACCGCTTCCGCCCGTAGCCGGCGAAGAGCACGGCCGTCGTCGGCAGCGGCTTCATGCGCACACCGCTGCGCCGCCCGCGTCGCCAGGCGACGACGTCGCGGATCGAGGGCCGCAGACCCACCAGCCGCAGGTCGAGGCCCAACCGGTCGGCGGCCGCCAGCAGGCGCGGGCGGTCGACGAACAGCGCCGGGTCGTGGATGCCCGGAGGCGGCCCACCGGGTACCCGCTCGAGGATCCGGACCGCGATCAGGTCGGCGAGCCAGGTCGCGGCGATCGAGTCGATGACCAGGGTGCCGCCCGGGCGCAGCAGCCGCGCCGCCTCGGCGAGCACGGCGACGTCGTCGTCGACGTGCTCGAGGATCTCCCCGGCGACGACCACATCGGCGCACCCGTCCACCAGCGGGACCGCGAGCACCGACGCCCGCACCGGCAGGACGCCGTGCTCCCGGGCGAGGACCAGGCCGGGCAGTCCCAGGTCGACGCCGACGTGCCGGTAGCCCAGCCGGGCGGCGTGCGGGGCCATCAGCCCGCCACCGCAGGCGAGATCGACCAGCACCGAGCCCGGCCGGTCCGCGGGCGGGATGTGCTCCGCACGCGAGGCGGCCAGCCAGTGCAGCATCGCGAAACCCCCGACGCCCTCCCACCACTCGTCGGCCAGCTCGTCGTACTGCGCCGGGTCGTTGCGCGGGAGGGACGTCGACGGCACCAGGGCTAGCCCTTCTTCAGGGGGTCGTGCCCCCAGTTCATCAGGGAGTACCGCCACCTCGACGTCTCGACGTCCTCCGTGGCCGGCTCCTGGGCCAGATGACGCCGAACGTAGCCGTGCACCTTCCGCATGTGGGCGAGGTCGTCGTCGGTCAGGTCGTCCTTCTTCGTGCGCAGCAGGTCGACGATCCGGCGGCCGGACGCGTGCCCGGTGGACTCGCCGTCACCGTCCTTCTGCCCCACGGCACGGGACTCGTCGGTGCCGAGCCACGTCTCGAGCTCGCTCGCGGTCATGTTCACCGCCTCGCCGAACTCGCGCCTGATCGTGTCGGGGTCCTCGGCTGCCATCGGTCCTCCGCTCGGGTCGTCGTCCTCCGGTACCGCCGGCGGGACGGGCGGAAACGGCGGTCTGGTACTGCTGATCACCCGCACGTGCCATCCCCGGAGGTTCCCGTGTCCGTCACCGTCGTCGGCAGCGTCAACGAGGACGTGCTCGTCGCCGTCGACCGGCTGCCCGGCCGCGGCGAGACCGTGGTCGGCCGGTCGGTCACCCGGGCGCCCGGGGGCAAGGGCGCCAACCAGGCCGCGGCCGCGGGCCTGCTCGGGCCCGGGGTGCACATGGTCGGCCGGGTCGGCGAGGACGCCGCCGGCGACCGCCAGCTGGCGGCGCTGGCCGGCTCGCGGGTCAACGTGAGCCGGGTGCACCGCACGCCGGGGCTGCCCACCGGCACGGCGACCATCCCGGTCGAGGACGGCAGCGGGGAGAACCTCATCGTCGTGCAGCCGGGCGCCAACGAGGCGCTCACCCCCGAGGACGTCGACGTCGAGCCCGTGCACCGCGCCGACGTGCTGCTGCTCCAGCTCGAGGTGCCGATGGAGACGGTCGTGGCCGCCGCTGCGGCCGCCCGCGGGACCGTCGTCCTCACGCCCGCGCCGCCTCGGCCCCTCCCGGAGGCCCTCCTCGCCCGCGTCGACGTCCTGGTCCCCAACGAGCACGAGCTGGTGCAGCTGGCCGGAGCCCTGCCCGACGAGCGGACCCCGGCGCAGCTCGCCGCGCTGGCCTCCGGTCTCGGCGCCGGTGCGGTCGTGGTGACGCTCGGCGCGCGCGGCGCCCTGGTGGTGCCGGCGGACGGCTCGCCCGCGCTGCTGCAGCCACCGCCGGAGGTCCGGCCGGTCGACACGACCGGCGCCGGGGACTGCTTCACCGGCGCGCTGGCGCAGGCGCTCGCCGGTGGCCAGGAGCTGCCGGCGGCCGTCCGCTACGCCGTCACGGCCGCCGCCCTGTCCACCACCGGCGCGGGTGCCCGGGGCGGCCTGCCCGGGGACGACGAGGTGCAGGCGGCGCTCCCGCGGGTGCCGCAGGCGACCGAGGTGGGCTGACGGTTTCCGGCGCGGGTGGTTGCGGGCACAGGCCCCGACGACCCGATCCGAGTTCCGAGGAGGACCCCAGGATGACCGAGCCCGAGCGCGCTCCCGACGTCGACCAGCCCGACGGTGGTGCACCGTCCCGCGAGGCCGACGGCACCGGCAGGACGCCGCACCCGGACGAGCCGGCCGAGGGCAAGGAGCTCGAGGGCGGCGCCGACACCCCCGACGTCTGACCACGGGCCGGACCGCCGCGCTCGCGGACGATCCGGTCCGCCATACTCGCGGACGATCTCGGTCGTCGGCCATGGAGGACGCGTGCGGCACGCCATCCTCCGCGCCGGGCTGCCGCTGCTGGCCCTGCTGGCGCTCACCGGCTGCTCCGGCGGGAGCGCCGCGGACAGCGAGGCCGCCGTCTCCTCCGGGGACGCGTCGGCCTGCCCCGGGGAGGTGCTCGACGTGGTCGTGTCCGTCGGGGCGTGGAGCGACGTCGTCCGTCGGCTGGGCGGGGACTGCGCGACGGTCACCACGATCGCCCCGGACACCGAGGCACCGGCGGAGGTGGTGCCCGCCGACCGGGCGGCCTTCGACGCGGCCGACCTCGTCGTGCTCAACGGGGCGCGCCTGGACGGCTGGGCGGCGGACGCGGTGGCGGCGGCCGGCGACCCGGTCGTGGTCAGCGCCGCCGAGGTGGCCGGTGCCGACGGCCGGGGGAGCGATCCGCACCTCTGGTACGACCCCGCCGTCGTCCCGGAGGTGGCGCGCGCGGTGGCGCAGGAGCTGGCCGGCCTCTCCCCCGACGCCGAGCCCTACTTCGCCGCGCAGCACACCGCCTGGACCACCGAGCTGCAGCCGTGGCTCGAGGCGATCGCGGCGCTCGAGGCCGGGGCGGACGGGCGCACCTTCGCCGCGACCGGTGCGGTGTTCGGCCGGCTCGCCGAGGCCATGGGCCTGACCGACGTGACCCCCGAGGACCCGGCCGAGCTCGAGGCGGTCCTGCGCGACGGCACCGTGGACGTCCTCGTCCAGGTCGGCGACGAGCTGCCCGACCGGCTGGCCGAGGCCGCCGAGGACGCCGAGGTCCCCGTGGTAGCGATCAGCGAGGCGCCCGCCGAGGACGCGCCATTCGTGGAATGGCAGCTCGCCCAGCTCGGTGCGCTGGCCGACGCCCTCGCGGAAGGGCGCTGACCGGGCAGTGATCGAGATCTCTCCTCCGAGCTGGTGATTTCCGGTTCCTGCCCGGTTCTCGCGGCCACCGCGGGGGCAGGGTGGGCTCCATGGACGACCAGCGCGAATCCCGGGCAGCAGACTCCACCCCGCAGACCTCCGGCGACGAGCCGTCGGCCGAGGCATCCACCGCGGCGACGGTGGCCCGGATGCTGGCCAACCCGCGGCGGGTGCGCCGCTCCTGACCCGGCCGGCCGTCATCGTGCTCACCCAGGGTGACCACAACGGCCCCAGGCGACCGTCCCGCCACGAACAACCCGTTGTCCCCTCGTCACTCAGAGCAATCATCGTCGGCGTGCCGCGAACTGCTCCGTCACGCGCTGGGGCACCATCGCTGACGTGACCGCCGCCATGCACCTCACCGCCGTCGACGACATCGCGGCCCCGGTCCGCCGGAGCCGGGCGGAGCGTCAGGCGATCGTGCTCGACACCGCGGAGCGGCTGTTCTCCAGCCGCAGCTCGCGCAGCGTCGGCATGGACGAGCTGGTCCGCGAGACCGGCCTGGGCAAGATGACCGTCTACCGGCTCTTCAAGAGCAAGGACGACCTGGTCGGCGCCTACCTCACCCGCAAGGCCGCCACGGTGCTCGGCCTCATCGACGCCGACCTGATCCGCCTCGAGGACGACCCCCGCGCCGCCCTGCTGTCGGTCGTCGACGCCGTCGAGCGCGACGTCACCCGCACCGGCTTCCGCGGCTGCCCGTTCACCAACGTGAGCAGCGAGTACGACGACCCCCAGCACCCGGCCCGCAGCGCGGCCGCCGACTACAAGTTCGAGCTGCACGCCCGGCTCGAGCGGCTGACCGACCAGATCGTCCCGGGCGCCGGCGAGGACCTCGCCGCGCAGCTGCACCTCATCATCGACGGGATGTACCTGTCCGGCGGGCTCCTCGGGCCCGACGGACCGGCCTCGCACGGCCGCCGGCTGGCCGAGAAGCTCATCGACGCGGCGGTCGCCCGCGCCTGATCGGCCAATCGGCGGGACCGGCCGTCCCACCGCACCATGGTCCGGTGACGAACGACCGGACCCGCCCCGATCTCGACGACACCACGGTCGAGGCGCTGGGCAAGCTCTCCGAGGCCCTGGAGACCGTCGACCAGGCCCGCGGCTTCCTCTACGCCTTCCACCAGCTCACCGGGAAGGCCGACCGCCTCCTGCAGGAGTCGGTCGAGCTGTTCGAGCAGGCCGGCGCCGATCAGCTGGCGGCGGACCTCGAGCGCGACCTGGTCGGCCGCAACGTCATCGCCGACCGGTGGACCTTCCAGATCGTCGAGGACTTCGACGCCGGGTACTGGGGCGCCTTCCGCAGCTACGACGCCCGTGCCCGCGAGGAGCTCTCCGGCGGGGACCGGCACGTGTTCGAGGCGCGGATGAAGCAGCGCGAGCGCACCCAGGGCCACCCCCGCCACGAAGCCGGCCCCGCGCTCTCCGACCAGGCCTGATCCGTTTCCCCGCCCGCCCTGGCGGGCAGAACCGGAGGGTGACCATGCCCGACGAGAACAGCGCAGGTTCCGACCGCGAGGCCAAGCCCCTCGGAGCCGAGAAGGCGCCCGGCGAGGACCGGGAGTCGCTCGGGGACGTCAAGGGCTCCACCGACGGCATCGCGGGCCCGGCCTATCCGCCCGCAGACACCGAACCGGACGCACAGTGACCACCCCGGATCCCCGGACGACCGGAACTCCGGACGACCCGCTGAGCGTCGGCCTCGACCGGCCGGCCGCCCCGCCGCAGCCGGCCCAGCCGACGACACCGTCCGGGCCCGGCCGCACGCGGCAGGCAGCCGGCACCATCGGCCGAGGCCTCGCGCTGGGCCTGCTGCTGTTCGTGACCGTCGTCCTGGTGCTGTTCGTCGTGTTCAACGGCCAGACGGTGCAGATCAGCCTGGTCTTCACCGACGTCGACGCCCCGCTGGTCCTCGCCCTGGTCATCGCGGCCGTGCTCGGCGCACTCGTCGGCTGGCTGCTGCACCTCGTGCTCCGCACCCGCCGGCGCCACCGCTCCTGACCCCTCCTCCCCGCAGGCACCCCTCCGGGGCGTGTCTGCGGAGAGGCGTGCCCGCTCCCTGCCGTGAGCCGGTATCGTCCTTTGTTACTGGCGAGTAGGTCACGCCGGATCGAAGGACTTGCCGGCCACGGCACGGAGCACGGGAGCACAGCGCGATGACGCACTACACCGCCAATCTGCGGGACCTCGAGTTCAACCTCTTCGAGTTCCTCGACACCAAGGACCGGTTCGGCACCGGCCCGTTCGCGCAGATGGACGCCGAGACCGCACGTGGCGTGCTGGCCGAGATCCGCAAGCTCGCCGAGGGGCCGATCGCCGCGTCGTTCACCGACGCCGACCGCAACCCGCCGGTCTTCGACCCGGCCACGAACTCGGTGACCCTGCCCGAGTCGTTCAAGAAGTCGGTGCAGGCGCTCAACGCCGGCGAGTGGTTCCGGCTCGACCTCTCCGAGGAGCTGGGCGGCTTCGGCGCACCGGCGGCCCTCACCTGGGGCGCGTTCGAGATGGTGCTCGGCGCGAACCCCGCCGTCTTCATGTACGGCTCGGGCCCCTCCTTCGCCCAGACGCTGTACGACCTGGGCACCGAGGACCAGAAGAAGCTCGCCCGGATCATGATCGACAAGGGCTGGGGCGCCACGATGGTGCTCACCGAGCCGGACGCGGGCTCCGACGTCGGCGCCGGCCGCACGAAGGCCGTGCAGCAGCCCGACGGCTCGTGGCACATCTCCGGCGTGAAGCGGTTCATCACCTCCGCCGAGCACGACCTCAGCGACAACATCATCCACCTCGTCCTGGCCCGCCCCGAGGGCGCGAAGGCCGGCACGAAGGGGCTCTCGCTGTTCGTCGTCCCGAAGTTCCACGTGGACCTCGAGACCGGTGAGCTCGGCGAGCGCAACGGCGCCTACGTCACCAACGTCGAGAAGAAGATGGGCCTGAAGGTGTCCACCACCTGCGAGGTGACCTTCGGCGACGGCCCGGTGCCCGCGCAGGGCTGGCTGGTCGGCGAGGTGCACGACGGCATCGCCCAGATGTTCAAGATCATCGAGTACGCCCGGATGTTCGTCGGCACCAAGGCCATCGCCACGCTGTCGGCCGGGTACCAGGTGGCCCTGGACTACGCGAAGACCCGCGTCCAGGGCGCGGACCTGACGGCGACGTCGAAGGACGCGCCGCGGGTTCCGATCACCCACCACCCCGACGTGCGCCGCTCCCTGATGCTGCAGAAGTCCTACGCCGAGGGCATGCGCGCGCTCTACCTGTACACGGCCAGCTTCCGCGACCAGGTGACCGCCGCCGAGGCCGAGGGCACCGCGGACAGCGAGGAGGCGACGCTCGCCGCCCGCCTCAACGACCTGCTGCTGCCGATCGTGAAGGGCTTCGGCTCCGAGCGCGCCACCCAACTGCTCACCGCCGAGTCGCTGCAGACCCTGGGCGGGTCGGGCTTCCTGCAGGACTACCCGATCGAGCAGTACATCCGGGACTCCAAGATCGACACCCTCTACGAGGGCACCACCGCGATCCAGGGCCAGGACTTCTTCTTCCGGAAGATCGTCCGGGACGGCGGCGTGGCGCTGACCTGGCTGGCCGGTCAGATCCAGGCCACGATCGACAACGAGGTGGGCAACGGCCGGCTCAAGGAGGAGCGCGCCGCGCTCGCGGCCGCGCTCAACGAGGTCCAGGGCATGCTCACCGCGATGTTCGGCCACCTCACCGAGGCCCAGCAGGACATGAAGGCCCTCTACAAGGTGGGCCAGAACAGCAGCCGCCTGCTGCTGTCGGTCGGTGACCTGGTCACCGCCTGGCTGCTGGTCCGCCAGTCCGAGGTCGCGCTGGCCGCGCTGGCCGGGGACGTCAGCGAGAAGGACCGGTTCTTCTACGAGGGCAAGCTCGCCGCCACCCGGTTCTTCACCAGCCAGGTGCTGCCCCGCCTGAGCAGCGAGCGGATCATCGTCGAGAACACCGACAACGCGCTGATGGAGGTCGACGAGGCCTGCTTCTGAGCGCCTCGCTGACCGCCGACGCACCGCCCCTCCC
The DNA here is from genome assembly GCA_900102115.1 of Blastococcus fimeti. Lineage (GTDB taxonomy): Bacteria > Actinomycetota > Actinomycetes > Mycobacteriales > Geodermatophilaceae > Blastococcus > Blastococcus fimeti. The sequence continues at coordinate 865,577 of FNAW01000001.1, forward strand.
GACCGGGAGGTGCGGTGCGTCGCTGTTTGGCCCCGGGGACGACGGGCATGGGCCGGGGATGAGCGAGCCCGAAGCCACCGGTTACCGCGAGTCTCCCGACACCACCGACGGCACGTCACCCACCCCGGACGACGCTCCGGAGGGGTCGGCGACGCTGACCACCGACGAGGACGCGCAGTCCGACGACGGCGTCGTCCGCCCGGGCAACTCCCCGGACTGAGCGGAGGCCACACCTACCCTGGGCACGTGACTGCCGTCGTCGGAACCCTGTTCGCTTGGCAGGAATGGCAGACCAGGACGGCGGCGCACGAGGCGCGCATCGACCGCTGGGCCGTGCCGCACCGCGAGCGGCGTTCGCGCGGCGAGACCCACCCGGTGCACGACTTCCTCTTCACGTACTACTCCGAGACGCCGGGCCGGGTGCGCCGCTGGCACCCCGGCGTCGGGACCGCGCTGGCGCCCTCGGACGACGGCCCCGCCCCCCACGCCGCGTGGCGCTGGTACCGCACCGACGACGACGGCGTGGTGGCGCTGGACCGGGACGGCTACCTGGCCGACCGCGGGACGACGGTCGAGTTCGTGCGCGGCCTGCTGGCCGCCACCGCGAGCCGGCCGGTCTTCGCCGGCTGCTTCGGGCTGCACGAGTGGGCGATGGTCTACCGCGCCGACGAGCGACGGCACGCGCTGCCACTGCGGCTGGGCCGGGCGGGCACCGACGCCGTCGTCGAGGCCGCCCAGATCCGGTGCAGCCACTACGACGCCTTCCGGTTCTTCACGCCGGAGGCCGTGGGCCGCAACCGGCTGCAGCCCACCCGCGAGACGCAGCCGGCGCTGGAGCAGCCCGGCTGCCTGCACGCGACGATGGACCTCTACAAGTGGGCCTACAAGCTCGGCCCGGCGGTCCCGGGCGAGCTGCTCGCCGACTGCTTCGACCTCGCGGCCGACGTCCGCGAGCTGGACATGCGCGCCTCGCCCTACGACCTGGGCGACGCCGGCTACACCCCCGTGGCCATCGAGACCCCGGAGGGCAGGACCGAGTACGCGACGGCCCAACGGAGGTTCGCCCGCCGCGGCGGCGAGCTCCGACAGCGGCTGCTGGCCATCTGCGAGACGCTGACCCAGGCATGAGATGTTCACCTCGCCGCCGTACCGTCAGGCCGTGACCTCCCTCCACGACACCCGCTGGTTGCAGCTCGACGGCACCGCGAACACCCGTGACCTGGGCGGACTGCCCACCACCGACGGCGGCCGCACGAAGCCGAACCGCATCCTGCGCAGCGACAACCTGCAGACCCTCAGCGACGCCGACGTGCAGCGCCTGGTCGGGGAGATCGGCCTGCGAGAGGTGATCGACCTGCGCACGAGCGCCGAGGTGCTCCTCGAGGGCCGCGGGCCGCTGCGTGACCGGCCGGAGGTGGTCCACCGCCACTTCACGCTGCTGCCCGAGCGCGGCCAGTACACCGACGTGTTCGCCGCCGAGGAGCCCGAGGTCCCCGACCTCCCCTCCGGCTGGCTGGACTCGCTGCTTCCGCGCCACGTCGCCGAGCACGACGAGGGCGAGCCGCCGCCGGTGCGCAGCTACCTCGGCTACCTGACCCAGCGCGGCGATGCCGTCGTCGAGGCGCTGCGCGCCCTGGCGGCGCCGGGCGAGGGCGCGTCGGTGGTGCACTGCGCCGCGGGCAAGGACCGCACCGGGGTGGTCGTCGCGCTGTCGCTGGCGGTTGCCGGCGTGCCGCACGACGAGATCGCCATCGACTACGGGCTCAGCGGGGACGTCATCGAGGCCATCGTCGCCCGGCTGGCCGCCACCCGGACCTACGGCGGGGACATGGAGCGGCGGGACACGGCCGCGCACGCCCCGCGCCGGGAGACGATGGACCGGGTCCTCGAGATCCTGGACGAGCGCTTCGGCGGCCCGATCGGCTGGCTGGAGGCGCACGGCTTCGGCGCCGACGAGCAGGCCGCGCTCCGGGCGCGACTGCGAGACTGAGCGACCGGCCGGTCAGACGGCCGGTCGAGGGGTGCTCTGCCGCTGCTTGTGCCGGTACATCGCGGCGTCGGCCTGGCGCAGCAGCTCCTCGGCGTCGCTGCCCGGCTGGTGCACGGCGACCCCGACGCTGGTGCCGACCGTCACCTCCCGGCCCTCGAGCCGGAACGGCTCGTCGAAGCAGTCCACGACGCGAGCGGCGAGGCCGTGCGCGTCGGCCGGGTCGACCAGGCCCGGCAGGATGATCGCGAACTCGTCGCCGCTCAACCGGCCGACGGTGTCCCCGGGCCGGATCGCGGCCCCCAGCCGGGCGGCGACCTGACGGAGCAGCTCGTCCCCGGCCGCGTGCCCGAGGACGTCGTTGACCTGCTTGAAGCGGTCGAGGTCGCAGAAGAGCACGCCCAGGTGGGCACCCGGGCCGGCCGACGGCAGCTCGGCGAGCAGCCGCTCCAGGAAGAGCACCCGGTTCGGCAGGCCGGTCAGCGCGTCGTGGTGGGCCTGGTGCCGCACGGTCTCGAGCAGGCGGGCGCGCTGCAGGGCCGAGATGGCCTGGTCGCCGACGCCTTGGAGCCGGGCGAGCACGTCCCCGGTGAGCTCCTCGGGGGCCTCGCCGGTCTCCCAGCTCGCGGTGGCCACCCCGAGGAAGGTGTCGGCCGCGACCAAGGGCAGCGCAACCACGTCAGCGACCTCGATCTGAGCAAGCAGTCGGCGCAGTCCGGGGCTGCTGTCTGCGTCCCGGATGATGCGCGGTTCGCGGTTGGTGAGCAGCTCCATCAGCTCGGGGGTGTCCTCCGGGCTGAGCGGCGTCTCGAAGAAGATGCCGGCGCCCTCCGCGGAGAGGTTGATCGAGGCACGCGCCCGGAGCCGACCGTCGGCCGGATCCCAGAGCATCACCGAGGCGCTGCTGCAGCCGACCACCCGGGGAAGCGCCTCGGCCACCACGGCGGAGATGGCGTCCACGTCCTCCGCCGCGGCCAGCTCGTGGGCCAGCGAGAGCAGGGCACCGGCCCGGCTCGCCTCGAGCCGGGTGTCCTCGAGGGCCATCAGCAGGTCCAGTGCCGCCGCGGCGTGGCCGGCGTAGGCGGCCAGCATCGCGGCCTCGTCACCGATGGGGTGGTCGCCCGGACGGTAGAGCGCGGCCAGCCGGCCGTGGGTGCGCCGGGACGAGGCGATATCGGCGACGACGGCGCTGCTGCCGAGGTCGTCGCCCGCGAGTAGCGCGCCGACCAGGCCGGGCAGCTGCTCGGCAGGCACGCCCGCGCTGTGCACCAGCGGCGCACCACCGCCGGGCGTTCCGACGGCCAGCAGGTACGCGGGAGCGAGCACCGCCTCGGCCGCTCGGCTCACGATGCGCCGGAGCACGGTCTCGAGGTCGTCACTGGCCACGAGATCAGTGGCCGCGGACTGGAGGGCCTGGAGTTGCCCGCGCAGCGCATGCAGTTCGGGGTCGACGGTCGTCCGGCGCGTCCGGCGCCACGGCAGGCGAGATCGAGGCGCCCACTCGAGGTGGTAGACGCAGGCGTCGAGGCCGTCGGACTGGCACTCGGTGTGCAGGATCCGGGCCGGGGGGAGCGTGAAGATCGCCGGGACGGTGCTCAGCAGCCCCTGGGTGTAGAGGCAATCCAGGCGGGAGTGCAGGTAGCCGTCGTGCAGCCGGTACCGGATCGTGGCCGTCGTGCGCCCGGTCGCCACGATCTGCATGGTCGACGTGGTGCTGAACTTCTGGACCGCCCGGGGCAGCTTGCCGAAGACGTGCCGGGGCGAGCCCATCGTGCGCAGGAGCAGGACCAGCGAGTGCGCCATCCCCGACCGCAGCGCCGAGGCACCCACCTCGTACATCGTGCGCGGATCGCGCAGCACCTCAGTGGCCGCGGCGAAGAGCCGGATCCGCAGGTCGTAGCTCCACCAGCGCGACCGGTCCTCCAGCTCGTCCAGGGATGCCGTCGTCCCGGTCCGGGCCAGTACCTGGGCCACCGCCTCGTCACCGCCGACGGCGCGGACGTAGCTCAGCAGGCCGCCCGTGGTGGCGCCGCTGGTCTCGGGGGCGTCGGCCGGCGCGGTCACCGCGGGCTCTTCGTCGCGTCGGTGCACGTCAGAGCGGCGACCGGGGTCCGACCACCAGGCCGGTCCGGGTCGCTCCCCGTCCGCACGCGCATCACGAGAGACGTTTCGGCACCCACGGGTCCCGTCCTGAGTGGAACCACCCTTCCGGGTGGGCGACCCCGGACAGCATTCGACCCCGGCCTCGCAGAGGTCCGGGGTCGCGCGGGGTGGAGCAGCGCCGACGCTAGCGGCGCGGCCGCGTCAGCGGCGGAGGTACGAGGTGGCGCTCGCCATGGTCAGGAGCTCGTCGCGCATCGCGGGGCTGCTGCTGCGTGCGAGCGCCTCGTCGATCGCGCGGCGGGTACGAGCCGCCTGACGCCGCTGCCGCCAGGTGGACGTCATGCTGTTCATCGTTGGTGCCTCTTTCGTCGGTCGTCGTGTGCCTGCACCTAGAAGAGTGCATGCGATGTCCCTATTATTCCGACGGATCGTAGGCACAGGGCGAGCAACGCCGAGGATCTCTCATCCGGGCGGGTGAATCGGGTCACGATCGACGGAGATGACGACGGCGCCCGCCCTCCGAGGAGGGCGGGCGCCGTCGTCGTGCGCGCGGTCGGTCAGCTGGGGCGCTGGACGTCCCCGCGCCAGGCACCGGTCTCGGTCCCACGGCTCTCGATGAACTCCTTGAACTTCTTCGCGTCCGCCTTGACCTGGCGGTCGTCGAAGCCCAGAGCGGCGCCGGCCTTCTCGACCAGACCCTCGGGCTCCCAGTCGATCTGGATCATCACCCGGGTCTTGGCGTCGTCCAGGCGGTGGAAGGTGACCACCCCGGCGTGCTTGGCCTCACCGCTGGTGCTGGTCCAGGCCACCCGCTCCTCGGGGTGCTGCTCGGTGATCTCGGCGTCGAACTCCCGCTTCACCCCGTCGATGTTCGTGACCCAGTGGGTGTGCGTGTCGTCGATCTGCGTGATCTTCTCGACCCCGCCCATGAACTGGGGGAAGGACTCGAACTGCGTCCACTGGTCGTAGACGGCCCGGATCGGGACGTCGACGTCGACGGATTCCTGCACGCTGGCCACGGTCTCAGCTCCTCGTGTCGCTTGATCGGTCGTGTGCGACCTACCCCGGGCGTGCGGGCGCGACACGTCGGCTTCCGCAGGTCAGCGCTGCAGGCAGAACTCGTTCCCCTCGGGATCGACGAGCAGGACGTGGTCGTCGAACGTGTCCTGCACCCGTCCGCCGAGGTCTGCGATGCGGGCGATCTCGCCGTCCACGTCGTCGCAGCGCAGGTCGAGGTGCAGGCGGTTCTTGCCCGTCCTGGGCTCGGGCACCAGCTGGAAGAACAGGCGGGGCCCACCCTCCGGCCCCGGCTCGACGAGCACCGTCGGGTCGTCCTCCGAGGAGTCGATGCCCGCGGCGCGCAGACGGGCGAGCTCCGCCTCGTCGTAGGGGGCGACGGCGTAGCCGTCCAGCACGGCGGCCCAGAACCGGGCCAGCGACGCCGGGTGTCCGCAGTCGACGACGACGTCCCGGATCCGTGCCACGGGGTCGACACTGCCGGGCCGCGACCGGTCGTGGAAGGGGGCGGCGCGCGAGCCCGTGGTCAGGCCTGCGGAGCCGGGGGTCCCGGCCGGCGCGCCCGGGCGACGGCGGGCGCCAGGCGCAGCGCGACCACGGCCACCGCCAGTAGTCCGAGCAGCCGGACGCCACCCAGCCCGATGTTCGCGCCGCCCCCGTCGCCCGCGAGCGCCACGGCATCGACGAGGACGAGGAGCACGACGGCGCCCAGCACCACCGCCCCCGACCGCCGGCCCGGGTGCCCGTCGCTCGTGAGCAGCAGGACACCACCGACCACCGCGGCCAGGTGACCGAGCACCTGCAGCACCCAGCCGGCGACGCTCTCCTCGCTCGCGGGCAGCCGGCCGTCCAGCACCGTCGCGAGGACGGTGGCTACGGCGAACAGGAGCAGCGCCGCGAGGGCGGGGGCACGTCGGTCCACGGGCGCCATCCTGCCGCCCGCCGGCCGGTCAGAACGCCATGGCCGCGCCGGGGTCGGCCAGCAGGGCGCCGACGTCGGCGAGGAACCGGGAGCCGAGCTCGCCGTCGACGATCCGGTGGTCGAAGGAGAGCGCCAACTGCGTGACCTGCCGCGGCCGGACCTTCCCCTTGTGCACCCACGGGCGTTCCCGGATCGCCCCGAACGCCAGGATCGCCGCCTCGCCGGGGTTCAGGATCGGCGTGCCGGTGTCGACGCCGAACACGCCCACGTTGGTGATCGTGAACGTGCCGCCGGTCAGGTCGGCCGGCGCGGTGCGCCCGGCGCGGGCGGTCTCCGTCAGGTCGGCGAGGGCCCCGGCCAGCTCGGCCAGCGAGAGCCGGCCGGCGTCCTTCACGTTCGGGACGACGAGCCCGCGCGGGGTCGCTGCGGCGATGCCCAGGTTGACCTGCCCGTGCACGACGATCTCCTGGGCCGCCTCGTCCCAGGAGCTGTTGATCATCGGGTGCCGGCCGGCCGCAAGGAGCACCGCCTTGGCCACGAACAGCAGCGGGCTGACCTTGACGCCGGCCAGCTCGGGCCGCTCGGCCAGCCGCCGGCGCAACTTCATCATCCGCGTGACGTCGACGGTGAGGAACTCCGTGACGTGCGGGGCGGTGAAGGCGCTGGCGACCATCGCGGCGGCGGTGTGCTTCCGGACCCCCTTGATCGGGATCCGCTGCTCCCCCGCGAGGGCAGAAATGGCCATCTCTGCCCTCGCGGGTGGTGTGCGGGCGGCGTCGATGTCGGCACGGGTGATGACGCCGTTCGGCCCGGTGCCGCGGACCGTCGCGAGGTCGACCCCGCAGTCCTTGGCGTACTTGCGCACCGGCGGCTTGGCCAGCGGCCGGGGGCCGCGCCGACCAGGTGCGACGGGCGCGGAGGAGGCCGCGTCCTCGCGGATCGCGGCGGCCTCGGCCTGCCGGCCCACCTCCAGACCGCCGTGCCGCACGGGCTTGGAGCGGGCGTCCGGCGCGGTGGCGAGGAGCGGCGCCCGGTCGGGGGCGTCGTCGGGGGTCCGGCGCGGCCGGCGGCGGGCCTCGGTGTTCCGCGGGCCGTACCCGACGAGCACCGCCGTCCGGCCGTTGGCGTTGGTCTCGCCGGTCAACCCGGTGCCGGTGGGCTCCGGGGTCCCGGCGCCCCCGTCGCCGGTGGCGACCGTGATGATCGGTGAGCCGACGTCGACGGTCGCACCGGCCTCGACGAGCAGCTCGACCACCCGGCCGGCGTAGGGCGAGGGGAGCTCGACGGCGGCCTTCGCCGTCTCGACCTCGCACAGCGGCTGGTTGACCGTGACGGTGTCGCCCACGGCGACCAGCCACTGGAGGAGCTCGGCCTCGGTCAGCCCCTCCCCGACGTCGGGGAGGGCGAACCGGCGGAGCACGGGCGTCGCGTTCGCCATCTCAGAACTCCATCGCGCGGTCGACGGCGTCCAGCACCCGGTCCAGGTCGGGGAGGTAGGCCTCCTCGAGCTTCGACGGCGGATAGGGCACGTCGTAGCCGCCCACGCGCAGCACCGGGGCCTCCAGGGAGTGGAAGCAGGCCTCGGTCACCCGGGCGGCGATCTCCGCACCGAGCCCGAGCGTGACCGGCGCCTCGTGCACGACGACGCAGCGGCCGGTGCGGCGGACGGAGTCGACGACCGGGTCGAGGTCCAGCGGCGAGAGCGTGCGCAGGTCGACGACCTCCAGCGAGCGCCCCTCCCCCGCGGCGACCTCCGCCGCCTGCAGCGCCGTCTTCACCATCGGGCCGTACGCCAGCACGGTGACGTCGTCGCCACCGCGCACGATCCGGGCGCCGAACAGCGGCTCGGGGGTGGCCGAGGTGTCCACCGGTGCCTTGTCCCAGTACCGCCGCTTGGGTTCGAGGAAGATCACCGGGTCGGGGCAGGCGATCGCCTGCTGGATCCCCCAGTAGGCGTCGACCGGGTTGCTGACCGCGACGACCTTGAGCCCGGGCGTGTGCGCGAAGTAGGCCTCCGGGCTCTCGCTGTGGTGCTCCACGGCACCGATGCCGCCGCCGAACGGGATGCGGATGACGATCGGCATCGGCACCGCGCCACGCGAGCGGGCGTGCAGCTTGGCCACCTGGGTGACGATCTGGTTGTAGGCGGGGAAGACGAAGCCGTCGAACTGGATCTCGACGACCGGCCGGTAGCCGCGCATGGCCAGGCCCACCGCGGTGCCGACGATGCCGGCCTCGGCCAGCGGGGTGTCGACGACGCGGTCCTCGCCGAAGTCCTTCTGCAGGCCGTCGGTGATCCGGAAGACCCCGCCCAGCCGGCCGATGTCCTCGCCCATGAGCACGACCTTCGGGTCGTCCTCCATCGCGCGGCGCAGACCGTCGTTCAGCGCCTTGCCGATGGTCAGGGTCCTGGTCGCCGGGAGGTCCAGCAGCTCGGTGCTCACTCGGCACCGCCCTCGAAGCCCGCCTGGTATGCCTCGAACTGCGCCCGCTGGGCGGCCAGGTGCGGGGTCTGCTCGGCGTGGACGGCGTCGAACATCGCCGTGGGCGGCGGATCGGGCATCTCGACCGTGCCGCGCCGGATGCGGACGGCCAGCTCGTCGGCCGCGGCGTCCACGCCCTCGAAGAAGGCGGCGTCGGCCAGCCCGCTGCGGGAGAGGTAGGCCTTGAGCCGGGCGATCGGGTCGCGCAGCTTCCACTCCTCGACCTCACCGGCGAGCCGGTAGCGGGTGGGGTCGTCCGAGGTGGTGTGCGCGCCCATCCGGTAGGTGAACGCCTCGATGAAGGTCGGCCCCTGGCCCTCGCGGGCGGCCCGCAGCGCAGCGCGGGTCACGGCCAGGACGGCGAGGACGTCGTTGCCGTCGACCCGGACGCCGGGGAAGCCGAAGCCGGCCGCGCGGCGGTAGAGCGGCACCTTGGACTGCCGCTCGAGCGGCACGCTGATCGCGTACTGGTTGTTCTGGCAGAAGAAGACGACGGGGGCGGCGAAGCTGGCGGCGAAGACCATCGCCTCGTTGACCTCGCCCTGGCTGGTGGCGCCGTCGCCGAGGAAGGCCAGGACGGCGGACTCGGCGCCGTCGCGCTGCACGCCCATGGCGTAGCCGGTGGCGTGCAGGCACTGGGCGCCGATGACGATCGTGTAGAGGCCGAAGCCGCGCTGCACCGGGTTCCAGCCGCCGTTGTCCACGCCGCGGAACAGGCTCATGACGTGCAGCGGGTCGACCCCGCGGGCCCAGGCGACGCCGTGCTCGCGGTAGGTCGGGAAGGCCATGTCGCCGTCCTCCAGCGCCCGGCCGGCGCCGAGCTGGGCGGCCTCCTGTCCGAGGAGCGAGGCCCAGATGCCGAGCTCGCCCTGGCGCTGCAGCGCCGTCGCCTCGGCGTCCCAGCGGCGGACGAGCGCCATGTCGCGGTAGAAGCCGCGCAGCTCCTCGTCGGAGACCTCCAGCGGGTACTCGGCGTTCTCGACCCGCTCGCCCTCGGGCGTCAGCAGCTGCACCAGGTCCGGCTGCTGCGGCAGGTGCGGCGCGCCCGCTCCGGGGACGGGGCCGGCGAACTCGCCGGCCTCTCCGATGTCGATCTCGGTCTCGTTGCGCACAGCGGTCACCGCTCGCTCCTCGCCGTTCGCCGCCCTGCCGGGGTCACCGGCACCGTGCGGAGGTGGACGTCTGCTCGGCACCGGGGTGTGGCGCCGCTCACACATCCTGCCACGGGTCGGTGTGGCCGCCTACGAACTCGTGGCCGCCGGCGGCCGATCGCCGCGGGTTCGCCGGGTCTGCGTCGCCCGGACGGGTGGATCAGCGCTCCGGACGCCGGATGCGGACCGGCCCGCGGGCGGTGGCGACGTCGACGACCTGCCCGCCCTGGGTCACCTCGACCTGCCCCGCGGCCGCCAGGCGCCCGGCCGCGGCGCGGGCGGCGGGCATGAGCTCCCGCCACGCCTCGGGCTCGATCCGGCGGGCCGCCTCCGAGGGGCAGATCGTGGTGCCGGCACGCCGCAGGTCGAGCAGCTCGCCGATCGCCTGCTCCAGCCGCGCGTCGTCGTCCATGCCCCGAGCGTGCGCGGCCGACGGCCCGGCCGCCACCCGCCGGGTACTGGCGCCCGCGGCCGGCTCAGGGCACGCTGCGCCCGTGCGCCGTCCCGCCGTGGTCCTGCTGCTCGGTGCACTGCTGGGCGCGGTCGGCATCTGGGCGGCGGCTCCCGCCCAGGCGTGCGACTGCTCCGGCGGGACGACGGCGGAGAGCGCCGAGTGGGCCGACGCGGTGTTCACCGGCCGGCTGGTCGACAGCCGGGACGGCGCGCCCGGCCGCTGGGGCAACGTCCCGACCGTCCTCGTGTTCGCCGTCGACACGGTGGTGAAGGGTGAGGTGCTGGAGCGGCAGGAGATCGTCACGTCGTCGGACTCGGGGAGCTGCGGGGTGTTCCTGTCCGGGAGCGGCCCGTTCGCCGTCTTCGGCACGCGTGCCGATGACGTCAGCGGGCTGTTCACGCTGGAGCCCGACCAGTACGCCATCAACCAGTGCGACGGCACCGGCGCCCTCACGCCGTCGGTCCAGGCCGAGCTGGATGCCTTACCGGACGTGCTGCCCGGGATCGGCCCGGCCTCGGCGCCGACGGACGTCGCCGACGACCGCACCGGGCCGGTGCTCGCGGGTGGCGCCGGGCTCGTCGCCCTGGGCGTGGCGGCCCTGCTCGTCGTACGCCGTCGGCGGCGCCGGGACGGAAGGTGAACCCGTCCGACGGAAGGGAGCACCGGCTCTCGATCCTCGCCGCGACGGAGGCGGCGCTCGCCGACCCCGTCCGGCTGGTCGGCGTGCTCGCCGACGCCGTGGACGACGAGGACGCCGTCCGGCGGGTGCGGGACGCGTTCGGCCTCTCGGCCGAGCAGGCGACCGCGGTCCTGGACCTCCAGTTCCGTCGACTGCACCGGGCCGGCCGCACGCGCGTGACCGACGAGGTGGCGGTGCTGCGCGCCGAATGGGGGCCGGCCCTGCCCTGCACCCTGAGGTTCACCTCCCGCCGGTCCGCCCTCCTGACCGTGGAGGAGCAGGAACGGCGCTTCACTGCCGGCGGCGCACAGGACGTCCTCGACAGGGTGACCGAGCACCTCCTGCACGACGTGGCCGTGCCCCGCCTCCGGCCCGTGGTGGTGGAGGTCTCGGGGGCGACCGGTGGTCCGGTGCGGATCACGGTCTCGCCGGCGTCCTCCGCCTCCTACCACTACCCGGAGGACGGCCACGGGTAGAGCGGGCGCGCGGACGGGTACCGGCGCCCGCATGACGACACGGACCCCGCTCGGCGTGAGCGGCAAGGGAAAGCGCGGGATCAGCACGCTCGGCTGGGCCCTGCGCGGCGCGGCCGCCGGTGCGGCCGGCAGCACGGCGCTCAACGCCGTCACCTACCTGGACATGGCCCTCCGGGGGCGGGGCGCCAGCTCCACACCCGAGGACACGGTCGAGCAGCTGGCCGCCAAGGCGCACGTGCCGATCCCCGGCGACGGGGACACCCGGCAGAACAGGGTGCAGGGCCTCGGCCCGCTCATGGGCCTGGTGGCCGGGATCGGCGTCGGGACGATCGGCGGCCTGGCCCGGGCCCGCGGGTACCTCTCGGCGAAACCCGTCGGCATCGCGCTGACCACGCTGGGGGTGATGGTGGCGGCCAACGGACCCATGGCCGCCCTCGGCGTCACGGACCCGCGCACCTGGTCGGGCAAGGACTGGATCAGCGACGTGGTGCCGCACCTGGCGTACGGCGTCGTCGTGAAGAACACGATCGACGCCTTCGACCGCCCGTGACACAGTCCGCGGGTGCAGGAGATCACCACTGAGGAGCAGCTCCGCGCGCTGCTGGGCGAGCCCGTGCCCGCGGCGCTGGCCAAGGAGCGGACGGCGCTGGCCGACGTCGACCGGGAGTGGCTGGCGGCCTCCCCGTTCTGCCTGATCGCCACGAGCGGTGCCGACGGCAGCTGCGACGTCTCCCCCAAGGGCGATCCGCCCGGTTTCGTGCTGGTCCTCGGCGACCGGACGATCGCGATCCCCGAGCGCGCCGGCAACCGCCGGGCCGACGGGTACCGCAACATCCTGGCCAATCCGCACGTCGGGCTGATCCACCTGCTGCCCGGCCGGACGGACACGCTGCGGATCAACGGGCGCGCCCGCCTGGTGACCGACGCGGACCTGCTCGACCGGATGGTGGTCAAGGGGCACCGCCCGGTGCTGGCGGTGGTGGTCGAGATCGACCAGGTGTTCCACCACTGCGGCAAGGCGTTCCTGCGCTCGCAGCTGTGGGACCCCGGGAGCTGGGCGCCCGACGCGGTGCCCTCGCGGGCGCGGATCGCCCACGCGCTGGAGCGCAGGGACGAGCCGATCGAGGAACTGGAGCGCTACTACTCCCCCGAGACCTACGCCGCCGGGCTCTACCCCCGCCAGCCGGCCTCGTCGACGCCGCCGGGCACGGGGGCAGCCGGGTCGTAGGGCGTGCGGGTGAAGATGAAGGTGCCCAGGTCGAGGTGGTCTTCGGCGATGCTCAGCGTCTCCCCGGCGTAGTAGCCGTCCAGCCCCACCCAGCGGCCGTCCCGCTGCTCGAACCGGCTCGCCCGCCCACCACGTCCGGGCAGCGGCCCCAGGTGCAGCCGCCCGCCGGCGACGGCGCGCAGCGCCACCGGCGAGACACCCCAGAACCAGACGCCGAGCGACTCCAGCGGCACCGGCGACGGCGAGGGGCTCCACGCCTCGACGATCCGCGGCTCGGCGGCGCGCAGGTCGGCCAGCAGCCCGAACACGACCGGGTCGACGCCTGCGGTCGCGTTGGCGAGCGAGACCGCACCGGTCCGCTCGTCGCGGTCGACGAAGACGCCGGCCAGGAAGCCGGGCATCGAGCCGCCGTGGCCGACCAGGGTCCGCCCGTCCACGCGCAGGACCTGCAGGCCCAGCCCGTACGCCGACCAGCCCAGCGCCGAGGAGTCCACGCCTGCGGGCTCGGTCATCTCCTCGAGCGTCGCGGGGTCGAGCACGTCGGCGGTGTCGCCGAGCAGGAAGGCGGCGAACCGGCCGAGGTCGGTCAGGGTCGCCCAGAGCTGGCCGGCGGCCGCCATCACCCCGGCGTGGTGCTCCGGCTCGGGCAGGACGACGTCGGCCCACGGGTGCACCGCCTGGCCCTGGGCGGCCGCGCCCGACGGACGCGGCGTGGTCCGGGACATCCCCAGGGGGCTGAGCACCTCGGTGCGCACCGCGTCCTCCCACGAGGTGCCCCGCTGCCGCGCCACCAGCTCGCCGAGCAGGCCGAAGCCCAGGTTGGAGTAGTGGAACCGCCGGGCGGCACCGAGCACGACGTCGTCGTCGGAGAGCGCGAGGTCGGCCAGCGACCCGCCGGGCACGCGCTCCCACCACCCCCCGGGGCTCTCGGCCGAGGCGCCGGCGAGGTGCGAGAGGAGCTGCCCGACGGTGCGCTCGCCGAGCGGGGTACCGGGCAGGTGCCGCTCGAGCGGGTCGTCCAGGGCGAGCCGGCCCTCGTCGCGCAGCCGCATCACCAGGACGGCGGTGACGGTCTTGCTGATCGAGCCGAGCCGGTACTGGACGTCGGCGTGCGGCTCGGCCACCGCACCCCGGCCGGCCGACCAGGCGAGCCCGCCGTCCCGGACGACTCCGGCCACGAGGCTGGGCGCGCGCCCGTCCGCCTGGGCGCGGGCCACGCGGGCGAGCAGGGTGCGGGCGGTCGCGGGCAGCACGGGTTCGGGCATGACGGCGACCGTAGCGCCGCCGGCGTCCCCGCAGGTCAGGTGGTGCGGACTGCGTCCTGCGCGCCGAGCGCGCCGGTGCGGGTGGCCCAGCGCTCGAACCAGATCGTCACCAGCGGCGGCACGGAGGCGGCCAGCGCGAGCAGCGTGGTGCCGGCCGACCAGCGCAGCACCCGCGCGGCCACCAGCGTGACCAGCACGTAGGCCACGAACACCGCACCGTGGATGGGCCCGAAGATCTTCACGCCGATCTCGCTGGTCTCGGGCACGTACTTCACGAACATCCCGATCAGCAGCCCCAGCCAGGAGCAGGCCTCGGCGATGGCGACGACGCGGAACGTGGTGGCGACGGTGCGGGGGTTCACGGTGCGATCCTCCCCGAGACCTCAGCCGAGGTAGGCGCGCCCCCGGTGTGAGATCTCGTACCCCACGGGAAGGCTCACGGTGAGGCCCAGCTCCTTGAGCCTGCGCACGTCCCGCTTGAAGGGCAGGGTCTCGCGCCCCAGCGACGCCGCGAGGTCGGGCGCTCGGACCCCCGGATGGTCGGCGATCAGGCGCAGCAGCTCTCGCGTCCACGGCCCGCTCCGGGCGGCGTCCCAGCGGTCGAGCTGCTCGTCGACCTCCCGCCGCTCCACCGCGGACAGCTCGGTCCGCTCACGCAGTTCGACCCGAGGATCGGCACCGGCGAGGGAGACCTCCATCCGGTAGACGTGCGCGCCGCCGCTCCGGTCGAGCAGGCGCAGCAGCTCGGCGAGAGTGCGCACACCGGCCAGGCGGGCGTCGTCCTCGGTCAGCTCACCGGGGTCGATCTCCGCCACGGACTCGATCCGGACCACGCCGGCGACCGTGCGCTGAGTGCTGCCGGGCCGCATGCGAGGCCGGTCCCAGCGCCGGAAGGCGAGGCGAACGGTCCCGTCGGCGATCCGCGCCGCGATGGCCGGGCTGATCAGCATCCCTGGATGGTGGCAGGGTCACCCCCGTGCGGGGGCTGGCGCGGCGGGAGTTCTGCCTCGTGCTGCTGCGGCGGATGGCCGACGTCCGCCCTGACCTCGTCGCCGAGGCGCTTCCCCGGCTGGGCGCGACGCGTGCGGAGGCGCACGCCGCGCACACCCGCTGGCAGGCGCTGCACCACGCGCCGCGGGCACCGCGCGGGCTGGCGCTGCGCAGCGCCGTCCTCGGCCCACCGGAGGAGCTGGAGGACCGCCGGTTCGGCGACCTCGACGTGCAGGTCCGCCGCTGGCCGCTGCCCCTGTGGCCGCACCTGTGGTGGGAGGTGGTCAGCGGGCCGGGCGGCTCCGTGCTGCACGAGCACCTCTCGCGCGCTCCCGGCTCCCCGCCCCCGCCGGCGTCCGCGGGCGACCTGCGGGTGTGGGAGCACGTGTTGGACGACGTCGTCGTCCTGCCGGGGGCGCGCAGCGTCGATCCCGGCGTCGTGACGCGGTGGGAGGTCGAGCTGCCCGCCGGGGTGCGGACGACGTTCGTGTGGGGGCTGCTCCAGCGGGTGGATCAGGCCGCGATGCGGCGGGCCCCGGCGTAACCGCTGACGGCGTCCACCGGCGCGACCTTGACGACGTCACCCGACGTGGGCGCGTGCACCATCTGGCCGTTGCCGATGTAGATGCCCACGTGGCTCACCGGGCTGTAGAAGAACACCAGGTCACCGGGCCGCAGGTCGCTGCGGGAGACGGCCTGACCCATCTGCGACTGCATCCGGCTGGAGTGCGGCAGGTTGATGCCCGCGGCCTTGAAGGCGTACTGGGTGAGGCCCGAGCAGTCGAAGGACCTCGGCCCGCCGGCGGCCCAGACGTAGGGCTTGCCGCGCTGCGCCATGGCGGTGTCGATCGCGACCTGGGCGGCCTGGCCGTCGGCCACCACCGGTGCGGACGCGGCGGCCAGCGGCTCGGTGCGCTCGCCACGGCTGGCCCGCTCGGAGTCAGCGCTCCCGGAGGCGTGCGCAGCGCCCGAGGCGTGCGCGGCGGCTGCCGCCGCCGCCACGGCCCGCTGCTCCTCGGCGGTGAGCCGGTCGTGGATCGCCCGGTACTCGGCGATCTGCCGCTCGAGCTCGACCTTCTGGCCGGAGACGGCGTCGTACTGGCGCTGCGCCTCGGCGGCGGAGGCCTGGAGGTCCGCCTGGGCCTGAGCGGCGGCGGCGTTGGCGTCGGCCGCGACGGCGAGCAGCTCGTTCTGGTGCCCGGCGACCATCTGCAGCGTGGACATGCGGTTGACGAACTCGTCGGCAGAGCCGCTGACCATCAGCGCCTGGAACGAGTTGAGGCCCGAGCCCGTGTAGGCGCTGCGGGCGACGCCGCGCACGCTCGTCTGCGCCTCGGCCAGCACGGCCGTGGCCCGCTCCACCTCGACCTGGGCGGCCTGGGCCGCGGCCTGCTGGGCGGCCAGGTGCTCCCGCGCCTCGTTGAACTGCTCGGAGAGCGCCTCGAGCTCGTGGCCGCGAGCGGCGATCAGCTCGGCGGCCTCGGTCGCGGTCGCCGGGTTCGCGGGGGCCGCCGAGGCGGGCACGGTCGCGAGCAGGATGCCGGCGGCGCCGGCGAGGGCCACGAGGGCCCGGCGTGCGGTGCGGCCACGGGCGGGCTGCAGAGGGAACGCCATGAGCGGCGGCTCTCCGATCAGTCGGGGCTCCGGCGGGCTGTCACCCAGTTGGTGACTGATAGCCCCGGCGGGCACACAGACCGTAAGGCCGTTACCCACCCGTGACAATGGGTGAAATACAACTGTGTGGTTTGCCGCGACGGGACGCGGGTAGAACGGGTCGCTGGCCTGCAGGAACGTGTGACGGACCCGTCCACCTTTTCTGTCCGTGTGACCACAGACACCCCGCGAGACAGCGCGCGCAGCCCGTTTCGGAACGCCTCCGAGCGCCCACATACCTCCGCATGGACCTCCGCCGCCCCCTCCTCCTCCTCGCCGTCGCCGGGTCACTGGTCGCCTGCGGCGACAACACCGACCTGCAGCGTGGTGAGACCAACTGCGACTCCACGAGCCAGGACGCCAGCAACCCGCACGACGCCAGCTGCGAGGAGACCGGCACCAACGACGACGTCGAGTGACCCTCGGGGCGCCCTGACACCCTCTACCGGTGCACTCCTGGATCCGGGCCCTCCTCACGGGGGTGCGACGTCGGCTGCAGGGCCGCGACCTGGCCCTGATCGCCGCGGGCCTCACGTTCTACGCGGGCATCGCGGTCGTGCCGGTGCTCGTCCTGGCGTTCTCCCTCACCGCCCGACTCACCTCTGCCGGACGGGTGCGCGAACTCGGCGACCGGCTGTCGGGCCTGCTGCCCCCCGAGCTCGGCGCGCCGGACGCCGTCGCCCGGTTGGTCGAGGCAGGCGTCGGCATGAGCGCACTGCAGAGCCTGCTCGCCCTGCTGCCGATGTCGCTGTACGGCGAGGGGCTGCGCAGGGCACTGCTCCGCTTCAGCCGCCGCGAGGAGGGGATGACCGGCTGGCGCGGCCGGCTGACCGCGCTGCCGCTCCTGCTGCTCGCCCCGTTCCTGCTCTACCCCCTGCTGCTCGCGGTCGACTACATGGCCCAGCTCGCGGAGAGCGGGGGCGTGGGCCCGACGATCGGGCGGGTCGCCGTCGGCTTCTACGCCTGCCTCGCCGCGCTCACCCTGCCGCTGGCGTGGGGCTTCCGGGTCGTCGGCGGCGGGCGGGTGGGCTGGCCGGCCCTGGTCTGCGGCGCACTGTTCACCGCCGCCTGCGTGTCCGGCTTCCTCCAGGGCTTCGTGCTCTTCCTCTCCCTCCCCCTGGACCTCGGCGCCCCGTTCGGCGGCCTCACCGTGGTGGGCGGGGTCGTCGCGGTCGGCTTCTGGCTGTGGCTGCTGCACCTGGTGGTGCTCGGCGGCTGGCTGCTCACCGGCTCGCTCGACGACGTGCTCGAACGCCGCCGCGGGGTCGTCGCGGGCTGACCGCTCAGCCCGCGGGCGCGGCGGCCAGCTCCACCGGGAGGTCGCCGCGGTGCAGCACCACGAGGGTGCTCACCGCCCGGGTGAGGACGACGTAGAGCCGGTGCAGCCCGCGCGGCTCGGCGGCCACGATCGCCGCCGCGTCGGCAACGACGACGGCGTCGAACTCCAGCCCCTTGACCAGGGTCGCGGGCACGACCGCGAGGCGCGCCGGCGGTTCGCCGTCGTCGACGAGGGCGGCGGCGGGGAGGCCCGCAGCGGTCAGCAGGGCGACCACGTCGGCGACGACGTCGTCGGCGCAGACCACGCCGATCGATCCCGGCTCGGCCGCCAGCTCCGCCACCACCGCGGACAGCGGGCCGGCCAGGTCGGTCACCGACCGCACCCGGAGCGATCCCGGCTCGCCGCGCACCGCGGTCGCGGCGGGGAGGCCGGGCGCGATGACCGACAGGAGCCGGTTGGCGTAGTCGAGCACCTCGGCCGGCACGCGGTACCCCCGGGTGAGCGGCCGGACGACGGTGTCCGGCCGGCCCAGCCCGGTGAGGGTCTGCTGCCAGTCGGCCGCCGACCAGGGGCTGGTCGCCTGCGCGAGGTCGCCGAGCACGGTCAGCGACCCGGCGGCCAGCCGGCGCGCGACCGCCCGGCACTGCATCGGGGAGAGGTCCTGCGCCTCGTCGACGACGACGTGCCCGAAGCCCGCCGTCCGCTCGAGCAGGCCGGCGGCCTCGTCGACGAGCACCGCGTCGGCCTCGGTCCAGGGCGCTGTGCGGATCGACCGGGGCGGCACCGACCAGGACAGCAGCGCCTGCTCGTCGTCGTCCAGGATCCCGCGGGCCGCCCGGGCGAGCAGGGCGGCGTCGGAGAACAGCGCGGCCACGAGCCCGGCGGCGTCCCGCGCCGGCCAGACCTCGTCGCAGAACGCCCGCACCTCGGGGCTGCGGGCCGCCTTGCGCGTCTCGGCGTCGGTCGGGCTGCCGCCGGCCTCCTCCTTCTGCCGGCGGGCGTCCGCGGCGAGGAGCATCGCCAGCCGCTCGCGCCCGGCGGTGTAGTGCAGCAGCTGCTGGTCGTCGGTGCCGCGGGCGCGGCGGCGCAGGTCGTCGACGAAGCGCTTGAGCCGCTCCACGGACACGCGGTAGCGCCGTCCGGCCAGCGGCACCAGAACGTCGTCGGCCGGCTTGCGGATCTCGCCCCACAGCGCCCGGCGCAGCACCTCGGCCATCCGCACGTCGCCTTTGAGAACGGCGGCCCGCGCCTCGTCGACGGCCCGCACCGGCACACGGCCGGTGAGGTCGGCGACGGTGGACTGGGCGACGTCGACCTCGCCGAGGGTGGGCAGCACCTGCTCGATGTAGCGCAGGAAGGCGCGGTTCGGCCCGACCACGAGGACGCCTGTGCGGGCCAGCTGGCCGCCGTGCGTGTAGAGCAGGTAGGCGGCACGGTGCAGGCCGACCGCGGTCTTGCCGGTGCCGGGGGCGCCCTGCACGCAGATCGACTCGGCCAGCGGGGCGCGCACGATGTCGTCCTGGTCGGGCTGGATGGTCGCCACGATGTCGCGCATCGGGCCGCTGCGCGGTCGCTCGATCTCGGCGCGGAGGAACTCCCCCGGGCCGTCGTCGCCGGTCTCGAGGCGCTCGTCCTCGTAGCCGGTGAGCTCGCCGTCGGAGAAGCCGAACCGGCGGCGGCGCGCGACGCCCTGGGGAGCGACGGCGGTGGCCTGGTAGAACGGCCGGCTCATCGGTGCGCGCCAGTCGATGACCACCGGGTCGCCGGCGTCGTCGCGGACGTGCCGACGGCCGATGTGAAAGGTCTCGGTGGCCGGGCCGGTGCTGTCGGTGCGGCCGAAGAACGGCGGGACGCCGGGGTCGGCGGCCAGCAGGCGCAGCCGCTCCGCGCGGGCCGCGCCGAGCCGCTCGGACGCCCAGGCGTCGACGCCGGCGTCGGTCACGGCAGTGGTCGCCACGCGCATCTGCGCGAGGCACTCCTCGGCGCGCGCCAGGTGCGCGCGCTCGGCGGCGAGGACGGGATCGGAGGCGGTATCGGTCTCGGTGCGGGCGACGGGAGACACGGTCGGAGGACGTTACGCCGACGACAGGGGCCGGTCGAGGGCCTTTCTGCCTGGCGCGGCGCCGCGGAGCGCGTCGGCCACGCCTGCGCGGGAGCCTCCGGTCCCCACTCGGCTGCAGAGAAACTGCGCTACACACGACAGCGACGCGAGAGCCGCATCCAGCGGTTCCCGCGTCGTCATCGCGATCCTGGCTCAGCGAGGAAGAATGGTTCAGCTGTGCGCGCGGAGGATTCGTCCGAGCTTGGCGATGAAGCGGACACCGTCACCCTGGCTCGCACCCATCGGCGCCCGGTCGGCCTGCAGGTAGGACGGGTCGGCGAAGAGCATCGGCGCGAAGCTCATCGGGATGTTGCCGAGCGTGCTGGGCTTCTGAGCGGTGTGCGTTCCCATGACTCTCTCCTGACAGATGTCGGTGGTCGTGATTCGCATCGGCCACGCTTGGTCGTTCCTTTAGTAGTTAACGACCAATTCCGGGATTGCATCCCACGCATTTCTGAGATGCTGCTCACGCTGGTCCGGAAAAGTGCTCCAGGCCACGCTCCCAGCGTGTCCTGGACCACTTCTGCGCATTGTCGACCATTCCGGTACGGGATCGGTCGTCAGCGGCGGTCGGCCGGCTCCACGATCGTGACCTCGACGGCCCGGAACTGGCCGGGCGTCTCCAGCAGCACGGCCTTGGTCGGCTCGCCCACGTCGAGCGCCGGTTCCCGTCGCAGCGCCGCCAGGCCGGCCAGCCGCCGGTCGGCCAGCACCTCGTCGACCAGCCCCTTGTCGCCGCCGGTGAACAGCGCCGCCACGTCGCCCAGGTGCGGCAGGAGCACCCGCGCGGCGGTGTCGGACGCCGAGCTCACGACGGCGTCGGTCTGGTGCCCGCGGCGCCGCGCGAACCGCTGCTGCGACCAGCCGCCGGCCGCCGTCCGCCCCTGGACCTGGCGGGCGTCGACCTTGGACACCCTCAGCCGGTCCCCGTCGAAGACGCCGACCGCCCACCGGCCCCGCCGCACCAGCAGCACCGCTGCGGTCCGGTCGGCCCGCGCGGCCGCCGTGAAGCCCGCGAGCACCGGCTGCGCCGGCGTCCAGCCGAACGGCGCCCGGAGGCCGACCGTCGTGCTGTCCGCGCAGGTGAGCCGCAGCGTGCCGTCGTCGTCGGGGACGACCTCGTCGAAGGAGCCGTGCCGCTCGGCGACGCCGTCGAGCCACTTCCCGAGCCGCTCGGGGGCGACACCGAGCCGGCGCCCGCCGCCCGGGGCCGACCGGGGACGGGTCACCGGGAGCGCAGGTCGAGCAGCCGGTCGAGGACGTCGCCGGTGCGCAGGCCGTCGTGCTCGTACTCGTTGGTCACCCAGGTGCGCACGTTGCCGACCGCGGCGGCGGTCTCCAGCGACAGGTCGGCGTCGACGTACATGTCGTCGAAGTAGACGGCGGCGTCGACGGGCACCTCGTTGGCGGCCAGCCGGTCGGGGTCGTAGAGCGGCGTGTGCTCCGCGTGGGCGGCGAGCGCGTGCGCGGCCGCCGCGAAGGGCCGCAGCGAGGCGATCTCGTCGAACATCCAGGGGTAGATCATCTCGCCGGTGAAGGGCAGGGGGCGCCGGGCGCCGTCGAACTCCGGGCCGCGCTCCGCCTCGGAGGCCCAGCCGGTCGCGCCGGCCCCGGAGCCGTAGATGCTCTCGTGGAGCGCGGCGTAGAGCGGGTTGTCCCAGAACGCGGTGCGGCGGGCGACCTGGTCCAGGAACGTGTCCGACAGGCCGGTGGGGGCGTCGTCGTCCAGCGCCTCCTCGGCCAGCCAGTGCAGCTCCTCAGCGCCGGCCTGGGTGCCCAGCACCTGGCCGACTGTCTGCAGCCGGCGGACGGACAGCAGGTCGCCGTCGGGCAGGTGCACCTGCGTGGCGGCGATCCGGTCGGCCACCTCGGCGAACCGCCCGACGTCCGCCGGATAGCGCTCGTAGAACCGGCGCACCTTGTTCGCCACCCGCGGATACGTGCGGCGGTACACCTCGCGGGCGTCGGCGTGCAGCCCCGCCAGGCCGCCGGTGATCAGGCAGCGGTCGAGCGCCTCCGGGGCGGTGGAGAGGTAGGTGAGGGTGAGGAAGCCGCCGTAGCTCTGCCCGAGGGTGGTCCAGCGGCGCCCGCCGTAGAGGGTGGCGCGGACGTGCTCGGCGTCGGCGACGATCGAGTCGGCCCGGAAGGCGAGCAGGTGCGCGGCCGCCGCCTGCGCGCCGGGGAGACGCTGCATCGTCGCGGCGGTGACCCGGGAGCTGCGGCCGGTGCCGCGCTGGTCGAGCAGCACCACGCGGTGGTCCCGCAGCGCCCGCGGGAGCCAGCCGCCACGCGTGGGCCGGGGGGACTTCCCGCCCGGGCCACCCTGCAGGAAGAGCAGCAGCGGCAGGTCGGCGTCCCGCTTGTCGGGGTGCACCAGCTCGCGGACGAAGACCTCGATCGTCGCGCCGTCGTCGGCCTGCCAGTGCAGGGGGACGGTCACCGACCGGTCGTGGACCAGCGCGCCGGGGAGCTCGTACCGCTCGTCCATCAGCGGGCCAGCGCCGGCGCCGAGGCGTGCTCGGCCGGCACGTGCAGCGAGCGCTGGCTCAGCGCGACGACCACGGCGGCGCCCGCCGCGGCGACCGTCGCCACCGCCAGGGCCGCGTTCGCGCCCGGGCCGTCGGCGATCTTGCCCGACACCGAGGCACCGATCGCCACGCCCAGCGCGAGCGCGGTGCCGATCCAGGTGAAGGCCTCGGTGACGGCGGCGCGCGGCACGAGCAGCTCGGCGAGGGTGAACGCGCTGATCAGCGAGGGCGAGACCGCGACGCCCGCGAGCACGACGAACGGGACCATCAGCCAGACGTCGCGGACCAGCAGCAGCGGGGCGCTCAGCAGGGTCAGCAGCACCAGCACCCCGGCGAGACGGTGCCGCAGCGGCAGCCGCCAGTGCACCGCGCCCCAGCCGATGCCGCTGACCATCGAGCCTGCGGCGAGCCCGGCGATGAGCACCCCGGACATCGGCTTCTCCCCCGCCTCGTCGGCGAAGGCGAGCAGCGAGACCTGCAGGGTGCCCAGGATGGTCCCGACCGCGGCGGCGACGACGAACAGCACCCGCAGCCCGTCGCAGCGCATCGCCGAGACGCTGCTGCGGTGCTCGTGCGCCGTCGGCCGCGGCTCGGTGCGTCGCTGCGCGGCGAACAGCAGGCTGCCGACGGTGGCGAGCACGAACGCGGTGACCAGGCCCGAGGTGGCGTGCCCGGTGGTGGACAGGATCGTGACCAGCACCGGCCCGAGGACGAACACCATCTCGTCGACGACGGACTCCATGGCCATCGCCGTCGGCAGCCGGTGACTGCCCCGCAGCAGGTGGGTCCAGCGGACGCGGATCATCGAGGAGACCGGCGGGAGGCACGCGCCGGCCAGCCCGGCGGTGGCGAAGACGGCGAGCAGCGGCCAGTCCTGGCGGACGGCGAGGAGGAACGCCGTCCCGGAGGCGACGAAGATCGCGAGCACGGGCAACAGCACCCGGCGCTGGCCGTGGGCGTCGGACAGCCGGCCGATGATCGGCCCGGACACCGCCGTCGTCACGGCCCCGACCGCGGCGACCGCGCCGCCGAGGCCGTAGGAGCCCGTCTCGGACGCCACGAGGAGCACGCAGCCCAGCCCCACCATCGAGAGGGGCAGCCGGCCGATGAACGCCGCCAGCACCATGGGCAGGGCATGCGGGGTACGCAGGACCTGCAGGTAGGGATTCGCCACGTGGGGAAGAGCCTCCGTCGAACGGGTTGCGGCTCTTCCACGCTAACCGACCCCCGGCGGCGTCACCGGTCGAGCGGGACGGCGCGCGGGAGGGTCGATCCGGCCGCCGACGCCGTTGTCGGCGGTCGGATCCCCGGCACGCTATCGCGCACGTCACATACCGTCACGCACGTCGAGGGCGCGGCTCCCCCGTCAGGGGCGGCCGTAGGCGGAGCCGGTCGCGGCGAGGAAGGTCTCCCAGTCGCCCGGCCCGGGCGCGTCCGCCACCTCGGCCCCGAACTTCTCCAGGTACCAGTGCCATCCCAGGGCGAAGTCCGTGACGTCGGCATCGGCGCCGAACACCTGCACGAAACGCAGCACCGTGCGGTCGCCCTCCGTGGTGAGGTCGAGGTCGACCCGCCAGGCGTCGGTGTCCTGCTGCACCCACTCGACGACCAGCCGCCGGGGCGGGTCGCACTCGACGATGCGCATCGGCTCGCCGACCGGCTGCTCCTCGTGGGTCATCGTGAAGGTGCCGGTGGCGCCCACGGCGCGCTCGCCGTCGTAGCTGCCGATCCAGCGGGCCAGCCGGTCGGGCGCGGTGAGCGCTGCCCAGACGTCGTCGATCGGGTCCGGCCACGAGCGACGGAACTCCAGCCGCTGCCGCCCGTCGTCCAGGCGTGTGACCACGCCTCGCCGTGCCCCCTGGTCCGTGCTCTCACGTCGCGCGTTCATGCCGGTCCTCCGCTCCTCCGTGCCCGCCGACCGCGGGCGATCTCGGTGTCCAGTGCGTCCAGCCGGGCGGCCCAGAGGTCGCGGTAGGGCTCCAGCCAGTCGTCGAGCTCGCGCAGCGGCCGCGGGTCGAGCGCGTAGAGCCGGCGCTTCCCCTCCGCGCGCACGGTGACCAGGCCGGCCGCGCGCAGCACCCGGAGGTGCCGGCTCACCGCCGGTCTGCTCACCGGGAAGCGCTCGGCGAGCTCCCCGGCGGCCAGCTCGCCCCGCGCCAGCAGCTCGACGAGCTCCCGGCGGACCGGGTCGGCGAGGGCAGCGAGCGCGTCCACGGGACATGCGTAACACATCGGTTACGCGAGAACCAGGGGTTCCACCGCCGCCGGCCGGGGCATGCGCGGAGCATGACCGTCACCGATCCCGACACCCCCGACCCGCTCAACGACCCCCGCACCCTGCAGGCCGACCCGGGCGCGCTCGGCCAGGGCGAGGACCTCGCCTCGGCCGCCGACGACCCGGTCGCCGCAGGCGAGGACGAACTGGATCCCGAGCCCTGACGGATGTGACGGAGCGGTCCGTCGCGGGTACCTCCGGAGCCTCTGGAGATCGAGCATCCGAGGAGGAAGTCATGGCCACCGGTGAGACCGGCTTCGAGGACGTCTTCTACGACCTGATCTCCGTGCAGTACCACTCCCTGAAAGCAGGGCACGACTACGGGCAGTACGTCCGGGACGCCGAGAACGCGGGCCTGGACGACATCGCCGCCTTCTTCCGTGAGGTGATGGAGCAGGATTCCGCGCGGGCGAAGCGGTGCCACGAGTTCCTGGGGCGGCTGCAGGGCACCGACCAGGGCGGGCCCGCTACGAGATGACCGGGCCGCGGAGCACGATGTCCGTGTGATCCGGACGCCGCTCACCCGCTGGTTCGACCTCACGGCGCCGGTCATCGGTGCGCCGATGGCCGGGATCTCCGGCGGTGCGCTGGCGCGCGCCGTGTCGCAGGCGGGCGGGCTCGGCATGATCGGCGTGAGCGGCCGGCACACCGCTGAGTTCGTGACGGCGGAGAGCGCCGTCGCCGGGCAGGACCGGCTGCCGTTCGGCGTCGGCCTGATGATCTGGACGCTGACCGACCGTCCGGACCTCTTCGACGCCACGGTCGCCGCGCGGCCGAGCCTGGTGTCGATGTCGTTCGGGGACCCGGCCCCCTGGATCGGGCCGCTGCACGACGCCGGGATCGCCGTCGCGGCGCAGGTGAACACCGTCTCCGACGCGCACCGAGCGCTCGAGGCGGGCGTCGACGTCCTGGTGGCCCAGGGCACGGAGGCGGGCGGGCACACCGGGCAGCGGGCGCTGCTGCCGCTGCTCACCGAGGTCCTGGCGCTCACGGACCGGCCCGTCGTCGCGGCGGGCGGGATCGCCACGGGCCGTGCGATGGCGGGGATGCTGGTCGCCGGCGCGGCCGGGGTGTGGATCGGGACGGCGCTGCTGTCGTGCACCGAGGGGCTGAACCGAGCCCCGGCCCGGGCGCGCATCCGCGAGGCGACCGGCGACGAGACGGTGCTGACCCGGGCCTTCGACGTGGCGGAGGGCATCGCCTGGCCCGAGCGCTGGCCCGGCCGGGCGCTGGCCAACGACTTCTCCCGGGAGTGGCACGGCCGGGAGGGGGAGCTCGTGGGCGACGACGCGGCGCGCGGGCTCGTCGTCGAGGGCCGGCGCACCGGGGACCCCGCGCACGCCCCGCTCTACGCCGGGGAGGCGGTCGGGATGGTCACGACGGAACGATCGGCGACCGACGTCGTCCGCGAGCTGACCGCCGATGCCGAGGAGGCGCTGCGCTCGGGCTCAGGTCTGCTGGGCTAGACGCTGCAGCTGTCGTCGGTGCAGCCGTCGGCGGCCGGGACGGTGATCAACGGGTTGGCGTCCGCCCACGCCCGCTCGAGGAGCTGCAGCAGCTGCTCGGCCGGCTGGGCGCCCGCGGCGCCGTACTTCCGGTCGATCACGAAGAAGGGGACGCCCCGCGCGCCCAGCTCCACGGCCGTCGCGCTGTCCTCGCTGACCGCCCAGCGGAAGCGCCGGTCGGTCAGCGCCTCGCGGATCTCGGCCTCGTCCAGGCCGACCTCGACACCCAACGGCACCAGCGACTCGACGTCGAAGACGGAGCGCTGCTCCTCGAAGTAGGCGTGCAGCAGGCGCTCCTTGAGCTCGTTGCGCTTGCCGTGCTCGGCCGCGAGGTGCAGCAGCTCGTGGGCCAGCAGCGTGTTGCCGCTGACGCCGTCGGCCAGGTGGTAGTCCAGCCCCTCGGCGGCGGCGGTCTCCTCGAGCCCGCGCATGTTCTCGCGCATCTGCTCGGCCGGGACGCCGTACTTGGCGGCCAGGGCCGGCAGCGTCGGGTGCGTCTCGCCCTCGGGGACCGTCGGGTCCAGCTGGAACGACCGCCACACGACCTCGACCTGGTCGCGGTGCGGGAAGCGCTCGAGAGCGGTCTCCAGCCGGCGCTTGCCGACGTAGCACCACGGGCAGACGACGTCGGACCACACCTCTACGCGCATGCCCGGCCCAACTTCGGTGCGTCCTCGGACATTCCGGCGTCCGCCGAGGTCAGGAGGCGGCGACGACGACGTGGTCGCGGCCGATGCGGATGATCTCGTCCAGCCGCTCCCGAGCCTGGGCGAGCTCGGCGATCTGCCGGTCGATGCGGTCCCGTTGCTCGACGAGCAGCTCGATCATCTCCGGTGTCGCGCCGCCGGTGTGCACGCACGGCAGCAGCGCGAGCACGTCCTTGCTGGTCAGGCCGGCGGCGTAGAGCAGCTGGATGAAGTGCACCCGGCCCACGGCGTCGTCGGAGTACCTGCGCTGCCCGCTGGCGCTCCGCTCGGAGTCCAGGAGCCCCTGCTCCTCGTAGTAGCGCAGCGCCCGCACGCTCACGCCTGCCCGGGCGGCCACCTCACCGATGCGCAGCACCACTCCTCCTCCGGTGATCGGGCTCACACTTGCCTCTGACGTCAACGTCAGGTCCTAGCGTCCTCGCCGACCCGCCAGGACACAAGGAGCACGAGCATGGACATCACCGGATCGGTCGCCCTCGTCACCGGCGCCAACCGCGGCCTGGGCCGCGCGTTCACCCAGAGCCTGCTGGAGCGCGGGGCGGCGAAGGTCTACGCCACCTCACGCCGTCCCGAGTTCGTCGACGTCCCGGGAGTGGAGGTGCTGCGGCTGGACGTCACCGACCCGGAGTCCATCGCCGCCGCGGCGGCGGTCGCCGGTGGCGTGACCCTGCTGGTCAACAACGCCGGCATCACGACCCGGGCCGACCTCGTCACCGGCGACCTGGCCGACGTGCGCCGGGAGATGGAGACGCACTTCTTCGGCACGCTGGGCGTCATCCGGGCGTTCGCGCCGGTGCTCGCCCGCAACGGTGGCGGCGCGATCGCCAACGTGCTCTCGGCGCTGTCGTGGTTCTCCACCCCCGGTGCCAACGCCTACGCCGCCGCCAAGGCGGCGGAGTGGAGCCTCACCAACGGCGTCCGGATCGAGCTCACCGCGCAGGGCACCTCGGTCACCGGGATCGTGCTGGGCGCCGCCGACACCGACATGATGGCCGGCTACACCGGCCCGATGACCGCCCCGGCCGACGTCGTCCGCGCGGCGCTCGACGGCGTCCAGGCCGGCGCGTGGGAGGTGCTGGTCGACGACTGGAGCCGGGGCGTGAAGGCCGCGCTGGCTGCCGACCCGCGCGAGTTCTACGCCCCGCAGACCGCCTGACACCGGGGGGCGGGGGGACGACAGTCCCCCCGCCTCGGCTCAGCGGACGCCGACGAGGTCGACGACGAAGACCAGGGTCGCGCCCGGCTTGATGACGCCACCGGCGCCGCGCTCGCCGTACGCCTTGTGCGCCGGGATGGTCAGCCGGCGGCGGCCACCGACCTTCATGCCGGCCATGCCCTCGTCCCAGCCCTGGATGACCATGCCGACGCCCAGCCGGAACTCCAGCGGGTCGCCGCGGTCCCAGGAGGCGTCGAACTGCTCGCCGCCGTCGTGGGTGACGCCCACGTAGTGGGCGCTGATCAGGTCGCCGGCCTTGGCCTCGGGGCCGTCGCCGACGACGAGGTCCTCGATCACCAGGTCGTCGGGCGCGGGCCCGGTGGGGGGCTCGACGTCCGGTCGGGTCAGCTCGGCCACGATGCCTCCTCGGTGGCGCGCGGGCATCTCCCGGCGCCGGGACCATCCAAGCAGCGCGCCGGGCCGCCCGCCCGGGCGGTCACTGCACCGCGGAGGGATCCATCCACATGGTCTCCCACACGTGACCGTCCGGGTCGGTGAAGCTGGTGCCGTACATGAAGCCGTGGTCCTGCGCCGGCTGCCACGGCTTGCCGCCCGAGGCGAGGGCCCGGGCGAGCATGTCGTCGGCCTCCTCCCGGGACTCGACGGACAGCGCGTTGATCACCGTCGTCGCCCCGGCGGGGTCACCGACGGCGCCGCCCGGGACGAAATCGGCGAACCGGTCACGGGTGAGCAGCATCGCGACGATCTGGTCGCTGATCACGACCGATGCCGTCCGCTCGTCGCTGAACTGCTCGTTGAAGCCGAAGCCCAGACCGCCGTAGAAGGCCTTGGCCCGCGCCAGGTCGGTGACGGCGAGGTTGATGAAGATCATGCGCACGGGAGGTCTCCTCGTTCGGTCGGTGGCCGGCTCGGCCGATGGCACGCCCGTTCGCGTGCCGTCAGCCGGTCCGACCCGCGACGGGAGCAGAACTCATCGACCGGTGTCGGTGGCCGCCGCTAGCGTCGCGCCATGATCGACCACCTGGGCCTGCAGTCCACCGACCCCGCCGCTGCCGCCGCCTTCTACGAGCGGGCCTTCGCGCCCTGCGGCGTCCGGGAGATGATGCGGTACGACACGCCGCACGGGCCGGTGATCGGGCTGGCAGGGCCGGCCGGGCAGCCACAGCTGTGGACGTCGCCGTTGGAGGGGCCCGGGAACCGGCCGGTGCACCTGGCCCTGGCCGCGCCGTCCCGCGACGCCGTCGACGCCGTGTTCGCGGCGGCGCAGGAGGCGGGCGCGGAGATCCTGCACGAGCCCCGGGAGTGGCCCGAGTACCACCCCGGCTACTACGGCGTCTTCTTCCGCGACCTCGACGGCAACAACGTCGAGGCCGTGCACCACGGGTTCCCGTCGTCCTGATGCGGGCAGACGGGGGCATGGATCCCGCAACCGCGCCCTGGTGGACCCGCGCCGTCGTCTACCAGGTCTACCCGCGCTCGTTCATGGACTCCGACGGCGACGGCGTGGGCGACCTCGGCGGGATCCTGCAGCGGCTGGACCACCTGACCGACCTCGGCGTCGACGTCCTGTGGCTCTCGCCGGTCTACCCCTCGCCGCAGGCCGACAACGGCTACGACATCAGCGACTACACCGACATCGATCCGCTGTTCGGGTCGCTGGCCCAGCTCGACGAGCTGATCGCCGCACTGCACGCGCGCGGGATGAAGCTGGTCATGGACCTGGTGGTCAACCACACCAGCGACGCGCACCCGTGGTTCGTCGATTCGCGCTCGTCGAAGGGGTCGTCCAAGCGAGACTGGTACTGGTGGCGGCCGCCGCGCGAGGGGATGGCCGCCGGCGATCCGGGGGCGGAGCCGACGAACTGGCAGTCGTTCTTCTCCGGGCCGACGTGGACCCTGGACGACGCCAGCGGCGAGTACTACCTGCACCTGTTCGACCGGCGGCAGCCGGACCTGAACTGGGAGAACCGCCAGGTCAGGGAGGCGGTGTACGGGATGATGCGCTGGTGGCTCGACCGCGGGGTCGACGGCTTCCGCATGGACGTCATCAACATGATCAGCAAGGCTGTCGGCCCCGCCGGAGAGCTGCACGACGGCCCCCCGATCCCGGGCTCCGCGCTCGGGAGCGGCTACGCCTCCTTCATCTGCGGACCGCGGATCCACGAGTTCCTGCAGGAGATGCACCGCGAGGTATTCGCCGGCCGCTCGGCGGCGCTGCTGACCGTCGGCGAGATGCCCGGCGTGACCGTCGAGCAGGCGCGGCTGTTCACCGACCCGGCCCGCGCCGAGGTGGACATGGTGTTCCAGTTCGAGCACGTCGGCCTGGACCACGGGACGTCGAAGTGGGACGTCCACCCGCTGCGGATGCGCGACCTCAAGGCCTCGTTCGGCCGCTGGCAGACAGGGCTCGGCGACGTCGGCTGGAACTCGCTCTACTGGGACAACCACGACCAGCCGCGGGCCGTCTCCCGCTTCGGTGACGACTCCCCGCAGTACCGACGGGACTCCGCGACCTGCCTGGCGACGCTGCTGCACCTGCACCGCGGGACGCCGTACGTCTACCAGGGCCAGGAGCTCGGGATGGCGAACTACCCGTTCACCTCCCTCGAGGAGTTCGCCGACGTCGAGTCGCTCAACCACCACGTGCACGCGGTCTCGGGCGGGCACGATCCGGCCGAGGTGCTGGCCGCGCTCCGGACCAGCAGCCGGGACAACGCCCGCACGCCCGTGCAGTGGGACGACTCCCCGAACGCCGGCTTCACCACCGGCCGGCCGTGGCTGGCGGTCAACCCCGACCACGTCGAGTGGAACGCGGCGGCGCAGCGGCACGACCCGGCGTCGGTGTTCGCCCACTACCGCCGGCTGATCGCGCTGCGGCACGACGACCCGGTGGTGGCCCTCGGCGACTTCCACCTGCTGCTGCCGGAGCACGACGAGCTCTACGCCTTCACGCGCTCGCTGGACGGCGAGACGCTGCTCGTCGTCTGCAACGTGTCGCGGACGCGGCACGACCTCGCCGCGCTGCTGCCCCAGGCGATCGGCGCGGAGCTGGTGCTGGGCAACCTGCCCGAGGACGACCCCGCGCAGCTGCGCCCCTGGGAGGCCCGGGTCGTGCGCCCGCGCGGCTAGGCACTCAGCCGCTGCGCGGCCTTCCCGCGGTGGGCGAGGACGTGGCCGTAGTGGCCGATGAGCTGGTCGCCCACCCGCCCCCAGGTGTGCTCCGCGACCGAGGTCCTCGTCCGGCTCGCCACCGCACGCAGGAGCAGCCGGTCGTCGCGCAGACCCGCGACGACCGCGGCGAGGACGGCGGGGTCCGAACCCGCCCACAGCCAGCCGTTCTCCCCGTGCCGCACCAGGTCGAGCGGTCCTCCGGATGCCGCGACGACCACGGGGACACCGGCCGCGAGCGCCTCCTGCACGGCCTGCCCGAACGTCTCGTCGGCGCCCGGGTGCACGAACAGGTCGAGCGAGGCGACGATGCCGCCCAGCTCCGGGCCCGTGCGCTGGCCCAGGAACACCGCCTGGGGCATCGCGCGGGCCAACTGCCGGGCACGCGGGCCGTCCCCGACCACGACGAGGCGGACGCCGGGCAACCGGCTGACCTCGGCCAGCAGGTGCAACCGCTTCTCCAGGGCCAGCCGGGCCACCACGCCCACGAGGAGCTCGCCGTCCGGCGCCAGCTCGCGGCGGAGGGCCTCGTCCCGTCGTTGCGGCGTGAACTGGGTGAGGTCCACCCCCCGCGCCCAGAGCGCGACGGGGCCGATGCCCTGCCGCCGCAGCATGGCGACGCTGGCCGTGGACGGGGCCAGCGTGAGATCCGCCGTCGCGTGCACCGAGCGCAGGACCCGCCACGCGGCGGCCGGCCCGCCCGGGATCCCGTACCGGCGCGCGTACGCGGCCAGGTCGGTCTGGAACACGGCTACCGACGGGATGCCCAGCGCCTGCGCGGCCCGGCCGGCTGCGGCGCCGAGCACGGCGGGCGAGGCGAGGTGCACGACGTCGGGCGCCAGGTCTGCCAGCAGGTCGGCGACCTCGGCCCCGGGACGGGCCAGGGCCAGCCGGCGGTAGACCGGCAACCGCAGCGACGGGACCGTCACCACCTCCACCTGCGCGCCGCAGGGGGACTGGTAGGACGTCCCGCTCGGCGCCACGACCACCGCCTGGTGCCCGCGGACGGCGAGGTGGTCCACCACGCGGAGGACCGAGTTGACCACCCCGTTGACCGCCGGGCTGAACGTCTCGGCGACCACGACCACCCGCAGGCCGGGCGGCGTCGCCGACCAAGCGCTCACCGGGGCACCAGGGCCGTGCGGTCGACCGGCTGGTGGGGCAGCGGCCGGTGGGTGTCCCGGAGGGGAGCCTGCACCCCGGCGGCCGTCGCGACGGCGTACTCGGCCAGCGCAGCGAGGCTCCGCCGGTCGTCCCCCGGGTGGAGCGGGGCCAGCTGGTGCAGCTCCAGCACCAGTCCCCGGGTGGCGACCACCCGGCGCAGGCTGCGACCGAGGGAGTCCCCGCCCAGGTAACCGACGACCGCGGTGGGTCCGGCGGGCGTCCGGTAGCGCAGGGCGACGGGGCACACCGGGGCGCCGGCGTCGATCGCGGCCTGGAAGAAGGCCGGGCGGAAGCGACGCGGTCCGGTGCCGCAGCTCGTCGTCCCCTCGGGGTGCACGAGTACGGAGGTCCCGCCACGCAGCAGCGCCGTCACCTCGGCGACCGTGTGCGGCAGCCGGCGGAGGTTCCCGCGGTCGAGGAAGACCGCCCCGGATCGGCGGGCCGCCGCCCCGACGACCGGCCAGTCCCCCACCTCGGCCTTGGCCACGGGTCGCACCCCCGGGAAGGCGGCCAGCAGGGCGACGTCGTCGAGCCAGGAGACGTGGTTCGCCACGATCAGCGGCGCCGGTCCCTCGCCCGCGGGTCGCCACGGCACCGCGGGCGGCAGCACTGTCACCTCGATGCCCAGCGCGGCGAGCGCGCGCGCCGCGGCACGAGGCGACCCGGCAGCCGCACCGGCGAGCGCCGTCGACAGCTCCGTCCAGCGGCGGGCCCGCATCGCGCGCCCGGTAGGCGGGCCCGCCACGTCCACGCAGGCCGGCGTGCAGTCCGAGGTCGGGAACCAGGCGTGCACCGGCGCCGTCGGGTAGCGGGGGACGGGCGGGGAGACGGGCGGAGCAGCGGTCACGACGACACCTCGTGTGCCGGAGGGCCCCGGACGGGCCCCGGACACCTGGCAGGGTGGAGAGCCCAGGTGTCCGTCCGGTGCACGCCCGCGGACGACGACACGTCGGTTCGGCGGGGAGCAGGCGGATCCACGCCGTCCCTGGCGCAGGCTTGACCCTCGACCGGGTCGAGGCCCGACGGTGACGGGCGTGGAGGAACGCATGCGGGGGATCGGTGAGCTGGCCCGGGACTCGGGCCTGACGGTGAGCGCGCTGCGGTTCTACGACGGCGCCGGCGTGCTCGTGCCGGCCCGCGTGGACCCGCACAGCAACTACCGCTGGTACAGCGACGAGCAGGTCGTCGTCGCCCGGCTCGTGGCCCGGCTGCGGCGGGTGGCGATGCCGCTCGCCGACATCCGCCGGGTGCTCGAGCACCGGGACGATCCCGCCGTCGTCGACGCGGTCCTGCAGGCGCACCTGTCGCGCCTGGAGGACGGCCTGGCCGACGCCCGCCGCGAGCTCTCCGCTGCCCGATCCCTACTGGCCCAGGAGAACCCGATGTCCGGAATCACCACCACCATGTCCGCCCTGCTCGCCGCGCTGCGCGCCGTGCGCGTCGCCGTCGGGACCGATCCCGAGCTGCCGATGCTCACCGGCGTCCTGCTCGACGCCGACGAGGACGCCGTCCGGCTCGCCGCCACCGACCGGTACCGGCTGGCCGTCGCCGCGGTCGAGGGCGCCCGGCTGGACGGGCCGTCGGTGAGCGTCCTGCTCCCCGTGGCGCTCGTCGACGAGCTGCTCGCGACGACCGGGGACGGACCGGTCCGCCTCGCGGTCGAGGGCGACGAGATCGTCGTCCAGACCGCCGGCGGCACCGTGCGCGGCCGGCGGCTGGACGCCGAGTTCCCGGACTACCGCCGCGTGCTGCGCGCCGAGAGCCGGCACCACGTGGACGTCGACGTCGCCGCGCTGCGCGCCGAGCTCGCCGCCGCGCCGACGCGCACCGTGCCGACCGGCCCGGACGGCGCCGAGGAGACCGCCACCGTGCTCACGCTCGCGGACGTCGAGTTGGGCGTGAACCGCGCATTCCTGCTCGAGGCGCTCGACGCTGGGGCCGCCGGTCAGCTGGTGCTGGAGCTCGACGGGCCGCTCGCGCCGCTGGTGCTGCGCGACCCGCGGCGCCCGGACGACGTCCACCTGCTCATGCCGATCCGGCTCAGCTGAGCGGGCTCCGGGGCAGCAGGCGGTCGCTGATGATCCGCTTCTGGATCTCGCTGGTGCCCTCGAAGATCGTGGTGAGGCGGGCGTCGCGCCAGTGCCGCTCGACCTGCCGCTCGGTCGTGTAGCCGTTGCCACCGTGCAACTGCATGGCCTGGTTGGTCACCCGCACGGACATCTCGGTCGCCTCGAGCTTCACCATCGAGGCCTCCTTGGCCACGGGCAGGCCCAGGTCGATGAGGTGGGCGACCTGCCGGTAGAAGGCCCGTGCCTGCTCGATCTGGGCGGCCATCTCGGCGACGGCGAAGCGCAGCGCCTGGAAGTCGCCGATCGGGTGGCCGAACTGCTCGCGCTCCTGCAGGTAGAGGATCGAGTCCTCCAGCGCGGCGCGGGCCAGGCCGACGGCCCGCGCCGCGGTGTGCACCCGGGCGGTGTTGAGGAACTTCTGCGCCTCGGCGAAACCGGCCTGCTTGGCCGCCTCGCCCTCCTCGCCGCTGTCCTCCCTAGCGGCCTTCGCCTCGTCGATGATGTTCTCCGCCGGGATCCGGACACCGTCGAAGGTGAGGTCCCAGGTCAGGAAGCCGTGGTAGCCGATCTTGTCGATCGGGTGGCCGGTGAGCCCGTCAGGGAACTCGCCGCGCTCCTTCTCCAGCAGCAGGTTGATCAGCCCGGCCGAGCGGGACTCGCCCTCCTCCGGCTCGCGCTCGCGCACCAGGACCTGGATGAAGTCGGCCGCCTCGGCGTTGCCGCACCAGCGCTTGTGGCCGGTCACCACCCACTCGTCGCCCTCGCGGACGGCGCGGGTCGAGACACCGGCGAGGTCCGAGCCCGCGTCCGGCTCGGACAGCGCGATCGCGCCGATCCACTCGCCGCGGGCACTGCGCCGCTGCAGCTCGTCCCGGCGGGCGGCATCGGGCACCGCCGTCCCGAGGCCCTGGGAGCGGGCCAGGATGCTGGCCGTCGACATCCAGGCGCGAGCCAGCTCCTCGCTGACCATGCAGTACTCGAAGACGCCGAGCCCGAGTCCGCCCTGCTCGGCGGGCACGGTGATGCCGAAGTAGCCGAGCTCCGCGAGCCGGGCCAGCAGCGAGGCCGGGATCAGGCCCTTCTGCGGGTCGAGCTCGTTGGCGACCGGCAGCACCTCGTCCATGGCGAACCGGCGCGCCTGCAGCTGGAGCTCTTCGCGCTCCGGCGTGTGCCACGGGGGCAGCAGCACCGGCGGCGGGGGCAGCAGGGTCTCGGTCTCTTCGGCGCTGGAGCTCGACGTCATCGTCGGTGTGCCCTCCTCGACGGCGGGATGATCACGTTCACCTTGGGGGCTGCACCTGCCCGCCGCACGCCGCGGTCATCCGCGCAGGTGACCAGCCTCACCGGCCCCCTTCCGGACTTTCGGTGCAGAAAGTCCCGGACTTTCGGTGCAGAAAGTCCGGTCAGGGGGTGCGCCGCCGGCGGGCGAGCTCGACGTAGTGCTCGACGGCGGCCGGGTCGTCGACGGTGCCCACGTTGACCGCCTTCGCGGGGTCGACACCCTGGAACAGCCGCTTGAGCGGCACCTCCAGGCGCTTGCCGGTGCGCGTGTGCGGCACCGCCGGGACGGCGAGGATCTCGTCGGGCACGTGCCGCGGGGACGCCTGCTCGCGGATCACCGCCCGCAGCCGCGCCACCAGTTCCTCGGTGAGCTCCTCCCCCGGCGCGAGCTGCACGAACAGCGGCATCCAGTAGCCGCCGTCGGCCTGCTCCACCCCGAGGACGACGCAGTCCAGCACCTCGGGCACCGACTCGACGGCGGCGTAGATGTCGGCGGTCCCCATCCGCACGCCGCCGCGGTTGAGCGTGGAGTCCGAGCGGCCGGTGATGATGCAGGTGCCGCGCTCGGTGACCTCCATCCAGTCGCCGTGCCGCCAGATCCCGGGCCACGGCTCGAAGTAGGCCGCGCGGTAACGGGCGTCGCCGGGGTCGTTCCAGAACCGCAGCGGCATCGAGGGCATGGGCTCGGTGATGACCAGCTCGCCGAGCTCGCCGGTCACCGGCTCGCCGTCGGGGTTCCAGGACGCCGCGGCGACGCCGAGCAGCGGGCGCTGCAGCTCCCCCGCCGTCACCGGCAGCAGCGGCGAGCTGCCGATGAACCCCGTCGCGACGTCGGTGCCGCCCGACAGCGAGCCGAGCAGCACGTCGTCGGCCACCGCGTCGTAGACCCAGCGGAACGCGGCCGCCGGCAGCGGGGAGCCGGTCGAGCCCACGCCGCGCAGCGCGGAGAGGTCGTGGTCCCGGCCCGGCCGCAGCCCGGCCTTCTCGCAGGCGCTCAGGTAGCCGGCGCTGGTGCCCAGGTAGGTCATCCCGGTGCGCGCTGCCAGGGCGAACTGCGCATCCGGGGTCGGATACGCCGGTGCGCCGTCGTGCACCACGAGGGTGCAGCCCGACAGCAGCGTCGACGTCGCGATGTTCCACATGATCCAGGCGGTCGAGGCGTACCAGAAGAAGCGGTCGCCGGCGCCGACGTCCATGTGCAGCTCGGCCAGCTTGCGCTGCTCGAGCACCACCCCGCCGTGGCCGTGCACGATCCCCTTGGGCAGGCCGGTGGTCCCGGAGGAGTAGACGATCCACAGCGGGGCATCGAAGGCGGTCGGCTCGAACGCCGGTTCCTGCGCCTCGGCGACGGCCTCCGCCCAGGCCAGCGCGCCGTCGGGCAGCTCCGCCGGGAACAGCCGGGGCACCGAGATCGTCGTGCGCACGGTGGGCAGCGCGGCCCGGAGCTCGGCGACGACGGCCCGCCGGTCGAACTCCCGCCCGTTGAAGCGGTAGCCGTCGACGGCCACCAGCACCGTCGGCTCGATCTGCGCGAACCGGTCCAGGACGGCGCGGGTGCCGAAGTCCGGCGCGCACGCCGACCACACCGCCCCGACCGTGGCCGCGCCGAGGAAGGCGACGACCGCCTCGGCCACGTTGGGCAGGTAGCCGGCCACCCGGTCACCGGGGCCGACCCCGAGCCGTCGCAGCGTGGCGGCGAACGCACCCACCTGCCCGCGGAGCTCCGCCCAGGAGATCTCGACCGGCTCGGCGTCCTCGGCGGTGGCGATGATCGCCGGGTGGTCGGGCGTGCTCTGCCGGAAGACCTGCTCGGCGAAGTTCACGGTGGTACCCGGGAACCAGACCGCCCCGGGCATGGCCGGGGCGGGCAGCACGTCCTCGTCCGGGACGTCGAGGACCCCGGTCCGGCGCGCGAGGTCGCCCCAGAACTGGTCCAGGTGCTCGACCGACCAGCGCCACAGGGCGTCGTAGTCCACCGGGTCGCCGAAGGGGCGCCCGCGCCGCTGCGCCACCCACTCGGCGAACGCCGCGATCCGGGTACCGCGGATGTGCTCGGGCGTCGGCTGCCACAGGACGTCGCTCACGGTCCGACCCTGCCATCCTGACGGCGGCGTGCCCACCGGAGACAGGAGCCACCGTGCCCGAAGACGAACGGAACGTCCTCGGCGGCCCGCTGGAGCCGTGCGGCACCGAGCCGCTCACCGGCTTCTTCCGCGACGGCTGCTGCAGCACCGGCCCCGAGGACCTCGGCTCGCACACCGTCTGCGCCGTCGTCTCCGCCGAGTTCCTGGAGATGCAGCGCGCGCTGGGCAACGACCTCTCCACGCCGCGCCCCGAGTACGGCTTCCCCGGCCTGCGCCCCGGCGACCGCTGGTGCGTCGTCGCCGTCCGCTGGCTGCAGGCCTACGAGGCCGGCGCCGCCGCGGGCGTCGTCCTCGCCGCCACGAACGAGCGTGCGCTGGAGATCGTGCCGATCGAGGCCCTGCGACAGCACGCCGTCGACGTCCCGGACGACATCAGCGCCCTGGAATGACGGAATGAACGCCGTCCCTGGGGCGCTGCGGCGGTCATGAGCGACCTCCTCGACGTGCCGATGACCACCCTCCAGGGCGAGACGACGACGCTGCGGGAGCTGACCGGTGGCGGGCCGGCGCTCGTGGTGAACGTGGCCAGCAAGTGCGGCCTCACCCCGCAGTACGCCGCGCTGGAGGCGCTGCACGAGGAGTTCTCCCCCCGGGGCTTCACCGTCGTCGGCGTGCCGTGCAACCAGTTCATGGGCCAGGAGCCGGGCACGGCCGAGGAGATCGCCGAGTTCTGCTCGGCCACCTACGGCGTCACCTTCCCCATGACGGAGAAGGTCGAGATCAACGGCGAGAACGCGCACCCGCTGTTCCAGCAGCTGACCACGGTGCCGGACGCCGAGGGCAGGGCAGGCGAGGTCGCCTGGAACTTCGAGAAGTGGCTGGTTTCGGGGACCGGCGACGTCGTCGCGCGCTTCCGGCCGATGACCGCGCCCGACGCCCCCGAGGTCCGCGCGGCGATCCAGTCGGTGCTCCCCGCCTGAGCGCCGTTCCCCGGACGGCCGAGCGGGCAGTAAGGTAAGCCTTACAAGACCGACGTCCGTCCCCGGGAGCGCGTGTGACCACCACGGCCGACGCTCCCGTGCGGGGCGACGCGCGCTCCCGCGCGCCCGGGTGCCGAGCCCGGTCCCGGCGGCTGCTGTTCCTGCTGGCGCTGCTCGCGCTCGTGGCCGCCGCGGCGCTGGCCAGCATCGCCGTCGGCACCCGGTCGCTGGCGCCCGACGAGGTCTGGCGCGCCCTGTTCGACGACGACCCGACCAGCGAGGCCGCGGTCATCGTGCAGCAGCTGCGGGTGCCGCGGACGGTGCTGGGCCTGATGGTCGGCGCCGCGCTGGGCATGGCGGGCGCGCTGATGCAGGGCCACACCCGCAACCCGCTCGGTGACCCCGGGCTGCTCGGCGTCACCGCCGGCGCCTCGCTGGCCGTCGTCCTCGCGATCGCCTACTTGGGCGTCACCTCGGCCTCCACCTACGTCTGGTTCGCCTTCGCCGGCGCGCTGGCCGGCACCGTCCTCGTCTACACGATCGGCTCGGCCGGCCGCGGCGGGGCGACGCCGATCACCCTGGCGCTGGCCG
Source organism: Blastococcus fimeti (assembly GCA_900102115.1). Classification (GTDB taxonomy): domain Bacteria; phylum Actinomycetota; class Actinomycetes; order Mycobacteriales; family Geodermatophilaceae; genus Blastococcus; species Blastococcus fimeti. Next base: position 904,894 of record FNAW01000001.1, read on the forward strand.
GCGCCGCGCTGTCGGCGCTGCTGTACGCGATGGTCCGCGCGGTCGTCGTCAGCGACACCCAGACCCTGGACTCCTTCCGGTTCTGGCAGGTCGGCGCGCTGGCCGGCCGCGGCTCGGAGATCGCCTGGCAGGTCGGGCCGTTCATCGCCCTCGGTGCCGTGCTGGCGCTGGCCAACGCGCCGGCGCTGAATCTCCTGGGCCTGGGCGAGGACGTCGCCCGCGGGCTGGGCCAGCGCATCTGGCTGGCCCGGGCCGTCGGTCTGGCCGCCATCACCCTGCTGTGCGGCGCGGCGACGGCGGCCTGCGGGCCGATCGCCTTCGTCGGTCTCGTCGTGCCGCACGTGGTGCGCGCGCTCACCGGCCCTGACCACCGCTGGCTGGTCCCCTGCTCGGCGCTGCTGGGCGCGGCGCTGCTGCTCGTCGCCGACGTCCTCGGCCGGGTGCTCGCCCGCCCCGGCGAGCTCCAGGTGGGCATCGTGCTCGCGCTGGTCGGTGCGCCGTTCTTCATCGCGCTCGTGCGCCGCCGCCGGACGACGGCCCTGTGAGCGCCGTCCTCGAGCGCCCGGTCGGCGGACCGCGCGGCCGGACGACGGTCCGCATCGGGCCCGCGTCGGCGGTGCTCCGCTGGCGCCAGGTCGTCGTCCCGCTGGCCGGGCTGGTCGTCCTCGTCCTGGTCTCGGCGCTGAGCATCGGCCGCGGCGACTACCCGATCGGCATCCCCGACGTGCTGCGCACGCTGGCCGGGCTGGGCGAGGGGCCGCAGAACTTCATCGTGCTCCAGCTGCGGGCGCCCCGGGTGATCGTCGGTCTGCTCGTCGGGCTCGCGCTCGGCGTGGCCGGCGCGCTGTTCCAGACCTTCGCCCGCAACCCGCTCGCCTCCCCCGACACCCTCGGCATCACCGTCGGCGCCTCGGTCGGGGCGGTCGCGGCGCTCGTGCTCACCGGCGGCGGCTCGGTCGGCGCGCTGCTCGGCGGGTTCGGCGTCCAGCTCGCGGCCCTGTTCGGCGCCCTGGTCACCGGGCTGCTGCTGTTCCTGCTGGCCTGGCGGGACGGGATCGACGGCTACCGGCTGGTGCTCGTCGGAATCGCGCTGTGGTCGGTGGGCGGCGCCCTGGTCGACTGGCTGCTCACCAACGCCCAGGTCTACGACGCCGCTGCGGCCTACGTCTGGATCACCGGCTCGCTCAACGCCCGCACCTGGGACCAGGCCGTCCCGCTGGCGCTCGCGCTGGCGGTGCTCGTGCCGCTGTCGCTGGCCACCGGCCGGGCGCTCGGCGTGCTGCAGTTCGGCGACGACACCGCCCGCGGGCTGGGCCTCCGGCTGCCGATGGCCCAGGCCGCGGTCGTGCTGCTCGCCGTCGCGCTGACGGCGGTGGCGGTCAGCGCCGCCGGGCCGATCACCTTCGTGGCGCTCGTCGTCCCCCAGGTGGCGGTGCGCCTGACCGGCGGCTCCCGGCCACCGCTGCTGGCCTCCGGCCTGCTGGGCGCCGTCCTCGTGGTGAGCGCCGACCTGGTCACCCGCACCCTGCTGCCCGAGGCGCTGCCCGTCGGCATCCTCACCGCCGTGATCGGCGCGCCCTACCTGCTCTGGCTCCTGGTCCGCGGAAGGCGGCGATCCACACTATGACGGCCACCCACAGCAGGACCGAGGTGCTGCGCGGCAGCCCCGACGGGGCGGCCCCCGGCCGCGTCCGGCTGGCCGCCGAGCACGTCCGGCTGGCCTACGACGACACCGTGGTCGTCCACGACCTGGACCTCGAGCTGACCGAGGGCTCGTTCACCGCCATCGTCGGGCCCAACGGCTGCGGCAAGTCCACCCTGCTGCGCGCGCTGGGCCGGCTGCTCCGCCCCACCGGCGGCCAGGTCCTGCTCGACGGCCGCGCGATCGCCCGCACCCCGACCCGTGAGGTCGCCAAGGTGCTCGGCCTGCTGCCCCAGTCGCCGATCGCGCCCGAGGGCCTGACCGTGGCCGACCTGGTCGCCCGCGGCCGGCACCCGCACCAGAGCTGGGTCCGGCAGTGGTCCCGCGACGACGAGGCCGTGGTCGCCGAGGCGCTGGAGTGGACCGACATGGCCGAGCTCGCCGGCCGGCCGGTCGACGAGCTGTCGGGCGGTCAGCGCCAGCGGGCCTGGATCTCGATGGCGCTCGCGCAGGGCACCGACCTGCTACTGCTCGACGAGCCCACGACCTACCTCGATCTCGCCCACCAGATCGACGTGCTGGAGCTGGTGGGGCGGTTGCACGGCGAGCGGGGGCGGACCGTCGCCGTCGTGCTGCACGACCTCAACCTGGCGGCCCGCTACGCGGAGCGGCTGGTCGCGATGAAGGACGGCGTCCTCGTCGCCTCCGGCACGCCGGCGGAGGTGCTCACCGAGCAGTTGCTCGCCGACGTGTTCGACCTCGAGGCGCGGATCGTGCCCGACCCGGTCACCGGGACACCGATGGTGGTGCCGGTCCGCCGGCTGCGCTGACGCCGGCGGCTCACGCTGCGGCGAGCACCTCGTCGAGGTGGACGAGGGGATCCCCGCCCTCGCCGGCCCGGAAGTCGTCCAGCCACACCCGGAAGGCACCCACGCTCCGGGCCACCAGCAGGCGGGTGCGCCAGTCGGCGGCGCCCCCGTGGCGGGCCACCAGCCGCTCGGTGAGCCCGCGCTCCTGGTCGGTCAGCCGGGTGGTCGGCGCGCCCGCGCGCTCCCGGGCGACCTGGGCCAGCACCTGCAGGTGGCCGACCAGCCGGTCACCGTCGGCGACGATGTGCGCCCCCAGCCGGTGCAGCGCCCAGCGGAGCACCTCGGCGTCGTCCAGGCCCTCCGGGGCGGCAGCGAGGTCGGCGGCGACGCGGTCGGCCATGACGCGGCTGGGCTCGGCGAGGACGTCGTCCTTGGTCGGGAAGTAGCGGAAGAACGTGCGCGGTGCGATGTCCGCGGCCGTGCAGATGTCGGCGACGGTCACGCCGTCGAAGCCCCGCTCGGCGAACAACCGCATCGCGGCGTCGACCGTCTGGGCGCGGCTGGCCGCCCGCTTGCGCTCGCGCAGCCCCTCCATGCGCACCTCCTCCCCGTTCCCCGGTTGGACGCGTGAGCGAGCCCACAGGTTCCGGCGCGAGCGCCGTGTCTTCGTGACATAGCATGCCGCGTGGCAGTTTATGCCACGAACTCTCTCCCCCTGGAGCCTCCATGTCCCACGCCCCCACGGCCCCGGCGGTCGCAGGAAGCGACGCGGCCGACGACCACTGGCATCCCCAGCAGGTGGCGGCGCTCGCCGTCGTCGCGGTCTGCGGCGTCCTCGTCTCGCTGACCCAGTCGATCCTGATCCCGGTGCTCGGCGCCATCCAGCGGGACCTCGGCAGCAGCACGACCGGCACCGAGTGGCTGCTCACCTCGACCCTGCTCGTCGCGGCCGTGTCCGTCCCGGTGCTCGGCCGGCTGGGTGACCTCTACGGCAAGCGCCGCATGCTGCTGGTGGCCACCCTCGCCCTGGTCATCGGCTCGATCATCTGTGCGCTCGCCGACTCGATCGAGGTCATGATCGCGGGCCGGATCGTCACCGGCGTCTCGTCGGCGGCCATCCCGCTGGGCATCAGCCTCATCGGCCAGGTGCTGCCCGCCACGCGCGCCGGCTCCGGGATCGCGCTGGTCAGCGCCACGCTCGGCATCGGCGGTGCGCTGGGCCTGCCGCTCGCCGCGCTCGTCGCCGAGCACTCCGACTACCACGTGCTGTTCTGGATCTGCGCCGTCGGCGGCGCCGCCGCCTTCGCCGGCATCTGGTTCGCGCTCACCGAGGTGGCCCGGTTCGGCCACGGCCGGATGGACTTCCCCGGCGCCGTCCTGCTCGCCGCGGCGCTGGTCTCCCTGCTGCTCCCGCTCGCCGAGGCCACGACGTGGGGCTGGGGCGACCCGAGGACGATCGGCCTGCTGGTCCTGGCCGCCGTCCTGCTGGCCGTCTTCGTGCTGGTCGAGCGTCGCGTCGCCTCCCCGCTGGTCGACCTGGTGGTCAACGCCCGGCCCTCGCTCCTGCTGACCAACATCGCCTCGCTGTGCATCGGCTTCGCCCTGTTCGCCTCCTTCATCGGGACGGCGAGCTACGTGCAGGCCCCGTCGTCGACCGGCTACGGCTTCGGCTCGTCGGTGCTGGCCAGCGGGCTGGCGATGCTGCCGAGCGGCCTGGCCATGCTGGCCCTCTCGCCGGTCTCGGCCCTGCTGTCGGCGAGGCTCGGGCCGAAGATCACCCTGGCCATCGGCGCCGCGGTCGTCGCGCTCGGCTTCCTGGGCCGGATCGTGTTCACCGGCTCGTTCACCGAGATCGTCATCTGGACGACCGTCGCCGGCGCCGGCACGGGCATCGCCTACGCCGCCATGCCCAGCCTCATCCTGCGGGCCGCACCGGCCGACGAGCTGGCCGCCGCCAACGGGCTGAACACGTTGGCCCGCAGCGTCGGCAGTTCGCTGGCCAGCGCGATCGGCGGCACGCTGCTGGCCGCCCAGACCATCTCGCTCGGCGGCTTCGACCTGCCCTCCCTGGGCGCCTACCGGACGCTGTTCGGCATCTGCGCCGGCGCCGCGCTCCTCGGCGGCCTGATCGCCCTGGTCATCCCGACCGCCGACCGCGACCGGGCCCGGCAGGACGCCGTCGCCGCCGGGGCGCACTGAACGCCCTGACCCCTGCCGGAACCGCCGGGATCACCCGATCCCGGCGGTTCCGTGCGTCAGGAGGGCGTGCCGCCGTCCTCGGGGCTCTTCTGCACCGTGAGGACGAAGTCGTCGCCGTGGTGCCGGATGCCGTGCACGACGGCCTGCTCCACCGCCTCGACCGCAGCCGTCCGCCGCAGCACCATCGGGTCCGAGCGCACGTCCTTGGCCAGCGAGACGGCCAGCCCGACCATCACCAGCGCGAACGGCAGCGCCGCGATGATCGTCAGGTTCTGCAGCCCGGTGAGGGCCTCGTCCCCGCCGACCAGCAGCATGATCGCCGCGACCGCGCCCATCACGACGCCCCAGAAGATGACCGTCCGCTTGCTGGGCTGCAGCGTGCCGCGCTCCGACAGCGAGCCCATGACGATCGAGGCGGCGTCGGCGCCGGAGACGAA
>FNAW01000011.1 GCA_900102115.1 Blastococcus fimeti
GAGACGACCGCTTCCGAGACGACGGCGCCCACCACGACGGCTGCGGAGACCACGGCTTCGGAGACCACGGCTTCCGAGACGACCGCTGCTGAGACGACGGCGTCCGAGACGACGGCCGCTGAGACGACGGCTTCCGAGGGTGAGCCGCTCGACGAGGGCGGCGAGGGGATCCCGGGCGGGGCCCAGTACGCGTTCGGCTCCTCGATCGACGAGGCCATGACCGCCTTCGTCGAGGAGACCACCTGCGAGACCGGCGGCGAGGAGACGACGACTCCCACCACGACGGCTCCGTCGACCACGGCCCCGGCCGACGAGGACTCCGACGAGACGGAGCCCACCACCACGGCTCCCGAGACCACGACCCCGACGACCTCGGCGCCGGTGACCTCGGCCCCTCAGACCACGCAGCCCCAGTCGCCGAAGGCGGTCATCCCGGCCGTCCGCGACATCGCGGCCGCCGTGGGCACCTCGTCGATCCTGGTCACCTGGAACGCTCCGGTCGACACCACCGGCGTCGTGGGCTACCAGGCGTTCGCCAACCCGGTCGGTGCGCAGAGCACCGGTGAGATGGTCGCGTGCTTCGTCGACGCCGCCGCTCGCAGCTGCCGCCTGGGCGTCGAGGCCGGCCGCGCGTACTCCGTCGGCGTGTTCGCCTTCGACAAGGACAAGGTCGCGAGCGAGGCCGGCGCCTTCGTCACGACCACGGTCGTCCCAGCCCCGGCCACGGCGGCCACCCCGCCGGCCGGCAACACCTCGCTGAAGAAGGCCGACGGCTCGGCGATCACCAACGTCACCGCCGGTCAGACGATGACCCTCCGCGGCGAGGGCTACCTGCCCTTCTCCACGGTGGCGCTGTACGTCTACTCGACGCCCACGTTCCTGGGCAACGTGACCGCTGACCAGGACGGGCGCTTCACCGTCGACGTCACGATCCCGGCGAGCCTGGCCAGCGGCGAGCACAGCCTCGTGGCCAGCGGTGTGGACTTCAACGGCAACTCCTACGTCATGCGGTCCGACTTCACGGTCGGCGCCGCCGGCGCGCAGCAGGCCAAGCTGCCCTTCACGGGTGCCTCGGTCGCGCTGCCCCTCCTCGGTGGCCTCGTGGCCGTCGGCGTGGGTGGTGGGCTGCTCGTCGCGGCCCGTCGTCGTAGCAACGCGTGACCCTCGCCGCCGATGGGCGGTAGCACTCCGGCCGGGCCCTGCTCCCCTCGTGGGAGCAGGGCCCGATCCGTTGGGCGCGGGACCCGGATGCCAGGCGCCGGGTCACCTAGCATTCGCACCCGATGCTGTTCGGGATCACGCGCACGCGCGCACAGCACGACGGAACCGGGGGAGCGGGATGACGGACCCGGACTGGGCTCGGCGCGAGGACCGAACGGAGCCCCGGGGTCGGCTGCCCGAGCTCGGTGGCCTGCCGCCGCGGAGCCGGCCGCCGGTGCCCGGCCCCCCGGCCGCCGCGCCCGCTGACCAGCCCGTCGACGCGCCCGTCGACCGGGCGCGCGGCTGGGACACCTGGGGTGAGGCCTGGGCCGACGACGAGGGCCACGACGTCGACTGGGACGACGGCCCGCGCGGCCGCGGCTTCTGGCGCTCCGCCGCCCTGGGCGTCGGCGAGCTGCTGGTCACCGCCGGCATGGTGCTGCTGCTGTTCGTCGTCTACGAGGTCTACGTGACCGACTTCCTGACCGGGCAGAAACAGGACGAGTTGAGCACCGAGCTGCGCGAGCAGTGGGCGAACGAGCCGGCTCCCGAGCGCGGCTCGATCACCCAGGTCGAGATCGGCGACGCCTTCGGGGTGCTGCGCATCCCGCGGCTGGGCGAGGACTACACCCGGGTCGTCCTCGAGGGCACCGAGGAGAAGCAGCTCGCCCAGGGCCCGGGCCACTACGTCGACTCCGCGATGCCCGGCGAGGAGGGCAACGTCGCGCTCGCCGGGCACCGGGTGGGCAAGGGCTCGCCGTTCCTCGAGCTGGACGCGATGCAGGCGGGCGACCCGATCGTGGTCGAGACGAGGGACAGCTGGTTCGTCTACCGCGTCCTCGGTGACGACGACCCCAGCGGCATCCCCGGCATGCAGATCGTCAGCCCGACCACCGTCTCGGTGGTGTCGCCGACGCCCAACGCGGCGGCCACCGCCGCACCGACCGGCGCCTACCTGACCCTGACGACCTGCCACCCGCGCTACTCCGCACGGCAGCGGCTGATCATCCACGCACGTCTCGACGGCGGCGCGATCAGCAAGGCAGAGTTCCCCGACGGGCCCGACGCCCTCTTCGAACGCTGAGCCTCGTACGAACTCTGGGCCCTGCACGAACGCTGACTCCGGGAGACCTGATCATGTACAGCTGGATCTGGCGGCACCTGCCCGGTGGCACGCCGAGCAAGACGCTGCTCTCCCTGGTCCTCGTGGCCGCGGTGGCCGCACTGCTGCTGTTCGTCGTCTTCCCGTGGGTCGAGCCCCGGCTGCCGTTCAACGACGTCACGGTCGACTGAGCCAGGTAAAGACCGCGCAACGATCGCGGCCGGGTCCGCCTTCGGGTGGCCGACCTGCGCGGACGGGGGAAAGGTCGGGGGCGGACGACGACCCTCGACGCATCCGGAGGCCCCCGTGCGCGCCACCCGACCGCTCGCCCTCGCCGCTGCCGGCGCCCTCGCGCTGACCGCCTGCGGGGGAGGGGATTCCGTGGACACCGGCGGCGGCGGGGACGGCGGTGGGGACAACACCCTGGTCGCCGCCGTCAGCGCCCAGCCCGACCAGCTCGACCCGCACGTCACCACGGCGTACGCGAGCTTCCAGGTGCTGGAGAACGTGTACGACACCCTCGTGGTCCCGGATCCGGAGGACCTCACGATGCAGCCGAGCCTCGCGACCGAGTGGGAGACCAGCGAGGACGACCTGGAGTGGCGGTTCACGCTCCGGGACGGCGTGACGTTCCACGACGGCAGCGAGTTCGACTCCGCGGACGTCGTCTACTCCTACAACCGGATCATCGACGAGGAGCTCAGCAACTCCTTCCGCTTCCAGAACGTCGAGTCCGTCGAGGCCGACGGCCCGGAGACCGTCGTCATCCGGCTGACGCAGCCGACGCCGAACCTGCTGGAGCGGATCGGCTCGTTCAAGGGGATGGCGATCCTCCCGGAGAACGCCGCCGAGGACCTCGACCTCACCACCGAGGCCAACGGGACCGGCCCCTTCCAGCTGGAGAGCTCCGACGCCAGCAGCACCGTGCTCACCGCCTACGAGGACTACTGGGACGGGGCGCCGAGCGTCGACGGCGTCGAGTTCCGCTACATCACCGAGCCGGCCGCGGCGCTCACCGCGCTGCAGAACGGCGAGGTGCAGTGGACCGACAACGTGCCGCCGCAGCAGATCGAGTCGCTCGGGGACGACGACTCCGTCGAGCTGGAGACCACGGCCAGCGTCGACTACTGGTACATGTCCATGAACTACGCCCGCCCGCCGTTCGACAACCGCGACGTGCGGCGCGCGATCTCCTTCGCCATCGACCGCGAGGAGGTGGCCGAGGCGGCCTGGTTCGGCGCGGCGCAGGCCAACCAGACGGCGATCCCCGAGGACAGCTTCTTCTACTACGACTACGCGCCGTTCGAGCGCGACCCCGAGCAGGCCCGCCAGCTGCTGGCGCAGGCCGGCGTGACGACGCCGCTGACGATGGGCCTGATGGTCACCGACGAGTACCCCGAGACGGTGACGGCGGCGCAGGTGATCGCCGGCCAGCTCGAGGAGGTCGGGATCACCGTCGAGATCGAGACGCTGGACTTCGCCACCTGGCTGGACCGCCAGGGCGAGGGCGACTACGACGCCTTCTTCCTGGGCTGGCTGGGCAACCTCGACCCGGCGGCCTACTACCAGGAGCAGCACCAGACCGACGGGCCCAACAACTACCAGGGCTACAGCAACCCGCAGGTCGACCAGTTGCTGCAGCAGGGGGCCACGGAGACCGAGGACGAGGCCCGCAAGGCGATCTACGACCAGGCGGCGCAGATCATCGTCGACGACGTCTCCTACCTGTACCTCTACAACCCCGACGTGGTGCAGGCCTGGGCGCCGGGGCTGTCGGGCTACCAGATCCGGGCGGACAAGGCGATCAACTTCGAGAACGTGGAGCTGCCCTGACCGGGTACGTCCTCCGCCGCACCGGTCAGTCGGTGGTGGTGCTGGCGGGGGTCAGCGTCATCGTGTTCGGCCTGGTCCACCTGGTGCCGGGCGACCCGGTGCGGCTCGCGCTGGGCACCCGCTTCTCGCAGGACACCTACGACGCGCTGCGTGAGCGCTCCGGCCTGGACCAGCCGCTGGTCACCCAGTTCTTCGACTGGCTGGGCCGGGCGCTCAGCGGCGACCTGGGCGTCAGCTTCCGCAGCGGTGACACCGTCACCTCGCTGATCGCCGAGCGGCTGCCGGCCACCCTCACGCTGGCGTTCGCCTCGATCCTGGTGGCGCTGGTGATCGCGGTCCCGCTGGGCACGATCTCCGCCCTCCGGCCGCGCTCCATCATCGACCGGTTCGCCACCCTGATCAGCCAGTTCGGCATCTCGGTTCCGGAGTTCTGGATGGCCATCGTGCTCATCCTGGTGTTCGCCGGCACCCTGGGCTGGCTGCCGTCGGGTGGCTACGTGCCGCTGAGCGAGGACCCGCTGGGCTGGCTGGAGCGGCTGGTCATGCCGGCGGTGGTCACCGGTGTGGTGTCCGGCTCGGTCATCACCCGCTTCGTGCGGTCCAGCGTGCTGGAGGCGCTCGGCGCGGACCACGTGCGGACGGCGCGGGCGAAGGGGCTGCCCGAGCGGCAGGTGTTCACCTGGCACGTGCTCCGCAACGCCCTGCTGCCGCTGGTCACCGTGACCGGCGTGCAGCTGGCCTACCTGCTGTCCGGCGTCGTCGTCGTGGAGATCGTCTTCTCCTGGCCGGGGCTGGGGCAGCTGGCGCTGCAGTCGGTGCAGGCGCGGGACTACCCGGTGCTGCAGGGCGCGATCCTGCTGTTCGCGATCGTCTTCCTGGTCATCAACCTGGTCGTCGACCTGCTCTACACCGCCATCGACCCGCGGATCCGGCGATGACGGCCCCCCCGGAGCCGGCTGCCGTGTCGCTGAAGCCGGCGCGGCCGCGGTGGCGCGAGACGCTCGGCCTGCTGGCGCGCAACCCGACCGCCGCGGTGTCGGCGGTGCTGCTGCTCGCCATCGTGCTGATCGCGGTCTTCGACGAGACGCTCGCGCCGCAGGGGCCCAACGAGATCTCGGTCGGCGACCGGCTGCAGTCGCCGAGCTGGGCGCACCCGTTCGGCACCGACGACCTGGGCCGGGACATCCTCAGCCGGGTGATCCTGGGTGCCGGGGTGTCGCTGCGGGTCGGCTTTCTGGCCGTGGGCATCGCGCTGGTCATCGGCACCGTCATCGGCCTGCTCGCCGGGTTCTACGGCCGGTGGGTCGACGACGTCCTGATGCGGATCATGGACATGCTCTTCGCCTTCCCGGCCGTGCTGCTGGCCATCGCCGTCCTGGCGGTGCGCGGGGCGGGGTCGGGCAACACCGCGCTGGCCATCGGGATCGTCTACATCCCGGTCTTCGCCCGGGTGACCCGCGCCAGCGTGCTGGGGGTGCGGGAGGAGGTCTACGTGCGGGCCTCGCGCTCGGTGGGCGCCTCGGACCTCCGGCTGCTCACCCGGCACGTGCTGCCCAACGCTGCGCCGCCGATCATCGTCCAGACCTCGATCAGCCTGGCCTTCGCGGTGCTGGCCGAGGCCGCGCTCTCCTTCCTCGGCCTGGGCACCCAGCCGCCCAACCCCTCGTGGGGGCTGATGCTCGCCGAGGGCCGCGGCTTCATCGACCTGGCCTGGTGGCTGGCCTTCTTCCCGGGGATGGCGATCTTCCTGACCGTGCTCTGCTTCAACCTGCTCGGCGACGGGCTGCGCGACGTCCTGGACCCGAAGCAGCGGACGCTCATGGCCGGGGGTGGCAGGTGAGCGGGCAGCCGGTGCTGGAGGTCGAGGACCTGCGGGTGCGGCTGCGCACCCCGCGCGGCCCGGCGGACGTGGTGAACGGGCTCTCCTACACCGTGGGCGCGGGGGAGACCGTCGCCGTGGTGGGGGAGTCGGGCAGCGGCAAGAGCGTCTCGGTGCTCGCGCTGCTCGGCCTGCTGCCGTCGGGGGTGGCGACGGTGACCGGCTCGGCACGGCTTCAGGGCGAGGACCTGCTCACCATGCGGCCCGACCGGCTGCGTCAGGTGCGCGGCCCCGGCGCGGGCATGGTGTTCCAGGACCCGATGACCTCGCTGAACCCGGTGCTGACCATCGGCCGGCAGGTGGTCGAGGGCATCCGCGCGCACAGCGACCTGGACAAGGCGGCCGCCCGGCGCCGCGCCGCGGAACTGCTCGCCGAGGTGGGCCTGCCCGATCCCGAGGGCACGCTGGACCGCTATCCGCACGAGCTCTCCGGCGGCATGCGGCAGCGGGTGATCATCGCCATCGCGCTGTCGAACTCCCCGGCGCTGCTCATCGCCGACGAGGCGACGACGGCGCTCGACGTCACCGTGCAGGCGCAGATCATCGACCTGGTCGAGAAGCTCCAGGCCGAGCGCGGCACCGGGGTCATCTGGATCACCCACGACCTGGGCGTGGTCGCGGGCATCGCCGACCGGGTGCTGGTCATGTACGGCGGGCGGTGCGTGGAGGACGGCACGGTCGACGACGTCCTGGAGAACCCGGTCCACCCGTACACCCGCGGGCTGCTGGGCGCCCTGCCCGACCTGGCCCAGCCGGCCGTCGACGGCGTCGTCCCCGACCTGGCCACGGTGCCCGGGGTGCCGCCCGCCCCGACCGACCTGCCGAAGGGCTGCGTGTTCTGGCCGCGCTGCCCGGTCCGCGGTGACGCGCGCTGCGAGACCGAGCAGCCGCCGCTGACCGTCATCGGCTCGGCCGACGTGGTGCTGCCGCACCGCGCCGCGACCTGGTGCACCGAACGGACTTTCGGCGCCGAAAGTCCGGGGGTGGGGCGGACTTTCGGTGCAGAAAGTCCGGAGGGGGGTCTCCGGTGAGCGGTGGCGACGTGCTGGTCTCTGCGCGCGGGCTGGAGGTGCACTTCCCGATCGGCGGCGGCTTCCGCCGGAAGCCGGCCGGGGTGCTGCGCGCCGTCGACGGCGTGGACCTCGACATCGTCCGCGGCGAGACGTTGGGCCTGGTGGGGGAGTCCGGCTGCGGGAAGTCGACGCTGGGCAACGCGCTGCTGCGGCTGGTGCCCACCACCGGCGGCACCCTGACCTTCGACGGCACCGATCTCACCGGGCTGCAGGGGCGCCGGCTCAAGGAGCTGCGCCGCCGCGCCGGGATGGTGTTCCAGGACCCGTTCGCCTCGCTGGACCCCCGCCGCACCGTGGCGCAGACGGTGAGCGAGCCCCTGGAGGTGCACGGGCTGCGCACGGGGCGGGACAAGGCCACCCGGGTCGCCGAGCTGCTGGAGCTGGTCGGCCTCGACCCGGGCGTCGCCGGCCGGTACCCGCACGAGTTCTCCGGTGGCCAGCGGCAGCGGGTCGGCATCGCCCGTGCGCTGGCCGGCGAGCCGGACTTCCTGGTGTGCGACGAGGCGATCGCCTCCCTGGATGTCAGCGTGCAGGCGCAGGTGCTCAACCTGCTGCGCCGGCTGCAGCGGCAGCTCGGGCTCACGCTGCTGTTCATCTCCCACGACCTCTCCGCCGTGCGGCACATCTCCGACCGGATCGCGGTCATGTACCTGGGCCGGGTGGTCGAGATCGGGCCCGCGGAGGCCGTCGGCACCGACCCGCAGATGCCCTACACGCAGGCGCTGCTCTCGGCGGTGCCGCTGCCGCACCCGAAGCTCGAGCGCGAGCGGAAGCGGATCGTCCTCACCGGCGACGTCCCCTCGCCGGCCGCCGTCCCGAGTGGCTGCCGGTTCCGCACCCGGTGCCCGTACGTCTTCGAGCCCTGCGACGACGTCGACCCCGCGCTGCAGCCGGTCGGGGCGCCCGGTCAGCAGGCGGCCTGCCACCTGCACGGCGTCGTCGGCACCCCCGCGACCACCCCCGAGGGCGTCACCGCCACCCCCTGACCTGCTTCTCCGCGGAAGAGCGGGCTGCTTTTCCGCGGAGAAGCAGAGTCAGGCGGTGGGGGCGACGAGGCGGGGGCGGGCGGCGGCGAGGCCCACCACGAGCTGCAGGACGACGGCGGTGAGCATCAGCACCAGGCCGGGCGCCCAGGCGCCGGTCGCGTCGTGCAGCAGCCCCACGCCCAGCGGGCCGGTCGCCGCGAGCAGGTAGCCCACGCTCTGCGCGGTGGCCGAGAGCCGGCCGGTCTGGGCGACGTCGCGGCTGCGGGCCACGATCAGCATCATCGACAGCGGGAACGCGACGCCGCTGCCGAACCCGTAGAGCGCCGCCCACAGCAGGGGCGCGGCCTCCGGGGCCAGGAGCAGCCCCGTGATCGCGGCGATCGCCGGCAGGGCGCCCAGCAGCACCCACCCCTGCTGCCCGGGGCGACGACCGGCCAGCCCGGGGATCACCAGCGCCAGGGGCACCGCCAGCCCGGTGGCCACGGCCAGCAGACCGCCGGCGGCGACGGGGGAGACGCCGGACTCGGACTCCAGGACGTCGGCCAGCCAGGTGAGCATCGCGTAGAACGACAGCGACTGGAACCCGAAGTACAGGGTCACCGCCAGGGCCACCCGGTCGCGCAGGATCGCGGTGCGGGCCCCGGCGGGCGCCGCCTCGGGCCGGGGAGCACCGCGCCGGGCGCGGGCCAGCGCGGCCATCGCCAGCAGCGCGACGAGCACCAGCAGGACCCACAGCAGCAGCCCGGCCTCCGCGCCGCCGGCGGCGGCCGACATCGGGCGCGCCAGCCCCGCCCCGACGGCCGCCGAGCCGGACATCGACGCGGTGATCAGCCCGAGGACGACGGCGGCCCGCGCGCCGTACTCCGCCCGCGCCGCGGCCGGCAGCAGCACGTTGCCCACCGCGATACCACCGCTGAGCAGCACGGTCCCGGCGAACAGGCCGGGCGCCCCGGCGACCCGCAGCAGCACGCCCACCGCGATCAGGGCCACCCCGACGAGGACGGCACCGTGCACCCCGAACCGGGTGGCCAGGGCGGGGGCGAACGGCGACACCAGCCCGAAGCAGACCAACGGCAGCGCGGTGACGACGGCGAGCGCCCCGGTCGAGAGCCCGAGCTCGTCGCCCAGCTCTCCGAGCAGGGGGCCGACGGCGGCGAACGGCGCACGCAGGCACAGCGCCACGAGCACCAGCACCGCCGCCGGGGCGAGGGCCCACCACCAGCGCGTCGTCGTCCGTGCCCGGCCGGCGTCCGCGGGGGCCTGCTGCGACACGTGCCCTCCGTTCCCGCCGCGCGGCGCACGGCGGGTGCCATTGTCGGCGGTCCCGGCGGACCCCCGGCAACCGGCTCCGGACGGTCCGGATCTGCCCCGGGCGGGGGAGGGCGCTCAAGCAGGCGTGCGGACGCGCCGACGTGGGGGGTATGTCGAACCAGGAGCGAGCGGCGCGTCGGCGCCGCGGTACGCCCCTGTGGCTGTACCTGACCGCACTGGTCCTCGTGCCCCTGCTGGGCGTGGTCGCGCTGACCACCGCGATCGTCCGCATCGCCGCCCACGAGGCCGACAGCGCGGCGCGGTCGGAGGCCGCGGTCGGCACGCTGGCGCGGCTGCACGCCGCCCGCAGCGCCGTCGTCCGCGAAGTGGTCCCGACCCTGACCCGCGTGATCATCGACAGCCCTGACAGCGCCGCGATCCTCGGGGCTGGCAGCGACTTCGTGGCCGGCCTCCGCGGGCCGGCCGTGGAACTCGTCCGGGAGACGAGGGCCGCGACGGACCAGGCGCTCCGCGAGATCGGGGACGACTCCCTCGCCGCGGCCGCGACCGCTGCCGCCGTGAGCCGCCTCGCCTGGGTGCGGGCGGCCGCCGACGGCCGGAACGGCAGCGAGCCGCAGCTCGCGGCGCTGTACGACGACTACCTCGCGCTCGCCGACGACCTGGCGGCCGCCCAGGGCCGGGCCGCCGGCGCAGCCGCGGCCGAGCAGGCACCGGTCGCGACGACGGCGGCCACCCACGACGTGCAGCTCATCGCCGATTTCGCCACGGTGGCCGGCCGGCTGGTGCCGGAGTTCATCGGCACCCAGCTGGTCGGTGTGGCCGGCGTCGACGAGGAGGCGTGGGCGAGCGACTGGGCCACGTACCAGCACGCCAAGGAGGACCTGGCCGAGCTGTCGCAGGACTCCCTCGAGGAGCGGTGGCGGGACGTCGCGTCGACGCCCGAGACGGCCGCGATCGACCAGGTGATCGGGGCGCACGCAGCCGGCCGGGTCACCGATCTGTCCGTGTCGCAGCTGGTGGACCTGGTGCGCCAGGCGACGACGCGCGACACCCTCCTGACCGAGTTCCTGGGCGAGGCCGTCGCCGAGGCCCAGGAGCTCTCCGCCGCCGACCGCGCGGCGGCCATCGACCGACGCAACCTGCTCCTCGCGGTCGCCGTCGGACTGGTCCTGGCCTCGCTGGCCGGCGCCGTGCTCGTCGGGCGCACCGTCTCGCGCGCCCTCCGCCGGCTCGCCGACCAGGCCGAGCAGATCAGCCAGGGGGAGATGGTGGACATCGACGGCAGCGGGCCGCGCGAGGCGCGCACCGTCTCCGCGGCGCTGGCCACGACCGTCGCCGGGCTGAGCCGGATCCAGGCGCAGGCGGCCGCCGTCACCCGCGGCGACCTCTCCGCCCCTGTCCTGGCCGATCCGCTCCCCGGCCCGCTGGGCGAGCTGCTGCACGCCTCGGTCGAGCAGCTCGTGGCCTCGGTCCGGGAGCGCGAGACGTTGCAGACCGCGCTGGCTCACCAGGCCGCGCACGATCCCCTCACCGACCTGCCCAACCGCACCCAGGCGCGCATGCTGACCGCCGCCGCGCTGCACCGCGGCCGCCGCGCCGGGACCAAGACCGGGCTGCTGTTCATCGACCTCGACGGCTTCAAGGGGGTCAACGACCGCTTCGGTCACGCGACCGGTGACACGGTGCTGCGCGCCGTGGCCGGCCGGCTGCGCTCGGCCCTGCGCCCGGGGGACGTCGTCTGCCGGCTGGGTGGCGACGAGTTCGTCGTGCTCGTCGAGCAGGCCTCCGGGGAGCGCGAGCTGGCCGAGCTGGCCGAGCGGCTGATCGACACCGTCAGCCGGCCGATCCGCGAGGGCGGCCAGGACGTGCGGGTCGGTGCGAGCGTCGGCATCGCCGTCGCCCAGGACGCCGCCGTGGACGCCGACGCGCTCTTCGCCGAGGCCGACGCCGCCGCCTACCGCGCCAAGTCGCGCGGGCGAGGGCGGGCCGAGCTGTTCGACGAATCCCTGCGCGCCCAGCTGGCCGCCCACTCCGAGATGGAGACGGCGCTGACCGCAGGCCTGGCCGCCGGCGAGCTGGAGGTCCACTACCAACCGGTCGTGGCGCTGGCCTCCGGCCGGCTCGAGGGCTACGAGGCGCTGGTGCGCTGGAACCGCCCAGGCGTCGGCAGGGTGCCGCCCAACGACTTCATCCCCGTGGCCGAGAGCAGCAGGCTGATCTGCGACCTGGACCGCTGGGTGCTGCACGAGGCCACCCGGCAGGTCGCCGCCTGGCGCGCCGCGGACCCGGCCGCGGCGGAGCTCACCGTCGCGGTGAACGTCTCCGGCCGCCACCTGTCCGATCCGCGCGTGGTCCAGGACGTCACTGACGCGCTCGCGGCCTCCGGGCTGCCTGCCGAGCTGCTGATCGTCGAGGTCACCGAGACCGTGCTGGTCAGCGAGCCGGCCGCCTTCGGCCACCTCGTGACGCTGCGGGAACTGGGTGTCGCGGTCGCGATCGACGACTTCGGCACCGGCTACACCTCGATCGGCCAGCTGGCCGGCATGCCCGTGGACACGCTGAAGATCGACCGCAGCTTCATCTCGAACAGGGCGTCCGGGCACGCGGAGCTGGTCGCGCTGATGATCCGCGCCGCGCACACCTTCGGGCTGAGCGTCGTGGCCGAGGGCGTCGAGGAGCAGGAGCAGCTGGAGTGGCTGCGCGCGCAGCAGTGCGACTTCGCCCAGGGCTACCTGCTGTCCCGTCCGCTGACCGCTGCTGCTGCGGAGGCCTGGCGCACCGGGCTGCTGCCGACGTCCTGACGCGGCCGGTCCAGATGTGCGATGGCACACTGCACCGGGAGTGCGCGGCCCCAGCGGTCGTCCCTGGCCTGCTGAGGAGCCTCATCGTGCGAGCGCAACGGTCCCGGGACGTCGCCGCATGACGGGTGGCTGGACGCCGAAACGCGACGAGGCGCTGTTCCGCCGGGACGGTGACCTGCTCGTTCCCGGGCCGCTCACGCGGGGGCCCTGGTACGAGGGCACCCTGCACGGCAGCGCCATGCTCGCCGCCATGGGCCGCGCCGCGGAGCGCCATCCCAGCGAGGTGGAGCGCCAGGTCGTCCGGCTGACCGTCGACATGCTGCGAGCGGCGCCGATGGTGCCCCTCCGGGTCGAGACGACGGCTGCCCGGTCCGGCAAGAGCATCGATCTCGTCGACGTCGCCATGTACGCCGACGACGAGCTGTGCGTCCGGGGCACGGCGCTGCGGGTCCGGGTGGCCGACCTCGTCGTCGACGAGACCGAGGACACGCCGCCGCCGCGGCCTCCCTCGGGCGACCCCACGGGGGCCTCGCCCTTCACGCGGGCCGGCTCCGAGCGGCCCGCCTTCCACCACGCCATCGACGTCCAGGTCGACGTCGACAGCGACGTCGTGTGGTTCCGGCTCGCCGTGCCGGTCGTCGAGGGGGAACCGAACTCGAGCACCGTCACCGTCGCCGCCATCGCCGACTGGACCTACGCGGTGCCGCACCTCCTCCGCGGCACCCGGGGAGCCGCCCGGCCGGCCGCTCCTGCCGTCCACGCGATCAACGCCGACACGACGATCAACACCTTCCGGCCCCTGTCCGGGGACTGGGTGGGCCTGAGGACGACCGCCCACACCGGTTCCCTCGGCGCCGGCGTCAGCGGCGCCCACCTGTACGACGCCGACGGGCCCCTCGGCTTCAGCGCGCAGAGCGTGCTGGTCCGGGGCCCGAGCGGCGCGCCACTCACGGTCAGAGAGACGTAGAGGACGCAACGCATGCGCATCGCCACCGGCGTCGGGTACGCCAACGGGATGAAGGAGGCGGCCGAACGGGTCGCCACGCTGGAGTCGGCCGGCATCGACATCGTCTGGGTCGCCGAGGCGTACGGCGTCGACGCCGTCTCGCTGATGGGGTACCTGGCCGCCGTCACCGAGCGGATCCAGATCGGCTCGTCGATCCTGCCGATCTACACCCGCACCCCGAGCCTGCTGGCCATGACCGCCGCGGGTGTCGACCTGCTGAGCGACGGCCGGTGCATCCTCGGGCTCGGTGCCTCCGGGCCGCAGGTGATCGAGGGCTTCCACGGGGTCCCGTACGACGCTCCCCTCGGGCGCACGCGGGAGGTCATCGAGATCTGCCGCAAGGTGTGGCGGCGCGAGCTCGTCGAGCACGACGGCCGCTACTACCACCTGCCGCTGGCCGAGGGGCAGGGCACGGGCCTCGGCAAGCCGCTCAAGCTCATCACGCACCCGGTGCGCGACCGGATCCCGATCTACCTCGCCGCCCTCGGTCCCAAGAACGTCGAGCTGACCGCGGAGCTCGCCGACGGGTGGATGCCGACGCTGTTCTGGCCCGAGCGGGCCTCCGAGGTGTGGGGCGAGTCCCTGGCGGAGGGCAGGACCAGGCGGCCGGCCGGCATGGATCCTCTCGAGGTCGTCGCCGGCGGCGTCGTCGCGATCGGCGAGGGCCTCGAGCACCTGCGCGACCGCGCCCGGCCCGGCATCGCGCTCTACGTCGGCGGCATGGGCGCCCGCGAGCGCAACTTCTACAACCAGCTCTTCCGCCGCTACGGGTTCGAGGCCGAGGCCGAGCTCATCCAGGACCTCTACCTCGCCGGCCGGAAGGAGGAGGCCGCGGCCGCCGTGCCGCAGGCCTTCCTCGACGCCACCTCGCTCGTCGGACCCGAGAGCTTCGTGCGCGAGCGCATCGAGGCCTACCGGGCCGCCGGGGTGACCGTGCTCAACGTGTCGGTCGACGGGCCCGACACGGTCGGGACGCTCGAGAAGGTGAAGAACTGGGCGTCCTGAGCCGGACGTCGCACGCCGCCTAGAGTGCGGGGGCCAGGAGGGCTCGCCTAGTGGCCGATGGCGGCGGTCTTGAAAACCGCTATGGGGTAACACCCATCGTGGGTTCGAATCCCACGCCCTCCGCTCTGATCAGCACGTTCGTGCAGGCTCGACCGGGAGGCGGCCCCGTACCGGATCTCAGCGCCCCCGTCGTGCCCACTGCGTGCCCGTACGGTTGACGCGCGTGCCCACCGCGAGGCGGCCCAGCCGTGCCGCCACTTCGGCGTCTCGGCTTTCCGCCGCGTGCTGGTAGATCATGGCCGTGCGTGACGAGGAGTGACCGGCCCGGCGCATCACCTCGGCAAGGGTTGCTCCGCTCGGGGCCGCCAGCTTCAGGCTGGCGTGGCGGAGATCGTGCAGGTGTGCCCCGGGCAGTGAGGCCCGGGTTCGCGCCGTGGCCCATGCGGCGTGCACGTGGTGGGCGCGCAAGGTGCTGCCGTCAGGCCTGGTGAACAGCCGGTCGGGGGTAATGCCGATCCGCGCACGCGGAGGTGCTCGTCCAGCGCGTCGACTCCCTGGTCGGGCAGGTGCACCGTCCGGTGGCTCCCGGCTCTGGATGGCGCGCAGAACTGCGTAGGCCTGTCGGGTGGCTGTCGGGCCGGTGGCGGCGCTGGTATGCACGTGCCACTGGCGCACCACGGCGGGAGTGATGCGGTCCAGCGGCAGGTCGCCCAGACGATGTCGAGGGCTGGAAACGAAAGAACGACGCTCACTTCATAGTGAGCGCCGGCCCCCGATACCGCCGTCCTTCCTTCGGCTTAGTTTGCTACTTCGTTACCTACGGCGGAAAAACCAGGCGACTGCGGGGCCAAGGACTGCCACCATCGTGCCGGGCTCCCACCCTGCGGTCGGCCACAAGATGCCCCCCGCTACAACGCAGCCAACCCCGAGAACCTGGGTCGCCACATCGGGTGCGCCCCTGAACCGGAGCTTTCCACCGTCCTTGGTCATCTCGGCGTCGATCTCGATGCGCTCTTCACGGACGACGCCGCGGGAGATGTCGTAGCCATCGCTCGGGTCGAGGGGAATCGGGCGGTTGGTCGGGTCCGGTTCGGACCCCAACTCCGGGGCTAGATCGCGATCTTCCTCGGAATCGTCATGGCGTTCTGACACGGCAGGTCTCCTCGTCCTCGGGGCCGCGGCCGACTGGCCTGGGCTGTGATGCGGATGTTCATGACTTCCTCCATCTGGAAAGAGCGGTCGGGAAGGACGGCTCGCCGCACAGACTACCCCGAGCTGTCACCCAATCGCCACGATCCGACAATCTTCGTCTCCGTCCTTGTCAATAGAACTAACATCAGATGTTGCCCGCGCACGCTAAGTCGGTGTACGTTGCTCACATGGCAGCGAGGCGATCGACAAGCAAAGTGCCTGTTCACACGCTTGTAAGTCGATCCCGCGTGAGCCGTGGCACCGTGCGACGACGACCTGGGGGTCTGGCAAGCGGCCAGGTCCTTGGTGGCTCACGTTCGTCCCGCCGTCTGGCAACGGCGAGCAAGTTCGGTTGACAGGGCGGGTAGATACCGCTCGCAACCCCACCCCACAAGAACATTCGCGTCCCCCGTGGGGGACGCCCATCAGTGATCTCCGTAGATGGGAGATTACGAGGAGGAACAGTGCAGAAGACTGCCACGACCGGAAGGAAGAACAGCGCGAAGAGGCCAGAGGACCGCGCCCCCGCTGAGGTGGCTCGTCGTCTGGTCGTAGAGCTGAACAACAAGTCCGTCGAGGACTTGACCTGGCTTGTGAGCGAGGAAGGGACGACCAAGACGACGATCGTCAACCGCGCTCTGCAGGTGTACAAGCGGATCATGGAACTGCAGGCCAGGGAAGGCGGCGTGGTTCTGGAAGACCCCGAGCGTGGGACGCGGGAGCGTCTGCTTTTCGTCTGATGCCTGCCTGCCTGGGTCTAGGGCTATGACGGGAAGAGGCTGGGGGGCCGTGCGGAGTAAGGCAAAGGATGCAGATTGTCCTGGCGATGCCCGCGTTCGGCGTTGCAGCCCGCGAACGGTCCAGATAGGTCCAAGAGGACGGCCATGTTGGGGTCGGGCCCTCCGGCTCGCGTCGTGGACCGGCGAAGCGAAGGTGGCGCCGTGCAGGTGGAGATCGACTTTTGCGAGCCCGTCAAGCGCAGCCCGCCGATCGGGAACCTTGCCTCGCGGGTCTGGGTCGCCCAGAGTGCGGGAGGGCCGATCGGCTTCCTGTCGGCGGGGGGTGGCGGGGAGATCAGCTTTGTCTTGGTCGACGCGGCGCACGAAGGATGTGGGGTGGCCGGACTGTTGATCCGAGCCGCGCGGACCCACTTCGAGAAGGACGACGACGTGGAGGGGTTGACTCACGGGTACCCCGTCTCGCCCAAGGGACAAGGACTGATGCGTCGATACGACATCGAGGGGCGCCCGTTCCCACGAAACAGACCTCCGAACCCAGTCGCGTGGTCTGACCGTGAGGCAACCGCCAAGGCCCAGGAGGTCTTGGACCGGATATTGGGCTACATCGCCGGGGAGTCGCCGCTCGTTCCCGCCAGCCAGGGAGTGCTCATCGAGACGCTCGAGCGTAGAGAGGCGGGCTCGCAGTAGGCGCGGATCGTCGCCACCTAGCCCAAAGCGACCTCGCTGGATCAGTGTGAGCACAGTCCCGGCCGGTCGCTGAAGAAGGCCGGCGGGTTAGGTGACGTTGCCACGCGTGGGGTGACTTTGACCGATCGCGTATGGGCCTGGCGGGTGGTGGTCACCGCCCAGCTCGTCGCATGGGGGCTGAGCGCTTCGCGTGAAGCGATCCGAACTCTGGATTGCTGTTCGCCTGTCGTCCTGCGCGACGGTCCGAGTGGGCCCTGCCAGAGACCCGGTTCGGCCGCTTCTTCGTGCCCGCCGCGGTGGGTGCATCCCCGCCAGCCTCCCCGGCATATCGCAAGTCGAGGGCCGCATCGGCAGCCGAATCTTGTGCCTGCTGCGTGCCCGTAGTGACGGCGATAGGGGGTCATAGGCGGTGATCAGCGGTCAAGGCCGCAGCGCGCTGAACTGCGGTTTCGTCAGTTGCTGCAAGTTGCGGGAGGGGTACCAGCATTTCTGAGAACCGCTCTGGGGTAACACCCATCGTGGGTTCGAATCCCACGCCCTCCGCTCGGTCTTTCGAACATGTGTTCCCCTGTGCGTAAGCGTGCGCACATGACCGACCAGAGCCCCGTCCAGGGCGCCATCAACCGCTACTTCGCAGCCCTGCAGACCGGCGACCCCGCGGTCCTCAAGCGGTGCTTCACGGAGGACGCGAGCTGGCATGCCCCAGGCCGCCTGCCCAACGCCGGGACGTGGCGGGGGCGGGACGCGATCGTCGACGAGTTCTTCCCCATCGCGACGTCCCGGATGGTGCCGGACACCTTTACCACTGAGCTGGTCAGCCTGACCCTCGGTGCCTCGAACGCCGTCATCGAGTGGCGGGCCCAGGCCACGACGGTGTCGGGGGAGTCCTACGAGAACGCCTACATGGCGAACTTCGTCGTGGCCGACGGCGCCATCTGCGAAGTGCGGGAGTACTTCGACACGCACCGCGGCGAGACCCTGTACCGGTAGGCCGGAGCCGGGGGCGAGCACCGGGTGCGACGTCCGACACGCCACGCGCGGGACGCCGATCGAGGTCACCGCGGCCCGGAACAGCCTTTTCACGCTGGTCAGGGGGCAGTTTGTCGACAAGACGCCGGGGCGGGAGTGGGGTCACCACCCCTCGCCAGGGGCTCTCGCAACGATCCGGTGACGGGCCGGTCACATGCGTGCCGCGGACTGCCGATGCGGAGACCGGAGAGCCCTAGCGTCTGCCCTGTCCGCGGTACTTCCCCGCCGCGGCATTGGCGCTGAGGAGTACCCGCGTGACCATGGGCGCGACGCTGGTCTGGCCGGCAGTAGTGGTGCTGGGCTTCCTGGTGTTCACCGGACTGGTGGTGGCCCTCGGGGCCAGCTCCACGGCCCGGTACGAGTTCGAGCGCAACGGGGCGCAGCAGCCCGCGCGGGCCGCCACGCCGCGGTCCGCGAACCATCCCGCGGGCCGACGTGCTCCCGCGCGGCCCGGTGAGGCGGCAGTCGCGGCTCCGGCCGGCGACGGGCAGGTGGGCAGCCTCGCCGTCCGCACCGCGCCGGCGGCGGTCGCCGAGGGCGGACCCGCCTGGTGGCTGGTGGGCGAGGCCGCGCAGGTGGTCGCCGGTCCGTTCGCCGACCGGGTCGACGCCGACTGGGCCGCCTTCGCCGACGAGCTCTCCGCCGTCGCCGTCTTCGGCACCCGCCGCACAGACGGCACGCTCAAGCCCAAGCCCTCCCCGGAGGAGCGCGCCTGGCTCGGCGAGCTGGGCCGGCACCTGGACCGCCTGCCGGCCGAGTGGGACGACCTGCTCACCGACACCGACCCGCTCACCACGCTGGTCGTCGAGGTCGCCGCGGCGCTGGTCGAGGCCGGGCTGCCGCTGCACGACGCCGGCGCGACGCAGTCCGGTGGCGGCGTCTGCCTGGTGCCCGACCAGGAGGCCGGGGGCCTGCTGGTCAGCTGGCGCCCGCACGACCGGATGAGCCTGCAGCAGTCGCGCGGCGCCACCGCCGACGAGGCCGTGCAGCGGCTGATGAACGTCGCGATCCTCGAGGTGCTGGAGCAGCTGGGCTTCGTGGTGGAGCCGGCCGGCGCCACGGCCTGCGCGCTGGTGACGGCGCTGCGCTGACCGCGGCTCAGGCGGCTACGACGGCCTGCGCCATGGTCCACGCCGCGGCGACGTCGACCTTCCCGGTCGCCGTGTCGTGGATCATCAGCTCCGGCGGGAGCTGGACGAGCGCGGCCACCGCCTGCTCGGCGATTGCGCGGTAGGCGTCCGGATCCGGACGGCCGAGCCCGGTCTCCCGCTGCTTCTCGGGGCTGATCCGGTCCACCAGCCGGGTCGTGAACAGGTGGGCGAAGAGGAAGATCCGTCCCGCCAGCGCGTGCTCACCGGCCGCACCGGCCGCCCGGCTCGCCGCGGCCCACCACGCCCACGGACGGCGCGCGATCTGAGCCAGGCAGGCGAACATGGCGTCGCTGTCGCCCAGGGCGGCGTCCCAGCGGTCCATGAGTTCCGTGGCCTCGGCCAGTTCCGCGGCACCGATCCCGGACGCCCCGGACGGCGACGACGTGGCCCGCCGGTCGAACAACCCCATGCTCGCGACTCCCGTGCTCGGCGGTGGAGCCTCGGATTCTCCCCTGCCGCCGGGGGTCAGACCGCGCCGGTGCCCAGCTGCCCGGAGTGCTGCAGGACGAGCTCTCCGCCGTCCTCGGCGTAGCGGTCCCGGAGGCTGCGCAGCACGTCCAGTCCGGCGTCGTCGGCGCCCCGCACACCGGCGAGGTCGACGACGACGCGCCGGTGCCCGCCCTCGCGCAGCGAGTCCGCGGTGCCGCGCAGCAGATCCGCACCCTGGGCGGTGAGGTGGCCGCTGGCCCGGATGACGCCGATCCGCAGGTCGACGGTCTCCGACAGCATCACGCCACGTCCCGGTCGCGCTCGGTGTCCAGCTGGAGGACCCGCCACAGGCCGGTCCGCCGGAGCAGGTCGAGGGTGCGCCGGTTCGCCCCGCGCAGGACGACGGTGCCGCCGCGGGCCCGGCAGATGCGGTGCGCCCACAGGAAGCTGGCCACCGCCGTGCTCGACAGGTGCTGCACCCGGCTCAGGTCGACGACCAGGCGCCGGGCCCCGGCCAGCAGCGCGTCGTGCAGCAGCCACCTGACGTCGGCGAGGCCGTCGGCGAAGAGGGAGTCGTCGAGGTGGATCGTGACCTCGTCGCGCGTGGCGTCGACGCGGCTGGAGGCGGCGGCGCGGACCGCAGCGGTGGTGGCCATGCAGCATCTCCCTCGACGCGGGAACTCGATGCCTCCAGCGTCGCCCGGGCACGTTGCGATTCCCTGGGACGCTCCTTTGCGATCGCGTGACGCTCTCGGACGCCCGGAGGGCCCGCCCGGCAGCGGTGGCAGCATGGCGGGCGTGGCGCTCCGTCTGCTGGTCGTCGAGGACGACGACTCCATCCGCACCGCCCTGCGGTGGGCACTGGAGGACGAGGGCTACGACGTCGCCGAGGCGGCGTCCGGCGAGGACGCCGTGCGCGCCGTCGCCGTGGCCGCGCCCGACCTGATGGTCGTCGACCTGATGCTGGGGTCCATGGACGGCTACGCCGTCATCCGCGAGGTCCGGCGTGGTCACGACCTGCCGATCATCGTGGTGAGCGCCCGGGCGGACACGCACGACATCGTCGCGGCGCTGGAGGCCGGCGCCGACGACTACGTGACGAAACCGTTCGAGGTCAAGGAGATCACCGCGCGGCTGCGGGCGCTGCGCCGGCGGGCCGGCAGCGGCGCCACCGAGCGGCCGCCCGAGGCGGTCGTGCTCGACTCCGATCCGGCCGCCCCGCTGGTGCTCAACGAGGGCCGCGGCACGGTGCACCGCGGGGAGCAGCAGCTGCCGCTGACGCTGACCGAGTTCCGGCTGCTGTGCGAGCTCGCCGGCTCACCGGGGCGGGTCTTCAGCCGGCAGGCGCTGCTCGAGCGGGTCTGGGAGCACGGCTTCTTCGGGGACGAGCGGATCGTCGACGTCCACGTCCGGCGGTTGCGGACCAAGGTGGAGACCGATCCGGGCGCCCCGCGGCTGGTGGTCACCGTGCGGGGCCTGGGCTACCGGCTGGATCCCCGGTGAGGCTGGCGCTCGGGCCGCGCGGGCTCCGGGCGCGCATCGTCCTCGGGTTCGCCGCGGTCACGCTGCTGGTGTCGGTCGTCCTGGTCGGCACCACCTTCCTGCTCGCGCGGAGCTACCTGCTGGACCAGCGCGAGGCCTCGCTGACCCGGCAGGCCTTCGCCGACGCCAACGTGCTCAACGGCCGGCTGGCCACCGCGGGCTCCGACGTCGGTGAGCTGCTCACCGAGCTGGTGCCCTCCGGCGGTGCCGACGTCGTCCTGCGCAGCGGCGAGTCCTGGTACTCCTCGAGCCTGGACGTCGGCGCCCGCGACGTCCCGCCGGAGCTGCAGGAGATCGTCTCCGGCGGGGCGGCCGGCACGGTGCGGATCGACTCGCCCGACGGTCCGGCGCTCCTGGTGGGGGTGCCGCTGCGCGCGGCGGGCGTCGAGTTCTACGAGATCGGCCGGCTCACCGAGCTGCGCCAGGCGCTCACCACGCTCTCGGCGGTGCTCGCGGCCGCGGCGTTCGCGGCGACCGCGGTCGGGGCGGCCTTCGGCGTGTGGGCCAGCCGGCGGGCCGTGCAGCCGCTGGAGCAGGTGGCCGGGGCGGCCACGCGGATCGCCGGCGGCGAGCTCACCACCCGGCTGCCGCCCACCGACGACCCCGACCTGGTCGCGATCGTGGCCGGGTTCAACAGCATGGTCGACGCGCTGGCGGCCCGCATCGAGCGCGACGCCCGGTTCGTCGGCGACGTCAGCCACGAGCTGCGCAGCCCGCTGACCAGCCTGGTCACCAGCGTCGAGGTGCTCGGCACCCGCCGCGAGGAGCTCTCGCCGCGGGCCGGGCAGGCCCTGACCCTGGTGGAGGGCGAGCTCGGCCGGTTCCGCCGGATGCTCGACGACCTGCTGCAACTGGCCCGCGTCGACGGCGACCCGGCGGCTGCGCCGGACAGTCCGGTGTCGCTGACCGCCCTCACCCGCGAGGTGCTCGCCGTGACCGGCCGCCCGGCCCAGCTGCTCACCGGGAGCGCCGACGAGGAGACGGTCGTGCTCGGCGACAAGACCGGCCTGGAGCGTGCCGTGCGCAACCTGCTCGAGAACGCCGATCGGCACGCCGGCGGGGCGCGGCGGGTGGAGGTCCGGCGCCGCGACGACGCCGTCGTCCTGACCGTCGACGACGCCGGCCCCGGCGTGCCGGTGGAGGACCGCGAGCGGATCTTCGAGCGGTTCGCACGGGGCGCAGGGGCAGCCCGGCGCTCGCTGCCCGGCGCCGGTCTCGGCCTGGCGATCGTGGCGGAGACGGCGGGGCGGCACGGCGGGGCGGCGTGGGTCTCCGACGCGCCCGACGGCGGCGCCCGCTTCAGCCTCTCGCTGCCGGGGGCCGGCTCGTGACCGGGCGCCGGGTCGCCGCCCTCGCGCTCGCGCTGGTCCTCGCCGGCTGCGGTGTGCCCACGGGCGGCACGCCGTCGACGATCGCGGCGGAGGACGTCCCCTACGGCCTCGCCTCACCGAGCCCGAGTCCCACGCCGACGGCGGCCCCGGAGGCCAGCACGGTCACCTCGCGAGTGCACTGGATCGGCGTCGGCGAGGCCGTGGTGCCCCGTCTGCGCGAGGTGAGCGGCACGACCCGCCGCGAGCGGCTGGCCTCGCTGCTCGAGCAGCTGGCTGCGGGCCCGACGCCGGCCGAGCTGGACGAGGAGCTGTCGACGGCGCTGCCCCCCAAGATCCAGCTGGTCGTGACCGGGTTCGAGGACGGCACCGCCACCATCGACCTGGAGGTGCAGACCCAGGAGCTGTCCGGGGTGTCGGGGCGGCGGGCCGTGGCCCAGATCGTGCTCACCGCGACCAGCGTCCCCGGCGTGCAGGCGGTGCTGCTGGAGCTGTCGGGCGAGCCGATCGAGGCGCCGCTGCCGGCCGGCGCGCTCACCGCCGGGCCGCTCACCGCGCGGGACTACGCGGCGGCCACGGTCCCGGCGCCGGTCGCTGTCCCCGCGCCGCCGCCCGAGGCCACGCCCGCCCCGCCGTCCTGACCCCGGGTCACGGCGGTCAGCGGAGGCGGCGGACGGCGGCGGCGAGGGTGGGCAGCGTGAGCCGGCCGTCGGCCAGCCCCAGGTCGACGACGTCGTCGAAGACCCGCTGCTCGGCGGCGGCGGCGCGGAAGGCGGCGTCCATGATCCGCGGCCACCGGCTCAGCAGCGACGCCGTCGACGAGTGCCGCAGGTGCCGGCCGAGCCGCCGGTGCAGCGCCCGCCGGTGGTCCCGGCCCGCACGGTCGCCCGTCGCCGCCGCCGAGCCGGCGAGCGCTCCGGACAGCACCGCGTAGAAGATCCCCTCCCCGGTGAGCGGGTTGACCAGCGAGGCGGCGTCGCCGGCCAGCAGCACCCGGCCGTCGGGCTGGCGCGGCCGCTGGGTGGACAGCGGCAGCCGGTGCGCCCGCAGCCCGTCGGGTTCGACGCCGGGCAGCAGCCGGTGCAGGCCCTCGACCAGCGCCGTCCGGGTGGCGCCGCCGGAGACCAGCTCGCCGTAGCCGACGTTGGCCCGGCCGTCGCCGAGCGGGAACGACCACGCGTAGGCCGGCCAGCGCTGCTCTGTGGTGGCGATGACCTGCACGCCCCGCTGCCCGGGCAGCTCGGGTGCGTAGCCGCGCAGCGCCACGGCCATCCGGTCGGGCCGGTTGGGCGCCAGCCCCAGCCCCCGGCGGACGACGGACTCCGCGCCGTCGGCGCCGATCACCACACCGGCGGTCAGCGCCCCGTCCACCTCGACCCGGTCGGCGTGCACGGTCAGCCGCCGCACCTGGTGCCGCCGCAGCTCCGCGCCGCCGGCCAGCGCGGCGTCGAGGATCCGGGCGTCGAGCACCTGCCGGGGGACGACGTGCGCGGGCCGGCGCATCGGCCGCTCGACCGCGGCGCCGCCGGGGGAGCGCAGCCGCAGCCGCGGCACGGGGGCGAAGCCCTCGGTCAGCGTGGCCGGGTCGACGCCGAGCCCCTGCAGCACGTCGAGCGCCTCGGGGGCGATGCCGTCGCCGCAGACCTTGTCGCGCGGGAAGTCGGCGCGGTCGAGCAGCAGCACCCGGGTCGAGGGCGCGGTCCGCCGCGCGGCCAGCGCCGCGGCTGCCCCCGCCGGTCCGGCTCCCACGACGACGACGTCCCAGTGCTCCACGGCACCGACGCTAGGCAGTCGGCGCGGTCAGCGCCCGGCCAGGGCCCTCTCCTCGGCCAGCAGGGCCCGCCACCCGTCCCGGTCGTGGTCGACCGGCTGGGTGGCGGCGATGAAGTCGAGCAGCACCTCCGCGAAGCGGTCGGGTTGTGCCAGGTGTGGCCAGTGGCCGGCGTGCTCGAACACCTCGACCCGCGCCGAGGGCACCAGCTCCCGCACCGCCTCGGCGTGCGCCACCGGCACGATGGGGTCGCGGCGGCCCCAGATGACCATCATCGGGATGGCCTCGGCGAGGTAGAGGCGGTCGATGGCCGTGACGCACTGGCCGCGGGCGTCGACGACGCTGCGCAGCGTCCGCAGGAACGCCCGCCGGGCCTCGACGTCGGAGAGCGCGAGCATCGCCTCGCCGGCCTCGGCCAGGTCCTGCGCGCGGTTCCAGCCCACGGCCCTGCCCACCGCGTCGAGCGCGCGGAGCCCGGTGCGCAGCGGCAGCGGGAGGTGGGTGAGCGCGGTCAGCACCGCCTCGCTGCCCGGCACCGTCGCCGCCCGGAGGCTGAGCGAGAGCTCGGGGCCGAGGCCGCCACTGCCCACGAGCACGAGCCGCTCGCAGCGCTCGGGGAACTGGTAGGCGAACTGCAGCGCGATCCCGCCGCCGAGGGAGTGCCCCACGACGGTGGCCTGCTCGATGTCGAGCACCGAGAGCAGGTCCCGCATCCCGTTGGCGTACCCGGCGATCGAGTAGTCGCCGCGGGGCTTGTCGGAGGAGCCGTGGCCCAGCAGGTCGGGAGCGATGACGGTGTGCGAGGCAGCCAGCCGGTCGACGACGCCGGCCCAGGTCTGGGCGCTGTTGCCGATCCCGTGCAGGAGCAGCAGCGGCGGGCCCTCGCCGGCGCGGACGAATGCCCGCCGGTGCCCGTGCACCACCCGGGTCTCGCGCGGCAGCGGCGTCGTCGGCACCGGTCCAGTGGAGCACGTGCCTGTTGCCGAGGGGTTACGGCAACCGCACCGCCGTCAGGACGACGAGGGCGCGGTCCACTTGCGGGCCGGGTGCTCGTAGCTCGCGACGAAACCCAGCAGCTCCGTGGCGTCCTGGACGACGCCGAGCGCGTCCAGCCGCCCCGCGTCGAGGTAGCCGTCGTCGACCATGCGGCGCAGCTGGCCCACCAGCGGCTGCCAGAACCCGTCGACGTCGACCAGCGCCGTCGGCTTCGCGTGCAGCCCGAGCATGCCCCAGGTCCAGGCCTCGAACAGCTCCTCGAGGGTGCCCGCGGCCCCGGGCAGCGCGACGAAGGCGTCGGAGAGCTCGGCCATGACGGCCTTGCGCTCGTGCATCGTCTGCACGATCTCCAGGCGCGGCAGGCCGGGATGCGCGACCTCGTCGTCCACCAGGTGCTGCGGGATCACGCCGATGACCTCGCCCCCGGCCGCCAGCGCGGCATCGGCGACGACGCCCATCAGCCCGACGTTCCCGCCGCCGTAGACGATGCCGACACCGGCCCGCGCCAGGTCGGTGGCGAACGTCGCCGCCGCCTCGGCATGGGCCGCGGGCCCGGCGTGCGACCCCGTGAAGACGGCGACGCGCACCCGCTCAGCCGCCGTAGTAGCGGTACACCGGCTCCGCGATGCAGACCGGCTTGTCGCCGCCCTCGCGCTCGATCACGCAGGAGAAGGTGAGCTGCTTGCCGCCGGCGATGTCCTCGATGCCGGACAGCGTCGCGGTCAGCCGCACCTTGGCGCCGACGGGGACGGGGGAGGGGAAGCGGACCTTGTTCAGGCCGTAGTTCACGCCCATCACCGTGTCGGTGACCCGCAGGACGCTGCCGAACAGCGGGACCAGCAGCGACAGCGTGAGGTAGCCGTGGGCGATCGGGCCGCCGAAGGGGCTCTCCTTGGTCGCGCGCTCCGGGTCGACGTGGATCCACTGGTGGTCACCGGTCGCGTCGGCGAAGAGGTTCACGTGCTCCTGCGTCACCTCGTACCACTCGCTGGTGCCCAGCTCGGTGCCGACGAGCCCGGGCAGCTCGGCCATGGTGGTGGTGGTGCTCATAGGGAGATCCTCCGTCGGGAAGCGCTGACGTTGTCCCCTGGAACCTACGTGCTGACCCCGGCGGCACCGGAGTGGTGGGGTTCACTGTGGACGTGTTCGCCTCCACCGACGGCTGGACCTCCTGCGCCCTGGGCCACAAGCACTGGGGACGGGCGGGCGCGGCCGGGCTGTTCCTGCACCGCGACGGCGCGGACGGCCCCGAGGTGCTGCTGCAGCACCGCGCCCTCTGGTCGCACCATGGCGGCACCTGGGGCACGCCCGGCGGCGCGCTGCACGCCGGCGAGCCGGCGCACGTCGGCGCGCTGCGCGAGTGCCGGGAGGAGCTGGGCCTGGTCCCGGACGACGTCGTCCTCGGTGCCCGGTCGGTCGACGACCACGGCGGCTGGGCCTACACGACCGTCCTTGCCCGCCCGGCCCGGCCGATCGACCCGGCGGAGCTGCGTCTGGACGGCGAGAGCGACGGCGTCGCCTGGTGGCCGCTGGCCGACCTGGGCGCCGTGGCGCTGCACCCGGGATTCGCCGCCTCGCTGGACCGGCTGCGCCCGCTCCTCACCGGGACGCACCCGGACGGCGACACGCCGGGATGACGGGGGAGCAGGAGTAGGACGCCCGCCGGCCGGGCAGTGCGCCCGGAGGTCGTCAGCCTCTCGTCTCGAGGAGCCGTCTTGTCCCGCCATGCCGCACCCGAGCCCACCCCGGCGCCCCCGGGGACCGTGCAGGACCCGGCGGAGGACGACGCCGAGCGCAGACGCATCGTGCGGCTGCTCTCGGTGGCGTGCGCCGCGCTACTGGTCGCGGCGCCCGTGTGCATCGCCTTCTCCGAGGCGCCGGCGGAGGACGGCAGCCGGCAGACCGACGTCTTCGCGGGGCCGAGGACGGGGCCGATCGCGCCAGGCGACGACGGCAGTGGTGGCGGAACCGGCGGCGGATCGTCCTCCGGCGTGCCGTCCGGCCCGGCCGGAGTGCCCGGTCTGCAGGAGGCCGCGAGCGTCGGGGGCGTCGGGAGCGTCGGCGGGTTCGACGCGGCTGCCCTCGACCCGGCCGGCATCGGCGGCAGCTGGGGGACGGGTGGATCGGTCGGCCCGAGTGGACCGGTCGGCCTCGGTGGAGCAGTCGCCTCCGGTGCGGCGCCCGGCGCCGGTACGCCCGGCACCCCGGTGCAGGGCGGGAGTCCGGCACCGGGCGCGGCCGGGTCGCCGGTCACCCCGCCGATGCAGGCCGCCCCCTCGGCGCCCGCACCGGCACCGGCACCTGCGCCCGCGCCCGCGCCCGCGCCCGCACCCGCACCTGCGCCCGCTCCCGTCCTGCCACCGGCCCCGGCCCCGGCACCCGCGCCCCAGCCGGCTCCCGCGCCGTCGCCCGTGGACTGCCTCTGCGAGGTCCTGGCGCCGGTGACCGAGCCGGTGGAGGAGGTCGTCGGCGGGGTCACCGAGCCGGTGCAGCAGGTCGTCGGCGGTGCGACCGAGCCGGTCGAGGAGGCCCTGGCGCCGGTCACCGAGCCGGTGGAGGAGGTCGTCGGCGGGGTGACCGGGCAGGTGGGCGGGCTGCTCGGCCGGTGACCCGGGCACGGCACGACACGCGCGGGTGATTCCGGAACAGGACTACTTCGCAATGGGGCTGGGCAGTGGGCGGACAGGTCTCGAGTCCCGCTGTCCCGAGGAGCTGTGTTGTCCGCCCCTGCCCGCCATGCTGCTCCCGAGCCCGCTCCGGTGCCGACGAGTGCGGTCGTCGCGAGGCCCGACCGGCGGCGCGCACGGGCCCTGGTGCTGCTCTCCCTCGCCTGCGCCGCGCTGCTGATCGCCGCGCCGCTGGCGATCGTCCGCACCTCCCTGGCGCAGGACGGGGCGAGTCAGGAGGCGGACGTCTTCACCGGCGTCGACCCGGGCGACGACGCCGACGACGAGGGGCCGGGCGCCGACGGCGGAACGGGCACCGCCCCGCTGCCGGAGGCGACCCCGGACCCGGCGGCGGAACCGCCGGCCCTCGACACCGCAGGCGCCGAGGGCGCGCCGGGCGCCCCGGCGGGCGGGGACGCCGGCCAGGGCGGCGCAGCGCCGGGATGGACCGCAGGGGCGGGCGGAACCGGCCCGGGCGCGATCCAGGGCGGCAGCACCCAGCCGGGCACGACCCAGCCCGGCCCCGCGCAGCCGGGCACGACCCGGCCCGGTACTCCGAAGCCGGGCACAACCCAGCCGGGCGCCACGCCGATCCAGATCCTGCCGTCGAACCCGGCCCCGGTCCCCGCCCAGCCCGGTCAGCAGCCGCCCCCGCAGCCGCAGCCGGTACAGCCGCAGCCCCAGCAGCCGCAGCAGCCCGCCCCCCAGCCGGAGCCGGAGCCGGCGACCGACGCCGAGGGTGTTCCGTGCCCCTGCAAGCTCGTCGGCGGCGTGCTGGTCAGCCTCTCCCGGCTCGTCGGCGGGGTGCTGAAGCCGGTGGGCGGACTGCTGGGCCAGTGATGCGGGCGGCCGCCCCGCGGGGGTTCTTCGTAAGGTTCGCTGCATGAGCGCCCGCGACGACGTCTCCGAGATCTTCGACAGCTCCGCGTGGCGGCCGGTCGAGGGGTTCGACTTCGCCGACATCACCTACCACCGCGCCGTCGACGCCGGGGTCGTCCGCATCGCGTTCGACCGGCCCGAGGTGCGCAACGCCTTCCGGCCGCAGTCGGTCGACGAGCTGATCGCCGCCCTGGAGCACGCCCGGCTCTCCACCGACGTCGGCTGCGTGATCCTCACCGGCAACGGGCCCAGCGAGAAGGACGGCGGCTGGGCGTTCTGCTCCGGCGGCGACCAGCGGGTGCGCGGGAAGTACGGCTACGAGGCCTCCGCGGGTGCGAGCGGCCGGCTGCACATCCTCGAGGCGCAGCGGCTGATCCGCTTCATGCCGAAGATCGTCATCTGCGTCGTCCCCGGGTGGGCCGCCGGTGGCGGGCACAGCCTGCACGTCGTCTCCGACCTGACCCTGGCCAGCGCCGAGCACGCGAGGTTCAAGCAGACCGACGCCGACGTCGGCAGCTTCGACGGCGGGTTCGGCTCGGCCTACCTCGCCCGGCAGGTGGGGCAGAAGTTCGCCCGCGAGATCTTCTTCCTCGGCGAGGAGTACACCGCCGCCGACGCGCACGCGATGGGGATGGTCAACCGCGTCGTCCCCCACGCGGAGCTGGAGGCGACGGCGCTGGCATGGGGCAAGAAGATCGTGGCCAAGAGCCCGACCGCCCAGCGGATGCTCAAGTACTCGTTCAACCTGATCGACGACGGGCTCGTCGGCCAGCAGTTGTTCGCCGGCGAGACCACTCGGCTGGCCTACATGGCCGAGGAGGCCGTCGAGGGCCGGGACGCCTTCCTCGAGAAGCGCGACCCGGACTTCACGCAGTTCCCCTGGCACGTCTAGCGGACTTTCGGTACAGAAAGTCCGTGCGGGGCTCCGGACTTTCGGTGCAGAAAGTCCCTGACGGATGGGAGACGCTGTGATCGTCGAGGTTCTTACGGGCGCGGACGAGCGGCCCGAGGCGCGGGTGGTCGACATCGACGACCTGAGCCGGGTGGTCCTGGCCCTGGGCCAGGTCACCGACGAGGAGGCCGCGGAGGTGCTGCAGCGCTCCGGCCTCGGCCGGATGCAGGACGACGGCGGGGCACTGCTGGACGCCGCGGCGCTGCGGGCGGCCGCCGAACCGCGGGCCACCGCCACCGACTGGGCGGCGCAGTGGGACGCGATGGTGGAGCGGGCGCGGGGCGAGGGCCGGCTCTCGGACGACGGCGCCACCGTCCGGGTGAACGTGGAGTCCGCCGCCGGAGCGTGACGTCGCCGCCACGACCTGGGGTAATGAACCGAACTCGTCGGTAATAACCGGGCGCGGGGTCATTGTGGTCACTCCACCGTCAGGCCACTATGTCGCGGTGCAGATCATCCGCAGGCTCGGGGACCCGTCGTGACCGGCACCCCCGGGAGACCGCTGAGCGCCGAGTTGTCCGAGCAGCTCCTGGCGGTGGCCGTCGACATCCTGGCCGACGAGGGGTGGGGCCGGCTCAACAGCGACCGCGTCGCCGCCCGCGCCCGCGCCGGCAAGGCGGGCATCTACCGCCGCTGGCCCACGATGGCCGCGCTCGCCCGGGCGGCGGTGGGCCGCTTCCGGCTCGTCACGCCGCCCGAGGACACCGGCAGCGTCCGCGGTGACCTGCGCGCCCTGGCCGACCGCTGGACGGCGCCGCTGGACCGCGAGGAGCGGGCGGCGGCCAGCATCGTCGGCGCGGCCCGCTACGACGACCAGCTGCGGGCCGGCCTGGACGAGGCGCTGGTGCGGCCGCTGTCCGAGGCCGTCGCGCTCGTCGCCGAGCGCGCCGAGGCGCGCGGTGAGGCGATCGAGGAGGACCGGCTGGCGCTGCTGTACTCGGTGCTCGAGGCGTTCTGGTGGCAGCGGTTCACCGCTGCCGGGGACGGCGCGGTGCTGGCCGACCAGGTCGACCGCGTGGTGGACGAGGTGCTGTGCCCGCTCGTGGAGCCCGAGGACCTGCCCGTCGCGGTCTGACCGGCGGGCGGGCCGGCGGGGTCAGCCGGCCCGGCGGTCCGTCGTCGGCTCGGCGTCGGGGATCACGAGCGCGTTGATGGCCTCGGAGCCGGCGTGCATGCGGGCCAGGATCCGGTCGCCCACCTCCTGCACGGTGGCGGCGGCCGCGGCGGCGTCCAGCCCCTCGGTGACGCGCAGCCGGTTCTCGACGATGAGCACCCGCACGGCGGCCAGCCAGATCGCGGCGGTCAGCGGAGCGGCGATGGACGGCCGACGCGGCGCGCACTCGCCGCCTTCGTCGCCCTGCTCCCAGGCGGCCAGCAGTGCGTCGGCCAGCCGGTGCTCCGCCTCGAAGACCAGCGTGCGCTCGTGGGTGCGCAGCGCCTCGGAGTCCTGCAGGGTGGCCCGGAAACTGCGCTCCTCGTCGGAGCTCATGCGGCTGAGCTGGTCGGTCATGAACTCGAGCAGGTGCGTGCGGAGCGCGAAGAGCGGGCCGACGCCGGGCTCGCGGTCGACCACCGCCTTCGCCACGCCCTCGACCCACGGCACCCGGCCGTCGAAGAAGAGGTCCTCCTTCGTGGCGAAGTGGTTGAACACCGTCTGCACGGCGACGTCGGCCTCGCGCGCGACGTCGGCGATGGTGACCTGGTCGAACCCGCGGGCGGCGAAGAGCCGGTGCGCGGTGGTGCGGACCAGTTCCCGCGTCTGGGCCTTCTTCTGCGCGCGCCGGTCTATTAAGTCACTCACTGTATGGATGATAGCCACTGAAAGTGAACCGCTGCCGCGCTACCGATGAGAGCCGTATCTCGTTGCGGGGTCCGCGGCCGCGCCGGTCCAGTCGCCGAGGACCGCACGGGCCCACGAGTCGACCAGCACGCCGAGGTCGATGACGTCGAGGTCGGCGGCGACGTCGGCGATCGTCGTCGTCCAGCCCGGCGGTGGCTGGGTGCGGCGCCCGCCGGGGCGCGCGCCCAGGTCGGCGGCGAGCCGGTCGAGCGCCGCGGACACCTGCTCCGGCCGGCCGGGGTCCGGGTGCTGGGCGTCGTAGACGGCGTCGGCCAGCCGCGTCGTGGCCGCGGACGGGAGGTCGGTGGCCGCCTCCTCGCGGAGCCCGCGCAGCGTCACCTCGAACAGCCGGGCGCAGGAGGGGGAGGCGCCGGGGTGCGTATCGACGTCGTCCCCGACCGGAGCCAGGACGGCGCCGCAGCCCGGGCACACCTCGGTGGCGTCGGGATCCGGGGCGTCGGGCAGCGGAGGAGGAGGCATCTGCCCGATCGTGCCGCACTCCCGAGCGGTCCGCGGCCCGGGCGGGGGCGCCGTCGCCCCTGCATCGACGGCCGGGCAGCATGGCGACACCGGGAGTGACGTCGAGCACGAGGAGTCGCGGGATGCGGACCAGAGCAGCGGTGATGCGGGAGCCGGAGGCCGACTGGGACATCGTCGAGCTCGACCTGATCGACCCCGGCCCCGGCGAGGTGCTGGTCGAGATGGCGTTCGCGGGGATGTGCCACTCCGACGAGCACCTGCGCCACGGCCCCGGCGTGCGGCCCATCGTCGGAGGGCACGAGGGGTCCGGCGTGGTGCAGGCCGTCGGGCCCGGGGTCACCTCCGTGGCGGCCGGCGACCACGTCATCACCAGCTTCCTGCCGGCCTGCGGGCTGTGCCGGTACTGCGCCCGCGGCAAGTCGAACCTGTGCGACAAGGGCGCCACGATCGGCACCGGCCAGCTGCCGTCGGGCAGCTTCCCCTTCCTCCTGGACGGCGCACCGCTGGGCGGCTTCTGCATGGTCGGGGCGTTCGCCCGCCACTCCGTGCTGAGCGAGTTCTCCTGCATCCGGATCGACCCCTCGGTGGCGCTGGACACCGCCGCGCTGCTGGCTTGCAGCGTGCCCACCGGCTGGGGTTCGGCCGTGTACTCGGGCGGGGTGCGGCCGGGGGACACGGTGGTCGTCGTCGGGCTGGGCGGGGTGGGCGCCAACGCGGTGCAGGGCGCGGTGCACGCCGGGGCGCTGCACGTCGTCGGCGTCGACCCGGTCGCCATGAAGCGCGAGTTCGCCGAGTCGCTGGGCGCGACCCACACGGCCGCCGACGCCGGCGAGGCGGCCGGTCTGGCCCGCAGCCTGTCCCGCGGCACGGGCGCCGACGTCGTCGTCCTCACCGTCGGGAAGCTGACGCCCGAGACCTACGCCGGAGCGATGTCCTGCCTGGGCAAGGCGGGCACGATGGTGCTCACCGCCCTCCCCGACGAGCAGCAGGACGGCCGGCTCTCCCTCAACGGGCCGATGGCCACGGTGTACGAGCAGCGGATCCAGGGCTCGCTGTACGGCTCGTGCAACGCACGCACCGACATCCCGCGGTTGCTGCAGATGCACGAGGAGGGCCGGCTGGAGCTCGACCGGCTGATCACCCGGCGGTACTCGCTCGACGAGCTCAACCAGGGCTACCGCGACCAGGCGGCGGGGGAGATCGTCCGCGGCCTGCTCGTCCACGGTGACTGAAAGGGGCGCGGGCTGGGCAGCTCCCGCGCCATGAGCTCTCCGCGCATCGCCGTCCTCGACGTCGACGGCACCCTGGTCGACACCAACTACCAGCACGCGCTGGCCTGGTACCGCGCCTTCCGGTCGCTGGGCGAGACGTTCCCGGTCTGGCGGATCCACCGACTGATCGGCATGGGCGGTGACCAGCTGGTCGCCGCGCTCGGCGGTGACGACGTCGAGGCGCGGATCGGCGACGCCGCCCGCGAGCGCTGGGTCGAGGAGGTCGACCCGATGATCGGCGAGACGGCGCTGCTGCCGGGGGCGCGCGAGCTGATCGTGGCGCTCAAGGAGCGCGGGCACCGCGTCGCGCTGGCCAGCTCGGGCAAGCCGCACCACGTCGACCGCGCCCTGGACCTGCTCGACGCCCGCGACCTCGCCGACGCCTGGACGACCAGCGAGGACGTCGAGGAGACCAAGCCGGCCCCGGACCTGCTGCAGGTGGCGCTGAAGAAGCTGGGCGCGCCCGTGGATGCCCCGAGCGTCGTCATCGGCGACTCGGTCTACGACGTCGAGGCGGCGAAGAACGCCGGGATGCCGGCGATCGTGGTCCGCTCGGGCGGCTTCGGCGACGACGAGCTGCGCGACGCCGGCGCCGTCGCCGTCTACGACACCCCGGCCGACCTCATCGACGGACTGGACGACCTCGACCTGCTCTGACCCCCCACATCGCCGATGTGGGCGGCCCGGCGGGGGGTCAGGAGGCGGCGGAGGTCCCGCGGCCGAGCCGGCGGAGCATCTCGTCGGGGTGGTCGGTGATGACCGCGTCGACGCCGAGGTCGCGCACGAGGTCCATGTCGGCCGGCGCGTTGACCGTCCACACGTGCAGCTCCTTGCCGGCGGCGTGCGCGTCGGCGACGAAGTCCGGGTCGGCGCGGATCAGCGCCATCCCGGGGCCGAGCGCCGTGGCGTTGCCGAGGAGGAGCTCGCGGCGGACCGGGCGGAGCCGCTTGCCGATCAGCTGCACGGTGGGGATCCCCGGCGCCAGCTCGGCCATCCGCCGCACGGCCAGCTGGGAGAAGCTCATCATCCGGACGGCGGGCTTGCCCGCCCACTGGACCGGCCGCCCGTTGCCCAGCAGCCCGAAGCGGCGCAGGCTCTCGACCAGCGCCTCCTCGACCTTGCGGGAGTGCCGGGTCGGGTGTTTGGTCTCGATCGCCAGGCGGAGGCTGCCGGGCGTCGCGGTGATGTACTCCAGCAGCCGGTCGAGGGTGAGCACCAGGCCGTTCTCGACGTCGGGCTCGTCGGCCACCGACAGGATCTCGTCGTCGGCCCAGCGGTCGCGGCCCTTCGGCTTCGGCCTGCGGGGGCCGAACTGGTACTGCTCCAGCTCGGCCAGGTGCAGCGCGGAGACGATCCCGCGGCCGTTCGAGGTGCGCCGGATCTGCCGGTCGTGCACGCAGACCAGCACCCCGTCGCGGGTCAGGCGGACGTCGCACTCCACTGCGTCGGCACCGACGGCCGCCGCCTGGCGGTACGCCGCGAGCGTGTGCTCCGGGGCTTCAGCGGTGGCGCCGCGATGGGCGACCACCTCGACGGCGGTCAACGGGTGGGGGCAGGAGGAGCGACCGGCACGGGAAGAATCCTCCCTCGCCCTCGCCCGGCCGCGCGACACGGCCGGGCCAGGAGTGGCAGGAATGGCCATTTCTGCCCTCGGGGGGTCGGCCGGGCTCGGGTCAGCCGGCGAGGCCGGCGTCGCGGGTGCGGTACTCGGGGACGGTCAGCATCGGCGGCCGCTCGTCGAGGGCGACGGCGGTGCTGCGCGGCACGAACGCGGTGCCGTCGTGCCGAAACTGGGTCAGCAGGCCTCCGGCGTCGAGCGAGGAGCCGGCCCGGGCCAGCACCGTGGCGACCACCTGCCCCGCCATGGCGCCCAGCGCCTCCTGGCTCTGCGAGGTGTGCCGACGCTCGCCGAGGTCGACCTGCGCCAGCGCCCCCAGCCCGACGAGCTCCAGCAGGTCGACCAGCAGCCCCACCTCGACGCCGTACGCGCCGGCGAACGGCACCCGCTCCAGCGCCGACCGGCGGCCGGCGTACTCGCCGCCCAGTGGCTGGACGAACCCGGCGAGCTCCGGCCACAGCGCGTTGAGCAGCGGCCGCGCGGTCAGCTCGGTCACCCGCCCGCCGCCCGAGGGCACGCTCACGCCGTCGATCTCCAGCGGCCGGGTGTAGCAGCCCTTCACGTACTGCACCTGCGGATCGGTCAGCAGCGGGCCGAGCAGCCCGGGCACGAAGTGGCTGACGTCGCCCTGCAGGTCGGAGTCGAGGAAGACGACGACGTCGCCGGTGGTCGCCGCCAGCGACTTCCAGAGCGCCTCGCCCTTGCCGGGGCGGCTGCCGTGCGCGGGCAGCACGTCGGCGGTGGCGACGACGTCGGCGCCGGCGGCCCGCGCGACGTCGGCGGTCGCGTCGGTGGAGTCCGAGTCGACGACGAGCAGCTCGTCGACCAGGCGCGTGCGGTGCATCCACCGCTCGGCGATGTCGGCGACGAGCCGGCCGACGGTCCGTTCCTCGTCCCGGGCCGGCAGGACGACGCTGACGCGGGTGCCGCTGCGCCGCTTGGCGGCCAGCAGTGCCTCGACGTCGATCGCGGCGAGGGAGGTCGCGGACGTGGTGCGGCCGTGGAACCAGGCTCGGGCGTCGGGTCGCATCGCCTCACTGTCGGCCACGATCCGGCTTCGCACCAGCACGCTGTGAGGGTGTTCACCCGACCGTTCCCCCGCGCTTCCCACGGCGTCACCGGGGCGTCGGCGGCTCACCGCCCCTGGCGCTCCCGGTAGCGGGCGGCCCGCTTGGCGGCGGCCGCGCGCCGGCGCTCGCTCTCGCCGACCTCGCGCACGCGGGCGGCCTGGTCGCGCACGACCGTCGCCGTCCCGACGGGATAGCCGGCCTGCTTGACCCGGTGCTCGGCGGCCTCGGGCATGTAGGCGACGGAGTAGAAGAGCCCGAGCAGCAGCCCGCCCAGGGCCGCCATGCCGCGGATCCAGAACTCACCGGGCAGGAGGAGCAGCACCAGCCCGATCGGCACCATCATCTGCACGAAGGCCCGCGCCATGTGCCGGAGCACCCAGGTGCGCGTCGTCGTGTCGTGCAGCACCCAGGCGCCGTACCGCGCGGGCAGCCGGCCGCCGAGCGCGTACCAGAACC
Organism: Blastococcus fimeti; assembly: GCA_900102115.1. GTDB lineage: Bacteria > Actinomycetota > Actinomycetes > Mycobacteriales > Geodermatophilaceae > Blastococcus > Blastococcus fimeti. The sequence continues at coordinate 36,254 of FNAW01000011.1, forward strand.
ACAGGAGCGGGTTGGGGCGGCGGACGGACGCGTCGACCGTTCCCTGCTGCTCGGTCACGTTCGCACCTCCCGGGTCGACCGCCCACTGTAGGTCGGTCCCCCAGCAGCCCGGTTCAGTCGGCGACCGGCACCGCGTCCCCGACGGTGTCGAGCGCGCGGCGGCTCTGCTCGCCGACGGCCGCGCCCTCGCCGGTCGGCTCGGGGTGGCCGAGGTCGGTGAGCCAGCCGCGCAGCACCCGGTGCAGGTGCTCGGCGCCGACGATCTCGCCGGGCGCGGCCCACGACGCGGGGTGGGTGAGGAAACCGCGCTGCTGCGGACCGCCCAGCCCGCCGTGCGAGCCGACGTGCGGCTCGAAGGCCGACGCCTCGTCGGTGTCCGGGTCGTACCGGCTGTTGATCACCAGGTCGGGGCAGTGCGGAAAGGTCGAGGTGCGGGCGACCAGCGCCGCCGCGTGCGGGCCGTAGGGCAGCAGCGGATCGGTGCCGAGCACCACGCCCGTGCGCAGCCGGTGGACTCCCTCCCGGCCGAGGACGACGGGGCCGAACTCCGCGGAGTGCACCAGCACGAAGCCGACGCCGTCGTGGTCGACGAGGCCGGGCAGCAGGTGCGGCCAGCGCTGCTCGATCTCCTCCAGCGAGGCGCGTCCCGGGATGCCGGCGAACGAGACCGACGCGGCGTGGCCGGAGACCGCGCACACCACCCCGGGCGCGACCTGCGGCACCTCGGCGTCGCCGGCCGCGGTCGGCGGGGTGCCCCGGGTGGCGGCCTCCGCCGCGCGCTGCTGCAGCCGGCGGGCGATCGGCCCGCTGCCCTCGGCCATCGCAGCACCCAGTTGCCAGCCCTCCGTCGTCCGCCGGCTGTCCCGGGGGCCGGTGAGGTGCCGCTTCCGGGGCTCGACCGGGGCGCCGCACAGCGTGCCGACCAGCTCCTCGATCGAGTACCCGAACCGGTCGGCGAACGCCCAGCCCTGCGTCTGCCCGTGGTCGGAGAGGCAGACCAGGTGGTACGCCCGGGGCGCCAGCGCGCTCGCGCGGTGCAGCCGGCCGATCTGCTGGTCGATGCTGCGCAGCACCTGGAGGGTGTCGAAGCGCTCGACGCCGGAGTGGTGGGCGACCTCGTCGTAGCCGAGGAAGTCGGCGTAGACCACCGGCCGTCCGGCGAGCATGTCCTCGAGGAGGCCTGCGACGACGACGTCGCGGGCCAGCACCGTCGTCCCGGCACGGGCCAGGGGGTACAGCCCGCCGCGCGGCACCCGCGGACGGACGTCGGCCCGGCGCTGGCGGGAGGCGGCGGTCAGCTCGCGGACGACGTCGACCAGCGCCACCGCCAGCGTGCGGACGGCGTTGACCGGGTTGGCGAAGTAGGCGTAGTAGCCGGCCCCCACCCGGTCCCGGCCGCGGCGACGGCGGCGCGCCCCCGCCGGGACCACGTGCGCCAGCGAGCTCAGCGTGAGGCTGACGTGCCGCGCGTCGCCGGTGAACAGGTTGCCCCGCCCGGCGCCGTCGCCGGCCAGCAGCCCGCGCCCGTCGGAGTGCCGGCGCTCGACCTCGGCGGCGTCCCGCGGGTTGGAGACCTGGACGAGGCGGTCGCGCTCCTTCTCGTACCAGCGGAAGGCGGGGACGTCGTGGTTGGAGCCGTGCAGGATGCCGCAGACCCCGGCCCCGGTCTGCGAGCTCCAGTCGGTGTGCCAGGACGTGAGCACGTGGCTGCCCGACCGCAACCAGGCGGCCAGCGTCGGCATCGAGCCGTCGCGCACGGCCCGGCGGGCGACGTCGTAGCCCAGGCCGTCGATCTGCAGGAAGAGCACGCCCGGGGGCAGCGGCTCGGACGAGGCGTGCGCGGTCGCGCGACGGCGGGCCCGGCGGAAGAAGACCTCGTCCTCGTCGACGGCGAGCAGGCTGTTGATCGCTCCGGAGACGCCGGCCATCGCGACGGCGACGACGACCGACGTCCGGAAGCTGTGCACCTCGACGCCGGGGATCGCGATGAAGATGCCGAGCACGCCGGCGCCCAGCAGCAGGAAGCCGCCCAGGCCGAGGGTGAGGAAGGCGAGCGGCAGCGCGACCCGGAGCACCAGCGGCCAGACGCCGGCGGTGAGCACGCCGAGCAGCAGGGCGGCGACCGGCGGCTGCCACCACGAGTTCATGGCGAACCCGGTGAGCCAGTCGTCGAGCGCGATCAGGGCGCCGGCGGCCAGCGCCCAGGTGAGCAGCACGCGGGCGAGCGTCCGGCCGGCGCGCAGGACGCGGCCGGAGCCGGTGGGTGCGCTCACCGCACCTCGCTCGGCTCGGGTGCCCGGTCGGGCTCGGGGGACGGCGCCCGGCGCCGGCGGCGACGCGCTCCGACGACGTTGAGCACGGCCCCGACCAGCAGGACCAGCACCGTCGCGATGAGGACGGCGACCAGCGGGGAGTCGAAGACGCCGCCGCTGATCACCCCGAGCAGCGCGTAGGCCAGCGCCCACAGCAGCGCGGCGAACAGCTGGGCGGGCACCAGCCGCTTCCACGGGTAGCTCAGCGCGCCGGCGGCCAGCAGCACCGGGATGCGCCCCGCGGGCAGCAGCCGGCCGACGACGATGATCTGCCAGCCGTGCCGGCGGAACTGCTCGCGCACCTCCTCGAGCCGCTCGGTGTGCTGCCCGCGGGCGATCCAGCGCACCGCCGCGGGCCCGCCGAACCGGCAGACGGCGAAGGTGATCAGGTCACCGAGCAGCGCGGCCAGGGTGGCCAGCGCCAGCACGGTGGGCAGGCCGAGGTCGTTGCTGGTCATCGCGAAGGCCGCCGCCGAGCCGACGACCGCGCCCGTGGGCAGGACCGGCAGGACCGAGCCGAGCAGCACGCCGAAGAACAGCAGCGGATAACCGACCGACGTCCCCTCGGCGGCGGCGGTCAGGAGGTCCACGGGAGCACCTCCGGCAGCAGCGGCACCGGTGCGCCGGGCCGGGCGACCAGCACGGCCGTGTCCAGCCCGCGGCCGGCGACCTCGCGGGCGAAGGTCAGGGGCGGCTCGACCAGCAGCCGGCGCATGCGGGCGCGCAGCGGCGTCGGCAGCCGGGTGCTGCCGGCCGGCGCGAGGGTGCCCCAGTGGACGGGGACGGCGGCGCGCGGCCGCAGCCGCGCCACGGCCTCGGCGGCCTGGGCCGGGTCGAGGTGGCCGGGCCCGAGGTCGGCGCCCCAGCCCCACACCGGGAGGACGGCGACGTCGATCCCGCGGTCGCCGAGCGCGTGCATGCCGTCGTGCAGGGCGGTGTCGCCGCTGAGGTAGACGGTGCTGCCCGCGCCTTCCAGCAGGTGGCCGACCGCGCAGGCGTCCGGCCCGGCGGAGAAGCGCGGACCCCAGCGGTGCCCGCTGTGCGCAGCGTGGACGGCGGTGATCCGCAGGGCGCCGTCGGTCAGCGTCTCGCCGGGCGAGATCTCGTCGACCCGGGGGAACCCGTGCCGCCGCAGCCATGCCCCGGCGCCGCGGGGGACGACGAGGCGGGTGCCGGCCGCCAGCATCCGCAGCGAGCGCAGGTGCAGGTGGTCGGCGTGCAGGTGGCTGAGCAGGACGACGTCGACACCTGCCCAGGTGGCCGGATCGGGCACCGGCACCACCCGGCGCAGCGGGCCGACCGAGGCGGTGAGCAGGGGATCGGTCAGCACGGTGCGCCCGGCCAGCTCGACCCGCACGGTCGAGTGGCCGAGGAAGTGCAGCCCGGGCGATCCCACGCGCGCCAGTATCGGCCGGGGCGACGACCGGACCCAGCGACCGGGCCCCGAACGGGGGAGATCCCTGACCAGAACCAGGGCGAACCCGGACGAAGGGCAGACATGGCCATCTCTGCCCTTCGAGGGGTCAGACGGGGGCGAGCAGCTCGGTGAGCCCGTCGGTGGTGAGGTCGTGCGGCAGCGCGCGGCCGTGCACCAGCTGGACGCCGGCGCCGAGCGCGGCCTCGTGCAGCCCGGGCGTGGTGATCCCGCCGGCCACGACGTCGAGGCCGAAGCCCTCCGTCGTCCGGACGATCGCGGCGAGCACCTGCAGCGCCCGCCGGGTGTCCGCGCCGGCGGCCAAGGCGCCCAGGTCGACGCGGACCAGGTCCAGCGAGACGCGGGCGAGCAGCGCGTAGAGGCTGTAGCCCATGCCGTACTCGTCCAGGCACAGGCGGACGCCGGTGGCGCGGATCGCCTCCAGCTCCGCGACCAGGGCGGCCGGGGAGGTCAGCAGGGTCTCCTCGGTGAAGGAGAGGACGAGCCGCTCGGGCGCGAGCCCGGAGTCGGCGAGCGCCGCGGCGACCGAGGCGGCCAGCCCGTCGACGGTCACGTGCCCGGCGGGCAGGCTGATCGCCACCCCCATCCGTGGATGGGGCAGCGCGGCGATCTCGCTGCACGCGGACCGGACGAGCCAGGACTGCAGGTCGGTGGAGCGTCCGTGGCGCTCCGCGGAGGCCCAGATCTCCTGACCGCCGAGCACGCCCATCGTCGGATGGGTCCACTGCGGAGCGGCCTGCACCAGGTCGATCCCGCCGTCGGGGCGGAAGACCGGGTCCAGGCGCAGGCTCATGCGGCCCTCGGCTCGGGCGGCGTAGTACTCGGATGCCTGCACCGTGCCCAGCGGGTCGCCGGTCGCGAGCCGGACGCAGCCCTTGCCGGCGGCCTTGGCGGTGCGCAGCGCGCCGTCGGCCTCGCGGAAGGCGAGCTGCCCGCCGGTGGGGACGAGGGGGGCGACGCCGACGCTGGCGCCGACGGAGAAGGTCCAGTCCTCGACCCGGTGCGGCATGGCCATGACGGTGACGATCCGGCCGGCGACCTCCTCGGCCTCGGCCATCGAGCCGGTGGCCAGGACGGCGAACTCGTCGCCGCCGAGGCGGGCGATCAGGTCGCCGTCGCGGACGACGGTGCGCAGCCGGCGGGCGACCTCGACGAGCAGCTGGTCGCCGGCCTCGTGCCCGGCGACGTCGTTGACCGCCTTGAAGCCGTCCATGTCGAGCACCAGCAGGCAGCGCTCGCCGACGGCGTCGGCGGCCATCTGCTGGAAGAGCATCGCCCGGTTGGCCAGCCGGGTGAGGTGGTCGGTGTAGGCCATGCGCTCGAGCTCGCGCTCCCGGCGGCGGCGGGTGGTGACGTCGCGCAGGTAGAGCACGCGGCGGCCGCTGCCGGGCCGCTCGGACGAGGTGGCCTCCAGCTCGCGGGACCCCCCGTCGGCGGTGGGGACGCCGAAGTGCAGCGGCGCGCCCTCCCCGGCCGGGAACTCCTCGGTCGCGGTGCGGACGGAGGCACGGTCCTCGGGGCGGACGACGTCGAGCAGCGAGACGTCGCCGTCCCCGTCGATGCCGAGCAGGGTCCGGGCGGCGGGCGAGGTGAACAGCAGCCGGTACCGGGCATCCATGATCGCGATGCCGTCGGAGCTGGCCTCCACGAGCTCGCGGAAGTCCTCCTCGCTGCGCACCAGGTCCTCGGTCATCCGGCCGTCCTCGCGGATGCGCAGCACCAGCCGGAGCGCCATCAGCGCGAAGATGACGCCGCAGCCGATCTCGGCGGCCGACGACAGCGCCTGGTCGTTGGCCAGCGCCAGGCCCAGGGCGACCGGCAGGCCGGCCATGGCGATCACGACCAGCGACATCCCGGCGGCGCCGACCACCGGGGCCGCGGCGCGGGCGCTGCGGTCGGAGACGTGCAGCGGCGCGCGGTGGATGGCCAGCGCGGAGAACATCAGGGCGAGGGCGACGGCGGTGTCGGAGGCCGCCGTCCACAGCGGGGACGGCGCCACGATCGCCATGGCCTCGCACGCCGCGGCGGCCGCCTGCGCGGTGACCGTGGCGATCATCATGGTCGCCGCGCGACGCAGGCCGCGGGTGGAGACGGTGCAGAACGCGCCGGCGCCGCCGAGCATGACCGCGGCGTAGCCGCCGTAGGCGAGCACCAGCGAGCGCAGGTCCTCGGGGGCGCCGACCGGGTTGACGAACGGCGTCCGCAGCACCTCGGTCATGACCAGCAGCGCGGTGCTGGTGAGCAGCCCGTCGACGACCAGCGTCGTCCACCGGGTGCGGATGACCCGCCGGGCGAGCAGGGCGCAGGTGACCAGCGGCGAGGTGGCGCCGGTCAGCAGGACGACGTCGTCGACGCCGAAGCCGTCGAAGGCGGGGCCGGGGAAGGCGGCGGTGAGGAACTGCGCGACGGCGAAGCACAGCGAGCCGACCAGCAGCGGCCACCACGGGCCGGTGGCGCGGCGGTCCATGAGCCGGATCCGGCCGAGGACCATCCAGACGCTGCTGAGCGCGACCGAGCCGAGCACGAGCTCGTCCCACTGCATGCCGGTGCCGTCGGGGGAGCTGAACGGCACGGTCAGGGCCAGGCCGAGCAGGCCGAGCGCCAGGGTCCAGCGGAGCCGGCGGGGGAGGTCGCGGAGCGCGGTCACGGCGCGACCACCTCCGGTCCGCGCAGCGCACCGGCGGCGAGCTGCACGCCGGCGGCGAGCGCGTCGGCCTCCAGCGGACGGGAGAGCAGGAAGCCCTGCAGGTACCGGTGCCCCATGTCGCGGAGCAGCGCCAGGGTGGCCGGGGTGGTCACGCCCTCGACGATGACCGGCAGACCGAGGCTGGTGCCCAGCTGGAGCACCGCCCGGCACATGGCGCGGCGGGACGGGTCGTGCTCGACGCCGGCCAGGAAGTACTGGTCCATCTTCAGCACGTCCACCGGCATCCCGACCAGGTAGGCCAACGAGGACCAGCCGGTCCCGAAGTCGTCGACGGCGATGCGGACGCCGATGCGGCGCAGCACGCCGAGGTCCTCGATCACGTGCGCGTCGTCGAGCAGCACCGACTCGGTGATCTCGACGAGCAGCCGGGCGGGGGAGAGGCGGCTGTCCTCGAGCGCGGCGAGCACGTCGGGCACGAGGTCGCCGCTGCGCACCTGGCGGGCGGAGACGTTGACGGCCACCGACAGCTCGGCGTCGTCGAGGGCGGCGGCGGTGCGGCAGGCCTCGAGCAGCACCCATCGGCCGATGTCGACGATGAGCGGGGACTCCTCGGCCAGCGGCACGAACTCCATGGGGGAGACCTCGCCGAGGACGGGGTGCCGCCAGCGCAGCAGCGCCTCGACCGAGACCGTGCGCTGCAGGACGGCGTCCACCACGGGCTGGAAGACCAGCCGCAGCTCGCCGCGGTCCAGGGCGCCGTCCAGGTCGGCGCGCAGGACGCCGCGCCGGTCCTGCTCCGCGCGCAGCGCGTCGTCGTAGCGGTGGACGGAACCGGCGCCGGAGCGGCGGGCGCTGCGCAGCGCCAGGTCGGCGCGGCGCAGGGTCTCGCCGGGGTCGACGTCGGGGGTCAGCGAGCCGACGCCGGCGACGGCGGTGAGCGGCACGGTGGTGGTGGAGGTGGCCAGCCGGCCGATGGTGGCGACCAGGCGGGCGGCGACGACCTCGGCGTCGGAGATGGTGCCCTGCACGAGGACGACGAAGTCGCCGTCGGTGCCGCGGGCCAGCCAGTCCTCGGCGCGCAGGCCGCGGCTGAGGCGGGAGGTGAGCGCGCGCAGCACGGTCGCCTCCTCGCCCGGGGAGAGCGTCTGGGGGTCCCACCCGCTGACACCGATCTGCGCCATGGCGTAGCTGCGGTTGCGCGGGCCGCGCTGCAGCAGGCCGAGGCGCCCGATGAGCGCGGTGCGGTTGGGCAGGCCGGTGACCGGGTCGGTGAGCGCGAGCTCAAGGAGCTCGGAGTCGGCGCCGGGGGCAGGGGCGCTCGGGCTCACGTCCCGGCAGTGCAGCACCAGCGCACCGACGTCGGGGTCGCCGCGCAGGTCGCGGACGGTGATCTGGACCAGCCGCCACCGGCCCTCGGGCTGGCGGACGCGGGCGGTGCGGACGGCGGACTCGCCGGTGCCGCCCTGGAGCGCGCCGAACAGGGCGGCGCGGTCGTCGGGGTGGACGGTGTCGGTGACCCGGACGCCGGCCAGGGGGGCGGTGCCCAGTCCCAGCAGCTCACCCGCGGCCTCGGAGGCGAAGGTGATGCAGAGGGCGTCGTCGAGGATGACGACCGGGTCGACGCTGCTGCGCACCAGCGTGCGCAGCGAGTTCTGGCTGCGCCGCAGCGCGCCCGCGAGCCGCCGCTGCCGTCGCCAGAGCACAGCCTGCACCGTCAGCACGACGGCGAGGCCCGCGACGAGCACGGCGGTGGTCACCTGCTTGTTGTCGGTCCAGCCGGGGGCGCCCTGCAGCGCGCCTCGCGCCGTCCTCACCCCATGGGGGCAGCGGGGGCTTGATCGGGAGCGGGTGCGGTGATCGGCGTCACCGGCCTAGCGTGTGGCGCCGTGGACGACGGGATCGAGATCCGGCCGGCGACGGCGGACGACGCCGCCGCGATCGCCGGGATCTATGCGCACTACGTGGAGCACAGCGTGGCCACCTTCGACCTCGAGTCGCCGGACGCCGCCTGGTGGACGGCGAAGCTCGCCGACCTGGGCGCCGCGGGATGGCCGTTCCTCGTGGCCGAGGCCGACGGCGAGCTGCTCGGGTTCGCCTACCTCGCGCCGTGGCGGGTCAAGCCCGCGTACCGGCGGACGGTCGAGGACACGATCTACCTCGCGCCCGGGCGCACGGGGCGCGGCACCGGGCGGGCGCTGCTCGGAGCGCTGCTGGAGCAGGGGCGGGCCGCGGGCGTGCGCCAGGTGATCGCGGTGGTCACCGACAGCGGCGACCCGTCGTCGGTACGGCTGCACGGGGCCTTCGGGTTCGTCGAGGCCGGGCGGCTGCGCGCCGTCGGCTTCAAGCACGGCCGCTGGCTGGACACCTTCCTGCTGCAGGCCGACCTGACCTGACCTGACCGCCGGGATCTTGCGGATCCCTTGCGGATCTCTCGGGTGCGGCATGCGGATGCGCCGTCAGGGTCGGAGGCGAGTCAGGAGCGGAACCACCGCTCCCGCAGCCTGGAGGACATCCGAGCATGAGCAGGAACATCCGCACTCTCGGCCGGTTCGGCGCCGTCAAGGTCGCCGGGTCGATCGCCGTCGTCGGCGCGGCCGCGGCCGTGGCCGGCCTGGGCACGTTCGGAAACTTCAGCGGCAGCACGGAGGCGGTCGACTCCGGCGTGGACACCGGCGTCCTGTCCATCGACGTCTCGCTGACCGATGGCTCCGCGCCGCCGCCCTTCGCCGTCCCGCTCCCGAACATGCTCCCCGGCGACGTGATCTCGATGCCGCTGGACCTGCGCAACAGCGGCGACGTCGACCTGTCGTCGCTGGTGCTGAAGTCCTACGCGACCGAGTCGAGCAAGCTGGACACCGAGGCGGTGCACGGCCTCCAGCTGTCGCTGGACTCCTGCGCGACGCCGTGGACCCGCACCGGCCCGATCTCCTACTCCTGCGCCGATGGCGCGGTGCCGCTGTACGGCGGGCGGATCGTCACCGAGTCGGCGCTGCCCGCCGCCCGGAGCCTCGCGGCCGGCACCACCGACCACCTGCTGGCCACCATCGCGTTCCCGACCACGGGTGGCGACGCCCTGCAGGACCAGCGGAGCTCGTTCGCGTTCGTGTTCGACGCCACGCAGCGCGACGGCGCCGCTCGCTGATCCCGGTGGGGCGCCGTTCGGGGGAACCGGCGTCCCACCGCAGTTGTCCGGCAGTTCCCATCGGGGCGACCACGGGGTGCCCCGATGGGAACTGTGACGGCTTCGACGCGGTGCGCCCCTCTCGTCCCACGCGTCCCAACCGCCGGGCGTCCGGCGGGGGAGAGTCGTAGCTTCGTCCCCTGCGACGAAGGGGGACGCCATGGAGCACGTGCACCAGCACCAGCCGGCCGAGGCCGTGCGCCGCTACTTCGTGATCGGCTTCTGGCTCTGCGCCGCCTGCGCGGCCGCCGCCCTGGGCCTGGACCTCGACGGCGACGTGCTGGTGTGAGCGCCCCCGCGAGCAGCCCGATGGCCGACCAGACCTGGCCCGCCGTTCACCGGCAGGACATGCTGGTCCGCTATCCAGAGCGCATGACGCTCGCGCTGCCCTCCGTCCGACGGCCGAGGCTCCACGTGCACCGGTTCCACCGGGCCGAGGACGGGCCGATCGGGACCCTCTACGCCTGCCGCTGCGGGAGCGTTCGCCCCGGTTTCTGACGCCGGCGCGCCGACTGCGGGGTTGCGGTCGGCGACACGGGCGGGCGCGCCGAGGCGAGCGACCGCAACCCAGCACTCGACCGCTCGGACCAGCCTGACGGACGGCGTCAGCGCGTGCCGGTGGCCGGCGCGGAGGCGGACGCGGGGGCGTTCTCGAGCAGGTCGCGGACCAGCGGCTCGATGAGGTCGGCGAGGTAGGCGTGCCCGGGGTCGGTCGGGCTGATCAGATCGCGGCCGATGAGGCCGACCCCGTCGAAGAACCAGCGGCCGACCAGCGGGTCGATGAAGGTGACGTCCGCGGCGGCCGCGGCCGAGCGGACGGCGTCCCGCACCGGCGGCAGCTCCGCAGGCACAGCGGCGTCGGTCCACGCGGGACCGATGACGAGCAGCCGCGTCTGCGGCGCGGCGGCCCGGATGAGCTCGAAGGTGCGGGTGGCCGCGGCGGTGATCTGCGCCGGCGTCGCCCGGTAGTCGTTCCGGCTGCCGAAGACGACGGTGACGTCCGCGTCGGGTTCGGGTTGCAGTTCGGCGAGCGAGACGAAGGTGGCGTCCCCGAAGCTCGACGTGGCGACGTACCCCGCGTCGGTGAGCGCGTGCGGCTCCGTGCTCCGGGCGCCCAGCCGCTCGCCTACGATCGCCGGCCAGCCGGCCGGGCCGAGGCCGCCCTGCTGGGTGCCGGCGGTGTACCAGTCGCCGTAGAAGGCGAGCACCGGAGCATCGGAGGGGTCCGAGGGGTCGGTGCTCCGGGGCGCCGTCGTGCTCGCCGACGGCGTCGCGCGCTCGGTGGCGCCGGCGTTCGCGGGCGGGTCGAACTCCGGCGGTGTCCGGTTGCTCGCCACCCAGGCGGCGACGCCGACGGCGATCGCCGTGAGCAGGAGCAGCACCGCGATGACGATGCCCTCGGTGCGGCTGGGGAGCGGGAGGCTCCGAAAGAATCCGGGCCGGTCCGGCTGCCTCGCCACATCCGGGACGGTACCGCCCGGTCCGCGAACCCGTCGGCGGGCGCCGAGAAGCAGCGGCACGGGGCGAAAGCCTCTTGTCCTGATCGCATCAGGGCGGGACCGTCCCGGCATCGGCACGAGGAGGTGTGCGATGCCGTGGTGGATGTGGGTCGGCATCTCACTGGCGTGGGTCCTGCTCGCGGTGGGCGCCGCCCTCTGGCTGGGTGCCTCGGCGAAGGTCGTCCGCGAGCAGGAGTCGCGGGCCGTGCCCTACGGCAGCGACGAGTCCGTCGACTGGGAGTGGCGCGACGTCGCCTGACGCGGTTCGTCGCCCTGGTCGCCGGCGGCCGGCTGATCGGGACGATCGCCGTCCTGATGCTGCTCTTCGAGCCGCCGCGCACGTAGCAGAGCCGTCGTCGCGCCGAGCGCCGGAACCGGTGGCAGCATGACCGGGGTGAAGACCTGGCTCGACAGCTGGCCGGTGTACCGGCAGCTCACCGGCGCGGACCCGTTCGGTCGCGGCAGCGCGGCGCGCAGCAAGGCGACCGACGCGACGGTGTCGCGCACGGCCACGGCCGACAAGGTCGTGAAGAGCGTCTGCCCGTACTGCGCCGTCGGTTGTGCGCAGAACGTGTACGTGAAGGACGAGAAGATCGTCCAGATCGAGGGCGACCCGAACTCGCCGATCAACCGCGGGCGGCTGTGCCCCAAGGGCAGCGCGAGCAAGCAGCTGGTCACCAGCCCGACGCGGGTCACCACGGTCAAGTACCGCCGTCCCTACGGGACGGAGTGGGAGGACCTGGATCTCGACACCGCGATGGAGATGATCGCCGACCGCGTGCTCGCCGCCCGTGAGAAGGGCTGGCAGGTCGAGGACGGCGGAAACCGCGTCAACCGGACGATGGGGATAGCGAGCCTCGGAGGGGCGACCCTCGACAACGAGGAGAACTACCTCATGAAGAAGCTCTACAGCGCCCTGGGCGCGATCCAGATCGAGAACCAGGCCCGCATATAGCACTCCTCCACGGTGCCCGGTCTGGGTGCCTCGTTCGGCCGTGGTGGCGCAACCAACTTCCTCGAGGACCTCTCGAACTCCGACTGCATCGTCATCGAGGGTTCGAACATGGCCGAGTGCCATCCCGTGGGCTTCCAGTGGGTGACCGAGGCCAAGGCCCGCGGCGCGAAGATCGTGCACATCGACCCGCGGTTCACCCGCACCAGCGCGATCGCCGACCTGCACGTGCCGCTGCGCATGGGCACCGACATCGCGTTCCTCGGCGGCCTGATCAAGTACGTGCTCGACAACGACCTGTACTTCAAGGAGTACGTCGTCGCCTACACCAACGCCGCGGCGCTGGTGAGTGAGGACTTCGTCGACACCGAGGACCTCGACGGCCTCTTCTCCGGTTTCGACGCCGAGACGCGCATGTACGACGAGGACAGCTGGCAGTACGACCCCGAGGAGTCCGACCACTCCGGGGCCGAGCAGCCGGCCGAGGCTGCCGAGCAGGAGCAGAGCGACGACCACCCGGACGTCAAGAGCTCCGACCGGGCGCAGTCGTCCGGCAGCGGAGGCCCGACGATCCCGTCGAAGCCCAAGCGGGACGAGACGCTGCAGCACCCGCGCTCGGTCTTCCAGGTCCTCAAGCGGCACTACGCGCGCTACACGCCGGAGATGGTGTCCGAGGTCTGCGGCATCGAGCCCGAGGTGTTCGAGCAGGTGGCCGAGTGGGTCACCGCGAACAGCAACCGCGACCGGACGACGGCGTGGGTCTACTCGGTGGGCTGGACCCAGCACAGCGTGGGCGCGCAGTACATCCGCACCTGCTCGATCCTGCAGACGCTGCTCGGCAACATCGGCCGTCCCGGCGGCGGCATCATGGCGCTGCGCGGGCACGCGAGCATCCAGGGCTCCACCGACATCCCGACGCTCTACAACCTGCTGCCCGGCTACCTGCCGATGCCGCACGCCATGCAGCACGGCACGCTCGACGAGTACGTCGCCGACGCCGCCGGGAAGGCGGGCTTCTGGGGCAACAAGCGCTCCTACATGGTCAGCCTGCTCAAGGCCTGGTGGGGCGACGCCGCGACGGCGGAGAACGACTTCGCCTTCGACTACCTGCCCAAGATCAACGGCGACCACAGCTCCTACCGGACGATCGCCGACATGATCGAGGGGAAGGTCTCCGGCTACTTCCTGGTCGGGGAGAACCCCACCGTCGGGCACCCCAACGGCCGGATGAACCGCTTCGGGCTGGCCAACCTCGACTGGATGGTCGTCCGCGACCTTCAGATGATCGAATCGGCGACCTTCTGGAAGGAAGGCCCGGAGCACGAGACGGGTGAGCTGGCCCCGGAGACGATCGGCACCGAGGTCTTCTTCATGCCGGCGGCGACGCACGTGGAGAAGGAAGGCACCTTCACCCAGACACAGCGGGTGCTGCAGTGGCGGCACAAGGCCGTCGAGCCGCCGAACGACGCCCGCAGCGACCTGTGGTTCTACTACCACCTCGGCCGGATGCTGCGGGAGCGGCTGGCGGACTCCACCGACCCGAGGGACCGCCCGCTGCTGGACCTCACCTGGGACTACCCGGTCGAGGGGGAGACGCAGGACCCGAGCGCCGAGGCAGTGCTGCGCGAGATCAACGGCGTCGGCGCCGACGGACGGGCGCTGTCGTCCTACATGCAGATGAAGGAGGACGGCTCGACCAGCGGCGGCTGCTGGATCTACTGCGGCGTCTACGCCGACGAGGTCAACCAGGCCGCGCGCCGGAAGCCGGCCGCGGAGCAGGGCGCCGTCGCCTCGGAGTGGGGCTGGGCGTGGCCGCTCAACCGCCGGATGCTCTACAACCGCGCCTCGGCCGACCCCGAGGGCAAGCCGTGGAGCGAGCGCAAGAAGTACGTGTACTGGGACGAGGCCGCCGGCGAGTGGACCGGTGCCGACGTGCCGGACTTCGAGAAGAACAAGCGCCCCGACTACGTGCCGCCGGACGGCGCCAAGGCGCAGGACGCCCTCGCCGGGACGGACCCGTTCGTCATGCAGGGCGACGGGAAGGCGTGGCTGTACGCGCCCTCCGGAGTGGTCGACGGCCCGCTGCCGACGCACTACGAGCCGGTGGAGTCCGTCGTCGAGAACCACCTGTACTCGGTGCAGGCCAACCCGACCGTCGAGCGCATCCCGGGCCCGTGGAACCGGGAGAACCCCTCGCTCAGCGAGGTCTTCCCGTTCCAGGTGACCACCTACCGGATCACCGAGCACCACACGGCCGGCGGGATGAGCCGCACCCTGCCCTACCTCGCCGAGCTCCAGCCGGAGTTCTTCGTCGAGGTGAGCCCCGAGCTGGCCCGGCTGCGGGGGCTCGCCAACGGCGAGTTCGCGACGCTGGTCAGCGCCCGGACGGCGATCGAGGCGAAGGTCCTGGTCACCGAGCGGATGCGCCCGATCAGGCTGGGCGGTGGCCAGGTGGTGCACCAGATCGGCATGCCGTACCACTGGTCCTACGCGGGCATCTCCACCGGCGACTCGGCCAACGACCTGCTGGGGATCGCGCTGGACCCGAACACGCACATCCAGGAGGACAAGGTCAGCACCGCGGACATCGTCCCGGGACGTCGCCCGCGGGGTCCGGAGCTGCTCGAGTTCGTGGAGGAGTACCGCCGCCGGGCCGGGGTGGACTCCGGCCGCGTGGGCGTCAACGGCCGCGCTCCGGTGGACGCCGACGCGGGGGAGGGCTCCACCCTCTGATGATTCCGAACCCAGCGAAGGGCGCGGCATGACCTCGATCAGCTCCGTGAGCGCGGCGTTCACCGGCCGCGACTCGGGCAACCGGCTCTACGGGCCGGTGCCCGACGTCACCGAGCAGGCGGGTTACGTGGAGGAGCACCCCGAGCGGGTCGGCTTCTTCACCGACACGTCGGTCTGCATCGGCTGCAAGGCCTGCGAGGTGGCCTGCAAGGAGTGGAACACGCTCCCGATGGACGACTCGCACGGTGTGAAGGACGCTCTCGGGCTCTCCGGGATGTCGTACGACAACACCGGCCAGCTCGGCGCCAACTCCTGGCGGCACGTGGCCTTCATCGAGCAGAGCCGCGCCGTCGACCTGCCGATGCCGACCTTCGGACGGCCGGGCGACGACCGGCACGACCACGGCCCCTCCGTGGCCGGCTCCGGTGACCCGGACACCACTGCGAAGGCCCAGGCCAGCGTGCTCAACGTCGAGGCGCTGAGCGAGTTCGACCCGCAGACCGGGCAGAGCGGCGCGGACAAGCAGGTGCGCTGGCTGATGAGCTCCGACGTCTGCAAGCACTGCACGCACGCGGGCTGCCTCGACGTCTGCCCCACCGGGGCGCTGTTCCGCACCGAGTTCGGCACCGTCGTCGTGCAGGGCGACATCTGCAACGGCTGCGGCTACTGCGTGGCCTCCTGCCCCTACGGCGTCATCGACCAGCGCAAGGACGACGGCCGGGTCTTCAAGTGCACGATGTGCTACGACCGGCTGACCGACGGGCTGATGCCGGCGTGCGCCACCGCCTGCCCCACGCAGTCGATCCAGTTCGGCGACCTCGACGAGCTCCAGGCCCGCGCCGACGCGCGGCTGGCCACGCTCCAGGACCAGGGCGTGGAGACGGCGCGGCTGTACGGGCGCGACGAGAGCGACGGCGTCGGCGGGGTGGGCGCGTTCTTCCTGCTGCTGGACGAGCCGGAGGTCTACGGCCTGCCGCCGGACCCGATCGTGACCACCCGCGACCTCCCGGCGATGTGGCGGGCGGCCGGCAAGGCGGCGCTCATGATGGTCGGCGTCGCGGTGACCGCGATCGTCGGCTCCCGGCGGCCCCGATGAGAGGGCAGAAGTGGCCATTCCTGCCCTCGGGGGGAGCGGCATGACCGGCGGGATCACCAGCCCGGGCGCCGGGTGGCGGCAGGCCGACCGGGGCCCGGCCACGCAGCAGACGACCAAGAAGCGCCGCAAGCGCGGCGGCGGGCGTGGTCGCGGCGAGGTCGCGATGGTCGACGACGTCGAGTTCACCTCGTACTACGGCCGGCAGATCGTCAAGACGCCGGTGTGGAAGAGCCCCGACGTCCCGCTCTACCTGTTCCTGGGCGGTGCGGCCGGCTCCTCGGCGATCCTCGGGGCGCTGGCCGACGTCAGCGGGCGCCCGGCGCTGACCCGCACCGCGCGGCTCACCGCCGGCGGCGGCTCGATTCTGTCGGTGGTCTTCCTGATCCACGACTTGGGGCGGCCCGAGCGGTTCCTGCACATGCTGCGGGTGTTCAAGGTGACCTCGCCGCTGTCGGTCGGCACCTACATCCTGGCGCCGTTCAGCGCGGCGGCCGGAGCGACGGCGGCGGTCGAGCTGCTGGGCTGGTTCCCGCGGCTCAAGCGGTTCGGTGGTGCGGTGGCCGCGGTGTTCGGCGGGCCGCTGGCGACCTACACCGGGGTGCTGTTGGCCAACACCGCGGTGCCGTCGTGGCACGAGTTCCACACCAAGCTGCCGTTCGTCTTCGGTGGCTCGGCGATGGCGGCCGGCGGCGGCATCTGCATGGCCCTGACGCCGCTGAGCGAGTCCGAACCCGCGCGGAAGATGGCGATCCTCGGCGCCGGCATCGAGCTGGCGGCGCTGCGCGGGGTCGAGAACAGTGACAGCCTCCTGGCCGAGCCGTACCACGAGGGCCGGCCGGGCCAGTTCATGCGGGCGGCGCGGGCGTGCACCGCGGGTGGCCTCGGGCTGGCCGTGCTCGGCGGGCGCCGGCGGTGGGGCGCGGTGGCCTCCGGCGCGCTGCTGGCGGCCGGCTCGCTGCTCACCCGCTTCGGCGTCTTCGAGGCCGGGATCGCCAGCACCAAGGACCCGAAGTACGTCGTCGTCCCGCAGCGGGAGCGGATGGCGGCCCGGGAGGCGCAGCGCGCTGCCGGAGTGCCGGCGGACGACCCGCACGAGGCGAAGTCGGTCAGCTCCTAGCGAGCGCTCACGACCGGTCGGTCCGCCGGGAGCCCGCGGGCAACCCCCCTCAAGAACGGACGGGACGGTGCCGATACCTGGGGGGCGGGCCCGCCGGAGGTCAGCGCAGGTCGAGGGACGGGTGCACACGTGGGGACGACGGTCGTGGCGGGCGAGGCGACGTCCGGACGGATCACCCCGGCCCAGCTGGCGGCGAGCTTCGCCGAGCGGACGGCTGCGGGCACGCTGACCCCCGACGACGCCAAGGACCACTTCCGCTCCCTCGACGCGCTCGCCCAGGACGGCGCTCCGATGGCCGACTGCCTGGCCGCGCTCGACGCGATGCTCGACGACGCGCGCGCCACCGACTCGCTGGGTCGCGGCCTGCTGATCATCTCGGCCAACGTCCGGGCCCTCTACGGCGACGTGGAGGAGGCCGCCGCGACGATGATCGCGGCGTACCGCTCGCGCCCCGAGGGCTTCACCGCCGGGCACCCCACCCTCGCCGTCCGCCGGCTCCGCTCGTTCGGCCCCGACGCGGCGGTCGGCTTCCTCACCGAACTCCGCGCCGCCGGGGTGCCGGTCGACCTCGAGCGCCAGTCGGCGGTGGTCGTCGGCCCGCTGGAGAGCGCGCAGAGCACCGCCGAGCTCACCGACGCGATCGCCACCCTCGCCGAGACCGGCGGCCTTCCCGACGTCGTCGCCGCGGGCCGGGCGCTCTCCGTGCTCCGCGGCGCGCCGGGCCGCACGGCGGAGCACGCGGTGAGCCTCTTCCGGCTCGCCCGCGAGACCTGCCCGCTGACGCCCCGCATGCTCAACGACGCCCTGACCGTGCTGGCCGAGCTCGGCGCCGCCGACGAGAGCGCGATGCTGCTCGAGGAGGCACGGTCGGGCGGGCTCGAGCCCGGCGCCCTGCACCGCGTCACCCACATGCAGGCGCTGAACAACGCGCTGCGCTACGAGGAATCCCTCGGTGCCTATCGGGAGTACCTCGCCGCCGGGCACCCCGCCAACGTGCGCGCGCGGCGCACCCACCTGACCGCGCTGTGCTGGAACGAGCAGCCCGACGAGGCGCGCGTCGCGCTTCTGGACTGGGCCGACGCCGTCCGGGTCGGCAGCGTCGAGGCCCCGGCACCGGCGCTGCTCACCTCCGTGCTCAACGCGCTCGCCCAGGACGACACCGGCGACCTGGTGGACGCCGTCGAGCGGACCACCGACGCGTTCGAGTGGAACGAGCACCACCGCAAGCTGGTCCTCGGCGTCACCTCCCGCTCGCGCGCGCTGGTCGACCACGCGCGCGCCCTGGCCGCGCTCAGCACCGTCCGCCGGCCCACCCGCCACGAGCTGGAGAACCTGCTCCGGCTCGCCGTCGACCGGCACGTCGACGACGTGATCAGCGCGCTCACCCGCGTCTGCGACGCGGTTCCCCGCACCGCGGCGATCCTGGGCGGCACCCTGGCCGCCGCCCAGCTCGAGCGGGGTGCGCTCGCCGCCGCCGAGGAGACCGCGCGGACCAGCCGTGCCCCGGAGGCGATCGAGGCCGTCACCTACGCGCACCTGGCCGCGGGGGACATCGACGCGGCGCTGCGCACCGCCCGGATGTTCGATCCCGAGGACGACGGCCCCCGGCCGCGGCCCGGCCCCATGCCGCACCCGCCGGCGCTGGTCGGCCGGATGGTGCGGGCGCTCGCCGCCCGCCGCGGCACGCCCGAGGCCGAGGAGTGGCTGCGCGGGTACGCGGTGCGCGGCTGGCCGGCCACGGCGTGGGAGGGCCTGGCGTCGGCCTACCGCCGGGGCAAGGGCAACGTCTCGGCGATCGAGCGGCTCATGACGCGCATGCGGCGCGTCGGCATCCGGCCCACCGGCGACGTGTGGGCGCACGCGCTCTACGCGCTGCCGCGGGCCAAGCGCGCGGACCGGGTGGCCGAGGCGCTCACCGCCATGCGGGCCGACCGCGTCCAGCCGACCGCGGCCTTCTTCACCGCCGCGATCGTCGGCGCCCTGCAGCCGGCCAAGGTCCACGTGCCGGACGGCGGGGACGTCGAGAGCGTCGCCTGGGCGCACGCCCGCACGGCGATCGCCGACGGCGAGGCGCTGCTGGCACAGGCCGTGACGGAACTGGAGGCGCCGACCGGGGACCCCGCCCGCACGCCGGAGCGGTGGTTCAGCGCCGCGCAGCTGCTGGAGATCGCCCGGTCCTATCCGCTGAGCCGACGGCCCTACGCCCAGGTGGACGCCGCCGTCGAGGTCCGGCTGGCCGAGGAGACCGAGCCCGCCGAGCAGTTCGGCGCCTTCCTCGGCGCCGTCGCCGCCGCGCACGCCCGGGCACTGCTGCCCGAGGGCGTCGAGCGGCTGCGCGCGGTCGCCGCCCGGGTCGGTGAGGCCGACCGGCCCGAGCTGGCCGAGGCGCTGCTGGACTCCCTCGCCGACGACCCGGGCGCCGCCGTCCGCGCCGTCCTCGCCGAGAACGACCGGCGGCTGCTCGCCGCCGACGTGGTGGCCGACGCCGCCGGGCGGGCGCTCGCCCGCACCGGGGACGCCGGAACGGTCGAGCGGGTGCTGGTCACCGCCGAGCCGCCGCTGCCCGAGGAGCAGGCCGAGCGGCTGGTCAGCGCCGCCGTCCTGGAGTTCGAGGACGCCGGCCGGATGGAGGACGCCCGCCGGATCGGGACGCTCGCCGAGGGCCGCGGCCTGGACCTGAGCCCCGGCGCGCAGGGCGCGCTCATCGCCACCCACCGCCCCGCCGACCCGCTGGCGACCGAGGACCAGGGGCCGGTCTGGACCACCGCACAGCTCGCCGCGTTCAACGGCCTGCTGCACCACGAGATCGCCAACCAGTTGCAGGTCAGCAGGTCGCGCACCCGGCTGCTGGGCTCCGCGTTGGCCAGCCTGCGCGAGAACCTGCCGCCCGAGGTGGCCGAGCGCGTCGCGGACTCCCTGACCAAGCTCGCCCGCGTGCAGCAGGCGCTGTTCGACGTCCAGGACGAGCAGCAGAGCACGATCGACAAGATCGTCGCGGCGGCGGACCAGGAGCGGGCGTCGGCCGGCGTCGTCCCGGTGCTGGACGCGATGACCGTCGTCGCCCAGCAGATGGCCGGCGCGGCCGAGGCGGCGCGCACCGGGATCCGGGTCGTCAACGGCGAGGAGTGCGCACGGCTGCACGTCCGCGGGCACGCGACGCTGCTCCAGTTCGCGCTGCACAACCTGATCTCGAACGGCATCAAGGCGCACACCCGCGCGAAGGACGAGCTCCGCCGGGAGATCGAGCTGTTCGCGACCTTCGCCGAGTCCGCCCGCGAGGACCTGGGGGTGGCGCCCTACGGCTGGGTGATCGTCTCCGTCCGGGACCACGGCGACGGCGTCCCCGACGACCTGCCCGACAACGTGGCGAACTGGTCGATGCCCGGGCAGCCGGGCCTCGGCGCCGGGATCGGCCTGAGCCGCACCGAGAACATGATCCGCCTCTCCGGAGGCGAGCTGTGGGTCGACCAGTCGGTCACCGAGGGCAGCCGCTTCTGCTTCCGCCTGCCGTCCGCCGCGCGCCGCCAGGCGCGGGGCGCCCAGTCCACCACCCGAGAGGACCCCTCCCGTGACTGACCGCCTGCCCGTGATCGTCGTCGACGACAACCTGGCCCAGCTCGCCGCCGCGGTCGAGGAGCTGGAGGACGCCGGCTGGCGCGTCCGGGGGATCGACGACCTGGACGAGGCGGCCCGCGAGCTCGTCGAGCACACCGATCCGTTCGTGCTGATCCTCGACCACGACTTCGAGCGGCGGGACGGGCGGACCGGCCTGGACCTGACCCGGCTGCTGCGCTCGGCGCACCCGTGGGGCGCGGTGCTCCCGATCTGCTACTGGAGCGGCCGGATCGACGGCACCGGCTTCCTGGCCGCGCTGCGCGACGGCCAGATGTTCGCGCCCAGCTCCTACGTCCAGAAGGGCAGCGTCGAGGTCGTCGAGGTCGCCGGCCTGGCCGACGAGGCGTTCCGGCGGTTCCGGGACACCTTCGAGCAGCAGGCGCTGCGCCGGGCCGTGCTCGACCTCGACGTCTCCATCCCGGTCGAGGACGAGCTCGACGAGCTGACCGTCCACCCGGCCGACGAGGAGGGGCGGTGACCGCCGAGCTGCTCGCCTCGCCGCGCACCCGCCGCAAGGCCGTGCTGGACACCTGCGCCGTCTTCCAGAAGTCCGACTGGCAGGCGAGCCGGGCCGACGTCGAGGCGTGGCTCGGGGACGACGGCGTCGCCGTCCTGCCGGCCCGGGTCGTCGCCGAGATGACCCTGGTGGCCGCGCGGAAGACCGCGCAGCGGACCAACGACGCGGCCGCCGCCAGCAGCCGCGCCCGGCTGGCGATCGACCGGCCCGGTGACCTGCTGGGTGGGCTGCGGAACAGCCGCGCGGTCCTGGGCCCGGCCGACATCGGCCGGCTGTGCCGGGACAACGCCGACCTGCAGCTGGTCCAGCGGGTCTACAAGGCGAAGAAGAAGCGCTGGGTGCACGTCCCCGGCGACGCCGACTTCGAGATCGCGCACACCGTCCGGGTGCTGACCGGCGGCGAGCACGAGGCCGTGCTGGTCACCCGGGACGGCGACCTCCGCGACGCCGCCGAGCGGCTCGGGATCGCGCTGCTCGGCCGGTCGGTCCCGCCGTGCGCCCCGGCGGGTGCCGGGGACCCCGGGGCACCCCTGCCCGCAACGGGCAGCGGCGCCGTCTTCCTCCTCGGCCTGCGGGCCGCTACCCAGCTGCTCAAGGGCAAGCTGCCGGCTCTCGGCACGGCGGGCGACACCGTCGTGGTGCTCTCCTCGACCCTCGTCCTGGCCGCGCAGCACGCCGCGATGGACGTGCGAGGTGCGCGGGACGGCGACCCGGACCAGGCCGAGCTGGCGGAGATCCAGCACCGGCTCGACCGGGTCCTCGCATCCGGGCGCAGCACGGAGGGGCAGCTCCCCGTGCACGTGCTGGCCACGCCGTGGCCGGTGTACCGGCTGGTCGCGCAGCGTGCGCCGGACCCGCTGTACGGGACCAAGGACGAGGACGGCCCGGCCGGTCGCGAGACGTGGGACATGCACACCCTGCTGGTGCTCGCCGCCGCGCAGGTGCTGGGCGACGACGGGCACCGGGTGCACCTGGTGGACAGCGGTTACGACCGGGAGGCGTGCTTCCTCGTCGAGGCGGCGCGGTCGTGGCGGAAGGCAGGCGCCCTGCAGGGCGTCGCCGGCGCGCACGAGCACCAGATCGGGACCTCGGCGGTGCTGGAGGCGGTGCTCCCGAGCCTGGACGGGAAGCTGGACATCGGCGCGCTCATGCGGCGGTACGGGCAGCACTGATGGGCACGTACGACACGCTGCACGACGGGCCCCGCGTCGAGCAGCTCAAGCTCTGGGGCAAGGGGCTGCGGCACCTGCACGTCGGCGACCGCGTCGGGCTGCCCCGCGGCGGGCTGGGCCCGGACGGCACGTACACCGTCGTCATGCGCACCGGCGGCTTCGTGCACGTGGTGGACGGCGTCGTCGAGGGCTGGGCGGACGAGCCCGGCCCGGGCCCGCAGCTGACCACCCGCGGGCTGCGGTACGACCCCGCCGACTGGCCCGGCGGCCCGTTCGGCACCTCCTACGTCGACCCGCGCACCTACTACGGCGCCCCCGAGGAGTGCCCGGGTGCCCTCCGGCCGCTGCGGGTGGTCCGGGAGTCCGCCGGGGTGGTCGAACCGTCGCCGCCGACCCCGGCGCGGCTGCTCGACCGGCTCACCGCGGCGACGACGGACGACGAGCTGCGCGACGGCGCACGCGCGCTGGCGCGGGCCGCCGCCGACCTCCCGGCCGACGTCGTCGCGGACTGCCTGCACCTGCTCGCCGCGGCGCTCCCGCAGGACGAGGACGACGACGTAGACGAGGAGCCCGGCTGGGAGGAGCTCATCCACCCGGCCATGCAGCAGCGACGCTCCCGGGTCGCCGCCCGGGACGGCGTGCTGCGGCGGCTGGGCCGCTTCGGCGAGCTGGACCTCGAGGGCGCCGCCGAGGCCGCGGTGGCCCGGCATGGCGCCGCGGTGCTGCCCGCCGTGCCACTGCGGTTCTGGGGCCGGGACGTCGTCGTGACCGAGCTGGCCGAGCCGCTGCTGGCGCCGGTGATGGGACAAGAGTTCACCCCGGCGGAGCGGGCGGTGCTGCTGTACGCGCTGCTCGACGAGCCGGGATCCTTGCCCGATCTGCGTCCTGAGGCCCTGCGAGCGGCGCTGGCGCGCGCCCTCCGCTGAGCCGGCGGGGGAGGGGTTCCTCGTCCGCCGGCTGGGGGTGCCGGTGCAGTGGGCGCTCGGCGGGGGGTCTGACGTGCGGCTGAACGGCCCGCAGGGCGCGACCGCAGGACGCTCGCACTGAGATAGGTCAGCACCCGATCGATAACTGATGAAGCTTGGTCGATCACGTCGAGTGACGGCGCGGCGTGACGGACCGGTCCGCATGCCCCCCGTTCAGTTGAACTGTTTACGGAAGGTCACTGATGGTTGACGCTTCACTTGCTCGACGGGGGCGGCTCGAAACTGCCTCCGCGTAGTCCACGGGGGAACACCAGACACGGGGGCCGGCTGCGGCCGGTTGTTGCTTGCGTGCGCCCAGGTGGCTGCTCGCTCGACGCATTGGCGCGTCGGGTGGGAGCGCCCTCCTCACGAAAGCGACATCTCGCATGAAGCGCACCACCGCGATGCTGCTCACCGGGGCCCTGGCCACCGGCAGTGCACTCCTCCTGTCGGTTGTGGCCCCGGGCATCGCCTCGGCCGGTGGCTGCGGCAACACGGCGATCACGCCCACCACGCTCCAGGGCTGGGACTTCACGACCGACACCCGGGCCAAGGGGTCGGTCAGGTTCGCCGAGGCCGGGGGCCTCGACGTCGAGGTCGCGGAGAAGTCGGGCCTGGGCAAGGCCACGGGCACCTACGGCAACCTCAACCTCCCGCTCGCGGACCAGACGGGTCAGCAGTACTACACGATCACCACCGACCAGGGTCAGGACGTGTTCGTCAAGGGCTTCTCCTACCAGCTGCAGATCGACCGCGACGCCAACGGCTCCCGCGACGAGTACCTGGTCTACGAGCCGGCCGACTACGGCGTGGGCACCTGGCACACCAACACGGCCGGTTCCCGGCTCGGCTACCGCTTCACCGGTGACCTGGACGCCTACCTGACCGGCCTGCCGGCCCAGGGAGACCTGCCCGCCGTCGAGGGCAGCCCCTCCGCGCGCATCCTGGCCTTCGGCTTCACGCTCGGCTCGGGTGTCGACCCGGCGAAGACCCACGTGGACCAGGTCCGGTTCGGCTGCTCCACCTTCTCCTTCGCCCGGGACCGGGTGGCCCCGGCCAACCAGCCGCCGGTCTCCAGGTTC
>FNAW01000014.1 GCA_900102115.1 Blastococcus fimeti
CCCCGTCCGCTCGGAGTGCTGCTCCGCCGGCCGCTCCTCGTCGGCCTGGCCGCCCTGACGACGGTCGCGCTGATGACGCTGGGGCTGGCCCTCGTGGTGGTGACGGTCATCGGCCCGCGCGTCGACCGGGCCAACGACATGCTCAGCGCCCTGCAGGACGGTCACATCGCGATGCTCAACCAGGAGACCGGCGTCCGCGCCTTCCTGGTCACCCGTGAGCCCCGCTTCCTCGAGCCCTACGTGAAGGGGGTGGAGGACCTCGAGCGGGCCGATGCGGCGCTGCGGGCCCTGCGGGACGACGTGCCGGACGTGGCCGAGCACCTCGTCGAGCTCGAGGAAGCGGAACGCGCCTTCACGGAGGGCTGGACGGTGCCCACGCTCGCCGCCCAGCCGGCCATCGGGGACATCGAGGCGCTGAACGAGGTGCTGCGCGAGGACAAGCGGCTCTTCGACCGGTACCGCGAGGTGGAGCTGCACGTGCGGGAGCTGGTGGAGCAGCAGCGGGCCGACGCCGGCGCCCAGCGGACGTACATGATGGTCGGGGCCGCGCTCGCCGCGCTCGCCGTCGCCGGCGTCGTCGCGGTCGCGGTCCGGCGGGCCAACCGCCGGCTGGCGGAGGAGCTGCTGCCGCCGATCGGGCAGGTCCGCGACACCCTCGCGGCACTGACCACCGGGCAGATGGACCGCCGGGCGACCGCGGCCGGCCCCGAGGAGCTGCGGGACATCGCCGAGGACGTCAATGCCCTGGGCGACGTCCTGCAGGAGCGCGTTGCCCTGGTCGCGGCGCGCGAGGAGGAGCTGGTCCGGGCCCGGGACGAGGCCGAGCGCGCCGGCCAGGCCAAGACGGCGTTCCTCGCGACCATGAGCCACGAGATCAGGACGCCGCTCAACGCGGTGCTCGGCCTCACCGACCTGCTGCTGACGACGGAGCTCACCGAGGAGCAGCGCGGCCACCTGGACACCGTGTCGCGCAGCGGGGACAGCCTGCTGATGCTGATCAACGACATCCTCGACTTCTCCAAGATCGAGGCCGGTGAGCTGGACCTCGAGGAGGCACCGTTCCAGCTCGACGACGTGGTCTACGACGTCGCCCAGCTCCTGGCCCCGCAGGCGGCGGGCAAGGGCCTGGACCTGCTGGTCGACATCCCCGGCGACTGCGCCTGGCGGGTGGTCGGCGACGGCGGCCGCCTCCGGCAGGTGGTCATGAACCTGGTCGGCAACGCCGTCAAGTTCACCGCCACCGGTCAGGTCGTCGTCGTCCTGACCGGCGACGGCGGACCCGCGGAGGACGGCACGCTGATGTGCCGGCTCTCCGTGATCGACACCGGCATCGGGATCACCCCCGAGCAGCAGCAGCGGCTCTTCCGGTCCTTCAGCCAGGGCGACGCCTCGATCACCCGGTCCTACGGCGGGACGGGGCTCGGCCTGGCCATCAGCAAGCGCATCGCGGAGGCCATGGGTGGTGGCATCAGCGTGTACAGCGACCTCGGTGCCGGCTCGACCTTCACCGTCAGCGTGCGCCTGACCACGGCGCCCGCCGACCGGGATCGCGCGCTGTCCACCGATCTGACCGGCCGCCGTCTGCTCGTCGTCGACGACAACGTGACCAACCTGCGCATCCTGGAACACCAGCTGGAGCGCTTCGGGGCCACCGCCGTGCTCGTCTCGTCCGGGGCCGAGGCGCTGGCCCGCGTCGATGCCGGCGAGCAGTTCGACGCCTGCCTCCTGGACCTGCACATGCCCGGCATGCCCGGCGACGTGCTGGCCTCCCGGCTGCGGGCCCACCCCCGCGCGGCCGGCACGCCCCTGGTCCTGCTCAGCAGCTCCACCCGCCTGCACGCCACTGAGGCGGCGTCGTTCGCGGCGCGGATGCACAAGCCGGTCCGGCCCGAGCGCCTGCTCATGACGCTGCTGTCCGTGCTGCACCCCGATGACGCACGGCGGGCAGCACTGGTCGGCGCCCCGGCGGAGACCCCCTCCGGGAAGCGGCTGCGGGTCCTCGTCGCCGAGGACCACGAGGTCAACGCGCACCTGATCGGGCTGTACCTCGCGCAGCTGGGGCACGACTCCGAGCGGGTCGTCAACGGCCGCGAGGCGGTCGAGGCGGTGCAGCGGTCGCGCTACGACGTCGTGCTCATGGACGCGCAGATGCCGGTGATGGGCGGCGTGGACGCCACGGCGGCCATCCGGGGGCTGGCGATCCAGCAGCCTCGGATCGTCGCCGTCACCGCCAGCGTCCTGGCCAGCGACCGCACGGCCTTCATGACGGCCGGGGCCGACGAGTTCCTGACCAAGCCCGTGCGTCTGGCCACGCTGGACGCCACCCTGCAGCGGTGGGCGTCGGCAGGCGCGAGCGCTCCGGTCCGGTCCGCGGTGCCCGTCCCCCTCCCTCGCGCCGGGGAGCCCGCGCCCCGGCCCGTGCTCACCGACGTCCTGGACGCCGAGACCGTGGACGAGCTCCGGGACCTCGGGGACGAGGCCTTCGCGCACCTGTACGGGCAGTACGCGGGCGGCCTGCCCGACACGCTCACGGCCCTCGCGGCCGCCGCGGACGGGGGGTCCTGGTCCGAGGACGACGACCTGTCGGTCCCCCGGCTGGCCCACCGGCTCAAGGGCAGCAGCGCAGCCATGGGCGCGGCCCGCATGGCCGAGCTCTGCGAGCTCCTGCAGTCGGCCACGGGCGCCACCCCCGAGCTGGACCGGGCACTGACCGAACTGCAGGCGGAGAGCCTGCGGGTGCAGGCGGCGGTCTCGGCCCTGCTGGGGGCGGGGCGCTGACCTCGGGCGGCCGGCCCCGGCCCGTCCGTACGATCGGGTCGTGATCGACCTGCGGCTCGTGCGTGAGAACCCCGACCTCGTCCGTGCCAGCCAGCGCGCCCGGGGTGACGACGAGTCCCTGGTCGACACGCTGCTGGCCGCCGACGCCGTCCGCCGCGAGGGGGTCAAGCGGGTCGACGACCTGCGCGGCGAGCAGAAGGCCGCCTCGCAGGCGGTCAAGAAGGCCTCCCCGGAGGAGCGGCCCGCCGTCCTGGAGCGGGCCAAGGCGCTGGCCGCCGAGGTCAAGGCGGTCGAGGAGGAACAGCGGGAGGCCGACGCCGCGCTGCGCGCCGCCCACCTGAAGATCGCCAACGTCGTCCACGACGACGTGCCGCCCGGCGGCGAGGACGACGCCGTCACCCTGCGCACCGTCGGCGAGGTGCCGGCCTACGACTTCCCCGTGCGCGACCACCTGGAGATCGGCGAGGCCCTGGGCGCCATCGACATGGAGCGCGGCGCCAAGGTCTCGGGCTCGCGCTTCTACTTCCTCACCGGGCCCGGCGCGCTGCTCGAGTTCGCGCTCGCCCAGCTGGCCATCAGCCGCGCCGTCGCCGCCGGGTTCACGCCGGTCATCGCCCCGGCGCTGGTCAAGCCCACGGCGATGGAGGGCACCGGCTTCCTCGGCGAGCACGACGAGGAGGTGTACCGGATCGAGCGCGACGACCTGTACCTCGTGGGCACCTCCGAGGTGGCGATCGCCGGCATGCACGCCGACGAGGTGCTCGACCTCTCGCAGGGCCCGAAGCGCTACGCCGGCTGGTCGTCCTGCTTCCGCCGCGAGGCCGGCTCGTACGGCAAGGACACCCGCGGTCTGATCCGCGTGCACTGGTTCGACAAGGTCGAGATGTTCAGCTTCTGTGCACCCGAGGACGCCGCCGCCGAGCACCTGCGTCTGCTGCAGTGGGAGGAGGAGTTCCTCCAGGCGCTGGAGCTGCCCTACCGGGTGGTCGACATCGCCGCCGGTGACCTGGGCACGAGCGCCGCCCGCAAGTTCGACATCGAGGCGTGGTTCCCGACCCAGGGGACCTACCGGGAGCTCACCAGCACGTCGGACTGCACCACCTTCCAGGCTCGGAGGCTCGCCATCCGCTACCGCGACGCGGAGGGGAAGAACCAGACGGCGGCCACCCTCAACGGCACCCTCTGCGCCATCGCCCGCACC
Organism: Blastococcus fimeti; assembly: GCA_900102115.1. GTDB lineage: Bacteria > Actinomycetota > Actinomycetes > Mycobacteriales > Geodermatophilaceae > Blastococcus > Blastococcus fimeti. Next base: position 3,980 of record FNAW01000014.1, read on the forward strand.
ATCGCCTGCCTGCTCGAGGTGCACCAGCGCTCCGACGGCTCCGTGCACGTGCCCGTCGCGCTGCGCCCGTGGCTGGGCGGCGTCGAGGCGCTGACGCCGGGCATGACGCTGGCGGCCCCGGTGCCCACCGCATGACCGACAGCCCCCCGCGCGCCATCCGCGCCCACGGCGTCCTCGACGGCGCCGAGCGCGTGGTCGACCTGGGCGATCTGGGGCCGTGGCGGCCCAAGCTCGTCGCCAGCGACCTCGACGGCACCCTGCTGGACGCCGACGGCCTGGTCCGCCCCCGCACCCGGGCGGCGCTGGAGGCCTGCTGGGACGCCGGCATCCCCGTCGTCGGCGTCACCGGCCGCGGGCCGCGCCTGCTGGAGAGCGTGCGTGCGGCCCTCGGCGGCCGCGGGCTGGCCGTGCTGTCGCAGGGCGGCTTCGTCGTCGACCTGGAGCGCGACGAGGTGCTGCGCACCGTGGCGCTGCCGCGGGAGCAGGCGGCCCGCGTCGTCGAGGCCATCGAGCGGGTGGCCGGCGACGTCGTGCTCGCCGTCGAGGACGCCGCCGAGCAGGGCGAGGTCCGCACCCGGCTGCGCGTGCAGCACGGCTTCGACTGGCCCTACCCCGAGCCCTCGCACCTGCTGGCGCGGCACGAGGTGCTGCCCGCCGGCGCCGTCCTCAAGGTCTTCCTGCGCTCGGCGACCCTCGACCAGGACGAGCTGCTCGCGCTGGCCCGCACCGTCGTCGACCCCGCCGACGCCGAGCTGACGCACGCCGGCCTGGGCTTCATCGAGGTGCTCCCGCCGGGCATCACCAAGGCCAGCGGGCTGCAGCTGGCGCTGGACCGGTACGGCGTCGGCTTCGGCGACGTGCTCGTGTTCGGGGACATGCCCAACGACCTGCCGATGCTGGGCGCGGTGCAGGACGCCGGCGGCCGTGCTGTGGCCGTCGCCAACGCGCACCCCGCGGTCCGCGCCCTGACGCCGAACGTCACCAGCGGGCACCAGGTCGAGGGCGTGGCCCGCTACCTCGAGGCGGTGCTGCGCGATGTCTGACTGGAAGCCGCGGCTCATCGCCAGCGACATGGACGGCACGCTGCTGCGTTCCGACGACAGCGTCAGCGACGCGACGGTCGCCGAGCTGGGCCGGTGGCGCGCCGAGGGGGTGCCGTTCGTCCTCGCGACCGGGCGGCCGCCGCGTTGGATGCACGGCGTCCGGAAGGTGCTGGGCCACGGGACGGCGGTCTGCTGCAACGGCGCCGTGCTCCTCGACCTCGAGCCGATGGAGATCGCGGCCGAGGCGCCGCTGGAGCCCGACGCGCTGCAGTCGATCACCGCGGAGCTGCGCGCCCGGCAGCCCACGACGTGGTTCGCCGTCGAGTACGGCTGGGAGTTCCGCCACGAGCCGGTCTACCGCCCGCGGTGGGACGTGGACGCGCCCGGTGTCGCCGTCGCGACTCTGGAGGAGATGACCGCGGCGCCCGCGGCCAAGCTGCTGGCCCGCCACGAGTCGATGGCCCCGGACGCCTTCGTCGAGCTCATCGACGAGATCGTCGGCGACCGCGCCACGGTCACCCACTCGTCCACCGATGCCCTCGCGGAGATCTCCGCTCCCGGCGTCACCAAGGCCACCGGGCTGGCGACGGTCGCCGCGCGGCACGGCATCGGTCCCGAGGACGTCGTGGTGTTCGGCGACATGCCCAACGACATCGCCGCGTTCGAGTGGGTGCGCGACGGAGGTGGCCGCGCGGTGGCCATGGCGCACGCCCATCCGGACCTGCTCGCGGTGGCCACGGACGTCACCGTCGGCAACGACGAGGACGGCGTCGCGGCGTTCCTCGCCTCCCTCTGACCTCTCTGCTCAACTTCCGCTCCCGCGCGCCGATAGGCACTGCGTCGGGTTTCGACGTCCAGTCGTACAGGAAGCGGGCAGGGATGATGCAGGGAGACGACCACGCGGTCGGGACGGACGGGTACGCGTCCGAGGAGTCGGCGGCGCCCGTGGGCGGCACCCGCTTCGGCCTGCGGAGCCGGATGCTGGGCTCGATCCTCGTCGTCGCCCTGACCACCGTCGGCGTCGGCGCCTTCGGCATCAGCCGGATGTCGGTCATCAGCGACCAGGCCGAGAACGTCTACGCGGACGGCGCCCTGCCGCTCGACGGGCTCCGCGAGCTGCAGGTCACCTGGTGGCAGATGTCCGCCTCCACCGCCCGGGCGAACATCACCGCACTGCCGGAAGAGTCCCGCGCCAACTCCAAGCTGCGGGCGACGGCGCTCCAGGAGGAGATGGTCGAGCAGCGTGCCACCGTTGCCGCGATGCCGCTGACGGACGGGACGCGTGCGGAGTTCACCCGGTTCGAGACCGCCGTCGACACCTACCTGGGCCTGCTGGCCGAGCTCGTCGGCGGTGGCACCACGCCCACTGGCGCCTCCCAGACCACCGTGGCCCGCCTCGGCGAGCTGCTCACCGGGATGAACGAGCAGGAAGCCATCATCTCCGAGTCGATCGCGGCCGCCACCGCGGCCGCGTCGGCCAGCGCGCAGGCGACGGCGGACGAGGCGCAGAACGCCTACACGACCGGCCGCTCGCTGACCCTCGCGATCATCGCCGTCGGTCTTGCGGTCTCGGTGCTCCTCGCCATCGTGGTGTCCCGCGGCGTGACCCGCCCGGTGCAGCGGATCCGCGAGGTCCTCGGCCAGGTGGCCGCCGGTGACCTGACCGTGCGCGCCGGTCGCACCGGTGGCGCCGAGCTCGGCGAGATGGCCGAGTCGCTCGACGAGACCCTCGACGCGATCTCGCACGTCCTGCTGCTGGTCAACGACTCCTCCACCCGCCTCGCCGCGGCCTCCACCCAGCTCAATGCGGCGGCCGAGGGCATCTCGGCGAACGCCCGCACCGCCGCCGGTCAGGCCGACGACGTCGTCGCCTCCGCCGGTGCGGTCGCCGCCAGCGTCGACACGGTGGCCACCGGCTCCTCGCAGATGGAGTCGGCGATCCGGGAGATCGCGCACAACGCCACCGAGGCCGCCCGCGTGGCCGGTCAGGCCGTCGCCGTCGCCGAGAACACCACGCGCACGGTCGGCAAGCTCGGCGACTCCTCCCAGGAGATCGCCACCGTGATCAAGCTGATCAACGGCATCGCGGAGCAGACCAACCTGCTGGCGCTCAACGCCACCATCGAGGCCGCCCGCGCCGGTGAGGCCGGCAAGGGCTTCGCGGTCGTCGCCAGCGAGGTCAAGGAGCTCGCGCAGGAGACCGCGCGGGCGACCGAGGACATCTCGCAGCGCGTCGAGGCGATCCAGGCCGACACGGCAGGCGCGGTGGAGGCGATCAGCCAGATCTCCTCGGTCATCGGCGAGATCAACGACTTCCAGGCGACCATCGCCGCGGCCGTCGAGGAGCAGACCGCCACGACCAACGAGATGAACCGCAACGTGGCCGAGGCCGCCAGCGGCACGCAGGGCATCGCCGCCGCGATCTCCGGCCTCGCCGCCGGCACGCAGGAGACCAACCAGCGCGTGACCGACGCCCAGGCCGCCTCGGCGGACCTCGCCCGCATGAGCGGCGAGCTGCAGGAGGCCGTCGCCCGCTTCAAGGTCTGACACGCGACGACGGCGCCGTCCCCTCGGAAGAGGGGGCGGCGCCGTCGTCGTCGGTTCAGGCGTCCGAGGCGACCACCGCGATGAGCACGACGGCGACGACGACGGCGATGGCGCCGAGCACGATGCCGGCGACGCCCAGCCCGGTCTTCGCGCCGGTGCGCTTGCCCTGCGAGACTCCGACGCCACCCAGGACCATGCCCAGGATGCCGAGGACGATCCCGGCGATCGGGAACCAGGAGAGCAGGAGGCCCAGCAGACCGGTGACGAAACCGGCGGTGCTGAGGCCGTTGGTCGAGCCTGTGGTGGCGGGACTGCCGTACTGCTGGTCGGTGCTCACGGTGCCTCCTGTGGAAGGCCGGCGGATCCGGCTGCAGCAGGACGGTGGTCCCGGCGGCCCGTCCGTAGTCAGCGAGACCGGCCGGTTCACCCACATGTGCGACCTACCGGGCAGGCGTCATCACACAGCGGAGTTCTACAGGTACTGACCGCCACCGGGGCGGAGGTCGGGCTGGGCGCCGGCGCCCGGACCGCCGGGCAGCGCCTTGCGCCGCATCTCCTCGAGCTGGGCGCGGGCGGCCATCTGCTGGGCGAACAGCGCCGTCTGGATGCCGTGGAAGACGCCCTCCAGCCAGCCGACCAGCTGGGCCTGGGCGATCCGCAGCTCGGCGTCGGTGGGCGTCACGTCCTCGCTGAACGGCAGCGTGATCCGCTCGAGCTCCTCGCGCAGCTCCGGGGCCAGCCCCTGCTCGAGCTCGCGGATGGACGAGGCGTGGATGTCGCGGAGCCGGTTGCGGCTGGCCTCGTCCAGGGGCGCCGCGCGCACCTCCTCGAGCAGCTGCTTGATCATCGTGCCGATCCGCATGACCTTCGCGGGCTGCTCGACCATCTCGCTGACCTGCATCGCGCCGCCGTCGTCCCCGTCGTCGGGACCCTGGGCCAGGCTCATCGGCAGGGTGCCCACGGGCTGGCCGTCGGGCCCCACCACGACGACCTGCTGCTGACGTTCGCTGCCGTTGCCGGGTGCAGTCATGACTCCATCCTGCCCCGCCGCCGGAGCCGCCGAACGCCAGGTCCGCGAAGGCCCGGACAGCACCCGAGCCCTCGGCGGTCCCGGCGCCCGGGCAACTAGGGTGCGCTGCATGGAGGCACGGCTCGACGTCGCTCGGGTCCGTGGCCTCTTCCCCGCCCTGGCCGACGGCTACGTGCACGTCGACGGCCCCGGCGGTGCGCTCCTGCCCGAGGACGTCGCGCGGGCGGTCGGGCACGCGCTGCGGATGCCGGTCGCCGAGCGGGGCGGGGTGTTCGCCGCCTCGGGGCGCGCGGAGGGCCTGGTCACCGGGGCCCGGGCGGCGGTGGCCGACCTCGTGGGCAGCACCCCGGGCGGCGTCGTCCTCGGCGCCAGCATGACCGCGGTGACGTACACGCTGGCCCGGGCGATCGCGAAGACGTGGCGGGCCGGGGACGAGATCGTCGTCAGCCGCCTCGACCACGACGCCAACATCCGGCCGTGGGTGCAGCTGGCCGAGGAGCGCGGCGTCGTCGTCCGCTGGGCCGAGGTGGACATCGAGACCGGCGAGCTGCCCGCCTGGCAGTACGACGACCTGGTCACCCGCCGCACCCGCCTGGTGGCGCTCACCGCGGCCAGCAGCGCGATCGGCACCTGCCCCGAGGTCGCGGAGATCTCGCACCGCGCGCACGCCGTCGGGGCGATGGTCTACGTGGACGCCTCCCACGCCGCGCCGCACATGTACCTGGACCGCACCGCCCTGGGTGCGGACTTCGTCGCCCTGTCGGCGTCGAAGTGGGGTGGTCCGCACGTGGGGGCGGTCGCCGCCGATCCGCAGCTGCTGGCGCACCTGCACCCGGACAAGCTCCTGCCCTCGCCGGACCGGGTGCCCGACCGCTTCGAGGCCGGTGCCGCCCCGTACGAGCTCTACGCGGGGGTCTCCGCCGCCGTCGACCACCTGGCCGCCCTGGACGCGGAGGCGTCGGGCTCGCGTCGCGACCGGCTGCGCGCCTCGCTGGCCGCCGTCGCCCGCTACGAGGGCGAGCTGTTCGGCTGGCTGGACGACGCCCTGCGGGCGATGCGCCACGTGCACGTGCTCGGCCGGCCCGCGCGGACGACGCCGACGCTGGCGTTCCGGGTGGAGGGCATGCGGCCCCGCCAGGTCGCCGCCGAGCTCAACCGGCAGGGCATCTGCGTCTGGGACGGCGACGCCTACGCCCGCGAGCTGTTCGACGCCCTCGGGGTGACCGAGAGCGGCGGCGCCGTCCGCCTCGGGCTGATGCACTACAACACCCCCGACGAGGTCGGTCAGGTCATCGACGCCGTCGCCGCGCTGCGCCCCCGCCCGGTGCCCCGCCCGCGCTAGTCCGCGGGGAGCAGCAGCACCTTGCCGATGTGCTCGCTGGCCTCCACCGCCCGGTGCGCCTCGGCGGCCCGGGACATCGGCAGCCGCCGGTCGACGATCGGCCGGACGGTGCCGCGCTCGACGTCGGGCCACACCTCCCGGCGCACCGCCTCGATGATCTCGGCCTTGCCGCCGGGGCCGGTCGCGGGGCGCCCGCGCAGCCCGGTGGCGTGCACCGCGGCACGCTTGGCCAGCAGCTTGCCGAGGTCGAGCTCGGCCTTGGTGCCGCCCTGCATGCCGATGACGACCAGCCGCCCGCCGACGGCGAGGGCGTCGATGTTCCGGCTCAGGTACTTGGCACCCATGTTGTCGAGGACGACGTCCACCCCGCGGCCGCCGGTCGCCTCGCGGACCTTCTCGACGAAGTCCTCGTCGCGGTAGTTGATCGTCACGTCGGCGCCCAGCTCGCGGCAGACGTCCAGCTTGGCCTGGGTGCCGGCGGTGGTGATCACGCGGGCACCCGCGCGGGCGGCCAGCTGGATGGCCATGGTGCCGATGCCGCTGGAGCCGCCGTGCACCAGGAAGGTGTCGCCGCGGGAGAGGCCGGCCAGCATGAAGACGTTGGACCAGACGGTGCACACGACCTCGGGCAGCGCCGCCGCCGTCGCCAGTTCGACGCCTGCAGGCCGGGGGAGCAGCTGCCCGGCCGGGACGGCGACCCGCTCGGCGTAGCCGCCGCCGGAGAGCAGCGCGCACACCTCGTCGCCCACCGACCAGCCGGTCACGCCCTGGCCGACCTCGCTGACGACGCCGCTGCACTCCAGGCCGAGGATCTCGCTGGCGCCCTTCGGGGGCGGGTAGAAGCCCTGCCGCTGCATGAGGTCGGCCCGGTTCACCGCGGTGGCGGCGACGTCGACGATCACCTCGCCGGGGCCGCAGCTCGGGTCGGGCACCTCCGACCAGCCGAGGACGTCGGGGCTCCCGGGTTCGCTGATCGTCACCGCGCGCATGCCCGAACCCTAGAGCTGCCCCGTCAGGCGGGGACGGCGACCGTCGCACCTCCCGAGACCGACACGCAGCGGCCCACGTCGTCAGTGCCCGTGGCCAGCCGGGCCAGCACCTCACCGACGGCGCGACGGGACACCTTCATCCCCTGCACCGACCCGTCGGTCGACCGGGCGGCCGGCTCGTCGCCGTCGGTCAGGTAGACCGGCTGCACCAGCGTCCAGTCCAGTCCGCTGCGCCGGACGACGTCCTCCTGCACCCCGTGGTCGGCGATCTGCGGCTTGAGCAGCAGCGCGAAGACCAGCCGGGAGGACAGCGGCAGCAGGTCCCGGGTCTCGCCGACGCCGTACGAGGACTGCACCACCAGGCGCCGGACGCCGTGCTCGTGCATGGCCGCCACGACGGCGGCGGTACCACGCGAGCGCACGTCCAGCGGCGTGGCGGCCGGACCCCGCAGCCGCACCCGCATCGGGCTCTCCGCGATGCCGAGCGCCACGACGACGGCGTCCTGACCCCGGACGGCGGCGTGCACGTCCGCCGCGACCGTGGCGTCGCCGTCGACCGGTCGCACGCCGGCCTGCCCCCCGAGCACCGCGTCCGCCCGGCGGGACAGGGCGGTCACCTCGTGCCCCTCCGCGACCAGGGCCTCGACCGTCGCCCGGCCCGTTCCACCCGTTGCTCCCACGACCAGCACCAACATGTCCCGCTCCTCCTCCGGTGGTCGCCGGCGATTGCCGACGGATCCACCGTGGCGCGGACGGACGGTGCGCAGAATGGTCGCGGATCCCGAAAGCATGACCGTTCGTCCTGAGGGGGTGGACGGCGTCCGCCGACGCAGCAGGATGGCGGCATGGACGCGGAGCCGGTCATCCCCTGGGCGCCGGTCGACCCGCTCGGCGGGGTGCTCGGCGACCTGCGGATGCACGGCACCTTCTACTCCCGCACCGAGGGCACGGCCCCGTGGGGCGTGGAGATGCCTGCGCTGGACCGCTGCATGACCTTCCACGTGATCACCGAGGGCAACTGCCTGCTCGAGGTGGACGGCGAGGTGCACGCGCTGAGCGCCGGTGACCTGGCGCTGGTCCCGCACGGCCGGGGGCACCTGCTGCGCAGCGGCCCGGGCGCCGTGATCACCGGCCGCGCCGACCTGCTCCCGCAGGACTACCTCGCTGAGCACTACTCCGTGCTCCGCCTGGAGGGCGGGGGTGCGCCGACGCGGCTGGTCTGCGGCGTCCTGGAACCCGAGCGGCCGGGAGCTGCGCACCTGCTCGACCTGCTGCCGCCGGTCCTGCTGGTCGATGCCGGGAACGCGGCGCGTGGCGGCTGGCTGTCGGTGCTGCTGGGGATGATCACCGACGAGGTGCGGCACGACCGGCCCGGCGCCGAGGCGGTGGTGACCCGGCTGGCCGACGTCGTGGTGATCCAGGCGATCCGCGGCTGGCTGGAGACCGGTGCCACGGGTCCGGGCTGGCTGAGGGCGCTGCGCGATCCGCAGGTGGGGCGGGCGGTCGCACTGGTGCACCGCGAGCCCGGCGCGCCGTGGACCCTCGAGCGGCTCGCCCGCGAGTCGCGGATGTCGCGGTCGGCCTTCGCGGCCCGGTTCACCGAGCTGGCCGGCGAGCCGGCACTGCGCTACGTCACCCGGTGGCGGATGCACCTGGCCACCGTCGAGCTGGGCCGCGGGGCCCGGGTGGGGGAGGTGGCCCGCCGGCTGGGCTACGACTCCGAGGCGGCCTTCTCCCGCGCCTATCGGCGGGTGACCGGGGTTCCGCCGGTGGCTGCCCGCGGCCGGCCGGGCTCGACGGGGGACGTCCGGCCTGCGGCCTCGCGGGTGTAGGTCAGGCGGCCTTCTTCTTCTCGGCGTAGCGCGGCACGTACTCCTGACCGCTGAGCCGCTGGATGCAGGCCATCAGCTCGTCGGTGGCGGTGCGCACGTCGGCGCCGGCGACGTCGACAGGCCGGCCGAAGCTGATCGCCACCCGGGGGCGCTCCCGGCCCAGCAGGTCCCGCGGCCGCACGCCGTCGGTGCCGGAGATCCCGACCGGGACGACGGGAACCCCGCAGCTCTGGGCGAGCCGGAGCGCACCGGTGCGGCCGCGGTAGAGCCGTCCGTCCGGGGAGCGGGTGCCCTCCGGGAACACCGCGACCATGCCGCCGCGCTCGAGCACCGGCACGGCCGACTCGAAGGCCGCCGTCGAGGCCGCGCCGCCGTCCCGGTTCACCGGGATGACGCCCAGGCCGTGCATCAGACCGCGGTTGAGCGCACCGCGGGGGCCGGTGCCGGTGAAGTACTCCTTCTTGCCCCAGAAGGCGACGTGGCGCGGGATCACCGCGCCCAGGAACAGCTGGTCGGCGAAGGAGAGGTGGTTCGACGCCAGGACGACTCCGCCGTCGGACGGGACGTGCTCCAGTCCGCTGATCTCGGGTCGCCAGCCGCCGCGGATCGCCGTGCCGACCGTCTGCACGGTGAGCCAGTAGAGCGGAAGCATCGGTGTGGTCCTCACGTCGGTGCGGTCGGGGGTTCGGGGACCTACCCGCTGCGGGCCCGTCCCACCCCGAAATCCGGCTGCCGGTCAGGAGGCCAGGCGTGGCGGGCCTGGTTCGGTACGGAGGAGTGCCCCGCACGCCCGGATCACCGTGCCCCGCAGGCGATGACGGCGGGGCCGGCCGACAGGCGCCGGCCGACCCCGCGTCGCTCATGCCCGGGCCTTGAGCTCCTTGCGCAGGATCTTGCCGGCCGAGGACTTCGGCACCTCGTCGATGAACTCGACGAAGCGGATCTTCTTGTGCGGGGCGACCTTCTCGGCCATGTAGGCCATGACGGCCTCCTCGGTGAGCTCGGAGCCCTGCGCGCGGACGACGAACGCCTTGGGCAGCTCCTCGCCGCTCTCCTTCTCCGGGACGCCGATCACGGCGGCGTCGGCGATCTCGGGGTGGTTGATCAGCACGGCCTCGAGCTCGGCCGGGGCCACCTGGTAGCCCTTGTACTTGATCAGCTCCTTGACCCGGTCGACGACGGTGTAGATGCCGTTCTCGTCGACGACGGCGACGTCGCCGGTGTGCAGCCAGCCCTCGCTGTCGAGGGTGGCGGCCGTGGCCTCGGGGTTGTTGAGGTAGCCCTTCATGACCTGCGGGCCGCGGATCCACAGCTCGCCGCGCTCGCCGGCGGCGGCGTCCTCGCCGGTGCTCGGGTCGATCAGCCGGCACTCGGTGTTCGGGATGGCGAAGCCGACCGAGCCCTTGGGGACGTCGATCGTGATCCCCGGCGGCATGGCGTCGGGGTCGGGCGTCGTGTGCGAGACCGGCGAGAGCTCGGTCATGCCGTAGCCCTGGGCCACGGTGACCCCGGTGTCGGCGCCCTTGCGCAGCCGCTGCTCGACCGAGAGCGCCAGCTGCTCGTCCAGCGGGGCGGCGCCGGAGAGGATCGACTCCAGGGAGCTGAGGTCGTACTGGTCGACCAGCGGGTGCTTGGCCAGCGCCAGCAGGATGGGCGGCGCGACGAACGCGCGGGTGATCTTGTACTCCTGGATCGTGCGGAGGAAGTCCTCGAGCTCGAACCGGGGGAGGGTCACCACGGTGCCGCCCAGCGCCAGGCCCTGGTTCATCAGCACGGTGAGGCCGTAGATGTGGAAGAACGGCAGGACGGCGATGATCCGCTCGTCCGCGCCCGTCTTCAGCAGCGGCAGGCACTGCGCCACGTTCGCCACCAGGTTGCGGTGGGTGAGCATGACGCCCTTGGGCAGCCCGGTGGTCCCGCTGGAGTAGGGCAGCGTGACCAGGTCGTCGGCCTGGTCGATCTCGACCTGCACGCTGGGGGCGTCCGCGCCGAGCAGGTCGAACAGGTTGGCGTGGCCCTCCGCGCCGTCGAGCACCACGATCTCGTCGACCGGCGACTTCTCGGCCGCGGCCGTCGCCCGGTCCAGGAACATCGAGATCGTGATCAGGATCTTCGCGCCGGAGTCCTTGAGCTGGAAGGCGATCTCGTCGGGCGTGTAGAGCGAGTTGATCGGGCTCATGACGCAGCCGGCGGCGGCTATGCCGTGGAAGACGACCGGGAACCACTGGGTGTTGGGGCAGAACACCGCGACGACGTCGCCCTTGCGCAGGCCGCGGGCGTGCAGGTTGGCCGCGACGCGGTCGACGTAGGCGGCGAGCTGGCCGTGGGTGATCACGTCACCCTTGAGGCCGTCGATGAGCGCCGGTGCGTCGGGGCGCTCCCTCCCGGCGGCGAGGACGAACTCGGGAACCGACAGGTTCGGGATCTCGACGTCGGGAAAGGGACTGGCCAGAGCCACGGGGTTCCTCCTCGGAAGCTGGTGTGGCGCCAGTCTCACATTGTTCGGGTGCGGCGCCACAGGTGGGTTGGCGCCGGAATCCCCCGGTTCAGCGGGGCCAGAGCACCGACTGGGTGCAGCGGAACAGCGCGACCGTCTTCCCGGTGGCGTCGTTGCGGACCACGGCGTCCCACACCTGCGTCGTCCGCCCGGCGTGGACGTTCGTCGCCTCGCAGCTGATCCGGCCCTCCCGGGCCGTGCTCAGGTGGTTGCTCTTCAGCTCGATGGTGGTGAAGCCGCTGGACCCCTCGGGCAGCAGCGCGCGGGTGGGCAGGCCGCAGCTGGTGTCGGCGAGGGTGACCACCGTGCCGGCGTGCAGGTAGCCGTTGGGCGCCAGCAGCTCCGGGCGGACGTCGAGGTGGCTGGTCAGGCGCCCGGGCTCGTGGGTGTCGACGACGATGCCGAGCAGCCCGGGGAGGGTGCCCGGCAGCATCGCGTTGAGCTCGTCGGCGGTGTGGAATCCCGTGGCGGCCATGGACACGAAACCTAGCCGCAGGCGTGCCGCCGAGGAGCGGGGCCCGGAGGGTCCCCGACGCGTGGGCGGTGGGGCTCAGCGCGAGCGGGGGACGGCACCTGGCCGCGGTGTCGTCCGGAGGACGACGATGTCATCCCCGTCAGGCGAGGCCGCGGACGGTGCGCAGGGGTGGCCGGGTGCCCTGGATCGAGGCGACCATGTCCAGCGTCTGGCGGGTGGGCGCGACGTCGTGGGCGCGGAACACCCGGGCGCCGAGCCAGGCGCTCACCGCCGTCGCCGCCAGGGTGCCGGTGAGCCGCTCCTCCAGCGGGACGCCGAGGGTCTCGCCGACGAAGTCCTTGTTCGACAGCGCCACGAGCACCGGCCAGCCGGTCGCGACCAGCTCGTCCAGCCGCCGGGTGGCCTCCAGCGAGTGCCGGGTGTTCTTGCCGAAGTCGTGCCCGGGGTCGATGACGACGCGCTCCCGGTCCACCCCCGCGGCGACCGCGGCCTCGGCCAGCGCCGTCGTCCGGGTGACGATGTCGGCGACGACGTCGTCGTACTGCACGCGGTGCGGCCGGGTGCGCGGCGGCAGCCCACCGGCGTGCGTGCAGACGATCCCCGCGCCGGCCTCGGCCGCGACGGACGCGAGCTCCGGGTCCACCCCGCCCCACGCGTCGTTGACGACGTCGGCGCCGGCCGCGAGCGCCTCGCGGGCGACCTCCGCGCGCCAGGTGTCGATCGAGATCGGCAGCGTCGGGTGGGCGGCGCGGATCGCGGCGACCAGGTCGACGGTGCGCCGGATCTCCTCGGCGGGGGAGACCTCCTCGCCCGGGGCGGCCTTCACGCCCCCGACGTCCACCATGTCCGCGCCCTCGGCCACGACCCGGTCCACACGTTCCAGGGCCGCAGCCATTCCGAAAGTCGCGCCGCGGTCGTAGAACGAGTCGGGTGTCCGGTTCACGATCGCCATCAGCACGAAGCCACCGGCTGGCACATCCAGCGCACCGATACGGAGCAACCCGTTCCCTCCCCCGTGACGCCGATGTGGTGGAGTCAGCCAACCAGACCGAGGAGAGGGGCGAGCAGATGGCGCAGACCACCGTCGACGGCGTCGAGGGCGTGCAGGGGCTGGTCGGCCAGCACCTGGGCCACAGCGACTGGGTGACGATCACGCAGGAGCAGGTCCAGCAGTTCGCCGACGCCACCGGTGACCAGCAGTGGATCCACGTCGATCCCGAGCGCGCGAAGAAGGAGAGCCCCTTCGGCGGACCCATCGCGCACGGCTACCTGACGCTGTCCCTGCTGCCCTCGCTGATCCCGCAGATCGTCACGATCACCGGCTTCAGCATGGGCGTGAACTACGGCACCGAGAAGGTGCGCTTCCCCTCGCCGGTGCCGGTCGGCGCCCGCGTCCGGGCCGGCGCGACGATGGAGTCCGCGACCCCGTTCGCCGGCGGCATCGCGATGAATCTCGCCGTGACGATGGAGATCGAGGGCGGCACCAAGCCGGCGATGGTCGCGACCGTCGTCTACCGCCGCTACGTCTGAGACCCCGGGGACTTTCTGCACCGAAAGTCCCCGGGGCGGGGTTCTCTCTCAGTCGACGAGCGCCTGGTTGACCAGCTGCCGCAGGTAGTTGCGGATCGGCAGCGTGCTCGAGGGCAGCAGCTGCGTGTAGAAGCCGATGGTCACGTCCTCGACCGGGTCCACGTAGAAGCCCGTGGACGCCGCCCCGCCCCAGCTGTAGTCGCCGGGGCTGGAGAGCACCCCGTAGGCCGCCGGGTCCATGATCATCGAGAAGCCCAGCCCGAAGCCGACGCCGCGCATCGGCGTCTCCGCGAACAGCGGCCGGCCGTAGGTCTCCAGGTCGGCGTTGCCGGGCAGGTGGTTGCTGGTCATCTGGCGGACCGTTCGGGGGCTGAGCACCCGGCCGCCGTCGTAGGCGCCGCCGCGGCGGAGCATCTCGAGGAACCGCAGGTAGTCCCCCGCGGTGGAGACCAGGCCGCCACCGCCGGACAGGAAGTCGGGCTTGCGGTGCGCGCCGCGGTCCATCGCCTCGCTGAAGGTCATGCCGGACGACGGGCCGCCCGGCTTCCCCGGCGTGGCGAGGTACAGCCGGGCCAGCGACTCGGGGTCGTCCTCGGGGCGCAGGCCGAAGGAGGTGTCCCGCATGCCGAGCGGGGCGAAGATGCGTTGGTCGAAGAAATCGTCCAGCGTCTGGCCGGACACGACCTCGACGAGCCGGCCGAGGACGTCGGTGGACACGCCGTAGTTCCACTCGCTGCCGGGCTGGAAGACCAGCGGGGCCGAGGCCCACTGCCGGCAGACCTCGGCGGAGTCGGCGCCGCGCGGGCTGCCCCACTCGTGGCCCATGGCGCGGTAGATGGCGTCGACGGGGTGGGCGTGGTGGAAGCCGTACGTCAGCCCGGAGGTGTGGGTGAGCAGGTGCCAGACCCGGATCGGCTCGATCTGCGGAACGGTCACCGGCTTCTGCGCGGAGCCCGCGACGTAGACGCGCGTCTCGGCGAACTCGGGAAGCCACTTCGTGATCGGGTCGGAGAGCTGGAAGGCCCCCTCCTCGTACAGCATCATCGCCGCGACCGAGGTGATCGGCTTGGTCATCGAGAAGATGCGCCAGCGGGTGTCGTCCTCGACCGGGAGACCGGCCTCCATGTCCCGCAGGCCCGCGCGGCCGACGTGCACGAGCTTGCCGTGCCGCGCGACGGTGACCAGGAATCCGGGCAGCTGTCCGTCGTCCACCCACTGCGCCAGCCGCCGGTCGAGCCGTTCCAGCCGGCCGGCGTCGAAGCCGACCTCGGCCGGGTCGGTGCTGACGGTCAGATCACTGCCCACGTGGACCTCCGTGCCCTGTGCGCCGTCCGCCGTCGGGCGGCGCCTGCACCCGCATCCTGGCCCATGCCTCTGTGGCCTGGACCACACGGGTGCGGCGCGACGCCCGACGGCGGCGGCGCAGCGATCAGGTCAGGAGACCGGAACGGCGCTCGCGGCCTTCTTGAGGTTCGAGCCGGCGGTCACCTTGACGGTGTTCGCGGCCGCGATCTCGATCGCCTCGCCCGTCTGCGGGTTGCGGCCCGTGCGAGCGGAGCGCTGCGTGCGCTCGACGGTCAGCAGGCCGGAGACGGCGACCTTGTCGCCGCGGGTGATGGCGTCGACGAGCTCGTCCTGGAGACCGGCGAGGACGGCGTCCACGGTCGAGGCGGGCACGTCGGCGCGCTTGGCGATGGCGGAGACCAGTTCAGCCTTGTTCATCGAGTTTCCTTTCCGTTGGGTGGCAGGTGCCTCGTTTCGACACCGAACCGGCGCCCCGGGCGCGATCTGCACCGTCGGGGTGTCCGGATCCGCGCCACGGGACGCGGGAGTCCGTGCCCGGCCGAAATCACGGCCGGACCCGGGGCACGGTGCCACGTCGCCCCGACAATCCGCCAGTGGACGGTGATTTCAGGGCGCCGGATGGCTCGCAGGTCACATCCGCACCAGCCCCGGGGCGGGCGCGTGTGGCCCAGCCCACCTAGCGTGGGGCCATGCCGCAGATCCCCGGGACCGACCTGACCGTGAGCGACCTCTGCCTCGGCGGGAACGTCTTCGGCTGGACGGCGGACGCGCCCACCTCCTTCGCCGTCCTCGACCGCTTCGTCGACGCGGTGGCCCCGCAGCCGGCATTCGTCGACACCGCCGAGATGTACGGCAACGGCGCCTCGGAGCAGATCCTGGGCGACTGGATGGCCGCCCGCGGCGCCCGTGACCGGATCGTGCTGGCCACCAAGGCCTCGCCCGGCAGGAAGGAGCACCCGCTCGCCGCCGGCGAGATCCGGGCCGCGGCGGAGCGCTCGCTGCGCAACCTGCGGACCGACCACATCGACCTGTACTACGCCCACTACGACGACGCGACGACGCCGCTGGAGGAGACGCTCGCCGCCTTCGACGAGCTGGTGCAGGCCGGCAAGGTGCGCCACGTCGCGGCGTCGAACTACTCGGCGGCCCGGCTGACCGAGGCCCGGGAGACCGCGCAGCGGCTGGGCGTCGGCGGGTACGCGGCGCTGCAGATGCACTACAACCTGATGGAGCGCGCCGTCTTCGAGGACGAGCTGCGCGACGCCGTGCAGGCGCAGGGGATCGGCACGCTGCCCTACTTCGCACTGGCCAAGGGCTTCCTCACCGGCAAGTACCGGGCCGGCGAGCAGATCGACTCACCGCGCGCGAAGGGCGCGGCGGCGTATGTGGGGGAGCGTGGCGACCGGGTGCTCGCCGCGCTGGGCGACGTCGCCCGGGAGCACGGCGTACCCGTGCCGGCGGTCGCGCTGCGCTGGCTCGCCGACCAGCCCACCGTGGTGGCGCCGATCGCCTCGGGCCGGACGGTCGAGCAGCTGGCCGACCTGCTGCCGATGCGCGACCTCGTGCTCACCGATGCACAGCGCAAGGCACTCGACGAGGCCAGCGCCCAGTAGCCGGCGAGGGCCGGACGTGCGGACGCCCGGCCCTCGCCGGATCAGACGGTGGAGATCAGGCTGCGCACGGTCTGCTGGAGCTCCGGGGTCACCTCGTCGATCCCGTGCTCGGCGGCGGCGTGCGGCACCGCCAGGGCGAAGATGCCGTCCTCGTCGGCGGCGGTGAACGTGGCGTTGCAACCGGGGATGACGTCGCCGCAGGCGAATCGCTTCATGGTGTGGACTCCTTGTCGGGTGGGCGATCGGATGGCCGGCTCCCGTGCGGGCACCGGGGTCTGGGGTCAGCGGGCACTGCGGTCCGCGGTGATCAGGTCCTCGATCCGGAGGATCCCGAGGACGTCGCCGACCGGGTCGGTGCAGACGACCGGCTCCCACCGGCGTGCCGGCGCACGGGTCAGGGCGCGCTGCAGGGTCTCCCGGATGTCGGTCGAGGGGTGCACCCGGAGGGACACCGGCGCGGTGTAGACCTCGCCGGTCCGCGGATCGCCGAGCAGCAGTCCGGCCGGCTCGCCGTGCGGCCCGAGGAGGACTGCCGGGGGGACGCCGAGGACGTCCACGCCGTGCGCGCACTGGCGGACGGGGCGCAGCAGGCAGGCCACGCTCTCGGTGAGCTTGGCGCGCGCCACCTGGGTGCGCACCAGCCGCACCACCTCCGGGGCCAGGGGGGCGAACGTCGGCCCCGGGCGGCCCAGCAGCCAGCCCTGGGCGAGCGGGACGCCGAGCTGGGCGAAGGCGGCGAGCTCGGCCGCCGTCTCGACGCCCTCGGCGAGCAGCCAGGCGTCGATCCGGCCGGCGAACTCGCCGACCATCTCGGCCAGGGCCATGCGCACGGGATCGGCGTCGGCGTCGGCCACCAGGGCGCGGTCGAGCTTGACCAGCTGCGGGCGGAGGGCGGCCATCTGCTGCAGCCCCGAGTAGCCGCTGCCGGCGTCGTCGAGGGCGATGAGGGCGCCGCGGGCATGCAGCGCGTCGGTCTGGCTGCGCAGCGCACGGAGGTCGTCGACAGGGGTGTGCTCGGTCAGCTCGACGACGACGCGGTGGAGGTCGGGCCGGGTGGCCAGGGCGTCCTGGACGGGGGTGGTCCCGAGCAGGTGCGGGCTGACGTTGACGGTGAGGAAGGTGTCGTCGGGCAGCAGGGGGACGGCGCCCAGCGCCTTGTGGATGGCGAGCGCCTCGAGCTCGGCGGCGACGCCGGCCTCGGCGGCGGCGGCGAACCACACGTCGGGCCCGGCCGCGCCCGGGAAGCGGGCCAGCGCCTCGTAGCCGGCGACCGTGCCGGTCTCCAGGGCGACGATCGGCTGGAAGGCCAGCGTCAGGTCGTCGGGGTCGGCCAGCAGCGGACGGCAGTCCGGGAGGCCGGCCGTGCGGGTGCCGGGCATGGGGAGTGGATCGGACGATCCGGCCCGCTCCTTGACCGCGCGTGGCGGGCGTCACCCGGCAGGGGGAGTAGCGGCGCCGTCGCCGCACCCGCCGCCGGGCGTGCCACGATGACCCTCGCCACGCCAGGTCCCGGGCGCCGCCGGGGTCGTCGCCGCCGGAGGAGGTGCACGTGTCCGGTTCGCAGCCACCGCCCGACGGCGTCCTGGCCGACCCGGCGCGCATCGCCGTCGCCCGCCGGCTGCTCGCCGAGGTCTCCGGCCCCGCCGCCTACGACCGGCTGTCCGGCCTCGCCGCCCGGCTGGTCGGTGCCGGCCACGCCAAGATCACGCTCTTCACCGACCAGGACCTCGTCGTCGGTGGCCACGGCCTGCCGCCGGGTGTGGTGGGCGGTCCCGCGCTGCTGACCGGGGCCCTGTCGGCGATGGTCGTCACCAGCGGGATGCCGCTCGCCGTCCCCGACGCCCGGCAGAACCCCCGCGTGGCCGACCTGCCCGCCGTGACGTCGGGCCAGGTGGGCGCCTACCTGGGCTCGCCCCTGGTGACGTCGTCCGGGCACGTCGTCGGCGTCCTGGCCCTCTACGACGCCGGACCGCGGCCCTGGAGCGGCGACGAGGCCGAGCTGCTGCGCCAGCTGGCGAGCTCGGTCGTGGCCGAGCTGGAGCTCGCCGCGGCGAACGCCGACGTCGCCTGGTCCGCGCGCCGCCTCGGGGTCGCGCTCGAGGCCAGCTCCGTCGGCATCTGGGAGGTCGACCTGCGGGCGGGCTTCATCGACTGGGACGAGCGCAGCGCAGCGATCTTCGGCGTCGACCAGGCCACGCGCGTGCCGATGGACCGGTTGTTCGCCGAGTTCGTCCACCCCGACGACCAGCAGTCCGCGCAGCGCACCATGGCCGACGCGGTCGAGGCGCGGGCGCAGTACACCGTGGAGCTGCGCGTCCTCCGGCGCGGCGGGGGCGTCCGCTGGATCGTCTGCCGGGGGCGGGTGCTCACCGATCCCGACGGCGAACCGGCGCGCATCCTCGGCACCGTCCTGGACGTCACGGAGGCCCGCGACCAGTCCGAGGCCCGGCTCGCCGCGGTGGAGCGGACCGCCGCGATCGCCGCGGTGGCCGCCCAGGCGGCCGCCGCGACCGGCATCGGTCAGCTCGCCGACATCACGCTGCGCGGCGCCGAGGTGCTCGGGGCGGTGTCCGGTGGCGTCGCGGTCCGCGCCGCCGGCACCGACGTCGCGCGCCTGTACCTCGGCCGCCGGCTGCTCGACGTGTTCCGGGACGAGGTGGTGGAGCTGCCGGAGGACGGCGTGACGATCGACCTCGACGACGAGCTGCCCACCCAGTACACGGCGCGCACCGGCGAGCGGGTGGTGCTGACCAGCGCCGAGGAGGGCATCGCCCGCTTCGCCGCCATGGCGCGGGTGACCGAGATCCTCGGGGTGCGCGCCCTCGCGGCGCTGCCGCTGGTGGTCGAGGGTCGGCTGCTGGGCAGTTTCGTCGCGTACTGGACCACCGACCACCCGTTCGACGCCGACGAGCTGCGGTTGCTCGAGGGCCTGGCCGCCCAGGTCGCGCTGAGCATCTCCCGGCTGCAGGCCGACGCCGCCCGCGACAGCGCCGTGGCGGCGATGACGGAGGCCACCCAGCGGCTCGAGCTGCTGGCCGAGGCCGGGCAGGTGCTCTCGAGCACGCTGGACATCACCGAGCAGCTCCAGCGCCTGGCGGCGCTGGTCGTCCCGCGGCTCGGCGACTGGTGCTGGATCGTCAGCACCGACGAGCACGGCCGGCTGCAGGAGAAGGCCAGTGCGCACCGGGACCCCGGCCGCGCGGAGTTCGTCGCCGGGTACGTCGAGCGCATGGTGCGGACGGTCACCCCGGAGGGCGCGCCGCGCCGGGTGTTCCGCACCGGTCAGCCCCTGGTCGTGCGCAACCTGTCGCCCGAGCGGATCGCCTCGGTCGTCGCCGACCCCGAGGCGAGGGCGATGCTCGTCTCGCTCGCGCCGTCGTCGGTCGCCGCGGTGCCGCTGACCATCCGCGGCCAGACCGTCGGCGTCCTGTGCCTGCTCAACGGCGCCGAGCGCGGCGCGCACTCACCGGCCGACGTGGAGACCGCCGTCGAGATCGGCCGGCGGGCCGGGATGGCGCTGCACCACGCGCGGCTCTACGGGCAGCAACGCGCCCTGGCCGACGCCCTGCAGCGCAGCATGCTCACCGCACCGCCGACGATCGAGGACTGCCAGATCGTCGTCCGGTACGTGCCTGCGGCCGAGGGCGCCGAGATCGGCGGGGACTGGTACGACGCCTTCCAGCAGTCCACCGGCACCACCGTGCTGGCCATCGGCGACGTCGTCGGGCACGACACCCGCGCCGCCGCCGCGATGGGGCAGGTCCGCGGCCTGCTGCGGGGCATCAGCTACTCCAGCGGCGGCTCCCCGGCCTGGGTGCTGACCGAGCTCGACCGGGCGCTCGAGGGGCTGGCGCTGCACACGATGGCGACGGCGCTGGTGGCCCACCTCGAGCCGGAGGGCGCCGGAGGCATGCTGCTGCGCTGGTCCAGCGCGGGGCACCCGCCGCCGGCCCTGGTCGGGGCCGACGGCACGGTGCGGCTGCTCGGCGGAACCGAGGCCGACCTGCTGCTGGGCGTGCAGCCGGGCTTCCCCCGCGAGGACCGGACGACGCCGCTCGAGCGCGGCGCGACAGTGCTGCTCTACACCGACGGCCTGGTCGAGCGCCGCGACCGCGACATCGACGCCGGCACCGAGGAACTGCTCGCCGTGCTGCGCGAGTGCGGCCGCCTGCCCCTGGACGCGCTGTGCGACGAGGTACTGCGCCGGATGTTCCTGCCGGACGCCGAGGACGACGTCGCCGTCCTCGCCGTCCGGCTCTGCTGAGCCCCGCCTACTGGCCCGGGGGGACGTCGACGGCGGTCGCGGTGCCCTCGGGGGTGTGCTCGCCGTTCTGCGCCCGCAGCTCGGCGTCGCGGGCGGCCATCGCCTCCTGCCGGCCGGGCTCCTCCTCGAGGATGGCGGCGGCCTTCCACGAGTGCGGGATCGCGAAGCCGTCGACCAGCGTGATCAGGTGCGGCCGCAGCTCGCGGAGCAGCTGGTTCACCGTGGCGGTCAGCGTCTTGGCCCGCGCGGGGGTCAGCTGGCCGTGCTCGAGGAACCACGCCTTGTCCGCCTCGATGGTGGACAGCGCGTAGAGGTCGCACAGCGTGTCGAGCAGCCGGCGGGTGGCCGGGTCCTCGGTGCGGTCGACGCCGGCCACGAACGACTCGAGCACGATCCGCTCGATGTGCGTCTGGGCCGACTTGAGCACGTGGTCCTGGACGTCGTTGAACATGTCGAACGGCGCCATGCCCTCGGTCGTGGAGTTCTTCCGCAGCCGGCGGGTCGCGCCCTCCAGCGAGTGCTTCTCGCGGAACTCGAACATCTTCAGCTGCCAGCCGCGGTCGAGCATCGGGACGTCGTCCACGCCGGGTACGGCGTCGACCAGGCGGGCGATCAGCGCGCGGGCCGCCGTCCGCTCGAGCACCGTCTCGCGGACCATGTCGGCGACGAAGCTCACCCGGCCCCAGCCGTCCAGCGAGCCGAAGTTGTCGCGGTAGCCGGTCAGCAGGCCCTTGGCGACCAGCTGCAGCAGGACGGTGTTGTCGCCCTCGAAGGTGGTGAACACGTCGGTGTCGGCCTTCAGGTGCGGCAGCCGGTTCTCCTGCAGGTAGCCCGCACCGCCGCACGCCTCGCGGCACATCTGGATGATCTGCGTCGCGTGCGCGGTCTGGGCCGCCTTGAGCCCGGCAGCGCGGGACTCCAGCTCCCGCTGGGACTGCTCGTCGATCTCCTGGCCGTGCACGTGCACCGCCGTCTGGACGTCGTGCATCGTCGAGACCAGCTCGCCCTGCGCGAAGTGCAGCGCGTAGGTCTTGGCCAGCGCCGGCAGCAGCTTGCGCTGGTGCACGAGGTAGTCGTTGATGACGATCTCGCGCTCCTCGCCCGGCGCGGCGAACTGGCGGCGCACGTCGCCGTAGCGGACGGCGATGTCGAGGGCCAGCTTGGTCGCCGACCCCGCAGCGCCGCCGACGCTCACCCGGCCGCGCACCAGCGTGCCGAGCATGGTGAAGAAGCGGCGGGTCTCGTTCTCGATGGAGCTGGTGTAGGTGCCGTCCTCGGCGACCTGGCCGTAGCGGTCCAGCAGCATGTCCCGCGGCACGCTGACGTGGTCGAAGGTCAGCCGGCCGTTGTCGACGCCGAGCAGACCGGCCTTCGGGCCGTCGTCCTCGATGGTGACGCCGGGCAGCGGGTTGCCCTGGGCGTCCCGGATCGGCACCAGCCAGGCGTGCACGCCGTGGTTCGTGCCCTGGCTGACCAGCTGGGCGAAGACGACCGCCATCCGGCCGTCCTTGGCCGCGTTGCCGATGTAGTCCTTGCGGGCGGCCTGGTGCGGCGTGTGCAGGTCGAAGGTCTGCGTCGCGGGGTCGTAGGTGCACGTCGTGCGCAGCTGCTGGACGTCGGAGCCGTGACCGGTCTCGGTCATCGCGAAGCAGCCGGGCAGGTCGAAGCTCATCACGTCGCGCAGGTAGGCCTCGTGGTGCCGGCGGGTGCCGAGCAGTTCCAGCGCGCCGCCGAACAGCCCCCACTGGACGCCGGCCTTGACCATCAGGGAGAGGTCGGCGAAGGCGAGCATCTCGATCGAGGTGACCGAGGCGCCGGAGTCGGCCTCCCCGCCGAACTCCTTGGGGAAGCCGAAGCCGACCCGGCCGGAGTCGGCCAGCTTCTTGGCTGCGCGGGTGACCCGCTCGCGGGCCTCGTGCATCGTCTCGCCGTAGACCGGCAGGAAGTCGGCGTCGGTCAGGCTCTCGCGGGCGTCGCGGCGGACGTGCGCCCACCGGCCGTCCAGGACCTCGCGGATGGCGTTCGGGTCCACCGGGGCGGGCAGGGACTTCGTCACGACTCCTCCAAGCTGATGGGTGCGGGTGCCACGACGCCGGAGAGCCCGGCCCAGGCGAGATCGGTCAGGTGTGCGGCGAGTTCCGTGCGCAGCATCGGGCGCTCGGCCCGGAGCCACCAGTCGGCGGCCGAGCGGACCAGGCCGACCAGGCCGTGCCCCCAGGCGCCGGCGGCGGCGGGGTCGCGGCCGGCCTGCTCCAGCGCGAGCGCCATGAGCGCCGCGGCCTGGTCGCCGACGAGGTCGGCGAGGTTGGCGATCGGGTCGGCGACGTCGGCCGGGTGCTGGGAGACCACGAAGCGGTAGACCTCGGGCTCGGCCTCGAGGAAGGCCAGGTAGGTGCCGATCGCGGCGGCGGTCATCGCGCGAGGGTGCTCGCTGCTGGCGATCGCCGTCCGCAACTGGGCGAGCAGCCGCTCGGCGACCTCGGTGCACACCGCGAGGTAGAGCTGGGACCGGTCCGCGAAGTGCCGGTAGACGACGGTCTTGCTGGTGCCGGCCGCGGCGGCGATCTCGTCCATGCCGACGCCGGCGCCGTGCCGGCCGACGGCGGAGAGCGTCGCCTGGACGAGTTGTTCCCGGCGCGCGCGGCGGTGCTCGTCCCATCTCGAGTCGCGGCGGTCGCGCGGCTGGGTCACATTCCCCGGGACGCGCAAGGGCTGCGAGGAGCGTCTCACCGCCTCGGCTTTCATGTGAACGACGGTACCGCGTACCCTCGGTACCGGCCACTCACCCGACCCCGGAGGTCCTCATGGCTGACAGCTCGAAGCCGGCGACCCGCAAGGCGGCGATCGTCGGCGGGAACCGGATCCCGTTCGCTCGGTCCAACACCGCTTATGCGGCTGCGTCCAACCAGGACATGCTCACCGCGACCATCGACGGGCTCGTCGCCCGGTTCGGGCTGCAGGGCGAGCAGGTCGGCGAGGTCGTCGCCGGCGCCGTCCTCAAGCACGCCCGTGACTTCAACCTGACCCGCGAGTCGGTGCTCGGCTCGACGCTGGCGGCCACGACGCCGGCCTACGACGTCCAGCAGGCGTGCGGCACCGGTCTGGAGGCCGCCGTGCTCGTCGCCAACAAGATCGCCCTCGGGCAGATCGAGTCCGGCATCGCCGGCGGCGTCGACACCACGTCCGACGCCCCGCTGGCCGTCGGCGACGACCTGCGCCGGGTGCTCATCTCGCTGAACAACGCCAAGACCCTGGGCGACCGGCTCAAGGCGCTGGCGAAGATCCGTCCCGGGCAGCTCGTCCCCGACATGCCGCGCAACTCCGAGCCCCGCACCGGCCTGGCGATGGGCGACCACCAGGCCATCACCGCCAAGGAGTGGGAGATCGGCCGCGAGGAGCAGGACGAGCTCGCCGCCCGCTCGCACCAGAACATGGCCGCCGCCTACGAGCGCGGATTCTTCGACGACCTGGTGACGCCGTTCCTCGGCCTCACCCGCGACAACAACCTGCGCCCCGACTCCAGCGTCGAGAAGCTGGCGAAGCTCAAGCCGGTCTTCGGCACGGGCGAGGGCGCCACGATGACGGCGGGCAACTCCACCCCGCTCACCGACGGCGCCTCCGCCGTCCTGCTCGCCTCCGACGAGTGGGCCGAGGCCAAGGGCCTGCCGGTGCTGGCGCACCTGGTCGACGCGCAGACCGCCGCCGTCGACTACGTGCACGGCGGCGAGGGCCTGCTCATGGCGCCGGTCTACGCGCTTCCGGTGCTGCTGGCCCGCAACGGCCTGACCCTGCAGGACTTCGACTTCTACGAGATCCACGAGGCGTTCGCCTCGACGGTGCTCTCGACGATGAAGGCCTGGGAGGACCCGGCGTTCTGCAAGGAGAAGCTGGGCCTCGACGCCCCGCTGGGCCCGATCGACCGGGCCAAGCTCAACGTCAACGGCTCGTCCCTGGCGGCCGGCCACCCGTTCGCCGCGACCGGCGGCCGGATCGTGGCGTCGCTGGCGAAGATGCTGCACGAGGCGGGCCCGGGCAAGCGCGGCCTGATCTCCATCTGCGCCGCCGGCGGCCAGGGCGTCGTCGCGATCCTCGAGTCCTGACGTGATCCGAGCCGGGGACTTTCGGCGCCGAAAGTCCCCGGCTCGACCACCGCACCGTTCCAGCTCACGGACTTTCGGCGCCGAAAGTCCGCTCGGAAGGACCTTCTCGCGTGGCTGACTGGTACAGCAACTTCGCCAACTCGGGCTTCGGCACGACCGTCACCAAGCAGCTCGGCCTGCCCCGTCCCGGCGTGCTGCGCCGGTACGAGCCGGGCGGCCCGCTGCTCGAGGGGCCGGCGGTCGTCGGCTCCGCCGGCCGGGGCCGGCTGCGCGACACCGTCACCGCCGTCCTGCGGGACGCCGGGGCGACGGTCGTGTCGCCGGTCGTGGCCGACGGCGACGCGAGCGGGGAGAAGCTCGGCGCGGTCGTCCTGGACGCCACCGGGGTGACCGGCCCGGCCGACCTCGCCGCGGCGCACGACTTCCTCGCCCCGGCGATCAAGCGGCTGCGCGCCAACGGCCGCGTCGTGATCCTGACCGACCCGCCGGCCGCGGCGGACTCCCCGGCGCAGGCCGCCGCGCGGCAGGCCGTCGACGGCCTGACCCGCTCGATCGGCAAGGAGCTGCGCGACGGCTCGACGGCGAACGCGATCTACGTGCCCGAGGGCGCGGAGGCCGGTGTCGCCGGCCCGCTGACCTTCTTCCTCTCCGGCCGCTCGGCGTACGTCGACGGCCAGGGCGTCACGCTGCAGGCCGCGGACGTGCCCGCGACCCAGGACGCCGAGAAGCCGCTGGCCGGCAAGGTCGTCGTCGTCACCGGGGCTGCCCGCGGGATCGGCGCCTCGATCGCCGACGTCATGGCCCGGGACGGCGCGCACGTCGTCGCCGTCGACATCCCCGCCGCGGGCGACAGCCTGGCCGCGGTGGCCAACCGCATCGGCGGGACGGCGCTGCAGCTCGACATCACCGCCGCGGACGCCCCGCAGCGCCTGGTGGAGCACCTGCGCGAGCGCCACGGCGGCGTGGACGTGATCGTGCACAACGCCGGCATCACCCGCGACAAGCTGCTGGTCAACATGGACGCCGCCCGCTGGAACTCCGTCATGGCGGTCAACCTGCAGGCGCAGCTGGACATCACCCAGGCGCTGCTCGACGGCGACGTGCTCAACCCGGGCGCGCGGGTCGTCTGCGTCTCCTCGCAGTCCGGCATCGCCGGCAACCGCGGGCAGACCAACTACGCGGCGTCCAAGGCCGGCGTCATCGGCATGGTGCGCGCCTGGGCGCCGGCGTTCGCCGAGCGCGGCGCGACGATCAACGCCGTCGCCCCGGGGTTCATCGTCACCGAGATGACGGCGAAGATGCCCTTCGGCACCCGCGAGGTCGGCGCCCGGCTCAACTCGCTGCAGCAGGGCGGCCTGCCGGTCGACGTCGCCGAGACGATCGCCTGGCTGTCCCAGCCGACCAGTGCCGGCGTCAACGGCCAGACCGTGCGGGTCTGCGGCCAGTCGCTGCTGGGCGCCTGATGGCGGTCACGGTGCTGGACGGCCCGCCGAACCTGGCCGCGCTCTACGCGCGGGCCGCGCTCACCGCGCGTGGCCGGGGCGGCGCGCTGCCCGACACGCACCTGGCCCGGCACGGCGTGCCCGTCGACCGCGACCACCTGGCCGCCTACGCCCGGGTGTGCCGGCTGCCGCTGGACGACGTCCTGCCGGCGACCTATCCGCACATGCTCACCTTCCCGCTGCAGATGGCGCTGATGACCGACCGCGCCTTCCCGCTGGGGCTGGTCGGCCTGGTGCACGTACGCAACCGGATCGAGGTGCTCCGCCCGGTCCGCGCCGACGAGTCGCTGGACCTCGAGGTGTGGGCCGAGCGGTTCGCCACCCACCGCAGCGGGGCGACGGTCGACCTGTGCGCGACCGCGACGGTGGGCGGTGCGGAGGTCTGGCGCTCGCGGTCGACCTACCTGGCCCGCGGGGCGACGGCGCCCGACGGCGCGCCGGAGGCCGACGTCGAGGTGCCCGTCGGGGCGCTGGAGCGGACGGCGGCGACCTGGCGGGTTCCCGACGACGCCGGCCGCCGCTATGCCAAGGTCTCCGGCGACGTGAACCCGATCCACCTGTCCGGCCTGACGGCGAAGGCACTGGGGTTCAAGCGGGCGATCGCGCACGGCATGTGGGTGAAGGCCCGCGTGCTGGGCGCGCTGGCCGGCCGGCTGCCCGAGGCGCTGGAGTTCGACGTCCAGTTCAAGAAGCCGCTGTTCCTGCCCTCGACCGTGACGCTGTCCACGGCCGAGGTCCCCGGCGGCTGGGACGTCGCCGTCCGCAACGCCGGCAGCGGCACCGAGCACGTGGTCGGAACGATCCGCACCCTGGAGGAGAAGCACTGATGGCCGTGTCGTTCGGACTCACCGAGGATCAGATCGAGCTGCAGAAGTGGGTGCACCAGTTCGCCGAGGACGTCGTGCGCCCCGCGGCGCACGAGTACGACGAGCGCGAGGAGACCCCCTGGGAGGTCATCCAGGAGGCCGCCAAGATCGGGCTCTACTCGATCGACTTCTTCGCCACCCAGTCCTTCGACGAGTCGGGCCTGGGCATCCCGATCGCGATGGAGGAGCTCTTCTGGGGTGACGCCGGCATCGGCCTGGCCATCGTGGGCACCGCGCTGGCCGCCGCGTCGGTGAGCGCCAACGGCACACCCGAGCAGGTCGGCCAGTGGGTGCCGGCGATGTTCGGCACCGAGTCCGAGCCCAAGGTCGCGGCCTTCTGCTCCTCGGAGCCCGACGCCGGGTCCGACGTCGGGGCCATGCGCACCCGCGCGGTGTACGACGAGAAGACCGACGAGTGGGTGCTCACCGGCACCAAGACGTGGGCGACCAACGGCGGGATCGCCGACATCCACGTGGTCACCGCCGTCGTCGAGCCCGAGCTCAAGGCGCGCGGCCAGGCCAGCTTCATCGTCCCGCCGGGCACGCCCGGCATCTCGCAGGGGCAGAAGTTCCTCAAGCACGGCATCCGCGCCTCGCACACCGCCGAGGTCGTCCTCGACGGGTGCCGCATCCCGGGCGACTGCGTGCTCGGCGGGCGGGAGAAGCTCCAGGAGCGGCTCGCCCGCGCCCGGGAGGGCGTCAAGAGCGGCCGCACGCAGCCGTCGATGGCGACCTTCGAGCGCACCCGCCCCGCCGTCGGTGCCCAGGCCGTCGGCGTCGCCCGTGCCGCCTACGACTACGCGCTCGAGTACGCCAAGCAGCGCGAGCAGTTCGGCCGCGCGATCATCGAGAACCAGTCGATCGCCTTCATGCTCGCCGACATGAAAACCTCCATCGACGCCGCGCGGCTGCTGGTGTGGCGCGCGGCGTGGATGGCGGCCAACGGGCAGCAGTTCACCGCCGCCGAGGGTTCGATGTCCAAGCTCGTCGCCGGCGAGACCGCCGTCCGGGTCACCGAGCAGGCGATGCAGATCCTCGGCGGCAACGGCTACACGCGCGACTACCCGGTCGAGCGCATGGCCCGCGACGCCAAGATCTACACGATCTTCGAGGGCACCTCGGAGATCCAGCGGCTGGTGATCGCCCGGACCATCTCGGGCGTGCACATCCGCTGACCCGCCCGACCTCCCGACCACGCCGTGTGGTCGCCGTCCTCGCCGCAGGCCGTGGGGACGGCGACCGCGCGGCGTGGTTCGTCTCAGCGATTGGGACGGCGCCACCCGATTCAGCAACGGTTGTACACAACAACCAGGGGTCGTTCTCGGCGGATTCCGGCTGAAGTTCGCGAGCCGCTGACCTGCGATTTCGCCGGAAGGTCTCGATCAGGTCACGGCGCGCACCACTGGTGCAGCCGCGCGTGGCGGCTCCGATGCGGCCGCTTCCTGCGTGGTCTGGTGCGCCCGTCCGGATGGCCGGGCCAGCGACCCGGCGTCCCGGGACCTTCGAGGGAGCGCAACGTGCAACTCACGTCCTCACCCCGTCGTGCACTCGGCCTCCTGGCCGTGGGCACGATCGGCATGTCCACCGCAGTGCTCGGCGTCACCGGCACGGCCACGGCCGCCGAGGAGCTCGAGACGCTGTACTTCTCCAACCACGAGGACCACACGGGCTTCGTCGTCCCCGAGGGCTACTGCACCGTCGACTGGGAGCTCCAGGGCGCCGTCGGCGGGCGGGCCTGGATCGGGGACGACGCGAACGTCGACCCGGCCAAGGGCGGCGGCTTCCTCGAGGTGACGACGAACGTCACCGCGGGGCAGACGTACACCTTCGCCGCGGGCGAGACCGGGGGCAACGGTGACTACGTCAGCGGCGGCGGTGCCGGCGGCGCCGGGACACCCGCGGGCGCCAGGGGTGAGGACATCACCGAGTACGACGCCGACGCCGACGCCGACGTCCTCGTCGGAGGCGGCGGTGGTGGAGGCGGGGCCTCGTCGGTCACCGGTCCGTCGGTCTCCCTCGTCGCGCACGGCGGCAACGGCGCTGACGGCGACGTCGGAGGGGCCGGCGGCGGTGGCAGCACCAACACCATCACCTGGCCCGGCGCGGTCGTGGCCACGAACACGACCGTCGGTGCGGACAGCTCGAGCTACGTCTCCGCCGACGTCCAGCCCTGCATCGCGGCTCCGCTCGCGCCGAGCGTCGACGTCTCCGCCGGCAACGGCTCGCTGTCGGTGAGCTTGAAGCCGACCTGGAACGACGAGCCGAACAGCAGTCAGCCCAAGACCTGGGAGTACAAGCTCGGTGCCGGCGACTGGACCGCCGTCACGCCCGTCCGCGAGGACGAGTACTCGGCGTGGCTGTCCTTCCCCCTCACGGGTCTGACCAACGGCACCAGCTACGACGTGCAGGTCCGCGGCATCAGCGAGGAGGGCCTCGAGGGCGACCCGAGCAGCGTCGTCACCGGCATCCCCTACGCCCCGATCGGCGCCCCCGGCAACGTGAAGGTCACCAGCACCTCCGGCTCGATCACGGTCACCTGGACCGCCCCGACCGTCGCGGGCACCTTCCCGATCGCCGGTTACGGCGTCGGCCTCGGTGCCGGTGAGATGGGCGGCGAGGCCTGCGAGACCGCGGCCGACGTGTACACCTGCACCATCACCGACCTCTACGCCGGTACGGACTACAGCGTCATCGTCTACGCGAAGGACACCAAGGACCACATGGGCGTGGCCTCGGCCTTCATCAAGACCGGCGCCATCCCCTTCCCGTCCGCGGTGCCTGCCTCCAACGGCGCGCTGGCCACCTCGGGCTTCTCCACCGGCTCGGTGACCCCGGGTCAGTCCGTCACCGTCTCGGGCACCGGCTACGCGCCCTTCTCGACCGTGACCGTCCTCGTCTACTCGACCCCGACCGTGCTGGGCACGGCGGTGGCCGACGCGAACGGCGCCTTCACCTTCACCGGCACGCTGCCGGCGGGGCTCGCGGCCGGCACGCACACGCTGGTCGCCGCCGGGTACGACGCCAACGGTGAGCCGCGCCACCTGACCATGGCGGTGACCGTGTCCGCCGCCGCCGCTGCCGCAGCTGCCGGCCCGGCGCTGGCCAGCACCGGGTTCTCGACCCTGCCCTACCTCGGCACCGGTGCCCTGGCACTGCTGGCCGGCGGTGGCCTGCTGTTCGCCGCGCGTCGCCGCAACGCCGCCTGATCCACCCGCACGACCCCGGGAGCCCGGGCCACCTCACGGTGGCCCGGGCTCCTGCACGTTCGGCGTCCGTACGAAGGCCTGGTCAGCGACTAGTCGACACCTCACAAGCGGTCACCTGCCCCACTGGTCACAGGCGAGCGAGAGTTACCACGAATCGATTCGAAGGCTGGCAGTAATTGAACGTCTGAGCACCTTTCGGCACCAGTTACGGCTCCGTAGCGTCCGCGGCACGTCGTCGATGACACGCTCTGCGCATCCATCGGCGCGCTGTTCCACACGGTGCTCGGGAGGTCCGGGCACCTGCCGCCCGGATCCGGGCCGACAGGAGAACACGTGAGCATCAAGAGTCCTTCTCGCCGCTGGGGCGCGCTGCTGGCGGGGAGCGCCATCGTGCTGTCCACCGCGGTCGTGGGCCTGACCGGCGTCGCACAGGCCGAGCCGGAGGGCACCGCCGCCGAGTGCACGACCGAGCCGACGGACACCGCGGAGCCCACCACCACGGCGCCCACCACGACGGCTTCCGAGACGACGGC
>FNAW01000017.1 GCA_900102115.1 Blastococcus fimeti
GCCGAGGTTGGTCTCGATCCAGGTGAGCGCGCTGCCACTGGCGCTGCCCAGGCCGGACGGGGACAGGAAGCCCCACGCGACGAAGGCGAGCGCCAGCGCCGCGGAGATGCCGAACACGACGGTGTCGAGGCGGCCGCCGCGGTCGGCGGCGGAGCGGGGTGGCTGGGCGAGCGCGGGGTGGATCGAGGCACCGGCCGGGCGGTCGGCCGGGCCCGCCGCGGGCGGGGTGCTGGTGGGGTTCTGGGTCACAGTCGTGTCCGGCGCCGCGGGGGCGCCCCTCCGTTCGTTTCGGCGACGCGTCCGTCCGGCGCTGGGCGGAGCATCGCCCTACACGTTCCGCAGTTCCGGGGCGCGAGGCAAACCGGGTCGATCGGATCACGTCGCGGGCTCCCCCGACCGGGTGGTGTCGGACCCGCACGGGAGACTGACGGCATGGAGCTGCCCAGCGCCCTGTACGTCCCCACCGCCGACGGGTTCACGGCCACCGCCCTGACCATCGGGCCGTGGGATCCCGGCCTGCAGCACGCCGGTCCGCCGGCCGCGCTGCTGGCGCGGGCGGCGGAGCGGGCGAGCGGGATCGCGGGCGGCCAGACGGTGCGGCTGACCTACGACATCTTCGGGCCGGTGCCGGTGGGCCCGGTGCGGATCACCACCTCCGTCGTCCGGCCCGGCCGGCGCGTGGAGCTGGTCGAGGCGGTGATGGACGCCGGCGACGGCCGCCCGCTGATGCGGCTGTCGGCCTGGCGGATGCGCACCCGCACCGACGGGCTCCCGGCCGCCGTGGAGGGCTCGGCCCCGGGCGTGCCCCATCCCGCACCCGTCGGCGTCGACGACAGCCACGGCGAGGAGCCGGCCTTCTTCAGCAGCGACGTCGCCTACCACAAGGCGCTGGAGTGGCGGTTCGCCTCGGGCAGCTTCAACGCACCGGGCCCGGCCGTGGCCTGGACGCGCCCCGAGTGCACCCTGGTGGAGGGCGAGCCGATCACCCCGCTGGAGCACCTGCTGGTCATGACCGATGCGGCGAGCGGGATCTCGGCGGTGCTGGACTGGAGCACGGCCACCTTCGCCAACGTGGAC
Organism: Blastococcus fimeti; assembly: GCA_900102115.1. GTDB lineage: Bacteria > Actinomycetota > Actinomycetes > Mycobacteriales > Geodermatophilaceae > Blastococcus > Blastococcus fimeti. The sequence continues at coordinate 1,078 of FNAW01000017.1, forward strand.
CTGGGCGTGGCGCTGCACCGGCCGCCGCGCGGGGAGTGGCTGGGCATGGCCGCGACCACGGTGCTGGGCGATTCCGGCGCCGCGCAGTGCACCGCCGTCCTCTTCGACGCCGAGGGGGCGATCGGCCGCTCGACCCAGTCGCTGTTCGTGGAACCCCGCTGAGCACCCCTGCTGGCCACCGTCCCCCGAGCACCCCGGGGTGGGCGACGACGAGATCGACGAGGAGGACCCGTTCGTGGGCGACGCACTGAGAGAGGTCCTGGACTGGCTGTCCGGGCGAGGGCTCGAGGTGGTGCTGATCATCCTGGGATCGGTGCTGCTCGCCCGCCTGGTCGGCTGGGCCGGCGGCCGGATCACCAGCCGGATCGACGACCAGTACACCGGCGGCGACGCGCTCGTCCGCTCCGAGGCCGCCAAGCACCGGCACTCGCTGACCCAGGTCATCACCTGGACGGCGGTCGTGCTGATCTACGCCGTCGCGGTCTTCTTCGTTCTCGACCGGCTGGGCGTGCCGGTGACCGGGCTCGTGGCGCCGGCGACCGTGCTGGGCGTGGGCCTGGGCTTCGGCGCGCAGCGCATCGTCGGCGACGTCCTGGCCGGGTTCTTCATCATCACCGAGCGGCAGTACGGCTTCGGCGACGTCGTCTCCATCCAGGTGGTGGGCGGCGGCGACCCGGCGACCGGCACGGTCGAGGACGTGACCCTGCGGGTGACCCGGGTGCGCTCGGCCAACGGCGAGGTCATCACGGTGCCCAACGGCCAGATCGTCAAGGTCGTCAACCTCTCCCGTGACTGGGCCCGGGCCGTCATCGACGTCCCGGTGCCGTCGGACGCCGACGTGAACCGGGTCAACGAGATCCTCCGCGAGGTCGGCCGGGACGCCTTCCGCGACCCGGCCATGCGCCCGCTGCTGCTCGACCCGCCGACGGTCATGGGCGTGGAGAGCCTGGGCCTGGACGAGGTCAACGTGCGGATGGTCGCCCGCACCCTGCCGGGCAAGCAGTTCGAGGTCGGCCGCGACCTGCGCGTGCGGATCGTGCTGGCCTTCCGCGAGCAGGGCATGCAGGTGGTGCCACCGCCGGCTGCCGACGACGCACCGGCGACGCAGCGCGTGCGCGAGGGGGAGGACGCATGAGCGGGCCGCAGGACGAGCAGACGCCGGACCGGGTGCAGACGCCGACGGTCAGCACCGCCCCCACCAGCGGGGAGACCCCGCCCGTGGGGCCCCGCTGGTGGCACCGCAGCGCGCTGCCCGACCACCTGGGCCGCGCCCGGACGTCGACGGTGGTGCTCTCGGTGCTGTTCGTCGCCGTCTTCGCGCTGTACCTCAACGTGCGCCCGGACGTGGCGACCACCGGCACCTCGCCGGCCGGGGGCAGCAGCGACGTCGAGGCGCCGGCGAACCCCCTGGTGCCCGTCGAGCCGTCGACGCCGGAGCCCAGCGAGGAGCCGGAGCCGACCACGGTCCCCGACGAGACGCAACCCTCCGAGGAGACCGGGGCGCCGACGACGAGCAGCACGCCGAGCACCCGCCCGACGACGCCCACGACCGAGCCGAGCACCGCTCCGGAGACCTCCGCACCGACGCAGACGACCGGCGGGACGACGGCGCCGAGCACATCCGCGCCGTCCTCCACACCGGGACCGTGACCGAAGCGGTACGGACCTCGCGCGACGGGACGGCGGATCGCAAGGCAAGATCAAGCCTCTGTCCCGCCCGAAGGAGACCCTGCCCGTGTCCGCTCGTTCCCTGACCCGCCGCGCGGCGACGCTCGTCGCCGTCGCCACCAGCGCCGCCCTGGTCCTCACCGGCTGCGGTGACGACCCCGACGACGCGGCCTCCTCCTCGGGGGACGCGGCCACCGAGAGCACGCCCACCGTCGAGGTCGACGAGGCCCTGGCCGCACGGGTGCCCGCCGAGATCGGTGAGGACGGGGCGATCACCGTCGGCAGCGACACGAGCTACGCGCCGAGCGAGTTCATCGACGAGGACGGCGAGACGATCGTCGGCTTCGACGTCGACCTGTTCTCCGCGGTCGCCCAGAAGCTCGGCTTCGAGGCGGAGTTCGAGTCGGCCTCGTTCGACTCGATCATCGCCGGCGTCGGCTCCGGCCGCTACGAGGTCGGCGTCTCCTCGTTCACGATCAACCCCGACCGCCTGGCCGAGGCCACGATGATCAGCTACTTCTCCGCCGGCACCCAGTGGGCCGTGCAGGAGGGCAACCCCGAGGACGTCGACGCGGACAACGCCTGCGGGCTGTCCGTCGCGGTGCAGCGCGGCACGGTGCAGGCCGAGGACATCACCGCCCGCTCGGCCGAGTGCGAGACCAGCGGCGAGGAGGCGATCGACATCCAGCAGTTCGAGGGCCAGGACGAGGCCACCGCCGCGCTCGTCTCGGGCCGCGTCGACGCGAGCCTCGCCGACTCCCCCGTCATGGCCTACGCCGTCCAGCAGACGAACGGCCAGCTCGAGCTGCTCGGCGACATCTACGACTCGGCGCCCTACGGCTGGGTCGTCCCGCAGGCGCAGACGGAGTTCGCGCAGGTCCTGGCCGACGCGCTCACCGCGCTGATCGAGGACGGCACCTACGCCGAGATCCTCGAGAAGTGGGGCGTGGAGGCCGGCGCCATCGACACCCCCGAAGTCAACCCGACCGCCTGACCTCGCCTCTCCCCCCGATGTCCGTCGACCAGAGCACGCCACCGGCACCGCCCGAGCAGATCCGGGCGGTGCCGGTCCGGCATCCCGGCCGCTGGATCGCCACCGCCGTCATCGCGGTGCTGGCGGCCATGTTCATCCACATGCTGGCCACCAACCCGGTGTTCCAGTGGGACTTCATGGTCGACAACATGTTCAGCGACCCGGTGCTCCGGGGCGCGCGCACGACGCTGATCATGACCGTGCTGGCCATGGCCATCGGGATCCTGCTCGGCATCGTGCTCGCGGTCATGCGGCTGTCGGCCAACCCGGTCGTCTCGGGCGCGGCCTGGGTCTACATCTGGTTCTTCCGCGCCATCCCGCGCATCGTGCTGCTGTTCTTCTCGGCCAGCCTCGGGGCGCTGTACTCGACCTACGAGCTGGGCTTCCCCTTCGACCAGCAGCTGATGGACCTGTTCGGCTTCGAGGGCGACTGGCGGTTCCTCAGCCTCGACGGGAACGACATCTTCCGCGGGTTCGTCGCCGGCCTGCTGGGGCTGGCCCTCTCCGAGGGCGCCTATGCGGCCGAGATCGTCCGGGCCGGCATCCAGTCGGTCGACCCCGGCCAGGCCGAGGCCGCGCAGGCCCTGGGCATGAGCCGCGGCAAGACGATGCGCCGGATCGTGCTCCCCCAGGCGATGCGGGTGATCATCCCGCCGATGGGCAACGAGACGATCGCGATGCTCAAGGACACCTCGCTGCTGATCGCGGTGCCGGTCACCAACGAGCTCAACTTCCAGCTGCGCGCGATCGGGAGCCGCACCTTCCAGGTCATCCCGATGGCCGTCGCCTCGATCCTCTGGTACCTGGCGCTGGCCAGCCTGCTGATGATCGGCCAGCACTTCCTGGAGAAGCGGTTCAGCCGCGGCTTCGGCAATCGCGAGACGCGCCAGCAGCGGGCAGCCCGCCGGGCCCGCGACGTGGGGAGCACGCATTGAGCAGCGCCGTCGGCACCCCGGCTCCGGGGGCCGTCCAGCCCATGGTGAAGGCCGAGGGGGTGCACAAGTCCTTCGGGCACGTCGAGGTGCTCAAGGGGATCGACCTGGAGGTCGCCCCGCGCGAGGTCATGTGCATCGTCGGGCCGTCTGGGTCGGGCAAGTCCACCTTCCTGCGCTGCATCAACCACCTGGAGCGGATCAACGCCGGCCGGCTGTGGGTGAACGGCCACCTGGTCGGCTACCGCGAGAAGGGCGGCCGGCTGCACGAGCTGCGCGACGCCGAGGTGGCCGCGCAGCGCCGCGACATCGGCATGGTCTTCCAGCGGTTCAACCTCTTCCCGCACATGACCGCGCTGGAGAACGTCGTCGAGGCGCCCGTCCAGGTGAAGGGCGTCGGCCGGGCCGAGGCCCGCGAGCGCGGCGTCGCCCTGCTCGAGCGGGTCGGGCTGGCCGACCGGGTGCACAACTACCCGAACCAGCTCTCCGGCGGGCAGCAGCAGCGGGTCGCCATCGCCCGCGCCCTGGCCATGGAGCCCCAGCTGATGCTGTTCGACGAGCCGACCTCCGCGCTCGACCCCGAACTGGTCGGCGAGGTGCTCGACGTCATGCGGGGCCTGGCCGCCGACGGGATGACCATGGTCGTGGTCACCCACGAGATGGGCTTCGCCCGCGAGGTGGGCGACACGCTGGTCTTCATGGACGACGGCGTGATCGTCGAGTCCGGCGACCCGCGCAGCGTGCTCACCGACCCGCAGCACGAGCGCACCCGCGCCTTCCTCTCCAAGGTGCTCTGACCGCGCCCTCCCGGTGTGACCCGTGTTTCACGTGGGACATCGGCCGTGCCTAAGATCAGGACGGCTCACGAGAGGCAGTGCGAAGCACCTGGCTGACTGCCCGGCAACCTCCTACTCCGTCTGAGGTGCTCCAGGGGAAGAGCCGGCTCCCGCGGCGTCCGCTGCGGAGGCAAGGACGGGGCTCCCGTGCGCCGCGGGATCTCCTGAGCGAGAGGAGAGGCGCATGAGCGACCCGCAGAACTGGAGCTTCGAGACCCGGCAGATCCACGCCGGAGCCAGCCCCGACCCGACCACCGGCGCCCGCGCCCTGCCGATCTACGCGACCACCAGCTACCAGTTCCGCGACAGCCAGCACGCCGCGGACCTGTTCGCGCTGGCCGAGATGGGCAACATCTACACCCGGATCATGAACCCGACGCAGGACGCGCTCGAGCAGCGCGTCGCCTCGCTCGAGGGGGGCGTCGCAGCCCTCGCGGTCTCCTCCGGCCAGGCCGCGGAGACCCTCGCGATCCTGAACCTCGCCGAGGCCGGCGACCACGTCGTCGCCTCCGCCTCGCTCTACGGCGGCACGTACAACCTGCTGCACCACTCGCTGCCGAAGATGGGCATCACCGTCTCCTTCGTCGAGGACCCCGACGACCCGGAGAACTGGCAGTCCCTGGTGCAGGAGAACACCCGCGCCTTCTACGCCGAGACCATCGGCAACCCGAAGGGCGACGTCCTCGACATCGAGACCGTCGCCGGCGTCGCGCACCGCAACGGCGTGCCGCTGATCGTGGACAACACGATCGCCACCCCGTACCTGATCCGGCCGTTCGAGTTCGGCGCCGACATCGTCGTGCACTCGGCCACCAAGTACCTGGGCGGGCACGGCACCGCGGTCGCCGGCGTGATCGTCGACGGCGGCGGGTTCGACTGGCGCGGCGGCAAGCACCCCATGTTCACCACGCCCGACCCGACGTACCACGGCGTCGTCTACGCCGACCTCGGTGCGCCGGCCTTCGCCCTCAAGGCCCGCGTGCAGCTGCTGCGCGACCTCGGCCCGGCGATCTCCCCCTTCAACGCCTTCCTCGTCGTGCAGGGCATCGAGACGCTGTCGCTGCGCATGGACCGGCACGTGGCCAACGCCCAGAAGGTGGCCGAGTTCCTCGAGGCGCACGACGCCGTCGACCGCGTGAACTACGCCGGCCTGCCGACCAACCAGTGGCACGCCGCGCAGCAGAAGTACGCGCCCAAGGGCGCCGGCGCCGTCCTCACCTTCGAGCTGCACGGCGGCAAGGAGGCGGGCCAGAAGTTCGTCGAGGCCCTCGAGCTGCACAGCCACGTCGCGAACATCGGTGACGTGCGCTCGCTGGTCATCCACCCGGCGTCGACGACGCACTCGCAGCTGACCGCCGAGGAGCAGCTCACCACCGGCGTCACCCCCGGCCTGGTGCGCCTGGCCGTGGGCCTGGAGGGGATCGAGGACATCCTCGCCGACCTCGAGGCCGGGTTCCGGGCCGCCAAGTCGGCCTGACAGCAGCGCACCGGCATGGGTGGGTGGGTCGAGGGGGATCCGGTCGGTGACCGGCTCTTCCTCGACCTGCCCGCCTTCGCCCCCGAGCGGGGCGGGGAGCTGCCGTCGGTGCGGGTCGCCTACGAGACGTGGGGGACGCTCGACCCGGACGGCGGCAACGCCGTGCTGGTCGAGCACGCGCTGACCGGGGACAGCCACGTCGTGGGCGCCGCCGGTCCGGGGCACCCGACGGCGGGCTGGTGGGAGGGCCTGGTCGGCCCCGGCCGCCCGCTGGACACCGACCGGTGGTTCGTCGTCTGCGCCAACGTGCTCGGCGGCTGCCAGGGAACGACGGGCCCCGGCTCCCCGGCCCCCGACGGCGCCCGGTGGGGCTCCCGCTTCCCCGAGCTGACCGTCGGGGACCAGGTGCGGATCGAGGTGGCCCTGGCCGACGCGCTGGGCATCGGCCGATGGGCGTGCGTCGTCGGCGGCTCGATGGGCGGCATGCGGGCGCTGGAGTGGGCGGTCGCCCTGCCGGAACGAGTGGGCTCGCTGTTCTTCCTGGCCTCCGGTGCGTCGGCCACCGGCGACCAGATCGGCACCCAGACCACCCAGCAGGCCGCGGTGCGCGCCGATCCGCGGTGGCGCGGCGGGGACTACGACGCCGCCGACCCGCCGTCCGACGGGCTGGGGGTCGCCCGCCGGATCGCGCACCTCACCTACCGCAGCGCCCTGGAGCTGGACGCCCGGTTCGGCGCGCGGGTGCAGGAGGACGGCCGCTACGCCGTCGGCTCCTACCTGGACCACCACGCCGACAAGCTGGTCGGCCGGTTCGACGCCGGCAGCTACGTCGTCCTCACCGAGGCGATGAACTCCTGGGACGTCGGCCGGGGCCGCGGCGGCGTCGAGGCCGCGCTGGCCCGGGTGACCGCCCGCGCCGTCGTCGCCGCCATCGACAGCGACCGGCTCTACCCCCCGGCGCTGCAGCAGCGGGTCGCCGACGCGCTCGGGGTGCCGCTGCGACTGATCCGCTCCCCGTACGGACACGACGGCTTCCTCGTCGAGGTCGACGAGGTCGGCGCGCTGCTCGGCGAGCTGCTCGCCGGCTGATCAGCTTCGATGCGGCGCACTCACCGGGCGCCGGCGAGTGCGACGAACTCGTGGCCATCAGCGGCTGATCACCACGAGTACGTCGCACTCGGCGGGGTGGACGGGCAGGTCAGCCCTCGATCCGGCGGACCCGCCGGGCGCCGCCGAGCCGGTCGCTGTAGGCCCTGGCGTTGTAGGCGATGTGCAACTGGTCGTCGTCGGTCGCCTCGCGCATGACCTTCGCCGGGACGCCGGCGATCAGCGAGCGCGGCGGGAAGACCTTGCCCTGGGTGACGACGGCGCCGGCGGCGACGATCGAGCCCGAGCCGATGTGCGCGCCGTTCATGATCACGCTGCCCATGCCCACGAGCACGTCGTCGTCGATGCGGGCGCCGTGCAGCACCACCCGGTGGCCGACCGAGACCCGATCGCCCACGACCAGCGGGAAGCCGGGGTCGGAGTGCAGGGTGCAGCCGTCCTGGATGTTGGAGTCGGCGCCGATCTCGATGACCTCGGCGTCGGCCCGGGCGACCGCGCCGTACCAGATGCTCGACCGCGGGCCCATGGTCACCGCGCCCACCACCACCGCCGTGGGCGCGACCCACGCCTCGTCGTCGATGGCGGGAGTGCCGAAGTCCAGGGCGCCGATGAAGTTGTCCGTCACCCCTGCACCCCAGCACAACGCGCCGGACGCGCCGCGGCCGGGGCGCGCCTCAGGGGTGCGTGCTCCACTCCGCCACGAACTCCTCCGGCCCGCGCGCGGCGAGCTCGCCGCGCACGAACCGGAGGGTGTCGCCGGGGAGGTCCGGGTTCTCGACGGGGATCCGCGTCACCTCGGCACCGTCGTCACGGCGGCGGACGACGACGTCGTGCACCGCGGGCGGCGGGAGCAGCCCGAGGAGCAGCGAGGAGACGAACGCCCCGGCGATCCGGATACCGTGCAGCACCCGCCCGCCGCGTCGCGGCTCGAAGTCCGCGACGAACACGTCGGCCGCGGAACCCTCCGGTGCGGTCATCAGATCAGCCCGTGCGCGTGCACCGCCTCGGCCACCTGCAGGAAGCCGGCCACGTTGGCGCCGAGCACCAGGTCGCCGGGGGCGCCGTAGTCCTCGGCGGTGTCGTGGCAGCGCTGGTGGATGCCGCGCATGATCTCCTCGAGCTTGGCCTCGCTGTGCTCGAAGCTCCAGCGGTCCCGCGAGGCGTTCTGCTGCATCTCCAGCGCCGAGGTGGCCACCCCGCCGGCGTTGGCCGCCTTGCCCGGGGCGAAGCCGATGCCGGCGGCGCGGAACAGCGAGACTGCGTCGGGGGTGGTGGGCATGTTCGCCCCCTCGACCACGTACTGGCAGCCGTTGCGGGCCAGGGTGCGGGCGTCCTTGCCGTCGAGCTCGTTCTGCGTGGCGCTGGGCACCGCCACCTCGCACGGGACGTCCCAGATGCTGCCCTGGGAGACGTAGTGGGCGCCCACGACCCGGTCTGCGTACTCGCTGATCCGCGCGCGCTCGACCTCCTTGACCTGCTTGAGGACGTCGAGGTCGATGCCCTTGTCGTCGACGACGTAGCCGCTGGAGTCCGAGCAGGCCACGACCGTGCCGCCGAGCTCGTGCACCTTCTCAATGCCGTAGACCGCGACGTTGCCGGAGCCGCTGATGACCACGCGCTTGCCGTCGAAGGAGTCACCGCGGGCGCGCATCATCGCGTCGGCGAAGAAGGCCGCGCCGTAGCCGGTGGCCTCCGTGCGGACGAGCGCGCCGCCCCAGCCCAGCCCCTTGCCGGTGATCACGCCGGACTCGTAGCGGTTGGTGATCCGCTTGTACTGGCCGAAGAGGTAGCCGATCTCCCGGGCGCCGACGCCGATGTCGCCGGCCGGTACTTCGGTGTACTCGCCGAGGTGCCGGTAGAGCTCGGTCATGAACGACTGGCAGAACCGCATCACCTCGGCGTCCGACCGGCCCTTGGGGTCGAAGTCGGAGCCGCCCTTGCCGCCGCCGATGGGCATCCCGGTGAGGGCGTTCTTGAAGACCTGCTCGAAGCCGAGGAACTTGACGATGCCGAGGTTCACCGAGGGGTGGAAGCGCAGCCCGCCCTTGTACGGGCCGAGCGCGGAGTTGAACTCGACCCGGAACCCGCGGTTGATCTGCACCTCGCCGCGGTCGTCCTGCCACGGCACGCGGAAGATGATCTGCCGCTCGGGCTCGCAGATCCGCTCGATCGTCTTCATCTCGGTGTACTCGCTGTGCCGCCCGAGGACGACGGCGAGCGATTCGAGCACCTCGTGCACGGCCTGGTGGAACTCGGCCTCACCGGGGTTGCGCCGCAGCACCTCGGCGTAGATCTCCTGCACCTTGGCAGGCACGTCGACGTGCACGGGTTCTCCTCCGGTTGCCGGTTCCTACGTTGCGGAGCCAACCTACGCGCGGGCTCCCGCCGCTCAGGGCGCGACCTCCGCCAGGGCGCGCGGCACCTCCCCCGGCAGCTCGCGGGCGAGGAAGCCCAGCCGGCCCACCGACGACGCCAGCCGCTCGCCGGCCCGGCCGTGCAGCCAGGCCGCCCAGACCGCGGCCTGGGCGGGCTCGGCGCCGCGGGCGAGGAGGCCACCGGTGATGCCGGCCCGCACGTCGCCGGAGCCGGAGACGCCCAGCCCGGCCGTGCCGCTGTCGTCCCGCCACATCCGGCCGTCCGGTGCGGCGATCCACGAGGTCGAGCCGCCCAGGCCCACCACCGCCTTCGTCCGGCCGGCGAGCGCCGCGGCGGACCCGGCCGGGTCCTCGTCGATCTCGTCCTCCTCGACGTGCAGCGCGTAGGCGGCCTCGGTCGGGTTGGGGGTCAGCACCACCCGGCCGTCGAGGTGGTGCACGCAGCCCTCGTCGGCGGTCACCACCGCCAGGCCCAGCGCGTCGACGGCCAGCGGGCCGCGCAGGTGCGGCAGCAGCCGCTCGCCGAAGGCCTGGGTCGCCTCCTTGTCGGCCATCCCGGGGCCGATGAGGACGGCGTCGGCGGCCTCCGCCAGATCGCGGACGACGTCGGCCGCCTCGGGGCCGATCGCCCCGCCGTCGGTCTGCGGGAGCGCCCGGACCAGCGCCTCGGGCAGCGCCGTGGCCACGTGCGGCGCCAGGGAGGCGACGGTCGCGACCTGGAGCTTGCCCGCGCCGGCCCGCATCGCCGCGGTGGCCGCGAGCAGGACGGCGCCGAGGGTCTCGGTGCTGCCACCGATCACGAGGATGGACCCGCGGGCGTTCTTGCCCCCGGTCGGCTCGGGCAGCGGCCAGCCCCGCAGCGTCTCGGGGGTGACGATCGTGGGGTCAGGCCTGCTGGGCGACATCGGGCTCCTCCGTGACGCGCTCGTCCTCGGCGACCAGGTGGTCCACCTCGTTGAAGGCGACCAGCCGGAAGTCGCCCTCGTCTGTCCGCTCGTACCGGGTCAGGGAGGCGTTGGCGACCTGCTCCTCCCGGTCGACGGTGAGCAGCTCCTGCTCGGTCAGCTCCTCGAGCACGTAGCGGAAGACCATGATCACGGCCTGGTGCGCCACCACCACCAGCCGCTCGCAGTCGTGCCGCAGGCCCTCGGTGGCCAGCAGGCTGCGGATCCGCAGGGCGACGTCGGCCCAGCTCTCCCCACCCGGCGGCCGGTAGTAGAACTTGCCCAGCAGGTCGCGCCGCTCCGCCTCGTCGGGGAACTGCTCGCGGATGCCGGCCCCGGTCATCCGGTCGAAGGCGCCGAAGTCGCGCTCGCGGAGCCGCTCGTCGGTCCGCACCCGCAGGCCGAGTTCCGCCGTCGCCAGCTTCGCGGTGGTCAGCGCGCGCTCGAACGGCGAGCTCAGCACCGCCGTCGGGCGCTCGTCCTCGGGCAGCTTCGCCAGCCACGTGCCCAGCGCCTCGGCCTGCGACCGGCCGGTGTCCGACAGCGGGACGTCGGGATCGCGGACGTCGAGCTCCAGCCGGCCGGCCCCCGCGCGCTGGGCGTGCGCGTCGGCGACGTTGCCCATGCTCTCGCCGTGGCGCACCAGCCACAGCACCGACGGCCCTGGTTCCCGGCTCGCCACCCGCCACCTCCGTCGTCGCTCCGCACCGTGCGGGCATCCGCCCGCCGGTAGCCGCGCGCGACGTTCCCGAAACCGTCGGCCCCCGCAGGCAGGATGACGCCGTGACGCTGCCCACGGATCTGCCGGTCCTGCCCTTCGCCGACCAGGCCGCCCTGGAGGCGTGGCTGGAGGCCGAGCACCTCACCGCGCCCGGGCTGTACGTGCGGATCGCGAAGAAGAGCTCGGGCGTCGCCTCGATCAACTGGGAGCAGATGGTCGAGGTGCTGCTCTGCTTCGGCTGGATCGACGGGCGGGCCAACAGGCTCGACGACTCGTTCTACCTGCAGCGGATCACGCCCCGGCGGCCGAAGAGCATCTGGTCGGCGAAGAACGTGGCGACGGTGGAGCGGCTGATCGCCGAGGGGCGGATGCGCCCGGCCGGGCTGGCCGCGGTCGAGGCGGCGAAGGCCGACGGCCGGTGGGAGCGGGCCTACGGGGGCCCGGCCACCATCACCGTCCCCGACGACCTCGCCGCGGCGCTGGACGCCGCACCCGCTGCCCGTGCGGCCTTCGACGCGCTGAAGGGGCAGGACCGGTACTCCGTGCTGCACCGGGTGCACACCGCGGCCACCGAGAAGACCCGGGCCGCCCGCATAGCTGCGGCCGTCGAGCTGCTGACGCGGGGCGGTCAGCCCGGGTAGGTGCTGCGCCGCTCGCGCCAGAAGACGGTGTCCCGGCGCCGCCACCAGAGCATCAGCGCGACGCCGGTGACCATGACCCCGACGCCGATGACCAGCGGCGGGCCGACGCCCAGCCACGCCTGCCCGGTGTAGGAGTTCTCCGCATCGGCGAGGTCGCGGACCGAGAGCACCAGCAGCCAGGCGAGCATCCCTGCTCCGGTCAGCGGCCCGACGCCCAGCAGCAGCAGGTTGCGCACGCTGGAGAACAGCTGCCGCCGGAAGTAGACGGCGCAGGCCAGCCCGGTGAGCGCGTAGTAGAGGGCGATCAGCAGGGAGAGCCCGGTGATCGAGTCGAACAGCGCGTTCTCGCTGATCAGGCCGACGCCGACGTACCAGACGACCCCGATGCCGGCGACCCACCAGGTGGAGACGTCGGGCGTGCGGTGCGTCGGGGAGATCGAGGCGAACCGGCGCGGCAGGGCCGCGCGGCGGGCCATGGACAGCCCGGTCCGCGACGCCGGGATGATCGTCGTCTGCGTCGAGGCGATCGCCGAGGTGGCCACGGCGAGCAGCACGACCCAGTCCCAGCCGCCGAGCACGCGGGTGGAGAGCAGCGCGAAGACCGCCTCCTCCTCGTCGGCGTTGCCGGCCAGCCAGCCGGTGCCGGCGAAGGTGACGATCGCCGTCGCCACGCCCAGGTAGGTGACGAGCAGGACGACCGTCGACCAGACGCCCGCCCGGCCGGGCGCCCGCAGGGGATCGCGGGTCTCCTCGGTGAGGTTGACCGCCGACTCCCAGCCCCAGTAGGCGAAGACGCCGAGCAGCAGCCCGCCGGTCAGCGCTGCCCCGCCGGAGCCGAACGGGTCCAGCCAGCTCCACTGCGGGGTGAGGCCGCCGAACGGGCTGTCGCCGGAGAGGCCGCGCACCAGGGCGACTCCGGCGAAGACCACCAGGGCGACCGTCTGCGCGACGATCAGGCCGTTCTGCAGCCGCGCGGAGAGCTCCGTCCCGCGCACGCAGATCGCCGCCATGACCACGACGAGCAGCACCGACAGCCCCATGACCACCGGAGTCGACTCCGTCCAGCCGTCCAGCCCGATGGCCAGCAGCGTGAACCGCACGCCCACCTCGGCCAGCGACCCCAGCACGAGGACGCCGGTCATGGCGATCGCCCAGCCGCCGATCCAGCCGGTCCACGGACCCAGGGCCCGGGTGACCCAGCTGAACGTCGTCCCGCAGTCGGGGTCGACCCGGTTCAGCGCGGCGAACGCCCCGGCGATGAGCAGCATCGGCAGGAAGGAGGCCAGCAGGACGCCGGGGGCGTGCACGCCGACCAGCGCCACGATCGGTCCGAGGACGGCGGCGAGGGAGTAGGCCGGCGACGTGGCCGCCAGCCCGATGACGAGGGTGTCGAGGAAGCCGACGGCGTCGGGGCGGAGGGTCGCCGTCGCGCGGGGTCCGGTCGTGGTGGCGGTCACCCGAGGCGGCGGATCTGAGCGGTCACCGGACGATTGTGCAGACGCGGGGACGCCGTCCCGTACCGGGTCCGTTCCGGATCAGCCGCTGAGGCGGACGCCGAACCGGTAGCCGCGCTGGTCGACGCTGGTGACCGCGACCGGCGAGCCGTAGGTGCGGGCGTGCACGACCATGCCGTTGCCGATGTAGAGGGCCACGTGGCTGATGGGCGTGTAGTAGAAGACCAGGTCGCCGGGCTGGAGCTCCTGCCGCGAGACCTGGCGGCCGAGCTGGGACTGCGCGCGGCTGGAGTGCGGCAGGGTCACGCCGGCGGCGGCGTAGGCGTACGAGGTGAGGCCCGAGCAGTCGAAGGCGTCGGGGCCGGTGCCGCCGGCGGCGTAGCGGTCGCCCACCTGCGCCAGCGCGGCCTGGATCGCCGCCGCGGCGGCGGACCCCGATGCCACCGGCAGCTCGGAGACCGTGGGAGCCGCGAGCGAGCGACCGGCGACGGCGGTCGTGACGCGCACCTGCTCGGCGGTCGAGAGCCGGTCGAAGTCGGCCCGGTACGTAGCGGCGCGCTTCTCGACCTCGGCCTTCTGCGCGCGGAGCTGCTCCGCGCCGGCCTGCGCCGTGGCGGCCGCCTGGTCGGCGGCCTCCTGCGCCTGGCGGGCGGCGGTCTGCGCCGCGGCCGCCTCGGCGACGACGGCGTTCGTGCGGGCGGCGATCAGGTCCAGCGTGGTCATCTGCTGGACCAGCACGTCGGCGGAGCGACTGGTGAGGAACGCCGCCATGCGCGACTGCGTCTTCCCGGTGTAGCCGCTCTGCGCGATGGCCCGCAGGCGTGGCTCGTAGACGGCGAACGCGGCGTGCGCGGCGGCGGCCTGCTCGGCGGCGGCCGCGGCCGCCTGCTGCTGGGCGGCGACGACGATCTCGGCCTCGTGCAGCTGCTCGTCGACGACGGTCAGCTCCTGGGCGGCCTGGCGCATGAGCTGGCCGGCCTCGGCGGCGGTGCTCGGGGCGGCGCCTGCCGGAGACGGCGCGAGGAGGCCGGTGGCGGCGGCGGCGAGCACGGCGCCCAGGGCCAGGACGGCCCGGGAACGGCGGCGCGTGGTCGTGCGGGCGGACTGCACCGTCGGCCTCCGATCAGCAGCTGCGCCGGTGCCGGGGAAGGGCACTGTTCGTTGCGCGTCGGTACGGACGGTAGGGATCCGGTGTCGACACGTAGCGGACGCCGCGCTGGTCCGGAACCCGTCCGCTCGCCTCGTCCGCCTCACGCGGCACGTCCGTCCCCCGGCCCACTCCCGTGCCGTCCTCGACCCCCGGACCGCCCGGGGCAGGAGGAGGTCGACGTGCAGGAAGACGAACGGACCCCAGGGCAGAAACGGCTTTCTGCCCTGGGGTCCGAACGAGAGAGGTGCTGGGTCAGCCGGCGAGCGGCTCCTGGACCTGCTGGAGGCCGGCGACGGTCTCGAAGTCGCGCAGGATCGCGGACAGCTCGTCGGCCGTCCACGCCTCGCAGCAGTCGCAGCCGTCGTCGGCGAAGCTGACGAGGCCGAGCCGGCCACCCGCCTGGTCCTCGTCGATGGCCAGGTTGCCGGCCGCCGGGTGCCGGTGGCAGGCGCAGGCCGCGGCGCACAGGCCCAGACCCCAGCCGGAGATGACGACGGTGTGCCCGTCGTCCCGGACCTTGCCGACCTGGAAGACGGACGGCTTGGAAGTCCTGCTCATGGGAGTTCTCCCCTCGACAGCCCGTTCCGCGGAGCCGGGCCCGTGTGCGTGATGAAAAAAGGAGCTGCAGAAGGTTTCGGCAGGAGTACCCCTGCGGTAAAGCCTTCCGTTGCTCCCGGTTTCGACACCCACGGTAATCCTGCGCCTCCGAGGCGTCGCCGTCATTACTCCCCAGCTGTCGTACCGCCGGTTGGCGGAACTGCACCGTCCGGCGGCGTTCAGGTGACGGGTGGGACGGAGGGGTCCGCTGGGAGCCGGTCGGCGTCTCAGGGCCGGGCCACCCCCTCGGCGACCGCCACCACCTGCGCCGGGGTGAAGTCGGCCGGCGCCTGCAGCACGAACGCCGTCCCGTCGGGAATCTCGGCCTGGAGGTACCAGCCGTCGGCCGTGGGCAGCAGGTGCGCCGGCCGCCCCTGGACGACGACCTGCTCCATGGGTCCGACGACGGAGCCGACCGCCGTCGGCAGGTCCGCGGGCGCGATCGCCGACGGTGGCAGGTGCACGGTGAGCGTGCGCGCGGCAGCCTCGGTCGCCGGCGCTCCGGCGGGATCGGCCAGCGTGAGGATGCGGTCGTCCTTGTAGGCGACCACGACCCAGCCGCGCGGCGCGAGGGCCACCTGCAGAGGAACGGCCATCCCCCGGTCGACGACCCGCCGGGCCAGGTCGACGACGGCGTCCTCGGAGCCGAACCGGCCGCTGCCCGACACGCGCACCCACCGGTCGTCGGCACGCTCCCAGACCACGGAGTACGCCTCCGGCCCGCCGGTGACGTCCATCCGGTAGACGGTGGCGTCCTCGCCATCGACCTCGGCCTCCCCGACCTCGTCCTCGCCGGAGGTGTCCGGTTCGTCGTCATGGACGCCGAGGCCGAGGCTGTTGTCCGGATCGTCGGGATCGCTCCACCCCGCGTGCTGCGCCCCCAGCCCGACCTCGTCGAAGGACGGGTCCGCGGAGATCGACGGGCCGACCAGGCCCGCCGGGAGCTGGTCGAAGGAGAGCGGGAAGGCGGGCACGGAGTAGTCGACCAGCTCGATCGGGCCGGGCACCACCACGGCGTCCTCGCCCTGCACGACCGTCACCCCGACGACGACGGCGGCCGCGGCGACCAGCGCGGGGCCCACGCGGCGGGCCCGGCGGGCGCGCCGGATGCGACGCCCCCGACGCACGACGGCGTCGAGCGGATCGGCGAGGGCGACGTCGGCGTAGGCGGCGGAGAGCTCGGTGCGCAGGTCGGTGGTCACGAGCAGACCTCCAGGTCGGGAGCGGTGGTGGCGCGCAACGTGGTGAGCGCCCGGTGCAGGTGGGCGGTGACCGTGCCGGGCGCCAGGTCCAGCGCTTCGGCGGTCTGCCGCGTGTCGAGGTCGAGGAACACCCGCAGCGCCACGACCTGGCGCTGCCGCTCGGGCAGGGCCGCGACGGCCCGGAGCAGGTCGTCCCGCTCGGGCGGGTCGGCTGCGCGCCCGGCCGTGGACGCGGCGACGTCGGCGCTCAGGGCCACCTCGCGACGCGTGCGTCGCCATCGGGACACGTGGTGGTTCAGAGCGGTGCGCACGACCCAGGCCGACGGAGCGGGATGCCGGCTGACCTTCGGCCAGCTCGCCCAGGCGCGCGCGAAGGCCTCCGCCACCGCCTCTTCGGCGGCCGCGCGGTCGGTGCCAGCGGCCACCAGCGCGCGCAGGCACCGATCCTTGTGCGCCGAGTAGAACTCGGCGAAGGACTCCTCGGGTGTCATGCCCGGTACACGCCTGGGAGGGCCCGGGCGCTTACCGCGGACGGTCACGAGTCCGTCACGGTCAGCTGGCGGGCGACACCGAGCTCATGTTGAAGTCCGGCACCCGCAGCATCGGCATGGCCGTGCGGGTGAACCAGTCGTTCCACTCCCGGGGCAGGGTGCGCTCGGTCCGGCTGGCCTGCACCGCCCGCCCCAGCAGGTCCACCGGCGACTCGTTGAACCGGAAGTTGTTCACCGCGCCGGTCACCTCCCCGTTCTCGACGAGGAAGACGCCGTCGCGGGTGAGCCCGGTGAGCAGCAGGGTCTGCGGGTCGACCTCGCGGATGTACCAGAGCGTGGTCAGCAGCAGGCCCCGCTCCGTGGCCACCACCATCTCCGCGGGGTCCACCGCGGCGGACCGGTCCTCGAGGATGAGGTTGTCGACGGCGACCGTCGCGGGCGCGGTCTGGGTGAGCGCCCAGGACCGCGGGCGGACCAGGTTGGTCAGGACGCCGTCGCTGATCCAGTCGATCGCCGGTGCGGCCAGCCCGTTGTCGAACACCGAGGCCGAGCCCGACGACGCGGGCACCACCTGGAAGGGAGCCGCCTCGAGGCCGGCGTACGCGGGATCGCTGCGCAGGGTGAGCGGGAGCTCGGCCAGCCGGTCACCGATCCGGTTGCCGCCGCCGGCCCGGGCGAAGACGTTGCGGCCCTCGTCGGCGTCGCGGGCCTCCATCGTCCAGTAGAGGTAGATCATCAGGTCGCTCACCGCCGAGGGCGGCAGCAGCGTCTCGTAGCGCCCGGCCGGCAGGTCGATCCGCCGCTGCGACCAGCCCATCTTCTTCTCCACGTCGGCGGCCAGCGCCGCCACCGAGACGTTGCGGAAGTCGCGGGTGCTGGTGCCCGACCAGACCGAGCGGCTGAAGTCGGGGCTCTTGCCGTTGAGCTCGACCCGGCCGGTGGGCTGGTCGGTGCGCAGCCGCAGGCCGGTCGAGCTGCCCAGGTAGGTGGTGCTCATCGAGTGCTCGGCGAAGCCGAAGAGCAGCTCGCCGCGGTCCCGCGCCTCGCCGAAGGCCTGCCCCAGCGCCGGCGCGAACTCCGCGAACACCTCGATCGAGGTCTCCGCCGGGTCGGCCGACCAGTCCCCCGCGCCGGGCGGCGCCTCGGCGACCAGCGGAACGGCGTCCTCGGCGGGGCCGGCGTCGCGGGCCGCGCGCTCGCTGGCGGCGACCAGCTCGGCGACGTCCGGCGTCCCGGTGCGGGAGACCGAGCCCGCGGCCATGCCCGCGCCGCCGTCGACGAAGGAGATGACGACGACCGAGCGCGACCGCATCGCCCCGTTCGTCGTCAGGCTGTTGGCCGCCCATCGCAGGTTGGCCTCGGCGTGCTCGGTGACGTAGGTGATCTGCGCGTCGGCGGTCGAGGCCGCGAGGCAGGCCTCGACCAGCTCCTGGGCGGTCATGCGGCTCATCGCCCGGCCTCCTGCACGGTGTTCAGGATCGACACCTGGTCGAACCGGGCGGTCGGGCAGCCGTGGCTCACCGGCGCCGCCTGCCCGGGTTGGGCCTTGCCGCAGTTGAAGGCGCCGCCGAGCACGTAGGTCTGCGGCCCACCGACGACCGACATCGAGCCCCAGAAGTCCGTCGTCGTGGCCTGGTAGGCGACGTCGCGCAGCTGGCCGGCGAGCTTGCCGTCCTCGATCCGGTAGAAGCGCTGACCGGTGAACTGGAAGTTGTAGCGCTGCATGTCGATCGACCAGCTCTTGTCGCCGACGACGTAGATGCCGCGCTCGACGCCGCCGATGATCTCGTCGGTCGACGGGCCGTCGGGGGCCGGGCGCAGCGAGACGTTCGCCATCCGCTGGACGGGCACGTGCCCCGGGGAGTCGGCGAACGCGCAGCCGTTGGAGCGGGGCAGGCCGCGCAACCGGGCCATGTTCCGGTCCACCTGGTAGCCCACCAGCACGCCGTCCTTGACGATGTCCCACTCCTGCCCGGCGACGCCCTCGTCGTCCCAGCCGACGGTGGACAGGCCGTGCGTCGCCGTGCGGTCGCCGGTGATCTGCAGCAGCGGCGAGCCGTACTGCAGCGTGCCCAGCTGGTCCGGTGTGGCGAAGGAGGTGCCGGCGTACGCCGCCTCGTAGCCCAGCGCCCGGTCCAGCTCGGTGGCGTGGCCGATCGACTCGTGGATGGTCAGCCACAGGTTGGACGGGTCGATGACCAGGTCGTACCGGCCGGCCTCGACCGAGGGCGCCTTGGTCTTCTCGCGCAGGAGTTCGGGAAGCTCCGACAACTCCGGGTCCCAGTCCCAGCCGGTCCCGGTGAGGTACTCCCAGCCACGGCCGGCCGGCGGGGCGAGGGTCCGCATGCTCTCGAAGGAGCCGGTGGCGCGGTCGACGGTGAGCGCGGTGAGGTCCGGGTGGATGCGCACGCGCTGCTGCCGGGTGCGGGTGCCGGTGGTGTCGGCGTAGTACTTCTGCTCCTTGACGTGCATGCAGCTCGCGCGCGCGTGCTCGACGCCGTCGGCGGCCAGGAGCCGCTCGGAGAATTCGGCGAGCAGCCCGGTCTTGTCGGCGTCCGGGACGTCGAACGGGTCGATCTCGTAGTCCGAGACGTAGGTGGCGTCGGCGTACACCGGCTCGGGCGCCAGCTCGACGCGGTCGGTGTTGATCGCCGCGGACACCTTCGCCACGACGACGGCCTCCTCGGCCAGCCGCACGGCCTCCGCCGCGGTGAGGACGACGCCGGCCGCGAAGCCCCAGGTGCCCTCGTGCACGACCCGGACGGCCAGGCCGAGGTCCTCGCCGTCGGTCACCGCCTCCGGGCGGGCGTCGCGCAGGCTGATCGTCTGCGTGCGGATCCGCTCGACCCGGATGTCGGCGTGCTCGCAGCCGAGATCCACCGCCCGGGTGAGCGCGGCGTCGGTGAGCGCGGACAGCGGCAGCGCGAGGAAGGACTCGTCGACCGAACGGGTCTGGGGCACTCCCCGTGTCTACCAGCCGGGGACGACCGCTAGCCCAGTTCCTCGTCCACCCAGCACCACCGCCACGCCTCGCCGGGCTCCGCGCTGGCGACCACGGGGTGCCCGGCGGTGACGAAGTGCGCCCGCGAGTGCCGTCGCGGCGAGGAGTCGCAGCACCCGACGTGCCCGCACGTCAGGCAGCTGCGCAGGTGCACCCACGACGTCCCCTCGCGCAGGCAGTCCTCGCAGGCGACCTCGGCGTGCGGCTCGCGGACCGGTGCCGTGCTGAGGTGGTCGCAGCGGTCGCCGTCGGGCCGGGCAGCCAGCGTCCGGCCCGGCGCCGGCGACCCCAGCTCCTCCTGGCGGTCGAGCAGCGACTCCTCGACGTCGATGGCGGCGAGCGCGGCGGACAGCACCTCGCCGGGCGCGCTGCCCTCGTCCCGGGCGCGGACCACGACCTCGCGCTCGGCGGCGAGCATCTCCAGGCGCAGCCTGGCGTAGGTGTTCGACGGCGTCTCCTGGTCGGCGAGCGGCCGGCCGAGGCGCTCCCAGGCGGCGTGCGAACGGGCCTCCGACCGGTCCCGCAACCGCTCGACCACGTCGGCGGGCTCGCGCCCGGTGGTGAGCTCCTCGAGCCGGCGCAGCCCGGCGGCGCTGGCGGCATCGCCCAGTTCCGCGGCGCGCAACGCGTCCGCGGCCGGGTCCGGGGGCGGCAGCCCCACCTTGCGCACCAGCCAGGGCAGCGTCGAGCCCTGGATCAGCAGGCTGCCGACCACGACGGTGAAGGCCGCGAGCAGCAGCACCTCCCGGTCGGGCAGGTCCTCGGGCAGCAGCTGCGCCGCCGCCAGGGTGACCACCCCGCGCATGCCGGCCCAGGAGACCAGCCCGGCGACCTCGGGGCTCCACGCCTGGCGCCGCATCCGGGGCGTGCCCGAGGCGAGCACTCCCGCCAGCCCGAAGATGAAGACCGCCCGGGCGACGATCGTGGTCGCCAGCACCGCCGCGCAGACGGCGACGATGCGGCCGGTGCCCAGATCGCTGTCGGCGGCGTCGTCCAGCAGCCCCGGCAGCTGCAGGCCGATCACGAAGAAGACTGCGTTCTCCAGCACGAACGCGACGGTGCGCCAGGTGATCGCCTCGGTGACCCGTGCCGACGCCGTCTGTACGCGGGGCGAGAAGTGCGCCAGCGCCAGGCCGGTGACGACGGTGGCCAGCACGCCGGAGGCGTGCAGCTCCTCGGCCGGGAGGAACGCCAGGTACGGGGCGACGAACGAGATCAGCGTGTCCAGGACCGGGTCGCGCAGCCGCGCCCGGACCATGGCCAGCACCGCCGCGACCACCCCGCCGACGAGCACGGCGCCGACGACCGCCCAGACGAAGTCACCGGCGATCTCCGGCGCGGAGGGGGAGTTCGTCAGCGCCGACACCGCCACGGACAAGGCGATGAGCGCCGCGGCGTCGTTGACGAGGCTCTCCTGCTCGAGGAGGGTCGCGACCTTGCGCGGCAGGCCGAGCCGACGGCCGAGGGCGGCCGCGGCCACCGCGTCGGGCGGCGCGACGACCGCGCCCAGCGCCAGCGCGGCGGCGACGGCCACCCCCGGCAGGACCAGCCAGGTGACCCACCCGACGACCCCGGTGGTGAACACGACCAGCACCACCGACAGGGACACGAGGCTGGTCTTGTTGTGCTTGAAGTCGAACAGCGACGTGCGGACGGCCGTCGCGTAGAGCAGCGGCGGCAGCAGGGCGTGCAGGACGAGGTCGGGGTCCAGCCGCACCTCGGGCACGTGCGGCAGGAAGGACGCCGCCGCGCCCACGACCACGAGCACCAGCGGCGTGGGCCAGCCGAAGCGGTCGCACAGGCCGGCGACGACCCCGACCGCGATGACCAGGGCAACGAGCTCGGCGACCTCCACGGCGAGCGCAACCGGCGCGGGTGGGCGACGTGTTCCCGCTCACCGGGAGCGGGGTAGCCGCAGGTCATGGCCGAACCCTCCGCGCAGCCCACCGACGACGTCACCATGACCTTCGGCGGCACCGCGACAATGCTGCTGCGGATCGGCGGGTTCACTCTGCTGACCGATCCGAACTTCCTGCACCGCGGGCAGCGGGCGAAGCTCGGGTACGGCCTGCGGGCCAAGCGGCTGACCGAGCCCGCGCTGCAGCCTCCCCAGCTGCCGGCGCTGGACGGGATCCTGCTCTCGCACATGCACGGCGACCACTGGGATCGGATCGCCACGAAGTCGTTGCCCAAGGACACCCCAGTGGTCACCACGCCGGAGGCCGCCAAGTGCCTGGCCGACCGGGGGTTCACCGGCACGTCGGACCTGCGGGCCTGGCAGACGCACGAGTTCACCCGCGGCGCGGACACCCTGCGGATCACCTCGGTGCCCGGTGTGCACGGCCCCGGCCCCCTCGCGCGGGTGCTGCCGCAGGTCATGGGCAGCGTCGTCGAGCTGGTGCGGGACGGCGGGGCGGTCTCCTGGCGCGGCTACATCAGCGGCGACACCCTCTACCGGCCCGCGCTCGGCGAGGTGCTCGAGCGCTGCGGCCCGCTCGACGTGCTGATCCCGCACCTGGGCGGCACCAGGGCCCTCGGGCTCACCGTGACGATGGATGCCCGCCAGGGTGCCGACCTGGTCGAGCTGCTGAAGCCGCCGGTCACCGTGCCGGTGCACTACGACGACTACGACCGGTTCCGGAGCCCGCTCGGGGACTTCGTCGCCGAGGTCGGCCGCCGCGAGCTGCCGGGCGAGCTGCGGACCGTCCAGCGCGGCGAGACGATCTCGCTGCGGGCCTAGAACGCCTCGCCCGTGCGCCAGGGCATCAGCTGCAGGGTTCAGCCGTTCCCGTCGGGGTCGCTGAACCCCGCGTACTGCATGCCACCGCCGACGTCCTGCACCTCGCCGACGTCGACACCGCGCGCGAGCAGCTCCGCGCGGGCCGCCCCGATGTCCTCGACGACGAGATGCAGGCCCCGGACGGACCCGGGGACGCCGCCGTAGGCGTCGAGCCCGGTGCCCAGGGAGATCGAGCAGGCCGAACCCGGCGGGGTCAGCTGCACGACCCGGACGCCGGGCGCCGGGGTGACGTCGACGTCGGCCACGAAGCCGAGCCGGTCGGTGTAGAACGCCTTCGCGCGATCGACGTCGGCGACGGGGACCGGCACCAGCTCGAGCTTCATGTCCACAGGGGATCCTTCCGTCAGGGAGTGCGGGCGAGCAGGTCGTCGAGCTTCTCGTAGCCCTCGTTCACGCCGACCTCCATGCCGCTGGCGACGAAGCCGTCCCGCCCCTCGAAGGAGTCCACCAGCGACGTCGAGGTGAGCCGGCAGCGCCCGTTCCCGAGGTCCTCGAGCACCAGCCGCTCCAGGGCGACGTCGTCCGGCATGCCCTCGAAGGCGAAGGTCTGCACGATGAGCTCGTCCTGCCGCACCTCGTGGAAGACGCCGTTGAACGCGTACTCCTCGCCGTCCTGCGTCATCACGTAGCGGTACGAGCCCCCGGTGCGGCAGTCGTGCCGGTCGATGCGGGTCTCCATGCCCGCCGGCCCGTTCCACCGGGCGAACAGGTCGGGATCGACGTGGGCGCGGAAGACCTTCTCGCGCGGGGCGTCGAACTCCCTGGTGATCCGGACGAGGGGGACGTCGGGATCGGAGACGATCTGGGTCTCGTGGTGCGTGGTGCTGGTCATGATGGCTTTCCTTCCAGGGGTGGGGGGTCGTCCGGCATCGCGCGCAGGACGTCGTCCAGACGGCGGTAGCGCTCCTCGGCCTGGCGCCGGTAGCGCTCGATCCACTTCGTCATCAGGTCGAACACCTCGGCCTCGAGGTGCACCGGGCGGCGCTGGGCCTCCCGGCTCCGGCTCACCAGGCCGGCGTCCTCCAGCACCTTGAGGTGCTTGGAGACGGCCTGGACGGTCACGTCGTAGGGCGCGGCGAGCTCGTTGACCGTGGCGTCGGCGACCGCGAGCCGCGCCACGATGTCCCGCCGGGTGGGGTCGGCCAGCGCCGAGAACACCCGGGAGAGCGGATCCGCCACCGGTTCCTCCTCGTCTTTCAACCTTGCGGTTGAGGAAGACGCTAGACCCGTCCGCGGATCGTTGTCAACCGTTCGGTTGCGGAAGAATCAGCCTGTGGCGAGTCGGGCGGCGCGGGCGGCCACGTCGGCCCGGAGCGCGCCGGCGTCGACCCGGGTCGAGGCGCCGTCCCGGACGACCTGGGCGCCGCCCACCCACACGTCGCGCACGTGCCGGCCGTCGGCGGACCACACCAGGTGCGCCAGCAGGTCGGCGAGGTCGCCCACCGGCTCGAAGACGAGGTCGCGGGTGTCCACGTGCACCAGGTCGGCGCGGCGACCGGCCTCGAGCACGCCCAGGTCGGGCCGGCCGATCGCGTCGGCGGCCGCGCCGGTGGCCAGCCAGAACGCCTCCGCGGCGGTGAGCGCGGTGGCCGAGCGCTCCCGGAGCCGGGCCATCCCCGCGGCCAGGCGCTGGTCGGCGAGCAGGTCGAGGGAGTCGTTGGACGCCGGTCCGTCGGTGCCCAGGCCCACGCGGATGCCCCGGTCGAGCATGTCCCGGAGGCGGATGACGCCGCTGGCGAGCTTGGCGTTGCTCGCGGGGCAGTGCGCGACGGCGACGTCGTACTCCTGCCAGAGGTCGAGGTCGCCGTCGTCCATGTGCACGCAGTGCGCGGCGAGGACGCGCCCGCCGAGCACGTCGTGCGCGGCCAGCAGCGACGGGACCGAGAGCCCGTGCGCGGCGAGCAGGTCGTCGCCCTCGGTGGCGGTCTCGGCGACGTGCAGGTGCAGCAGCAGGCCGTGCTCGCGGGCCGCCGCGGCCGCGTCGCGCAGCACGGGCAGCGGCACGGTGTAGGCCGCGTGCGGGCCCAGGCCGTACTCGACGCTGCCGTCGTCCGGGGCGCCGATGGCCAGCGCGACGGCGGTGCGGAGCTGCTCCTCCATGGGCGGCATGCCCGGCAGGGGCAGCAGCGGCGTGGCGATCACCGCGCGGGCGCCCGTGACGCCGACGGCGGCGGCGATCCGCTCGGGGTGGAAGTACATCTCGACGCTGGTGGTGATGCCGTTCCCCAGCATCTCCGCCGACGCCGCGGTCATCGCGACCTCGACGTCCTCGGGGGTCAGGCGGGCCTCGCGCGGCCACATGACCTCCTGCAGCCAGCGGTCCAGCGGCAGCCCCTCGCCCTGGCCGCGGAACAGCACCATCGGCGCGTGCGAGTGGGCGTTGACCAGCCCGGGCGTGAGGACGCCGGGCAGCGCGACGACGTCGGCGTCCCCCTGCTCGGGCGCCTCCGACGACGGCCCGACCCACTCGATCACCCCGTCCCGGACGTCGACGACGGCATCGGGGACGACGGTGCCGGCGCGGTCCCCGACCACGACCGCCCGGGCGGTGAAGCGCTGACGCATAGCTCGCGACGCTAGCCGCGCCGGTCGTCGGCGTCGCGGCAGCGCTCCGGAGCCGCCGATACCGTGGTCGCCATGGACCTCCTCACCGCCGCCGCCTCCGACGAGGGTGGGATCACCGGATTCCTGCTGGATCTCGTGAACTCCCTGGGCCCGGTGGGGGTGGGGCTGGCCATCCTGGCCGAGACGGTGATCCCGCCGATCCCCAGCGAGGCGGTGCTCGGGCTGGCCGGCGTGCTCATCAACGACGGCGAGATGGACGTCGTGCCGGTGATCCTGTTCGCGACGCTCGGCTCGATCCTGGGCGCGATCTTCTTCTACTACGTCGGCCGGGCCCTGGGCCCCCGTCGGTCGCACGCGTTCCTCGACCGGCTGCCGCTGGTGGAGACCGAGGACGTCGACAAGACCTTCGCCTGGTTCGAGCGGCACGGGCGGTCGGCGGTCTTCTTCGGCCGCATGGTGCCGATCGTGCGCAGCTTCATCTCCGTGCCGGCCGGTGTCGTCCGGATGCCGATCGGGCAGTTCCTGCTCTTCACCGCGGGCGGCAGCCTGATCTGGAACAGCCTGCTCATCGGGCTGGGCGTGGCCGCGGGCGACTTCGTGCGGGACAACCTGCACTGGCTGGACTACGCGGTGGTCGCCGCCGTCGTGCTGTTCGTGGTGTGGTTCCTCTACAAGAAGCTCAGTGGCGGGCTGCGCCGTCCGCCGACGGCCGGGGCGCAGCTGCCGGTCGACGAGCGCGACCAGGCATGACCCGCCGGCGCCCCGCCGTCGTCGCCTTCGACGTCAACGAGACGCTGCTGGACCTCGCGCCGGTGCGCGCGACGCTGGTCGAGGCCGGGCAGCCGGACTCGCTGCTGCGCGCGGTCTTCGCACGGACGCTGCTCACCGGGTTCGCCGCGACCGTCGTGAGCGACTGGTGCTCCTTCCGGGAGGCGTTCGACGCGGCCCTGGAGCAGGAGAGCGACCTCTCCCCCGCCGCCCGCGCGGGGGTGCTGGACGCGTTCGCCGAGCTCTCCCCGCACCCGGACGTGGAGCCTGCGCTGCGCCGGCTGACCGAGGCCGGCGTGCGCGTCGTGACGCTGTCGCACGGCTCGCCCGGCGTGGCCGAGGCAGGTCTCGCGCGCGGCGGCATCACACCCCTGGTCGAGGCCACGCTGACCAGCGAGTCGATCCGGGCGTGGAAGCCCGCCCGCGAGGTCTACCTGTGGGCCGCGGGCCGCTGCGGCGTGGCACCCGAGCGGCTGGCGCTGGTCGCCGCGCACGGCTGGGACGTCCTCGGCGCCCAGCGCGCCGGGCTCACCGGCGCGTGGTTCCCCCGCAGCGAGCGGGTGTACCCGTCGGTCTACACGGCGCCGCACGTGCGGGCCGATGACCTGGCCGGCGCCGTCGAGGCGCTGCTGGCGCTGCCGGCATGAGCGAGCTCGTCGACACCCCGCACGGTCCGGCTCGCGTGCTCAGCACCGGTGACGGCAGCGCGGGCACGCTGGTCCTGGGCCACGGGGCGGGCGGCAGCTCCGAGGCGCCCGATCTGGCGGCGCTCACCGCGGAGGCCGCGGACGCCGGCTGGCTGGTGCACCGGGTGGACCAGCCGTGGCGGGTGGCCGGCAAGCGGATCGCCCCCGCGCCGCCGCGGCTGGACGAGGCGTGGGGCGCGGTGCTGGACCGGCTGCGGCTGACCGACCGGCTGCCCGGCCGGCTCGTGCTCGGCGGCCGGAGCGCCGGTGCCCGGGTGGCCTGCCGGACGGCGGCGGCCGAGGGCGCGTCCGGCGTGCTCGCGCTGGCGTTCCCGCTGCACCCGCCGGGCAAGCCGGAGAAGAGCCGGGCCCCGGAGCTCACCGGCGTCGGGGTGCCGATCGTCGTCGTGCAGGGCGAGACCGACGCGATGGGCCGCCCGGAGCACGTGGCCGCGGCACTGGCCGGGCACGGGTTGGCGTCGGTCTACGCCGTCCCTGGCGACCACTCGCTGAAGAAGAACCCCGGCCTCGCGGCCGCGGCCGCGCTGTCCTGGCTGACCGAGGTGCTCCCGGGCTGACGCCCCGCCGCTCTAGAACGGTGGCGGGTCGTCGTCGGACCTGTCCGGGATGCGGGAGCCTGGTGGTCGGGTGGTGCGGGTGACCCCGCACGGGGTGGTCACGGTGAGGGCGCCGTGGGGGGTCATGGTGAACCGCCAGCCGGGGGCGTGGGTCTTGAGCCGGTGGTGCCGGCGGCACAGGCAGCAGAGGTTGGAGCAGCTGGTGACACCGCCGTCGGCGTGCGGGACGACGTGGTCCAGATCGGTGCGGGCGACGGAGTTGCGGCAGCCGGGGTGGCGGCAGGTGCGGTCACGGGCGCGGGTGAAGCGGCGCTGGGCGGGGCTGGGCCGGTACCGGTCGACGTCGGCGGGCCGGTCGAGCACCGCGCACCGGCAGGTGCCCTCCGCGTGGTCGGGGCAGCCGCGGCGGGCGAGGCGTTCGAGTTCGGCGCGGGTCACCACGGCGCGCAGGGCGCCGCTGGCCGGGTCGGTGAGGGCAAGGTGCAGGGTGCCGCCGGCCGGTGCCTGCAGCCCCCCGGGGCACAGCGCGTCGAGTTGTTCGAGGAGTTCGCGCAGGTGGGCGGTGGTGATCGGCTGCCCGTCAACCGCGGCGGGGGGCACCACGGCTCCGCAGGCGCAGCCGCTTCCGTCCGTGCCGGTGGGATCGGCGGCCATCGTGCAGGCGTCGTGCCCGGCGGCAGCGGCCCGCAGCGTGGCCAGGTCGGCGAGCACCGTGAGGTGCGCGGTCACCGGGGGCCGCGACTCGTCCCACGGGCGCAGCACCAGATCGGCGAGCACACCGACCCGGAGCTGCCCGATCGGCCGCGGGTCGCCGTCGGTCATGGCCATCCGCGCGTAGCCGTCGATGGTGGCGTGCAGGGCGGCGGCCATCGGTTGCGGCAGGAAGATGCGCAGCTCGGCCATGCCGTCCCGCATC
>FNAW01000012.1 GCA_900102115.1 Blastococcus fimeti
CCAACCACCCTATCAAAAGATCACCCTCCTATAAATGAATTCATTTATAGGAGGGTAATCAGATAGGGTGTGTGGGGGTGCTGGTAAACATTGAATGAATAGTGACAATAAATATATTGAATAAGGAGTAACTTTAAATACATTGAATATCTAATTACCCGTATTAGATTTATAAAGATACCTATCATATAACATGTAAGTGTTAAGATATAAACGTATATTATATATGGATAATTTTTTTGTGGACAACCAGAAGGTACGTCGTGGATATCCTGCGGACTCGTATCAGGGTGGTAGCAATTAGCCAAATTTTTTAGTATATAAATAAACCCCCGGTAAACCTTTAAAATTGATACGTTGTGAAAGGAAACATCCGATTAGCAATAGGAATATAATTCAACCGAGATATTGTTAGTAGCGGCGAGCGAAAGCAGTTATAGTCTTATAGAACTTAAATAAAAGAGAATACCTCTGAACCCCATTATAGATTCTTTATGACTATTTTGGGGGGTAATCGGGGAACTTAATGGATTCATTATTTACCTAAGAGGGTGCTAAGGCCCGTATCTTTTATGTAAGTCTGTGATAAGTAATTCGCGTTTTGTGAATAAGAGGTACCTTCCTCAAGACTAAATATGCGAGTCCAGCGATAGTGAATAAGTACCGCGAGGGAAAGATAATAGATGCTTCATATTTTCTAACTGAATATAGAAGAACATATTGAAACGGCGTTAACCTATAAGCAGCTTGAGTAATTAAATAATTTTAAGATAAAAAAAATTTTTATAATAAAAGCGTACCTTTTGCATAATGGGTCATCTAGACGTCTTAGGTGGCAAGGTTTATGAGCCTTAGCGAAAGCGACTGATTTGTATGATACCATCTTATTTTAGAATCTTAGAATTTATAATTTTAATGTATTATTATTTTATAATTCGCCCGGAATATCCCAAAAGGGTATTTGGCACGTACAATCTATTATGGATTGCGGCAGCCCGTCGGGCGGGTTTATTATTTATTACTATATTGTAAGATCATCATATGAATTGGGATAGTTACTTAAGACGGACCCGAAACGTAGTGATCTAGCCTGGTGCAGGCTCATGGGGCCGAACGGGTCAATGTAGCAGTATTGTCCGATGACATCAGGCTAGGGGTGAAAGGCCTCTCTAACTACGTTATAGCTGGCTCTCTCCGAAACGCGTTTAGGCGCGGGCCTTTATTAGGTTAATTCTAGTACAGCACTCATTTCCAGAGCGATATGATTTATAATACATTAGACTAATAGATATTTTTATCTATTAAACATCTTTAGTATTATCTGATCAGTTAAAGGTTTTTATAATCTTTATGGAATCGCACATCGGGGGGGTTTTACGACTCTACCCGTGGTTGTGAACCTCGGAAGTGGATTAAAACTGATGTAAAGGTCACAGACCATACGGTGACAAGGTCGATGGTCGAGTCGGCAACAGCCGACAGCGTGGAATAAGGTCCCTAAGAGGTGATCAAGTGGATTTAAGGACGTACTACACTTAAGACAGTCGCGACGTTAGCCTGGCGGTAGCAATCGTCTAAGGAGTGTTTAACAACTCAACGACCTAAATTTTAATATAAATATATTAGATATAAATCTGTCCGTAAAAAGATTTGATTTATTACTAAGCCTTTATTCCATTTTTTGGAATGTAAAAAGCCTTTATATTAATGGTGTATGTGCTCCGAAGATAGTCGGGCCTTCTATCACCCACCGATGCCACGCCCCACTAAAAAAACAGTAAAATATTCTTTTCGTATTGATCAGATAACTGTTAGCCTTACTAGATAAAAGCATTTATTTAGTAATATCTTTGTGGGAGTAGGAGAGCACTCTGTATTTAACAAGTTAGTTTCTAAACTAATCCCAAGATCTTAACTTTTCTTATCTTTTGATAATTGATTTTAACGATATTGAAAACAGAGGGGAGCATGGTGACACGAGTAACGAAGGAAGCTATAGTGCTTCCCGCCATAAGGAGAAGGGTCCCTATCTAAACGAAAAACGATATACTGGTTTAAATCGGTCTCTAAGGAAATAATTATCTGATGAGGTTCAAATGGTAGTTCATTAAATAAAAATATGAGGTTTTTCTTTACTATTCGCAATAATTGAAAAATGGGGTATAAATAAATTAAGCCGAAAAGTATACATCGAGCTGTTTTAATAACTAAATAACCATATTTGCAGTACATTTGTACTGTCTAGAAATACACATTATTTGTTTACCGTGCCTTATAACCGACACAGGTCTCCAGGTGATATACACCAAAAAGGTTATAGATATTATATAACTGAGGCGAGAGAAAAGGCTCCCTAAGGAACTCGGCAAAATACATCCGTAAGTATAACGAGAAGGATGATCTCTCAAATTAGAGTAAAACCACCACAGGATTGTTAGCTTTATTACATAGTATGTTATACTCTATCAAGGGGTTTTAAGTGAGCAACTGTGGGGATAAATTACCAAATATTTGGGGGGTGTTACAAAATAGGGGCGTGCGACTGTCCACCTAGAACACAAGCCTCCGCAACCTTTGATTATAAGTTAGTATGGAGGCTGACCCTCGTCCGGTGCCGGGTCATAAATCCGTCCCCATAGGGAGGACGGAATTAAATCCCGGTAAACGACCGCCTTAACCATAAGGGTGCTAAGGTAGCGAAATGCCTTGGCCACTAATTATGGTCTTGCATGAGAAGGGCCACGACACGCCTACTGTCTCGGGGAGCCTCTCCGTGAAACTGAAATAGCCGTGAAGATGCGGTTTACGTACAGCAGGGCAAGAAGACCCTATGCAGCTTTACTGAGACTAGTTATTCATATAATAATAATCTATAAAAAGGAAGTACTGTTTAACTGCCATATTTTTAATAGTTAGTACGCTGATTCCTGTTGTGGGAATTTAGTCAGGTCAATAACACCTACAATTGTAGATTGCCCTGATGAGATACCTAACTGATATATAGAATTAGGTATTGGTAGTAATGTATTAAATATATTATTATTGAAATATTAACGTTCAATAAATACGTATTCATCTATATCTTATTAAAAAGTTTCTACACTATATGCGTTGTTAATTGTGTCTAATCGCATTTAGTGCTTAATAAGAGTAGCCAGTTTTTTTATTTTATCGTTGGTTCTTTAATACGAAATTAGGTTGCCTGTTTCTCGTCATTAAAAGGTCTTAAAAGATACTTCGATAGGATACTTAAGACACTACATATAGATTTTACGTAGGTTTTACAATGATAATACACACAATTTCATGTCTGATTTATTGTCATTCCTACGCCAATACAAATACGCCCCTCATAATTTTATGAGGGGTTTACTATGGTATTAGGGCAGGCCCAATCGAAAAACACCTCGTTACCCAACCACCCATCTGGGTGGAAGTCTAATGTAATAAATTAATTTATTTTAGGGTGTGTATTGAGCGTGTCCGCGGACGAGGTCGTTTATAACATGTAAAACAGTATTACTTTTTTTAGTATTATATGTTAGCTTAAATAATATTTATATTAACATTGCCCACACGAAAATACCTCACATTGGGGGTATTCCGGGCCTTTTATTTACTAAACATAAAGCCAAATAAATTCTGTTAGTAACCCGTCTAATAATATAGCCCCTCATTCCATACGATAATATTTGATTACCCACCATGTGGGGGTAATTTCGTGTGTTGATGTGAGGGTATAATGACGGACTATATTAGCTTCAATTCATCTGGTGTTTTAGTAAATAAAACAAAAAAGTCTATTTTTAAGCTAAAAGTGTATACATATAATAATTATACTATATAAGGACCCTCTTGATAAAATATATTAATGAGGTTTATAGTCTAATTGAGAAATGTTATAGTTCGCTTAACGTTAATAGATTATGTGTTTAATTATTATGTTAGATTTAGGATCTTTTGAGGATCTGTGTATAATATAAATAGTAATACAGTAACAAAGACTAGTTGTCAGTTTGACTGGGACGGTCGCCTCCCATAAAGTACCGGAGGCCTCTAAAGGCACGTAAAATCAGGATGGACACCTAACCTCATATAGGCCGACCCATTTACACCATTCATAGCTGTAATTTATATGGGAAAGTTTAAGCAACAAGGCCAACTTCGCCGTTTAGTAAACTCATTTATTTTGAACAACGGCAAGTAGCTTTGAATGACATTAAAAACCCCCAAACCACACACACCCTATCAAATATTTGATAGGGTGGTTGTGGTTCGGGGGAATGTTCTGCTGTAGCGTTTTATTCGAGGATTATCGCTCAAAGGCGGAAAACGTGCCTCACTGATAGACCGACAGGTCGACCAGCCGTTCACGCGGGGCTTAGTGATCCACTATGGCCTAAAGGAAGGCATTGTGATAAAGGGCTTAAGCTACGCTAGGGATAACAGAGTTATAGTATCTGAGAGTTCCCATTGTCGATACTGTTTGCTACCTCGATGTCGACTCATCTTATCCTCCGGGTGCACAAGCTCGGAAGGGTTCTGCTGTTCGCAGACTAAAAAGGTACGTGAGTTGGGTTAATATAGCCCAAATAAATTCTAAAAATATCCTTATAATGCATCTTAATGTTTATATAGGAGCGAAAAGTTAAAAGAATTTTCGTTTAACGACTGTTATATAAAGTTTTAGAGTGTTATATACGCTTAAAAATATGATACAGTCTAAGCAAGATCCGGAATGATCTGAGTCAATCTATCGGTTTTCCGATTTTTATGACATTAATAACACTGTCAATACGCCGTAAATCTCTTTGAATAGATGTTCAATCCAAAATTGCGGCGTTTATAAAAATAATATCTCTGCCGGTAAATTGTAAAATATTACATTATCAGCAAGCGTGTTTTAACGCTCCAGAGGTCGTTTATTATGATCTTTTTGATTATTGTACGACCCATTCTGTTTTGAAAAGAAGCAGTAGTTAATTTTAACTGTTAATAAAAAAGAAGGCAGTATGGCTTATACCCGCTGTACGAAAGGAAAGTGCTCGTTGGGGCGGGCTCTTAGTACGAAAGGACCAGAGCGCGTGCATCAATTGTGAACCCATCGTTGGTTACAACTGGCGCCGTAGGATAGCTACATGCACAATGGATAAGGGCTGATAGCGTCTAAGCCCGAAGCCAGCCCGACTGCACTTGAAATTGTTATGGTTATATCCTCTTTAGTAGCAGGATGGATCATAATAAGTTTAGAAGGTTGGAGAAAGATTATCTCCGTGTTTAATAAAAAAATCATTAAGCACACCAGGCCGAAAGTGTATTTTTAGCAACAGAAATTTAAGCTGTAGGTACTGAAAACCTTATAGTCCACTAAAATCATATATATTAATCCAAAAAACTCAAACTCACTCATCCACACAATAAGCCCTCAAAAAAGAATGATCTTTTTAATATCCCCCCGCGCGGCGGGCAGCCGCAACCACATATCCCAAATATATATTAAATTAATATATATTTGGGTATGGTCGGTTGTGCGTGCCCACAATTACCCCCCTCTGGGGGGTAATTTGGGGGATCGTTATGATCTTTTTAATATCGTTATGATCTTTTTAATATCGTTATGATCTTTTTAATCAGGTTATGATCTTTTAGACCTCGTTATTACATGGTTATGATCTTTTTGACCTCGTTATTACATGGTTATGATCTTTTTGACCTCGTTATTACATGGTTATTAGATTTTTAATCTTGTTATTATGAAGGGGTGAATGGGTTTGTTGTACGTTCAGTTAGTCGGTAAGAGTACACGAGTAATTCAAACCGCGGTATTATTGTGCCAGTTTGTCGTAATTCGTGTTTTAAAAATGTTTATCTGATGTCAATGTTTTTATTATCCAAATATTCCAGTAAAATAAATAAGCAAGAAATGTGAATCTTTTTGTGAATCGAATCTTTTTGTGAATCTTTTTTTGGATCGAATGTTTTTGTGAATCGATAATCCAACACTGGTCATATTTAAATAATTAAAGAAAGGTGCTTTATCTAATGTCTTAATATTCCTCCCCCCCTCGGGCAGCCGCAACTGAATGTTCGGTTGTGCGTGCCCGACGGGGGGTCGTATTAATTCGATCTTTTTATATTCCAGTATTAATTCGATCTTTTTATATTCCACTCTCTTAATCAGTAAATGTTAAGATTGACTCAATCTTTTAATATTCCAGTGGTCAAAATGTGTATTTTTAATATGTTGATATCGTAATGTTTTTATAGTAGATATTCCAATGTTTTTATAGTACATATATTCCAATGTTTTTATTCTCCACATGATGTCGATATTTTAGATCTTTTTATAATCCACTATTTAAGAAATGTTGAAATGTTAAAAAGTAAAAATGTTAAAAAGTAAAAATGTTAAAAAGTAAAAACGTTAATCAGTTAATCTGTTAATCAGTTAATTAGTTAATATTTAAAGATGAGTCAATGTTTTTATTATCCAGTGCTCATATTTAAGAAAGTCAAAAGTCAAAAGTGAAAAGTGAAAAGTCAAAAGTCAAATGTGAAAAGTCAAAATTCGAAATAGAATCTATTTATTCTTTAGTGGTGATATCTAAATGTTTTTATTCTCAATAAACTCTAATGTTTTTATATAGCTGATCTTTTTATACCTTATATACCTGATCTTTTATATACCTAATATCGTTAATCTCGTTAATATTGTTAATCTCGTAAATCTGGTTAACCTGGTAAATCTCGTTAATATTGTTAATCTCGTAAATCTGATTAATCTCGTTAATATCGTTAATATTGTTAATCTGGTAAATCTCGTTAATAAAAATATATAATAATCGCCGGCATCAGATTCTCATATACACTAACTATACGGGCCGGCGCCATAAAAAGATCGATATTTTTATATGCCCTAAATCTATCAAATATTAACATACGCTTGTCTGTTTAGATTAGATATAATAGATTAATTTACGGTTATGGAGTATAAAAACATCCACTTAATTCTATTAAACGCGAAAAAGATCCATTTAATTCTATTCGACGCGAAAAAGATCCATTTAATTCTATTCGACGCGAAAAAAGACTAATTTATGGATATGGAGTATAAAAACATTTTACGGATATAAACGCGAAAAAGATTCATTTACGGATATAAACGCGAAAAAGACTCATTTACAAATTTGGAGTATAAAAACATTCATTTACTTCTATTAAACGCGAATAAGATTCAGTTACGGATTGGATTATAAAAACATTCACTTTCCTCTATCTACTGGCTAAATATAAAAACATTACTTATCACATGTTATCAATATTTTAATATTACTTATCACAATATAAAAACATTACTTATCACAATATAAAAACATTACTTATCATGAGATATATAAAAATACTAGAAAGTGTAAACATATTTTAATTGGCTCCCGACCCCCACAACCACCCTATAGATCACCCCCCTATAAATGAATTCATTTCGTACCCCCCACCCTTACCTTATTAAGGTAAGGGTGGGGGAACGTGGGGGTGATCCTTTGATTGGGTGTGTGTGGGGTCGGGCTAATAATTAGGGCTCGCAGGGAGTTGAACCCTGTAATTCAGAGTTGCAGTCCGAATGTAAGCCCGCTCACGAACCCTTGCACTTATACCTTATATACTTGTCTAGTTATGGTATCTCTTATATGGTTTAATTATTCTAGTATATTATATAAGAAGCCACTTATAAAACCGCTATAAAGGAGAATAATGAATAGGGTGGAGTTTAGCTGTGTTAGTTACGGTTAGTGTTATAGAGTGTCTATATTTTTATTTTCCAGGTTCACATGTTAGTGTTATTTGTGCTGTGCTGATATATAAACGTAATTTAAGACAAAAAGAAGGAATATAGTATAGTTGGTAGTACATGGGTCTCCAAAACCTGTAACCGTGGTTCGAGTCCACGTGTTCCTGTATTTCAAACCCCCCGGCGACGGGCAGCCGCAACCGATATCATAACCCCCGAATAAATGAATTCATTTATTTGGGGGTAATGTGTTGGGCGTGCCCGCGCCGGGGACTTTTATTCTTTAGCATAACTTACTCTAAATAAATATTACCTTAAACAGATATACAAGGTAATGAATTAATATATGGTGGAGTGGCAATTGATTATCAACTAGTAGTAATATATAAAAGTGAAGAAAGTAACCTATTTAAGATTCCTGGCGGCGAGCAGCCTCAACACATATTCCTAATGAATTAATTTATTAGGGTATGGCTCCTGTTGGGCGTGCTCGAGTCTGGGGTTTAGGTTTTACTTGAATTATATCGATATTAGGAGGTGTAATATGACCATTTAAAACAGGTTTATAACAACTAATCCACACCACATGATGGTGCCTTAAATTAATTAATTTATGTGGATGAAATTGAGTCGACTCACGAGGGCGGTTGTCCTGTTAAATATTAAATAAAAAGTATATATCTATACTAAGTGTATTTGTATATTAGTATTTAATTATATAACAGTTAAATGATAATATTCAATTTAATTTAGTGATACAATATTTTTAGGATACCCCACCCGCGGGCACGCACAATCAAGGTTTGATTGCGGCTGCCCGTCGGGTGGGGGGATATTCTGGACTATTTAAATCCACTCTACCTGTTAAATTAACCTCCACCTATTACACCCCTGGGGTGAGGGATTGGTTAGTTTAGTATTTTATTAAATTAGAATATGGTATGAGGTTTAAATTAATATCCCCCGCGCGTCGAGCAGCCGCAATCAATTGTTGATTGTGCGTGCTCGCGCGCGGGGGGATGTTGTTAATAATATAGCCTAACTGTTAAGTCAGTAATGTTGAGTGAAAATAAAGAAATAAAAAGATTCTGTCCATTATAAAGATGGTCTCCAATGTTTTAGTATATGTATTAGGTCTCCAATGTTTTTATAATCCACCTTTTCATAAATAAATTTTTCTATGTATTTGATACTTAGATTTGAATAAATAAAAAGATTGTCCTTACTATATTATATCAAAATCTTTAGAATCTTTACCCTCTTTACCGTTTTACTACTTAAGATTTATTATATACCGCCCCCCGGCGACGGGCAGCCGCAGTCGATAGATCAACTGGGCGTGCCCGCGTCGGGGGCTTATAAATATTTACACTAATACCCTATCTCTCATATGGGTTCATTGGGTAAATGTTTTTGTGTAAATGAAGACTTTTGTGGTGGTTTAATTGGTATATTTTTTTATGATAACGCGTTTAAACGTGTTTACCTTTCAATGGCTTCGCGTTGGCTTTATAGTACTAACGCTAAGGACATTGGAACACTTTACCTTATGTTTGCGGTTTTCACCGGTCTACTTGGTACAGCTTTTAGTGTTCTTATTCGACTAGAACTATCAGCTCCAGGTAGCCAATATCTTAACGGTGATCATCAACTATATAATGTAATTAGAACAACACATGGGATTATGATGATTTAAATTTATAGATCATCTAAATATATTTAATCTACAAATAAGTAATATTATTATTATTTGTAATATAAAGATTTTAAATAGAATATCTTTATATGCAACGACTTTAATTCTATAAAAATATGACAAAGTCTATTCAGTTTATAAACAAGCTGGTTTTATTTATATTTATATTTATATTTATAAAGATAATTACAAGTATTTTATGGTGGTTAAGCTAAAATTAGAAAAAGCCACCTTTTACAATATATCTCGAATATACTGTAATTTAGATAAATTGAGAGTAAAGTATTTAAATATTTACTACCTCTCAACAACTGTTAATGTTGTTTAACGACTAAAAACCTTATACTAAATTGTATAATAAATAGTCTTGACTAAATCTTAAAGTTTAGTTGGAGAGTTTCTCCATTAAAATATCGACCTGCCATGGCTGGTTTTGGTAACTATCTAGCACCTCTTCTAGTAGGAGCTCCAGATTAATTAAAGGCAATTTTGTCCCTTGTTGAGTAATTAATAAAAACATTCACTCTACAAGCTGCCTTTTATATTCACTTATTTAATATTATGTATTATGTGCAAATTATCAGGCTGTACAGGACAATAAAAACCCGACCCCACAACCACCCAATCAAACATTTGATTGGGTGTGTGTGGTTGCGGGTAAACATTGCTATGTCTGTATATATTTTGATAGATTCTTTTTAATTGATGTATTATGTCGATATTAAGAACCTTAATCGCGTTTATATTAAGGTATAACGACTGTTTAATCTGATCTTTATAATAAGATAAGACTCAGTCTAATGTTTCGTGAAATCGATACAAGGTTTATTTTAAAACCATTAATAAACTATGATGGCCTTTCCACGTCTAAATAATATTTCATTCTGACTTCTGCCACCAGCTATTGTTCTGATTCTAGCCAGTGTTTTTGTAGAACAAGGTATGGGTTCAGGATGAACTATGTATATGCCTCTAACAGGTGTACAATCACATAGTGGTGGATCAGTTGATCTTAGAGTATTCAGTCTACATCTTAGTGGTGTATCGTCAATGCTGGGTGAATTCGTCCAGTTTATTTATTTATTTTCGCTTAAAATCCTATTAGAGGTAATAAGCGAGCCCTTTAAGGCTTCAACGACCGTATTAAATATGTTTTTGATAAACAACAATTCTACGGTCTTATCTTATTTGAAATAATAAGTGTTTTTTAAACTCTGCAATTATGGAGAATAAACATTAAATATTATGGCCATTAATATTATTACTACACTAGTTAACATGCGAGCTCCAGGACAATCTCTTCACAAGATGCCTCTGTTCGTATGAGCTATGCTAGCACAATCAGTAATTATTATTCTTTGTATTCCAGTTCTAGCAGGTGCACTTACTATGATTCTAACTGATCGAAACTTTAACACTGCCTTCTACGATCCAGCAGGAGGTGGTGACCCAGTTCTATACCAACATCTATTTTGATTCTTTGGTCACCCAGAGGTATATCTAATGATTATTCCAGGTTTTGGTATTGTTAGTCACGTAGTTTCTACTTTCTCAGGAAAGCCTGTATTTGGTTACCTAGGAATGGTTTACGCGATTAGAAGTATTGGAATTCTAGGATTCATTGTATGGAGTCATCATATGTATAGAGTGGGGCTTGATGTTGATACACGAGCTTACTTCACAGCAGCTTCAATGGTGATTGCCGTTCCAACAGGGATTAAGGTGTTCAGTTGGCTAAGAACTTCATACGGTGGTTCAGTTCGACTTACAACTCCTATGCTATTTGCTATGGGATTTGTCGGTCTATTCACAATTGGTGGACCAACAAAAGTTAATTCACCTTAAACTAATTAATATGCTGGAAAGTTTATATCTAATATAAACCATCAGCAAGTTATATATATAACTTCAGAGACTAGAAATAAGATATAGTCCATTTCGGAACCTATTGTGTTCACGTAATGTAACTGGAGTTGTTCTTGCTAACGCAAGTATGGATGTAGCTATGCATGATAGATATATTGAGGCTAGAGCTATGAGAAGTGTTATAATTAGTCCTAGATGAAAAACAAGTTCAAATAATCATCTAGATGCTTTTACAGTTGGTCTTATTGATGGTGATGGTTCCCTACAAGTAAATCATTGACGAGGTCGATCAATACAGTTTCGACTTGTTGTTAAGCTAAGAAATAAGCCCTATAACTATGAAATACTAACGATAATCGCTAATCGTTATGGAGGTTATGTTAGAATAGTAAGAAATAGATCTTTCGTACAATGGGTAGTTAATGATCAAAAGATCTTTCATGAAAAGATTATGCCTCTTATGAGAAAGTATCCTCCTCTTACTACACGAATGCATCTTCAACTCGCTTTTTTCCGTCGATGTCTTTCAGGAATTTCTATATCAGAATATATGGAAACACGAGGTCAAAAGTATGATCTTCGAAGATCTATTACACCTCTATTCACTGTGTGTCCAAGATATTTTTCTTCTTGACTATCCGGATTCATTGAAAGAGAAGGATCTTTTAGAATTCGATCAGGATCTGTAGGTTTTAGTTTTAGTATTTCACACCGCCCCGTCGTGGGCACGCACAACCGACATTCGGTTGCGGCTGCCCATCGACGGGGGGAAGATAATGATCATTATCTACTAAGACACATTCGAAACTTTTTTGGTCAATCTCATCTTACAGTGCAATTCAAGCAAGGAAGTAACCCTTTCTATTTTCTTGAAATGAGAAATATTAAGGCTATGACTAATGTAGTAACCCATTGTCAAAATTATCCACTACTAGGACATAAGTATTTTCAACTTGCAACTGTAATGGAAAATAGTGTAACACTCTCAAATCTACGCCCCAATTTTTGATCTAATAAGTAAGTGTCATGATGTCATATCACTATGGAGGCTTAGCAACCTCCGGTCAATCTTATAAAGCCTTTCACAATATTTTACCCTAAATTAATTTTATGCGTGTAAAGCGTGTTTTATTCGGTAAAAATATCGATAAGCTAACAGATCCCCCCGCGCGTCGGGCAGCCGCAACCACATATCCCAAATATATATTAAATTAATATATATTTGGGTATGGTCGGTTGTGCGTGCCCGCAATTACCCCCCTCTGGGGGGGAAATTTGGGGGATCGTTCTTTTTATTTTGTGAAAGGTTCTATAATTTAGATTGGCTAACGGTGAAACCTTATCGGGCTCTAGCTAAGAAAAAACGATGATAAGATAATACCGTGGGAACCTTTTTATTAAAACACTCCCGGTCAAGTGGTAATCTTTTTATTAGTAATAAGGATAGAAAGGTTAATTAATAGATAAATTAATAGTGTTATTGTGTCATATTTTTATAGAATATGTCATATGATATAAGGACTCCGTAGAGACTACACGTGATAACGAAACTATCGCGCTAGTAAGTTAAATTATTAGATATTTTTATTCTCGTCCTTTGAGGTACTACTAAAAATCAACTAGGTCTAGCATTCGGTAGTTTTCGTAAAATATAGTCCAATAATGCTTGTGAAAGCAGTGCTAAATAATACACGTAGTCACAAACAACTAGACTTACTATGTTGTGGCTCATTTCCATTATGTTCTATCTATGGGTGCTGTATTTAGTATTTACGCTGGTTTCTACTATTGAGCACCTAAGATTCTAGGAGTTATGTACAACGAAACACTTGGTAGAGCTCATTTCTGAACTCTATTTGTAGGTGTAAATACAACATTTATGCCTCAACATTTCCTAGGACTACAGGGTATGCCGCGGCGAATTCCGGATTATCCCGACGCTTTTGAAGGTTGAAATTACGTAAGTTCTATTGGTTCACTAATTAGTGTAGTAGCAACTGTAATTTTCCTGTATGTCGTATATGACATGATTAGAACACCACAAAGAGCAATCGGTAATGCATGGGCTACATACCCGTACTTTACAGATACTACTCGAGCACTTGACAATGCTCAACAAAACTCGACACTAGATTGAGTAGTACCTGCTCCTACTCCTCTTCATGCCTTTAGCATGGTACCATGTTCTATGTTATGGCAACCCGACCCCCAAACCACCCAATCAAAAGATCACCCCCACGTTCCCCCACCCTTACCTTAATAAGGTAAGGGTGGGGGTACGAAATTAATTAATTTTTAGGGGGGTAATCAGATAGGGTGTGTTGGGGGGCGGGCAATGTTAATTTTCTTTTTAGAAATTATGTTAATAGTCCCCCCATATATCTATAGATCTGTCAAATAAAAACATCCTCTAGACGTACGACACATCATTAAATCTATAAATATAAATATAAATAAATATAAATAAATATAAATATAAATATAAATATATATGTACATCTACTTATTTATACACTAAGTCCTATTATAAGTTATCGCTGGTATATTGTATTTAATAGACTGATATGATATGCTGATAAAAAGGTTATAATATTTTTATTCTCTGATATAATATATCTTTTTGATGTCAAATATATTCTTTAATATATGTATACCTACTTATTAATGCTTGTATTGTATATTAAGATCTAATTATGATCCCCCAAATTACAAATACACCCCGACCCCCCTCACCAACAACCACACCTAATATTAGGTGGGTATGGTGTTGAGGGGGGCTCATAAATTAAATTAATTTATGAGGGGTGTATTAGAGGGGGGTAATTGCGGGCACGCACAACCGACCATACCCAAATATATATTAATTTAATATATATTTGGGATATGTGGTTGCGGCTGCCCGTCGCGCGGGGGGATGTGTGATATTATAATCTTTTTATTTCTAATCTATAATAAAATGATAATGTTTATACAATTATGGGTATAATATAATATATTTATATTATGTTTAATGATTATCACTTCTCTATTTATAATTCTTGCAGCTGTCGCGCTGCCTTCCGTAAGGTCTACACCCGCTCTCCTCACTCGAACGAGAACTCTAGTGCTTCTTAGTTCAGCCCTTGTATCTTCAAATATAGGTGATCTGACTAGAGGACTAACTTGTTGAAGTGGTCTAATTCAAATTACTCCAATCACATTTTATAGAGACATTCTTATTCTAGTAAGAGGTAGAATAGCTCTAACTCCTTGAGCCTCTTTCGATCTTCCAAATTCTAAGACAAGAGGTCGTCTAACGATTAGAACTTATCCCGTTTTTATTATTTTTACTACTTTTGGTAGTCTATGTCTTGTATCAAGAGCTGATCTTATCACTCTTTATCTAGCTATTGAACTACAATCATTTAGAGTGTATATTCTAAGAGCACTTTATCGAGATTATGAATCAGCAACTCATGCCGGTCTTCTATATTTTCTTCTAGGTGGTCTATCTTCTAGTCTTATTCTACTAGGTAGAGGTATTATTTATGCTTACACAGGTCTAACTAGTCTAGAATCTATTTGATCACTTATTTCAGTTGAAGGTTCTTATCGTTCAGTTACTCTAGGATTTACTATTCTAGCTGTAGGTCTATTTTTTAAGGTAACAGCAGCTCCATTCCATAATTGAGGTCCTGATGTTTATGATGGTGTACCAACTATTGTAACAACTTGACTAGCTGTTCTACCTAAGATTTCAATTCTATCTTTCCTTCTAGAAATGAGACCAAATCTATCTAATCATAGTCTAGATATGGTTTCTGATTTTATGAGTTATAATGCTTGAACTCTTCTTCTACTTACTTCTAGTCTAATATCTCTAGTTAGAGGTACAGTAGTTGGACTAGCTCAAACACGTATTAAGCGACTTCTAGCTTATAGTACAGTATCTCATATTGGTTTCCTTTTTCTAGCTCTATCAGTTCATAGTGAAGAAAGAAGAGAAGCTTATATTTTTTATCTAGTAAGTTATACAGCAACAAGACTAACAAGATTTATGACAATTCTAGCAATAGGATATGCAACTCGAACAGAAAATCGTTCAGATATTAGTGAAATTACTGAACTAACTGGTATTACGCGATCTCATCCACTTCTTGCTCTATCTCTAGCTCTATGTCTATTTTCAATAAGAGGAGTACCTCCACTAGTTGGATTCTTTAGAAAGATGTCAGTTCTTTATACAGCGATTCATGCCGGATATACTTTCATGGCAATTAGAGCAGTAGTAGTAAGTGTAATTAGTGCATCTTATTATCTACGAGTAATTCGAGTAGTACATAATTCAGAATCAACTCAAACGAGAGAAATCTCAAGATTTCCAGTAACTTATGTTCACACTTATCTAGTGTCTCTACTTACTCTATCTCTAACTCTTTTCCTAGCTTCTCCAGATATTCTACTTAATAGTGTCCGTCTAATTGCACTTGCCACTTATAGTAATTAATATGACTCTTTTTATTCTAGTGCTATTTATTCCTGTACTAACATGTATTCTTCTAATTCTTAATAGACTACTAGCTCCGGTAAATGTTTATGCTGAAAAGTATAGTACTTATGAATGTGGTTATGATACAGTACGAGGTCAAACTCGAGCACCTTTTACAATTAGTTATTATCTAGTTAGTGTACTATTTCTAGCTTTTGATCTTGAAATTATTTCTCTTTATCCTCTAACTGTAAGTCTTCAATATGTAGGTCTATATGGTTTTTGAGTAGCAGTAATTTTCTTCCTTGTCCTTACTCTAGGTTTTGTAGTTGAAATTGCTTCAGGAGTACTAACATTTACTGATCAACGTTCAGCTATTAACAAGGTAACTCTATCAAGCCAATAATAATTTTAAAATAAGCGTCGTCAAAAAATCTATTCAAATAGTCCCCCTACCGACAAACAAATTTTAACACATTATACACACATTAGATCGTTTAATAAGATAGCTAATGTTTTTATGTTTTTCTACAACAATATACTGTATCATGTCATGTTAAATATAATAAAAACGATAGTGCACCTTTAAATATATAATAATTTAAACCAAACCGTCAGGTAATCACGATTAGTTGGTATTAATAAACATATTAAAACAAATAGGGAAACTAAACATAGATTAACGATAATGCACCCTTAAATATATGACTTTTTTTATTATTCATATTTTTGGTCTGATTGTGGTATTGTAATGAGGGTAAAAGTATGATATATCCTTAAAGAGCTTGTCAGGTGGATAGAATTAAGCGGTTTATATAGGCAGGTAAAAGATATAAAGGTGTAATATCGTGTTAAATGTTTCCCCGCCTCCCAACACACCCTATCAAATATTTGATACCCCCCTCTATTCATGATCTCTCGTGAATAGAGGGGGGGTTCCCGGGTGGTTTGGGAGGCGGGTTTTTATTTAATGGGCTATGATATGCTTAATAAAATGAAAGATGCAGTGTCGTTTAATGGTAGGACAGAGGGTTCATGACCCTAA
The DNA here is from genome assembly GCA_900102115.1 of Blastococcus fimeti. GTDB lineage: Bacteria > Actinomycetota > Actinomycetes > Mycobacteriales > Geodermatophilaceae > Blastococcus > Blastococcus fimeti. The sequence goes on from FNAW01000012.1 coordinate 16,865, forward strand.
GATGGAAGTTCGATTCTTTCCTCTGCTAATATAGTTCCATTAGGTGGCCCGCCCCCCAACACACCCCACCAAATATTTGGTGTGGTGGTTTGGGGGGCGGGTGGTTAATTGTGATAAATAAACATTTTTTAAGGGTCTAATATAGCGAATGTAGTATAATTGGTAATGCCCTGCTTTGTCAAGGCAGCCTATGCCGGTTCGAATCTGGTCGTTCGCGTAAAACAAGAATCTATACTAACCCCGGCCCCCCACACACCCTATCAAATATTTGATACCCCCCTCTATTCATGATATCTCGTGAATAGAGGGGGGGTTCCCGGGTGGTTGGGGGGCCGGGGGATCAAAAATATTCAGGGATTTGTTAAGGGTTTTTAATAATAATATATAGCGATCTTTTTATAATCCACTGTCCTAGTGCAGCCTTAAAGATATATTCTATAAATTAAGTAAAATAATTTAAAATTAGCACTTATTTAAATAACTCGAACCCTTATAGGGGTTAATAGTGGTATTGTTGGTAATTAATTACCCGCAATTACCCCTAAGAGGGGTAATTTGGGCAGCCGCAACCAAACTTTGGTTGTGCGTGCCCGACGGGCGGGCGTATTATTATTTAAGATAAAAAGATTACTCATTCCACCACAATCCGTATTTAATTATTCACATAAAATATAAATAAGATGGTTGGATAATAAAAACATCGGCTTAAGGGTATGGTGCGACGAGCTATGATAGTTTAAATTGTTAAATAAGTTAAAAAAGTTAAGAAAGTTAAAAAAGTAAAAAAAGTTAAAATTGTTTTTATAATAGGAGGTTCGACTAGTGGTAGGTCAGCATTCTTACACAGTGCCTGCAGCTGTTCGAATCAGCTACTTCCTAATAAAAAGTAAAGTAAAAAATATCACTAATTAAATGATTTCTCTTCTTATTGGTGTACCTCTAATAGGTGCTTTTTATCTTAGATTTCTTCTACCCACTTCTGTAAATCAAGAAAGAGAAAATTCTCTAGTAAAGCGAATAAGTCTAATTATTTCAGTAATTGTATTTGGTTTTAGTGTAATTACTTGAGTTATGTTTGATGATACAGTTACAGGTTATCAAATGGTTACCTATCTAAATAGAGGTATTACAAGTATTCCTCTAGGTGTAGATGGTCTTAGTCTTTTTTTTGTAGTACTAACAGGTCTTCTAACTCCTATTTGTCTTCTAGCCTCTTGAGATAATGTAACAGAAAATGTTCGAGGTTTTTATATTATTAATCTTGTTACAAGTGGACTACTTATGGCTGTATTTCTTGTAAGTGATCTTCTAATGTTTTATGTTGCATTTGAATCTGTACTAGTTCCTCTATTTTTCATGATTATTATTTGAAGTTCATCTAATACACGAGAACGATCTGCTTATCTTCTATTTCTTTATACACTTAGAGGTTCTCTATTTATGCTTCTAGCAATTATGCACATTTATACTTTTGTTGGTTCCACCGACTTTGTTCTTCTTTCAATGTGTAATATTAGTCTTAGATCTCAAAAGTGACTTTGAATTGGATTTTTTATTGCTCTTAGAGTTAAGACTCCTCTTGTTCCTTTCCATATTTGACTTCCTCGAGCTCATGCTGATGCTCCTCTAGCTGGATCAATGGTTCTAGCTGGTACAGTACTAAAGCTAGCTACTTATGGTTATCTTCGAGTAATGATTACTCTACTTCCAGATGCAACAGCTTATTTTCTACCTCTAATTCTAACTGTTAGAGTAATTTCACTAATTTACAGTTCTGTAGCTACTCTTCGACAAGTAGATTTTAAGGCTCTTGTAGCTTATTCATCAGTAAGTCATATGGCAGTAGTAGTACTAGGTCTTTTCAGTAACAGTCTAGTAGGTATTGAAGGTGGTATTCTTCTATCTATTGCTCATGGTCTAGTATCTCCCGCTCTATTTATACTAGTAGGTGGAGTACTATATGATCGATATCATACTCGAGATCTAATTTATTACCGAGGACTACATAGTGTAATGCCTATGTTTGCAGTATTCTTCTTTATTGCTACTTCATGTAATATGGGAGTACCTCTAAGTCTAAATTGGGTAAGTGAATATATGGCTCTAACAGGAATTTTCCAAGAATCTCCGATTAGAGGTGTAATAGGTGCAAGTGGTATTGTACTAAGTGCCGGTTATAGTATTTGACTTTGAGGTCGAATGGTAGCAGGATCTTGATCACAATATATGAGTTTTACTGTAGATATAACTCGTCGAGAAACAATGGTACTTGTAACTCTAATTCTACCTGTAATTGTTCTAGGTATTGCTCCAAATATTCTAATTAATAGTCTACACAGATCAGTATCAGGACTACTATATCTTGTATAATATATTAGTATTTCTTAATTAATTATACATAAAAACATTCATCTTTATACGATCATATTCAATAGTTCATGATACGTTATCTCTAGTCCCTTTTACCAGCCCCGCGCGCGGGCACGCCCTATCGAAACATAACCCCCATAATAAATGAATTCATTTATTAGGGGGATATGTATTGCGGCTGCCCGTCGCGCGGGAGAGATATACTTAAAAGGATGTTTTTATAATCCACGAGATAGACTTAAATGGATGTTTTTATAGTCCACCAGATATACTTTAAATGGATCTTTTTATAGTCCACCAGATATACTTTAAATGGATCTTTTTATAGTCCACCAGATATACTTAAAAGGATCTTTTTATAGTCCGATCCATATGTAGTCTTATTTTTTATAGATATTTTATATATATTTATATCGATCTTTTTACCGATCTTTTTATAGATATTTTATATTTATTTATATCGATCTTTTTATAGTCCGATACTTTATATACATTTTTATCGATCTTTTTATCGATCTTTTTATCGCTCTTTTTATACTTTGATCTATCTATATTTATATCGATCCTTTTATGGGTATCGACATCTGGAGGGTATGATATATTATAAGACTAAAACAAGATCAGAATATTATATATAATAATCATTTACTTAGTAGGATAAAATAAAAAGATTAGATTACACGTCAGTAATGATAAAAAGATTACACGTGTGTTGATATAAAGATTACACGTCAGTTGATATCACGTCAGTAATATAGATTACACATCAGTAATGATAAAAACATTGCAAGTCAGTTCTAATTAATGATAAAAACATTACAAATCTGTTCTAATTAATGATAAAAACATTACACGTTATAATGATAAAACATTACACGTCAATATATTACAACACCTACATGTCAATGATAATAAAAACATTACACGATAGAAATAGAGAGATTAAACAGTAAAAAGATTGCACGATAAATATACAAACATAGAATAATAAATGGATTACACGAGAAAGAAAAAAGGATATACAGCAGATATTGGATTATAAAAACATTACGCGAGAGATATACAGACATAGGATAATAAATGGATTACACGATAGAGACAAATTGATATACAGCAGATATTGGATCCCCCCGGGCGCGGGCACGCCCAATCGAATGTTCGATTGCGGTTGCCCGTCGCCCGGGGGATTATAAAAACATTACTAAAACCTTATTACTACCTTACTATATATACATGTCTAAAATCTATAATAATTATATTACATACTACATTAGGAGCATAAAAAGATTACAAATCATACTACACACTTTTGACGTTTAATATAAATTTATTACACTTGACTTCCCCACAAAAAAATATTAAATGTTTTTATTCTCCCTAATACGATATGTTGTTTAGAAGTATAGGGTGGACAGTTTAATTTTGGAATTTTTTAAAATATAAAAGTACGCAATATTAGAAGTATATTAATTAATATATATAATTATCATTTTTAGAAATCTTTTTGTTATACTAGCGATTTAAAAGTAGTTTAGTATAATATATTAGAGGAATAAAAATATATAATAAGGAAGCGTTTTGTTGTAGCGCTCCCAAACGTGTATCTGGGTATGTGACACATGCAAGTTTAACCGAAAAACTGAAAATAATAAAAAAATTTCAATGTGTATAAACCGTCGCGCGGGTAAATATTTGGAATATATATAAAATTTCTAAAAAAAAGTTTTGAGGTGGCGTTTAGGTCAGGAAAAACAGGAGACGAAACATACGGTTCTTGTTAATCAGGAATAATTTTTTTATCTGAAGTGAATTAGTTCGAGTTTGTTATGGTTTAAATATTTAATATTAAATTTATTTCAACAGGGCTACCATAGATTTTAAAGCTGCTTATCTAAGCTATTTAAAAATAAAAAATATTTATAGTGAATATTGTCCTATAACCATTAAATCTTAAGAGATTATTGGTAAAAGGTAATGGTGTCAGGAATGATAAAAAGAAAAAGAGAATAAATCTCACCGTAGGTCGTACCTGGTACTTAACAGGTTTGCCAAATTTGGTTTCCGATTACGAGTAGGGTAAAGCGAGAGTTATTAGCCCGACATTGGCGAGAGCCTCCGCACATAGCGTGCGCAGCAGTGAAGGATACTGGTCAATGCACAGATGTGTGAACCGGTGACCCAGAAGAAAATCGCACTTTTAAAGCATGTTGAGCTTTAATATTCGTTTCTTATAATTTAAGAAATGATTAGTGAAGTCCCGTCCAAATCTTGTGCCAGCAGTCGCGGTAATACAGGTGGGGCAACACGTCGGGGTATTAAGTGGGCGTTTAGGGTACGTAGTCAGTCTATAAAAAGACTTGAGGTTTGACGGAGGTGGACGGATGGTATGAGTAGAAATGAAATGTCATGATCCTGGTGAGCTGACCAATAGCGAAGGCTTTCATCTAGTCAAACCTGACGATAAGGTACGAAGGCCAAGTGATCGAAGTCGATTAGAGACCGGCCTAGTCTTGGCTGTAAACAATGCGGACTGGAGAAAATAGAAATAAATGAGTGAGTCGTATCCATAATTAAAGAAAATATAGCAAGCGTAATATAACTATAGGTCTATACCTATTAGATAACACTCTTTAATTTGAATAAATTAAAACCTCAGATCATAAAAAGATCGGTGGTGTGGGTATAAGATGTAATTACGTGCGGAACTTTGATTACTCTTTTCTGCGGCTAAAAGGACATTAATTTTTACTTTAACCAGGTAAATAAGATATATATATATCAATTAATGAGGTCGTATGTCGGAGCAAAGTTTTTCCTGTTTTAGTTTATCTACCTAAATATTCTATAAGGAAATATATTTGAACTTTTTAATATCTTAACCTAAATGCGAAAATGGTGCCCTGTAAAGATAGATTATACTGGCATAGATCGTTTGTACAACAGTTAATAATGATGTCGAGCTCTTAATTGAAGTATAAGCGTAAAAGACTCGGGATATTAAATTTTTTAGATATTTTTATATCTTTTTTTTTAAACGTGTCATCTATGCGGATTAAAATGTACTAGTAATACCTGATACAATATCCTCAAGACTATATGTCTTTTAGATTTTATGTTAACCAAAACAACTGTTAAGTAATGTAAAATACTATTAGAGGTTGCAACATAATTTTAATCTCGGAAAATCTTTACATTAATCTCCCGCTGGTAGTTCTATGAAGGGGGTAGACTATATTATATAATCCCGGGTAAAACCCATTTTCTAATAGAATATGCGGCCGGGCTCCTTTTTATATAAAAAGCGGTAATATAGTATTTATCGACATTTTTGATAATGTAAAGTGTATTCGAGGTTTTATCTAACAAATGTTAGATAACCTCAAGATGAGGTAAATTATATAAAGACCAATGGGTCATAATTAATATAAAAGGGTTAAGGCGTAAAACAAAGCTAGTTACTACCACTCTTTTTTCTTTAAGTAACGTTAAGAGTCCGTCGCCTGTAGTATATAGCCACATGGCCGAAATGCTAACAACAAGACCGCTCACGAGTACACAGGGCGGAGCATGCTGTTTAATACGATGATCCGCGTAGAACCTTACCACATTACTCTTGCATAGTTTTATGTATTTAAATTATATTAAAATATTCTCTAGTCTAACAGTCTCCCCAATTTATTGGATGTCTATTAGAAAAAGATTATATGGATATATAATATTAAAACATAATTTTACAGGCGATGCATGGCTGTCGTCAGTTCGTGATAGTAAATATTATGGTTAATTCCAAATGTAACGAACGAAATCCTTATCGTGAAATAAGCCATTTTAAGGACAAGAACCTAGCTCAATATTTGGTAAATCCTACCTATTACATGAGAGTAATCTCGTGAATTAGATGGAAATCAGGTTATTGTAGCGAAGAACTTGTTTATATAAATTAAAAAAAAGAAGATGATAACAATATTTATATATTTTTATATTTTTTAGGCTTATTTTGAGTTTTAATATCGCATGAGTGTTAAAACTATGGGGTTCAAGTCAAGTCGTTATGTCCCTTATGAGGTGGGCTATAGGTGTGCTACAAGAGTGTATTTAAAGTTACGTAAGGCTGTAAGTCTAAACAATAACTTAACTTACACTATCATTCTGTCCGGATCAACGACTGAAACTCGTCGTTGTGAAGTAGGAGTCCTGAGTAGTCATCGATAATCACGCGATGGCGAATTGTTACTTTGTCTGGGTACTAACCGCTCGTCACAGGCTCGGATTGAATCTTAGGTTAAGTCGGAAAGAGTCAAATCTTTATAACAACCGAAAACTGCCGAAATTAATATTTTGGTTATGCTGTAGGTGATGTTAATTTTGAAGCGTAAGATCTTATAATATCATCCCAGGTGAATTTAGATACCTGTAATATAGATTTGACTAGCGGCATACCGTGATTTGAGACAGGTCTGAAGTCGAAACAAGGTAGCCGTAGGGGAACTTGCGGCTGATAGATGCAAACTAATATAGACCCCTTAAAAATCAATAAAAACCCCGCGTGCGAGCACGCACAACCAAACCCCACAAAATATTAATTCATTTTTGTGTGGGGTTTGTATTCGGTTGCGGCTGCTCGTCGCGCGGGGAAATCAATAAAAATCAATATTTTCTGCTTTCTAACATAATTAATTAATCAATAAATTTTTGCAGGTGAACATTATCAAAATAAACCTCATTTTAACGCGATTAATTTGATCTTAACGAAAAGAGTATGAAAAAAGATCCAATGTACATTCACTTTATAATCTTATGTTATAAATTATAAAAACCTTATACACCATTCTGAAAAGAATAAAAATATCATATATTATCCTGAAAAGAATAAAAATATCGTATATTGTTCTAAATATATTGTATATTCTACTAAAGATTATAAAAATATACTAAATAACTTAAAAAGCTATATCCTAAACAAAAACAATCCTAAAAGATTATAATATCATATTTTAAACATTAAATTATTAACCTTGCCAGCAGTGATAATTATATATTTATCATAAAAAGTCGGGTTAAACCCAAACATAGGCTTATAGTTATAGGAATAAGTCCTTTTCTTAGTTTTTTAGAACGAGATGTCAGATTACTTAATAGCGTAAAAGTAAAAATATCTGATATTTGAAATAGATAATAAAAATATCTAATATTTGAAATAGAGAATAAAAAGATCTCCCCCACTCCTCAACTACCCCAATCAAATGTTTGATTGGGGTAATTGGGAGTGGGGTCTGATATATGATATAGAGAATAAAAAGATCTGATATATGGTATATGAAATAGAGAAAAAAAATATCTATAAGCTACCCCAAACCTCGCTACCCCCTATCAAACATTTGATAGGGGTAGTGAGGGTTTGGGGGCTACATGTGTTTATTACTTGTGTTTTCTATAAAAGGCTCATGGATAATTATATTGACTTATGAACTATAATCTACTTAAATAGGAATTAGAATATAGATTAGGGAATATAAAAAGATTCAACTATCTATAGGATCGATATAAATAGTATAATTACTACCACACCATCAGATAACCCATGAAAATAAACCCCACTCCCAACTACCCCAATCAAAGGATCACCCCCTATAAATGAATTCATTACATTTCCCCCCTTTAGGGGGGAAATGGTGGGGGTGATCTATTGGGGGTAATAGGGAGTGGGGGTCTTATTAGAGGTAGATAGGAGAATAAAAACATCTATACATGATAACACGTGAAAATATATAATTAGAGGTGAAATGGGAGAATATATAGGCTTATACATGATAACACATGAAAATATATTATTCTAGGGTAAATGTGGAGAATATAAGCTAATATTGTAAATTAATTCCCGCAATCCACAAATAAAGAGGTTTAAGTAGTCGTTCTTATGTTAAATATTTTTAAAATGGAATGTCTTATAAAGTTAACGTACATGATCTAATATCGCCGCCCGACGGGCAGCCGGTTAAAATAAAAAATTTTTTTTAAAAGTACAGCAATTGATTAGGCTATTAGTACTTAAATTAATCACATATTTTAATCATTTTATGACTCTTCCACTTGTACTATATCTAGTTGGAGTACTAGGTTTTACTCTTAATCGGCGGAATCTTCTAATACTAATTGTTAGTATTGAACTTATGCTTCTAAGAGTTACCCTACTTATTCTAATTTCAGCACATGATGTTAACGATGCAATAGGGCAGGTATTTGCAGCCCTTATTGTATCAGTTGCGGGAGCAGAGTCAGCGATTGGACTAGGTGTTCTTGTTGCTTATTATCGCCTACGAGGTACAGTAACTCTTTCATCTTAATATGTATCTTACTCTAATTGCTCTACCTTTCAGAGGATCTGCAGTAGCTGGACTACGAGGTCGAACTCTAGGTGCAACAGGTAGAAGATGACTTACAACTGCTTGTATTTCTGCTACAATAGTAATGGCTCTAGTAGCTTTTTATGAAGTAGCTCTAAGTCGTTCTCCGGTAACGATTCTACTAGGTAGTTGGGTAGATAGTGGAACTCTTTCAATTTCGTGAGGTTTTACATTTGATGATCTAACAGTTTCAATGCTAATTCCTGTACTAATTGTTTCAAGTCTTGTACATCTTTATAGTATTAATTATATGAATGGAGATCCTCATCTTCCACGTTTTATGTCTTATCTTTCACTATTTACAGCCTTTATGGTACTACTAGTAACAGGTAATTCATATCTTATTCTTTTTGTTGGTTCCCGAATCCTCTTGGCCTCGCTTACTAATAAAAACCTCCAAAATCGGTGGATATTAGTGAATGTTAACGTTTATTATGCTGGGACGTGAATAAATCATTACCAGCAGGATATTATAAATCTTTTTATAATCATATCCTCAGAGACTATTTTTAACGCAGATTAACTGATAATATAGTCCTAAACATGTTTTGTGGAAGTTATATTTTATTTACATACTATCACGTCATATTTGTTCCCCCAATCCCACTTACCCTTATCAAAAGAACACCCCCAAATAAATAAATTAATTTATTTGGGGGGGGGTTCCGATATGGGGTAAATGGGATTGGGGGTTGTAATTATATATGAACTTTTTAAATAACCGCTGTTTTCACAGTGAGAGGGTATCGGGATTGCTTCATATCTTCTAATTGGATTCTGGCTTACTCGAGTTCAAGCGCAAAAGTCAGCTATTAAGGCTCTTACAGTGAATCGAGTTGGTGATATAATCCTAAGTATCGGATTCTTTGTTATGCTATGAGCTTGTGGTAATCTTGATTACGCTACTGTACTATCAGTTGCTCCTTATCTTAATGAAACTACAGCTACTCTAATTGGTCTACTTCTTCTAGGTGGAGCTATGTCAAAGTCAGCTCAACTTCCTCTACAAACTTGGCTACCTGATAGAATGGAGGGTTACAGTATACAACACATATGTATAAGCTAGGATGCTTTATGTTGTGTTATAGGGCCCTTTTTAAACCCTTAATATGTCTGTACGATCATAGATCTATAGGCAGGCCTTAAATGGCCTCAGAGACTATAATGGGCGTTTATATAAACGATGATATAGTCCTTATAGCTCATTTATGTGCTATAAATGCCTACTCCTGTATCGGCACTTATTCATGCAGCTACTCTGGTTACAAGAGGTGTTTATCTTATGCTACGATCAACTCCACTGCTAGAATATGGTCCTACTACTCTAATTGTTATTACATGACTTGGTGCTTTTACAGCTCTATTTAGAGCATCAGTTGGACTAGTTCAATCAGATATTAAGAAGACGATTGCTTTTTCAACTTGTTCACAACTAGGTTATATGTTTATAGCTGTTGGTATTAGTCAATACGAAGTAGCTCTATTCCATCTAGTTAATCATGCTATGTTTAAGGCTCTACTATTCCTAGCGGCTGGTAGTGTCCTTCATGCTATGTCAGACCAACAAGATATGCGTCGTCTAGGTGGTCTAGTAGGTTTTCTACCACTAACTTATGTATCAATTCTAATTGGTTCACTATCTCTAATGGCTCTACCTGGTCTAACAGGATATTATAGTAAGGATGCTATTCTAGAACTAGGTGCTGCTTGATATACATTCTCAGGATCTGGAGTATATTGACTAGGTACTCTAGCTGCAGGTGCAACAGCTTTTTATAGTATTCGACTAATTTGTCTAACCTTCCTAGTAACTCCAACAGGTCCTAAGAAGAGTTATGAAACAACTCATGAAGCTTCATATGAAGTGGTAGTAGCTCTAATTATTCTATCAATTCTTTCAATTGTATTTGGTTATCTTGCTTCTGATCTATTCCATGGTATGGGTACAGATTTTCTAACATCATCTTGTTATGTTCATCCTAATAACAGAGTATCAGTAGAATCTCATTTTAGAGTACCTACTTTTTATAAGATTCTACCCTCACTAGTAACTCTATTTGGAGGTCTTTCAGCGTTTATCGTTTATCATTTTACTCCAGAATTTATTACAGATATTACACTTTCACGAATTGGTCAAAAGGTTTATGCTTTCCTGGCTAATCAATGACGATGAAATGGTCTTATTACAGGAGGTATTCTATCACCTGCTCTAAGTCTAGGTCTAATTATTTCAAAGAGTATTGATCGAGGATCAATTGAAAGATGTGGTCCATATGGTCTAAGTCGAGTAGTATCTAATACAGGTCGTTCAGTAGCAGTATATGATACAAGTCTTGTAACAAGTTATGCTCTATATATTATGCTGGGTCTTCTTACTCTAATGCTTATTATTTTTGGTCCAAGTCTTCTATTTGGAGGTTCAATTTATACAGCTTCAAGTGATATTAGTCTATATCTAATTTTCCTAGCTGGTATTAGTCTTCTAAATTCTTCTAATAGAAATAGACCCCTGTCTTTTTGTTCATTCGAGGCTATATTATATATGTATTAAATTTGTTAATCTTGTTGATGTTTTAAGTTATAGATCTTGTTGATGTTATGGATCTTTTTAAGGTGTTCATTGTGTCGATCTTTTTGATATTTTTAAGTTGTTCATTGTGTCGATCTTTTTAAGTTGTAGATCTTGTTGATCTTGTTAATGTTTTTAAGTTGTAAATCTTGTTGATGTTTTTAAGGTGCCCGCCCGGCGGACCAGCCGCAATCGAATGTTCGATTGTGCGTGATCCACGGGCGGGTGGTGTAGATTTTTTTAATGTCTTGACAGTATAAAAATATATTTAAGGTATCAAATATCACACGTGTCATGTTAAGAAATTAAAATGAAAATGAAAATATAGTTAGAATTTGTGCTACAATAAACGATAAAAATATTTGCCCGCCCCCCAACACACCATATCAAAAGATCACCCCCCTTTAGGGGGGGGAATGATGGGGGGTGATTAGATAGGGTGGTTTGGGGGGGTCGGGAGATCTTAGGGAAAAAGGGATAAATTTAAACGTATAACAAGGATATAGTATAAAGGTTAGTACATGGGTCTTCAAAACCTGTGATCGAGGTTCGAGTCCTTGTGTCCTTGTCTTACCCATTAAAACCCAGTAGCCAGACTACACATTTTTTTTACCGTACAAACCATGTATCTCAAGGGAAAAAGCCACTTGCTTTTTTACCAATTCTGACAATCTAATGCGAATACTAAAGTCAGGCACCCTGATGTCAATAATTAATAATTATGTTGTTGATAGTCCGCAACCAGCCAATCTAAGTTATGCTTGAAATTTTGGATCTCTTCTTGCAACATGTCTAGGGATCCAAATTGTTACAGGTGTAGTGCTAGCAATGCATTACACGCCTAATGTAGATCTAGCATTTGTTAGTGTAGAACATATCATGCGTGATGTAAATTATGGATGACTAATTCGATATATTCATGCAAATGTTGCTTCATTCTTCTTTGCATTTGTTTATATGCATATTTCTCGAGGTCTTTACTATGGATCTTACCTTGCACCACGGGTTCTACCTTGGTCTATTGGTGTAATTATTCTTGTTCTAATGATGGGTACAAGATTCCTTGGTTATTATATTAGCCAAACATGGTGTGACACAACTAGCCTATTTCCAAGTGAGTACGGCCTATCCAATCTATCAGTACTACCTCTAGCACGATCACAACGATGCGATAAGTATCTTAAGGAGCTTAAGGTACAGCCCAAGGCTGTATTTGAAGACCTAGATGCAGAAGGTGCCAAGACAACTGTTAGTGCTTATCTTAAGCCACTAGCAGGTATCTATCTTATCATTAATCTAGTGAACGGTAAGATGTATGTTGGTAGTGCTATTACAGGGCGAATGCCTATGCGATTTCACAAGCATCTCTATGGGCTACAGGGTAGTAAGCTAGTAGCTGCAGCCGTACAAAAGTACGGTCTATCAAACTTTGCATTTGTGGTTCTTGACACAGTACCCAGTGTAGTAACTAGTGAAGATAATAAGGTGCTTCTAGAAATGGAAAACCACTATCTGCAACTACTACTACCTGAATACAACATTGTACCACAAGCAGGTAATACATACGGTGTAACACACACCGAAGCTACTAAGCTTCAGATGCGAGTTAACTACTCATCGGAACGTCGAGAAGCCATTGGTTCTCTTAACCGTGGCAAGAAGCTTTCACCAGCTACTGTCGAACGTATCCGAGGAGCCGCACTAGCACGGCCACCAGTTAGCTCAGATACTCGTGCTAATGTATCTGCTAACTCAGCAGTAGCCAACCTATATCTTATTAGTCGTGTAGATAATGCTGTACTACCTGACGGTTCTTATAACATCATTGTTCGAACTACTCCAGCGGTAGCAGAATACTGCAGCTGTAGCTATAAGACAGTACAACGAGCACTATCAGGCACAGGTATTATTAAGAAGATCTGGCGAGTTACCCTAATTGGAAAGGCTAACCTATAAATATATAGACGTGTCTATATCATAGTCACACGGTATTCCCCCTTCACAATCTTCATCGAGAAAAGGGGCTACAGCCGTGAATACCCTGACAGGGGTATTGTTGGAACATAAGTCCCAATGGCTATACGAGTGAAACGGTTAAAGGGAGTTTCAGCTCTTCAGACCGTCGGTTGTATGGACAATCGCTACAGACTGGGTCACTTGTAGGTACCTGAAACGGTGCTTAATGTACAGTCGGATCTATATGATTCTATATCATTCAAGGCCTAGAATGACGTTAGTTAGAAATCTACCAAAACAGTAGAGAGGATTGACTAACCGACTAGGTACAACTACTGTCTATACTGAACATTGACTACACCATACACTGCTGTAGTATATAGATAACTAGATAGATTGTATGTGCTGCCCTATGGGCAAATGTCACTATGAGGTGCTACCGTGATTACTAATATGCTATCAGCTATTCCTTGAATTGGACAAGATTTTGTAGAATTTGTATGAGGTGGATTTAGTGTAAGTAATGCTACTCTAAACCGATTCTTTAGTCTACATTTTGTTCTACCATTTATTCTAGCTGCTCTAGCTATTATGCATCTAGTTACACTACATACTAATGGAAGTAGTAACCCTCTAGGGGTAGAATCTAATTCAGATAAGCTATCAATGCAACCATATTTCATTTTCAAGGATCTTGTTACTATTTTTGCATTTTTTGGTGTACTATCATTTATTGTATTTTTCACACCTAATCTACTAGGTCATTCAGATAATTATATTCCAGCTAATCCTATGTCTACACCTTCATCTATTGTTCCAGAATGATATCTTCTACCATTTTATGCCATTCTACGTTCAATTCCTAACAAGCTTCTAGGGGTAATTGCTATGCTAGCTTCACTACTTATTCTACTAGCTATGCCTCTTCTTGATACCTCTAATGTACGAGGTGGTCAATTCCGACCTATGTGGCGAGTAGGTTTCTGAAGTCTGGTGGTAAATATGGTGCTTCTAGGATATCTAGGAAGTCAACATAGAGAAGAACCATATGTAACTCTAGGTGCTATTGCAACAAGAACTTACTTTTCATGGTATCTTATTTTTGTTCCTCTAGTGGGAATTATTGAAAATACACTGACAGATCTAGAATAAAACAGTAACTATAGTCCCCATTCCTACACACCCCCAAACCCCAACTACCCTATCTGATCACCCCCCTAAAAATGGATTCATTACATTTCCCCCTTTAGGGGGGGGAATGGTGGGGGTTATCTTTTGATAGGGTTGATGGGGATAGGGGGGCACACAATAATATATATAATAAAAAGATATAACCGCCACACAATCATATTCCCCCTAAAAATACGTACCCTATTACAATCACCACATTCCCTCGTTCCCTTTTAGGGAGGATAAGGGAACGAGGGATTGTGGTGGGGTGATAGTATGGTGGGGGTGATCTTTTGATTTGGTGTGTTGGGTTTATATATCTATGTATCTGTCTTTTTCCAAGGTTTGAAGTAAAGTTACTCAATCAATAATTATAAAAAAAAAAATGCCTCAAGCACTAGCTTTTTACTACTTTAATCAAGCAAGATTTGTATTCATTACACTAAGAATTCTTGTTTTTGTAGTGTCAGTATATCTACTGCCTCCATTTCTACATACTCTAGTAAGCCGTGTATACATTACACGTGTATAATATCCGGTTATATGAGTATTAGAGATCAATAAGGTAATATTACCTCTGCGATCTTTTTATAATCCACTTGACACATATATTATTATAATATATTGATAGTCAAAGTAAAAATATCATTTTTATAGACCCCCATATTACCCTAATGAATTTATAGGGGTAAAGATAATAAGAGAATATAAGATAAGAAGATAAGTTCCTATCCTATAATAATATCCGTCAATTAGTTGTAGTTTCGGTGGGTTATAGATGAGTTAATAGTAAGATAGATATAGAGTATAAGTATGCAAATATATATATTTGTTTCTGTTATTGTATTTGCATTCTTTAGGTTATTAGTCGAAAAAATATTAAAGAGGCCTTTAAGATTATACACATTGAAACAAATTTTACAAGTTTTAATTTAAACCGTGAAAAATGTGTATCAAGTCGTTTTAACCTGGTTTAATTACCAAAAATATATAAGGTATGCTAATAACAATATTAGGATAACCCTCGTAAAAGAATTCATTGCAGTACTTTATGCGAGAAATGTAATATAAAAAAAATATGACTAAAATTTAAAATTAAACTTTTAAAAAATCCTTTAATGCTTTCATTTATTATCCATTCACCTCTTGATCAATTTGAAGTAACATCTCTTATTGCTCTAACAGCTCCAGTTCTAGGTGATTTTGTAATTTCTCTAACAAATCTAGGTCTATATACAATTATTACTCTAGTATTTGTAATTGGTCTACATCTAATGAGAAATAACAGTTACCGACTAATTCCTAGCCGATATAGTGTAGCACTAGAATCAGCTTATGCCAGTGTACACGGTATGGTTCGAGATCAAATTGGTAGCGCAAATGAAGAATATCTACCATTTATTTATGCTATTTTCTGATGAATTCTTATTGCTAATCTAAATGGTAATGTACCATATGGATTTACAGTAACAACAAGTGGTATTAGAGCCATTGGTCTATCAGTAATGATTTTCATTGGTGTAACTCTTCTTGGTCTTCAAAAGCATGGTATTCATTTCTTCTCTTATTTTGTACCACAAGGAACACCTCTAGCACTTGTACCTGCTCTAGTTCTTATTGAAACTGTCAGTTACCTTGCTCGAGCAGCTTCTCTAGGAGTCCGACTATTCGCTAATTTTGTAGCTGGTCATACACTTCTAAAGATTCTTAGTACTTTCCTAGCTCAACTATTTACTAGAGGTATTCTAACAGCCGTTCTAACTCTTATTCCATTTGGAGTATTTGTTGGACTAATGGCTCTAGAAGTAGCCGTATCCTTTATTCAAAGATATGTTTTTTGTGTCCTAAGATCAAGCTACCTGAAGGATGCCATTGAACTACATTAATAATATGTAATTTTCACTATCATTAAGTCCCCCATAGCATATACCCAACCACCCTGGAAATGTAAGCTATTAGAGTATAAAAATGTAAGCGATTAGAGTATAGCTATTAGAGTATAGTCATTAGGTCGAGAATATAGTTATTAGAATATAGTCATTAGGTCTAGAGTATAGTTATTAAAGTATAGTAATTGGAGTATAAAAACATTGATAACATAATAAATAACGAGATAATTTTAAATAGAGGTTAATATAGGACTTTAAAAGTATGTAATGTATAGCGTACTAAGTATAAAAATATTGAGCAATAAATAATACGAGGATGCTGCAATTGGTTGACAGGCTGTGCTTAGGACACAGTGCCTTAGTGCATTGCAGGTTCGAGTCCTGTTCCTCGTAAAGCGCTTCATATATATAATAAAGAGATAGATTAGGGTCTATAGAGTTTGTCACGATCTTTTTATTCTCCCTTTTACAATTAAACAGGATTAATATATTATGTGATAAGATCGATATTTTTATTCTCTATATGATCCCCCCGCGCGGCGGGCAGCCGCAACCGATAGTCGGTTGTGCGTGCCCACGCGCGGGGGATATGTATGAATCTTTTTATTCTCTATATGATATGCATGAATCTTTTTATTATTATAATATATTCCCCCGCCCCCCAAACCACCCTATCAAATATTTGATAGGGTGTTTTGGGGGGGCGGGTCCCCTAAATGGTGATAGTTGGTTTATGTTTTGATAGGGGTATGTAGGTTGGAATGTAATATATGTTATAAGTTAGATACGAAAGGTGCTTGTAGTCTAATGGTAGGACATCTGGCTTCGAACCAGTTCGTGGGGGTTCGATTCCTCCTGAGCATTAAGGGAGTAGTAGATCTAAATATGAGTAATATTTATTGGATGTTTTTATAATCCATTTATAATAGGTATAATTAATAATAGTAAATAGTAAATAGTTAATAGTTAATATAAAATAGTTAACATTTTTATTTTCAATTGGTAATCCAGTTATTAATTAGAGTATATAGTTTTTAAACGGGTATGATGAAATGGTATCATTACTGTCTTCCAAATAGTCCTTCTCAGTTCGAATCTGAGTGTCCGTAAAATATAGTGTTCGATATAAATATATAGCATGTTATAGTCTAATAGTTATAACAATACACGATATCTAATATAATATACACAATATAAATTTACATAATATTAATTTAAAAAGATTGGTTATATCTAATTAAAATTGGAATATAAAAAGATTCCCCGCCGGCGGGCAGCCGCGGTTGAACATTCGACCGTGCGTGCCCTCCGGCGGCGGGTTGGTTTATATCTAATTGGAATAAAAAGATAGCATAATATCTATATACAGAATAGGAGTATAAAAATATTCATATCATTATAATAATGTATACGTTAACATAAAAAGGGGTTATAGTGCAATTGGTAGTACAAAAGTCTTCTACATTTTTGGTCATGGTTCGAGTCCATGTTGCTCCATCTTGTTAATATAGTATATATTATTCTTGTTATAACGGTGAATAAAAATATTACTATTAATCATAAAAAATATTGACTCTTATAAAAAGATTGAGTTCAAAGAGATTGACGATTTAAATGGATTATAAAAACATTCATTAGCGTTAACAAAAGGTTATATTTAAAATAACTTACTTATTGGTATATATATATGGACTATATTGGATGATAAAAACATTGCACATAATTCATGCTAAAAACATTGCACACAATTCATGCTAAAAACATTGCCCATAACCGATAATAAAAATATTGTGGAATATGGTGTTCGGATTATATGGGGGGACTATATTGGATGTTTGGTCATAATGTATACTAAAAACATTGCCCATAACCGATAATAAAAATATGGATCTCTTATTGGATATCACCACATTAAATAAATAATAAATAATAAATAATAAAAAGATTGAACACATTTTTAGGGGTAAGATTTTAACCTTCTTAATCGATAATAATAGGCTTTAAGTAAGCATTAAATGGATTCTAAAAACATTGAACACATTCTATTTAATAGATACACGCGGGATAATATGGATTATGGTCACATTAAATTAATAATATAAAGATTTTGTGGATATATTGAGTAGGATTTTAACCTTCTTAATCAAGAATAATAGGTTTAAGTAAGCATTAAATGGATAATAAAAACATTGACCACATTTTTTTAATAGATAATAAAAACATTGACCACATTTTATTTAATAGATAATATGGATAATAAAAACATTGAACACATTTTATTTTATAGATAATAAAAACATTGAACATATTCAATATAATAGAGACCCTACACCTAACCCCATAGAAATACGTACCTACCCTATTAGGTTTAAGTAATTATTATATGCAGAATAGTGTAGGATATAATGATACCGTATTTTGTTAATATATTGTGCCTTAAAAGTTTAAAATCCTGGTCTAGTACAGTCTCAAAAATCTAAATTTAACGTGAATAGAGGTGGGCTCCCGTGTTGAGGATTGTGGTGGTAATCGTAAACTTGTAAACAAAAACCTTAATCCCCCGTTTGTTATATTTCAAAAGGAAATATCTACCCGAACACCCACCCATTCACTCCCCCCGCCCCCCACACACCCTATCAAAGGATCACCCCCCCATTTCCCCCCCTAAAGGGGGGAAATGTAATGAATTCATTTATAGGGGGGTGATCTATAGGGTGGTTGGGGGTCTTTGATAAGATCAAATAGATTCTCATAAATTATATGAATAGAATATTTGATAGATCATTGTTAATTATGTGAATTATATACATTATGAGTATAGAATAAGGAAAGCCACCATTAGAGCGAAAAGACCTGTTCTTTCTGCAAGGGCAAATCCAAGAATTCTGTATGTAAATAGTTGACCCTTAACACCTGGGTTTCGAGCTGTTCCAGCAATAAGAGCTGAAAATACGTTACCAATCCCTACACCCGCACCTCTCAGTCCGATCGCTGCAAGACCAGCACCTACAAACTTTGCTCTCATATTAAGTATTTATTTTTTCTTACTCTATTATAACCACCAGATACCCTCCTCTATAGAGGAGGGGGTTCCAGGGTTATGTGGTCGACCATCCTATAGGATGGTGGGGGGTTTAGTCTAATGATTAGGCAGCACAGCTCAATTAAAAGACTAAATATTAAATACCACTTGATATGGACTCTTGGTCCGGCGAGTTTAAGGCTATTGTACAGTTAATCCTGCTATTATATTGCTAATGATTGTAAAACATCGACCCCCATCTATTAATATATCGTGAATAAAGGGGGTGTTACCTGGTGGAGATAACCCGTCTTTGTTATTTACCAAAACCGTCCAGAATATTAATGATGTCACTCCTCAAAAATACTTTATTCCCCCAAATTACCCCCCCAAATAATACACCCCACACAAAAAATGAATCCATTACATTCCCCTTTTTAGGGGTAATGGTGTGGGGTTTGGGTCGGTTGGGCGTGCCCGCAATTACCCCCTTCTAATACACCCCTCATAAATGAATTCATTTATGAGCCCCCCTCAACACCATACCCACCTAATATTAGGTGTGGTTGTTGGTGAGGGGGGTCGGGGTGTATTTGTAATTTGGGGTTGATATATACGTTTAACGTATACTACGGATAACCTTTAGTTAACGCAAATGAATGTTTTTATAATCTATAAATCGTCAATCTTTTTGAACTCAATCTTTTTGAACTCAATGTTTTTGAACTCAATGTTTTTGAACTGAATCTTTTTATGGTACTAAAATGGTCAATCTTTTTATAATCCTGAACACAATCTTTTTGAACTCAATCTTTTATGGTCCTAGTCAATTAAAATCGTCAATGTTTTTATAGTCCATAAATCGTTAATCTTTTTATAGTCCTAGTCAATTAAAATCGTCAATGTTTTTATAGTTCTAGTTAATATAAATTGTCAATGTTTTTATAGTTCTAGTTAATATAAATGGTCACCCGACCCCCAACACACCACATCTGATCACCCCCCTAAAAATTATTAATTTTTAGTGGGGGTTATCTTTTGATGAGGTGGTTTGGGGGGCGGGTCAATGTTTTTATAGTTTTAGTCAATATGAATCGTCAATGTTTTTATAGTCCTAGTCAATATAAATCGTCAATCTTTTTGAAGTCAATCTTTTTATCAGCCCCGCGCGCGGGCACGCCCTATCGAAACATAACCCCCATAATAAATGAATTCATTTATTAGGGGGATATGTATTGCGGCTGCCCGTCGCGCGGGAGAGATATATTTTCCATTTATCATCAATCTTATCATTATCTATTAATTGTTAATCTTTTTATTATTTATTAATCGTCAATCTTTTTATTATCTATTAATTGTCAATTTTTTTATTATCTATAAATCGTCAATGAAGAGTCAATATTTTTATTATCCATTAACCGTTAATGTAGAGTCAATATTTTTATTATCGTTCTATGTTGTATATGATAATTTTTTCTTTATATATCACAATAGTAAAGTGTAATACTTAAACGTACTACTGTATAATATATTATACTAAATACTAAATTTATATACCTTTCAAGGTTAGTAATAAAAAAAATACTTAATATGTCTTATTTTTATCTTTCTTGTGATGCACCTGAACCTTGACTTATAGGTTTCCAAGATGGTGCATCTCCTACTTTTGAAGGAATTACTGAACTACATGATACTATCTTTTTCTACCTACTTCTTATTGGAGTAGGTGTAGCATGAATGCTAGCTAGTGTTGTTTACAGTTTTTCAAGATCACGATCTCCTATTAGCCATCGATATTACAATCATGGAACTCTTATTGAACTTATTTGAACTATTTCACCAGCTCTTATTCTTGTAGCTATTGCATTTCCTTCATTTAAGCTACTTTATCTTATGGATTATTCAACTGTTAATATATCTTATCCCATATATTAACACTTCGTCCGATAAAAACTAAAATTTTTATGTTAATATTTTTATATGCTTAAAACACATTATTCACGTTCTTTTCCTCTCAATCTAAATTATATGATCTTTAAGGTCTTATCATTAACGTGTAATTTTGTGAATAAGCAGGCTAAAAAGCCTCAGAGACTCTACAAAAAAAGCGAAATTATTTAAACTAAATATATAGCTATAATATAGTCCACTTTACATATAGTATCTAATGTTTTTATATAAAATATTATATCCCCCAAACCACGCTACCCCTATCAAATATTTGATAGGGGGTAGTGTGGTTTGGGGGTATTGTAATTGTTAAAGGAAGTAATTAGTCCTTCAATGACTATTAAGGTTGTTGGACACCAATGATACTGAAGTTACGAACTTTCAGATTTTGTAGATGAAGACGGTGAATCAATTGAATACGATTCATACATGGTACCTGATTCAGATCTTGAAGATGGTCAACTTCGACTACTAGAAGTAGATAACCGAGTTGTTATTCCTACTGACACACATGTACGATTTGTAGTAACTGGTGCTGACGTTATTCATGATTTTAGAGTACCATCACTTGGTCTTAAGATTGACGCTACTCCAGGGCGTCTAAACCAAACATCAGTACTAGCTCAACGAGAAGGTGTATATTACGGACAATGTTCTGAACTATGTGGTGTATACCATGGATTTATGCCGATTTCGGTAGAGGTTGTAGGCCTTGACGATTATCTAGAATGGCTAGACTCCCAAACATAATATTATTACTATGTCTATAAGTAATTTTCTTATTAATAGAGTTTGAAAGATTAATCCATTTATTGAAGTTCTTGCTGTTATTGTACCTCTTCTTCTAGGTGTTGCCTTTATGACAATTATTGAACGAAAGGTACTTGCCGGTATGCAACGACGAGTTGGACCGAATACTGTAGGTGCTTATGGGGTACTTCAACCGTTTGCTGACGCTCTTAAGCTAGTTATAAAGGAAACAGTTGTACCTTCACTTTCACATTCAGTTCTTTTCTATCTAGCTCCAAGTCTAGCTCTGATTTTTAGTCTACTAGGTTGAGCAGTAATGCCTCTAGGACCAGGTCTTGTTCTAAGAGATCTAGAACTAGGTGTACTTTATACTCTAGCTGTATCATCTATGGGTGTATATGGAGTACTTCTAGCAGGTTGATCTGCTAATAGTAAGTATGCATTTCTAGGAGGTCTTCGATCTACAGCTCAAATGATTTCATATGAACTTATTCTAGGGTCAGCGGTACTAGTAGTAGTAATGCTCTCAGGATCTCTAAATTATACCGAAATTGTCGAAAGACAACAATCAGTATGATTTATTGTACCTCTAAGACCTATGTTTATTCTTTATGTTATTTCTGTACTAGCTGAAACAAATCGAACACCTTTTGATCTACCTGAAAGAGAATCAGAACTTGTATCAGGTTTTAATACAGAACATAGTGCTATGCCTTTTGTACTTTTCTTTCTAGCTGAATATGCTTCTATTGTACTTATGAGTACTCTAACAGCTCTATTCTTTCTAGGAGGTTGAGGTATTCCTGAAATTTTTAATAATGAAACGATCTTCTCTATTGCTTCTATTATTCTTGGACTTAAGACTTGTCTTTCATGTTTTGGATTTGTTTGATTCCGAGCTACACTTCCTCGAGTTCGATGAGATACTCTAATGACTTTCTGTTGAACTCAAGCACTACCACTAGCTATTAGAATAGTTCTACTAGTTCCTAGTCTTCTTATTGCTTTCGATGTAGTCCCTTGTTATTAATTCACAAATATATATAAACGTATAAAATATAAGTATTCTTACAGGCGTGTAGCACAAGTGGTTAGTGCAGGTCGTTGATATCGGCCCTATCTAGGTTCGAGTCCTGGCACGCCTATTTAAAATAAATCAGGGTATATTATGGATAGACAGTATATTCAGGGTATATTATATATAAATAATAAATAAGGATAGAGTATATGTTATATCTGATAGACAACAATGGATAATAAAAATATCGTCATTAGTATTTTCAACCCCCGCGCGCGAGCACGCCCAACTGAAAGTTCGGTTGCGGCTGCTCGTCGCGCGGGGGGATGTTTTTATCTTGAATTATACTCATCTTGAATTATACTCATTTACAATGTTTTTATCTTTAATTATACTGATTTTCAATTATACTCATTATCAATGTTTTTATCTTGAATAATACTAATTTTCAACCCCCGCGCGCGAGCACGCCCAACTGAAAGTTCGGTTGCGGCTGCTCGTCGCGCGGGGGGATGTTTTTATCTTCATTATACTCATCTTCAATGTTTTTATCTTTAATTATACTCATCTTCAATGTTTTTATCTTCAATAACGCTTTTTGCAATAACAAATAACACTCATTTCCAATAACGTTAATTTTCAATAATACTCATTTTAAATAACGCTTATTATTATATTATATTGTAATACAACTACAGATAATAAAAATATCCCCCCGCGCGGCGGGCAGCCGCAACCGATGGTCGGTTGTGCGTGCCCACGCGCGGGGGATCGGAATTCATTCTCAACAACAGATTATAAAAATATCGGAATTCATTCTCAACAACAGATTATAAAAATATCGTCATTTACTCTCAATTACAGATTATAAAAATATCGTTATTCATTCTCAACTACAGTCCCCGCCCGACGGGCAGCCGCAACCGAACATTCGGTTGGGCGTGCCCGCGGGCGGGTATTATAAAAAGATCGTCATTTACTCTCAACTGGGAGAATAAAAATATCGTTATCTAATCTCAACTGGGATAATAAAAATATTACTTAACAAAATATGCACTGAACTTATATAAGTGTATCACCTTAGCTGTGTTACTTTATGCAATATGTAATTTCATAAATAACACTCTGCCCTTTAATATATTTTCTAGGTGTGGAGTTTATAATATTATGTGGATTGTATAAAGTAAGTTATAAAAAAATGATAGATAAAATGCATTACCCGCCACCCAAAAAACCCCATCAAAAGATAACCCCCACTAAAAATTAATTATTTTTAGTGGGGTGATCAGATAGGGTGGTTTGGGGGTCGGGTTAATAGAGATTAGATCTTGGCCTCGGCCGGATGATGTTTTTGTTTTTATTTTTCTTCAATGTAATTGATTATTATAGAATATAATGGGTAACGCTATTAATACTACTAGTCAACATAGATCACTTAGTGAATTTACTACTAATACTATTAGACATTTCCGTACTCTTTTTCCATCTCATACTAACCATCTTACTAGAGAATCACCTTGGCCTATTTATACTTCAGGAGCGGTTCTTTCAATGCTATCTAGTGCTGCTCTTTGATTCAACGGTGTTTATTATAGCGGTACTGTACTACTTCTTTGTATGCTTTCAACAGTTGCTGCTATGACTCTTTGGTGGGCTGATGTTAATAAGGAAGGTACTACTATGGGTCATCATACTCGGGTTGTTCAAAACTGTCTTGCTATAGGAGTTGCTCTATTTATTGTTACAGAAGCTTCAGCTTTTCTATCAATTTTCTGGGCTTATTTCCATTCTTCTCTAGCACCTACAGTTGAACTAGGTACTCAATGACCTCCAGTTGGTGTTATGGCTCTTAGTCCTCTAGCTGTTCCTGCTCTTAATACTATTCTTCTGGTAAGTAGTGGAGCTACTGTAACATATGCTCATCATGCACTATTCCAAAAGTCTCGAGAAAGAATGCTACAAGGTCTACTACTAACAGTTATTCTTGCAATTATTTTTACTTTCCTACAAGGGTTTGAATATGCTGTAAGAGGTTTTAGTATGACAGATGGTGCTTACGGATCATGTTTCTATTTTGGTACAGGTACTCATGGTGTTCATGTTCTGGTGGGAACAATTTTCATTGCAGTTGGTCTGGTTCGTGGTGTAATGTACCATTATACAAGTGAAACACACGTTGGACTAGAAGCTAGTATCCTCTATTGGCATTTTGTCGATGCTGTATGACTAGCGCTGTATCTTATGGTCTACTGATGAGGAAGTTACTTGTAGTTATGACGCTATATCTGTCTTCATTCACTATCTCTTTTTTCATTTGAAATTATTTTTGTGTTAGTCCCTTTCAGTAATGGTTAAGCGTCTATAAGGGCTTTTATTTTAATTATAAGAATGTTCGAGAATACCTTGTCAATGTTTTACTAGCAATTTATTTAAACGTATCTATGTTTTAATAATATAAAGTCTATATATAAAAAGATTATTCGAAAAACCTAAGAGTAAAAGACGCTCTAGTGTAAAGGTAGCACATTGACCCTTCACGTCAATAGTTCGGGTTCGATCCCCGAGAGCGTTAATATTGAGTTTAAAAATATAAATTAAACAGAGGTAAATAGAATGTTTTTATAGAATGTTTTATAGAATGTTTTTATAGACCCTCTCCATAACAATTCGGTGGTGGGTGATAAATATTGTGGAATTTATAATAGTGATTAACGGTCATTCATAATATCAGAATAAGAATATGGTCAGTGTCCATGGTCAATGTTTTTATAATCCCTGTAATGGTATACTCGATAAACAGGTCAATGTTTTTATAGAATAACTGGTCAATGTCTATAAAATTTCTGTGATGATATACTCGATAAACAGGTCAATGTTTTTATAATCCATTTATCCCCTATCCAACTCCACTCAACTGGTCTATAATAAATACTCGATAAACAGGAAAATATATTCTTAAGTGTTTTATAATAAATACTCGATAAACAGGAAAATGTTTTTATAATCCAAAAAAGGTAACCCGACCCCCGAACCACCCGATCAAAAAATAACCCCCCACCCCTAAAGGGGGGGGGAAATGTAATGAATTAATTTTTAGGGGTGGGGGTGATTAGATGGGGTGTGTTGGGTGGCGGGTCAATATTTGTTATATTTTTTGAAAAGTGGTTTATATTAACTTATAATAATAATATAAAAATAAGTTTATGTCAATCTTTTTATTATCAATAGCACTTGCCAAATCATACTTTACACCCTATATTCTTTAGGTTTACATTATATATATAAGTTAGCATAATAAATAAATATCTAAAAGCATATATTAATTAAGTAACAGCGGTCTGTATAGTTAAGGGGTTTAACACGGGTCTTGTAAACCCGCGACCGTGGTTCAAATCCACGTGCAGACAAAAAGGTGTACCTCACATGATACCTTATACTCAATTTACGTCATTTCATGTGAAATAATATGCGTAAGGGTGTGAGATTTTGGAGAATAAAAATATCGTTTAAAATAGGTATTTTAAAATAGCCCCCCGCCCGACGGGCAGCCGCAATCAAATTTTGATTGTGCGTGCCCGCGGGCGGGTACGTTTAAAATAGGTAGTTTTAGCTCAATCGGTAGAGCGCTTCTCTGTGGATGAAGAGGCCCAGGGTTCGAATCCCTGAAGTTACCCTTTATAAAAATATATATAAGAGGTCATATAGGCAGTAAAAATCGATAATGGATTTTCAATACTTTGATTACACCTCTATTCTTATTCTTACACTAACTACCACTAAACTCACCAATCCCACATTTTCACCCAGCAAACTCCATCAAAGTTTGTCGAGATTCTTTGGATCGGGGCGTATTAGAAGTTGGTGAAAAGGGTTTTGACTATTTTGGATTATATAATTAAAGTAAAGAAATGAAAAGATGGGAAAGTCTTAACGGGGTATCATTAATTATCAAAAATGGCGAAAGCTGTGGTATTATCAACTTTTTATACAGTATAAAAAAATTATTTGTAAATTATATCCCTGCTTTATATGGCGTGTGTGGATGTTTATAAGTATTTTTTGTGATGTTCCTTTTAATTGCCCTTTGTAACCCCCGCGCGCGGGCACGCACAATCAACACACCCCACAATATAAATTTATTAAATTTATAGTGTGGAGGTGGATTGCGGCTGCTCGACGCGCGGGGGGATGTTTTATACAACTTCGGCTAAAATGTCGTAATATTTATTGGTTGTATATTGCAATTACAAATTACTTAACTATAAATATACCTTCTTTAAGGGGGCTTTATTTTAACGAGTAATAAGTTTATCAAGAGAATCGGTTTATCGACATTAGATACTTAAATTGACTTATAACTGAACTATTAGACCCTCAGAATATCAACTAAAGAATATTAAGGGTAAGACTTAAACGTAATATTTTTAGAATCCAGTTAAATCGCGGTAGCTCAATGGTCAGAGCGTTTCATTCATAACGTAAAAGTATAGGTTCGATTCCTGTCCGCGATAATTAATTTTCTTACAATTATAATACGAAACCCCCTCACTCTTAATAATCGTATCAAATATTGAGGAGGTGGATTATAAAAACATTCTATAAACATTCTATAAAACATTTTCTAAACATTTTTAACGAATTATAAAACGTTGACCTTTTACAGAGATTCTGCACTATCTCTACCATTGTTATATCCACTATATTCATATACACATATTTTTATCTTTCCTATCAAATAACCACTTTATTCTTGAGATAGAGGCTGGATTATAAAAACATTGACCCCCTATAACATATACTTTGATACGTATTTATACCCTATAAAAACATTCATCCGTATTTATATTTATAACCTATATATTATGTTCTAATAACATACACATTTTAACATGGTTTAACGGATTATAAAAACATATTGTTTGTTCCGTATTAGAGACACTATAAAAACATTAGAGAAATCTGTTATATTATTAGAGTATCTTTATATATTTTTGCTTACAATAACGGATTATAAAAACATTGATACATGTTAGAACGGATTATAAAAACATTCATACAGGTATATCTGATATTTGATCTATTTTTAAATTATGGAAACTAGCAGAGTCGAACTGCTAAGGGATATTTCCCGCTTAGTTAGCAACCAAGTTACCTCGCCAATAGTTGTGAATTTCCGTTTTTTTGGACCTTTTTATCCTTTTAACCTTATTATATCTTATCCTATTTAGATTATTACTTTTTAAATCCCCCCCTCTAAATAACCACCCGACCCCCAAACCACCCCACCTCATCACACCACACATAAATGAATTCATTTATTGTGGTGTTATGTTTTGGTGTGGTGTGTTGGGGGGCGGGCCACTAAATAATTTTTACTTTCACTTAGTACTCCCGGAGAATAAAAAGATTGGTCTACTTAGTCTATCGTATTATTTGGATTTAGGGTCGATTTTTAATACACTACCTACCTTTAATTTAGATGATCCTACGACCGCGCGCATAACATATAAAAACATTCATTCATTGACCTATTAGAGATACTACACTAAATTAAGCTTTATTTTATATATATTTTATAATCCCGAAGCCCGAACCACCCTATCAAAATTTTGATAGGGTGTGTCGGTCGGCGGGAAATCTTTTTATCGTTTTTTTTAAATGGTGTGAGCTACGATCTCACGACAAACTGATTAAGAATCAGCTGCTCTACCAACTGAGCTAACCACTTTAGATACCCTTAAATACATTCACCCACGTATATAACACATTTTGGATTACTTTTATAATATATTTCACTGACCCCCAATGATTCGAACATTGAATATCCACGTCCAAGGCGTGGCGGGCTACCATTACCCTAGAGGTCAACTAATCTTTTTATTTTAACTGCATTTATTATATTGACATAAACATTAAACATACATTCATGTTCTAGATGGATTATAAAAACATCCCCTCGCGCGCGGGCACGCACAATCAACACAAACCCCACACAAAAATGAATTCATTTTTTTTGTGGGGTGTGGATTGCGGCTGCTCGACGCGCGGGGGATTTAAAACAGGACTTTTACTTTTGAATGATTTTTGACAAAAAGAGGACTCGAACCTCCAATGGGATTAACCCGACAAGTTTACAGCTTGCTCCCTAACCAATTAGGGGTCTTTGTCTTTAGATTATTTTTCTTTTCGTGTTTTACCTGTTTATTTATTACTATTTTTATACCCTACATACCATACCACATTAGATCATTCTGCCATTCATGAAAAAAAGATCCCCCGACCTAAGGGTTATTTAAAGGTAGACGGATGATTTTTGGAAGGGTTTTGCCTCTGCGAGGAGTCGAACCACGCCCTCGTAAACTTCAACTACGCGCTCTACCGATGAGCTACAAAGGCCTAGTTTATGGAGACACTGAGACTCGAACTCAGGCAGCTGTGATGCAAACACAGAATACTACCAAACTATATTATATCCCCCTATATACCCATATAATACTCACACGAGAACGAGATTGTTAGCTATAAACATATTAATATAAAGCCCACTTATACGTTTAATTAATGACCCATTCTCAATAACCCTTTTTTCATCACACCATATTGAAAGAGGGTATGATTTTGTAGTGCAACGTATAAACGTAAACATACAAGAAATACATATTTTTATCATAGAGAGTGTGTATTGTTTAATAGGATTGATAGCCAAGTGGTTGTACGGCGCCGTACTTGAAATACGGTTGCGCTTCATCGCGCACGGAGGTTCGAATCCTTCTCAGTCCGAACTGAAATTCTAATCTTTTTATGATCCATTATCACGAGATACACGAGACTTAAAATTAATACTGTTTAAAGTATACATGATAATATACAAATATCGCCCCAAATTCCCCCCCCCAAAGGGGGGGAATTACGGGCAGCCGCAATCAAATTTTGATTGTGCGTGCCCGCGGGCGGGGTATCGTGTAGAGGGGTCTATAT
This sequence comes from Blastococcus fimeti, assembly GCA_900102115.1. Taxonomy (GTDB): domain Bacteria; phylum Actinomycetota; class Actinomycetes; order Mycobacteriales; family Geodermatophilaceae; genus Blastococcus; species Blastococcus fimeti. Next base: position 46,941 of record FNAW01000012.1, read on the forward strand.
TTTATAAAAAGCTAAGCATTACGTGAACGTAGACAAAGAGCAATTGGACCTATCATAGATAGTAGTAGTACAATACTAATTAGAAGAAGCCAAAGTGAACCATAAGTATAAAGACTTAGACCTAGAGATCTTCTTTGTGAAATATTTAGATATACTGCATCTCTTCTTTCTTGTGTAAATGCTAGATGAACATTACTTACTCTTACATTGTTTCCGCTTACTCCTAGAATAGTATTATTTACACTATTTAGAAAAGTTAGAGCCATTTCACCTCTATGTGTTTCAATAGCTGGCATAAGACTTAGACAAGTAAAAAGAAATAGTACACCTACAATAGCTCCTAGTGGAAGACTCTTTGTATATTCATGCCCTACACTAACAATTTCACTTAGACGTACATTTAGCATCATTACTACAAATAGAAATAGTACTGCTACTGCACCTACATAGACAATAAGATAACTTAGACCAATAAATGGTACTCCTAGACATACTAGATAACAAGCTCTAATTAGAAATACACCAATAAGATATATTACCGCTACTACTGGACTTTGAGCTGTAATTACTAGTACTGCTGCAATAATAGCTCTAAAAGAAAGTAGATCAAGAACAATTGTGGTCATAATTAAAATTTATTATTTAAGATTCTTAGAGAAAAAACATTCACTCAAGATTGTTTTTATTTGATAGTGACAATCTGTTTGTTAGATGTTTTTAAGTAAGGTTAATAGAATCGGTAGAGCTACTAGATCGAGAATTTTCTGTCTAGGCTAGTTCAAAGACTACAGTCATAAATCGCCGTCACCGGGGATCGAACCCAGACACTAGCATTAACAGTGCTATGCTCTACCAGTTGAGCTATGACAACATTAATATGCACCACGGGACTATTGTGATATCACATCATCAGATTATATGAGAAATATAAAAACATTCAACACAATTACATTAAATCATATTTTAAACTGTTAATGATTTTCATAAAAATGGGATATTTCAAAAGTGAGAATATTTGAGGTGTGTGAACCATAACTTTTACGTTTTGATTACAAATAACCACCAATCTTTTTATAGTCCGATCTTTTTATAGTATAAAATATCACTATTCACAAATGGACGGGATTCGAACACGCAAACTCTTGCACCCAAAGCAAGCGTCCTACCAATTGGACTTCCATTTGTATAAACTACTTTTAAATACCATGCTATCACATAATAGTGAGAATAAAAATATTCAATACCTAATAGACACGCTTATATTATTTTATTTATCAATCCCTATCATTCCTATCTTTACCTATCTTTTCTTATCAATCCCTATCATTCCTATCTTTCCCTATCTTAGTGAGAATAAAAAGGTTGAAAGGCTTAATATAACAGGTTATATTATTATATCTATCATTATCCTTTTTATCATTATATACCTTACCCACATAGTGACAATAAAAACATTGAATACAGAGTGACAATCAAAAATATTGAATGACTATTTGATTATTATAGAGTGACAATAAAAACATCGAATGAATATTGATAATAAAAACATTGAATGTAGAGTGACTATTAAAAATATTGAATGTATAGTAACAATAAAAACATCGAATATATAAAAACATTGAATATATAAAAACATTGAATGTATAGTGACAATTAAAGATATTGAATGTATAGTGAGAATAAAAACATTGAATATAGTCACATGAATGTATAGTGACAATAAAAATATTGAATGTGGACTATTTGATTATTATAAAGTGACAATAACTATAGTGACAATAAAAACATTGGATACCTATTACATAGTGACAATAAAAATATTGAATGTATAGTTACAATAAATACAGTGACATAGTGAGAATAAAAACATTGAATATATAAAAACATTGAAGGTTTATTATATAGTGACAATAAAAACCAGACCCCCCAACCACCCTATCAAATATTTGATACCCCCCTCTATTCATGACCCCCACCACCACTTACCCAATCAAACATTTGATTGTGGTAAGTGGTGGTGGGGGTTGATATCTCGTGAATAGAGGGGGGGTTCCCGGGTGTGTGGGGGTGCTGGTAAACATTGAAGGTTTATTATAATAAAAACCAGACCCCCCAACCACCCTATCAAAAGATCACCCTCCTATAAATGA
>FNAW01000013.1 GCA_900102115.1 Blastococcus fimeti
CGCCGAACGAGGCGGCCACCGAGAGCAGGAAGCCGACGGCGGCCTTGATCGGCACCAGGATCGAGCGGAAGACGAGCAGCAGCAGGACCAGCGCCAGGCCGACGACGACCAGGGCGAACGGGAGCAGGGCGTCGGCGAGCCGGTCGGAGATGTCGATGCCGACGGCGGTCTGCCCGGTGACGGCGAACTCGGCACCGGTCTGCGCCTCGAGGTCGCCGGCCAGCGCGCGCAGCTCGGCGACGACGTCGTGCGTCGCCTCGTCCTGCGGGCCGGTCTCCGGGATGACGCTGACGACGGCCGCCGTCCCCCCGGGCAGCGGCGTGGGCTGCGCGACGAGGACGCCGTCGAGACCGCCGTCGAACTCGCCGGGGGTGCCGGTCGGGGTGCCTGCGATCGCGACGGCGACGTCGGTCAGCGACTGCTCGGCGGTCGCCGGGTCGAGGCCCTCGACCAGCACGACCAGCGGGCCGTTGAGGCCGGGGCCGAAGTGCTCGCTGACCAGGTCGTAGGCCTGCCGCTGCGGCGTGTCCTCGGCGGCCGCGGAGTTGTCCGGCAGCGCGAGCTCCAACTGCGGAGCCGGCAGCGCCAGGACGAGCAGCCCGGCCAGCACGGCGAGCACCGTGACCAGCGGCCGGCGGGTGATCAGCCGGGTCCAGCGGGCGCCCAGCGAGCCGCCGACCCCGGTGCTCTCCGCGGCGTCGGCCGCCTCGCGCCGCGCCGCGCGGGAGCCCGGCTTCGGCACCAGCCGCTCGCCGGCGAAGCCCAGCAGCGCCGGCAGCAGCGTGAGCGCCACGAGGACGGCGACGAGGACGGTGCCGGCGGCCCCGATGCCCATGACGGTGAGGAACGGGATGCCGACGACGGCCAGACCGGAGAGCGCGATGATCACCGTGAGCCCGGCGAAGACGACCGCCGAGCCGGCGGTGCCGACCGCCCGGGCGGCGGACTCCCGGGGCGCCATGCCCCCGGCGAGCTGGGTGCGGTGCCGGGACAGGATGAACAGCGTGTAGTCGATGCCGACGGCCAGGCCGATCATCAGCGCCAGCGTCGGGGCGGTCGAGGAGAGCGTCACGAGGTTGGAGGTGAGCAGCAGCCCGCCCATGCCGACGGCGATGCCGGCCAGGGCGATCGCCAGGTTCATCCCGGCGGCCAGCAGCGAGCCGAAGGTCAGCACGAGGACCAGGACGGCGACCCCGACGCCGAGGAACTCCAGCGGCCCCACCGAGACGCCGGTCGTGCCGAACGCGTCGCCGCCGACGGCGGTCTCGAGGCCGGCCTGCTGGGCGGGCTCCGTCGTCGTCACCAGGGCGTCCAGCGCGCCCTCGTCCAGCAGCTCGGGGGAGACGTCGAACCGGACCTGGGCGAGCGCGGCCCGGCCGTCCGCGCTGAGCGTCCTGCTGTCGAACGGGCTGACCACGCTGCCGACCTGCGGCACGTCCGACGCCTCGGCGAGGGTCTGCTCGATCGCCGCGGTGAAAGCGGGGTCGAGCACGGTCTGCCCCTCGGGCGCGACGAACACCACCTGTGCGCCCGCGCCGGCCGCCTCCGGGGAGAGCTCGTCGAGCCGGTCCAGCGCCTCCTGCGACTCCGAGCCCGGGATCGTGAACTCGTCGTCGAACGCGCCACCGACGGTGACGAGCAGGGTGACGACGACGGCGAGCAGCAGGCCCCACGCCGTCGCCACGAGCCGGCGGTGGCGGAAGGCGGCGGAGCCGACGCGGGCCAGCAGGGTTGCCATGGGGGTGTTCTCCGGGATCAGTCGGTGACGGCGCGCAGCAGGTGCACGAGGGCGGTGCGCTCGAGGTCGTCGTCGGGCTCGGGGGACCGGTCACCGGGCAGGACGGCGTCGCGCAGGGCGAGGCCGTCGTGCAGGCCGAGCAAAATCCCGGCGAGCTGACCGGCCGGCAGGGTGAGCCGGAGGCCGGTGCGGCCGAGGGTGTCGTCGATGATCGCCGTCACCCGGGCCAGCAGGGCGTCCTCGTGCTCGCGCAGCGCGCGGGCGGCCTCGGGGTGCCGGGCGGCGTGCAGCGCGAACTCGGTGCGCGCCAGCACCCACGACCGGTCGGCGCGGAAGGTGGACAGGCAGCGCTCGACGGCCGCGGCGACCGGGTCCGCCTCGTGCTCCAGACCGGCCAGCTGCTGCTCGACCAGGGCGAGCTCACGGCCGGTCTCGCGCGCGAAGAGCGCGGCGAACAGCTCGTCCTTGGTGCGGAAGCTGGAGTAGAAGGCCCCGCGGGTGAAGCCACCGCGGCGGCAGATGTCCTCGACGGTGGCGGCGGCGAAGCCCAGGTCGGCGAAGGTCTCCAGCGCGGCGTCGAGCAGCCGCTCGACGGTGTCGGCCCGGCGCCGCTTCGGCCGCGCCTCCAGGCTGTCGGTGCTCACGATGCACGAACGTATTGGATACGCCGGTGCATCGAGACCTCGAACCGCCCGGGTGTGGCACACCTCCCACGGAGCCCGCGCGGGACGTCGTCAGGCGGTGCGGGGGGCGTACATGATCACGGCGACGCCGACCAGGCACAGCAGGGCGCCGACGACGTCGTACCGGTCGGGGCGGAACCCGTCGACGGCCATGCCCCACAGCAACGAGCCGGCGACGAACACCCCGCCGTACGCGGCGAGGATCCGGCCGAAGTTCGCATCGGGCTGCAGGGTGGCGACGAAGCCGTAGGCGCCGAGCGCGATCACGCCGGCGCCGATCCAGAGCCAGCCGCGCGACTCGCGCACGCCCTGCCAGACCAGCCAGGCGCCGCCGATCTCGGCCACGGCCGCCAGCACGAACAACGCGACGGACCGGGCGACGCTCACCTGCCCGACGGTAACGGCCGCCCGGAACCGGCCGACCGCGCGTCCGCGCTGCGCGAAAACCGCTGCAGGAATGTCGGTGAGGCGGCCCACACTGGGGCCATGAGCGCCACCGCTGCCGTCGAGGCCATCGACCTGGTCAAGCACTTCGGGGACACGCACGCCGTCGACGGCGTGAGCTTCGTCGTCCCGGAGGGCACGGTCCTCGGGCTGCTGGGCCCGAACGGGGCGGGCAAGACCACGCTCGTGCGCATGCTGACCACGCTCAGCGTGCCCACGAGCGGCACCGGCCGCGTGGCCGGCCACGACATCGTCCGCGAGCCGATCCAGGTGCGCCGCAGCATGGGGCTGACCGGCCAGGCCGCGACGGTCGACGAGCTCCTCACCGGCCGCGAGAACCTCAAGCTGATCGGGGCTCTCTACGGCCTGCCACGGGCCTACGTCCGGGAGGCCACCGACCGGCTCTTCGACCGGTTCGACCTGGCGTACGCCGCCGACCGGCAGGCCAAGACCTATTCGGGCGGCATGCGCCGGCGGCTGGACCTCGCGGTGAGCCTCCTGGCCGCGCCCCCGATCCTCTTCCTCGACGAGCCCACGACCGGGTTGGACCCGCACAGCAGATCAGGGCTCTGGGCGGTGCTGCGCGAGCTCGTCGACGAGGGCACCACCCTCGTGCTGACGACGCAGTACCTCGAGGAGGCCGACCACCTGGCCGACGAGATCGTCGTCGTCGACAAGGGGAAGGTCATCGCCGCCGGCACCCCGACACAGCTCAAGGACCAGGCCGGGCGCGCCAGCGTCGTGGTCACGCTGACCCACGCCGCCGACGTCGACGCCGCCGCCGACCTCCTGCGCTCGCACGCGCCGGAGGTGCACGTGGAACGGAGCAGCCGCCGGCTCACCGCCCAGGCGGGCGGGCTGAGCGACATGACGCGGATCGCCGGCGTCTTCGAGGCCAGCGGCATCGAGCTCGACGACCTCGGGCTGGCCCGCCCCAGCCTGGACGACGTCTTCCTGCACCTCACCGGGCGCCGGGCCGAGCCCGGTACCGACGCCGAGTCCGAGTCCACCCCCGAGGGAGCCACCCCGTGACCGCTGTCCGGAGCCAGCCCACCACCCTGTCCCCGAGAGAGCGGCCGCCGATCTCGCCGCCGTCCCTCCTGCGGGCGGCGTCGACGATCGTCTGGCGCAACCTCCTCCACATCCGGCGGATGCCGGAGATGCTGCTCGACGTCACCGTGCAGTCGGTGATGTTCGTGCTGCTGTTCGCCTACGTCTTCGGCGGGGCGATCGCGGTGGACGGGTCGAACTACCGGGAGTTCCTGCTGCCCGGGATCATGGTCCAGACGATGGTGTTCTCCTCGGCCGTCGTCGCCATGGGGCTCACCAGCGACCTGCAGAAGGGGTTCGTGGACCGCTTCAAGTCGCTGCCGGTCCCCCGGCCCGCGGTCCTGGTCGGACGCAGCATCTCCAGCCTCATCCACTCGAGCATCGGCATCGCGGTGATGGCCGTGACCGGCCTGCTGATCGGCTGGCGGATCCGCAACGGTGTCGTCGACGGAGTGCTCGCCTTCCTCCTGCTGCTGCTCTTCGGCTTCGCCATGATCTGGCTCGGCATCTGGGTCGGCTCGCTGATGCGCACCGTGGAGGCCGTGCAGGGCTTCATGTTCACGATCATGTTCCCGCTGACCTTCGTGGCCAACACGTTCGTCCCCACGGAGAGCATGCCGACGTGGCTGCGCACCATCTCGGAGTGGAATCCGGTGTCCGCGCTGACCCAGGCGTGCCGGGAGCTGTGGGGAAACGGCCTGCCGGCACCCGACGACGCCGCCTGGCCGCTGCAGCACGCGGTCGCGACGTCGATCGGCTGGTCGATCCTGCTGACCGCGATCTTCGCGCCCCTGGCGGTGGCGGCCTTCCGGCGCCGGTCGCGCGACTGAGCGCGCGACCGGTCGTCCCGGGGCCGGCGGCTCACCCGGCGCTGCGCGGCTCCCCCGCGTAGGTGCCGAAGGACCAGAGGTTGCCCTCGCGGTCGCGGGCGGAGAACTCCGACGAGCCGTGGTCGGTGGTGCTCAGCTCCTTGACGATCGTCGCGCCCGCGGCGACGGCGCGTGCGCACACCGCCGCCGGGTCGGCGGTGACGACGTAGCAGGCGGCGGTGCCGGGGACGGCGGGCCAGGCGTCGTCGGCCTCCTCGCGGACCGAGCCGAGCATCACGCCACCACCCTCGGGCCAGGAGAGCTGGGCGTGGTCCACCCGGTCACCCTCGCCGTACACGGCGGTCTCCTCGAAACCGAACGCGTCGACGAGGAAGCGGATGAGGGCGCGGGCGTCGCGGGCGCGGAAGGCGGGCCAGACGGTGGGCTGCGGGGTGGTGGGCTGCGGAACGGTCATGCCGAGGAGAGTGCCGTCGTCAAGGCTGCGGTGTCTTGCACGAATCCGAACTCCTCGGCCAGCCAGCGGGTCGGCGGCAGCCCGGAGAACGCGCGCCACTCGCGGGTGAGGTGCGCCTGGTCGGCGAAGCCGGCGGCGCCGGCCAGCCCGGCCAGGTCGAGCGGCCGCCCGGTCGCGGCCCGCCCGGCCAGGGCCCGGCGGGCACGGTCGAACCGGGCCACCCGGGCCGCCGCCTTCGGGCCCAGCCCCGTCTCGGCGCGGAACCGCTGCTCCAGGTGCCGGACCGACCAGCCCACCCGCGCGGCCACCTCGGCCACCGGCAGCCGCCCGGCCGACGCCGTCGTCAGCCGCCAGGCCTCGGCCACCTCCGGGCGCACCCCGTCGTCCGCCACCTGCCGGAGCAGCACCTGCTCCAGGACGGCGAAGCGCGCCGGCCAGCTCTCGGCCGCCCGCACCCGCTCGACCAGTTCGGTGCCGACCACCCCGAGGACGTCGTCCAGCGGGCTGTCCAGCGAGGCCAGCGCTCCGGCGGGGCAGCCCAGCAGGGATCGGGCGCCCGCGGGGGTGAGGGAGAGCTGGATGCCGGACTGCCGCCCGGGGTGGGTGATCCGCGCCGGGCGGGTGTGCAGCCCGCCGACCAGACCGTCGTAGCTCCCGGGGGGCTGCGCGGGATCCGGGTGGGCCGCCAGCTCCAGCGGGTCCTCGAGCGGCACGATCAGGGTGAGGAAGGGCGAGGGCAGACCCAGGTGCTCACCGGGCGGCAGCCCCTCGTGCCGGTAGCCGACGGCCGCGGCGACGAACGGGCGCAGCCGTGGATGCACGCGGTGCACCACCGACTCCTGCTCCATCCCGCCAGCATGGCCGCGGCCGGGCCCCGGAGCCAGGGGGTTCACCCGTCGACGGCGTCCAGGAACAGCCGCAGCGTCTCGAGGAAGACCTCGGGCTGCTCGGAGTGCACCCAGTGGCCGGCGTTCTTGACGCGGACCAGCCGGGTGGTCGGGAACAGCTCGTCCATCCGCGCCCGGTCCCGGGGCAGCACGTAGTGCGAGTTCGCCCCCGCGATCCAGAGCACCGGACCGTCGAAGGTGGCGCCGGCCGGCGGATCGGGGAAGCGGCGCAGCTCGCCCAGGTCCTGCTCGAGCAGGTCCAGGTTGAGCCGCCAGCGCCAGCCGCCATCGGCTCCCAGCCCCTCGCGGACCAGGCTCTGCAGCAGGAAGCTGCGCACCATCCGGCTCGGGACAGCGGTGCGCAGCGCGGCGTCGGCGTCGTCGCGCGTGCGCAGCGCGTCGAGGTCGACGGCCTTCATGGCGGCGATGAACGCGCCGAAGGGGGAGGCCTCCTCGTCCTCGTCGTCGGTCCGGCCGCCCTGCAGGGGGTACTCGACCGGCGCGATGTCGACGACGACGAGCGCGCGCAGCAGCTCGGGCCGGCGCAGCGCCAGCGTCATCGCCACCTTGCCGCCCATCGAGTGCCCGACCAGCGTCACCGGCTCGCCGAACGAGGCCAGCTCGGCGGCGACCAGCTCGGCCATGTCCAGGTAGTCGACCCGGTCGGTCCAGGGCGAGTGGCCGTGGTTGGGCAGGTCGAGCAGCGTCACGCGGTGCCCGTCGGACAACCCCTTGGCGATCGTCGTCCAGTTCTTCCCCTGGCCGAACAGCCCGTGCACGAACACCACGCGCGGGCCGGACTCGCCCAGGGTGCGGGCGTGCAGTCGCAGGTCGTCGTCCACGTCGCCCATCCCACCAGGCCGGGACCGCACCGTCCCCCCGGGGCACGCGGTCCGCGCGGCAGGGCCGGTTCTGTCGCCGGCAGCGCCTACCGTGCCCCGGGACGAGGGGGAGGTGCCGGCATGCCCGGACGACGACGGCGCAGCACGACCAGCAGCAGCCGGACCACGACGACCCGGACGCGGACGGCGGCGCCGCGGAAGCGGGCGGCCGCGAAGCCGAGCAAGGCGGCGCCCGGGCTGCCGGTGGCGGGCCCGGGGGAGCGGGTGTGGGTGCTGGCGGTCCCGTTCCGGGCCCCGGCGCCCGGTGCGGTCTGGCACGCCGGGCTGCAGGTGCACGTCTGGGTCGGCGGCGAGCTGCCGGCGGCGCTGGTGCCCTACGACCCGCCGCCGTACAGCTTCGAGCGGTTCGTCGAGGACGAGCTCAACGCCGATCCCCGGCCGCTGCCCGAGGCGCGCCCGCTGACCCCGCGCGACCAGCAGTGCGACGGCGCCGACGTCGTCGCCGCCCACGCGGCGGGCGGCGGCCGGGTGTTCCTGCTGGGGGACGACCCGGGCGTCGGCAAGACCGGCACGGCGATCCTGGCGGTCAAGGCGATCGCCGAGCAGCGCGACGTCTCGCGGGTGCTGGTCGTCGCCGACCGCCCCGCGGCGATCACCATCCCGCACTGGTCGCGCTCGATCGCCGGGTTCGGCGACGGCGAGCTGCGCTGGTGCGTGACGACGTGGGACCGGCTGGGCAAGGTGGCCGCGGTGCAGCGGGCGACCGGCGCGCGGTTCGACGTCGTCGTCGCCGACGAGGCGCACATGGTGCGGCACGCGACCACGCAGCGGTGGAAGCACTGGAAGGCGGTCTCCGGCGCCGGCCGGGTCAAGGACGCCCCGTACGTGCTGGCCTGCACCGCGACCCCGGCGCACACCCCGCTCGAGCTGCCGTACCTGGCGCCGCAGTTCGCCGTCCAGCACGGCGAGCCGCTGAAGGACTGGGCGGACCTCCCGGCGCGGCTGGCCGCGCGGGGGTTCCACGTGGAACGTGGCCGGTACGGCTGGCAGTGGACCGAGGACGCCGACGAGCGGCGCGCCGACCTCGGCATGCTGCAGAGCTGGCTGGCCGAGGCCGACCCGCCGGCGACGCTGCACCGGCCCGCGCCCTGGGGCCCGGTGTCGGTGAGCGGGGCGCCTGTGGCGCTGACCCCCGCCGAGCGGGCGTCCTACGAGGCGGAGTGGTCGGAGTTCCGGGCCGAGATGCAGCTCGCCCGCCGATCGCGACAGACCGCGCGCGGGCGGGCCGCGCTGCTGCGGTTCCGGCAGAAGGCCGGGCTGATCCGGGTGCAGGCCACCGTCGACTGGGTGAAGGCCCAGGTGGAGGCCGAGCGCCAGGTGGCGGTGTCGGTGGAGTTCGTGGAGACGGCCGCGGATCCGATCCGGGAGGCGCTGCTGTCCGCCGGGATCGAGGTGGCCGGCATCTACGGCCGCGACCGGTTCGACGTCGAGGGCGAGCGGCTGCGCTTCCAGCGCGGCGAGGCGCAGGTGTGCGTGTTCACCGTGACCGCCTCGATCAGCCTGCACGCCGGGGAGCTGCTGCCCGACGGGTCGCACGCCTCCGAGCTGCCGCGGGTGGGGTTGTTCCACCAGCCGCGGTTCTCCGGCATCCAGGCGCGGCAGGTCACCGGTCGCACGCACCGCGACGGGCGCACCTCGCCCTGGCTGGTGGCGTTCGCCGAGGACACCGTCGAGGAGCAGGTGGCGCGGGTCATGGTCGAGCGGCTGGCGGTCACCGGCTCCACCGCCGGCGCGGACACCTCCGCGCTGCAGGAGATCGCCGAGCTGCTCGAGGCCGACTGGCTGCCGGCCACGGCGCTCGCGGACAGCTGAGCAGTCAGCCCTCCCCGCCCGGCGCGGGGAGCACGCGGTACCGCCCGACGTCGATGGGCTGGGACTCAGCGAACGTCTCGGACCCCACGACGTCCGGGACCGACCCCGAGCCCTCCACCGCCTCCGTCGTCAGGCCGGGGGGCGTCAGGGACCCGAGCTCGACCGTCGCGGCCGGCTCCCCTCCCACGGTGTCGGACACGTAGGCGCAGGACTCGGCGAGGTCCTCGACGGCGTAGCAGTGCCCCGTCCCCGCCAGGGTCCAGACGTCGGCCAGCTCCGGCCGCTGCTGCACCACCTCCCGGGGCACGACACCCGGCCTCAGGAAGACGTGGACCGGCCGGTCGACGACGTAGCTGTTGAGGTTGTACGTGCTGGGCCGGCTCCCGATGAAGGCTTCCACGGACAGCTCCCCCCGCATCGCCCCGATCTCGTACGCGCCCGCGGCGACGAGGAAGGTGCCCCGCCGCTCGTCCGCCTGCCGGGACGGGGCGTCGGGGAGCCGCACGTCGCGGTACACCTCGTCGGGCGCGAACTCCCAGACCACCACGTGGCCGACCACGTCCTCGTCGTGCTGCGTGAGGACGATGTCCGGCGCGCCGACGAACCGGCCGCGTGCGACCACGTACGAGTTCGCGACCAGCTCGTCGGCGGTGGTGATCGTGTCGGTCCCGTAGGACTCGGCGACCGACACCGTCGGCAGCGGCTCCTGCGCCGTCGGCTCGGGCTCCTGGGCACCGCACGCTGCTCCGGTGGCCACGACGAGGGCGCAGAGCGCCGCGGCTCCGCGTGGACGGATCACGGAGCGCGGCGTCCCGGCATGGCTCGCATGTGTAGTCGCAGGGCGTGACGACGTCGAGTGGTTCGCGCCCGGCGCCGCATGGACCGCGCGATGCCATGATCGCGCCGTGCCCCCGCCGTCCTCGCTCTCGGCCGAACGGGCGATCGCGCACGTGGCGCGGTCGGCGTCGGGCGAGCCCCTGGACCGGTCGCTGCGCATCACCCTGAACTTCCACCCCGACCGCCTGCTGGACGGGGAGTCCGTGCTGGAACGGCTGGGGCGAGACGGCGTCTACCGGTCGCAGTTCGAGACCGGCACCAGCAACGGGGGGCTCACCGCGCACCCCGGCGGCGCCCGGTGGGGGTGGGAGCAGCGCATCTTCGGCGCCGCCTACGACGACGCGCCGGCCGCCGAGCGCCCGAAGTACGGGGCGCTGGACCACCGTCGGCGCCGGATCGGCGCCGCTCCCCGGTTCGGGTCGGCGCACCTGCGGCTGACCGAGGCGGTCCTGGACCGCAGCACCTTCTGCTTTCCCGACTCGGTGTTCGAACCCACCGCGGTGGCGACCGCCGACCGGTTCGGGCTCCTCCCCCTCGTCGAGCGGTTCGAGGCGCGCGCGCTCACCGACGAGGTCGAGGCGACCGAGGGGGGAGTCCTCGACGACTACGTCGAGGCACACGTGCACGGCCCCGTGGAACTGGCCACGGATGTCGAGGCCGTCGTCCTCGACCCCTGCTTCCGGAGCTCACCCACCGAGGACCGGGCTCGGGCGCTGGGAGTGCCCGTCGAGTGGCACGAGGGACGGCGGCTGACCGTGGAGACGCTTGCCGAGCACCCGCTGTTCCGGGGCCCGCGCACGGTCGAGGTCGGCCGCCGGATCGCAGCCGATGGGGTGCTGGACGCGGCCGTGATCGGCCGCGCGGCGCGGATCGGCGACGAGGAGGCCCAGGACCTGAAGAAGGTCTGGCACTGCGTCGCCCGGTTCGGTGCGCCGGCCGGGAGCTGACCCTCAGGGCCGGAGCACCGCCCGGCCCATCACCCGGCCGGCCCGCAGGTCCTCGAGCGCCGCCCCGGCCTGCTCCAGCGGGTACTCGACGACCGTGGCGCCCAGCCGCCCACGCGCCGCCAGGTCCAGCGCCGCCACTAGTTCCGAGCGCCGGTTCCCCACCGAGGTCAGGATCCGTTGCTCGGGCACGACGAGCGACAGCGGCGTGATCTCCACCGTGTCGACGCTGTAGCCGACGTACACGAGCGTGCCGCGCTTGCCGAGCGAAGCGAGGGCGGCCGCGCCGGTCTCGCGGGTACCGACCAGCTCGAAGACGACGTCGGCGCCGTCGCCGTCGGTGGCCTCGCGGATCGCTCCAGCGACGTCCCCGGCCGTGGCGTCCACGGTCGCCACCGCACCGAGCTCGCGCGCCAGGGCCAGCCGCTCGGGGTTCCGCGCCACGGCGATGGGCCGGGCGCCGACCTCCCGCAGCACCTGCACCAGCGCCAGGCCGACGCCGCCGGCGCCGTAGACGACGGCCGAGGACCCCGGCCGCACCCCCGCCACGTCGACGGCGTGCAGCGCCGTGGTGGCGCTGCAGCACAGCGTGGCCGCCACGGACAGGTCCAGACCCTCGGGCACCGGTACGGCGGCGGAGGCGGGCACCACGATCCGGTCGGCGAAGCCACCGTCGGTCACGAACGCCAGGAACCCCAGCGGTGCATCGCACAGGTGGTCGTCGCCGGCCAGGCACGAGCGGCAGCGGTGACAGGCGTGCAGGTAGTGCACGGCGACACGGTCACCCGGCGCGACGCCCTCCACCCCGGCGCCCACCTCCGCGACCACGCCGGCCACCTCGTGGCCGAGCGTGAGCGGGGTGGTCGCCGGGGTCAGCAGCCCGTCGAGGAAGTGCAGCTCGGTGCCGCAGACCCCCGCCGCCACGACGTCGATCAGCACGTCGCCGGGCCCGGGTCGCGGGTCGTCGATCTCCTCGACGGCCAGCGGCCTGCCCTGACCGTGGAAACGGATCGCGCGCATCTCGTGCCTCCCTACGCCGGCATGACCCGGACAGGTTCGAACGGTCGGCGGCCGCAGCCGTCCTCTCAGCCCGATGCGTCGGGCTCCCGCGGTATGGGCGAACCGTAGCCACCACCGCGCGCCGAGGCACCCCCGGGCCCCACCCGGGCCCGGTGTTACGTTCGGCGCGTACGTGGCACGGGGTGTCCCGCCCGGGACTGAGAACACACCCGTCGAACCTGCTCCAGTTCACACTGGCGAAGGGATGTCACCAGCATGTCCGGTGCTGTGGAAACGATCGACCTGCGCGCGGCCCGCGAGGCGCTGAGCGCGAGCAGCCCCCTCGTGCACTGCCTGACCAACACGGTGGTGCAGACCTTGACCGCCAACGCCCTCCTGGCCGTAGGGGCCGCCCCGGCGATGGTGGACGCCCCGCAGGAGGCGGGCGACTTCGCCGCCGTCGCCTCGGCCGTGCTGATCAACGTCGGCACGGTGCACGAGCGGACCGCCGAGGCGATGCGGCTGGCCGCCCGCTCCGCGCGCGCGGCGGGCACGCCGTGGGTGCTGGACCCCGTCGCCGTCGGCGGGCTCGCCTACCGGACGCAGCTGGCCGCCGAGCTGGTGGAGCTCGCGCCGGCCGTGGTGCGGGGCAACGCCTCGGAGGTCATGGCGCTGGCCGGGGCCGGAGCCGGGGGGCGGGGCGTGGACAGCACGGCCGGGGCGGACGACGCCGCCGCCGCGGCCGCCGCGCTCGCGGCCGGGACCGGCGGGGTGGTCGCCGTCAGCGGCGAGGTGGACCTGATCACCGACGGCCGGCGCACCGTCCGGGTGGGCGGCGGGTCCCTGCTCCTGACGCGCACCACCGGGGCCGGGTGCGCCCTGGGAGCGCTGGTGGCCGCCTACGTCGCGACAACCGGCGACGCGCTGACCGGCGCGGTCGCCGCCCACGCGCACGTCGCCGTCGCGGCGGAGCGGGCGGCCCGCACCGCCGCCGGGCCGGGCACGTTCGCCCCCGCCTGGCTCGACGCCCTCGATGCCGTGGGTCCGGAGGAGCTCGCCGGCGCGGACCTGCGGAGCGTCTGATGCGCCCGCCGTTCGACCCGACCCTCTACCTGGTCACCGACACGGAGCTGTGCTCCCCGCGCCCGGTGGCCGACGTGGTGCGCGCGGCGGTGGCCGGTGGCGTCACGGCCGTCCAGGTGCGCGACAAGCACGCCTCCCGCCGCGACCTCCTGGCACTCACCCGCGCCGTCCGGGACGCGCTGGCCGACCGCCCCGACGTCCCGGTGGTCGTGAACGACGCGGTCGACGTGGCCCTGCTGGCCGGTGCCGACGGCGTGCACGTCGGCCAGGACGACCTGCCGGCGGCCGAGGTGCGCGCTCTGCTGGGCCCCGACCGGCTGCTCGGTCTGTCCGTGGAGAGCGCGGGCGACCTCGCCACGGCCCTCCGGCTGCCGCCCGGCACCGTCGACGTCGTGGGGCTCAGCCCGGTCTGGGCGACGCCGACCAAGCCGGAGGCCGGCCCCGGTCTGGGGCTCGAGGCGGTGGCCGAGATGGTCCGGACGGCACACGCCGGCGGGCTGCTGGCGGTGGCGATCGGTGGCATCGACGCCGGCCGGGCCGCCGCCGTGGCCGCCACCGGGGTGGACGGCGCCTGCGTCGTCTCCGCCGTCTGCGCGGCGGCCGACCCGCATGCAGCCGCGGCCACCCTCCGGGCGGCCATCACCACGGCGGCCGCCCGGTGACGCCGACCGCGCTGACCGTGGCGGGCAGCGACCCCAGCGGGGGAGCCGGGATCCAGGCCGACCTGAAGACCTTCAGCGCCCTGGGCGTCTACGGGACCGCCGTCCTCACCGCGCTCACGGCGCAGAACACCCACGGCGTCACCGGGGTGCACCCCGTGCCGGCGGCGTTCGTGGGCCGGCAGCTGACCACCCTGCTGGACGACGTCACGGTCCACGCCACCAAGCTCGGCATGCTGGGCAGCGCGGACGTGGTGCGCGAGGTTGCCGCCGTGCTGGCCGACCGTCGCCCCGGGCCGGTGATCTGCGATCCCGTGATGGTGGCGACCAGCGGCGACCGGCTGATCGACGACGAGGCGATCGCCGCCGTCCGCACCGAGCTGCTGCCGGTCGCCGATCTGATCACACCGAACGTGCCCGAGGCGGCGGCGCTGCTCGACGTCGCCCCGGCCACCGACGTCGCGGGCCTGCACGAGCACGCGCGGGCCCTGCTCGACCTCGGCCCGGGCGCGGTGCTGCTCAAGGGTGGGCACCTCGGCGGCGAGCAGAGCACCGACGTGCTGGTCACCTCCGCCGGCACCACGGTCAGCCGCCGGCCCCGCCTCGCGACGACGGCCACCCACGGCACGGGCTGCACGCTGTCCTCGGCGATCGCGGCGCTGGCGGCCCGCCCGGGCGGGACCCCGGACTGGCCCGCCCTGGTCGAGGGAGCTCGCGACTACCTGCACCGCGCGCTGTCGGAGGGCGCGTCCCTGTCCGTGGGCTCCGGGCACGGGCCGGTGCACCACTTCGCCGGGATCTGGCCGGCCTGAGGCGGCCCGGCCTCTACCCGAGCGGCGCGACGGACCCGCCGATGATCACGCGTCGACCGCGGCGAGGAGGTCGTCCGCCTGGCGCACGCGCCGGAGGCACCACCGGTCCATGCTGACGGTCCCGGCCAGCAGCACCAGGGCGAGCAGACCCACGATCGGGTCGGAGTCGATCGCTGCGACGACGGCCGCGAGGACGGTGATGCACAGGCCCAGGCCCGCGACCGCCCAGCGGCTCTGCCGCGCGCTGTGGATCTCTTCCGCCAGGGCCCGCCGCCATGCAGCGGGCGCCGCTCCCTCGGGGAGCCGGCCCGTCCGCAGCGCCTCCTCGACCACGGCGCGGCCCTCGACGCGGTCCCGATCACGCTCCGCTCGGCGCCGGGTGACGGCCCGGAAGACGATCCAGAACACCGCCATCCCGGCCGCCCAGACCCCGCCGTACAGCAGCACCAGCCACCAGTCCCACGGCTCGCGGCGGACGAGCGCTTCCAGCGCGGCGCGACCCGCCCCGACGAAGAGCGCGCCGACAGCGACGACGACAGGCCTCCGCCGCGCGAGCCACCGCGCGTGCTCACCCCCGACCCGCAGAGCGGGCCCGGAACTCAGCTGTGGCTCCCGTTGGCGGCAGCACCGTCGCCGTCGGAGATCGGCACGCGGGTGACGGCGTCGGCACCGGTGGCGCCGCCGAGCCGGCGCAGCAGCGCTGCGACGTCGATGCCGGTGAGGTCGCCGGAGAGCTGCAGCCCCTGGGCCACGTTGGAGGCGACCGACTTCCCGAGCGAGCCGGCGCCGTCGGTGGAGATGACGGTCATCTTCTCCACCGCCGACAGCGGCGCGGCCGCCGCGCCCACGACGTCGGGCAGCACCTTGACCAGCATCTCCAGGATGGCGGCCTCGCCGTACTTGGCGAACGCGTCCGAGCGGGCGTCCATCGCCTCGGCCTCGGCCTGACCGCGGGCGAGGATCGCGGCCGCCTCGGCCGCACCCTCCCGCTCGACGGCGTCGGCGATCGCCTGACGCCGCATCTTCTCGGCCTCACCACGCTTGGCGCCCTCGATCGCCTCGGCCTCGGCCAGGGCCGACCGCCGGGCCCGCTCGCCCTCACCGGAGAGCTCGGCCTGCCGGGCGGCGGCCTCCGCGGCGGCGATCGTCGCCTGCCGCTGCGCCTCGGCGGTCAGGATCGCGGTGTTCTTGCGGCCCTCGGCCTCCTGCTCCACCTTGTAGCGCTGGGCGTCGGCCGGGCGGCGCACCTGGGTGTCCAGCTGCCGCTCGGTGAGCGCCGCGGTCCGCTCGGCGACCTTCTCCTGCTCCATGAGGATCGCCTGGTCCTGCGCGGCCTGGGCCAGCGGTCCGGCCGCGGCGGCGCGGGCCTTGGCGGCGTCGGTCTCGGCCGCGATCTCGGCCTGCTTGAGCGCCAGCTGCCGCTGCGAGATGGCGATCGCCTCGTCGGCGAGCAGCTGCTCCTGCTGGGCGGCCTGCCGGGCCCGCGCCTCGGCGATGCTCGCCTCCTTGAGCACTCGCGCGGCCTCGGGACGGCCCAGGTCTGCGAGGTAGGAGCCCTCGGCCTGGATGTCCTGCAGCTGGAAGGTGTCGAGGACCAGGCCCTGGCCGGTGAGGGAGGACTCGGCCTCCTCGGCCACGGCGGAGGCGAACGCGGCGCGGTCCCGGATGATCTCCTCGATCGTCAGCCGGCCGACGATCGAGCGCAGCGCGCCCGCCAGCACCTCCGAGGTGAAGGTGTCGATGCCCTGCTGCTGGTTGAGGAAGCGCTGCGCGGCGGCCCGGATCGAGCTCTCGGATCCGCCGACCTTGACGATCGCGACGCCCTCGAGGTCGCACTTGACGCCCTGCAGCGACACCGCGCCCCGGATGCCGACCGGGATGCGGCGGCTGGAGAGGTCCATCGAGTGCAGCTTCTGGACGACGGGCAGCACGAAGACGCTGGCGCCGAGCACGACCTTCTGGCCGGAGGAGTCGCGCGAGATCACGCCGCTGTCGCTGGTGACCTCCCGCCCCTGGCGACCGGTCACGATGAAGGCCTGGTTGGGCCCGGCCACCTTGATGCGGGACAGCACGAGCAGCACCAGCAGGACGACCAGGGCCGCGAGGCCACCGATGGCGTAGAGCAGCGTCACGAGGAGGGGCCTCCGGTCAGGGGGGAGTGCTCGGGCGCGGTGGAGACGACCTCGACCGCGGTCTCGCTGATGGCTTCGACGACGTAGACCGGCGTCCCGGTGGGCAGCGGCACGTCGCTGCGGGCGGAGTACTTGAGCTGCTGGCCGGCGAGGGTCAGCCGGACCTCCCCGAACCCGGGGCTGGGCACCGCCGAGACGACGACGCCCTGGGCGCCGACCAGGTGGTGGCGGGTCAGCGTGGGCTCGGTCGGCATGTCCGTGAGCGCACCCGAGAGCCGGACCGCACCCCACGCCAGCGGGACGGCGACGACCAGCCCGACGGCCGAGGCGAGCAGTGCGGCGACGGCGTCGGGCAGGTCCTGCGGCAGCAGGCTGGTGGCGGCGGCGCCGCCGAAGCCGATCCCGCCCAGCAGGGCCGCGAGCGCCGGGACGGAGAACGGGCCGTCGGCGTCGCCCAGGCCGAGGTCGAACTCACCGACGAACAGCGAGAGCAGGAGGACGACGAGGCCGATCGCACCGATGACGAGGAAGACCGTTGCCACTCCGTGCATCCTCCCGTCGGCCGTCTACCTGCAGCTTCCCAGTTGCGGGACGACTCCGGCAAGGAAATCCACAGTCGGGTGAACGGGCGGGCTCAGCGGGTGCCGGCGTCGTCGCGTTCCAGCGCGGGACGGTCCCAGCCCGCGAGGTCGGCGGCCGCCTCGTACGTCCGCTGGAGGAAGGCCAGCAGCACCGCGTCGGGGTCCGCGGCGGTGCGCACCACCTCGTAGGGCAGCACGTACTCGCCCAGGCCGTCGTCCCAGCGCGCGCCCTCGGGCAGGCCGGTGATCTCCCGGAACCCCGCGGGCTCGGGATAGGCGTAGCTGTAGAAGACGCCTTCCTCCCCGGGCGGGCCCGGCCAGTAGCCGCAGCTGCTGACCTCGTGCGAGTAGGCCTCGAGCATCACGTGCGGGCCGCAGTTCGGCGCCCCACCCGGGTGGTCGGGGGCCGTGCGGCCGGAGAACCGGGTCGTGGCGAGGTCGAGCGCCCCCCAGAACAGGTGCACCGGGCTGGACTTGCCGACGAACCGGTCCCGGAACGTGGTGAGGACGCGCGTCATCTGCACCAGCCCGAGCCAGAAGCGGTGCACGGCGTCCGGGTCGTAGCTGGCGTGCACCCGGTCGTCGGGGAACGGGATGGCGCCGGGGATCTCCACCGGCACCGGCCAGATCCCGGTCCCGACACCCAGCTCGTCGAGCAGCGCCATCACGTCGGCGTGGAAGTCCGCCACCGTCCGGGGTTCGAGCGGCAGCGAGCCGGTGGTGCCGTCCACCGTGGCGACGACGAGGCGGTGGTCGACGAAGTCGAAGTCCACCGAGAACGACGGCCCGGTCGGGTGCGGCATCAGCGAGGTGGTCAGCCCACGCGCCGTCACGTACAGCGGCACGTTCCACCAGTGGTTGGACAGGCCGGCGTTGGCCATCCGGACCTTGCCCACCACCTGCGTGTACAGCTGCAGCGTGTCGCGGGTGTCGGCCCAGCCGTCCACCGGCAGCGCCGGCCAGGAGCGCGGGGAGGTCTGCTCGGTCACGGCGACAGTCTGGCGGCCCGCCCGTGGCGGACGGCGGCCGGATCCCGAGCCACCGCGCCGGGCTGCCTACTCGCCGACCTCGCCGTCGATCCACTCCCGGATGAGGTCGGCGTGCCCGTTGTGCCGCGCGTACTCCTCGATCAGGTGCACCAGGATCCAGCGCAGGCTGGGCGTCGTGCCGTCCGGCGAACCGACGTCGGCCAGGCGGTCCAGGCCGCCGTCCGCCACCGCCTCGGCCACGAGCTCCCGGGACCGGTCGACGGCTCCGGACCACAGCGCGTGCAGCTGCTCGGGGGAGTCCTCGGCCGCGGAGTGCCACTCCCAGTCCGGGTCCTCGTCCCAGTCGACGTCGGCGAAGGTCCCGCTCCACCCCCGCCCCATCAGCCGTCGGGAGCACCACATCTCCTCGACGAAGGCCAGGTGCTTGAGCAGCCCGCCGAGCGTCATGGTCGAGGCGGCCACCGTCACCTGCAGGGCGTCGGCATCCAGGCCGCGGGTCTTCCACGCCAGCGTGGCGCGCTGGTAGTCGAGGAACCCGGTCAGGACGGCGAACTCGTCACCGGCGGGAGGGGGCTCGATCCGGCCCTGCTCGATCCGGTCCTGGCCGTCGCTGTCGGTCATGGCCCGCACGCTAACGGGGACACTGGAGGGGTGAGGCGGGAGGCGAGCGTGCTGCACCTCGACCTCGACGCCTTCTTCGCCGCCGTCGAGCAGCGCGACAAGCCCTCGCTGCGCGGGCGGCCGGTCGTCGTCGGCGGGGTCGGGGGTCGCGGTGTCGTCGCCACCGCGTCGTACGAGGCGCGCGCCTACGGCGCCCGCTCGGCCATGTCCACGGCCGAGGCCCGGCGGCGCTGCCCCTCGGGGACGGCGTTCCTGGGCGGCCGGTTCGCCGCCTACCGGCGCACCTCCGAGGTCGTCATGGGCCTGCTCCGCGAGCTCTCGCCGCTGGTCGAGCCGGTGTCGATCGACGAGGCCTACGTCGACCTCGCCGCCGGCGGGCACGACCTCTCCGTGCCGGCCGTGACGGAACTGGGCCGGGACCTGAAGGTCCGGATCGCCACGGCCACCGGGGGAGTGACCGGTTCGGTCGGCATCGGCTCGTCGAAGCTCATGGCGAAGATCGGCTCGGAGCTGCAGAAGCCCGACGGGCTGGTCGTCGTCCCCCCGGGCGCGGAGCTCGACCTGCTGCACCCGCTGTCGGTGACCACGCTGGGCGGCGTCGGGCCCGCGACGGCCGAGCGGCTGCACCAGGTCGGGGTGAAGACCGTCGGCGACCTGGCCGCCAAGTCGCTGGCCGACCTGGTCGCCCTGGCCGGGCGGGCGCACGGCGCCGGCCTGTACGCGCTGGCCCGCGCCGAGGACGACCGCGCCGTGGTGCCCGACCGCGAGGCGAAGTCGGTGTCGCACGAGGAGACCTTCGAGCGCGACCTGACCGATCTCGCCGTCCTGGGCCGGGAGATCGACTCGATGGCCGGCCGGGTGGGCAAGCGGCTGCGCGACTCGGCGTTCTCCGGCCGCACCGTCACGCTCAAGCTGCGCCGCTACGACTTCACCACCCTCACCCGCTCGCAGACGCTCCCCCAGCCCACCGACGATCCCCGGCAGATCGCCGCGATCGCCCGCCGGCTGCTGGCCGACGCCGGGGCCGAGGGCGGCCTGCGGTTGCTCGGCGTCGGGGTCTCCGGGCTCTCGCTCTACGCCCAGGGCGACCTGTTCGCCGAGGACGACGACGGCGCCCCGATGGCCGCCACCGAGGAGCCCGCGACGGAGGACGCCGTCCCCGAGCCGCCGCTGCCCGCCGACAAGCGCTGGTGGCCGGGGCAGGACGTGCGGCACGAGGAGCTGGGCGCCGGCTGGGTCTGGGGCCGGGGGCTGGGCCGGGTGACCGTGCGTTTCGAGGGGCCGTTGACCACGCCCGGGCCGGTGCGCACACTCGCGGCGGACGACCCGCTGCTTCAGGCGGCCGATCCCCCCGACTGGAGGCCGCCCGCATGACACCGGACCGTTCGTGGTGGGGGTGGGGCGCAGCGGACCAGGCCCTGAGCGACGAGGAGTGCATCGCCCGCGCGGCGCGGCTCCCGGGGCTCCCCGACCGGCCGCGCCCCGTTCCGCGGCTGGCCGACGTCGTCCTGCCGGCGTCCCGGGTGACCGGGCCGGACGGGCTGCCGGTGACCGCCGACCACGACGACCGGGCCCGGCACGCCTACGGCAAGGCCTACCGGGACGTCGTCCGGGCGCTGTCGGGCGAGCTGCCCGGGGCGCCGGACGCCGTCGCCCACCCCGCGGACGAGGACGACGTCGTGCGGCTGCTCGACTGGGCGTCGTCGGCCGGCGTCGTCGTCGTGCCGTTCGGCGGCGGCAGCTCGGTGGTCGGCGGCGTCGAGTACCGCGGCGACCGGCCGTGGATCTCGATGGACCTCACCGCGCTGGACCGGGTGCTGGAGATCGACCGGACCAGCCGGGCGGCCCGCATCCAGGGCGGCGCGCTCGGCCCGGTGCTCGAGGAGCAGCTCCGCCCGCACGGCCTGACGCTGCGCCACTACCCGCAGAGCTTCGAGTTCTCGACCCTCGGCGGCTGGCTGGCCACCCGTGCAGGCGGGCACTACGCGACCCTGCTGACCCACATCGACGACCTGGTCGAGTCGATGCGCGTGGTCACCCCGGTCGGGGTCAGCGAGTCGTGGCGGCTGCCCGGCTCGGGCGCCGGCCCGTCCCCGGACCGGATGTTTCTCGGCTCGGAGGGGACGCTCGGCGTCATCACCGAGGCGTGGATGCGGCTGCAGGACCGGCCGCGGTTCAAGGCCTCGGCGTCGGTGACCTTCCCCGACATGCCCACCGCCATCGGCGCCGTCCGCACGATCGCGCAGGCCGGACTCCATCCGGCCAACTGCCGGCTGCTCGACGCCGGCGAGGCCGCCACGTCGGGGGCCTCGACGACGGGGAGCTGCGTGCTGGTGCTGGGCGTCGAGTCCGCGGCGCACCCGGTGGACAGCCGGTTGGAGGAGCTGCTGACGCTGGCCCGCGACTGCGGCGGCACGGTCGCCCCGCGGAAGGACGGCCCCCGCGATGCCGCCGCCGACGCGTGGCGGTCGTCGTTCCTGCGCGCGCCCTACGGCCGCGACGGGCTGGCCCGGATGAGCGCCGTCGTGGAGACCTTCGAGACGGCGACCACCTGGGACCGGGTGGACGAGCTGTACGCGACGGTGCAGGCCGAGGTCGGCGCCGCGGTGCAGGAGATCACCGGGGCCCCCGGGCTGGTGAACTGCCGGTTCACCCACGTCTACCCCGACGGGCCGGCGCCGTACTTCACGGTGGTGGGCGTCGGGCGGCCCGGCTCCGAGGTCGCCATGTGGGACGACGTGAAGACCGCCGCCATGGAGGTGCTGACCCGGCTGCGCGGCACGGTCACCCACCACCACGCCGTCGGCCGCGACCACCGCCCCGGCTACGACCGGCAGCGCCCCGAACCGTTCGCCGTCGCGCTGCGGGCGGCGAAGGCGGCGCTGGACCCGGCCGGCGTCCTCAACCCCGGCGTGCTCGTCGACGCCGTGTAGAACGGGCACCGTGACCGAACAGAACGCGTGGCTGCGGATGACCGAGGAGGACCCGGAGCACTCGGCCGCCTACGTGCGGCGCTTCCGCACCCTGGCCGAGCAGGGCATGGACCTCGTGGGCGAGGCGCGGCTGGTCGACGCGATGCTGCCGCGCGGCTCGCGGGTGCTCGACGCCGGCTGCGGCCCGGGCCGGGTGGGCGCCCACCTGCACGAGGTCGGGCACGAGGTCGTCGGGGTCGACGCCGACCCGGTGCTGATCGCCGCCGCCGAGGAGGACCACCCCGGCCCGCGCTGGCTCGTCCAGGACCTCGCCGAGCTGGACCTGCGGGCCCAGGGGATCGACGCCGGCTTCGACGCGATCGTCTGCGCGGGCAACGTCATGACCTTCCTGGCCGAGAGCACCCGGACCGAGGTGCTCCGCCGCCTGCGCGACGTCCTCGTCGGAGACGGCCGGGCGGTGTTCGGCTTCGGCGCCGGCCGGGGCTACGCGTTCGACGACTTCCTCGCCGACGCACAGGCCACCGGCTGGGCGCCCGATCTGCTGCTCTCCACCTGGGACCTGCGTCCCCTCACCCCCGACGCCGACTTCCTGGTCGCGGTGC
Organism: Blastococcus fimeti; assembly: GCA_900102115.1. GTDB lineage: Bacteria > Actinomycetota > Actinomycetes > Mycobacteriales > Geodermatophilaceae > Blastococcus > Blastococcus fimeti. The sequence goes on from FNAW01000013.1 coordinate 21,993, forward strand.
TGCGCCCGGTCTGATCAGAGCCGGCCGTTGGCGCGCAGCAGCGCGACCGCCTGCACGGTGGCGTGCCCGCGCCACTCCAGGGTGGCCGCGGGGGAGTAGCTGTCGAAGTCGACGGTCCAGCCGCCGTCGGGCTGCTGCCCGGCGGCGAGGCGGTCCAGCTCGGCCTCGACCACGGACGGCGCGAACAGCTTCCGGGCCGGGCCGCCGGGGAAGGGCGCGAAGTCCAGCGGCCGCATGAACTCGTCCTCGGCGCCGCCGGCCACGTGCAGCAGCCCGTCGGCCGGGATCAGCGGGCGCAACCGGTCCAGCAGGGTCCGCGCCTCCTCGGCACCGGCACCGGAACGGCCCGCCGCGTCGAGGAACTGCACCGCGAACGCCAGCTCCATGGCGTGCGTGGACCCGTCCAGCGCTCCCGCAGCCTCCAGGCAGTACGCCGTCGCACGGGCCGGCCAGGGGTGCTCCGCCACCGCCGGGTCGACCGCGGCCACCCGGGAGGCGGTGGCCGCGACCACCGCGGTGATCTGCAAGGACGACGTCGTCGGGTCCGCCTGAGCCCAGAACGGCGCGCACGCGGCCGGGTCGGGCACCGGCAGCGCGAACGGCAGCCCGCCGTCGGGGAGCATCACCGACGCCAGCCAGTCGCAGACCTCCGCGGCGCGCGGCGTGGTCGCCGGTGCCAGGTCGGCGAACGCCTCCAGGGCGTGCAGCGCGCCGCCGGGCTGGCTGCTCGCCGAGCGCAGGTCGGGCTCCAGCCCCCAGCCGTAGCCGCCGTCGGGGTTCCGGTAGCCGTCGACAGCGGCGACCACGGCGTCGGCACCGCCGGAGCCGGTGAGCAGGTCGAAGCGGCGGCGGTCGAGCAGCCGCCCGTGCCCGGCGAGGAAGGCGGCGGCCGCCGCGAGGTCCACGGTCATGCCGCTCATCCTGCTCCCGGGGTAGGACGGGGGAGCCAGACCGGATCGGCGCGCGGCGGCAGGACGGCCGCCGAGGTCCAGGGCGGCGAGCCCGGAGGCGCGACCACCTCGACCGGGCCGCCCGGCGAGTCCAGCCGCTGCAGGTAAGCGGCCGGATCGGGGTCGGGCGCGGGGGACGACGGGTCGCGCGGCGCGGCCAGCAGCTCCCGCCCCGTCTGGGCCAGGGAGAGCTCGCCGTACCAGCCGCCGCCCTCCTGGCGCTGCCGTACGAGCCCGGCGAGCACCGTCGCGGCGGCGAGGTAGCCGGTCGCGTGGTCGAGCGCCTGCGCCGGGAGCACGCCCGGCTGCTCCGATGTGCCGCAGACCGTCGCGATGCCGGTGGCGGCCTGCACCAGCGAGTCGAACCCCCGCCGGCCCGCCCACGGCCCGGACAGCCCCCAGGCGGAGATCCGGACGACGACGAGGTGCGGGTGCCGTTCGGCCAGCGCCCCGGGATCCAGGCCGAACGCCTCCAGCGCGCCCGGCCGGTAGCCCTGCACGACGACGTCCGCGCTCGCCAGCAGCTCCTCGACGGTGGCCCGGTCGCCGGCGTCGGCCAGGTCGAGCACCACGTGCCGCTTGCCGACGCCGGTGTCCAGCAGCCCCTCGGGCAGGTCGGGCAGCCGCGGCCCGTCGACCCGCAGCACATCGGCGCCGTGGGAGGCGAGCACCCGGGTGGCGACCGGGCCGGCGATCACCCGGGTCAGGTCGAGCACCCGCAGCCCGGGCAGCTCCGGCTGACGCGTGGGCCCGTCGGCGACCCGGCTCAGGGCGAGCAGCGGGAGCTCGCCGACCGCTCGGCCCTGCGGCGAGCTCGCCCACTCCTCGGGCGTCCGGATCGCGGCCGCCGCACCCCCGGCCGCGACGACGGCGGCCTCCAGCTCCTCGGCCCGCCACCGGGCAGCCGCCGCCGCGACGGTGTCGACGTCCTCGGACCCCAGGACGGAGGCCGCCGCCGCCCGGTGGTGCGGGTAGTTGCCGTGCAGCCGCAGCCAGCCGTCGGCGGTCCGCCAGAACCGGGACAGCGGCGCGAAGCCCATCCCGACCGGCCGCCCGGCGAGGCGTGCGTACCGCTCGCTGCGCACCGCGAGGCCGACGTGCGGCCCGTCCAGCCGGACCGGTCCGTCACGGCCGGCGAGCAGCCGGGCGGCGTGCAGCTGCGCGGCGACGGCACCGGTCACCAGGTCGTCGGCGGCCAGCGGTCCGCCCAGGCCGGGCGACCCGGTCAGCTCCATCACGCCGGCGGGCAGCCCGGTCGCCGCGGCGACCGCGGCGAGCAGCGCGCTCACCGGGCCGTGATCCGCACCGACGGGTCGGTGCACCAGGCGTGCACCGACGGCCAGGAGCCGTACCCGGCGGGGAGGTCCAGGTGCTGCCCGCCCGGGACGACGTCGGCGTCGAGCCCGAACCGGTCGGCGTACAGCGCGGCCGCCCCGCCCGGGAAGTAGGGGTCGTCGTCCGCGGCCACGAACCGCACCCGCGCGCGGACGCCGGCGGGCAGCTCGACCGCCTCGATGCCGGGCGGCGCGAAGGCCGTCACCTCCGGGAAGCCGCGCAGTACGTCGGCCGCCGGCGGCGCCACCAGCAGCACCCGGTCGGGCTGCAGGGCACCGAGCGACGGCGCGACCTGCCACCACAGCAGGACGGCGAGGCTGTGGCAGATCAGCACCCGCTCGCCGCCGTCCGTGCCCAGGGCGGCCAGCTCCGACCGCAGCAGCGCCGTCCACTCGTCGAGCACGGGCTCGTCGGGCGAGGGGAACTGCGGGTACCGCACCTCGTGCCCCTCGGCAGTCAGTCGCTCGGCCAGCCAGCGCTGCCAGTGCCCCTCCGGCCGGGAGTTCTGCCAGCCGTGCACGATCAGGAAGCTCACGGCGTCATCCCCCCGGGATCCACGCCGAGCGCGAGGACGAGCGCCAGCACCGTGGCCGGCTCCTCCAGCCGCGCGCCGTACAGCTCGCGGAGCTGGGTCATCCGGTACCGGACGGTCTGCGGGTGGACGAAGAGCTGTGCGGCGACGGCGTCCCGGCGTCCCTGGTGCAGCAGCCACGAGCGCAGGGTCTCGGTCAGCTTCTCCCGCGCGCTCTCGCTCAGGTCCGCGAGCGGGGCGAGCGCCTCGGCCCGCAGATCGGCCAGCGCCGACTCGTCGGCCCGCAGCACGAGCTCGGCCAGCCGCGCCTCGGTGTCGAGCAGACCGCGCTCGTCCGCCGCCAGCCCGAGCTGCCGGGCCCGCAACGCCCGCGCGTAGGACGCGTCGACCTCGTCCCACGGCCGCGCAGGGCCCACCACCGCTTCCGTCTCCCGCAGGGAACGCATCAGGGCCGGCCGGGACCGGCCCTCGGCGTCCGGGACCAGGAGGGCCACCAGCTCGCCGGAGGCGACCGAGCCGGGCACCTCCTCGGTCGAGCGCAGCGTCCGCGCATCGAGCGAGCTGAGCGCGGTCCGCACCCGCGCCTCGGGCACGACCACCGCCGTCAGCGTCCGTGGCAAGGTCCAGTCGGCCCGCTCGGCCGCCGCCTCCTTGTCCTCGCGCGCGCCCTGGCTCAGCAGCAGGTTGGCCAACCGCTCGCGGTAGCGCTCCCGAACCCGGCCGGTGGTCGCCAGCTCGTCGCTGTGGCCGGCGACGCTGGCCGCGGACAGCTGGTCGATGTAGGCGAAGACCAGCTCCGCGAAGCGGGCGAGCTGCTCGGCCGACAGCCCGGCGCGGACCCCGCTGCCGGCCATCAGCCGCCAGGACACCCGGGCGCCGACCCGGTAGGCCCCGAGCAGGGCATCCATCGACCGCCCGCTGCGCGCCTCGCCGCGACCCAGCGCGTAAGCGCCGTCGAGAGCAGCCTGGATCGGCGTGCTGGCGTCACCGTCCCCGCCCTCGGAGGCCAGCACCAGGAAGCCGCCCAGGGCGAGCTGGACGGCGTTCTCGATGTTCCGGCCCATCTCGCCGCTGAAGGCACGGGCGTAGCTGGGCACCTCGACGACGATCGCTGCCACCGTCTGCTCGGCCACGGCCGGAAGCTCCTGGCGCATCGCGGTCGCGACGGCCGTCGGCAGGCCCAGCTCTTCCTCCATGCCCGCCCCTCTTGTTCGCAGAGAACAGAACATAACGGTCAATTCACGTCCCGCACACAGGTATCTGAGCGCGCGGTTGGACAACCTCTAGGTATGACGACGACCGTTCCCCGCCCGGACTCGGCGCGGTCGCCCCTGGCCACGCTCCGGAAGCGGGCGGTGCGGCTGGCCGAGATGGTGACCACGCCGCTGCTGCCCGTCGACTACCTGGATCTGTTCGACCCGCTCCGGTCCGGCGCCGCCCTCCGCGGCCGGATCGAGGCCGTGCTGCACGAGACGCGTGACGCGGCCAGCATCGTCATCCGCCCCGGCAAGGACTGGCTGCCGCACACGCCCGGCCAGTACGTGCGCATCGGCATCGACATCGAAGGGGTCCGCCAGTGGCGCGCCTACTCGATCACCTCGGTGCTCGGCCGCCCCGACGGCTGCTTCACCATCACCGTGAAGGCGATCCCGGACGGGAAGGTGAGCAACCACCTCGTGCACCGGGCCCGCCCCGGCACGATCGTCCAGCTCGACCAGGCCACCGGTGAGTTCTGCCTGCCCGAGCAGGCGCCGGAGAAGGCGCTGTTCGTCACCGCCGGCTCCGGGATCACGCCGGTCATGGGCATCCTGCGCAACCACGCCGCGCAGCTCTCCGACACGGTGCTCGTGCACTCGGCCCCCACCGCGGACGACGTCGTCTTCGGCGAGGAACTGCGGCAGATGGCCGCCGAGGGCCGGATCCGGCTGATCGAGCAGCACACCGACAGCGCCGGGATGCTCGACGCCCGCTCCATCGCCGAGCTCGTCCCCGACCTGCACGAGCGCGCCACCTGGGCCTGCGGCCCGGTCGGCATGCTCGAGGCCCTCGAGGAGCACTGGGCGTCCGCCGGCATCGCCGACCGGCTCTACACCGAGCGCTTCCGCCCGCGGATCCTCGTCACCGGCGAGGGCGGCACGGTCACCTTCAGCCGGAACGGCACGACGGTCGAGGCCGACGGCGCCACGCCGATCCTCGACGCCGCCGAGGAGGCCGGCGTCCTGATGCCCAGCGGTTGCCGCATGGGCATCTGCTTCGGCTGCGTGCTGCCCCTGCGCGAGGGCGCCGTCCGCGACCTGCGCAACGGCGAGATCACCACCGCCGCCCCCGGTGACGGCGTGCTCATCCAGACCTGCGTCAGCGCCGCCGCCGGCGCCTGCGACATCGACCACTGACCGACCCGACACCCAGGAGCCGGACATGACCGTCATCCAGAAGAAGATCGACGACAACCCGATCGCCCACCTCTCCGCCGAGGACATCGAGCTCATCGGCAAGGAGCTCGACACCATCCGCCAGGAGATCAGGGACAGCCTCGGCGAGGACGACGCCGCCTACATCCGCACCGTCATCGACGTGCAGCGCAAGCTCGAGCTGGGCAGCCGCGCCGTCCTGCTGGCCTCGATGTTCCCGCCGGCCTGGCTCGTGGGCACCGTCGGGCTCTCCCTGGCCAAGATCCTCGAGAACATGGAGATCGGGCACAACATCCTGCACGGCCAGTGGGACTGGATGCGCGACCCGAAGATCCACTCCACGACGTGGGAGTGGGACATGGCCAGCCCCGCGGCGCAGTGGAAGCACTCGCACAACGAGCTGCACCACACGTACACGAACGTGATCGGCAAGGACAACGACCTCGGCTACGGCATCATGCGCGTCGACGAGGACCAGAAGTGGCACCCGCTCTACCTGGCCCAGCCGCTGTGGAACTTCATCAACGCCTGCTTCTTCGAGTACGGCATCGCCGCCTACGACCTGGAGCTCGGCAAGAACCTGGCGACCAAGAAGCGCCGGCAGAATCCGGAGTTCCGCGCCGCCACCAAGCAGGTGCTCAAGAAGATCCGCAATCAGGCGACCAAGGACTACGTGCTGCACCCCGCGCTGTCGGGGCCCTCGTTCGTGCCGACCCTGGCGGCGAACTTCACCGCGAACGTCGTCCGCAACCTGTGGTCGCACTCGGTGATCATGTGTGGCCACTTCCCCGAGGGCGTCCAGACCTTCGAGAAGACCTCGATCGAGGGCGAGACCCGCGGTGAGTGGTACCTGCGCCAGATGCTCGGCTCGGCCAACATCTCGGGCAGCAAGGCCATGCACATCCTGACCGGCAACCTGAGCCACCAGGTCGAGCACCACCTCTTCCCGGACCTGCCCAGCAACCGGTACGCCGAGATCGCCCCCCGGGTGAAGGACATCTTCGACCGCTACGGCCTGACCTATCACTCGGCGCCGCTCGTCACGCAGGTCGCCAGCGCCTGGCACAAGGTCATCCGGCTCTCGCTGCCCAACGACTGGCTGGCCGAGACGAAGCCGTCCAACCTGCCCTCGCAGCTGGGCAAGCTCTGGAAGATGAGCACCGGCGGCAAGAAGGTGCGCCGCGCGATGCAGGCCCGCCCCGTCGCCGCCTGAGCCCACCGCGCTCCGCACACCCGCTGAACGCCAGGGGCCCAGAACCGCACCGGTTCTGGGCCCCTGGCGTTCACTGCGTCGGCGTCACCAGAGCTGGCGGGCCTCCTCCGCCCAGCCGACGAGGCCGTCGACGTCCACCCGCTCGCCGTCGTCCGTCGTCGCCCAGCCGGTGAACTCGCCGAAGCACTGGTGGGTCTCCGAGGAGATGATCTTCATGTCGGTGGCCGCCGACCGCTCGTGGAACGGGTGCAGCGTGACGTCGACCGTCTCGCCGTGGATCCGCCAGGGGCGCAGCCAGTCGGTGCGGTCGTAGTCCCAGCGCAGCTCCTCGCCGATCTTGTGCAGCCGGCCGTCGACCAGCACGCCGTTCTCCGTCGAGCCGGTGCCGTCGGTCCACGTCCCGCCGACGGTGAGCCCCCGCCCGCCGGGCGCGCTGCCGGCCGCCCAGTTCCACGTGATCGAGCGGGGCCACTTGCCGCGACCGGAGTCCAGGACGGCGAACGACCCCTCGCCGACCTGGACCTCGACGCCGGCCAGCAGCAGGTGCCCGGTCACGGGGAGGGCGACGTCCTTGACGGTGTACTGGAAGCGCTTCGGGCTCCACGGCACGACGACGGCCAGCGCCTCGTGGCCCGGGTCGCGCTGCACGGTGAGGTCGAAGTCGACGTCGGGGGCGCGGCCCTTCAGCGTCGTCGCCGCGGGCGTGCCACCGAACTCGAAGGCGAGCGTCCTGCCGCGGCCACTCGCTGCCCCGGTGCGCTCGGGCAGCACGACGCCCTTGGCCAGCGGCACGATGTCGGCCCGCTCGATCTCCCGCCCGGTCGCGCGGTCCAGCAGGTAGAGGCTGTACAGGGCCGCGTAGTCCAGCGAGGAGACGGTCACGCCGAGGATGTGCGTCGGCGTGACGATGCCCCAGTACTCCCAGCGCTTCGCGCGCCCCCAGCCGCTCAGGTTGGCCCGGTGCAGCGGGGCCCGGCTCCACCCCACGGCAGCGGGGTTCAGCCGCCCGTCGGTGCCGCACAGGTCGACGGGGACGGTGAGCTCGCGTTCGGTGGTGGGCACCGCGGCAGGCTAGCGGGGCGCCTGACCGGCGATGTTTCCCGTGGAACCGACGTCAGCCGGCCGCCGGCGCACGGAGGTGCACGGAGTCCAGCCGACGCCCGACGACGGCGCCCGGCTGCCACACCTCCGCGTAGCGGATCGTCTGCTCGACCTCCTGCTCCACCAGGTCGTCGAACTCCGGCGCGCCGAGCACGTCGGGGCCCATGCCCGTGGTCACGAAGTGGTCGGTGAGGGCCAGACGGACGTCGTCGTAGGACAGATCCAGGTCGCGCACCAGCGCCGTGGTGGTGGCCTTCCGGGAGCTCAGCCCGGAGAACGCCCGGCCGCAGCCGCAGCCGCCCGCGGGATCGCGCCGGTCGGTCGCGCAGACGAACCCCGCGAACACCAGCTCGCCCTCCACCGCGAAGCAGAAGTCCCCGTCCCGGTCACCCTGACCCTCGCGGGTCGCAGTCAGCAGCTTCATGGCGGCCACCGTCCCGGGTGGGTACGACAGTTCCCGCTGGTCCGCCGCTAGTTGGCCATGTCCACGAAGCGGCTGTAGTGGCCCTGGAAGGCGACGGTGACGTTCGCGGTCGGGCCGTTGCGGTGCTTGACCAGCATGATGTCGGCCTCGCCGGCCCGCGGGGACTCCTTCTCGTACATGTCCTCGCGGTGGATCATCATGACCATGTCGGCGTCCTGCTCGATCGAGCCGGACTCACGGAGGTCGGACAGCATCGGCTTCTTGTCCTGACGCTGCTCCGATCCACGGTTCAGCTGCGACATCGCGATGACCGGCAGCTCGAGCTCCTTGGCCAGCAGCTTCAGCGCACGCGAGAACTCCGAGACCTCCTGCTGGCGGCTCTCCACCTTCTTGCCGGACGTCATCAGCTGCAGGTAGTCGATGACGATGAGCTTGAGGTCGTTGCGCTGCTTGAGCCGGCGGGCCTTGGCCCGGATCTCCATCATGGTCATGTTCGGGGAGTCGTCGATGTAGAGCGGCGCATCGGCGATCTCACCCATCCGCCGGGCCAGCTTCGACCAGTCCTCGTCGCTCAGCGTGCCGGCGCGCATGTGGTGCAGCGGCACCTTCGCCTCGGCCGACAGCAGACGCATGGTGATCTCGTGCTTGCTCATCTCGAGAGAGAAGATGGCGGCGGGCATGTGGTGCTTCACCGACGCCGACCGCGCGATGTCGAGTCCCAGCGTCGACTTGCCCACACCGGGGCGGGCCGCGATGACGATCATCTGGCCGGACTGCAGGCCGTTCGTCAGCTCGTCGAGGTCGCGGATGCCGGTCGGGACGCCGCGGCTCACACCGCCGCGCGAGGCGATCGCGTCCAGCTCGTCCATCGTGGGCTGCAGGACGTCGGCGAGGCGAGAGTAGTCCTCGCTCATCCGCTTCTCGGTGACGGCGGAGATCTCATACTAGGCGCGGTCGACGATGTCGTCGACGTCCCCGCGGCCACCGGCGGCGCCGTAGCCCAGCTGGACGACGCGCGTGCCGGCCTCCACCAGGCGGCGCAGCACGGCCTGCTCGGCGACGATCGCGGCGTAGTAGCCGGCGTTGGCCGCCGTCGGCGTCGAGGCGATGAGCGTGTGCAGGTAGACCGCGCCGCCCATCTTGGACAGCTGGTCGGTGCGGTTCAGCTCGGCGGCGACGGTGATCGCGTCGGCGGGCTCGCCGCGGCCGTACAGGTCCAGGACGACGTCGAAGATGATCTGGTGCGCCGGGCGGTAGAAGTCGGCGCCGTGCAGCACCTCGACGACGTCGGCGATGGCGTCCTTGCTGAGCAGCATGCCGCCGAGCACCGACTGCTCGGCCTGGACGTCCTGCGGGGGCTGCCGGTCGTACTCCGGCGCCGCCGCCATGGGCCGGCTGTACTCGTCGGCCACCGCCACGGGGCATACCTCCATCTCCTGCGGACGCGCCCGCACTGCCGCTCACCGAGGGGAAGCCGGGAGGTCGGCGGGCGCCGCCGTTGCCGAACGTGTGTTCGGTCCTTGCTACCGCCGGGCTCTGACAGTTCTCGCTCGGCGGCAGCTGGGAGGGACGTTAGGAAGCTGGAGCGGTGCCGTCCAACACCTCGATCTGCACAACATGTGGACAAGTCGGTGGACGGAGGCGTGTCGACATGTGGAGACGGCCGGGGACACCGCGGGGACGTGTCCCCGCCGCGAGCCGGTCACCTGCGCGGACGCCGTCCCCGGCCTGTGGACAGAAAGTTCTCCGAAACTTTTTTCCGGGTTGGCACGCGTGGTGTCGCCGTGACGGACGGGACCGTCCCGACCGGCCTCGTGCACAGCCCCCGCGCGACCCGCTCAGCGCCCCTGGGACGCCACGAGGGGCGCCGGACGGTAGGTCCGACGCCCCTCGGGACGTGCACGCGCCCAGGGCGCGCTCAGGCGGTTCAGCCGGCGACGACGTCGATCGCCAGGGTGGTGCTGACCTCGGGGTGCACCCGCACGGTGACGGTGTGCTGGCCCGTGGTCTTGATGCTGCTGGGCAGCTCGATCCGGCGACGGTCGAGCTCCGGGCCGCCGGCGGCGGTGACCGCAGCGGCGACGTCGGCGGTGGTGACGCGACCGAAGAGACGGCCACCGTCACCGGCGCGAGCCGGCACGCGGACCTTCAGGCCGGCCAGCTGGCCGGCCTGGGCCTGCGCCTCCTCGAGCGAGCGCACCTCACGGGAGGCACGCGCCCGGCGGAGCGACTCGATCTGCTTCTCGGCACCCCGGGTGGCCTTGATGGCCAGCCCGCGGGGCAGGAGGTAGTTGCGGCCGTAGCCGCCCTTGACCTCGACGGTGTCGCCGGAGGAACCGAGACCGGTGACCTCCTGCGTGAGGATCAGCTTCAGAGTGCTCATGATCAGCGCGCCGTGGAGGTGTAGGGCAGCAGGGCCATCTCGCGGCTGTTCTTCACAGCGATCGCGACATCACGCTGGTGCTGGCTGCAGTTGCCGCTGACGCGGCGGGCACGGATCTTGCCGCGGTCGGAGATGAACTTCCGCAGCAGCGTCGTGTCCTTGTAGTCGACGCCGGTCGCCTTGTCCTTGCAGAACTGGCAGACCTTCTTCTTGACCTTGCGAATGGGTGGCTTGGGCACCGGAGTACTCCAGAGATCTCAGAGAGAAAGAGGGATCGAGGGATCAGAAGGGCGGCTCGTCGGAGGGGCCGGCCGGCGTCGACCAGGGGTCGCTCGCACCGCCGCCACCGCCGCCGCTGGGGCCGCCGAAGCCGCCTCCACCGCCGCTGCCGCCACCGAAGCCGCCGCCGCCACCCTCACCGCGGGAGGCCTTGGTGACCTTCGCGGTGGCGTAGCGCAGCGAGGGGCCGATCTCGTCGACCTCCAGCTCGATGACGGTGCGCTTCTCGCCTTCCTTCGTGTCGAACGAGCGCTGCTTGAGCCGCCCGCTGACGATGACCCGCGAACCGCGGGTGAGGGACTCGGCGACGTTCTCGGCCACCTGGCGCCACACGTTGCACCGGAGGAACAGCGCTTCGCCGTCCTTCCACTCCTGCGACTGGCGGTCGAAGGTGCGCGGCGTCGAGGCCACGGTGAAGTTGGCGACGGCAGCACCCGACGGCGTGAACCGCAGCTCGGGGTCCGACGTCAGGTTGCCGATGACGGTGATGACGGTTTCGCCGGCCATGCTCAGTGAGCCTCGGGGCGCATCAGCTTCGTACGGAGCACCGACTCGTTGAGGTTCAGCTGCCGGTCCAGCTCCTGGACGGCGGCCGGCTCGGCCTGGATGTCGATGATCGCGTAGATGCCCTCGGGCTTCTTGTTGATCTCGTAGGCCATCCGGCGACGACCCCAGATCTCGGTCTTGACGGTGCCACCGGAGTTGGTGACGACGGTCAGGAACCGGTCGAGCGAGGGCGCGATGGTGCGCTCCTCGAGATCGGGGTCGAGGATGATCATCAGTTCGTAATTGCGCACGGAGAACCCCACCTCCTCTGGTCTCGGCGGCTGCAGGGAATCTGCAGCAGGAGGGTTGTGCATGCGTTGCGCGTCCCGACGAGCTCGTGGAGTGCCGGAACGCGCGGGCCCAGGCTACCAGTGACCCGCGGTGCGCCCCGGTGTCGTCCACAGGGAGCCCGGGAACGGCAGCGGCCGCCGGCCCCCTGGGGGGACGGCGGCCGCGTGCTCGGCAGGGATCAGCGGGAGGCGCGCGAGGCCTGGTGGGTGCGGACCAGGGCGGCGCTGGCGGCGGCCAGGGCGACCACGGCGGCCAGGGCCGCCGCCGGCAGCGGCGTCGCGGTGGACGCGGCGTCGGCCGTCGTGTCCAGCGCCTCGCCGTCGGCGTCCAGCCCCGACCCGTTCAGGCCGGCGAGCTGGCCGAAGACCGGGACCGTCGCGCCGTCGTAGCTGCCGGCCAGGCCGCCGGAGCCCGAACCGGTGCCGGCCGAGCCGGTCGCGTTGCGGGAGGCGAGGAAGCGGGCCGGGTCGAACGCCGCGGCGGCCGAGCCGGTGCCCGGGCGCAGCTGGGCGGCTCCCGCACCGGTCGCGTAGGTGTACTGGCTGCCCGGGACGCCCTGGACGGCCGGACCGGCCGGCTGCTCGGGAGCTGCCACCGGGGGAGCGGCCGCCACCGGGGCGGGGGTGTTGGGCTGGGCGCTGGGCGGCGTCGGCAGCAGACCGCCGGCGGGCGGCGACGGGAGGGTCAGCGGCGGGAGCTGCGGCAGGTTGACACCGGGCAGGTTCGGCAGCGGGATCAGCGTGTTCACCACGAACGGCGTCGGGGCCGGCAGCGGCGGCAGCAGCTTGGTCACCGCGTCGGTGAGGACCGAGGTCAGCGAGGCGTTGCTCTGCAGCTTGTAGGTGTAGGTGATCGAGCAGGTCAGGCAGGTCCCGGTGAACTTCTCAGCGACCGAGGCGCCCGGGGCGAGCACCCGCTGGCCCGACGGCAGACCGAGGGTCACCTCGGTCTTCGCGGTGACGCTCACCAGCGTGGGGAGCAGCCCGCCGCCGCCGACCTGGACGGTCTTGTCCTGGATCTCGTTGACAAAGGTGACCGTGCCGCCACCGTCCACGGAGACCACCGGGGGCGTCAGGTCGCGGATCGGCACGGTGACGGCGGGGGCGGCGCTGGCGGACGGGGCCAGGACGACCGTGGCGGCTGCGACGGAGAGCCAGCCGAGGACCGCGACGGCGATACCGCGCCGCGCGTTCCGGTGGATGCGATCCGTTGCCATCTGCGAAGAACCTCCGACTCGTCCTACTGCTGGGTAACCCCCGTCACGCTGCATGAACGATGATGTGTGATCCGGGTTACGGCTAAACCTGCACCGGGTCGCGAACTACTGTCCGGAGGCGTGGCCAACCACCCGATCGGCGTACACGTGGGCTCCCCGGACGAGGGGCCGCTCGCAGCGGCCGCCGAGATGGACGCCGACGCCGTCCAGCTCTTCCTGACCGACCCGCAGAGCTACAAGGCGCCGAAGCCCCGTTCCGACGGGGCCGACCTCCGCGCCGCCGACGTCACCGTCGTCGTCCATGCGCCGTACATGCTCAACGTGGCCTCGACGAACAACCGGATCCGCGTCCCCGGCCGCAAGCTGCTGGCCCAGCACGCCCAGGCGGCCGCCGCGATCGGCGCCCTCGGACTGGTCGTGCACGGCGGGCACGTGCTGGCCACGGACGACCCGGCTGCCGGCGTCGACAACTGGCGCAAGACCTTCGCCTACCAGGCGAAGGACGGGGGCTTCGCGCTCCCGCTGCTCATCGAGAACACCGCGGGCGGCGGCAACGCCATGGCCCGCGACCTCGACGCGGTCGCCCGGCTCTGGGAGGCGGTGGGCGAGTTCGGCGCCGGGTTCGTGCTCGACACCTGCCACGCCTGGGCCGCCGGCTGGGACCTGGGCAGCGTCGTCGACGACGTCCGCGCGATCACCGGCCGGATCGACCTGGTGCACCTGAACAACAGCCGCGACCCGGCCGGCTCCAGCCGCGACCGGCACGCACCGCTGGCCGACGGCGAGATCCCGACCGAGCTGCTCCTCGAGGTGGCCCGCGCCGCGGACTGCCCCGTGGTCCTCGAGACGCCCGGTGACGCCGCGAGCCACGCCGGCGAGATCGAGCTACTGCGCGCCGCTCTGGGCTGACCGGCGGCCCAGGACGACCACGTCGTCGGCGCGCTGCAACGGACCGCCGGCCGGGTCGTCGACGCCGGGCCAGCTCGTGCGGACGACGTCGCGGTCGGGCCGCAGGACGTCCCGGACCACCAGCCCCATGAGGACGACGACGGCGACGTCGCGGAGGCCCACGGCGAGGAAGAACCAGCCCACCTCGATGCCGTTGTTGTCGGCGCCGAGGTAGTGCAGCATCGTCGCCACCCAGACCAGCACCTCGGTGGCCTGCCACAGCAGCAGCGACCGCCACCGCGGGCGGGCCAGCACGGCGAGCGGCAGCAGCCAGAGCGAGTACTGCGGGCTCCACACCTTGTTGAGCAGCAGGAACGCCGCGACCAGCAGGAACGCGACCTGCGGCAGCCGCGGCCGCAGGGGTGCGGCGAACGTCAGCCAGGCAACCCCGAGACCGACCAGGAGCAGCGCGACGGTCACCACCGCGTTGAGCACCGCGGGCGCCTGCCCCTCGGCGAGCGGCCCGTCGAACAGGTCGCCGCCGGCCAGCCGGCCGAGCATGTTCCAGATCGACTCCGGGTTCGCCCCGCGTTCACGGCTGAATGCGAAGAACCACGACCAGTTCTCCTGCGCGGCCAGCGCCACCGGCAGGTTGACCGCCGTCCAGGCGAGGATCGCCGCCCCGGCCGTCCTCGCCCACTCGGTGAGCCGGCCCGCCCGGAGGCACAGCAGGAACAGCGCGCCCAGGATCAGCACCGGGTAGAGCTTGGCGGCGACGCCGAGACCGAGCAGGACGCCGGCCAGCTCCGGCCGGGAACGGGCCCAGGCGAGCATCGCGCCCGTCGAGAGGGCGACCGCCAGCAGATCCCAGTTGGTGAAGGCGTGCACCACCAGCAGCGGTGACAGACCGATCATGGCCGCGTCCCACGGCCGCCGGCCCGCCAGGCGGTGGACGGCGCCGACCAGGGCCAGCGCCGTCAGGGCGAGCAGCAGACAGGTGAGCACGTAGTAGCTCTCGACCGGCAGGGCGTCGGGCAGGAACCCGACGGAGCCGGCCAGGCCGTCGTAGGCCCGCGCCACCTCGGCGGCCAGGGCCATGAACCCGCCGGTGAGGACGGGGTACTCGACCCTCGCATCCAGGTAGGGCTGCGCGCCGGCATCGAGGCCGTAGGAGCCGAAGAGCGGGACGGCGTCGGAGTAGCAGAGGTGGGTGTACTGGCGTGAGCCGCTCCAGTCGCCGTCGGCGCACGGCGCCTGCTTCACCCAGGCCAGGCTCAGCGCCAGGACGACGAACAGCAGGCAGACCCGCAGCGGCGTCCAGAACAACGCCCGGCCGGTCACCGCGTGCCGGCCCCAGGGGCCGCCGACCACCTCGCTGGCCTGGGCGGCGACCGGATCGGTCCAGGTCGGCACGACCCGGTCCGGAGACGCCGCGGGCCCGCCCGCGGTAGCGGACGGGCCCGACGGTGTGCTGCTCACCCGGTCAGTGTGCGGGACCGGGTCAGCCGTTCCCGGGAGCGACGGGGACCCCCGGTTCAGCGGGGGCCGGGGCGCCCTGCTGCGGCGGGTTCTGATTGGCCGGCGGGTTCTGGTTGGCCGGCGGGTTCTGATTGGCCGGCGGGTTCTGATTGGCCGGCGGGACGACCGGGGCCGTGGGCGTGCTCGTCGTCGGGGTGGTCGGCGTCGTGGTCGTCGGAGCGGCCTCGGTGGGCGTCGCCGTCGCGGTCGGCGTCGGCTCCGCGGTCCGCTCCGGCGTCGGCTCGGGGACACCCTCGCCCGTGTCGCCCTTGATGGACGCCGACGTCGGGAGCTTCTCCTTCGGCGCCCCCTCGAGGACGCCGTCCATGAACTGCTGCCAGATGGCGCCGGGCAGGCCGGAGCCGTAGATGATCC
>FNAW01000005.1 GCA_900102115.1 Blastococcus fimeti
CAGGAAGCCCGAGATCACGAAGAAGACGTCGACGCCGATGAACCCGCCCGCGGGCCAGCCGAACACGTGGTCGGCCACGACGAGCCCGACGGCGATCGCCCGCAGGCCCTGGATGTCCGGGCGGAAGTGGTGCTTCTCGGCGGAGGAGGCGCCACCGACCGCGGCGTCCGGTGCGGGAGGGCGCTGGTCGACAGGGGTGCTCGCGCCCGCCATCACATGCCTCCGTCACTCGTCGTCGCCGGCCCTGACACACGTGCCAGCCGACCAATATCCCTTGTCGTGGCTGCAATCGTCAGCACCGCGGCCCCGTGCGACGGTCTTCCGCCACCCCCTCCACCCCGGCTGCACCAGCCACGCCGGAGGTCACGCCCGCACCAACGGGCGGGCTGCGAGAGCCTCAGGTGCCGCAGAAGGTGCGGAACGTGGCGCCGAAGTCCTGGGGTGCGGGCTCCGCGTACCGCTCGTGGTCGGGACGCTCGGCGAAGGGCGAGCCCAGGACCTCGAGGAGCTCCTCGACCAGCGTGAGGTCGCCCGTGGTCGCGGCGTCGAGCGCCTCCTCGACGAGGTGGTTGCGCGGGATGTACACGGGGTTCACCCGGTCCATCGCCGCGCCGTCCGGGCCCAGTGCCCGCCACCGCTGCAGCCAGGCGTCGAACCCGGCCAGGTCCAGGAAGAGCAGCCGCGCGGGCTCGGCGTCCCCGCGGGCGGCGCCGGCGAGCCGGCGGAAGAACGACGTCCAGTCGACGTGGTTCGCCTGCAGCAGCTCCAGCAGGTCGTCGACCAGACCGGTCACCGCGGCGTCGTCCACGTCGACGGGCAGCCCCAGCTTGGCCCGCATCCCGTCGGTCAGGGCGGCGTCGTACCGCGGCCGGAAGGTCTTCAGCGTCTCGACCGCCAGCGCGATCGCCTGCTCGGGATCCTCGGAGATCAGGGGGAGCAGCGCCTCGGCCAGCCGGGCCAGGTTCCACTCCGCGGCCAGCGGCTGGTTGCCGTAGCGGTACCGGCCGCCCTCGTCGATCGAGCTGTAGACGGTGTCCGGGTCGTAGGCCTCCATGAACGCGCACGGGCCGTAGTCGATCGTCTCGCCGGAGATCGTCATGTTGTCGGTGTTCATCACGCCGTGCACGAACCCGACCAGCATCCAGCGGGCCACCAGCGACGCCTGCACGCCGAGCACCGCCTCGAACAGCGCGAGGTAGCGGTTCTCCGCGTCCGCGGCGGAAGGATGGTGCCGCTCGATGGCGAGGTCGGCCAGGCGGCGCAGCAGGTCGACGTCGTCGGTGGCGCGGGCGTACTGGAAGCTCCCGACCCGCAGGTGGCTGCTCGCCACCCGCGCCAGGACGGCGCCCGGCAGCAGGGTCTCGCGCCGGATGCTGCGCCCGGTGCCGACGACGGCGAGCGCGCGGGTGGTCGGGATGCCGAGGGCGTGCATCGCCTCGCTGATCACGTACTCGCGCAGCATCGGTCCGACGGCGGCCAGCCCGTCGCCGCCCCGGGCGAACGGCGTGCGTCCGGAGCCCTTGAGGTGCAGGTCGCGCACGCTGCTGTCGGCGCCGACCAGCTCGCCCAGCAGCAGGGCCCGCCCGTCGCCGAGCCGCGGCGAGTAGCCGCCGAACTGGTGCCCGGAGTAGGCCTGGGCGACCGGCCGGGCGCCGTCGGGGATGGTCGTGCCCACGAGCAGGCGCAGCCCCTCGGGGGTGCGCAGCACGGCGGGGTCGAGGCCGAGCTCTGCGGCCAGCGGCTCGTTGAGCGCGAGCAGTCGCGGCTCGGGCGCCTCCTCGGCCTGCCACGGCACGGCCATCTCGGGCAGGGCCGTGGCGAAGCGGTCGTCGAGGCGCAGGGCCTGGGCCGGGAGGACACTCACCTCACCGACGGTACGTCCGCGCGAGCGGACGTGCCGTGGTCCGCATCCGGGGGGAGCACCCTGACCTCCGGATGGGGGACGGATCCGGGGATCACCGGATGGTCCGCCGGCCCCGCGGTCGACAGGCTCGTCCCCATGACCGATGCACCGTTCGCCCACCCCACCGACCAGCCGACCGCACCGCCCCGGCTCCGCCCCGAGGCCCGCCGCAGCGGGACCGACCGGATGGCCGGTGGCGTCTGCGGCGGCCTGGCCGACTACAGCGGCGTCGACGCCGTCCTCTGGCGGGTGGGGTTCGTCGCCCTGACGCTGATCGGCGGCAGCGGCGTCCTGCTCTACCTGCTGCTGTGGGTGCTGCTGCCTTCGCCGGCACCCGCCACCGACGAGGCGCTCAGCCCGCTCGAGCGGCTGGCCCGGCGGCTCCACGCCGCCGTCAACGGTTCCCGGGCCACGCCGCCGCCGCCTCGCTGATCCCGCGGGACCGATCCACTCCTCCAACGCCGCCGGATCCGCCACACTCGCTCCCTACGACCGGGAGGCCACCGATGACCGGGAACGACAACTACATCGCGGAGCTGCACTTCGGCGCACCGAAGGTCGACGAGGAGGCCTTCGTCGCTCCCACGGCCGTGGTCGTCGGCGCCGTGACCCTGGGATCGCGGACGAGCATCTGGTACGGCTCCGTCGTCCGCGCCGACGACGAGGTGATCGTCATCGGGCCGGACTCCAACGTGCAGGACGGGTGCACCCTGCACTCCGACCCGGGGTTCCCGCTGATGGTCGGCCGGGGTGTCACCGTCGGGCACCGGGTCGTGCTGCACGGGGCGCGGGTCGACGACGACGTGCTCGTCGGCATGGGCAGCGTCGTCATGAACGGCGCGCACATCGGTACCGGCTCGATCGTCGCCGCCGGTTCGGTGGTCACCCAGAACACCGAGGTGCCGCCCGGGTCCGTGGTGGCGGGCGTCCCCGCCAAGGTGGTCCGGCTGGCCACGGACGACGACCTCGCCCACATCCGGAGCAACGCCGAGAGCTACACCGTGCGGCTGCCGGCCGCGCGCAAGGTCCGCCCGGTCGTCCGGCAGCCGCTGCCGCGGGGCGGCGGCTTCTTCGACGACGGCATGCCCTGAGCGCCCGACCGGGTAGGTGTCGGCTCAGTCCTTCGGCCGGCGACCGATCGTTGACCCGAGGAAGGTGAGCGGGTCGAACCGCCGGTCCACCACCCGCTCCTTGAGCGGGATGATGCCGTTGTCGGTGAGGTGGATGCCCTCCGGGCACACCTCGCTGCAGCACTTGGTGATGTTGCAGTAGCCGAGCCCGAACTCGTCCTGCGCGGCGTCCCGCCGGTCGGTGACGTCCAGCGGGTGCATGTCCAGTTCGGCGAGCCGGATCAGGAAGCGCGGGCCCGAGAAGGCGGCCTTGTTGCCCTCGTGGTCGCGGATGACGTGGCAGGTGTCCTGGCAGAGCCAGCACTCGATGCACTTGCGGAACTCCTGGGAGCGCTCGACGTCCACCTGCTGCATCCGGTGGTTGCCGTCGGCGTCGCGGGCCTGCGGCGCGAAGGCCGGGATCCGCGCCGCCTGCTCGTAGTTGAAGGAGACGTCGGTGACCAGGTCGCGGATGACCGGGAAGGTCCGCAGCGGCGTCACGGTCACGGTCTCGGCCTCGCCGAACGTGCTCATCCGCGTCATGCACATCAGCCGCGGCCGGCCGTTGATCTCCGCGCTGCACGAGCCGCACTTGCCCGCCTTGCAGTTCCAGCGCACGGCGAGGTCGCCGGCCTGGGTGGCCTGCAGCCGGTGGACGACGTCGAGGACCACCTCGCCCTCGTTCACCTCCACCGTGTAGGTCTGCAGGTCCCCGCCGGAGGCGTCCCCGCGCCACACCCGGAACGTCGCGTCGTACGTCACGGCGACTCCTCGAAGATCTCGGCGAGCTCGGCCGGCATGACCGGGAGCGGCTGACGGGTCAGCGCCACCGACCCGTCGGCGGCCAACGAGCAGACCAGGTTGGTCCGCGCCCATCCGGCGTCGGTCGCGGGGAAGTCGTCGCGGGTGTGCCCGCCGCGGCTCTCCTGTCGCTCCAGCGCGGCGCGGGCGATGCACTCGCCGACGACGAGCATGTGCGGCAGGTCCAGCGCCAGGTGCCAGCCCGGGTTGTACTGCCGGTGGCCCTCCACCGACAGGTTCGCCACCCGCTCCCGGAGCACCGCGATCCGCTCCAGCGCCTGCTCCATCTCCGTCGCGTTGCGGATGATGCCGACCAGGTCGTGCATCGTCTGCTGCAGGTCGTGCTGGACGGTGTAAGGGTTCTCGCCGCCCTCCCGGTCGAACGGCGCGAGCGCCGCGCGCGCGGCGTCGGCCAGCGCGTCCTCGGGGAGCTCGGCCCGGTCCCGGTGGCCCAGCGCGTGCGCGGCGGCGGCCGCCCCCGCGCGCCGGCCGAAGACGAGCAGGTCGGACAGCGAGTTGCCGCCCAGCCGGTTGGACCCGTGCATGCCACCCGCGACCTCGCCTGCGGCGAACAGCCCGGGCACGCGGGCGGCCTCGCTGTCCGGGTCCACCTCGACCCCGCCCATGACGTAGTGGCAGGTGGGCCCCACCTCCATCGCCTCCGCGGTGATGTCGACCTCCGCCAGCTCGCGGAACTGGTGGTACATCGACGGCAGCCGCTTGCGGATGTACTCGGCCGACCGGCGCGACGCGATGTCGAGGAAGACGCCGCCGTGCGGGGTGCCGCGACCGGCCTTCACCTCGCTGTTGATGGCGCGGGCGACCTCGTCGCGGGGCAGCAGCTCGGGCGGACGCCGGTTGTTCTTCTTGTCCTCGTACCAGCGGTCGGCCTCGTCTTGAGTCTCCGCCGTCTCCTTGCGGAAGAAGTCCGGGATGTAGTCGAACATGAAGCGGTTGCCCGCCGAGTTCTTCAGGATCCCGCCGTCGCCGCGGACGCTCTCGGTCACCAGGATCCCGCGCACCGAGGGCGGCCAGACCATCCCGGTCGGGTGGAACTGGACGAACTCCATGTTCACGAGCGTCGCGCCGGCCTGGAGCGCCAGGGAGTGCCCGTCGCCGGTGTACTCCCACGAGTTCGACGTCACCTTGTAGGACTTCCCGATCCCGCCGGTCGCGAGGACCACCGAGGGCGCCCGCCAGGCGAGGAACCGGCCCGACTCCCGCCAGTAGCCGAACGCGCCGGTCACTCCGTCGTCATCAGTGAGCAGCCGGGTGACGGTGCACTCCATGTAGACGTCGATGCCGAGCGCCACGGTGCGCTGCTGGAGGGTGCGGATCAGCTCGAGCCCCGTGCGGTCGCCGACGTGCGCCAGCCGGGCGTAGCGGTGCCCGCCGAAGTCGCGCTGGCTGATCAGGCCGTCCGGCGTCCGGTCGAACAGCGCGCCCCAGTCCTCGAGCTCGCGGACCCGGTCGGGCGCCTCCTGGGCGTGCAACTGGGCCATCCGCCAGTGGTTGAGCATCTTCCCGCCGCGCATCGTGTCGCGGAAGTGCACCCGCCAGTTGTCCTCCGGGTAGAGGTTGGCCATGGCCGCGGCGATCCCGCCCTCGGCCATCACCGTGTGCGCCTTGCCCAGCAGGGACTTGCAGACGACGGCGGTGCGCGCGCCGCTCTCGTGGGCCTCGATGGCGGCACGCAGACCGGCGCCGCCCGCGCCGACGACCACGACGTCGTAGTCATGCCGTTCCAGTTCCATCGCCGAGCGCCCCCCGTCAGAATGCCGTCAGAAGAACCGCGGGTCGGAGATCGTGCCGGTGGCCAGCAGGAAGACGTAGGCGTCGGCGATCGCGACGCTGAACAGCGAGAGCCAGGCGAACCGTGCGTGGGAGGCGTTGAGCCGCGAGGCCTGCGTCCACAGCCGGTACCGGACGGGATGCCGGGAGAAGTGGTTGAGCCGGCCCCCGACGATGTGCCGGCAGGAGTGGCAGGACAGCGAGTACAGCCAGAGCAGGGCGGCGTTGGCCAGCAGCACCAGCGTCCCGAGGCCCATGTGGCCCCACTCGCCGGTCTCGTCGCGGAACCCGAGGACGGCGTCGTAGGTGAGGATCACGTTGAAGACCAGCGCGCCGTAGAGCGCGTAGCGGTGCAGGTTCTGCAGCAGCAGCGGGGGTCGGGACTCGCCGGTGTAGCGCCGGTGCGGCTCCCCGACGGCGCAGGCCGGAGGCGACAGCCAGAACGAGCGGTAGTAGGCCTTCCGGTAGTAGTAGCAGGTCGCCCGAAGGCCGAGCGGGATCACCAGGATGTAGATCGCCGGCGAGATGAACGACGGCCCGGTGAAGAACTCCGGAAAGGTGTCGCCCTCGCATCCGGTCGTGATGCAGGGGGAGTAGAAGGGCGAGATGTAGGGCTCGGAGAAGTAGTGAGCGTTCTGGAAGGCGCGGAAGGTCGAGTAGACGACGAACGACAGCAGCACGACGACGGTGGTCAGCGGCAGCAGCCACCACCGGTCGGTGCGCAGGGAGCGGGCCGAGATCGTCGCCCGCCGTGGGGCCGGGGCGCCGTCGCCACCGCCCTGCGTGACCGCGCCGGTGCCCCGCGGGGCCGTCGTCGTCACCGTGCCGCGCTCCGCGGCGGGCCCGCGGCGCGCGGTGCGGCTACGTCCGACCCGACCGGCATCGCTGCCTCCAGCATCGTCGCTGACGCCGCCCGCGCGGCGGGAGGAGGGCAGTGCACCACGGACCGCCTGCGCGGGAAAGGGCTTCGAGCGCGTCGGGCGGAGCCGCCGCCCGGCCGGTGGAGGTCAGGCGACCCGGCGCGAGCCCGTCCGCCGGGGATCGGCGATCCGGGCGCACTCCGCGCAGCGGGCCGTGCCCGGCTCCGCGGCCCAGTCCCGGCCGGACGTCACGGCGACGAGCTGGCCGCAGACGGAGGAGTCCAGCCCGTCGACGGCGGGCCGGGCCACGGCGTGCACCACGTCGGACCCGGAGGCCACGGCGCCCCGCGGATCGTGACCGGTCCACACCACGGGCGTACCGGTCACGAAGAGGCTGGCTGTCATTCCACGAGGATGTCCACCCGACGTGTCGATCGGGTGACGACAGCAGGAACATCCGGTGGAGTCCGATCCGCCGGTCCATCGACCCACCAGGAGCACCCCGTGACCCAGCCCCCCGCCTCGTCCTCCCCGGCACCGGTGGTGCCGCGGTTCTTCGTCAGCCAGCGCATCACGGTGATGGTGAACCGGTACGAGATCCGCGCCGCGAACCCCGACGGGACCGAGGGCGCGCTGCTCGCCGTCGCCGAGCAGAAGCGCATGAAGCTCAAGGAGGAGGTGGTCTTCTACGCCGACGAGTCCCGGACCCGCCCGGTCTTCTCCTTCAAGGCCCGCCAGCGGCTCGACGTGCACGCCCGGCACGACGTCCTCGACGAGCACGGCACCCCGCTCGGCTCGTTCAGCAAGAAGTTCGGCGCCAGCCTGCTGCGGTCGACCTGGGAGCTCTCGGCACCGGGGCTGGAGGCGGTCGGGCGCGAGCGCCGGCCGGTGATCGCCCTCCTGCGCCGCTTCTGGGAGCTCATCCCGTACCTCGGCGACGTGTGGGTGCCCTTCGTCTTCCACTTCGACTTCGTGGACACCGCCACGGGCGCGCCGGTCCTGGTGAGCGAGCGCCGCAAGGCCATCCGCGACCGGTACGACGTGTCCGTGCCCGACCCGCGGGTGGACTTCCGCGTGGCCGCCGCGATGGCCGTGGCCCTGGACGCGCTGCAGAGCCGCTGAGGCGGGCGGGAAGCCTCAGGGGGGCGTCGCGGTTGCTCAGGACAACCGACGTGAAAGGCACCTCCCCATGCGCATCCCGCTGTCCATCCTCGACCTGGCGCCGATCAACCGCGGGGAGACCGCGACCACCAGCATCGCCGCCAGCGTCGCCCTCGCCCAGCGCGCGGAGGAGCACGGCTACGAGCGGGTCTGGTATGCCGAGCACCACAACATGCCGCGAATCGCGTCCTCGGCCACGAGCGTGCTGATCTCGCACGTCGGTGCGCACACCCGCACGATCCGGCTCGGGGCCGGCGGCGTCATGCTGCCCAACCACTCGCCGCTGACCATCGCCGAGCAGTTCGGCACGCTCGACGCGATGTACCCCGGCCGCATCGACCTGGGCCTGGGCCGCGCCCCCGGCAGCGACCAGAACACGATGTACGCGCTGCGCCGCACCCCGGACTCCGCCGACCGCTTCCCGCAGGACGTGCTCGAGTTGCAGGGCTACCTGAACGGCGAGACCCGGGTGGCCGGCGTCGACGCGATCCCCGGCAAGGGTTCGCGCGTCCCGCTCTACGTCCTCGGCTCGTCGATGTTCGGCGCCACCCTGGCCGCCGCGCTCGGCCTGCCCTACGCGTTCGCCTCGCACTTCGCGCCGCAGATGCTCCAGCCGGCGGTCGAGGCCTACCGCCGCGAGTTCAAGCCCTCCGAGCAGCTGGACCGCCCCTACGTCATCGCCGGCATGAACGTCGTCGCCGCCGACACCGAGGACGCCGCCCGCGAGCAGCTGCAGGCCGTCAAGCGGAACCTCGCCATCGGCCTGTTCGGCCGCGGCCAGTCGCTCACCGACGAGCAGGCCGACCAGCTGCTGGCCCAGGGCGCCGGGCACCACGTGAACGGGATGCTCACGCACACCGCCGTCGGCGGCCCCGGTCAGCTCGCCGAGTACGTCGAGGGCTTCCGGGAGCTGGCCGACGCCGACGAGCTGATCATCGCCCACCAGTCCTCGACCGTGGAGGGCCGGCTGCGCTCGGTCGAGCTCCTGGCGCAGGCCATGGAGCCGGTCCGCGCCTGAGCCCCGCGCTCAGTCGTCGTCGTCGCAGATCCGGAGGACCAGCCGGCCGTCCTCGATCTCGGCCTCGAAGTCGAGCTCGTCGTCGCCCTGCCGGAACTCGACGTCGGCCTCGCTGTTCTCGCTGTGCACCGAGGTGCTCCAGCCGTTCGACGACGAGACGTTCAGCTGCAGGTTTCCGTCCTCCATGCGCAGGGTGATCTCCCCGGCGTCGGCGACGACGTAGCGGCCGTCGGCGGACTCCGCGACCGGCTCGCAGGTCCCGGGCTGCGGGCGCGGCACCTGCCCGGGGCTCGCGGCTCCGGGGGAGCCCGAGGCGTCGGGTGACTCCGACGCGCTGGGCGGCGCGGAGGTCGGCGAGCTCTGCTCGGAGGTCGGGGAGGACGACGTGCCCGCGCTCTCCGGTTCGTCGTCCCCGCCGCACGCCACCAGGACGGACAGCGCGAGGACCGGCAGGAGGGCCGCGGGCGTCAGGCGCATGGGGACTCCCTACCGCCCCGGGGACGACGGCGCCAGGGGTTCGGTGTTTGTCCGACCCGCCGGTCCGGGCAGGCCGACGAGGTGACCTACTCGATCGTCGCCCGCGACCCCGAGACCGGGGAGATGGGCGTCGCCACCCAGTCCCAGGCCTTCGCCGTCGGCAACAGCGTGCCCTTCGCCCTGCCCGGCCACGGGGTCATCGCCACCCAGTCGATGGCCGAGCCCATGTACGGCTCGGTCGGCCTCGACCTGCTGCAGGGCGGCTTCACCGCGCAGGAGGTGCTCACCGCCCTCAGCAGCGTCGACCCGCAGCCCGAGCGGCGGCAGCTGGCGATCCTCGGTGTGACCGGCGATCTCGCCGCCTACACCGGCGCGCAGTGCGTGGACGCTGCCGGCCACCTCGTCGGGGAGACCTGCGTCGCGCTGGCCAACATGGCCACCTCCCCGCAGGTGTGGGAGTCGATGGTCGAGCGGTTCGAGAGCTCCGGCGGGCCGCTCGCCCAGCGCCTGCTCACCGCCTTGCAGGCGGGGGAGGAGGCCGGCGGTGACTTCCGGGGACGGCGGTCCGCGGCGATCATGGTCATCCGCGCGACCACCACGGGTCGCCCCTGGCACGACATGGTGGTCGACCTGCGGGTCGACGACGCGGCCGACCCGATCACCGCGCTCGCCGACCTGCTGGTGACCCGCGCCCGGTACCAGGACGTCGTCCGCGCGTTCCAGCTCGCCATCGACGGCGACCCGGTGACCGCCGACCGGGAGCTGGAGCTGCTGCGGCCCATGGACGCGGTGACCGAACCCGACCAGCTGATGTGGCGGGCCGTGGTGGCGGCGCTGGCCGGCAGGGAGGACGCCGCACGCGAGATGCTGGCGGACCTGGAATCCTGCGCGCCGCAGTTCCTGGAGGCGACACGGCGCTTCGGCAAGGCCGGGCTGATGCCGACCGAGGTCATCGAGCGGATCGTGCCGAGGCGCAGCTGAGGTCGTCAGGACGCCGGTGGCGGGTGCTCGGCGAGCAGCCGGCGGGGCGCCCGGCAGGCCCAGGCCTCGGCGGCCAGCTCGGTCAGGGCCTGCCCGTCCAGCCGGTCCAGGCGGCACAGCACGGCGGGGTAGCCGTCGAAGTGCGACGTCGTGAAGTAGAGCTCGGGCTCCGCGGCGATCAGCGCCGCCTTCGCGCCCTCGTCCGGCACGTACGCGGCGACGACCGGGCCGGTCGGGGCCGCGGCACCGAGCTCGGCGACGTCCTTCTTCCCCAGCGGGCGCTCCCACACGAACGACTTGTCCCGCACCTTCCACTGCCGCCACCCGCGGGAGAGCCCCTCGCTGGTCTCCGGCAGGGCCAGGCAGGTCCGCGCCACGTCGTCCCAGGTCGCCATGCCGGCACGCTAGGACGGCCGGTTCCCGGCCACCAGACCTCGTGGCGCGCGGGCGGCCCACGCCTCGGCCACCAGCTCGGTCAGCGCCTGCGCGTCGAGGGCGTCCAGCCGACACATCAGCGCCGGCCACCCGTCGACGTGCGCGGTGGTGAACCACACGTCCGGCTCGGTGGCCAGCAGCGCGGCCTTCGCCCCCTCGTCCGGGACGTAGGCGACCAGCACCGGCCCGGTCGGGGCGTCGGCGCCGAGTTCGGCCAGATCGACGCGGTGCAGCGGCCGCTCCCGGACGAAGGTCTTCCCGCGGAGCCACCGACGACGTCCCGAGGCGGAGACGGCCTCCGTCGTCGCCGGCAGCGCCAGGCAGGCCCGTGCGACGTCGTCCCAGGTCAGCACGCCCAACCGTAAACCGGCGGCGGTGACGGCGTCCCTCCGTCGGGGGAGGCCGGGTCGGGAAGTGCGGCGTGCGTGCTCCAGATCACGCCGGCGGCGGCCGATGGGGAGGCATGCGAGATGGGCGAGCGGACGTCCTCGAGGACCTGTCCGGCGAGGTGCACGACGACGAGCGGTCCCTCCGCGTCGTCCGCCTGCTCGCCATGTACCTGGTGGGCATCTGGGTGGTCGCGCTGACCGCGGTCGCGCTCGGCGCGGACGCCGTCGGAGACCTGCTGGCCGCCCAGGGCAAGCTCTTCTTCCTCGCCGGCCTCGTGCTCGTGCTGGTGGTCCGGGGAGCCGGGACGCGGGACGACCGCGCCTCCTGGTGGTGCTTCGCCGCCGCCGTGGCCTCCTACCTGGGCGGCGCGGCCGCCTACGAGTTCTACTACCGCGGCCTCGACGTCCAGCCGCGCCCGTCGTGGTCCGACGTCGCCTTCCTCGGCTTCTTCCCGCTCGCCTTCGCCGCCTTCCTCCTGCTCCTCCGCGGCCGGGTCCGGAAGCTGACGGCGAACATGTGGCTCGACGTCCTCGTGACCGGCTGCACCGCGGCCGCGGTCGCCGCCGCCGCCGGCATCGGTGCACAGCTGCAGTCCGCGGACGGCGGTGTGCTGGGCGTCGCGACCGCGATGCTCTACCCGATCGGCGACCTGCTGCTGCTCAGCCTGATCGCCGGCGGCCTGGTGCTCATCGGCCGGGGAGCCGGACCTGGCTGGTGGTGGGTGACCGCCGCGCTGACCCTGTTCGTCGTCACCGACACCGTCTACGCCTACCAGCTGACCCACGGCAGCTACACCGTCGGTGGGCCGCTGGACATCGCGTGGGGGCTGGCCTTCGTCTGCTGCGGCATGGCCGCCACCCAGCGCACCCCGCGTCGCACCGCGGTGCGGGCCGACGGCAGCGGCGTCCTGCTCATCCCCGGAAGCTGCGCCCTGACCGCCCTGGCGCTGCTCTTCATCGGCTACCTCGCCACCGGAGACCCGGTCGCCGGCGCGTTCGCGCTGCTCGCCGTCGTCGCCGCGCTGGCGCGCACCGCCCTGACCTTCCGGGACGTGCGGGCGCTGGCCGACAGCCGCCGGCAGGCGCGTACCGACGAGCTGACCGGGCTGCCCAACCGGCGCTCGGTGTTCGAGGCGCTGGCCACCACCGACATCCGGCTGGCCGCCGGCGACCGGATCGCCGTCCTGGTCCTCGACCTGGACAGGTTCAAGGAGATCAACGACTCCCTCGGTCACGCCGTCGGCGACGCCCTGCTGGCCCAGGTGGGCCCGCGGCTGCGCGCCGAGCTGCGGGCCGAGGACGTGCTGGCCCGGCTGGGCGGCGACGAGTTCGTCGTCCTCGCCCACGACCTCGACGCCGAGGAGGCCCGGCTGCTGGGCGAGCGCCTGCGCACCCGACTGCAGCACCCCTTCGCCTTCAGCGGCATGGGCCTGAGCGTGGACGCCAGCGTCGGCGTCGCCATCGGCCCGGACGAGTCGCTCAGCGCCGTCGAGCTGCTCCAGCTGGCCGACCTGGCGATGTACTCGGCCAAGACCACCCGCTCCGGAGTGGCGGTGTACGACGAGGAGCGCGACGGTCACGGCCGCCACCGGCTCGAGGACGTCGCGCAGCTGCGCCAGGCCATCGAGCGGGACGAGCTGGTGCTGCACTACCAGCCCAAGCTGGCCCTCCCGACCGGTGCCGTCGAGGGTGTGGAGGCCCTCGTCCGCTGGCAGCACCCCACCCGCGGACTGCTCTACCCCGACGCGTTCATCGACCTCGCCGAGTCCGCGGGCCTCATGGCGCCGCTGACCAACCGGGTCGTCGACATGGCGCTGGCCCAGTGCCGGGCCTGGGCCGACCTCGGCCGCCGGCTCACCATGGCGGTCAACGTCAGCCCCTCCAACCTCGTGGACGAGGCCTTCCCGGACCAGGTGCGGGCGCTGCTGTCCCGGTACGACCTCCCGGCGGAGTCCCTCGTCCTGGAGGTGACCGAGAGCCTGCTCATGGAGGACCGGGAGCGCGCCGTGCGCGTGCTCGGCCGGCTCCGCGACGAGGGCGTCGGTGTCGCCATCGACGACTACGGGACCGGCTACTCGAGCCTCGCCTACCTCGCCTCCCTGCCGGTGACCGAGCTCAAGCTGGACCGGACCTTCGTCGGCGCGATGACCGGCAGCCCGCGGGCCGAGTCGATCGTCACCTCGACGCTGCAGCTGGCGCACGCCCTCGGGCTGGTGCTCGTGGCCGAGGGCGCGGAGGACCAGGAAACCGTCGACGCGCTGACCCTGCTGGGCTGCGACGTCGTCCAGGGCTACCACCTGAGCCGGCCGCTGCCGGCCGAGGCCCTGTGGTCGTGGCTCGAGGACCGGGCCCTCGTGGACGCCGGCTGACCCCTGGACCGCGGCGCCCCTGACCCCGGCGCCGCTCACCACCCGGGCGTGAGCCCGTCGTCCAGCCAGCTCTCGTACTCGTCGTCCGTCATCGGCCGGGCCGCGTCCAGCGCCTCCTGGAGCGCCTCGAGGGAGACCCCGGGGCGCGCCATCACCCCGACCCGGGCGTCCGGGTCGTGACGGGACAGCTCCTGCCAGCTGCCCGTCGAGCGGAGCCACGTCCGGTCCCCCAGGGGCGTGCACGCGGTCATCGGGTGGTCGCCCTCCGGGGTGTAGAAGGAGAACTGGGCGCAGGGATCGGGTTCCCCCGCGTGCACCGGCCGGTCGCGGAACAGCTGCAGCCCGTCCTCCGCCGGCCCGGCGACCGGATCGAGGTCGGTCCAGATGAACGGGCTGCCGGTGGCCTGGGACGGCCCCAGCCGGTAGCCCTCGACCTCGCTCACCCACGGGTGCTCGAGCGTGCCGACCTCGGTGAGGATCCGCTCGGTCTGCTCCTCCTCGGCCGCCTGCAGCGCTCCGGGGACGACGACCGCGGCCACGCCACCCACGAGCAGCACGCTCGAGACGGCCCGCGCCGCGCCGGGCCACTGCAGGCCGGCGAGGACCGGGAAGGGCAGCGCGGCGGCCGCGACGAGCACCGGCACCGGCAGCCGGTCGACGACGTCGGAGTGCAGCCCCCAGAACGCGCCGGCCAGCGCGACCGCGGAGCCCAACCCGCCGACGACGAGACCGCGGACGACCGATCCCGGCCGGCCGACGGCACCCGGTCCGGCCGCCCGGTCGAGGGCGGCGGCTCCGGCGCTCGACAGGCAGACCAGGCCACCGGCGGAGACCATGACCGCGGGCCAGCCGCCGAACAGCGACGCGCCGAGGAGCGGTGCGCCCACGACCGCCGCCAGGAGGCCCAGCAACCCGGCGAGGACGACGTGGCCGACGGCGAGCCCGCCCCGGGGAGCGGGCAGCTCGGTCGAGTGGGGGGTCGCCGTCACCGGCGCAGTCTGGCAGCAGACGGGCGGGGACCCCCGGAGGGATCCCCGCCCGTCAGCGGTCGTGCGTCCGGAGCGTCAGCTCTTGGGGCGGGCCCCCGCGCGCAGGGCGCCGAGCAGGTCGTGGTTGAGCCGCGAGATGGTCTCCATCGAGATGCCCTTGGGGCAGGCCGCGGAGCATTCGCCGATGTTGGTGCAACCGCCGAAGCCCTCGCGGTCCTGCTGGGCGACCATGTTGACCACCCGGTCGTTGCGCTCGGGCTGACCCTGGGGGAGCAGCCCGAGGTGGGTGACCTTGGCTGCGGTGAACAGCATCGAGGAGGCGTTCGGGCAGGCCGCGACGCAGGCGCCGCAGCCGATGCAGGTGGCGGCGTCGAACGCGTTGTCGGCGTCCTTCTTCGGCACCGGGGTGGCGTGCGCCTCGGGCGCGGTGCCGGTCGGGACGCTGATGTAGCCGCCGGCCTGGATGATCCGGTCCAGGGCACGCCGGTCGACGGCGAGGTCCTTGATGATCGGGAAGGCCGAGGCGCGCCACGGCTCGATGTCGATCGAGTCGCCGTCCTTGAACGAGCGCATGTGCAGCTGGCACGTGGTGGTCTGCTGCGGACCGTGCGCCTCGCCGTTGATCACGACGCCGCACATGCCGCAGATGCCCTCGCGGCAGTCGTGGTCGAAGGCGACCGGGTCGTCGCCCTGCATGATCAGCTGCTCGTTGAGGACGTCGAGCATCTCCAGGAACGACATGTCGGGCGAGATGTCGGTGACCTTGTAGGTCACCATCTTGCCCTTGACCGTCGGGCCCTGCTGGCGCCAGACGCGCAGCGTCAGGTTCATGCCGCGCTTCTCCGGACCGGTGCCGGTGTCGCCGACGCTGGAGCGCATGGTGCCTTCGTGTGTGGCTGTCACTTGTAGCTCCGCTGGGCGAGGTGGACGTACTCGTAGTTGAGGTCTTCCTTGTGGAGGACCGGCGGCTGTCCCTCCGGCGTCCACTCCCAGGCAGCGACGTAGGCGAAGTTCTCGTCGTCGCGCAGCGCCTCGCCCTCGGGGGTCTGGCTCTCCGCCCGGAAGTGCCCGCCGCAGCTCTCGCGACGGTGCAGGGCGTCGACGCACATGAGCTCGCCGAGCTCGATGAAGTCGGCGACGCGGCCCGCGTGCTCCAGCGTCTGGTTGAACGAGTGCCAGTCGCCGGACACCTTCACGTTGCTCCAGAACTCCTGGCGGATCTCCCGGATGCGGTCGATGGCCTTGCGCAGCCCCTCGTCCGTGCGCTCCATGCCGCAGAAGTCCCACATCAGCTGGCCGAGCTCGCGGTGGAACGACGCCGGCGTGCGTGTGCCGTTGATGCTGAGCAGCTTCTGGGTCTGCTCCTGCACGCCCCGCATCGCCTCGACGGCCGCCGGGTGGCTGTCGTCGACCTTGTCGAACGGGCCGTCGGCCAGGTAGCTGCTGATCGTCGAGGGCAGCACGAAGTAGCCGTCGGCCAGGCCCTGCATGAGCGCGCTGGCACCCAGGCGGTTGGCGCCCTGGTCGGAGAAGTTGGCCTCACCGATGACGAACATGCCGGGGATGGTCGACTGCAGGTCGTAGTCCACCCACAGCCCGCCCATCGTGTAGTGGACGGCGGGGAAGATCCGCATCGGCGTCGCGTAGGGGTCCTCGCCCGTGATCTGGGCGTACATGTCGAAGAGGTTGCCGTACTTGGCCTCGACGGCCGGCCGGCCCAGCCGCTGGATGGCCTCGGCGAAGTCCAGGTAGACACCCAGCCCGCCGGGGCCGACGCCGCGACCCTCGTCGCAGACGTTCTTCGCCTGGCGCGAGGCGATGTCGCGGGGCACCAGGTTGCCGAACGCCGGGTACAGGCGCTCCAGGTAGTAGTCGCGCTCGGCCTCGGGGATGTCGTTGGCGGGGCGGTCGTCGCCGCGCTCCTTGGGCACCCACACGCGGCCGTCGTTGCGCAGCGACTCCGACATCAGGGTCAGCTTCGACTGGTAGTCGCCCTTGACCGGGATGCAGGTCGGGTGGATCTGCGTGTAGCAGGGGTTGGCGAAGTACGCGCCCCGCTTGTGCGCCCGCCAGATGGCCGTGGTGTTCGAGCCCTTGGCGTTGGTGGAGAGGTAGAAGACGTTGCTGTAGCCACCGCTGGCGATGACGACGGCGTCGGCGAAGTGCGTGCTGATCTCGCCGGTGACCAGGTCGCGGGCGACGATGCCGCGGGCCCGGCCGTCGA
Organism: Blastococcus fimeti; assembly: GCA_900102115.1. Taxonomy (GTDB): domain Bacteria; phylum Actinomycetota; class Actinomycetes; order Mycobacteriales; family Geodermatophilaceae; genus Blastococcus; species Blastococcus fimeti. Next base: position 16,508 of record FNAW01000005.1, read on the forward strand.
CGATGATCAGGTCGAGCATCTCCGTGCGCGCGTTCTGCTCGACGGTGCCGGCCGCGATCTGCCGCTCGAGGGCCTGGTAGGCGCCGTAGAGCAGCTGCTGGCCCGTCTGGCCGCGGGCGTAGAAGGTGCGCGAGACCTGGGTGCCACCGAAGGAGCGGTTGTCGAGCAGGCCGCCGTACTCGCGGGCGAAGGGCACGCCCTGGGCGACCGCCTGGTCGATGATGTTGACGCTGACCTCGGCGAGGCGGTGCACGTTGTTCTCGCGGGCGCGGAAGTCGCCGCCCTTCACCGTGTCGTAGAACAGCCGGTGCACGCTGTCGCCGTCGTTGCGGTAGTTCTTGGCGGCGTTGATGCCGCCCTGCGCGGCGACGCTGTGCGCCCGCCGCGGGCTGTCCTGGTACCAGAACGACTTGACGTTGTAGCCGGCCTCGCCGAGCGTGGCCGCGGCCGAGCCGCCGGCCAGGCCGGTGCCCACGACGATGACGGTCAGCTTGCGGCGGTTGGCCGGGTTGACCAGGCGTCCGCGGAACTTGCGCTCGCTCCAGCGCTCGCCGATCGGGACGTCCATCGGCGCCTTGGTGTCGGCGATCGGGTCGCCTTCGGTGAAGAGTTCGAGAGCCATGCCTTGGGTCTCCTAGGCGGAAGAGTCTTAGTCGATCAGACCGAAGAGGATGGAGAAGGGCGTGAGCAGGAAACCGATCGTCAGGACCGTCGCGATCGCGGTGGCGGCGTAGTTGACGGTCACCTCACGACGGCGGTTGCTCTGCCCGAGGGTCTGCGTGGCGCTCCAGATGCCGTGGCGCAGGTGCATGCCCACGAGGATCACCGAGATGGCGTAGAAGATCGTGACGACGGGGTTCTGGAAGCTGGCGAGCATCCGGTCGAAGGGCTCGCCGTCGCGGCCCTCGGAGTTCACCGCACCCAGGGTGAGGTCGAGGATGTGGAAGATGACGAACGCCAGGATGATGACGCCGCCCCAGCGCATCGTCCGGGAGGCGTAGCTCTGGGCCACGGCCTTCTTGGTGACGTACCGCTCGGGGCGGGCGTTGCGGGCCTGGCGCCACAGCGAGACGGCGGCCCAGATGTGCGCCACGACGGCCACGAGCAGCACGATGCGGATCAGCCACAGCGCGGTGGCGCCCGGCAGCGCCGGGTTGCCGATCGTGCGGAGCCACTCCGAGTAGTGGTTGAACTCGTCGGCGCCGGCGAACGCCTTGAGGTTCCCGATCATGTGCGCGATCAGGTAGAGCACCAGGACGATGCCGCTGATCGCCATGACGGCCTTCTTGAAGACCGAGGTGGTCTTCGCCGCCTTCGGGGTCCTGCGCTGAGTCGAGTCCGTCACCGTCACCACGGCGCCCAAACTAGGACGTTCCTGGTCCGGCCACCACGTCAACGCGCGGTGACACAGCTCTCGTAAGGGTTGCCTTACCGGCAGATGGGCCGTTCACTGGCGGGTCGCACTGCGTTCGGATGCGGGAGAGTGACCACATGCCTGGACCCACCCGCGGCTTCCTCGGACGCCGTCGCGACCGAGATGCCCGCCTGCCGCCCGGTCAGTACGACGCGGGCTCCGACTGGCCGGTGCTCACCGCCGAGCCGACCCCGCGCATCGCGCCGGAGACCTGGTCGATCACCGTCGACGGCGCGGTGGAGGCGCCGACGACGTGGTCCTGGGACGAGGCGCACGCGCTGCCGCGGTCGGAGTACCGCGGCGACATCCACTGCGTGACCACGTGGTCGAAGTTCGGCACCTGGTTCGCCGGCGTCTCCGTCGACACCCTGCTCGAGGCCGCCCGGCCCACCGCCGAGGCGCACTTCGTCATGGCGACGTCGAAGACCGGCTACACGACCAACCTGCCGCTGGAGCACGTCACCGGCGGCCAGGCGTGGATCGTGTGGGAGTACGACGGCAAGCCGCTGCCGATCGAGCACGGCGGCCCGGTGCGGCTGCTCGTGCCGCACCTGTACTTCTGGAAGAGCGCGAAGTGGATCAGCAAGCTGACGCTGCTGCACCGCGACCAGCCCGGCTTCTGGGAGCAGAACGGCTACCACGACCTGGGTGACCCCTGGCGGCAGCAGCGGTACCAGGGTGACTGAGGACGGGGCCGTCCTCGGCGCGGGTGTGCCGGACGCGCCGGCCGGCGGCTGGCGGACGGCGACGGTCTCGGGGGTGCGGCGGCCGATCCAGCGCTCGGTGCAGCTGCGCCTCGACGTCCACGACCGGATCGACCACCTGCCCGGCCAGCACTACGTCGTCCGGCTGACCGCCGAGGACGGCTACACCGCACAGCGCTCGTACTCGGTCGCCTCCGCGCCCGGCGACCCGCTGGTGGAGCTGTTCGTCGAGCGGCTGGACGACGGCGAGGTGTCGACCTACCTCGCCGACGTCGTCGAGCCCGGCGACGAACTGGAGGTGCGCGGCCCGATCGGGGGCTGGTTCGTGTGGGACGGCGAGTCCCCGGCGCTGCTGGTCGCGGGCGGAGCGGGCGTCGTGCCGTTCGTGTCGATGCTGCGGCACGCCCGCGCGCTCGGCCGTGAGGACCTCCTGCGGATCGCCGTCTCGGCCCGCACGATGGCGCAGCTGCCCTACGCCGACGAGCTGGTCGCGGCCGGTGCGCTGGTCGTCCTCAGCCGCGAGGAGTACGGCATCCGCCCGGCCGGCCGGCTGCGCGCGGAGGAACTGCTCCCGCTGTGGGAGCCGGACCAGACCACCTACGTCTGCGGGTCGGCGGCCTTCGCCGAGGCGGCGACGCAGCTGCTCGTCGCGTCGGGCCGGCCGCCCGCGTCCATCCGGGTGGAGCGCTTCGGGCCGAGCGGTGGCCCTGCCTGACCCGACGGCAGCCCGGAAGGGGCGTCAGATCCAGCCGTGCCGCCGGGCCTCGGCGACGGCGGCATGGCGGTTCGCCGCGTGCAGCTTGGCCGCGGCCGCGGACAGGTGGTTGCGCACCGTGCCGGGGGAGAGGTGGGCCCGCGCGGCGATCTCCTCGACGGGCGCCCCGCCGGCCGCCAGCTCCAGGATGTCGGCCTCCCGAGGCGTGAGCGGGCTGTCGCCGGCGCTGATCGCCTCCGCGGCCAGTTCCGGATCGACGTACCGGCCGCCCTGGTGCACGGTGCGGACCACCGCGCTGAGCACCGCGGCGTTGACCGTCTTGGGCAGGAACCCGCGCACGCCGGCCTCCAGCGCCCGCTTGAGGTGACCGGGGCGGCCGTGGCCGGTGACGATCACCGAGCTGCAGCCGGGGACCGCCGCCGCCAGCTCGGCGGCGAGCGAGATGCCGTCCCGGTCGGGGAGCTGCAGATCCAGCACGGCGACGTCGGGGGTGTGCGCGCGGGCCATGGCCAGCGCCTCCGTCGCGGACGCCGCTTCGGCCACCACCTCGAGGTCGTCCTCGAGCGCGAGCAGCGCGGCCAGCGCCGAGCGGATGAGGTTCTCGTCGTCCGCCAGCAGGACGCGGATCACGAGGTCGCTCCGGGGAGCGTCGCGGTGAGCACGAACCGGTCGCCCTCGGCGCCGGCGCGCAGCCGCCCGCCCACCGTGGTCAGGCGCTCGGCCAGACCGGTGAGCCCGGTGCCCCAGGCGGAGCCGGTCGACTGCGTCCCGTCGTTGACCACGGACAGCCTCACCTCCCGCTCGGGAACGGTCAGGGTGATCGTGCACTGCGTGGCCCGGCTGTGCCGCAGCACGTTGGTCACCGCCTCGCGGACCACCCAGGCCAGTGCCGTCTGCACCTCCTGGGGGAGCCCCGGACCCGCCTCCTCCCCGGTGACGGAGCACGCCACCCCGGCCGCTCGCAGCACGGAGCGCGCACCGGCCAGCTCCCCGCCCAGATCGGCCGTGCGGTAGCCGCGCACCAGCTCCCGCACCTCGCGCAACGACCCCTCGGCGATGCGGGCGATGTCGTCGAGCTGCTCGGCGGCGCCCGGCTGGCCGCGTTGCACCAGCGCCGACGCGAGCTGGCTCTTCACCGCGATCGTCGACAGGTCACGGCCCATGACGTCGTGCAGGTCCCGGGCGAACCGGAGCCGTTCCTCGGCGACGGCCAGCTGCAGCTGGACGCCGCGGCTGTGCGCCATCTCCCGCACCACGTCCAGGATCCAGACGGTGACCCGGAAGGCGAGCACCACCGCGAGCACCGCCGCGGCCAGGGCGACTCCCTGGCTCACCGCGGCGGGCACGGGGCTGCCGTCCAGGTACGAGGCGACCGCGCTGAGCAGACCGATGACGGCGGCGGGGGCGGTCAGCTGCCGGGTGGTCCAGACCGTCGCGCACGCGGTCAGCACCGCCGTGAGCGGCACCGCCACGGCCCAGGGCGCCATGGGGGTGGGCTCGCCGCCGTCCAGCGCCCACACCCCGGCCGCCGCCATGACGGCGGCGGCGGCGAACGCGACGACGATCGCCCGCGGGGCCAGCGGCTCGCCGAGGTGGTGCGCGGCCAGGCCGCGGCGGGTCACGACGACCCCGGCCGCCACGGTCCCGGCCGTGCCCGCGAGGAACAGGACGACGGCGGCCGACGGGACGTCCTCCCCGGCGGCGTTGAGGACGGCGAGCGCGAGGAGCGGGACCGCGGCGAACAGCGAGTAGAACGACCACCGGGTGTAGAGCTCGACGCGCTCGGGATCCGAGCGGTTGCTCCACCAGCGGGTGACGGTCGGCACGCCGCCCATGCTGCCCGAGCGCCGCGCCGTCACCGCCGGGGCGCCCAGCGGAACCCGCGCCGGGCCAGGAGCGTGCCCACGACCAGCCAGCCCGCCAGGACGGCGAGCGGCAGGACGGCGGTGCTCCAGGCGCCGGCCAGGTCGACCGACTCGCCGTCCCAGGTCAGGCCGCCGAGGCCGAGCTGGGCGAGCTCGACGACCGGGGTGAGCGGCAGGAAGCGGGCGACCGCGGCGAGCTGCTCGGGCAGGTCGCTCAGCGGCACGACCAGTCCGCAGAGCCCGGTGGAGACGACGAGCAGGGGCAGCGCGGTGATCTGCGCGCTCTCCGCGGTGCGGGTGAAGGCCGTGCTCGCCGCGGCCAGCGCCAGCATGAGCGCCGCACCGCCGACGACGGCGACGACGGGGAGCACCACGTCGACCGGAGCCGACCACTCGCCCAGGACGGCGATCCCGGCCGCCACGAGGAGGAGCTGGCCCGCCGTGACCAGCATCGTGGGGGCGGCGACGCCCAGCACCACCTCGGTCTCGGTCAGCTCGCCGGTCCGCATCCGCTGCAGCACCAGTTCCTCGCGGCGGGCGACGTAGGTGGTGAGCAGGTTGTAGTAGGTCAGGAAGATCAGCGTCACGCCGATGGCGGTGACCATCAGCTGGGGGCCGACGGCGATGGTCGCCTCGCCCATGCCCAGCGCGGGGACCGCCGCGACCAGGACCAGGGGGAGCACCACGGAGTTCACGACGGCCGTGCGGTTGCGGAGGAAGAGCCGGACCTCCGCCCGGGCGAGCGCGAGGGTGCGGCGGGTGCGGCCGGGGCCGGCGGGGTCGGCAGCGGCGGGGCGCGGGGTGGTCGTCGGAGTGGTCACGAGAGCTCCTCTGCAGGGGCGGTGGGCGAGGTGTCGTCGGCGACGGCCAGGAACGCCTGCTCGAGCGAGGCGGCCCGGGCGTGCAACCGGGAGAGGTCGACGTCGGCGTCGGCGGCCCAGGCCAGCAGCGCGGTGAGCACCGGCTGCAGGGCGCGGGTGTGCAGCTCGACGTCCGGCGCCGGGCTGATCCGTTCCACGCCGGGCAGCTGCGGGAGCGGTGGCGCGTCCGGCGCCAGGGAGAAGCGGATGGTGGCCGGCTGGCTCCGGGCGATCTCGGCCGGTGTCCCCTCGAGGACGATCCGGCCGGCCCGGAGGATGGCGATCCGATCGGCGAGCTCCTCGGCCTCCTCGAGGTGGTGGGTGGTGAGCACGACCGCCGTCCCGCCGTCCACCAGGTCGTGGACCAGCGCCCACACGGTGCGGCGGCTCTCCGGGTCCAGCCCGGTCGTGGGCTCGTCGAGCACCAGCACCCGTGGCCGGCCGAGCAGGGCCAGGGCGAGATCGAGCCGACGCCGCTCGCCGCCGGAGAGGCTGCGCACCCGCACCCCGGCACGGCCGGTGAGCTCGACCTGGGCGATCGCCTCGTCGACGGGGCGCGGCGCGGTGAGCGTGCCCGCCCAGGCCGCGACCGTCTCCCGGACGGTGAGGTCACCCGGCAGCCCGCTGGACTGCAGCAGCACGCCCAGGTGCGGGCGGACCGCGGCGTGGTCCCGGCGCGGGTCGCCACCCAGGACGCGGACGGAGCCGCCGTCGGGCGGCGCCAGCCCCTCCAGCACCTCGAGCGCGGAGGTCTTGCCGGCGCCGTTCACGCCGAGCAGGGCGAAGACCTCGCCCGGGTGGACCTCGAAGGAGATGCCGCGCACCGCCTCGAACGAGCCGTAGCGGCGCTGCAGGTCGACGACCTCGATGGCCGGGCCGCCGTCGCGGCGGTGCCCCGCCGGCCGGGCGGGGTGTTCCTGGACGCGGGTCACGGGTCCTCCTCGGTGCGCCGCCGCCCCCCGTCGGGCCGGTCTCCCTGGCGCACCTCCCACGCTGCCGTCCGCACCCGTCGCGGGGACGTGCCATCCTGCACGACCTGCACGGACGCCGTCACGGCCGGCCCATGACGCACGTCATGGTCGCGAGCGGCGGGGAGGACGACGGAGGGGCGGGACGGCGTGTGCCGTCCCGCCCCTCCGTCGTCGGTGGATCAGACGGTCGGCGGCACCATCGAGGCGCGCACCAGCGGGGTGCGGTCCCACGCGCGGTGCATGCCGAGCGCGGCGACCGTCGCGGCGGCCAGCTTGGCGTTCGCCTTCTTCCCGGTGAGGACGCCGGGCGCCGTCGGGTCGATGCCGGCGGTCTTCAGCACCTCGACGCCGTCGCCCCACGCGCCGACGGCCTTGAGGTGGCGGAACGCCTCCTGCAGCATGACCAGCGCGCGGAAGTCGCCGTCCTTGGGTGCGCCGTCGGCGACGACGATCGCGTCGAACTCGATCGACCGGCCGGTGGCGAAGGTGCGCTCCACGATCTCGACGGTCTTGCCCTTCACCAGCTGACCGCCGTGCGGCGCGATCACCCGGAGCAGCGCGCCCTCGGCCTCGAGCGCCTTCCGGAGCGCGGCGATGCCCTCCAGGTCGGCGCCGGGGCCGGCGACGACGCCGACGATCCGGCCCTCGATCGGGAACGGGGTGGGCGTGATCTGGCGCAGGGCGGGGGACTCCGACCGCGACTTCGCCGCCTTGACCTTCTTCGGCACCGGCAGTCCCAGGCCGGTGGCCACCTGGGCGCAGAGGCCGGCGTCGATGCGGGCGAGCACGGTGAGCGCCCGCTCCTTGATCGCCTGCTCGTAGCACTTGCCGAGCTCGAAGGTGTACGCGTCGATCACGTGCTGCTGCTCGACCGACGTCAGGCTCTTGTAGAACAGCGCCGGCTGGGAGAAGTGGTCGTCGAACGACGCGGGAGCGGTCCGGCCGACCTCGCCCTCGACGTGCCGCGGCACCTGCACGTAGCCGCCCTCGGACCAGTCCGACGGGAACGGGACGCCGGCGTCGACGCTGTTGGGCGTGTACGGCGCCTGCCCGGTGTGCACGGCCTGCTGGTGGAAGCCGTCCCGGGTGTTGTCGTTCACCGGCGCGTGCGGCCGGTTGATCGGGATCTGGGTGAAGTTCGGCCCCGCGAGCCGGGTGAGCTGGGTGTCCAGGTAGGAGAAGTTGCGGCCCTGGAGCAGCGGGTCGTTGGTGCCCTCGATGCCCGGCACCAGGTGCCCGGTGTGGAAGGCGACCTGCTCGGTCTCGGCGAAGAAGTTCGTCGGGTTGGCGTTGAGCACCAGCGTGCCGATCGGCTGCACCGGCGCGAGCTCCTCCGGCACGATCTTCGTCGGGTCGAGCAGGTCGATGCCCTCGAAGGTCTCCTCCGGGGTGTCGGGGAAGACCTGGACGCCCAGCTCCCACTCGGGGAACGCACCGTTCTCGATGGCGTCGTAGAGGTCGCGGCGGTGGAAGTCCGGGTCGACGCCGGCGGCGATCTGCGCCTCCTCCCAGGTGAGGGAGTGCACGCCCAGCTTCGGCTTCCAGTGGAACTTGACGAGGACGGTCTCCCGGTCGGCGTTCACCAGCCGGAAGGTGTGGACGCCGAAGCCCTCCATCGTCCGGTAGCTGCGCGGGATGCCGCGGTCGCTCATGTTCCAGATCGTGTGGTGGGTGGCCTCGGTGTGGAGGGTGACGAAGTCCCAGAACGTGTCGTGCGCCGACTGCGCCTGCGGGATCTCGCGGTCGGGGTGCGGCTTGCCCGCGTGGATGATGTCGGGGAACTTGATCGCGTCCTGGATGAAGAAGACCGGCATGTTGTTGCCGACCAGGTCCCAGGTGCCTTCCTTCGTGTAGAACTTCGTCGCGAATCCGCGGGTGTCGCGCACCGTGTCGGCCGAGCCGCGCGAGCCCAGCACCGTGGAGAACCGGACGAAGACCGGCGTCTCGAGACCCTTCTCGGCCAGGACGGCGGCCCGGGTCACCGAGGCGCCCGCGCCGTTGGCGGTGAAGACGCCGTGCGCGCCGGCCCCGCGGGCGTGCACCACGCGCTCCGGGATGCGCTCGTGGTCGAAGTGCATGATCTTCTCGCGCAGGTGGAAGTCCTCGAGGAGGACCGGGCCGCGCGGACCCGCCTTGAGCGAGTGGTCGGTGTCGGGGAGGCGCACGCCGTTGGGCGTGGTGAGCTTGTCGCCGGCCTGGCCCCGGGGGTCGCGACCGTCCTTTGGGCCGTCGTAGCCGACACCGGTCGGGCTGACGGTCCGGGGAGCGGACTGGTCGGGCTTGCGTGCGGGGGGCATGGGGGAGCTCCTGGTCCGAGAGCGAATGACGTCTCCCCGGCGCTACCCGGTGCGGGCCGCCGCACACCCCGCCGACCGGACGTCGTCGCAGGTCAGGGGGTGGGGCCCCGGCGGAGCGCGGCGAAGTCCCGGCCGTGCGGGAGCCCGGCCACGAGCGCGAGCAGGGCGTCGTGCAGCACGCCGTTGCTGGCCAGCACCGTGCCGTCGCCGGACAGGACGTCACGGCCGGAGAGGTCGGTCACCCGGCCGCCGGCCTCGCCGACGAGCAGCGGCAGGACGGCGAGGTCCTCGTAGCCCATCGGCTGGCCCGCGATCACCAGCGCGTCGGCCAGGCCGGTGGCCAGGTCGACGTCGCCCTTGGTCCACGGCTGCAGGTACAGCTCGCGGTGCAGGGTGACGAGCAGCTCCTCGGACCAGGCCAGTGGGTTGAGCATCTCCACCAGGGCGCCGCGCATCCGGGCGTGGTCGTTGACCCGCACCTGGCGGACCGGTCGTCCCGCGACCGAGTGCCAGCAGCCCAGGCCCCGGCCGGCGTAGAGCACCTCGTCGCTCATCGGGTAGCCGGCCACCGCGACCGCCGGGCCCTCGGCGTCCTCCGCGGCCAGCAGCACGTTGAACGTCGGCACCCGCTGGGCGAACAGGCTGGTCCCGTTGATCGGGTCGAGCACCCACCGGCGTTCCGCGGTGCCGGCGGTGGGCCGGGACTCGTGCCCCAGCACCGCGTCGTCCGGGTAGCGGGCGCCGATGCGGGTGCGCAGCAGCCGCTCCACCTCCACCTCGACCGGCGTCGTCGTCCCGTCGTCGGCGGTGCTGACGGGGGCGGCCTCGGCGAACCGGCGGGCCGCGATCCCGCCGGCCTCCTCGACCAGCTCCACGGCGTACTCGAGCAGGTCGCGGTCCACGGTCGCTGATCCTGCTGGTCCGGCCGCTCCGGGGCGACCCGACCGGGGGACGCCGGACGTGTGGCCGGCCGGGTGAGGGGTAGCGCCCTTCCGCCGAGGCCGCCCCCGAGCCCGGCGGAGAAGGGGACCCGTGACCACCGAGGCAGCACGCAGCGAGCTCGGGGAGACCGACGCGCCCCAGGAGGACGAGGTCGCGCAGGCGTTCGACCGGATCGTCAGCCAGGGGGCCCAGCGGCTGCACCGGACCTGGCGCGAGGTGCTCACCACCGGGCTCGCGGGCGGGCTCGAGGTCGGCGTCGGTGTGCTGGCGATGCTGGCGGTCTACGCCGAGACCGGCAGCCACCTGCTCGCCGGCCTCGCGTTCAGCATCGGCTTCATCGCGCTGCTGCTGGCGAGGAGCGAGCTGTTCACCGAGGGCTTCCTCGTGCCGGTCACCGCCCTCGTCGCCGGTCGGGCCGGGGTCGGCCAGCTGGCGAAGCTGTGGAGCGGGACCCTGGTGGCCAACCTGATCGGTGGCTGGCTGCTGATGTGGATCGTCGTGCACGCGCTGCCGGAGCTGGGCGCGACCGCGATCGAGTCGGCGACCACCTTCGTCGACGCCCCGCTGGACCTGCAGTCGGCGTGCCTGTCCTTCCTCGCCGGCAGCTCCATCACCCTGATGACCCGGATGCAGCAGGGTGCGGAGTCCGAGGCGGGCAAGATCGTCGCTGCCGTGGCCGGGGCCTTCGTGCTCGCCGGCCTCGTGCTCTTCCACTCGATCCTGGACTCGCTCATCATCTTCGCCGGCATCCACGCGGGCGGGCCGTTCGGCTACGGCGACTGGGTCGCCTGGTTCTGGTACGTCACCCTGCTCAACATGGCCGGCGGCCTGCTGGTGGTCACGCTGCTCCGGCTGGTGCGCAGCAAGGAGCTGATCGAGCGCGAGCGGGCGGCCGTCCGCCGGGAGGAGTAGCGGCGCGCCTCTTCCGCCGGGGTGCCGGGCTGGCCATGCTGTCGCCCGTGATCGAGCTGGAGGCGCTGACCAAGGCGTACCGGTCGAAGGTCGCCGTCTCCGACCTCACCGTCACGGTCCACCCGGGCCGCGTCACCGGGTTCCTCGGGCCGAACGGCTCGGGCAAGACGACGACGATGCGCTGCGTGCTCGGGCTCGCCCGGCCCACCTCCGGGACGACGCGGGTGCTCGGCCGGCCCTACCGCGAGCTGGCGCACCCGATGCGCCGGGTCGGAGCGCTGATCGATCCGCGCGCGCGGCACCCGGGCCGCACGGCCGCCGCCCACCTGCTCGCCCTGGCCCGGAGCAACGGCCTGCCGGCCTCCCGGGTGGACGACGTCCTGGAGCTGGTCGGGCTGAGCGAGGTCGCCCACGACCGGGTGCGCGGCTTCTCCCTCGGCATGGGGCAGCGGCTCGGCATCGCGGCCGCGTTGCTCGGCGATCCCGACGTGCTGCTGCTCGACGAGCCCGTGAACGGGCTGGACCCCGAGGGCATCCGCTGGGTGCGCGAGCTGCTGCGCGACCTCGCCGACGAGGGGCGCACGGTGCTCGTCTCCAGCCACCTGATGAGCGAGATGGAGGACACCGCCGACCACCTCGTCGTCCTGGGGCGGGGCCGGCTGCTTGCCGACGTGCCGATGGCCGACCTCCTGGGCGCGCACTCCGCCGTCCGCGTGCGCAGCCCCCAGGCGCCGGTGCTGGCCGCGGCGCTGCAGCGGGCGGGAGCGACGATCGAGCTGCAGATCGACGGCTCGTTGCGGGTGGAGGGGCTCGACCCGGACCAGGTCGGCGACGTCGCGTTCCTCGCCGGCGTCCGGGTGCACGAGCTCACCCGGGTCACCGCCTCGCTCGAGGCCGCCTACCTGACGCTGACCGGCGACGAGGTCGAGTACCGGACGGCGGCCCGGTGAGCCGGGGCATCCCCTTCTCGGCGGTGGTGCGCAGCGAGTGGACCCGGCTGTGGTCGGTGCGCTCGACCTGGTGGGCCACGGCGGTGTTCGTCGTCGTCGTGGGGGCGGCCGGCGCGCTCGCGGCCGCCGGCACCGACACCGCGGAGCGGGCCGAGGTCGCCGTCCAGACCGCGCTGATCGGCTTCGGGTTCGGCCAGCTGGCGCTGCTGGTCGTCGGGGTGCTCGCGGTCACCGCGGAGCACGCCTCGGGCAGCGCCGTCGCGACGCTGGTGGCGGTGCCCCGGCGGACGCGGCTGCTGCTGGCCAGGACCGTCGTCGTCGCCACGTGGTGCCTGATGCTCGGGGTCGCCCTCGTCGCGGCGTGCTCCCTGGCTGCGCGGACGCTCACCGCCGTGCCCGGCGGCGTCGACCCGACCGATCCGGAGGTGCTGCGCACGCTGGGTCTGCAGGTGGGCGCAGCGGGGCTGGTCGGGGTGCTCGGCGTCGGCCTGGGCGCGGTGCTGCGCTCCACGGCCGGGGCCGTGGGCCTGGGGACGGCGCTGGTGCTCGTGCTGCCCCCGGTGCTCGCGCTCTCCGGCCCGCGGTGGGCCGAGCGGCTCTCCCAGGCGCTGCCGATGCTGCGGGTGGGGCAGGACGCCTTCTTCTCCGTGCCGACCAGCTGGCCGGTCGGGATGGGCGTCGTCGCGGCGTGGGCCGTGGGTGCCTGGGTGATCGGTGCGGTGCTGCACGAGCGGCGGGACGTCTAGGCCGCCGGGAGGGGCGTGGTCGGCGGCTCCGTCGTGGCCGGCGCGGTGGTGGTCGGCGGTGCGGTCGTCGTGGGTGGCGCCGTGGTCGTGGGCGGTGTGGTCGTGGGCGGTGTGGTCGGAGTCGTGGGCGGCGGGGCCGTCGTCGTCGGCGGCGTGGTGTCGGCGGGTGGCGTGGTGTCGGTCGGCGGAACGGGGTCGGCCGGCGGGGGCACGGGCGCGGGCGGGATCGCGGGGGGCGGTGCGGTCGTCGTGGCCGCGGCCGTGCGCCGCGCCGCGGGGGTGCTGCGTGGCGCCGTCCGCACCGGGGTCGACCGGGCGACCTCACGCGCCCGGGGCGCCGGCTCCGCCACCGGCTCGGGCGCGGCGGCGACCGGGACGGCCGGCGGGGGTGCGACCTGCGCCGGCGACGGTTCCGGGGCGACGGGGCCCATCACCAGCCCGCCCGGGCCCGCCGGCCGCCGCGCCTCGGCCACGGCAGTGCTGCGGTCCGCGGTCGTGGCCTCCCCGCTCGATGCGGCGGGGATCGTGACGAGGGCCAGCCAGGCGATCGCGGCCACGACGGCCACGGCGCCCAGGGCGTCGAGCGGTCGCCGCCAGCGCGGCACGTCGAGCCACTGGACCGCCGGCTGCTCCCGGCGCCGCCCCGGGGGCACCCCCCGGTTCGCACGTGCGTGGGCCACGGCCGCCTCCCCGTGTCGCTGCTGCTGGGCACTGCGACGGCACGATGTCGGAGCAGGTCGGGCGCGCGGGGCGTCGGCGTCGCCGCTGCGGATCGGGACGGCGGCCGCACGGTGGGGCGCCACGCAGCGGCACCGGGAGGATGCGCGGTGTCTCGGCGGTCAGCCGCGCGCGGCCCGGCCGATCGCCGCGAGGTAGCGCCGCGTGCCCAGCCGCTGGAGGCCGAGGCTGAGCGGACCCGCCAGCCGGGCGGCGCGGCTCGCCAGCCGGAAGAACACCCGGATCTCGAAGACGACGGCGCCGTCCGGCAGCAGCCGCACGGTGAACCGCTCCTCGCCGCTCTCCGGATGGCCCGCCAGGGTGCCGTAGGAGAAGCCACGCTCGTCGCCGTCCGTCTGCGCCCAGACCACCCGGCAGGGCAGCTCGTAGCCCAGCCGGGCGAACCCGGCGGTGAGGACGACGACGGTGCCGGGCACGCCGGCCGGGCCGCTCGCGCGCACGCGGAACCCGACGCTGCGCTGGGCGCGCCAGCCGAACACCGCTGCCGACGCCCGCTCGAGGTCCGCCCGCCCCGAGCCGACGACCGCCGAGTAGGTGGCCGTGCGGTACCCCGCGGGCAGCTCGGCCTCGCCGGTGGCCCCGACCTCCGGGTAGTTGAACGGCGCATCGGCCAGCGCCGCGGGGTCGGTCGCGCGGAGAAGTACCACGCGGCGCAGTCTTCCCGTCCCGGAAGGGCCGCGCCCGGGCTGGCAGGCTGCCGGCATGGAGATGACCCCGATCGGCCGCGTCGGCTCACCGCGCACGGAGCCGCTGGACGACGACTGGGACTCGGTCACCGCGACCGTCACGCTGGACGCCGAGCGGTTCACCCCCGACGCCCTCGACGGGCTGACGGAGTTCTCCCACGTCGAGGTGGTCTACGTGTTCGACCGCGTCGACCCGGAGGGGATCCAGACCCGCGCGCGGCACCCCCGCAACAACCCCGACTGGCCGCAGGTCGGGATCTTCGCCCAGCGCGCCAAGGGCCGGCCCAACCGGATCGGGGTCAGCGTGTGCCGGCTGCTCGGGGTCGACGGGCTGACGCTGACGGTGCACGCCCTGGACGCCATCGACGGCACTCCGGTGCTCGACGTGAAGCCCTACCTGGCGGAGTTCGCGCCGCGCGGCGAGGTCCGGCAACCCGCCTGGTCGCACGAGCTGATGTCCGGATACTGGGTCTCGCCGTCCCGGTAGGGTCGCCGGCACTGTGCTCGCCTCCGTCACCGCCACCCGCTACGTCACCCCGCTGCGCGAGGGTGGCTCGCTGCCGGGGCTCATGGAGGCCGACGACCTCGGCACCTACGTCGTCAAGTGGCGGGCGGCCGGGCAGGGCGTGAACGTGCTGGTCGCGGAGGTGGTCTGCGGCGAGCTGGCCCGCGCCCTGGGTCTGCCGGTGCCGACGATCGTGACCGTCGACGTCGCCCCGGAACTCGCCGTGGGGGAGCCGGACGTCGAGGTGCAGGAGCTGCTGCAGCGGTCGGCCGGTATCAACCTGGGGCTGGACTACCTGCCCGGGGCGCTGGACTTCGAGGCGGGCGCCGACGGTGTGGACGGCGGGCTCGCCGGCCGGGTGCTGTGGTTCGACGCGCTGGTCGGCAACGTCGACCGCTCCTGGCGGAACCCGAACATGCTCTTCTGGCACGACCGGCTGCAGCTGATCGACCACGGCGCCGCGCTGACCTTCCACCACCACTGGCCCGGGGCCGAGGCGGCGGTGGCCCGGCCCTACGACGCCTCGACGCACGCGCTGATCGAGTCCGCCCCCGACGTGCCCGCCGCCGACGCCGCGCTGGCGCCCCTGGTCACCCGGGAGCTGCTGGACGGCGTCCTGGCGCTGGTGCCCGACGAGTGGCTGCAGGGCCGGCCGGCCGACGAGCTGCGCGCCCGTTACGTCGGCCAGCTCCTGGCCCGGCTCGCGGCGCGCGACGCCTGGCTGCCGGGGCTGGTCACGGCCGCCGAGGCCGGGGGAGCGGGCCGCCGGCGGGCGCCGCGGGGGGAGAACCGCCCGTCGTGGCTCGGCCCGCCGCCGCCCGAGGGGGTCACCCAGCGATGAGGGAGACCTTCGAGTACGCCGTGCTGCGGGTCGTGCCGCGCGTCGAGCGCGGGGAGTTCCTCAACGCCGGCGTCCTCGTCTACTGCCGCCAGCGCGACTACCTCGGCTCGCGGGTGCACCTCGACCCCGAGCGGCTGCGCGCGCTCGACCCCACCGCCGACGCCGCCGGGATCGGCCGGGCGCTGCAGGCGGCGGCCGACGTGTGCGCCGCCGACCCCGGCGCGGGCGCCGCCGGCCGGGAAGCTCTGGGCTCCCGGTTCCGCTGGCTCACCGCGCCGCGCAGCACCGTCATCCAGCCCGGTCCGGTGCACACCGGCCTCACCGCCGACCCGGACGCCGAGGCCGACCGGCTGTTCCGCCTGCTGGTGCTCCCGGTCGGGGGCTGAGGCTCCCCGGAACGCGACCGCGCCTCCCCGCCGGGGCGGGGAGGCGCGGTGCTACCGGGATGCGGTGATCAGCGCAGCGTGAACGTGAGCGTCGTGGCGTTGCCGAGCACGTCGTAGGCGACCAGGGTGTTCTCGCCCCGCACGGCACCGAAGGTGCCGGGCTTCACGAAGTTGACGTCGGACCAGGCGTTGTCGCTGAGGTCCTTGACCTTGCCGTTGATCTCGACCCGGTCGACCTTCGCGGCGTCGTGGAGCTTGAAGCTGACCAGCTCGTAGCCGGCGGTGTCCCCGACCGTGTAGCGCTCGCCGTCCTTGACGGTCACCCGCGGACCCGTGCCGTCGAGCGTGAAGGTCAGGGTCTGGGTGTTGCCCGCGACGTCGTACACGACGATCGTGTTCCGGCCCTCGACGGCGCCGAGGACGCCCGGCTTCACGAAGTTGACGTCGGACCAGGCGTTGTTGCCGAGGTCCTTGACCGTGCCGTTGATCGCCACCTTGTCGACCTTGCCCGCGTCGTGGAGCTTGAACGAGACGAGGCCGAAGGTGTCACCGCTGCGGACGGTGAAGCCCGCCCCGTCCTTCACGGTGATCGTCGGGCGGGTCGTGTCCGGGATCGGCTCGAGGGTGACGGTGAAGGTCGGGTTCGAGAAGTACGACGAGGCCCCGGTGGTGGGCATCCACCAGGCGCCGTCGCGCTGGGTGACCGGGATGTCGGCGTAGTCGTCAGCGGTCACCGAGGCCACGCGCTGGCCCGCGGGAGCCGTGATGCGGATGCCGATCTCGTCGGGGACGTGCCGGACGTAGCCGTAGCCCTCGAACGCCTCGTACGTGCCCTCGCCCCCGCTGAACTGGTACTCGGTGGCCGGGTACCAGCTGCCGCCGGAACCGAACTCGACCGAGGTGAGCCCGCTGGCCACGGTCCCGTCGGCGTACCGGACGTCGGCGGCGGCGCGCAGCGCCGTCATGCCGACGAGTCGCTGCTCGCCGTCCGCGTCGACCGTGAGGGAGAGCTCGCCGGACGCCATGCCCTGGTAGCTCGCGATGGGCAGGCGCTCGATGTCGTCGGCGCTCGCCGCGCCGGTGGCGTCGAAGAACACCTCGCCCGCGGGGTTGTTGGGCGCCGTCAGGTAGACCTTCGCGGGGCCGACGGGCACGTTCTCGAACACCTGGTCGCCGTCGGCGGTGTCGCTCGCGTAGTGACGGCTGCCGTCGGAGGCGACGAGCCACGCGCTGTTGCTCGTCCGCTTCTGGTCGGTCGTGCCGTCCCGCGCGGTCTTCGACGGGTCGAAGAGGCCGTCCGCGTAGCGGTCGTCGAACCGGGTGACGGTGACGGTGCCGGTGCTCTGGTCGGAGTCCTCGGCGGCGATCGCCGGCAGTGGCGCGACGACGATCGCCGCGGCGACGCCGGTCGCTGCGATGCCGTACCTGGAGACAGGTCGCACGTTGTTGCTCCCAAGGGTCAGGGTGCCGGGGGAGGGGGCCCGGTCATCTCGGAAGCTAGCCAGGGCGAACGCGCAGGTCAGGTGATGCACGAGGATGTTCACGCGCTGGTCGTCGCCCGTTCCGTGGCGAGAGGCGGGGACGTCGTCCGGTGAGCCGATCAGGGTGACCGCGGTCTCGTCCGCGCTGGTCACGGCATCGTGAGGGTCAGGTCCTGGGGAGCAGGGCGTCGATCCGCCGGGCCAGCGCGAGGTCCAGCTCGCTCACGCCGCCCTCGGAGTGGCTGACCAGAGAGAGGTGCAGCGTCCGCCAGCGCAGGTCAACGTCGGGGTGGTGGTCGAGCTCCTCGGCGACGTCGGCGATCGCCACGATCGCGGCGACGGCGTCCCGGAAGCTCGGCAGCTCGACGCTGCGGCGCAGGCCGTCGGCGTCGCCGGACCACAGCGGCAGCCCGGCCAGCGCGGTGGCGACGGCGTCGGGAGAGAGGCGGGGTGGTCGGGGCATGCCCCGATCCTCCCGCCGATCAGCTCAGGTGTGCAGGCCGCACTCGGTCTTGGTCGAGCCCGCCCAGCGTCCGGCGCGGGGGTCCTCGCCGGGAGCCACGGGCCGGGTGCACGGCGCGCAGCCGATGGAGCCGTAGCCCAGCTCGAACAGCGGGTTGACCGGCACCTGGTGCTCGGCGATGTAGGCGTCGACGACGTCCTGCGTCCAGCCGGCCATCGGGTTGACCTTCACCATGCCGCGCTTGGCGTCCCAGTCGACCAGCTTCGTGTCGGCGCGGGTCACCGACTCGTCGCGGCGGACGCCGGAGCCCCACGCGGCGTATCCGGCCAGCGCCTGGGCGAGCGGCTTGACCTTCCGCATCTCGCAGCAGAGGTCCGGGTCGCGATCGTGCAGCTTCGCCCCGAAGGAGAGGTCCTGCTCGCCCACGGTCTGGGGCGCGGTGACGTTGACCAGCGTGATCGGCAGGACCGAGGTGATCCAGTCGCGGGTGCCGATCGTCTCGGCGAAGTGGTACCCGGTGTCCAGGAAGACCACGTTGACGCCCGGGATGACCCGGCTGGCCAGGTGGGAGAGCAGGCCGTCGGCCATGGAGGAGGTGATGGCGAAGGAGTCGCCGAACGTCTCACCGGCCCAGCGGAGGACGGCCAGCGCCTGCTCGACCGGATCGGTGATCGTCGAGAAGCGTGCGTCGGCCTCGGCGGCCAGTTCCGGCGTTGCTGCCAGTGCGGTCGTCATCCCTGCTGGACCCCCGTTGCGATCAGGCGGACGGAGAACGCCCGCAGGCAGGCACCACAGCGCCAGCCGTCGGTCGAGTCGTCCTCGTACGGGGTGAGTTCCTCGTCCCCGCAGTACGGGCAGTGGAACACCGGCAGCTGCCGTTGTCTTCCGCCGGGCCGCTCCTCGGTCACAGCAGCCAGGCCTCCTCGGCCCGCGAGACGTAGTGGGCGAAGGACTCGCCGTCGGTGCGGCGCTCCACGAAGCCGCGGAGCACGCGCTCGCAGTAGTCCACGGTCTCGGCCTTGGTCACCTTGTGGCCGCGGAACTTGCGGCCGAACGTGGCCTCGACGCCGAGGTGTCCACCGAGGTGGACCTGGAAGCCCTCGACCATCTCGCCGCTGTCGTCGCGCACCATCGAGCCCTTGAAGCCGATGTCGGCGGTCTGGAAGCGAGCGCAGCTGTTCGGGCAGCCGTTGACGTTGATGCCGATCGGCACGTCGAAGTCCGGCAGCCGCTTCTCCAGCTCGGCGTAGAGGTCCTGCGCGTGCTGCTTGGTCTCGACGATCGCGAGCTTGCAGTACTCGAGGCCGGTGCAGGCCATGGTGCCGCGGCGGAACGCGCTCGGGCGGACCTGCAGGTCGTGCGCCGCGAGGGCGGTGACCAGCGCCTCGACCCGCTCGTCGGGGACGTCGAGGATGACCAGCTTCTGCTGCGTCGTCGTCCGGATGCGGCCCTGGCCGTACTCGTCGGCCAGGTCGGCGATCGTGCTGAGCAGGGTGCCGCTGATCCGGCCGGTGCGCAGGGCGAACCCGACGGCGTTGAGGCCGTCCTTCTGCCGGCTGACGCCGACGTGGTCGCGCTGGTCGTGCTTGGCGGGAGCGGGGGCCGGGCCGTCCGGCAGCGCGGCGTGCAGGTACTCGTCCTGCAGCACCTGGCGGAACTTCTCCGGGCCCCAGTCGGCCATGAGGAACTTGATCCGCGCCCGGTTGCGCTGCCGCCGGTAGCCGTAGTCGCGGAACACCGACGTGCACGCGGCCCAGACCTCGGTGACCTGGTCGGGACGGACGAAGACGCCCACCCGCTGGGCGAACATCGGGTTCGTGGACAGCCCGCCGCCGACCCACAGGTCGTAGCCGGCCTCGCCCTGGTCGTTCACGACGCCGACGAACGAGACGTCGTCGATCTCGGGCTCGGTGCAGTGGTCGACGCAGCCGGACATCGACGTCTTCCACTTGCGCGGCAGGTTGCTGAACTCGGGGCTGCCGACGTACTTCTCCACGGTCGCGGAGATGACGTCGGTGGCGTCGAGCACCTCGTCCTCGAGGATCCCGGCCAGCGGGCACCCGAGCATGACGCGCGGCACGTCGCCGCAGGCCTCCATCGTGCTCAAGCCCACCGACTCGAGCCGGCGCCAGATCTCGGGCACGTCCTCGATGCGGATCCAGTGGTACTGCACGTTCTGCCGGTCGGTGACGTCGGCGACGTCGCGGCCGAACTCGGTGCTGATGCCGCCGAGGACCCGGAGCGCGTCGCTGGTCAGCTGCCCCCCGTCGATGCGGGCCCGCATCATGAAGTACTTGTCCTCGAGCTCCTCGGGCTCCAGCACGGCGGTCTTGCCCCCGGGGATGCCCTGGGCGCGCTGGGTGTAGAGGCCCATCCACCGCATGCGGCCGCGGAGGTCACCGGGGTCGATGCTGTCGAAGCCGTTCTTCGAGTAGATGTCGATGATCCGCTGGCGCACCTCGAGGCCGTCGGAGTCCTTCTTCATCCGCTCGTTCGGGTTGAGCGGCTCCCGGTAGCCCAGAGCCCACTGGCCCTCGCCGCGCTTGGGGCGGGTGCTCGTGCGGGTGGGAGTCGTCACGTCTCGTACTTCTTCCTGCGCCTGTTCCCGGCACGGCAGTCACCGCGCGGATCGGGAGGGCGCTGCCGGTTCGGTGATGCGCAGTGGGTGCTGCGCGTGAGGAGCCTGGGTCAGCGCGAGGCGCGACAGGCGGCGCTGGAGACGCGCGCGAGATCGATGTGCAGACGCGCGACGAGGAGTACGCCGCATCCGGTCACACCCATGATGGTGCCACAGCTCACCCGCGCATCGGCGTGGAGCGGCTCACACCTGCGCGGTGCGGCCGTCCATGGCGGCGCGGATGCGGGCGACCGAGTCGGCCAGCGGGGTCACCGACGTGTCGAGGACCAGCTCGGGCGCGACCGGCGGCTCGTAGGGGTCGCTGACGCCGGTGAACTCGGGGATCTCCCCGGCGCGGGCCTTGGCGTAGAGGCCCTTGACGTCCCGGGCCTCGCAGACCTCCAGCGGGGTGGAGAGGTGCACCAGCACGAACCGCCCGTGCTGCTCGACCAGCTCCCGGGCCTGCTCGCGGGCCTGCTCGTACGGGGCGATGGCGGCGACGACGACGGTGCCGCCGTGCTTCACCACCTCGCCGGCCACCCAGCCGATCCGGCGGATGTTGAGGTCGCGGTGCTCCTTGGTGAAGCTCAGCTCGCTGGACAGGTGCGTGCGGACGACGTCGCCGTCCAGCACCGTGACCGGGCGCCCCTCGGACTCGAGGTCGGCGACCAGCGCGTCGGCGATCGTGGACTTGCCGGCGCCGGAGAGGCCGGTCAGGAAGACGGTGACGCCGGGACGCGGAGCTGCGGACATGCCTGCCAGTGTCGCGCACCGCCGCCGCGGGTCAGTCGCCGGTGGAGCTGCCGAACGACCGCCAGGCCTCGTCCATGGCGACCAGTTCCGCGGCGTGCGCGGGCAGGTCGCCGCTGACGACGTCCGCGACCGTGACCCCCTCCAGCACCCGGCGGTAGGCCTCCCGCGCGGCGACCCAGACCTTGGCCAGCTCGGCGGCGGCGCCGGGATAGCGCACGTCCTCGGGGCGCTGGCCGTGGACCTCGGCGAGGAAGCCCTGCTCGATCCGCATGATCCGCGCGATGGAGATCTCCGACGCCGGCAGCGCGAGCCGGTACCCGCCGTCCCGGCCGCGCTGGCTGGTGACCAGCCGGGCCCGCTGGAGGTCGGTGAGGATCGCCTGCAGGAACCGGCTGGGGATGCCCTGGGCGGTGGCGATGGCGTCGGCGGTCATGGACTCCGGCGCCACCGCGGCGAGTTCGACGACGGCTCGGATGGCGTAGTCGACCCGGGCATTGATGCGCACGGGGCCCATCCTGCCTGGGTCTGGAACAGTGGCCGCGTGTTCGGGCTGCGTTTCACCACCTTGGTGGAGGCCCCGCTGACCGTGGCGTTCGACGTCGCCCGCGTGCTCGGCCGGCCCTGGCCGGCGCCGCTGGACGAGGTGGAGTCGGTGCGCCCGTACTCCGATGCCCACACCGGTCCCGGGCCGGGACGGCGCCGCGTGACCCACTCCCGCCGGTTCACCCCGACCGCCGAGGGCACGCTCGTCGAGGAGCGCATCGAGGTCGCCGGCGGCCTGCCCGGCCCGCTGGCCGCGGTGGCCGACCGGGTGCTCCGCCGTCGGCTCCAGCGGGCCATGACCGCGCACCTGGACGCCTACGCGGCCGCGGCGGCGGACCGCGCCGAGGACGTCGTCCAGGTGGTGGGTGCCGCGCTGGTCGACGGGGACCGGGTGCTGGTCGCGCAGCGCTCCGGCGGGCCGTACGACGGCTGCTGGGAGTTCCCCGGCGGCAAGGTGGAGCCGGGGGAGTCCGACCTGTCGGCGCTGGTGCGGGAGTGCACCGAGGAGCTGGGCGTCGTCGTCGCGCCGGAGGGCTTCCTCGGCGAGGTGCCGCTGGACGGCGTCGTCGCCGGCGGGCCGCGCGGCGCCTCGACGATGCGGGTGTGGTCGGCGCGCGTCGTCTCGGGGGAGCCGGTGGCCCACGAGCACACCGCGATCCGCTGGATCGGCGCCGACGAGCTGGACGGGATCGACTGGATCGCCGCCGACCGCCCGCTCCTCCCCGCCGTCCGCGCCCTCCTCACCGGCTCCTGACGGACTTTCGTCGCCGAAAGTCCCGGACTTTCTGCGCCGAAGGTCCGGGTGGGGCCGGGGTCGGCCCGGGGCTGTGGACGACGGGTCCGCTACGGGGCCGGATGACCCACGCTGCTGGCGTGCGCACACAGCGGCTCCACGGTGTCTTCCTCGGCTCGCACGCGGTGTCGGAGGGGGCGGTGACGCAGCGGCAGCTGAAATCGGGCCTCTATCGCCGGCTGCTGCACAACGTCTACGCCGACCCCGGCCTGCCGGCGGATCACCGCCTCCACGCCGTCGCGGCCTCTCTGCTCATGCCCCGGGCCGCGGTACTGGGCGGCCGTTCCGCAGCAGCCTGGTGGGGAGCCCCCTTCGCGGCGCCCACCGATGCCGTCGTCGTCCTCGTGCCGCACAGCTCGTCCTGGCGTGGACCACGGGGAGTCAGGGCGCATCGGACGGCGCTCGACCCGGCGGACGTCGTGACCGTCGACGACGGCACCCGCATCACCGGGCCGCTCCGGACGGCATGGGACGTCGCCACGCTGGAGACCGTGCCGAATGCGGTCGCGATGCTCGACGCCATGGTGCGGGCCGGGCACCTGGATCTGGCGGCCGCCGCAGCCGACCTCGGGCAGTCGCACGGGCGGTGGCGGGCCTCCCGGGTCGAGAAGGTGCTCCCGCTCGTCGACGGGCGCAGCCAGAGCCCACCCGAGTCGTGGGTGCGGGTGGCCTGCGTCCGAGCCGGTCTGCCGGTCCCGACTCCCCAGTTCGTCGTCGTGGAGGGCGGGGGGTTCCTGGGTGTGGTCGACCTCGCGTGGCCGCAGGTGCGGCTGGTCGTGGAGTACGAGGGGGCCTACCACTTCGACGGCCTGCAGATCACCAAGGACGACGCTCGCTACGAGCGGCTCGTCGCTGCCGGCTGGCGGGTGATCCGGCTCAGCGCGGCCGACCTGCGCGACATGGAGGCCGTCGTACGCCGCATCCGCGAGGCCCTGCGCTGACCCCGCGCCGGACTTTCGGTGCAGAAAGTCCGCGGTGGCGCCGGACTTCCGGTGCAGAAAGTCCGGGAACGCGGCGGAGGCCGCACCCCGGGTGGGGTGCGGCCTCCGCCGTTCGAGGTCGGGCCTACTTGAAGGCGTCCTTGACCTTCTCGCCGGCCTGCTTGAGGTTGCTCTTCGTCTGGTCCTTCTGGCCCGCGGCCTGGAGGTCCTTGTCGTCGGTCGCGTTGCCGAGCGCCTCCTTGGCCTTGCCGCCGAGCTCCTCGATCTTGTTGTTGGCCTTGTCCTCGCCGCTCATGCTGCGTCCCTTCGTCGGTGTTGCAGGGGGCTACCCGCGACCGCGCTGCCCGACACCTCACCGGTCCGCCCCGTAGGCCGTAAACGATCCGGTGGGACGCCACGGGAACGGGACGGTGTGCGGCGCCACACGCGCGCACCCCGGGACGGGTTGCGGCGAGCGCCGTGAGACCGTGTCCGGAGGTCACAAATGGACAACGTGGGTGGCAACCCGTACGAGGTCTGCCTAGCGTTGCTCAGCGTGCACGTAGGGTTCCCCGCCCGTACACGTGCGTGTCCGACACACGATCGCCGGGAATTCCTGCCCCGTGCCGGATCCGGCCGACCAGTCCGAGACTCCGCATCCGCGGAACGAGAGAGGCCTTCCACGTGAAGTTCAACAAGCGCCCTGCTGCGCTCGTCGCGACGGCCCTGGCCAGCGCGATGCTGCTGTCCGCCTGTGGCGGCGACAGCGACGACAGCGGCTCCGGTTCCGGCGGCAGCGACGGCGGCACCTTCACCGCCTACATCGGCGAGCCGAAGAGCCCGCTCATCCCCGGCAACACCACCGAGAGCGAGGGCGCCAAGGTCATCGCCGCTCTCTGGACCGGCCTGGTGGGCTACTCGGAGGAGGGCGAGGTCGAGTACACCGGCGTCGCCGAGTCCATCGAGTCCGAGGACAACCAGAACTGGACGATCACGCTCAAGGACGGCTGGACGTTCCACGACGGGACGCCGGTCGACGCCGAGTCGTTCGTCGACGCCTGGAACTACACCGCCAACCCCGAGAACGCGCAGGACGGCGGCTCCTACCTCGGTCGCATCGCCGGCCTGGCGGAGCTCGAGGCGGGCACCGCCACCGAGCTCTCCGGCCTGGCCGTCGAGGACGACCTCACCTTCACGGTGGAGCTGACCAGCCCCTTCGCGCTCTTCCCGGCGGTCGTCGGCTACGACGCCTTCAACCCGCTCCCGGACGTCTTCTTCGAGGACCCCGAGGCCTTCGGCACCAACCCGATCGGCAACGGCCCGTTCATGGCCGACAGCGAGTTCGTGCCCGGCCAGGGCATCACGCTGACCCGGTACGAGGACTACGCCGGTGAGGACAAGGCGCAGGCCTCCGGCATGGAGTTCATCGTCTACGCCGACCAGGCCACCGCCTACACCGACGCCCAGGACGGCAACGTCGACATCGTCGACGTCATCCCGCCGGAGGTGATCGAGTCCGCCGAGAGCGAGTTCGGCGACAACTTCATCAACACCGAGGTCTCCCAGATCACCTACATGGGCTTCCCGACCTACGACGCCCGCTTCGCCGACCCGCGGGTCCGCCAGGGCATCTCGATGGCGATCGACCGCGAGGCGATCTCCGAGGCGATCTTCTCCGGCACCCGCACCGCGGCCGACTCGTTCATCGCGCCGGTCGTCGACGGCTACCGCGAGGGCTCCTGCGAGTTCTGCACCTACGACGTCGACGCCGCGAACGACCTGCTCGACGCGGCCGGCTTCGACCGCAGCCAGCCGGTCCAGCTGTGGTTCAACGCCGGTGGCGGCCACGACGCGTGGATGGAGGCCGTGGGCAACCAGCTGCGCACCAACCTGGGTGTCGAGTTCAGCCTCGAGGGCAGCCTCGACTTCGCCCAGTACCTGCCGCTCGGTGAGTCCAAGGGCTTCACCGGCCCGTTCCGCATGGGCTGGAGCTTCGACTACCCCGCCGCGGAGAGCTACCTGACCCCGCTCTTCACGGAGCAGTCGCTCCCGCCGACCGGCTCGAACTACAGCTTCTACACCAACCCCGAGGTGTCCGCCCTGATCACCCAGGGTGACCAGGCTCAGGACGAGGCCGAGGCGATCGAGTTCTACCAGCAGGCCGAGGACCTCATCGCCGCGGACATGCCCTACGCGCCGATGTTCTTCACCCAGATCCAGACCGTCCACACCGACAACGTGGACAACGTCCGGATCGACCTGTTCCAGCGTCCCGTCTGGTCCGAGGTCACGGTCAACTGACCGCTCGCTAGCAGGACCCGCACCACCCGCCGGGGGCGCCCGTCCACCACGGACGGTCGTCCCCGGCGGCGCGCGTGCGCCAGGAAGCGCACGATGGACACCGGCCCGCCGACCTGCGCGGGCCCGCACCCGAGGGGGAACATGGGCCGCTACGTAGCGCGCCGCCTGCTGCTCACCATCCCGGTCCTGCTGGGCGCCTCCGTCCTCATCTTCTCGATGGTCTACGCGCTGCCGGGGGATCCGATCCGCGCCCTGGCCGGTGACCGGCCCGTGTCGCCGGCCGTCGTCAAGGTGCTCACCGAGCGCTTCCACCTCGACGACCCGCTCTGGATCCAGTACTGGGAGTACCTCAAGGGGCTCTTCCAGGGCGACCTGGGCACCGACTTCCGCGGCCGTCCCGTGCTGGACACCATCGAGCGCACGCTCCCGGTCACGATCCGGCTGACGATCGTCGCGGTCGTCTTCGAGATCGTGATCGGCCTGACCGCCGGCGTGCTGGCCGGCATCCGCCGCAACAGCTTCTTCGACAACCTGGTCCTGGTCTCGACCACCGTCATCGTGTCGATCCCGATCCTGGTGCTGGCGTTCCTCGCCCAGCTCACGTTCGGCCTGAAGCTCGGCTGGTTCCCGATCGCCGGTACCCGGGAGGGCTGGTACGGCTACGTCCTGCCCGGCCTGGTGCTGGCCTCGGGCTCGCTGGCCTACGTCGCCCGGCTGACCCGCACGAGCATCGCCGAGAACATGCGTGCGGACTACGTGCGGACGGCGAAGGCGAAGGGCCTGCCGCGCAGCCGGATCATCGTCCGGCACACGCTGCGCAACAGCCTGATCCCGGTCGTCACGTTCATCGGTGCCGACATCGGCGCGCTGCTCGGCGGCGCGATCGTGACGGAGACCGTCTTCAACCTGCCCGGCATCGGCCGCGAGGTGTTCGACTCGATCCAGGCGCAGGAAGGCGCCGTCGTCGTCGGCATCGTGACGCTGATGGTCTTCTTCTTCATCTTCTTCAACCTGGTGGTCGACGTGCTCTACGCCGTCCTGGACCCGAGGATCCGATATGACTGACCACCTGCAGCAGGAAGTGCGCAAGGACGAGATCGAGGCGGGGACGACGACGGGGCTCGCCAGCCCGTCGGTGGACCCGCTCAGCGCCCGGCAGAACAGCCTCTGGTCCGACGCGTGGGCCGCGCTCAAGCGCAACCCGCTGTTCTGGATCGGCTCGCTGCTCACCGTCCTGCTCGTCGTGATGGCGGTGTTCCCGCAGCTGTTCGCCCGCGGGGCCGACCCGCGGGCGTGCGACCTGGCCAACTCCAAGGCGCGGCCGTCGTCCGAGCACTGGTTCGGCTACGACCAGCAGGGCTGCGACTACCTGGCCAACGTCGTCTACGGTGCCCGCAACTCGCTGATCATCGGCGTCTTCGCGGTGGTCGTCGTCCTGCTGCTCGGGGTCGTCGTCGGCGCCATCGCCGGCTACTTCGGCGGCGCCACCGACGGCATCCTGTCCCGCATCGCGGACATCTTCTACGCGCTGCCGCTGATCCTGGGCGCGCTGGTGCTGCTGCGGGTCGGCCCGCAGACCGACATCCCGATCCTCAACAGCCGGGGCCCGGGCGCCGTCGCCCTGGCGCTGGCGCTGTTCGGCTGGATGACGGCGATGCGGCTGGTCCGGTCGCAGGTCATCGCGGTCAAGAGCTCGGACTACGTCGCCGCCGCCCGCGCCATGGGGGCGTCGAACAGCCGGATCCTGATCCGGCACATCCTTCCCAACGCCGTCGCGCCGGTGCTGGTCTACACGACCATCACCATCGGCGTGCTCATCGCGGCGGAGGCCACGCTGACCTACCTCGGCGTGGGCCTCCAGCGGCCGGCCATCTCCTGGGGCCTGCAGATCGAGGCCGGCCAGGACCTGATCCGGACCTCGCCGCACCTGGTGCTCTTCCCGAGCATCGTGCTGAGCCTGACCGTGATGGCGTTCATCCTGATGGGCGACGCCCTGCGCGACGCCCTCGACCCGAGGCAGCGCGCATGACCCAGTCCCAGCTCGACCCCACCCCACGCCCCGCGACCGCCGGCGCGACGCTGCTCGAGGTCGACGACCTGCACGTCGAGTTCCGGCAGCGCTCCGGCGTGGTCAACGCCGTCAACGGCGTCAGCTACACGCTGGCCGAGGGCGAGACCCTGGCGATCCTCGGCGAGTCCGGCTCGGGCAAGTCGGTGTCCGCCCAGGCGATCATGGGGATCCTCGACGTCCCGCCCGCCGTGGTCCGCGGGGCCATCAGGTTCGAGGGCCGCGACCTGCTCCAGATGTCCGAGGAGGACCAGCGCCAGGTCCGCGGCCCGGGCATCTCGATGATCTTCCAGGACGCGCTCTCCTCGCTGAACCCGGTCTACAGCGTCGGCTGGCAGATCGGTGAGATGTTCCGCGTGCACCAGGGGGCCTCCCGCAAGGAGGCCAAGCAGAAGGCCATCGAGCTGATGGACCGGGTGCGGATCCCGGCCGCGGCCAAGCGGGTGAACGACTACCCGCACCAGTTCTCCGGCGGCATGCGCCAGCGGGTCATGATCGCGATGGCGATCGCGCTGGACCCGCGCATCCTCATCGCCGACGAGCCCACCACCGCGCTCGACGTCACCGTGCAGGCCCAGGTCATGGACCTGCTCAAGGACCTGCAGCGGGAGACGGGGATGGGGCTGATCCTCATCACCCACGACCTCGGCGTGGTCAACGAGGTCGCCGATCGCGTCGCCGTCATGTACGCCGGCCGCATCGTCGAGCGCGGGACCGTCGACGACGTCTTCACCGACGCCGGCCACCCCTACACCGAGGGGCTGATGAACTCGGTGCCCCAGGTCGAGGCCAAGGGCGGACGGCTGCAGCCGATCGTCGGCCAGCCGCCGAACCTGGCCGCGATCCCCAGCGGCTGCCCCTTCCACCCCCGGTGCGCGCGCCGTCGCCTGGGCGCCGAGGCCGCGCCCGGCCGCGACTGCGCCGTCGACGTCCCGCCGCTGCGCCTGGTCGCCCCCGGCCGCGAGGCAGCGTGCCACTACAGCGAGGAGGTCCTCGGTGTCTGAGCCGATCCCCACCGGCGCGACCGCCGTCTCCGCCACCGCCCCCGCCAGCGCCACAGCCCGCGGTCCGCTGGGCGAGACGCTGCTGGAGATCAAGGGCCTGCAGAAGCACTTCCCGCTCACGCAGGGCGTGCTCTTCAAGCGCACCATCGGGCACGTCCGCGCCGTCGACGGCGTGAACATGACCCTGCGCCGCGGCGAGACCGTCGGCCTGGTCGGCGAGTCCGGCTGCGGCAAGTCGACGGTCTCCAAGCTGCTCGTCGCGCTGGAGAAGCCGACCGGCGGCTCGATCCTCTACAAGGGCAAGGACGTCGCGAGGATGTCCGGGCGGGCGCTCAAGGAGTACCGCCGCGAGGTCCAGATCATCTTCCAGGACCCGTACTCCTCGCTGAACCCGCGGATGACCGTCGGCGACATCGTCGCCGAGGGCTGGTCGGTGCACGCGGACATCGCCCCGCGCAAGAACCGGCTCGAGCGCACCCAGGAACTGCTGGACCGCGTGGGGCTGAACCCCGACTACGTCAACCGCTACCCGCACCAGTTCTCCGGCGGTCAGCGGCAGCGCATCGGCATCGCCCGGGCCCTGGCGCTGCGCCCGGAGGTCATCGTCTGCGACGAGCCGGTCTCCGCGCTCGACGTCTCGGTGCAGGCCCAGGTGGTCAACCTGCTCGAGGACCTGCAGGACGAGTTCGGCCTGTCCTACCTGTTCATCGCGCACGACCTCTCGGTCGTCCGGCACATCTCCGACCGCGTGGCGGTGATGTACCTCGGCTCGATCGTCGAGGAGGGCACCGACGAGCAGGTCTACACGACGCCGTCGCACCCCTACACCCAGGCGCTGCTGTCCTCCGTGCCACTGCACGAGCCGCACCTGCGGGGGCAGAAGGACCGCATCCTGCTGCAGGGCGACGTGCCGAGCCCGGCGGACCCGCCGTCGGGCTGCCGGTTCCGGACGCGCTGCTGGAAGGCACAGGACATCTGCGCCACCGAGGCGCCCGCGCTGGTCGACCGCGGCCAGGGCCACCCGGCGGCGTGCCACTTCGCCGAGGCCCGAGCGGTGGTACCGGTCGACGTCGACTGAGCGACGATCCGGCAGGATCGGAGCGTGACCTCACGCCGCGTGCTGTTCGTCCACGCCCACCCCGACGACGAGACGATCAACAACGGCGCCACGATGGCGCGCTACGTCGCCGAGGGGGCCGCGGTCACCCTGCTCACCTGCACGCTGGGGGAGGAGGGCGAGATCCTCGTCCCCGCCCTCGCCCAACTGGCCGCCGACCAGGCCGACCAGCTCGGCGGGTACCGGATCGGCGAGCTGCGGGACGCCATGGCCGCGCTCGGCGTGACCGACTCCCGGTTCCTCGGGGGTGCCGGCCGCTACCGCGACTCCGGGATGATGGGGACGCCGGCGAACGAGCACCCCCGCGCCTTCTGGAACGCCGACCTCGACGAGGCGACGGCGCACGCGGTCGCGGTGGTGCGGGAGACGAAGCCGCAGGTCGTGGTCACCTACGACGAGAACGGCGGCTACGGCCACCCCGACCACATCCAGGCGCACCGGGTCGCCATGCGGGCCGTCGACGCGGCCGCGGACCCCGGCTACCGGCCCGATCTGGGCCCGGCCTGGGAGGTGGCCAAGGTGTACTGGAACGCCATGCCGCGCTCGGTCGTGCAGCAGGGGATCGAGGCCATGGCGGCCGCCGGGGACGAGACCTTCTTCGAGGGGGTCACCAGCGCCGACGACCTGCCGTTCGTCGTGCCCGACGACGTGATCACCGCCGAGGTGGACGGTGGGGCGTTCGCCCTGCACAAGGACGCCGCCATGCGGGCCCACCCCACCCAGATCCTGGTCGACGGCCCGTTCTTCGCGCTGTCCAACAACATCGGGCTCGAGCTGGCGGCGATCGAGTACTACCGGCTGGTGCGGGGCGAGCGCGGTCCGGGCGGCGGGCAGCACGGCTGGGAGGACGACCTGTTCGCCGGCCTGGACCTGTGATCGGACGGGTCCTCGCCCGCGTCGGATGGGCGGTGCTCGCGATCGCCGCCGGCGCCTGGCTGGCGCTGGTCGAGGTGTTCTGGCTGCCGCTGAGGGCGGGTGTCGTGCCGGTGCCGCTGTCGGTGCTCGCGGCGGTGGTCGGCAACCTGCTGCTGGTGCGGCTGGCCCACCGGCTGTCCGGGTCGCGGCTGGTCGCCGTGCTGCCGGCGCTGGTCTGGCTGGTGGTGGCGCTGGCCGCCATGGTGCGGCGCCCCGAGGGCGACCTGGTGCTGGTCGGCACCGGGGTCACCGGCTGGGTGGGCATGGCGTTCCTGCTCTTCGGCGTGATCGCGGCGGCCTTCGCGGCCGGCCGGGTGCTGGCCGCAGGCGTCAGGCCGGTGCCGACCGGTAGTGGTAGCGGTGGTGCTCGGTGAAGCCCAGCCGCGCGTAGAGGCTCAGCGCCGGCTCGTTGTCGTCGCTGACCTGCAGGAGGCACGAGTGCGCGCCGCGCTCCCGTCCCGCGGCGCCGAGGGCGGCCATGACGGCGCGGGCCAGCCCCCGGCGGCGGAACTCCTCGGCGACGGTGACCGCGGTGATCACCAGCCAGCCGTCCTGCACCACCCCGCGGGCTACGGCGGAGGGGTGCTCGTGCGCCGTCGGCCGCACCGAGGCGAACAGCGGGTCGCCGGCGCGGGTCAGCACCGCCCGGGCCGCGGGCGGGAGCGCGGCGCCGCGGTAGCGGTAGCCGGCCAGCCAGGGATCGTCGGGCTCGGGGGCCAACTGCACGGCCACCTCCGGTGCGGACCAGGGCGTCAGCGGCGCGGTGAGCACCAGGACGTCCTCGGCGCGCGTCCAGCCGGCCGCGGCGAACGCCGCGTCGGCCGCGCCGGCCGGCCCGGGGAGCTGGGCCCGCGGGGTGAGGTCCCGGGCGGCGTACCAGCGGGTGACGGCGGCGACGGCGTCCTCGAGCGGCCCGGGCGGATCGCCGACCACGAGGGCGGAGTTGGCCCGGCCGCTGAAGCCGTCCGCCGCGCGCAGCAGCCAGTCGCCGAAGCGCTCCTCCTCGAGGCCGCGCCAGGTGCGGGCGGCGAGTTCCTCCAGGCGGCGCACGTCGGTCACGCCCGTCATCCTGCGACGACCCCGGCGGGCCTCCCTCGCCGGGGTGACGGCGTGGGGAAGGGCACCCTTCCCGGCCGTGTGGCTGCGGGAGGGTGATACTAATTCAGCCGATCGACCGTGCAGCGGTCGCAGCCCGTACCGCCCCCGGGAGGAACCACCGTGACCTACGTCATCACACAGGCCTGCGTCGACGTCCTCGACAAGGCGTGCATCGACGAGTGCCCGGTGGACTGCATCTACGAGGGCGACCGGATGCTCTACATCCACCCCGACGAGTGCGTCGACTGCGGTGCGTGCGAGCCGGTCTGCCCGGTCGAGGCCATCTACTACGAGGACGACGTCCCGGACAAGTGGAAGGACTTCTACAACGCCAACGTGGAGTTCTTCTCCGACCTGGGCAGCCCCGGTGGCGCCGCCAAGACCGGCAAGATCCACAAGGACCACCCGCTGGTCGCGGCTCTCCCGCCCCAGGGCGAAGGGCACTGACCGGCCCCGTGACCCCGCGCGTCCTCCCGGACTTCCCGTGGGACGCGCTGGAGCCGGCCCGCGAGCGCGCCGGGCAGCACCCGGGCGGCGTCGTCGACCTCTCGATCGGTACGCCGGTCGACGACACCCCGGCGCTGCTCGGGGATGCGCTCGCCGCGGCCGGTAACGCACCGGGCTACCCGGCCGCGCTGGGCACGGCCGCGCTGCGCACCGCGGCGGCCGGCTGGCTGAGCCGACGGCTGGGCGTCACGGTCGCCGACCCGCTCGGTGCCGACCCGACGGTCATCCCCACGGTCGGCTCCAAGGAGCTGGTCGCGCTGCTGCCGACCCTGCTCGGGCTCTCCGGCGGCGGCACCGTGCTGATCCCGTCGGTCGCCTACCCGACCTACGAGGTGGGTGCGGTCGTGGCCGGGCTGGACGTCCGGCGCACCGACGTCCCGCCCGCCGACGCCGACGGCGTCGTCCTCGTCTGGCTCAACTCACCGGGCAACCCGCACGGCCGCGTGATGGACGACGACGAGCTGCGCGCCTGGGTCGACTGGGGCCGCACGCACGGCGTCCCGATCGCCTCCGACGAGTGCTACGTGACCCTGGGCTGGGACGTCGAGCCGCGCTCGCTGCTGCACCCCGCGGTGGCCGGCGACGGACACGCCGGGCTGCTCGCCGTCCACTCGCTCTCCAAGCAGTCCAGCGCTGCGGGGTACCGCGGCGGACTGCTCTCCGGTGATCCGGCGCTGGTCCGCCGGGTGTGGGAGGTGCGCCGGCACCTGGGTCTGCTCGTGCCGACCCCGGTGCAGGCCGCGATGACCGCCGCGCTCGCCGACGACGCGCACGTCGACGCGCAGCGCGAGCGCTACCGGGCCCGTCGCGACCGGCTCGCCGCCGCCGTCCGGGGCGCCGGCCTGCGGATCGACCACTCCGCTGCCGGGCTGTACCTGTGGGTCACCCGCGACGAGGACTGCTGGGCCACCATCGACTGGCTCGCCGGCCTCGGGATCGTGGCCGCGCCGGGTGCCTTCTACGGCCCGGCGGGGGAGCGGCACGTCCGCATGGCGCTCACCGCCACCGACGAGCGGATCGACACCGCCGTGGAGCGCCTGGCCGGCTGACCGGTTCCCCGATCGGGGCGACGGCGCTCGAAGACGTCGGCAGGACGTGGCAGCATCCCGCGGGTGATCACTGCACCGGTGCGGGACCAGCGGCTGCGCGACCTCGCGCGCCTGCGCCGGGTGAAGGACCGGATCGACCGGGAGTACGCGCAGCCCCTCGACGTCGAGTCGCTGGCCCGCGGCGCGCACATGTCGGCCGGTCACCTCAGCCGCGAGTTCCGGGCCGCGTACGGCGAATCGCCCTACGCCTACGTGATGACCCGCCGGATCGAGCGCGCCATGGCGCTGCTGCGCCGGGGCGACCTGAGCGTGACCGAGGTCTGCTTCGCCGTCGGCTGCTCCTCGCTGGGCACCTTCAGCACGCGCTTCACCGAGCTCGTCGGCATGCCGCCCAGCGTCTACCGGCGGCAGAAGAGGACGACCACGGCCGGGCTGCCGTCGTGCGTGGCGAAGCAGGTGACCAGACCGGTCAGGAATCGAGAAGCGCCGGCACCAGAGCCGTCCCTAGCGTGACGGGCATGGACATCACCATCCACTCCAGCTTCCTCCCGCACACCGATCCGGACGCCTCCCTGGCCTTCTTCCGGGACGTCCTCGGCTTCGAGGTCCGTCTCGACGTGGGCTACGACGGCATGCGCTGGATCACCGTCGGCCCGCCCGGTCAGCCGGACACCGCCATCGTGCTGCACCCGCCGACGGCGACGCCGGGCCTCACCGACGACGAGCAGCGCACCCTCCTCGAGCTCATGGCGAAGGGCAGCTACTTCGGCGTCAACCTGGCCACCCCGGACGTCGACGGCACCTTCGCCGAGCTGGAGAGCCGCGGCGCCGAGGTCGTGCAGGAGCCCACCGACCAGCCGTACGGCCTGCGCGACTGCGCCGTCCGCGACCCCGCCGGGAACATGATCCGCATCCAGCAGATCAGTTGAGCGGCCCGCGCCCGTCCTACCCCTGACCGACCGCCGCACCGAGGGAGCAACGTTGACCAGCGCACCGACGACCGGGCAGGGGACGACGGCGCACGCCGCCGACAGCCACGACGTGATCCGCGTGCTCGGCGCGCGGGTGAACAACCTCAAGGACGTCAGCGTCGAGCTGCCCAAGCGACGGCTGACGGTCTTCACCGGCGTCTCCGGCTCGGGCAAGAGCTCGCTGGTGTTCGCCACGATCGCCGCGGAGTCGCAGCGGCTGATCAACGAGACCTACAGCGCCTTCCTGCAGGGCTTCATGCCGTCGCTGACCCGGCCGGAGGTCGACCTCCTGGAGGGACTGACGACGGCGATCATCGTCGACCAGGAGCGGATGGGGGCCAACCCGCGGTCGACGGTCGGCACCGCGACCGACGCGAACGCGATGCTCCGGATCCTGTTCAGCCGGCTCGGCACGCCGCAGATCGGCCCGCCGACCGCGTTCTCCTTCAACGTGCCGACGCGCAAGGCCAGCGGCGTCATGAGCACCGAGAAGGCCGGCGGCCGGGTGGAGAAGGCGGTGGTGCGGGACGCGGTCTACCTCGGCGGCATGTGCCCGCGGTGCGAGGGCATGGGCTCGGTCTCCGACTTCGACCTCACCGCGCTCTACGACGAGAGCAAGTCGCTGGCCGAGGGGGCGCTCACCGTCCCGGGCTACAGCATGGACGGCTGGTACGGCCGGCTCTTCCAGGGCATCGGCCTGGACCTGGACAAGCCGATCGCGAAGTACACGAAGAAGGAGCTGGACACCCTCCTCTACGAAGAGCCCACCAAGATCAAGGTCGAGGGCATCAACCTGACCTACGAGGGGGTGATCCCGAAGGTCCAGAAGTCGATGCTCTCCAAGGACATCGACGCCCTGCAGCCGCACGTCCGCCGCTTCGTCGAGCGGGTGATCACCTTCCAGACCTGCCCGGAGTGCGACGGCACCCGGCTCACCCCCGAGGCCCGGTCGTCCCGCATCGCGGGGAAGAACATCGCCGATCTCTGCGAGATGCAGATCAGCGACCTGGCCGACTGGGTACGCGAGCTCGACGAGCCGTCGGTGAAGCCGCTGCTGAAGGGGCTCCAGCACCTGCTCGACTCGTTCACCGAGATCGGGCTGGGCTACCTCTCGCTCGACCGGCCGGCCGGCACGCTGTCCGGCGGCGAGGCGCAGCGCACCAAGATGATCCGCCACCTCGGCTCCTCGCTCACCGATGTCACCTACGTCTTCGACGAGCCGACCATCGGGCTGCACCCGCACGACATCGAGCGGATGAACGGGCTGCTGCTCCAGCTGCGGGACAAGGGCAACACCGTGCTGGTCGTCGAGCACAAGCCGGAGACGATCGCGATCGCCGACCACGTCGTCGACCTCGGCCCCGGCGCCGGCTCCGGCGGCGGCACCGTCTGCTTCGAGGGCAGCGTGGAGGAGCTCCGGCGCAGCGACACCACGACCGGGCTGCACTTCGACTACCGGGCGACGGTCAAGGACGCCGTGCGGACGGCGACCGGCGCCCTGGAGGTCCGCGGGGCGTCCACGCACAACCTGCAGGACGTCGACGTCGACATCCCGCTGGGGGTGCTGTGCGTGCTGACGGGCGTGGCCGGCTCCGGCAAGAGCTCGCTGGTCACCGGCTCGGTCGCCGGTCGCGAGGGCGTCGTGGTGGTCGACCAGGGCGCGATCAAGGGCTCGCGGCGGAGCAACCCGGCCACCTACACCGGGCTGCTCGAGCCGATCCGCAAGGCGTTCGCGAAGGCCAACGGCGTGAAGCCCGCGCTGTTCAGCTCCAACTCCGAGGGCGCCTGCCCGACCTGCAACGGCGCCGGCGTGATCTTCACCGAGCTGGGCGTCATGGCCACCGTCGAGTCGCCCTGCGAGGAGTGCGAGGGACGGCGGTTCCAGGCCTCGGTGCTCGAGTACACGCTGGGCGGCCGCAACATCGCCGAGGTGCTCGCGATGTCGGTGACCGAGGCCGAGGAGTTCTTCGGTGCCGGCGAGGCGAAGGTGCCCGCGGCGCACACGATCCTCGACCGGCTGGCCGACGTCGGGCTGGGCTACCTCAGCCTCGGCCAGCCGCTGACCACCCTGTCCGGCGGCGAGCGGCAGCGGCTGAAGCTGGCCACCCAGATGGCGGAGAAGGGCAGCGTCTACGTCCTGGACGAGCCCACGACCGGGCTGCACCTGGCCGACGTCGAGAACCTGCTCGGGCTGCTGGACCGGCTCGTCGACTCCGGCCGGTCGGTCGTCGTCATCGAGCACCACCAGGCCGTCATGGCGCACGCCGACTGGATCATCGACCTCGGGCCGGGTGCCGGCCGCGACGGCGGGCGGGTTGTCTTCGAGGGCACGCCGGCGGATCTGGTCGCGGCCCGCTCCACCCTGACCGGCGAGCACCTGGCGGCCTACGTGGGCGCCTGACCGGCCGCGGCGGGACGGCCGGCCCGGCGGCCTTCCGCACGGACGGGCGGGGTCCTACCGTCGCGCCATGAGCTGGATCGCGGCGGCCGACGAGGCCACCTCGGCCGACGCGGCCGAGGCGTTCGAGCGGGACCGGGCGACGCTGGGATACGTCGCGAACTACACGCGCCTGCTCGCCCGCCGCCCGGCCGTGTACGACGCGTGGCGCGGGCTGAACGCCTCGATCAAGGCGTCGATGGACCCGCGGCGCTACGAGCTCGCCACCCTCGCGGCGGCCCGTCGGCTGCGGTCGAGCTACTGCTCGCTCGCGCACGGCCGGGTGCTCGTCGACCACTTCGGCGCGGAACCGGAGGTGCGTGCGATCACCGGCGGCGACGGCGAGCTCGCGCCGGTCGACGCGGCCGTCGTCCGGTTGGCGGAGAAGGTCGCCGGCGGGGCGGCGGCGATGACGCCGCACGACCTGGCGGAGGTGCGCGGTCTCGGCCTCGACGACGACGAGATCCTCGACGTCGTCCTCACGGCTGCGGCGCGGTGCTTCTTCAGCAGCGTGCTGGACGCCACCGGCACCGAGCCCGATGCCGCCTACCGGGCACTGGAGCCGGAACTGCGCGCGTCGCTGACCGTCGGGCGTCCGATCGCGGACGCTTGAGGCGCCCGGGAGCTCAGGAGCAGCCCAGGGCGTTCGCACTCAACGCGGCGGTCAGCTCCTGGGCCAGCGGTTCGTGCTTCTGGTAGGCCTCCGGGAAGGCGGAGCGCTGCACCGTCTGGGCCACGTCGGTCAGCCGGCCGGCGTCCCAGGCGGGCACCTGCACCAGGCGGTCGTAGAAGATCCCCGCCGCGTAGACCGGGTCCTGCACCTGCTCGGGGGTGCCCCAGCCCTGCGAGGGCCGCTGCTGGAAGAGGCCCAGGGAGTCGCGGTCGCCGTAGTCGAGATTGCGCAGCGTGGACTCCTGCATCGCGGTCGCCAGCGCGATGACGATCGCGCGGTCGGGCAGGCCGCGCTCGCGGCCCACGCGCGCGATCGTCGTGGCGTTCTCCGCCTGGTCGGCGGAGAGCTGGACGTTCCCGGTCCCGGTGGGGCCCTCGACCGTGCACGTGACCGCCGGCGGGACGTCGTCGGCCGAGCGCGCCCAGGCGACGCCCACCACCACCAGCAGCGCGACGATGACCAGCGGCCACCAGTTGTCCTGGCGGCGCGACCGTCCGCGCCGCTGGGGAGCCCGGCGGGCGGAGGAGGTGGGCATCGGCCCGAGCCTAGGTTCGGTTCCTGGCCGTTCCCTGGACGGACGCGGGGTGACGGTGGTCGCAGTCGGTCAGTTGGCGTGCAGCTCCGCGTTGAGCGCGCCCCAGGCGCGGTCCTTCCGGTCGACGACCTCGAGCGCGCCGCTCACGCTGTTGCGGCGGAACAGCAGGCCGTCGCGGCCGGAGAGCTCGCGGGCCTTGACCACCGAGCCGTCCGGGAGAGTGACCCGCGAGCCGCCGGTGACGTAGCAGCCGGCCTCGACGATGCAGTCGTTCCCCAGCGAGATGCCGATGCCGGCGTTGGCGCCGAGCAGGCAACCGGTGCCGATGGAGATGACCTCCTTGCCGCCGCCGGACAGCGTGCCCTGGATCGACGCGCCACCGCCGATGTCGCTGTCGGTGCCCACGACGACGCCCTGGCTGATCCGGCCCTCGACCATCGACGTGCCCAGCGTGCCGGCGTTGAAGTTGACGAAGCCCTCGTGCATGACCGTGGTGCCCTCGGCCAGGTGCGCGCCCAGGCGCACCCGGTCGGCGTCGGCGATGCGGACCCCCGAGGGGATGACGTAGTCGACCATCCGCGGGAACTTGTCGACGCCGAAGACGGTGACGTGACCGACGGCGGCGCGCAGCCGGTGCGCGTTGAACGTCGCGGCCTCGACGGGGCCGGCGCTGGTCCAGGCCACGTTGGTGAGCAGACCGAAGACGCCGGTCATGTTCGCGCTGTTGGGCTTGATGAGCCGGTGCGAGAGCAGGTGCAGCCGCAGCCAGACGTCGTAGGTGTCCGCCGGCGGGGCGGAGAGGTCGGGGATGACTGTGCGGACGGCGATGATCTCCACGCCGCGGGCCTCGTCGCTGCGCACCAGCCCGCCGTAGTCGGGGCCCAGCTCGCCGGAGAGGTCCAGGGCGCCGATGCGGGTGGTCCCGGCCTTCCCGCCGTCGGGCGCACCGAGCCGCGGTTCGGGGTACCAGGTGTCGAGCACCGTGCCCGAGGGGGTCACGGTCGCGAGGCCGGCGGCGGATGCGGAGACGGGCGCAGCGGTCACGGGTACGACGCTACCGAGCCGGGGCCGGGGCGCGCCCCCTAGGCTCGGCGGCGTGAGTGACCTCCCTCCGCTCGATCTCTCCGCCGACGTCCTCACGCTGACCCGTGCGCTGGTCGACGTCCCCTCCGTCTCGGGGGACGAGAAGCCGCTGGCCGACCTCGTCGAGGCGGCGCTGCGCGCCCTCGGGGGCCTGGAGGTGGAGCGGATCGGCGACGCCGTCCTGGCCCGCACCAACCTGGGCCGGCCGACCCGGGTGGTGCTCGCCGGCCACCTGGACACGGTGCCGATCGCGGACAACGTCCCCAGCCGGATCGACGGTGACCTGCTCTACGGCTGCGGCACCAGCGACATGAAGTCCGGCGACGCCGTGATGCTGCGCCTGGCCGGGCGGTTCGGCGTCCCGGGTGCGGAGCCGGCGCGCGACCTGACCTTCGTCTTCTACGACAACGAGGAGGTCGAGGCGGTCAAGAACGGCCTCGGCCGGGTGGCCCGCGAGCGCCGGGGGTGGCTGTACGGCGATCTGGCGATCGTGCTGGAGCCCACCGACGGCGAGGTCGAGGCCGGCTGCCAGGGCACGCTGCGGGCACGGATCTCCGCCCCCGGGCACCGGGCGCACAGCGCGCGCAGCTGGCTGGGGCAGAACGCCATCCACGGGCTGGCCGGGCCGCTGGCCACGCTGGCCGCCTACCGGGCGCGGGAGGTGGAGATCGACGGCTGCACCTACCGCGAGGGGCTCAACGCCGTCGGCATCTCCGGCGGGGTGGCCG
Source organism: Blastococcus fimeti (assembly GCA_900102115.1). GTDB lineage: Bacteria > Actinomycetota > Actinomycetes > Mycobacteriales > Geodermatophilaceae > Blastococcus > Blastococcus fimeti. The sequence continues at coordinate 56,096 of FNAW01000005.1, forward strand.
GCAACGTGATCCCCGACGAGGCCACCCTGCTGGTCAACTTCCGCTACGCGCCCGACCGGGACGAGGACGCCGCCGAGGCGCACGTGCGCGAGGTGTTCGCGCAGGCCGTCGCCGACGGCGCCACGCTCGAGTTCGTCGACAACGCCGGCGGGGCGCTGCCGGGGCTGGCCGAGCCCGCCGCCGCGGCGTTCGTCGCGGCCGTGGGCCGGCCGGCGCGGGCGAAGTTCGGCTGGACCGACGTCGCCCGGTTCGCCGCCTTCGGCATCCCGGCGATCAACTACGGCCCCGGTGACCCCCGGCTGGCCCACACCCGCGAGGAGCACGTCGTGATCGACCGGCTGCAGCCGGCGGAGGACGCGCTGGTCGCCTACCTGTCCGGGAGCCCCGCATGACCGTTCCGCCCACCCCGCCGGCACCGAAGGACCCGCCGGGGGGCGGACGCCGGCGCGCCCGTCACAAGGGCCCGGTGATGCTGCGCGGCGGCGAGCCCGACCCGCGGACCATCGGGACGACGACCGACCAGCGGCTGCTCGACCGCCGCGGCCCGGCCGACTGGGTGCACACCGACCCGTGGCGGGTGCTGCGCATCCAGAGCGAGTTCGTCGAGGGCTTCGGTCTGCTCGCCGAGCTGCCGCGCGCGGTCAGCGTCTTCGGCAGCGCCCGCACCCCCGCCGACCACCCGCACTACGCGGCCGGCGTCGCCATCGGCGCGGCCCTCGCGCAGGCGGGCTACGCGGTCATGACCGGCGGCGGCCCCGGCGCGATGGAGGCGGCCAACAAGGGCGCCTGCGAGGCCGGCGGGCTCTCGGTCGGGCTGGGCATCGAGCTGCCCTTCGAGCAGGAGCTCAACGAGTGGGTCGACGTCGGCATCACCTTCCGCTACTTCTTCGTGCGCAAGACGATGTTCGTGAAGTACGCGCAGGCCTTCGTGATCCTGCCCGGCGGGTTCGGCACCCTCGACGAGCTGTTCGAGGCGCTGACGCTCGTGCAGACCGGCAAGGTGACCCGCTTCCCGGTGATCCTCTTCGGCACCGACTACTGGTCGGGGCTCGTCGACTGGATCCGCGGCACGATGGCCGCCACCGGGACCATCGCGCAGCGGGATCTGGACCTGCTGACCGTCACCGACGACGTCGCCGAGGTGATCGCGGCGATCCAGGCGGCGGACGCCGGCCGGGCGCCGGGGGACAACGGGGGCGGGATGCGGGCACCGCTCGGCCCGTCCGACGCCTGACGTGCTCGACCTCCTGCTCGTCCTCGTCGGCGTCGTCGTCGTGGCGGCGCTGCTGTTCCTGGGCGCCGCAGTGCTCATGGGCCGCGGGGAGACCCAGCCGCCCGCCGAGCTGGACCGGTCACCGGTGGAGCTGCCGCTCGGGCGTCCGGTCGCCGGCGACGACGTCCGGGCCGTGCGGATGACGGTGACCGTGCGGGGCTACCGGATGACCGAGGTCGACTGGCTGCTCGAGCAGCTGGCCCGGACGCTGGACGAGCGCGACGCCGAGCTCGCCGCGCTCCGGGAGCAGCGCCCGGCCCAGACCGCTCCGGCGGCACCCGAGGAGGAACCCGATGCCTGAGCTGGTCGAGCGGATCGACGTCGAGGCGACCCCCGAGCGCGTCTGGGACGTGCTCACCGACTGGGTCGGGCAGGGCGAGTGGATGGTCGCCACCGACGTCGAGACCGTCGGCGGGCCGGCCCAGGGGGTCGGCGGGCGCCTGGCGGCGCGCACCGGACTGCCGCTGCCCGGCGGCCGGCACCTCGGGCTGCTCGACACCATGGTGATCACGAAGTGGGAGCCCCACCGGCTGGTCGAGGTGCAGCACACCGGGCGGGTGATCCGGGGGCCCGGCATCTTCGAGATCGAGCCGCGCGGCGAGCACGCCACCTTCGTCTGGACCGAACGCTTCTACCTGCCCTGGGGCTGGTTCGGCGTGGTGCTGACCCCGGGCTGGTACGCCGTCCGGCCGTTCGTGCGCTGGGGCGTGCGCCGTTCCCTGCGGCGGTTCGCCGCCGTGGCGGCCCGGGCGGGGGGAGCGCCGGCCCGGTGAGCCGCCGGGGGTGGGCGCTGTTCCTGGCCATGTCGGCCATCTGGGGCGTGCCGTACCTGCTGATCAAGGTTGCCGTCGACGAGGTGTCGCCGGTGGTCGTGGTCTTCGTGCGCTGCGCGATCGGCGCGGCCCTGCTGCTGCCGTGGACAATCCGCCGCGGCGGCCTGGGCTCGGCGCTGCGCTGGTGGCGCTGGCTGCTGGTCTTCACCGTGCTGGAGCTGACGGCGCCGTGGCTGCTGCTCTCCTACGCCGAGCAGTCGCTGTCCTCCTCGCTCACCGGTCTGCTGGTGGCCGCGGTGCCCTTCGTCGCTGCGCTGGCCGGGCGGCTGGCGGGGGAGGAGGAACGGCTCACCCCGGTGCGGATGGCCGGCATGGGGCTCGGCGTCGTCGGCATCGCGGCGCTGCTCGGGCTGGACACCGGCGGCGCGCAGCTGCTGCCCGTGGTCGCGGTCGGGCTGGTGGTCGTGGGCTATGCGACCGCGCCGCTGGTGGTCAGCCGCCGGCTGCCCGACGTGCCCGGGGTGGCGGCCGCGTCGGTGGCGCTGGCGGTCACCACGGTCGTCTACGCGCCGTTCGCCCTGCCGCAGCTCGGGGACGCCGTCGATGCCTCCGGCGAGGCGCTGCTGTCCCTCGCCGCGCTCGGCGTGCTGTGCACCGCGGTCGCGCTGGCGCTGTTCTTCGCCCTCATCCGGGAGGTCGGCCCGCAGCGGGCGCTGGTGATCACCTTCGTCAACCCGGCGGTCGCGGTGCTGCTGGGCGTGCTGCTCCTCGACGAGCCGTTCACCCTCGGCATCGCGCTCGGAATGCCGCTGGTGCTGGCCGGCTGCGTGCTCGCCACCCGCCGCAACAGCAACGCGACGCCGGTCGGCGACGGCGCCCTGGACGCCGCGGCCCGCTGACCCGTCTGCTTCTCCGCGGAGAAGCGGGTAGGGCGTCGGCGCCCGGTACTACGGTCGCCGACGTGCAGCGCTGCGCCTGGGCCGAGTCGTCCCCCGACTACGTCGCCTACCACGACGAGGAGTGGGGGACGCCGCTGCACGGCGACGACGCCCTCTTCGAACGCCTCTGCCTGGAAGCGTTCCAGTCGGGGCTGTCCTGGATCACCATCCTGCGCAAGCGGCCGGCGTTCCGGGCGGCGTTCGCCGGCTTCTCGATCGACGCGGTCGCGGAGTTCGACGCCGACGACGAGGCCCGGCTGATGGCCGACACCGGGATCGTGCGCAACCGGGCCAAGATCTCCGCCGCCGTCCGCAACGCCCGGACCGCGCAGCAGCAGCCCGAGGGCCTCTCCGCACTGCTCTGGTCGTTCGCACCGAGCGGCACGCGGCTCCGTCCGGCCACCCTCGCCGACGTCCCCGCGACCACTGCGGAATCGGTCGCGATGGCCAAGGAGCTCAAGCGCCGCGGGTTCGTCTTCGTCGGCCCGACGACCGCCTACGCGCTCATGCAGGCCACCGGGATGGTCGACGATCACGTGGCCGACTGCTTCCGCGCGTCACCCTGAAGGGACCTCGTGTTGGACGACGGAGCCGCATACGGGATCATTGGCCTCGGAGTTCCAGCAGCGATGGACGCCACCCCACCTCCCGCCCCGGCGGGAAGCGGTGTGGCCGGCGAAGGAGGCACGCATGGCGGCCATGAAGCCGCGCACGGGTGAAGGTCCCCTCGAGGTGACCAAGGAAGGCCGCGGCCTGGTCATGCGCGTGCCGCTCGAGGGAGGCGGTCGCCTCGTCGTCGAGCTGTCGCCCGACGAGGCGGCAGCGCTGTCGGAGGCGCTCAAGGGCGCGACCAGCTGACCACCTCCGCCGAGCTGCCCCCGGGCAGCGCAGCGCAGGACGACACGGCCCCGGCCGCCGGCGACGAGCCGGTGGCCGGGGCCGCGCCGTTCCCGGCGGTGGTCCTGCTCGGCGAGCTCCCGGACCTCGGCACCGGGGACCTGCTCGCCGTCCCCGTCGGGGAGGGGGGCGCGCTGCCCGCCTGGCTCACGGGCCCCGCCCCCGCCATCAGCCCGGAGCTGCTCACCGGCGCGCTCGCCGACACCGGCAACACCGGGAGCGCCGGCACGATCACCAACGTGCCGATCGCCGGCCGCCGGCCCCGCAGCGTCCTCGCGGTCGGCGCGGGGGCGGGCACGCTGCCGGAGCTGCGGCGCTACGTCGGGATCTGCGTGCGCCGCGCCCAGACGCTGGCCGAGCACGGCGCGACCCGGCTCGTGCTGCCGCTCGACGGCGCCCGCGCGCCCGCCGGCCCCGAGGAGATCCGCGCCGCCGTCGAGGCCGCGCTGCTGAGCGGCTACCGCTACCGCGACTCCTCGGCCTGCCCGCCCCGCCGCCTGGTCACGGTGGCCGTCGTCGCCTCGGCGGCCGGGGCCGGAGGAGCCGCGGCCGCCGCCGCCGGCGAGGTGACCGCCGGCTCGGTGGCGTGGGCACGCGACCTGGTCAACACGCGGCCGCACCGGAAGAACCCGGCCTGGCTGGCCGAGCAGGCCCGGCTCCGGCTGGGCGCCCTGCCGCACGTCACGGTCACCGTGCTCGGGCCCGACGAGCTGCGCGCCGGGGGCTTCGGCGGCGTCCTCGCCGTGGGTGGGGGCTCCGCGTCGCCGCCCTGCGTCGTCGTCGCCTCCTACCGGCCGCCGTCGGCGGGTCCGGCGCACCCGGTGCTCGTGGGCAAGGGGATCACCTTCGACACCGGCGGGCTGTCCATCAAGACCAACGCGGGCATGCGGCACATGGCGACCGACATGGCCGGGGGAGCCGCCGTGCTCGCCGCTGTCGACGCCGCGGCGCGGCTGGCGCTGCCGGTCGCGGTCACCGCCGTCGTCCCGGCCGCGGAGAACGCCGTGTCGGGCGCCGCCTACCGCCCGGCCGACGTGGTGCGGCACGTCGGCGGGCGGACCACCGAGGTGCGGAACACCGATGCCGAGGGCCGGCTGCTCCTGGCCGACGCGCTGGCCCACGCCCGCCTCGAGCTGGGCGCCACGGTGCTGGTGGACGTCGCCACGCTGACCGGTGCGATGAAGCAGGCGCTGGGCGCCCGGACCGGTGGGCTGTACGCGACCACCGACGGGCTGGCCGACGCGCTGTGCGCCGCCGGTGCCGCGGCGGGCGAGGAGCTGTGGCGGCTGCCCCTGGCGCAGGAGTACGGCGACCTGCTGGACAGCCCCGTCGCCGACGCCCACAACGCACCCGGCAACCCGGGCGGCACGACGGCGGCGCTGTTCCTGCAGCCGTTCGCCGGAGGGCTGCCCTGGGCGCACCTGGACATCGCGGGGCCGGCCCGGTCGGGCTCGGACCACGCCGAGACGGTCAAGGGCGGCACCGGCTTCGGCACCCGCACGTTGCTGCGCTGGCTGGAGGCCGGCGCGCGTCCGGACGGCGATCCTGTAGAGAGGTCGGGATGAGCGAGGACGAGCAGCAGGGTGTCGTGTTCCCGGCAGGACCGGACGGCCGGCGGAGCACCGCGGCCCTGGGCCGGGCGGTGACCGCCGACGCGCTGCGTCCGGTCGATGCCGCCGGGGCTCTGGCAGCCGAGCGGGAGACCAACTGGCGGGGCGGGTACCTCACCCACTTCCGGCGCCTGGTGGAGGCGGGGCTGCCCTCCGCGACGGCGGCGCGCGCCATCGCCGACGCCGGCCTGACCGCCCTGCACGCGCGGATGCGGGTGTCCGGTCCCGACGGGGAGACCCCGCTCGACGGACTGGCCACCGCGCCCGCCGGCAGGACCATGCACACGGCGGAGGTGCGCGGGAGCGCCGAGCCCGAGCGGGAGCTGTCCCTGCCCTTCCACGGCGGACGGCTCCGGGGCGACGCGCTGCTGCGGCAGCTGGACACCTGGGTCGCGGCCGGGGTCGTCGAGCCGTCGTGCGCCGAGGCGGTCCGCACCGTCGCCGCGCACCCCGAGTGGCTGGCGCTGCCGGACAGCACCGTGGTGGTGCTGGGCGCCGGCGCCGAGATGGGTCCGCTGACCGCGCTGCTGCGGTGGGGCGCCCGGGTGGCCGGCGTCGACCTGCCGCGGACGGCGCTGTGGACGCGGGTACTCGACACCGCCCGCGGGAGCGCCGGCACCCTGCTGGTGCCGGTCGACGAGCCCGGGGCGGAGGCCGACCCCGCCCGCGCGGGTGCCGACCTGATCACCGAGGTACCCGCGGTGGCCGACTGGCTCGCGACGGTCCCCGGGCGCCCGGTGCTCGGCAACTACGTCTACGCCGACGGCGCCACCAACGTGCGGGTGTCGACCGCCGTCGACGCGCTGACCGTGCGGCTGACGGCGGAACGACCGGAGGCGGCGCTGGCGTTCCTGGCCACCCCCACCGACGTCTTCGCCGTCCCGGCCGACGCGGTGGCGCAGTCCGTCCGGGCCTACGCCGACCGCTCGCGCGGGGCGAAGCTGCTGGGCCGCCCGCTGCGCACGGTCTCGGGCGGCCGGCTGCTGCAGCGCGCGTACGTGCCCGGCACCGACCCCGGTATCGCCGACAGCCTGGTCGCCCAGCAGGGGCCCAACTACGCGCTGGCCAAGCGGCTGCAGCGCTGGCGCGCGACGACGGCGCGGACGGCGGGGACCACGGTGTCGATGAACGTGGCGCCGCCGACCCGCACCCGCTCGGTGGTGAAGAACCGCGCCCTGGCCGCCGCCTACGCGGGCGCGCACCGGTTCGGCGTCGAGATCTTCGAGCCGGCCACCTCCAACGTGCTGATGGCCGCGCTGCTGGTGCACGACCTGCACACCGGCGGCGGGCCGGCGCACGCGCACCCGTGGCAGGACGAGGCGCACGAGGCGGCGCACGGCGGCCTCTGGCGGGCCGCCTACCAGCCGCGCAGCGCGCTCGGGCTGGCCGCGCTGCTCGGCTACGGAGCGGCCCGGGGCTGAGCGGGCCCGGCGCTGACACGGGCCGTCCGGCCGTGTCAGCGCCGTGTGCGGGGCCTGTCAGCGCGCTCTCCCATCGTCGACCCCGACGAAGGGAGATCCACCATGACCAACGCCATCGAGGCCTCCGGCCTCACCATGCGGTTCGGGTCGACGCAGGCGCTCGCCGGCGTCGACCTGGCCGCCCGCGAGGGCACCGTCCTCGGCGTGCTCGGCCCGAACGGAGCGGGCAAGACCACCGCCGTCCGCATCCTCGCCACGCTGCTGCGTCCCGACTCGGGCACCGCCCGGGTCGCCGGCTTCGACGTCGTCCGGCAGCCCGCCCAGGTGCGCGCCCGCATCGGGCTGACCGGCCAGTACGCCTCGGTCGACGAGGACCTGACCGGCACCCAGAACCTGCTGCTCATCGGCCAGCTGCTCGGCTTCTCCACCCGCGAGTCGCGCAGCCGGGCCGTCGAGCTGCTCGAGTGGTTCGACCTCACCGACTCCGCCGGCCGCACGGCGAAGACCTACAGCGGCGGCATGCGCCGCCGGCTGGACCTGGCCGCCAGCCTCGTGGGCCGCCCGTCGGTGATCTACCTCGACGAGCCGACCACCGGCCTGGACCCGGCCAAGCGCGAGGAGATGTGGGACGTCGTCCGCCGCGTCGTGGGCGAGGGCGCCACCGTGCTGCTCACCACCCAGTACCTCGAGGAGGCCGACGCCCTGGCCGACGAGATCACCGTCATCGATTCCGGCCGGGTCATCGCCCACGACACCCCCGACGGGCTCAAGCACCACGTCGGCGGTCAGCGGCTGCGGGTGCGCCCCACCGATCCGGCCCGGGTCGACGAGGTCCGTGCGCTGCTCCTGGCGCTGACCGGGGTGGGGTCGGAGACCTCGACCCGCGGCGAGGTCACCTGCCGGGTCGACGACGACTCGCTCCTGCCCGCCCTCGTCGGGCGCCTGCAGGACGACGGCATCGCGGTCAGCGAGCTCTCGCTCCACCTGCCCAGCCTGGACGAGGTCTTCCTGACCCTCACGGGCCGCGGCACCGACACCGACACCACCGAGGAGGCGGCATGACCACCACCACGCTCCCCGCCCAGCGGCAGCTGCCCCTGGCGGCCGCCACCGGCCCGACCACGACCAGCTCGCCGTGGACCCAGGCCCGGGTGCTCGCCCGGCGCAGCCTGATCAAGACCTGGCGCACGCCCGAGGCGCTGATCGACGTCACGCTGCAGCCGGTCATCTTCCTGGCGCTGTTCACCTACGTCTTCGGCGGCGCGATCGCCGGCGGCTCGCAGGAGGACTACCTGCAGTTCCTGCTGCCGGGCCTGCTCGGCCAGACGATCGCCATGGCCAGCGTCGCGCTGGGTCAGAACCTCAACGCCGACATCGAGAAGGGCGTCTTCGACCGGTTCCGGTCGCTGCCCATCGCGCGGTCCGCACCGCTGGTCGGGGCGGTCATGGCCGACGTCGTCCGCTACGTGATCCTTTTCGTCGTCATGATCGCCGTCGGCACGGTCATGGGCTTCGACCCGGCCAGCTGGACGGGTGTGCTCGGCTCGCTGCTGCTGGCCGTGGGCTTCGCGCTCTGCTTCGGCTGGATCTCCGTCTACGTCGGGATGCTCGTGCGCACGCCGGGTGCGGTGCAGGGGATCATGTTCGCGCTGATCTTCCCGCTGGCCTTCGGCAGCAACGTCTTCGTCTCCACCGAGACGATGCCCGGCTGGCTGCAGGCGTTCGTGCACGTCAACCCGATCAGCCACCTGGTCGGCGCGGTCCGCGGCCTGATGATGGGCGGTCCGGTGGCCGGCGACCTGGTGTGGACGCTGGTCTCGATGGCCGGGCTGCTGGTCGTGTTCATGCCGCTGGCCGTCCGTGCCTACCGGCGCCGGGCGTGACGCGCAGCTGACCCCGACGGCTCAGGACGCCGCGTCGCCCACCAGGGCGGTCGCGGCGTCCCCGTCGAGCCGTCGGCCCGCCTCGTAGCACTCCTGGAACCGCGACCCGAGCGCGCTCCGCAGCCGGTCGACGAGCCCGCGCAGGTGCGGATCGCCCAGGTCCTCGGCACCCCGCAGCCGGGCCGCGGCCCCGAGCAGGCGGGCCGCCTCCTCGGGCCGTGCCCCGGCCTCCGCGACGGCCGCCGCGGCCGCGGCGATCAGCGCCAGGATGGGCCGGTCCTCGGTGAGGACGCCGTGCCTGTACGCATCCCGGAGGTGCGCGCGGGCTTCGTCCGGGCGGCCGAGCCGGAGCGCCGCCGTCGCGGCCGACGCGTGGCCCACCGCGCCGCCGTGCGCCTGGAAGGTGGTCGGCGCCGTCTGCTCGCGCAGCCGGGCCGCGAGCTCGGCGTAGCTCCGGTCGAGGTGGTACGGGTCGTCCGCGACCAGCGCGATGCCGATCTCGGCGACCAGGACGAGCATGGTCCACACCTCGGCGCCGGCGGGGAACGAGCGCCGGGCCCGCATGGCCGCGAGGTGCGCCCGCGCGCCGTCGACGTCGCCGGCCCGCAGTCGCAGGTCGGTGAGCCGCATGGTCACCATCACCTCGTCGGACGTGCCGCCCAGGTGCTCGATGCAGGCCTGCGCCCGCTCGAGGTCCGCCGCGGCGCCGAGCAGGTCCCCGGACATGGTGCGCAGCTGCCCGCGGGTGGCCAGCACCGCCGCCAGCCCCCACCGGTCGCCGACGGCCTCCCACTCGCCGACAGCGCGGTCGACGTCGGCCCGCACCGCGTCGATCTCGCCGTCGTTCTCCGCCTGGGTCACCCGCACCATCCGGCCCGCCGCGCGCACCCACGGGTCCGGACCGGACAGCATCCGGTCGAGGACGGCGTCGGAGCCGAGCCGGTCCCCGGCCAGCATCAGCAGGACTACCTCGAGGACGTCGGCCAGCGGGTGGTCGATCCCGGCGTCGGCCAGCCGCCGGCCCGCCTCGGCCAGCGGCGCCTTGGAGTCGACGCCGCCGGCCGGACCGCCGGCCGGGGCCTCGCCCATGGTCTGCAGGGTGAGCAGCGCGTGCGCGAGTGCTGCCGCGGGGACGGCGTCCGCATCCGGGAGGGCCAGCACCTCGCCCAGCCAGCGGACCGCCTCGGTGGTGGTCTCGCGCAGCATCCAGTACCAGCCCAGGTGCACCGCGAGGTCGAGCGCCGCCGCGGTCCGCCCGCCGTCGACCAGGGAGCGCAGCGCGGCCAGCAGGTCCTCCCGCCGCTCGTCCAGCGCCTGCAGCGCGTCCGCCTGACCCGGGCCGCGCAGTTGCGGGTCCAGCCGCGCCGCGACGCCGGCGAAGTGCGCCGCGTGCGCGGCGCGGGCGGTGGGGAGCACGCCCTGCTCGGCCAGCCGCTCGGTGCCGTACTCCCGAAGCGTCTCGAGCATCCGGAACCGGGTGCCCGCGCCGGCGTGCTCGGCGACCAGTAGCGACTTGTCGACCAGCGCGTGCAGCACGTCGGTGAGCTCGCCGCGGTCGCCCGCGCCGCGCCACGACGGGGCCACGGCCGCGACCGCCTCCTCGTCCGCGCCGGCGGCGAACACCGCGACGTGCTCGACGACCTCCCGCTCGCGGGGGGAGAGCAGCTCCCAGCTCCACTCCACGACGGCGCGCAGGGTGCGGTGCCGGGGCGCGGCGGTCCGCCGGCCGCCGGTGAGCAGCTGGAACCGGTCACCCAGCCGGGCCGCCACCTCGGCGGGGGTCAGGGAGCGGAACCGCGCCGCCGCGAGTTCGACCGCCAGCGGCAGCCCGTCCAGCCGGCGGACGATCTCCACGACGGCGGCGTCGGCGCGCACCCCCGGGTCCACGGCCCGCGCGCGGTCCAGGAGCAGCTGCACGGCGGGCGAGGAGGCGGCCTCGCCCGGGTCGGCACCCTCCGCGGGCACGGGCAGCGGGCCGAGCGGGTGCAGCCGCTCGCCATCGATGCCCAGCGGCTCCCGGCTCGTGGCCAGCACCCGCACGGCCGGGCAGCGCCCCAGCAGCTCGGCGACGAGGTCGGCGACGGCGTCCACGAGGTGCTCGCAGTTGTCGACGACGAGCAGGCAGGAGCTCGGGCGCAGGAGGTCGAGCAGCCGCTGCCGGGGCGTCGCGCGGGGGGCGCGGTCGGCGTGCGGATCGTTCACGGCGACGTCGCGGACGCCCATGCCCTCGAGCACGGCCTGCGCGACCGCCTCGGGGTCGCTCAGCGGCGCCAGCTCCACCAGCCACGCCCCGTCGGCGACGGCGGGGTCCCCGGCCGCGACGAGCCCGGCCGCGACCTCGGCGGCGAGCCGGGTCTTGCCGGCGCCGCCGGCCCCGACGACGGTGACCAGCCGCCCGGACGCGAGCGCGGCCCGGAGCGACCGGACGTCGTCCGCGCGGCCGACGAAGCTGGTCAGCGTCGCCCGGACGGTGGAGCGCGGGACCGCCGGCCGGTCGCCGGCGCGCAGCAGCTCCGCGTGCCGGGCGCGCAGCGCGGGGGAGGGGTCGGTACCGAGCTCCTCGGCCAGGGTGCCGCGGAGCCGCTCGTACGCGGCCAGCGCCTCGGCCGGTCGTCCCGCGGCGGCGAGCGCGTCGACGAGGGCGCCGGCCAGGTCCTCGCGCAGCGGGTGCCCGGCGACCAGCTCCTCCAGCGCGGGCAGCACGTCGGCCGCCCGTCCCTCGCGGACCGCCAGACCGGCCAGGTCGCGCTCGGCCGCCAGCCGCAGGTCCACCAGCGCGGCGCGACGACCGGCGGCCCAGGCGGAGTCCTCACCGGTCAGCGGCTCGTCCCGCCAGAGGTCGAGAGCGGCGCGCAGCAGCGACCCGGCCGCCGCCGGATCGGCCGTCAGGAGCCCGCGGGCCTCGGTCACCAGGCGGCTGAACCGCGCCGCGTCGACGTCGTCGGGTGCGACCGCCAGCCGGTAGCCGGCGGGGGACTGCTCGACCAGCTCCGGCCGGCCGAGCGCCCGGCGCAGGCGGGAGACCAGCGACTGCAGGCTGTTGGCCGGGTCGGCCGGCGGGTCGTCCCAGACGGCGTCGACCAGAGCCCCCGCGGAACGCCAGCGGCCGGGCTCGGTGGCCAGGTGCAGGACCAGCCGCTGCAGCCGGCTGCCGGGGAGGGCGAGCGGCTCGCCGCCGTCGCGGACCTCGAGCGGGCCGAGGTAGCCGATCTGCACGACGCCGAGTCTCGCAGAGCCCGCCGGCCGCACGCCGGGATCAGGCAGGACCGACCAGCCCTGCGACGATCTCGGCGGACAGCGTGACCAGGGGCAGGCCGCCGCCGGGGTGCGCCGAGCCGCCTACCAGGAAGAGGCCGGGCACGGGGGAGGCGTTGGCGGGACGCAGGAACGCCGCCCGGGCGCCGTTGCTCGACGTCCCGTAGATGGACCCCCCGACGCTGCCGGTGTCGCGTTCGAGATCGGCGGGGGTGCGCACCTCGTGCACGCGCACCCGGTCGCGGACGTCCAGCCCGCGGTCGGCCATCACCTGCAGCAGGTGGTCGGCGTATCGCGCGGCCAGCCCCGGCTCGTCCCAGTCGACTCCGCGACCGGGCTCGTGCCGGGGCGCGTTGACCAGCACGAACCACGACTCGCTGTCGTCGTCGGGCCGCAGCGCCGCGTCGTCGGGAGCGCTGACGTAGACCGTCGGGTCGGCCACCGGCTGCGGGGCACCGGAGTGCCGGCCGGTGCCGAAGACCGCGTCGAACTCGGCGTCGTAGTCGGCGGGGAAGAGCACGGTGTGGTGGGCGAGCCCCGGCGTCCGCCCGCGCAACCCGAGCAGCAGCACGAACCCGGACAGCGACGGCGTCGCGCGGCCGAGCGACCGGCGCGGTGCCGCGGACAGCTCCGGCGGCAGCAGGTCGGCGTAGAGGGCGGCGGCGTCCGCGTCCGACACGACGACGTCGGCCGGCACCACCTCGCCGTCGGCCAGTTCGACGCCGGCCGCCCGGCCGCCGGTGACCACGACCCGCCGCACCGCGCACCCGGTGCGGAAGACGGCGCCGCGCTCGCCGGCCCGCTCAGCCACGGCGAGCGCGAGGCGGTGCAGGCCGCCGCGGACGTGCCAGGAGCCGTACGCCTGCTCGGCGTGCGCGACCGTGGCGAGCACGGCCGGAGCCTTCCGCGGGTCGGAGCCGGAGTAGGTGGCGTAGCGGTCGAGCAGCACGCGCAGCCGCGGGTCGCGCAGGTACCGCTCGCCGAGCCCGCGCAGCGACTGCCACGGGGCTACCGTGGCGACGTCGGACGGCCGGCGGGCCAGGCGGGCCAGGGTGGCCGCACCGGCCAGAGGCGTGCGGAGGAACGGGCCCTCGCTGATCCGCCACATCCGCTCGGCCCGCGCCATGAGCGCTGACCACTGGGCGCCCGCCCCGGCACCCAGCGCGGCGTCGAGAGCGGCGGGCACGGCGGCGGGGGAGCCGGGGAACGCCAGCCGCGTGCCGTCGGCGAACCGGTAGGCCACGGCCGGGTCGAGGCGGACCAGGTCGAGCGACTCCTCGAGCGGGCCTCCGGTGGCCGCGAACAGGTCGCGGTAGACGTGCGGCAGCGTGACCAGGCTCGGCCCGGTGTCGAACGCGTGCCCCTCCACGGTGAGCAGCCCGAGCTTGCCGCCGACCTGCTCCGACTGCTCGAGCACGGTCACCACGTGGCCCTGCGCGGCCAGCCGGGCGGCCGCGGCCAGCCCGCCGAGCCCGGCGCCCACCACCGCCACCCGCGCCACGCCGGCCACGGTAACCGGCGGCCCGCGGGGCCGGCGGAGCTCAGGCCGGGACGGTCAGGGCGAGCAGCGCCATGTCGTCGGCCTCGTGGCGGGAGCCGGTCACCTGCGCCTCGACCGCGGCCGCCACGGCCGCGACGGCCCCCTCGGCGTCCGCGCAGGCGGCGTCGGCGAACAGCTGCTGGAGCCGGTCCTCCCCGAACTGGTCCCCGTCGTCGTCGCGGGCCTCGGTGACGCCGTCGGTGTAGAGCAGCAGCGTGCTGCCGGGCGGCAGGTCGACGGTGGCGTCGGTGAAGACCGTGCCGGCGTCCACCCCGAGCGGGGCGGCCGGCCGGCCCAACGCCACGACCGTGCCGTCGGCGGTGCGCAGGAGCGGCGGCGGGTGCCCGGCGATGCTGATGCCCACGCGGTGCCCTGTCGGGCCGCTCTCCAGGACCAGGCAGACGGCGGTGACGAAGCGGAGGGGGCCCGCGCCCTGCTCGTGCAGGAGGGCGGCGTTGACGGCGGCCAGCACCGCCGCCGGGCAGCCGGCGGCCGATGCCGCGCGGGCGGTGTGCCGGGTGAGCGCCGTCAGTGCCGCGGCCTCCGCACCGGTGCCGCACACGTCCGCGACGAGCGCCATCCACCGGCCGTCGGGCAGGGGCATGACGTCGTAGGTGTCGCCGCCGACGAGGGCGGAGCCGCCGCCGGCCCGGTAGCGGGAGGCCAGGTCGATGCCGGGGACGGTGGGCAGGTGCGAGGGCAGCAGGCTGCGCTGCAGCGTCTCGGCCAGGGAGCGCATCTCCGACTCGGCGCGGAGCCGGCCGAGGAACTGGCCGACCTGCCGGCCGGCGTGCGCGAGGACCTCGACCAGTTCCGGCGGGACGGTGCGCTGGGTCCGCGAGAACAGCTCGCAGACGCCGAGGACGGTCTCCCCGCGCAGCACCGGGAACGCCACCCCCGTGCGGACGCCGTCGGCGCGCGCGGCCTCCTGGCGCAGGAACCGGGGATCGCTCCACAGGTCCTCGACCACGACCGGTGCGCGTCGCTGCCGGACCAGGCCGGGCAGCCCCTCGCCGCGGCCGAACGTCCGCCGGGTCTCCTCGCGGAGCGCCGGGACGTCGACGTCGGGCGCGGTCCAGGTGCCGGCGTGGCGGAGTCGGCCGCTCTGCTCGTCGGTCTCCCAGAGCACTGCGGCGTCCCAGTCGAGCTCGGTGCAGAGCGTGGGGAGCAGCCGCTGGAAGGCGACGTCCGCGTCCGCGGCCTCGGTGAGGGCGGCGGTCACCCGCAGCGTCGCGGCCAGGTAGCGGCTGACCTGGAGCTGGCGTTCCAGCAGGATGGTCGCGCCGGCGTCGCGCAGCACGCAGATCACCGAGCGCTGCTCGGGCGGGGCTCCCGGGAAGGGGTCCACGCGGGCCAGGGTGAGGTCGACGAGCACCTCGTGGCCGGCGGCGTGCACCAGGGGGAGCTGCGTGGTCCGGCCCAGCAGCTCGCCCTGACCGGTGGCGAGCGGGCGCAGGGCCTTGCCGTCGCGATCGGCCTGGAACCGGCGGGGCAGGGCCCGCTTGAGCGAGCGGCCGATCAGCGTCGCGGGGTCGTGGCCGAGGAGCGTGCGGATGGCCGGGTTCGCGTAGCTGATCCGGCCCTCGGTGTCCGCGACGACGACGGCGTCGGGCAGGGCGTCCAGCAGGGCCTCCGGCGGGACCGCCGACAGGTGCCCGTGTTCCACCGACACCACGCCCCTCGACCTCGCTCAATCACTAGCTGTGCAACCTTGTCACACGATTCGTGACCGCTGGAACCCCAGACGGCGAGGTTTTGGGCCGGATCGGAGCCGCTCAGAACGCGTAGCGGATCCGCAGCCAGGGCGCGTGCTGCCCGACCAGTCGTTGCAGTCGCTGTACCCCGTCGCGCTTGACGTCGTTCCGGTAGCGGACGTTGTCCTGACCGTTCTGGCTGCGCTTGGGTTGCTGCAGGTCCGGCCGCCAGAGCAGCTCCTCGGCCGACGGGTGCCAGCCCAGGTTGACCTCGTGCAGGTCGCGGTTGTGGGTGAGCAGGATGACCTCGGCGGCGGCCTGCGCCTTGGCCGCGGGGGACAGCTCGTCGTCCAGTCGCTGTAACAACGCAGCCCAGGCCGCCTCCCAGCCGTCGCGCAGCACGACCGGTGAGAGGTTGAGGTGCACCTCGTAGCCGGCCTCGACGAAGTCGTCCACCGCGGCGATGCGCTCGGCCACCCGGCTGGTGCGGATGTCGAGCAGCTGCGCGTCGTCCTCCGGCATGACGGAGAACCGGATGCGCGTGCGCCCGGCCGGGTCGAGGTCGAGCAGCTGCCGGTTGACGTACTTGGTCGCGAAGGACGCCTTGGCGGTGGGCAGCTCCCGGAAGGTGGCGATCAGGTCGGCGACGTTGTCGCTCACCAGCGCGTCGACCGAGCAGTCGCTGTTCTCCCCGAGGTCGTAGACCCAGCTGTCCGGATCGGCCTGGTCAGGCTCGGGCTTGGGGCCCTGCCGGGCGACGTGGCGCCGCAGGTAGCCGGTGATCTGCTCGATGTTGGTGAACACGGTGATCGGGTTGGCGAAGCCCTTGCGCCGGGGGACGTAGCAGTAGGCGCAGGCCATCGCGCAGCCGTTGGCGGTCGACGGGGCGATCCAGTTCGCCGACCGGCCGTTGGGGCGGGCGGACAGCGACTTCTTGACGCCGAGCACGAGCGTCTCGGTCTTCACCCGGACCCAGCGCTCGACGTTGCCCTCGTTGCCGTGGAGGTCCGGAATCTGCCAGTGGGAGGGCACCTCGACGAGCTCGGCGTCCGGGAAGCGGCCCAGCACCTGCCGGCCCCGGGGGCTGCCGGCGGCGGCGGGCTCGGCGTAGATGCGGCGCACCTGCAGCAGCCGGTTCGGGGGCGGGGGGGTCGGGGGCGGCTCGGGGTCGAAGAGCGTCAGCGGCTCGGCCGGTGCCATGTCAGGTCCAGCGTGCTGCCGAGTGGCGGCATTCCGGCGGGTGACGTGGCGCTCCTGCCGGTTTCGCCACCACGGCCCCGGGCACTGCGACCAGGAGCGACGCTGCGCCGACGGCGCGCGCGCTCGAGACGGACGGTGGACCCATGAAGGCAGTGACCTGGCACGGACAGCGGGACGTACGCGTCGAGGAGGTGCCCGACCCGTTCGTGCAGGAGCCGACGGACGCGGTCATCCGGGTCACCACGTCGAACATCTGCGGCTCGGACCTGCACCTGTACGAGCCCCTGTCGCCGTTCATGGGCGTGGGCAACATCCTCGGCCACGAGAACATGGGCCAGGTCGTGGAGGTCGGCTCGGCGGTCGGCACCCTGAAGGTCGGCGACCGCGTCTCCATCCCGTTCCAGATCTCCTGCGGGCACTGCTGGATGTGCCAGCAGCAGCTCTACACGCAGTGCGAGACCACCCAGGTGCGCGAGCACGGCACGGGCGCGGCGCTGTTCGGCTTCTCGAAGCTCTACGGCGAGGTCGCCGGTGGCCAGGCCGAGTACCTGCGGGTGCCGCAGGCGCAGTTCACCCACATCCCGCTGCCGGAGGGGCCGGCCGACGACCGGTTCGCCTACCTCTCGGACATCCTGCCCACGGCGTGGCAGGGCGTGGAGTACGCCGCCGTCCCCGAGGGCGGCACGCTCGTGGTCCTGGGCCTCGGCCCGATCGGTGACTTCGCCTGCCGGATCGCCCAGCACAAGGGCTACCGGGTCATCGGCGTCGACCTGGTCCCCGAGCGGCTCGCGCGGGTCCGTGCGCGGGGCATCGAGGTGGTGGACCTGAACGAGGTCGAGGAGATCGGTGACGCCATCCGGGACATGACCGGCGGCCGCGGGCCCGATTCGGTGCTCGACGCCGTCGGCATGGAGGCGCACGGCTCGCCGGCCACGAGCTTCGTCCAGAAGGCGGCCGGGCTGCTGCCCAAGGCCGTCTCCGCGCCGATCATGGAGCACGCCGGCGTCGACCGGCTCAACGCGCTGTACTCGGCGATCGACATCGTCCGCCGCGGCGGCACCATCTCGCTGTCGGGTGTCTACGGCGGCGCCGCCGACCCGATGCCGCTGATGACGATGTTCGACAAGCAGATCCAGCTGCGCATGGGCCAGTGCAACATCAAGCGCTGGATCCCGGAGATCATGCCGCTGCTCACCGACGCCGACCCGCTCGGCGTGGACGACTTCGCCACGCACCGCGTGCCGCTGTCCGAGGCCCCGGAGATGTACCGCAAGTTCCAGAAGAAGGAAGACGGCGTCGTGAAGGTGCAGCTCAAGCCCGAGCTCTGAGCCGCATCGCTCACCGGCGCAGTGCGACACTGCGCCGGTGAGCAGCACCGTCGACCTCAACGCCGACCTCGGTGAGGGTTTCGGCATCTGGCGGCTGGGTGACGACGACGCCCTCCTGCAGGTCGTGACCAGCGCCAACGTGGCCTGCGGCTTCCACGCCGGCGACCCGGGCACGATGCGCCGCGTCTGCGCGGGTGCCGCGGCCGCCGGCGTCGCGGTCGGCGCCCAGGTCTCCTACCGCGACCTGGCCGGCTTCGGCCGCCGGTTCATCGACGTCGAGCCCACCGAGCTGGCCGACGACGTGCTGTACCAGCTGGCCGCCCTGGACGGGATCGCCCGCACGTCGGCGAGGCGGGTCCGCTACGTCAAGCCGCACGGGGCGCTCTACAACGCCACCGTCACGCACGAGCAGCAGGCCCGCGCCGTCGTCGACGCCGTCGTCGCCTACGACCCGGCGCTGGCCGTGCTCGGCCTGCCTGGCTCGGCGCTGCTGCGGGCGGCGGAGGCGGCCGGCCTGCGCCCGGTGCCCGAGGGTTTCGCCGACCGCGGCTACACCGCGGACGGGGGCCTGGTTCCCCGGCGCGAGCCCGGCGCGCTCGTCTCCGACCCGGCCGAGGTGGCGGCCCGGGCCGTGCGCATGGCTGTCGAGGGCACGGTGCTCGCGGTCGACGGCAGCACCGTCCGCGCCGACGTCGCCTCGATCTGCGTGCACGGCGACACCGCGGGCGCCGTCGAGCTGGCCCGGGCGGTGCGGACGGCGCTGGAGCAGGCCGGCGTCACGCTCGCGCCGTTCGCCGGCTGACGGCTCAGCTGGCCGCCGGCGTCTCCACCGGCTCGGGGCCGGCGCTGTCGGGTCGGTAGGTGTAGGCCGCCTCGCGGACCGCCTCGGCGAACAGCGGGTCGACGACGAGCAGCAGCGCGCCGAGCAGCGCGAGGACGAACAGCGCCGCCTAGAGCGACAGCACGCCGATGACCACCGTGGCCGCCGTCGCCGCGACCGAGCCGACGGCGACGAGGGAGAGCCGGACCGAGCCGAAGACGTCGGCCAGCCGCCAGATGTCCGGTGTGATCAGCGCGAACACCCCCGCCGCGATGGCGGCGGTCAGGGCGGCGGGTGGGCCGTCGCTCAGATGATGAGCTGGTCCTCGGCGCCGGTACGCCACTCGACCAGGACGATGCTCGCGTCGTCCTGGAGCCGGCCGGCCTGGTGGTCCAGGACGCTGCGCATCAGGCGGCGGAGGGTCTCCGGCGGAGGGTCACCCGCGCTCTCCGCCCGGAGCACGAGGTCGGTCAGGCGCTCCTCGCCGAAGAACTCACCCGCCGGGGACCGGGCCTCGACGATGCCGTCGGTGTAGAGCAGCAGCCGATCGCCCGGGCGCAGGTGCATCTCGCAGGCCGCCACCGGCGCGCCCTGCAGCCCCAGTGGCCGGGCCGGCGTGCACGCGTGCGGCTCCACGAGGGCACCGGCGCGCAGGATCAGCGGCGGTGGGTGGCCGGCGTTCACCCAGGCGAGCCGGCCGGAGGTGAGGTCCAGCCGGGCGATCAGCGCGGTGGCGAACGCGCTGCCGGGGAACTGGCCGGCGATCACCTGGTCCATCTGCGCCGCGACGTCGGGGAGCGGCAACTCGGAGCGGCGGGCCGAGCGGTACGCCCCGAGCGCCGCGGTCGCCAGCAGGGCCGCCGGCATGCCGTGGCCGACGGCGTCGAGCACCAGCAGCTCGGCGGTGTCGCCGTTGACCGCGTAGTCGAAGGTGTCCCCGCCGATCTCGTACGAGGGCTCGAGGGCGCCGGTGATCACGACGCGTTCGGTGCTGAAGGTCAGCGGCGGCAGCAGCTCCCACTGGATCTCGGCGGCGACGGTCAGCGGCCGGTTGCGGCGCAGGCGGGAGAAGACGTCGCTGTAGGCGTCGCGGGTCACGGCGAGCTCGGCGACCAGCGAGGCGAAGTTCCGCGTCTCCTGCTCGGTGGCCTCGGTAACCGGACCGGCGAAGACGAATTCGAGGACGCCGATGCGCTCCGAGCCGTCCAGCAGCGGAACCCACAGCCGGGTGTCGCCGTCGCCGGACTCCGGTGAGCGGGTGACCGACACCCGTCGGTAGGCCAGACCCCCGACCGATCCGTCGATGGAGAGGTCCTGCCGCGGGGGCACCCCTTCGCCCTGGACGGCGACGAGGGAGGACTGCTCGTAGTCGGTGAGGTAGACGACCGTCTCCTCGGCCCCGAGCATCCGCCCGTGCTGCTGGACGACGGCGCCGAACCGGTGCGCCGGCAGGTGGTGCGAGACCCGCAGCAGCGACCGCAGCGGGTCGTCCTCGGCCGAGGGCAGGGCGTTCATCCCCGGAACTCTGTCACCGGACCGGTGGACCGGCGACCGCGACCACCCGGGCCGAGGTGCGGCCCTCCTGCCCCGGCATGCCCGATCATGACGGCGTGGAGAGGATCGAGGTGCGGCCGTACGGGGACCGCGCCCTGCTGGTCGAGGTCGACGGGACGGCCGCGGTCGCCGCGGTGCGCCGGGCGCTCGAAGCCGGGCCACTGCCGGGGCAGCGCGACCTCGTGCCGGCCGCGCGCACCGTGCTCGTCGTCCTGGACCGGGCACCGACCGACCTCGACGTCGCGACGCTGCGCCGGCTGTCCCCGACCGCCGCCGGGCCGGAGGGCGCCGCCGCCCCGGTCACCCTGCCCGTCGTGTGGGACGGGCCCGACCTCGTTGACGTCGCCGCGCTCGTCGGCCGGGCCGTGCCCGACCTCGTGGCGGCGCTGACGGGGGTCGAGTTCACCGTCGCGTTCACTGGCTTCGCTCCCGGCTTCGGGTACCTCACCGGGCTGCCCGCGGAGCTGCAGGTGCCCCGGCGGGCCACGCCGCGCACGCGGGTGCCGGCCGGGTCGGTGGCGCTGGCCGGCCCGTACGCAGGCGTCTACCCGCGCGCCTCGCCCGGCGGCTGGCAGCTGGTGGGCCGGACCGACGCCGTCCTCTTCGACGTCGACCGCGAGCCGCCGGCCCTGCTCACGCCGGGTGCGCGGGTCCGCTTCCGTGGAGTGGGCTGAGGTGCTGGCCGTGCTCGCGCCGGGGCCGCTCACGACGGTGCAGGACCGGGGCCGCCCCGGGCACGCCGGCATCGGGGTGACCCGCTCCGGTGCGGCCGACACCGTCTCCGCCGACCTGGCCAACCGGCTGGTCGGGAACCGGCCGGAGGCGGCGGTGCTGGAGGTGACCGCGGGCGGGCTCCGGCTCCGCGCCGGGCGCACGGTGCTGGTCGCGGTGACGGGGGCGCCGGCCCCGGTGCAGATCGACGGCCGGCCGGCGCCGTTCGCCGCGCCCACGACCCTGCGCCCCGGCGACGTGCTCGCCCTCGGACCGCCGCGCCGCGGGCTGCGCAGCTACGTCGCGGTCCGCGGCGGCATCGGCGTCCCGCCCGTGCTGGGTTCGCGGAGCACCGACACCCTCTCCGGCCTGGGCCCGCCCCCGCTGGCGGCCGGCGCCCTGCTGCCGGTCGGCGAACTGGCGGGGGAGGAGCCGTTCGTGGACGTCGCCCCCGTCGGCGCACCGCCGGACCGGCCGGTGCTGCGGGTGCTGCCCGGGCCGCGCCGCGACTGGCTGGACGACGCGGCCTGGCTCGCGCTGACCGCGCAGGAGTGGCAGGTCGGCAACGACAGCGACCGGGTCGGGCTCCGCCTGGCCGGTCCGCACCTCGCCCGCGCCCGGGACGGCGAGTTGCCCAGCGAGGGGCTGGTGCCGGGCGCCCTGCAGGTGCCGCCCGACGGCGCCCCGGTGCTTTTCCTCGCCGACCACCCGGTGACCGGCGGCTACCCGGTGCTCGCCGTGGTCGTCACCGCCGACCTGCCCCTGGCCGCACAGGTGCGGCCGGGGGACGGCGTGCGTTTCCGGGCGGTCGGCTGATCCGGTGCCGCTGCCGGGTCCCGGCGTCCGGGGGAGACTGTCCGGGTGACGCGCGTCGGCCTGGTCCTGGGTGCCGGCGGCGTGGTCGGGCAGGCCTACCACGCCGGCGTGCTGGCCGTGCTCGAGCACGACTTCGGCTTCGATCCGCGGTCGGCCGACCTGATCGTCGGCACCTCCGCGGGCTCCATCACCGGGGCACTGCTGCGGCTCGGGGTACGGGCCGAGGACCTCGCCGCGTGGACGGTGAAGGCTCCGCTCTCCGGCGACGGCGACGTGCTGCGCCAGATCGCCGAGACCGAGGTCCCCGACCTGGCCCCGTTCCGCGCGACGGAGCTGCTGCGCCTGCCCATGCGGCTGCCCGGGGTGGGGATGGTGCAGCGGGCGGTGACCCGGCCCTGGCGGTTCCGGCCGCTGGCGGCCGCACTGGCCCTGGTGGCGCCCGGCCGACGGGACATCACCGAGCAGCTGGCCGCGCTGCGGGAGCTCGAGCGGCCGGGCTGGCCCGAGGACCCGTTGTGGATCTGCGCCGTGCACCGGCACGACGGCCGCCGGGTCGTCTTCGGCCACCCCGGCACGCCCGCGGCGCCGGTCCACCTGGCCGTCGCGGCGTCCTGCGCCGTGCCCGGCTACTTCGCACCGGTGCAGATCGGCGGGCACACCTACGTCGACGGCGGCGCCCACTCGCCGACGAACGCGGCGCTGCTGCGGGGCGGCGCGTTCGACCTCGCCGTCGTCGTCGCACCGATGAGCGGACCCGCCGGAGCCTCGCTCAGCGTCTACGCCGCCGCCCGCAGGCACTCCGCCCGTCTCCTGCGCCAGGAGGTGCGGGCGCTCGAGGCGGCCGGCATCCCCACCGTGGTCTTCACGCCGGGTGCCGCGGAGCAGGAGGTGATGGGCGACGACATGATGGCGCGGCACCGCCTGGACGAGGTGATCCAGCAGTCCTTCCTCGCGGCGGGCGCGCACGCCTCCCGGCCCGAGGTCGGCGAGCTGATCCGGGCCGCGGCCGGCGGTCGCTAGCGCGTCACCGGACCGGCAGGACGGCCGGACCGTCGGGGCCGGACACCACCCGGGCGCGCGCGCCGTAGTGCGCGGACAACGCCTCGGTGGTGAGCACCTCGGCCGCGGTGCCCTCGGCGACCACCCGGCCGCCCGCGAGCAGGGTGAGCCGGTCGGCGTACTGGCCGGCGAGGGTGAGGTCGTGCAGCGTGGTCACGACGGTGAGCCCGTCCTGCCGGCGCAGCCCGTCGAGCAGGTCGAGCACCTGTTGCGCGTGGCCGAGGTCCAGCGCGGCGGTGGGCTCGTCGAGGAACAGCACCCGCGGCCGCTGCGCCAGCGCCCGCGCCAGGACGGCGCGCTGCTGCTCGCCGCCGGAGAGGGTGACCACGAGCCGGTCGGCCAGCGCCTCGAGCTCCAGCCGCGCCATGACGTCGGCGACGACGTCCCGGTCGACCCGGCGGGGGGCGGCGAGCAGCGGGCGGTGCGGCGTGCGGCCGAGGGCGACGTACTCGAGGGTGCTGATGCCCTCGGGGAGCACCGGCAGTTGCGGGGCGTAGGCGAGCAGGCGGGCGCGCTCGCGGCGCGGCAGGCCGGTGGTCGGGACGCCGTCGATGCGCACCTGGCCCTCGTGCCGCTGCAGGCCGAGCACCGAGCGCAGCAGCGTCGACTTGCCCGAGCCGTTCGGCCCGATCACGGCCAGCCAGCCGCCGGGCTCGACGGTGAAGCGCACCGAGTCGAGCACGCGGGTGCGGCCGTAGGCGGCGCCCAGCCCGACGACCTCGACCCGTGCGCCGCGCTGCTGCCCGGTCATCGGCGCCGCGCCCCCGCCCACAGGAGCACGGCGAAGAACGGGGCGCCGACGAATGCGGTGACCACACCGATCGGGAGCTCGGCGGGGGCCAGGACGACCCGCGCGACCAGGTCGGCGACGACCAGGAAGGCGCCACCGACCAGCAGGGACAGCGGCAGGACGCGGGTGTAGGAGCCGCCGGCCAGCCGCCGCACCACGTGCGGGACGACGAGGCCGACGAAGCCGATGAGACCGCTCACGGCCACGGCCGACGCGGTGGCGAGCGAGGCGGCGACGATGACCAGCAGCCGCAGCCGGCCGGGGTGGACGCCCAGCGAGCTGGCCTCGTCGTCGCCGACGGAGAGCACGTCGAGCGCGCGGCCGCAGAACAGCAGGATCGCGCACGAGACGCCGAGGTAGGGGAGGACCAGGGCGATGTCGGACCAGTGGGAGCTGCCGAGCTGGCCGACCATCCAGCCGTAGATCTCGCGCAGGTCGTCGGTGTTCTGCTGCTGCACGAGTGTCTGCGCCGCGGACAGGAAGGCGGCGACGGCGATGCCGGCCAGCAGCAGCGTGGGGCTGTGCGAGCCGCCGGCCACCGTGCCGAGAGCCAGGGCGCAGCCGACGCCGAGCAGCGCGCCGGCGAAGGCGGCCAGCGGGACGATGCCCACCGGCCCGAGGGACTGCACCGGGGCGTAGGCGATGGTCAGGGTCGCCCCGAGCCCTGCGCCGGCCGCCGCCCCCAGCAGGTACGGGTCGGCGAGCGGGTTGCGGAACACACCCTGGTAGCCCGCGCCGGCGATCGCCAGCGCCGCCCCCACGAGGACGGCGAGCACCACGCGCGGCAGCCGCAGCTGCAGGAGCACGGCGGCCTGGGTCCCCTCGAGCCCGCCGTCGAGGTCGATGCCCAGCGGGTCCAGCGCCCGGTCGAGCAGGGTGACCACGACCTGGCCGGGTGCCAGCGGCACCGCGCCCACCCAGATCCCCGCGAGCACGGCGACGACCAGGCCGGTGACGGCCGCGCCGTACACCAGCGCGGCCGGCCGCCGGGGACGCACCGCGCCCGGCCCGGCCGTCGTGCGGCCGGACCGGGTGCGATGGGTGAGGGTGCTCACGGGGGAGGCCGGCCTCAGCCCTGCAGGGCCCCGGCGACGGTCTCGGCGAAGTCCGCGACGCGCGGTCCCCACCGGGAGGCGGTGTCGTCGTCGGCCTCGACCACGCGACCCTCGACCACCGCGGGAACGGTGTCGAAGGCCGGCCGCTGCGCGACCGTCGCGGCGCTCTCGCCGCAGCACTTCGTGTCGGCCAGGACGATGATGTCCGGCGCCTGCTGCACGAGGTACTCGGCCGACAGCTGCGGGTAGCCGCCGCTGGGGTCGGGCGCCCCGTCGGCGATGTTCTCCAGGCCGAACAGCGCGTAGATGCTGCCGATGAACGTCGTGCTGTCCGCGGAGTAGAAGCTCGGGTCGAGCTCGTGGTAGACCCGCTGGCCGGCCACGTCGGCGGGCACGGACGCGACCGCGGCGTCGATGCGGCTGCGGACGTCGGCCACCGCGTCGGCGGCCTCGTCGGCATGGCCGGTCGCCTCGCCGAGCAGCTCCATCTGCGCGTAGCTGTTGTCGAGGTCCGTGGCCGCGCCGAGCAGCAGCACCGGGACGTCGAGGCTCTCCAGCGCGTCGACGATGCCGTTGAGGTCGTCGCTGAGCACCACCAGGTCGGGGGAGTAGCCGACGATCGCCTCGGCGTTCGGGGTGAACGAGGAGAGGTCGGTGACCGGCGCCTCGGCCGGGTGGTTCGAGGTGTCGTCGACGGCCTCGACCTGGTCGCCGGCGCCGATCGCGAAGAGCATCTCGGTGGCGGTGGCGGACAGGGAGACGATCGCCTCGGGCCGCTCGTCGAGGGTCACCTCGCCGTTGTCGGCGGTGACGGTCACGGGGAAGTCGGCGGAGGGGGACTCCGAGGAGTCGGCGGCGTCGTCGTCGGACGAGCTCCCGCAGGCGGTGAGGGCCAGCAGCAGCGCCACGAGCAGGGCCAGCAGGGCGGCGGGGGTGGACCGCCGTCGCGCGCGCGACGTCGACCGCGCCGCGCGGGGGGTGGGACCGGACAAGGAACTGCCTCCAGGGGAGGCGGCGAGCGTCGCTCCCGAGCTGACCCGACGCCCGATGCGCGACCCCTGCCGCGAGGGTCGGTTGCATGGCGCAGAGCAGGCGATCTGGCTGGGTTCCCCGATGTGCCGGGGTGACCATCACAGTTGCGGGACAGCGCCGGGTTCGCACCGGACTTCGCTGCTGCTGTGCCGCCGGCGCACAGGCCGGCCGGGGAAAAGGTACCAGCGCAGCGGTTACGACCGGCCCGCGAGAACGGACGAGTAGACGTCGAGGGTCTGCCGGGCGATCGCCGGCCAGCCGAACTCGGCGAGCACCCGCTCGCGGCCGGCCGCACCCATCCGCGCCGCGCGGTCCGGATCGCGGAGCAGCTCCGTCATCCGGGCCGCGAGCCCGGAAGCGAAGGCGCCGGGGTCGTTCTCGTCGTAGGGGACCAGCAGGCCGGTACGGCCGTCGTCGACGACCTCGGGGATGCCGCCCACGGCACTGGCGACGACGGCGGTGCCGCAGGCCGCCGCCTCGAGGTTCACGATGCCCAGCGGCTCGTACACCGACGGGACGACGAACACCGTCGCCCCCGTGATGAGCGGGACGAGCCGCTCGCGCGGCAGCATCTCCTCGATCCACACCACGCCCGCGCGGCGGGCCTGCAGCGCGGCGACGGCGTCGGCCACCTGCTGGCGCTCGGCGGGGGTGTCGGCGGCGCCGGCGCACAGCACGAGACCGACGTCGGTCGGCAGCTGCTCGGCCGCGGCGAGCAGGTGCACCAGCCCCTTCTGCCGGGTGATCCGGCCGACGAACAGCGCGTACGGGCGGTCGGGGTCCACGCCCAGCGACCGGACGGTGTCCGGCGCCTCGACCGGGCGGTAGGCCTCGGCGTCCACGCCGTTGCCGACGACGTGCACGCGGGCCGGGTCCAGCTCGGGATAGGCGTCGAGGACGTCGGTGCGCATGCCGTGGCTCACCGCGATCACGGCATCGGCGGCCAGGTAGGCGCTGCGCTCCACCCAGGAGGAGAGCCGGTACCCGCCGCCGAGCTGATCGGCCTTCCAGGGCCGCCGGGGCTCGAGGGAGTGCGCGGTGACCACGTGCGGGGCACCGTGGACCAGGGCGGCGAGCATCCCGGCGCCGTTGGCGTACCAGGTGTGGCTGTGCACCAGGTCGGCGTCGGCCAGCGCCGCGGCGATCTGGACGTCGACCCCGAGGGCCTGCAGCGCGCCGTTGGCCTCGCGCAGCCCGTCGGGGACGGCGTGCGCGGTGGCGTCGTCCCGCGGACCGCCGAAGCAGTGCACGTCGACGTCGAGGTCCGCAGCCCCGGATCCGGCCGGGAGGGCGCGGAGCGCGGCGACCAGGTGCGCGACGTGCACGCCGGCGCCCCCGTAGACGTCCGGCGGCCACTCACGGGTCACGATGCCGATGCGCACGCGGTCACCCTAGGAGGGAGACCGGCCCCGGGACATGCCCCCTGTGGGGTGGTGTCGGCGTTCTCGAGGAGTGCCCGCGCCGGGCGGGGGATACGTTGCGGACATGCGTGGCGGTCCTCGGGTTCTCGGCATCGTCCTGGCGGGCGGTGAGGGGAAGCGGCTGGCGCCGCTGACCCAGGACCGCGCGAAGCCGGCGGTGCCCTTCGGCGGCAACTACCGCCTCATCGACTTCGTGCTCTCCAACCTGGTCAACGGCGACATCCGGCAGATCGCCGTCCTGACCCAGTACAAGAGCCACAGCCTCGACCGGCACATCACCACCACGTGGCGGATGTCCCAGCTGCTCGGTGGCTACGTCGCCCCGATGCCGGCGCAGCAGCGGCTCGGTCCGCGCTGGTACACCGGCAGCGCCGACGCGATCTTCCAGAGCCTCAACCTGATCTACGACGAGCGGCCGGAGATCGTCGTCGTCTTCGGGGCCGACCACGTGTACCGCATGGACCCGCGGCAGATGATCGACCAGCACCTGCAGACCGGGGCCGGGGTGACCATCGCGGGCCTGCGGGTGCCGCGCCGCGAGGCCACCGAGTTCGGCGTCATCGACGCGGCGGCCGACGGCAAGGTGCGCGGATTCCTGGAGAAGCCGGCCGAGCCGCCTGGCCTGCCGGACTCGCCCGAGGAGAGCTACGCCTCCATGGGCAACTACGTCTTCACCACCGACGCGCTGCTCGAGGCGCTGCGCACCGACGCCGCCGACGAGGACTCCGTGCACGACATGGGCGGCTCGATCATGCCGATGCTCGCCGCCGCGGGGGAGGCGTGGGTCTACGACTTCTCGACCAACGTCGTGCCGGGCGCGACCGAGCGCGACCACGGCTACTGGCGCGACGTCGGGACGATCGACTCCTATTACGACGCGCACATGGACCTGGTCTCGGTCACCCCGGTCTTCAACCTCTACAACGACCGCTGGCCGATCTACACGCTGCCGCCACAGTTGCCCCCGGCGAAGTTCGTGCTGGGCGGGCGGGCCGAGGAGTCGATGGTCAGCGCCGGCGCGATCATCGGCGGCGGCGCCGTGCACGGCTCGGTCATCTCGCCCGGGGTCCGGGTCGAGCGCGGAGCGCGGGTCGAGGGCAGCGTCGTCATGGACGGCGTCGTCATCGGCGAGGGCGCGATCGTGCGCCGGGCCATCCTGGACAAGAACGTGATCGTCCCGCCCGGTGCGCGCATCGGCGTCGACCTCGAGGTCGACCGGCAGCGGTACGACGTCAGCGCCGGCGGCGTGACCGTGCTGGGCAAGGGTGCCCGCGCCCTCGGCTGATCCGGCGCCGCTGGTCGTCACGCTGCTGCTGGACGACGCGGCGCAGGACCGCTTCGACCGGCTGCGCGCGCAGCACTTCCCGCCCGAGCGGAACCACCTCGCCGCGCACGTGACGCTGTTCCACGCGCTGCCCGGCGCGCACCTCGACGCCGTCCGGGCCGACCTCGCGGCGGCCGCGGACCGCCCGGCCTTCGACGTCGCGGTCACGGGCGTGCGCTTCCTCGGCCGCGGGGTCGCCTACGTGCTCTCGTCCCCCGAGGTCGCAGAGGTGCGCGACGGCCTGGCCGCGGCGTGGCAGCCCTGGCTGACCCCGCAGGACCGGCAGAAGCACGCCCCGCACGTCACCGTGCAGAACAAGGTGGCGCCCGAGGTGGCCCGGGCCCTGCACGAGCGGCTGAGCGCGGAGTTCGTGCCGGAGACCGTCCGCGCCCGCGGCCTGGGCCTGTGGCGCTACCTCGGCGGACCGTGGGAACCGGTCGGGGAGCACCCGTTCGGCTGAGGGCTCAGCCCCGCTTGGTGGCGACGAGCAGGCCCTCGCCGATGGGCAGGACGGCGGAGGTCAGGGCCTCGTCCTCGCGGATGCCGCGGGCGATCTCGCGCCAGGCGACGGTCTGCGGGTCGCGGGCGGTGCGGTCGGCGATCCGCCCGTCGGCGAGCAGGCCGTGGCAGGTCAGCGTCCCGCCGATCCGCACCAGGTCGAGCAGCCCGGTGAGCTGGGCGGCGTACTCCAGCGGCGGCCCGGCGCAGACCACCATGTCGTAGGCGCCGGGGGAGAGCCGGGGCAGCACCTCGGCGGGGGTGCCGAAGATCAGCCGGGTCCGGCCCGAGGGCACGCCGGCGCCGGCGAAGGCGGCGCGCGCCGCGCGGAGCTGCTCGGGGTCGCCGTCCAGGGCGGTGAGCACGCCGTCGGGTCGCATGCCGCGCAGCAGCCACAGACCGGCCAGCCCGCCGCCGCTGCCGATCGACACCACCGAGCGCGCCTCCACACCGGCGGCGAGCACCGCGAGCACGGCGCCAACGGCGGGCTCGACGGGCGGCGGGCCCGGCAGACGGGCTGCGCGGTCGCGCGCGGCGGTCATCTCGGCCGTCTCGGCGGCGTAGCGGTCGGCGTAGGCGGCGCCCTCCGAGCCGCTCCCCGGCGGCGGTGGGTGGGCGCTCATCACCGGCCGAGGGTAGTGGCCACGGGCGCGCGACCGCCCTCGGGACGCCCCGGGACGGCGCCCGGCTGTGAGTTCACTGGCAAGAGTGACGCAGGGGAACACCGCCCTCGGCCCCACCCGTTGGACCGGACGTGGCCCTCTCGCGACCCGTGCCCGCCCGACCCTCCGACACCGATCCGGTCGCCGGGGCCGTCGTCGGGGATACTGGCGTCGTGTCCGAGCCGAGCCGTCCCGAGGTCGAGACCTGGGTCGCGCCCACCTGGGAGCAGGTCGTGCGCGAGCACTCGGCCCGCGTCTACCGGCTGGCCTACCGGCTCTCCGGCAATCCGCAGGACGCCGAGGACCTGACGCAGGAGACCTTCGTCCGGGTCTTCCGCTCCCTCGCCGACTTCTCGCCCGGCACCTTCGAGGGCTGGCTGCACCGCATCACGACCAACCTGTTCCTCGACATGGTGCGGCGCCGGCAGCGGATCCGCTTCGACGCCCTGCCCGAGGACACCGAGCGCCTGCCCGGTCGCGCGCCCAGCCCGGAGCAGGTCTACGCCGACACGCACCTCGACCCGCAGATCCAGGCGGCCCTCGACGCGCTCTCCCCGGAGTTCCGCGTCGCCGTCGTCCTCTGCGACATCGAGGGGCTGACCTACGAGGAGATCGCGGCGACGCTGGGCATCAAGCTCGGCACCGTCCGCAGCCGCATCCACCGCGGCCGCGTGCAGCTGCGGCAGGCCCTGGCCCACCTGGCCCCGGGTCGGGTCATCACCGAGGACGACGTCGTCCTGGGCGGGGGTGGAGCGCGGTGAGCATGCCGGAGAGCCACCTGGCCCAGGAGGCGATCGCGGCGCTCGTCGACGGCGAGCTGACCGCCGGCCCCGCCGCGCGGGCGGCCCGCCACCTGGCCGGCTGCCTGCAGTGCCGGATGGCGGTCCAGGCGCAGCGCGAGGCCAAGGACGCCCTGCACGGCTCGCAGGAGGTGGCCGTGCCCGGCGACCTCATGTCGCGGCTGTGCAACATCCCCTTCACCGCCGACGTGCCGGGCTCCGGCGGAGGCCCGATGTCGCTCGGCGCCGACTCCGGCCGGTTCACCGTGCGCGACGGCGGCGCCTGGGAGGTCGACCTCTCGCCCCAGGAGCGCCCGCACCGGCCCGACCACGCCCGCTGGCTGCGCCGCGGGCTGGTCGGCACCCTCGCCGGCCTCGGCGCCGGGGTCACCGCGCTGGCGCTGAACCTGCCGCCCGACGTGCCGGTCGCCCCCGGGAGCGTGGCCGACTCCGCCGTCCGCGAGCACACCGACGTGGTCCCGCCGGTCGTGCGGACGCTGAACACCGGGGCGACGACCCCGCTCGGTGAGCCGGGCGGCACCCCCTGACCGGTCCGGACGACCGCGGCACCCCGCCGGCCGACGCCTCGCCACCCGACGACGTGGCGTTCGCCCGGCCGGCCGGCGCCGTCGGACCCTTCGGTGAGGTGCCCGACCGGCTCGCACCGCGCCGCGTCGTCACGCCGGAACCCGGCCCCGGGCAGCAGACCGCCTTCGGTCGCCCCGAGACCGTGCCCGGCAGCTTCTCCGACGACCGCCCCCGGATGCCGGCCCGCCCGGTTCCGCCGCCGCCCCCCGAGGCGCTGATCCGCGCGTTCGGGCCGGGCACGTCGGGGCGCCGCGGACTGCAGGAGCCCCCGTCCGGCCGCCCGGGACGCCGGCGCACCGCGGCCGGCCCGTGGTGGAAGTCCGATGCGCGCAGCGATCCGTGGCGCGACCCCTACGCACCCGCCGGTCTCGGCGCTCCCGCCGTCTACCCGGCCGAGGCCGAGGAGCAGTCCGGCCCGATCGTCGTCGACGCCAAGGGGCGCACGAGGGTCCGGCTGGCCGACGTCTCCGTGCGGCTCTCGGCGCTGATCCTGCTGGCCGTCCTGCTCGTCGGGGCCGTGGGCGGCGGGGTCGGCTGGTTCCTGACCCGCGCCACGCCCGAGTCGCCACTGCTCTCGCCCGACACGACGCTGACCCAGGTCGATCCCGGCATCACCCGCGAGCCGGGCTCCGTCTCGGCCATCGCCGCCGAGGTGATCCCCGCGGTCGTGTCGATCGAGGTGCGCGTCGGCCAGGGCGGCGCCACCGGCTCCGGTGTCGTGATCGACGGCGACGAGGGCTACATCGTCACCAACAACCACGTCGTCTCCGGCGCCGACGACGTCGAGGGTGCCGAGATCCGCGCGATGTTCTCCGACGGCAGCGGCTCGGAGGCGCGGATCGTCGGCCGCGACCCCGCCAGCGACCTCGCCGTCATCAAGGTGGAGAAGCCAGGTCTCGTCACGGCCGCGCTCGGGACGTCGGAGAGCGTCGTCGTCGGCGACCCGGTGGTCGCCATCGGGTCGCCGCTCGGGCTGGCCGGCACGGTCACCAGCGGCATCGTCAGCGCCCTCGAACGGCCGGTGCGCCTGGGCGGCGAGGGCAGCGACACCAACGCCGTCATCAGCGCGGTGCAGACCGACGCCCCGATCAACCCGGGCAACTCCGGGGGCGCGCTGGTCGACACGACGGGTGCGCTCGTCGGCATCAACACCGCGATCGCCTCGCTCGGGGGCAACGGCACCACCGGCGGTTCGATCGGCCTGGGCTTCGCGATCCCGATCGACACGGTGCGCGACATCGCCGAGCAGCTCATCTCGACCGGGGGCGCGGTGCACTCCTCGCTCGGCGTGAACGCCCGCTCGGTCACCGACGGCACCCGCGACGGTGCCCTGGTGCTCAACGTCGAGCCGGGCAGCGCCGGCGCCGAGGCCGGCCTGCAGGAGCAGGACGTGATCATCGCGGTGGACGGCGACCCCGTCGGGAGCTCCGAGGAGCTCGTCGTGGCCGTCGACCGGCACGACCCCGGTGAGGAGATCACCGTCGAGGTCGTGCGCGGCGGGAACTCGCAGGAGCTCCGGGCGACGCTCGACGCCGCCTGACCGCCGCCTACCCTGGGGACGGCGCGCGGTGCGGGCCGGAGGAACGGAGAGCGGCGGTGTTCGACTCGATCGGCTGGGGCGAGATCCTCGTCCTGGCGCTCGCCGCGCTCTTCATCTTCGGGCCCGAGCGGCTGCCGCACCTGGCCAAGGACGCCGCCGCCGGGCTGAAGAAGGCACGCACCGCGATCACCGGTGTCCGCGCCCAGGTCAACGAGACCCTGGGTGACGACCTGCCCGAGCTGCGCGACCTCGACCTGCGCAAGTACCACCCGCGGACGTTCATCCGCAGCCAGCTGTTCGAGGACGACGAGCCGCCGTCGCGGAGCGGCAGCACCGCGGCCTCCGCTGCGGCCGCCGGCCCGATGGCGGCCCGGCCGCGGGACCGCGCGGTCCCGCCGCCGTTCGACCCCGACGCGACCTAGGCGTTCGCGGCGTCCTTCTCGAGCCGCTGCCCGGACGTACTTCCGGGGTGTTCCTCGTGCTCCGGAGGTCCTGCAGGACCCCGGGAGCGGGAGGAACACCCCGGCAGCGGAGTGGTGCGAGAGGTCAGCGCTTGACCGGCGTGAGGCCCAGCGACATGCCCGACAGCCCGCGCTGGCGGCTGGCCAGCCCGTCGGCGATCTTGATCAGCGCCTGAGCGGCCGGGGACTCCGGCTCGGTGAGCACGATCGGGGCGCCGGCGTCGCCGCACTCCCGCAGTCGCGTGTCGAGGGGGATCTGACCGAGCACCGGCACGCGGGCACCGAGGGTCTTGGTCAGCGCATCGGAGACCGCCTCGCCGCCGCCGGAGCCGAAGATCTCCATGCGCGAGCCGTCGGGCAGCTCCAGCCACGACATGTTCTCGATGACGCCGACCACCTGCTGGTGGGTCTGCGTCGCGATCGCACCCGCGCGCTCGGCCACCTCGGCGGCGGCGAGCTGCGGGGTCGTGACGATGAGGATCTCGGCGTTCGGCAGCAGCTGCGCGATCGAGATCGCGACGTCGCCGGTGCCCGGGGGGAGGTCCAGCAGGAGGACGTCCAGGTCGCCCCACCACACGTCGGCCAGGAACTGCTGCAGCGCGCGGTGCAGCATCGGCCCGCGCCACACGACCGGGGTGTTGCCCGGGGTGAACATGCCGATCGAGATCAGCTTCACCCCGAGGGCCTGCGGCGGCATGATCATGCTGTCGACCTGGGTCGGCTTCTCGTCGGTGCCCAGCATCCGCGGCACCGAGTGACCGTAGATGTCGGCGTCCACGACGCCGACGGACAGGCCGCGCTTGGCCAGCGCGGCGGCCAGGTTCACGGTGACCGAGGACTTGCCGACGCCGCCCTTGCCCGAGGCCACCGCGTAGACGCGGGTCAGCGAGCCGGGCTGGGCGAAGGGGATGACCGGCTCGGCGACGTCGGTGCCGCGGACGGTCTTGCGCAGCTCGGCGCGCTGCTCGTCGTTCATGACGTCCAGGCCGACCTGCACCGAGGTCACACCCGCGACGGCCCCGACCGCGGTGGTGACGCGGTTGGTGATCGTCTCGCGCATCGGACAGCCGGCGACGGTCAGGTAGACCTCGACGCGCACGGAACCGTCCGCGCCGATCTGGACGTCCTTGACCATGCCCAGCTCGGTCAGCGGGCGGTTGATCTCGGGGTCCTGGACGGTGGCCAACGCGGCGGTGATGGCGTCGAGCGCCGGGCTGCCGGTCAGGGTGTCGGTCATCGGGGTGTGTGTCTCCTTCGACGGGGGACCCGAGGGTGGCCTGCCGCGACAGGAGCGCAGGCTGGCGCACTCGGGACGTCGCCACTGTACGGCGGCTCCGGCGGGGCGCCGCCGCGCGCAGGGGTGATCTGCTGCTCAGGTCGGTGCCATGCTGCCCGGCATGAGCAGCTCCGGCGCCCCCGCGTCCCCCTCCGAGCCCGCCGCCGAGCGGATCGAGGCGACCCGGCTGGTCCCGGCGACGGCCGCCGAGGTCTTCGCGGTGCTGCGCGATCCGCAGGGGCACGTCGACATCGACGCCTCCGGGATGCTCATGGACGCCGAGGGCGAGCCGGTCTCGGCCGTGGGCGACCGGTTCCTCGTGCACATGGACCGGGAGGCGCTGGGCGACCTGCCGATGGGGAAGTACGACGTCGAGGTGGTCATCGCGACCTACGAGCCCGACCGGGAGATCGCCTGGACCATCGAGGGCACGATCAGGCCCCCGCTGCGGCACGTCTACGGCTACCGGCTCGAGCCCGCCGACGGCGGCACCCTCGTCACCTCGTACTGCGACTGGTCGGATCTGCGCGAGGACCTCCGGCCCTTCCTCACCTTCCCGATCGTCCCGGAGAGCGCGCTCAAGGGAACCCTCGGCATCCTCGACCGGACGGTGCGCCGCCGCCGGGTGCGGACCGGGGACGGGTCCGGCGGCCCGACGGGCGCCGCCTAACCTCGGCGGACGTGTCCGCTGCCGACCGCACCCGCACGCTGCGCGACGCCGTCGGCCTCGGCGTCGCCGTGGGCCTCTACGGCATCGCGTTCGGCGCCGCCGCCGACGCCGCGGGCCTGGACGCCTGGCAGGCGCTGACCCTGTCGGCGCTGATGTTCACCGGCGCCTCGCAGTTCGCCCTGGTCGGCGTGCTCGGCGCCGGAGGGAGCGCGCCCGCCGCGGTCGGCAGCGCGCTGCTGCTCGGCACCCGCAACACCGTCTACGGGGTCCGCATGGCGCCGCTCCTGGCTCCGCGGAGCGCGCTGGGCCGGGCCGCCGCGGCGCACTGGGTGATCGACGAGACGACCGCCATGGCCGTGGCCGCACCCGACCGGGAGCTCGGCCGGCTGGCCTTCTGGGCCACCGGCGCGACCATCTACCTGGGCTGGAACGTCATGACGCTGGTCGGGGCGCTGGGCGCCTCGGGGCTCGGCGGCACCGCCGAGGCGGCGCTGGACTCCGTCGTCCCTGCCGCCTTCCTGGCGCTGCTGTGGCCCCGGCTGACCGCGCGGGGATCGGCCGAGCCGGGCGTGCAGCGCCGCGTCGCCCTCGGAGGAGCGGTCGTGGCGCTGGCGCTGACGCCGTTCGTCCCGGCGGGGGTGCAGGTGATCGTGGCGGTCGTCGCGGTCGCCCTGGCCGGCCGGCCCGGGACGGCGGAGCGGCCGGCATGAGCGGGGACACGCTGTGGGTGGCCGTCGTCGTCGCCTCGGTCGGCTGCTACCTGCTCAAGCTCGCCGGCATGTCGGTGCCCGCCACCTGGGTGGAGCAGCCGTGGGTGGCGCGCGTCGTCGACTTCGTGCCGGCCGCGCTGCTGGCCGCCCTGGTCGCGGTGCAGGGCCTGACCAGCGACGACCGCGTCGTGGTCGACGGCCGCCTGGCCGGGCTGGCGGTCGCCGCACTCGCGCTGGCCCTGCGGGCGCCGTTCATCGTGGTGATCGTGCTGGCCGGGGCCACGGGCGCCGGTGTGCACGTCCTCACCGGCTGACGGCGCGGCTGCGCGGCAGGGGAGGCGCGGCCCAGGACGATCCTCCTGTGCCGGCGGTGACGGGGATGCGGACCGGGGCGCCGAAGCTGCTCGGGTTCGGCGGGCTGGGGCTGCTCACCGGCGTCCTGGCCAAGGCGGGCGACGAGTCGGGCTGGCGGTGGGCCGCTGACCTCGGGACCTACCCGGCGGCATGGGTGCTGTCGGTGGCCCTGATCGGCTGGTGGGCGCCCTCTCTGCGTGCCGCCGCCGTCCGGGCCGGGGTGTTCTTCGCGGCGATGGCCGTCGCCTACTACGCATGGGCGGCACTGGTCCTGGACTTCGGCTGGTCGGCGCGGCTGCTGATCGCCTGGCTGGTGCTCTCCGCCACGGCCGTCCCGGCCACGGGAGCCGCCGTCCACTGGGCCACGCGTCGGTCCGGCTGGCTCCCCGGCGGGCTGCTCGGCGTCCCGGCCGGGCTCGTGCTCGGCAGCGGCGCCGCCCACGAGTGGTGGCGCGTATGGGTGCAACCCGACCTGGCCCTGCCCGACCGGCCGGTGCAGGTGGTCGCCGAGCTGGTCACCGCGGCGGCACTGGTCGCGCTGCTGCCGCAGGACCGGCGCACGCGGGGATGGGCCGCCGCCCTCGCCGTCCCCGCCGTCCTGGTGGCCGCGCCCGTGCTGGAGCTCTTCCGCAGCGTC
This sequence comes from Blastococcus fimeti, assembly GCA_900102115.1. GTDB lineage: Bacteria > Actinomycetota > Actinomycetes > Mycobacteriales > Geodermatophilaceae > Blastococcus > Blastococcus fimeti. Next base: position 92,665 of record FNAW01000005.1, read on the forward strand.
GTCTGACCGACACCAGGGCCGGCGCGCCGGTCGTGCTCGGGGCCGAGATCAGGTCACCGGGTCGGGCGACGTGTCGCGGCGCTTCTTGTCCTTCTTCTTCCGCTCCCGGTCCTCGCCCTCGTCGGCCAGCCGGTTGAACTCGCTGCGGATGAAGTCGCGGGTCGCCAGCTCGCCGACCGCGACCCGGAGCGAGGCGAGCTCGCGGGCCAGGTACTCGGTGTCGGCGCGGGTCGAGGCGGCTCGCGACCTGTCCTCCTCGGCCTGCACGCGGTCCCGGTCGGCCTGCCGGTTCTGCGCCAGCAGGATCAGCGGCGCGGCGTAGGCGGCCTGCGTCGAGAACGCCAGGTTGAGCAGGATGAACGGATAGGGGTCCCAGCGGAGGTTCACCGCGACCACGTTCAGCCCGATCCAGACGATCACGATGATCGTCTGGACGGCGAGGAAGCGTCCGGTGCCGAGGAACCGGGCGATCCCCTCGGCGAAGGCGCCCACCGAGTCGGGGTTGAGCCGGAGGAACCCGGTGAACCGGCGGGGCCCGCCGCTGGGCGTGTCGAGGCGCGGCTTCTCAGCCACGTCGGGCCCGCTCGCGCCAGTCGTCGGGCAGCAGGTGGTCGAGGACGTCATCGACGCTCACCGCGCCGACGAGCCGGCCCTGGGCGTCGACCACCGGTGCGGCCACCAGGTTGTACGTCGCGAAGTAGTGGGTCACCTCGGCCAGCGGCGCCTCGGGGCGCAGCGGCTCGAGGTCGTCGAGGATGCCGCTGACCAGACTGGACGGAGGTTCACGCAGCAGCCGCTGGATGTGCGCCAGCCCCAGGTAGCGACCGGTCGGCGTGGCCGACGGAGGGCGGCAGACGTACACCTGGCTGGCCAGCGAGGGGGTCAGCTCCGGCTCGCGCACCCGCGCCAGCGCCTCGGCGATCGTCGCGTCGGGGGAGAGGATCACCGGCTCGCTGGTCATGATCCCGCCGGCGGTGTCCTCGGAGTACTTGAGCAGCTGGCGGACCGGCTCGGCCTCGTCGGGCTCCATGAGCTCCAGCAGCCGGTTGCGGTCGACGTTGGACAGCTCCGCGAGCAGGTCGGCGGCGTCGTCGGGGTCCATCTCCTCGAGGACGTCGGCGGCGCGGCTCTCCTCGAGGGTGCCGAGGATGACCGCCTGGTCGGCCTCGGGCAGCTCGCCCAGGACGTCGGCCAGCCGCTCGTCGTCCATCGCCTCGGCGACCTCGTGCCGGCGCTTGATCGGCAGCTCCTGCAGCGCGTGCGCCATGTCCGCGGCGTTGAGCTCGCGGTAGGTGGCGATCAGCGTCTCGGCGCCCTGCCCGGTCTGCGCGAGCGCGAGCCCGGCGACCTCGTCCCAGTTCAGCGTGTGCAGCTGACCGCGGCGGCCCAGCCGGCCCGGCTCCTGGACGGCGACCTTGGCCATCTGCCAGTCGCCGGTGCGGGTCTGCTCGATGCCGGCGTCGACCACGTGTGCCGGTTTGCCGCCCTCGACGATCTGCACCGAGCGGTCCAGCAGCTCGCCGAGCACCAGCGTCTCGCCGGCACGCTGCTCGAAGCGCTTGAGGTTGATCGTGCCCGAGGAGAGCATCACCGCGCCCTGGTCGATGGCGGTGACCCGGCCCATCGGCACGAAGATCCGCCGGCGCGCGACGACCTCGACCACCAGCCCGAGCACGCGCGGACAGGCGGTGCCCACCCGGAGGGCGACGACGACGTCGCGCACCTTGCCCATGCGGTCGCCGTTGGGGTCGAACACCGTCAGTCCGGCGAGCCGCGAGACGTACGCCCTGCTCACCGAGGTCACGATCGCAAAGGCTACCGTCGGCGCCGTGAACGGCCCGGAGCTGCTGGACTACGAGATCGTCGACGTGTTCGCGCCGCGGGCGTTCGCCGGGAATCCGCTGGCCGTCGTGTTCGACGCGGACGGGCTCGACACCGCGCAGTGCCAGGCGCTGGCGAACGAGTTCCACCTCTCGGAGACCTCGTTCCTCTGTGCCCCCACCGAGGCCGGCGCCAGCTACCGGGTGCGCATCTTCACGCCCTACGCCGAGCTGCCCTTCGCCGGTCACCCCAGCGTCGGGGCGGCGCACACGCTGGTGCGCACCGGGCGACTGGCCGCGGGCACGCTGCGGCAGGAGTGCGGCGCCGGCGTGCTCGACGTCGTCGTGAACGAGGACGGCGCCACGCTCTCCGGCGGGACGCCGACGCTGGCCGACGGCCCCGCCGCCGAGGAGCTGGCGCGGGCGCTCGGGCTGGACGCCGCCGACCTCACCGGCGTGCCCGTCGAGGTCGCCGGGTGCGGGCTGCCGTTCGCCTACCTCTCCGTGCGGCCGGACGCCGTCGACCGCGCCGTCCCCGATCCCGCCGCGCTGCGCGATCTGACCGTGGGGGAGGGCGTCTCGGTGCTCTCCTGGGACGCCGCGACCGCGACCGCCTACGCCCGTGTGTTCGCCGGCGACCTGTCCTGGGGCGAGGACCCGGCGACCGGCTCGGCCGCGCTGGGCACCGGCGTGTGGCTGGTCGAGACCGGCCTGCTCGCCGCCGACGGGACGTCGTCGTTCACCGTCCGCCAGGGCGAGGCGATGGGCCGCCCCTCGGTGCTCGAGTGCACCGTGACCGCCGCGGGCGCGACGGCCGTGGGCGCCACCGTCCGCGGCAGCGTGGTGCCGGTGGCGAGCGGCCGCATCCGGGTGCCCCGCTGAGCGTGTCGGCCCCGCCGTCCTCCTGGGCGGTCCAGCGTCCCGTCGGCCGCGACGTCGTCCTCATGGGCGTCGCCGTCCTGGGTGTCTCGATGTCGGGGCCGCTGACCGCACTGGTCGTGGCGCCGGTGCTCGCCGTCGCCTTCTGGCGCAACGCCGCGGGCGCCGCCCTCCTGCTCCCGGTGCTGCTCACCCGGGAGCGCGCCACGCTGCAGGGGCTGGGATGGAAGGACCTGCGCAGCTCGGTGGTCGCCGGGCTGTTCCTGGCGGCGCACTTCGCCGCGTGGCTGCCGAGCCTGACCATGACCACCGTGGCGGCGTCGACGGCGCTGGTCACCACCACCCCGATCTGGACAGCGCTGGCCGCCCGGTTCGTCGGCGTGCGGCTGCCGGCCGCGGTCTGGTGGGGGCTGGTGCTCTCGGTCGTGGGCGCCGGGCTGATCGCGGGCGTGGACGTGTCGGTGAGCCTCGAGGCGCTCGCCGGGGACGGCCTCGCTCTGCTCGGCGCGATCTTCGCCGGCGGGTACGTGCTGGCCGGGGCGAAGGCACGGGAGCGCCTGTCCACCTCGGCCTACGCCGTCGTCGCCTACTCGGTGTGCGCGGCAGCCGTCGCCGTCGGCGCGCTCCTGTTCGACGTGCCGCTGCTCGGGATGAGCGGCCGCGACTGGCTGCTGATCGCCGGGATCACCGTCTGCGCCCAGTTGCTCGGGCACACGCTGCTGAACCTGGTGCTCTCGACGGTCGGCCCCACGATGGTCAGCCTGGTGATCCTGCTGGAGGTGCCGGGCGCGACGCTGGTCGCGCTGGTGCTGCTCCAGCAGGCGCCGCCGCTGCTCGCGCTGCCGGGCATGCTCGCCGTCGTCGTCGGGGTGGCGCTGGTCGTGCGCGGCAGCCGGCCGACGATGCTGGTCGAACCCGCCACCTGACGCCGATGTCACGTCCCGGGGCGCTGCGTCGTCCCATGGGCATGACACCGACCGCACGCCGGATCCTGCTGTGGATCCTCGTCCTCATCGGCGCGTACGTGGGGCTCTGGGCCACCGCCTTCCCGGCCTCGTTCTACGAGTCGTTCCCCGGCCCGTTCTCGTCCTGGGTCGCCGCCGACGGGCCGTACAACGAGCACCTCGTCCGCGACGTCGGGACGTTCAACCTCGCGCTCGCCGCGGCCTCGGCGGCGGCGACCCGGTACCGCGGCCGCGGGCCCGGGCTCGTCGTCGCGATCGCCTGGATCGTCTACTCGGTGCCGCACCTCGGCTACCACCTGCACCACCTCGGGGCCCTGGGCGCCGTCGACGCCGTCGCGCAGGTGGTGGCGCTCGGCTCGACCCTCGTGCTGGCGGTCCCGCTGCTGCTGCCCGTGCGGGCGACCTCACCGAGCGGCCCGTCGGGCGTCCGCCCCGGAGCTGCGGCGGGCACCCGATGAGGATCGCCGTCGCCGGCGGGACCGGCACCGTCGGGCGCCACGTCGTGGACGTCGTCCGCGAGCACGGACACGAGGCCGTCGTCCTGTCGCGCTCCTCCGGGGTGGACCTCGTCGCCGGTACCGGACTGGACGAGGTGCTGCACGGGGTCGACGCCGTCGTCGACGTCACCTCGGTCATGACGCAGTCCGGGAAGGAGGCGGTGCGCTTCTTCGGGGCCGTCTCGACGAACCTGCTGGCCGCGGAGGCCCGGGCCGGCGTGGGGCACCACGTCGCACTGTCCGTCGTCGGCAGCGACCGCGCCCCGGTCGGCCACTACGCCGGCAAGGTCGTGCAGGAGGAGCTGGTGACGGCGGGGCCGGTGCCCTGGACGTTGCTGCGGGCGACCCAGTTCCACGAGTTCGCCGGCCAGCTCCTCGGTCAGCTGGGCTTCGGTCCCGTCCACCCGGTGCCGGTGATGAGGTCGCAGCCGGTGGCCGCGCGGGAGGTCGCCGAACGCCTGGTCGGCCTGGCCGAGGCGGGGCCCGCCGGGCGCGTGCCCGACCTGGCTGGACCGGAGGTCCTGCGGATGACCGACATGGTCCGCAGCTACGCGCGGGCCACCGGCCGGGGAGGGGTGGTGATCCCCGTCCCGCTGCCGGGGAGGCTCGGGCGGGCGTTCCGCGACGGCACCCTCGTGCCGGGGCCGGATGCCGACCGCGGTGTGCAGACCTTCGCCCGGTGGCTCGCCGAGCTTCCCGGGTGATCACCGCGATGGCGCGGGCCGCGAGCCGCGTCGTTACGCTCCGGGCAACCGATTCCGTCGACTCCAACACGCGGAGGCACTGTGGCCGAGCTCCGATCCCGTCGTTCCAACCTGGCCGTTCCCGGCAGCAACCCCCGGTTCCTCGAGAAGGCCAAGGGCCTCCCGGCGGACCAGGTGTTCCTCGACCTCGAGGACGCGTGCGCGCCGCTGGCCAAGCCCGGTGCCCGCAAGAACATCGTCGCCGCGCTGAACGAGGGCGGCTGGGGCGACAAGATCCGCACCGTCCGCGTCAACGACTGGACGACGGAGTGGACCTTCCAGGACGTGCTCGAGGTCGTCGGCGGCGCCGGTGCGAACCTCGACGCGATCATGCTGCCGAAGGTCCAGGATGCCGCGCAGGTCAAGGCGCTGGACATGCTGCTCACCCAGATCGAGAAGGCCAACGGCCTCGAGGTCGGGAAGATCGGCATCGAGGCGCAGATCGAGACCGCCCAGGGCCTCATCAACGTCAACGACATCGCGTTCGCCAGCGACCGCATCGAGACGATCATCTTCGGCCCCGCCGACTTCATGGCCTCGATCAACATGAAGTCGCTGGTCGTGGGCGCGCTGCACCCCGACTACCCGGGTGACCCGTTCCACTACATCCTCATGCAGATCCTCATGGCCGCCCGCGCCCGTGGCGTGCAGGCCATCGACGGCCCCTTCCTGCAGGTGCGCGACGTGCCCGCGTTCGAGGAGGTCGCCAAGCGCTCGGCGATGCTCGGCTTCGACGGCAAGTGGGTCCTGCACCCCGGCCAGATCGACGCCGCCAACGAGATCTACGCGCCGTCGCAGGAGGACTACGACCACGCCGAGCTGATCCTCGACGCCTACGACTGGGCGACGTCGGAGGCCGGTGGCAAGAAGGGCTCGGCGATGCTCGGCGACGAGATGATCGACGAGGCCAGCCGCAAGATGGCGCTGGTGATCGCGGGCAAGGGCCGCGCCGCCGGGCTGTCCCGCACCTCGAGCTTCACCCCGCCCGAGGCCTGATCCACGCACCAAGGAGGCCCCGCTCCCGCCGATCGAGATCGGCGGGAGCGGGGCCTCCTGCGTCGTCGGGCGCTAGAAGCCCTCGTTGGTGACGGCGACGACGGCGACCATCCAGAACACGATCATCAGCACGAACAGCGCGGTGACGATCCCGCCGACGATGATCCCGGCCAGCGCCAGGCCGTCGCCGTCCTCGTGGGTCTGCCGGATCTGCTTGCGGGCGATGATGCCGGTGATCAGCCCGGCCGGCGCGAACACGAAGGCCAGCACCAGCGACAGGATCGCCAGGGAGTTGGTCGGCCGCCCGTAGGGGTAGCCCGGCGCGGCGCCGTAGTACGGGGCCTGCCCGTACGGCTGCTGGCCGTAGCCGGGCTGGCCGTAACCGGGCTGGGCGTACCCGGGCTGCCCCCACTGCTGCTGCGCCTGCGCGGGCTGGTGGTACGGCGGCTGGGAGGGGTCCGGGTGGCCGGAGGAGGCCGCGTCGTACTGCGGCGGGCCGAAGCCGGGCCGGCCGTAGTCCGGCTGCCCGGGGGGCTGCTCGCCCGGGTGGCGGCCACCGTCGGGGGCGGTCCGCGTGCCGTCCTCGGGAGTGCTCATGGGGATCTCCTCCTGCTCGGCCGGCGCGGGCCGGGTGACGGGTGGGGCTACTCCACCACGCCCCGCGGCCTCCCCGCGACGGCGGCGCGCTGGCGGCCGTCCGCCCGGCGCCCGGCCACCACCCACGGCAGGTGTCCCGCGGGGGTAGCACATACTTTCCGCTGACTATGGACACCGGAGTCCCCGGAGGAGACCGATGACCCGCTTGGCCCAGACCGCGGACCTGACCGACATCCAGCGCGAGATCCTGTCGACGGTGCGGAGCTTCGTCGACCGGGAGATCATCCCGAACGCGCAGGAGCTCGAGCACGGCGACACCTATCCGCAGCAGATCGTCGACGGGCTCAAGGAGCTCGGCATCTTCGGCCTGATGATCCCCGAGGAGTACGGCGGTCTCGGCGAGTCGCTGCTGACCTACGCGCTCGTGGTCGAGGAGATCGCCCGCGGCTGGATGAGCGTCTCCGGCGTCATCAACACGCACTTCATCGTGGCCTACCTGCTGCGCCAGCACGGCACGCAGGAGCAGAAGGAGTACTACCTCCCGCGCATGGCGACCGGCGAGGTCCGCGGCGCGTTCTCGATGTCCGAGCCCGGCCTGGGTTCCGACGTCGCCGCGATCCGCACCAAGGCGACGAAGAACGCCGACGGCGACTACACGATCAACGGCCAGAAGATGTGGCTGACCAACGGTGGCAGCTCCACCCTGGTGGCCGCCCTCGTGCGCACCGACGAGGGTGCCGAGCGCGCGCACGAGAACCTGACCACGTTCCTCATCGAGAAGCCGGCCGGCTTCGGCGAGGTCAAGCCCGGCCTCACGATCCCCGGCAAGATCGACAAGATGGGCTACAAGGGCGTCGACACCACCGAGCTGGTGTTCGACGGCTACGCGGCCAAGGCCTCGGAGATCCTCGGTGGCGTCCCGGGCAAGGGCTTCGCGCACATGATGGACGGCGTCGAGGTCGGCCGGGTCAACGTGGCGGCCCGCGCCTGCGGCATCTCGATCCGTGCCTTCGAGCTCGCGATCGCCTACGCCCAGCAGCGGGAGACCTTCGGCAAGCCGATCGCGCAGCACCAGGCGATCGCCTTCCAGCTCGCCGAGATGGCGATCAAGGTCGAGGCCGCCCACCTGATGATGGTGAACGCGGCCCGGCTCAAGGACGCCGGCAAGCGCAGCGACGTCGAGTCGGGCATGGCCAAGACGCTGGCCAGCGAGTACTGCGCCGAGGTGACCACGCAGTCCTTCCGCATCCACGGCGGCTACGGCTACTCCAAGGAGTACGAGATCGAGCGGCTCATGCGCGAGGCGCCGTTCCTGCTCATCGGCGAGGGCACCAGCGAGATCCAGAAGACGATCATCAGCCGCGGCCTGCTCAAGGAGTACAAGCTCAAGAGCTGATCCCCGCGCGCACCGGAGGCCCGGAACCGACTCGGTTCCGGGCCTCCGTGCTCGTCGGGGGGACTTTCGGCGCCGAAAGTCCGGTCTCCACGAGGGACTTTCGGCGCCGAAAGTCCCTCGGTCAGCGGGCGGGGCGGCGTTCGTAGTTCCTGCGCGCCCAGAGGTAGCCGACCAGCGCGATCCCCGCGCACCACGCCGTCGCCACGAGTCCGCTGGAGCCGATCGCGGTCCCGGTGAGCAGACCGCGCACCGTCTCGATGATCGGCGTGAAGGGCTGGTGCTCGGCGAACCAGCGCAGCCCGGCCGGCATCGACTCGACCGGCACGAAACCGCTGCCGAAGAACGGCAGGAGCATCAGCGGCATCGGGACGTTGCTGGCCGCCTCGACGGTCTTCGTCCACATCCCCATCGCGACCGAGAGCCAGGAGAGCGCGAAGCTGGTCATGGCCAGGACGCCGGCGACCGCGACCCACTCGATCGCGTCCGCGCTGGGCCGGAAGCCGATGAGCAGGGCGACGGCGACGACCATCGTCAGCCCGATCATGGTCTGGACCACCGCACCGACCACGTGACCGGTGAGCACCGACGCGCGGGCGATCGACATGGTGCGGAACCGGGCGATGATGCCCTCGGTCATGTCCATGGCGATGGCGATCGCCGTCCCCTGGGCGCCGCCGGTGATGGCGAGGACCAGGATCCCGGGGACGACGTAGGCGAGGTACTCCGCCCGGCCGCCGGACGGCAGCCCCAGTCCGGCGCCGAGAGTCCCGCCGAAGACGTAGACGAACAAGAGCAGGAAGACGATGGGCAGGGCGGCGACGATCACCGTCAGCCCGGGATAGCGCGCGGCCCGCCTGAGGTTGCGGCGCAGCATCGTCGCGGAGTCGGTCACGGTGAGAGCCAGCGTGGTCATGCGTCCACCTCTGCGGGGGTCGGGCGGCCGGTGAGGGCCAGGAAGACGTCGTCCAGGTCGGGGGTGTGCACGGTCAGGCCGGCGACGTCGATGCGGGCGTCGTCCAGGCGGCCGAGCAGCGAGCGCAGCTCGGGGACGCCACCCTCGCCCGGGACCTCCAGCGCCAGGCCGGCGGTGTCGGGCACGGGAAGGCCGAGCAGGCGCGCGGCCTCGTGCAGGGACGGCGCGTCGTCGAACTCCAGGCGCACGTGCCCGCCCGGGACCAGCCGCTTCAGCTCGTCGGCGGTGCCCTCGGCGACCAGCCGCCCGGAGTCGAGCACCCCGATGCGGTCGGCCAGCTGGTCGGCCTCCTCGAGGTACTGGGTGGTGAGCAGGATGGTGACGCCGTCGGCCACCAGCCCACGGACGACGTCCCACATGGCGCGTCGGCTGCGCGGGTCCAGGCCGGTCGTCGGTTCGTCGAGGAAGACCACGCGGGGGTCGCCCATGAGCCCCATGGCGAGGTCGAGGCGCCGGCGCATGCCGCCCGAGTAGGTGCTGGGCACCCGGTCCGCGGCGTCGACCAGGTCGAAGCGCTCGAGCAGGTCGGCGGCCCGGCGTCCGCCCTCGCGCCGGCCGACGTGCAGCAGGTCGGCCATGAGGCGCAGGTTCTCCGCGCCGGTGAGCAGGTCGTCGACGGCGGAGAACTGTCCGGTCAGCGCGATCGAGGAGCGCACGGCCTGGGGTTCCCGGTGCAGGTCGTGCCCGGCGATGCGGATCTCCCCGCCGTCGGCGGGCGTGAGCGTGGAGAGGATGTCGACGGTGGTGGTCTTGCCGGCCCCGTTGGGGCCGAGCAGGGCGTAGACCGTCCCCGCGGGCACGGTGAGGTCGAGGCCGTCGAGCACGACCTTCGCCCCGAAGGACTTGCGCAGGCCGGTGACGGTGATGGCGGCGTTCGGATCCATGTCGGTCTCTCCTCTCAGGCCCGGCGGACGGTGATGTCGCCGTAGGACGTGCGGGCGTGGATCTCGACGGTCTCGTCGGCGCCCTCGGGCCCGGCGGACTCGGTGAGCAGGTTGCGGACGCGGCCGGTTCCGGCGGAGACGTCGAGCCAGGCCGCCGTCCCCTCGCGCACGCCGGCCTCGACCTCGCCGTAGGCGGTCTCCAGGACCAGCGAGCCGCGGACGGCCTCGCCGACGCGCACCTGGCCGTACTTGGTCGTGCCGGTCACCGAGCCCAGGGCACGGTCGACGGTGACGTTGCCGTAGCCGGTCTCCAGCCGGGCCGGCCCGGCGGTCTCGCCGATCCGGACCTCGCCGTAGGAGGTGGTCACCTCGGTCCGGCCGTCGACGGTGTCGGCGGAGACGTTCCCGCTGGCACTGCGCGCCCGCAGGGTGCCGGCCCGGTCGACGCGGACCGCGCCGTGCTTGCACTCCAGGTCGGCGGCGCCCAGGCGCCCGAGGCAGGTGATGTCACCGGCGGTGGTGCGGACGTCGAGAGCGGAGCCCGCCGGCAGGACGACGTCGACCTCGATCTCCGGGCCGGACCCGAAGAACAGCAGGCGTGGGCGACTGGTCGACCGGACGAGCAGCTCGCCGTCGCGGAGGGTGACCTGGGTCTGCTCGGCGGCCGTGACGTCGGCGGCGCTGTCCGCGTTGCGGGGCCGGACGGTGACGGTGGTGTCGTGCCGGTCGTCGGCGCGGACCTGCACGGCGCCGTACGCGACCTCGATGCGGGCGCGGATGGGGCCGGGGGTGTCGAACGTGGGCATGGCTGTGCCCTCCTCGGGACAGGCGGGATCGCCCCCGGACCGGTCGGTCGGGGTCGGTGAGCGGTGCGGGGTGCGGGGTGCGGGGTGCGGCGGCTAGCGGGCCCAGCCGGTGTACTCGGCGCCGTGGGCCCGGCGGCCACGGCGTGGTTCGGACGTCGGACGCGGCTGGGGGTCGACGGCGGTGGCGACCGCCCGGACCAGCCAGGTGTTCACCGAGACGCCGAGGCGGGTGGCCGCCTCGTCGACGCGGGTCTTGAGCTGGTCGGGCAGGCGGAGGGTGATGCGGACGGTCTCGCCCTCCTCGACGTCCGGGACGGGCTCGGCGGCCGGCGCGGCGTCCGGTGCCGGCTCGGGTGCCGGGGGAGCGGTCACCGCGAAGCCGAGGTCGCTGCCGCGGAGCCGCACGTCGACGGCCCCGGGGGCGAGCTCGGCGGTGATCTCCTCGGCTGCCTGGGACAGCGCGGACAGCAGTGCCAGGCGGACCGAGGACTCCAGCGGAGCGGTGAGCCGCTCCGCCAGGGCGCGGGCCTCCTCGCCGCCGGCATCGGCCACGGTCAGCAGGTCGCGGCGGAGCTGGTCGACGAAGGGGCTGAGGTCCATGACGCCACTATGACACCACGCTGACGTCATGGCAACACCCCTGTGGTGTCAGCGGGTGCCGTCCGGTATGCAGGGCCCATGCGTGCAGCTGGAGTGACCGAGTTCGGTGGGCCCGAGGCCCTGCATCTCGTGGAGGTCGAGCCCGAGCCCCTCGGCCCGGGTCAGGTGCGGCTGCAGGTCCAGGCCGCGACGGTGAACCCGACCGACACCTACGCGCGGTCCGGCGCCTACGCCGGCCGCGACCCGGTGAAGACCCCGCCGTGGGTGCCCGGGATGGACGTCGCCGGCGTCGTCTCCGAGGTGGGCGACGGCGTCGACCACCTCGAGGTCGGTGACCTCGCGATGGGTGTCGTCGTGCCGTTCGGTCAGCACGGCGGATACCGAGAGGACATCGTGCTGCCCGGCGACTCCGTCGTCCGTGCGCCGCAGGACGTCGACGCCGTGGCCGCGGCGACGCTGCCGATGAACGGGCTCACCGCGCGCCTGTCGCTGAACTACATGGGCCTCCAGCGCGGCCAGGTGCTCGCGGTGACCGGCGCCGCCGGCTCGTACGGCGGTTACATGATCCAGCTGGCCAAGACCGAGGGGCTCACCGTCATCGCCGACGCCTCCGAGGCCGACGAGCAGCTGGTCCGCGAGCTCGGCGCCGACGTCGTCGTCCGTCGCGGCGACGACGTCGCCGACCGCATCCGCGAGCACTACCCCGAGGGCGTCGACGGCCTGGCCGACGGCTCCGTCCAGGACGCGCTCGTGCTGCCCGCTGTGAAAGACGGCGGCGCCGTCGCCACCGTCCGCGGCTACAAGGGCGACGGGCAGCGCGGCCTGCGCGTCTTCCCGACCCTGGTGCGCAGGATCGCCGAGGACCGCGCGGCGCTGGACGGCCTGCGGCAGCTGGTGGAGGACGGTGCGGTGACCCTGCGGGTGGCGCGCGCGTTCCCGGCCGAGGAGGCCGCCGAGGCGCACCGGCTGCTCGAGGCCGGCGGGGTCCGCGGCCGGCTGGTGCTGACCTTCTAGGTCAGGCCCGCCGGGCGGCGGTCGGCAGCCAGACCGCCAGGCCCAGCAGCAGCATGGCCAGCGGGATGTGGACGACGACCGCCGTCCGCGTCCCGTCGATGGCCATGCCCAGCAGCAGCTCGACCACCAGCAGGACGAACAGCAGCGTCGTCCCGACCAGGACGGGCCGGTTGCCGCGCAGCCAGACGAGGGCCGCGACGGTGGCGAGAGAGGCCAGCAGCACGGTCGCCTCGCCACCGTGCTGGTGCACGCTCGCCCAGGTGCCGTAGTCGTCCGAGCCACCGAGGAACAGCCCCGCCCACACGCCCTGCAGCAGCACGCCGAGGGAGGCGAGGCCCACCAGGGCGCTGTGTGCGGGGTGGGCGCGGCGGGCTGCGGTGGTGGTCGTGGCGTCGGCCATGGGTCGCTCTCCTCGGTCGGTGTCGGTCACGCGGAGTCTGCCGGTGCGAGGATGACCGCCGTGCCCGACTCCCCGTCCTCCGGCGCGCGGCCCGCGCCCGGCCTGCGGCAGCGGGCGCTGATGCTGCTGCCGGTCGTCCTGCCGCTGATGATCTACCTGCTCATCCGGATCGGGGACTCCTCGCGCGTCGCCCTGATCGTTGCCGCCGTCGCGCTGGCCGCCGTCGCGGTGGGGAGCCTGGTGGTGGCGCGCCGGCGTTCCGGGGACCGGCCGGACTGACCTGCCCCCGGTGTGGCCAGCGGATGTGACGCGTGCCATGGTCGGGGTGTGAACGGCGCACAGGCACTGATCCGGACCCTGGTCGACGCGGGCGTGGACGTCTGCTTCTCGAACCCGGGCACCTCCGAGATGCACTTCGTCGCGGCGCTGGACGACGTGCCCGAGATGCGGGCCGTGCTGACCCTGTTCGAGGGCGTCGCCACCGGTGCCGCGGACGGCTACGCACGCATGGCCGGGGGGCCGGCGGCGACGCTGCTGCACCTGGGCCCGGGCCTGGGCAACGGGCTGGCCAACCTGCACAACGCGCGCCGGGGCAGGGCGCCCCTGGTCAACGTCGTCGGTGACCACGCGCGGTCGCACAAGCGCCTGGACGCCCCCCTGGAGTCCGACATCGACGCCATCGCCGGCACCGTCTCCGGCTGGGTGCGCCGGTCGCTGTCCCCGGCCGACGTGGCCGGTGACGCCGCGGAGGCCGTCGCGATGGCCAAGAAGACCGGCGTGGCCACGCTGATCCTCCCCGCCGACGTGTCGTGGGAGGACGGCGCCGAGCCGGCCACCCCGCTGCACGTCCGGCCCCGGCCGCACGCCGCGCCGTCGCTGATCGAGGGCATCGCCAAGGTCCTGGGCGGCGAGGAGACGGTGATCTTCCTCGGCGGTGACGTCATGGCGTCCCCCGAGGGGCAGCTGGCCGCTGCCCGCGTCGCCGCCGGCACCGGTGTGCGCCTGGTGGCCGAGACCTTCCCCGCACGTACCGCCCGCGGGGCCGGGCTACCCGACCTGCACCGCCTGCCCTACCCGCCGGAGATGGCGATGGCGGCGCTCGAGGGCACCAAGCACCTGGTGCTGGCCGGCGCCACGGCACCGGTGCACTTCTTCGCCTACCCCGGCATGCCCGGCCACCCCGTGCCGGAGGACTGCACGGTGCACGTGCTGAGCCAGCCGGGGGAGGACGGCGTGGCCGCACTCGAGGCGCTGGCCGAGCTCGCCGCCCCCGGCGCCGAGCCGAAGGTGATGGAGCGGGAGACCCCCGAGCTGCCCACCGGCCCGCTGAACCCGCGGGCGATGGCGGCGGTCGTCGGCGCGCTGCTGCCGGAGAACGCGATCGTCGTCGACGAGGCGCTCACCTCGGGTGCCGGTCTGACCGAGATGACCTCGGCCGGCCCGCGGCACGACTGGCTGTCGCTGACCGGCGGCGCGATCGGCGACGGGCTGCCCATGGCCCTCGGCGCGGCCGTGGCCTGCCCCGACCGGCCGGTCATCGGCATCCAGGCCGACGGCAGCGCGATGTACACGATCTCGGCGCTGTGGAGCTACGCCCGCGAGCAGGCGAACATCACCACGATCATCTGCGACAACGGCTCGTACGCGATCCTCGAGCACGAGCTGACCCGGGTGGGTGCGGCCAGCGACGGCGAGCGGGCGCGCAAGCTGCTCGACCTGACCGGCCCGGCGCTGGACTTCGTCTCGATCGCGCAGGGCATGGGCGTGCCGGCGACGCGGGCGACCACCGCCGAGGAGTTGGCCGACCAGGTCCGGACCGCGCTCGCCGAGCCCGGGCCGCACGTCGTCGTCGCCACCCTGCGGTAGTTCCGCGGGGGAGGGGCGGGGCCGCGCAGTCGCTGCGCGGCCCCGGAGCTCAGCGGCTCAGTGCTTCTTGGTGCCGTGCGTCAGGTTGTCCATCTGCGACGACGTGTCGACCGCCGACCGCTTCTCCTGGCGCTTCTCCTTGATCGACTTCGCGGCGGGCTTCTTCGTGTTGGTCTGCTTCGGGGACTTGTCACCCATGGCGTGCGCTCCGCTCGTCGGAAGCCTGGACGGCTCCGTGGGGCGACGCTACGCGGTTGCGAGGATGCCGTGGTGGAGAGCCGCACTCACTCGTCGTCCGTCGTCGTCCGAGCCACGCCGGAGGCGGTGTACGACCTCGTCTCGGACGTGACCCGGACCGGTGAGTGGAGCCCGGTCTGTCGGGCCTGCTGGTGGGACGACGACGGCGGGCCGCGGGTGGGCGCCTGGTTCACCGGCCGCAACGAGGTGCCCGGCCGGACCTGGGAGACCCGCAGCCAGGTGGTCGCCGCCGACCGGGGCCGGGAGTTCGCCTGGGAGGTCGGCGACGGCTTCGTGCGCTGGGCGTTCAGCATGGGGCCGGCGGACGGCGGCACGCGGCTGACCGAGTCCTGGGAGTTCCTGCCGGCCGGTATCGCGATCTTCGCCGAGCGCTACGGCGAGGCCGCCGACCGGGAGATCGCCGACCGGACGCGCGCCGCGCACGAGGGCATCCCGGCGACGCTGGAGGCCATCCGGCGGATCGCCGAGGCCGGCTGAGCGGCGCGGCGCCGGTCCCCGCCGTCCTGGGTCAGTCGTTCCAGGGCACGTAGTCGGTCCCCCCGCCCAGCGCGGTGAGGACGATCATGGCGGTGAAGGCGAGCAGGACGGCCGCCGCCACGATGACCAACAGCAGCACCAGGTGGTCCTCGAGGCCGAGCTTCTCGGCGGTGGTCCGCCGGTCCGGCGGGTCCGGGGGCCGGGTGGCCGGAGGGTTCTGCTCGACCGCGGCGGGCGGCCGATCGACGGGAACGGTCATGACGACTCCCGAGGGAGGCCGGCCGCGGAGACCGGCGTCCGGACACCGGCGACCCGGCGCCCGAGGACCACGCTAGGGCCGTCGCGGGCCGGCGGGAGGGGCGGAGGTCCCGGGTCGCGTTCGTCTGGACGCGGGACTCCCGCCGCGACAGACTCCGCTGACCAGCGCCTGGACGACGACGTCACGGAGGTCGGCATGCCGTACCCCTTCGATCGCGAGGGCATCGAGGTGGGCGCGGACGGCATCCGCCGCTACCGGGACCTGCCGCGGAACCTGCCGGAGCTGCTGCGTTCGGCGGTCGAGCGGCGGCCGGACGGCGAGGCGCTGGTCGAGCTCGGCGGCGAGCGGGTGACCTACCGGCAGCTGTGGGACCGCGCCGCCCGGGTCGCCGGGGGTCTGCGCGCGGCCGGGGTGCAGCCGGGCGACCGGGTGGCCAACCGGCTGCCCAACGGCAACGACTGGGTCTACGCCTTCTGGGGCACGCTGCTGGCCGGCGGCGTCGTCGTCCCGGTCAACACCCGCTTCGCCGAGCCCGAGGTCCGCTACGTCGTGGAGGACTCCGGCGCCGTCTACGTCTGCGAGCCGGGCGCGCCCCTGCCGGACGGCGAACCGCTGGAGACCACCGACCAGCAGCACACCGACCTGGCCGGGATCTTCTACACGAGCGGGACGACGGGCTTCCCCAAGGGTGCGATGACCACCCACGAGAACTACCTGTCCAACATCGAGACCTGCCTGCGCTGCCTGGACCTGGGCCGCGAGCCGCGCACCACGCTGATCTCGGTGCCGCTGTTCCACGTCACCGGCTGCAACTCGCAGCTGCTCGTGGTCACCGCGCTCGCCGGGAAGTCGGTGATCATGCCCGCGTTCGAGGTGGGCGCCTTCCTGCGGGCCATCGAGGAGGAGCGGGTCGACGTCCTCACCACCGTGCCGGCCATCTACTGGCTGGCGCTCCAGCAGCCGGGCTTCGCCGACGTCGACACCTCCTCGGTCATCTCGCTGAGCTACGGCGGTGCGCCGATCGCCCCCGATCTCGTGCACCGCATCCAGCAGGCGTTCCCGACGGCCCGCGTGGGCAACGGGTTCGGGCTGACCGAGACCTCGTCGGTCTCGACCTACCTGCCGCACGAGGACGCCGCCGAGCACGCGGACTCCGTCGGTTACCCGGCCCCGGTGGTCGACGTCCGGCTCGACTCCCCGGACCCGGACAGCGGGGTGGGGGAGCTGCTCATCCGCGGCCCGCACGTCGTTGCCGGGTACTGGCGCAAGCCCGAGCAGACGGGGGAGACCTTCGTCGACGGCTGGCTGCACAGCGGCGACCTCGCCCGCATCGACGACGACGGGCGTGTGTACGTCGTCGACCGCAAGAAGGACATGATCAACCGCGGTGGCGAGAACGTGTACTGCGTCGAGGTGGAGAACGCCCTCGCCGCGCACCCGGCCGTGGGCGAGGTCGCCGTCATCGGGGTCGCCGACTCGATGATGGGCGAGAAGGTCGGCGCGGTGGTGGTGCCCCTGCCCGGCCGCACCCTCGAGGCCGCGGAACTGATCACCTTCGCCCGGGAACGCCTGGCCGACTTCAAGGTGCCCCAGTTCGTCGACATCCGCACCGAGCCGCTGCCCCGGAACCCCGGCGGCAAGGTGCTCAAGCCCTCGCTGCGCGAGGGCACCGACTGGCAGCCCGTGCGCTGACCCGTTCCGTCCATCCACCGAAGGGGAACCATGCCCACCGTCGAGACCGTCCGAGGCCCGATCGACACCGCCGACATGGGGGCGACCCTCATGCACGAGCACGTCTTCGTGCTCTCCACCGAGCACGTGCAGAACTACGGCGACGGCGACTGGTGGGACGAGGACGAGCGCGTGGCGGACGCCGTCACGAAGCTGGACGAGCTGAAGGCGCTGGGAATCGACACGATCCTCGACCCCACGGTGTGGGGGCTCGGCCGCTACATCCCGCGGGTGCAGCGGGTCGCGGAGCAGACCGACCTCAACATCATCGTGGCCACCGGGCTGTACACCTACGACGAGTTGCCGCACCAGTACGAGCACCGCGGCCCGGGCCTGCTGCTCGACCTGCCGACCGATCCGATGGTCTCCGACTTCACCGCCGACCTCACCGACGGCATCGCCCGCACCGGGGTGAAGGCCGCCTTCCTCAAGTGCGTGGTGGAGGCGAAGGGGCTGACTCCCGGGGTGGAGCGCACCCTGCGGGCCTGCTCGGCCACGCACCGCGCCACCGGTGCGCCGATCACGGTGCACACGTCGGTGGCCAACCAGGCGGGGCTGCTGGCGCTGCAGGTGTTCCGCGACGAGGGCGTCGACCTGACCAAGGTGGTCATCGGGCACGCCGGCGACAGCAACGACCTCGACTACCTGAGCGAGCTGGCCGAGGCCGGCTGCCTGCTCGGCATGGACCGGTTCGGCCTCGACATCTACAACCCGACGTCCTCGCGAGTGGACACGATCGTCGAGCTGGCCTCCCGCGGGTACGCCGACCGGATGGTGCTGGCGCACGACGCGAGTTGCTACATCGACTACTTCCCCGGCGTCGAGGCCCAGGCCGCGAAGGAGCAGATCGCGCCGAACTGGAACTTCACCCACATCAGCACCGACGTGCTGCCGATGCTGCGGGAGCGGGGCGTCACCGACGAGCAGATCCGGCAGATGCTGGTGGAGGCGCCGCGGCGCTACTTCGAGTAACCCGCCCCGGCTGCGGGATGTCGGAGGGGCGTCGCACACTGACGGTGTGCCGCACCCCTCCGTCGCCCCGCCCGGGGCGGCGGTCCCCTCGTGACGGCGACCCAACTGCAGCCTCCCGGCACCCGTGGCCGGCCCGCGGCTCCGCCCCCGGAGGGCGGCTGGCTCAAGCGGCTGCTCGGCTACTGCCTGCGGCACCGCGGTGACCTGTTCGGCGCGTTCGCCGCCGCGCTGATCGCGTCGGTCGTCGCGGGACTGGCGCCGTTGCTCGTCCGGGCCGTCGTCGACCGGGTGGTCGACGGGGTGGAGTCGGGCCGGGCGGTCGACGTCACGCCGTTCGTCGTCGCGCTGGTCGCGGCCGGGGCGCTGCGGTTCGGCGCCGGGTTCGTCCGCCGCTACCTCGCCGGGCGGCTGTCCCTCGACGTCCAGATGGACCTGCGCAACGACGTCCACGCCGCCCTCGCCCGGGTCGACGGGCCGGGCCAGGACCGGCTGCAGACCGGCCAGACGGTCAGCCGGGCGATCAGCGACGTCACGCTCGTCCAGGGCCTGCTGGCGTTCCTGCCCAACCTGACCGGCAACGCGCTGCTCTTCGTCGTCTCGCTGTGCGTGATGGCCTGGCTGTCGCCGCTGCTGACCCTCGTCGCGCTCGCCGTCGGCCCGGCGCTGTGGTGGGTGGCCCTGCGCTCCCGGCGCGACCTCTTCCCCGCGAACTGGGCCGCCCAGCAGCAGGCCGGGATGGTGGTCGGGGACGTCGAGGCGGCCGTCACCGGCGTGCGCGTGGTCAAGGGCTTCGGCCAGGAGGACCGCGAGCTCGACCGGATCGACTCCGGCGCCCGCCGGCTGTACGGGGCGCGGATGCGGGTCGTCCGGTTCACCGCGCGCTACAACCCGCTGCTGCAGGCGGTGCCGGCGGTCGGGCAGGTCGGGGTGCTGGCGCTGGGCGGTTGGCTGGCGCTGCGCGGTTCGATCAGCCTGGGCACCTTCCTGGCCTTCGCCACCTACCTGGCCGCGCTGGTCTCGCCGGTCCGGCAGCTGGCCGCCCTGCTCACCATCGGGCAGCAGGCCCGGGCAGGTGTCGAGCGGGTCCTGGAGATCGTGGACAGCCGGCCGACGGTCCTGCCCGGCACCGGCCGGCTGCCGGACGGGCCGCTGACCGTCGAGCTGGACGACGTGACCTTCGGCCACGACGACGACCGGCCGGTGCTGTCGGGGGTGTCGCTGCGGATCGAGCCGGGAGAGACCCTGGCGCTGATCGGCACCGCCGGCTCGGGCAAGTCCAGCGTGGTGAACCTGCTGCCCCGGTTCTACGACGTGTCCGCCGGCGCCGTGCGGGTCGGCGGGGCCGACGTCCGCGACCTGGACACCGAGGACCTGCGCTCCGCGATAGGCGTCGTGTTCGAGGACAGCTTCCTGTTCTCCGACTCGGTGCGGTCCAACATCGCCTTCGGCCGCCCGGACGCCACCGACGACGAGGTGCGCGCCGCCGCCCGCGCCGCGCAGGCCGACGGCTTCATCGGCGGGCTGCCGCACGGCTACGACACGGTGGTGGGGGAGCAGGGGCTGACCCTGTCCGGCGGTCAGCGGCAGCGGGTCGCGCTGGCCCGGGCGCTGCTGGTCGCGCCGCGCGTGCTGGTGCTGGACGATGCCACCTCCGCCGTCGATGCGGCGGTGGAGGCCCGGATCCACGAGGCGCTGCGCGGGGAGATGCGGGGCCGGACGGTGCTGCTGGTCGCGCACCGGCGCTCGACGCTGGCGCTGGCCGACCGCGTCGCCGTCCTCGATGCCGGCCGGGTCGTCGACGTCGGCACCGCCGCGGAGCTCGAGGCGCGTTCCCCGCTGTACCGGCTGTTGCTGTCCGGGGCCGAGGGGGACATCCCGCCGCTGGCCGACGAGCTGCCGCAAGGCGGAACGACCCCGGAGGCCTGGCCCGAGCCGGAGGCGGCAGCGGAGGACGACGGCCCATCGCAGGCCGCGACCGCCTCCATCGGTGCGCCGGGTTCGGGTGGGATGGCCGCCGCGGCCGCGCCCACCGCGTCGCTGCGGGAGCTGGTCGACCGGCTGCCCCCGGCGACCGACCGGCCCGACGTGCCGGCCGAGCGGGCTCGCGCCGCGGAACCCGACTTCTCGCTGTGGCGGCTGATCCGGCCCGTCCGCTGGCCGCTGGTCGCCGCGCTGGTGCTGGTGGCCGGGGACACCGCCACCCAGCTGGCGATCCCCGCCCTGGTGCGGAAGGGCGTCGACGACGGCGTCACCGCCCAGTCGCTCTCCCTGCTGCTGACCGTTGCGGCGATCGCGCTGACGGTCGTGGTCCTCAACTGGGCGTTCGCGCGGGGCGCGGCCTGGCTGACCGGGCGGATCGGCGAGCGGCTGCTCTACACGCTGCGGGTGAAGACCTTCGCCCAGCTCCAGCGGCTCGGTCTGGACTTCTACGAGCGCGAGCTCGGCGGCCGGATCATGACCCGGATGACGACGGACGTCGACGCGCTGTCGGCGTTCCTGCAGACCGGGCTGACCACCGCGGTGATCAGCGTGCTCACCCTGGTCGGGGTGCTGGTCGCGCTGTTCCTCTTCGACGCGGAGCTCGCGCTGGTGCTGGTGGCCGTGCTGCCGGTGCTGCTGGTGGCGACCGTCTGGTTCCGCTCGCGCTCGGTGCCGGCGTACACCGAGGCGCGCGAGCGGGTCAGCGCGGTCAACGCGCGGCTGCAGGAGGACGTCGCCGGGCTGCGGGTCACCCAGGCGTACAACCGCACCGAGCGCTCGACCGCCGTCTTCGAGGGCTATGCCCGCACCTACCGGGACGTCCGGCTGCGCGCGCAGCGCTACATCGCGACCTACTTCCCGTTCGTGGAGTTCCTGTCCGAGGTGGCCGCGGCCGCGGTGCTCGCGGTCGGCGTCGCGCGGCTGACGTCGGGCAGCATCACGACCGGCGTGCTCATCGCCTTCGTGCTGTACGTGGACACGTTCTTCGCGCCGGTTCAGCAGCTCTCGCAGGTGTTCGACAGCTACCAGCAGGCGTCGGTCGGCCTGCGCCGGCTGCGGGACCTGCTGCGGATGCCGACGTCCACCCCGGCCGCCGCCAGTGCGGCGCCGGTCGGCCGGCTGCGCGGCGAGGTGCACCTGGACGACGTCACGTTCGCCTACACGGGCGCTCCCGAGCCGGCGCTGCGGAACGTCACGCTGACCGTCACGCCGGGGGAGACCCTCGCGCTGGTCGGGGAGACCGGGGCGGGCAAGTCGACGGTGGTGAAGCTGGTCGCGCGGTTCTACGACCCGACGTCGGGTGCCGTGTGCGTCGACGGCGCGGACCTGCGCTCGCTGGACCTGCTGCAGTACCGGCACCGGCTGGGCGTCGTGCCGCAGGAGGCGTTCCTGTTCGCCGGCACGGTGCGCGACGCGATCGCCTATGGCCGGCCCGACGCCACCGACGCCGAGGTGGAGGCCGCCGCCCGGGCCGTGGGCGCGCACGACATGGTCGCCGGTCTGCCCAAGGGCTACCGGACGCTGGTGGGGGAGCGCGGCCGGTCGCTGTCGGCCGGGCAGCGGCAACTGCTCGCGCTGGCCCGGGCGGAGCTGGTCGACCCGGATGTGCTGCTGTTCGACGAGGC
Source organism: Blastococcus fimeti (assembly GCA_900102115.1). GTDB lineage: Bacteria > Actinomycetota > Actinomycetes > Mycobacteriales > Geodermatophilaceae > Blastococcus > Blastococcus fimeti. The sequence goes on from FNAW01000005.1 coordinate 114,403, forward strand.
GACGGCGTCGCTGGACCTGGCGACCGAGGCCGCGGTGACCCGTGCGGCGGACGCGGTGGCCCGGCGCCGGACGACGCTGGTCGTCGCGCACCGGCTGACGACAGCCGCGCGCGCCGACCGGGTCGCGGTGCTCGCGCACGGCCGGCTGGTGGAGATCGGGCCGCACGACGAGCTGCTCGCTGCGGGCGGCGCCTACGCCGCGCTCTGGGCGGCGTTCACCGCCGACGAGGACGCCGACCCGCTCATGGACTGAGGGCCGATCGGCCCTTCCCCGTGCGCCGCAGTCCGGTCGACCCTTCCCGCTGAGAGGAGGCCGTCATGACCGACACCCGGCCGCAGGACCTGGCGACGCGCACCACCGAGGAGGTGCTGGAGGACCACCTCCGGCTCGCGCTGCTCCCGGACGGGCTGGAGCGCGACCTCGAGCGCAACGTCGCCGAGGACATCCTCGTGCTCACCGGGCGCGGGGTGTTCACGGGTCACGACGGGGTGCACGAACTCGCCCGGCAGCTGATGTCGGAGATCCCGAGCGGGCGCTGGACCTACGTGACGCGGCGGGTGGCGGGGCGGATGGCCTTCCTGGAGTGGACGGTCGACGAGGGCCCGACCCGCATCCGCGACGGCGCCGACTCCTACCTGATCGAGGACGGCAGGATCCGGGCGCAGACCATCCACTACACGGTGGAGGACGCGGACGGCCGCGTGCTCATCCGGGCCGACGGCACCCGGCCGGGCTGACACCGGCCCGTCCGAGGTGACCGGCCACCCGTCCGCGCAGCCGTTCACCCGCGTGGGTGGACCTGCGGCTCCGTCGTCCACAGGTTGGTTGCGGAGCGTCTCGTCGGACTGCTCCGTTCTCCTACAGTCCGGCCGTGGCGAGCGCTCTGGACGTGGTGGACGGCGAGGTCCGTGAGCTCATCCGCCGCCGCGGGCTGGACCCGTTCACCGACCCGGGCCCGGTGCGGTTGCTGGTGCGGGACGTCGTCGCCGACTACTCCGAGCGGTCGCTGACCTCGGCGCTGCCACCGATCGGGGACGCCGAGTCCGTCGTCCGGGACGTGCTGGACCGGGTGGCCGGGTTCGGGCCGCTGCAGCGCTACCTCGACGACCCCGAGGTCGAGGAGATCTGGGTCAACGAGCCGGGCCGGGTGTTCATCGCCCGCCGTGGCCGGTCGGAGCTGACGACGACGATCCTGGCGCCGGGCGAGCTGGCCGACCTGGTCGAGCGGATGCTGCGCACCTCGGGTCGACGTATCGACATGTCGACACCGTTCGTGGACGCGACGATGCCGGACGGCTCGCGGCTGCACGTCGTCATCCCGGACATCACGCGGCGGCACATGGCGATCAACATCCGGAAGTTCGTGCTGCAGGCGCACTCGCTGGACGAGCTGATCGCTCTGGGCACGATCACGGTCCAGGCAGCGCGGTTCCTCGAGGCGGCGGTCGCGGCCGGGCTCAACGTGCTGGTCTCCGGTGGCACGCAGGCCGGCAAGACCACCCTGCTGAACTGCCTGTGCGCGGCGATCCCGGCGCAGGAGAGGGTGATCACCTGCGAAGAGGTCTTCGAACTGCGGGTGCCGCTGCCCGACGTCGTCTCGATGCAGACCCGCCAGCCCAACCTCGAGGGCGCCGGGGAGATCCCGCTCCGCCGGCTGGTCAAGGAGGCACTGCGGATGCGGCCCTCCCGGATCGTCGTCGGCGAGGTGCGGCAGGAGGAGTGCCTGGACCTGCTGATCGCGTTGAACAGCGGCTTGCCCGGCATGTGCACCCTGCACGCGAACAGCGCCCGCGAGGCCGTGGTGAAGATGTGCACGCTGCCGCTGCTGGCGGGCGAGAACATCGGGACGGCGTTCGTCGTCCCCACCGTCGCGTCCAGCGTGGACCTGGTCGTGCACGTGGGAACCGACCCGTCGGGGCAGCGGCGGGTGCGCGAGATCGTGGCGCTGCCCGGGCGGGCCGAGGGCGGCGTCATCGAGACCGCCGACGTCTTCACCACCCGCGACGGGCGGCTGGTGCGGGCCGACGGATACCCGCCGCACGCCGACCGGTTCGCCGCCCGGGGGCTCGACCTCGCCGGGCTGCTGGCATGACCGGCTCCGGAGCATTCCTCGGGTTCCTGCTCGGCCTGGGCCTGCTGCTGATCTGGCGCAGCGGTGCGCGGGCGCCGCAGCGGCCGACGACGCCGCGGCGGCCCGGGCGCACGCAGGAGCTGATCGGCGCGGCGGGGCTGACCGGGATCAACCCCGCGCAGCTGATCGCCCTGCAGGTCGGGCTGGGCCTCGTCGTGCTCGTCGTCGTCCTGCTGACCACCGGCACCATGACGGTGAGCCTGGCGTTCGGACTGTTCGGCTTCGCGCTGCCCTACGCGCAGGTCCGCCGGCTGGCCGCCAAGCGGCAGGCCGATCTGCGCGAGGTGTGGCCGGAGGTCGTCGACAACCTCTCCTCGGCGGTGCGGGCCGGGATGTCGCTGCCCGAGGCGCTGTCGGCGCTGAGCACCCGCGGTCCCGAGGTGCTGCGGCCGCCGTTCGCCCGCTTCGCCGCCGACTACCGCTCGACCGGCCGGTTCGGGCCGGGGCTCGACCGGCTCAAGGCCGAGCTGGCCGACCCGGTGGGCGACCGGATCGTCGAGACGCTGCGGGTGGCGCGCGAGGTGGGCGGCACCGACCTCGGCCGGGTGCTGCGCACGCTGGCCACCTTCCTGCGCGAGGACGCGCGTGCCCGCGCAGAGCTGGAGACGCGGCAGGGCTGGGTGGTCTCCGCGGCGCGCCTGGCGGTGGCGGCGCCGTGGGTCGTGCTGCTCCTCCTGGCCACCCAGTCCACGACGCTGTCGGCCTACGACACCCCGCTGGGGACGGCGATCCTGGTCGGCGGCGGCGCGGTCTGCCTCGTCGCCTACCGGCTGATGCTGCGGATCGGGCGGTTGCCCCAGGACGTGCGGGTGCTGCAGTGAGCCCGGGTCTGACGGGGATGCTGCTCGGCCTGGTCGCGGCCGGCGGGCTGATCCTGGCGGTGCGGTACGCGCCGCCGTTCCGCGCGGTGCGGCTGGTCGACCGGCTGGCGCCCTACGTGCACGACACCCCTCCGCCGTCCCGGCTGCTGGGCACCCCGACCGAGCCGGGTCTGCTGGTCGCCGTCCGGCGGGTGTTCGGCCCGGTCATCGGGGACGGCGCCCGGCTGGTGGACCGCTTCGTCGGCGGGCGGGCCGCGGTGCGCCGGCGGCTGGACGCGCTCGGCGGCGACATGACCGTCGAGGACTTTCGCGTCGAGCAGGTGGTATGGGGCGGGCTGGGGCTGCTCGGTGGCGTCGTCGTCGCCGGGGTCGGCTCGGCCGCGGCCGGGAGCCTGAACGTGCTCAGCGCCGGGCTGCTGTGCGTCGCCGGACTGGTCGGCGGGGTGCTGGGCCGCGACTGGTGGCTCACCCAGCAGGTGAACCGGCGCGAGGAGCTGCTGCTCGCCGAGTTCCCCGTGGTCGCCGAGCTCCTGGCGCTCGCGGTGACGGCGGGGGAGAGCCCCACCGCGGCGATCGCCCGGGTGACCCGGCTGTCCGGTGGCGAGCTCGCGCGCGAGCTCGGCAGCGCTCTGGGCCGAGCCCGCGCCGGGATCCCGCTGACCGAGGCGCTGCAGCAGGTGGCCGACCGGACGTCGCTGGATCCGCTGGCCCGCTTCATCGACGGGCTCCTCGTGGCGATCGAGCGCGGCACCCCGCTGGCGGAGGTGCTGCGCGCTCAGGCGGCCGATGTGCGGGAGGCCGGCAAGCGCCGCCTGCTCGAGGCCGGCGGCCGGAAGGAGATCGCCATGATGGTGCCGGTCGTCTTCCTCGTGCTGCCGGTGACCGTTCTCTTCGCCCTGTTCCCGGGGCTGATCAGCATCGTCTCGCTGGCGCAGTGATGCCGGTGGACACGGAGAAAGGACGCGCCATGCGCCCGTTCGCATTCCTGACGGCGGCCCTCGCGGCCCTGACCGCGCGGCTCGAGACCGACGATCCCGAGCGGGGTGACGTGCCTGGCTGGGTGATGATCACGGTGATGACGGCGGCGCTGGTGCTGGCGATCCTCGTGCCGTTCCGGACCGCGATCGTCGACGCGGTGACCAACGCGCTCACCTCCGTCACGAGCAGTGGCTGAGCAGAGCTCCGCTGACGACGACGGCGAGCGGGGCAGTGCCGTCGTCGACTTCGTGCTGGTCTCGCTGCTGATCGTGGCGCTGCTGCTGGCGATCCTGCAGGTGGCGGTCTACGCCCACGTCCGCAACGTGGTCACGGCGAGCGCCCAGGAGGGTGCCCGGTTCGCGGCCAACGCCGACGTCGACTCCGCGCTGGGCGCGGCCCGCACCGTGGAGGTGGTGGGCCGGGCAACCAGCGCCCGGACTGCTGCCGGGCTGGCGTGCACGTCGGGCGAGGAGGTCGATCCCAGCGGCCTGATGCTGGTGGTCGTGCGCTGCTCGGGTGCGGTGCCCTCGCTGCTGTCGGCGCTGGGCGACCTGCTGCCGCTGGAGGTGACCGGGCGTGCGGTGAAGGAGGGCGCATGAGGTGGCTGCGCGCCCGGCTGGGGCAGATCGAGGGCGAGCGCGGCTCGGCGTTGGTCGAGTTCGTGTTCATCGCGCTGGTGGCCCTGGTGCCGCTGGTCTACATCGTGGCCGGGTTCTCGGCGGTGCAGCGCGGGGTGTTCGCGGCGACGGCCGCGGCGCGGGAGGCGGGCCGGGCGCTGGGGACGGCGCCCGATCTGGCGACCGGTCAGGAGCGCGCACTGCGGGCTGCGCAGCTGGCGGTGGAGGACCAGTCGGTCGATGCCACGGACATGCGGGTGGAGTACGCGCCGTCCGGCTCGGACTGCGACGCCGCCGGCACGTACCTCCCGACGCTGGCACCGGGGGAGCGGTTCTCGGTGTGCGTGACGGTGACGGTGCGCATCCCGCTGCTGCCGGAGTTCGTGGACGCCAACACGGCGACCGGTCAGTTCGTCGTCGAGCGCGACCGCTACGTCGACGGTTGACGTGCAGCTCGGCGACTCAAGGTCTCCGCGCTAGCGGTCGATACCGAAAGAGCGTAACTTTTATGATACGCAAACAAGCGAGGGAGGCGGCATGGCTAGCGAGTTCTGGGACGACCTCGCCGCGGACCTGGAGGATCCGGAGTTCCTGCGCGAGTACGTCGTGGAGTCCGTCCGGATCGCCACTGTGGACTCGATCATGAACACGCTGCTGGATGCGCTGAACGCGACCGGGATGAGCCGGACCGCCCTGGCGAAGGCGATCCATCAGCAGCCCGCCGCGATCCGACGGCTCTTCTCCAGCAGCAACGTGAATCCCACGATCGGCACGCTGGCCGAGGTGGCTGCCGCCCTCGGTCTCCGGATCACGGTCGAGCCGCTGCCCGCGGCGGAGCGGAAGCAGATCACCGAGCCCCTGCTCGAAGGGCGCGCGGCAGACCCCCGTGCGCTCGCCGAACACCTGGGCCGACTGGCCGAGGAGCACAGCGGCGAACGGGGTGCCGCCGAGCCGGCACCCGGGAAGCCGCTGTCCGGGGACGACCGAGAGCCGCTGCCGGTCTAGGGCAGACGGTGCGTCAGACCAACGACCGGGGAGCGTTGCGGGCCCTGTACTCGTCGCCCAGCGCGCGCACCCGGGCGTAGTCGGCGTCCGAGAACGTCGTCCGGAACGGCTTGTCCAAGCCGGCGAGCACCACCAGCAGTGGCTTGTCGTGGTCAGGGTGAACCGCGTCGTAGTCCAGCAAGCAGAAGAGCCGGTAGTGATGTCGGCCGGGACCGTCGGCCCGGATCTCGTAGTACCCGGTCATGTCGCCGTGCATGGCCTCCCAGTAACCCCCGCCCGAGAACCGTTGCGGCGGAGCCGAAGCGACCGCGGTCAGCGTCGCTGCCATCTTGGCGCGCACTCCGGCCGGGAACGACCGCAGTGCCTCCCGGCCCGGCTTCGCCCGGGCGGGATCGTCGTCGACGTGCCGCTGGAAGTAGACGACCTCGTGCTCGTCGGCGGGGGACGGGCGGGTCCGGGCCTGTGCCGGCACTGCGCGGCGCGGCGGGGTGCGGCGTCGACGGCTGCGGTCGTCGGGGCTCACGACCCCATCAGCCTATGGACGACGCTGACGGTCCGGCGGGGGTCGCTGGGAGGATGGCGCCGTGGCTGTTCGCGACGCGCAGACGATCGACTCCATCGCCCGGGCCTCGGACGGCCTGCTGACGCTGCTGCTCACCGAGGACCGGCCCTACACACCGGACAGCACCCCGGCGCTTGCCGAGGAACTGCGGTCCAAGCTCAACGCCTACATCTACGCGTTGAAGACTCAGCAGATCGCCGAGCGCGAGGGCGACGAGCCGGCCGTCGTCCTCCTGTACACGGTCGCCGAACCGCCACAGCCGATCGTCGACGTCCTCAAGGCCGCCGGGCACGTGCTCGCCCCGGACGGGGTCACCGTCGCGTGGCAGGTCGCCGACAGCGTGCCCGCCCGCGACCAGACGGCCGTCGTGCGGGAGATCGCCGGCGGCCTGGTCGACGCCGCACCGGAGGAGTGGACCCACCTGCGCTACGCCGCGACCCTGATCGGCGACCGGCGCCGCGACCTGTTCACCGCCACCACCCCGGACGGCTCCGTCGACCTGCAGGGCGCCCCGGACGACGTGCGCGCCGCCGTGGAGGAGCTCAAGCAGCTCATGTGGACGCCCGAGCGCGGAACCTGGCTCGAACTGGAGTTCACCGCCGACCGGGCGGCCGGGCAGCTCCTCCCCGGCTTCAACTACAACCTCGAGCCGGCGGGGGAGCCGATCGCGGCGGAGGACTACGTCGAGGAGTTGCACCGGTTCCCCCGGGCGTCCGAGCCCCTGCCCGAGTGGCTCTCGCAGCTGGTGGCCGACGCCGGCTGACCGGCGCACGTTCCCGCGGGAACGTCACCCTGTGCGGGTCAGCCGGCCAGGTTCCGGCGGAACAGCAGGTAGTCCCCGTCCTCGCCGGCCGGCGTGAAGCCGGCCGCCTCGTAGAGGTGGCGGGCGGGGTTGGACCGCTGCACGCCCAGCGCGAGGACGTCGTGCCCGTTCCGCCGGGCGTCGTCGGCCACCGCGTCCAGCAGCCGGCGGCCCAGCCCGTGACGGCGGTGCGTCGGCGAGACGTGCAGGGTCACGACGGTGGCGATCCCGCCCATCACGGCCCACATCCCGTAACCGACGGGCGTCCCGCCCACCTCGGCCACCGTCGTCCGGACCAGGTTCTCCGCCCAGAGTTGCCGGTTGCGGTCCACGACCTCCAGCCAGGCCGCCTCCTGGTCCGGCTCGTGTGCGCGGATGTACTCCAGCTCGGCCGCCTGGATGAACGGCAGGTCCGCGCCGTCCGCCGCACGCCACCGCAGGTCCGGCCCGTGCCCCATGCCCCGCTCCTCTGCTCCCATGTCCGCCTGGAACAGCCTGCTCTGCGGGTGGGCCGCCTCCCGATTCGGGTGGGCCAACCCTCGCATCGGCAGGCCGGCTTCTGACAGGGTGCGCGGCATGCGGCTCGACGAACTCCCCACCCCCGCCCTGGTCGTCGACAAGGGCGCACTCGAGCGGAACCTCGCCACCATGGCCGGGGTCTGGCCGGGCCGGAAGCTCCGGCCGCACGTCAAGGCGCACAAGACCAGCGGGCTGGCCCGGCGGCAGGCGGAGCTCGGGCACACCGGCTTCACCTGCGCCACCATCCGCGAGGTCGAGGTGATGGCCGCGGCGGGGCTGGGGGAGGACCTGCTGCTGGCCAACGAGGTGCTCGACATGCGCCGGCTCGGTGCTGTGGTCGAGGCCGGTGCCCGGGTGACGGTCGCCGTCGACTCCGACGCGGTGCTGCAGGCGGCCATGACCGGCGGAGTGCGCGAGGTGCTCATCGACGTCAACGTCGGCCTGCCCCGGTGCGGTTGCGACCCGCAGGACGCCGGCCGGCTGGCCGACGCCGCCCGCGCCGCGGGCCTCGAGGTCCGCGGTGTCATGGGCTACGAGGGCCACCTGATGCTCGTGGCGGACCCGGTCGAGCGCGCCGAGAAGACGGCCCGGGCGATGGCGCTGCTGCAGAAGGCGCACGCCGACGCCGGCGGCGACATCCTCTCCGGCGGGGGCACCGGCACCTGGCGCACCAACGCCGTCGTCACCGAGCTGCAGGCCGGCTCCTACGCGCTCATGGACACCGCCTACGCCGCGCAGGACGACGTCCCCTTCGAGCAGTCGCTGACCGTCCTCGCCACCGTCATCTCGGTGAACGCGAGCCAGGGCTACGCCGTGGCGGACGCCGGCCTCAAGGCCTTCGGCATGGACCACGGCAACCCGACCCTGCCGGAGGCCTCGGTCTGGTACTGCTCGGACGAGCACACGATCTTCTCGCCGAAGGACGGCGCGCCGCTGCCCGCGCTCGGCGACCGGGTGCGCCTGGTGCCCGCGCACATCGACCCGACCTGCGCGCTGCACGAGCGGATGTGGCTGGTCGACGGTGACGACGTCGTCGACTGCTGGCCGGTCGACATGCGGGGCTGGTGAGCGTCAGGGTGCGTCGTCGGCCTTCCGGTCGGGCTGGTCGAAGGTGACGTGCACGGTCTCGAACCCTTTCAGCCGCTCGGCCTTCGCCTTGCCGGTGTAGCTGCGCCGGTCGCCCGGCGTCAGCTGCACGGAGTCGGTGAACGGGGTGAGCAGCGCGCGCGGGTAGAGCTTGTCGACGCGCACCACGTTGATCTCCACGCACAGCACGCCGGCGACCGCCGCCAGGTAGAGGAAGGCCAGCAGCCCGAGGACCAGGGCGAACACGCCGTTGACGGCACTGGCGCTGTCCATCACCCGGCTGACGTAGGTGACCCCGAAGGTCTGCAGCAGCTGCCACAGGACGGCGGCCAGCAGCGCCCCGGGCAGCACGTCGCGCAGGGACAGTTTCCGGGTGGTGGCCAGCCGGAACGCGAAGGTGAAGACGACGGCGTTGATCAGCACCGAGGCGACCAGCACCAGCGCCCGCACCACCATGTCGAGCGAGCCGGCGTTCCCGGTGCCCAGCGTGGACAGCGCCGTCGTCCCGACGACCGTCAGCCCGGCGGTGGCCAGCAGCACCAGGCTGCGGCCGCGCGCCAGGAACGGGTTGGGCCGGTTGTTGCGCGGCACGTTCCACGCCGTGTTCATCGCGTGCTGCACCGCCTGGGCGACGCCGAGCCCGCCGTAGAGCGCGCCGAGGATGCCGATGACGACGCCGAGGGTGCCGCCGCTCAGGCCCTGCGGCTCGCCCAGCTGGTCACCGACCACCGGCAGCTGGCTGAGCGCCGAGTCGAGCAACTGCTCCTGAAGCTCCGGGTTCCCGGCCAGGACCGTGCCGAGGATGGTCGAGGAGAGCAGCAGCAGCGGGAAGAGCGAGACGAACGCGTAGTAGGTGATCAGCGCGGCCAGGAACGGGCCGGAGTCGTCGACGTACTTGTAGACGACGGCGATGGGGAAGCCGGCCGCCCGGTGACGGCGCTGCAGACGGTCGAGCCGGTCCACGAGAGCCACAGCGGCAGTCGATCACGTCCCGCGCCCCGCCGCTCCCGGGGCGCGCAGGGCTCAGCGCAGCCGGCGGGCGCGCAGCACGACGTCGTCCGCGTGGTGCGCGCCGGCGCCGCCCTCGGGCACCACCCGCGGGCGCACGTCGTCCACCTCCACCTGCCAGTTCTCGTCGAGCAGGGCGGCGACCATGGCGGGCCAGACGTAGTCGGCCGGATCGGGCCGGCCCGGCTCCGGCACGTGGGTCTCCATCCCGGCGTGGTGCACCAGCAGCAGCACCCCGCCGGGGGCGACCGCCGCGAGCAGCGCGCGCTCGGCGGCGCCGTCCGGGGTGCGCAGGAGGGCCGGGTACTGCGCCGAGACCAGGTCGAACGACGCCGGGGGGAGTGCGGCCTCCGCCAGCCCCGCGTGCACCCAGTGGACGGCGACGCCGGCCTCCCGCGCGTGCCGGGCCGCCCGTTCCAGCGCGACACCGGAGACCTCCAGGGCGGTGACGTCCCAGCCGCGGCCGGCCAGCCAGACGGCGTCGGCCCCCTCGCCGCAGCCGACGTCGAGCACCCGACCCGGCGTCAGGTCGGCGACCTCCGCCACGAGCGCACCGTTGGGCCGGCCGCTCCACAGCCGGTCCGGATCGGCGCCGTAGCGCTCGTCCCACTCCGCACGGACCGCCGGATCGCCGACGTACTCCTCGAACGGCGGGGTGTCGGGTGCGGGCGGTCGTCCGGCGTCGGTCACCCGATCACTCTCGCCGGTGCACCGCCGGTCCGGCCAGCCCCGTTGCCGGGACGGCAAGCCCGCGTCCGGCCGGATTCTCGGAGCTGCCCGACCCGCAGCAGAGCGCTAGCGTCCGAGCCGTGACGACGCCCGACGCGCCCCAGGAACCGGCGGGCGACGACGTCGCCGCCCGGATCGCCGCCGGCTACGCGACCTCCGGCCCGGTGCTCGCACTCGGCTCGGTGGTCCACGACGCAGCGCCGCATCCCGCCGCCCAGGTCACGCTGCCGCTGGCCATGCTCAACCGCCACGGACTGATCGCGGGTGCGACCGGCACGGGCAAGACCAGGACGCTGCAGCTGATGGCCGAGCAGCTCTCGGCCGCCGGCGTCCCGGTGGTGGTCGCCGACATCAAGGGCGACCTGAGCGGGCTCGCGCACCCCGGCGAGGGCGGCGACCGCATCACCCAGCGGGTGGCGAGCACCAGCGACGATTGGGCGCCCACCGGCTTCCCGGTCGAGTACCTGTCGCTCGGCGGGATCGGCCCGGGCGTGCCCCTGCGCGCGACCATGACCGACTTCGGCCCGGTGCTGCTGGCCAAGGTGCTCGACCTCAACGCCACCCAGGAGAGCTCGCTCGGCCTGGTCTTCCACTACGCCGACCAGGCCGGGCTGCCGCTGCTCGACCTCAAGGACCTCCGCTCGGTGATCAGCTGGCTGGTCAGCGACGAGGGCAAGCCGGACCTGAAGCAGCTGGGCGGGCTGTCGGCGAGCACCGCCGGGGTACTGCTGCGCGAGCTCATCGGCCTCGAGCAGCTCGGCGGCGACGTGTTCTTCGGCGAGCCGGCCTTCGACCCGGCCGACCTGATCCGCACCGCCGCCGACGGGCGCGGGGTCATCAGCGCGGTGGAGCTGGCCGCGGTGCAGGACCGGCCCGCGCTGTTCTCCACCTTCCTCATGTGGCTGCTGGCCGAGCTGTTCGAGGAGCTGCCGGAGGTCGGCGACGTCGACAAGCCCAAGCTGGTCTTCTTCTTCGACGAGGCGCACCTGCTGTTCTCCGACGCGAGCAAGGCGTTCCTGGAGTCGGTCACGCAGACGGTGCGGCTGATCCGGTCCAAGGGCGTCGGCGTCTTCTTCGTGACGCAGAACCCCGGCGACGTGCCGTCGGCGGTGCTCGGCCAGCTCGGCAACCGGGTGCAGCACGCGCTGCGCACCTTCACGCCGGAGGACGAGACCGCGCTGCGCCGGACGGTGAAGACCTTCCCGAAGTCCGCGGACTACGACGTCGCCGGGATGCTCACCTCGCTGGGCATCGGCGAGGCAGCGGTGACCGTGCTCTCCGAACGCGGCGTGCCGACGCCGGTCGCCTGGACGATGCTGCGCTCGCCGCGCTCGCTCATGAGCCCGGCCGATCCGGCCGCGCTGCAGCAGGCGGTCGAGGCCTCGCCGCTGTTCCCCCGGTACGGGCAGCCGGTGGACCGCGACTCGGCCTACGAGCTCCTGGCCGGCCGGCTCGCGCCGCCGCCCGCTCCGGTCGAGGAGCCCGTCCGGGAGGAGGCGCCCGAGCGTCCCCGGCGCGAGCCGCGCGAGGAACCACGCGAGGACGACGTGGTCGCGAAGATCCTGGGCTCCTCGGCGTTCCGCTCCTTCGCGCGCTCGGCGGCGTCGTCGCTGGGCCGGGAGATCACCCGCGGACTGTTCGGCACGCGCAGGCGCCGTCGGTGATCCGACGCCGCGCGCGTGCCAGGATGCGCGCATGAAGCCCGTCCTCACCGCCGTCGGGGTCGTCGCGCTGTTCGTCCTCGGTGTCCTGGCCGTGGTGCTCGGCGGGGCCGACGACTCCCCGGGGCTCCAGGGCATCGGCGGCTTCCTGATCGTGGCCGCCGTCGTCGTCGGCGTGCGGGCCGTGCGGCGCGCCCGGGCGGGCCGCACGGCCGTCTGACGAACCCGTGAGGAACGTCAGGTGAGGACGACGAGGCGCTGGGTCGCGCGGGTCATCGCGACGTAGCGGTCCACCGCGCCCTCGATGCCCGAGCCCCACGAGTCCGGCCGCACCAGGACGACCAGGTCGAACTCCAGCCCCTTCGCCAGCACCGGGGTCAGCGAGCGCACCCGGTCGGTCGCGGTGAACGTCGGGTCGCCGATCACGCAGGCGACGCCGTCGGCGTGCTCGGCCAGCCACTCGGTGAGCACCGCGTCCCGCGACGCCACGGAGCCGTGCAGCACGGGCACCCCGCTGCTGCGGATCGACGTCGGCACGTTGGCGTCCGGCAGCACCGCCCGGATCACCGGCTCCGCCTCGGCCATCACCTCCGCCGGCGTCCGGTAGTTCACGGTCAGGGAGGCCAGCCGCACCGCGCGGACCCCCACCCGCTCGAGCCGCTCCTCCCACGACTCCGCGAACCCGTGCCGCGCCTGCGCCCGGTCGCCGACGATCGTGAAGCTGCCCGACGGGCACCGGAGCAGCAGCATCTGCCACTCCGCGTCGGTCAGCTCCTGCGCCTCGTCCACGACCACGTGCGCGAACGGCCCGGCCAGCGGATCGCGGTCGGCGGTCGGCAGCGCCGCCTCGTCGACCAGCGCCTCGCGGAGGTCCTCGTGGCGCAGGCTCTGGGCCAGCCCCTCGCCGTCGTGGTCGGCCGCGATCAGCCAGTCGATGACGCCGGCCATCCGCTCCCGCTCCCCGGCGGTCACGGCGGCCTGCTGCTGCGTGCGCCGCGCCGCCGCCGGATCGCCCAGCCGCTGCCGCGCTGAGTCCAGCCACGGCAGGTCCGACAGCGTCCACGCGGACGGGTCCGCCCGCTGCAGCGCCCGCACCTCGTCGGGTGCCAGCCACGGCGCGCACCGGCGCAGGTAGGCCGGCACGGACCACAGGTCGGCGACGAGGTCCGTGGCCTCGACCAGCGGCCAGGCCCGGTCGAACGCCGTCCGCAGCTCCCGGTTCTGCCCGAGCACCTTCCGCACCTCGTCGGGCGTGGTCTCCTCGTCGTCGATCCGGTCGACGAGCAGCGTGACCAGCTCCTCCCAGACCAGCGCGCGCCCCTCGTTGTGCGGCGTCCCGGGGTCCGGCGCCTCGAACGCCTCGGCCCAGTCGTCGGCACTCAGCGCCAGGTCCCCCCACGGCGTCTCGACGACGAAGCGTTCGGCCGGCGGCTCCTCGTAGAACCGGACCGCCGCCTCGATCGCCTCGCCCACCCGCGCGGAGGCCTTCAGTCGCGTCACATCGTCGGAGGGCTCGACGCCGGCGTCGGCGCCCTGCGGCACCAGGTCGCGCAGCGTCGCCGTCCGCACGCCCTCCTCGCCGAGGCTGGGCAGCACGTCCGACACGTAGGCCAGGTACGGCTCGTGCGGACCCACGAACAGCACGCCGCCCCGGTCGGCGCCGACCCGCGGGTCGGCGTAGAGCAGGTAGGCGGTGCGGTGCAGGGCGACGACGGTCTTCCCCGTTCCCGGGCCGCCGTCGACGACGAGCGCACCGGCCGAGCCCGCGCGGATGATCGCGTCCTGGTCGGCCTGGATGGTGCCGAGCACGTCGCGCATCCGCGCGGAGCGGTTGCTGCCGAGGCTGGCGATGAACGCCGACTGGTCGTCCAGCGCGGCGTGCCCCTCGAGTCCTTCGGGGGTGAACACCTCGTCCCAGTAGTCGGTGATCCGGCCGCGGGTCCAGCGGTACCGGCGGCGGCTGACCAGGCCCTCGGGGTGGGCGTGGGTCGCGGCGAAGAACGGCTCGGCGGCGGGGGAGCGCCAGTCGACCAGCAGCCGGCGCCCCGCGCTGTCGGTGAGCCCGAGCCGGCCGATGTACACCGGCTCGGCGTCGGTGCCGACGATCCGCCCCAGGCACAGGTCCAGGCCGAAGCGGCGCAGCGTGCGCAGCCGGGCGGTCAGCCGGTGGATCTCCAGGTCGCGGTCGAGCGCGGCCTGGCCGTCGCCGCCGGGGGAGCGGCGTTCGGCGGCCAGCCGCTCGGTGAGTTCGGCGATCGACTGCGCCAGGCTCGCGGCGATGGCCGCGAAGTGCCGCTCGTCCGCGGCGATCAGCGCCGGGTCGGCCTTGGCGGCCAGGGCGTCGGGAAGGGCGAAGGTGCTGGTGGTCTGTGGTTCCACGGGCGTCAGCTCCGATCTGAGATCCGCGACCGTAGACCGAAAAATTCGGCCTCATGAGACGCGTCCGGAACTGCTACAAAGAGAGTGGCAGGAACGCTCAGGGCGTGTAGATGCTCTCCATCGCCGTGATCACGCCGTCCCGGGTGCGGAAGCGCGTGTAGCCCCCGGCGTCCGGGTTCTCCGACACCCACGGGGTCCCGGCCAGCTCGGTGACGTCGCCGAGCGCGACGGTCTCCATGGTCTCCAGCTCGAGGTAGCGCAGCGGAGCGTCCGCCGACACCGGGACCGGCACCCCGCCGTCGCCGGCGCCGCGCACGTAGTACTGGGTGCACCAGGCGGACTCGTCGATCGGGACGCCGTCCGCGCGGCACGCGGCCCGCGCGGCGTCGCCCTCGAACCACTCGACGACGTCGACGACGACCTCGTCGGGGCCGACGGACAACAGCAGGCCCACGTGCTCGCCGTCGGGAAGCGCGGTGGCCGCCGGCGACGAGCCGGGCACCTCCGAGCGCGTCGCGACGACGAAGCGGACGCCGTCCCACGCGTAGGTCACGGTGCCCCGGTGGCCGGGGCAGCAGTACGGGTCCTCGCCGGCGACGGTGGGTCCGCTGAGGGTCACCGTCGTCCCGTCGAGGGAGACGGTCGCCTCCGGGAGGAACAGCTCCTCGCCGAGGACGCCCAGCAGTTCCGGCGTCGCGCCGGCGAGAGCGAAGACGACGACGTGGTCGGCAAGGGTCGAGGCCGCGGCCGGGCAGGTGGCCTGGACGAGGATCTCCTCGGCGCCGTCGCCGGTCACGTCCGCGGCAGTGGTGCGCACGGTCTCGTCGTCCCACCCCGCTGCAGGCAGGTCGTCGGCCAGCCACTCGGCGCGGGGAGTGCAGTCCAGGGCCGCGTAGGCGGCGGCCTTCCAGTCCACTCGGCTACCGGAGTCGGCGACCGGCGCCGCGGCCGGCTTCTCCGTCGCGGCCTTGTCCCGGGCCGGTGCGTCCGGCTGAGCTCCCGCGCCGCAACCGGCCAGCAGCAGCACCGCGGAGCAGGCGGCGACGGCGGAGGCATGGAGGCTTCGGCCGCGCGAGGAGGGCGTCACACTCCTCCATCGGGACGCGGGGCCGGCCGGCATACGCGGTCTCACCCCTCCGGGTGAGGTATGCGCGGCGTCGACGGACGGTGACCGCCGCCCCGATCGGCCGTCGCCCGACCGGGTGACGCCGTGGACGGCGCGGTCCCGCACCGCAACCGGCCGCCCTACGGTGCCCGGGTGCCTCTTCCTGGCGTCGGCCGCCTCGGTGTGCCGGCCCTCGTCCTCGCAGCCGTGACGGCGTGCGGACCGGCCGACGACGGACACCCGGCGGGCGCCCCCGCGGCGGTCCCGTCGTACGAGGCGGCCGATGGCGCACCGGGCTTCTGCACCCGGCTGGCGGACGTCGGCGGGTTGGACCGGCTCCCGGCCTCGATGGGCGAGCTGCTGGACGGCCCGGACGTCGAGGCCCGCACCCAGGTCAGCCAGGTCGTGCGCGACCTGCGGACGGTGCTGGCCGACGTGCGGGACGAGGGCGGGCACGAGGAGGTGGCGACGGCGCTGGAGGACCTCGTGCAGGGGCTCGGCGCGGTGATCGACGGGCCGCTCACCGGCCCGGTGGCCGACGCGGTGTCCGGAGGCCTCCGCCAGGTGGGCGCCCTGACGCAGCCGGCGTGCGGGTTCCCGACATGAGGTGCCGCGTCCTGGCGCCGGTGCTCCTGCTGGTGCTGCCGCTGCTCGGCGTGCCGACGGCGTCGGCGGCTCCCGCACCGGACTCCCCACCGCAGCTGTGCGTCTCCGACGAGACCCGCGGAGGCGTGCCGGGGAGCTTCCCCGTGGACGCCTGCGTCGACGGCGCCACGATCACGCTGCGCAACGACCGCGACCGGCCGGTGCTGGTGACCTCCGTCGGAGACGTCGGTACCGCTGTCCGCGTCCGGAGCGAGAACAGCGCCGTCGCCGCCGTCGTCCGGCGCGCCGGCGGCGTCGGCGAGGTGCTGCTGCCCGGGGAGGTCGCCCGCTGGCCGATCGGACCCGAGCTGGCGGTCGTGACCGTCCAGCCGCCGGCCGTCCCGGCGGCCCCGGAACTGGCCGAACTCCTGACCGCATGGCTCGCCGGAGGGACGGACCAGCCGGCCCACGAGGCGCAGCAGCACGCCGCGGCCCTGGTCGGCGAGATCAGCGCTGCCCTCCAGACGCGCGCGGCGTGTGCCGAGGACCAGGCGTTCCTGACGACGACGAGCTGCGACGTGGTCGCCGCGGTCGCCATCGGCAACGCGGCCGCGAGCCACCTGGACCGGCGGGCCGCCGCCGAGCTGCTCCCGCAGCTGCTCGACCCGGCGTCGTGGGAGGCCTGGTCGGCGGTCGATCCGGACTGGCCGGCGGGTGCGGCGGTGACCCTCGGCCAGCTGGCCCTGCCCGCCCCGGTGGTGCCCGTCCCGCCGCCCCCGGCCGAGGCGCTCCCGGTGACCGCTCCCGCACCCGCTCCTGCTCCTGCTCCTGCGCCGGCTGCCGTGCCGGCGCCGCCGGCAGTCGTCCCCGCGCCCGCTCCGGCGCCGCCACCGGTCCCTGCGCCGGCGGTCGTGCCGCCGCAGCAGCAGGTCCGGGTGCCGTCCTGGCAGGAGGTGCACGACCGCAACGTGCAGCGCCTGCGCGAGCTCGCCGCCGCGTGGGAGCGGGCCGTGGCCCAGGAACAGCAGCGGCAGCAGCGGGCGCCCGGCAACAGCAACGGAAACGGCAACGGCCACGGCCAGGCCGACGGCCGGGGGAACGGTCAGGGGCGCGGCCACCGCTGACCTGCAGCACGGGGCGGCCGCGGAACCCGCGACCACCCCGTGTCCCTGCTGCCGGACGGATCAGCCGCCGCGCTTCACCTCGGCCTCGAGCACGCCGCGCACCGCGGTCTGCAGCGTCTGGTCCGAGGTGTCCCCGGACTGCAGCGCCGCCCGGGCGGCCTCGGGCAGCAGGCTGTCGGCCACGGTGTCGAGCCAGGTCACGTCGCCGTCGATGCGACGGCCCACCTGCAGGCCCTCGCCGTCGTGGCGCAGCACGAAGGTCTCGCCGTCGATCTCGATCGTCTTCTCGTCGCTCATGGGAGCCCCCTACCCCCGGGCACGGCGACCTCAATCAGCGGACGCCGAAGTCGCCCGCCAGGATCGGGCCGTGGACGTGGAGTGCTGCGAGATCGTCATCACCGACGCGGACGCCGAACGGCTGGTGGTGCTGACCCGCACGCTGGTCGAGGAACGGCTGGTGGCCTGCGGGCAGCACGTCGCCCCGATCCGCTCGGTCTACCGGTGGCAGGGCGCCGTGCACGACGAGGCGGAGGCCCGCGTCGCGCTGCACACCCGGCGCTCCCTGGTCGACGCCGTCGTCGCCCGCGCCGTGGAGCTGCACGGATACGACGTGCCGTGCGTCCTGGCCGTGCCGGTGGTCGGCGGCAACCCCGAGTACCTTCGGTGGATCGCCCAGGAGACCCGGGAGCCGTGACTCACCCCTTGGGGGCGGCGCGGCCGGCCCGGGGCTGACGGCACCCCCGCGGCGTGCCGATGGGGGAGGGAGTGGGCGCCGTCGGCGCCCCCCGGACCCCGAGGGCGGCGCCGTGCGAGCACGACCGAGCCGCGCACTCCCCGCCGACGTGCGCCGCCGGGACGGTGGCGGTGGGGCGACCCTCCTCGTCGAGGCGGTCCTCGACGCGCTGCCCTCGCCCACGCTGCTGGTCGACAGCAACGGCACGGTGCTCCTGGCGAACTCCGCCTGGAACGAGGCGGCCGAGGTGCTCGACGACGACCGCTTCCGCGTGCCCGTCGGTGGCGACTACTTCGCCCTCGCCCTGGAGGTGCGGGACGACGAGCAGTCCCGTGCGCTGGTCGCCGGCATCCGCGAGCTCTCCATGGGCCTGAGCGACTCGACCACCGCCGACCTGCCCGTGCAGCTCGCCTCGGGTACCCGCTGGTTCCACCTGCAGGCCTCGCGGGTGGACGAGGCGGGCAACATCGTCCTGACCCACACCGACGTGACCTCCCGGGTGCGCGCCGAGCGCGCCTCGGCCTGGCAGGCGCGGCACGACGCGCTCACCGGGCTGCCGAACCGCTCCTACCTGCACCAGCTGATCGACGCAGACCTGGCCGCGCCGCGGGCGGCGGTGGCCGCGCTCTTCCTCGACGTCGACGGGTTCAAGGAGGTCAACGACTCCCTGGGGCACGACACCGGCGACGACCTGCTCCGCCAGGTGGCCGCCCGGCTGACCGCCGCGGTCCGCGAGGACGACACCGTCGGCCGGCTCGGTGGCGACGAGTTCGTCGTCCTGTCGCGCGGCTGCACTCCGGCCGAGGCGGAGGCGCTGGCCGAGCGGCTGCGCGCCACCCTCGAGCGGCCCTTCGAGCTCGGCGGCCACGTCGTCCGGATCGGGGCCAGCATCGGCATCGCCGGCACGTCGGGGCACCGCTACCTGCGCTCCACCGACCTGGTCCGCGACGCCGACCTGGCCATGTACGCCGCCAAGGCGGCCGGGCGGAACCGGGTGCACGTCTTCAGCCCCGACCTCCGGGCCGCGGCCGAACGGCGCGCCACGCTCGCCAACGAGCTGCGCGACGCCCTCGTCCGCGACGAGCTGGTGCTGCACTACCAGCCGGTGCTGCACCTCCCGTCCGGCCGCTGCACCGGGATGGAGGCGCTGGTGCGCTGGCAGCACCCCGAGCGGGGGCTGCTCGCACCGGGGGAGTTCCTGCCCACCGCGGAGGCGCACGACCTGATGACCCCGCTGGCCCACTGGGTGATGACGGCGGCCACCCGCCAGATCGCCGCGTGGTCCCGGATGGGGCTCGACCTGGTCGTCGGCATCAACATCAGCGCCGACCAGTTCTCCAGCGGCACGCTGGTCGAGGACGTGTTCAGCGCGCTCTCGGCCGCCGGCGTGCCTCCGGAGCTGCTCGTCGTCGAGCTCACCGAGACCTCCGTCGCCGAGGACCCGGAGCGCGCCGCCGAGCAGATGGCCGAGCTGCGCCGCCGCGGGGTGGAGGTCTCCATCGACGACTTCGGCAGCGGCTTCTCCTCGCTGGGCCAGCTGGTCACCCTGCCGGCGGGCATGCTCAAGATCGACCGCAGCCTGGTGAACTACACCGAGGGCCACCGCGACCGGGCGGCCGCGGCGATCGCCGCCGTCGTCGCGCTCGGGAAGGCCTGCGGGATCCGCAGCCTGGCCGAGGGCGTCGAGACCGCCGGGCAGCTGCGGCTCGCCGCAGACCTTGGCTGCACCTTCGCCCAGGGCTTCCACATCGCCCGGCCCATGCCGGCCGAGGCCGTACCGGACTGGGTGACGGCGCAGCACGCCGCGGCCTCGCGGGTCGCCGTCGGCGCGCGCTGAGGTCGCCTCAGCCCGGTTCGCCGCGCGCCTTGCGGCGCACGATGACGACGATGTCGACCGCCGCCACGGCGGCGAAGACCAGCAGCACGACCGAGGGTCCGGTCATGTGCCCCGGGTAACCCGGCGCGGGGCGCACTACTCTGGCTAGACGTGGCTGCCGACTTCTCCGTCGTACTCGACGAGCTGAACACGACCCTGGAGTCGATCGAGGCCGTCCTGGACGTGGACGACCTCCGCCGGGAGATCGCCGAGCTCGAGCAGCAGGCCGCTGCGCCCGACCTCTGGAACGACGTCGAGGCCGCTCAGACGCTCACCTCGCGGCTGTCCTTCCTCCAGGGGACGCTGCGCCGGGTCGAGGAGCTGCGCAGCCGCCTCGACGACGTCGGCCTGATGCACGAGATGGCCGCCGACGAGGGGGACGAGGCCACGCTCGCCGAGACCGAGCGCGAGCTGGAGAGCATCCGCGCCGTCATCGACGAGCTCGAGGTCCGCACGCTGCTCAACGGCGAGTACGACTCCCGCGAGGCGCTGGTGACCATCCGGTCGGAGGCCGGGGGCGTCGACGCCGCCGACTTCGCCGAGATGCTCATGCGGATGTACCTGCGCTGGGCCGAGCGCCACAAGTACCCGACCGAGGTCTACGACGTCAGCTACGCCGAGGAGGCCGGCATCAAGTCGGCCACCTTCGCGGTGAAGGTGCCCTACGCCTACGGCACGCTCTCGGTCGAGCAGGGCACCCACCGGCTGGTGCGCATCTCGCCGTTCGACAACCAGGGACGCCGGCAGACCTCCTTCGCCGGCGTCGAGGTGCTGCCCGTCGTCGAGCAGACCGACCACGTCGACATCCCCGAGAACGAGATCCGGGTCGACGTCTTCCGTTCCTCGGGCCCCGGCGGGCAGAGCGTGAACACCACCGACTCCGCCGTCCGCATGACCCACATCCCGACCGGGATCGTGGTGTCCTGCCAGAACGAGAAGTCGCAGATCCAGAACCGCGCCGCCGCGCTGCGGGTGCTCCAGGCGCGGCTGCTCGTCGTCCGTCAGGCGGAGCAGCGGGCCGAGATGGACGCGCTCAAGGGCGACGGCGGCAGCAGCTGGGGCAACCAGATGCGCTCCTACGTGCTGCACCCGTACCAGATGGTCAAGGACCTGCGCACCGAGCAGGAGAGCGGTAACCCCGGGGACGTGCTGGACGGCGGGATCGACTCCTTCATCGAGGCCGGCATCCGCTGGCGCCGTCAGCAGGAGTCCACAGCCAGCGCCTGACGGCTGTCGGGGAGGTCACTCCCGCGGGGCGTTCCGGGCCGGTCGCCGACCCTGCGTGACCGGCCTGCTGGGCATTTGCGCGGCCCGGTCACGGAGCGCGAGAACGAGCCTCGCGAGTTCCGTGGCGAACGACGGGTCGAGGGCCCTGTTGCTAGTACCGTGGCGCCTCGTGATCGAAATGCAACACGTCACCAAGCTCTACCCGGCGAGCGGCCGGCCGGCACTGGACGACGTGTCGACGGAGATCGACAAGGGCGAGTTCGTCTTCCTCATCGGGTCCTCCGGGTCGGGCAAGTCCACCTTCCTGCGGCTGCTGCTGAAGGAGGAGGACCCGACGTCCGGCAACGTCATCGTGAACGGCAAGTCGCTTCCCACGATGAGCAAGTGGAACGTGCCCAAGCTGCGCCGCACCATCGGCTGCGTCTTCCAGGACTTCCGCCTGCTCCGCGACCGCACCGTGGCGCAGAACGTCGCCTTCGCGCTCGAGGTCATCAACAAGCCGCACCGCACCATCCGCAAGGTGGTGCCCGAGGTGCTCGAGATGGTCGGCCTGGAGGGCAAGGCCCAGCGGCTGCCCGGTGAGCTCTCCGGTGGTGAGCAGCAGCGGGTGGCGATCGCCCGCGCGTTCGTCAACCGGCCGCTGGTGCTCCTGGCCGACGAGCCGACCGGAAACCTCGACCCGGACACCAGCGAGGGCATCATGCTGCTGCTCGAGCGGATCAACCGGACCGGCACCACGGTGATCATGGCGACGCACGACTACCACATCGTGGACTCCATGCGCCGCCGCGTGATCGAGCTCAACGGGGGATCCCTCACCCGCGACCAGTCGCGCGGTGTGTACGGCGTGGGCCGATGAGCGGCCTCGCCCGCCGCTGACCGAGTTCCTCCGAACCCCACGACAGGACATCCATGCGCGTCAACTTCGTGATCTCCGAGGTGGCCACCGGGCTCCGTCGCAACCTCACCATGACGGTCGCGATGATCCTGACGACGGCCATCTCGCTCGGCCTCATGGGCACCGGGCTGCTGATCGCCGGAATGATCTCCGACATGAAGGAGATCTACTACGACAAGGTCCAGGTCTCCATCTTCCTCGCCGAGGGCGTGACCGAGGAGCAGCGGGCGGCCATCGAGGCCGAGCTGTCCTCGTCCACCGAGGTGAAGAGCTTCATCTACGAGAACAAGGACGAGGCGTACGAGCGCTTCCAGCAGCAGTTCAGCCAGCAGCCGGAGCTCGTGCAGAACACCCCGCCGGACGCACTGCCGGAGAGCTTCCGCGTCGAGCTGGTGAACCCCGAGCGGTACCCGGTCATCGCCGAGCAGTTCCCCAATGGGGAGAACGGTGTGGACCAGGTGCGCGACGAGGGCGACTTCCTCGACCGGCTGTTCTCGCTGCTCAACGGCGCCCGCAACGCGACGATCGCCGTGGCGGTGGTCCAGGCGCTGGCGGCGCTGCTGCTGATCTCGAACACGATCCAGCTGGCCGCGTTCAACCGGCGCAACGAGACCAGCATCATGCGGCTGGTCGGCGCCTCGCGCTGGTACACCCAGCTGCCGTTCATCCTCGAGGCGGCGCTCGCCGGCCTGATCGGTGCGCTGCTCGCCATCGGCGGGCTGGTGCTCACCAAGGTGCTGTTCGTCGACCGCACGCTGTCCGGCCCGATCAAGGCCGGCATCATCCCGCCGGTCGACTGGGGGCAGATCGCGCTGATCAGCCCGATCATCGCCGGTGCCGGCGTGGGCCTGGCCGCCGTCGCCGCCTACGTCACCCTGCGGCTCTACGTCCGCCTGTAGCCCGACCTCCCCTTCGAGTGCGACGAACTCGTGGTCATCCAACGCTGATGGCCACGAGTTCGTCGCATTCGGGGGCCAAGATCTCGACGGCGGTAGCCTGGTAGCCATGCCGCGGGAACAGGGGCGCAAGCTCATCGCCCAGAACAAGAAGGCGCGGCACGACTACTCGATCCTCGACACCTACGAGGTGGGCCTGGTGCTCACCGGTACCGAGGTCAAGAGCCTGCGCGCCGGTCGCGCCTCGCTGGTCGACGGGTTCGCCTCCGTCGACGACGGCGAGGTGTGGCTCCAGCACGTCCACATCCCCGAGTACGTGGCCGGCACCTGGACCAACCACACGCCGCGCCGCAAGCGCAAGGTGCTCATGCACCGCAGCGAGATCGACAAGCTGATCGGCAAGATCAAGGAGGGCGGGCTCACGCTCGTCCCGCTCGACCTGTACTTCAAGGATGGCAAGGTCAAGGCCACCCTCGCGCTCGCCAAGGGCAAGAAGAGCTACGACAAGCGGCATGACCTGGCCGAGCGCGACTCCCGCCGCGAGATCCAGAAGGCCTTCGGCCGGTACGTGAAGGGCCGCCGCTGAGCGTGCGGTAAACCGCTGGACCCGCCGGAGAGAATCCGACCGTGCGGATGACGTTCCAGCGGATGGCCGACCGCCGTCCGGTCGACACCCTCGTCGAGCGGGACGACGGCGTCGTGTTCGCGATGCGTGGCGCCGGCGGGGGAGCCGACCTGCCGCACGACCTGGTGCACGCCGTCGTCGAGACCGCGCTCCCGCTGGCCGACGGCGTCTGGGGCTGCGTCGCCGACGGCGTGGTGTGGGGCAGCATGCGGCATGTCTCGGGCCGCCGTCCGCCGCACTCCGCGGAGCGGTCGGACCGGCTCAAGCGCGAGCGCGTCGAGGCGGTGCAGCACGCGGAGCACCTGGCCCACGTCGTCGGCCGGCTGGCGCGGGACGAGGAGGTCCTGCCGGGCGAGATCGCGGGATCCGGGGTCCCGGCCGAGCGGATCGAGGCCGCCGTCACCGCCGTCCGGGATGCGACGCGGCGGTGGGCTGCGCTGCCGGTGGGGGAGGAGTGGGTCATCGAGTGGACGACGTCGCGCGGAGGCGGCCGTCGCCGCAGGTGACGAGGGCGACCACCCGGGCGCGGGCCGCGGCCGGATGCCGCGCCTACGGTGGACCGCATGCGTGGAATGGCGTACGACAAGTTCGGGGACGACGACGTCCTGACGTTGCGCGACGACCTCCCGGAGCCGCCCGTCGGCCCGGACGTGGTGCTCGTGCGCGTGCACGCCTCGGGCGTGAACCCGGTGGACATGGGGATCCGGGCCGGGGGCCTGGCGAGCTTCTTCCCGCACAACTTCCCGATCATCCCGGGCTGGGACGTCTCCGGCGTCGTCGAGGCGGTCGGTCCCGCGGTGGTCGCGTTCGCGCCCGGTGATGAGGTGTTCGGCTACGTCCGCCGGGACGACGTCCAGTGGGGGACGGCGGCCGAGCTGGTGCCCGCACCGCAGCGCTGCCTCGCGCACAAGCCGCAGTCGCTCTCCTTCGCCGAGGCGGGAGCGCTCCCGCTCGCCGGGCTGACCGCCTACCAGGCGCTCACCGAGGCGCTCGACGTTGGCGAGGGCGACCGCGTGCTGATCCACCGGGCGTCCGGCGGGGTCGGCTTCAACGCCGTCCAGATCGCCGTCGCCCTCGGCGCGCACGTGATCGGGACGGCGAGCCCGCGCAACCACGGCTTCCTCACGGACGCCGGGGCCGCGGAGGTGCTCGACTACAACGCCGGCCCGATCAGCGGGCAGCTGTCCGAGCCGGTCGACGCCGTCCTCGACCTGGTGGGCGGCGACACCCTCGCCGACGCCCCGAAGCAGGTGCGCGACGTCTCCCGCATCGCCTCGGTCGTCGACCCGTCCGTGAACGGGATGGGCGGGCGGTACGTCTTCGTCCGCCCCGAGCAGCACGACCTCGAGGAGCTCGGCCGGATGGCCGACGCCGGCCAGCTGCGGGTGCCGATCGCCAAGGCGTTCCCGCTCGCCGACCTCGTCGCGGCCCACCGGCTGGTCAGCGCGGGGCACGTGCGCGGCAAGGTCGTCGTCACGCTCTGACCCCGGACGTGCCGCTGCCGGGCCCGGCGAGAAGCCGGGCCCGGCAGCGGACGACGGTCAGACCGCCAGCGCCATCTCCGGTGCCGGCAGGTCACTCTTCCGGGCGGAGATCAGGGCCGCGCCGATGAGCAGGGCGACGCCCAGGAAGACAGCCGCCCACACGAAGGCCACGTGGTACCCGTGGACCATGGCGGCGTCCGGCCCTCCGGCCGGGTCGGCGGCCATCCGGTCGGCGACGGCGGACGCGAAGAACGTGTTCAGCAGCGCCAGGCCCAGCGAGCCCCCGATCTGCTGCGCGGTGGTCAGCGTCGCCGAGGCCACCCCGGCGTCGTGCTCGTCGACCCCCAGCAGTGCGGTGCTCGACGCGGACACGAAGACCATCGCCATGCCGAAGCTCATGGCCAGCTCCGCCGGCAGCACGCTGGTGACGAAGGAGCTGGTTGCGCCGATCTGCGTGAGCCAGAGCATCCCGGCGACGGCCAGGGCCAGGCCGCCGACGATCAGCGGCCGCGGGCCGACGCGGGGGAGGACCTGGGAGACCAGTCCGGCGCCGACGATGATGCCGCCGCTGAAGGGGAGGAATGCGAAGCCTGACTCCAGCGGGGTGTAGCCCAGCGTCTCCTGGAAGTAGAACGTCAGGAACAGGAACATCGAGAACAGTCCGGCGCCGACGAGCAGGAAGACCAGGTAGGAACCACCGCGGTTGCGCTCCAGCACGATGCGGAGCGGGAGCAGCGGGTGGGCCGCCCGGCGCTCGTGGAGGACGAAGCCGACCAGCAGGACGGCTGCGGCACCCAGGAGAGTCAGCGTGAGCGGGTCGGACCAGCCCACGCCCGCCTCGGCGGCCTTGCTGAAGCCGTAGACCAGGCTGGCCAGCCCGGCGGTGGACAGCAGGACGCCGGGCACGTCGAAGTGGCGGTCGCCTTCCGCCCGGCTCTCGCGGACCAGCACGACGGCGGCCAGCGCCGTGGCGACGGCGATCGGCACGTTGACGAGGAGGGTCCAGCGCCAGGACGCGAACTCGGTCAGGGTGCCGCCGAGGATGAGCCCGATCGCCGCGCCACCACCGGAGACGGCGCCGAAGACGCCGAAGGCGCGGGCCCGCTCCCTGGGATCGGAGAAGGCGAGGGCGAGCAGCGACAGCGCCGCCGGTGCCAGCAGAGCGGCGAACACGCCCTGGAGCGCGCGGGCCCCGAAGAGCAGCTCCTGGTTGGGTGCGATGCCGCCGAGCCCGGACGCGGCGGCGAAGCCCAGCAGCCCGATGAGGAAGGCCCGCTTGCGGCCGATGATGTCGGAGATGCGACCGCCCAGCAGCAGCAGACCGCCGAAGGTGAGGGTGTACGCGGTGACGACCCACTGGATGTTGGCTGCGCTGATGCCGAGGTCGGTGCCGGCATCGGGCAGAGCGATGTTCACGATCGAGACGTCCAGCACGATCATCAGCTGGGCGACCGCGATGACGGCGAGCGCGAGCCATCGCCGGGGGTCGGGGTGCGCGGGTTGTGGTCCGGCCGGTTCGTCGGGGGACGGGGAGTGCCGGAGGTCGGGGAGGGTGTCGACGGGCATGGCTGCGCCGTCCTTCCTGCGCGGTGCGCAGTGGGAGGGATGAGGACGCGCGGGTCCGGGCGGCCGGCGGCGGTGCGCGGTCGCGGGGACGGGCGGGGAACGGCCGGCGGAGGTCAGGGCCGGCCGGGGGAGGAGCGGGTCAGCTCACGGGGTGTGCGAGTCCTGCGCCGGCCCAGCGCAGGCAGTCGCGGACGAGCTCCAGGAAGTGCTCGAAGGAGTCGTCGGGGTCCCAGGCCTCGATCGCCGTGGAGAAGGCGGCCAGGGCGGTGTTGTAGACGAGCGTGGTGTGGAGGGGGTCGCCGTCCGTGTGGCGGCGGCTGATCCACTCCTTGAGGTCCGGCCCGAATGCGTCGCAGGTGTTCCGCGACGACGTGCACAGTTCCGGTGACTGCTCGAACAGCCGCTTCTGCAGGGGCAGCCGCTCGGCGAGCAGTCGTGCCAGACCGAGCGAGACGTCGGTCAGCGCCTCCCACAGCGGCAGGTCCGACCTCGGGTCCGCCAGGAGGTCGCGCCACCGCTGGACCTCCAGGGGATCGAGGTCGAAGACGACCGCTTCCTTGCTGGGGAAGTAGCTGAAGAACGTGGTGCGGGAGACGCCGGACGCGCCGGCGATGTCCTCGACGCTGACGGCGTCGAAGCCGCGCTCGCTGATCAGTGCCAGCGCGGTGGAGCGGATGGTGCGCCAGGCCTCGAGCTTCTTGCGCTCTCGGAGCCCCATGACGGCGGACAGGGGGCAGCGCTCGGAGAGCGACGACGTCCCTGCCCTGGTCATGGAGTCACCCTAGCCAGAAACCTGGACTGGGTACAAGTTCTTACTCAGACCAGTTTCCGTGTCACCCGAACGGCTGCGTCCAGCACCGCCCGAACCCTAGGGTCGGGGCGTGATCGCAGCTCCCCTCGACGACGCCGACGTCCCCCGCTTCTGGCGGGAGCTGGGCCTGCCCGGACTGGTCGACGTGCACGTGCACTTCCTGCCCGAGCGGGTCCAGGCGAAGGTGTGGGAGTACTTCGCTGCGGCGAGGGACAACTACGGCACCGCGTCCTGGCCCATCACCTACCGGATGCCGGTGGAGGAGCGGCTCGCCGTCCTCGACCGGCTCGGCGTGCGGGCCTTCTCGACACTGCCCTATCCGCACAAGCCGGGCATGGCCGCGTGGCTCAACGACTGGTCGCACGCGTTCGCGGACGGCCGCCCGCAGGTGCTGCAGTCGGCGACGTTCTACCCCGAGCCGGAGGCGCCGGCGTACGTCGGGGCGGCGCTGGACCGGGGCGCCCGGGTGTTCAAGGTGCACGTGCAGGTCGGCGCCTTCGACCCGCGGGACCGGCTGCTCGACGAGGTCTGGGCGCGGCTGGAGGAGACCGGCACCCCGGTGGTCATCCACTGCGGATCGGGGCCGCTGCGCGGCGAGCACACCGGGCCCGAGCCGATGGCGGGGCTGCTGGAGCGGTTCCCGCGGCTGCAGCTGGTCATCGCCCACCTGGGCATGCCGGAGTACGGCGAGTTCCTCGCCCTGGCCGAGCGGTACGAGCGGGTGCACCTGGACACCACCATGTTCGCCACGGACTTCACCGAGCGCGGCAGCAATGCCTTCGACCGGGCCCTGCTGCCGAGACTGTCCGACCTGCGCGGCAAGGTGCTGCTCGGCAGCGATTTCCCCTCGATCCCGTACGCGTACGCCCACCAGCTGGCGGCCTTGCACCGGCTGGAGCTGGGGGAGGAGTGGCTGCGCGCCGTCCTCTGGGAGAACGGCGCCCGGCTGTTCGGACTGGAGGCCTGATGCCGAGCTTCACCTTCACCGCGAGCGTCCTCGGGACGCCGGACCCGCGCGGGCTCGCCCGCTTCTACCGGCACGTCCTGGGCTGGCCGATCCGCGACGACACCGACGAGTGGGCGACCCTCCGGCCGGCGGACGGCAGCACCGGGCTGTCCTTCCAGCTGGAGCGCGACCACGTCCCGCCCGTCTGGCCGCCCGAGCCGGGCACCCAGCAGATGCAGCAGCACCTGGACTTCCTCGTCGACGACCTCGACGCCGCCTGCGCGATCGCGGAGGAGGCCGGCGCCGAACCGGTGGGCGGGCACGAGGACGACGACGAGATCGTGCGGGTGTTCCGCGACCAGGCCGGGCACCCCTTCTGCCTGTTCGTGCGGCGCTGAGCGGGGCTTCCCAGGGGGCCGATGACTAGGGTGCGGCCATGGTCAGCGCCGATCCCTCCACTGCCACCCTCGACCCCCGGCAGATCGCGCGGGCACACCGCGCCGTCGAGCTCCTGCACTCGCACGTGTACTTCGCGCCGGAGACCGAGCAGCACCTGACCGGAGCCGGGCTGCGCCCGGGCCGGATGTGCTACTTCGCCGGCCGGTCGGCCGCGATGGGCGCGGTGGGTGCCGGCACGGTGACGGCGACGTTCTACAACTTCTCGCCGGCGCTGGTCGCCCGCACCATCCCGGCCGCCTGGACGCTGGCCACCCCCGAGCAGGTGCTGGCCGCCCGGCTCGACGCCGCCCGCGCCTCGCTCACCCGGCTGCTCGGCGACGCGGCGTCCTCCGACGAGGTCGTCGAACTGGGCGAGCTGCTGCGCGAGGCCACCACGGTGCTGACGCCGGAGGGCCGTGCGCTCTACGCCGGGCACGCCGACCTGCCCTGGCCCGAGGAGCCGATCCTCGTCCTGTGGCACGCGGCCACGCTGCTGCGCGAGCACCGCGGCGACGGGCACGTCGCCGCCCTGCTGCACTCCGGCCTGTCCGGGATCGAGGCGCTGGTGACCCACACCGCCATGGGCCGCGGGTTCACCCCGGAGGCCGCCAAGGCCACCCGTGGCTGGTCCGAGGAGGAGTGGGCCGCCGCCGCGCAGGCGCTGGCCGACCGCGGCCTGGTGGACGACGCCGGCCTGACCGAGGAGGGCGTGGAGCTTCGCGCCCGCCTCGAGGTGCACACCGACGCGCTGTCGGCCGACCCCTGGCTGCACCTCGGGCCGGAGCGGACCGCCCGCGTGGTGGAGATCGCCAAGGAGTTCTCGCGGACGCTGGTCGCCAACGGTGCCCTGAGCGCATCAGGCCTGGCCAGGGGCTGATTTCCGTCGGGTCGCCACCCGGCTCCGTGCTGCCTAGGGTCTGATCATTTCCCCGACCAGGGAGGCGCAATGACCGCAACGGAGCGGACGCCAGGCCAGCGCACCGACGTCGACGCCGCCTTCCGGGGCAGCGCGACCTACCGGAGCCTGGGGGAGCAGACCCTCAGTCCCGCCGAGGAGCGCTTCGAGAAGGGCCGGCGCACGGTCGGGCTGTTCCTGGCCCCGCTGGTGACGATCGTCTTCGCGCTGATCCCGTTCGACCTGCCGCGTGACCAGCACCTGCTGGCCGCGATCCTGCTGGGCGTCATCGTCCTGTGGATCACCGAGCCGGTGCCGATCCCGGTCGGGGGGCTCATCGGCATCGGCGCGATCGTGACGCTGGGCGTCGTCCCTGCCGACGACGCGCTGGCGCCGTTCGGCTCGACGACGGTCTTCACCTTCATCGGCGCCTTCATCCTGGCGATGGCGATGCTCAAGCACGGCCTGGCCCGCCGGTTCGCGATGTTCGTCCTGTCGCTGAAGTGGGTCGGCACCTCGACGTACCGGGTGGTCATCGCCTTCGGCGCCATCACCGCGCTGCTGTCGGCGTTCGTCTCGAACACCGCCACCGTCGCCATGCTGCTGCCGACGGCGCTGGGGATCATCGCGGTCATCGCCAAGCTCCTGCAGGACAAGGAGCTGGTGAAGCCCGACTTCGACCCGCTCCGCCTCCGGGTGGGCGTCGCCGTCATGCTGATGCTGGCCTACGGGGCCAGCGTGGGCGGTCTGATCACCCCGGTGGGCACCCCGCCGAACCTGATCGGCCGCGGGCTGATCGAGGAGGCGACCGGCGAGCGGATCGGCTTCCTCGACTGGATGCTGATGGCCCTGCCCATCTGCGTCCTGATGTTCGTCGCGCTCGCCGCCGTCCTCCTGCTGCTCAACAAGCCGGAGATCCGGCGCATCGAGGGCGTGAGCGAGTACGTGCAGGCCGAGCGCGCCCAGCTCGGGAAGCTCTCCCGGGCGGAGAAGAACACGCTCATCGCGTTCACGGTCACCGTGGCCTGCTGGATCTTCCCCGGCGTCATCGCGCTCACCGCCGGCACCGAGTCCGACCTGTATACGACCATCAGCGACCGGATGGACGAGGGGATCATCGCCGTCCTCGGCGCCTCCCTGCTGTTCCTGCTGCCGACGGACTGGAAAGCGCGGGAGTTCACGCTCAACTGGAGCGACGCCGCCAAGATCGACTGGGGCACGATCCTGCTCTTCGGCACCGGCATCATCTTCGGCTCGCTGCTGGCCAGCACCGGCCTGGCCGAGACCATCGGTCAGGCGTCGGCCGACAAGCTGGGCCTCACCAGCACCTTCGCCATCACGATCTTCGCCGTGGTGCTCGCGATCATCATCAGCGAGACGACCAGCAACACCGCCTCGGCCGCTGTCGTCGTGCCGATCATCATCCCGGTCGCGATGGCCGCGGGGATCAACCCGTTCGTGCCGGCGCTGGCGGCGACGTTCGCCGCGTCGTTCGGGTTCATGCTGCCGGTGTCGACGCCGCAGAACGCCATCGCGTACGGCTCGGGCGTCGTGCCGATCACCAAGATGATCCGCAGCGGCTTCTCCTTCGACATCCTCGGCGCGATCCTGATCGTGATCCTGCTGCCGGTGATGGTCGACCTCGTGCTCGGCAGCGTGGGGTAGGCCTCATCACGAGGGGGCACCAGCGGTGGGGGACGCCGTCGGTGCGTGGGATCATCGGTGCGACGGCCCCGGACGGACGCGGGCCCGGACCGGAGGGAGCGCGCATGCCCGGCGAGCCTCCCAGTACCGGCACCGGGGTCCTCCCCGCCCGCTGAACCGCCCGGAGCGGACCGCAGGCGCACGCGAGGACCCGCGCAGTCCTCGTCGTCGTCCCCGCTCCCGGGAGTCCGTCATGACCGAACGCCGTCGCGCGCCGCTGAGCGCGCTGACCACCCTGACCCGCCGTCCGCGGCCCGAGGTGCGGCTCGTCCCGCCCGCGCCGACCGGCGCCGAGTCCGACGCCGGGCGGTCCCGGGTCGTCGACAACGCCGTCTACTCCGCCGGCCGCCGGGTGGCGACGCCGGACTCCGCCGCCGACAGCCGCGCCGAGCTCGACCTGGGCGAGGAGCGCCTGGCCTGGCTCGGCCTCTACCGGCCGGAGCCGCAGGAGCTCGGCGAGCTTGCGGAGCTGTTCGACCTGCCCGAGCTCGCGGTCGAGGACGCCATCAAGGCCCACCAGCGGCCGAAGTTCGAGCGGTACGGGGACACGCTGTTCGTCGTCCTCAAGGCCGCGCGGTACGAGGACGCGGCCGAGGAGGTCGAGTTCGGCGAGCTGCACCTGTTCCTGGGGGCGGACTTCGCCGTCACCGTCCGGCACAGCGAGTCGCCCGACCTCTCCCGGGTGCGCCGGCGGCTGGAGAGCGAGCCGGCGCTGCTGGCCAAGGGCAGCGAAGCGGTGCTCTACGCGACGCTGGACGCCGTCGTCGACGGGTACCGCCCGGTGGTCGACGGCCTGGCCACCGACATCGACGAGATCGAGACCGAGGTCTTCCGCGGTGACCCGGGCGTCTCCCGGCGCATCTACGAGCTGTCGCAGGAGGTGCTGGAGTTCCAGCGCGCCGCGCAGCCGCTGACCGGCATCCTGGCCGCGATCACCGCCGGCTTCGACAAGTACGGGGTCGACGAGGAGCTGCGCAGCTACCTGCGCGACGTCGCCGACCACGTGGTGCAGGTGATCGAGCGGGTCGAGGGCTTCCGCCAGCAGCTGCGCGACATCCTCACCGTCAACGCGACGCTGGTCGCACAGCGGCAGAACGAGGAGATCCGGGAGCTGACCGAGGCCTCGATCGCGCAGGGCGAGGAGGTCAAGAAGATCTCCGCCTGGGCGGCCATCCTCTTCGCGCCCACGCTCGTCGGCACCGTCTACGGGATGAACTTCGACGACATGCCCGAGCTGCACTGGTCGTTCGGCTACCCGTTCGCGCTGCTGGCGATGCTCGGCGTCAGCCTGGCGCTGTACGCCGTCTTCAAGCGGCGCGGCTGGATCTGATCCCACCCGGTCCGCGCTGACCGGTCCTGTCGGACCCGTCCGGTAGACAGGCCGTGTGCTGCACGTCCACCGAGCCGAACGGACCGCGCGCCTGGCCGACGGCCTGGCGCGCGTGCTCGCGACCCCGCTGGCCGACCCGTTCGCCTCCGAGGTCGTCGCCGTCCCGGCCAAGGGTGTGGAGCGCTGGCTGGCGCAGCGGCTGTCGACGGCGCTGGGCGCCACGGTGGCCGGCGACGGCATCTGCTCGGGCGTCGTCTTCCCGTCCGCGGGCCGGCTCGTCGACGAGGCCCTGGCCGCCGCGCGGGGCACCGATCTGCGGGACGACCCGTGGGCGAACCCGGTCTGGCCGCTGCTCGAGGTGATCGACGGCTGCTCGGGCGAGCCGTGGTGCGCGGTGCTCGGCCGGCACCTCGGCGCCGGCGCCGACGACCACCGCCGCGGCCGGCGCTGGGCGGCCGCCGCCCGGCTGGCCGGGCTGTTCCGCTCCTACGGCGCGCACCGCCCGCAGATGCTGCGCGACTGGGCCGAGGGGAGGGACACCGACGGGCACGACCCCCTGCCGGCGGACCTCGCCTGGCAGGCCGAGCTGTGGCGGCGGCTGCGCGACCGGCTCGGCCCCAGCCCCGCCGAGCGGCTCGAGGCCGACTGCGCGGCGCTGCGCGCCGATCCGTCGCTGTCGGCGCTGCCCGAGCGGGTCAGCGTGTTCGGTCCCACCCGGCTGCACGCCGACGCGCTGGCCGTCCTCGACGCGCTCGCCGCGCACCGCGAGGTCCACCTGTGGCTGCCGCACCCGAGCCCGGTGCTGTGGGAGCGGCTGACCGGCGGCACCGCGGGCCGCCGTCGCGACGACGCCACCGCCACGCTGCCCCGGCACCCGCTGCTGCGCAGCCTCGCGCGCGACGTCCGCGAGCTGCAGCTCCGGCTGCCCGACCACGTGGACGAGCACCACGGCGACGACGCCCGGCCCGCGACGCTGCTGGGGCGGTTGCAGGCCGACCTGCGCGACGACGCACCGCCCGGCACGGCCGGGTTCGACGACAGCGTGCAGGTGCACGCCTGCCACGGGCCGGCCCGCCAGGTCGAGGTGCTGCGCGAGCTGCTGCTGCGGCTGTTCGAGGACGACCCGACCCTCGAGCCCCGCGACGTGCTGGTCATGTGCCCCGACGTCGAGACGTTCGCCCCGCTGATCTCGGCGGCCTTCGGGCTGGGGCCGGGCCTGCCGCACCCCGGGGGCGCGCTGCGCGTGCGGCTCGCCGACCGGAGCCTGCGGCGGACCAACCCCCTGCTCGACACCGTCGCCGCGCTGCTCGACCTGGCGCAGAGCCGGGTCACCGCCAGCCAGGTGCTCGACCTCGCCGCCACCCCCGGCGTGCGGCGCCGCTTCGGGTTCACCGACGAGGAGCTGGAGCGGGTGCGCGACTGGGTGGCGCGCTCGGGCGTGCGGTGGGGCATCGACGCGACGACCCGCGAGCCCTACAAGCTCGGCAACATCCCACAGAACACCTGGCAGGCGGGGCTGGACCGGGTGCTGGTCGGCGTCACCACGTCCGAGGACGAGCCGGTCTGGCTCGACCGCGCGCTCCCGCTGGACGACGTCGACAGCAGCGACATCGACCTCGCCGGGCGGCTCGCCGAGCTGCTCGACCGGCTCGACGACGTCCTGACCCGGCTCTCCGGCGAGCACCCCGTCGGGCACTGGATCGAGACGCTGGCCGGCGCCCTGGAGCTGCTCACCGAGACCGAGCCGGACGACGCCTGGCAGCTGGCCCAGGCCCGCCGCGAGCTGGCCGAGGCGGCCGACGGCGGCGTCTCGCCGGTCCGGCTGCCCGACGTCCGCGCGATGCTCGCCGACCGGCTCCGCGGGCGGCCCACCCGGGCGAACTTCCGCACCGGCAACCTGACCGTCTGCACGCTGGTCCCGATGCGGTCGGTGCCGCACCGCGTCGTCGTCCTGCTCGGCCTCGACGACGGCCTCTTCCCGCGCACCCTGGGCATGGACGGCGACGACGTGCTGGCCCGCGACCCCCGCGTCGGCGAGCGGGACGTGCGCAGCGAGGACCGACAGCAGCTCCTCGACGCGGTCATGGCCGCCGGAGAGCGGCTGGTGGTGCTCTACACGGGGGCCGACCCGGTCAGCGGCGCGCCCCGGCCGCCCGCCGTGCCGCTGGGAGAGCTGCTCGACGTCCTCGAGGCGATGGCTCCGGGTGCCCGCCCCGAACTGGTCACCCGGCATCCGCTGCAGCCCTACGACGCGCGCTCGTTCACCGGTGCGCCGCCGCCGAGCTTCGATCCGGTCGGCCTGGCCGGGGCGCGCCGCTCGGTGCAGCCCCGCAGCGCGCCGGCCGAGCGTCGTCCGCTCGGCCCGCGCACCGGGCCGGTGGCCCTGGCGGACCTCGTGGCGTTCGTCGAGCACCCGGTGCGGGCCTTCCTCCGGCAGCGGCTGGGCATCACGCTGCCCGGTGAGGACGACGAGGTTGCCGACGCCGTGGCCGTCACGCTCGACCCGCTGCAGGAGTGGGCGGTCGGCGAGCGGCTGCTCGCCGCGGGCCTGCGCGGCACCAGCCAGGAGGACAGCCACCGGGCCGAGTGGCTGCGCGGGACGCTGCCGCCGCGAGCGCTGGGCGCCCAGGTGCTCCGCCGGGTCGGCACGCGGGTGGACGCCCTCGCCGCGGTCGGCCGGCCGCTCGTCGCCCCGCCGGCCCGCACGGTCGACGTCCGTCTCGACCTGGGCGGGCGCGAGCTGCACGGCACCGTCAACGGCGTGCGGGACGGCGCCGTGGTCGCCGTCACCTACTCCAGCCTCGCGCCGAAGCACCGGGCGCGCGCCTGGGTGCTGGCGCTGGCGCTGGCGGCCACCGAGGGGGAGGGACGCGCGATCACGGTCGGCCGGATGCGCGACCGCGCGCGCACCTCGACGATCACCGCGCCCGCCGACCCGGCCGCGGTGCTGGCCGACCTGCTCGACCTCTACGACCGGGGCATGTGCGAGCCGTTGCCGATGGCGGTGAAGACGTCGTGGGCCTACGCCGGGAGCCGGCTCGACGCGCAGGACGCCGACCGCGCGCTCGACACCGCGCGCAGGGAGTGGAACCGCGAAGGCGGTGGCGAGCGGGAGGACCGCTCGCACGCGTACGTGTGGGGCGACCGGCCCGCCTTCGAGGACCTGGTGGCCGCCGGGCCCGGCGACGGCGAGGCGTGGCCGGGCGAGGTCACCCGCTTCGGCGCGCTGGCCTGCCGCTTCTGGACGCCGGTCCGTGCGGCGGAGCAGACCTCGTGAACGCCTTCGACGTCTGCGGCGCGCTGCCCACCGGCACGACCGTGCTCGAGGCCAGCGCCGGCACCGGCAAGACCTTCACCATCGCGGCGCTCACCGCGCGCTACGTCGCGGAGGGCGCGGCCGATCTCTCGCAGATCATGCTGGTCACCTTCGGCAACGCGGCCTCCCGCGAGCTGCGCGACCGCGTGCGGGAGCGGCTGGTCTCCGCCGAGCGCGGCCTGCGGGACCCGGCCGCCGCCCGCGCCGACGACCGCGACTCCGTGCTGCAGCTGCTCGCCTCCGTGCCGGACGTCGAGGTGGCCCGGCGCCGGGAGCGGCTCGCGCGGGCGCTGGCCGGCTTCGACGAGGCCACGATCGCCACCACGCACTCGTTCTGCTCGCAGATGCTGGCCGGCCTCGGGATGACCGCCGACGCCGATCCCGCGGCCGCGTTCGTGGAGAACATCGACGACCTGGTGCGCGAGGTCGTCGACGACCTGTACCTGCGCGTCTTCGCCGACGCGAGCGAGCAGCCGTTCCTGTCGCACGCCGAACTGCTCGAGCTGGGTCTCAAGGCCGTGGGCAGTGACCGGCAGGCGGAGCTGTGGCCGCGGGCCGACGACGGGCTGCCCGGGCGCCGGCGCGGTGCTGCCGCGGCCGTGCGGTCCGAGGTGGAGCGGCGCAAGCGCCTGCTCGGGCTGGTCGACTACGACGACTGGCTGTCCCTGCTGCGCGACGCCCTGGCCGACCCCGCGTCCGGGCCGGTCGCCTGCGAGCGGATCTCCTCGCGCTACCGCGTCGTCATGGTCGACGAGTTCCAGGACACCGACCCGGTGCAGTGGGAGATCCTCCGCCGGGCGTTCCACGAGCGCACCACCCTCGTGCTCATCGGCGACCCGAAACAGGCGATCTACGCCTTCCGCGGGGGTGACGTCACCACCTACCTGGCGGCGGCCGCGGAGGCGACCACCGAGGCGACGCTCGGCACGAACTGGCGCAGCGACTCCGCGCTGCTCGACGCGCTGCAGCTCCTCTTCGGGGGCGCCGCGCTGGGCCACGAGCGCATCGTCGTCCGGCCGGTCGACGCCGCCCATCCCGAGCCGCGGCTGACCGGGGCGGGGGCGCCGCTGCGGCTGCGCCGGCTCGGGCGCACCGGGTACGGCCGCGTGTTCCGGGGGGTGCCGAGCGTGGCGCCGCTGCGGGAGGCCGTCGCGGTCGACGTCGCCGCGGACGTCGTCGATCTGCTGACCGGCGGCGCGGAGTTCGAGGGCCGGCCGGTCCAGCCCGGCGACATCGCGGTCCTGGTCCGCACCAACGCCCAGGGCACGCTGGTGCGCGAGACCCTGGCACGGGCCGGTGTCCCGGCGGTCTTCGCCGGCGGCGGCAGCGTCTTCGCCACCCCGAGCGCGCAGTCGTGGCTCCGGCTGCTCGAGGCGATGGAGCAGCCGCACCGCTCGGGCCGGGTGCGCTCGGCCGCGCTGTCGGTCTTCCTCGGCCGCGACGAGGCGACCCTCGACGAGTCCGGCGACGAGCTCGCCGACGTCCTGGGCCAGCGGCTGCGGCAGTGGGCCGAGCTCGTGGCCGACCGCGGCGTGGCCGCCTTCCTCGAGGTGCTCACCGCTCAGGAAGGGCTGCCGGAGCGCGTGCTGGGGCAGCCCGACGGCGAGCGGGTGCTCACCGACCTGCGGCACATCGGGCAGGTGCTGCACGCCGCCGCGCAGCGCGAGTCGATGGGACTGACCGCGCTCGTGGAGTGGCTGCGCCGGCGGATCGCGCAGGCCGGCGACGAGCGGACCGACGAGCGCAGCCGCCGGCTGGAGTCCGACGCGGCCGCCGTCCAGGTGATGACCGTGCACGTCAGCAAGGGGCTGGAATTCCCGGTGGTCCACGTGCCGTTCGGCTGGGACCGCTGGATGCCCGACGACCCGAAGGTCCTGCGGCTGCACGACGACGACGGCGCGCGGGTCCTCGACGTCGGCGGCCCGGGCAGCAGCGGGTACGCCGAGGCGTTCCGCCGGCACGCGGCCGAGGAGTCCGGCGAGGACCTCCGGCTGCTCTACGTCGCGCTCACCCGGGCCCGGTGCCAGGTGGTCGCGCACTGGGCGCCGAGCAGCAACACCGCCGCAGCACCCCTCAACCGGCTGCTCTTCGGCGCCGCCGGACCGGGCGCCGAGCCCGCCGCGCGCGTCCAGCCGCCCGCGGACGACGACGCCGAGGCGGCGCTCGCCGCGCTCGCGACGCGGTCGGCCGGCGCGATCGAGGTGGCGGAGGTGGGCCGGCGCCCGCTGCCGCGGTGGGCGCCGCCGAGCACCCCCGCGCCCGAGCTGTCGGTCAGCACGTTCACCCGCACCCTCGACGAGGAGTGGCGGCGCACCTCCTACAGCGCGCTCACCCGCGCGGCGCACGACGCCGCGCACGAGCAGCACCTGGCCAGCGAGCCGGACGCGCCGGGCAAGGACGACGAGCAGGACAGCGACGCCGCGGAGGCGGGCGCCCGGGCAGGCGCGAGCCCTCCTCCCGACGCGCTGCCCTCACCGCTGAGC
Source organism: Blastococcus fimeti (assembly GCA_900102115.1). Classification (GTDB taxonomy): domain Bacteria; phylum Actinomycetota; class Actinomycetes; order Mycobacteriales; family Geodermatophilaceae; genus Blastococcus; species Blastococcus fimeti. The sequence goes on from FNAW01000005.1 coordinate 152,744, forward strand.
GACCTCCCCGGCGGGGCCGCCTTCGGCACCCTGGTGCACGCCGTCCTGGAGGACCTCGACCCCGCGGCGCTGGACCAGCGGTGCGCCGACGAGGTCACCCGCCAGCTCGTGCCCGGGGTGACCGCCGAGGCGCTCGCCGACGGGCTGCGTCCGGTCCTCGACACCCCGCTGGCCGACCTCGGCGTGACGCTCGCGGGCGTGCCCGAGGCCGACCGGCTGGCCGAGCTGGACTTCGAGCTGCCCCTGGCCGGGGGCGACGCCGCGGTCCCGCACGCCACGCTCGCCGACGTCGTGGACCTGCTCCGGCGGTACGACCTCGGCCCGCTCGCCGGCTATCCCGACCTCATGGCGAGGCTCGAGCCGCAGGCGCTGCGCGGCTTCCTCACCGGCAGCATCGACGCCGTCCTGCGGCTGCCGGGGCCCGTCTTCGCCGTCGTGGACTACAAGACCAACCGCCTGGGCGCCGAACCGCTGACCACCTGGGACTACCGGCCCGACGCGATGGCGGAGGAGATGCTGCGCACCCACTACGTGCTGCAGGCGCTGCTGTACTGCGTGGCCCTGCACCGCTACCTGCGGTGGCGGCTGCCCGGGTACGACCCCCAGCAGCACATCGGCCCGGTGCTCTACCTCTTCGTCCGCGGCATGGCCGGCCCCGAGACCCCTGCCGGGGCGGGCGTGTTCTCGTGGACGCCGCCTCCAGGACTGGTCGCCGAGCTGTCCGACCTGCTGGCGGGGCGGCCGTGATCCCGGTGCGGGCCGAAGGCCTGCTGCGCGAGTTCGCTGATGCCGGTGTGCTGGCCCCCGCCGACGTGCACGTGGCGCTGCGGCTGGCCCGGCTCGGTGGCGAGCAGCGGGAGCCGGTGCTCCTGGCCGCGGCACTGGCGGTGCGCGGCGTGCGGGCCGGCTCGGTCTGCGTCGACCTGGCCACGGTCGCCGAGTCGGTGGTGCCCGACGAGGACGCGCCGCCGGTGGAGCTCGCCTGGCCGGCGGAGTGGACGGCGCTGGAGGACAGCCCCGTCGTCGCGGTCGGCGTGGACGCGCCGTGGCGTCCGCTGCGCCTGGTCGACGGCCTGCTCTACCTCGACCGCTACTGGCAGCAGGAGCAGCTGGTCCGGCGCCAGCTCGACGAGCGGGCGGCCCGGCCGGCGCCCGCGGTCGACCTCACCGGGCTGGACACGCTCTTCGACGGCTCCGCGCCCGACCTGCAGCGGCTGGCGACGGCGGTCGCCGCCGGACGGTGGGTCAGCGTGATCACCGGAGGGCCGGGCACGGGGAAGACGCACACCGTCGCCCGGCTGCTCAAGGTGCTCCTCGACCAGCCCGGCCCGCCGCCGCGGATCGCGCTCGCCGCTCCCACCGGGAAGGCGGCCGCCCGGCTGCAGGAGTCGGTGCTCGAGCAGGCGGCCGCCGTGGGGCTGCCGCTCGACCTCACCGCCTCGACGTTGCACCGGCTGCTCGGCTGGCGGCCCGACAGCCGCAGCCGGTTCCGGCACGACGCGGGCAACCACCTGCCCTACGACGTCGTGGTCGTCGACGAGTCCTCGATGGTCTCGCTGACGATGATGGCCCGGCTGCTGGAGGCCCTCCGCCCCACCGCCCGGCTCGTGCTGGTCGGGGATCCCGACCAGCTCACCCCGGTCGACGCCGGCGCCGTCCTCAGCGACCTGGTGCACCGGCCCGCGGCGGACGGTGCCGGCGCCGGGTTGCCCGACGACGCCCGCGACGCCGCCGACCTCGACGCCGACGAGCGCCGTCAGCTGCGTAACGGCGTCGTGCGGCTGCGCGTCTCGCAGCGGTACGGCCCGGGCATCGCCGGCCTCGCGGAGGCGGTGCGCAAGGGCGAGGCCGACCGGGTGCTGGAGCTGCTGCTGGCCACCGGTGCCGAGCTGACGCTGGAGCCAGACACCGCGGCGCTCGAGGAGCGCATCCGGGCGGTGGCCGCGGAGCTGCGCACGGCGGCCGAGGGCGGGGACGCCGAGCGGTGCCTGGCCCTGCTCGGGCGGCACCGGCTGCTCTGCGCCCACCAGCGCGGACCGGCCGGCGTCGCGACCTGGAACGACCGGGTCGGCCGGCTGATCGGGGCCGTGCCGGGGGAGTGGCCGCCCGGAGCGCCGCTGCTGATCACGGCGAACGACTACGAGAACGAGCTGTGGAACGGCGACACCGGGGTCGTGGTCCGGACGGCCGACGGCCTGCGCGCGGCGTTCCTCCGCGGCACCGGCCCGGACCTGGTGCCGCTCTCCCGGCTCTCCGCCGTTCACCCGGCGCACGCCCTCACCGTGCACCGCAGCCAGGGCAGCCAGTTCGAGGAGGTGGCGGTGCTGCTGCCGCCCGCCTCGTCGCCATTGCTGACGCGCGAGCTGCTGTACACCGCGGTCACCCGGGCCAGCCGGAGCGTCCGGATCGTCGGCTCGGAGGAGTCGGTGCGGGCGGCGATCGCCCGACAGGTGGTGCGGGCCAGCGGGCTGCGCCGGCGGATGGACCCGCCCGGGGGAGCGCCGGGAACACAGGGCGCGCGGAGTCCGTTAGCCTGACTGCACAACTACACAGGGGGTGAACGGTCTCGACTTCGGTCGCGTGACCAGGGGAAGCGAGCCGAGGAAGGCAACGATGAGCTCGTTAACCATCCGTTGCAAAAAACACAAGCGCCGATTCCAATCAGCGCGACTTCGCTCTCGCTGCCTGATAGCAGCTAGGCGAGTCTGTCAGCCCGGGTTCGTCATCGACCCGGTTCCTGGCATCAGCTAGATGACTCACTGCGCGCGCCGGTCGCGGGTGCGCGCGGGACATCAAACAGTGACTGGGCCCGTCACGTCGACATGTCTGCATGATCGACGGGGCCGAGCAGAGGCAACGCAGACTGCGCTCGGAGAAGCCCTGGTGATTCGTCGAAGGACGCGGGTTCGATTCCCGCCACCTCCACCCCTGTTCGTCGAACGCCCCGGACCACTGGTCCGGGGCGTTCGTCGTTCACCGCGGGTGCGCGATGCCGTCGCCGGCTCGCGGGCTCACCCCGGGTCGGCCATCATCCCGCGCCAGACCAGGTCGAGCGCGGCAGCGCACCGGGCCCGCGGCGCCGGTTCCATCGGGTTCTCCCCCCGGACGACCCACTGGTAGTAGAAGACGCCGTTGATCAGGTCGATCGCCGCCTCGATGTCGAGGTCGGCCCGCAGCTCGCCGGCCGCCACTCCCTGCCCCAGCAGCTCGGTCACCGGGAGCCGACGGCGGGTGACGTGCGCGTGCCAGTAGGCGCGTTGCAGGGCCGGGTCGGCGAGGGTGAGCTGGAGCCGCCGGCGGAAGCGGGCGTCGGTGTAGCTCTCGCCGATCCGCGCCGGGCTGTCGAGGTAGAGCGTGAAGAGCCGTTCGCGCAGGTCGCCGTCATGCGGGACGGGCATGACCTCGCGTCCCCGGTCGAGCGCGGCGGCGAGCAACGCGGTCAGGGACGGCCACCGCCGGTAGATGGCGGCCCGGCCGGCGCCGCTCCCGGCCACCACCCGGCCGAGGGTGACCGGCTCGCCGACGTCCACGAGCGCGAGGACCGCGGCCAGCACCCGCTCCTCGATGTCCTCGTCCCGCGGCCGGCCCGGACGCCGGGTGACCTGCGGGTCCGCCGCGGCGCTCGCCGGCTGGGTCACGCCGGCTCCACCAGCCGGTCGCGCAACCGGCCGGCGAGCTGCTCGTCGCACCCGCCGGCGGACAGCAGCCCCGCGAGGGATCCGTGCGCGGTGCGAGCTGCCTCGAGCATGCTCGCCATGGTCGCAGGGGAGGCGCCCATCAGCGCTGGCGGCAGCTGCTTCCAGTCCTCCGCCGCCCCCTGCGCCTGGTGGCCGGCGAACCGGGCCATGATCGCCTCGATCACGGCGGCCGTACGGGTGTAGTCGGCGACGATGGAGGGCTCGTCCGCCCCGAGCACGGTGAGCAGGGCGGCGGCGAAGATGCCCGTCCGGTCCTTGCCGGCCGCGCAGTGGAAGAGGCTGCCGCCGGTGTTGTCCGCGATGGCGCGCAGTCCCTGGACGATCTCCGCTGCCCGCTCCTCGAGGAGCTGGGCGTACCAGGCACCCATCGTCCGTTCGGGGTCGTCGCTCCCGGCGAACATGGCCACCAGAGCGGTGGGGTCGGAGACGTCGGCGGTGAGCGGCAGGTGGAGGTAGTCCACCGGATGGCCGCCGAGCACGCCCCTGCCCGTGCGCATGGCCTCGCCGGGCGAGCGTAGGTCGATGACGAGCGACACCCCCGACTCGACGAGGGCCAGGGCGCCGGGCTCGTCGACCAGGGCGACGTCGTCGCTGCGGAACACGAGCCCGGGGCGGACCCGGCCGCCCCGCACCGGGATGCCGCCGAGGTCGCGGAGGTTGGCGAGGGGGAAGGTCTGGATCAAGGTCATGGCGGAGGTCCTCTCCTGTGGGTGGTCCGGTGGGTGGTGGGGCCGCTAGGTGAGGCGCCTGCGGATCAGTGCGCTGCACTGATCGATGACCGTGACCACGACGATGATGCTGAGCACGATCGCGCCGAGGTGGCCGTAGTCGTACATGCGCATCGCGGTGGTCAGCTCGAGGCCGATGCCGCCGGCACCGACGAGCCCGAGGATGGTCGCGCCCCGGACGTTGCCCTCGAAGAGGAGCAGCGTGTACGAGACCAGCAGGGGAGCTGCCTGCGGGAGCACGGCGAACTGCACGACCTGGCGCGGTGAGGCGCCCACGGAGCGCATGGCGGTGACCGGCCCGGGGTCGACGGACTCCATCGCCTCGGCGTAGACCTTGCCGATGGACCCGATGGAGCCCAGGGTCATGGCGAGGATGCCGGCGAAGGGCCCGAGACCGACGGCCGAGACGAACATCAGCGCGAACACGAGCTCGGGGACCGAGCGGATGACATTCATCGTCCAGCGCGCCGGGTAGTAGACCCAGGGGGGCGCGATGGTCGCCGAGGCCGCGAACGCCATCAACAGCGACAGCACCGAGCCCAGCAGGGTTCCGATGACGGCCATCTGCAGGGTCTCCACCAGCAGCCGGACGATCGTGCCGAACTCCGAGAAGTCCGGCGGCCACAGCCGCGACAGGTAGTCGACGATGTTGACGGCGCCGGAGCCGAGCTCGAGGGGATCGAACTCGGCGCCCGCGGAGGACCACCAGAGGATGCCGATGAGGATCGGCAGGGTCGCCAGCGTCCGCGTCCGCGGCCACACGACGGACCGCTCGAGGCGGGCCCGCTCGAGCGGGTCGAGCTGGGGGTTGCGCGGCTGCGGGGCGGGAGGCCGGACCTCAGAGGTCGTCGACATCGGGGTCCTCCTCGTCGGAGTAGAGCTCCAGCAGCCTGGCGGTGTCGAGCTCACCGGGGCGGCCGGAGAGGATCACCCGGCCGTCACGCAGGCCCACGACGCGATCGCTGTGGACCAGTGCGAGGTCGACCACGTGCAGGCTGACCAGCACCGGGATGCCGTCACCGACGGCGATGTCGCGCAGCAGGCCCAGCACCGAGTCGGCCAGTCGCGGATCCAGCGAGGCGACCGGCTCGTCGGCCAGGAGCACCCGCGGCTGCTGCATCAGCGCCCGGGCGATCGCGACGCGCTGCTGCTGGCCGCCGCTCAGGGAACGTGCCGGATCCTGCGCCTTGTGGGCGATGCCCACCCGGTCGAGCAGCTCGAGGGCCCGCCGCCGCTCCTTCGCGGGGAAGTGCCCCAGGGCGGAGACCGGTCCCGTCCGGTGCAGGCACCCCGCGAGCACGTTGGTGAGCACCGAGAGCCGCGGGATCAGGTTGAACTGCTGGAAGACCTGCCCGACGCCGGCCCGTACCGCACGCAGCTCGCGCCCGCGGAGCCCGCGGAGCTCGTGCCCGTCCACGACCGCCGAGCCCCCCGTGATGGGAGCGAACCCGGTGAGGCTCTTCATCAGCGTCGACTTGCCCGATCCGGACGCGCCGAGGAGCGCGACCATCTCACCGCCGAACAGGTCGAGGTCCACCCCCGTCAGCACGGCGTTCTCCCCGTAGGCGACGGAGAGGTCCCGCACGGCGACCACGGCCGGCTCCGGTACGGATTGCCGGGCCGTGGCCGGCAGTTCCCGGTGCGCCGGTGCGCCCAGCACGGTCACTTCAGGTCCGAGATGTCCGCGCCGGCGAGCTTCGCGACGTCGACGATGGGGCTGAAGATGTCGTTGTCCGGAGCGACCATCGGAGCGCCGTCCATGCCCTGCATGAGGACGCCGAGACGGTCGGCGTTCTTGGCCGAGAAGACCTCCGGGATCGCCTTCTCGAGCAGCGCCCGGGTGTCGGCGTCGAGCTCCTGGCTGCCCAGCACGCTCATCGAGACGGCCATCCCGTCGCTCTCCCCGACGGTGCGGAAGTCGCCCTCGGCGAAGATGCCCCACTCGATGGAGAGCGGCGGGAGCATCGTGGACGTGCACGCAGCTGCGACGTCGCCGTTCTTGAGCGCGAGCATCGCGCCGTCGTGCCCTCCGGCGAAGACGATCTCGTAGTCCTCGTCCTTGGTCAGGCCGGCGGCGTCGAGCATCTGGACGGGCATGAAGTAGCCGCTGCTGGAGGCCTGGTCGGCCATCGCGAGCTTCTCGCCCTCGAAGTCGGCCACGTCCCGGTAGGGGGAGTCGGCGAGGACCATGCACGTGGACACCGGCTCGCCGTTGCCCGGCCAGGCGACCAGTGCGTCGACCTCGCCGGTGTTGACCGCGAGCGCGGACGGGAAGCCGCTCATGATGCCGATGTCGACGTGATCGGTGCGGATCGCCTCGACGACGCTGAGGTAGTCGGGCACGTCGATGACCTCGACCTTCCGGCCGGTCTCCTCCTCGAGCAGCTCGGCGAAGGCCACGACGGGGTTCTCGACGGTCGGGTCGTCGCTGAGCGGAGTCGTGGCGAAGGTGATCGTGTCGTCGGACTCGTCCTGCTCGCCGGCGGACGAGGAGGAGCAGCCGGCCGCAGCGGTGGCGGCGAGGGCGAGGCCCATCGCGAGGACCGCGGGGCGACGGAGGGGGGAGCGCATCGGTACGTCCACTTTCTGCCGTGGTGGGGGACGACAGGAGTGAAGAGCAGCCCGGTGACCGGCAATTACGAGATCGCCGGACCCGTAACGGAAGCGCGGGTGAACAGTCGGGGCGGCGCTTCCGCCAGCCGAGCGGCCGGAGTCCTGCCATCCTGTTCCCGGCGGCGCGGGAGCGCCCGGTGCTCGATGTGCGTGGACGACCGGTGGATCCAGGAGGCCGCATGAGCGGGACGGCGGAGCCGGCGACAGGACAGGCCGGGAACGAGAGCCGCCGTGGCTCGTTCAGCTCCAGACGGGTCTTCATCATGGCCGCCATCGGCTCGGCGGTCGGGCTGGGCAACATCTGGCGGTTCCCGTACGTCGCCTACGAGAACGGCGGGGGTGCCTTCGTGGTGCCCTACCTGCTCGCGCTGCTCTGCGCCGGTCTGCCGCTGCTCCTGCTGGACTACGCGCTCGGCCACCGCTACCGCGGATCCGCGCCGCTGTCCTTCGCCCGGTTGCGCCGCGGCGCGGAGGGGCTGGGCTGGTGGCAGGTGGCCATCTGCTGCGTCATCGCCGTCTACTACGCGGCGGTCCTGGCCTGGGCGGTGCGCTACACCTTCTTCTCCCTCGACCAGGCCTGGGGCGACGACCCCGAGGCCTTCTTCTTCGGGGACTTCCTCCAGGCCGGCGACGTCGAGGTCACCGCCGACGTGGTGCCCGGCGTGCTCGTACCCCTCCTGATCGTCTGGGGCGCGGTCCTGCTGGTCATGGCCCTGGGCGTGCAGCGGGGGATCGGCGTCACCTCGCTGGTGTTCATCCCGGTGCTCGTCCTGAGCTTCGTCGTGCTCGTCGTCCGGGCGCTGTTCCTCCCGGGCGCCGCGGCCGGCCTCGACGCCCTGTTCACGCCGGATTGGGGGGCGCTCGGCTCCGCGTCGGTCTGGGCCGCCGCCGTCGGCCAGATCTTCTTCTCGCTGTCCGTGGGCTTCGGGATCATGATCACCTACGCCTCGTACGTGAACCGCCGCGAGGACATGGTGGGTTCGGGCTTCGTCGTCGGCTTCTCCAACTCCAGCTTCGAGCTGCTCGCCGGCATCGGCGTGTTCGCCGCGCTCGGGTTCATGGCCCAGGCCCAGGACGTCGCGGTCGGCGAGGTCGCCACCGACGGGATCGGCCTGGCCTTCATCGCCTTTCCGACGATCATCAGCGAGGCCCCCGGGGGCGCCCTCATCGGCGTCCTCTTCTTCGGGTCGCTGGTCATCGCCGGCATCACCTCGCTGATCAGCGTGATCGAGGTCGTCATCTCCGCGGTCCGCGACAAGCTGGACACCGCGCGGCTGACCGCGACCCTCGCCGTCGTCGTCCCCATCGCGCTGGTGAGCCTGGTGCTGTTCAGCACGACCAGCGGCATCTACGTCCTCGACGTCGTCGACCACTTCGTCAACCAGTACGGCATCGTCGTCGTCGCCCTGGTGGCCATGCTGGTCGTCGCCTGGGCGCTGCGGGCGCTGCCCGGCCTCGGCGAGCACCTCAACGTGCACGGCCGGCCCCGGGTCGGTCCCACCTGGCGGGTGCTGACCAGCGTCATCGCGCCGCTGGGGCTGGTCATCGTGCTGGTGCTCGCATTGAAGGACGACCTCGAGGCGCCCTACGAGGACTACCCGACCTGGCTGCTGCTGACGTTCGGCTGGCTGATGGTCGTGGCGCTGCCGCTCGTCGGGTTCCTGCTGGCCCGGTTGCCCTGGCGGGCCGGAACCCATCTCGACGGGGCGCCACCCGGCTCCGACCCCACCGCGCCGCTGCCCGCCACCGAGGGAGGTCCCCGTTGAGCACGTCGGCGATCGTGATGATGCTGCTGGCGATCGTGGTGTTGTGGGGTGGCCTGGGCCTGGCCATCGCAAGCCTGGTCCACCACGGCGCCGTCGAGGACCGTGCCGAGGAACCGCGCCGGGACCTCTGACTCGGGGAATGACGCCCGTCACTCCCGGCTTGCCAGCGGTATGACGACTCTCGGACTCATCGGCAGCGGACTCATCGGCAGCGGCATCGCCCGGCTGGCGGTCGCCGCCGGCTACGACGTGGTGCTCAGCAACAGCCGCGGCCCCGACTCTCTCGCCGACCTGGTCGCCGAGCTCGGTCCGAAGGCGCGGGCCGCGACCCCCGCCGAGGCGGCGGAGGCGGGTGACCTCGTCGTCGTCACGGTGCCGCTGAAGGCCTACCGCGAGGTGCCGGTCGAGCCGCTGCGCGGCAAGGTCGTCATCGACACGAACAACTACTACCCGCAGCGCGACGGCCAGATCCCGGAGCTCGACGACGAGTCGACGACGGTCAGCGAGCTGCTGCAGGCGCACCTGCCCGCGTCGCACGTGGTCAAGTGCTTCAACAACGTGCCCGCTTCGGGCATGGTCTCGCTGGCCAAGCCCGCGGGCGACGCCGACCGGTCGGTGCTGGCGATCGCCGGTGACGACCCGGATGCCAAGAAGACGGTGACCGAGTTCCTCGACGCGATCGGCTACGACGCCTACGACGTCGGCCCTCTCGCCGAGGGCTGGCGCTACCAGCGCGACACCAAGGCCTACGGCGTGTTCTCCCAGCCGGGGCGTCCGGTCAAGGAGGACTGGCTGCGCAGGGGCCTCGAGGCAGCCGTCCGCTACCGCGACATGTGAGCCGACGCGGGCGCCGGTGCGGCCGCCGGCTCGCGCAGCTCGTCGAGCCAGCCGGTGAGCAGCACCCAGGTCGCACCGGCATCCGCGTACAGCGCCGGGTCGGTGCCCGCGGGCGCGGCCACGACGACGTCGGCCGGGGCATCCGGGCGCGCGGCCACCTCGGCCACCGCCTCGGGCGGGAGCACGTCCATGCCGCCGTCGGCGGTCATCGCGCCGAGCAGGACGCCGTCCCAGCGCGCGGCGCGGCCCAGCGTGCGTTCGTTGCGCGTCATCGCCGACACCCAGACCGGGATCCGCGGCTGTTGCAGCGGCGGCGGCAGGAACTGCACACCGTCGAACGAGTAGTGCTCGCCGGAGTGGCTGAACGGCTCGCCCGACCACAGCCCGGCCACGACCGCCAGCCCCTCGTCGAGCATGCCGGCGAGGAGGCGGCGATCCGCACTCCGGCCGAGCGCCGAGTACTCCGACGGGGGTTCGCCGAGCCCGACACCGAGCACCATCCGGCCGCCGGACAACCGGTCCAGGGTCACCGCCTGGCGGGCGACCTCCTGCGGCTGGTGGCGCGGCAGCGCCGTCACCGTGGTGCCCAGCCGGCTCCGCTCGGTGCGGGCCGCCAGCGCGCCGAGCACCACCCAGGCATCCGACATCGGCACGGCGAGGTCCGGCGTCCCGACGACGTGGTGCCAGAGGAAGACGCCGTCCCAGCCGTTCGACTCCGCGGCGACGCCGAGCTCGAGCAACGGAGCAGGCTCGTCCATGAACGGTTCCTGGCCATCCGGAAGCGCAGGCAGGGCTACCAGGAACCCCCGCCGCCACCGCCGGCGCCGCCACCCACGCTGCCGCTGCTCCCGCCGCCGGACGACGACGAGGACGACGGCGCGGTGCTGGCGCTGGAGCAGCTGGTGACGAAGACCGGCCCGTAGGTCGCGTACTGCCAGTGCCGGTCGTCGTAGGAATCGCGGCGGCCACGGTCGGGGGTCTTCACCGACTTCGCCAGCGTCGACCACCGCTCGGCCTCGCCCAGCGCGAGCGCCCAGGCGGTGTAGTCGCCGAGCGTGCCCTCGGCGAGGGCGTCGTCGATCGCGGTCGGCGCGCACTCGGCCAGGTACCGGCGCAGCGACTCCACCCGCAGCCAGGTCGAGGAGCCCTGGGGGGTGAGCACCCGCAGCTCCCAGGCTCGCAGCGCTGCGGACACCCCGCCGCCGGCGACGGCGCCACCGAGGGCCGCCAGCGCCAGGGGCAGGGCGCTCTGCCGGGTGGACAGCCACGCGGCCAGGCCGACGACGGCGAGCCCGGTCACGGCCGCGAGCACGCCGAGCCAGCGCACCCGCCGGGTCCGCAGCTCGGCGGCGTCGTCCCACAGCCCCGAGCCCTGCTGCCAGGTCGACAGCTCGGTCCCGACGGCGGTCCACGCCGCCGCGAAGGACTCGTCGTAGCCGCCCAGCTGCAGCTGTGTCCGGCCGGCGAAGGCTCGGTCGAGCAGCCGGGCCTCGGCGGGCTCACCGTCCTGCAGCCGCACCAGGGTCATCGCCGTGCCGCCGTCCGGTGCCGGCTCCAGGTCGACGACGCCGCGGACGGCGAGGTCGACCAGCCAGGCCGTCTTGTGCCGCTCGGCCACCGAGCCGGCGAGCAGCACGCCGCCCTGCGCCGGCGAGATGTCGCGGGGGATCGACGCCGACGGCATGGCGACACCGCCCAGCTGCTCGAAGTCGATCCGCGCCTCGCCGCCGGAGGAGACGACGACGGTCGGCAGCCCGGTGCTCGGCACGTGCTCGCGCCCGGCCCGCCGGACGATCAGGGAGACCAGCGCGCCGACGACCAGCGCCAGCAGTCCGGCGATCGCGGCCGGGACCAGCGGGTCGATGCCCGGTTCCGCGGGCGCGGCGGTCGGTGCGGAGGGCGCGTCGGGCGCGGTGTCGAGGGCGCGTCCCTCGGTCGCGTAGACGGTCACGCCCTGGCCGGCCTCCAGGGCCTCGACGCGGGCCACCAGGTGGCCGGGCGCCGTCTGGCGCAGCGCGCAGCCGTTGGTCGCGCCGCGGTCCCCGGCGGAGCAGGTGTCGGCGTCGAGCTCCACCGCGCCGACCACGTGTACCTCCACGTCGTCGATCGGCACCTCCCAGCCGGTGCCGACGGCGTCCCACGCCAGCTGACCGCCGCGCGTCACGCCGTCCAGGGTGTAGCTCAGCTCGTAGCGGTGCTGCCCGGTGACCGTGACGTCGGGGTCGCCGATGCGCAGCCGCCCTCCGGTGACGACGACGTCGTCCGGGGCGTCGGGCGACGAGACCTCGACGGGGTCGTCGGCGCGCAGCCCCGGGACGTCGCGGTAGATGCCACGCTTGTCCTCGACGCCGAAGTCGTAGTCGATGACCTCGACGATCCGCGCGCTGCCGTCCTCGGCGATCGTCGCGCTCACCCAGAGGCGGGCGATCCGCTCGCCGCCGGCGAGCGCCGCCACCGCGAAGGCCACCACGGCGACGACGACGGCGGCCAGTCCGATCAGCCAGGCGTCGATGCGGCGGCGCCGGCGGGCGGCCATGGAGCGGGCGGGCTGCGGCACGGGTTCCTCCAGGTCAGGCGCGAACCGGCGACCTGCTCCGGTCGGCCGCGCCACCCTAGCGGTGCAGCGCATAGGGTGCGCCGCGCACGCACGTCGAGCCCGCGAGAGGATCCCGACCCCATGGCCAGCCTGCAGATGCGCGCGATCTCGGTGGTCCTCCGCCTCACCCGCAAGCCGCGGACGGCGACCGTGGAGCGGGCGCAGCGGCGCATCGCCGGGCCCAAGGGGTCGGCGGCGCCGCCGAAGGCACTGACGCAGCGGCACGACGTCCGCACCCGCCCGGTGCAGGGCTTCCCCTGCACCACCGTGACGCCGCGCGACGGCGGCACCGGCCGAGCGGTCGTCTACCTGCACGGCGGCTCGTACACCGGTGAGATCGCTCCGCAGCACTGGGCGCTGATCTCGAAGCTGGCCGACGCCGGCGTGCGGGTGGAGGTGCCGCTCTACGGCCTCGCGCCCCAGCACACCTACCGCGAGGCCTATCCCTTCGTCACCGAGGTGTACCGCGACCTGCTGGCCGAGGTCGAGGCGTCCGCGGTCACCGTGGCCGGGGACTCCGCCGGCGGGGGACTGGCCCTCGGGTTCGCCCAGACGCTGGCCGCCGCCGGGCTGCCGCAGCCGCGCAAGCTGGTGCTGCTCTCCCCGTGGCTGGACCTGACGCTGAGCCACCCCGACCTGCCCGCGTTCGAGCCCCGCGACCCGTGGCTGAACATCGACGGCACCGTCGAGGCGGGCAAGGTGTGGGCCGGCGGGGACGACCCCACCCAGCCGCGGCTCAGCCCGATCAACGGGCCGCTCGACGGGCTGGCGGCGATGGACGTCTACGTCGGCACCCACGAGCTCTGCCTGCCCGACGTGCTGCTGCTGCAGCAGCGCGCGGCCGCGGCCGGCGCCGCTCTGGAGGTCACGGTGTGCCCGGGGGCCGTCCACGTCTACCCGCTGGTCCCCGCGCCCGAAGGGCGCGCGGCCGCCCGGCGCATCGTCGAGGAGATCGCCCGCGGCTGAGCGGTCAGGGACGGCCGGCTCAGGTCGTCGCGAAGATCAGCTCGGCGGCGGTGGTCACCGCGGCCGTGCGACCGGGCGCGGCCGTGTAGCTCCAGTAGGTGTTCGTGTAGGCGATCGCCTCCTCGGGACCGATCGGCATGCCGAACCGGCGGAGGTCCTCGGTCGTGTGCGCGTCGCCGACCAGCGTCGTGTCGTAGCCGCGCGCCAGCGCTCCGTGCAGCGTCGACCGGATGCACGCGTCGGTCTGGGCGCCGGTGACCACGAGCCGGCCCACCCCCTGCTCGGCCAGCCGCTGCTCGAGGTCGGTGGCCTCGAACGAGTCGCCGAAGTGCTTGTGCACCACCGGCTCGCCGTCCCCGGGCGCCAGCTCCGGGACGATCTCCCAACCCGGGGAGCCCTCGGCCAGGGCGTCGTCGGAGTGCTGGACCCAGACCACCGGCACCTCCTCCGCCCGGGCGCGCTCGACGAGATCACCGATGGTGGCGACGACGCGGTCGCGGTCGAACGCGTCGCCGACGACCCCGTTCTGGACGTCGATCACGAGCAGGGCGGTGCGCGGGCGGTTCTCCAGTGCGGTCACGGGACGCCTCCACGGGTTCCGGTATGTCCTTCGGCCACCGTAGGACCGGGCACCGACAGTCCGGGTGCTCCGTCACGCCGCCGCGGAGACCGCCGGCGGAGGCAGGTGCTGCGCCCAGGGGGCCGCGATCTCCAGCTGGCGGGCCAGCCGGAGGAGCAGGTCCTCGCTGCTGAGCCGGCCGACGAACTGCACGCCCATCGGCAACCCGCCTGGGGTGCGGTACAGCGGCAGGCTGATCGCCGGACGTCCGGTCACGTTGGCCAACTGGGTGTAGGGCACCCACGCGAGGTTGGCCTCGACGAGCTGGTCGACGATGCCGATCCGCCGCAGCACGCCGGTGGTCCGGGTGCGCAGCAGCAGCTCGCTGATCCGCTGCAGGTGCGCCGGGGTGTCCAGGGAACCGATGCGGATCGGCGGTTCCCCGAGCGTCGGCGTCAGCAGCAGGTCGTGGGTGGCGTGGAAGCCGGCCAGCGCCGCGATGTGGTCGCGACGGCGCTCGTCGGCCGCCTGCAGGTCGACGGCGCTGAACGACCGGCCGAGCGCGGCCATGATCCGGGTGTCCAGCTCGAACCCGTCGTCGCCGGCGCCGGTCTCCCGCCGGATCCGGGCGATCTCGTTGGCCTGGTGGACGAACCAGATGGTCAGGAAGTCGCGACCGAGCTGCCGGTCGTCGTGCGGCGGGGCGACCTCCTCCACCTCGTGACCGAGGTCGGCGAGCAGCGCGGCGGCGTGCTCGACGGCGCGGACCGCCTCGGGGTGCGGCTGCTCGCGCAGCGCGCAGGCGGTGGTGAAGCCGATCCGCAGCCGGCCGGGCGCCTCGTCGAGCCGGTCGAGCAGCGGCCGGTCGGGCAGCGCGGGGGCGAAGGGGCTCATGGCGTCGGGGCCGACCAGCGCGTCCAGCATCGCGGCGGTGTCGCGCACCGTCCGGGAGACGACGCCGGTGGTGGCCAGCCCGTTCAGCGGCTCGCTCTCCTCGGGGCCGGACGGCACCAGCCCGCGGCAGGCCTTGAGCCCCACCAGCCCGGTGCAGGCGGCCGGGATGCGGATCGACCCGCCGCCGTCGCTGGCCGCCGCCACCGGCAGGATCCCGGCGGCGACCGCGGCGGCCGACCCGCCGGAGGAGCCGCCCGGCGTGCGCTCCAGGTCCCAGGGGTTGCGGGTCGGGCCGAACAGCGCCGGCTCGGTGATGCCCTTGGAGCCGAACTCGGGGGTGCTCGTCTTCCCGAAGATCACCACGCCGGCGTCCAGCCAGCGCTGCACGACCGTGCTGGTCCGCTCCGCCCGCCGGCCGGCCAGTGCACGGCAGCCGTCCGAGGTGGCGTGCCCGGCCAGGTGCTGGTGCAGGTCCTTGAGCAGGAAGGGCACGCCGGCGAACGGGCCGGACAGCGGCTGGGCGGCGCGCTCGTCGGCGTGGTCGTCCAGCCAGGTGCAGATGGCGTTGATGGCGGGGTTCACCTCGAGCGCCCGCGTGCGGGCCGCGGCGAGCAGGTCCGCCGCCGACACCTCGCCCTTGGTCACGAGCTCGCCCAGGGCGAGGCCGTCGTGCTGCAGGTACTCGCGCTGGTCCACGGGGGGTCCCCTCGTCGTCTCCGGGTCCGGGACATCATGGCCGGGTGATCACGATCGGGGGAGCCCCCGGAACCGCCGCGCACCGGGTCTCGTTGCGCTGACCATGACCTCCGACGGTGGCAAGCGGCCGGTGACGGTCGCCCGGGACGGTGCCTGGGCGGAGTGGGCGCCCAGTGGCCGCACCGCCGTCCCCTTCATCGTGCTGCTGGTGATGGTCGCCAACCTGGTCGGGGTCGGCACCGTCGTCCTGCTGCTCATCGGGGTCGACGACGGCAGCGGCCGCAGCGGGCGCGCGGAGGTGCTGTGGGCCGCCGTCGCCTACCTCGTCGTGGCCCTGCCGGCCGGTGCGATCGCGGGGCTGCGCCGTCAGCGGGCCACCAGTCGCTGGCTGATGCAGGGCCGCGAGCCCACCGGCGCCGAGGCCGCCCAGGCGCTGCGCCTGCCCCTGGACGTCGCGCTCATCGCCGCCTCGATCTGGCTGGTCGCGGCGGTGCTCATGTCCGGAGTCGCGGCGGTCCTGCTGCCCGAGCCGCTGGTCGGCCTCCGCGTGGCTGTCGTGGTCACCCTGGGCGGCGTCGTGACCGCGGGTGTCACCTACCTGCTGACCGCCCGCGCGGCCCGCGCCGTCACCGCCCGCGCCCTGGCGGCCCACCCGCCGGTGGGCGCGCTGATCCTCGGTGTGCGGCCGCGCCTGCTGCTCACCTGGGCGCTGACCAGCGGGGTGCCGATGCTCGGCGTCGTCCTCCTGTTCCTGGACCCGAGCAACCCCGACGGCCCGGGGCAGGGCGCGGTGGTCTTCCTGGTCGTGGTCGCGCTGCTGGTCGGCGCGCTGGCGACGCTGCTCACCGCCCGCGCGGTCGGGCAGCCGCTGCGCGACCTGCGCCGGGCGGTGCAGCAGGTCGGGCGGGGCGACTACGACGTCGACGTGCTGGTGGACGACGCGGGCGAGATCGGGCTGCTCCAGGAGGGCGTCAACACGATGGTCGCGGGCCTCGCCGAGCGGGAGCGGCTGCGCGACCTCTTCGGCCGGCACGTGGGGACCAGCGTGGCCCAGCAGGCGCTGCGCACCGGGGTGAGCCTCGGCGGCGAGCTGCGGACCGTCGCCGCGCTGTTCGTCGACATCGAGGGGTCGACGTCGCTGGTCCGCCGCACCGGGCCGGAGGAGATGGTCGGGCTGCTCAACCGGTTCTTCGCTGTCGTCGTCGACACGGTCGAGGACGAGGGCGGGCTGGTGAACAAGTTCGAGGGCGACGCGGCTCTGTGCGTGTTCGGCGCCCCGACCGACCACCCGGACCCGGCGGGCGCGGCGCTCCGGGCGGCGCGGCGGATCTGCGACGCCGTCGCCGAGGCCGGCGAGGTGGACGTCGGCGTGGGGGTCGCGTGCGGGCCGGTGTGGGCGGGTCAGGTCGGGGCGGCCAGCCGGCTCGAGTACACCGTGATCGGCGACCCGGTCAACGAGGCGGCCCGGCTGACCGAGCTGGCCAAGGACCACCCCGGCCGCGCGGTGGCCAGCGAGGCGACCGTGCGCGGAGCTGCCCCCGACGAGCGCGCGCACTGGCGTCCCGACCAGGCCGTCACCCTTCGCGGCCGCGACGAGGAGACGCAGACGTTCGTCCGCTCCTAGTGGGCCTTCACCACGACCAGGACGTCCTCGGGCTGCAGGGTGCCGATGAGCGGGTCGTCGAAGCGCAGCGTGCGCCCGCCGCGCGTGACGGACAGGACGATGTCGCGCAGGGCGCGCGGGCCGAGGCCGACCTCGCTGGCCTGCACGGTGCGCTGGTGCAGGTCCAGGCCCTGCCCGCCGGTGACCAGGTCCTCGACCACGGCGACCACGCGGGGTGAGTCGGTGGAGAGGCCGAGCAGCCGGCCGGAGGTGGCAGAGGTGGTGATGACGGTGTCGGCGCCGGACTGGCGGAGGAGGTTGGCGTTCTCCTCCTCCCGGACGCTGGTGGTGATGGGCACGCTCGGGTTCAGCTGCCGCACCGTCAGCGTGATCATCACCGCCGCGTCGTCGCGGTTGGCGGCGACGATCACCGCGCGGGCCCGCTCGACCGAGGCCCGCCGCAGCACCTCGGTGCGTCCGGCGTCGCCGACGATGCCGGTCAGGCCCAGCGAGTTGGCCTCGTCGATGGCCCGCGGCTCCGGGTCGACGACGACGATCTTGTCGGGGGTGGTCCCGTTGGCGATGAGCGAGCGGATGGCGCTGCGGCCCTTGGTGCCGTAGCCGCACACGATGACGTGCTGACGCACGCGGGACCTCCAGCGGTGGATGCGGAACTCCTCCCGCGAGCGCGCGGTCAGCGCCTCGAGGGTCGTCCCGATGAGGACGATCAGGAACATGATCCGCAGCGGCGTGATCAGGACGATGTTGACCAGGCGCGCCTCGGACGTGATCGGCGTGATGTCGCCGTAGCCGGTCGTGGAGAGCGTGACCGTGGCGTAGTAGGTCGCGTCGAGCAGCGAGAGGCCGACCTCGTCGCCGTCCCGGTAGCCGTCCCGGTCCAGGTAGACGACCAGGACGACGGCGACGAGCACGATCGCGGCGATCCACACCCGGCGCAGCACCTGGCGGACCGGCGAGGCCTCCTCGTGGGCGATCCGGACACCGGTGTGCTCGGTCTCGGTGCCCGTCCACTCGATGCCCACGTCGCGGACAGTAGTGAGCCGGAGCCCCCGATGCGCGCGAACCGCCCCGAACGGGTCAACGGACCCGGACGGGGCGGCGCGCGCGTTCAGGCGGGGACGGTCAGCCGCCGACCTTCGCCCGCTCCAGCGCGGCGAGTTCGCGCTTGAGCACCTTGCCGGCGGCGGAGACCGGGATGGCGTCGATGAAGACGACGTCGCGGAGCCGCTTGTAGTGCGTCACCTTGTCGTTCACCGCTGCCAGCACCGACTCGAGGGTGAGCGCGGCACCCGCGGCGTCGCCCTTGCGGACGACGTAGGCGACCGGCAGCTCGCCGGCCTCCTCGTCGGGCCGGCCGACGACGGCGGCACCGGCGATCCCGGGCACGGCGAAGAGGATCTCCTCCAGCTCGCGCGGGAAGACGTTGTAGCCCTTGTAGAGCAGCATGTCCTTGGTGCGGTCGACGATCGACAGGTAGCCGTCCTCGTCGAGGATCCCGACGTCGCCGGTGTGGAACCAGCCGTCGGCGTCGATCGACTCGGCGGTCGCCTCGGGCCGGTGCGCGTAGCCGCGCATGACCTGCGGCCCGCGGATGCAGACCTCACCCCGCTCGCCCTGCGGCACCGGCGCGCCACCGTCCAGCGAGCGGATGCTGATCTCGGTGTCGAAGACCGGCACGCCGACGGTGCCGGGCTTGCGGGTGCCGGACCGGAACCCCGGGTTGCCGGTGGCCATCATGGTGACCTCGGTGAGCCCGTAGCCCTCGCCGATCGTGGCGTTGGGCAGCACCTGCTTCAGCCGCTCGATCAGGGAGACCGGCAGGGGAGCGGCGCCGCTGGAGACGCCACGCACGCCTCCCCAGTCGCCCCCGACGAAGGCAGGGACCTGCAGCAGTGCCACGAAGATCGGCGGTGCGCCGCCGATCGAGGTGACGTCGTAGCGCGCCATGTCCTCGACGTACGCCACCGGGTCGAAGCGCGGGTGGATGACGACGGTCGTCCCGCTCAGGACCATGCCGTTGAGGTAGCCCACGGCGCCCATCGCGTGGAACCAGGGCGTCAGGTTGATGATCCGGCCGGTGCCCATCCGGATCGGGTACTCGTCGGAGCTGCAGACCTGCCGCACGGTGACGTCGCCGTGCTCGTCCAGCTCGGGCAGGCCGCCGTTGCTCCAGCACGCGGACTGCAGCACGTTGGTGATCACGTTGCGGTGCGGGAGCTCCACGCCCTTGCTCACGCCGGTCGTGCCGCCGGTGTAGGCGAGGTGGGCCAGATCGGTGTCGACGTCGATGTCGGCGTCGAGGTGCCGGTCGGTGGGATCACCGGCCATCAGGTCGGCGGCGTCCACGTCGCCCTCGGCCAGGTCGAGCCGGGCGGCGAAGTCCCGGGCGTGCGCCTCGCCGGTGACGACGACGGTCTGCACGGGGGACGCCGCCAGCGCGGGCCGCACCATCGGCAGCACCAGGTCCCAGGTGATCAGCACGGTGGCGCCGGCGTCGGTCAACTGCGCCGCGAGGTCGGCCGCGGGCAGGAGCGGGTTGGTGGGCGAGAAGGTCGCCCCGGACAGCATGATCCCGAAGTACAGCGCCGGGTACTGGCGGCAGTTCGGGATGTGGAGGGCGACGACGTCGCCCCGGCCGATCCCGTGGTCGGCCAGCCAGTTGGCCACGGCGTGCGCGCGGGCGCCGAGCTCGGTGTAGGTGAGCGGGATGTCGTGCTGGAGGAACGCGGGCCGATCGCCCCACCGCCGGACGCCGGCTCGCAGGATCGACCCGACCGGCACCGCCGGGTAGTCCAGCGACCGCGGGAGACCCGGGGGCCAGCTCCTGGTCGTGGTGTCGGGTGCCGGCTGCGTGGCTGTCATGCGTGTCCTTCCAGGTCATGGCCGCTGGTGTCGGATCTCTCCGTCGGAACCTCCCCGACAGGGTGGCCCACGCCACATCGGCTGTCGAGCGTGTGACCATCTGTGGATGAGCGACCAGCGCACGGCCCTCGTCCTCGGCGGCGGCGGCATCACCGGCATCGCCTGGGAGATCGGCCTGCTGGCCGGTCTGGCCGAGGCCGGCGTGGACCTCACCTCCGCCGACCTCGTCGTCGGCACCTCCGCCGGATCGGTGGTGGGTGCGCAGGTGACCAGCGGGGCCGAGCTCGAGGCGATGTTCGCCCGCCAGCTCGAGCCTCCGGCCCAGGAGAAGGTGGCGCGGATGTCGCGCGCCAACCTGGCCCGCTACGGCTGGGCGATGCTGGTCAGCCGCGGCCGCGACGAGGAGTTCCGCCGCCGGGTCGGGCAGGTGGCGCTGGCCGCCGAGAAGGCCGGCCTGACGCCGACGGAGCAGGAGCGGCTCGACGTCATCGGCGCCCGGCTGGTCGGCCGGGAGTGGCCGGACCGGCAGCTCACCGTCACCGCCGTCGACGCGGCCACCGGCGAGTTCGCCGCCTTCGACCGCACGTCCGGGGTGCCGTTGCTCCAGGCGGTCGCGGCCAGCTGCGCCGTCCCCGGCGTCTACCCGCCGGTGACCATCGACGGGAAGCGCTACATCGACGGCGGGATGCGCTCGACGGCCAACGCCGACCTCGCCCAGGGCTACGACCGGCTCGTGGTGCTGGCGCCGATCCCGCGCGGCGTCGGTCCGATCACCAGCGTCGACGCGCAGGTCACCGGCATGGTCTCGGCGCGCGTCGCCGTCGTCAGCCCGGACCAGGGCAGCAAGGCGGCGATCGGCCGCAACGTGCTCGACCCCGCGGCGCGCGCGGCGTCGGCACGGGCCGGGCGGGCGCAGGCGGCCTCGGTGGCCGAACGGGCCGCCGAGGCCTGGACGGGCTGAGGCTCAGACCACCGGCTCGGCGACCAGCGCACCGGCCGAGTGCTCCTGGCGCAGCGCCGTCTTGAGCACCTTGCCGCTCGGGTTGCGGGGCAGGGCGTCGACGATCGAGTACTCCCGCGGGTTCTTGTAGCGCGCCAGCTTCTCCCGGCACCACGCCGCGAGCTCCTCGGGCGTCGGCGGGTCGGCCGGGTCGCGCGGGGCGATCACCGCCAGCGGGGCCTCGCCGTACTTCGTGTCGGGCACGCCGATCAGCGCGACCTCGCCGACCTTGGGGTGCGCGGCGAGCACGTCCTCGACCTCGGCGCAGTAGATGTTCTCCCCGCCGGAGATGATCATGTCCTTCTTGCGGTCGACGACGTAGAAGTAGCCGTCCTCGTCCTGCCGGACCAGGTCGCCGGAGTGGAACCAGCCACCTTCGAAAGCGATCGACGTCTCTTCCGGTTTGTTCCAGTACTCCTTCATCACCATCGGGCTGCGGTAGACGATCTCGCCCACCTCGCCCTGCGGGACGTCCTGCATCGCCTCGTCCACCACCCGCACCTCGACGTTGAGGATCGGGGTGCCGACCGAGCCGATCTTGCGGACGGAGTCCTCGCCGCGCAGCAGGCAGGTGACCGGGCTGCACTCGGTCTGCCCGAACGCGGTGATCACCTCGGCCTGGGGGAAGGCCTCGATCAGCCCCCGCAGCAGGGTGGTGGAGGCGGGTGCCGCGCCCCAGGAGATCCGGCGCAGGTGTGAGAGGTCGCGGTCGGCGAGATCCGGGACGGCGAGGACGGCGGCCCACATCGCGGGCACCAGGAAGATGTTGGAGACCTTCTCCCGCTCCATCAGGTCGAGCGTCTCGGCCGGGTCGAACGCGCCGGACCGGATGATCACGTGCGTGCCGCCGAGCAGCAGCGGCAGCATGCCGCCGGCCAGGCCGGCGATGTGGAACAGCGGTGCGCCGGGGACGCCGACCCGGTCGGCGGGGTCGGACCCCAGGGTGGCCAGCTGGCTGAAGGCGTGCATGAGCAGGTTGCGGTGGGTCAGCACGGCGCCCTTGGGACGGCCGGTGGTCCCGGAGGTGTACATGAGGAAGGCGGGCTCCTCCTCGTCCACCGCGACGTCCAGCGGCTCGTCGCCCGCCGCGGCCAGGGCCGCCTCGTACTCCTCGCCGATCACCAGCGTGCTGGTCACCGACGGCGCCAGCTGCCGCGCCTTCTCGGCGACCGGGGCGAGCGCGGCGTCGACCACGAGGGCGACGGCGCCGGAGTCGGTGAGCACGTAGGCGACCTCGTCCGGTACGAGCCGGAAGTTGACCGGGACGACGATCGCCCCCAGCCGGACACCCGCGAGGTAGGTCTCCCAGGTCTCCATGCCGTTCAACGCCAGGACCGCGACCCGGTCGCCGGGCCCGACGCCGCGCTCCCGCAGGGCGCGGGCCAGCCGGGTCACCCGCTGGTCGAGCTCGCCGTAGCTGCGGCCGGCCCCGTCGAAGCGGAGAGCGGCGTCCTGCGGGTTCTTCCGGGCATGGCGGGCGAGCTGGTCGCCCATCGTCATGCCGCGGCCCTGCAGGGCGGGGATCTCGACGCTCACGAACGCTCCTCGACTGGCCTGGCCGGGTGTGACCTGCGTCATGGTCACGGTGATCGCGAGGGCGGTCAACCCTCGCCGTCGAGCTCCAGCAGCCGGGCGGCCAGCCGCTTCCACAGCGGCAGGTGCGGATCGGTCGCGGCCGGGCGGCTCTCGAAGGCGTAGACCAGGGCCACCCCGCGCATGCTGGTGAACAGCAGCTCGGTGAGCTCGGCGTAGCTCGGGGAGGCGGCGATCTCCGCGCCCCAGATCCCGTCGCCGACAGCTGTGATCGCCGCCCGTAGCCGGCGTTCCTCGCCGCGGAGCGCCGCGCGCAGCGCCGGGTCGGTGCGGGCGGCGGTCCACAGCTCGGTCGCCGCCCAGAACGGCGGCTCCTGGAACGTCGCCCACATCAGGTCGATCGCGCGGTCCACCCGCTCCCGGCCGGTGGGCCCGTCGGCCATGAGCGCCGCGGCGCGCAGCCGCACCTCCTCGAGCTTCGTCGACGCCAGATGGTCGGCGGCGGCGACCAGGAGCTCGGCGCGGGAGGGGAAGTGGTGCAGCAGCCGACCGCGCGAGACGCCGGCGCGGGCCTGGACCGCCAGCGTCGAGGCGCCGGCGTAGCCGTCCTCGACCAGGCAGGCGACGGCGGCGTCGAGGATCAGCAGCCGGCTGTCGGCGGTCCGGGCCGACCGGGAGCGGGGTCCGGTCGGCTGCTCGGTGACGGTCACCCGCCCGAACCTACGGCCGGGACGGCCCGAGCGACAGTCACCGTTGACTGCCGATCGTGACGGGTGTCACGCTGCCCGGGCCCCGCATCCCCGATGGAAGGCGCTCCGTGGACCTCTCCCAGCTCCGCTACGAGGTCGCCGACCGGGTGGCCACGGTGTGGCTGCACCGGCCGGACCGGCTGAACGCCTTCACCCCGGCCATGGCCGACGAGCTCACCCGGGTCGCGGCCGCCGCCGACGCAGACGACGACGTCCGCGTCGTCGTCGTGACGGGGTCGGGCCGCGGCTTCTGCGCGGGCGCGGACCTCGGGGGCGGGCCGAGCAGCTTCGCCGACCGGCGGGGGCGGGCGCTGCCGCCCGGTCCGCTGCGCGAGGAGATCGCCGGGTTCCGGCGGGACGCCGGCGGGGTCGTGGCCCTGGCGTTCGCCGCCCTGCGCAAGCCGGTGATCGCGGCGGTGAACGGACCGGCGGTGGGCATCGGGGCGACCCTCACCCTGCCCATGGACATCCGGATCGCCGCGGAGTCGGCCCGGTTCGGCTTCGTCTTCGGCCGGGTCGGCCTCCCGCCCGAGGCCGCCTCGTCCTGGTTCCTGCCTCGGGTCGTCGGCATCAGCCGGGCGATGGAGTGGGTCGCCACCGGGCGGGTCTTCGACGCCCGGGAGGCGCTGGCCGGCGGGCTGGTCTCCCGGCTGGTGGCCGACGACGAGCTGCTGCCCACGGCCTACGCGCTGGCGCAGGAGATCATCACGAACACCAGCGGGCTCGCCGTCGGCGCCGCCCGGCAGCTGCTGTGGTCGATGCTCGGCGCCCCCTCGCCCTGGGACGCGCACCGCGCGGACTCCCGCGCGGTGGTCGAGCTCGGCGAGGGCCCGGACAGCGCCGAAGGCGTGGCCGCCTTCCTGGAGAAGCGGCCCGCCCGCTTCGCCGCGCCGCTGGGAACCGGCCCGATCGCCGGGGTGCCGCCGTGGCCCGCGCGACCGCCGGACGTGCGCGCCGTCGACTGATCCGGTTTGGCCGCACCCGCCGTCCGGGCAGGAGGGCCGCGTGGACACCGAGATCACCCTGCGCGTCGACGGCGCCGCCCATCCGCTGACCGTCGACACCCGCACCACGCTGCTCGACGCCCTGCGCGAGCGGCTGCGCAACACCAGCCCGAAGAAGGGCTGCGACCACGGTCAGTGCGGTGCGTGCACGGTGCTGCTGGACGGCCGGCGGGTGAACAGCTGCCTGGTCCTCGCGGTCACGGTCGACGACGCCGACGTGACCACCTCCGACGGCCTGGCCGCCGGCGGCGAGCCGCACGCCCTGCACCGCGCGTTCGTCGAGCACGACGCGTTCCAGTGCGGGTACTGCACCCCCGGCCAGATCTGCTCGGCCGCCGGGGTGCTGGCCGAGGCGCGGGCCGGGTGGCCCAGCGGGGTGACCGACCCCGGGGAGGACGGCGGCGACCTGACCGACGACGAGATCCGCGAGCGGATGAGCGGCAACCTCTGCCGGTGCGCCGCCTACGCCAACATCGTCCCGGCCGTGGCCGAGGTCGCGGCCGCCGAGGGCGTGCGGCGATGAGGGAGTTCCGCTACGAGCGGGCCGCCGACCCGGCCGCCGCGGTCGCCCTGCTGGCCGCCGAGCCCGAGGGCGCGTTCCTGGGCGGCGGCACGAACCTGGTCGACCTCATGAAGCTCGGGGTGGCCACGCCCGACGTCCTCGTCGACGTCCGCCGGCTCACCTCCGCCGAGATCACCGACCTCCCCGACGGCGGGCTGCGCATCGGCGCCGCCGTCCCCAACGCCGACCTCGCGGCCGACCGGCGGGTGCGCGAGCGGTTCCCGGTGCTCAGCCAGGCGCTGCTCGCCGGCGCCTCCGGGCAGCTGCGCAACCGGGCCACCACCGGCGGGAACCTGCTCCAGCGCACCCGCTGCCCGTACTTCACCGACGTCACGACGCCGTGCAACAAGCGGGCTCCGGGCAGCGGCTGCAGCGCCCTGGAGGGGGTGCACCGCAACCACGCGATCCTCGGCCCGACCCTCGAGGGGCCGGGTACCTGCGTGGCCACCCACCCCTCGGACATGGCCGTCGCCCTGGCCGCGCTCGACGCCTCGGTCCGGGTGCTGGGGGCCGACGGCGAGCGCGTCGTGCCGATGTCCGGCCTGCACCGGCTGCCCGGGGACGACCCGAGCCGGGACACGACGCTGCGCCATGGCGAGCTGATCACCGCGATCGACCTCCCGGCGCTGGGCATGCCCTCGCGCTACCGCAAGGTGCGCGACCGGGCCTCGTTCGCGTTCGCGCTGGTCAGCGTGGCGGCCGCGGTGCGGGTCGTCGACGGGGTCGTCGACGACGTGCGGCTGGCGCTCGGGGGAGTGGCGCACCGCCCCTGGCGGGCCACTGTCGCCGAGGAGGCGCTGCGCGGCCGGCCGGCCACCGAGGAGTCGTTCGCCGCGGCCGCCGGCGCCGAGCTGGCCGCCGCCGTCCCGCTGCGGGACAACGCCTTCAAGGTGCCGCTGGCCCGCAACCTCGTCGTCCGCACCCTGCTCCAGCTCACCGAGGACCCCCGATGACCACGATGGACCGCCTGGTCGGTGCCGGCGTCGCGCGCATCGACGGCCCGGCGAAGGTGCGCGGCACCGCGCCCTACGCCTACGAGCAGGACCCTGGCGAGCCGATCTGCCACGTCGCGGTGGTGCAGAGCACCGTCAACCGCGGGCGGATCAGCCGGCTGGACCCCTCGCGGGCCGAGGCGATGCCGGGCGTGCTCGCGGTGCTCACGCCGGCGAACGCGCCGCGGCTGGGCCACGGGCTGGCCTCGGACCTGCCGGTGCTGCAGTCGCTCGACGTGCACTACCAGGGCCAGATCGTCGCCGTCGTCGTCGCGGAGACCTCGGAGATCGCGCGGGCGGCGGTGGGCGCCGTGGCCGTCGAGTACTCCGCGCAGGGCCCCGACGTCGTCCTGTCGGCCGAGCGCCCCGACCTGTACGCCCCGGACAAGCTGATGGCCGGCTTCGAGACCGACTCGGTCATCGGGGACGTCGACGGTGCGCTGGCGTCGGCCGCGGTGACCGTCGACGCCACCTACTCCACGCCCACCCAGCACAACAACCCGATCGAGATGCACACCTCGATGGCCCGCTGGGACGGCGACCGGCTGACGATGTGGGACGCCAACCAGGGGCCGCACACCATCGTCAACGACCTCGTGGCGGCCTTCGAGCTGGAGCGGGACCAGGTGCGGGTGATCTCGCCCTACGTGGGCGGCGCGTTCGGGTCGAAGGCGTTCACCCATCCCAACCAGATCGTGGCCGCGATGGCCGCGCGGGTGGTCGGCCGGACGGTGGTGTTCGAGCTGTCCCGGCAGCAGATGTTCTCCCTGGTCGGGCACCGCACGCCGACCATCCAGCGGGTGCGGCTCGGCGCCGACGCCGACGGCCGGCTCACCGCGATCAGCCACGAGGTCGTCGAGCACACCTCGCGGATCAACGAGTTCGCGGAGCAGACCGCGACGCCCACGCGAGTGCTGTACGCCGCGCCGCACCGGCGGACGACGCACCGGCTGGCCCGGCTCGACGTGCCGCCGCCGACGATCATGCGCGCGCCGGGGGAGACCCCGGGCATGTTCGCGCTGGAGTCGGCCATGGACGAGCTGGCTCACCAGCTGGGCCTGGACCCGGTCGAGCTGCGGATCCGCAACGAGCCGGCGCGGGACCCGGAGCGCGACCTGCCCTGGTCCAGCCGGAACCTGGTGGCCTGCCTGCGCACCGGTGCCGAGCGGTTCGGCTGGGCGGGCCGCGACCTGGCGCCGGGGGTCCGCGCCGACGGCCGGTGGCTGATCGGCACCGGCGTCGCCGCGGCCACCTATCCCACCCGCCGGCGCAGGGCCGAGTGCCGCATCACCGGGCACGGCGACGGCCGGTGGACCGTCGAGATCGACGGTTCGGACATCGGCACCGGTGCGTGGACGGCGCTGACCCAGGTCGCCGCGGACGCGCTCGGGGTCGGGCTGGACGCGGTGGAGCTGCGGATCGGTGACAGCGCCCTGCCCTTCGCGGGTGGGGCGGGCGGTTCCACGGGGATGACCTCGTGGGGGTCGGCGATCGTGCTCACCGCCCGGGACGTGCGCCGGGAGCTGGACGAGAAGCACGGCGGCGTGCTGCCGCCGCGCGGCATCGTGGTGAAGGGCGGGGTGCCGGGGGAGTCACCGCACGCGAGCGACTGGTCGATGCATGCGTTCGGTGCGCACTTCGTCGAGGTGCGGGTGGACCGGGACACCGGGGAGGTGCGGCTGCCGCGCGCGACGAGCGTCTACGCGGCCGGCACGATCGTGAACGCGCGCACCGCGCGCTCGCAGTTCCTGGGCGGGTTCAGCATGGGTGTGTCGATGGCGCTGCACGAGGAGTCGGTGGCGGATGCGCGGCTCGGGCACTACGTGAACCACGACCTCGCCGGCTACCACATCGCCACCAACGCCGACATCGGCGAGCTCGACGTGCACTGGCTCGAGGAGGACGACCCGTACGTCAACGAGCTGGGGATGAAGGGGATCGGCGAGATCGGCATCACCGGGGCGGCCGCCGCCGTGGCCAATGCCTACTGGCACGCCACCGGGCTGCGGGTGCGCGACCTGCCGATCACGCCGGACAAGTACTTCCGGGAGCTCGGCGCGGGCTGATCTGCCGGGTCAGTCCAGGCCGCGGACCTGGCTCGGGTCCAGGTGCTGCAGCAGGGTCTCGCCGAAGTCGCGCATCGCCTCCACCTGCTCGGGGGTGAGCTGGTCGAACAGGTGCGTGCGCACGCTCTCCACGTGCACCGGCGCGGCCGCCTCCAGGGCGGCGAACCCCTCGTCGGTGAGGACGGCGAGCTGCCCGCGGCCGTCCTCGGGGCACACCTGCCGGCGCACCCAGCCGCGCTCCTCCAGGCGGGAGACGGCGTGCGAGAGCCGGCTGCGCGAGGACAGGCACCGGTCGGCCAGCTCGCTCATCCGCATCTGCCGCTCCGGCTCCTCGGAGAGCGCGACCAGGATCTCGTAGTAGGCGTGCGAGATCCCGGTGGCGTGGGTGAGCTCGCGGTCGAGCCGGTCGGTGAGCAGTTGCGCGCTGTACACCCAGGCGCGCCAGGCCCGCTGCTCGTCGGCGTCCAGCCACCGGGGCTCGGCGAGGTCCGGGTCGGGACTGGCGGGCGACACGTACGCGGTCATGCCGACATCCTACTAGCGGAATAGTTGCGCCTTCAACTACGCTACGGTCGAGCAGAAGGTCAAACGCTCAACAATCTTGGAGGAAACCATGACCAGCACCCTGCGCCAGATCCCCGGCTACGTCGTCGGCACCTGGGACATCGACGCCAGCCACTCGACCGTCGGCTTCTCTGTCCGCCACATGATGGTGAGCAAGGTCCGTGGCTACTTCCGGGAGTTCTCCGGCCAGCTCGTCACCGCCGAGGACCCCTCGCAGTCGTCGGTGACCGCCAGCATCGACATGGACTCGATCGACACCCGTCAGGAGCAGCGTGACGCGCACATCCGCTCCGCCGACTTCTTCGACGTGGGCAACCACACCGTCATGGAGTTCCGCTCCACCGCCGTCCGCGCCCAGGGCGAGGACTGGCTGGTCGAGGGCGAGCTGACCATCAAGGGCATCACCAAGCCGGTGACCCTCGCGCTCGAGCTCAACGGCTTCGGCCCCGACGCCTACGGCGGCACGCGGGCCGGTTTCAGCGCCAAGACCGAGATCTCCCGCAAGGAGTTCGGCGTGGACATCGACATGCCGATGGACGGCGGCGGCGTCGTCGTCGGCGACAAGGTCAGCGTCGAGCTCGAGATCGAGGCCGTGCTCCGCGCCGCCTGATCGCACCCGCTCTCCCCGAGAGGCCCCGGACGCATCGTCGTCCGGGGCCTCTCGCGCGTTCGCCGGTCTGCGATCCGGGACCGTGCGCCCGTGGTGCGGCAGCATGCTGGTCCGGGCAGGTGTCGGACCAGCGGCGGGGGACGGGTGTCGGACGACCGGCGGGGATGCGCGGGCTGGGCATGGGGGGTGCTCGCGCTCGGGGTGCTCGTCATGTGCTGGGCCGCGGCGCGGTCCGCGCGACTGCGCACCTCCTGGTTCGACCCCGACGACGGGCCGCCCTGCGCGCGTGACGCCGACGGCTGCCCGCCCGACATCGACGCCGCGCTGGCCGGCTGGTGGTGGTGGGTGGGCATCGGCAGTGCGCTGGCACTGGTCGGTCTCGTCCTGCTCGTCCGCGGCCTGAGCACCGCCCCCTCGACGCAGCCGCCACCGCATCCGCTGGTGCACGCCGTCGTCGTCGGCGTCGTCGGGGGCGCGGTGGGCTACGGACTCGCCTTCCTCCCGCTGTTCGCGCTCTTCCTCTCGGCCCACGCCCTCCCGCTCGGACTCGGCGCCGCCTTCCTGGCCCAGGTCGCGCTGGTGGCGGGCCTGGACCACGGGCTCGGTGGCACGCCGCCGCGCCGGGCGTTCCTCACCGGCGTGGTCGCCTGCGCGCTCGCCATCGGGGCGACGGTTCTCTTCCTGACGGGCGACTGGTCGTCCGACGCGTGGGCGGCGGCGCCCGTGGCCGACGGCACCGTCCTCGCCCTGTGCGTGGCCGTCGCCCGTGCCACCCGGCGACATCCGCACCACGGCCGGGCCGCGGAGACGTGGGCGGTCGCGGCCTGCGCGGTGCTGCTCGTCGCGGTGGTGGGTGGCGCCGGAGTGGTGCTGTCCGCCGCGCGGGACGAGCCGCCCCGGGTGCTGGCAGAGCCCCCCGTGCCGGTGCCCGTGCCGCTGCCGGCCCCGGTACCGGCGCCCGTGCCG
The DNA here is from genome assembly GCA_900102115.1 of Blastococcus fimeti. GTDB lineage: Bacteria > Actinomycetota > Actinomycetes > Mycobacteriales > Geodermatophilaceae > Blastococcus > Blastococcus fimeti. The sequence continues at coordinate 182,629 of FNAW01000005.1, forward strand.
GCTCCCGTCCCGCCGCTGCCGCCGGTGGAGGCTCCGGTGCCCTGCGCGATGGCCGACCTGGCCTTCTCCGTCGGAGGCTTCGACGCCGCCCTGGGCGCGCGAGCGGCGGCGCTGGAGGCGACGAACGTGAGCACCGGTCCCTGCTGGGTCGAGGGCGTGCCGGTGGTGGCTCTGCGGCAGGGCGGTCGCCCGCTGCAGCTGGCCGTGGAGCCGGGGCAGACGCCGTCCGGCGGATCGGCACCCGTGCAGCGGGTCGGGCTGGCGCCCGGGCGCAGCGCGGTGGCGCTGCTCACGTGGCGCACCTACGGGGGGCTCGCCGACGGGGCGACGCCGCAGTCGGTCACCGCGGCGCTCGCCGCCGGCGCGCCGCAGGTGCCGGTCGCCGTCGTAGCTCCGGGTGACCCCGCCCCGTTCGACCTCGTCGACGGCGCGGCGTGGGGCATCGCACCGTGGGCGCCGCCCTGGAACTGAGCTGTCGGCGGGGAGACTGGACGCATGTCGATCTCCACCCTGACCCGAGTCCGCAGCCGGTTCCCCTCCGCAGCGCTGGTCGCCATCGGCCTCGCGGCTGGTTTCGGCATCGCGCAGGGCACCGGCATCCGGGCGCTCGGGGGTGCGGTCTTCGCCGCCGCGGGGCTGGCGGCCGGCGCCCTCTGGCTGCGCCGCCGGGGTCCGGCCACCGCCGTGGCGCTGGCCGCGCTGTACGTCGGCGCCTTCGTCCTGGCCCACGTGCTGGCCATCGGGGTGGGGATGTCGGCCTGGCTGGCGGTGAGTCTGGTCACTCTCACCGCCGCAGGAGTCACGTTCGGGGTGGTCGACGTCCCGCGGGAGGAGGTAGCGGCCCGCTGAGCGACTACCCTGGGAAGGTCGCCGGGATGGCGGCCGTTACACGAGATGCCGCGCGCCGACGCCGCGACATCCCCGAACCCCTCTGAGGTGGCCCTACCGCATGCCCACTCGCGACGACCTGCGCAACGTGGCGATCATCGCTCACGTCGACCACGGCAAGACGACCCTGGTCGACGCCCTCCTCCGCCAGGCGGGTGCCCTCGGGCGCTCGAAGGGCGAGGGGACGGACAACGACTCCACGCAGGACCGCGTGATGGACTCGATGGACCTCGAGCGTGAACGCGGCATCACCATCCTGGCCAAGAACACCGCGATCCACCTGGCCGACGAGAACGGCAACCCCGTCGTCGTCAACATCGTCGACACCCCCGGCCACGCCGACTTCGGTGGCGAGGTCGAGCGCGGTCTGTCGATGGTCGACGGCGTCTGCCTGCTCGTCGACGCCTCCGAGGGCCCGCTCCCGCAGACCCGCTTCGTGCTGCGCAAGGCGCTGGCCAAGGGGATGCCGGTCATCCTCGCGGTCAACAAGACCGACCGCGCCGACGCACGCATCGCCGAGGTCGTCGACGAGTGCTACGAGCTGTTCATGGAGCTCATGGAGGACGCCGGCATGTCTGCCGACAACCTCGACTTCCCGATCGTCTACTGCAGCGGTCGCTCCGGGAAGGCCTCGCTGACCCGTCCCGAGAACGGCACCGAGCCCGACAGCGAGGACCTGGCCCCGCTGGTGAAGACGCTGCTCGACACCATCCCGGCGCCGGTCTACGACGCCGAGGAGCCGCTGCGCGCGCAGGTCACCAACCTCGACGCCTCGCCCTACCTCGGCCGCCTGGCGCTGCTGCGCATCCACTCCGGTGAGATGAAGAGCGGCCAGCAGGTCGCCTGGTGCCGCACCGACGGCACGATCAAGAACGTCAAGATCACCGAGCTGCTCGTGACCGAGGGCCTCACCCGCACGCCGGCCGCGAGCGCCGGACCCGGTGAGCTCGTGGCCATCGCCGGCATCGAGGACGTCATGATCGGCGACACGCTTGCCGACCCGAACGACCCGCGCCCGCTCCCGCCGCTCACCGTCGACGAGCCGTCGATCTCGATCACCATCGGGATCAACACCTCGCCGCTGGCGGGCAAGTCCGGCAAGAAGCTCACGGCCCGGCTGGTCAAGAACCGCCTGGACCAGGAGCTGGTCGGCAACGTCTCGGTCCGCATGCTGCCGACCGACCGCCCTGACACCTGGGAGATGCAGGGCCGCGGCGAGCTGGCCCTGGCCATCCTGGTGGAGCAGCTGCGCCGCGAGGAGTTCGAGCTCACGGTGGGCCGGCCGACCGTCGTCACCAAGGAGGTCGACGGCAAGCTGCACGAGCCGGTCGAGCGCGTGACGATCGACGTCCCGGGTGAGTACGTGGGCACGCTGACCCAGGCGCTGGCCGTCCGGCGGGCCCGGTTGGAGAACCTGGTGCACCACGACACCGGCTGGGCGCGGATGGAGTACATCGTGCCGTCGCGTGGCCTGATCGGGTTCCGCACCGAGTTCCTCACCGAGACCCGCGGCACCGGCGTCCTCAACCACAACCTCGAGGGTTACGAGCCGTGGCTGGGCGACATGCGCGCCCGTCCCACCGGTTCGCTGGTGGCCGACCGCCAGGGCGTGGCCACGACGTACTCGATGTTCTCGCTGCAGGAGCGCGGCCAGATGATGGTCCAGCCCGGCACCGAGGTCTACGAGGGCATGATCGTCGGTGAGAACTCCCGTCCGGACGACATGGACGTGAACATCACCAAGGAGAAGAAGCTCACCAACATGCGCAAGAGCACCTCCGAGGAGCTCGAGCGGCTGATCCCCCCGCGGGTGCTGAACCTGGAGCAGGCGCTCGAGTTCTGCGCCGAGGACGAGTGCGTCGAGGTCACCCCGGCCACCGTCCGCATCCGCAAGGTGGTGCTCGACCAGACCGAGCGCGGCAAGGCGAAGAACAAGAAGCCCAAGCCGGTCTGATCCCGACCCCTCCGAACGGGCACCCCGCGCACTCCGCGCCGGGTGCCCGTTCTGCTCTTCCGCGGAGAAGCAGAGGTCGGGGGAGGGGTTCGTGGCGAGCCGTGCACGGGTGGTGACGACCGGCCGGACGACCCCGCCGCGCCGGGCCGTCGCTCCCCGGGACACGCGCGGCGCGGCACCTACGTTCTTCTCGGGGTCATGGGTCATGACTCCGGGGGACGAGCGCACGAGAGGCGGCCGCACGCATGACGACCATCACCCGAACGGCTCCGGTGGAGAACCACTTCCGGGGCGGGATCGATGTCCGGGTGAGTCTGCGGGAGGGCGCCGGTGACGGCAGCTCCGCGTTCGACGGCGCGTGGTTCCCGCGCAGCCACGACCTCGAGGTCGAGCTGCCCGAGCTGCTCGCGGAGCTCGACCGCCGCGGGGTGCGGATCGAGCGCTTCACCTACTCCCTGGACGCGTGGGACCGGCCGACCGCCCGCAAGCTCGTCGTGCGCGACCGCGTGGTCCGCACCGGGGGCTTCCGCAGCATGGACCCGCTCGTGGTCTGCCTGACCTGGGACGGCGGGAGCCGGCGGGCGGACCTGCTCGTGGTCCCGCCGGAGACCGACGTGCTCACCGGCGCCCGTGCGCTGCGCCTCTGCACCCGCCGCGGGCTGCCGCGCTCCCCGCAGATGGTGCTGGCCGCCGCCCGGTCCACGCCGCTGCCGCAGGTTCCGCAGGCGTACCGCCGCGCCGTCTGAGCGGGGCATTGCGCCTGTCGTGAACCGGCTGGACAGCGGGGGAGCGGGTCCGCTGGGCTGAGGGCATGCGGCTCCTGGTCCTCGGCGGCACCCACTTCCTCGGTCGGCACGTCGTGACGGCGGCGCTCGAGCGCGGCCACGACGTCGCCACGTTCACCCGCGGCGTCTCCGGAGCGCCGCCGGACGGCGCGAGGGCGCTGCACGGCGACCGGGACGACCCGGACGCGCTGCCGCGCGCGCTGGAGGGCTGGGCGCCGGAGCTCGTCATCGACACCTCCTGCCAGACGCGGGCCGCCGCCCGCAACGCGGCGGCCGTGTTCTCCGGTGCACGAGGCCCCCGCGTCACGGGGTACGCGTTCGTGAGCAGCCTCAACGCCTACCGCGACTGGCCGCCCGGTCCGATCGGGCGCGAGGACGCGGAGCCGGTGTGGGAGAGCGACGACGACGAGTACGGGCCGATCAAGGCCGATGCCGAGCGCATCCTGGCCGCGGCCGTGGGTGGAGGCTTCCTGACCGCCCGCGCCGGGCTCATCGTGGGGCCCTCCGACCCGATCCACCGGCTCGGCTGGTGGCTGGAGCGCATCGCCCGCGGCGGCCGGGTCGTCGTCCCGGACGCGCTGGCGCAGCCGATCGCCCTGGTCGACGCGCGGGACCTGGCTGCGTGGCTGGTCGGGATGGCCGAGGAGGGCCGGTCCGGCGCCGTGAACTCGACCGGGCCCGCCGGGATGACCACCCTGGGCGGCCTGCTGGAGGTCTGTCGCGAGGTCACCGGGGGCGAGGCGCAGTGGGTGCCGGTGGCGGAGGAGAGGCTGGTGGAGGCCGGCGTGCAGCCGTGGGTGCACCTGCCCCTGTGGCTGCCGCGGGCCGTCGCCCGGACCGCCTGGGACGTCGACACGACCCGTGCGCGTGAGCTGGGGCTGCCCAGCCGGCCGCTGCGCGAGACGGTGGCCGACACCTGGGCCTGGCTGCGGACCCACGACCGGCCTCCCCTGCCACCGATGGCGCACCTCGGCGAGCCCGGCCTGCCCCCGGAGCTGGAGGCGCGGCTGCTGGCCTGAACCGGCCAAGGCCCGCCCGGCAGCTGCCGGACGGGCCTTCGGGGGCCGTGCTGGGGGTCAGTCGCGCGGGGCGCTGGGCCGGCCCGCGGGAACCGCCTGGGTGGCCGGCTCCGCCGCGTCGGCGACCACGTTGGGCTCGGCCGCGGCAGCAGCGGCCAGGGCCTCGGCCTCCGCAGCGAGCGCGTCGGCGGACTCGATCGCGGCATCCTTGCGGTGCTCGCGGAACGAGTGCGTCACCGCCAGCACCCAGACCGCGAAGATCGCCGCGTAGACGGCGTAGCGGGTTGCGTCGCCGGCGTCGATCCAGTCGCTCCTGAGCAGCGTCCGGGTGTTGGTCAGCACGATCAGGCCACCGACCAGGGAACCGAGCATCCGCGGCGGGATGTGCCGCACCAGCCAGGCCGCGAGCGGAGCGGCGATCGAGCCGCCGATCAGCAGGGCGGCCACCCAGGTGAAGTCGATGCCCTGCGAGCCGAGCGCGAAGAGGAAGCCGAGGCTCGCGGCCAGGGCGACGAGGAACTCCGCGGTGCTGACGGAGCCGATGACCTTGCGCGGCTCCATCCGCCCGCTGGCCAGCAGCGCCGGCGTCCCGACCGGACCCCAGCCGCCGCCGCCGGTGGCGTCGACGAAGCCGGCCACCAGGCCGAGCGGGCCGAGGAAGCGCGTGCGGACCGGCTTGCCCAGGTTCCGCCGGTCGATGCCGCGGAGGGTGAACCGGATGAGCAGGTAGATCCCGAGCGACAGCAGGATCAGCGACATCACCGGGGCGGCGACCTCGGTCGAGAGGTTGGACAGGACGGTCGCGCCCGCGAAGGCGCCGACCGCGCCGGGGATGCCGATCTTCGCGACGACCTTCCAGTCGACGTTGCCGAACTTCCAGTGCGAGATACCGGACGTCAGCGTCGTCCCGATCTCGGCCAGGTGGATGGTCGCCGAGGCGGCCGCGGGGTTGGTGCCGATAGCGAGCAGCAGCGTCGTCGAGGTGGCGCCGTAGGCCATGCCGAGGCTGCCGTCGACGAGCTGGGCGCCCAGGCCGACGAGGGCGAGCAGAACGAGGGTCTTCACGGGGGAACCGACTCCGGGTCTCAGGAGGGCGCAGGCGCACGGGGGCCCGCGGGAAGGAGAGGGGGTGAGACGAGGGGGCGCCGGAGACGGCGCCGGGAAGATCAGCAGCCCGGACAGGCGGCGGTGCAGACGCGCAGCAGGTCGACGTGCAGGCGGCTCACGAGGAGCAGCGTCGTCGGTCGCGTCACGGGGCTATGTCTACCAGACCGATGCGCTTATGCGGCACACGCGGTCCAGTCAGTGGGATCCGGTGCGGAGGAGGTCGTTGCGGATGGTCGCCCACGCGAGCGCGCCGCCCAGCGCGAACAGGCCCGCGCAGAGCGCCATGGCCGCGCGGTACCCGCTGGTCAGCGCGTCCGGGTCCACGTAGTCCGCTCCGGACAGCCCCACGGCCACGGGCAGGGCGGCCACGGTGAGCAGCTGGGCGGCCCGGGCGACGGCGTTGTTGACGCCGCTGGCCACGCCGGCCAGCGTGTCGGGCGCAGCGCCCAGGACGCTGGCGGTCAGCGGAGCGACGGTCAGCGCCATGCCGAGGCCCTGCAGCACGCTGCCGGGCAGGACCTCCACCCAGTACGGGGCGCCGCCGTCGACGCCGATCAGCAGCAGGGTGCCGGCGGCCACGGTGAGGGGGCCGGCGGTCATCGGCAGCCGTGGTCCGATGCGCTGCGCCAGGGCGCCGGCCCGGGGTGAGAGCAGGGTGATCAGCAGGATGGTCGGCAGCGTGGCCGCCCCCGCCGCGGTGGCGCCGTAGCCCAGCACCCCCTGCAGCTGGAGCACGAGGAACAGCGAGCTGCCCCCGAGCGCCCCGTAGACGGCCAGGGTGGCGAGGTTCGCGCCGGTGAACTGGCGGTCGGCGAACAGGCGGGGCGGGAGCATGGGGGCCGGCGTCCACCGCTCGCGGACGACGAAGCCGATCCCGGTTCCGGCGGCCACGAGCCCGGCGACGACGACGGCGGTGCCGCCCCGCTCCCCGGCGGTGATGAGGGCGTAGGTGAGCGCCCCCAGGGCGACCGCCCCCAGCACCGCACCCGGGACGTCGAAGCGGCCGTGCGGCCCGGGATCGCGGCTCTCGGGCACGTGCCGCCCGGCGACGGCGACGACGAGCACGGCCAGCGGCACGTTGAGCAGGAACACCAGCCGCCAGCTGACCAGGTCGATCAGTGCGCCGCCGAGGAACGGCCCGACCAGTCCCGCGACGCCGGACAGCGACGACCACACACCGATCGCCGGCGCACGGTCGGCGGGCCGGAACGAGGCCTGGATGAGCGCCAGGCTCCCCGGCGTCAGCAGCGCGCCACCGACGCCCTGGAGCGCCCGGGCGGCCACGAGCTGCCCCGGCGTCTGCGCGACGCCGCACAGCAGCGACGCCACCGCGAACCAGGTGACGCCGATCAGGAAGACCCGGCGGCGTCCGTAACGGTCACCCAGCGAGCCGCCGATCAGGATCAGCGCGGCCAGCGGGAGCGTGTAGCCGTTGATGATCCACTGCAGGTCCGACAGCGAGGCGCCGAGCTCGCGGCCGAGCGTCGGCAGGGCGACCTGCACGGCGCTGGCGTCGAGGAACGCCATGCCCGAGGCCAGCACCGTCGCCGTGAGCAGCCACCGCCCGCGCGCGGTGCCCAGCGCCACCGTGGACGGAGCGGGGCTCCCCTCGCCGGCCACGAGGACTAGCCGACCGCGAAATCGGTGAGGAAGAAGGCCAGCGCGGCGACGGCCCCGGCCGCCGGGAGGGTCACGACCCAGGCGACGACGATGTTGCCGGCCACGCCCCAGCGCACGGCCGAGAGCCGCCGCGTGGAGCCCACGCCCATGATCGAGGTGGTGGTGATGTGCGTCGTCGACACCGGGACGGCGAAGACCGTCGCGGTCGTGACCATCACGCTCGAGGCCACCGTCTGCGCGGCGAAGCCGCCCGCGGGCGTGAGCTGGATGATCCGCCGGCCCAGCGTCCGCATGATGCGGAAACCGCCGGCGTAGGTGCCGGCGCTGATCGCCCCGGCAGCCGCGAGCACGACCCAGAAGGGCACCTCGAAGGTGTCGATCTCCCCGGCGGTGAACAGGGCCAGGGTGATGATGCCCATCGTCTTCTGGGCGTCCTGCATGCCGTGGCCCAGCGCCATGGTCGCGGAGCTGACGATCTGGGCGTAGCGGAAGTTGCGGTTGGCCTTGCTGATGTGCGCCCGCCGGAAGGTCCACAGGAGGGCGAGCATGAACAGGTAGCCGAGACCGAAGCCGACCAGCGGCGAGACGATCATCGGGATGACGACCTTGTCGAGGACGCCCATCCACTTCACCGAGTGGGCGGCCGCGAGCGCCGCGCCCACCAGGCCGCCGATCAGCGCGTGGGAGGACGACGACGGGATGCCGTACCACCACGTGATCAGGTTCCACGTGATCGCCCCGACGAGGGCCGCGAAGACGATCTCCAGCCCGTTGTTGCCCTCCGGCGGGTCGATGATCCCCGCACCGACGGTCTTGGCGACCTCGGTCGAGATGAGCGCCCCGACCAGGTTCATCACCGCCGCGAGGGCGAGGGCCACGCGCGGGGTCAGCGCCTTGGTCGACACCGCGACGGCGATCGCGTTGGCGGCGTCGTGGAAGCCGTTGGTGTAGTCGAACGCCAGGGCCACCAGGATGATGACGACCAGACCGATGAAGGCCGCGTCCATCAGAAGAGGTCCATTCGGGTCTAGGACTCCTTGACGGAGATCGTCTCGACCACGTTGGCGAGGTGCTCGAACGCGTCGGCGGCCTCTTCCAGCTGGTCGGCGACCTCTTTGAGCTTGAGGATCTCCAGCGCGTCGAACTCGCCGCTGTACAGCCGGGAGAGCAGCCGCCGGTAGAGCTTGTCGGCCTCGTTCTCGATCCGGTTGACCTCGATCCAGTAGTCGGAGAGGTCCTTGAGCGTGCGCAGCCGGGGCATCGCCTCGGCGGTGACCTGCGCGCAGCGCTGCAGGAGGGCGACCTGCTGGCTCATCTCGGCCGGCAGCGTGCCCAGGCCGGTGAGGATGACCAGGTCGGCGGCGGCCTCGACGTAGTCCATGACGTCGTCGAGGTTGCTCGCCAGGGCGTAGATGTCCTCGCGGTCGAACGGCGTCACGAAGCTGGTGTTCAGCTGCCGGAAGATGGCGTGCGTGGCCTGGTCGCCGACGTGCTCGAGGTCGCGCAGCACGATGGCCAGCTCGGCACGGCGCGCGTGGTCGTGGACGAACTCGCCGAGGACCTCGGTCGCCGCCACCAGGTTCTCCGCGGACGCGGTGAACAGCGGGTAGAAGGTCGAGTCCTTGGGCGTCAGGCTGAAGGGCACGCGGGGCTCCGTCTCGGTGTGGGCACCGGCCGGCGACGCACGAAGCGTTCACGCGACCGTCGGGCAGCATAGGTCGCCCGACGGTCACCTCCCCGACACCGGGGCGTCACCTGTGAGCGACGTCGCCCTCGGCGTCGTCGTCGTCCACCCGGTCGAGCGAGGCCATGAGGTCGGCCCGCCCCCGTGCCACGCGGGACCGGATCGTGCCGACGGCGCACCCGGCCACCTCGGCCGCCTCCGCGTAGGACAGGCCCAGCAGCTGGGTGAGCACGAAGGCCTCGCGGCGGTCGGGGTCCATGCGGGCCAGCAGGTCGGACACCCCGGCGTCCTCACCGACCGGGTCCGTGCCCCCGGCGGCCGGCAGCGCCGCCAGGTCGACGTCCTCCCGGACCAGCGCCAGGCGCCGTCGACGTCGGCTCCGGACGGCGTCGGCGCAGACGCGGCGGGCGATGGCGAGCAGCCAGGTGCGCACCGACGACCGGCCCTCGAACCGGTGCAGCGACCCGAAGGCGCGCAGGTAGGTCTCCTGCGTCAGATCGTCGGCCGAGCCCGGGTCACCCAGGGCGGCGCAGAGCCGCCAGACGTCGGACTGGGTGCCCCGGACGAGAGCCGCGGCGGCGAGGGGGTCGCCCCCGGCGGCGTCGGCCGCGAGGGCGTCCAGCTCGTCCATGTCGCCATCCTCCCGCACCGCACGGCGGGGGAGTCGGCACCGTGCACCCATCGGGTGTGACGGGGGTCTCGGGAACTCGGGAGGGGGTCCGAGCGACCTAGGAGACATGCCGTGCCACCCCTACCGCGAGGCGATCTCCGCGCGCCTCGACGGCGAGCCCCTCGGGATGCCCGCCCGCGCGCTCGAGGACCACCTCGGCAGCTGCCCCACTTGCACCGACTGGGCCGACCGGGCCGCCCGCGCCACGCGCCGGGCCCGGCTCGCCCCGGCCCCGCCGGTCCCCGACCTGACCGGCGCCGTGCTCGCCGCGCTGCCCCGCGAGCTGCCCGGGGCGGCCGCGGCGGCCCGTGCCCGGCTGGTCGACACCGCGCTCCGGTTCGCGCTGCTAGCCCTCGGCGTCGCGCAGGCCGGGATCGCGTGGCCGGTGCTCGTCACCGGCGCCGGGGCCATGAGCGCACCGGAGCACATGGCCCACGAGACCGGCGCGTGGAACCTCGCCGTCGCCGTGGCCCTCCTCGCCGTCGCCGCCGGGCCGCGGCTCGCCGCCGGCGCCCTGACCGCGCTCGGCTCGCTGGCCGTCCTGCTGGTCCCGGTGACCCTGGCCGACCTCGGGGCCGGGCACGTGCACCTGGACCGCGCGGTGGCGCACCTGCTGCTGCTGGCCGGCGCGGTGCTGGTCGCCGCCGTGGCCTGGCGCGGCTCGCGCAGGCGCCTGCCCGTCGCCCTGCACGGCCGGCGGGTCCCCGCGTGAGCGGCCGGACCCGTGCGCCGCGGCGCCGCGCCGCCACCCTGCTGGTGCTCCTCGTGGGCTGGCTGCTGACCGCGCTCGTCTCCGCGGGACCGGCGGCCGCGCACGCCACCCTGATCTCCACCGATCCCGCCGAGGGAGCCCGGCTGGACGCCGCCCCGGACGAGGTGACCCTGCAGTTCAGCGAGGGGGTCTTGCTCGGCGCCGGCTACGCGCGGGTGCTCACCGCGACCGGCGACGAGGTGGACGGCGGGGAGCCGTCGGTCGAGGGGCGGGAGCTGCGCGTGCCGCTGCCGGACGATCTCGGCGACGGCGGCTACCTGGTCACCTACCGGGTCGTCTCCGCCGACTCGCACCCGATCTCCGGCGCCTTCTCCTTCGTCGTGGGGGAGGGGGAGCTCGTCCCGGCCGGGACAGCCGCGGCCGAGGCCGACGCGGACCCGGTGGTGGCCGCCCTGCTGCCCGCGCTCCGCGCCATCGGCTTCGCCGGGATCGCGCTGGCCGTCGGCGTGCCGGTCCTGGCGCTGCTGTGCTGGCCCGCCGCCTGGGCCGCGCCGCGGATGCGCCGGCTCGCGGTCGGCGGGGCGCTGGCCGTCGTCGTCAGCGCCGTCCTGACCTTCCTGCTGCAGGGCCCCTACGCGGCCGGCTCCGGGGTGGGGACGGCGTTCACGGGCTCGCTGCTGTCGGCCACCGCCTCCTCCGGCACCGGCTGGGCGCTGCTGGCCCGCGTGGTGCTCGCGCTCGCGCTGGCCGCCGCCCTGGCCCCGGCCTGGCGGTCCGGAACCGCCCCGGAGCGGCCCGCGCTCGCCGGCGCCGCGGTGTTCGCGGCCGGGCTCGTCGTCGCCACCGCCGCGACCGGCCACCCCGTCGCCGGCCCTTGGCCGCTGCTCGCGGTCACGGTGGCCACCGTGCACGTGGCGGCGATGGCGGTCTGGCTGGGCGGCCTGGCCGGCCTGCTGGTCGGCCTGGTGCGGCCCGGGCCGGACACCACAGACGTGGCCGAGGCGCTGCCGCGCTTCTCCCGCATCGCCTTCGCCACCGTCGCCGCGCTGGTGGTCAGCGGCATCGTGCAGGCGGTACGCGAGGTGGGCTCGCCCACGGCGCTGTTGGACAGCACCTACGGAGGGGTGCTGCTGGCCAAGGTGGCCCTCGTGCTCGTGGTGCTCGGCGCGGCCGGTGTCTCGCGGGTCTGGGTCCAGCAGCGGCTGGGCGTGCGCCGGACCCGGGCGACCAGCGGGCACCGGGTGACCGCCCAGGCCTTCGCCGCCGCTCCGGCCGGTGGGATCGACGACGAGGACGGCAGCGCCGCCTCCCGCGGCCGCGTCCAGGGGGAGAACGCCGTCGACCACCTGCCCTCGCTGCGCCGGTCGATGCTGGTCGAGGTCGCGGTGGCGGCCGTCGTGCTGGTGCTCTCCGGTGTCCTGGTCGGGACCCCGCCGGCGCGTTCGGCGGTGGCCGACCCCGTCGACGTCACCCTCCCGTTGCAGGGCACCGGCGGGGAGGCGGGCAGCGTGCAGGTGTCGGTCGACCCCGCCCAGCCCGGCGCGAACGTGCTGCACGTCTACCTCTTCGACGCGGACGGCCGCGCCACCCAGCCCGCCGGCATCGAGGTCTCGCTGACCGAGGAGGACCAGGGCATCGGCCCGCTCGACGTCGAGATCGCGGGCGCCGGGCCCGGCCACTACACGGCCGACGCGATGACCATCCCGGGCGCCGGCACCTGGACCCTCACCGTCACCCTCCGGCTCGACGAGTTCACCGCCACCCGCGCCAGCACCGAGTTCCCGGTGCGCTGACCGTGCTCCACCCCTTCCCGAACAGGAGATCCGCACCCATGTCCCGTCCCCTCTCCCGGCTGGCCGTCGTCCTCACGGCCGCTCTCGTGGCGCTCGCCGCCTCCGTCACGGGCGCCTCGCTCGCGTCGGCGCACGTCACGGTCGCCTCCGCGGACGCGGCGCCGGGCGGCTACGGGAAGCTGGTCTTCCGCGTGCCCAACGAGAGCGACACGGCCAGCACCGTCGGCCTGCGCATCCAGGTGCCCGCCGAGGCAGCGATGGCCTCCCTCCGCGTGCAGCCGGTGCCCGGCTGGACCGCGACGCTGACCAACTCCGAGCTGCCGGAGCCGCTGGAGGCGCACGGGCAGGAGATCACCAGCTACGTCTCCGTGGTGGAGTTTCGCGCGACCGGCACCGGCATCGCGCCCGGCGAGTTCCAGGAGTTCGCGCTCTCCGGTGGCCCGTTCCCCGAGGTCGACGAGCTGACCTACCCCGCGGTGCAGACCTACAGCGACGGCACCGAGGCGGCCTGGATCGAGCCCACGGTGGGTGGCGAGGAGCCCGAGCGGCCGGCGCCCGTGCTGTCGCTGAGCGCGGACAGCGGTGCCGACGACGGCGGTGCGACGGTCTCCGACGACGCCGCCGAGTCCGGCGACGACGACTCCTCCTCCGTCGTGGCGCTGGTGCTGTCCGTCGTGGCGCTGCTCGTCGCGATCGCCGCCGTCGTCCTCGGGGTGCGCGCCGGGCGTCGTACCGTGGCTCCGTGAGCCCTGCCGTCCTGCGTCGTGCCCGTCCCCTCCGTGGGCTTCCTCGTCGGCAGCGGGCGGTGCCGGCGCTGGTCCTGGCCGCGGGGCTGGTGCTCAGCGGCTGCGGCGGCTCGTCGTCGGACGACGGCGGCGCGCCGAGCTCGGGGAGCGGGCACGACCACTCCGGGGACGCGCCCGCGGAGGTCGAGGGGCCGGACGAGAAGTTCGCCGGCTTCGACCTGGCCGAGCCCTACCGGCGGCCGTCCTTCACCCTGACCGACTCCACCGGGGCGCCGTTCGACTTCAAGGCGGAGACCGCGGGCCGGCCGACGCTGCTGTTCTTCGGCTACACCGACTGCCCGGACATCTGCCCGACGACGATGGCCGACGTCTCCGTCGCGTTGCGCTCGGTGGACCCCGCGATCGCCGAGGAGGTGCAGGTGGTGTTCGTGACCACCGACCCGGCGACCGACACCCCCGAGGTGCTGGGGGCATACCTGGCGCAGTTCGACGCCGACCTGCCGGTCCGGTACGTCGGGCTGACCGGTGACCAGGAGGCGATCGAGCAGGCGCAGCTCTCCGCCGGCGTCCCGCTCGCCGAGGACGACGGCCGGGCGCACTCGGCGCTGCTGCTGCTGTACGGGACCGACGACGCGGCGCACGTCGCCTTCGACAGCGAGAACACGTCCCGCGACATCGCCGCCGATCTCGCGGTGGTCGTGGGCTGAGCCGGCGGTCGGCCGGCCGGGATTCGCGTGGATCCCGGCCGGCCGGCGCTCAGCCGACGTCGGCGACGGTGTTCAGCGGCGCCGAGAACAGCGAGTTCGCGCGCGCCAGGTCGGTCTCGAAGTCGACCTCGACGGCGCTGTACTGCGAGATGTCGACCGGGCGGACGCGCAGGCCCTCGGCCTCGATCGCGGTCTCGATGCCGCGCTCGAAGTAGTCCTGGGCGCCACAGGAGGCCAGGTGGTCGATCAGCGTCGCCTTGTCCGCGGACGAGATGTAGTTGATCCCGACCGCCTCGCCGAGGCCACCGACGACGGTCTTGGACAGCTCGTCGACGAAGCCGTCGGCGTCGAGGGTGTACTTGACCTCCTCGTCGGCGACGGTGTTGGTGTCCACGCAGACGAAGCTCTGGTCGGCGGCGATGCTGGGCAGGGCGAGCTCGAGAACCGCCGGGTCGAAGACCACGTCGCCGTTGAGCCACAGGACGCCGCCCTCGCGGGTCGAGCGCAGCCCGCGCAGCAGGCTCTTCGACGTGTTGGTCTCGGCGAAGTCCGGGTTGTAGGCGAACAGCAGGTCCGGGGCGGCCTTCATAATCTTCTTGCTGCGGTAGCCGACGACGGCGGTGATGCTGACGTCCTCGCCCAGGACGGCGCGCAGGCCGTCGAGCTGGCGCTGCAGGATGCTGCGGCCGTCGCGGAGCTGGGTGAGCGGCTTGGGATCGGTCCGGCCCAGGCGGGTGCCCATGCCGGCGGCCAGGATCACGACCTGGATCGACGGGGCCGGGGTCCGACGGCCCGAGGTGCGCGTCGAGAGGGGCGTCGTGCCCCGCCGGACGGGGTTGAGTACGCGGTCACCGGTGCGCACGAGCATCATCTCCCTCTGTCTTGCTGGTCTGCCCGGTCGCGGTCGCGCTCGGGAGGATGAGATCGAGGACCCGCCGGGTCGCGGCGCCGTCCTCGAGGTGGCTGAACAGTTCCTGGAACCGCGCGTAGCGCGCGGCGTTCTGCTCGCTGATCCGATCGATGTCGGCGATCGCGTCGACGAGCTCCTGGCTGGTGCGGACGAGCGGCCCGGGGGCCACGTCCTCGAGGTCGAAGTAGAAGCCTCGCAGTTGATCCCGGTAGCGGTCCAGGTCGTAGGTGAAGAACACCATCGGCCGGCCGGTGATGGCGAAGTCGAACATGGTCGACGAGTAGTCGGTGACCATCAGGTCCGCGGCCAGGTAGAGGTCGCGGATGTCGGGGTGGCTGCAGACGTCGCGGACCACCGAGCCCTCGACCACCTCCAGCCGGCTCATCACCATGTTGTGCAGCCGCAACAGCAGCACGTGGTCCCCGCCGAGGCGCTCGGTGAAGGCGTCCAGGTCGATGGGGAACTCGAAGTCCTGGCCCTCGTTGCCCTCGAACACCAGGTCGTCGCGCCAGGTCGGGGTGTAGAGCACGACCTTCTGGCCCTCGTCGATGCCCAGCTCGCCGCGCACCCGGGCCCGCACGGCGTCCCGCTCGGGGCTGCTGAGCAGGTCGTTGCGGGGGAGCCCGGTCTCGTGGATCGGGCCGGTGAAGCCGAACGCCTTGCGCAGCCGCTCGGTGGTCTCCGCGTTGGGGGAGAGGAGCAGGTCCCACCGGGCGATGTCCTGGTCCAGGTAGGCCAGCCGGCCCTCGGGCGCCCACAGCACGTCGTTGTGAATGCGCTTGAGCATCGTGCCGTGCCACGTCTGCAGGTAGGTGGTGCCCGGCCGCTTCTCCCAGTCCAGCGGGATGTGGTCGTTGGAGATGACCAGGTCGGCGCTCTCGAGCGCGGCGATCGACTCGGGGCTGCCGAAGGTCACCGTCGCGACGTCGGCGGGGAAGGTGGCCTGGGTGTGCGGCGCGGAGAGCCAGGTGTGGGTGGCGTCCACCCCGCGGGCGCGCAGCTCCTCGTAGAGCGCGCGCGGGCTGTCGGAGAAGTGACCGCGGAAGGCCACGTAGACGATGTTCACCGGGCCACCTCCACGGCCCGCGCGGCGAGCACCGGCAGGAGCAGGTCGGCCAGCTCCGACCAGGAGGAGACGACGGTCAGCGCACCGGCGGCCAGCAGTGCGGCGGCGCGCTCGTCGCGCTCCTCGGGCAGGACGAAGAGCAGGTTGCCGACGACGGGGCAGCCGGCGGCGACCGCGGAGCGGACCCCGGCGACGGCGTCCTCGACGGCGAGGCCCTGCTCCGGCGCGATGCCCAGCTGCACGCAGGCGTGCGCGTAGACCGCCGGATCGGGCTTGCTGGTCGGCATGGGCAGGGAGTCCTCGGCGCTGTACCGCCGTTCGGGCGGCAGGAGCTCGTCCAGCCCGGTCGCGGTGAAGCAAGCGGCCAGGCGGGCCAGCGCGCTGGAGCTGACCACGGCCAGCTCGAGGTGCTCGGCGAGGGTGCCCAGCGCGGCGAGCGTCGGCGGGTGCGGCTGCAGCGCGCGGGCCAGGTGCTCGGTGACCGCGCGCCGCTCCTCGGCGACCCACGGCTCGACGTCGGCGTCGTGGACGCCGGCCTGCTCGGCCAGGGTGCGCGCCGTCGTCCGGAAGTTCATCCCGGTGGCCGCGGTCCGGAGCTCGGTCGCGGTGTAGCGCCGGTCGATCCCGACCGAGGCGAGGAAGGCGTTGGTGACCTCGGCCGAGGCGTCGAACGCCGGCTCCTCGGACGGGAAGAGGTTGCCGTCTGCGTCGCAGAGCAGGTGGGTGACCTGCGCGAGGAGCGTCGGCGGAGCGGTCGGCACCGTGGGCTCTCCTGTCGGTCGGGGGGTGGGGCGCGGATGGCGGGGGCGGTTCAGCGGAGCGGGACGGCGGTGCCGGCGGCGAGCGAGGCGCGGACCCCGTCGCGGTCCAGGCGTTCCAGGGCCCGCTGCAGCTCGGCGACGAAGCCCGGGTCGTCGCCCAGGTCGCCGAAGAGCGAGCGGAACCCCAGCAGCGGCCGCGGATCGGTGCCACCGGCCCGGGCCAGCGCCTGCAGCTGCTCGGCGTGCGGGTCGTCGACCACCAGCGGGGCGCCGGTCTCGGCGACCCCGCCGCGCAGGTACCGGAACCAGCCGGCGACGGCCAGGGTCAGCAGCCGGTGCGGCCGGCCGGCAGCGAGCGCCTCCTGCAGCGAGGGCAGCAGGTGGTGCGGCATCTTGGCCGAGCCGCGGCGGCACAGCCGGGGCAACCCGTCGGAGATGGCCGGGTTGGCGAAGCGCTGGAGCAGTGAGCGCTTGTAGTCGCCGAGGTCGATGCCGTCGGGCTGCGGGAGCAGGGGCGTGACCTCGTCGTCCATGAGCCGCTCGGCGTAGTGGGCGAACACCGGCTCGGCCATGACCTCGTCGAGGGTGTCCAGGCCGGCGAGCGAGCCCAGGTAGCCCAGCGCGCAGTGGCTGGCGTTGAGGAGCCGCGTCTTCATCAGCTCGTAGGCGGCGACGTCGGGCACGAAGCGGACGCCGACCTGGTCCAGCGGCGGGCGGCCGTTGCTGAACTCGTCCTCGATGATCCACTGCGAGAACGGCTCGGTGATGACCGGCCAGCGGTCGTCGACGCCGTAGCGGCGGGCGACCGCCTCGCGCTCGCCCGGAGAGGTGTGGGGAGTGATCCGGTCGACCATGCTGCTGGGGAAGGCGACCCGGTCGGTGATCCAGCGGGCCAGCACCTCGTCGCGCAGGCGGGCGAAGCCGACGACGGCGGCGCGGGCGGCGTCGCCGTTGCGGTGCATGTTGTCGCAGGAGACGACGGTGAACGGCGGCAGGCCGGCCCGGCGGCGGCGGTCGAGGGCCTCGACGAGGTAGCCGAAGACGGTCCGGGGCCGCTCAGGGCAGCGCAGGTCGGCCTGGATGTCGTCGTCGTCGGCGTCGAAGGCGCGGCTGGAGGGGCTCAGCCGGTACCCGCTGCCGGTGATGGTCAGCGAGACCATGCGGGTGCGCTCGTCGGTGAGCAGGTCCAGGACGCGCGTCGGGTCCTCGGGTGCGAAGTGGTAGTCGATCATCACGCCGACGACGCGGGCGCGCTCACCGTCGGGGCTGCGCTCGACGACGGTGTAGAGGTGGTCCTGCGGCGCCAGTGCTTCCTTCATCGTGCGGCTGCGCAGGCCGACGCCGACCACGCCCCAGCCGTTGCTGATGCGGCGCTGGGCGACCTCGTCGAAGTAGAGCAGCTGGTGGGCGCGGTGGAAGCCGCCGACGCTGAAGTGGACGACGGCGGGGGTGAGGGCGGACCGGTCGTAGGTGGGCACGACCAGCGACTCGTCGTAGGAACCGAGCGACTGCTCGGTGAGGGGCCGGATCTCCGGCGACGGCGCCTCGGGGGCGGCGGGGGAGAACGGGAAGATCTCGACCTGCGTCAACAGCACCCCTCCAACGTCTCAGTCCGTGCTGGTGCCTCCTGAGGCCGATCCGGTTTCGGACCAGTACTGATCAGCAGTACACGGGTGCGGCACCTCGCCGCGCAATGGTTCCGGCGCCGATGTGTCCAGGTCGCAACCGGAACCAGGCGGACGGTGGCGCGGGATGTTTCACGCCGGGAGAAGGAACATTGCCAGTCCGGGCCCCTACCAAACCATCTCGTCGCCCGCTCGGGTGTGACTCCGCTCATCGGCCCTGAATGACAATCGTGTCAGTCACGCATGGGACGGGTGTGATCTGTGGGGCGGGTCACGCGGCGTGTCGCAGACGGCGCGCCGGGCGTCTGGTCACGAACACATCACGGAGTGTTTCGATGAGCGCGGCCACTTCCCCTGGCCACTCGTCACGCGGATGGGCTGGTGCATGCACGCACGGATGGGTTCTCACGCCCCGACCGAGCTCTTGGTCGCGGTGGAGCCGACCACCGGACGGCACGCCGCAGTCCGGCGCCCCCGGCCCGCATCGCGCACGTCCCGCCGCCCCGGCGTCCTGCTCGGCGCCCTGCTCGCCGGCGGCGTCGCCGCCGCCGCGCTGGGCTTCACCGGCACCGCGGGCGCCTCCTCGGAGAGCACCTCGGTCCTCGCTGCCCAGCAGGAGATGCTCGGCGCGGAGGAGCAGCTCGAGGTGCTGCCGCAGGCGTCGGTGAGCGTCGCCGAGGCGCAGGCTCGGCTGCAGGAGGTCGCCGCCTCCCGGGCCGCCCGTGCCGAGGCCGCCGCGGAGGCCGAGGTTGCCGCCGCGGAGGCCGCCCGCCCCAAGACCGTGATGCCGATCAACGGCGCACGGCTCACCAGCACGTTCGCCAGCCGGTGGGGCACCTTCCACTACGGGATCGACCTGGCCGCCCCCATGCGCACGCCGGAGTACGCGGCTGCCGACGGCGTCGTCCTGCGCGCCGGAGCCGCGTCGGGCTTCGGGCTGGCCGTCTACATCCTCCACGAGAACGGCGACGTCACCGTCTACGGCCACATGGACAAGATCCTGGTCGCCCCGGGTGACTACGTGGACGCCGGCGAGACCATCGCCCTGCTGGGCAACCGCGGTCAGTCCACCGGCCCCCACCTGCACTTCGAGGTGCACAAGGGCGGGATCGACGGCAAGCGGATCGACCCGCTGGTGTGGCTGCGCGAGCGCGGCGTCGACATCTGAGGCTCCGTCGTCGTCCCGTGGTCTGATGCCCGGGTGGGACGCGCGAGCGAGGAGTCCAACCGCAGGCTGCTGCGGGCGCGGGACGCGATGGATCGCCGGTACGCCGAGCCGCTCGACGTCCCGACCCTCGCGCGGATCGCCTACGTCTCCGAGGCCCACTTCATCCGGACCTTCCGCGCGACCTTCGGCGAGACGCCGAACCGCTACCTGCAGCGGCGCCGGGTCGAGCGGGCGATGTTCCTGCTGCGCTCCACCGAGCGCACCGTCACCGACATCTGCATGAGCGTGGGCTTCTCCAGCCTGGGCACCTTCAGTCGGGTGTTCCGCGACGTCGTGGGGGAGTCGCCGTCGGTGTACCGCCGCCGCGGGCCGCTGCCGCCGGCGCCCTCGTGCTTCGCGATGGCCTGGCTGCGACCGAGCAGTTTCGGAGAAGCCGCAGGGGAGTGAGCGCTCCTAGCGTTCGCGGCATGCTCACCTCGATCACCATCACCCAGATCTACGTCCCCGACCAGGACCAGGCGCTCGACTTCTACGTCGGCAAGCTCGGGTTCGAGGTCCAGACCGACATGGACTTCGGCCCGATGCGCTGGCTGACGGTCGCGCTGCCGGGTGCGCCCGACCGCGCCGTCCTGCTGGAGAAGCCCGGACCGCCCTCGATGAGCGAGGAGACCGCCGCCGAGGTGCGGGCCGCGATCAGCAAGGGCGTCGCCGGCGGCCACCTCTTCTTCGCCTGCGACGACGCCTACAAGACGCACGCCGAGCTCAAGGCCAAGGGCGTGGAGATCACCGAGGAGCCGGTCGACCAGCCCTACGGCATCGACTTCGGCCTGCGCGACCCGTTCGGCAACCACATCCGGATCGCGCAGATGAAGGGCGCCTGAGCCCGCGGTGCGGGTCGCCCGCTGGTCGGTGCCGCGCCGCCACCCCTGCGCGGGCGCACGTCGTCTGCCCTGTACAGTTACCTCCGGCTCGGGCGCACCACTCCGGGCCGGTACGGGGCTGTGGCGCAGCTGGTAGCGCACCACACTGGCAGTGTGGGGGTCAGGGGTTCGAGTCCCCTCAGCTCCACCCCGATGACCAGGCCGTTCCCCTTCTGGGGAGCGGCCTGAGTCGTCTCTGGTTGCAGTTGTGGTTGCAGTTTGCCCACCCTTGCCTGGCAGCAGCAGGGCGCTCATCCGGTCTGCCGCCTCGCGAGCGAGCGCCGGCATGACATGGCTGTAGACGTCCATCGTGGTGCGCATCTGGCTGTGGCCGAGCAGCTCCATGACGACCCTCGGGTGCACGTTCTCGCTCAGCAGCAGGGTGGCGGCGGTGTGCCGGCCGTCGTGCAGGCGCACGTGGCGGACGCCGGCGGCCTCCAGCAGGCGCGTCCAGTCGTCGTAGTCGGTCTTCTTGTCGATCGGCCGCCCGTTGGCCTGCGCGAAGATCAGGTCCTCGTCGTGCCACTCGGAGCTGGCCAGCATCCGCTCGCCGAGCTGGCGGGCCCTGTGCTCGTGCAGGGCAGCGACGAGCGGCAGCGGGAGAGCGAGGGTGCGCTGGCTGCGGCGGGTCTTGGGCTCCTCGTAGATGAGTCCGCCGCCCCGGACGCGGTGGATGCTGCGCCGCACGGTCAGCGTGTTGTTGAGCAGGTCGACGTCCTTCCACTGCAGCGCCAGGGCCTCGGACTGCCGTAGGCCGAGGGCGAGGGCGACGGTCCAGCGGGCGGAGTTGCGGACGTGTGCGGCGGCGCCCAGGACGGCGCGCGCCTCGTCGAGGTCGAGGGCGGTGGCGATGTCGCTCGGGCGCTGAGCGGGTGGGTCGACGAGGGCGGCGACGTTGCGGGGGATGTGGCCGCGCTGCATCGCGACGGTGAGCGCCCGGGACAGGATGCGGTGATGGCGCAGCACGGTGGCGGGGGAGTAGCCGGCGTCGAGGAGCGCGGTGTAGAGCTGGTCGAGGTGCTCGGGGCGCAGCCGGTCGAGGCGGTGCCGGCCGAGTCCGGGGATCAGGTGCTTGCGGACGGCGGACTCGTAGCTCTCCAGCGTCCGCTGCCGCACCCGGCGCGGGGCGATGGTGGTGAGCCAGTGCTCGAGCCACTCGGCGACGGTCGGTGTGGAGACGGCGCTGAGGGTGCCCGCGTCGCGCTTGCGTTCCAGGTCGCGGACCTTCGCGACCACTACGGCCCGGGTCTTGCCGGTGACGTGCCGGCGGTCGGGCTTGCCGCTGAGGGTGAAGCCGACGGAGACGTAGCCGTGCCACCGCCCATCGGCGTCCTGGTAGATCGTCGACTCACCGTTCGACGCGCGTGTGGCCATCCGCTACCCCTCGGCGCCCTTCCGGAGGACCAGTTTCGCCGAGCACCCGGTCAAGCGGCGGGCGTGCTGTGGATTCACGCGGCGTCCGGCGAAGGCTGTGGACGAGACGGGAGAGCCTGGAGCCGGCGCACGTACTGCTCGACCTCCGCCTGGGAGATCCGGCAGCTGCGGCCGATGTGTACCGCACGCAGCTCCCCGCTCTTCATGAGCGCGTACACCGTCGTGCGGCCGATGCGGAGGACTCGCGCGGCCTCTTCGGGCGTGAGGAGGAGCCGATCGCCGGCCATGACGTCCCGAAACGGTTGCGGATCACCCATGTCGACATCTCCCGGATCAGTGGCGTCGCTGCTTCAAGGCTGCTGTACGACGGTGAGGGAGCGGCCTCCCGAACATCTCCTGTTCCCCTCCCGTGGCGCGCATCGAGCGGTGACCGCTGCCGACTGGAGGACGCGAGCACATGCCCCTCGTTGCTGCAGAACTCCTGAAGCATCGGTCAGTGCGAGTGGGGAGCCCCGGTGAAGTGGGCGCGTCTCCTGTAGCTCTCCAGTACGGGCTGGAGTGCCCGCGCCAGGGCGGCCAGGTCGCGGTCGTAGATCCGCCTGTCGTCAAGCTGGCCGACGAGCTCGCCGAGCAGTCTGGGCCAGTCGCGGCGGGTGGGCACGAGTGGGACCTGGACCTCGACGCGCCGCTCGACGACCTCCACCGCGGACAGCCCCGAGGCCGCGGCTCGGGTCTGCTCCCAGGCGCGGTGCCGGCAGGTAGCCGAGCACCACTTCGGGATCGGCCCCCGGCTCCGCGGGGTGATCGCCCCGCCGCACCAACTGCACGCCGTCGCCGCGGTCCTCCCCTCGCGACCGTGCACTTCCGCTGCGGCCGGGTCCGCGCGGGCCTTGGGAGTCGTCCGCTGGGATTGCTGACGCCGTTGCCGCTCGCGCTCCCGCCGACGGGCTTGGTACTCGGAGCTACCGCTGGTTTTCATGCCGTCAAGCCTCCGGAGGAGTCTCCGGAAACCCGTCACCCCGATTCGGCAGACGGCAGGTGCATGAGGTGTGTCCCTGTGGATCTTGTGCTCCTGCAGCAAGGATGGCGCAGCCATCGGTCACGCCTCGAAGTCGACGGGTCAGGATCCGATGGGTGTCCCCTTAAAGGAACCGGCCTTCGGACGACTCGAGGCCGCTGGCAACCTTCCACACGTGCCTATCAACGTGCCGACCGTGCTCGCTAGTGCGCTGCTAGCCGCCCTCGTCGCGGTGGTGACGGCGAGCGCCGTTGCTCGACGTAAGGCCAGCGCCGACCGGGACGTGGCCGCCCGCGTGGCGATCCGTGCCGCCGTGCGGCCCATCCGGCGGGAGGTTGCCCAATGGGTCCGCGAGGGGCTCTACGAGCGTGATCCTGACGCTCCCTCCGCATCGGATGCCGAGGCCGTGTCGGCCGTCCTCGAGTCGCTGCCGGATCTGCCGGCATGGCGACGGTGGGCGGTCCGGCGACGGCTTCGCCATCTCTTCGGTTCCTTCTGGGTGTCGCACCTCGAGCTGTTCCCCCACGACGCGGCCGACCCGATGAACAGCTTGATCCGGGCCACCGCCCGCGAACACCGGGCCGGCGGGGAGGGGCAGTTGCTCACGGCGGGCCTTGTTCACCGGACCCTCTCGCCCAACGAGATCGACGACCGGAAGGGACGGCAACTCGATCGCCAACTACGACGGCTTGAGGCCGGTAGGTGACTGGCGCGTCACGTGCAGTCTGCTCATGCCTCGATCCGTCAGTGCCTCGGATTACGGTCCGCGTGTGGTGACGTGCGACATCAGCGGGTGCGAGAAGCCTCGCCGTAAGCGCGAGTGGTGCGAGATGCACTACTCGAGGTGGAAGGTGCACGGCACACCGCACGGTCCAGCGCGTGTGCAGCAGACCCAGGTCTGCGAGGTGGATCACTGCAACGTCGCTCCTCTGGCCAAGAACCTCTGCCGCCGCCACTACACCGCCGCACGTCGCCCCCCGAGAAAGGAACAACCGCCCCGGCCCGTGATCGCATGCGCAATAGACGAGTGCACCAAGGCAGCGAAAGTCCGCGGGTGGTGCGGCGCCCATTACCAGCGCTGGCGCCGTTTCGGTCATCCCGCTTTCCACCCACCGGCACCGGAGCGGGTGTGCTCCGTCCGCGACTGCCGCGCGGTGCCCAACGCTCGCGGCTGGTGCAGCGCCCACTACTACCGGTGGATGACGTACGGGGATCCGCTTGTCAGCCGTAACGCCCCTCGGCGGCTTCTAAAAGAGCGTCAGCCCTTCCCGCCCCGTCCCTGCATTGTCTGCGGTCGCTCGTTCGACCCCGGATTCTCGGCGGCGCGAAAGTACTGCGGGAAGCTGTGCAAGCCCAGCGGGCGCATCGCGGGCAGCGTCAACAAGCGGACGTGGGTCGAGCGTCTCGGCGCCGAAGACGGCTGGTCGTGCTGGCTTTGCGACTCGTCGATCGACCCGGCCCTGTACTGGCCCGATCCCCGTGCCGGGTCCGTTGATCATGTGGTACCGGTGACCAGAGGCGGCACGGACGAACGCTCGAACTTGCGGCTGGCGCACCTTCACTGCAACACGGCCCGCCGGGACAAGCCCGGGCCGAGCGACGGATAACCCTCAGCCTTGGCGGCGACCATCTACTCGTAACACCCTGCCGACCGCCGGGCGGGTGCGCAGCCATCGGGCCCGACGACGTGGCGCCCCCCGGAGAGCGCGGACGCCGGGAAGGCCGGTCGGCCGGCGAGGACATCGCGGACGCCGGTCGATTGGGCCGAGGTGGGAGGCGGGGTGGACCGTTCGCGTCGCGCTCGATGTTGGCCGCCACGGTCGACGAACCACTGCTGCATCAGCAGGTCGACCGGCCGTCGTGCGTGTCTGTCGTGCGGGTGCTCGGGGGTTCCTTGAGCCGCTTAGTGGGCGGTCAGGCCATCGTTCGAGCGGGCGGCGCGGCAGCTCGTTATCCGTCGCAACGATTCCCGACACCGCAGATGCAAGACGTGTGTGGCACTTGATCTTGGTCGATCTCCAGTAGCGGTGAGGAGCATGATTGCCCGGCAGAGCAGAGCACCAGGATCACGTCGCGGCTCCGGTCTAGCGGGTCTCGGAGGTCCTGCGCGAGGTGGAGCGGTGGCCGAAGTGGGCGCCGACGGTGACCTCGATTGCGACGTCTGGATGACTGGGTGCCGTCGGGATTTGCGGTCGCGGCGGCGCTTAAGCCATCCCGCGGGCTAGTGGTGCAACCCTTTCGATCTTGTACTGGACCAGCCGGTTGGTGAGCACCCAATAGTCGTAGAAGTACTTCTCATACTTTGAGAAGTTTGTCTCGCCTGATCTGCCCAGAAACTCGGCGTCCTTAAAGATGATCCGGGCGAAGTGGTTCTTTACCTCGTCGAGCAGTGTGATCGCCTCGGCATCGAGATAGGGATAGAACGCTTGTAAATCCCTAAGTGCCTCAGCCGAACGCTGCATGTCTTGTTCGCCGTACTCCATCCACGTGATGGGTACCGGGCGACCGGTTCGGTCTTTCTTGACTCCGCTTCTCGCTTCGTCGTTGGGATTCATCTTCGCGCAAGCGCGCGCCAGCGCCTCCCGATCCGGCCGGCCAGGGATGTGATGCTCCTCCGCCACGGCGAAGAGCATGCTCAGGAAGGACCAGGCAGCGGCACTATGCATCAAGGGTTCGACGATGCGATAAATGTCGCGCTTGTCTGAGCGCTTCGGCAGGACCACCACCAACAGATTGAATACCCATGCCGAGATGTAGGCGAGGCTCAACTCCCAGAGGATGGTGCCCATCTTCTGGCCGCCAGGGAACAGTTGCGGTACATCTGCCAGTACCGTCCTTGCGACGATCGTCAGCAAGGATAGGCCCGCCAGAATGTTGATGACGCGCTGTAGTTCGCGGTTGTCATACTCCAGTCGCCACCGCCCCTGTTCGGTGACGTGACCTTCGTGGTACTTGATTTGCGCACCGCGCGTGATCCTCACGCGTGCACTACGCGAAGTCCGTGCCGCGGCTTGTGATCGTCATACAAGATCCGATATTCATCTTCGAACAGACCTACGAGCTCTGCGAGTTCGTGCGCTGAGTACTCATGGTCTTCGCGGTGCACATTCAGGACGGTCGGTACAACCGACGGTTCCTCGCGGTCGATCTCGACCGGCTCGCTCTTGCGCCACCCAAGTTGGGACATGCGGACCATGAGGCTCTTGTACTTGCCCTCGTCAATCTTCCCGAGATCTCTGGCGGTCCGGATGAGCGCTGCCATCGATACCCGCCACGCAGCCTTCAATTGTGCGGCCCTCTTCAGATCCATCCCGGTCAGCTGTGATCGGATCTCGGCAGCCGGCAGCAGGAACTCGGAAGCGAATTCATCCGCTTCCTTCTCGGCTTCTGCACTCGACATTGGCATCGTGTGCATGACCAAATGTCCAAGTTCGTGCGCGAGACTCCACCGCTCGCGATCCGAAGGCTGGCCATGGTTCAGGATGAAAACAGGCGGTGCATCGCCGGTCAGAGTGCTGATCGCGGATATGCGTGGGGACCCCAGGTCCAACCGAACCACGATGGCGCCGGCATGTTCAAGCGTTCGGATCATGTTTTTGACAGGACCCATAGGCATAAGCCAGGCGGCGCGCACCGCGCGGGCCACCTCGGCTGGGCTGCCCATTTCCTCGACCTCGATGCAGGGAATGCTGAAGCGAGCTTCGACATCGACGGACCGAACAAGTCGAGCGACTCGCATGCGCGTGAGATTCACGGCGGCGTGGATCTTGCGCAGGGTGGACTGCGTCAGGCTCTGCTGCTTCCTATGGTGGAACGCGGCATTACCGAACCCGTAGACGGGATCAGTCCAGGACAGGACTTCGCGGGGATAGTGGAGAGCAGTCGCAAGCCGGTCGATGCGCTCGTCATCGAGATCCGTAAGTCCACCCTCTGCTTTCGACAGGGTGGGCTGGGGGATGCCGCTGGCCTCGGCCAGCGCGCTCTGGGACAGTCCTCGAGATTCCCGCAGCAGGGTGAGCATCTGCGGGTTCACGGTCACGACCCTCCCGTCTCGTCCTTCTTGTCGATCTTCTTGACCGTCTTGCTCCGGACCACGGGGCCGTCGTCCAGGGGCAGCTGGTTCACGGGCTCGACGCTGGCGATGTCGTCATCAAGGTCGATGGCCCACATGACCGACTTGCCCAGCGGGCAGGTGACGGCGAGCCGGATGGGCTCGGAGCCGATCTTGTCGAGGAGGTAGCCGACCACCATGTTAGTGACGTCCAGCCCGTCGATGGACACCCACTGATTCTGGAACTCGATCCGCTGCTGCGTGGGGATGCCGCTGGTCTTGAGCTTCTTCGTCGCGAACTTCTTGAACCGGAGTACCACGATCCGCGGCTGCTTGATCGTCAGGGTCAAGAAGCCCCGCGCCTCGGACACGTGGACGTTGTCGTTGCCGTCAAACCTGGCCTTCGCCGCCGCGACGACGTAGTCGTAGACGATGCTCGCCCGGGTCGAGGGCCGGTGGCTCGCGGCCTGCGGGTTGTCCTTGAGGTACTTCTTCCAGCCCGCCCAGCCTGCTTCCAGACACTCGCGCAGATCACCGAGGTAGCCCGCGAGCGTCTCCCGCGCCTCGTCCTCGGTCATCAGCGGCGTCGTCGTCATGGGAGAAGACTGCCTACTTATCTCAGGGCCGTCAACTATTCGCGGAGTATTCGCAGCGCTGGGTCACATGGGCCTCATCTGCCACACCGGCAGTTGTCGTCCTCGGGCCACACGTCCTCGACGATCGTCGGCCAGGTCATACGAAGCGGCAGCGCCGTCATCCCGGCCCATATTGCCGATCCGTGAAGGCCTGGGGTCTGTGGCCCGCCGGGTGTCCTTCTCTCAGAGCGCGATGGGGTACGCCGATGACTCCGGCCCCCAGCGCTGTCGGACCGCAGTTGAAGCGGTCGGCGCGGTGGCACTTCTGGTCGCGTTCGCCGCGGTCACGGTCATCCGTGGTCGTCCGCGGCCGTACTTGCGCGCTGGGCGCAGGCCTTTTGGAACTGCGGCGAACCGCCTTGAACGCCATTCATGACGGCTGGTCGTGTGTGTGGGGGTGGGGGGCAGGGTTCCAGCAACCCGACCTCGCCAGGCCCGGGACATCCCAGACCCTCCACCGAACCCGGTCCGGAACGCCGCGCCCGCCTTGCCGTCGGAATGTGTCACCCGGGGCGCAGGGGCGGATACGGTCAACAGGTGGGTTTCCAGGCGCTGGGGCGCATGCAGCAGCGGGTTCAGAGCACCAGGGCGGACTGCGACGACACCACGCTGTTCCTCGAGTTGCTGTATCTAGGGGAGCTGACTCTGAAGCTCCTGGTCGCGGGGATGGTCGCCGCTGTGAACGACGACCGGGACAGGCACAGATACCGACTGGAGCACGGCCTCGTTCGCGCGAGCGGGGTCGGTGACTGGGCTGGCGCGCTGGACGACCTGCTCACTGGTCCGGCAGCGGCCACCCTTGCCCCGTCGGCTCGTCAGGAGAGCGCCGAGCTGACCAAGAACTTCGATCTGTCCTCGGACAGCGCCTGGCAGGTCGACTCAATCGCCGGGATCTTGGAGGCATGCCGAATCCTCGACCCGAACTACGCCGGCGACGCCAGGAGGGTGTCCGCCAGGGCTTGGGCGAGGCACTTCGCCTGGTTACGCAACAAGACAAGGGGCCACGGCGCCACGACCGCGACGAACTGCGGCCTCATGGCGATTCCGCTGGAGCGATCGATCCTTGCGATCATCGACGGGTTCTCCCTTTTCCAGCGCGACTGGGCGTACTTGCACCGGAACCTGTCCGGGAAGTACCGCGTCATCCCGATCACCGACAGCGCCGAGAGCTTGGAGCACCTCAAGCGCTCCAATGAGGCGTCGCTAGCCGACGGCGTGCACGTAGTATTCGACAGCCCCCGTCCGGTGCGGCTGGTGGTCAGCGACGTGGAGCTGTCCGACTTCTTCCTCTGCAACGGGGGTTATACCGAGTCCAGCTACGAGGCCCTGTCCTACGTCACCGACCAGCGCAAGCAGGTGGACGCCTCAGAGTTCCGGCTCCCACCGACGCCGCTGCCGGAGAGCGAAACCGAGGGCCAGGGGACGCTGGAGCCGCAGGGCGGGCTGTTCGGCAACCTGCCCCCGCGCCGCGCCGACTACGTCCGCCGCCCGCAACTGGAGGAGGAGCTCACCAAGGTCCTGCTCAACGACCGCCACGCGGTCGTAACCCTCGTGGGGCGGGGCGGCATTGGCAAGACGTCTCTGGCGCTGCAGGTTCTGCACGATCTGGCCGGAGGCGCCCTGGCCGACCGGTTCTTCGCCGTCCTGTGGTTCTCCGCTCGCGACGTCGACTTGACCGAACGGGGCCCGAAGCTCGTCCGACCGCGCGTCGTCAGCATCCCCGACATCGCGGACCAGTTTGTCGACCTGCTCCGGCCAGCCGCCGCTCAAGAGAAGGGCTTCCGCAAGGTCGACTACGTCATCGAGCACCTCGGTACCAAGTCCGGCGACCCGATGCTGTTCGTCTTCGACAACTTTGAGACGGTCCTGGACCCGCAGCAGATGTACGAGTGGCTCGACACCTACGTTCGCCCGCCGAACAAGATCCTCATCACCACGCGCCTGCGCGACTTCAAAGGCGACTATCCCGTCGAGGTCAGCGGCATGCGCCGGGGCGAGTTCGACGAGCTCGTCGACCAAACTGCCAGGCAACTCGGCATCGGCAACATGGTCACGCCGACGCTTCGTACCGATCTGTTCGACGAGTCCGACGGCCACCCGTACGTGGCGAAACTACTCCTGGGAGAGATCGCGAATCGCGGCAAGACCGGCAGCCTCGCCACACTGGTCGCCAACCGCGACGACGTTCTCCAGGCGCTTTTCGAGCGCACTTACAACCAGCTCACGCCGCTCGGGCAGCGCCTGTTTCTCACGCTCTGCGGCTGGCGCTCAGCAGTCCCCAGGCTCGCCGTAGAAGCCGCTCTGCTCCGCGTGGCCGAGGAGCCGCTGGACACCGGGCGGGCCGTGGATCACCTCATCCGCAGCTCGATGGTCGAGGCGACCCGCACCCCCGAAGGCGACGAGTTCCTGACGGTGCCACTGGCCGCAGCGCTATTCGGGCGCAAGAAGCTCCACGTCAGCGCGCTGAGCAGCGCCATTGACGCCGACCTCGCGTTCCTGCGCCTGTTCGGCGCAGCCCGCGAGGCAGACGTGCGCAAGGGGCTGCTCCCGCGGCTGCGTCGCCTCGTTCGGGCGATCGCGCAGAAGGCACAAGGCGATCCGGAGGCCCTCACGTCATATCGGGCGGTGCTGGAGCACATCGCCCGGCAGCACCCACCGGCGTGGCTCCTGCTCGCGGATCTCTATGAGGAGCAGCAGGACGATGCTTGGCTGGCCGAGGCGGCCGAGGCGGTGCGCCACTACCTCGAAGAGCGACCGCAGGACATTGCCGCCTGGACGCGGCTGTCGCTGCTGTGTCGCAGGTGCCGGGACTACCAAGCCGAGGCGCAGGCCCTCGTCACCCGCAGTACTCAGCCGGAGATCTCCTACGACCTCACCAGCGAAGCCGCGTATCGGCTCAACCAGCTGTACACGGACAACCACTTGCAGGCGATGCCCGAAGACGAGCGCATGATCCTGTGCAGCACGCTCCTCGATGTCCTTGATAGCGCCCCGAAGGGCGAGCTAACTGCTACCGACCTCTCCCGCATGGCCTGGTTAGCCGTGCGGACCAAAGACGACGAGCGGGCCAAGCGGTACGTCCTCGCAGGGCACGAACGAGACCCTGACAACATCCACATCAAGCGGCTTGGCTGGGTTGTCAACGACAAGTAGTAGGGCTATCGCCACGCTTGGGACTGCCCTCGCTCTTAGTTGACTGGCGTCCAACGAAGGGGTTGTGTCTCGCCCGGCGACAAAGGCCAGATCGCCGTCCTCCGGGTGCAGTGGACGCTGGCTGAGCCGGGCGGGTTAGAACTTCGCACGCGGTTGAGGCAACCCAGGGTCGCGCAGATCTCTGGCGGCCAGTACGAGCCTCTGCGGTCACGGTACGCCGACCGCCGGCGCGACGGCCAAGCGCTCGGGAAGGAGCGCGGCTCGTTCCCGAAGCTCGCCTTCGGGGCACCTTCCCTATAACCGCTCCGGCCGACGTGGAGCTCGAGCCCAGTGGCCACCGGGATCAGTGCCTCGCCGCGTACGAGGCTCCGTCACCCAATTAAGTCATGGTGCCCTGTCCGGGGCCCAAGAAGGCCCACTCAGTCAGTGGTCGCCTACAAAGTCCGTGTTTCCCACTCATCCTTGAACAGCGCCTTCAGTCGCTCGAGTTCATCGAGCAAGGCTTGATGAGTGGTTGCTCCCGCGGGGATGCTGCCTCGGAAGATCATGGCTCGGGCTCGCTCCATCGGGAAGTCGGCCATCCGACGATGTAGCGCGGAACCAGCGATGAGCCAGGGGTCGGACACGAAGCCATCAATGGACCTGCTCAGGTCGTCGTTGACTGTGACTAGGTCCCCTAGGTAAGGACTCTGGGCGATGGCGCCAAAGGCATGGATAAGGGCCGCTTCATTGGAGACGAGGCGGTAAGGCGTTGGCGGAAGCGCGCCCGTCGTGAGCATATTCGGCGAGAACTGTTCCATTCGCCTTCTCACTCTCAAGAAGGCCAGATCCCATGCTGTCCCCCAGGCCGCCGTGCCGACAGCGCCGTCCTTCTTGCCGGGCTTGAAGAGCGCGGCAGCTACGTCCTTGAGCCGACGACCCTCCGCATTGAGTAGCTCGGTAGGAGCCAGAAGTACGACCCCTAGCATCTGCTCCAGTGCTGGCGCCCAGTTGAGTCGGACGGACAGCCAATCGAGAAATGATAGAGCGGACGGTTCGGCCGGTCCAGTCAACTGGAGGATCTCGTGGACCTTGAGGATGACGGCAAAAGCGGGCCGAATCTCGCTCTCCACGATGTCTCGGAAGAATCCTTCGAAGGCGAGGCAGGCGTCGCGCGAACGCGACGAAGGCGCTATCAGTTCAGCGACGTCTTCATCGGTCTTTGGTCGGATCCGATCGATGTCACTGGAGAAAAAGTCCTGCACAGCTATGACGTGCTCGAAGAACTTTTCGTGATGCAGGTCGTGCGTGTGCCTCTGCCACGCACGTTCGCCCGCCCCCCAGAGAGCGTTGATGTCACCGAGGGATGAGCCGCGCCTTAGCCTGACAAGCCTTTCGAGAGATACGCCGCGCTGGCCGCTCGGATTGCGCCAATAGTCTCGAATGTTGCGGACAACATTCGTGTCCAGCAGCGACGAGCCGGGCGTTGTTTGGCCTGCTGGTATGTCTGCCGGGTCCAACAGTAAGTGGTAGTACTCGTCGGGGCCCTGAGCTTGTGGATAAGTCGGAGAGGGGTCAGCTTTCTTGGTCACACGGTGCCTCGTTGTGTCGCGGTCTGTGCGAAGTAAGCTCGGCAGAAACGAACCGTGGTTCAACTCGAAGTCGATCAGAGTGTCAGGGCGGGCGGGATGGGATCGTGCTTGCCGTCCCGGCCGTCGCCTTGGCGATCTGCAGGAACTCCTCCTCCGCCGACTGGAGCTCGATGAGGTTGACCCGGTCGAGACCGTCCGGCCAAGGTCAGAACGCAATCGCTATCAGGTGCAAGTCGACTGTCCGACCAGCGAGCGCCACGGCGGCTTCCGTCCACGGTGCCGACCGGCGACTGACTACTGAGCGACGCTAACGGTCGTCGGGTCGTGGTTGCAGTTGTGGGTGCGGTTGGCGGCGTTCGCTCTGATGCGCTGGCGTCCGCGGTCGTGCGTATGGCGTCGTCAGATGGCTTACGGAACGACGGTGAACCTCGGCGAACGCGATCATGACGGCCTGGCAGTGTGGGGGTCAGGGGTTCGAGTCCCCTCAGCTCCACCCGTACGACGCAGGCCGCTCTCCTCCGGGAGGGCGGCCTGAGTCGTTCCCGGAACCCGCGACGCGCGCACGACGGTGGCCCGGGCGGTTCCCCGCCCGGGCCACCGGTTCATACGGTCTCGGCTACTCGGCGAGCCAGACGTAGCCCCACATGGTGGTCGCGCCCGGGACCCCGTCGCCCTCGCTGTCGTCCGGGAAGACCCAGCCGTCGACGTTCTTCACCTGCTCGCCGACGGCGACGTCGGTGAGCGTGTAGCCGGTGTAGACGTTCGGGACGTTCTCGGCGATGTCCATCCCGATCGCCTCGACCGCCGCCTTGCGCTCCGCGATGTCGGTGGTGGTGCGCAGGGTCTCCAGCCCGTCGTCGATCACCGGGCTGCTGTAGCCGGTGAAGTTGAGCGGGCCGGCGCTGAACGCGTTCTTCAGCGTGAAGTACGGATCGGTCTCCGCACCCACCCGGAAGCACTGGACGTCGTACTCCTTCGCCAGCCCGTTCTGGATGTGGGCGGCCTGCTCGACCGTGTTGAGCTTCACGTCGATGCCCAGAGCGCTCCAGAACGACTGGTACAGCTGGGACAGCTCGTTGAGGGTCGGGTCGGGTGGGCAGTTGTAGCTGAAGGACAGATCCGTGCCGACCGGCTGGCCGTCGGAGCGCTGCGGGTCGTTGATGTAGTCGTCGTAGAGCTCCTGGGCCTTCTCCACGTCGTAGGTCGGGTAGGCCTCGGCGACCTTCTCGGAGTAGAACGGGCTGTCCGGGCTGAAGTACTGGGTGGCGTCGGGCGTCAGCCCGGTGCCGCCGATGACGTCGATCAGCGCCGGCTGGTCGATGCCGTACGCCAGCGCCTGCCGCACCCGCACGTCGTCGAACGGCGGCTTGGTGGTGTTGATGATCGACACACCGCTGTTGTTGCCGAGGTACTCGTAGTTGTCGACGCCGTCGACCTCACGGGCCTTGGCGACCGTGCTCTGCCGCAGGGTCTGCATGACGTCGATGTCACCGCTCTGCAGGCTGGCCAGGCGGGTGTCCTCGTCCGGGATCGGCCGGAAGGTGATCCCGTCGAGGTAGGGCAGGCCGTCCTGCCAGTAGTTCTCGTTCTTCTCCAGCACGAGGTTGCTGTCGCGCTGCCAGCTGACGAAGGAGAAGGGCCCGGTGCCGACGGGGTTGGCGCCCGCGTCCTCGCCGCCGGCGGCCGCAGCGGTCGGGGAGAACGGCCAGCCGGGGGAGCCGGTCAGCACGTCCGGGAACGCGGCGTTGGTCTCCTTCAGGACGTACTCCACCGTGAGGTCGTCCACCACGTTCAGCGCGCTGACCTCGGCCAGCGTGTTCCTCACGTTGGACGTCGGGGCCATGAGGTAGTCGTCGAAGATGGTCTTCAGGGCCTCGGCGTTCAGCGGCGTGCCGTCGTGGAACTGCACCTCCGGCCGGAGCGTCAGCGTCCAGGTGGTGAAGTCCGCGTTCGGCTCCATCGACTCGGCGAGGAACGGCTTGAACTCGCCGTCCGCCGTCCGCTTCATCAGTGGGTCGTAGAGGGCATAGGCGACGGTGGTGCCGGAGTTGCCGCCCGCGTACTCACCCGGCAGCCAGCTGTTGGTCTCCGCCTCGAGCCCGACGGTGATCTCGCCACCGCTGACCGGGTCGCCCTGCTCGGAGATCCCTTCGGGCCCCGCGCCGCCCGAGCTGTTGTCGTCGCCGTCGTCCCCCCCGCAGGCGGCGGTGCCGAGCAGGATGCCCACCAAGCCCAGGGAAGCGAGTGCCCGCTTCCACGGGAGCCCGGTCGGACGTCGTTGTCCTCGCATGCGTTGTCTCCTCCGGCTGATCTCGAGCAGTGCCACCGGCGTGCGGACGGGCCGCCGCGTCGACGAGCGCCCTGGGGCGCTGAACGGGAGTCCTACCGTGCGCAGTGACCTAAGTCACTAGCGGTGAGCCGGGTGAGGCCGACTCGTGACCCTGTGAATTCGCTGGCATCGAGCCGGCGCGGCGGTCACGCTGCCGCCATGAGCAGCAGCGACGTCTGGGACGCGGGAACCGCGGCCCGCTACGACCGCCAGTCGGCCTTCATGTTCGCGCCCGACGTTCTCGACCCGGCGGTCGACGTCCTCGCCGAGCTGGCGGGGGAGGGGCCGGCGCTGGAGCTCGCGATCGGCACCGGGCGGGTGGCGATCCCGCTGACCGACCGGGGCGTCCCGGTCGCCGGCATCGAGCTGTCGCAACCGATGGCCGACGAGCTGCACCGGAAGCGGCCCGACATCCCGGTCGTGGTGGGTGACATGGCCACCGCGACCGCCCCCGGAGAGTTCTCGCTGGTCTACGTCGTGTGGAACAGCCTCGGCAACGTGCGGACCCAGGACGAGCAGGTCGCGACCTTCGCCAACGCCGCCCGACACCTGGCCCCGGGCGGGCACGTCGTCGTCGAGCTGGGGGTCCCGGCTCTCCGTCGCTTCCCACCGGGCCAGACCGCGGTGCCGTTCCACGTCGGGTCGCACCACGTCGGCTTCGACACCCTCGACCTCCTCACCCAGCAGGGCACCTCGCACCACTACTGGCGCCGGGACGACGGCACGGTCCGGTACGCAGCCAGCAACTTCCGCTACGTCTGGCCGGCCGAGCTCGACCTCATGGCCCGGCTCGCCGGCCTGGAGTTCGTCCGCCGGACCGCCGACTGGCGGGGCGCCCCCGTCACCGGCGAGAGCGAGAGCGCCGTCTCGGTGTGGCGGAAGCCGGCCTGACCCCCGCTCCGGGTGCCCCGGGCGGGGCGAACACTGCCGGACGGCATGATCGACGTCGACACGGGCTCGCCGTCCCGATGGCGGAGCCCGTCCGCTGACGCCTGTTCCGGAAGGACCGCCATGCCCACGCTGGACCGCTCCGGCGACGTGTTCGTGCTCGACATCGGGGACACCGAGAACCGGTTCTCCCCCGACTGGCTGACCGCGATGAACGCCGCCCTCGACGAGGTCGAGCAGGCCGACGGCGCCCGCGCCCTGGTCACCACCGCCACCGGCAAGTTCTTCTCCAACGGCCTGGACCTGGAGTGGCTGTCCGCCCACGAGGAGCAGCGCGGGGAGTACGTCTCCGGCGTCCAGCACCTGCTCGCGCGCGTGCTCGCCCTGCCGGTCGCGACCGTCGCCGCGATCCAGGGGCACGCCTTCGCCGCCGGCGCGATGCTCACGCTGAGCCATGACGTCCGGGTCATGCGCGCCGACCGTGGCTTCTGGTGCCTGCCCGAGGTCGACATCCAGATCCCGTTCACCCCCGGCATGTCCGCGCTGATCCAGGGCCGGCTGGCCCCGCAGACCGCGCACGTCGCGATGACCACGGGCCGTCGCTACGGCGGAGCCGAGGCCGTCGAGGCCGGCATCGTCGACCAGGCCGTCGCCGAGGACGCCGTCCGGTCCACCGCCGTGGAGATCGCCACCGGGCTGGCCGGCAAGGCGGGGGAGACGCTGCGCACGATCAAGGCGCGGATGTACGGCCCCGCGCTGGACAGCCTGCGCGCCGACGTCCGGGGCTGACCCTCGCCGCCCCGGCGGCGACCAGCGTGCGGGCGGGGGTCCGCGACACGACACGCGGCGGCAACGCCGCGGCCATGTCGGTGCCCGACCGTGGGGACCATGAACGGACACCCGGGTGGGGGACGGCGGATCGCACTGATCGCGCACGACAACATGAAGCGCGACATGCGTGAGTGGGCGGCCTACAACAGGCACCGGCTGGTCGAGCACCAGTTGTTCGCCACGGCCACGACAGGCCGGATCCTGCAGCAGGAGCTCGGCCTGGACGTCGTCTGCTTCCGCAGCGGGCCGTACGGGGGTGACCAGCAGATCGGTGCCCGCATCGCCGAGGGCGAGATCGACCTGCTGGTGTTCTTCTGGGACCCGCTGCAACCGCACCCGCACGACCCCGACGTGAAGGCCCTGCTGCGCGTCGCGGTGGTGTGCAACGTCCCGGTGGCCTGCAACCGGGCGACCGCCGACTTCGTGATCTCCTCGCCGCTGATGGGCCGCCCGCACGTGGCGCCGATCGCGGCACCCGCACCCGATGCCACGGAGCACCTCGACCGGCCGGCGGGGCGGGTCGCCTGACTGCGAGCGGAGGTCGTGGTGGAGTGAGCGCGTGTCGACGCCCGAGGACCGGTCGGTCCTGAGCCTGCCCTCGCCCGGACCGGACCTGGAACTGCGGTACGGCGACCACCCCGACGCCGTCGTCGACGTCCGCTTCGGCGGCGGGCCGGCCGCGACCCGGCCGCTCGTGGTGTTCGTGCACGGCGGGTTCTGGCGGCCCGCCTACGACCGCGTGCACGTACGGCCGCTCACGGCGGCCCTCGCCGATGCCGGCTGGACGACGGCGGCGCTCGAGTACCGCCGCGTGCCCGGCCGGCCGGACGACACCGTGGACGACGTCGCCGCGGCGATCCGCCACCTGGCGACGGCGCCGGAGCTCGCCGGGCGCTGCGACGGGCGGCTCCTGCTGGCCGGGCACTCGGCGGGCGGGCACCTGGTGCTGCAGGCCGCCGTGGACCGCCGGGTGCCGGAGCTCGCCGGCGTGGTGGCGCTCGCGCCGGTCGCGGATCTCGCGCTGGCCGAGGAGCTCGCGCTGGACGGCGACGCGGTCCGCGCGTTCCTCGGCGGGCCCGCCGCCGGCCGCCCCGACCTCGACCCGGTCCGGCAGCCCGACCCCGCGTCCCCGGTGACGATCGTGCACGGCACCGCCGACGACATCGTCCCGCTCGCCCTCGCCCGCTCCTACGGAGTCGCGCACCCCGCGACCCGGCTGGTGGAGGTCGACGGCGGGCA
The DNA here is from genome assembly GCA_900102115.1 of Blastococcus fimeti. Taxonomy (GTDB): domain Bacteria; phylum Actinomycetota; class Actinomycetes; order Mycobacteriales; family Geodermatophilaceae; genus Blastococcus; species Blastococcus fimeti. The sequence continues at coordinate 219,853 of FNAW01000005.1, forward strand.
CTTCGTCGTCATCGATCCGCGCAGCGCCGCCTGGCCCGACCTGCTCGCGGCGCTCTCCGCCTCCTGACCGTGTCGCCGCGGGCGGCGCGCGGTCCTACGGTCGCTCCATGCAGGTCGACGGCTCGTTCCCGCCCACCACCGTCGTCGTCATGGGGGTGTCCGGCTCGGGGAAGACGACCGTCGCCGAGCGCCTGGCCGAGCGGCTGGACTGGGAGTTCGCCGAGGGCGACGACTTCCACCCCCGCGCCAACGTCGAGAAGATGGCCGCCGGCCATCCGCTGGACGACGACGACCGCTGGCCCTGGCTGCGCACCATCGGCGGCTGGATCGACCAGCGGGAGGCAACCGGCCGCTCCGTCGTCGTCACCTGCTCGGCGCTCAAGCGCAGCTACCGCGACCTGCTGCGCGAGGGCCGGCCGTCGGTCTGGTTCGCCCACGTGACCGCGGACGCCACCGTGATCCGCGACCGGATCGAGCACCGCTCCGGCCACTACATGCCGGCATCCCTGCTGGACAGCCAGCTCGCCACCCTCGAGCCGCTCGGGCCGGACGAGGCGGGGGCGGAGGTCGACGGAGCGGGGTCGCCCGACTCGGTGGTCGACGACCTGATCACTGCTCTGGGCGACCGTGCCCGCCCCTCGTCCGACACCCCGGAGGCCTCGTCATGATCCTTCTCGCCGCAGAGGCCGTCGAGGTCGACAGCAGCGACACCCAGCTGGTCATCGCCGCCGTGGTCGGCATCGCCGCGGTCGTCGTGCTGATCACCTGGCTCAAGGTGCACCCGTTCCTCGCGCTGATCCTCGGCGCGGCGGTGCTCGGCACCGTCGGTGGGCTGGCTGCCGAGGACACCGTCACCAGCTTCCAGGGCGGCGTCGGATCGACGGTGGGCAGCGTCGGCCTGCTCATCGCGCTGGGCGCCATGATCGGCGGGCTGCTCGCGGAGAGCGGCGGCGCCGACCGGATCGTCTCGGCCTTCGTCGACCGCGTCCCGGTCCGGTGGCTGCCGTGGGCGATGGGCGCGGTGGCCGCACTCGTCGGCATCCCGCTGTTCTTCGAGGTCGGCGTCGTCCTGCTGGTGCCGATCGTGCTGCTGGTCGCCCGGCGCACCTCGCTGCCGGTGCTGCTCGTCGGCATCCCCGCGCTGGCCGGCCTGTCCGTCCTGCACGGCCTGGTGCCGCCGCACCCGGGCCCGCTGGTGGCGATCGACGCCCTGGGCGCCGACCTCGGGCGCACCCTGCTGTTCGGGCTGATCGTCGCCGTTCCGTGCGTGATCCTCGCCGGCCCGGTGTTCGGCACCTGGATCAGCCGGCGGCTGGACCTGCCCATCCCGGCCCTGGTGGGCGGCGGATCCGCCGGCGGGGGAGTGGCTGACTCCGGCCCCGCCGCCGTCGGCACCGACCTCGGCAACCCGGTGGAGGGCGAGCAGCGCGCCACCGCCACCGCCACCGCCACTGCGACCGACGGCACCGCCGTCCGGCGGCCGAAGTTGGGCGCCACGATCCTCACGGTGCTGCTGCCGGTGGCGCTCATGCTGCTTCGCGCGGTCGGCGAGCTGGTCCTCGACGAGGGCAACCGGCTGCGCTCGATCCTCGACGTCGCCGGCACCCCCGTCGTCGCCCTCATGGCCGGCGTCATCCTCGCGATGTTCACCCTCGGGACCGCCGTCGGCTTCGACCGCGAGCGCCTCACCGGTGTCCTCGGCGGCTCGCTGCCCGGGATCGCCGGCATCCTGCTCATCGTGGCTGCCGGTGGCGGCTTCAAGCAGGTGCTCGTCGACGCAGGCGTCGGTGACCTCGTCGGCCGGGCCGCGGAAGACCTGTCGATCAACGCCCTGGTGCTCGGCTGGCTGGTCGCCGTCGGCATCCGCCTGGCCACGGGTTCGGCGACCGTCGCCACGATCACGGCGGCCGGCATCGTCGCGCCGCTCGCCGCCGACCTGGACTCCTCGACCGTGGCGCTGCTCGCGCTGGCGATCGGTGCCGGGTCGCTGTTCTTCTCCCACGTCAACGACGCCGGCTTCTGGCTGGTCAAGGAGTACTTCGGCATGACGGTCGGCCAGACCATCAAGAGCTGGTCGGTGATGGAGACGATCATCTCCGTCGTCGGACTGCTCGGCGTGCTGGCTCTGTCCGTCGTCGTCTAGCGGGGCTCAGCCCTCGGGCGGTCCGTCGACCGGGCGCCGGTCCGCCGGCGAGCCCGGGGAGTCGCCGTCCCGGGCCCGTGCCCGGCGTTCCACCCGCAGGGTGGCGGCGGAGTCGGCCAGCTCCGCCGTCCCGCCGGCCATCCGCTTCTGGACGACGAGCAGCTCGGCGCGCGAGTCCCGGATGGTCCGGAGCAGATCGTCGAGCCCGACGTCCAGGACGTAGTGACGGCCGTCGACCATGTGCACCACGGTGTCGGGCGTGGTCTCGATGCGCTCGATGTGACGCGGGTCGATGGAGAAGTGCTCGCCGTGGCGAGAGGTCACCGCGATCACGGGCGGTTCCTTCCGCTGGATCGGGGAGTGGCCCCGGTGGCGCCGTGCTCGGCTCCCTCAGCATCGGCATCCGTGCGGGGGACCTGAAGCCCACGCCGGCGTCGTCCGCAGCTCAGAACCCGAAGAGCAGCCCGAGCCCGCCGAGGGTGAAGACCACCATGACCAGCACGAGCGGGAGCTGGTCGGAGGCGCGGGCCCGCCGGGCCGACAGCAGCGCGCGCTCGTGGGCGAGGACCACGCCGACGACGTGCCCGGTGATGATGGCGCCGACCTGCACCAGCGCGATGACGTCGGCGCCGACGGCGGTGAGGTCGACCCGGTTGCCGTAGGTGCCGAACAGGTCGACGCCGTCGGTGCCGAACGGGTTGCTGAGCAGGATCCACGTCGTCTGGCCGTCCAGCACGAGCAGGCTGAAGTAGTGGGCCACCGTGTAGCCCAGGGCGATCGGGATGACCGTCGCCGCGTACCGGCCCGGCTGGACCGCCCGGTCCTGGCCGGCGAGCCGGCCCGACAGGCGGGTGCCCAGCACGTAGAGCCCGGCGACCAGCCCGATCGACAGCAGCAGCCCGACCGTGCCGGAGAACCAGTCGTTCGCCGAGCCGGGGCCGGTCTGCCACCACACCGTGCGGGTCAGCCCGTCGAAGGCCGTCGAACCCAGCAGCACCATGACCAGCGCCGCGAGCCCCGGCTGCGCGGGGGTGGCCATCGCGGTGGCCAGGGGGTTGCGGACCACGAGGCGGCCGTCGCTGCGCCGTCCCCACGGGGAGAGGCGGGCGATCAGCGTCGAGTACGCCTCGAACCCGTCGCCGGCGGCGAACCACCCCTCCCCGAACCACTGCGCCAGTGCCAGGTGGACGGCGGCGTAGGCCAGGACGAAGACCGCGACGGTGATCGGCTCGGAGCGGTGGGGGTAGACCAGTTCCAGCCACACGAAGACCAGCAGCGATCCGGCCGCGGGCCACAGCCCCAGCGCGGGCAGTGGGTGCGCACCGGGGGCGGCCGGGCCCAGGGGCCGGAGCAGCCGGTGCAGCAGCCGCAGCGGGTTGGCGACCCGCCACACCGGGCCCAGCAGCAGGCTGGCCGGGACGATCCCCACCCAGAAGGTGACGAAGAGGACCCACGGGCCGAGGTTGCGGGACGTCTCCGCCGGCCCGCCCAGCGCGGCGAGCACGACGAACGCGGTGACCAGCAGCGCCACCGCCTGCAGCCCGCGGCGCAGGCCGGCGCTGTCGAGCACGCGCTGCAGCCCGGTGGGCAGCGGGCGGCCGGAGTCGGCGCCGCCGAGGTGTGGGGCACGCCAGAACAGCAGCAGCACGGCGAAGCTGGCGAGTATCGCCGCCCCGGCGCCGTAGAGGGCGAACCCGATCGGGATGGGCAGGTCGGTGCGCGACCCCACCCCGTGGGCGAGGAGCGTCACGAGGTGGACTCGCCGGCGCTCGTCCTCCTCGTGCCGCGGCGTGCTCTGTCTTCTCGTGACCTCGCGAGCTCGGTCACGGGCCTAGGAGACCTGCAGGGTGAGCAGCACCGTGCCCGCTTCGTGCAGCTCCACCTCGAAGACGCCGGGGATGGTGGCGTCGAAGGTGATCTCCGCCGGGGTCCCGGGGACGAGGTCGGCGGTGAGGTCGTAGCCGTGCACGTGCACCTCGTCCGCGGCGTCGCTGGTGATCGCCAGCGTCACCTGCTCGCCGGCGGCGACCGGCACGCGGCCGGTGTCGCCGGAGGACTGCCCGCCGGTCACCTGGACCTCGATCCGCGTCCCCGACGCCGCGGGGGGAGTGGTCGCGGCTCCGGCGTCCTCCGTCGGGCTCGCGCCCGACGGGGCGGGAGCCGAGGAGGAGGCGGAGCCGTCGTCGTCGGCCGGTGCGTCGGTACCGGCGCAGCCCGCGAGCGGGAGGACGAGCACGAGGGCGGACGCCGCGAGGGCGTGGGACAGCCGGGCAGGACGCATGGTCACGAGCTGGAGTCTCCGTTGCGAAGGGGAGCGGTGGCCGCGGGACGGTCAGCCGGCGCGCGTGGCTGTGCGCGACTCGTCGACCGGCTCGTCGGCGGGGACGTCGGGGTAGGGCTCCTCGGCGCTCGCCCGGCGGGAGTAGCGCGCCACGCCCCACGACATCGCCGCGATCAGGCCCAGGGTGCAGGCCAGCACCACGAGGTTGGCGACCAGCCAGACGCCGCCGCCGGAGTCCTTGAGCTCGCGCTGCAGGATCTCGATCTCGGGGATCGCGGTGCGGGTCATCCCGTCCTCGGCGGCGACCTCCTCGGCGTCGATCGCCTCGTCGGCCGGCAGGTAGATCGGGAACGCGGTCAGCTCGCGACCGTCGTGCACCCGCAGCAGGGTCTTCCACGTCCCGTGCAGCGGCACCGGCTGGGTGGTGCGGTACTCGCCCTCGCCGATCCGCTCGAGGGCGTCGACCACCAGGCCGTCGCCCTGCCACGAGGTGATCTGCACCCACGCGGGGTCGTCGACGAAGTCCGCCGGGTCGAGCTGCACGGTGATCTCGGCGGTGCGGGGCTCGGTCTCGACGTCGGTGATCGAGAACGTCGCCTCGACGTCGTCCGGCACGTTCGCCACCAGCCCGTTCGCGACACAGGCGGCCAGGGCGACCAGGCTCGCCAGCAGGATCGAGCGGGCCACCACGGGGCGGGGGAGCCGCCGGCGCAGGCCCAGGGCGAGCAGCGCACCGAGCAGACCGCCGGCGACGCCTCCGACGATCGCCATCAGCGTGCCCTCGACCAGGATGTCGCTGTTCCACGACAGCGTCTGGACCACGTGCGTCCAGCCGGCCTCGGTGGCGTGCCCGATGGTGCCGATGCCGATCCCGGCGACGGCGCCGAACAGGATCGGCCGGCGGGCCGGGGAGAGACCGAACGCCAGCAGTTCGACGACGATCGCCGAGCCCAGGTAGAGCGGGAAGGTCGGGGTGATCTCGTCGAAGCCGCCACCCACGATCAGCGCGATGCCGCTGCGGATGACGAGGAAGAAGGCGGTCGCGGCGAGCGCACCCCCGCGGCCCATGAACATCCGCGCGGCGACCAGGGCGATGCCCGCGGCGCCGGCGATCATGAACGGCTCGAGGACCAGCCGGAACTGCGGGACGTCGAAGTCGTACTCGCCCTGGAACACCGACATGCCCAGCAGCAGACCGCCGGTGGCCGCCGCCTGGCGGACGAACCGCGCGATGCGCCCGGCCTTCACGTCGCCGTCGTCGGTGGAGAGCGAGCCGTGGCCCTCCTGCTCGAGCACCAGCAGCCCGACGATGGACAGGCCGGCACCGCCGATGAGCATCAGGTGGGTCGGGCCCCAGAGGGTGACGTCCTGGCCGAAGAGGCGGTGCCAGACGTCGTCGAGCGGGAAGCCGAGCAGCGCGTAGAAGCCCGAGACGGTGATCAGGATGCCGCCGACCGGGACGTCCCAGCCGCGCACGAAGCGGACGGCGGCCGGGCCCGGCTTCTCGTCCAGCGGCATGGCGCAGGCCAGGATGCCGCCGGCGAAGACGCCGAACAGGCCGAAGAGGATGAGGAAGTGCGCGGGGTTGGCCAGCGGGCCCTCGTCGCGCCCCACGCCGATGTGCAGCGCGATGTCCCAGAGCATGCCCAGCAGCGCCACGAGCAGCGAGATCGTGGTGAGGATGGTCGGTAGCGCCACCCAGGCCGGCACCCCGGTGGCCGCCCCGAGCCGGTTCCCGACCGTGGTCAGCACCGTGGAGCGGCGGGTGCGATGCGCCCACACCAGCCCGAGGAGGACGACGGTCAGGCCGGCGCCGATGCCGGTGGCGAGGGCGACCTCACCGAGCGCGGCACCTCCGGCGGGACGTGTCTCAGCGGCGAGCAGCACGCAAACCCCCTCAATGGATGTGGGTCACATGGAACACCCACACCGTGACATCGACAACTGATACATAGAACGAGCGGTTTACCGTGTGGTTGCGCGGGTGAGGAGGTGGGCGTGGTCACCCCAGGTGAGACGGCTCCGGACGGAGACGACGACGGCGAGCTGACGGTCGACCAGCTCGCCGCGCGGGCCGGCGTCACCGTGCGCAACGTGCGGGCCTACGCCGCGCGTGGCCTGCTGCCGCCGCCGCGGATGGCCGGCCGCACCGGGTACTACGGCCGCCAGCACGTCGCCCGGCTGCTGCTCGTGCGCGAGATGCTGGCCGAGGGCTACACGCTGGCGATGATCGAGCGCACGCTGACCTCGGCGCCCGCCACGGGCAGCTCGGCGACGCTGGCCCTGCACCGGGCGCTGCTCGCGCCCTGGCTGCCACCGGAGCCGGAGGAGGTCACCGGCGCCGAGCTGGCCGCCCGCGCCGGCGTGCCGGAGAGCCCCGCCGTCGTCGACAGCCTGGTCGGGCTGGGGCTGGTCGAGCGGATCGACGACACCCGGATCCGGGTGCTCGATCCGGCGCTGCTGACCGCCGGGATCCAGGTGCTGGGCCTCGGCGTCCCGATCGAGGCGCTGATCGACGCGCAGGCCAGGGTCACCGAGCACGTGCGGGAGATCGCCCGCACCTACGTGCAGATGTTCGTCGACACCCGGTGGCAGGCGTGGGTGGACGCCGGTGCGCCCCGGGAGCAGATCGAGGAGATCCGGGCGACCGTCGCCCGCCTGCAGCCGGTGGCGGCGCAGGCGCTGCTGGCGGCGTTCCGCACCGAGATGGCCGGCACGGTGCAGGCGGCGGTGGAGACCGCGCTCAGTCGGCTGGCGGAGGAGTAGGCCGCTCGGGCGCCGGCCGTCGTCCCTCGATGTCCTGGTAGTCGCCCAGCGCCTCGTGCGCGCGGGCCTCCTCTGCGGCCTCGGCCTCGGCCTCCTGGGCGGCGAGCCGCCGGTCGCGCACCACGGCGCCGACGACCAGGGCCACCAGGATCACCGCGGGGACGAAGAACCCCAGGGTGCCGATGACCGCGAGGCCGTCCATGGCCAGGACGTCGATGGCACCGCTCACCGGTCCATGTGACACCGGTTGCTGTCAGGGTGTCAAACGGAGCCGGTCAGTCGCTCTGCCGGCCCTCGCGCCAGTAGCCCATGAACGCCACCGAGCGCCGGTCGACGCCGACGGTCTGGACCAGGTGGCGGCGCAGCCCCTTCACCACGGCCGCCTCGCCGGCCAGCCAGGCGTAGACCCCCGACGAGCGGGCCGGGATCGTCGCCTCGACCGGGACCTCCCAGAGGATGCCGCTGTCGACGTCGACGTCCTCGAGCGGCGCGACGGGGGAGGGGGCCAGGTCGTCGGCGAGTTCGGCCACGGCGGCGGCCACGGCGGCGGTGAGCAGTGCGCCGCGCGCGGCGGGGGCGCCGGCCCCGGTCGAGCGGGGCAGCCAGGTGACCTCGACGCCGGCCGGGGCGGCCAGGTTCAGCACGTCGCCGGCCTCGGGGACCTCGAGCAGCACGTGGGCGCGCCGGCCGGCCGGCAGCGACTCGACGATCGAGCAGATGGCCGGGACGGCGGTCTCGTCACCGGCGATCAGCAGGCAGGAGGCGTCGACCGGCGGGTGCCACTCGAAGCCGCCCGTCGGGCCGGGGAACCGGGAGTTCGGGCCGATGAGGACGACCTCGTCGCCGACCGCGGCGGTCTCTGCCCAGGCCGAGGCGGGCCCGGTGGCGCCGTGCAGCACGAAGTCGACGTCGACCTCGCGGAGCTCCGCGCGCAGCGCCCGGACGGTGTACGTGCGGATGGGCATCTGCCGCTCGGCGGGCAGGGCGCGCCAGGCGCCGTACCAGTCGGGATCGGTCGGGCAGTCGTCGATGCCGCGGCCGGGCAGCGGCAGCATGACCTTGATCCGCTGGTCGTGGCCGTTGGTGCCGAACTCGTCGAGGTCGACCCCGGCGAACGTCACCCGCAGGAAGCTGGGGCTCAGCCGCTGCAGGCGGGCGACCTGCACGGCGAACGGCCGGTAGACCGGGATCTGCACTGTCTCGACGGTCATGCGCTCTCTCCCGGTGGCCGGCAGGTGGGGCGGTGCTGCTCACTTAGGCTAGCCTCACCTGGCTTCGCCCCGGAGTCTCGCACACGCGGGCGAGCGGATCCAGAGGCACGGGCGACCGATGGCCCTGCCCCGCTCCTGAGGAGAACGATGAGACGCCCTGCTCCGTCCACGACCGGTGCCGTCCTGGCCGTCGCGCTGCTGCTGACCAGCTGCGGGAGCGACGACGAGGCCGGGAGCGGCTCCGGCGGGACCGCCGCCGCGGACGAGGCCTTCCCCCGCACGGTCGAGCACGCCATGGGCAGCACCGAGATCCCGGAGCGGCCCGAACGGGTCGTCGTCCTGGACACCGGCGAGCTGGACTCCGTGCTCTCCCTCGGCGTCACCCCGGTCGGCGCCGTCACCACCGCGGTGGCCGACGGCTTCCTGAGCTACTTGGCCGACGACGCCGACGGCGTCGAGGTGGTCGGGACGATCGCCGAGCCGAACCTCGAGGCGATCGCGGCCGTGGAGCCGGACCTCATCCTGTCGAGCAGGACGCGGCACGAGGACATCTACGAGTCCCTGTCGCAGATCGCACCGACCGTCTTCGCCGACCGGGTCGGCGTGGTGTGGAAGGACAACCTCCGGCTCGACGCGGAGGCGCTCGGCCTGGAGGACGAGGCCGAGGAGCTCATCGAGGCGTACGAGGCCGACGCCGCCGCCCTGGGGGAGGAGATCGGCGATCCGGCCGGGACGACGGTCAGCGCGATGCGCTTCGTCGAGGGCGCCATCCGCGTCTACACGGCCGAGTCGTTCATCGGCACCGTGATGGCCGACATCGGGCTGGACCACCTGCAGTTGCCGACCGACGGGGTGCCCACCTTCGCGGAGCTCAGCGCGGAGGAGGTGACCCGGGCCGACGCGGACATCGTCCTCTACTCGTCCTACGGGCCGGCCGACGACTCCGGTGAGGCCGAGGTCGTCGCGGGGCCGCTGTGGCCGCTGCTGTCCGCCGTCGCGGAGGACCGCGCCCACGCGGTCGAGGACGACGTCTTCTACACCGGGATCGGGCTGCGGGCCGCCACCCTCCAGCTGGAGCGGCTCCGGGCCCTGCTCGTGGACTGACCGCCCGGGAACGCCGAGGGCCGCCTCCCGGATCGGGAAGCGGCCCTCGGTGCGTGCGGGGGAGACGTCAGGGCGTCTCGGTGGCGATCTGCGCGGCCAGGTACTGCGCCGCGCCGACCCGCTCGATGGCGCCCAGCTGGGCCTCGAACCAGTCGGCGTGCTTCTCCTCGTCCCGCACCATCTCCTCGAAGACGGCGGCGGTGCCGTGGTCACCGAGGTCGTGGCACTCCTTGGCCGAGGCGTTGAACTGCGCCACGGCGGCCTTCTCGCTGTCGAGGGCCAGGACCAGCATCTCCTCGGCGGTCTCGCCGACGCGGATGGAGCCCAGGCGCTGCAGGTTGGGGTGGCCGTCGAACAGCAGCACGCGCTGGATCAGCGCGTCGGCGTCCTTCATCTCGTCGATGGACAGGTCGTAGAAGACCTTGCCCAGCTTCGGGAGTCCCCAGGCGTCCAGCATGCGGGCGTTGAGGAAGTACGTGTTGGTGACGGTGAGCTCGAAGGTCAACGCATCGTTGAGCAGTTCGACCACTCGGGGACTAACGGGCTGCACCTGCAACTCCCAGCTGTCGCTCGGACATGACCGGGCAATGCTGGCACACGAGCTCGCGCATGGTCTCCACGCAGCCGCCGCACGTGCGGCCGGCCCCGGTCTCCCGGGCCACGTCGGCGACGCACCGGGCGCCGTTGGCGATCGACTCGAGGATGTCCTGGTCGGTCACCACGTTGCAGTGGCACACGTACATGCGCAGATCGCCTAACCGGGAGACGGCGGGGGAAGCGGGCTGCCGGACCGGGGTCGGGCACTGCGACGGAGGTTAGCCTGCCCTCACCAGCTGCGCCAGCCTCCCTGGTCAGCCCGGCGCGGCCTGGCTAGGTTCGGTGCATGCCCGATCTCGCCGACCGCGCCCGGACCCTGCTGGACCTGCACACCGCCCCGGGGGTGCTGGTCCTCGCCAACGTGTGGGACGTCGTCTCGGCCCGGGTGGTGGCCGGCACCGACGGCGTCCGGGCCCTGGCCACGGCCAGCCACTCGATCGCGGCAACCTTCGGCTACGAGGACGGCGAGCGGATCCCGCTGGACCTGCACCTGGACATGGTCGGCCGCATCGCCGCGGCCGTGGACCTGCCCGTCTCCATGGACATGGAGGCCGGCTACGGCGACGCGGGGGAGACCACGCGCCGGGCGATCGCGGCCGGTGCGGTGGGCGGCAACCTCGAGGACGCCATGCGGCCGCTGGACGAGGCCGTCGCCGCGGTCGAGGCGGTGCTGGCCGCCGGGCGCGAGGCGGGGATCGGGTTCGTGCTGAACGCGCGCACCGACGCCGTCCTCCGGGCCGGGACCGGCGCGGACCGCACCGAGGTGCTCACCGAGGCGGTCCGCCGCGGGCGGGCCTACCTGGAGGTGGGCGCGCCGGTGGTGTTCGTCCCCGGCGTGGTCGACCGCGAGGAGATCGCGGTGCTGGCCGAGGCGTTCGGCCCGGGGCGGCTGAGCGTGATCGCCGTCCCCGGCCGGTCGCCGTCGGTGCGGGAGCTGGAGGAGCTCGGCGTCGCCCGGGTCTCGACCGGCCCGAACACGCAGCGGGTCGCGCTCACCGCGCTGCAGGACGCCACCGCCGCACTCGTCGTCGGCGGCGAGCTCCCGCCGACGACGCGGGTCCTGAACTAGGTCCCGAACGCGCTCGTCGCCCTCTCGACCGAGCCGAGGGGCGACGAACGGGCACTCGTCGAGGGCGGGCGGTCACATCAGCAGCGAGCGCACCGTCCACAGCAGGACGACGACGGCGATCGCGACGACGAGGCCCGCGACGAGCCGGCGCTCGCGCAGCCGGTCGGCCTCGGTCTCGTCGGCCAGCGCCATCGGGTCGGCCCACACGGGGAGGACCCCGCCGCGGGCGGCGAGCTCCGCCGCGGTCAGCACGACCGGGGACGAGATGCGGTACGGGCGCGCCGCGAGGCTCCTGACGATCGCCGCGGTGGCGCGGTCGGTGGTGGTGCGGCCCCTGCTCATACGGAGACCCTCCCGGTCTTCTCGGTCTTGTCCCAGGTCATCGCGGCCCCGCGGTACTCCTTGACGTAGGCGTCCACGGTGATCGCGCACATCATCGGGCCGAACCCGACCAGGTAGAGCCCCAGCGGCGCGAGCCGGTGGCCCCAGCGGGTGAGCTCGAGCTTGCGCACGAGGAACGCCGCGGGCACGCAGAGCACCAGCCAGCTGTAGACGAACAGCGTCCAGCCGCTGCTGTCGCCGCCGCCCCACGGGACGAGCATGGGGAACGTCGCGCCGGTCAGGACGGCGAAGGAGACGACGCCCGGGAACAGCAGCGCCTCCTTCCACACCTTGAGCCCGACCCGGGGGTCGACCGAGATCGTCATGGTGATCATGAAGACGAAGGTCGCCACCGGGACGAAGACCGCGGCGCCGAACACCGTGGCGGCCAGGTCGCTGTCCAGCAGGTAGAGCCCGACGAGGCCGATCGAGGTCAGCAGCATCGCGACCGGCAGCAGCAGGATGGCGAACCAGAAGACGCCGAAGAAGAAACCGCCGAGGCCCGGGTGCACCGACTTCCGGAACCACAGGTGGCGGTACATCGAGGTGATCTGCACGTTGCCGCGCGCCCACCGCAGCCGCTGCTTCCACAGCGCGTCGATGCCGGCCGGCTCCTCGGCCAGCACGCGGGCGTGCGGCTCGAAGACGACCCGGCGCCCGGCGAGCTGGGTGCGGAAGGTGGTCACCGTGTCCTCGGCCAGCGAGGAGGTGTCGATCTGCCCGCCGATCGCCTCGAGGTTCTCGCGGCTGTGCAGCTGGGCGCCGCCGGCCAGGCAGGCCATGGCGCCGGCGACGTTCTGCGCCCGCCGCGAGGCGGCCTGCGCGGCCAGGTAGTCGAAGCCGATGAAGCGGGTCAGCCCGTGGGCGTCCTCGCTGCCCTCGCGGATGTAGGCGGTGACGGCGCCGACGGTCGGGTCGGCCAGGTGCCGGGTCATCTTGCGCAGCGAGTCCGGCGCGTAGATGACGTCGGCGTCCATGATCAGCAACGCCTCCATCCAGTCGTCGGCGAGGATCTCGCGCAGCCCGTGGTTGAGGGTGTGCGCCTTGCCCTCGCCGCCCTTCTCGCGGCGCAGGTGCACGACGCGGCCGGGGAAGCGCTCGCCGAGCGAGGCCATCACGGCCGGGGTCTCGTCGGTGCTGGCGTCGTCGACGACGAAGACGCGCAGCCGGTCCGGCGGGTAGTCCAGCGCCATCAGCCGGTCGACCGAGGCGGTCAGCACGGCCGCCTCGTTCCACGCCGGCACGAGCACCGCGACGTTGGGCAGGTACGGCCCGGTCTCGCGGTAGTGGTTGCGGACGGCGTGCATCGGGATGAGCAGGAACTGCGCCAGCCCGGCGACCACGGGGATCGCGCCGAAGGCCACGAACGCCAGCAGGACGGCCACGAGCACGCCGCGGCCGATCTCGGCCACGTCGGGGGCGGCGGTCAGGACGTCGGTCATCGGACACCCACCAGGCGGGGGACCGAGGCGGCCTCGCCGACCCAGGAGTAGCGGCCGACCGACGACGCCTCGTGGCTGTCGGTGGAGCCGACCAGCGTCACGCCGGCGGCGGCGAACGCGAGCACCACGCGCGGGCCGGGGCAGCGCCACTTCTCGTTGACCTCGACCGTCGTCCCGGTGCGGACGGCGGCCGTGGCGATCTCGTGCAGGTGGACGTCGGAGAGCGCGCTCTCGTGCAGGCCGATCTTGGGCAGCAGCGAGAACAGGTGGGCCAGCTGGGCCCGGCCGGCCTGCGTCATCGCGCGGACGGTCGCCGTCACGAGGATGTCGAGGGCGTCCTGCGGGTGCAGGCCCCCCTCGATCTCCTCCATGGTCCGGCGCGGGCTCCACGGGCCGTCGGGCCCGGGGAACTGGTGGTCGGCGATGAGGATGCGGTCCACGCCGCCGGCGCCGACGACGAGGTCGGCGGGGACGTCGAGGCGGCCCGACGCGTCGAGGATCTTCGCCTCGACACCGGTGAGCACCTCCAGGCCCTCGACCCGCGGCAGCGCCGCGACCTCGGTCAGGAACTCCGGGACGTAGGTGGTGGAGGTGCGGACGTGGTCGACCATGCGCACGCTGGCCAGGCCGGCGTCGCGGGCGGCGGCCAGGTTCGCCCAGGTGGTGCTGACCGCGTCGTCGGACCAGGTGGAGTGCACGTGGTGGTCGGTGCGGACCAGGTCGGCGGTCATCGCTCGTCGCCGGTTCCGGTCGGCGCGGCGAGGACGTCGGCCGGGTCGAGGAAGACGTCCTCGAGGAACCGGACGACGGCCACCTCGGCGAACGGCACCGAGTCGGGGAGCCGGCGGCCCAGGGCGAGGTCGAGGGCCAGCGAGGGCATGTCCACCCCGGCCGCGACGGTGAGCGGCATGGCGCCCGGGAAGCGCGGGTTGACCTCGAGCAGCGCGGCCCGGCCCTCGGCGTCGCGACGCAGCTGGACGTTGGCGACGCCGACCAGGCCGATGGCCTCGGCGACGCGGCGGGCGGTCTGCTCCAGCTCGCGGTCCGCGACGGTGCAGCCGGCCACCGAGACGCCGGAGTCGACCCGCAGCCGGGAGCGGGGGACCGCCGCGACGACGTGCCCGTCGGCGTCGGCCAGGGTGTCCACACTGTACTCGTCGCCGGGCAGCAGCGCCTGCACCAGGATGTCCTCGTCGGCGCCCAGCGCACGCAGCGCCTCGGCGTCGTCCACCTGGTGCACGCCGCGCGAGCCGGCGCCGCGCCGCGGCTTGACGATCACCGGGTAGTCCCAGGAATCCGGGTCGGTCGTGCCGAGCAGCTCGGTGCGCGGCGTGGGCAGCACGTCGGCGCAGCGCCGGGCCAGCGCGAACTTGTCCAGGCAGACCTCGAGGGTCTCCAGGCTCGGCGCGGCCAGCGTGGTGCCGACGGCGTCCAGGCGCTTGCGCTCGGCGGCGATGCGGGGCAGCTCGACGTCGACGGTGGAGAAGAGGACGTCGACCCGCTCCCGCTCGCAGAGCGCGACCAGGGAGTCGACGAAGGTCTCGGCCAGGCCCGGCTCGACCAGGAAGCGCGAGTCCGCGTCGACCAGGTAGAGGCCGCTGGCGTAGCGGTCCATGTCGGCGGCCAGCAGCGTGACGTCGGGACGACGGGCCAGCGACCGGAGGACGGCGACGCCCGCGGGGCCGCCGGCGCCGGTCACGAGGACGCGGACGGGAGGGGATTCAGACACCGGTGGGCTCCGTGAGGATCGAGGTCGGGAAGGAGAAGGCGGACGAGCCGATGGCGGCGGAGTCGCTCTGCGCACCCACGACGGCACTGGCCTCGCGGATCACCTCGAGCGGCTCGCAGTGCTGGCCGCCGCCGTAGCGGGACCAGTAGCGGCTGGTGGCCAGGACGAAGTCGTCCTGCATGTAGCTGCGGATGCCGGCCTGCGAACCGAAGCAGGCCAGCAGGGCCCGCTTGGTGTCGGTGAAGCCGTCGATGCTCACGAAGCGGGTCGGCCGGTAGTCGATCGTGGCCGAGGGGCTCTGGTAGCAGGCGAAGGTCGGCACGTTGCGGGTCGCGACGGTCGCTGCGGAGTGGACGGCGCGGTGGTCCTGGTGCCGGTCGTGCGCGGAGTGCGTGTAGACGATCGTGGGCTGCACCTGGCCGACGACGCGCTCGATGATCGACACGGTGGGGTCGGCCTGGCTGATGCGGGTGTCCTCGAGGTCCTCCATGAACAGCCGCGCGCCGATGAGCTCGGCGGCGGCCATCGACTCGCCCATGCGGTCGCCGGCCTCGCCACCACGGGCACCGCGGGACAGGGTGAGGATGACGACCTGGTCGCCCGCCGACCGGTGGGCGGCCAGCGTCCCGCCGATGCCGAGCTCCACGTCGTCCGGGTGGGCGCCGATCGCCAGCACCGTCTGGTGCCGCGCGGTGGCCCGGCGGGTGCGGCCGAGCTCGACCACGCGGAGCGTCGTCGCGACGACCTCGTCCCGGCGGACCGGCTTGACCATGAACTCGTCGGCGTTGCGGCGCAGCGCTTCCACCGCGTACTCCACCGAGGCGTGCGCGGTCATGACGACGACGGGCAGGTCGGGCTGCAGCTCGCGCAGCTTCCCGACGAACTCCAGCCCGTTCATGCCCGGCATCTCGATGTCGGTGATCACCGCGTCGAACCGCTCCCGGGCGGCCAGCGCCAGGGCCTCGAGCGGGTCGAAGCACGCGACCGCGGTCATGCCGGCCTTCTGCAGCACGGTGCGCACGAAGTGTGCGATGTCGGGGTCGTCGTCGACCACCAGCACGCGGACGTCGCCGTCCATGGCCTGCTCCTCAGCGCGAGCGCCTCCCGGGGGAGGAGGACACGTCGTGTCCCGGACTCCGCAACGGCGGGACCGGCGGTGTAGCTGAGCCGGGGGTGCCTCGGCGTCACCCGGAGGGGTGAGGCGGCACCCGCCCGTCCCGGCCCCTCGGCTCAAGCTGCCCGCCGCCCGCGCCGATCACTGGATCAGGTGACGTGGACAGACCGGTCCGCGCCCGTACGCATGCATCGGAGGGACGACGCTCGTGGCTGCATCATCCGTGCTCGTCGTGGAGGACACCGAGGAGATCCGCGAGCTGGTCCGCACGGTCCTCGAGCGCGCCGGGATGGACGTCCGGGCCGTCGGCACGGGCGCGGAGTGCATGGCGGAGGTGCACCGGCAGGCGCCGGACCTCATCGTCCTCGACCTCGGGCTGCCCGACACCGACGGGACCGAGCTCTGCCGGCAGATCCGCGCCGAGACGGCCTGCTACGTCCTCATGCTCACCGCCCGCTCCGAGGAGGTCGACCTGCTCATCGGGCTGGCCGTCGGCGCCGATGGCTACATGGCCAAGCCGTTCTCCCCGCGCGAGCTCGCCGCCCGGGTGCAGGCGATGCTGCGCTTCCCGCGGACCGCGGCGGCCCCGCAGGCGCCGGCCGCGGCCGAGGAGTCGGTCCGCCGGCTCGCCGAGCTCGAGGTCGACGAGGAGAGCCGGGAGGTGCGGGTCGACGGCGCCGTCGTCGACCTGACCCGCACCGAGTTCGACCTGCTGGCCGCGCTGGCCTCCCGGCCGGGCCGGGTGCTGCAGCGCGAGACGCTGCTGCGCGAGGTCTGGCAGACCGACTGGGAGGGCAACCTCCGCCTGGTCGAGGCGCACATGTCCAACCTGCGCCGCAAGCTGGTGGCCGCCGGGCTCAGCTCGCCGGAGATCCGCACCGTGCGCGGCGTCGGCTACCGCCTCGTCGCCGCCTGACCCCCCCCCGCCCACCAGGGCAGAGATGGCCATGGCCATTTCTGCCCTACGACGACGCCGAAGGGCCCGCAGACGTTTCCCCCTCGTCTGCGGGCCCTTCGTCGTGCTGCGTCCGAGCAGGGTCAGGGCTCAGGCGCCGATCAGTGCGTGCAGGTGCTGCACGCGGTCGTGGGCCAGGATGCCGCGGCGGGCATCGGCGGCGATCGCCTGGCAGATCGTGGCGACCTCCGGGTGGCCGAGCTGGCCGCTGGTGCCGGCCAGGGTGTAGGCGGCCGAGGCGACGGCCGGGCTGTTCCCCTGGCGGGTGTGGGTCACGATGGCCGACAGTCGGCCCGGCAGCGCGGTCACGTAGATCTCCTGGAGTCGGTCCATCAGGTCGTCCTCGATGTCGGCGTCGTGCAGGTCGCCGACCTCGTGGATGGCGTACTGGTTGCCCTGCGCAGCCGGCCCCGTGGTCCGGCTGCGCAGGAAGTCGAGGAGGATGCCGGCGTCGACCGGCTTGCCCAGGCAGGCCAGGGCGCCGACGGCGGCTGCCTCGGTCCGGATCCGCTCCGAGGGCTCCCAGGCGGTGACGAGGAAGTGGGCCTGCGAGCCGTCGGAGCGCAGCCGGCGGAGCAGCTCCAGGCCGTCCTGGCCGGCCACCTCGGCGTCGGTGACGACCAGGTCGACGTCCGCGGTCGCGGCGAGCTCGAGGGCGGTGGGCACGTCCGCGGCTTCCCGGACCTGCCACCCGCCGAGGCGGAGCAGGCCGGTGACCCGGCGGCGGGCGAGGGCGTCGGCGTCGACGACGAGGGCGGTCAGCACGTCAGCACCGCCGTCCGAGCGGTCTCGGCCGTCCAGCCGGTGCGGGTGAGCGTGATGACCGACAGGCGGGGCTGGTAGTTGAGGTAACCGCGGTCGACCGTCTGGCTGACCGACCTCGTCGCGGCGTCCGTCTCCGCCATGACCACCGACTGGCCGTTGTTCAGGTGGGCCATCACCCGGTACCCGGTGACCCCGCTCGTCGCGGAGCCGGCCGGCCAGCTGACCGTGGCCTGGTACCAGTAGCTGTAGGTGGGGGCGACCCACTGGCCGTAGGAGTTGTAGTAGCCGCCACCGGTCTGCGTCTGGGTGCAGGACTTCGCGACGTTGACCGAGGCCGGCGCGGTCACGGTGCCGGAGGTGATCGTCGAGGTGACGGCGACGGACTTCGCGCTGAAGGCGGCGGCGGCGGGGATGCTGCTGCCGACGACGAGGGCCACGGCGAGGCCGAGCAGGACGGCGGTGCGGCGGACGGCGTTCATGCCTGGTCCTCCTCGTCGCGGGTGTCGGTGGTGTCGGTGGTGGGGCGCCAGATGCTCAGCAGCAGCCAGCCGGCCAGCAGGGCCGGGGCGCCGTAGAGCAGGACCTGGGTGAGCACGGGGGCGCGGAGCGCCTGGATGAGGTGGCCGAGCTCCGGGACGACGGCGCGCACCCGGTAGGCGGTGTCGCCCTCGAGCGTCGCGGTCCACGGGTCGATGGCCTCGTTGGCGTCGCCCTTGGTGCGGACGGTGACGCCGCCGGTGGCGTCCCGCTGCACCTCGACGACCCGGTGGGTCACGAGCGAGTGGTTGCCGATCGGCTGGTGGTAGGTGATGACCATGCCCTCGGTGACGTCCTCGACGGCGACCGGCGTGACGACGGTGACGTCGCCGGGCTCGATCATCGGGGCCATGCTGCCGGTGAGCATCGTCATGGTGCGGTAGCCGAGGACGTGCGGTCCCACGGCGAGCAGTGCGAAGACCGCGACGGCCAGCCCGACGACTCCGCGGACCAGCCACGGGGCGAGCAGGCCCAGCGTGCGGGCCGGACCGGCGGACCGGTTCCGTGCGGAGCGGTTGTCCTCGGCCGGGGGCAGCGTCTGGGCTGCCCCCGGGCGACGGACGGGGAGGACGGCGGTCATGGTGTGATCTCCGGTCGGATCAGCCGGGTCAGCGGACGCCGGCGGTGCGCTGCTGGGCGGTGAAGACCAGGCTCAGGTCGGCCGACTTGCCCTGGAAGGCGTTGTCCGCGCTGGTCGGCAGGCTGATCGACACCGCGAGGTAGTCGGTCTTGCCGGAGGTCAGCGAGTAGGGGTTCGTCAGCTCGAGGTTGTTGACGGCCCGGCTCGAGCCCAGGAGGCGCTCGCCGTTGGAGCAGGTGTAGGTCGGCGCCTGCGCCGTTCCACCCTGGGTCCAGGCCACGGCGCAGGACTTCACGGCCAGCTGCAGGCCGTTGATGGCGTCGGTGGTGAGGACGCTCGGCGTGGCCACGGTCGACTGGAGCATGATCGAGCCGAAGTCGGTGGTGCCGGTGTTCGCGACGTTGATCGCGCGGGTCATCGTGTCGCCGGGGACCAGGTTGGACGCGTTCATGGCAACGGCGCCGGCGGGCTGAGCCGCGCTGATCTTGACGGTGCCGGAGCTGATCGTCGTGTTCACCGCGGTCGTGCTGTCGGTGAAGGAACCGAAGGTGCCCATGCCGGCGACGGCGGCCGCGGCGCCGATGACGCCGAGCGAGCCGATGACCTTGCGGGCGGTGGAGCTGGTGACCTTGGCGCTCATCGTGTTCTCCCTGAGTCCGTGTCCCCGGCCCTTCCGGCGACAAGGAGAACTCTGGAGGTCGTTCCGCAGGCCACCCGCCCGCTTACCGCAAGGAATCCGCAAGGCTCCGACGGAGAACCCGCAGATCGGGCCCGCGGCGGTCGTTTCCGCCGTCCGGACCCCGCTTTTCCGCGGAAAGGCAGGCGCCCCCGGCCCCGGGGAGGGGACGGGGGCGCGGAGGCGGAGGGCGGCGCGGAGGGGTCAGGTCTCGCGGGGGAGCGTGAGCGTGAACGTCGTGCCCTCGCCCTCGGCGCTCACCAGGTCCAGCGTGCCGCCGTGGGCAGTGGTGATGGCCTTGGTGATCGACAGCCCCAGGCCCACGCCGGGGACGGCGTTGCGCTGCGCGGTCGAGGCGCGGAAGAACCGGGTGAACAACTTGCCCTGCTCGTCGTTCGGGATGCCGATGCCGGTGTCGCGCACCGACAGCTGGGCGACCGGCGTCGCGCCGGGGCGCTCCTCGGCGGTCACGGCACCGTCGGCGGACTGCCAGCCGGCCGCGACGGTGAGGGTCACCTCTCCGCCGTGCGGGGTGAACTTCACGGCGTTGGAGACGAGGTTGTCGCAGGCCTGACCCAGGCGGACCGGGTCGCCCGCGACGACGAGCCGGTCGTCGGGAGCCGCCACGCGCAGCTGCACGCCCGCGTTCGTGGCGGCGACCCGCGCGGTCTCCTCCGCGGCCTGGACGATCGCCACGAGGTCGACCTGCTCCGGCTGCAGCGTGAACTGGCCGGCCTCGACGCGGGCGGTGAAGAGCAGGTCGCCCACCAAACGCAGCAGCCGGTCGGCGTTGCGCTCGACGGTCGTGAGGTAGGAGCGCTGCTCGTCGGTCAGCGTGCGGTCGTCGTCGTCGAGCACCAGCTCGAGGTAGCCGAGGATCGAGGTGAGCGGCGTCCGCAGCTCGTGCGAGATGAGGCTGACGAACTGGTCCTTCATCCGCTCGGTGGCGCGGACGTCGGTCATGTCGGTGCCCACGAAGTTCCAGCCCGCGTGCACGCCGCGGTCGTCGGTGCGGGGGGTGATCGCGACCGAGACGGTCCGCTGCCGACCGCCCGCGCCGACATAGGTCCAGTCGCGGACGTCGCTGCCGGTCTCCTGCGCGTGGCGGACGAGGGAGTGCAGCCCGACGGTCGTGCCGTGCGTGCCGGCGGCCTCCTCGAGCTCCTCGGGGAGGTGGAAGTCCAGGATCGAGCGCCGGCGGACGACGTCGGCGCGGGGCAGGCCGAGCAGCTTCTCCGCGCCCGGGTTCCACACCCGGATGGTGCCGTCGGGGTCGGTGCCGATGATCGACTGCTCGGTGACCGCGTCGATGACGCTGGTCATGGTCTGGGCGCGCGCGGCCAGGATGCGCGAGGCCCGGTCCAGCTCGTCCGCGCGGCTGCGCACCTGATCGAGCAGCGTGGCCTGCTCGCGCTCCAGCCGGTCGATGGTCGAGGCCTGCCGGCCCAGCCGCTGCACGCCGGCGACCAGGGCGCCGGCCGGCGCGAGGAGGAGGACGAGCACCCCCGGAGCGCCGGTGCCCGCGTGCAGCAGGCCCACGGCGACGGTCCCGGCCAGCGGCACGACGACGGGTCGCAGCGCGGCGACTCGCTCCCGGGGCAGCCAGTCGGCGGCCACGGCCACCGCGGCCGCGGTCAGACCGGCGGTCACCGTCGCGGCGTCGCCGATCGGCAGCACCCCGGCGGCGAGCAGCGCGGTCGTGACGAGGAAGGCGAGGGTCGCGGGCAGGCGACCGAGCGCGACGGTCCACCACGTCCCGGCGGACCACGGCCGGCGCGTGGGCGCGGGCGAGCGGTCGAGGACGGCGGTGGTCATGCCTCCGACTTCGGCGTCCCGAGCGCGCCCCCGCAGGTCCACCGACCGCCGCCTCACCCGCCCGGGTGACAGCTCGCGGCGGCCTGCGGGGGCGCGCCCGGACAGCACAGCGCCCCGCCGGGCGGACCCGGCGGGGCGCGGTGTCGTGCGAGCGGGTCAGGGACCCGCGTGGATCAGGAGCCGGAGGTCTTGCTCTGCACCGTCTCCTTGGACTGCTGGGCCTGGCCCTGCACGTCCGCGGCGGCGGACTGCCCCTCCTCCTTGACGGTGGCGGCGGCGTCCTGGGCGGTGGACTTCACCGACTCCACGGCGTCCTGGGCGGCGGGCTTGAGCTGCTCGCCGATCTCCTGGGCGGCCTGCTTGGCCGGGGCCAGCAGGGCGTCCTTGTTGTCGCGGACGGCGGTCTCGGCCTGCTGCGCGAGCTGCTGCTCCCGCTGCGTGGCCGGGAGCAGGCTGGAGACCAGCCAGCCCACACCGAAGGCGATCAGCCCGGCGGCCAGCGGGTTGCCCTGGGTCTGGCGGATCGCCGCGTCCGGGGCGCCCTGGATCGCGCCGGCCGCGGTGGACGCGGCGTCCTGCACGGTTCCGGCGGCGCTGCCGGCGGCGCCCTGCACGGAACCGGCGGCGTTCGACGCCATCCCGTGCGCGGACTGCGTGGTGTCGTGTGCGGTGCCCATCACCTTGTCCTTGAGGCCGGTGACGCGTCCCTTGGCGGCGGTGACCCGCCGGTCGACGACGCGTGCGGGGTTGACCTTCTCGTTGAGGGCATCGACGTCGTAGCTGAGCTCACGCCGGGTGTCCTCGATCTGGCGCCGGATGACGTCCGGGTCACTGCTGGTCATGTCTGCGACTCCTTCGGGAGTGGGGGAGGTCGGCTGGTCAGTTGGGCTTGAGGGCGCCGGGCACCTTCGACAGCGTGTCGACGGTGCGCTCGGGCTTCGGGTTCACCTGCTGGAACTTCTTCCGGCCCATCACGAAGGCGACAGCGCCGACGATGCCCCAGAGGACGGCCACGATCAGCGCGGCCCAGCCGGTGGGAATGGCGCTGGCCAGCGCCCACATGAGGGCGATGGAGAGGAACAGCGCCACCATGTAGCCGGCGAACCCGGCGGCGCCGAACATGCCTGCGCCCTGACCGGCCTTCTTCGCCTCGGCCTTCATCTCGACCTTGGCCAGCTCGAGCTCCTGGCGCATGAGGGTCGAGAGGTCCTTGGTGACCTCGCCGATCAGCGCACCGACCGAGTTGCCCTCGACGTCGGGGCGTCCCTGGTCGGTCAGCGGGGTGCCCATGGCGCCGCTGTGCTCACCGGAGTAGTCGGCCGCGTAGTTCTGGGTGGCCGGCTCGACCATCGGCGGGGCGTACCCGGGGCCGCCGGGCGGCTGGCCCGGCGTGTACGGGGTGCTCATCGGTCAGCCCACCCCGCCCGGGCGACGCGCCGGGTCGTCCCAGCCGGCCGGGGAGGCCGGCGGCACGATGCTGCCCTCGGGCGGCACGGTGCCGTACGGGGGCGGCGGCAGCGGGGCGGAGCCCGCCGGGGAGTACGCCGCGCCGGTGCCCGTGTAGGCGCTGGCGGGGTCGGTGTACGCGGTGTCCGAGTACGTCGGGGTCGGGTCGACGTAGTTCGTCGTCGGGTAGCCACCGGCCGAGCCGGAGGTGCCCGAGTCGGCGTGCGCCGCGCGCACCCCGCTGGTCAGCCGGCCGGCGACGATGCCGGCCGCGGCGGCGCCGAGCAGGAACATGCCCGGACGGCGGCGGGCCAGGCTGCGGACCTCGTCCAGCAGCTGCGCCGGCTCGCGGTTCTGCAGCTTGTCGGCGAAGCCCTCGAGGTAGCCGGAGGCCTGCTGGAGCAGGTCGCGGGCCGGTCCCGGAGCACCCTCGCTGGTCCCGTCGGCGAGGCTGCGCAGCTCACCGGCGAGCGAGCTGAGGCCGGAGGCCGCCTTCTGCTGCTGGGCGACGGCCTGGTCCTTCAGCTGCGACTGGCCCTGCTTGAGCAGGTCCTGCGCCTGGCGCTGGGTCTCCTGGGCGACCCCCTTGGCCTGGTCGGCGGCGGTCGAGGCGACCTGGCTGCCGGCCTGTGCGGCGGTCTGGCCGACGTTGCGGGCTTCTTCCGCGGCGACGTCCTTGGTGCTGGTCGAGCTCTGGCCCGTGCTTCCCGCCGTGGTGGTGGTGGGCGGGGGGAGCGGGGCGTCGATGGAGTGAGTCATCGTTCCTCCTCGGCAGTTCATGGGCGATTCTCGCGGTCAGGGAAGGCGCTACCCGGGACCGGTCCGGACACACCTGCGATGTGGGTGCGGGAGTGTCGTAACCGGCCGTCCACCCGGCGCATCCATGCGTCACGGGCGAGCGCAGAGGCTTCCGGGCACGGCGGGACCGCCGTGCGCCGTCCGCCTCCGGTGGGTGCGCCGCGAGGGTGAGGTACCCCTGCCGAGGGGCTTGCGAAACGGGACCGCCTGGGTCAGCCTGCGCGGCCGAAGCGGGGGAGGCGGCGCTCGGCGAACGCCGCGACCCCCTCAGGCAGTTCGCCGGTGGCGATCGTCCGCCGGTACCAGGGGGCGACGACGTCCTCGCCGTCGTCCCCGGCGGCGAGCGCGGCGACGACCTCCTTGGTCGCCTGCTGCGTCAGCGCGGAGCGCGTCGCCAGCACCTCCGTGAAACGGCGCACCTCGGCCTCGAGCCCGTCGGCCTCGACCAGCCGGTCGACCAGGCCCGTGCGCAGCGCGGTGGCCGCGTCGATCAGCTCACCGCTGAACAGCAGGTACTTCGCCGTCGCCGGGCCGACGAGGTCCATCAGCGCCCGGGTGGACGAGGGCGGGTAGACGATGCCGACCTTGGCCGGCGTGACGCCGAAGACGCTGCCCGGATCGGCGAAGCGCAGGTCGCACGCGGCCGCGATCTCGACCCCACCGCCGATGCAGTGTCCGCGGATCATCGCGACCGTCGGCTTGGGGAACTCCCGCAGGGCCGCCTGGGCGGCGAGGTTGTGCGCCCGGAGGTCGGCCATCGGGTCGAGCGGGTCGTCCCCGCCCAGCAGGCCGGCGAGGTCGGCGCCGGCGCAGAAGCTCGGCCCCGCCCCGGTGACCACGAGCGCGCGGACCGCCGGGTCGGCGGCGGGGCCGGCGAGCACCTCCGGCAGGGCGGCCCACATCGCCGCGGTCATGGCGTTGCGCTTCTCGGGGCGGTCGATGGTGAGGACGGCGGCGTGCCCGTCGCGGGTCAGGGTCAGCGAGTCGGTCATGTCAGCCCAGGTCGTCGGTGGCGAAGGTGTCGCAGGCGCTGGGGTCGCCGCTGTCGTAGCCGGCCCGGAACCAGCGCTGCCGCTGCTCGGAGCTGCCGTGCGTGAACGCCTCCTGGTCCACGGTGCCGCTGCCGAGGTTCTCCTGGATGTAGTCGTCGCCGATGCGGGCGGCGGCGTCCAGGGCACGGTCGATGTCGTCGTCGGTGATGTCGGCGATCAGCGGTTCGCCCGACTCGTCGGGGACGGTCTCGGCGTGGTGCGCCCACGCGCCGGCGAAGCAGTCGGCCTGGAGCTCCAGCCGGACCGAGCCGCTGGTCGGCCCGCTCTCGCCCGGCGTCACCCGCGCGTTGGTCCCCAGCAGGTTCTGCACGTGGTGGCCGTACTCGTGGGCCAGCACGTAGGCGTCCACGAACAGCCCGCCCTGCGCGCCGAACTGCTCGCGCAGCTGGTCGAAGAAGGTGAGGTCGATGTAGACCAGCTGGTCGGCCGGGCAGTAGAACGGCCCGGATCCGCTGGTGGCGCCACCGCAGGAGGTCTGCACCGAACCGGTGAAGAACACGGTCTCGGTGCGGGCGTACCGCTCGCCGAGCAGCCCCGACCAGTAGTCCTGGATCGACTCGACGTCGGCGACCACGGCGCACTCGACCGACTCGTTGGCGTCGGCGCCGGTGCGGCAGTTCTCCTCCAGCGTCGAGTTGTCGACGGTCTGGTCCTGGCCGAGCCCGGAGAAGGCGCCGGCCGGGCTCCCGCCGTCCCCACCGCCGAGGACCTGCAGCAGGACGACGACGACCAGCCCCACCAGGCCCAGGCCACCGCCACCGACGGCGACCCCCCGGCCGCCCCGCAGCCCGCCGCGGCCCCGGGTGTCGCGCACCCCGGACGCGTCCAGGCTGCCGCTCTCGCGGTACCTCATGGTCGGCGGTCCTCCGTGCTCTGCGGCCCTGTCGGGGCGGGTGCGGGCGGCGGTGGTCGCCGCCCGTCGTCGGGAAACCGTGCCATCGCCGTGGTGCGGCGCGCGACCCGGGAGCCCGGCCGGGGTGGGCGGGGAGCGTGGACGGCCGTGCGGTCGCCCGGAGGAAACGCCTAGGGTTCGGGGCAACCCGAGGAGGAACCAGCTCATGGCGGTCTCCAACCGCGTCCGCGCCGCTCTCACGACGACCGTGCTCGCCACGGCCGCGACCGGTTTCCTGGCCGGCTGCGGCGCCGGCGGTAAGGACGACGAGCAGGTCGCCTACTGCACCGACGAGGACGGCAACATCGTCGACGAGGACCTCTGCGACGACGACGGTGGCGGCGGGTTCGGCGGCGGCGGGCTCTTCTTCCTCTATCTGGGCGGTTTCCGGCCCGGTCTGCCGGTCGGCACGGCGCTGCCGTCGGGGGGCACCCGGATCAACCCGGGCGACAGCGTCGCCCGGCAGCGCGCCGGTCTCCCGGCCACCGGCAAGGTGAGCGCCGGCCAGCGGGTCAGCGGCGGCATCGGCAGCGGGGTCGGCAACAAGGCCGGTTCCGGCGCGGGGAGCTGAGCCGCGCCCCGTGCGAAGGATCGAGAGCGGGATCGTCCGCCCGGGCTGGGAAGCCGAGGTGGAGTCGCAGGGCCTGGTCTACAACCGCACCCACCTGCCCGGCGGCGAGGTGCGCAGCTACTGGCGCGAGGGACCCTTCTACGACTTCTCCATGGCCGAGGTGAAGGAGCTCGAGGGCGCGGTCTCCCAGCTGTTCCAGATGTGCGTGGCCGCCGGTGACCACCTGGTGGACAACGACCTGTTCGACCGGCTGAACATCCCGCCCATGGCCCGGCCGCAGATCCGCCGGACGTGGGCTGAGGAGCCGCCGAGCATCTACGGCCGGTTCGACCTGCGCTACGACGGCGAGGGTCCGCCGAAGCTGCTGGAGTTCAACGCCGACACCCCGACCGGCCTGGTCGAGTCCGCCGTCACCCAGTGGAACTGGCACCTGTTCACCGGGCAGGGGCGCGACCAGTGGAACGCGCTGCACGACACCCTCGTCGCGGCGTGGCAGCGCAACCTGACGAAGTGGGAGCGGCGCACCGGCGTCCGCCCGCGGGTGCACCTGGCGTGGACCAGCGAGGAGACCTCCGGTGAGGACCGGATGACCGTCGCCTACCTGATGGACACCGTGGTGCAGGCCGGCTACGAGGCGGTCGAGCTGGTCGTCGAGGACATCGTGCTGGACTCCGGGGACGGCCGGTTCTACGACCCGCAGGGCCGCCACCTCGACGTCGTCTTCAAGCTCTACCCCTGGGAGTGGCTGATCGAGGACGAGTTCGGCGCCGCCGTGCTCGCCGACGGCGCGCGCCCGGGCGGGACCACCTGGGTCGAGCCCGCCTACAAGATGCTGTGGAGCACCAAGGCGCTGCTGCCGGTGCTGTGGCAGCTGTTCGGCAGCGACCCGGTGCTCGGGCAGTACCTGCTGCCGGCGTACTTCGCCGACGAGATGCCGTCGACCTGGCGGACCTACGTGCGCAAGCCGCTGTGGGGCCGCGAGGGGGCCAACGTGGCGATCGTGCGGGACGGCGAGGTGGCCGCGCAGCTGCCCGGGCGGTACGGAACCGAGGGGTTCGTCGTCCAGGAGTTCGCGCCGCTGCCGGACTTCGCCGGCGTCGACGGGCCGCACCACCCGGTGCTCGGCGCCTGGGTCGTCGACGGCGAGCCCGCCGGGCTCGGCATCCGGGAGAGCGACGGGCTGATCACCGACAACCTCAGCTTCTTCGTGCCGCACACCATCGACTTCACCCCTCCGCAGGACGGGAAGCGCCGCGGGTTCTAGGTTCGGTCCATGCCGCTGGAAGGTGAGTACGAACCGAGTCCGCAGAAGTGGGTCCGCGACCAGGTGGAGCTCTACGAGCGCACCGGGGGCCAAGAGGGCAACACCCTGCTCGACCGGGGACTCCCGGTCGTCATCTTCAGCACCCGGGGGGTGAAGAGCGGCAAGGTGCGCAAGCAGCCGCTCATGAAGGTGGAGCACGACGGGGCCTACCTGATGGTCGGCTCCCAGGGCGGCGCGCCCACCGACCCGGCATGGGTCGCGAACCTGCGGGCCGCCCCCGACCAGGTCACCGTCCAGGACGGGCCGGAGCCGTGGGACGGCGTCGCGCGCGAGCTCGAGGGCCCGGAGCGCGACGAGTGGTGGGACCGCGCGGTGGCTGCGTTCCCGGACTACGCCGACTACCAGACGCGGACCGAGCGCCGGATCCCGATCTTCCTGGTGGAGCGCCGCTCCGCCTGACGTCGGCTGCGCCGCCGTCCGCCCTGCACCGCTCAGGGCAGGGCGGCGGCGAGCTCCGGCACGGCGGCCACCAGCCGGTCGTCCTCCGGGCGGAAGGCGGTGCCGACGGCGGCGCGCTTCGCGCCGCGGCCCTCGTACCGCCAGGTGCCCACGATCCGGCCGTCGACGACCACGGTGGACAGGAACATCCCGTTGTTCCCCGGGACGATGCGGGTCGCGAACCCGGGGTCGAGGACGGCGCCCCGGTCGCCGTAGCCGAGCACGAACTCGTCGAAGCCCGGGAGCAGGAACGTGCCGCGCGCCTCGTCGCGGCAGGCGGCCAGGCGTTCGGGGGTGGCCGGGTCGAGGAAGTGCTCGGTCCCCTCGACGGTCGTCGACTCCAGCTGCCCGCGCGCCACCGCCAGCCCGGCCCGGGCGTCGCGGACCGGGAGCCCCGACCAGCGCGCCAGGTCGTGCACGGTGGCCGGCCCGTGACCGGCGAAGAACCGGGCGGCCAGCTCGCCGAGGGCCTCCTCGCGTTCCAGCCGACGCGGCTCGGGCACCCACTCGGACAGCGATACGAACAGCTGCTCGCCGTCGTCCGTCGGGCCCAGGCAGCTGCGGCCGGTCTGCGCGGCGTGCCAGAGCAGGTGGTAGCCGCGCTGGCCGGTGACGGCGACCCCGGCTGCCTCGATCGCGGCCAGCAACCCGGCGCGGCTCAGCCGGTGGCCACCGGAGAGCGCGGCGACGACCGCCTCGTCGGACCGGGCGACGTCGGCGTCGGTGAGCCCGAGGGCGGCCCGGCGCTTCGCGACGCCCGCCAGGGCCCGCTCGCCGAGCAGGTCGAGCAGCCACGGCAGGTCCTCGGCGGCGGTGAGGTGCAGGGTGCCGCGCATCGGCCACGAGCGGACGATCTCGCCACGGTCGAGCGCGGCGAGCACCTCGGCACGGGAGCGGGCGGCCGTGCGGAGCGCCACCGAGGTGAGCGCGCCCGGGTAGTCCTGCCCCTGCGCGGCGGTCAGCCGGCGGACCGCCTCGACCGGGCCGGCCGCGCGGGGTCCGGCCAGCAGCTGGGCGGCCAGCCGGAGCAGCCCTACCTCGGATGGCGTCGTCACCACCCCACCGTGGCACCCGGGTACGACGATCTCCAGCGCGCAGCGCGCGAACCACCTGTCGCGGAGGGCGCGCGGCGGTAGCGTGCCGGGGATGACCGGTATGCGGGGTTCGCGGGCGGAACGGCGCAGGCGCGTCGTGGCCGCCGTCATCGTGCTCGCCATGGTGCTGGCCGCGGGCGCGACGGTGCTCTCGATCGCCCTGGGCTGAGGCCGTCGTGGCTCCCGACGGGATCGACGACTGGTTCGCCGCGGCCGGCCCGCGCGAGGCCGAGCTGCGGCGGGTCGACGCGCTGGTGCAGCAGGCCGCGCCCGGCATCGACCGGCAGCTCGTCCCGGTCGGCGCCGGGCAGATGCTCGGCTACGGGCTGATGCCCTACCGGCCGCGCTCGGCGAAGGAGACGACGACCTGGCCGCTGATCGCCCTGGCCGCGCAGAAGCGGCACCTCTCCCTCTACGTCTGCGCGGTGGTCGACGGGGGCTACATCGCCGAGGACCGGGCCGCACGGCTGGGCAAGGTCTCCTGCGGCAAGAGCTGCATCCGCTTCACCTCCCTGGACCGGGTGGACGCCGAGGAGCTCCGCGCGCTGCTCCGCGACGCCGTCGCCAGCACGTCCTCCGGTCGCAACGAGTACTTCGCCCCGGGGGGCGTGACCTAGGTCCCTGGCGCCGCCAGGGGCCCCCCGGCACGGTGGGTGAGGCGTCGGAACCATCCGGCGTTTCCCCTCCGCGGAGGACTGTCGATGACCCTGACCGTGCCGTCCGGCTCGCCCGATCCCTCGCCCCAGCTGCCCTGCCCCGGTCTCGGCGACCCCGCCGTCGCGCAGGCCGTCGACCGGTTGCGCGGGGAGTTCGCCGGCCGGGTGCGGCCGCAGCTGGTGGTGCGCGTGGTCCGGGAGAGCCGGCGCGACCTCGGTGGCTCGCCCGTCGGCGCGATGCCCGAGCTGGTCGAGCGGCTGGCCCGATACCGGCTGGACTCCCACATCAGCTGACGGGCCGCCCGGAATCGGCTTGCCCCGGCCGGGAGGATGTCCCCGTGGGCATCGGTGCGGGGTCGGTCGACGTGAGCGGGGTGCGGCACACGCTGTCGGACGGACGGGTGCTGCTGGACGACGTCTCCTTCCGCATCGGTGAGGGCGCCCGCGCGGCGCTGGTCGGCGAGAACGGAGCCGGCAAGACCACGCTGCTGCGGATCATCGCCGGCGACCTGGTGCCCGAGGCCGGCGCGATCGCCCGCACCGGCGGCCTGGGCGTGATGCGCCAGTTCATCGGTTCGGTCCGCGACGACACGACCGTCCAGCAGATGCTCGTCGATCTCTCCCCGCCCGCGGTCCGCGCCGCCTGGGACGCCGTGCAGGCCACGGAGCTCGCGCTCATGGAGACCGACGACGAGCGCTCGCAGATGGCCTACGCCGACGCGCTCGGCCAGTGGGGCGACGTCGGCGGCTACGAGGCCGAGGTCACCTGGGACACCGTGACCGTCGCCGCGCTCGGCGTCCCCTACGACCGGTGCAAGTACCGCGAGCTGTCCACGCTGTCCGGCGGCGAGCAGAAGCGGCTCGCGCTGGAGGCGCTGCTCCGCGGCCCGGACCAGGTGCTGCTGCTCGACGAGCCGGACAACTACCTCGACGTCCCGGGCAAGCGCTGGCTCGAGGAGCGGCTGCTCGACACCCGCAAGACCGTGCTGTTCGTCAGCCACGACCGGGAGCTGCTGGCCCGGGTCGCCGACCGCGTCGTCACCGTCGAGGGCGGCTCCGCCTGGGTGCACGGCGGCGGCTTCGTCAGCTACCACGAGGCCCGCGCCGCCCGGCACGAGCGGCTGGCCGAGCTGCGCCGGCGCTGGGACGAGGAGCACCAGCGGCTGATCGACCTGGTGCGGACGATGCAGCAGCAGGCGGCCAACTCCCCGGACATGGCCAACCGCTACCACGCGATGCAGACCCGGCTGGCGAAGTTCGAGGCCGCCGGTCCGCCGCCCGAGCGGCCCCCGGAGCAGAAGGTGTCGATGCGGCTGCGCGGCGGGCGCACCGGTGTGCGGGCGGTGACGGCCGAGCAGCTGGAGCTGTCCGGGCTGATGAAGCCGTTCGACCTGGAGATCTTCTACGGCGACCGCGTCGGCGTGCTGGGGGCCAACGGGGCGGGCAAGTCGCACTTCCTGCGGCTGCTGGCCGGGCAGTCGGTGGCGCACACCGGCGACTGGCGGCTCGGCGCCCGCGTCGTCCCCGGGTTCTTCGCGCAGACCCACGCGCACCCCGACTGGCAGGACCGGACGCCGGTCGACCTGCTGTGGCACGGCGAGCCGGGCCGGCCGGGCGTCGACCGCGGCCGGGCGATGGCGGCGCTGCGCCGCTACGGGCTGGCCGAGGCCGGGGACCAGCCGTTCCGGACGATGTCGGGCGGGCAGCAGGCACGGTTCCAGATCCTGCTGCTGGAGCTGTCGGGGTCGACGCTGCTCCTGCTGGACGAGCCGACCGACAACCTCGACGTGCTCTCGGCCGAGGCGCTGGAGGAGGCGCTGGGCGCCTTCGACGGCACCGTCCTGGCCGTCACGCACGACCGCTGGTTCGCCCGCTCGTTCGACCGGTTCGTGGTCTTCGGCGCCGACGGGCGGGTCTACGAGTCGGACGAGCCGGTCTTCGACGAGACCCGCGTCGCCCGCGCCCGCTGACCCGTCCTTCCGGCCCTCCCCGAGTTGATCATCGTCTCGGTGCCCGCCCGCGCGGCGAGTCAGCCCGTGTCGCCGACGCGGAGACGATGATCAACAGCGGTTGACCGCGTTCCCCAGGGCGGTCAGGCTGCCTCCCGGGTCGCGCCGCCGGCCCGAGGGACTGGAGGAACGGTGACGGGGAGTGGCCGCAGCTGGCGGAACTGGGCCGGCAACCAGCGCGCAGCCGGGGTGGACGTCGTCCATCCGGCGGGGGCCGACGAGATCGCCGCCGTCCTCGCGCAGGCGGCCGGGGCCGGCCGGCGGGTGCGCCCCATCGGCTCCGGGCACTCCTTCACCGGCATCGGCCGGCCCGAGGACGTGCAGCTGGTGCTGGACCGGCACGCCGCACTGGTCGACGTCGACGACGCCGGGCTGGTCACGGTGCAGGCGGGGATGCCGCTGCACCGGCTCAACGCGGAGCTGGCGGCGCGGGGCTGGTCGCTGACCAACCTCGGTGACATCGACCGGCAGACGGTCTCCGGCGCGCTCTCCACCGGCACGCACGGCACCGGCGCGCGCTTCGGCGGGCTGGCGACCCAGCTGCGCGGCCTGTCGCTGGTCCTGCCCGACGGCTCGCGGCTGCGCTGCTCGGCCGACGAGAACCCCGACGTGTTCGCCGCCGCTCGCATCGGGCTCGGCGCGCTCGGCGTCCTGGACACGGTGACCCTGCAGGCCGAGCCGGCCTTCGCGCTGCGGGCCGAGGAGGGCCCCGCCCGCCTCGGCACCCTGCTGGAGGGGTTCGAGGAGTTCATGACCTCGACCGACCACGTCGAGTTCTACTGGTTCCCGCACACCGACCGGTGCCTCACCAAGCGCAACACCCGCGTGCCGCTGGCAGACGGGCTGGCCCCGCTGCCGCGCTGGCGTGCGCTGTGGGACGACGAGGTGCTGTCCAACGCCGTCTTCGCGGGCATGGTCGCGGCCGGTCGCCGGCGCCCGGAGCTGATCCCGCGGCTCGCGGCCGTGACCGCCGGGGGGCTGGGCAGGCGCACCTGGACCGACGCCTCGCACTCCGTCTTCGTCAGCCGCCGGCGGGTCCGCTTCGTGGAGATGGAGTACGCCGTCCCGCGGGCCGAGGCGCCGGCGATCCTGCGGGAGCTGCACCGCATCGCGGAAGCGGGGGAGTTCCGGGCCTCCTTCCCCGTGGAGGTCCGGGTCGCCGCGGCCGACGACATCCCGCTGTCCACCGCCTCCGGCCGGGACACCGCCTACATCGCCGTCCACGTGCCGGCCCGCACCGACCCCGGCTCGTGGTTCGCCGCGCTGGAGTCGATGGCCGGCGACGTCGGCGGCCGGCCGCACTGGGGGAAGCTGCACGGCCTGGACGCCGCGACCCTGCGCACCCGCTATCCGCGGTTCGACGAGTTCACCGCACTGCGGGCGCGGCTCGACCCGGGCGGGGTGCTCGGCAACGCCCACCTGGACCGGGTGCTCGGCCCGGTGGGCAGCTGACCGCCTAGAGGTCGACGTCCGGCTCGCCCGTGCCGCCGATCCGGTCGAGCTCCTGCAGCTCGAGTGGTCCGAGCTCGCGGGCCGAGGCGACCATGTTCTCCTCCAGGTGCGCGACCGACGACGTGCCCGGGATGAGCAGCAGGTTGGGGGAGCGGGCCAGCAGCCAGGTCAGCGCCACCTGCATCGGCGTCGTCTCCAGCCGCCGGGCCACCGTCTCCAGCGCCGCCGACTGCAGCGGGGTGAACCCGCCGAGCGGGAAGAACGGCACGTAGGCGATGTCCTCGCGGGCGAGGGCGTCGATCAGCGCGTCGTCGTCGCGGTGCACGAGGTTGTAGTGGTTCTGCACGCAGACGACCGGGGCGATCGCCCCGGGCCTCGGCCAGCATCTGCGTCGTCACGTTGCTGAGGCCGAGGTGCCGGACCTTGCCCTCCTGCTGCAGCCGGGCCAGCGCCTCGAACGGCTCGGCGAGCGAGCGCTCCTCCGGCGCGGCGAAGCCGGGCATCCGCAGGTTGACGACGTCGATCGCGTCGACGCCGAGGTTGCGCAGGTTGTCCTCGACCGCCGAGCGCAGCTCGTCGGCGCCCAGTGCCTCGGGCCAGCCGCCCTCCGGCGTCCGCCGGGCGCCCACCTTGGTGACGATGACCAGCTCCTCCGGATAGGGGTGCAGCGCCTGGCGGATGAGCTCGTTGACCACGTGCGGGCCGTAGTAGTCGCTGGTGTCGATGTGGTTCACGCCCAGCTCGACCGCCCGCCGGAGGACGGCGACCGCCTCGGCGCGGTCGGCCGGCGGGCCCATCACGTGCGGGCCCGCGAGCTGCATCGCGCCGTAGCCGAGGCGGAAGACGGGGCGGTCGCCGAGGGGGTAGGTGCCGGAGGGCTCTGCGGTGCCGATGGTCATGGCCGCCTCCCTACCCGGGGGCGGCCGGTCATGCGCGGGTTCAGCGCACTCCGGCAGGCTCCGGCGCGGCGGGGACGGCCGCGGGCAACGGCCCAGCCGTCGGACGGCGGTCGCCGTGCCGGACCCACAACGCGATGCCGGCGCCGCCGACGGCCAGGGCGGCGCCCACCCACATGGGGGCGGTGAGCCCGTAGCCCTGGGAGATGACCAGTGCGCCCAGCGCCGCCCCGAGCGCGTTCGCCACGTTGAAGGCGGCCTGGTTCGCGGCGGAGACGAGGCTGCCGCCGGGCACGTCCGCGGCCTCGATCACGCCGTTCAGGACGATCGGACCCATCGCGAAGCCGAGCGTGCCGAACAGCACCAGCAGGACGACGGCGGCGACCGCGTTGCGGGCCGAGAAGGCGAACACCGCGAGCACGACGGCCACGCCGAGCATCCCGACGGCGACGAACCCGAAGCCGAAGCGGCCGCCCAGCCGGCCGCCGAGCAGCGTGCCGACCGTCGTCCCGACGCCGAAGAGCGCGAGCACCGGCGTGACGCTCCCGGAGGAGAAGCCGGCGAGGTCGGTCAGGATCGGCGTCACGTAGCTGTAGACGGCGAAGGTGGCCGCGAACCCGACCATGGTCAGGGCCAGGACCAGCCAGACCTGCCGGCTGCGGAATGCGGAGAGCTCGGTGCGCAGGTCGGCGCGTTCGCCGCCGTCGGCGGGCAGCCAGGCGAGCAGCCCGGCGATGGTGAGCACGCCGATGCCGGCGATCGCGGCCAGGACCAGGCGCCAGCTGGTCTGCTGGGCGACCCAGGTGCCGGCGGGGACGCCGACGACGTTGGCCAGCGTCAGGCCCGTGACCATGAGCGAGATCGCCTGCGTGGCCCGCTCCGGGGCGACGAGCCGGCGGGCGGCGATCGCGCCGACGCCGAAGAAGGAGCCGTGCGCGAGCGCGGTGAGCACCCGCGCCGCGGCGAGGGTGCCGTAGGTGGGGGCGAGTGCGGCGAGCAGGTTGCCGACGACGAAGACGACCATCAGCGCGACGAGCGTCTGGCGGGGCGAGAACCGCAGGCCGAGCGCGGTGAGGGTGGGCGCGCCCACGACCACGCCGATGGCGTAGGCCGAGATGAGCAGCCCGACGGCGGACACGGACACGTCCAGGCCGTCGGCGATCTCGGGCAGCATGCCCATCACGACGAACTCGGTGGTTCCGATGCCGAAGGCGCCGATGGCGAGGGCGAGCAGGGCGCGGGGCACGAGGGGGTACAGCGACGGGCCTGCGTCGGTCATGCCCGGATCGGCGGTGGAGCTGCTCACACCGGGGGCGGGCGCCCGCCCCCGGTGTACCGAGTCAGGGCTGGAGCAGCACCTTGACGGCGCCGTCCTTCTTCTCGCGGAAGTTCGCGTAGGCCTCCGGGGCCTGCTCGAGGGGCACCCGGTGGGTGGCGAACTCGTCCACGCCGAGCGGATCGCCGTCGAGCAGCAGCGGCAGGATGTCGGGCACCCACCGCCACACGTTGGCCTGGCCCATGCGCAGCTGGATCTGCTTGTCGAACATGCGCATGAGGGGCATCGGGTCCGTGGCGCCGCCGTAGACGCCCGACAGCGAGATGGTGCCGCCGCGGCGGACCGCCTCGATCGCGGTGTTCAGCGCCGCCATCCGGTCGACGCCCACCACCTGCATGACCTTCTCCATGATCGAGTCCGGGACGATCGCCGTCGCCTTCTGCGCGAAGGACGCCAGCGGCGAGCCGTGCGCCTCCATGCCGACGGCGTCGATCACCGCGTCCGGCCCGCGCCCGTCGGTCAGGTCGCGGACCTGCGCGACGACGTCGGCCTGGGTGGTGGTGTCGATGACGGTGATGCCGTTGCGCCGGGCGCGGGCGAGCCGCTCGGGGACGACGTCGGAGGCGATGACCTGGCCGGCACCGAGGTGCTTGGCGATCCGGGTGCACATGTCGCCGATCGGGCCCAGCCCCAGGACGAGCACGCTGCCGCCCTGCGGGATGCCGGCGTACTGCACCGCCTGCCACGCCGTGGGGAGGACGTCGGAGAGGTAGACGAACCGGTCGTCGAGCGGGGCGTCGGGCACCTTGATCGGCAGCGTGTTGCCGAACGGCACCCGCAGGTACTCGGCCTGACCGCCGGGCACCTGCCCGTAGAGCTTGGTGTAGCCGAAGAGCGAGGCGCCGAAGCCCTGCTCCCGGTTCTGGGTGGTCTCGCACTGGGAGTTGAGGCCCTGGGAGCACATCCAGCAGGTGTTGCAGGAGATGTTGAACGGGACGACGACGCGGTCGCCGGCCTTGAGGGCGGTGACCTCCTTGCCGACCTCGCGGACGATGCCCATCGGCTCGTGTCCCATGATGTCGCCGACCGTCATGAACGGGGCCATCACCTCGATGAGGTGCAGGTCTGAGCCGCAGATGCCGCTCGAGGTGATCTCGACGATCACGTCCGTCGGGTCCTGGATCGTGGGGTCCGGGACGGTCTCCACCCGGACGTCGGCCCGGCCGTGCCAGGTCACTGCGCGCATGTGGTTCGTCTCCCTCTATAGAGCCGGAATCCGGCCGGCGGGAGGGTCTTCTGCCCCTCCGTGAGCCAGGTCGCGCCACTTTCAACCAGCTCCTGCGCGCCCCTCACTGAGCGTGACAAGGCATTGACGCCATGTCGAATCACATGACTGCATTTCAGTGGCGCAGAACACAGAACTGCAGGTCAATACCCCGCGATGCAGATCACGAACCGATCACGCCGTGTTTACATGGGCCCCGCTCCTCTCCCCGGGGGCACGGCAATGCCCCCTACGGAAGCTCCAGGTGCATGACTTCGCTCCACCACGATCGCCGCGTCGACGACGACCGGACCACCGCTCCGGCGGCCCCGGTCGGGACCCCCGCTCCGGTCCGCGGGAACTCGCGGCGCCCGGCCGGGACGGTCGACGGGACGGTTCCCCGGGAGGTCCCGACGCAGCGCCAGGGGAAGGCATCGCGCGCTGCCGCCACGGCCGCCGGTTCGCTGGCCGCCAAGGCCAAGGCCGCGACCACCGCCGCCGCGGGCTCCACCGCCGCCCGCACCGCCGCCGCCAGGGCGGCGACCGCCCGCACGGCGGCCGCGAAGGTCGCCACCCGGGCCACCACCGCGGCGAAGGCGGCCGCGAGCGGGAAGACCGCCGGCCGCACGGTGCCCGCCGCCGTGGAGCTGCCCGACGCGACGGCCCGCCCCACCCCGTTCCCGCGGTCCGCCTCGGCGATCGAGCCCAAGCCCGCCGCGGAGGAGCCGGCGCCGGTCCTCGCCGCCGTACCGACGTTCGTGGACGAGGCGCCGGCCCCGCTGCAGAGCGAGCCCGCCGGCGTCGTCCCCGCGCTCGACGGTGCCCGCCGCACGGGTCGCGGCCGGCACCGGATGCCGACCGTGCGCCGCCGTCCCGCCTTCTACCTCGCCGCAGGCCTGGTCGGTGCGGTGAGCCTGGGAGCGCTGCTCGACACCGACCCCTCCGCCCGCGCCGACGCCGGCGCGGCGACCGAGACGGTCAGCGTCGCCGAGCAGCTGGGCATCGACGCCGAGGCCACCGCCACGCTGTCGGCCGGTGACGAGTCCACCCGGCTGCTGCAGGAGCTCGTGGTCAGCCGCAACCAGCGCGAGGCAGCGACGACCGCCGCCGTCGACGCCCAGGCCGCGGCCGACTTCTACGCCGTCGTGGCGGCCGCCCAGGCCGCCGAGGCCGCCCGCCCGAAGGCGGTCGCGCCGATCAACGGCGCCCGCCTGACCAGTGGCTTCGGTGCCCGCTGGGGCACGGTGCACGCCGGGATCGACCTGGCGGCGCCGATGCGCACGCCCGAGTACGCGGTGATGGACGGCGTCGTGCTGGAGGCCGGACCGGCCAGCGGCTACGGCCTGGCCGTCTACATCCAGCACGACGACGGCGACGTGTCCGTCTACGGCCACATGGACGAGATCCTCGTCGAGGCCGGCCAGCTCGTCCGGGCCGGTGACACCATCGCGCTGCTGGGCAACCGTGGGCAGTCGACCGGGCCGCACCTGCACTTCGAGGTGCACGAGGGTGGCCTCGACGGCACCAAGGTGGACCCGCTCCCGTGGCTCCGGGAGCGTGGCGTCCAGCTCTGACGCATCCGCACCTCGACGCCCCCGGCCGGACCTGTCCCGGCCGGGGGCGTCGTGCATCCGGCAGACTTCGGGGCCGGCACGGAGGAGGGCGCATGGGGCACGACCACGGGCACGCCCCGGGGACGGCGGCCGGCAGCCGACGGGGCCGGCTCGCCGTCGTCCTCGGCCTGACCCTCGCCGTCCTCGTCGCCGAGGTCGTCGGCGCGGTGGTGAGCGGTTCGCTGGCCCTGCTGGCCGACGCCGGCCACATGGCCACCGACGCCGTCGGGATCGCGCTGGCCCTCACCGCGGTCGGCCTCGCCCAGCGGCCGGCCCGGGGGCGCCGCACCTTCGGCTGGCAGCGCGCCGAGATCCTCGCCGCCGTCGCCAACGGGCTGCTGCTCCTCGCGGTGGCGGCCTACGTGCTGGTCGAGGCGGCCCGCCGCATCGGCGACCCGCCGGAGATCGCCTCGGGGCTGGTGCTGGCCGTCGGCGTCGTCGGCCTGGTGGTCAACCTCGTGTCCCTCGCCGTCCTGCACGAGGGCCACGGCGAGTCGCTCAACCTGCGCGGCGCCTACCTGGAGGTGCTGGCCGACGCACTCGGCTCGGTGGCGGTCATCGTCGCCGCGCTCGTCATGGCCCTCACCGGCTGGACGCACGCCGATACCGTGGCGTCGCTCGTCATCGGCGTCCTCGTGCTGCCGCGCGCCTGGTCCCTGCTCCGCGAGGCGCTCGACGTGCTGCTCGAGGCCGCCCCCCGCGGTGTCGACCTCGGCCACGTGCGGGAGCACATCCTCGGGGTCGACGGCGTCGTGGGCGTCCACGACCTGCACGCCTGGACGATCACCTCCGGCTCGCCGGTGCTCTCGGCGCACGTCGTCGTCACCGACGAGGCGCTCGCGGCCGGGCACGGCGGCCGGGTGCTCGACGCGCTCTGCGCGTGCCTCGGCGCGCACTTCGACATGGAGCACTGCACCTTCCAGCTCGAGTCGCCCTCGCACGCCGGCCACGAGGCGCCCGTCCACGACTGACGGCCCCGCCGCCGCCTCCCGCCCGGGTGGGACAGTGGAGCCGGCAGGTCGGGCGGGAGAGCAGGAGACGTCGTGGAGCACGACCACGGGCACGGGCAGCACTCGGGCATGTGGGTGCCGGACGAGCCGCCCACGTGGGGCCGCATGTTCCTGCCGCACCTGGACGCGTGGTCGGTGCTCGCCGTCCTGGCCCTGGCCGGGCTGGTGCTCTACCTCGTCGCCGTCGTCCGGCTGCGCCGGACCGGCGTGACCTGGCCGTGGTGGCGGACCGCCTCCTGGATCGCCGGGACGCTGTCGATCGTGGCGGTGACCGGGACCTGGCTGAACGGCTACAGCATGGTGCTGTTCAGCCTGCACATGGTCCAGCACATGGTCCTGGCGATGATCACGCCGATCCTGCTGCTGCTCGCCGCACCCGTCACGCTCGCCCTGCGCACGCTGCCCCGCGGGCAGGGCGCCGCCGCGGCCCCCCGGGCGCTGCTGCTCAACTTCCTGCACAGCCGGTTCACGCGGTTCCTCGCCGCCCCGGGCTTCACCGTGCCGCTGTTCGTCGCCAGCCTGTACGGGATCTACTTCACGCCCATCTTCGACGCGCTGATGAGCAACCCGGCCGGGCACCAGTTCATGCTGGCCCACTTCGTCGTCACCGGGCTGCTGTTCTTCGGCCCGATCATCGCCCAGGACCCGTGGCCGAACACCCACAGCCACCCGACGCGCATCCTCGAGCTGGTCATCCCGGTGCCGTTCCACGCCTTCTTCGGCGTCGCGGTGATGATCGCCAGCTCGCTGCTCGTCGACAGCTTCGCCAACCCGCCGGCCGCGTGGGGCATCGACCCGGTCGGCGACCAGACCGTGGCCGGCGGCATCGCCTGGTCCTTCGGCGAGCTGCCGACGGTGATCGTGCTGATCGTCGTGCTGGTTTCCTGGATGGGCTCCGACGAGCGGCGCGCCCGCGCGCTCGACCGGGCGGCCGACCGCGACGGCGACGCCGAGCTGAACGCCTACAACGCCCGACTCAAGGCCATGGCGAACCAGACCCGCTGACGACAGCGGCGCGCGCCCCCGGGGAGGGGGCGCGCGCCGCTGGTTCCGTTCGGGAGGTCAGCCCGCGTGGACGACGGCGTCGTCGGCCGGCAGGTCCTCCTTGGTCGCCTTGACCAGGAACGCCGAGACGAGCGCGCCGACGACCAGCAGCCCCGAGGCCCAGGTGAAGGCCGTGGTGTAGCCCTCCAGCTGCGCCGCCAGGCCGATGGACGGGTCGCGCGGGTCACCGCCCGAGGCCAGGGCGTCCGCGGTGTAGGAGCTGATCGCGGCGACCGACAGTGACGCCAGGACGGCGGTGCCGATGGAGGCACCGACCTGCTGGGTGGCGTTGAGCATCGCGCTGGCCGCGCCGGCGTCGCGCGGGCCGGCGCCGATGAGCGCCAGGTTGGACAGCGGCACGAACGTGAAGCCCAGCCCGAGGCCCAGCAGCAGCTCGCCCGGGAGCGGCAGCTGCCAGAACTCGGTGTCGACGCCGACGAAGGAGAGCGTGAAGAGCCCGGCGGCGGCGAACAGCCCACCGGCGATCATCAGCGGCCGGGGTCCGATCCTCGGCACCAGGACGCTGGCCGCACCGGCCGCGATGAAGACACCCAGCGTGGTCGGCAGCGACGCGAGACCTGCCTGCACCGGCGAGTAGTCCAGCACCTGCTGGAAGTACAGCGACAGGAAGAAGAACGCTCCGATCAGGCCCGCGCCGACGAGCGTCGAGGTCAGGTAGGCCCCGCCGCGGTTCCGGTCCAGGACGATGCGCATCGGCAGCAGCGGGTTGCGGGTCCGGAGCTCCAGGACGACGAAGAGGGCCACCAGGACCAGACCGCCCACGATGAACACCCAGGCGAGGCCGTCGGCCCAGCCGCTGGCGGGCGACACCAGCGTGCTGCTGCCCTCGGCCTGGGCCGCCTGGTTGGCCGCCCGCGCCTCGGCGGAGTTGGTCTGCGCGGCCTCGGCGACGCGGGTGAAGCCGTAGACGATCGAGGCGAGCCCCGCGGTGATGAGCACCGCGCCGGGGATGTCATAGCTGGTGTCGCCCGGGGCCTTGCTCTCCGGCACGTACCTGCTGGCCAGCACGATGGCGAGCAGGGCGATGGGCAGGTTGACCCAGAAGCACCAGCGCCAGTCGGCGTACTCGGTGAGGAGACCGCCCATCAGCAGCCCGATCGCCGCGCCTCCGCCCGCGAGGGCGCCGTAGACGCCGAAGGCCTTGGCGCGCTCCCTGGGCTCGGTGAACAGCACGGTGATCAGCGCGAGGGATGCGGGGGCGAGCAGCGCGGCGAAGAGGCCCTGGAGGGCGCGGGCGCCGAAGAGCATCGCCTCGTTCTGGGCCAGGCCGCCGAGCGCCGAGGCGAGCGCGAAGCCGGCCGCCCCGAAGAGGTAGGCACGCTTGCGGCCCCAGAAGTCGGCGATCCGTCCACCGAGCAGCAGGAAGCCGCCGAAGGTCAGGGTGTATGCGGTGACGATCCACTGCTGGGTCGCGGTGCTGATGTCCAGATCGGCGCTGACCGCCGGCAGCGCGATGTTGACGATCGTGGCGTCGAGGACCACCAGCAGGACGGTCATGGAGATGATGCCGAGGGCCAGCCAGCGGCGCTCGTAGGGCTCGTCGGCGGAGAGCTGGTCCCCGCCGGCGGCGGTGGTGTGCACGGGGTCTGTCACGGGGTCCTCATCGTTCGGGCGGGTGGGCCGGGATCGCCGGCCGAGGCAGGCAACGTAACGGCCTGCGACCATGTCGACGTGCCTGTTTCGCTGGTGTTCACCTCGGACACGCACGTCCCGAAGCGGGCCCGTGACCTACCTCATTCCCTGTGGGACGCGATCGTGACGTCGGACGTGGTGGTGCACGCCGGCGACTGGGTCGACGTCGCCCTGCTGGACCTCCTCGAGCAGCGGTCGCGGCGGCTGGTCGCGGTGTACGGCAACAACGACCACGGCGCCCTGCGCGAGAGGCTGCCGGAGGTGGCCCGCACCGAGATCGAGGGCGTGCGCTTCGCCGTCGTCCACGAGACCGGTGACGCGAAGGGCCGCGAGCTCCGGTGCGCCGCCCGCTTCCCGGACACCGACGTCCTCGTCTTCGGGCACAGCCACATCCCGTGGGACACCACCGCGGCCTCCGGGCTGCGGCTGCTCAACCCCGGCTCGCCCACCGACCGCCGGCGGCAGCCGCACGGCACCTTCCTCACCGCGGTCGCCGACGCCGGCCGGCTGCGGGACGTCGTCCTGCACGCCGTGCCGCCGCGCTCGTGAGTGCCCGTCCCGACCTCCCGGACGCCGCCGTGGCGGTGCTGGCCTGCCCCGTCTGCGCGGCCTCGCTGGAGGTGGGGGAGCGCGGGGACGTGCTGCGCTGCCTCGCCGGCCACGCGTTCGACCGGGCGCGCCAGGGCCACGTGACGCTGCTCCCGCCCGGGCACCGGGCGCCCTCGGGCGACTCCGCGGAGATGGTGGCCGACCGGCTGGCCTTCCTCGCCGCCGGTCACTACGCCGGCATCAGCGCCGCGCTCGGCGACGCCGTGCTCCAGGCCGGGGGGGCGGTGCCGCAGCGGCTGCTCGACCTGGGCGGGGGGACCGGCCAGCACCTGGCCACCGTCCTCGACCGGCTGCCCGGCGCGGCGGGGGTGGTGCTGGACTCCTCGCCCTACGCCGCGCGCCGGGCGGCCCGCGCCCACCCCCGGGCCATGGCGGTGGTGGCCGACACATGGGCGCGGCTGCCGGTCCGGGACGGCGCCGCCGACCGGGTCCTCGTCGTCTTCGCGCCGCGCAACGGCCCGGAGATCGCCCGGGTGCTGGCCCCGGAGGGCCGGCTGGTCGTGGTCACGCCGGCTGCCGAGCACCTGGGCGAGATCGTCGCGCCGCTGGGCCTGCTGCGCGTGGACCCCGACAAGGCGGCCCGGCTGGCCGGTTCCCTGGAGCCGCACCTGGTGCCGGTCGCGCGCGCGGAGCGGCGGGACGTGCTGCGGCTGGACCGCGCCGCCGTCGGCACGGTGGTGGGCATGGGGCCGCACGCCCGGCACCTGTCCGCCGAGCTCCGCGAGGCGCGGCTGCAGGTCCTGCCCGAGCCGGTCGAGGTGACCGTCGCGGTCGACGTGACGGTGTACCGGCGCCCGGACTGAGCCCGGACCGCCGGTCCGGCGGGCCCGCCGGGCGACGCGCGGCGCGCCCGCCCCGTCCCGCGGCAGGGACGGCGGAGGGCCCGTCTAAGCTGCCAGTCGTGACGATTGCACCGGCGCCCATCGTGAGTCGGCCGAGCCCGGCTCATGTGGTCGAGAAGGGCTCGCGGCTGTCGAACCTGCTGCGGACCACCGACCACAAGACCATCGGTTTGATGTACCTGACGACGTCGTTCGTCTTCTTCATCCTGGGTGGCCTGATGGCCATGCTGATCCGGGCGGAGCTGGGTCGTCCGGAGCTGCAGTTCCTGTCTCCGGAGCAGTACAACCAGCTGTTCACGATGCACGGCACGCTGATGCTGCTGATGTTCGCGACGCCGTTGTTCTTCGCGTTCGGCAACCTGATCATGCCGCTGCAGATCGGTGCGCCGGATGTGGCGTTCCCGCGGCTGAACGCGTTGTCGTTCTGGCTGTTCCTGTTCGGGTCGCTGATCGTGGTGTCCAGCTTCGCCACTCCCGGTGGGGCGCCGGACATCGGCTGGACGGCCTACACGCCGCTGTCCAACATCACCCACTCCCCGGGTGTGGGCGGCAACCTGTGGATGGGTGGGCTGGCGGTCAGCGGCCTGGGCACGATCCTGGGTGGGGTCAACTTCATCACCACGATCATCTGCCTGCGCGCGCCGGGCATGACGATGTTCCGGATGCCGATCTTCACCTGGAACACCCTGGTCACCAGCATCCTGGTGCTGCTGGCGTTCCCG
>FNAW01000015.1 GCA_900102115.1 Blastococcus fimeti
TTGGCCGGCGGGTTCTGATTGGCCGGCGGGACGACCGGGGCCGTGGGCGTGCTCGTCGTCGGGGTGGTCGGCGTCGTGGTCGTCGGAGCGGCCTCGGTGGGCGTCGCCGTCGCGGTCGGCGTCGGCTCCGCGGTCCGCTCCGGCGTCGGCTCGGGGACACCCTCGCCCGTGTCGCCCTTGATGGACGCCGACGTCGGGAGCTTCTCCTTCGGCGCCCCCTCGAGGACGCCGTCCATGAACTGCTGCCAGATGGCGCCGGGCAGGCCGGAGCCGTAGATGATCCTGCCCTGGG
Source organism: Blastococcus fimeti (assembly GCA_900102115.1). Lineage (GTDB taxonomy): Bacteria > Actinomycetota > Actinomycetes > Mycobacteriales > Geodermatophilaceae > Blastococcus > Blastococcus fimeti. Next base: position 293 of record FNAW01000015.1, read on the forward strand.
CGTTGCGGATCGGCTCGTAGGCGTCGGTGCCCATCCAGACCGCCGCCGAGAGCGACGGCGTGTAGCCGACCATCCAGGCGTCCGCGTTCTCCTCGTCCGAGGACCCCACGGTGCCGGTCTTGCTGGCGACCTCGCGTCCGCCGTCCAGCGGCCGCTTGGAGTAGGCGGCCACCTCCCGCAGCGCGTAGGTGACGTCGTTGGCCACGCGGGCGTCCATCACCTGCTCGCCGGCCTGGCCGGTGTTCTCCAGGAGGACGGTGCCCTCGCTGTCGGTCACCTTGACGACGAAGTACGCGTCGCGGCGGATCCCCCCGCTGGCGAAGGTGCTGAAGCCGACGGCCTGGTCGATGGGGCGCATGTCGTACTGGCCGATGCCCAGGCCGGAGTCGACGCCCGCGGTCTGCGGGTCGGCCAGCGTCCGGTTGCCGACGAACTGGGTGTTGCCGCTCTCCCACGTCTCCGGCATGCCGGTGGCCGCGAGGATCGTCTCGCGCACCTTCTCCGGGCCGAGCTCGTAGGTGAGGCCGTAGTACGTGGTGTTGAGCGAGCGCTTCATCGCCTCCTCCAGCGTGCAGGAGGGGCAGGACGCGCCGCCGGAGTTGCGCACCGGCTTGTCCGGCCGGTCGGGGAAGGTCTTCGACGCGCTGCCGTCCCGGCGGGCCGTGACGCTGATGCCCTGCTCGAGCGCGGTGGCCAGCACGTACGGCTTCACCGACGAGCCCGGCTGCCGCTGGTTGACGCCGTAGTCGGTGCCGGTGCCGTTCGGGCCGCCGTAGTAGGCCTGCACCGCGCCGGTGCGCGGGTCGACGGCGACGAGCGCCTCGCGCAGCACCGTGCGGTCCTCGCCCTCCATCACGGTGTTGACCGCGTTGACGGCGATGTCCTGCGAGCGCTTGTCGACCGTCGTGATGATCTTCAGGCCGCCACCGTAGAGCTGGTCGTCGGTGTAACCCTTCCCGCGCAGCTCGGCGAGCGCCCGGCTGACGATCAGACCTTCCGGGCCGGCGGGGATGCCCATGGACGGCGCCACCTTCGGCATCACCGTCGGGTAGACCGACAGCGCCCGCTCCTCGGCCGACAGCCAGCCCTCGCCCACCATCGCGTCGAGCACCAGGCCCCAGCGGTCCTGCGCACCCTCGGGGTTGGTCTCCGGGTCGTAGGCGCCGGGGCTGCGGATCAGCACGGCGAGCACGGCCGCCTGCTGGGCGGTCAGCTCGGCCGCCGGCACGTCGAAGTAGGTGTTCGCCGCGGACTCGATGCCGTAGGCGCCGCGGCCGAAGTAGATGGTGTTGAGGTAGTTCTCGAGGATCTGCTCCTTCGAGTAGTTGTTGTCCAGCTTGATGGCCAGGAAGAGCTCCTGGAACTTGCGGCTGAACGTCTGCTCGGAGTTCTGCAGGATCGCGTTCTTCACGTACTGCTGGGTGATCGTCGAGCCACCCTGGGTCGAGCCACCGGTCAGGTTGTTCCAGGCCGCGCGGACGATGCCGGTCGCCGAGATCCCCGGGTCGGTGTAGAAATCGCGGTTCTCCGCGGCCAGGATCGCGTTCTGCGCGGCCTCGCTCACCTGGTCCAGCGGCACGTTGGTGCGGTTCTCGTCGCCGAGGCGGGCGATCTCGGTGGTGCCGTCGGCGTAGTACACGACGGTGGTCTGGGCGTTGGTGATCGAGTCCGGGCTGGGCACGTCGGTGCTGGCGTAGACGACGCCGATGAAGACGCAGAACAGCACGAACAGCCCGCCGAGGACGCCGGCACCGATCTTCAGCCGGCGACGACGGCGCTGCTTCTTCGTGCGGGCCGGCCGGCCCTTGCCACCCGAGGGCTTGCCACCCGACGGCGGGCGGCCACCGGAACCCGGCGGACGACCGGACCCGGGCGGGCCACCGGAACCCGGGGGACGGCCACCGGAGCCGGGGGGACGGCCGCCCGAGGCGGGGGGACGGCCACCGCCTGCGCCACCGCTGCGGGCGGCCGTGGTGCGCGCGCCCCGGCTCGGCGGGACCGCCGGACGACGAGCGCCCGAGCCGGCGCCGGAGCCGCCGCGTGCGGCGCCACCACCGCCACCCGTGCTCCGGGTGCGGGCGGGGGCCGGACGGTGCACCGAGCCGGCGCGCGGTCCGACGGTCGAGGTCTCGTCGTGGATCGGCACGCGATGAACCCCTTTCTGACTGGTGGTGGGCGACGGGCACGGCCCTGGTCGCAGCCTGGCGTCTTCAGCTGTGGGTGCGGGGGAGGTCCTCGTCCGCCGGAGCCCTGCAGGGGCTGCAGTGACGGAGGGGTCCGCCGGGGCGGGCCGACGTCCGGTCGTCGGCACTAATCCGTGGCGGTCCGGCGCCGCCCCCGCTGGGGCCGGCTTCCCGGGACCGGTTCGGCTCCGAGCACGTACGAGCACTCGAGATGGTTCCAGCCGCAGCCCCGGCACACCTCGACGGCGTACACGGTGAACTCCTCCTGGGCGGCGTCCATGCGGGCCAGCTCGACCGGGCTCTTCGCCTGGCCCGCGACCGGGCCGAGGCGGTCGCCGTACACGTAGTTCACCCGGGTGAGGCGCTCCCGGCGGCACACCGGGCAGGGCGCGTCGGTCGCCTCGCCGTGGTACTTCGCCGCCCGGGACAGGTAGGGACTGGCGTCGCAGACCTCGAACGACCCGGTGCGCCCGGCGTACACGTCGGCCAGGACGGCTCGCCTCTGCAGCGAGTAGTCCACGACGGATCGACGTCCGGGCACCGCGCCAATGTACGTGGCGGGCGCCCTCGGCCGAAGGTCTGCGAGCTGTGTCACCTGCGCCGACGCCCATGGCCGCTTGCCACGCCAGGGCATCCCCGATGTATCGTGCCGATACATCGACCATCGGGGTCCGAGGAGGCGTGGTGCTCGAGTTCGCCATCCTCGGTCTGCTGCACCAGGCGCCGATGCACGGGTACGAGCTGCGCAAGCAGCTGGCGCACGTGCTCGGCGGGCTGCGCAGCATCTCCTACGGCTCGCTGTATCCCGCGCTCAAGCGGATGCGAGCGGCCGGGCTCATCAGCACCGACGAGCCCGTCCCGCACGCTCTGCTGCCGGCGGACGCTCCGCCGCTCACCGGCCGGCGCGGGAAGGTGGTCTACACGATCACCGCGGAGGGCAAGGAGCGCTTCCACGACCTGGTCAGCCAGACCGGGCCGGAGGCGTACGACGACGGTGGGCTCTTCGGGGTCCGCCTCGCCTTCTTCGGGCACACGGCCTCCGACGTACGACTGCGGATCCTCGAGGGCCGCCGTCGCACCGTCGAGCGGCAGCGCGAAGGGTTGCGGTCCTCACTGTCGCGGACCCGCGAGCGGTTCGACCGCTACACCCTCGAGCTGCAGCGCCACGGCCTGGAATCGGTGGACCGCGAGGTCCGCTGGCTCTCGGAGCTGATCGATTCCGAACGCCGCGAGGCGTCGGGCAGCACGGCAGGACGCGAGGAGCCGGGCGCCGCACCGGCACCGGCGGCCCCTGCACCGTCAACCGCGGACCGCACCCGGTCCGCGTCCGTCGGACCCACTGAGGGTCCAGGGGAAGGAGAGCCATGGGCTCCGTGAAGGTCGCCATCGTCGGCGTCGGCAACTGCGCCGCATCGCTCGTGCAGGGCGTGCACTACTACCGCGACGCGGACGAGTCCGCGTCGGTCCCGGGCCTGATGCACGTCCGCTTCGGCGAGTACCACGTGTCGGACATCGAGTTCGTCGCCGCGTTCGACGTGGACGCGAAGAAGGTCGGCCGCGACCTCTCCGAGGCCATCGTCGCCAGCGAGAACAACACCATCACGATCTGCGACGTCCCGCCGCTCGGCATCGCCGTCCAGCGCGGCACCACCCTCGACGGCCTCGGCAAGTACTACCGGGAGACCATCGAGGAGTCCGACGACACCCCGGTCGACATGGTCGCCGCCCTGCGGGAGTCCGGCGCCGACGTCCTCGTCTGCTACCTCCCCGTGGGCTCGCAGCAGGCCGCCGAGTTCTACGCCCAGGCCGCGATCGACGCCGGCGTCGCGTTCGTCAACGCCCTGCCCGTCTTCATCGCCGGCACCAAGGAGTGGGCGGACAAGTTCACCGCCGCGGGCGTGCCGATCGTCGGTGACGACATCAAGAGCCAGGTCGGCGCCACGATCACCCACCGCGTGCTCGCCAAGCTCTTCGAGGACCGCGGCGTGCAGCTCGACCGCACGATGCAGCTGAACGTCGGCGGCAACATGGACTTCAAGAACATGCTCGAGCGCGAGCGCCTGGAGTCCAAGAAGATCTCCAAGACCCAGGCCGTCACCAGCCAGGTCGACCGGGACATGGGCAAGGACAACGTCCACATCGGCCCGTCGGACCACGTGCCGTGGCTCTCGGACCGCAAGTGGGCCTACGTCCGCCTCGAGGGGCGCGCGTTCGGCGACGTCCCCCTGAGCCTGGAGTACAAGCTCGAGGTCTGGGACTCCCCGAACTCGGCCGGCATCATCATCGACGCCGTCCGCGCCGCGAAGATCGCCAAGGACCGCGGCATCGGCGGCCCGATCCTTTCGGCGTCCTCGTACTTCATGAAGTCGCCGCCGGTCCAGTACGACGACAGCCAGGCGCGGGACGCCGTCGAGGCGTTCATCCGCGGCGACATCGAGCGCTGATCCCCGCTCCGTCGGACGGCACGACCGCTCCGTCGCACGGCTCTGAGGCCCGCGTCCCCAACCGGGGGCGCGGGCCTCGTCGCGTCGTCCCGTGGCGGGGGCCCGGGCTGCCTACGCTGGCGCCCATGCGGCTCCGGACCCACGCGCTGCCCGCGGCCGCACTGGTGCTGGCGCTGGCGACCGGCTGCGCCGGGGACGACGGACGGCGGACCGCCGGGGACGCCGTGACCGAGGGAGAGGCAGCCCTGCTCGCCGGGCTGCTGCACCGCAACCACACCGAGGGCGGCGCCGACTTCGTGGTCACCGCCCCCTTCGGCCCGGGCGCGGTGCTGACCCTCATCGGGGAGGTCGACTTCCGCGCCGGGACCGGCCGGGCGCAGGCCGTGACCAGCACCGACGGCGCCGACGTGGTCCGCACCGTGTTCTTCACCCGCGACGAGCTCTGGTTCGGGGACGTGCCGGGTGCGGCCGAGGCGCTGGCCGACTCGGGTGCGGCCTTCCTCAGCCGCCCGGTGGCGACCGGCGACGGCGAGCCGGCACTGGTCGACGTCCTCGTGACCGTGCTGCTCGGGCTGTCCGCCGAGGGGGACGACGTCCCGGCCGGCTTCCTCGACGGCGGCTACACCTGGGAGGGGCGGCGGTCGATCGACGGGCGCCCCACGGAGCTCTTCGGTCTGCCGGGGGACCGCACGGTCGCGGTCTCCTCGACCGACGACGTGCTCGTCCAGTTCGCCACGCCACTCCCGGCCGCCGACGGCGAGCTGGAGGCGACGACGACGCTGGCCGAGCACGGCCGCCGCTCGCTGGCCCTGCCGGACGAGGCGCAGACCGCGCCGGTGGCCGATCATCCCGAGCTCGCCGCGGCACTGGGGCTCTAGGGCTCGTCCGCTCCGGAGGCGGACAGAGAAGTGGGAAGGGGCGGCCTCTTCCCCAGACCGCCCCTTCCCGGGTACTTCCTACCAGATGATGGGCGTTCCGGCAGCCATCCTCAGTTGATCGTCGGGTCGGCCGGCGCGGTCCGGAGGACGGCGAACCGGCCGGTCTGGCGGCCCATGACGGTGCGCCACAGCTGAGACCCCGAGACCTCGGTGAAGACGTCGTCCGGCGAGCCCGGCAGGCAGGCCCACGCGCCCTCGGCGAGCTCGCCGGCCAGCTGGCCGGGCGACCAGCCGGCGTAGCCCGCGTACACGCGCAGGGCCAGCACCGATCCGGCCAGCGGTTCCGGGTCGACGTCGAGGTCGACGAGGTGCACCCCGTCGGCGACCGGGCGCAGCCCGCTGTCCGGTGGCGGACCGGGCTCGGCGCAGCGGGCCAGGCACAGCGCGGTGTCGGTCTCGCACGGGCCGCCCACGTGGAACACACCGGGCTCGACGGCGAGATCGCACCAGCCGGGCAGCACGTCGCTGATCTGCACCTGGCTGGGGCTGCCCAGGACGACGCCGAGCGTCCCGGTCTCCGAGTGGTCGAGGACGTAGATCACCGAGCCCGCGAAGGTGGGATCGGTGAGGCCGGGCATGGCCACGAGCAGGGAGCCGGGGCGCACGTCCGCGAGCTCCCCGATGGAGAGCGCCGGCACCGGAGCACGTCGGCGGCCGGTCACGGGCCGCACGGGCGGTCCGGACTCGGGATCGGGCGAGGTGGGCACCGGGGTCATCCCCTCCAGTGTGCCCCACCGCCCGGCTGTCGGCGCCGTCGTCGGCCGCCCGGCCTCCTAGGGTGGGCCGGTGCGGGAGGACGGGGCGACGGTGCGGTCCCTCCTGGCCCGCGGCGACTTCCGGCGGCTGTTCGGGACCCGGCTGCTGTCCCAGTTCGGGGACGGCGTCTTCCAGGCCGCGCTGGCCGGGACGGTGCTGTTCAACCCGCAGCGCGCCGCCGACCCGCTGGACGTCGCCGCGGCCTTCGCGGTCCTGCTGCTGCCCTGGTCGCTGCTGGGGCCCTTCGCCGGGGTGCTGCTGGACCGCTGGAGCCGGCGCTCGGTGCTGCTGCGCGCCAACGTGGTGCGCGCCGGGCTGGTCGCGGTCGTCGCCGCGGTGATCCTCGGCGGCATCGACGGCGTCCCCTTCTACCTCGCCGGCCTGGCGGTCTTCTCGGTCAACCGGTTCGTCCTGGCGGCGCTGTCGGCCGGGCTGCCGCACACCACCGACGCGCTCGTCCCGGCGAACGCGCTGTCCACGACGTCGGGCTCCGTCGCGACCGTCGCCGGCGGTGGTGCCGCGCTGCTGCTCCTGCCGCTGGTCGGGTCCGGGGACGCCGGGTACGCCGCGATCGCGCTCGCCTCGGCGCTGCCCTACCTGGCTGCGTCCGCCGTCGTCTCCGGGTTCGACCGCGGCTACCTCGGGCCGGACGGTGCGGTCCGGGACGGTCGCCCGGCCGCCCGGGACGTCGTCGCCGGCCTGGTGGACGGCGCCCGGCACGCCTGGGCGCGACCGCCGGCTGCCGCCGCGCTGGCCGCCATCGGCCTGCACCGGGTCTGCTTCGGCCTGCTGACGCTGATGACCCTGCTGCTCCACCGCGGCCCGTTCGAGGACGCGACCGGCCTGCTCCGCGGCGGCCTGGCCGGCCTCGGACAGCTGGTGGCGGCGATCGCGGCCGGCTCGCTGCTCGCGGCGGTGCTCACCCCGGGGGCGGTGCGCCGCGCAGGACGGGTCCGGTGGACGGTGGGGTTGCTGCTGTCCGGCGCCGTCGCCCAGGTGCTGGTCGGGCTGCCGTTCACGCCGGCGGGCGTCCTGACCGGCGGGTTCGTGCTCGGGCTGGTGGGCCAGGGCGTGAAGATCTGCGTCGACGCGACCCTGCAGGAGACGGTCGACGACGACTTCCGCGGCCGGGTCTTCTCCGTCTACGACACGCTGTTCAACGTCGCGTTCGTCGCGGCCGTCGTGGTCGCCGCCCTCGTGCTCCCGGAGTCGGGCCGGTCGGTACCGGTGCTCCTGGCCGTCGGCGCCGGCTACCTGCTCGCCGTCGTCGCCTACCTCGGCATCCGCCGCCGCGCACCGCACCCTGCGCACACCTGACCCGCCCCCTCCCTGCTCAGAGCTCCGGCACGCACGGTCCCGCGCCGAGCCGGGCGAGCCCGGTGAGGTCGCCGGCGGCGAGGTCGGTGAGCTCGGGCTGCACCTCCGGGTACATCAGCTGGCCGTCGTCGTCGACGTGCGCCAGTCCCACCAGGTGGCCCAGTTCGTGCAGCACGATCGCCTCGACGACCGCCCGGCCGCCGCGTCGCTCCAGCACCGGCGTGATCTGCGGGGCGTCGAGCACCACGGTGCCGGTGACGTAGACGGTCGGCCCGTCGCCCAGGGACACCGCGGCGCTGCCGGCCTGACCGATGACGTCGCCGGCCAGCGCGGGCTCCTCCTGCTCGGTCTGCCAGCCGATGAGCACCGGCGCCCAGCGGTCGCCGTAGCGCTCGGGCTGGTAGACGGGGCGGTCCACCAGCAGGGGCTCGTCGCTGGCCCCGTCGTAGACGAAGCGCAGCCCGGTCACCTCCGCGATCCGCGCGACGGCCGCGTGCACGAGCGGCTCGCCGTCGACCGGGGCGCCCAGGCCGTTGATCGCGTAGTGGATCGGCCGGCAGGGGTCGTAGGCCACGGGGGTGACGCCGTCGGCCTGCAGTGTGGTGAAGGCGTGCGTCCCGCCCTCGGGCGGAGGCGCCAGCGGGACGCCGAGCGGCACGTCGGCGGCCTCGTGGGCCGGCGTCGGCCGGTCCCGTGGCTTCTCGGGGACCGGCGGCGGCGGCGCGGGCGGCGCCGGGAGCACGCCGGGGAGTGCGGTGACGGGCACCGCCCAGGGCAACCCCCCGGGCCCGCTCAGCGCCCCCGCGCCGAGGACGGCGAGCAGCAGGACCAGCACGACGCCGGCCCCGCGCAGCAGCCGCCGGAGTGCTCTCACAGGAGCACTGTCGGCCGTCGGAGCCCCGACCTGCACCCGGCGCGCCGGGAATCAGGCCTGCCGGGCCGCCCACCACTCGCGCAGCGCCGTCTCGGCGTCGTCCGGGTCCAGGGGGCCGCGCTCGAGCCGCAGCTCCTTGAGGAAGCGCCACGCCTGCCCGACCTCCGGGCCGGGCGGCAGCCCCAGCAGCTCCATGATCGCGTTGCCGTCCAGGTCGGGCCGCACCCGCGCGAGGTCCTCGGCCGCGGACAGCTCGGCGATCCGCGCCTCGAGGGAGTCGTAGGTCTCGGCCAGCGCGGCCGCCCGGCGCCGGTTGCGGGTCGTGCAGTCCGAGCGGACCAGCTTGTGCAGCCGGGGCAGCAGGCTGCCGGCGTCGGTGACGTAGCGGCGCACCGCCGAGTCGGTCCACTCACCGCGGCCGTACCCGTGGAAGCGCAGGTGCAGGAAGGTCAGCCGGGAGACCGCCTCGACGACGTCCTTCGGGTACTTCAGCGCCATCAGCCGCTTGCGCACCAGCTTGGCGCCCACGACCTCGTGGTGGTGGAAGGAGACCCGGCCCTTCTCCTCGTGCCGACGGGTCGCCGGCTTGCCGATGTCGTGCAGCAGCGCGGCCAGCCGGAGCACCAGATCGGGGGACTCCGCGTCCGGATCCGCCTCCTCCAGCGCGATCGCCTGGTCCAGCACGGTCAGCGAGTGGCTGTAGACGTCCTTGTGCTGGTGGTGCTCGTCGATCTCCATCCGCAGCGCGGAGAGCTCCGGGAGGACGACGTCGGCCAGGCCGGTCGCCACGAAGAGCTCCAGCGCGGCCCGCGGGGACTGCTGCAGCAGCGTCTTGGACAGCTCCGCCTGCACCCGCTCGGCGGTGATCCGGCCCAGCTGGGCCGACATCGCCGTCATGGCCCGCACCACGTCGCCGTCGGGCTCGAGGCCGAGCTGGGCCACGAAGCGGACGGCGCGCAGCATGCGCAGCGGGTCGTCGGCGAACGACTCCTCGGCCGACCCGGGGGTGCGCAGCCGTCGGCGGATCAGGTCGCCCAGGCCGCCGAAGGGGTCGGTGACGGTGCGGTCGGGGCCCAGCGAGACCGCCATCGCGTTGACCGTGAAGTCGCGGCGGGCCAGGTCGTCCTCGAGCGAGTCGCCCCAGGCGACCTCAGGGTTGCGGGACTCGCGGTCGTAGCGGTCCGCGCGGAAGGTGGTGATCTCCAGCCGGGAGCCCCGGACGTCGGCGCCGACCGTGCCGAAGGCGATCCCCGTGTTCCACGTGGAACCGGCCCAGCCGCGCAGCACCTCGAGCGTCTGCTCCGGGCGGGCGTCGGTGGTCAGGTCGAGGTCACCGGGCACCGTGCCGCTCCGCGACCACTCGGCGGCCAGCAGCGCATCCCGCACCGAACCGCCCACCAGGTGCACCTGGAAACCCGCGGCGGTGAAGCGCTGACCCACCTCGGCGAGCACGGGGGAGAGGTCCACGAGGTCCCGCACGGTCTGCTGCACGGCGGGCGGCACGGGCTCCGGGACGGGGCGGGGCCCACTGGTCCCACTCGCACGACTCGGAGGTGGGACGGACACGACCGACCAGAGTAGTGCTCCGGGCTCTGCAGCCTTGGTCCGCCTCCGCGCTCCGGTCCGCTCCTCACTCCCCGTCCAGGGCCCCTCCGCGGTCGTTCCGCTCCTCGCTCGCTGGCGCTCGCTACGATTCTCGCTCCCTGTCGGGGCCCTCCTCGCTGCGATGCTCCCGGAGCTGTCGCCGCACTCGCGCTACCCTCCTGGCATGGCTGGGACGGGCGGACGCGGGCGCCCCGGCCGCCGGCTGCGTCGGGTCGACGAGACGTCCGCCGGGGGCCTGGTGGTCACCGACGACGGCGTGCACGGGCCCCGTGCCGCGCTCATCGGGCGCACCGATCGCCGCGGCCGGCTGCTGTGGTCGCTGCCCAAGGGCCACATCGAGGCCGGCGAGACGCCCGAGGACACCGCCGTCCGCGAGGTGGCCGAGGAGACCGGGATCATCGGCGAGGTGGTCGCGCCGCTCGGCATCATCGACTTCTGGTTCGTCGCCGACGGCCGCCGCGTGCACAAGACGGTGCACCACTTCCTCCTCCGTGCGGTCGGGGGCGCGCTCTCCGACGCCGACGTCGAGGTGACCGAGGTGGCCTGGGTGCCGCTGGACGAGCTCAGCGGCCGGCTCGCCTACGCCGACGAACGCGCCCTCGTCGAGCGTGCGCCCGGGCTGCTGGCCGACACCGCGTGACCCGGCCGGCCGCCGGTGGCGCCGGTGGCCGCCGTGCCGCCGACCCCGACCCCGACCGCACCCGCTCCCGGCCCCGGGCGCTGCTGCCCGTCGCCCTCCTCCCCGTGCTGCTGACCACCGTGGGCGTCGTCGCCCCCGCGGCCGCGGCCGCTCCGCACACCGCCGTCCCGGTCCTCGCCGCGGCGCCGGCCGACGAGGCCGTCGACCCCGACCGCCCGGTGCGCCTCGAGGTCAACCTCTTCGAGCCGCGCACGGTGACGCCCGGCTCGCTGATCCGGGTCAAGGGCACGGTCGTCAACACCGGCACTGCGGCGATCGAGGACCTCGACCTCCGGCTGCAGCGCGGGGACGTGCTGCTCAGCCGGGCCGAGCTCGCCGCGGACGACGCCGACCCCGATCCCTCGACCACCGTCGTGCTGCCCTTCCAGCCGCTCGCCGAGCGGCTCGAGGCCGGCGAGAGCAGCACCTTCGACTACGAGGTCGACTCCACGGAGCTCCGCCTGGACCGCGACGGCGTCTACCCGGTGCTGCTCAACGTCAACGGCAGCATCGACGGCGACACCCGGCGCGTGGGCGAGCTGTCCACCTTCGTCGTCCAGCAGCCCCTGCAGCCCACGGCACGCACCGCCGTCGCCTGGCTGTGGCCGCTCACCGAGCGGACCCACCGCACCGCCTCCGGCGGGTTCGCGGACGACGAGCTCGCCGGGTCGATCGCCGACGAGGGCCGGCTGGACCGGGCGCTCGGCGTCATCGAGCGGCTGCCGGGCTCCTCGGCCACGCCGTCCCTGCCGGTGACCCTCGCCATCGACCCGGCCCTGGTCGAGGAGCTGCAGATCATGGCGGCCGGCGAGTACGAGGTGCCCGGCGGGCAGGGGTCGGGGACGGACGCGGCCCAGGCCTTCCTCGACCGCCTGAAGGCCATGGCGGCCGTCCACCCGGTCGTCGCCCTCCCCTACGGGGACGTGGACGCCGACGCGCTCGAGACCGCCGGTCTCGGCGACGTCGTGACCCGCAGCCTGCCGGGTGCCCCCGCGGGGACGGCCCAGGATCCGCCCGGATCACCGGCCGACACCTCCACCGACGCGCCGGTGCCGCCCGGCGGGGAGTCCGGTGCACCCGCCGACGTCCCCGTCCCCGACGAGGGGGCCGGTGCCCGCATCCTCGCCGACGAACTCGAGGTCGAGCCGCGCACCGACCTCGCCTGGGCGCCGGGCGGGACGTTGCTCCCCGGCACCCTGGACCGGCTGCGGGCGGGCGGCATGGACCAGGTGGTCCTCGGCCCGGAGGCGGTCTCCAGCGGCGACTCCGCGGTCGGGCTCACCGACGCCACCGCCGCGGCCGCGGTCACCGTCGGCACGGCGGGTGGCCCCTGGGCCGGTCTCGTCGCCGACTCGCGGCTGACCGCGGTGGTCGGCAGCAGTCAGCTCGCGGCCGGCGGCCCCCGGCTCGCCGAGCAGCGCTACCTCGCCGAGCTCGCCGTCCTCACCGCGCAGGCGGCCCCGGACACGGAACAGACCGTGCTGGTCACCGCGCCGCGCGACGTCGACGCCGGCCCCGACGGCGCCGGGGCGATGATGGCCGACACCACCTCCCTGCCCTGGCTCCGGCCGGTCGCGCTCGAGTCGCTGACCACCGGACCGGCCACCGAGGACGGCGACCTGCTCGAACCGACCGACCCCCTCCGGCTGGACACCGCAGGCCTCCTCGGCGTCACGGGGGCGAACGACGCGCGCAACGACCTCGCCGGCGCCGTCGAGGGCGACGCCGCCACGGCGCTGCAGGCCTTCGACGCCGCCGTCGCCCGCGGCACCTCGGTTGCCTGGCGGGACGACCCGGCCGGGTTCCGCGACTCCGCCGCCGACCTCGCCGCCACGATGCAGCGGCTGCGCGGCCGGGTCACCCTGCTGTCGCCCGCCGACGGCACCTACACGCTGGCCTCCAGCGACGCCCCGCTCGTGCTGACCGTGCGCAACGACCTCCCCTTCGCCGTGCGGGTGCTCCCCGAGGTGCGGGCCCGGGGCAACCGGGCGCTGTCGATCGGCGACATGGGCGTCCGGGTGCTCGCGCCGGGGGAGCGGGCGGTGCTGCAGGTGCCCACCTCGCTGGGGCAGTCCGGCGGGTTCGTCGTCACCGCCACCCTCACCACCCCCGGCGGCAGCCCGCTGGGCGAGCCCGTGCAGCTGCAGGTGCGCAGCACCGCCTACGGACCCATCTCGCTGATCATCACCTTCGGGGCGGCGGGCCTCCTGGGGCTGCTGTTCCTCCGCCGCCTGGTGCTGTTCGTGCTGCGCCGCCGCGCCCGCACCCGCGCCGGCAGCGCCGCAGACGCGGGCGTGCCGCTGGGTCCCGACGGCACCCCGACCCGGAGCCCGGTGTGAGCACCCCGCCCGACGACGAGCAGGCCGCCCCCGAGCGACCGCGGCCGCCGGCCGGCCGGCCGCTGCCGCCCGCGCCCTACCGCGCCACCCCGCCGGAGGGGGCTCCCTTCGCCGCTCCCGACGACGGCCGCCTCCCGCTGCCCCCCGTGCCCCCGCCGGTGCGGCGCGGCACGCCCCCCGTGCAGCCGGGTCGGGGCCGGACCGACCGGGCCGCCGCCCCTGTCCCTCCGTTGCCGCCGCTGCGGCACCGCTGGGTGCCCGCCGCGGACGAGACCCAGGTCTTCCCGATGCCGGTGCTGCCGCCGGTGCCGCGCACGGAGCACGAGACCGACGACGACGTCGAGCAGCGCGAGGGCGCTCCCGGCGCCAGCGGCGGGATCCTGCGGGCCGCCGGCACCATGGCCGTGGCGACGCTGGTCTCCCGCATCACCGGCCTGCTGCGCAGCATGGTGCTCGTCGCAGCCCTCGGCGTCGCCGCCGTCGGGGACGCGTACAACACGGCGAACACCCTGCCGAACATCGTCTACGAGTTGCTGCTCGGCGGCGTGCTCGCCTCCGTCATCGTCCCGCTCCTCGTGCACGCGCAGGAGCGCGACCGGGACGGCGGCGTCGCCTACGCGCAGCGGCTGAGCACGATCGCCCTCGCCGGGCTCGTCGTCGTCACCGGGCTCGCGGTGCTCGCCGCCCCGCTGCTGACCCGGCTCTACGGCATCGGGGGCGACCCCCAGCAGGTGGAGCTGGCCAACTGGCTGGCCCGCATCCTGCTGGTCGAGGTCGTCTTCTACGGCATCGGGGCGCTCGCCCAGGCGATCCTGAACTCGCGCGGGGTCTTCGGACCGCCCGCCTGGGCGCCGGTGCTCAACAACGTCGTCGTCATCGCGACGGGGCTGCTCTTCCTGGCCGCGAGCGGGCCGGGCGAGCTCACGCAGGCCACGATCACCCCCTTCCAGGTCTGGCTGCTCGGGATCGGCACCACGCTCGGGATCGCGGTCCAGGCCCTGGTGCTGCTGCCGCTCCTGCGCAAGGCCGGCGTCCCTATCCGGCCGCGGTGGGGGCTCCGGGACACGGGCCTGCGCGAGGCGGGAACCCTCGGCCTCTGGGTGATCGGCTACGTCGCGCTCAGCCAGATCGGCGTCGTCGTCGCCACCCGGGTGGCCAACCAGGCCCAGGGCCCCGACTCCATCGGATCGCTGGGGTTCGCGAACGCCAGCCTGCTGTTCCAGATGCCCTACGGGGTCATCGGCGTGGCGCTGCTGACGGCGCTGGTGCCGCGGATGAGCCGGGCGGCCTCGCGGCACGACGTCCCCGGCGTGGTCTCCGACCTGGCCCTGGGCACCCGCCTGTCGGCGCTCGGGCTGCTGCCGGTGACGGCGCTGCTGACGGTGCTCGGCCCGTCGCTGGGCATCCTCGCCTTCGCCCGGGGCAACACCTCCGCCGCGGACGCCGAGGCCATCGGCACGGCGCTGGCCGTCGGCGCCTTCGGCCTGCTGCCCATGGCGGTCACGCTGCTCCAGCTCCGCGTGTTCTACGCGATGAAGGACGCCCGGACGCCGACGCTCATCCAGCTCGGCATGGTCGCCGTCCGCGTACCCCTGCTGCTGCTGGTGCCCGCCGTCGTCGATCCCGAGCACGTGGTCGCCGGGCTCATGCTCGCCACGAGCATCACCTACCTCGCCGGCTGGGTCCTCGGCGACCTCGCACTGCGCCGGCGGCTCGGTGCGCTGCGCACCCGGGACGCCCTCGTCCAGGTCGCCCGGGTGGCCGCGGCGTCGCTGGCCGCGGGTCTTCTCGGGCAGCTTGTCCTGATCGTGACCGATGACCTGCTCGGATCGTCGACCGCAGGGTCGCTCGGCCGGGTGCTGGTCGGTACCGTGGTCATCGGCGCCGCAGCTCTCGCAGGTCTCGTGGTCGCCCGCGTACCGGAGATCCGCGAACCCCTGGCAGCCGTCAGGGCGCGCGTCCGGCGCGGATGACCCCCTCTCCTCGCAGGAGGCGGCGCCGATGCCGGTGCAGTCGCACCGTCCGCCAGAGCAGGACAGGGGGTCGACAGTGTCGATGACGTCCACGGTCACCGGCCTCCCGGAGCGCTACCGGCCACTCGACCAGGTCGGGCCCGACGAGCAGACCGAGACCGGCGTCATCCAGACCTGGCGGGCCAAGGACCGGATCCTCAACCGCGACGTCGCCGTCCGCGTGCACACCCCCGCCGGCCCGGCCGCGCACGCGTGGATCACCCGCGCGCTCACCGCCGGCGGCCTGGCCACTCCTGCCCTGGCGATGGTCTACGACGCCTCCGAGGGCAGCGGCGACCCGCAGTCCCCCGGTGGGGCGGCCTACGTCGTCAACGAGTGGATCGACGGCGTCCCGCTGTCCGAGCGGCTGGCCGAGGGGCCGCTGCCCGAGCGCGAGGTCCGCACCGTGCTGCGCCGCCTCGCCGACGGCGTCGCCGAGGCGCACCGGGTCGGCCTGGCCGTCGGTGGGCTCACGCCCGAGAACGTGGTGCTGCGGCCCAACGGCCTGGTCGGCCTGCGCGGCGTGCCGGCCGCCAGCGGCACGATCGACGGCGACGTCGCTGCCCTGGGCGCCCTCCTGGAGGTCTGCCTGACCGGCCTGCGCCCCGGCGAGGCCGAGCCCCGCCCGCTGCACGGCCCCTCCGACCTGGTGGCGCTGGCCCGCCGGGCCCGGTCCACCGAGCCCGGCCAGGCGCTCTCCAGCGTCGCGGCCATGGCGGCGATCCTCGCCGAGCGCCCGCGCGGCCGGACCGCCACGGGTGGCGGCCGGGACCGGTCCGAGCACCAGCGCGCCGACCGCCACCGGCTCGACGGCCAGCGCATCGACCACCCGGGCGCCGACGGGCACGCCGCCGAGGCACCCGTCCGCCTCAGCCCGGACACGCTGCCGCCGGTCCCGCCCCTGCGCCCGCCCGGCTCCGGCGACACCGTCATCGCACCGGTCGCCTCCGCCGGCGACACCGTCGACGCCCGCTCGGTCGTCCCCACCGGCGGGGCCTACGCCGGCTCCCGGGCCGAGCCGTCCGACGACTTCGCGTTCGAGCCGCTGCCCGGCGACCTCTACACCGGCCCGCCCACCGGCTCCGCCGGCCCGGACGACGAGGAGGACGGCGCCCGCCGGCACCGGCTGCTCGTCGTCGGCCTCCCGCTGCTGGCGCTGCTCGTGGTGATCGGGCTGGCCTGGTGGGTCGGCACCAGCCTGCTGTCGGTCGCCGGCTCCGTCGACGAGGGCTCCACGCCGTCGATCAGCGTGCCCACCGCCGGCGCCTCGGGCGAGGACGACGCCCCGGCCGGCCCCTCGACGTCGATCCAGGGCGCGGAGGTCTTCGACCCCGAGGGCGACGGCCAGCCCGAGAACGACGGCGACGTCCCGCTGACCTACGACGGCGACCCGGCCACGACCTGGTCCACCGTCACCTACCGGGGTTCGGCGGCGTTCGGCAACCTCAAGTCGGGGCTGGGCATCGTCTACGACCTGGGCTCGGCGCAGTCCCTCGCCGGCGTGACGGTCACCACGCCCCGCCCGGGCGCGACCGTCGAGATCCGCACCGCCGACTCCCCGGCCGGGAACCTGGACGGCTTCGACCCCGCGGTCTCCGGCACGCTCGAGGAGACCACCGACCTGCGCTTCGACGAGCCGGTCGAGGCCCGCTACGTGCTGCTCTGGATCACCGGACTGGTGGAGGACGGCGACGGCTTCGTCGGGGAGATCGGCGAGGTCACCGTCCAGGCGGCGGGCTGACCCGTCGGGGGCGGGCCCGGAATGCCGGACCTACGATCCTCGTTGTGCCGCCTGTGAGTGACTCCCCCACCCCCGGTCCCGCCGTGACGACGGAGGAGATCGTGCACCCCGTGATCCCCCCGGCCGAGCACGACGGCATCCGGGACCTGATCATCATCGGCTCCGGACCCGCGGGCTACACGGCGGCGACCTACGCCGCCCGCGCGAACCTGCACCCCCTGGTGTTCGAGGGCTCCCAGTTCGGTGGCGCGCTGATGACGACCACCGAGGTGGAGAACTTCCCCGGCTTCCCGGCGGGCATCCAGGGCCCCCAGCTCATGGACGACATGCGCACCCAGGCGGAGAAGTTCGGCGCCGAGCTCGTGCCGCGCGACGTCACCGAGGTCGACCTGACCGCGGAGCCGAAGATCGTGAAGGTCGGCGACGAGGTGCACCGGGCGCACGCGGTGATCGTGGCGACCGGCTCCAAGTACCGGTACCTGGGCCTGGAGAACGAGCAGCGCCTGCTCGGCCGCGGCGTCTCCGCCTGTGCCACCTGCGACGGCTTCTTCTTCCGCGACCAGGACATCGTCGTCGTCGGCGGTGGTGACTCCGCGATGGAGGAGGCGACCTTCCTCACCCGCTTCGCCAAGAGCGTCACCGTCGTCCACCGGCGGGAGGAGCTGCGCGCCTCCAAGATCATGCAGAAGCGCGCCCAGGACAACGAGAAGATCCGCTGGGCGCTCGGCAAGCAGGTCACCGAGGTGCACGGCGACAGCACCGTCTCCGCCGTCGAGCTGACCGACGCCACCACCGGCGCCACCGAGACGCTGCCGGTGAGCGGGCTGTTCGTGGCCATCGGCCACGACCCGCGCACCGAGCTGTTCGTCGGCCAGCTCAAGCTGGACGACGAGGGCTACGTCCAGGTCGAGCACCCGACCACGCGCACGAACATCGACGGCGTCTTCGCGTGCGGCGACGTCGTGGACCACATCTACCGGCAGGCCATCACCTCGGCCGGCACCGGTGCCGCCGCGGCGATCGACGCCGAGCGCTGGCTCGCCGACACCTTCGACGAGCGCTGACCGCCCGCTACCCGGGCATAGAACCATCGTCCCGCGGGTTCTCCCCGCAGGACTTCGAGCAAGTGGACGAGAGGGAGAACGACCGATGGCAGGCAACACCGTGACGGTCACCGACACCAGCTTCGCCACCGACGTACTGGGCAGCGACAAGCCCGTACTGGTGGACTTCTGGGCGGAGTGGTGCGGCCCCTGCAAGATGGTCGCCCCCGTGCTGGAGGAGATCGCCGCCGAGCACGGCGACAAGCTGACGATCGCGAAGCTGAACATCGACGAGAACCCGCAGATCGCCCGCGACTACCAGGTCATGTCGATCCCGACGATGACGGTGTTCCAGGGTGGCAAGCCGGTGAAGAGCATCATCGGCGCCAAGCCCAAGGGCGCGATCCTGAACGACCTCGCCGACTACATCTGAGCAGCATCCCCTGCCGCGCAGGGGCGCCACACAGCGTGATCACGGGTCCACCTGTCCACCCGGGCAGGTGGACCCGTCGTCGTCCGGGGTACCCCCGCTGGGCCGGGACGGCGGCCCTGGACGACAATCTGGACACGATGGGAGCCAACACCGGTATGCAGATCCTGAGGCTCGGCGATCGTGGGCCCGCGGTCGCGGACGTCCAGACCGCGCTGCGCAGTCTGGGACTGCTCCCCGACGTCGACGGCAGCGCCGCACCCCGCCCGCCGCAGGCCATGGCCACGCTCCCCGACGTCGCCCTGGACGCCGCGGTCTTCGACGACGCCACCGAGCTCGCCGTGCGGCACTTCCAGCAGAACCGTGGGCTGTCCGTCGACGGGCGGGTCGGCGAGGAGACCTACCGGGCGCTCAACGAGGCCCGCTGGTCGCTGGGGGACAGGCTGCTGCGCTACGACCCGGAGCGCGCCGTCCGCGGGGACGACGTCATCAACCTGCAGGAGCGGCTGCACGAGCTCGGCTACGACGCCGGCCCGGTGGACGGCGTCTTCGGCGCCGACACCGAGGGCGGGCTGCGCCGCTTCCAGCGCGACTACGGGCTGACCTCCGACGGCACCTGCGGCCCGGCCACCCTGCGCGCGCTGCGCCAGCTCGGCCGCAAGGTCACCGGTGGCCGCCCGCAGCTGCTGCGGCAGAGCGCCTCGTTCGTCGACAGCGGGCCGCACCTGATCAGCCGGCGGATCGTGGTCGATCCCGGCCACGGCGGCTCCGACACCGGCCACGTGTACGGCGAGACGACCGAGGCCGACCTGGTCTTCGACCTGGCCTCGCGCATCGAGGGCCGGCTCGCGGCCGCCGGGGCGACGGTCTACCTCACCCGGGGCCGGAGCCAGAACCCCACGGCGGCCGAGCGCACCGCCTTCGCCAACGAGGCGCGCGCCGACCTCTTCCTGTCCCTGCACGTGGACGCGCACGCGTCCGAGCACGCCCGCGGGGTGGCCAGCTTCTACTACGGCACGGGCTCCGGTGCGTCGTCCACCGTCGGAGAGCAGTTCGCCAACCTCGCGCGCCGCGAGGTGGTGGCCCGCACCGGCCTGCTCGACCTCGAGTCGCACGCGAAGACCTGGGACCTGCTGCGGATGAGCCGGATGCCGGCCGTGCGCCTGGACGTCGGCTACCTGTCCCACCCGGTCGACCGGTTGCTGCTGCTGGACGCCCGCGTGCGCGGCTCCATCGCCCACGGCGTGCTCGCCGCCGTTCAGCGGTTGTTCCTGCCCGCCGAGGCCGACCCGCCGACCGGAACCTTCACACTGTCGTCATCCTGACGACACCGCGGCCAGGAGCCGTTCCCCAGCTGCGCTGAGCGCGTCGGTCATCCCTGCGCGGGACCCTCCGGGCCCACTCGGGCTGCAGAGCACTCAGTGTGACGGGTCGGTCCGGTCGCCTCCCGGAACCCGGTGGCGTGCGGGCCTAGACTCACCCCGTGGCCACCTCCCCGCCCGGCTCGTCGGCCGGTTCCGGACAGCAGGGCGCGCACCGCGGTGCGCCCCACCCCTCCCCGCGGCATCCGCGGCTGGACCCGCTGGCCGACCGCTACGCAGCACGCACCCACGGGATGAAGAGCTCGGAGATCCGCGCGCTGTTCTCCGTGGTCAGCCGGCCCGAGGTCGTCTCCCTGGCGGGTGGCATGCCCGCGGTCACCGCGCTGCCGCTGGACGCCGTCGGCTCGATGATCGGCGACCTCGTCTCCGGCATGGGCGCCCAGACCCTGCAGTACGGCTCGGGTCAGGGCGACCCCCGGCTGCGCGAGCGGATCTGCGACGTCATGGCCCTGGAGGGCATCCAGGACGCGTCGGCCAGCGAGGTCGTCGTCACCGTCGGCTCCCAGCAGGGCCTCGACCTCGTCACCCGCGTCTTCGTCGACCCCGGTGACGTCATCCTCGCCGAGGCGCCGTCCTACGTCGGCGCCCTGGGCGTCTTCCAGTCCGCCCAGGCCCGCGTCCGCCACGTCGCCATGGACGACGACGGGCTGATCCCCGAGGCGCTCGAGGAGGCCCTGCTCGACTGCCGGGCCCAGGGCGACCGGGTCAAGTTCCTGTACACCGTGCCGAACTTCCACAACCCCGCCGGCGTCACGCTCAGCGAGCCGCGGCGCGAGGCGATCATCGCCCTCGCCGAGAAGTACGACCTGCTGGTCATCGAGGACAACCCCTACGGCCTGCTCGGCTTCGAGCACGAGCCGCTGCGCGCCCTGCGCGCCCGCAACTCCGAGCGGGTCATCTACCTCGGGTCGTTCTCCAAGACGTTCTCGCCGGGCCTGCGAGTCGGCTGGGTGCTCGCGCCGCTCGCCGTCCGAGAGAAGCTGGTGCTGGCCACCGAGGCGCAGGTGCTCTGCCCGCCCTCGCTCACCCAGTACGCCGTCGCCCGGTACCTGGACACCCAGCCCTGGCGCGAGCAGATCAAGATCTTCACCGAGCTGTACCGCGAGCGCCGCGACGCCTGCCTGGAGTCCCTCGAGGCCCTCATGCCGGCGGGCACGACCTGGACCAAGCCCGACGGCGGCTTCTACGTGTGGCTCAAGCTGCCGCACGGTCTGGACGCCAAGCTGATGCAGCCGCGCGCGGTGAACGCGCTGGTCGCCTACGTGCCGGGCATCGGGTTCTACGCCGACGGCAGCGGCCAGGAGTTCATGCGACTGTCCTACTGCTACCCCGAGCCGGACCAGATCCGCGAGGGCGTCCGGCGGCTGGCCCGCGTCATCGAGGCCGAGCTCGACCTGCACAGCACCTTCGACGCCGTCGACACCGGCACCTTCCGGGCCGTCCGGCCGGACGCCGATGGCCGGTTCACCGGGTCGGGCACCATCGTCGGGCCCGCCAACAGCAACGCCTACGAGGACGGCCGATGACCGAGTCCGCACCCGCCCCGGCAGCCGCCCCCGAGAGCGCGCCGCACCCGCTGCGGGCCGTCGTCCTGGCCGGGGGACTGACCTTCGAGCGCGAGGTCTCGCTCTCCTCGGGCACGCAGGTCGTCGAGGAGCTCACCCGCGCCGGTCTGGACGCCGAGCTGCGGGACGCCGACGCCGAGCTGCTGCCCGGGCTCGCCGCCTCCCCGGCGGACGCGGTGTTCATCGCCCTGCACGGCGCCACCGGTGAGGACGGCGCCCTGCGCGCCGTGCTGGACCTCGCCGGGGTGCCCTACGTCGGTTCCCCCGCCGCGGCCTGCCGGCTCGCGTGGGACAAGCCGGCCGCCAAGTCGGTCGTCCGCTCCGCCGGCGTCACCACGCCCGACTGGGTCGCCCTGCCGCACAGCACCTTCCGCGAGCTGGGCGCCGGCACGGTGCTGGACCTGATGGTGGCCCGGCTGGGGCTGCCGCTCATGGTCAAGCCGGCATCGGGCGGCTCGGCCCTCGGCGTCCAGCGGATCAACCGGGTCGAGGACCTGCCGGCCGCGATGGTGAGCTGCTTCGCCTACGGGGACACCGTCATGGTGGAGCGCTACGTGGAGGGCGTCGAGGTGGCCCTCGCCGTCGTCGACCTCGGCGACGGCCCTCAGGCGCTCCCGGCGGTCGAGATCACCCCCGAGTCCGGCGTCTTCGACTACACCGCCCGCTACACCCCGGGGCTCACCGAGTACCACGCGCCCGCCCGCATCCCGGACGACGTCGCGGCCAAGGCGGCCTCGGTCGCCGTCCGCGTCCACGAGACCCTCGGCCTGGCCGACCTCTCCCGGACCGACGCGATCATCACCCCGGACGGCGAGGTGCACTTCCTCGAGGTGAACGTCTCGCCCGGTCTCACCGAGACGTCGATGTTCCCGATGGCGATCGAGGCCGCCGGGTACGAGCTCGGCGACGTGATCGCCCGACTGCTCGCGGCGCGGGCGTCGTCACCGCGCTGACCCGGCTTCCACGCGAGAGGGGCCCCATAACGTCTGTGACGTTATGGGGCCCCTCTCGTCGGTAGGTGCTGGTCAGGCGTCCGGACGGCGTCCGGTGATCTCCGGGGCCATGACGCCGATGATCCGCTGCAGGTCGTCGACCGAGCCGAACTCGACGACGATCTTCCCCTTGGACCGGCCGATCTGGATCTTGACTTTCGTCTCGAAGCGGTCGGACAGCCGGGAGCCCAGCTCCTCGACCCCGGGCGCGGAGATGTTCCGCGTCCGGCGCTTCGCGGTGGGCCGCTCGGCGGCGGCCATCGCGACGGCTTCCTCGGTGGCCCGCACCGACATGCCCTCGGCGACGATCCGGGTGGCGAGGGCATCCTGGGCCTCGGCGTCGGCGAGCCCCAGCAGGGCACGGGCGTGGCCGGCGGAGATGACCCCGGCGGCGACCCGGGTCTGCACCTTCACCGGCAGCTTCATCAGCCGGATGGTGTTCGTGACCTGGGAGCGGCTGCGGCCGATCTTGCTGGCCAGCTCCTCGTGGGTGGCGCCGAACTCCTCCAGCAGCTGCTGGTAGGCGGCGGCCTCCTCGAGCGGGTTGAGCTGCACCCGGTGGATGTTCTCCAGCAGGGCGTCGCGCAGCATCGCGTCGTCGGTGGTGTCCCGGACGATGGCCGGAACGGTCTCCAGCCCCGCGGCGCGGGCCGCCCGCAGCCGGCGCTCGCCCATGATGAGCTCGTAGGTGACCGCGCCACCCTCGGCGCCCGCGTTCTCGCGGACGACGATCGGCTGGAGCAGCCCGAACTCCTTGACGCTGTGGCTGAGCTCCTCCAGCGCCTCGTCGTCGAAGACCTGGCGGGGCTGCTTGGGGTTCGGGACGACGTCGTCGACCGAGACCTCGCGCAACTGGGCCCCGGGAACGCCGAGCGCACCGGTGGGCTCGACGCCGCGGACCGGCGGCCCGAAGGCGGCGGCGCCCATCGCCGGGCGGTCGTCCGAGGACGGCTCCGCGGGCGGCGGCACCAGGCTCACCGGGGAACTCGGCCGCTCGTCCTCGGCCGGCCGGCCGGCGGGCGCGTCGGCCGGCTGCGTGTCGGCAGCCGGGCCCGGCGCCGACGGCGGCGGACCCGTCGGGATGAGGGCAGCCAGTCCGCGACCCAGTCCACCGCGCTTGCTCATCGCTGCTCCTCGCTCACTGGCCGTCCTGCGTACCCGGGGTTGGGCCGTCGGCGACGGCGAAGGCCGTCGCCGCGGCCGGTGTGCTCGTGCGCTCGATCGGGGGGAGGTCCACCCCGCGGTGCGCCAGCTCGCGCGCCGCCTCGACGTAGCTGGTCGACCCGCGGGACCCGGGGTCGTAGGTCAGCACGGACTGGCCGTAGCCCGGCGCCTCGGACACGCGGACGTTGCGGGGGATCACCGCGTTCAGCACGACGTCGCCGAAGTGGTTGCGCACCTCGTCGGCCACCTGATCGGCGAGCTTGGTCCGGCCGTCGTACATCGTGAGCAGGATCGTGCGGACGGCGATCCCGGGATTGAGGTGCTGCCGGACCAGGTCGATGTTGTTGAGCAGCTGACCCAGACCCTCCAGTGCGTAGTACTCGCACTGGATCGGGATGAGCACCTCGTCGCCGGCGACCAGCGCGTTCAGCGTGAGCAGACCCAGCGACGGCGGGCAGTCGATGAGCACGTAGTGCGGCCGCTTCTCCGGGGGGAGCGCGGCGATGTAGCCCTCGATGGCCCGGCGCAGCCGGTGCTCACGGGCGACGACGGAGACCAGTTCGATCTCGGCACCGGCGAGGTCGATCGTCGCCGGGACGCAGAGCAGGTGCGGGCTCGCCGTCGTCGGGTGCACGACCTCGGTGAGGGTGCTGTCACCGACCAGGGCGTCGTAGATGGACGGTGTGCCGACCGTGTGGTCCACGCCGAGGGCGGTGCTCGCGTTGCCCTGGGGGTCCAGGTCGATGACCAGCGTCCGCAGCCCGTAGAGCGCGAGCGCAACGCCGAGGTTCACCGTGGACGTCGTCTTCCCGACGCCGCCCTTCTGGTTGGCGATGGTGATGATGCGGATCCGCGCCGGCGGGGGGAATGGGTCCTGGTCCGCGGCGTGCAGGACCCGGGTGGCCCGGAGCGCCTCCATGGCGATCGGGCTGTCGAAGTCCGCCATGCCCCCGGAGGACGACTGGTCGGCCGCGAGGCTGCTCCGCAGCCGCTCGCCCGGGTCGGTCATCGCAGTCCCTCCTGGTGGGGTTTCACGTGGAACGGGTCGGGCATCTGGACCTGTTCCACGTGGAACAGGACGCTCCCCGGCACCTCGCGGGGGAGACCCGTCACCGTGCCCCACGCGTCATGACCACCACGGTAGTGGCAGCGGACCCGAGGGATGCACCGACCGCCCGCGGGTGGATGTCCCGCATGCCCGCCGCTTCCAGTTCGGGGACGAGCGACGGCAGCTCCCCGAGCGCGCGGGCGCCCACGAGGGCGACCAGCTGGGTGCCCGGGCGCAGCAGGCCGCGACACCACCCCACGAGCCGGGGGAGCGGGGCGACCGCCCGGGCGGTGACGACGTCGACCTCGCCCACCGCGGTAGCGACCGATCGCTCCTCCGCCCGGCCGCGGAGCACCCGCCAGGGGGCCTGCTGCGACCCGGCCAGCTCGAGGACCGCCTCCTGCAGGAACTCCACCCGCCGGGCCATCGGCTCGACCAGCGTCAGCGCGACGTCGGGGCGGGCGAGACCCAGGGGGATGCCCGGGAGCCCCGCGCCACTGCCCACGTCCACGACCCGCGCGCCCTCGGGCACGGCCTCGGCCACCGCAGCGCTGTTGAGCACGTGCCGCTCCCACAGCCGCGGCACCTCGCGCGGACCGATGAGGCCGCGGGTCACGCCGTCGGAGGCGAGCTTGGCGACGAATGCCAGGACAGCCGGCAGGGCGTCGCCGAAGACCTCCGCCGCCACCGCGGGCGGCGGCGGAGGGGCGGGCGTGCTCTCGGCCGGGTGCGTCACTTGTCCGGCAGGACCACGACGCGGCGGTTCGGCTCCTCGCCCTCCGACTCGCTGTGCACCCCGGTCACACCGGAGATGACGTCGTGCACGACCTTGCGCTCGAACGGGTTCATCGGGCTCAGCCGCTCCGGCTGGCCGCTGTCGGCGACCCGGCGGGCCGTCTCGCCGGCCAGCGCCGTGAGGTCGGTCCGGCGCTTGGCGCGGAAGCCGCCGACGTCCAGCATCAGCCGGCTGCGAACACCGGTCGACTGGGCCACAGCGAGCCGGGTGAGCTCCTGCAGCGCCTCCAGGGTGGCGCCGTCCGGGCCGATCAGGTCGTTCAGCCGGCCGCCCACGATGGCGACCGAGGCGCGGTCGCCCTCGACGTCGAGGTCGATGTCGCCGTCCACGTCGAGGATGTCGAGGAGCCGCTCGAGGTAGTCCCCTGCGACGTCGCCCTCCTGGACGAGCAGGGCCTCCCCACGCGGCCCGGTGGACCCGGCCGCCGCAGGGGCCTCATCCGTCAAGAGCTCGGCGGCCTCGACGAGCGCGTCGTCGCTCGCCGCATCGGCGTCCGGGAGCGCCGGGGCGCTGTCGGTGGTGTGCTGCTGAGGGGCACTCACGGAGATTCCTCCACTGTCGGTTCGGGCATCCGGGATGGCCCCGGTGGTCGAGCTCCGGACCGCGGTCCGGAGTGCGCCGTCAACGGCGTTTGCGCTTGCCCCGGTTCGCGGGGCCCTGCCCGGCCCGGCCGGCGCCGCCGCGGGGGCCGTTGCCGGCCGCTCCGCCCGGCCGGCCGTCCGTCGCGCCGGCTGCTGCTCCGCTGGCGGTCGCGCCGTTCGCCGTGGCGCCGTTGGCTGCGCCGTCGACCGTGCTCTCCGGTGCCGCGGTCGCAGGGCGGCCCTGCTTCGGGCGGACCGGCTTGGCGCCGGGCTTGGGCGCCAGCGTCTTCGGGTCGATGAACGGCTTGTCAGCAGCGGCCTTGGCCTTGGCCGCAGGGGAGCCGGCCGGGGGCAGCTTGCGCAGGATGAAGAACTGCTGGCCGAAGGTCCAGGCGTTGTTCACGACCCAGTAGAGGAGGACGCCGATCGGGAAGAAGAAGCCCGTGACGAAAAGGCTCAGCGGCATGCCGTAGAGCAGCAGCTTCTGCACCATGGCGGCCTGGCCCTCGACGGGACCGGAGCGCTTCATGACCTGCTTCTGCGTGAAGAAGGTGGTCAGGCACATCAGCGGGATGAGGATCAGCGCGACGAGGCGGATGCTGCCGTAGGTGACCCCGTCCAGGGCCAGGATCGCCTGCTCCTTGGGGCCGTCCATGTTGAACGACGAGGAGATCGGCGCCCCGAACAGGTCGGCGCGGGCCGCCTGGTCGGTCAGTTCGTCGGACCAGCTGTAAAGGCCGTCCTTGTCCGGGGCCAGCCGGCGCAGCACGTGGAAGAGCGAGATGAAGATCGGGATCTGCGGCAGGATCGGCAGGCAGCCGGCCAGCGGGTTGACCCCGCGCTCCTTCTGCAGCGCCATGATCGCCTGGCTCATGCCCTGGCGGTCACTGCCGTACTGCTTGCGCAGCTTCGCGATCTCGGGCTGCAGCTCCTGCATCGCCCGCTGCGACTTCACCTGCTTCACGAACAGCGGGAAGAGCAGCAGCCGGACGGTGACGACGAGCAGCGCGATCGACAGCGCCCACGTGAGGCCACCGGCCGGGTCGAGGAAGGTGGAGAGCACGTCGTGCCACCGGGCCATCACCCAGGCGATCGCGGTGTACAGCCAGTCAAGCAACGGAGGTCTCCTCGTTCGCCCGGCACAGGGCCGGCGGGGTGGCACGGTCGGGTACGAGTGCCGACGTCGCAGGCACCGGAGTGCACGACGCGTGAGCGGGCTCGCTGGTTCCGCGCAGGGCCGGGACCGGGTCCACGCCCCCGGGGTGCCAGGGCGCGCACTTCAGGATCCGGCGCAGGGCCAGCCACGTCCCGCGGGCGGCGCCGTGTCGCTCGATCGCCTCCGCGGCGTACGCGCTGCAGGTGGGGTAGAAGCGGCACCGGGGCGGCAGCGCGGGACTGATCGCCCGCGAGTAGAAGCCGACGGCGGCCAGCAGCGCCCGTCGCACCGGCGCGCGCCCGCTCACCGGTCGGCCCGCCGGCCGAGCAGCCGGTCCAGGCCGCGGCTCAGGTCGCGGTGCAGCACCGCCGAACCGGCGGTCGCCGCCTCCGGCCGCGCACGCACGACCAGGTCCGCGCTCGCCGGCAGCCGGTCGAGCTCGGCCCGGACGACGGCCCGCAGCTGGCGCGTCACGCGGTGGCGGACGACGGAGTTGCCCACCGATCTGCCCACCACGAAACCGGCCCGAGCACCGGACGGCTGCACCGGGCGCGCGCTCTCGCTGCGTGCCGGATCGCCGCCCTCGTGCGCGGGCCGTTCGGGGAGGAGGTGGAGCACCATGGTCGGCCGCCCGGCACGTCGACCGGACCGGACGACCGCGGTGAACTCCGGGCGCCGGCGCAGGCGTGCCTGCGCGGGCAGCACGTCAGGCGGAGAGCTTCTCGCGACCCTTGCGCCGGCGGCCGGCGAGGATCGCTCGGCCGGCGCGGGTGCGCATCCGCAGCCGGAAGCCGTGGGTCTTGGACCGGCGACGGTTGTTCGGCTGGAACGTGCGCTTGCTCACGAGGTACTCCCACTATCACGTTCGGCGGTGCGCGCCACCGGTGGGCGGACGCGCAGGGGGTGCCGGTGGGGACGGCGTGAACCGCACCCACCCCGGACCCCGGAAGCTGGTCTTCCGGGACGGGCCCCCCGCACGCCAGCGCCGCGCGGAGCGGGGCATGGCGACAGGAGCCGTCACGGACTCCGGACAGCATAACCGAGGAATCCCGCCCGACGGCGGCCGGGATTCATCCGGACCGCCCATGATGCCCCGACCGGGTCGCCGGGCCCGCGGCGGCACGCCGCCGCCGACGCGCCGGGAGCCGGAACCGCGTCGTTGCCGGGCTGTGGACGGGGCTGTTAGCGTCGCCGTCGCCCCGCATCGGACGACAGGGTCACGGCGCGTGGGCCGACCGGAAGGTCAACCGAGCCCCCGTAGCGCCCGCAGACCCCGACGACGGGGCGCTGACCAGCAGAGTTGCTGGACAGTCCCCGGGCCCTCGCCGGCCCCGGTGGCATCCCCACCGGTCGTGCACAGCCTGTGGACACCCGTGTGGAACACGAGGGTCCGCACCTGCCGTGGGGAACGCACCATCGATCCCCGGCAGGCACCACGCCGAGGGGATCGGAACGCCACGGAGGACCGACCGCCGGGGTCGACTGCATGGGGAGGACGACGGCATGGCGGACGCCACGCTGGACCTGGCGACGGTCTGGGACCAGATCCGGGAGCGGCTGGCCACCAGCCTCTCCCCACAGCAGAACGCCATGCTGAACCTGACCCGCCCACTGGGGCTGGTCGAGGACACGGCGGTGCTCGCCGCACCCAACGAGTTCACCCAGACCGTGCTCGAGTCACGGATGCGCCGGGTGCTCGCCGAGGCGCTGTCCGAGCAGTTCGGCCGGGACATCCGGGTCGCCATCCAGCTCGAGGACGCGCCGGCGCAGGACGACGAGCAGGCCGACCCCGAGCCCACCCGTCGTCCGTGGTCGGCGTCCGAGGCGGCCCTCGAGGCCCGCCGGGCCGCGGAGGACCAGGCCACGCGCGACCGGGCCGACGACGGCCGGAGCGCGTTCGGCGTCCGGACCGACGTCGTCGGTACCGCCCCCTGGGACCGCGACTCCCGGGACGCGCACGAGGAGCCCGCCGGCCGCACGTCGGAGGTCCGCGAGCTGCGGCCGCTGGACGGCGGCCGCCCGCCGGTGGACCGCGGCGCACCCGAGGACTGGAGCACCACCCCCTGGGGGCCACCGGACTCCGGATCGGGCTCGCAGGACTGGGGCGGCAGCGGCGACGGCCAGTCCGCCGACGTCCTGCCCTTCGACCTCTCCTCCACCGAGGGCGAACGGCACAGCTCGCGCGCCGGCGGGAGCCGCGGACGACGAGCGGAGACCCACCGGCCCGCCGGCCTGGACCCGGGCATGAACCCCAAGTACGTCTTCGACAGCTTCGTCATCGGCAACAGCAACCGGTTCGCCCACGCCGCCGCCGTCGCGGTGGCCGAGGCGCCGGCGCGCGCCTACAACCCGCTGTTCATCTACGGCGAGTCCGGGCTGGGCAAGACGCACCTGCTGCACGCGATCGGGCACTACGCGGCGCGGATGTTCCCCAACGTCAAGGTGCGCTACGTCAGCACCGAGGAGTTCACCAACGAGTTCATCAACCTGGTGCACTCCGGCCGGGCCGAGGACTTCCGCCGTCGCTACCGCGACATCGACTTCCTGCTGATCGACGACATCCAGTTCCTGGAGCGCGCCGAGCGGACGCAGGAGGAGTTCTTCCACACCTTCAACACGCTGCACAACGCCAGCAAGCAGATCGTCATCACCTCCGACCGCGCGCCGAAGAAGCTGACGACGCTGGAGGACCGGCTGCGCACCCGCTTCGAGTGGGGCCTGATCACCGACGTCCAGGCGCCCGACCTCGAGACCCGCATCGCCATCCTGCGCAAGAAGGCCTGGGGCGAGCGGCTGCAGGTGCCCGACGCGGTGCTCGAGTTCATCGCCAGCAAGGTGCAGACCAACATCCGCGAACTCGAGGGCGCGCTGATCCGCGTCACCGCCTTCGCCTCGCTGAACAAGCAGCAGGTCGACCTGCCCCTGGCCGAGCTGGTGCTCAAGGACCTGATCAGCGACGAGCAGGGCCCGCAGATCACCGCGGCGATCATCATGGCCGCCACCGCCGAGTACTTCTCCGTGACGATGGAGGAGCTGCAGGGCTCCAACCGCAGCCGCACGCTGGTCAACGCCCGGCAGATCGCCATGTACCTGTGCCGCGAGCTGACCGAGCTGTCCCTGCCCCGCATCGGTGCCTCGTTCGGCGGCAAGGACCACACCACGGTCATGCACGCCGTCAAGAAGATCACCAACCTGATGAGCGAGCGCCGGGCCACCTACACCCAGGTCACCGAGCTCACCGCACGGATCAAGAGCCGCGCCCGGCAATGACACCTGTCCTCCTCCGGAGGACACCGCGGCCACGTGCCGTTCCCCCAGTTGCGCTGAGCCATGCTCTGCGCCCCCTCGGGGACCCTCCGGGCCCGCCTCGTCGCCCCAGCCTCGCGGGGCGGCTCACCGTGCTCGCCGCGAGTTCCGAGTGTTCATCCGCTGATTGCCGCGTGCCTCCTGCGCTCGATCGCGGACCCTCCGGGCCCACTCCTCGCTCGGGGTCGACAAGTCGCTGTCCACAGTTGTGCGGAACCCGGTGGACGGAGAAATCCCAGTTCCGGCGGGATCCCGAACGGTCGACGACCGGCTCGCACGTCGACACATCGAGAAGTTGTCCCCAGACATGTGCACAGCCTGGGGAGATCTCTCCCGGCCCCGCTCCGCGACGGTGGCCGGACCCACCGCCCCGCAGCACCGCGGCCCGGCACGGATCGCCCGGGCGGGGCGCTGACCTGCACGTATACCGCGGACCGACGACCAATGGCCCGCCAGGAGCGCGACGCCCGCCGGCCGCCCGGCTCGGGCGTGCACAGGGCATGGGGACGGACAGGGGGCAACCAGGGGAGTGCAGGTGGACGGGGAGCGGTCGCTGTGCACGGCGGTCGAGTTGTCCACGTGTCGACAACAGGTCGACGGTCACCGCCCACACCGGGCCAACAGGGCTGCTGGGGCGCTGACCTGCGGAAAGGGGCCCGATCCCCAGCTTCCACACGTGTGATGACGAGGATGAAGTACTTCTACCCAAATTTTCTCGAACCACATTCTGGGTGGGGACGCTCCGCTGGGCAGGCCCCGCAGAGCCTCGACAGCACCAACGGGATCAGCCGGTGGAGCACTCATCGAGGGACAGGGTTT
>FNAW01000019.1 GCA_900102115.1 Blastococcus fimeti
CCCCCGAGGGCCCCCAGCAGGCACCATGAGCACCGCACCGGGGCAGGAGGCCCGTCCTCGTCCCGCCGGTGCACCGTGGACGCAGAAGAGATCGGGTGGATGGACAGATGAAGTTCCGGGTGGCACGAGAGGTGCTCGCCGACACCGTCGCGTGGACGGCGCGCAGCCTGCCGCCGCGCCCCTCGGTGCCCGTCCTCGCCGGCATCCTGCTTGAGATCGACGGCAACCAGCTGTCGGTGTCGGGCTTCGACTACGAGGTCTCGGCCCGTGCGGAGGCCGACGTCCAGGCCACCGAGAACGGACGCGTCCTGGTGCCCGGCAGGCTCCTCGCCGAGATCACCCGCGCCCTGCCGCCGCATCCGGTGGACATCACCGCCGACGGACCGCGCCTGGCGATCACCTGCGGCAACGCCCGGTTCAGCCTGCCGACCCTGCCGGTGGAGGACTACCCGTCCCTCCCGCACATGCCGTCGTCGGCCGGCGTCGTCGACAGCGACGTCTTCGCCGAGGCCGTGAGCCAGGTGGCCGTGGCCGCCGGCCGGGACGACACCCTGCCGATGCTCACCGGCGTCCGGCTGGAGATCGAGGGCGACCAGATCACCCTGGCCGCCACCGACCGCTACCGGCTGGCCGTGCGCGAGTTCGCCTGGCGCCCCGACACCTCCGGGCTGTCCGCCGCCGTCCTCGTCCCCGCCCGCACGCTGGCCGACGCCGCCAAGACGCTCACGAGCGGACCGGAGATCACCGTGTCGCTGTCCTCCGGGAGCTCCGGCGAGGGCATCCTCGGCCTCTCCGGCAAGGACCGGCAGACCACGACGCGGCTGCTGGACGCCGAGTTCGTGAAGTACCGCGCGATCATGCCGAACGAGTCCGCCTCCAGCGCCACGCTGCCGGTCGGCCTGTTCACCGACGCCGCCAAGCGCGTCGCCCTGGTCGCCGAGCGCGGCACGCCGCTGCGCTGCGAGTTCACCCCCGGCCAGGTCACCCTGCGCGCCGGCGGCACCGACGACGAGGGCCAGGCCGAGGAGCGCTGCGACGTCGACTTCGACGGCGAGCCGCTGACCATCGGCTTCAACCCGACGTTCCTGCTCGACGGGCTGGCCGCCGTGCACACGTCGCGGGCGCGGATGGACTTCACCAGCCCGCTCAAGCCGGCGGTCCTCTCCGGCGTCGAGGAGCCCGCCGAGGGCGACGACGCCCCGGCACCGCGACCGGGCAGCTACCGCTACCTGATCATGCCGGTGCGGCTCCCGGGCTGACCCTCGTCGGGCAGCACCGCGCCGCCACGCGCACGATGGAGCACTGACCAGGACGTGCAAGCCGAGAGGGGACATCCGCCGTGCAGCTGGGGCTGATCGGGCTGGGCAAGATGGGCGGCAACATGGCCGAGCGGATCCGCCGCGCCGGTCACGAGGTCGTGGGCTACGACCGCGCGCCCGGCAAGCGGGACGTGGACACCCTGCCGGCGCTGGTGGAGGCGCTCGCCACTCCCCGCGTGGTGTGGGTGATGGTGCCCTCGGGTGAGCCGACCAGGGAGACGGTGAAGGAGCTCGCCGAGCTGCTCGAGCCCGGCGACGTGATCGTCGACGGCGGCAACTCGAAGTACACCGACGACCAGGTGCACGACGTGCTGTGCCGCGAGAAGGGCATCGGCTACGTCGACGCCGGCGTCTCCGGCGGGGTCTGGGGCCTGGAGAACGGTTACGCGCTGATGGTCGGCGGCACCGCCGAGGACGTCGCCAAGGTGCAGCCGATCTTCGACGCGCTCAAGCCGCCGGCACCCACCGACGAGTCCGGTCAACCCGTGGGCGGCGACGCGGGCTTCGTGCACGCCGGTCCGGTCGGGGCCGGGCACTTCAGCAAGATGGTCCACAACGGCATCGAGTACGCGATGATGCAGGCCTACGGCGAGGGCTACGAGCTGCTCGAGGCCGTGGACCTGATCGAGGACGTGCCCGGCGTCATCAAGTCCTGGACCCAGGGCACCGTCATCCGCTCCTGGCTCCTGGACCTGCTGGTCCGTGCCCTGGAGGAGGACCCGGCGCTGGACCGGGTGCGCGGGTACGCCGAGGACTCGGGCGAGGGCCGCTGGACCGTCGAGCAGGCGATCGAGAACGCCGTCCCGATGCCGACGATCGCGGCCTCGCTGTTCGCCCGCTTCTCCTCCCGCCAGGAGGACTCGCCGACGATGAAGGCGGTCGCGGCACTGCGCAACCAGTTCGGTGGGCACGCCGTCCGGGCGGTGGAGCAGTCCGAGGTCGAGCGCCCGGCATGACCGTCCCCCCTCGTCCCCCCGCGAGGGCAGAAATGGCCATTTCTGCCCTCGAGGTGGGCTGAGCCCAGGTGTACGTCCGGCACCTGCAGCTCGGCTCCTTCCGCAGCTGGGAGCACGTGGACCTGCCCCTGTCCCCGGGCCCGACGGTCTTCGTCGGCCGCAACGGCGAGGGCAAGACCAACCTGGTCGAGGCCATCGGCTACCTCGCGACCATGAGCAGCCACCGCGTCTCGGCCGACGCCCCGCTGGTGCGGCACGGTGCGGCCCAGGCGGTGGTGCGCGCCGCGCTCCGGCGCGGTGACCGCGAGCTGCTGGTCGAGATCGAGATCAACCCCGGCCGGGCCAATCGGGTGCGGGTCAACCGGGCACCGATGCAGCGCCCGCGGGACTGGCTCGGGATGGTGCGGACGGTGCTGTTCGCGCCCGAGGACCTCGCGCTGGTCCGCGGCGACCCGACCGAGCGCCGGCGGTTCCTCGACGAGCTGCTGGTCAGCCGCACGCCGCGGCTGGCCGGGGTGCGCGCCGACTACGACCGGGTGCTCAAGCAGCGCAACGCGCTGCTCAAGACCGCCCGCCTGGCCCGGGGCAAGGCCATCGAGACCCTGGACGTGTGGGACGGGCACCTCACCGACCTCGGCGGTCAGCTCCTGTCCGCCCGGCTCGGGCTGATCGCCGATCTCGCGCCGCAGCTGACCGAGGCCTACGCGCGGGTGGCCGGGGACGGCGCGCTCGCTGCGGGCCTGGGGTACTCCTCGACGACCCCGCTGGCCGGGGACGGTGCGGCGCTGCGCCCCGACGGCACGCTGCCGACGGCGGCGGAGCTGACCGAGGCGATGCGCGAGCGGGTGGCCGAGCGACGGAACGACGAGCTCGACCGAGGGATGACGCTGGTCGGTCCGCACCGCGACGACCTGGTCATCCACCTCGGCCCGGCACCGGCGAAGGGCTTCGCCAGCCACGGGGAGTCCTGGTCGCTGGCACTGGGGCTGAAGCTGGCGACCTTCGCGCTGCTGCGGGCCGAGGGCGAGGACCCGATCCTGATCCTGGACGACGTCTTCGCGACCCTGGACGCCGAGCGTCGCGCGGCGCTGGCGGAGGTGGCACGCTCGGCCGAGCAGACCCTGATCACCGCGGCGGTGCTCGAGGACGTCCCGCCGGAGCTGCGCGGGGGGCGGGTCGAGGTGGCCGACGGCGCCGCGCGCGTGCTCGATCCCGGAGAGGTGGCGATCGGCGATGAGCGATGAGCGACCGGCCCGGCCGAGCGACATCGCCCGCGCCGCGCTGGAAGCGGCCCGCGCGGCCTCCGCGGCCCGGCCGCGGCCGACCCGCCGGCGGATCGCCGGACCGCGCCGGTCGTGGAGCGGCCCGGGCCCCGGCGCCGACGACCCGCAGCCGCTGGGCCGGTTGGTCGACTCCCTCGTCGCGCAGCAGGACTGGTCCGAGCGCACGCGCACCGGCGCGGTCTTCGGCCGGTGGGAGATGCTGGTCGGACCGGAGATCGCCGCGCACTGCGCCCCGCAGACCCTGACCGAGGGCGAGCTGCTGATCGTCGCGGAGTCCACCGCCTGGGCCACCCAGCTGCGGCTGCTCGCCCCGACGATCCTGGGCAAGCTGCGCGCCGGGGTGGGCGGGGACGTCGTGACCCGGTTGCGCGTTGTCGGACCGACGGCTCCCAGCTGGAAGAAGGGCCCGCGCTCGGTGCGCGGCCGGGGGCCGCGCGACACGTACGGGTAGCAGGCACCACGACGGAAGGGCAGCGATGAGCACGCCTCGGGACCACAACGGCTCGGACGACGACGACGCCGGCCGCGGCTGGCAGGAGCCGGCCCACCTCGGAGGCGACGAGCCCACCCGGGACGAGCCGGCGCAGGACGGGCCGGCCCGGGACGAGCCCAACCTCGCCGACCGCCGCAAGCAGCCGCGCGACAGCGACCCGTCGGTCGACCCCGCGACGTGGCGGCCCGCCGGCTGGGACCTCCCCCCGGCGGAGCCCCAGCGGCCGGCCCGCGAGCCGTCCGGCGTCGAGCCGGCCGGCATCGACCCGAACTGGGCTCCGCCGCAGCAGGACCAGGTGCAGCAGGCACCGCCCCAGGAGGCGCCCGTGCGGCGCGGCCTGTTCGGCGGCCGCCGTCAGCGCGACCCCGAGATGGAGCGGGCGTTCACCTACGAGGGCGACGTCGTCGGGGCGCAGGGCTGGGCGCTCCAGCGCGGCTGGACCATCTCGGACGGCACCGCCCCCGAGGACGCCGCGCTGCAGCAGCTCATCACCTCGGCACCGGTCCGGCTGACCAAGGACCACCGGCCGGGCAGCGTGCTGCGCGGCCGGGCCGGGACGCTCGAGCTGGTCGCCTTCGACGCCGTCTACACGTCGGGCCGGCACGTGGTGCCGGAGTACGCGATCACCGCCGCCCCGCTGCTCGGGGCGCCGCCGGCGCTGCGGCTCTCCCCGGCCCGGCTGTGGAAGCACGGCGTCGGCGGGCTGGTGCAGATCCCCTCGGACGACGCGGACTTCGACCGCCGCTGGACGCTGCTGGCGGCCGAGGACGGCCCGCAGGTGCGGCGGCTCGTGGGGGATGCCGAGGTCCGGCGGCTGCTGCTGGGCACCGACGACGGCGACGAGTTCTGGACGGCCGGCGGGTTCCTGGCCGCCGTCCGGCCGGACGGCCACCGGCCGCAGCTGATCGAGCACCACAGCCGGCTGCTGACCGCCCTCGTCGCCGCGCTCGCCGCCGGGTTCTGACCGGGCTGTCCGCTGACTCCTCCCGACGGCCCCGAGCCCACGGCCACCCCGCCCGGCGCCGGCCCGCGCGAGCTGCTGCCCCTGCTGCGGCCGCACCGCCGGGCGCTGTCCGCGGCCGCGGGGCTCTCCCTCGTGTCCGCGGCCGGTGCGCTCGCGCAGCCGGCGCTGGTCGCGCGGGTGATCGACGCCG
The DNA here is from genome assembly GCA_900102115.1 of Blastococcus fimeti. Classification (GTDB taxonomy): domain Bacteria; phylum Actinomycetota; class Actinomycetes; order Mycobacteriales; family Geodermatophilaceae; genus Blastococcus; species Blastococcus fimeti. Next base: position 5,206 of record FNAW01000019.1, read on the forward strand.
TCGGGTCGGGCCGTCCGCTGCTGCCCGTCGTCTCGGTGCTGGTCGTGGTGCTGCTGGCCTCCTCGGCGCTGGGCGCCTTCCAGCAGTACCTGCTGCAGCGCACCGCCGAGGGCGTCGTCCTCACCACCCGCCGGCTGCTCGCCGACCGGCTGCTGCGGCTGCCGGTGGCCGAGTACGACCGGCGTCGCACCGGCGACCTGATGTCGCGGGTGGGCGCGGACACCACGCTGCTGCGCGCCACGGTCACCTCCGGCATCGTCGACGTCGCGGGGTCGGTGGTGCTCGGGATCGGCGCGGTGATCGCGATGGCGCTGGTCGACGTCTGGCTGCTACTGCTCACCCTCGTCTCGGTCGCCGTCGGCCTGACCGTCGTCGTGCTGGCCTCGCGCGGGGTGCGCCGGCTGTCGCGCCAGGCGCAGGAGGAGGTCGGGGCGATGACCGCGGCCGTCGAGCGGGCGCTGTCGGCCGTCCGCACCATCCGCGCCAGCGGCGCCACGACCCGCGAGGTGGCGGCGGTGGGCGGCAGCGCGCGGCGGGCGTTCGACGCCGGCGTGCGGCTGGCCAGGCTCGAGTCGATGATCTCGCCGGCCGGGTCGATCGCCGTCCAGGGCGCGTTCCTGGCGGTGCTCGGCGTCGGGGGATACCGGGTCGCGAACGGGTCCATCAGCGTCGCGTCGCTGGTCGCCTTCATCCTCTACCTGTTCCTGCTGGTCATGCCGCTGGGCCACGCGATCTCGGCCTGGACCCAGCTGCAGACCGGGCTCGGCGCGCTGACCCGCATCCAGGAGATCCTGGCGCTCGAACCCGAGGAGGACGGACGGCCCGAGCGGACCAGGACCGGCGCGCGACCGGGCGCGCCCCTGCTGGCGCTCGAGGACGTCTCCTTCGCCTATCCCGACGGGACGCCGGTGCTGCGGGGGATCTCCTTCGAGGTGGCCGCGGGCACCCGGGTCGCGCTGGTCGGGCCGTCGGGCGCGGGCAAGTCCACGGTCCTCGCACTGATCGAGGGCTTCTACCCGGTCGGCGACGGCTCGGTCCGGTGGGCCGGTACCGACGTCCGTGAGCTGCCGCGGGCGGCCCTGCGCGCCCGGCTGGGCTACGTCGAGCAGGAGGCGCCGGTGCTGGCCGGCACGGTGCGCGACAACCTGCTGCTCACCCGCCCGGACGCCACCGACCCAGAGCTGTGGGCGGTGCTCGCCGATGTCGGGCTGACCGACGTGGTCCGCCGCTCCCCGCGCGGGCTGGACGTGCTGGTGGGTGACGAGGGCGTGCTGCTCTCCGGCGGCGAGCGGCAGCGCCTGGCGATCGCCCGCTCCCTGCTGGCCCGGCCGGAGCTGCTGCTGCTCGACGAGCCGACCGCCAGCCTCGACGCCCGCAACGAGGGGCTGCTGCGGGAGACGCTCGCCGCCGCCTCGGCCGACCGCGCCCTGCTGGTGGTCGCGCACCGGCTGTCCACGGTCCTGGACAGCGACCAGATCGTGGTGCTCGACCAGGGCCGCGTGGTCGCCCGCGGCACGCATGCCGAGCTGGTGGACAGCAGCCCGCTCTACCGGGAGCTCGCCACCGCCCAGCTCCTCGTCTGACCTACGGGTTCTCCGCCGCGCGGGCGATGCCCTTGATCATCCCGCCGAAGACGATGCCGTGGAACGCCGCGACGGCCCACCAGTAGGCGTTCCCGGCCAGGCCGTGCGGCGCGAAGGTGGCCCGCTGCCGCAGCGTCGTCGTGCCCTGCCCCCCGTCCGCGGCGTCGTGTTCCACGTGGAACTCCAGCCAGGCCAGCCCGGGCAGCCGCATCTCGGCGCGCAGCCGGAGCAACCGGCCGCGGTCGAGCTCCTCCACCCGCCAGAAGTCGAGCGCGTCACCGGCGTGGAGCCGGTCGGGGTCGCGGCGGCCGCGGCGCAGCCCGACCCCGCCGACCGCGCGGTCCAGGAGCCCGCGCACCTGCCACGCGAGCGGGAACGAGTACCACCCGCGCTCGCCGCCGATCCCCTCGACGACCCGCCAGACGGCAGCGGGATCGGCGTCGGTGGACCGGGTCCGGTCGTCGACGTAGAGGCTGCTGCCGCCGGCCCAGTCGGGGTCGGTCGGCAGCGGGCCCGACGGGGCGCCGGGCACCGACGCCGAGGCCCACCGGGTGGCGACGGCGGAGTCGCGCACCCGCTGCAGCGCCAGCCCGACCGCCTCGTCGAAGCCGAGCAGCCCCTCGGGCGGGTCCGGCACGTACTCGGCGATGTCGTGCTCGCCGCAGACCACCGTGTTGCGCAGCGACTCCACCAGCGGGCGGGCGATCCCGGCCGGGACCGGGGTGATCAGGCCGACCCACTGGCTGGACAGCGACGGGGTGAACAGCGGCACCGGCAGGATCCGCCGCCGCGGCAGGCCGGCGACCTCGGCGTACCGCCGCATCATCTCGGCGTAGTCCAGGACGTCGGGTCCGCCGACGTCGAAGCACCGGTGCACCGCGGCCGGCAGGCCGGCGCTGCCCACGAGGTAGCGCAGCACGTCCCGGACGGCGATCGGCTGGATGCGGCTGTGCACCCACCGCGGGGTGACCATCACCGGCAGCCGCTCGGTCAGGTACCGGAGCATCTCGAACGACGCCGACCCCGATCCGAGCACCACCGCCGCGCGCAGCACGGCCGTCGGGACGCCGGAGTCGAGCAGGATGTCGGCGACCTCGGTGCGCGAGCGCAGGTGCGGCGAGAGCTCCTCGTCCTGCGGCCGCAGCGCGCCGAGGTGGACCAGCCGGCCGACCCCGGCGGTGCGGGCCGCCTCGGCCATGACCCGGGCGGTGCGGCGGTCGGTCTCCTCGAACCCGGGCCCGCCGCCGAGGGCGTGGATCAGGTAGTAGACGACCTCGACCCCCGCGCAGGCGGCGGCGACCTGGTCCGCGTCGGTCGCGTCGGCGCGGGCGACCTCGACCTGGCCGGCCCAGGGGTGGTCCCGGATCCGGTCGGGGTTGCGGGTCATCACCCGCACGCGGTGACCGGCCGCCAGCAGCTCGGGCACCAGCCGCCCGCCGATGTAGCCGGTCGCGCCCGTGACCAGGCAGAGCTTCGCATCCGGGGAGGGCATGCGGCCGAGTGTCGGCGTACTCCGGCGGGGGCGCCCGAATCGCGGAGGCGCAGGCCGCGCAGGACGATCGACGCGGCCGCCGGCGGCCCCGAACACCACCACCCCTCGGAGGGCCCGATGGCCGACACCACCACCGACGAGCGCACCGCCGACGGCCAGCCGGCCCTCAGGCGGGTCATGGGGCCGGGGCTCCTGCTGCTGTTCATCGTCGGCGACGTCCTGGGCACCGGGATCTACGCGCTGACCGGCCAGGTGGCCGCCGAGGTGGGCGGCGTCGTCTGGCTGCCGTTCCTCGTCGCCTTCCTCGTCGCGTTGGTCACCGCCTTCAGCTACCTGGAGCTGGTGACGAAGTACCCGCAGGCCGCGGGCGCCGCGCTGTACACGCACAAGGCCTTCGGCGTGCACTTCCTGACGTTCCTCGTGGCCTTCGCCGTGATGAGCTCGGGCATCACGTCGGCGTCGACCGCCGCCCGCGCGTTCAGCGCGAACTTCGCCAGCGTGTTCGAGCTCGACCTGGGCGACGGCATCGGGATCACCCTCATCGGGCTGGCCTTCATGTCCCTGGTGGCCCTGGTCAACCACCGCGGCGTCGGCGAGAGCGTCAAGGCCAACGTCGTCCTCACCTGCGTGGAGCTGACCGGCCTGCTCATCGTGATCGGCGTCGGCGTCTGGGCCCTCGGCGGTGGGGGCGGCGACTTCTCGCGCGTGACGGAGTTCGACACCGGCGAGCGCTCGATGATCGGGGGCGTCATCGCCGCGACGGGCCTGGCGTTCTTCGCGATGGTCGGCTTCGAGGACTCGGTGAACATGGCCGAGGAGTGCAAGGAGCCGCGGCGGATCTTCCCGAAGGTGCTGCTCGGCGGGCTGGTCGCCACCGGCGTCATCTACGTGCTCGTGTCGATCTCGGCGATCGCGCTGGTGCCGCCGGAGCGGCTCAGCGAGGGCGACACCCCGCTGCTGCAGGTGGTCGAGGCCGGCGCACCCGGCTTCCCGATCGGCCTGTTCGGCGTCATCACGATGTTCGCCGTCGCCAACTCGGCGCTGATCAACATGCTCATGGCCAGCCGGCTGGTCTACGGGCTGAGCCGGGAGCGGGTGCTGCCGCCGCTGCTGGGCCGGGTGCACGCGCGCCGCCGCACGCCCACCACGGCGATCCTGTTCACCACCGCGCTGGCCTTCGGCCTGATCACCTTCGTCGGGGCGGTGCCGGCGCTCGGCGGCACCACCGCCCTGCTGCTGCTCCTGGTGTTCACCGTGGTGAACGTCGCGGTGCTGGTGCTCCGGCGCGACCACGTCGACGCCGACCACTTCCGCACCCCGACGGTGCTGCCGATCATCGGCGCCCTGGCCTGCGGTTTCCTCGCCACGCCCTTCGCCGGGCGGCCCGCGGAGGAGTACCGGATCGCCGGCGTCCTGCTGGCGATCGGCGTCGTCCTGTGGTTCGTGACCGTGCTCGTGACCCGCCGGACGGGCGGGCAGCCGGCCTCGTTCGACCCGCAGAACCTCAGCGGCGATCGCCCCGCGGGCCCGAAGAACTGACCGCGACCGGGTGAGCCGCCCGAGGACGCCGTGTCGATAGCGGGGGCAGCACGGGTGGTGGTGGAGGGGTCCGAAGGGCCTCAGACACGACGTGAGGGCGTGGACGACGGCATTCCTGTCGGTGGACCCGGTATCCTCGGGAGCAGAAACCGCCAGCAACCGGCCCAGCGTCGTCCTGCGCCCCGAGGGGCCCAGTGCCGTTCTGCGCGTCACCCCCCGCGAACACCGGGGGAACGCGTGCCGGTTGCGCGAAAGGAAGGCCCCCCGTGGTCGCAGCACCGCAGACCGAGAACGCCTACTCCGGCAGTTCGATCACCGTCCTCGAGGGTCTCGAGGCGGTCCGGAAGCGTCCCGGCATGTACATCGGGTCCACCGGTGAGCGTGGCCTGCACCACATGGTGTGGGAGGTCGTCGACAACGCCGTCGACGAGGCGCTGGCCGGCTACTGCGACACGGTGCGCGTGACCCTGCTGGCCGACGGCGGCGTGCGGGTCGAGGACAACGGCCGTGGCTTCCCGGTGGACATGCACCCGGTCGAGAAGCGGCCCACCCTCGAGGTGATCATGACCGTCCTGCACGCGGGCGGGAAGTTCGACGGCAAGAGCTACGGCGTCTCCGGTGGTCTGCACGGCGTGGGTGTCACCGTCGTCAACGCGCTGTCCAAGCGGCTCGAGGTGAACGTCTGGCGCGACGGCGCCGAGTGGTTCCAGCGCTACGACCTCGCCAAGCCCGGTCCGCTCGAGGAGGTCGGGGCGACGAAGAAGCGCGGCTCGGCGGTCACGTTCTGGGCCGACGGCGACATCTTCGAGACGACGACCTACTCGTTCGACACGATCAGCCGCCGGCTGCAGGAGATGGCCTTCCTCAACAAGGGCATCACGATCGTCCTGCGCGACGAGCGCCCCGGCCGCAGCAAGGTCGAGACGGGCATGGCCGAGGAGGCCTCGGTCGCCGAGGTCGCCGTCGAGGCCGGTCACGAGGACGAGGGGTTCGAGCCCACCGAGATCACCTACCGCTACGACGGCGGCCTGGTCGACTACGTCGACCACATCAACGCCAAGAAGTCGCCGATCCACAAGTCGGTGATCAGCTTCGCCGCCGACGGCGTCGGCAAGAACGACATGCCGATGTCCATCGACGTCGCCATGCAGTGGTCGGAGGCCTACTCGGAGTCGGTCTACACGTTCGCCAACGTCATCAACACGCACGAGGGCGGCACGCACGAGGAGGGTTTCCGCGCGGCGCTGACCTCCATCGTGAACCGGTACGCCGAGGAGAAGAAGCTCTTCAAGACCAAGGACGAGAAGCTCACGGGTGAGGACATCCGCGAGGGCCTGGCCGCGATCATCTCGGTGAAGCTCGGCGACCCCCAGTTCGAGGGCCAGACCAAGACCAAGCTCGGCAACACCGAGGTCAAGGGCTTCGTCCAGAAGGTCTGCAACGAGCAGATCCAGCACTGGTTCGAGGCCAACCCGACCGAGGCCAAGACGATCATCAACAAGGCGTCGTCGGCCGCCCGCGCCCGGCGTGCGGCGCAGGACGCCCGCAAGCTGGCCCGCAAGAACCTGCTGAGCAACAACTCGCTGCCGGGCAAGCTGGCCGACTGCCGCTCGACCGACCCGCGGGCCTCGGAGATCTACATCGTCGAGGGCGACTCGGCCGGCGGCTCGGCCAAGTCCGGCCGCGACTCGATGTTCCAGGCGATCCTGCCCATCCGCGGCAAGATCATCAACGTCGAGAAGGCGCGCATCGACCGGGTCCTCAAGAACAACGAGGTCCAGTCGATGATCACCGCGTTCGGCACGGGCATCCACGACGAGTTCGACGTCAGCAAGCTGCGCTATCACAAGATCGTGCTGATGGCCGACGCCGACGTCGACGGCCAGCACATCCGCACGCTGCTGCTGACCCTGCTGTTCCGCTTCATGCGGCCGCTGGTCGAGGCCGGCTACGTCTACCTCGCGCAGCCGCCGCTGTACAAGATCAAGTGGGGCGGCAAGTTCGGTGACGAGTACGTCTACACCGACCGCGAGCGCGACGCCGTCCTCAAGTCCGGCGCCGAGGCGGGCCGCAAGCTGCCCAAGGACGACGCCATCCAGCGCTTCAAGGGTCTCGGCGAGATGAACGCGACCGAGCTCTGGGAGACGACCATGAACCCCGAGACCCGGGTGCTGCTGCAGGTCACCCTCGACGACGCCGCGGCCGCCGACGAGCTCTTCAGCGTGCTGATGGGCGAGGACGTCGAGGCCCGCCGCAGCTTCATCACCCGCAATGCCAAGGACGTCCGCTTCCTCGACGTGTGAGCCGGGCCGGCCCCCACCCCGCGGGGGCCGCCCGCCGAGCAGCGACGTTGTCCACCTCTGTGCACCCACCTGTGGAGACCTGAACCGTGACCGAGACCCCTCCCCGCGACCGCGTCGAACCGGTCGATCTCCAGCAGGAGATGCAGCGGAGCTACATCGACTACGCGATGAGCGTGATCGTCGGCCGCGCCCTCCCCGAGGTCCGCGACGGCCTGAAGCCCGTCCACCGCCGCGTCCTGTACGCGATGTTCGACCAGGGCTTCCGCCCCGACCGCGGCTACGTCAAGTGCGCCCGCGTCGTCGGTGAGGTGATGGGTAACTACCACCCGCACGGCGACAGCTCGATCTACGACGCCCTCGTGCGCCTGGCCCAGCCGTGGTCGATGCGGTACCCGCTGATCGACGGCCAGGGCAACTTCGGCTCGCCGGGCAACGACCCGGCCGCGGCCATGCGGTACACCGAGGCCCGGCTCACCCCGCTGGCCATGGAGATGCTTCGGGACATCGACGAGGACACCGTCGACTTCCAGCCCAACTACGACGGCAAGAACCAGGAGCCCCTGGTCCTCCCGGGGCGCATCCCGAACCTGCTGATCAACGGCTCGGCGGGCATCGCCGTCGGCATGGCCACCAACATGCCGCCGCACAACCTCCGCGAGATCGCGGAGGCGGTGTTCTGGGTGCTCGACCACCCGGACGCCGAGGCCGAGGAGTCCCTCGCCGCGTGCATGCAGCGGGTCAAGGGCCCGGACTTCCCGACCCACGGCCTGATCGTCGGCCGCGAGGGCATCGAGGACGCGTACCGCACCGGCCGCGGCTCGGTGCGCATGCGCGCCGTCGTCACCGTCGAGGAGGACTCCCGCGGCCGGGTGCAGCTGGTCTGCACCGAGCTGCCCTACCAGGTCAACCCGGACAACCTCGCCGAGTCCATCGCCGAGGCGGTCAAGGAGGGCCGGATCCAGGGCATCAGCGAGATCGCCGACGAGTCCAGCGACCGCGTCGGCCGCCGGCTGGTCTTCACGCTGCGCCGCGACGCCGTCGCCAAGGTCGTGCTCAACAACCTCTACAAGCACACCCAGCTGCAGACCACCTTCGGCTGCAACATGCTCTCCATCGTCGACGGCGTCCCCCGCACGCTGCGCCTCGACGAGCTCGTCCGCGAGTACGTGAACCACCAGATCGAGGTCATCCAGCGGCGCACCCGCTACCGGCTGCGCAAGGCCGAGGAGCGCGCGCACATCCTGCGCGGCTACGGCAAGGCGCTCGACCACCTCGACGACGTCATCGCCCTCATCCGCCGCAGCCCCTCGGCCGAGGAGGCGCGCGCGGGTCTGATGGAGCTGCTCGACGTCGACGAGATCCAGGCCGTCGCGATCCTGGACCTGCAGCTGCGCCGGCTCGCGGCCCTGGAGCGCCAGCGGATCCTCGACGAGCTGGCCGAGATCGAGGCGCGCATCGCCGACCTGCTCGACATCCTCGAGAAGCCGCTGCGCCAGCGGCAGATCATCAAGGACGAGCTCGCCGAGATCGTCGAGAAGTACGGCGACGACCGCCGCACCCAGTTCGTGGCGAACGAGGGCGACGTGTCGATGGAGGACCTCATCGCGGAGGAGGAGGTCGTCGTCACCATCACCCGCACCGGGTACGCCAAGCGGACCAAGAGCGACCTCTACCGCTCGCAGCGCCGCGGCGGCAAGGGCGTGATGGGCGCGGCCCTCAAGCAGGACGACATCGTCGACCACTTCTTCGTGGGCTCCACCCACGACTGGATCCTGTTCTTCACGAACAAGGGCCGGGTCTACCGGTCCAAGGCCTACGAGCTGCCGGAGGCCAACCGCACGGCCCGCGGCCAGCACGTGGCGAACATCCTCGCGTTCCAGCCGGACGAGAAGATCGCCCAGGTCATGCAGATCAAGGACTACACGGTCGCCCCGTTCCTGGTCCTGGCCACCGCCCGCGGGCAGGTCAAGAAGACCCGGCTGACCGACTTCGACTCCCCACGCCAGGGCGGCGTCATCGCCATCAACCTGCGCGACGCCGACGAGCTGGTCGGTGCCGCGCTCATCGACAGCGAGTCCGACCTGCTGCTGGTGACGCGCAAGGCGATGTCGATCCGGTTCACCGCCGACGACACCGCGCTGCGCCCGATGGGCCGGGCCACCGAGGGCGTCCGCGGCATCGCGCTGTCCGACGACGACCGGCTGCTGTCGCTCATGGTGGTGCAGGAGGGCGTCGACGTCCTCGTCGCCACCGAGCGCGGTTTCGCCAAGCGCACCGGGATCGAGAACTACCCGAACCAGGGCCGTGGCGGGAAGGGCGTGCTCACCGCCGACCCGAAGGCGCGCAAGGGTGCGCTGGTCGGCGCGCTCGCGGTCACCCTCGGGGACGAGCTCTACGCGATCACCTCCGGTGGCGGCGTGATCCGGACGCCGGTCAACGGGGTGCGGCACAACAAGGACCGCGCGACCATGGGTGTCAAGCTCATGAACTTGCCGGAGGACGTGTCCATCGTGGCGATCGCCCGTACGACGGACAACGACGAGCCGTCGGCCTAGGGTGACGTCTGGTGACGATCTGATCGGGGCCCGGGCGCGCGCGAGCGCCGCCCGGGAGCCGGTCCCGAGGGAGCGGTCCGTGCCGCAGGCGATGGGGAGACTGGCATGAGCGACCGGCCCGACGGTTCGGTGCGCACCGGATCCCGGAACGACGAGGCCCCGGCCGGCGGCGAGGCCCCCGCGGTCGGCGCCGCCCCCCAGGCACCGGTGACCGACACCGGGACGCACGCCATCCCCGGTGCCGGCGCGCAGACGGGCACCGCCGACCGGGCGGTCCCGGCCACCGGCACGCAGGCGATCCCCACCACCGGGACGCAGCGCGCCGCCGGTGCGTCGGCGAGCGCGGCCCCGGCGGCTCCGCCCGTCGCCGTCCCGCCGACTCCCGTGCCGGCGGCGGCGGAGGCCCCGTCCCGTCCCGCGCCGTCCGGATCTGCCCCGTCCGGATCTGCGTCGTCCGGATCTGCCCCGTCCGGATCTGCCCCGTCCGG
>FNAW01000016.1 GCA_900102115.1 Blastococcus fimeti
GGGAAGCTGCAGTTCTGGATGACGTTCATCGGCTTCCACGGCACCTTCCTCATCCAGCACTGGCTGGGCAACGAGGGCATGCCGCGCCGCTACGTGGACTACCTGCCCACCGACACCTTCACCACGCTGAACATGATCTCCACCATCTTCAGCTTCGTCCTGGGCGCCTCGGTGATCCCGTTCCTGTTCAACGTGGTGCGGTCCTGGAAGTACGGCAAGCTCGCCCTGCGCGATGACCCCTGGGGCCACGGCAACTCCCTGGAATGGGCCACCTCCTCCCCGCCGCCGCGACACAACTTCGTCGAGATCCCCCGCATCCGCTCCGAGCGCCCCGCCTTCGAGGCGCACTACCCCCACCTGGTCGACCGCCTCCAGAACGAGGCCCACGCCGGCAAGCGACACGAGCCCTACGCCGGGGTCAGCGAGATCGGCGGCAGCGCCGGACCGCGCCAGGGCCCGAACGACCCCGACCCCACCTGACCGACCCCGTCCACGGAACCGGAGAGGCCCAGAACCACATCGGTTCTGGGCCTCTCCGGTTCGACGCGTCGCGCGGGCTGGGGACGCGCGCTGGCGTCAGGGCAGCAGGGCGTCAGGGCAGCAGGGCGTCCTCGTCGAGGTCGTCGAAGCCTGCGACCGGGACGTCGTCCGCGCCGTCGGCGTCCAGGGCCTCGCGGATCACACCGGCGGCCAGCCCGCCGCCGTAGCCCTTGCGGGCCAGCATCCCCATCAGGCGGCGGGTCGCGGTGGCGCGGTCGAGCCGCCGCATGCTGGGCAGCTTGCGCTCGACCAGCCGGCGGGCGGTCTCCCGCTCGTCGTCGTCACCAACCGCGAGCACCGCGGTGGCCGCGACCTCGTCGTCGACGCCCTTGGCGCGCAGCTCGGCCTTGAGCGCCCGGCGGGCCAGACCGCGACCGGACTGGCGCGAGCTCACCCACGCCTCGGCGAAGGCCTCGTCGTCGATGAGTCCGACCTCGCCGAGCCGGTCCAGGACGGTCTCCGCCGCGTCCTCGGGCACCCCGCGATCGGCCAGGAGGTCGGCCAGCTGCTGCCGGGTCTTGGGGGTGCCGGTGAGCGCCCGCAGGCAGAGATCGCGGGCGACGGCCTCGGGATCCTTCATCGGGCCGGCCCCCGCGCCATCGGCGTCAGCCGCCGCGGGCCGCCGCCGCGTGCCCCAGGAGCTCCCGGAACCGCGGCGGCGAGCGCCGGAGTCGGTCATCAGCGACTCAGAAGTCGACGGCGTCGACTGCCGGCGCGTCCAGCCTCGGGCCGATGCCCAGCTTCTCCTTGATCTTCTTCTCGATCTCGTCGGCGAGGTCGGGGTTGTCCTTCAGGAAGTTGCGGGCGTTCTCCTTGCCCTGGCCGAGCTGGTCGCCCTCGTACGTGTACCAGGCGCCGGACTTCTTCACGAAGCCCTGCTCGACGCCCACGTCGATGAGCCCGCCCTCGCGGCTGAAGCCCTGACCCCAGAGGATGTCGAGCTCGGCCTGCTTGAAGGGCGCCGCCACCTTGTTCTTGACGACCTTGATGCGGGTGCGGCTGCCGACCGCGTCGGTGCCCTGCTTCAGCGTCTCGATGCGGCGGACGTCGAGGCGGACCGACGAGTAGAACTTCAGCGCACGACCACCGGTGGTCACCTCGGGCGAGCCGTAGACGACGCCGACCTTCTCGCGCAGCTGGTTGATGAAGATCATCGTGGTGTTCGAGTTGCTGAGCGCACCGGTGATCTTGCGGAGCGCCTGGCTCATCAGCCGGGCCTGCAGACCCACGTGGCTGTCGCCCATCTCGCCCTCGATCTCGGCGCGCGGCACGAGCGCGGCCACCGAGTCGATGACGATGATGTCGAGCGCGCCCGAGCGGATCAGCATGTCGGCGATCTCGAGGGCCTGCTCACCGGTGTCCGGCTGGCTGACCAGCAGGGCGTCTGTGTCCACGCCGATGGCGCGGGCGTACTCCGGGTCCAGCGCGTGCTCGGCGTCGACGAACGCGGCGATGCCGCCGGCGGCCTGCGCGTTCGCCACGGCGTGCAGCGCGACCGTCGTCTTACCGGAGGACTCCGGGCCGTAGACCTCGATGACGCGGCCACGCGGGAGGCCACCGATGCCCAGCGCGATGTCGAGGGCGATGGAGCCGGTCGGGATGACCTTCATGGCCACCTCGGGGCTGTCGCCCAGGCGCATGACGGAGCCCTTGCCGAACTGCTTGTCGATCTGGGCGAGGGCCATGTCGAGGGCCTTGTCGCGGTCGAGTGTCGCCATGGTGGTCACCTTCGGTTCGCGGGAAGCGGGTCGGGACCGACGCTAGGACGAGCCACCGACAGTTCTCGGGTCGCGACCGGGATTGTGGACATCCCGATCGCCTGTGGACGCCACTGTAGGCCGAACAGGTGTTCGACTGCCAGGCCGACACGCCCACGCCCTCGACCGCCGCGGATCACCGGTCACACAGACACCGGACGGGCCGGAGGAGGCGCCTCAGCGCTCCTTCGGCGGCACGTCGTAGGCCTCGCAGATCGCCAGCCACACCTTCCGCACCGGGACGCCGGCGTCGATGGCCTCGACCGCGCTGCGCCCACCCAGGTCGGAGAAGAGGTGGTCCCGGGACACGCTCTGGGCACGCATGGAGCCGAACCGATCGTCCAGACGGGACCAGAACTCCTGCAGGCGCACCCCTCGACGCTAGCGCGCCGCACGGGATGGCCGCCGCAGCCGTCGTCCGCTCGCGCCGAGAGCCCGGGTCAGCGGGACCGTGGCGCGCGCAGGGCGACCGACACCCACACGACCACCAGGGGGAGGACCAGCGTGGCCGACACCGCCGTCACCAGCCCGAACCCGCCCCAGGCGAGCAGCGGGCCGCCGGCGACCCCCGCCAGGGCCGCGCCCAGCCCCATCAGGAGGTCGGTGCCGCCCTGGGCGGTCGGTCGCAGCTCGGGGCCCACCGACCCGGTCACGAGCGCCGACCCGGCGATGAGGCCGCAGGACCACCCGAGCCCCAGGAGCAGCAGCCCGACCCCGAGGCGGAGCGACTCCGCGGGCCCGGCCGGACCGGACACGGCCGCCGCGGCGAGCAGCAGACCACCGCCCAGCGCCACGACGGTGGCGGCCCCGGACCGGTCGACGAGGGCTCCCACGAGCGGGGAGAAGAGGTACATGCCGGCCACGTGCACGCTGATCACCAGGCCGACCACGCGCAGGACGGCGTCCTCCCCTCCTCCGGCGTGCCCCATGTGCACCGGGGTCATCACCATGACGCCGACCATCACCGAGTGGGCGACGACGACCGACACCAGCCCGAGCCGCCCCGACGGCGTGGCCCAGACCGCCCGGAGCGCGGTCCCGGTCGCGGTGCGCGGCGGCGGCGCCCCCGTCCTCCCGCCGGACTGCCGGGCGAGCAGCAGCGGGTCGGGGCGGAGCAGGGTCAGCAGGACGACGGCGACCACGGCGAAGACGACGGCCGAGACGACGAACGCCCCGGCCAGCGGGGGCAGGCCCAGCGCGGTGCCGAGGTCGGCGCCCGGTGCGGCCAGGTTGGGGCCGAGGACCGAGCCGATGGTCGTCGCCCACACCACCAGCGACAGCGCCCGTCCGCGGTGCTCGGGGGTGGCCAGGTCGGCCGCCGCGTACCGCGCCTGGAGGCCGCAGGCGGTGGCCGAGCCGAAGAGGAACAGCCCGACCAGCAGCAGCACCAGGGAGGAGGCGGCCGCCGCGACGACGGTGACCACCGCGCCGACGACGCTGAGCAGGTAGCCGACGGACAGCCCGGCGCGGCGCCCCGCGGCGTCGCTGATCCGCGCCAGCGGGACCGCGAGGACGGCGGCGCCGAGCACGCCGGCGGTCTGCCCGAGCCCGGCCGCGCTGTCGGTACCGGCGACGTCCCGGGCGAGCAGGCCGCCCGCGGTGATCCCGACGGTGACGCCCAGACCGGCGAGGGCCACCCCGCCGGACAGGACCCGCACGGTCCGGCGCTGCACCGTCGCGACGTCGGGGACGGTCTCCGGTCGCATGCCGGGAGTCTGCCGCACCGGCGCCGTCCCCCGGGGCGCCCCGGCGGTGCCCGGTCGGGTGTTCGTGACCGCTCCGCCCGGCGAACTGTCGTACCCCGCGGGGACACTGGCTCCGTGGCCCGCCGCACCTCATCCGCCTCTGCGCTCGACCGGTTCTCCGAGCCGGCCCGGGCGTGGTTCACCGGCGCCTTCCAGCAGCCGACGGCCGCCCAGGAGGGCGCCTGGGACGCGATCAGCAGCGGCGAGCACGCACTGGTCGTCGCCCCGACGGGCTCCGGCAAGACGCTCGCCGCCTTCCTCTGGTCCCTCGACCGGCTCACCGCCACTTCTCCGGTCGACGAGCAGTCACGGTGCCGGGTCCTGTACGTCTCGCCGCTCAAGGCGCTGGCCGTCGACGTCGAGCGCAACCTGCGCGCTCCGCTCGCGGGCATCGGTCAGGCGGCCGCGCGGCTCGGGCTGCCGCGCCCGGAGATCCGGGTCGGGATCCGCTCGGGCGACACCCCCGCCGACGAGCGGCGGGCCTTCGCCAAGCGGCCCACCGACATCCTCATCACGACGCCCGAATCGCTGTTCCTGCTGATGACCAGCGCCGCCCGCGAGGCACTGCGCGGCGTCGAGACGGTGATCCTCGACGAGGTGCACGCCGTCGCGCACACCAAGCGCGGCGCCCACCTCGCCGTCACGCTCGACCGGCTCGACGAGCTGCTGGAGCGACCCGCCCAGCGGATCGGCCTGTCGGCGACCGTCCGCCCCATCGAGGAGGTCTCGACCTTCCTCACCGGCGGCCGGCCGGTGCGCGTCGTCGCGCCCCCGTCGACCAAGGAGTGGGACCTCTCGGTCGTGGTCCCGGTCGAGGACATGAGCGAGCTGGGGCAGCCGACCGGCGAGCTGGAGGGCTCCGCCGCCGGTAACCAGCCGCGCAGCTCCATCTGGCCGGCGGTCGAGGAGCGGGTGCTCGACCTGGTCGAGGCGCACCGCAGCACCATCGTCTTCTCCAACTCCCGTCGGCTGGCCGAGCGCCTCACCAGCCGGCTCAACGAGCTGGCCTACGAACGCGCCACCGGGGAGCCCGTCCCGCCGGGCACCAACGCCGCGGCGCTCATGGCGCAGGCAGGCTCCGGAGGCGGGACGCCGGAGGGCTTCCAGCCCGTCGCCGCCGCCCACCACGGCTCGGTCTCCCGCGAGCAGCGCGCGATCGTCGAGGAGGCACTCAAGTCCGGGCGGCTGCCCGCGGTGGTTGCCACCTCGAGCCTCGAGCTCGGCATCGACATGGGCGCGGTCGACCTCGTCGTCCAGGTCGAGTCACCGCCGACCGTGGCGGCCGGCCTGCAGCGCGTGGGCCGCGCGGGTCACCAGGTCGGCGCGGTCAGCCGCGGCGTGCTCTTCCCCAAGTACCGCGGCGACCTCGTGCAGTGCGCGCTGGTCGCCGAGCGGATGAAGGCCGGCGCGATCGAGTCGATCCGCTACCTGCGCAACCCGCTCGACGTGCTCGCCCAGCAGATCGTCGCGATCGTCTCCGAGCGCCCCCGCACCGTCGACGAGGTCGCCGCGCTGGTCCGCCGGTCGGCGGCCTTCAGCTCGCTGCCCGACTCCGCGCTGCACGCCGTGCTCGACATGCTGGCCGGCCGCTACCCCTCCGACGCGTTCGCCGAGCTGCGGCCGCGGCTCACGTGGGACCGCGTCACCGACACCCTGACCGCCCGGGCCGGCGCGCAGCGGCTGGCGGTCACCAGCGGCGGCACCATCCCCGACCGCGGCCTGTTCGGCGTCTTCCTGGTCGGCTCCGAGGGCACCGGTGGTCGGCGGGTCGGGGAGCTCGACGAGGAGATGGTCTACGAGTCGCGCGTCGGCGACGTGTTCCTGCTCGGCTCCTCCTCCTGGCGGATCGAGGACATCACCCACGACCGCGTCCTGGTCACGCCCGCTCCCGGGCAGCCGGGCAAGATGCCGTTCTGGCACGGCGACGCCCCCGGCCGGCCCCTCGAGCTCGGCCGGGCGCTGGGCGCCTTCCTCCGGGAGGTCGGGACGGCGACCCCCGAGGCGGGGCTGGAGCGGGCACGGGCCGCCGGCCTGGACGAGTGGGGCGCGGCGAACCTGCTCGCCTACCTGACCGAGCAGAAGGCCGCGACCGGCCACCTCCCCGACGACCGCACGATGCTGGTCGAGCGGTTCCGCGACGAGCTGGGCGACTGGCGGCTGGTCGTCCACTCCCCCTTCGGCGCGCAGGTCAACGCGCCGTGGGCGCTCGTCCTCGCCGCCCGGCTGCGGGAGCGCTACGGCGTGGACGTGGCGAGCATGCACTCCGACGACGGCATCGTGCTCCGGCTGCCCGACACCACCGGCGAGCCGCCGGAGGCCGACCTCGCCGTCCTCGACCCCGACGACGTCGAGCGCGAGGTCACCGCCGAGGTCGGCACCTCGGCGCTGTTCGCCAGCCGCTTCCGCGAGTGCGCCGCGCGCGCCCTGCTGCTCCCCCGCCGGGATCCGCGCCGTCGCACCCCGCTGTGGCAGCAGCGCCAGCGCGCGGCCCAGCTGCTGTCGGTGGCCAGCGAGTTCGCGTCGTTCCCCATCACCCTCGAGGCCGCGCGCGAGGTGCTGCAGGACGTCTACGACGTGCCGGGGCTGGTCGAGCTGATGCGGGACGTCCGTGCCCGCCGCGTGCGGGTGGTCGACGTGCAGACCGACTCGGCGTCGCCGTTCGCGCAGTCGCTGCTGTTCGGCTACGTCGGCCAATTCCTCTACGAGGGCGACGCACCGCTGGCCGAGCGCCGCGCCCAGGCCCTGGCGCTCGACACCGGCCTGCTGGCCGAGTTGCTGGGCCGGACCGAGCTGCGCGAGCTGCTCGACGGCGAGGCGATGGCCGAGATCGAGTCCGAGCTCCAGCGCCTGCCCGAGCAACGGCACCCCCGCGACGTGGACGCCGCCTCGGACCTGCTGCGCGGGCTCGGCGACCTGAGCGTCGCCGAGGCCGCCGCCCGCGGGGTGCCGCAGGCCTGGCTCGACGAGCTCGTCGACGCCCGGCGCGCCCTGCGGGTGCGCATCGCCGGGGAGGAACGGCACGTCGCCATCGAGGACGCCGGGCGGCTGCGGGACGCCCTCGGCACGGCTCTCCCCGTGGGTGTCCCGGAGGTCTTCACCGAGCCGGTGGCCGATCCGCTCGGCGACCTCGTGGGCCGGTACGCCCGCACGCACGGGCCGTTCCAGCCGGCCGAGGTGGCCGCCCGGCTCGGTCTGGGCGTCGCGGTGGTCACCGCGACGCTGCAACGGCTCACCGCGACCGGCCGCCTGGTCGCCGGGGAGTTCCGGCCCGGCGGTACCGGGCAGGAGTGGTGCGACGCCGAGGTGCTGCGCTCGATCCGCCGCCGGAGCCTGGCCAAGCTGCGGCAGGAGGTCGAGCCCGTCCCGATCGGCACGCTGGCCCGGTTCACGCCGTCCTGGCAGGGCATCGGCGGCCGGCTGCGCGGCACCGACGGCGTGCTGGCCGTCGTGGAGCAACTGGCCGGGGCACTGGTCCCGGCCAGCGCACTGGAGTCGCTGGTGCTGCCCACCCGGGTCCGCGACTACTCCCCCGCCATGCTCGACGAGCTCACCAGCGCCGGCGAGGTGCTGTGGGCCGGTGCCGGCGGCCTGCCCGGCGGGGACGGCTGGATCAGCCTCGTCCCGGCCGACCTGGCGCCGCTCCTGCTTCCCGAACCGCTGGACCCGCCCGAGGCCGGCGGTCCGCTGCTCGACCTGCTCGCCGGTGGACAGGCGCTCTTCTTCCGCGGGCTGTCCGATCTGCTGGGCGCCACGGACGACACCGCGCTGGCCGACCTGGTGTGGGACCTCGTCTGGTCCGGCGCGCTCACCAACGACACCCTCGCGCCGCTGCGCACCCGGCTGGGCGGGGGCGGCACGCACAAGAAGGCGCCCGCTCCTCCCCGGGCGCGCATCGACCGCTCGCGCGGCGGCCGCACCCGGCTGGGCCGCCCGGCGATGCCCACCCGCACCGGGCCGCCCACCGTCGCCGGCCGCTGGTCGCGGCTGCCCGACCGCGAGTCGAACGCCACCCGGCGGACGACCGCGCGGGCCGAGGCGCTGATCGAGCGGCACGGCGTGCTCACCCGTGGCGCGGTGATGGCCGAGCAGGTGGCCGGCGGATTCCCGGCGGTCTACCCGGTGCTGCGCGCGTTCGAGGAGAACGGCCGCGCGCGGCGCGGGTACTTCGTCGAGACGCTCGGCGCGGCCCAGTTCGGCACCCCCGGCTCGGTCGACCGGCTGCGCAGCTTCGCCGCCCCGGACCGGGTGCCCGGCGGCGCCGTCGTCCTGGCCGCGACCGACCCGGCCAACGTCTACGGCGCCGCGCTGCCCTGGCCCGAGCGGACGACCGCGGCCGACGTCGACGCCGTCGACCTCGGCGAGGGCACCGGCAGCACCCGCAAGGCCAGCGGCCACCGGGCCGGGCGCAAGGCCGGGGCACTGGTCGTCCTGGTCGACGGCGAACTGGTCCTCTACGTCGAGCGCGGCGGCAAGACGCTGCTGTCCTGGACCGAGGACGAGCAGACGCTCAAGGAGGCGGCCACGGCACTCTCCGGCGCCGTCAGCGCCGGGGCCCTCGGGCGGATGATCGTGCAGAAGGCCGACGGAGCCTCGGTGCACGAGTCCACGCCGCTGTCGGCCGCGCTCCAGGCGGCCGGGTTCAGCGCCACCCCGCGGGGGCTGCGGCTGCGCGGCTGAGGCCACGGGTCAGGGGCAGGCGTCCCAGAGCAGCCGGTAGTACGCCATCCGCTCGGGGTCGGGGTCGACGCCGTAGGCCTCGAGCAGCGGGCGCTCCCAGCCCGGGCCGTAGTTCCACGTCGTGCTCCAGGTGGCCGCCGCGAGGTCGGCCCACCGGTCGGCCAGGCCGAGCGAGCCGAGGTCGACGTGTCCGGACCAGGCGCCGTCGTCGGTGAGGAGCGTGTTCGGTGCGCACGCGTCGCCGTGGCAGACGACCAGCCGGTCGACCTCCGGGACGTCGGCCAGCCGCGCCAGCACCTCGGTGACGGTCAGGCCGGCGTGCTCGGGCCACCAGGTGTCCGGGCGCAGCTCGGAGGCCTGGTTGTGCACCCTGGCCAGCCGGAAGCCCGTCGACCAGTCGAACGGGCAGCCAGGCACCGGCAGAGCCTCGTGCAGCGCGCGCAGCCCTGCCCCGATCGCCCGCACCGCCGGCAGCGGATCGGCCAGCCAGCGCGCGTCGACGGCGCTGCGGCCGGGCAGCCCGGCGGTGACCAGCCACTCCCCGCCGTCGTCCCGGTCGTGCACGAGGACGACCGGGACGGGCGTGAACCGGGCCGCCCAGCGCAGCCGGTCGGCCTCATCGCCGATCGGCAACCCGCTGCCGGCGGGCGCCCACTTCACGAACCGCCGCCGGGGGCCGTCCCCGAGCTGCCAGGTCAGGCCGCCCAGCTGATTGCGCCAGACCGGCGTCAGCGGCTCGCCGTCGGCGAGAGCCGCGACGGACGGCGGCACGGGTACCGGCTCGGTCGGCGCCCCGGCGATCACCCCGGGGATGCTGCCACGCCTCCGGCCGGCCCCGCCGGACGCTGACCGGCACGCGGCGGCTGCCGAGGGGATCATGGTCGGCGTGCCCGAGGGAGACACCGTCTGGCTGGCGGCCAAGCGCATGAACACCGCACTGGCCGGCGCCACGCTGCGACGCGGCGAGTTCCGCCTGCCGCAGCTGGCCGCGCTCGACCTGACCGGTGCCACCGTCCGCGAGGTCGTCCCCCGCGGCAAGCACATGCTCATCCGGCTGGCCGACGAGCGCACGCTCCGGACGCACTACCGCATGGACGGCAGCTGGCACATCTACCGGCCGGGGACGACGTGGCGCGGCGGGCCGGCCTACGACGTGCGCGTCGTCCTGGCCACCGATGAGTGGGAGTGCGTCGGCTACCGGCTGCACGATGTCGAGATCGTCCCCACCGACGACGAGAACCGGCTCGTCGGCCATCTGGGACCCGACGTCCTCGGGCCGGACTGGGACCTGGCGGAGGCGCTGCGGCGGCTGCGCAGCCATCCGGACGAGCAGGTCGGCGTGGCCATCCTCGACCAGCGCAACCTCGCGGGGCCCGGCAACCTCTACAAGGTCGAGTCGCTCTTCCTCTGCGGCATCCACCCCTGGGCGCGGGTGGCCGACGTGGACGGGAAGCTCGAGGCCGTTGTCACCCGGGCGCGGACGCTCATGCTCGCCAACCGCGACCACCCCGAGCAGAGCACGACCGGGAACCTGCGTCGCGGCCAGGATCACTGGGTCTACGGCCGGAAGGGCAAGCCGTGCCGGCGGTGCGGGACGCCGATCCTCATGGGCGAGCAGGGCCCGGAGCCGCAGGCGCGGGTGACCTACTGGTGCCCGCGCTGCCAGGCCACCGACTCCCCCGTCGACCCGCTGGCCCGCACGGGCGAGCCGGGCCGCCCCCGGCCCCTGGCCACCCCCGGATAGGAGAAGCACGACGCGGCGGCCTCCGGGGACCGGAGACCGCCGCGAGGCGTGCGAGCGGGACGAGCCGCTCGGATCAGGCCTGCTGGCCGGGCCGCTCGGCCGGCTGCGTCGCCTGCTGCTCGGTGGCCGGCTGCGCGACCGACGGCGCACCCTGCTCGATCGCCGCGGGAGGCGTGCTGCCCTCGACGGCCTGGGCCCCGCCGCCCATCGAGGCGCGGATCGCGTCCAGCCGGGAGGCGCCGGCTACGTCGAGGGTGGCCTTCTCGACCTCGAGCATCCGGCCCTCGACCGAGGTCTGGGCCAGCTCGGCCTGCCCCAGGGCGTTGGCGTAGCGGGCCTCGATCTTGTCGCGGACCTCGGACAGGCTCGGCGTGTTGCCGGGCGCCGAGAGCTCGTTGACCTGCTTGAGCGAGCTCGCGACGTGCTCCTGCATCTTGGCCTGCTCGAGCTGGCTCATCAGCTTGGTGCGCTCGGCCAGCGTCGTCTGCAGCCGCATGCGGCTCTGCTCGACCGCGCCGCGCGCCTGCTCGGCGGCCTGGAGCGCCTCGTCGTGGCTGCGCTTGAGGTCCTCCATCGACTGCTCGGCCGCGACCAGCTGGGTCGCGAACGCCTGCGCCGCGTTCTCGTACTCGGCCGCCTTGGCAGCGTCGCCCCCGGCGCGCTGCTTGTCGGCCAGGACCAGCGCCTGACGGGCCGAGGCCTGCAGCTTCTCGACCTCGCCCAGCTGCCGGTTGAGCCGCATCTCCAGCTGACGCTGGTTGCCCAGGACCGCGGCGGCCTGGTTGGCCAGCGACTGGTGCCGCTGCTGCTCGGCCTCGATCGCCTGGGCGATCTGGATCTTGGGATCGGCCCGCTGGTCGATCTGGGCGTTGGCCGACGCCGTCAGGTACTTCCACAGCTTCACGAACGGGTTGGGCATTGGTTCCTCCTGCTCCGGCACCGAAGCCGGGGGGTGGGTGGCCGGCGCGGCGGTGTTCGTCGTCCCCATCGTCCCAGGTGACTGCCGTTCCTAGCCAACGCGGTCACTCCCGACGTGGCGACCTACCGTTACCCCGTGTCCGCACCGATCCCGAAGCTGTGCGTCCTGGGCGAACTGGTCGTCGACCTGCTGCCCGTTCCGGGCGCCGACGCCGGCCCCGAGGGAACCGCACCCCAGTACGTCGCACGCCCCGGTGGCAACGCCCTCAACGTCGCGGTGGCCGCCGGCCGGCTCGGCGCGCCGGTCGCCCTGGTGGCCCGGCTCGGCACCGGCCCGCTGGGCGCCGCCCTCCGCCGGCACGCCGAGCTCGCGGGGGTGGACGTCACCGGCTTCGTCGTCGCGGACGAGCCGGTGAGCCTGGCCGTGATCGGCCTGCATCCCGACGGCTCCCCCGACTACGGCTTCCACGTGCTCGGCGCTGCTGACTGGCAGTGGACCGACGGGGAGCTGGCGCGCTCGGTACCCGCGGGCACGGCCGTGCTGCACGTCGGCTCGATCTCCAGCTGGACCGAGCCGGGCGGGAGCGCCGTCGCCAGCCTGGTCGACCGCCTGGCCGGGACCGCGCTGATCAGCGTCGACCCGAACATCCGGCCCCCGCTCGCCGACGGGCCGGTCGGCGCCTCGCTCGGCAACGACCGCGCCGGGGTCACCGCGCGGCTGGACCGGCTGGTCGCGCGGGCCGACGTCGTCAAGGTCAGCGCCGAGGACCTCGAGTGGCTGGAACCCGGCACCACCGACCTGGACGACGCCGCCCGGCGCTGGGCCGCCCGCGGCCCGGCGCTCGTGCTCCTCACCGACGGCGGCGCCCCGCTGCGGATCGCCCGTCCGGGTCGGCCGGTGCTGCACCGCGACTCCCCGCGGGTCGAGGTGGCCGACACCGTCGGCGCCGGCGACTCGCTCGCGGCCGGCCTGCTCACCGGGCTGCTCGCCGCCGGGGTCACCGACCGCGGGTCGCTCGAGGCCCTGGACGACGAGCAGCTGCTGGCCGTCGTCGACGACGCCGCCCTCGTCGCCGCGCTGAACTGCACGCGGGTCGGCGCCGACCCGCCGACGCGCGCCGAGGTCGACGCGGCGCGCGCCGGCCGATGACCGGGGGGCTCCGGCTGGTCGGGTTCGAGGAGCTCTCCGCCGGGGTGCTGCGGTCGCGCCTGCTCGAGCGTCGCGGCCAGTTCTGGTCGGGCTCCGCGCTGACCGACGAGGAGCGCATCGGCCTGCACGACCCGCTGTTCTTCCACCAGCTCGGCGGCTTCGGCGCGGTCGCGCTCACCTCGGACGACGGGGACGCCGGCTACCTGCTCGGGGTGGTCACCGCCGACCGGCTGGCCGTCGTGCACGCCGTGGCGGTGCACCCCGACCACCGCGGTCGCGGGCTGGCCGGCCGGCTCCTCCAGCGGTTCGCCGGGCTGGCCGCCGGGACGGGGGCGCGGGCCGTCCAGGGCATCGCCCGCCCGGACGACGCCGCCGCGCGCGGGCTGGCCGAGCACTGCGGCGCCGCCCCTGCCCCCTCCCCCGGCCACGCGGGGCCCGGGTGCGACCGGACGGTCTACACCCGCTCGCTGCGCCGGGCCTGAGGCGACGGCTCCCCGGGCGCGAGGGCTGCGGCCAGGCGCGCGGCCTGCCGGTGCCGGTCCAGGGACCGCCCGGGCTGCAGCACGACGCCGAGCAGCCAGCGGCCGGCCAGCTCCGCGCCGTCGGCATCGGTCCGGAGGGCGGCGGCCAGCCGGTCCCGGAGGGTCGCCCACGAGGCGGCGTCGACGGCCAGCAGCCCCGTGAGCACTTCCGGCTCGGTTCCTGCGAGGCGACGGAGCACCGGGTGGCCGCCCAGCTCGTCGGAGAGCGCGGCGAGCGCCCCGGCCGGCGGCAGACCGGCGGCCAGGACGGCGAGCCGGTCGAGCTCACCGGCCATCAGCTCGCGGGCGACCTCGTCCTTGGTCCGGAAGTGGTTGTACAGCGTGGCCTTGGCGACGCCGGCGGCCGCGGCCACCGACTGCATGGTGCTGCGCCGCAGCCCGTTCTCGGCGAACGCCCGGGCGGCGCCGTCGAGCAGGCCGCGACGCGTGGGGTTCACCGGCGCGACCCTCGGACGCTGCGCCGCATCAGGCGGCGAGCGAGACCGCCTCGCCGCGGCGCAGGGCTGCGCGGGCGGGAGCGCCCACCAGGGCGAGCGCGGGCTCGGCCGCAGGCACACCGGCCTCCTCGACGGAGGGCTGGTCCTCGGCAGCGGCCGCCTCGGCGGCCTCGGCCGGCGCGGGGTGGGCGAGCGCACGGACACCGCCGGCACCGGCGACCCGCATCTCCAGGCTCACCTCGGCCAGCAGGTCGGCCAGTTCGACGTCGAGGGCGTCGCAGATGGAGGCGAGCAGCTCGGAGGAGGCCTCCTTCTGGCCGCGCTCGACCTCGGAGAGGTAGCCGAGGCTGACCCGGGCAGCACCCGAGACGTCGCGCAGCGTGCGTCGCTGACGCAGCCGGTGACCCCGCAGGGTGCTCCCGAGCTGGGTACGCAGCAGCAACATGGCCACTCTCCTGTCCTGCGAGCGGGGGAAGCACCGGCACTCTTCGCGAGCGCCGTGCGCTCACGGTACGCGGCGCTGCGCCCGGTGGCTGGCCCACCCGGCTCGCGTCCTCTCACGGCGTAACGCCCCGGTGCCGGCGGCGCTTCCCGGTACCGGCCGCGTTCCCCCTGCTCAGCCCAGCCGGGCGAGGAGCGCGTCGACCGCCGCCTCGACGGCCGCCGTCCGCACCGCGGCGCGGTCGCCGGGGAGGTCGAGCCGGACGACGTCGGTCCGCGCGCCGTCGGAGAGCCCGAGGTAGACCCGCCCGGGGCCGTGCCCGTCGACCGGAGCGGGCCCGGCGACACCGGTCAGCCCGACGCCCCACGTGGCGGCGCACCGCTCCCGCACGCCCTCGGCGAGCGCGGCGGCGGTCTCCGGGCTGACCGGACCGTGCGCGGCGAGCAGGTCGGCCGGCACGCCGGCGAGCGCGGTCTTCAGGTCGGTCGCGTAGACGACCACGCCCCCGCGCAGGGTGGCGCTGGCCCCGGGGACCTCGGCCAGCCGGGCGCAGAACAGCCCGGCGGTCAGCGACTCGGCGGCGGCGACGGTCTCGCGCCTGCGCAGCAGCGCGGCGTGCAGCCGGGCGGCTCCGGTCCCGGGCACGGCGGTCAGGCGGCGGTGTCGGTGCGCGTGCCGGTGGGATCCGCGCTACCCGCGGCCGAGCGGCGCGCGGCCGCGGCCTTCATGGCCCGGGCACTGGTCCGGCGCAGCCGGAGCGCACGCACGACGTAGTCGAGCCCGGTGACGAGGGTGAGCACGACGGCGATCGCCATCACCCACCAGCGCGCGGTGGCGAGCAGGCCGGTCAGCGGCAGGATGTACAGCCCGATGGCCAGGGCCTGGGCGACGGTCTTGAGCTTGCCGCCCCGGCTGGCGGCGATGACGCCGTGCCGGATGACCCAGAACCGGAGGACCGTGACCCCGACCTCGCGGACGAGGATCACCCAGGTCACCCACCAGGGCAGCAGGCCCAGCGCGGAGAGCGCGATGAGGGCGGTGCCCGTGAGCGCCTTGTCGGCGATCGGGTCGGCCAGCTTGCCGAACTCGGTGACCTGGCCGGTGCGGCGGGCGATCATCCCGTCGTACCGGTCGGTGATGATCGCCAGGGCGAACACCAGCGTCGCCCAGTAGCGGCCGGCGTCGTCCAGGCCCTCGTCCTGGAGCAGGAGGACGGCGAAGACCGGCACCACCGCCAGGCGGAGCACGGTGAGCGCATTGGGCAGGTTCACGAGGCGGGCCGTCTGCGGCGGCGTCGCGGCCGGGTCGGGCAGCACCTCGCTCACGCCTTCACCGACCGGTTCCCACTCCGGCCGGCACGACGGCCCGGGCGACCAGGTCGACGCCCTCGGTGCCCTCGACGAGCGCCTCGACCAGCTGGCTGGCAACGGCGCCCTGGGGCACCCCCGCGACGGTGGTCGTGCCGTCGGCGTCGGGGTCCTGGTGCGCGGCGTGACCCTGCCAGGTGCCCTGGCCGTCGGTGGCGGACAGGTCCTCGGTGAGCAGCACCTCGACCCGCTCGCCGATGCGGTCCTCCGCACGCTGGGCCGTGAGCTCCTCGACCAGGTCGGTGATCCGGCGGACGCGGGCGTCGATCTCGACCTGGTCGAGCTTGCCGGGCAATCCGATGGCCTCGGTGCCGTCCTCGTCCGAGTAGCCGAACACGCCGACGGCGTCGAGCCGGCCGAAGGTCAGGAAGCGCTCCAGCTCCGCGACGTCCTCCTCGGTCTCGCCCGGGAAGCCGAGGATGACGTTGGTGCGGAAGCCGGCGGTGGGCGCCAGGCTGCGGGCCCGCTCGATGGTGCGGAGGAAGTCGTCGGTGCCGCCGAACCGGCGCATGCGGCGCAGCAGCGTCGGCGAGGAGTGCTGGAAGGACAGGTCGAAGTAGGGCGCGATCCCCGGGGTGGTGGCGATGAGGTCCAGCAGACCCGGACGCAGCTCGGCCGGCTGCAGGTAGGCGACCCGCACCCGGACGATCCCGGGGACGGCGGCCAGCTCCGGCAGCAGCTTCTCCAGCGAGCGCAGGTCGCCGAGGTCCTTGCCGTAGGAGGTCGAGTTCTCGCTGACCAGCACCAGCTCGGTGACGCCCTGGCCGGCGAGCCAGTGCGCCTCGCCGAGCACCTCGGCCGGCGGGCGGGAGACGAAGGCCCCGCGGAAGGTCGGGATGGCGCAGAAGGCGCAGCGGCGGTCGCAGCCGGAGGCGAGCTTGAGCGCGGCCATGGGGCCCGACGCCAGGCGCTTGCGGCGCAGCCAGTCGTGGCCGGGGATCGCCGGGGCGTCGACCGCGGCGGTGACCGCGGTGCGCTGCACGGGGCTGATCGGGAGCAGGGTGCGGCGGTCGCGCGGGGTGTGCGGCACGAGCGGCCGGCCGGCGATGACGTCGTCGAGCCGGTCGCCGATCTGTGCGTAGTCGTCGAAGCCGAGGACGGTGGCCTCGGGCAGCGCGCCGGCGAGCTCCGAGCCGTACCGCTCGGCCATGCAGCCGACGGCGACGACGGGGGCGCCGGAGTCCGTGGCGGCGAGGATGGCGTCGACGGAGTCCTTCTTGGCCGACTCGATGAACCCGCAGGTGTTCACCAGCACGGCGTCCGCGGCGTCAGCGTCGTCGATGAGCTCGTAGCCACCGGCGGCCAGCCGACCGGCCAGCTCCTCGGAGTCGACCTCGTTGCGGGCGCACCCGAGGGTCACCACCGCCACTTTCCGGGCAGGGATGGGCGCAGCTGTCACCGGGCCATCGTAGTCGCCCGGACCGCCGTCCTCCCCGCTCCGGGGGGTGATCCCCGTCCTCCGCTCGATCAGGCCGCCCCACCACGGAGCGTGAACATCACGGACTCGAGCTCGTCGGGCTTGATCAGCACGTCGCGCGCCTTGGACCCCTCGGACGGGCCGACGATGCCCCGGCTCTCCATGAGGTCCATCAGCCGCCCGGCCTTCGCGAACCCGACGCGCAGCTTGCGCTGCAGCATCGAGGTGGAGCCGAACTGGCTGGTGACGATCAGCTCCACGGCCTGCAGCAGCAGGTCCAGGTCGTTGCCGATGTCCTCGTCGATGTCCTTCTTCTCACCGGCGGCCCCGGCGGAGAACACCTCCTCGCGGTACTCCGGCTCCGCCTGGCGCTTGCTGAACTCGACGACCGCCTCGATCTCGGCGTCGGTGACGAAGGCGCCCTGCACGCGCATCGGCTTGCCCGCGCCGATCGGCATGAACAGCGCGTCACCCATGCCGATCAGCTTCTCCGCGCCGGGCTGGTCGAGGATGACCCGGCTGTCGGTGAGGCTGGACGTGGAGAACGCCAGGCGCGAGGGCACGTTGGCCTTGATCAGACCGGTGACGACGTCGACCGACGGCCGCTGCGTCGCGAGGATGAGGTGGATGCCGGCCGCGCGCGCCTTCTGCGTGATGCGGACGATGTGCTCCTCGACGTCGCGGGGGGCCACCATCATCAGGTCGGCGAGCTCGTCGACGATCGCCAGGATGTAGGGGTAGGGCCGGTAGACCCGCTCGCTGCCGGGCGGCGCGGTGATCTCGCCCTTCTCGACCTTGCGGTTGAAGTCGTCGATGTGCCGCACGCCCGTGGACTTCATGTCCTGGTAGCGCTGCTCCATCTCCTCCACCAGCCAGGCCAGCGCGGTGGCGGCCTTCTTGGGGTCGGTGATGATCGGCGTGATCAGGTGCGGGATGCCGTCGTAGGGCGTCAGCTCGACCATCTTCGGGTCGATCAGGATCATCCGGAGCTGGTCGGGGGTGGCCCGCAGCAGCAGCGAGGTCAGGATCGAGTTGACGCAGCTGGACTTACCGGCACCGGTGGCACCGGCGACGAGCAGGTGCGGCATCTTCGCCAGGTTGGCGCAGACGAAGCCGCCCTCGATGTCCTTGCCCAGGCCCACGAGCATCGGGTGCGGGTCCTGCTTGGCCGCCCCGGAGCGCAGGACGTCGCCCAGGCTGACCTTCTCGCGGTCGGTGTTGGGCACCTCGATGCCGACGGCGGACTTGCCCGGGATCGGCGCCAGGATGCGGATGTTGTCGTTGGCCACGGCGTAGGCCATGTTCTTGGTCAGCTGGGTGATCTTCTCGACCTTGACGCCCTGGCCGAGCTCGACCTCGTACCGGGTGACCGTCGGGCCGCGGGTGAACCCGGTGACCGCGGCGTCGATGTTGAACTGGTCGAGCACGCCGCTGATCGCCTCGATCGCGACGTCGTTGGCCTTGGACCGGGCCCGCGGCGGGTCTCCGGGCCGGAGCATCGACAGGGCGGGGAGGATGTAGTGCCCCTCGACCGGCTGGATGGACAGCTGCTCCGGCTCGGTGATCGGGGGCAGGTCCTCGGCCGGGAAGGTGCGGTCGACGACCGGCGGCCGGGGCGGCGCGGGCCGCAGCTCGGTGTGCTCGGGCTCGGTGGTGAGGGTGGCCTCGGCGGCCTGCGCCATCGCCCCGTGGTCGATCGGACCGGTGGCGAGGAGGTCCTCCGAGAGCTTCCGGCGGTGCCGCCGTCCGGTCGGGGCGAGCTCCTCCTCCGCGTACTCGTCCTCGTCGTCGTACTCGTCGTCGTCGTAGTCGTTGCGGCCGAGCAGCCGGTCGGCGATCTCGCGCATCCGCTCGGGGATCTGGTGGACCGGTGTGGCGGTGATGACCAGGAGGCCGAAGAAGGCGAGGAGCGAGAGCAGGACGACGGTGACGGCGCCGCCCATGCCGGTGACCAGGGGCGTGCCGACGGCCCAGCCGATGATGCCGCCGGAACCGGGCAGGCCGGCCTCGGGGTCGGCCGGGTCGCCGACCACCTGGGCGATGCCGAGCACGGAGGCGACCGCGCACACCCAGCCGATCACCAGCCGACCGCGGGCCTCGGGGCGCGGGCCGCGGCGCAGCAGCCGCAGCGAGGTGAAGAACAGGACGACCGGCAGCACCATCACCAGCGAGCCGATGACCCAGCGGACGCCGTCGGTGAGGGCCTCCCCCACGGGGCCGATGCCGTTGCTCCAGGCCGCGGCGCCGAGGACGACGGCCAGGCCGAGGAACGCCAGTCCGACGCCGTCGCGGCGGTGCTCGGGCGCGAGCGGCTCGGCCTCCTCCGGCCGGGCCACCGAGCGGGCCAGGCCGCCGGCTCCCCGGGCGAGCAGCCCCCAGGTGCCGCTCGCGGCACGCCAGAGGTTGAAGCCGGAGTCCTGCTTCTTGGCGGGCGGGCGGCGGTTGCCGGTGCGCTTGGCGGCAGGCCGCTTCTTGCTCGCAGCGGTCGAACCCGAGCGTTTCCGGGTGGACGCCGGGCGCGTCGACGTGGTGCGGGCAGGCATGCGTCGAACGGTAATCCGCGTGGAGGCCGCGAACGGGCAGGCAGAGCGTCGTGTCCCGCACCGGCGTCCCATCTCATAACGTCACAGCCATGAGCCCGACGCACCCCTCCGGCAGCTGGCCGACCCCGATCACCTCCGAGCTGGTGGTCCGGGCGGCCGCCCGGATCGGCGAGGTGGTCGTCGACGGCGCCGACGTCTGGTGGGCGGAGTCCCGCCCGGACGAGGGAGGCCGGTCGGTGGTCGTCCGCCGCTCGCCGGACGGGACGGTGACCGACGTCCTGCCCGCACCCTGGAACGCCCGCACCCGCGTGCACGAGTACGGCGGCGGGGCGTGGACCGTCGCCGAGGGCACGCTGTGGTTCACCGAGTTCTCCGACCAGCGGCTGTACCGGGTCGACCCGGGCGGCGACTCCCCCGTGGCGGTGACCCCGGAGCCCGCGGTGCCCTCGGGCCTGCGGTACGCCGACCTGAGCGTCACCGCCGACGGCGTGCTCGCCGTGCGGGAGACCCACCCGGCATCCGGCGGCGCGGCCGACGTCGTGAACGAGATCGTCCGGATCACCGCCGAGGGCACGGAGGTCCTGGTGAGCGGCCCCGACTTCGTCTCCGACCCACGACTGGCTGCCGACGGCGTCACGCTGTCGTGGCTGCAGTGGGACCACCCCGCCATGCCGTGGGACGCGGCGCAGCTCGTCGTCCGCGCCGCCGACGGCACCGAGCACGTGCTGGCCGGTGGCCCCGGGGAGTCGGTCGTGCAGCCGACGTGGGGCGCGGACCTGGCGCTGTGGTGGTTCGACGACCGCACGAACTTCTGGTCGCTGTACCGCAAGCGCCCCCACGAGGCGGCCGAGCCGGTCGTCGACGTGGGTGCCGACATCGCCGGCCCGCAGTGGGTTTTCGGGCAGTCCCGTTTCGCGCTGCTGGCCGACGGCCGGGTGGCGTTCGCCTACGGTCGCGACGGGGCCGACCGGCTCGCCGTCCTCGACGCGGACGGGGGCGGCGTGCGCGAGCTCGAGGTGCCCTACGCGTCCTTCCGGAACCTGGCGGCGGCCGGCGACAGCGTCGTCTGCGTCGCCGGCGGCCCGGACAGCGAGCCGGTGGTGCTGCGGGTGCCCGTCGACGGGGGCGAGGTGGCAGTGCTGCGCCCTGCCCGGGACCTCGGCCTCGACCCGGCGTGGTTCTCCCGGCCCGAGCACGTCACCTTCCCGACCGAGGACGCCGGCACCGGTATCGACGTCGCCCACGCCCTGGTCTACCCGCCGGCGAACCCCGACGTCACCGCCCCCGACGGCGACCTCCCGCCGCTGCTCGTCGTCGTCCACGGCGGGCCGACGTCGGCGGCCTCACCGGTGCTCAACCTGGCCGTGCAGTACTGGACGTCCCGCGGCTTCTGCGTCGCCGACGTCGACTACCGGGGCTCGACCGGCTACGGACGCCGGTACCGCGACGCGCTGCAGGGCCGGTGGGGCGTGGTCGACCTGGACGACGTCGTCGCGTGCGCGCGCCACCTGGCCGACGCCGGCCGCGTCGACCCCGCCCGGATGGCCATCCGCGGGGGCTCGGCCGGCGGCTACACGACGCTGGCCGCACTCTCGCTGCGCCCAGGCGTCTTCACCGCCGGCGCCAGCCACTACGGGGTCGCCGACCTCGGCGCCCTGGCGGCGGAGACGCACAAGTTCGAGTCCCGGTACCTGGACGGCCTCATTGCGCCCTATGACCCGGATGCAGGGCCCTCGGGAAACCCCGTCCACGCCGAGCGCTCCCCGATCAACCACGTCGACGCGCTGGACACCCCGCTGGCGGTGTTCCGGGGGGACGAGGACGCGATCGTGCCCCCCGACCAGGCGGAGGCGATCGTCGCCGCGCTCCGGCAGAAGGGCGTGCCGCACGCCTACCTGCTGTTCCCGGGCGAGCAGCACGGGTTCCGCAAGGCCGACAACATCCGCGCGGCGCTCGACGGGGAGCTCTCCTTCTACGCCCAGGTCTGGGGCTTCGACCTGCCGTCCGCCGAGCAGATCCGGCCCATCGAGGTCGTCCGGTCGTGACGGTCCGCCCGGCGCGCGAGGACGACCTGCCGCTGCTGCGCGAGATCGAGCGTGCGGCCGGGCGCCCCTTCGCGGAGCTGGGCATGCAGCTCGTCGCCGACGACGAGCCCCCCTCGGTGGAGGAGCTGCGCCGGTACGCCGACGCCGGCCGGGCCTGGGTCCGCACGGACGAGGCCGGCGGGCCGGTGGCGTACCTGCTCGCCGACGTCGTCGACGGCTACGCGCACCTGGAGCAGGTCAGCGTCCACCCGGCCGCCGCCGGGCACGGTCACGGGCGGGTGCTGGTCGAGCACCTGCTGACCTGGGCGCGCGAGCGGGACCTGCCGGCCGTCACCCTCACCACCTACCGCGACGTCCCCTGGAACGGCCCCTACTACCGGCGGCTCGGGTTCCGCCCGGTCGCACCGGCCGAGCTGACTCCCGGGCTGCGCGCGATCCGCCGCGAGGAGGCGGAGCGGGGCCTGGACCGCTGGCCCCGCGAGGTGCTGCGGCGGGACGTCGCACTCTCTCCCCCCGCCTGACCACGCGGTCGTCGGGTCCGGTACCGCCGACCGCGACTTCCGAGCGTCAGACCTCCAGCACGGTCGGGATGATCATCGGACGACGACGGTGCTTGTCCGACACCCATTTGCCGACGGTGCGGCGGATGATCTGCGACATCCGGTGGGCGTCGACGTTCTCGTCCTGCAGCGCCCGGCGCAGGTTGTCCTCGACCAGGCTGAGCACCTCGTCGAAGGTGGACGGGTCGTCGGAGAAGCCCTTCGTCGACAGGTGCACCGGCCGCACGATGGTGCGGGTCGAGGGCTCGACGACGACGGTGAGGGCCACGAAGCCCTCGTCGCCCAGGATCCGCCGCGCCTGCAGGGACTCCTCGCCGACGTCGCCGACGTTGAGCCCGTCGACGTAGACGTTGCCGATGGGCACGCTGCCGACGATCGTCGCCTTGCCGTCGACCAGGTCGATGACGACGCCGTCCTCGGCCAGCAGGACGCGGTCGGCCGGCATACCGGTCTCCTCGGCGAGCTTGGCGTGGGCGCGCAGGTGCCGCCACTCCCCGTGCACGGGCATCAGGTAGCGCGGCTTGGCCACGTTGAGCAGGGTGCGCAGCTCACCGGCGGGCGCGTGCCCGGAGACGTGCACCTTCGCGGTCTCCTTGTGCACCACGGTGGCGCCGAGCCGCGACAGCCCGTTGATCACCTTGTAGACGGCCGTCTCGTTCCCCGGCACCAGCGACGAGGCGAGGACGACGGTGTCGCCGGCCACGATCGTCACCTGGTGGTGGTCGCCCCGCGCCATGCGGCCCAGCGCCGACAGCGGCTCGCCCTGCGACCCGGTGCTCACCAGCACCACGTGCTCGGGCGGCATCTTCGCCGCGTCGTCCAGGGAGACCATGAGACCCGGGGCCATGTGCAGCAGCCCGAGGTCGCGCGCGACGCCCATGTTGCGGACCATCGAGCGGCCGACCAGCGCCACCTTGCGGCCGTGCCTGTGCGCGCAGTCGAGCACCTGCTGGATGCGGTGCACGTGGCTGGCGAAGCTGGAGACGATCAGCCGCTGGGTCGCGCGGGCGAAGACGTCGTCGAGGACCGGGCCGATGCTGCGCTCGGGGGTGACGAAGCCGGGCACCTCGGCATTGGTCGAGTCCGACAGCAGCAGGTCGATGCCCGAGACGCCGAGCCGGGCGAACGCGCCCAGGTCGGTGAGCACCCCGTCGAGCGGCAGCTGGTCCATCTTGAAGTCACCGGTGTGCACCAGCAGCCCGGCCGGGGTGTGCACCGCGACGGCGAGCGCGTCGGGGATCGAGTGGTTCACCGAGATGAACTCGCAGTGGAACGGCCCGGCGAGGTGGTCGTCGCCGGCGGCCACCTCGACCAGCACCGGGTCGATGCGGTGCTCGCGGAGCTTGGCCTTGACCAGGGCGAGGGTGAACCGCGAGCCGACCAGCGGGATGTCCTCGCGCAGCCGCAGCAGGTACGGGATCGCCCCGATGTGGTCCTCGTGCCCGTGCGTGAGGACGACGGCGGTGATGTCGTCGAGGCGGTGCTCGATGACGCCGAAGTCCGGCAGGATCAGGTCGATGCCGGGCTGATCGGCCTCGGGGAAGAGGACGCCGCAGTCGATCACGAGCAGCTGCCCGTCGAACTCCAGGACCGCCATGTTGCGGCCGATCTCGCCCAGGCCGCCGAGCGCCATGACGCGCAGACCACCCTCGGGGAGCGGCGGCGGAGCCTTGAGGCCCAGGTGCGGTTGGGTGGCCACGCCACTCATCGGGTGCCACTCACAGTTGAATGCCTCCGTCGGCGAGGTCGATGCGCAGTTGCGCGAGCTGTTCGTCGGTCGCCTCGACCAGCGGCGGCCGCAGGGGGCCGGCCGGCAGGCCGAGAGCGTTGAGCGCCGCCTTGACCAGGATCGCGCCCTGGGTGCGGAAGATGCCGGTGTAGACCGGCAGCAGGCTGTCGTTCACGGCGCGCGCACGCGCCAGGTCGCCGGCCTCGACGGCGGCGATCAGCTCGGCGAGCCGGGGGCCCACGAGGTGGCCGACCACGCTGACCACGCCGACACCGCCCATCGCGAGGATCGGCAGGTTGAGCATGTCGTCGCCGCTGTAGAAGGCCAGGTCGGTGCGCGCCTTCGTCCAGGCCATGGCGCCGAAGTCGCCCTTGGCGTCCTTCACCGCGACGATCGCCGGGTGCTCGGCGAGGCGCACCAGGGTCTCGACCTCGATCGGCACCGCCGAGCGGTGCGGGATGTCGTAGAGCATCACCGGCAGGTCGGTGCTGTCGGCGACCGCGGTGAAGTGCCGGAGCAGTCCGGCCTGCGGGGGCTTGTTGTAGTACGGGGTGACGACCAGCAGGCCGTCGGCACCCAGCCGCTCCGCGGCCTGCGCCCGCTCGATGGTGTGGGCGGTGTCGTTGGTGCCGACCCCGGCGAGGACGGTGGCGCGGTCGCCGACCGCGTCGATGACCGCCTCGAGGACGGCGTGCGACTCCCCGTCGCTCATGGTCGGGGACTCGCCGGTCGTGCCCAGGACGGCGAGGCCGTCGTGCGCCTGCCGGTCGACGAGGTGCGCGGCCAGCTCCTGCGCGCCGGCGAGGTCGATGGACCCGTCCTCGGCCAGCGGCGTGACCATCGCCGTCAGCACGCGCCCGAAGGGTCGGGCGGGGTCGGTGGTCATGGGCTGAATCTACCGAGCCGCACGTTCGGGCACCGGGCCGCCCA
Organism: Blastococcus fimeti; assembly: GCA_900102115.1. GTDB lineage: Bacteria > Actinomycetota > Actinomycetes > Mycobacteriales > Geodermatophilaceae > Blastococcus > Blastococcus fimeti. The sequence goes on from FNAW01000016.1 coordinate 24,544, forward strand.
CGACGGCGCGCTCGTACTCCGTCACCGCGTAGCGCAACCCCGCCGAGGCGGACTCCGACCAGCCCTGCTCCGGCGTCCGCGCGGTGGCCGTCCAGGTGTCGTCCAGCACCGGCGCCCAGGTGTCCCCGTCGACCTGGACGTCGACGTCGGTGACCACGAGCCGGTCGGCGTGCTGCAGGAACGCCGCGTACACCGCTCCCCCACCGATCACCCAGCACGACCGGTGCTCGACGAGCACCTGGTCGACCGAGGCGGCCCGCATCGCCCCGTCCGCCGACCATCCGTCGTCCGACGTCAGGACGACGTTGACCCGGCCGGGCAGGGGCCGGAAGCGCTCGGGCAGCGACTCCCAGGTGCCCCGGCCCATGACCACCGTCGACCCCGCGGTGAGCCGGCGGAAGAGCGCCATGTCCTCGGGGAGGTGCCAGGGCAGCCCGCCGTCGGCGCCGATCACCCCGCCGCGGCCCTGGGCCCAGACCATGCCGATCACGGGCAGCCGCCGGTCAGACGGCCACGGCGCCGCGGATCGCGGCGTGCGAGCGGTAGTCGTGCACGGTGACGTGGTCGTAGGTGTAGTCGAACAGCGAGGGCGCCGGCGCCAGCTCGAGGGTCGGGAACGGCAGCGGCTCGCGGGAGAGCTGCTCGGTCACCTGCGCGACGTGGTTGTTGTAGATGTGGCAGTCCCCGCCGACCCAGACGAAGTCGCCGGGCTCGAGGCCGACCTGGGCGGCGACCATGCGGGTGAGCAGCGCGTAGCTGGCTATGTTGAACGGGACGCCGAGGAACATGTCCGCGCTGCGCTGGTACAGCTGGCAGGAGAGCTTGCCGTCGGCGACGTAGAACTGGAACAGCGCGTGGCAGGGCGCCAGGGCCATCTCCGGCAGCGCGCCGACGTTCCAGGCGGAGACGATCATGCGTCGGGAGTCGGGGTCCGAGCGCAGCGTGTCGAGCACCGCGGAGATCTGGTCGATCTGCTGCCCGTCCGGCGTCGGCCAGGACCGCCACTGCACGCCGTAGACCGGCCCGAGCTCCCCCTCGGGCGAGGCCCACTCGTCCCAGATCGTCACGCCCTGGTCGCGCAGCCAGCCCACGTTGCTGTCGCCCCGCAGGAACCACAGCAGCTCGACGGCGATCGACTTGAAGTGCACCTTCTTCGTCGTCACCAGCGGGAACGTCTCGGACAGGTCGTACCGGAGCCGCTCCCCGAACAGGCTCAGGGTGCCGGTGCCGGTGCGGTCCTGCTTCGGCGTGCCCTGCTCCAGGATCCGGCGCAGGAGGTCCTCGTACTGGGTGTCGATCGGCGCTGCCACGCACCCGAGACTACGGCGACCGGCCGACAGTCCGTGAGTCCGTGGCGCACCCGCCCCAGGGGACTCAGCCCTCGCCCACCAGCGGGCTGGCAGCCACCTGGCTGCCGTCGGGCAGCGTGCTGATGCGGAAGTCGCCGAAGACGTTGCCGGCCACCCGCTGCAGCTCGCGCAGGCAGGCGATCGCCAGGTCGCGGATCTCCGCGTCGGCGTGCTCGCTGGCCCGCATGGCGACGAAATGCCGCCAGGCGCGGTAGTTGCCCGTGACGACGATGCGCGTCTCCGTGGCGTTGGGCAGCACCGACCGCGCCGCCTGCCGCGCCTGCTTGCGCCGCAGCGTGGCGTTGGGCTGGTCGGCGAACCGCTGCTCCAGGCCGGCGAGGAGGGCGTCGTAGGCCTCGGTCGCCGCGCCCGTGGCGGCCTGGAAGAGCGCGTGCAGCTCCGGGTCCCCGGCGATGACGGCCGGCTCGACCATCTCGGCATCCCGCTCCGGGACGTACCGCTGGGAGAGCTGGCTGTAGGAGAAGTGCCGGTGCCGGACCAGCTCGTGGGTGAGGGACCGGGAGACGCCGGTCAGGTACATGCTCACGCTGCCGTGCTCGAGCACCGAGAGGTGACCGACCTCGAGCAGGTGCCGCAGGTAGGCGGCGTTCGTCGCCGTCGCCGGGTTGGGCTTGTCCCACGACTGGTAGCAGGCCCGTCCGGCGAACTCGGCCAGCGCCTGGCCCCCGTCGGCGTCGGTCGTCCACGGCACGTCCGCCGGCGGCGTGAACTGCGTCTGGGCGACGACCTGGACCTTCAGCGGCACGATGTCGGGCACACCGGCGAGCCTACGGCGGGGCGCCCGGCCCACCCGGTGCCGTCGGCGGGGTCCGGCGGCCCGCACGGCACACTCGGGACGTGGACCTGCTGGGCGCCGTCGCCGTCGCCGTCGGCTGCCTGCTGGCGCTCTGGCTGCTGCTGGTGCTCCTGCTCTGGCGCTCGCGCAGCCTGGCACCGCTCGAGGCGCTGCGGCTGCTGCCCGACCTGGTGCGGCTCGTCCGGCGGCTGGCCGCGGACCGCTCGCTCCCGCGAGGGGTCAGGGTGCGGCTCTGGCTGCTGCTCGGCTACCTGCTCTCGCCCGTGGACCTGGTGCCCGACGTCGTCCCGGTGATCGGCTACGCGGACGACGTCGTGGTGGTGGCCTGGACGCTGCGCTCGGTCGTCCGCTCCGCCGGTGCCGACGCGCTCGTCCGGCACTGGCCGGGGTCGCCCGAGGGCCTCGCGCTGGTCAGGCGCCTGGCCGCCCTGCCGGCGACGGACGCACCGCCCGGCTGAGTGCGGCGGCGAGGTCGCCCCGCTCCCCCACCACGACGTCGTCGAGCTCCAGCCAGTCGGCCAGGAGCCGCAGCTCGGCAGCCAGTTCGGCGGCCACCTCCGCGTGGTCCACCCCGTCCTCGGCGAACGCCGCCGGGACGCGCAGCACCGAGGCCTGCCGGTCGGCCTTCAGGTCGACGCGGGCGACCAGCCGGTCACCGAGGAGGAAGGGCAGGACGTAGTAGCCGTGCACCCGCTTGTGCGCCGGCGTGTAGATCTCCAGCCGGTAGCGGAAACCGAAGATCCGCTCCACCCGCGGGCGCTCCCAGACGAGGGAGTCGAACGGGCTCAGCAGCGCCCGGGCCCGGATCCAGCGGGGACGGCGGACCGCGGGGTCGAGCCACGCCGGCCGGCCCCAGCCGTCCACCTCGACGGGCAGCAGCGCCCCGGCGTCGGTGAGTTCGGCGATGGCCGCGCGTGCGTCGGCCGGGCGAAGCCGGAAGTAGTCGCGCAGGTCGGTCTCGGTGGCGACCCCGAGCGCTCGGGCGGCGCTGCGCACGAGCTCGCGGACGGCGTCGGCACGCTCGGGAACGGGCTGCGCCAGCACCGCCGCGGGCAGCACGCGCTCGGTGAGGTCGTAGACGCGCTCGAACCCGGCCGTGCGCCCCCGCGTGGTCAGCACGCCGGTGAAGAACAGGTACTCGAGCGCTGCCTTGCCGGCGTGCCAGTTCCACATGCTGCCGGGCCTGTTCGGGCGCGCCTCGCCGAGTTCGGCGGCCCGGAGCGGGCCGTCGCGGCGCACCCGCTCGACCAGGGCGGCGACGTACTCCGGCCGTTCCCGGGCCACCCGGGTCATCGACCCCCACGCCTGGGACTCCGCATCCGCCATCCGCCAGCGGAGGTAGGGGTGCAACCGGACCGGCAGGAAGGACGCCTCGTGTGCCCAGTACTCGAAGACCGCGCCCCGGCCGTCGCTGAGGGCGTCCAGCGTCGGGCGCGGATAGGGCCCGAGCCGGCTGAAGAAGGGCAGGTAGTGGGACCTGGAGAGCACGTTGACCGAATCGATCTGGACGACCGAGAGCCGCTCCGCCGTGGCGCGCAGCTGCCGGCTCCCCACCGGGGTCGACGGCCGCGGTGCCGCGAACCCCTGCGCCGCGAGCGCGATGCGCCGGGCGAGGGCGGCCGGCAGACGGGGAGCACTGGTCACGGGGCCGATCCTGCCGTCAGGCACCGACAGACCGCGCACCGAGCCCTGCCTAGGCTCGCCGACGTGGACCCCACGCCGTTCCCCCGCCTGACCGGCTCCGCCGACGTGTCGGTGCGGCCCGCCCGGCCGGCGGAGGCCGCGGACATCGCCCGCGTGCAGGCGGTCGCCTGGCGGACCGCCTACCGCTCGCTGCTGCCGACCGAGGTGCTGGACACCTGGGACGAGGGCGCCGCCGCCACGACCTGGCGCGCCGCCGTCGAATCGCCCCCCACCCCCGGGCACGTGGTGCTGGTGGCCCTCGAAAGCAGCGCCGTCGTCGGCTTCACTGCCTTCGCCCCGGCGGAGCTGACCGACGGCGAGACCCCGGGCGGGGACGGGCCCCTGTCCGACATCACCACCTTGCTGGTGGAGCCGCGGTGGGGGCGGCGCGGGCACGCCAGCCGGCTGCTCGCTGCGGTGGTCGACCTCGCCCGGGCCCAGGGCGTCGCCGAGCTGCGGACCTGGCTGCCGGAGGCCGACACCGTGTCCGCCGCCTTCTTCGAGTCCGCCGGCTGGGAACCCGACGGCTGGGCACGGACCCTCGACACAGGGGGCCCGCCGCTGCGCGAGCTCCGCTGGCACGCACTGCTGGACGTCGACGACGAAGGAGACCGATCGTGAGCTTCACCGGCTTCCCCGATGAAGGGCTGGTCTTCTACGAGGGGCTCGAGGCGGACAACAGCAGGACCTTCTGGACGACGCACAAGGCGGAGTACGACTCGTTCGTCCGCGCCCCCATGCTGGCCCTGCTGGAGGAGCTGGTTGGGGAGTTCGGCACCGCGAAGGTGTTCCGGCCCTACCGCGACGTCCGCTTCTCGCACGACAAGACGCCGTACAAGACGCACCAGGGTGCGGTCGTCACGCCTGAGGGCCGTGGCGCCGGCTCCTGGTACGTGCAGATCTCCGCCGACGGACTGATGGTCTCCGGCGGCAGCTGGCGCCTGGAGAGCGATCAGGTGGCGCGCTATCGCAGAGCAGTCGCCGATCCGGTGCAGGGGACGCGGCTCGAGGTCGAGGTCGAGCGCCTGCGGTCGTCCGGGTGGGCGATCGACGGGGATCGGCTGGTGCGCGTGCCGGCGGGCTACGCCGCCGACGCCGCACGGCTGCACCTGCTGAAGCACAAGGCGCTGCACGCGACCCGGCGGTGGACGCCCGAGGACTGGTTGCACACCGCCGAGGTCCTGGACCGGGTGCGCGACTCGTGGCGGGACCTGGCGCAGCTCACCTCCTGGCTCGCCGACAACGTCGGCGCCACCACGAAGGAACCCCGCCGCTGAGCCTGCTCCTCCGCGGCCGCCCGATCTGCTTTTCCGCGGACGAGCAGGAGGACGCGGAAATGCCGGCAGGGCCCCAGCACGGATGCTGGGGCCCTGTCGGGAATGGTTGTCCGGCGGCGTCCTACTCTCCCACCCCGTCTCCAGGGCAGTACCATCGGCGCTGAAAGGCTTAGCTTCCGGGTTCGGAATGAGACCGGGCGTTTCCCTCTCGCCATGGCCGCCGTAACTCTGTGAACTTGACGAAACCAGATACCTGGTTCGCACGTTCAGAACCGCACAGTGGACGCGACAATCTTCTCTAGTTGACTCAGACCTGCACGACAGCCCGAGTGGGTGTGTGTGGTCAAGCCCTCGGCCTATTAGTACCGGTCAGCTCCACACCTTGCGGTGCTTCCACTTCCGGCCTATCAACCCGCTGGTCTGGGCGGGGGCCTTACCCGGTTGACCCGGTGAGAGACCTCATCTTGAAGCGAGCTTCCCGCTTAGATGCTTTCAGCGGTTATCCCTGCCGAACGTAGCTAACCAGCAGTGCACCTGGCGGTACAACTGGCACACCAGAGGTTCGTCCGTCCCGGTCCTCTCGTACTAGGGACAGCTCTTCTCAAGTCTCTTACGCGCAC
>FNAW01000003.1 GCA_900102115.1 Blastococcus fimeti
GGGAAGCTGCAGTTCTGGATGACGTTCATCGGCTTCCACGGCACCTTCCTCATCCAGCACTGGCTGGGCAACGAGGGCATGCCGCGCCGCTACGTGGACTACCTGCCCACCGACACCTTCACCACGCTGAACATGATCTCCACCATCTTCAGCTTCGTCCTGGGCGCCTCGGTGATCCCGTTCCTGTTCAACGTGGTGCGGTCCTGGAAGTACGGCAAGCTCGCCCTGCGCGATGACCCCTGGGGCCACGGCAACTCCCTGGAATGGGCCACCTCCTCCCCGCCGCCGCGACACAACTTCGTCGAGATCCCCCGCATCCGCTCCGAGCGCCCCGCCTTCGAGGCGCACTACCCCCACCTGGTCGACCGCCTCCAGAACGAGGCCCACGCCGGCAAGCGGCACGAGCCCTACGCCAGCGAGTTGCTCGCCAACACCGGTTCGCGTCAGGGCCCGAACGACCCCGACCCCACCTGATCGGCTCCCCGAGCTGAACGGCAGAGGCCCAGGACCGCACCGGTCCTGGGCCTCTCCCGTTCGCCGCCCCCCCGGTACGGCACCATGACGGGGTGCCGCTGGACCCGATGTCGCTGGAACCCACGCCCCGGACGCCCGAGGTCCCCGAGGCCGTCGCCGCCCGAGCCCTGCTGACCGTGAGCGGCGCCGACCGTCCCGGCGTCACCGCCCGGCTGTTCGCCGCGCTGGCCGGGGCGGTGCCCGCGGTCGAGGTCCTCGACGTCGAACAGGTGGTCGTGCACGGCCAGCTCGTGCTGGGCGTCGTCGTCGGCGTGCTGCCCACCGAGGACCCACCCCCGGCCGACGAGGGCGTGCTGCTCGAGCGCCTGGGCCGGCTGGCCACCGCGGTCGCTGCCGACGTGGGCCTGCGGGTGGACGTCGAGCCGGCCACGGCCGGTCCGGCGTCGGTCTCGGCCGGCCGCCCGCACCACGTGATCCTGCTGGGCCGCCCGGTGACGCCGGAGGCGGTCGCGGGGGCGGCGCGGGGGATCGCCGCCGTCGGCGGGAACATCGACGCCATCCGCCGGCTCTCCGACTACCCGGTGACCAGCTTCGAGCTGACCGTCTCGGGTGCTGCGGCCACCGCCCTGCGCACCGAGCTGGCGTCGGTCGCCGCCACGACCGGCACCGACATCGCCGTCGAGCGGGTCGGGCTGGCCCGCCGCAGCAAGCGGCTGATCGTGCTCGACGTCGACTCGACCCTGGTGCGGGGCGAGGTCATCGACGAGCTGGCCGCCCGCGCCGGCCGCGCCGCCGAGGTCGCCCGCATCACCGCCGCCGCCATGAACGGGGAGCTGGACTTCGCCGAGTCGCTGCGCAAGCGGGTCGCCGTCCTGGCCGGGCTGCCGGTCGAGGTGCTCGACGAGGTGCGCGAGGCGCTCGTGCTCACCCCCGGCGCGCGCACGCTCATCCGGACGCTCCAGCGGCTCGGGTTCCGCTGCGGGATCGTCAGCGGCGGGTTCACCCAGATCACCGATCCGCTGGCCGAGAGCCTCGGGCTGGACTTCGCCGCCGCCAACACCCTCGAGGTCGTCGACGGCAAGCTGACCGGCGGGCTGGTGGGGGAGATCGTCGACCGCCCCGGCAAGGCGCGCGCCCTGGCCCGCTTCGCCGCCGAGCACGGGATCCCGCTGGACCAGACCGTCGCGGTCGGGGACGGCGCCAACGACCTCGACATGCTCAACACCGCGGGCCTGGGCATCGCCTTCAACGCCAAGCCCTTCGTCCGCGAGCAGGCGCACACCGCGCTCAACCAGCCCTACCTGGACGCCGTCCTGCAGGTCCTCGGCTTCACCCGCGACGAGGTCCTCGACGCCGTCTAGGGACTTTCTGCACCGGAAGTCCCGGACTTCCGGTGCAGAAGGTCCTCAGGCGGGCCGGCGCAGCTCGCCGGTGAGCTCCACACCCGCGGTGCGGAGCTGGGCCAGTGCGGCGTGGGTGGTCGCCGCGGAGACGCCGGCGGTGAGGTGCAGCAGGACGCGGGTGTCCAGCCCGTTGGCGACGGCGTCCAGGGCGGTGGCGCGTACGCAGTGGTCGGTGGCGATGCCGACGACGTCGACGGCGTCCACCCCCTGCGCCCGGAGCCACTCGGCCAGCGCCTGGCCGTCAGCGGCCCCCTCGAAGCCCGAGTAGGCGGCGGCGTACTCGCCCTTGTCGAACACCGCCTCGATCGGCCCGCGGTCCAGCGCCGGGTGCAGCTCCACCCCGTCGGTGCCGACGACGCAGTGCCGCGGCCAGGAGTCGACGAAGTCCGGTGCCTCGGCGAAGTGCGCACCCGGGTCGATGTGGTGGTCCCGGGTGGCGACGACGTGGTCGTACCCGCCGGCGACCATGTGCTCGCTCACCGCGGCGGCGACGGCGGCACCTCCGGCGACGGCGAGACTGCCGCCCTCGCAGAAGTCGTTCTGCACGTCGACGACGATCAGTGCGCGGGTCATCGCAGCCCCTCTCAGGCGGTCACGGTGTCGAGCACGGGCTCGCCACGGGAGAGCGCGAACGCCTCCGGTGGCAGGGCGGCGATGGCCTCGGTGTGGTGCGCCTTCGCCCGCCGCAGCGCCTCGGCGGGGGAGAGCGGGTCGTTGATCTCTCCGCCGCGCACCAGGGGTACGAGCAGGTCGCGGTCGCCCGGGCGGGCGGCGACGGGCCCGGCGGTCGCCAGCTCGGCGGTGGCCACGCCGTCCCGGTGCCGGCGGACGGCGGACTTGCGCCCGCCCACGGAGATCTTGCCCTCGGACCGCTTCGCCACCGGCACGCCGTCGCGCTCGACGAGCTTGTAGACCATCCCGACCGTGGGCGCGCCGGACCCGGTGACCAGCGAGGTGCCCACCCCGTAGCCGTCGACCGGCGCGGCGGCGAGCCCGGCGATCGCGTACTCGTCCAGGTCGCTGGTGACCACGATCCTCGTCCCGGTGGCGCCGAGCTCGTCGAGCAGCTCGCGGGCGCGGGTGGCCAGCGTCGGCAGGTCGCCGGAGTCGAGCCGGATGCCGCCGAGCTCGGGGCCGGCCACCTCGACCGCCGTCCGGATGCCCTCCTCGACGTCGTACGTGTCGACCAGCAGCGTCGTGTCCTTGCCGAGCGCGGCGACCTGGGCCTCGAAGGCGGAGCGCTCGTCGTCGTGCAGCAGCGTGAAGGCGTGCGCGCTGGTGCCGGTGGTGGGCACGGCGTAGCGGCGCCCGGCCTCGAGGTTGGAGCTGGTGGCGAACCCGACCAGGTGCGCCGCCCGGGCGGCGGCGACGGCGGCCTCCTCGTGCGTGCGCCGCGAGCCCATCTCGATGCAGGGCCGCTCGCAGGCGGCCGAGATCATCCGCGCCGCGGCCGAGGCGATCGCGCTGTCGTGGTTGAGGACCGACAGCGCGAGCGTCTCCAGCAGGACGCCCTCGGCGAAGGACGCCCGCACGGTGAGCACGGGGGAGCCGGGGAAGTAGAGCTCGCCCTCCGCGTAGCCGTCGATGTCGCCGGAGAAGCGGAAGTCCGCCAGCCAGTCCAGCAGCCGCGCGTCGGTGAGCCCCTGCTCGCGCAGGGCCGCGAGCTCGGCGTCGCCGAACCGGAAGTGCGGCAGCGCCTCCAGCAACCGGCCGGTGCCGGCGAGCACCCCGTACCGGCGCCCGTGCGGCAGCCGTCGGGCGAAGACCTCGAAGACGCACTGCCGGTCGGCGGTGCCGTCGGCCAGCGCCGCGGCGACCATCGTCAGCTCGTACCGGTCGGTGAAGAGCGCAGGAGACGGTGGGGGAGTCAGCCCGGTGTCCACAGCCATGATCGCCGAAGCTTAGGCGGGCACCGGGACCGGGGCAGAACGGCGTCCTAAGGTGGAGCCGTGGCCGGACCTCTTGCTCCGACGTGGACGCCGGAGACCACCAGCGAGGAACGCAGCGACCTCGACCGCCCGTGGGTGACCATCGTGTGGAACGACCCGGTCAACCTCATGACCTACGTGACGTTCGTGCTGCAGGAGCTCTTCGGGTACGACGAGGCCACGGCCACCTCGCTGATGCTGCAGGTGCACCACGACGGCAAGGCGGTCGTCAGCTCCGGTCCGCGCGAGCGCATGGAGCACGACACCAGCCGGCTGCACGCCTACGGCCTGTGGGCCAGCTACCAGAGGGACGCATGAAGCCCTTCCTCGCCGCCGGGGGCGGCGACCTGGTCGCCCGGCTCGAGCCCGCCGAGGCGGGCATCCTCGGCCTGCTCATCGACCAGCTCGAGCAACTGCTCACCGCGGACCCCGACGACGTCGGCGACGATCCGGTGGTGGAGCGGCTCTTCCCCGACGGGCACCGCTCCGACCCGGAGATGGCCGCCGACTACCGCGACCTGACCGAGGCCTCGCTGCGCAGCGGCAAGGCCGACGACCTGGCCATGGTCCGTGCGTCGCTCCCGGCCGAGGGTGGCGAGGTCCGGCTGGACTCCGACCAGGCCGGGGCCTGGCTGCGCACCAGCAACGACCTGCGGCTGGCGCTCGGCACCCGGCTGGGCATCGACGAGGACACCGAACCGCCGGACGACGTCGCCGACGAGACCGACCAGCAGTTGGCCGTCTACTACTGGCTCACCGCGCTGCAGGGGTCGCTCGTCGACGCGCTGGTCGCTTCTCGCTCCGGCCGAACGTGAGCAGCACGAGCGCCGCCAGCAGCAGGGCGAGCACGAAGAACACGTAGACCATGCCGTGCAGCTCGACGTCGTTCACCCAGGCGCCGACGCAGGACACGAGCGTGATGGCGGACAGCGCCAGCAGGAACAGCAGGACCACGGCGCGCAGCGTCACCATGATCACCACGGAGGCGCGGTCGTTCGGGTCGCCCGTCACGTAACCGCGGTGCCGGAACATCCCGCGGGCACCCAGCACGAGTGCGGGCAGCGGTGCCACCAGCACACCGGCGATCAGCAGAGCGTCATCCCACACGGTCGGGAACCGTATCGGTCCACCGCGAGCCCGTCCCCGGGCCTCCGCCTCCCGGCCCTCCCGGGGGTCGTGGATCCGCGCCACCTAGACTGGCGCCGTGCTGCGCATCGACCGCGCGACCTACGACGCCATCGTGGCCCACGCCCGGGAAGACCACCCGGACGAGGCCTGTGGCGTCGTCGCCGGCCCCGAGGGCACCGAGCGCCCGGAGCGCTTCGTCCCGATGCTCAACGCCGCGCGGTCGCCGACGTTCTACGAGTTCGACTCGGCCGACCTGCTGCGGCTGTACCGGGACATGGACGACCGCGACGAGTGGCCGGTCGTCGTCTACCACTCGCACACCGCCACCGAGGCCTACCCGTCGCGCACCGACGTCGGCTACGCCTCCGGTCCGGCCGCCGACCCGCGCACCCACTACGTGCTGGTCTCCACCCGGCACCACGAGGAGCAGACGGGGCTGGCCGGCGACGACGTCGAGTTCCGCAGCTTCCGGATCGTCGACGGCGAGGTGAACGAGGAGGAGGTCGAGATCGTGGAGTCCTACCTCTTCGGCCACTCGCCGACCACCGTCGTCTACGACTGATCGGTGGACCTCCCCGTCGGCGCGGAATCCCGCACGGCGGCCGGGCGTTGGCCCGCTAGACGCACCAGTTCGCTGCCGCCGCGCAGCGTGCCCCCGATCAGCTGACACCCCGAGGAGAACGCACGCCATGGCCATCGAGGTCCGGATCCCCACCATCCTGCGCACCCACACCGGCGGCAACAAGACCGTCCAGGGCAGCGGCGCCACGCTCTCGGCGCTGATCGACGACCTCGACGCGCAGCACTCGGGCCTGAAGAACCGCCTCGTGACCGAGGAGGGCAAGCTGCACCGCTTCGTCAACGTCTACGTCAACGACGAGGACGTGCGCTTCACCGGCGCCCTGGACACCCAGGTCAAGGACGGCGACTCGGTCACGATCCTCCCGGCCGTCGCCGGCGGCTGACCGCCCGTTTCCCGGACACGGAAGAGCTCCTGATGGCCCGCTTCGCCTCCCTCGTCGACTCGCTCGGCGGCACCCCGATCGTGGGGCTGCCCAACCTGTCGCCGACGTCCGACGTCCGGCTGTGGGCCAAGCTCGAGGACCACAACCCGACCGGCTCCATCAAGGACCGCGCCGCGATCAAGATGATCGAGGCGGCCGAGAAGGAGGGCCGGCTGCAGCCCGGCTCGACCATCCTCGAGCCGACCAGCGGCAACACCGGCATCTCGCTGGCCATGGTCGCCCGCCAGCGCGGCTACAAGCTGATCTGCGTGATGCCGGAGAACACCTCGGTGGAGCGCCGCCAGCTGCTGGAGATGTACGGGGCGCAGATCATCCCCTCGCCGGCGGCCGGCGGCTCGAACCAGGCCGTGGCCATGGCCAAGGAGCTCGCCGCCGAGCACGACGACTGGGTGATGCTCTACCAGTACGGCAACCCGGCGAACGCCCAGGCGCACTACGACGGCACCGCGCCGGAGATCCTCGCCGACCTGCCCTCGATCACCCACTTCGTCGCGGGCCTCGGGACGACGGGGACGCTCATGGGCTGCTCCCGCTACTTCCGCGAGCACAAGCCCGGCATCCAGGTGATCGCCGCGGAGCCGCGCTACGGCGAGCTGGTCTACGGCCTGCGCAACATCGACGAGGGCTTCATCCCCGAGCTCTACGACGCCTCGCTGCTGGACTCCCGGTTCTCCGTCGGCCCCGACGACGCCATCCACCGCACCCGCCAGCTGGTGGAGCGGGAGGGCATCTTCGCCGGCATCTCGACCGGGGCGATCCTGCACGCCGCCCTCGGCATCGCCGACCGCGAGGTGGCCGCCGGGCGCAAGGCCGACATCGTCTTCATCGTCTGCGACGGCGGCTGGAAGTACCTCTCGACCGGCGCCTACGCCGGCACCCTCGAGGAGGCGACCTCCGCGCTGGAGGGCCAGCTCTGGGCCTGACGTCGGTGCCCTCTGGCAGGGTGCGGTCGTGCTGATCAAGGCCTGCCTGAACGGACCCCGGCGCCCGGGCGACCACCCCGCGCTGCCCGTCGCACCCGCGCACGTCGGGCGCGACGCAGCAGCGGCGGTGGCGGCCGGCGCGGGAGCGCTGCACGTGCACCCCAAGGACGGCGCCGGGGCGGACTCGCTGCACCCCGCGGCCGTCGCCGACGTCCTCACCGCCGTGCGCGCGGCGGTGCCGGGCGTCCCGGTCGGCGTGACGACGGGCGCGTGGGCGCTGCCCGACCCGGAGCAGCGGGTGGCCGCCGTCCGGGCGTGGACGGTGCTGCCGGACTTCGCGTCGCTGAACTGGCACGAGGACGGCGCCGACGCCGTCGCGGGGGCGCTGCTCGAGCGGGGCGTGCAGGTGGAGGCCGGGTTGTGGCACCGCCGCGGGGTCGCCGCCTGGCAGGCGTCGCCCCACCGCGACCGCTGCCTGCGGGTGCTCGTCGAGCTGCCGGACGGGCTGGACGCGGAGACCACCGGGGCGCGGGCCGACGAGCTGCTCGCCGCGGTGGGAGAGAGCCCGCCGGTGCTGCTGCACGGCACGGGCAGCAGCACCTGGCCGGCGGTCCGCCGTGCCGCCGCCCGGGGGCTGGACACCCGGATCGGCCTGGAGGACACCCTCGAGCTCCCCGACGGCTCCCCGGCACCGGACAACGCCTCGTTGGTGCGCGCCGCGCTTGCCCAGGTCGCCTCCGTCCGGGCGGCCGACGGTGCGGGCGGTTAGCCTGACCGGCGACATGGGGACGACGCAGCCGGGTGCGGACGCACCGATCGGCATCTTCGACTCGGGCGTCGGTGGGCTCACCGTCGCCCGGGCGGTGCTGGACCAGCTGCCGGGCGAGGCGATCCGCTACATCGGCGACACCGCGAACGGGCCGTACGGGCCGCTCCCGATCGCCGAGGTCCGCCGGCACTCGCTCGCCGTCATGGACGACCTGGTCGCCGACGGCGTGAAGATGCTGGTCGTCGCCTGCAACTCGGCCAGCGCCGCGTCGCTGCGCGACGCCCGGGAGCGCTACGACGTGCCGGTCGTCGAGGTGGTGCTGCCCGCCGTCCGCCGGGCCACGGCGGCCACCCGCAGCGGGCGGATCGGCGTCATCGGCACCCAGGCGACGGTCACCAGCGGTGCGTACGAGGACGCGTTCGCCGCTGTCCCGGGGATCAGCGTCACCAGCGCCGCCTGCCCGAGCTTCGTCGACTTCGTCGAGCGGGGGGTCACCAGCGGCCGGCAGCTGCTGGGGCTGGCGCAGTCCTACCTCGATCCGCTGCTGGCCGCGGGCGTGGACACCGTCGTCCTCGGGTGCACGCACTACCCGCTGCTGACCGGTGTCCTCTCGCTCGTGCTCGGCGACGACGTCACCCTGGTGTCCAGCGCCGAGGAGACCGCGAAGGACGTCTACCGGGTGCTGACCAGGAGCGGCCTGCTGCGCGACGAGGACGCACCCGCGCCGCAGCACGCCTTCCTGGCCACCGGCGACCCCGAGCCGTTCGCCCGGCTGGGCCGCCGGTTCCTCGGCCCCGAGATCGGCTCGGTGCTGCGCGCCGGCGCGGTGGGGGCGGCGTGAGGCTGACCGTCATCGGGTGCTCCGGCAGCGGCCCGGGCCCGGGCTCGCCCGCGTCGAGCTACCTGGTCGAGCACGACGGCTACCGGTTGGTGCTCGACCTCGGCAACGGCGCCTTCGGAGCGCTGCAGGGGCTGATCGACCCGGGCTCGGTCGACGCGGTGTTCCTCTCGCACCTGCACGCCGACCACTGCCTCGACGTCGCGCCCTTCGTCGTCTGGCACCGGTACTCCAAGCGCTCCCCGGGCCGGCTCGTGCCGCTGTACGCACCGGTGGGCGCCGAGCGCCGGCTGGCCCTGGCCTACGACTGCGACGGGGACGGGCTCACCGACGTCTTCGACTTCGTCCCGGTCGGCCCCGGGGCGCTGACGATCGGCCCGTTCGAGGTGGAGCTGGCGCGCACCGCGCACCCGGTCGAGACCTACGCCATCCGGCTCACCGCCGGCGGGCGGTCCCTGGTCTACACCGGGGACACGGGGGTCAGCGACCGCGTCGTCGAGCTGGCCCGGGGCGCCGACGTGCTGCTCGCCGAGGCCGCCCACCCGGACAACGACCCCGACCAGCCGCCGGGGCTGCACCTGACCGGCCGGCAGGCCGCCCAGCACGCGGACGCGGCCGGCGTGGGCCGGCTGCTGCTCACCCACATCCCCGCCTGGGTGGACCAGATCGGACAGCTCTTCGCCGCCAGCTCGGTGTTCTCCGAGACCGAACTGGTCCAGCCGCGCGGCGTCTACGAGATCTGAGCCGCCCGACCGGGCGACGACCGGTTGCCGCGAGGCCGTGACCCGGGCAGCGTGGCGGGCGTGGCCACCGAGGAGCGGGACGGCGTCGCGCTGAGCAGCCTGGACTCGCCCCTGGGCGACGACCTCGGCGTGACCAAGCGGCAGCTCGTCGACTACCTGGACGCCGTCGCCGACCGGCTCGTCCCGCACGTCGCCGGCCGGCCGCTGTCGGTCAAGCGGGTACGGCCGGGGCAGCCGCCGTTCATGCAGCGCAACGTGAGCAAGGGCGCGCCGGACTGGGTGCGCACCGAGCCCATGTGGTCGGAGGGCTCGCACCGGGAGATCCACCAGGTGCTGTGCGACGACCGCCGCACGCTGCTCTGGCTGGGCAACCAGCGGGCCGTCGAGCTGCACGTTCCCTTCTTCCGCATCGGCGACACCGAGCCCACCGGCCTGGTGCTGGACCTGGATCCGCCGGAGGGCGCCGACTTCTCCGTCGTCGTCGCCACGGCGCACCTGGTCCGGCGGGCGCTGGAGGGTGCCGGCCTCGCGGGGGCGGTCAAGACCAGCGGGTCCAAGGGCGTGCACGTCGTCGTCCCCGTGACCGGGTCACCGGGAGAGGACGTCGCCGCCGCGACGCGCGCACTCGCCGCGCGCACCGCCGCCCTCGACCCCGACCTGGCGACCACCGCCTACCTGCTGGAGGACCGCGAGGGGAGGGTGTTCGTCGACTCCACCCGCTCGGGGCAGGCCACCATCGTGGCGCCGTACAGCCCGCGCCTCCGCCCGGGGCTGCCGGTCTCCTTCCCCGTGACCTGGGACGCGCTGGACGACGTCCGCCCGGAGGACTTCACCGTGACGACGGCGCCCGGCCTGCTCGGGGACACCGACCCCTGGGGGCGCGCGCTGCCCGATCCGCAGCGGCTGCCCGCCGAGCTGGTCGCCGAGGGGCACGCGATCCCGGTCGCGCGGGTGCAGGCCATGCACGAGGGCAAGCGCCGCAAGCGGGCGGCGGAGCAGAAGGAGGGGAACGCGTGACCGGCCACGGGTGGGCCGGGCCGATCGACGGTCAGTCGAGGCCGAGGTCCCGCCGGAGCTTCGCGACGTGGCCGGTGGCCTTGACGTTGTAGGACGCCTTCTCGACCAGGCCCTCACCGTCGATGACGAACGTCGAGCGGATCACGCCGACAACCTGCTTGCCGTACAGCTTCTTCGGCCCGAACGCGCCGTAGGAGGTGAGCACCTGCTTGTCCTCGTCGGAGACCAGCGTGATGGTCAACTGCTCCTTGTCCCGGAACCGCATCAGCTTCTCGACCGGGTCGGGGGAGATGCCGATGATGTCCAGGCCCGCCTCGGCGAGGTCCCCGGCGGCGGCGGTGAAGTCCACTGCCTGGGTGGTGCAGCCCGGGGTCAGCGCCGCCGGGTAGCAGTACACGATGACCCGCCGGCCCCGGTAGGACGACAGGGACACCGGGTTGCCCTCGGCGTCGGGCAGCGTGAACTCCGGGGCGGGCTCGCCGGGGGTGAGGCGGACGGGTGCCGTGTCGGTGCTGCTGTCGGTCATGCCCGGCATCCTGCCGTGTCCCGCTGACCGGGCTGCAACGGGTGCGCCGTCCCGGAGGGGCGCGGTCAGCCGGCCAGGAACGAGAAGCGCACGTGCCGTTGGTGGTTGTCGGTGTTGGTGTCGACGAGGCAGATCCGCTGCCAGGTGCCCAGCTGCATGCGGCCCTCCAGCACCGGGACCACGGTCTGCGGCGGGACGAAGGCCGGCAGCACGTGGTCGCGACCGTGGCCGGGGCTGCCGTGCCGGTGCCGCCACCGGTCGTCGCGCGGGAGGAGTTCGTCCAGCTGGGCCAGCAGGTCGTCGTCGCTCCCGGCACCGGTCTCGATGAGAGCGATGCCCGCCGTGGCGTGCGGGACGAAGACGTGCAGCAGCCCGTCGACCTCCTGGGCCACGAACTCGGCGCACTCGTCGGTCAGGTCGACGACGACGGGCACACCCCCGGTCCGGACCGCACGCAGCTCCGATCTCATGGCCGCGATCCTCGCGCACTACTGTCGACTCCCGTGAGTGAGTCCAGTTCTCCCGCCCGCGCCGACGGCCGCTCGGCCGACCAGCTCCGCCCGGTGACCATCACCCGCAACTGGCTCGACCACGCCGAGGGCTCGGTGCTGGTGGAGTTCGGCAAGACCCGGGTGCTCTGCGCGGCGAGCGTGACCGAGGGCGTGCCGCGCTGGCGCAAGGGCTCGGGCCTGGGCTGGGTCACCGCCGAGTACTCGATGCTGCCCCGCGCCACGCACACCCGCAGCGACCGCGAGTCGGTCAAGGGGAAGATCGGCGGCCGCACCCACGAGATCAGCCGGCTGATCGGCCGCTCGCTGCGCGCCTCGATCGACCTGGGCGCGCTGGGGGAGAACAGCATCGCCATCGACTGCGACGTCCTCCAGGCCGACGGCGGTACCCGAACCGCGGCGATCACCGGCGCCTACGTCGCCCTCGCCGACGCCGTCTCCTGGCTGGGCGAGCGCAAGAAGCTGGCCACGAAGGAGCCGCTGATCCAGTCGGTGGCCGCCGTCAGCGTCGGCGTCATCGACGGCGAGCCGCGGCTGGACCTGGCCTACGAGGAGGACGTCCGCGCCGGCACCGACATGAACGTGGTGTGCACCGGCGACGGCGGCTTCGTCGAGGTGCAGGGCACCGCCGAGGGTGCGGTCTTCGACCGGCCCACCCTCGACGCGCTGCTCGACCTCGCCGTCGCCGGGTGCGCCGAGCTGACCCGGCTGCAGGCCGCCGCGCTCGCGCGATGAGCACCCGGCTCCTGCTGGCCACCCGCAACGCGGGCAAGCTCGCCGAGCTGCAGCGGCTGCTGGTCTCCGCCGTCCCCGGCGTGGAGGTCGTGGGGCTGGCCGACGTCGAGGAGTACCCGGAGGCGCCCGAGACCGGGGCGACCTTCACCGAGAACGCGCTGCTCAAGGCCCGCGAGGCGGTGCGGTACACCGGCCTGCCGGCCGTGGCCGACGACTCGGGGCTGACCGTCGACGCGCTCAACGGGATGCCCGGCATCCTCTCGGCGCGCTGGTCGGGCCGGCACGGGGACGACGAGGCGAACACCGCGCTGCTGCTGGGCCAGCTGTCCGACGTGCCCGACGGACGCCGGGGCGCGGCGTTCGTGTGCGCCGCGGCCCTGGTCCTGCCCAGCGGTGCGGAGCGGGTCCTGGAGCGGGAGTGGCGGGGCACCGTGATCCGGGAGAAGCGCGGCAGCCACGGGTTCGGCTACGACCCGGTGTTCGTGCCCGAGGGCCTGGAGGTCACCTCGGCGCAGCTCTCACCGGGGGAGAAGGACGCACGCAGCCACCGTGGTCAGGCGTTCGCGGCGCTCGTGCCGGTCATCGCCGAGGTGCTCGGCGACCGGTGAGGGTCAGTCGACGTCGAGGCTGAACCAGTCGACCGCGGCGAGCTCGGCGCGCAGCGCGTCGTAGATCGGCAGGTCGGCGTCCGGCTCGGCGTGCCGGCCGGGGCGGTCGACGTCGGCGAGGGAGGCGATCGTCTCCGGGGTGTCCTCCGGGGCGCGGTGACGTCCGACGGCGAGGGCGGCGTTGCTCATACCCGGGAGTTCGGCGCCCCGGCCGCCGCGCCCGAGCGTGCGCCCGGCGGTCTCACCCCGAGGGGTGAGGACGGCACCGGGGAGGCCGGGGCGCAGGTGGACCGGGCAGAGTGGCGGCATGCAGCTGTTCGTGGACGGGATCCGGCGGCTGCGCTTCGACGACGGGACGCCGGTGACCGCGGCGTCGGCGCTCGCTCCGCTGGGCGACGGCTGGCTGATCGCGCAGGACGACGCCACGTCCGCAGCCTGGCACCGCCCCGGCTCGGTGACGCCGGTGCGGCTGATGGGCCCGGTCGGGGGCTACGACCGGTTCTCCGCACGCGCAGGGACCAAGCACCTCAAGCCCGATCTGGAGGTCGCCTGCCCCGCGGCGGTGGACGGCGACCCCGCGGTGCTGCTGCTGGGGTCCGGCTCCTCCGCCCACAGAATGCGCGGGATCCTGGTCCGCCTCGTGGACGGCGTGCCCGCAGCCACGGGGGCCGACCTCAGCCCGCTCTACGAACGGGTGGCTGCGCGGCTGGGGCTGCCGTTGGACCGGCTGAACCTGGAAGGGGCCGCCCGCCTCGGTGGCCGGGTGCGCTGGTTCTCCCGCGGCAACCTGGCCACGGGCACCCGGTCGGCCAGCGTCGACCTCCCGCTGGCGGCGCTGGTCGACGCCATCCTCGGCCGGACGGCTTCCGCCGCGGTGCCGGTGGAGCAGCCGCGCGGGTACGACCTGGGTGAGGTCGACGGCGTGGGTCTGGCGGTCACCGACGCCATCGCGCTGCCGGACGGGCGGGTGATCCTGAGCGCGGCGGCCGAGGACACCCCGAACGCCGTCGACGACGGTCCGGTGGTCGCCACCGCGCTCGTGCTCGTCGACGACGAGACGGTCGTGGCCGTCGCGCCGGTGCCCGAGGTCGGCGGTGCGGTGCACAAGATCGAGGGGCTCGCGCTGCGGGTCGTCGAGGGCCGGTCGGTGCACCTGCTGGCGGTCGTGGACGACGACGACCCCGACGCGCCCTCGGCCGAGCTGGACCTGCGGCTCGAGCTCTGAACCGCGGCGTGCACGCGGCACGGGCGGCCCCGAGCCGGGGTCAGTCGCCGGGCAGCCGCGAGAAGAGCGCGGCGTCGCCGCGGGTTCCGTCCCGGTAGGGCAGGCAGGAGCGGACGATGCCTTCCTCGACGAAGCCCGCACGTCGAGCCACCGCCCGCGAGGCCACGTTGCCGACGTCGGCGGACAGGTGCACCCGGTGCGCACCACGGTGCAATGCCCAGTCCGCGAGGGCCCGAGCTGCCTCGGCTGCATACCCCTGCCCGCGGGCCCAGGGCGCGAGCCAGTAGCCGACAGCAGGGCCGAGCATGCCCTTCGAGAAGTGCAGGCCGGCCGACCCGACGAACCGCCCGCCGGCTTCGACGGCGGTCGTCAGCGCCCGTCCCTGTGCGCGTCCCGAGACCGTGGTCTGCGTGACGAACTCGACGGCATCTGCCTCGGAGTAGGGCGACGGCACGGTCGTCCAGCGCTGGATGTCGGCGTCCTGGCAGGCGCGGTGCACCAGGTCGACGTCCTCGGGCCGGTAGGGACGCAGCACGAGCCGCTCGGTGCGCACCACTTCCCGTGGCAGGTCGACGAGCGAGAGATCCATCGGCGCAGCATGCCCCGGGCCCGGGCGTCGGTCCACCGAGATGCCTCGAGGTCCTCGGCGCGGGGACCGGGTGGGTCACCGGCGCAGCGGTGCCTCCCGTGAGGCGGCCGCGCGGTCGGCGATCGCGAGCGTTCCGCGGGCCAGCAGCACGCCGACGGCGACGCCCAGGGTGTTCATCGCCCAGTCGTTGGTGTCGCACGCCCTGCCGATCGCGGGGACCGCCGCCTGGACCGCCTCGATCCCGGCCGACAGCCCGGCGCCCACCGCGAGCACGGCCCACGGCCGGCGGGCGGCCGGCGTGGCGAAGACGGCCGCCGGCAGCAGGAGCGCGACGTTGGCCAGCAACTCCACCCGGCCGAGGGCGGGCAGCGCGAACTGGACGGTGCAGCCGCCCGCCGAGGCGCCCTTCCCGCCGGGGAGCAGGGTGAGCGCCAGCACCGGGAGCAGCGAGAGCCCGGTCAGGACCGTGAGCAACCGGGTGGCCGCGGGTCCGCGGCGGAGCGCGGAGTACCCGACGGCGAGGCAGACCAGCGCGATCCCGAGCAGCGCCCCGGGGACGAGCGCCGAGTGCTCGAGGAGGAGATCGGTGATCACCGGGTCAGCATCGCAACCGCCGTGTCGGACCACGCCGTCCACCTCCGGTGCCGCTGCGCGCGTGGCTGCACACGCCCGGCCGCCGGCAGCGATGAGTCCGACGGCGCAGGCGGGTCTACCGGCGGACGGGACCACCGACCGCACGGGAGCAGACCATGGGCCTCATCCACATCGAGATGTTCGCGACCCTCGACCTCGTCGGGCAGGCGCCCGGCGGCCCGGAGGAGGACTCCGAGGGCGGGTTCCCGTTCGGCGGCTGGCAGGCACCGCTGCTCGACGAGGTCTCCGGAGCCCAGGTCGCCGCCGCCTACGAGGGCACCGACGCGCTGCTGCTCGGCCGGCGGACCTACGACATCTTCGCGGCCTACTGGCCGCACCAGGAGGGGGGCGAGGACGACGACATCGCCACCCTGTTCAACCGCATCCCCAAGTACGTGGCCTCCCGCGGCCGGCCCGAGCTGTCCTGGGCCGGGTCCGAGCAGCTGGGCCCCGACCTCCCCGCGGCGGTGCGGGAGATCCGCGACAGGCACGAGGACATCAAGGTCGTCGGCAGCCTGGACCTGGTGCAGACCCTGCTGCGCGAGAAGCTGTTCGACCGGCTGGACCTGTGGCTGCACCCGATCGTGCTCGGTGTCGGCAAGAAGCTGTTCGACGGCGGCGCGGTGCCCATGAATCTCGAGCTGCTCGAACCGCCCGCGGCCGGCGCGACGGGGACGGTGCTCCTGCGCTACGGCCTGCGCGACGGCGTGCCGGCGACGGGAGACATGAGCGCACCGGACCGCGGCGTCTGACGGCCCGTCCGAGCCGTCGTCGTGCGGGAGGCGGGATTCGAACCCGCACGCCCGAAGGCACCAGATCCTAAGTCTGGCGTGGCTGCCGTTACACCACTCCCGCGAGGCCCTGAGAGTCTAGGAGCACCTCGCCCGGAGGACGCCCGGACCGTGGATGGGCCGGGTCGGCCCAGGTCTGGCAGGCTGTCGGCGTGCCTCGCGACCCTCGACAGATCCAGCTGGAGATCGACGCCGCCCGCGAGTCGCTGGCCGCCACGCTGGACCAGCTGACCTACCGGGCGAGCCCCACGCGCCTGCGCGCCAAGGGGCAGGAAGCCGTCGTGCGCTGGCTGCAGACGCCTGCCGGCATGGCCGCCGCCGGCGCCGTCGGCCTGTTCGTGACCTTCGTCGTCGTCCAGCGGGTCCGGCACCGCAACGACTGATCCGGTGCCGGTGCGTCGCGATCCCGTCGGTCCCGGCCAGGAGTCCGTCTGGGACTACCCCCGGCCGCCGTCGGCCGAGGTGGTGGACCGGCACGTCGTCGTCGAGCTCGGCGGGCAGGTGCTCGGCGAGACGCGGCGGGCGATCCGCGTCTGCGAGACCAGCCACCCCCCGACGTACTACCTGCCCCGGGCCGACCTCGCGCCCGGCCTGCTCGAGCGGGCCCCGGGCGGGTCCTGGTGCGAGTGGAAGGGCGCGGCCACCTACTGGGACGCCGTCGTGGGCGGCCGCCGAATCGCCGAGGTCGGCTGGTCCTACGAGCAGCCGACCCCGGGGTTCGAGCACCTGGCCGGCGCCGTCGCGTTCTACCCGGCGCGGGTCGACCGGGCCACGGTGGACGGCGAGGTCGTCCGCCCGCAGCCGGGGGAGTACTACGGCGGCTGGATCACCGACGACGTCGTCGGACCGTTCAAGGGCGCGCCCGGCACGCTGGGCTGGTGAGCCGTACCGGGCGCGCTGAGCTCAGATCCTGGCCCCGCCGGCCCGGAGCACCGGGAGCGCCACCGTGTCGACGACCGCGTCGGCGAAGGCATCGTCGACCGGCTCGCCGCTGACCAGCCAGCGCTGGACGATCGGAGCGCCGATGGCCTCGGCGATCAGCGAGCCCGACAGGCCCTCCTGGATCTCGCCCCGCTCCTCCGCGCGCGCCCACATGTCGTCGAAGGCCGTGCGCCACACGGCCACGGGGCCGCCACGGAACGCCTCGGCCAGCGCCGGGTGGTGCTGCATCGACGAGAGGAGCGCCTGGGTGGCCGCACCTGCCGGGCTGTTGACCAGTGACGCCAGCGCGCGCAGCAGGACGCGCAGGTCGCCCTCGAGCGAGCCGGTGTCGGCGGTCTCGGCGGCGACGGTGGCGGCGGCCTCGGCGGCGTTCAGGTCGGAGACCGTGTCGACGACCAGCTCCTCCTTGGTGCGCCAGCGCCGGTAGATCGTCGCCTTGCCGACACCGGCCTCGGAGGCGACGGCGTCCATGGTGAGCGCGCCGTAGCCGACATCGGCCAGCAGGCGCAGGATCGCGGCCCGGATGACGCCGTCGCGGCTCGGGTCGCGCGGGCGGCCGCCGCGGCTGGGACGTGTTTCGGGATCAGAGAGAACGGCCATGACCGTAACCTTAGGGACTCAAGTCTCGGAACTGCGACAAGATCGCCTGTGAGTCGGCTGGTAGTCACCCGGTAGAGCTCGGCGGCTGCGCCGCGTGCCTCCTGCGCTATCGCCCGCAGTCGGTCATCCTGGCGACGTGTCCCCGAACTGCAGCGACGGCTGTGCCTGCCGTCGGCACTGGGACGTTCCCGGCAGGGCGACCCGGGCACTGCTGGCGACGTCCGTGGGTCACGTCCTCCCGACCGTCTCGCGCACGGCCACGGGGCTGGGGCTCGCCGTCGGCACCTCGCCGCAGCTGGTCGACGTCACCGACCCGCGCGGCGGCGCAGGTCTGGACCGGCTCTTCCAGCGGCTGGCCCGCGAGCTCACCGCCGCCGAGTTGGACGCCGTCCGGGTGGCCACCGACCCGCCGGCGGACGGCGCGGCGCTCACCGCGCGCCTGCTCACCGCGCCCAGCCTCGCCGTCGAGCTCGCCCGGCGCGGGGTGACCGCCGAGGTCGGCGTCCTCGCCGAGGCGGAGTTCTGGTCCGCCTACCAGCCGATCGTCTCCCTGGCCGACCGCTCCGTCGTCGCCCACGAGGCACTGCTGCGCGGCGTCGTCGACGGCCGCGAGATCGGTGCGGACGACCTCTTCTTCGTGGCCGAGTCCGCCGGCTGGCTGCCCCGGCTCGACCGGATCGGGCGCGAGTCGGCCATCACCGGCGCGGCGCCGTGGATCGGCGACCACGACCTGTTCATCAACTTCGACCCGACGTCCATCTACCGGCCGCAGGTCTGCCTCGCCAGCACCGAGCAGGTGGCGCACGCCTCCGGGATGGCTCCGGAGCAGTTCGTCTTCGAGGTCGTCGAGTCGCACGTCATCGCCGACCGCGGACACCTGGTCTCGGTGCTCGAGCACTACCGCTCGCTGGGTTGGCGGGTCGCGCTCGACGACGTCGGCGCCGGCTACTCCAGCCTGTCGCTGCTGGCCGCCATCCGGCCCGAGGTGGTCAAGCTCGACAAGGGGCTGGTGCAGGGCCTGCCCGACGACGGCGCCCGCACCGTGCTCAAGGCCGTGACCGACCTGGCCCACCAGCTCGGCGCCGTCGTCGTCGCGGAGGGGGTCGAGACCGAGCAGCTGGCCGAGGAGGTCACCTCGCTGGGCGCCGACCTCGGCCAGGGCTGGCTGTTCGGCCGCCCCGTCCGGCCGGCGCAGCCGGTCGAGCGGCCGGAGAGCGGCTTCCAGCCGGTAGGGGTCATCCGCTCCCGCTGAGCCCCGAGAGGGCAGAGATGGCCATTTCTGCCCGTCAGTGCAGGGCCCAGCCGGTGAGCACCGGGCGCTCGTGCTCGTGCCCGAGGACGCCGTAGGCCGCCGGCGGCAGCGCGAACAGCGCACCGGCCTCCGGGGCGAGCCCCAGCCAGCGGGCGGTGAGGATGCGCAGCACGTGCCCGTGCGCGACCAGCGCGACGTCGCCGTCGTCCAGATGGGCGCGGGCGCGGTCGAGCACCCGGTCCACGCGGGTCGCGACCTGGTCCAGCGTCTCGCCGGGCGTCTTCCCGGGCACCGTGCCGTCGGTCCAGATCGACCAGGTGCGGCCGAGCGCCGCGCTGATCTCCGCCGTCGTCCGGCCCTCGTATCCGCCGTAGTCGACCTCCACGAGGTCGCGATCGGTGTCCGTGACCTGCAGGCCGGCCAGCTCGGCCGTGCGGGCGGCGCGCTGCAGCGGGCTGGCCCACACCGCGGCGAAGGGGCGCGCCCCGAGTTCCTCGCGCAGCGCCCGCGCCTGCTCCTCGCCCTCGGGCAGCAGCGGCAGGTCGGTGGAGCCGGTGTGCCTCCCGCTCCGGCTCCAGTCGGTCTGGCCGTGCCGCAGCACGATGATTCTTCCCACCCGGTCATCGAACACGGTGCCGGGAACACCCGCCCGCCCACGGGTGCTGGCCGGTGACATGACCACCGCAGAACTCAGCGACACGTTCACCATCGGCGGGGACCTCCCCGTCCACCGTCTCGGCTACGGCGCGATGCAGCTCCCCGGCCCCGGCGTCTGGGGCGAGCCGGCCGACCGCGCCGCCGCCGTCCGCGTCGTGCAGGCCGCGGTCGAGCAGGGCGTCGACTTCATCGACACCGCCGACTCCTACGGCCCCGAGGTCAGCGAGCAGATCATCGCCGAGGCGCTGCACCCCTACGCCGACGACCTGGTCATCGCGACGAAGGCCGGCCTGACCCGGCAGGGCCCCGGCATCTGGACGCCGGTCGGCCGCCCCGCCTACCTCAAGCAGCAGGTGGAGCTCTCGCTGCGGCACCTGAAGGTCGACCGCATCGACCTCATCCAGCTGCACCGCATCGACCCCGAGGTGCCGCTGGCCGACCAGCTGGGCGCCTTCGCGGAGCTCAAGGCCGAGGGCAAGGTCCGGCACATCGGCGTCTCTGAGGTGTCGGTCGAGGAGCTGGAGGCGGCCCGCGAGATCACCGAGATCGTCAGCGTGCAGAACCTGTACAACCTCACCAACCGGCAGAGCCAGGACGTGCTCGACTACGCCACCGCCGAGGGCATCGCCTTCATCCCGTGGTTCCCGATCGCGACCGGTGACCTCGCCTCGCCCGACAGCCCGGTCGCCGACATCGCCCGCGAGGTCGGTGCCACGCCGTCCCAGGTGGCGCTGGCCTGGCTGCTGCAGAAGTCGCCGGTCATCCTGCCGATCCCCGGCACCAAGTCCGTCGACCACCTGACGGAGAACCTCGGTGCCGCCGGCGTCCGCCTCTCCGCCGAGGACATGGCCCGGCTCGACGCCATCGCATAGTCGTCCTCCGGACGACACCGCGGCCGGCGGCCGGGGGCAGATACGGCCGTTTCTGCCCCCGGCCGCGGGCGCGTGTCAGCATGTCTCCATGGACGCCGACGACTTCCGCCAGATCAGGGACGCCGTTCGCCAGCTGGTGCGCGAGGAGGTCATCCCGCTCGAGGAGCGCATCGAGGAGGAGGACCGCATCCCCGACGAGCTGCGCGCGCAGATCGCCGAGATGGGGTTGTTCGGCTACGCCCTCCCCGAGGAGTACGGGGGCCTGGGCGTCGGCATGGTCGAGGACGTCCAGCTGGCCATGGAGTTCGGCTACACGACGCCGGCCTTCCGCTCGTTGTTCGGCACCAACAACGGCATCGCCGGCCAGGTGATCGCCAAGTTCGGCAGCGACGAGCAGAAGAAGAAGTACCTGCCCGGCCTCGCCGCCGGTGACCTGATCGGCTCGTTCGCGCTGACCGAGGCGGAGGCCGGTTCCGACCCCGCCGGGCTGCGCACCTCCGCCCGGCGCGACGGCGACTCCTGGGTGATCAACGGCAGCAAGCGCTACATCACCAACGCCCCGATCGCCGACCTGTTCATGGTCTTCGCACGCACGAACCCGGAGGAGAAGGGCGGCCGGGGCATCTCCAGCTTCGCCGTCGAGACGACGACGCCCGGGGTCACCGTCGGCCCCAAGGACAAGAAGATGGGGCAGTCCGGCGCCTGGACCGCCGAGGTGTTCTTCGACGACGTCCGCGTGCCCGCCGAGGCGCTGATCGGCGAGGAGGGCCGCGGCTACGCCAAGGCGCTGACCGTGCTCTCCCGCGGCCGGCTGCACATCGCCGCGCTCTGCGTCGGGATGGCCCAGCGCGTGCTGGACGAGTCGGTCGCCTACGCCGCCACCGCCAAGCAGGGCGGCGCCCCGATCGGCCGGTTCCAGCTGGTCCAGGCGATGCTCGCCGACATGCACGCCGAGCTGCTGGCCGGTCGCGCCCTGGTGCGCGAGGTGGCCGAGCGCTACGACAGCGGCGAGGACATGGGCATCGGCCCGTCGTCGGCCAAGCTCTACTGCACCGAGATGGTCGCCCGGGCCACCGACAACGCCGTCCAGATCCACGGCGGCATGGGCTACCTGCGGTCGACCCCGGTCGAGCGGTTCTACCGCGACGCCCGGCTCTTCCGGCTCTACGAGGGCACCAGCGAGGTCCAGCGGGTGATCATCGGCGGCGGGCTGCTCCGCGAGGCCGGCATGGCGCGTGGCTGAGCGCCCCGAGCCCTCGGCGGACGAGCGGGGGGTCCGCCGGGACGCCGTCGCGGAGCTCGGCCAGGCGCTGCGCGAGCTGGTCGACGCGGCCGTCCGCACCGAGGTACCGCCTGACCGGCTCGCCGAGGCGACCCGGGCGGCCCGGGAGCTCACCGGGCTGCTCTCCGAGGACCTCCGCGAGCTGCACGAGATCGCGTCGGTCGACGACCCGGCGACCGGCGAGCGCTGGTACAGCCCGGTCTACGGCCCGGGCAGCCCCGTGGCCCCGCCGATGGTGGTCGAGGACCTGCCCGAGGAGCGCCGCTGCGTCGGCCGGGTGACCGTCGGCAAGCAGCACGAGGGCCCACCCGGGCTGGTCCACGGCGGCGTCGTCGCCACGCTGCTCGACCACGTGCTCGCCCGGTCCGCGCGGGCGGCCGGGCACGGTGGGCTGACGGCGTCGCTGACCGTCTCCTACCGCCGCCCGGTGCAGCTCGGGGTGCCGCTCGTGGTCACCGGCGAGCTGGTCGCGGTGGAGGGCCGGCGGGCCACGGCGACCGCGCGGGTGGTGGCCGAGGACGCCCCGGAGATCACGCTGGCCGAGGGCGAGGCGACGCTGGTCGCCCTGCGCGCCGACCGTGCGTCGGAGGTCTTCGCCCGCACCGGTCGCGACGTGGGGGCCTGGACCACCCGCACCTGATCTCGGCGGGGTCAGTCCGCCCGCGGGCCGGGCACGTTCGCGGGGTCGCCGGCCGGGTCGAGCTCCGGTCCGGACGCCGGACGCAGCAGCGCGCCGGGCCCGCCGGTGCCGGAACCCAGCGCGGCGACGAACTGGCGCAGGACCTCGTCGCTGCGGTGCACCGGCGTCCAGTCCAGGAGCGTGCGGGCGCGGGTGGTGTCCATGGCCGGCAGCGACGTGCCCAGGTCCAGCCAGCCCGGCTCGGTGGGTACCAGGTGGCTGGCGAAGGCGGCCTGCAGCGGCAGGCGCAGGGCGATCGCGGGCACCGGGATCCGGCGGGTGCCGAGCGCCCCGGCGATGCCGGCGGCGTCCAGCACCGGCTCGGCCGCGATGTTGAACGGGCCGGGCACCCGCCGGTCGACGATCCGCACGAGGGCGTCGGCGACGTCGTCGGCGTGCACGAACGACACCGCCAGGTTCGGCAGCGGCAGGGGCAGCAGCCGGGCCAGCGCGCCGGGGACCTGACGGGCGGCGGCGAAGACCAGCGGGCCGAGGAAGTAGCGGCCGATCTCGCTGCCGGCCTCCGGCTGGAGCACCAGCGTGGGCCGGGCGACCGACAGCACGGTGGGCGTCCGGTGCGCGAGGACCTGGCGCACGACGCGCTCGGCCTCGACCTTGTCCCGGCTGTACTGCGAGGTCGGGACGCCGGTGGTCGGCCAGTCCTCGGTCACCCGCTGGCCCACGGCGCCCGCGGCGTAGGCGCCGATGGAGGACATGTGCAGGAACTGCGTCACGCCGGCGGCACTGGCGGCCCGGGCGACCCGCCACGAGCCGTCGACGTTCACCCGGCGCAACCGGTCGGGCTCGCGTCCGGGCTGCAGGGCCCAGGCGAGGTGGATCACCACGTCGGCGCCGTCCACGAACTCCGCCAGGACGCTCGTGCTGTCGGGGTCGCCCAGGTCCGCGGAGAACCACCGGACGCCGTCGTAGGGCGCCACCTCGGGCGGGGTCCGGCGCGCCAGCCCGCGCACCTCCGCGACGCCGCTGCCCGGTGCGGTCAGCCGTCGCAGCAGCGCCGTCCCGACGTTGCCGCTGGCGCCGGTGACGGCGACGGTCGCGCCCTGCAGGTGCCCGGGGGAGAAGTCAGCCATGACCTGCCGCTACCCGGGTGACCGGACACCAACCCGCCGGCGGTCACTCCGGACCGAGGCGTGCCCCACCCTCGTCGGCCGGTCCGCCGCCCTCGAGGAACTGAGCGTCACCATCACGCTGTCGGGGTGCTCGTGCTCGGTGGTGCGGTCACCGGGTGCGTCCGTGTACTCGAGCACCCGGACGCGCTCGTTCTCGAACACCACCCGGTAGGGCTGCGGGTCGGTCGTCACCGGATCCAGGTCCATGCGCGGACCGTCCTCCCGCCGCCCGGCCGCGACCAGGGTCTCCGCTCCCGCGTCCAGGGCGCAGGCCCAGGGACACGAGGGCGACCAGCAGCATCGCGCCGGCGGCAGCGAGCAGTCCGGCGGGCGGGCCCGCCCCGTCGGCCAGCCGGGGGACGGTCAGGCTGCCGAGCATCCCGCCGAGCATCAGGGCCAGCGACGACGCCGAGACGGTGGTCGAGCGCTGCCCGGACGACGTGCGGTCGTGCATCAGCTGCTTGCGCGAGGGCCAGGCCGCCGCGTTGAGCAGATAGAACGCCGAGTAGGCGACGGCGGCGAGGACGACGCCGGGCGCTCCGGCGACCACCGCGATCGCCCCGGCGGCCAGGACCGAGGTGCCGGCGCCGACCACGACGACCGAGCCGCCGGCGGCGCGACCGAGCGCCGGTGCCAGGAGCGCGCCCAGGGCTGCGGCGGCGAAGGCGACCGCGGTGACGACGCCGAAGACCGCCGAGCCGCGCTCGGGGGAGCCGGCCAGCTCCGCCACGTGCAGCGGGCCCAGCAGCTCCAGCGAGGTGAGCACGACGCCGACGAGGAAGGAGACCACCAGCAGCAGCCGCAGCAGCCGGTCGCGCAGCACGAGGCGGAGCGTCGCGGTGATCACCAGCGGCACCTCGCGGACCCCGGCCCGGAGCGCTGCGGCCCCCGACGTCTGCGGCTGCCGGACCGGGACCACGAGCAGCAGCACCGCCCCGACGTGGACGAGGCCGAAGACGGCGGCGAGCACCAGAGGCACGGCGAGGGCCGCCGCACCGCTGCGGTCGACGAGCAGCGGGAGCATGCCGCCGACGACCGCACCCACGGTCAGCCCGGCGGCGTCGGCCGCCGCGGCCCGGGACAGACCGGGCGTGACGTCCGCCCGCGGGTCCGTCCGGTGCACGGTGTCCACGTACCAGGCCTCGAGCGGTCCGGAGTCCAGCGCCCGGGCCACGCCCTTGAGCGACCAGGCGACGAGGAAGAGCAGCATGCTGTCGGCGACGGCCATGGTCAGCAGCCCGGCCACGGTGAACAGTCCGGAGAGCGCGAGGACCGGCCGGTGCCCGAGGGCGTCGGCCAGCCCGCCGGTGGGCAGCTCGAGCAGGAGGGCGACTGCGCCGTACACGGCGACGGTCACCCCGATGTCGGCCGGGGAGAGCCCGCGCGCGGTCGCGAGCAGCACCGAGACCGGGACGGCGACGCCGACGGGCAGCCAGCGCAGCGCCGTCAGGCCCACGAAGCGCCGGCGCGCCCGGTCCGGGTCGAGGACGGGGGTCACAGCGGGTAGTCCTGCAGCGGGAAGAGGTCCAGCAGGACGTGCACCAGCGGCTGGTCGGCCTCCTCGCGCTCGTCGCGCCAGCGCTCGACGACGCCGTTGAGCTCGGCGAGCAGCTCGCGGGCGCGGCCGGGGGAGAGGCGCAGCGCCCAGTCGTTGAGCGAGGCGGCGGCGCGCCACTCGTCGTCGGCCCGTTCGCGCTCCGCAGCGAAGGCGGCCAGCATGCGGCGCTGGTGGGCCACGAGCCGGTCGGTCAGCTCGTCGACGACCTCCCGGCCACCGGGCTGGTCGAGGAGGTCCTCGCTGTTCCAGCGGGTGCTCCGGTGGACCGCACCCCACCAGCGCTCCCGTCCGGTGCCCTCGTCCGGCAGCTCCTGGACGAACCCGAAGCCGGCCAGCTGGCGCAGGTGGTAGCTGGTCGCGCCGCTGCTCTCGCCGAGCCGGTCGGCCAGCCGGCTGGCGGTCGAGGGGCCGTCGCTGCGCAGCGCGGCGAGCAGGCTCATGCGGAGCGGGTGGGCGAGCGCCTTCAGGGCACTGACGTCGTGGACGTCGACGGCGTCGTCCGGGGGCGGGAGGGTGGACATGCCGTCACGCTAGAACGCAAAGAAGAGTTTGCAAAGGTTTGTTTGCATGAGTGGACGCCGTCGAGTGCTGAACTGCGGTCGGCGACACGCGAGGACACGCCGTCGCGGGCGACCGCGACCCCGCACTCGGCGGAGGCGGTCAGGCGACGCGGGCGTCCACGGGCGAGTCGACGTCGTCCTCGAGGGACCGGCCGCGGCGCTCGGGCAGCCCCCAGGAGGCGAGCGCGGCGAGGGCGAAGAAGCCGGCGAAGACACCGAACACCAGCCCGGTGCCGCCTGCGTCGACCATCGGCGGCACGCACAGCGGGGCGGCGATCGACGCGAGCCGGCCGAACCCGGCCGCCGCGCCCGCGCCCGTGGCCCGCAGCGCCGTCGGGTAGATCTCCGGCGTCACCGCGTAGAGGGCGCCCCACGCGCCGAGGTTGAAGAACGACAGCACCATGCCCGTGACCAGGACGGCGGTGTCGCCGTCGGCGGAGGCGAAGAGCGTGGCGCCCACGGCGGAGCCGACCAGGAACGTGGCCAGCGTGGGCCGCCGGCCCCACTTCTCGATGAGCACGGCCGCCACCGCGTACCCGGGCAGCTGGGCCAGCGTGATGATCAGCGTGTACTGGAACGACTTGACCAGCGAGAAGCCGTCGTCGAAGAGCAGGGTCGGCAGCCAGATGAAGGCGCCGTAGTACGAGAAGTTGATGCTGAACCAGACGATCCACAGCGCGGCGGTGCGGCCGCGCAACCCCTCGGCCCAGACCGCCCGCAGGCCGGGCCGGGCCGCCGTCGAGGCGACGGCGTCCGGGGAGGGCACCGGCTCGACGCCGGCGGCGGCCTCGAAGCGGCGCACGGTGGCCTCGGCCTCGTCGGTGCGCCCGCGCAGCTCGAGGAAGCGCACCGACTCCGGCAGCCCGCGGCGCACGACGACGGCGTAGATCGCCGGCAGCGCGCCGATCGCGAGCGCCCAGCGCCAGCCGTCGTCGCTGCGCGGGACGACGAAGTAGCCGATCAGCGCCGCGAAGGTCCAGCCCACCGCCCAGAACGCCTCGAGCAGCACGACCACCCGGCCGCGCACCCGAGCCGGGGCGAACTCGCTGACCAGCGTGGAGGCGACCGGCAGCTCGGCGCCGAGGCCCAGGCCGATGAGGAAGCGGAACACCAGCAGCGCGCCGACCGACCAGGACAGCGCCGCCGCCCCGGTGGCGACGCCGAAGATCAGCAGGGTCAGCGCGAAGACCTGCCGGCGGCCGAACCGGTCGGCCAGCAACCCGCCGAGCGTCGCGCCCAGCGCCATCCCGGCGAACCCGATCGACCCGATCCACGACAGCTCGGTCGACGTGAGCGCCCACTGGGCGGCCAGCGCCGCCATCACGAACGAGATCAGCCCGACGTCCATGGCGTCCAGCGCCCAGCCCAGGCCGGAGCCGAAGACCAGCCGGCCGTGCTCGCGGGTGAAGGGCAGCCGGTCCAGCCGTTCGGCGCGGGAGGTCGGGGACGCCGTCGCGGTCATGCCCTCAGTCTGCCGAGGGCGGCGCGGTGCGCACGTGCGCGGTGACCAGCTCGGCGACGCGGTCGGCGGCGAGCTCCGGCAGCCAGTGCGGCACGCCCTCGAGGACCTCCAGCCGGTAGGGGGCGTCGACGAAGCGCGCGGTCGCCTCGGTCGCCGCCCGGCCGAGGAAGGCGTCGCCGGTGCTCCACACGTGCAGGGTGGGCACGCGCACCGTCCCGACGGGATCGCGACCGGACAGGGGCAGCGCGCGGTACCAGCCCAGCATGGACGACAGCGCGCCCGGCTCCTGCATGCGGCGGACGTAGTGGTCGACGAGGTCGTCCCCGAGGCCACCGCCGCGCAGCAGGCGGCGCAGCACCGCGCCGTCCCCGGCGAGGAGCAGCTCGGGGACGACCGGGAGCTGGAACAGGCCCACGTACAGCGAGCGCAGCGCCTGGTCGCTGGTCACCATCGCCTTCGCCATGGCCGCGGGGTGCGGCACCGACAGCGCGGTGAGCGTGTGCAGCCGGTCGGGGTGCCACGCGCCCAGCGCCCAGGCGACGATGCCGCCCCAGTCGTGGCCGACGACGTGCGCGCGCTCGAGCCCCGCCGCGTCGAGCAGGGCGAGGACGTCGCCCACGGTCTCGCGCAGCCGGTAGTGCCCGCGGCCGCGCGGTCGGGCCATGGGGGAGCAGCCCCGCTGGTCCGGCGCCAGGGTGCGCAGGCCGTGCTGGTGCAGCGCCGGGGCGACGCGGTCCCAGGCGGCGGAGTCCTGCGGGAACCCGTGCAGCAGGACGACGGGCTCGCCGTCGGAGGGGCCGGCGTCGCGGACGTCGAAGGTCAGGCCGTCGCGGCGGAAGCTGTCCACACCTGGACTCTGCCCTCCGGCGGGCCGCCGCGCACCGGGGAGGCGCCCGCGACGGGTCCGGCGCGTGACGCGCCGGTCAGGGACCATGGACGGCGTGACCTCCCCCTCCGCCGAGATGATCGTGCTGGTCGACGACGACGGCCGTGCGATCGGCACTCTGCCCAAGCCGCTCGTGCACCACGGGGAGACGCCGTTGCACCGTGCCTTCTCCGCCTACCTCTTCGACGACGCCGGCCGGCTGCTGGTCACCCGGCGGGCCGAGGACAAGCAGACCTTCCCCGGCATGTGGACCAACACCGTCTGCGGCCACCCCGGGCCCGACGAGGACGACGACGCCGCGATCGCCCGCCGCGCCGCCTTCGAGCTCGGCCTCGGGGTGGCCGACCTGCGCCCGGCGCTGCCCGGCTACCGCTACCGCGCCGAGTTCCTCGGCGTCGTCGAGAACGAGATCTGCCCCGTCTACCTGGGGCGCTTCACCGGCTCGCCCACGCCCGACCCGACCGAGGTGGGGGAGTGGGAGCTGCTGGACTGGGCCGCCTTCCGCCGTCGCCAGGAGACCGAGGGCGACGCGTGGTCACCGTGGTGCCGGGAGCAGACGCGGATGATCGAGGAGGCCGGGCTGGTGCCCGCCGCCTGACTCCGGGTAGTGCCGGCTGCACGCCCCGTGATGCGGTGGGATCACGCTCCGGAATGCCCCGGCTGCGCTCCGCACGGTCGCGGCGCGTCGCCCCGCGCCTCCACCGGAAAGCCCGGTCCGGCTGCCTAGCGTCGCGCCATGGACCGACGCCGGTTCCTGCTGACCCTCGCCGCAGGACTCGCCGTGGCCGCCACGGGACACGGGGCGGTCACCGGCACGCGCGCCGGCCAGGGCGGTCCCGACCCGGGCCCGGCGGAGCCGCTCGCCGCCGATCCGGTGGAGGCCGCCGTCGAGGCGCCCGCCGGCCCGCTGCCCCCGCCGACCGGCGTGGTCACGGCGCTCCCCGGGGAGGGGAACGGGCTCGCGCTCACCATCGACGACGGCACCAGCAGCGAGGTCGTCGCCGCCTTCGTCGCGCTCGCCGTCGACACCGGTGTGCGGCTCACCTTCTTCCCGAACGGCTGCTACCGGTCGTGGGAGGAGAACGCCGTGGCACTCCGGCCGCTGGTCGAGTCCGGTCAGGTCGCCTTCGGCAACCACACCTGGTCGCACCCCGACCTGACCACGCTGCCCGACGCCCGGGTGGCCGAGGAGATCGCGCGCAACCGCGACTTCCTGCGGACCACGTTCGGCGTCGGGACGCCGTTCTTCCGGCCGCCGTTCGGTGCGCACGACGAGCGCACCGACCGGATCGCCGCCGACCTCGGGCACCCGACGATCGCGATGTGGAACGGCACGCTGGGGGACTCCCGCGTGCTCACCGGCGCGGAGCTGGTCGGCTACGCCCGCGAGTGGTTCACCGCGCAGACCATCGTCG
This sequence comes from Blastococcus fimeti, assembly GCA_900102115.1. Classification (GTDB taxonomy): domain Bacteria; phylum Actinomycetota; class Actinomycetes; order Mycobacteriales; family Geodermatophilaceae; genus Blastococcus; species Blastococcus fimeti. The sequence goes on from FNAW01000003.1 coordinate 29,160, forward strand.
TCGGCCACGCCAACCACCGGACGGTGACCACCGTCTACGGCGAACTGCTCGACCTCATCGCCCAGCGAGACCTGCGCACGGTCACCCTCGCCGACGTCTGGGCGGTCCCGCCGCCGCCGTTCCAGGGCGTCGCCGCCACGGGCCTCGTCCGCGGCTGACCCCGGTCCCTCCGGGCTGCGGCCCGTCCCGTTCTCGGCCAGGCTGTCGGGAAGGGACGAAAGTGGACTGGGGGACCGGGATGCAGGAGTCGCTCACCGGGCGCGTCGCGCTCGTCACGGGCGCAGCGAGCGGGCTGGGCCGGGCCACCGCGCTCGCTCTGGCCGAGGCCGGTGCCCACGTGGCGATCGCGGACATCGACGCGTCCGGCAGCGAGCGGACACGCGGCCTGGTCGCCGACGCCGGCGGCAGCGCCGAGGTCGTCGCGCTGGACGTGACCGACGACGAGAGCCGGCGGACCGGGGTCGGTGGCCTCTTCGACGCGCACGGCGACGCCTTCGACATCCTGGTCAACGTCGCCGGCATCGATCGACCGGGCTACATCACCGACATCGACCTCGCCGACTACCGGCGGGTGCAGGCGGTGAACTTCGAGGGCCCGGTCTTCCTCACCAGCGAGTTCACCAAGCGGGTGCAGCACCTCCCGGAGGGGCGCACCGCCGACGTCGTCCACATCGTCTCGCTCTCGGCGATCACGTCCGGCAGCGGCGCCATCGCCTACAACGGCTCCAAGGCCGGCTTCCTCAACGCCACCCGGTGCATCCAGCGGGAGCTGCGGGAGAAGGCGGTGCGGCAGCCCGACGGCACCGAGCGACCGTTCCCGTGCCGCGTGCAGTCGGTCGTGCCGGCGGCGATGGACACCCCGATGATGGAGCAGTGGGGCATCCCGTCGCACCTGATGATGCCGCCGTCGGCCGTGGCCGAGATGGTGCGCACCCTCGTCCTGCTGCACCCCTCGGCGTTCGTGCCGGAGATGCAGATCGTGCCGCGACTCGAGCCGAACTTCCCTCGGTGAGCACGGGAGAGGAGGCTTCGTGAGCATGGCCGGCGCCAACGGAAGCGACCCCGAGGGCGGGACCGCCTACGGCTCGGACGCGGTCCCGCACGGCCGTCTCGGCCCCGGTGACCTCGCACCCGACGAGGAGCGGCTCCTCGCCGCCCTCGAGCGGGACGCCCGCGGGCTGCCCGAGATCCCCGTCCGGGACACCATCCCCGAGGTGAAGGCCCCGGACCGGGGCGGTCCGCCGGACGACGGGCTGACCCCGCTGTTCGCGGCGCCCGACCTCGACGACTGAGCGGTCAGCGGGCCCCGACGCGGACGGCGAGCAGCGCGACGTCGTCCTCGACGCGGTCGGGCAGCAGCCGGGCGAGCAGTGCGTCGCACAGCCCGGCCACCGGCTGACCGCCCAGCTCGGCGAGCGCGTCGGCCAGCAGCGCGACGCCGTCGTCGAAGACCTGGTCGCGGCGCTCGACGAGCCCGTCGGTGCAGACCAGCAGCGTGCTGCCCGGGGCGAGCAGCACCTCCTGCTCGGTGCGGGGCGTGGCGGGGTCGACGCCGAGCAGGAGCCCGGGACGGGCGCCGTCGAGGACCTCCACCGTCCCGTGGGGGGTGAGCAGCAGCGGCGGCAGGTGACCGGCGCTGGACCAGCGCAGCCGCGCGGCGCCGTCGGCGGCCTCGGGACGCTCCAGCCGGCCGACCAGCACCGTGGCCAGCGCGCCGAGGCCCAGCCCCTCGATGGCGGCGTCCAGCCGGGTCAGCACACCGGCCGGCCCGGCGCTGCTCGCGTAGGCGATGCCGCGCAGCACCCCGCGCAGCTGGCCCATCGTGGCCGCGGCGCGGGTGTCGTGGCCGACGACGTCGCCGATCACCAGCGTGGTCGAGCCGTCGGGCTGGGCGAACACGTCGTACCAGTCGCCGCCGACCTGCGACTCCCGCGCGGCGGGCACGTAGCGCACGGCGAGCTCGAAACCGGCGGGCTGCACCGGCTCGGTCAGCATGCTGCGCTGCAGCGTCTCGGCGGCGCGCACGACGCTGCGCGAGCGCGCGTAGAGCGCCTCGAGCAGCGAGGTGCGCAGCTCCCCGGCCTCGGCCACCTCCGCGGGCGTCCACGGCTCCGACCGGTCGCGCACCGTCTCCCGCCACCGGTCGAAGGACTTCCGCGGGCTGAGCCGGATCTCGTCGCCCTCGACCTCGGCGATCGCCTTGTTGTGCGGGTCGCCGCCCCAGTCGATGTGCCGCACCGCCTCGTCGCGGAGCCACGCCACGTACTGCCCGCCGGGCAGCGGCAGCACGAGCGCCCCGCGGGCCGGCTCGGCCGGGTCGAGCAGGCCCGGCGCGTCCCGGCCCAGCGCCTCGGTGGCGACGACGTCGTCCCCCCGGCCCGCGGCCCAGGCGGCCAGCGCCTCGGCGGCGGCCGGGGAGACCGCGGTCCCGCTGCTGCCCGTGCGGCCCTGCAGACGCACCACGACGCCGTCGGCCGGGACGAGGTCGATCAGGCCGGGGGAGCCCAGCAGCGCGTCGGTGAGGGCGCGGTCCTCGTCGAGCGCGGCGGCGGTCAGCCGGGCCAGCGTCGTGCGCACCCGCAGGGCGCGGCGGACCTCGTCCTCCTCGGCCCGGTCGACCAGCCGCAGCGACAGCGTCGAGCCGAGGAACTCCGCGGCGGCACGGGTGGCGTAGGGCGGGGCGTGCGGGCCGCTGTAGTGATGGCACGCGATGAGGCCCCAGAGCCGGTCGCCGCGCAGCAGCGAGATCGACATCGAGGCGCGCACGCCCATGTTCTGCAGGTACTCGACGTGGATCGGCGAGACGCTGCGCAGCGTGGAGAACGTGAGGTCCAGCGGCTGCCCGCTGACCGGGTGGGCGGTCGGCCGGATCGGGGAGGGCACGTACCCGACGTCCGAGATCAGCCGGATCCAGTTCTTCTCGTACAGCGCCCGCGCCTGGGCGGGGATGTCCGAGGCGGGGTAGTGCAGGCCCAGGAACGAGTTGAGGCCCTCGACCGCGGCCTCGGCGACCACCTCGCCGTTGTAGTCGGCGTCGTAGCGGTAGACCATCACCCGGTCGAACCCGGTGAGGCTGCGCACCGCCTGGGCGGTGATGTCGTACAGCTCCTGCAGCGAGGCGGCGCGGTTCAGGTCGGCGATCGTGCCGCGGACCGCCTGGTAGGTGTTCGGGAAGGAGAACGGCCGCGGCCCGCGCGCCGGCTCGAGCTCCACGACCAGGCTGACCACCGGCGTGCCGCCGTGCGTGCCGTCGCGGCCCGCCCGGATGACCGCCCGGTGCAGGAGGGCGTCGACCGGCTCCTGGCGGCCGTCGAGGTCGAGGGTGACCTCGACGGGGTTGCGTTCGCGGAGGTCGCCGAACGCGCTCGCCGAGCGGACCACTGCGCCGGCGGCGCCGACACCGATCACCTCGGCCAGCGGCCGGCCCAGGGCCTCCTGCCACGGGACGCCGGTCAGCTGCTCGAGGTTCTCCGAGGCCTGCTCGACGACCAGATCGGGGTCGCTGACGGCGAGCAGCACGCCGCGCGGCTGGATGCTCCCCGGTACGTGGATGGGTTCGCGCTCGCAGTTGGTCAGGTCGACCGGGGTGCCGGGAGCCAGGAAGTCGATCTCCCCGGCCGTCACGCGGGGACGCCCGGCAGGGCCGCGGGGCGGCACCAGCCGGCCAGGTCGCCGAAGGTGGTGCGCGCCGCGGCGAGGACCGTGCCGGTGTCCCCGCCGTCGGCGATGCGGGCGCGGGTCACGCGCCGGAACGACGCCCACATCGCCCCGGTCTCGCTGCCGTAGGGGGAGAAGGCCCGGAGGGTCACGTCGGCCAGCCCCGGCAGCCCGGAGAGGTGCCGGTCGATGAAGATGCCGCCGAGCGTCGAGCCCTCGAGCACGTACATCCGGCCCAGCGCCTCGTCGGTGCCGCGCACTGGAGCCAGCTGCGGCGACGCCTCCGACGGCGCCGCGCCGAGCGTCGCCAGGTCCCCGGCGAACAGGGCGGCGCGGCGGCGGCGGGACCACTGCAGCCGCTCGGCGTCGGTGGGGCGGTCCGCTGCCCACGCGTCCAGGCCGGCCTCGGCGGCACGCCAGAAGCCGTGCATCAGGTCCAGCACGTGCACCAGGCGGGGCCGGCCCAGCGCCGGGTCGAGCAGGGCGAGGGTGCGTTCGACGTCCTCGTGCTCGGCCGCCGTCCCGGTCCGGAGCAGACGCAGCACGTCGTCGGTGCCGCCGTCGTCCCCGAGCGCAGCCATCGCCGTCGAGACTACGGGGTGCCCGCCGCCCCGGGCGGAGACGCCGGCCAGGTGAGCACGCCCCCGGCGCCCACGACCGCCCCGTCGGAGGGCCGGTGCGGCACGAGCCGTCCATCGGGCATCAGGTGGGTCACCGGTGCTCCCCGCCCGAGGACGGCGACGTCGGCGATGAGGCGGCGGTGGCAGCGCCACCACACGCTCTCGCTGCACATCACCGCCACCGTCGCCGGAGCCGCGGCGGCCAGCAGGTCGTCGAGCGCGACGGCGAACTCCGGGGTCCGCGTGTGTGCGGCGTAGGCGGCGAACTGGGGCACCGTCCACCAGTCGTCGACGACGGGGACGTCCTTCGGCAGGCTCCGCCGGCCCCCCAGCCGGGCGTCCCAGCGGTAGGCGATGCCGAGCTCCGGCACCCACCGCTCCAGCTCCTCGCGGCGCACGTCGGCGTTGGTCCGGCTGCCGGGGAAGCGGCGGACGTCGACCAGCAGCCCGATGCCGGCGTCGACCAGGGCCGCGCCGAGGGCGGCCCGGTCGCGCGGCCCGTGGCCGAGGGTCAGCAGTGGCACGGCTCATGCCTACCCGTGCGCGGCCGGGACGGCCCGGGCGGTCATGCTCGACAGGTGGACGGGGCAGGGGTGCGGGAGCGCACGTCGTTGTGGCGGTCGCGCGGGATGCAGGCGCTGATCGGGGTGACGTTCCTCGGGTTCGCCAGCTACAGCCTGACCCTGGCCTCGCTGCCGGTGTACGCGGTCGAGGGCGGCGCCGCCGAGAGCACCGCCGGCGTCGTCACCGCCGTCTTCCTGGTGGTCACGATCGCGGTGCAGGCCGCGATCCCGGCGCTCACCACGAGGTTCGGCGTCGGGCCCGTGCTGGTCGTCGGGCTGGTGGCGATGGGGGTCCCGTCGCCGCTCTACGTGCTGGACGACGGGGTGCTGTGGATCAGCGCGCTCTCGGCGCTGCGGGGCGCGGGCTTCGCCGTCCTCACCGTGCTCGGCGCGACGCTGTCGGCGCACGTCGCGCCGCCCGGGCGGCGCGGGGAGTCGATCGGTCTGTACGGCCTGGCGATCGCCGTCCCGAACCTGGTCGCGGTGCCCGGCGGGGTGGCGCTGGTGCTGGGCGACGCGATCGGTTGGGTGGCCTGGCTGAGCGCGTCACCGCTCCTCGGCATCCCGCTGGTGCCGCTGCTCATGCGCTCGACCCGGTCGCAGGCGGACGCCGGCCGGTCCGGGTCGCACCGCGCCGCGGTGCTGGCCGCGCTGGCCCCCGCGGGGGTGCTGTTCGCCGTCACGATGGCCGGCGGCGGGGTGGTGACCTTCCTGCCCATCGAGCGCCCGGACGGCGTGCTGGCCACGGTCGCCCTGCTGCTGTTCGGGGCGACGGGGGCGGTCACCCGCTGGCGGGCCGGCATGCTCGCCGACCGGCTGGGCGCGCGGCTGCTGCTCCCGCTCGCCGTGGCCGTGGCGGCGGTCGGCCTGGTCGGCGTGGGGGCCGGTCTCGTGGCGGGTGACGCGTGGGTGCTCGTCGGCGCGGCCGTCTTCGGTGCCGGGTTCGGCGCGGTGCAGAACCTGACGTTGCTGTCGTCGTTCATCCGCGCCGGCGACTCCGGGACGACGACGGCCAGCGCGATGTGGAACGCCTTCTTCGACGCCGGGACGGCGACCGGCGCGCTGGCGCTCGGCGTCGTCGCCGCCGGCATCGGGCTGGACTGGACCTACGTCGCCGTGGCCGCCGTCCTGGCGGCGCTGCTGCCCCTGGCGGCCGTGGCCGCCCGGCCCGGACGGGGCTGAGCGCTCAGGCCTGCAGGCGCGCCGCGGCGGCGTGCAAGGAGCGGATGAAGAGGATCTCCTCGCCCGACGCGCGGACCCAGGCCCGCAGCCCCGCGACGTCGTAGCGGGAGCGGTCCCGCTGGGCGCCGAGGTTCGTCTGACGGGTGCTGGCCTGGGCGCGCTGCGCCGTCGGCAGCGCGCGGCCCTCGGCGCGGGCGATCGCGGTCAGCCCCGCCCCCACGAAGACCACGTCGCGGATCTCGGTCAGGCCCTCCAGGAGGGCGTCGGCCGCGGGATCGCCGGCGGCCAGCAGGGTCAGGAACTCGTCGGCGCGGCGGCGGCCCTCGGCGGCCGGATCGGGAGTCGTCACCGCACCACTGTCCCCCGGCCGCAGCGGCCGGGGGACAGGAGGGGCGTCCGGATCAGGCGTCGCGGCGGGAGAACACCAGCCAGCCGACGGTGAGCAGCACGACGACCTCGGCGGTGAACACCGCGAAGCCCGGCCACGGCGCCATCAGTTCCGGGTTGAAGGAGACCGGGGCGGCGATCGGGGAGCCGGCGTTGCCCGGCATCAGCTTCGCCGTCCACTCGCCCCAGGCGCCGGGGAGCAGGAAGGCCATGTTGCCCACGACGAAGACCAGGGCGAGCACGCCCGACACGGCGGCCGCGGTGTGCCGGACGAGCAGTCCGACGGCGGCGGCCAGCAGCCCCAGCCCGGCCATGTACAGCCCGCTGCCGAAGAGAGCCCGCAGCACGCCGTCGTCGGTCAGGGCCAGGCCCACGCCCTCGCGGTCGAGGAACCAGTTGCCGGCGAAGTAACCGGCGAAGGCGGTGACCGTCCCGAGGACGAAGAGCGTGCCGGTGAGGACCAGCGCCTTGGCCGCCAGCACCGCGCCGCGCCGGGGCGTGGCGGCCAGCGTCGCCCGGATCATCCCGGTGCCGTACTCGGCGGTGACCGTGAGCGTGCCCAGCACGATCGCGGTGATCTGGGCGAAGGTCATGCCGAAGGTGACGAACGAACCGGGGGACTCGTCGGCCTCGCTGCTGGCCAGCCACTCGGCGTTCGTGGCGCAGATCAGTGCGGTCAGGCCGGCCCCGAGGACGAACAGCATGACCGCCGACCACGTGGTCGAGCGCACCGTCCAGAACTTGATCCACTCCGCGTGGAGGGTGGAGCCGAAGCCGGGACGCGTACCCGGCACGTTCCGGCGCGGGTCCAGCGTGACGGTGCTGCTGGCGGCGGTGACGGTCATCGGGGGGCTCCTGCGAGGTCGGTGCCGGTGCGGGCGGAGTACTCCACGCTCGAGGCGGTGAGGGTCATGAAGGCGTCCTCCAGCGAGGAGCGCACCAGGGTCAGCTCGTGCAGGTACAGCCCCTTGTCGCCGACGAGCTCGCCCACCGCCGCGGCGTCGAGCCCCTGGACGTGCAGCTCGTCGTCGACGGGGGTCACCTCCGCGCCGGCGCCGCGGAGCAGGTCGGTGACCGGGCCGGTCTGCGGGGTGCGGACCCGGACGAAGGAGGCGGCGTGCTCGGCGATGAAGTCGGGCATCGAGCAGTCGGCGAGGATCCGGCCGCGGCCGATGACCACCAGGTGGTCGGCGGTCAGCGCCATCTCCGACATCAGGTGGCTGGACACGAAGACCGTGCGGCCCTCGGCGGCCAGCTGCCGGGCCAGGGTGCGCACCCAGCGGATGCCCTCCGGGTCGAGCCCGTTGACCGGCTCGTCGAGGACGACGACCGGCGGGTCGCCGAGCAGCGCCACCGCGATGCCCAGCCGCTGGCCCATGCCGAGGGAGAACTTGCCGACCCGGGTGCCGGCGACGGCGTCGAGGCCCACTACTCCGAGCACCTCGTCGACCCGCGCGACCGGGATCCGGTTGCTGGCGGCCAGCCAGCGCAGGTGGTCGCGGGCCGAGCGGCCCGGGTGCAGCGCCTTCGCCTCGAGCAGGGCGCCGACCTCGCGGAGCGGGGCGGGGGAGTCGCGGTAGGCGCGGCCGTTGACCGTGACGTGGCCGGCGGTCGGCCGGTCCAGGCCGAGCACCATGCGCATCGTCGTCGACTTGCCGGCGCCGTTCGGGCCGAGGAAGCCGGTCACCCGGCCGGGGGCGACGGTGAAGGAGACGCCGTCGACGGCGGTCTTGGCGCCGTACTGCTTGGTGAGGTGCGCGACGTCGATCATGGCCGCGCCCCGGTCGGGGAAGTCGCTGGAGTCATGACCGGAAGCCTCCCGGCGAGCGGGTGGCGGGCACATCGGGGAGCGCCCTGAACGGACCCTGAACGTTCCCCTACGGGCATGCCCTGCTCAGGCGGTGCGGGCGAGCTCCGGGCGGAGCAACCGGCGCAGCTGCCGGGCGGCCGACTGCCCGGCCCGGTTGGCGCCGATCGTGCTGGCCGAGGGGCCGTAGCCGACGAGGTGGACCCGGGGTTCGCCCGCGACGTGCGTGCCGTCCATGCGGATGCCGCCGCCCGGTGCCCGCAGGTGCAGCGGGGCCAGGTGGCCGACGGCGGCGCGGAACCCGGTGGCCCACAGGATGACGTCGGCGCGCACGGCGGTGCCCTGCTGTCCGTCCGCGGGGTCCCACTCGACGCCGTCGGGGGTGATCCGGTCGAACATCGGCCGGCGCCGCAGGACGCCGCGGTCGAGGCCGTCGCGGACGTAGGGCGTCGAGGTGAGCAGGCCGGTATGGCCGACGACGCTGCCGGGGCGGCGACCCTCGCGCACCGCCCGCTCGACCTCGGCGACGACCGCGCGGCCGGCGTCCTCGTCGAACACGCCGTCGCGCCAGACCGGCTCGCGGCGGGTGACCCAGGTGGTCGAGGCGACCCGGCTGATCTCGCCGAGCAGCTGGGTGGCCGAGGCCCCGCCGCCGACGACGACGACGTGCTGCCCGCGGAACTCCTCCGCCGAGCGGTAGTCGACGGTGTGCAGCTGCCGGCCGCGGAAGGTCTCCTGGCCGGGGTAGCGGGGGACGAACGGACGCGTCCAGGTGCCGGTGGCGTTGACCACGGCCCGGGCGGTCCAGGCGCCGGCGTCGCTCTCGACGCGGAAGCGGTCGTCGTCGGTCCGGCGGACGGCGGTGACGCGGACCGGCCGGAGCACCGGCAGCGCGAAGCGGCGCTCGTACTCGGCGTAGTAGGCGGGCACGGACTCGACGGCGGGCGCGGCCGGGTCGGCCGGCGCGAACGGCAGGCCGGGCAGGTCGTTCACCCGGTGCGTGCTGGTCAGCGAGAGCGAGGGCCAGCGGTGCTGCCAGGCCCCACCGGGGCCGGCGTCGCCGTCCAGCACCACGAACCCGGTGTGCGCCTCGAAGCCCTGGCGGAGCAGTCCGTAGGCGGTGGACAGCCCGGCCTGACCGGCCCCGATGACGACGACGTCGACGTCCCGGGTGGTCTCCACGCCCGGTCAACGCCGGACCCGGCGGCGGCCTTCCCCCAGGGCGGCGCTGAGGAAGACGTGATCGAACTGTGAGGTCGAGGCTCCCGAAACGGCTGGTGATGTGCCTAGAGTCCCGCACATGTGGTCCAGGTCACACTTCGAGAGGGGCGGCCGGTGCTGAGCATCGACGACCTCCACGTCACCTACGGCGGTGCCGTCCAGGCGGTGCGCGGCGTGTCCATGGCGGTCCCGGACGGCGAGGTCGTCGCCGTCCTCGGCAGCAACGGTGCCGGGAAGTCGACGCTGCTGCGGGCGATCTCCGGCACCCTGCGGCTGCACCGCGGCCGGATCGACTCGGGCTCGATCCGCTTCGGCGCGACCGACCTGGCCGGCCGGGATCCGGCGCAGACGGTCCGCATGGGCCTGGTGCAGGTGCCCGAGGGACGGCGGATCTTCGGCCGGCTCACGGTCGAGGAGAACCTCCGCGCCGGCGGCATGGCCAGCCGCGACAAGGCGGCGAAGGCGCGGGCCCAGGACCGGGTCTACGACCTGTTCCCGGTGCTCCGCGAGCGCAGCTCCCAGCGCGGCGCCCTGCTGTCGGGCGGCGAGCAGCAGATGCTGGCGATCGGGCGGGCACTGATGGCCAGCCCGAAGCTGCTCCTCCTCGACGAACCGTCGCTCGGGCTCGCCCCGCGCATCATCGGCCAGATCGGCCAGGTCATCGCCGAGATCAACCGGCAGGGCACGTCGGTGCTGCTGGTGGAGCAGAACGCGACGATGGCCCTCGGCGTCGCCCACCTGGCCTACGTGCTCGACGTCGGCGAGGTGTCGCTGTCGGGGGAGGCCCGCGAGCTCGCCCGCACCGACGAGGTGCAGCGCCTCTACCTGGGCCACGACGGCCACGAGAACGACGGCGGCGACGGCGCACCGCGCCGGCGCGCGGCGTCGGGCCGGACGCTCTCGCGGTGGGTGCAGTGAGCGCCCCCGCGGCGGCCGCCGACGTCCGGTCGGACGTCCCGCCGGTCCTGGTCGAGGGCGTCACCGTGCGGTTCGGCGCGATCACCGCGCTGTCCGAGGTCTCCTTCACGGTCGAGCCCGGCACCATCCACGCGATCATCGGCCCCAACGGCGCCGGCAAGTCGACGATGTTCAACGTCCTGTCGGGCGTCTACCGGGCGGCCGAGGGGCAGGTCCGCTTCGGCGAGCACCGCCTGGACCGGATGCGGCCCTACCAGATCGCCGGCATCGGGGTGGCGCGCTCCTTCCAGAACATCGCCCTCTCGGCGGGGCAGACGGTGGCCGAGAACCTGATGCTCGGCCGCCACCACCTCACCCGCGCCGGCTTCGTCGCCGCCGGCCTGCGGCTGCCCCGGGCCACCCGCGAGGGGCGGGTGCACGGGGAGCGCGTGGCCGAGATCGCCGAGTTCCTCGAGCTCGGCGACAAGCTGCACACCCCGGTCGGGGTGCTGTCCTACGGCGACCAGAAGCGCGTCGAGGTGGCTCGCGCCCTGTGCACCGAGCCCCGGCTGCTCCTGCTCGACGAGCCGGTCGCCGGCATGAACGCCGAGGAGACCGACCGGATGGCCGAGGCCGTCGTCGAGATCCGGTCGGCGCTCGGCATCTCGGTGCTCCTCGTCGAGCACGACATGGGGATGGTCATGTCGCTGGCCGACCGCGTGACCGTCCTCGACTTCGGCCGTCGCATCGCCGACGGCACACCGGCGGAGGTCCAGCGGGACCCCGAGGTCATCCGGGCCTACCTGGGCTCCGGCGACGAGATCGACCCCGCCGAGGCGGCCGAGGCGGCCGCGAGCGGTGCCTCCTCCTCCTCCGAGACCCCAGGGATGCCGTCGTGACCCAGTTCCTGTCGCTGCTGCTCAACGGCATCTCGCTCGGCGCGATCTACGCGCTGATCGCGCTCGGCTTCGTGGTGATCTTCAAGGCCAGCGAGGTCGTCAGCTTCACCCACGGGTCGTTGCTGCTGCTCGGCGCGTACTCCATCGCCCGGCTCTCCGAGCCGCTGGGCTTCTACCTGGCCGTCGTCGTGGGCGTGGCCATCACGGCGTTCGCGGCGTTCCTGATCGAGCGGCTGATCATCAACCGGCTGCGCGGGGCCCCGGTCATCAGCCTCGCGATCGTCACCATCGGCGTCGACATCATCCTGCTCACCGAGCTGATCCGGCGGATCGGCTCGGACATCCTCAACGTCCCCCACCCGTGGGGCGGCGGCTCGGTCCGCATCGGCGACGTCGGCATCAGCGAGAACCGGCTGATCGCCACCCTGGTCGCCGGCGTCCTCATCGCGTTGTTCTTCCTGGCCTTCAAGTTCTCCAACTGGGGCGTGGCGATGCGCGCCTCGGCCGAGGACGGGGAGACCGCCGCCCTCATGGGCATCCGTCTCGGCCGGGTGTCCGTGCTGGCCTGGGTGATCGCCGGCGTGCTGGCCGGCGTCGCGGCACTGTTCCTCGTCGGCTCCCCGACGCCGGGGGTGAGCCCGACGGCCTACTCGGTCGCGCTCCGCGCGTTCCCCGCCGCGATCCTGGGCGGTCTCGACTCCACCGGGGGCGCGCTGGTGGGCGGGCTGCTCATCGGGCTGGCGGAGTCGTTCGCCGCCGGCTACCAGGACCAACTGCTCTTCCTGGGCCGCGGGTTCGGCGACGTCGTCCCCTACATCGTGATGATCGCGGTCCTGCTCTTCCGGCCCTCCGGTCTCTTCGGCACCCGGGAGCTGACCCGTGTCTGAGTCCACCGCCACCGCCGCCCGCGGGGCGACGCGCAGCACCGGGCGCACCGCGGCCGGTCCCCGTCGTTCGCTGCTCCGCCCGCTGCTCCTCGCCGTCGTCCTGCTGGTGGCGCTGGCCCTGCCGCTCTACGTCGAGGAGTTCTGGCTGCGCACCGGATTCGCGGTGTGCGGGGCGGTCGTCGGCGCGATCGGCCTCAACCTGCTCGTCGGGACGACCGGCCAGCTGTCGCTGGCGCACGCGTTCTTCCTCGCCGTCGGCGCCGTCACCTACGTCTTCGTGTCCGGCGAGTCCGGCGGGCTCGGACTGGCCGACCTCAGCGGCCTCGCGTGGCCCCCGGTGGTCGGCATGATCGCCGGCGTCCTGCTGGCCGGCCTCGCCGGCCTCCTCTTCAGCCCGATCGCCGCCCGGCTGCGCGGCATCTACCTGGGCGTCGCGTCGCTGGGGCTGGTCTTCATCGGCCAGCACGTGCTCAACAGCTGGACGCAGGTGACCGGCGGGTTCAACGGTCGCTCGGCCCCGGAGTTCTCCCTGTTCGGGTTCACGTTCGGCAACACCGATCCCGACCTGTACGTCCTGGAGGTGCCCTTCCGCGAGGCCGAGCGGCTCTGGTACCTCGGCCTGGTCCTGGCGCTGGGCGCGTACCTGTTCGCCCGCAACCTGCTGCGCAGCCGGCCGGGCCGGGCGCTGCAGACCCTCCGGGACAGCGAGGTGGCCGCGTCGGTCATGGGCGTCAACGTGCAGCGCTACAAGGCGCGGGTCTTCCTGGTCAGCTCGATGTACGCGGGGCTGGCCGGGGTGATGTACGCGCTGTCGATCGGCAGCATCGCGCCGGAGTCCTTCGGGCTCGAGGTCTCCATCCTCTACCTGGCGATGATCGTGCTCGGCGGGCTCGGCTCGGTGGGGGGTGCGGTGCTCGGCGCGCTGTTCGTCAGCGCCCTGCCGCTGGTCTTCCAGCGCTACGCCGACGTCGTGCCCCTGGTCGGCGGATCGGGCGAGGGCGGTCTGGCGCCCGGGGAGGCGGCCCGGTTCCTGTTCGGGCTCGCGATCATCCTCGTCATCCTCTTCCAACCGGCCGGCCTGGCCGGGCTGGCCGACCGGTTCCGCCGCAGAGGGCGGGATCCCGGTGGGGGCCGGCCCACGAGCGCGTCCGCCGCAGCGACCAGCAGTTCGACGACCGCCGTCCCGTCCGACCCGCCAGCACAAGGGAGCACCTCATGAAACTTCGTCAGGGTTCGCGCGGCGCAGCCGCTCTGGCCGTCGTGGTGGTCGCCGCCGCCGCGGGGTGCAGCACCAAGGCCCCGGAGTCCAGCGGGGGCGGAGGAGGGGGCGACGCCGCCGACGTCCAGACCGACGTCGGCGTCGAGGGGGAGACCATCCGGCTCGGCGTCCTCACCGACCTGACCGGCGTCTTCGCCGCGCTGGGCAAGGACATCACCAACGCGAACACGCTGTTCTGGGAGGAGAACCAGGTCTGCGACACCTACACCGTCGAACTCGACGTGCAGGACACCGGCTACGTCCCCCAGCAGGGTGTGCAGCTCTACAGCGGCATGAAGGACAGCATCCTGGCGATGCAGCAGACGATCGGGTCGCCGATCAACACCGCGCTCGCTCCCGAGTACGAGGCCGACCAGATCGTCAACTTCCCGTCGGCCTGGTCCAAGACGCTCACCGAGATCCCGGGGACGGGCGTCGTGGGCGCGACCTACGACGTGGAGATCGCCAACGGCTACGACTACCTGTTCCAGGAGGGGCTGCTGGCCGAGGGCGACACCGTCGGCCACATCTACTTCGAGGGCGAGTACGGGGCCAACGGCCTCGCGGGCACCCAGGCCGTCGCCGAGGAGATGGACCTCGAGGTGATCGAGGCGCAGATCAAGGCGACCGACCAGGACATGAGCGCGCAAATCACCCAGTTCGCCGCGGCCGGCGTCGACCTGATCGCGCTCACCGTCGCCCCCGGGCAGACGGCGTCGGTCGCGACCGTGGCCGAGGCGCAGGGCCTGGACGTGCCGATCCTCGGCAGCAACCCGGTGTTCGCCCCGGGCCTGCTGCAGGGCCCGGCCGCCAACTGGCTGAAGTCGCACCTCTACGTGGCGTCCCCGGTGTCGTCGTTCGACGCGCACCCGGAGCTGCTCGAGCAGTACAAGGAGGCGTACCCGGAGGCCACGGTGAGCCTGGGGGTGGTCGTGGGCTTCGGGATGAGCGAGCTCATGAAGCAGGTGCTCGACGCCGCGTGCGAGAACGGCGACCTCACCCGCCAGGGCGTCGTCGACGCGTTCGACCAGCTCGAGGAGGTCGACACCGGGGGCCTCGTCGTCCCGATCCGGGGCTTCGAGCTGGGCCAGTCCCCGAGCCTGGAGAGCTTCGTGCTCCAGCCGGCGGACGTCGAGGGCGGCGCCACGGTGGCGGCCGAGGCGTTCGAGGGCCAGTTCGCGGAGAAGATCGCCGGCTGAGCCGGGGGCCCGGCGTCCCTGACCTCAGGGGCGCCGGGTCACAGCCGGCCGGACCGCGCGACCGGGACCAGGCGCAGGGCGAGCAGCCCGGTCAGGACGGCGGCCACCGCGAGCGGGACCGGCGCGGACGAGACCCGTGCGGCGACCGCCATCGCGAAGGGCGCGGCGAACCCGAGGTAGGCGCAGGCGAGGAACAGCGACGTCAGCGCGCCGAGCCGGGCCGGTGCGGCCAGCCGGGCGGTGAGCGTCAGCCCGGCGGCCAGGCACAGGCCGCCGCCCGCACCGAGCAGCGGCGCGGCGAGCGCCAGCCAGCCGACGGCCTCCGTCGTCGCGAAGCCGACGGCAGCGGCGAAACCGAGCGCGCCCAGCCCGGCACCGACGACGGCGGTCCACGCCAGGAGCCGCTGCTGCAGCCCGGCCACCAGCGTGCCGGCGCCCAGCGTGACGCCGGCCAGGACGCCGGTGACCGCCACCCCGCCGTACGGCAGGTCGACCAGCAACGGCACCGCGCTGATGATCGTGGACGGGAACGCGTAGACGCACACCGCGACCGGGGCCAGGACGGTGAGCACGAGGAGGCCGTCGCCCGGCCGGACCAGCGGGGCGTCGGGCGGCGCACCGGCGCCGGTCGCCACCGGCCGGGAGAGGTCGACGGTCTCGGGCAGCCGCAGGGCGAGAACCAGGCCGGCCCCGACCAGCGCCACGTGCACCAGGTAGGGCAGCACCGTGGGCGCGGGGGCGTACTGGCCGAGCAGGCCGCTGGTGAGCGGGCCGAGCGAGAAGCCCGCCGTCATGGCGAACGCGGCGCGCCGCCCCCCCGCCCCGTCGCCGGAGGCCCGGGAGAGCTCGCCCACCCAGGCGCTGCCGACGCTGAAGACGACGCCGCTGACCACGCCCTGGGCGAACCGGGCGAGGAAGAGCAGGGCCAGGGCGTCCCCGGCGGCGGCGAAGGCCAGGGACGCGAGCGCCGACAGCACAACACCCGGGACGGCGACCCGCCGGCGGCCCAGCCGGTCCGACAGCGGCCCGGCGACGAGCAGCGCGGGGACCAGCCCGGCGGCGTAGACACCGAACAGGATGGTGAGCACCTCGGGGGAGAGGTCCAGCCGCTCCTGGTAGACGAGCAGCAGCGGCGTCGGGACGTTGGTGCCCGCGGCGACGGCGAACAGGACGAACACCGCCCGCTTCCAGGTCACCGGACGACCCTACGGAGATCGGGCCGTCCAGGGCCGTCCGCGAGCGCAGGTTCGACTTCGGCGCGCGGAGCGGGCCGACGACCAGCACGATCAGGGCGGACGCGACGGCGGGGAGGCCGGGGTGAATCTCGAGAAGGTGGTCTTCGGGTTCTTCGTCGTGCTGGCGGCGACGCTGAACTTCGGGTTCTTCATCGGCGACATCTCCGACCCGGCGCTGCACAACCCGTTCGAGCTGTTCGCCGCGGTCGTGGTCAACCTGATCGCGACGGTGCTCAAGTTCGGCGACCGCACCCAGATCGGGGCCGTCCACCTGGCCACCAGCCTGGTCGCCGTCCTGCAGCTGGTCGCCGCCGCGCTGGCCTACGGCTACGCCGAGTACGTGTCGACGGCGGGCATGAACGAGTCGTGGACCGCGAGCGTGGTCTCCCTGTCGGGCGGCGCGCTGCTGGCCAACCTCGTGTCGATCGTGCTGCTGGTCGTGGAGACGGTCTCCTTCCACCGCGGCTGACCGGAGACCGCCATGGGCAACCCCCTGCTCGTCTTCTGGAAGAGCCTCTTCGACGCCGAGGACGAGCCGCGCAGCCGTCGCGCCACGCTGCGGATCGCCGCCGCCTCGTCGGCGCAGGCGTCGGCCACGATCTTCCTGATCCTGCGCCGCATGCGGACGCCGCTGATCGTGCTGATCGTCATCTTCGCCGTCAGCGTGCTCGGGCTGGCGATCATCCCGGGCCAGGACCTCGACGGCCGGCCGGCGCGGATGGGTTTCTTCGACGCCTTCTACTTCATGAGCTACACCGCCTCCACGATCGGCTTCGGCGAGCTCCCGAACCCCTTCACCTACAGCCAGCGGATGTGGGTCACGATCTCGATCTACCTGACCGTGATCGGCTGGGCCTACGCCATCGGCTCGCTGCTCGCGCTGGTGCAGGACCGTGCGTTCCGGTCCGCGCTGGCGCTGCAGCACTTCAGCCGGAAGGTGGCGCGGCTGCGGGAGCCCTTCGTGCTCGTGGCCGGCTACGGGCGGACCGGGGAGCTGCTGGGCCACTCGCTGGACGGGCTGGGCAGGCGGATCGTCGTCCTGGACCACGACAGCGAGCGGATCGACGGACTCGAGCTGGACTCCTACCACGCCGACGTCCCCGGCCTGGCCGCCGACGCCCGGGATCCCGGCCACCTCGCCGTCGCGGGCCTGGACCACCCGTCGTGCGAGGCGGTGGTCGCCCTCACCGACGACGAGGAGGCCAACCTCGCGATCGTGATGGCGGCGGCGCTGCTGCGCCCCGAACTGCCGGTCATCGCGCGGGTCACCTCGCACGCCCTGGCCGAGCGGATGCAGGCCTTCGGCGATCCGAGCCTGGTCAACCCCTTCGACCGGTTCGGTGACCACCTGCGGCTGGCGCTGCGCGCCCCGGCGTCCTACCAGCTGCTGACCTGGCTGGAGAGCGGGCCCGGCGGGGAGCTGACCACCCGGGGCGCGCCCCCGCGCGACGGGCGCTGGGTGATCTGCGGGTACGGACGGCTGGGCCGCGAGCTCTCCGCCGACCTGCGCGCCGAGGGGCTCGAGGTCTCGATCATCGACGACTCCCCGGAGGACGCCGACGACCCCGCTCTCCTGGTCGGCGACGGGACCGACCCGTGGGTGCTGGCCCAGGGCGACCTGGACCGCGCCGTCGGGCTGGTGGCCGGGACGGGCAACGACACGACGAACCTGTCGCTCGTCGCGGCGGCCCGGCGGAGCAGGCCGGGGCTGTTCATCGTGGCGCGGCAGAACCGGCCGGCCAGCGCGCCGCTGTTCGCCGCGATGGACATCGACGCCCTGCTGGTGCCGAGCGAGGTGGTGGCGCACGAGGTGTACGGCCAGCTCTCCACGCCGCTGCTGTGGCGGTTCCTGCGGGAGATGCCCGGGCGGGGCGACGCGTGGGCGGCGGGGTTGATCGACCGGCTGACCGCGGTGTGCGGCACTCGCCTGCAGGCGCTGTGGAAGGTGCGGCTGAACCGTTCGGAGGCGCCGGCGCTCGGCGCGTGGCTGGCGTCGGGGTCCGCCCGCCTGGGCGACCTGCTGCGTAACCCGGAGGACCGCGAGGAACCGCTCCGGGCCCTCGTCCTGCTGGTGCTGCGGCGCGGTGAGGCCACGCTTGCTCCCGACGACGACTTCGTCCTCGAGGCGGGCGACGAGCTGCTGCTCGCCGGGCGGCCCGGCGCCCGCCGCGCGCTCGGGACGGTCCTGCACGTGGAGCCGGTGCTCGAGTACGTGCTCAGCGGCCGCCGGGTGCCGTCGAGCTGGATCTGGCGCAAGCTCACGCGCACCCCGGTCGCCGGGGCGGACAGCCGGCAGTGATCCCGTCGCCCGTACCGCCCCGCGTCACCTGAGCACGCGGTGCTCGAAGCCTTCCCCGTCCTGCCAGATCACGTCGAGATCGAGGTACATCGCCGCGGCGCACGAGAGGTCGCCCTGGGACGGTTCGCCGGGCAGCAGGACGGCCACCCGGTCGACGAGCGTCCGGTCGGCGGCGAGGTTCACGAGGTAGCGGTACCGGTGCACCTGCCCGATCGCCGGGAACAGTCCGTCGACGGTGGCCTTGGCCTCGACGATCAGGCGGCGACGCTCGTCGTAGATGTCTGCGACGAGGTCCGTGCCCCCGTGCCTCCCGATCCGGTACTCGAGCCTCGGCCTGTAGCCGAGCGTCGCGACGTAGGAGGCGACGAGGTGGGCCTCGAGCTTCCTCTCGTCGGCGAGAGCCTGCGCGACCGTGGTGCCCGGGTCCGCGAGCCGTGTGGCCGCGAGCGCCAGCTCGCCGCGGGCGCGCCAGCACTTCATGGCGTACAGCTCGAGTTCGCGCCCCTTGAGCCGCTCGTGCATCGCCCGGTAGACGTCGGCGTGCCGGTACCTGCCGCCGAGCGCTCGGAAGGTCTGGTGGATCGTCCGGTGCCCACCGTCGGCCTTGGTCGGCCAGCCGAGGGCGAGCACGGCCTCGGCGACCTCGGCGAGCGGCTTCGCCTGCGGGTCGGTCGGTCGCGGCCGCCGGTACTCCTCCGTGTCGAGGTCGTGCGCGAGCGCCCCGGTGGACTCGAGGTCGATCACCGCCCGCAGGACGGGCTCGATGGTGAGCGACGGCGAGATGTCGAGGGTCTTCGCGAGGTGGTCCCGGGTGTCCTCCCAGGTGGCGGTGCCCGCGGTGTCGAGCTGTTGCTCGATGTAGCGGGTCGCGCGGCCCACCCGGTGCTCGAGGGTCGGGCCGAGTGGGGTGGCGGGCGACGTCATGACCGCGACCGTGCCATGCACCGGGCGCTCCGTGCAGGGCGGGGACGACGAAGCGGCTCCCACCCGGAGGAGGAAGCCGCTTCGTCGATCGTGGTGCGCCATCAGGGACTCGAACCCCGAACCCGCTGATTAAGAGTCAGCTGCTCTGCCAATTGAGCTAATGGCGCGAGTCGCCCGGCAGGCCGGGCAACGAGGGAGAACGATACCAGCGCCCCCGCCGCCCGGTGCACGGTGGCAGGGAGTCGCTCGCCACACACCGCGCGGGCGGTTCCCGGGGTGCGGTGCCGCACGTCGTGGCCCGGATGTCGTCCTGGCGTGGACACTGGTGTCTCCGGTGCCCGTCGTGGTTCCGGTCGGGGAGAGGAGTCGCGAGGTGCGGCGAGCAGCGGCGGTGGTGGCAGCGGGGGCCCTCGTGTTCCTGGCGGGGTGCAGCGGGAACGACGAGGGCGGCGGTTCGGGCGGTTCGGGCGGTCCGACGAGCGAGGCGGCCCCGGCTCGGCTCACGCTCGCACCGGCCGACGGGGCCGTGGACGTCTCCCCGGTCGCCCCGCTCGAGATCTCGGTGACCGACGGCGAGCTCGCCGACGTCACCGTGGTCGACGCCGCGGGCAGCCCCGTCGAGGGCGGCACCGCCGAGGTGCCGGGCGACCCGGCCACCGAGGTGTGGACGGCGGCCGCCCCGCTGGCCTACGGCACCACGTACACCCTCACCGCGACGGCGACCAACGCCGCCGACGACGAGGCCGAGGAGTCGACGACGTTCACCACCGTGACCCCGGCGACGCTCTCCACGCCGTCCGTCGGACCGCTGGACGGCACCACCGTCGGCGTCGGCATGCCGATCCGCGTCTACTTCGACGACCCGGTCGCCGACAAGGCCGCCGTCGAGAGCCGCCTCGTGGTCACCAGCTCCACCCCGACCGACGGGGTGTGGAACTGGCTCACCGACAGCGAGGTGCACTTCCGGCCGTCGCAGTACTGGCCGGCCGACACCGAGGTCACCCTGGACGCCCAGCTGTACGGGGTCGACTTCGGCGAGGGCGTGTGGGGCGAGAAGAACCGCACCGTGGAGTTCTCGATCGGCGACCGCCACGTCTCGATCGCCGACGCCGGCACGCACACCCTGGACGTCTACGACGGCGACCAGCTGGTGCAGAGCTGGCCGATGAGCGCCGGCGGCCCGGAGTTCCCCAGCCGCAACGGCCCGCACGTCGTCACCGAGCTCAACCGGGACCGGGTCATGGACTCGAGCACCTTCGGCGTCCCGGTGGACAGTCCGAACGGTTACCGGACGGCGGTCGAGTACGCGGTCCGGCTGTCCAACAACGGTGAGTTCGTGCACGCGGCCCCGTGGTCGGTGGCCCAGCAGGGGAACAGCAACGTCTCGCACGGCTGCATCAACCTGTCCACCGAGCGGGCCGCCTGGTTCTTCGACTTCTCGCAGCCCGGCGACGTCGTGGAGATCAAGAACTCCATCGGGCCCACCCTGTCCTCGGACGACGGCGACATCTACGACTGGGCCATCCCGTGGGACGAGTGGCAGGCCGGCAGCGCCCTGAAGTGAGCCTTCGGGCCTGACCTCGGAGTTCCGGCGTTTCCTGCCTCCGGTCGGCGGGCACCCTCCCCGTCGACCGGAGGAGGTCGTCGTGGACACCTGGCTGATCATCGTGCTCGTCGTCGTCGCAGTGGTGCTCCTCGCGCTGCTCGCCCTGGCCCTGAGCAAGCGCTCCCGGATCTCGCGCGCCCGCAAGCGCGAAGAGGCGCGCGGCCACCTGCAGGAGGCCCGGATCCGCGGGGCCCGCGCCGAGAAGGAGCAGGCGCTGGCCGAGGAGCAGGCGGCGGCCGCCCGCCGCGAGCTGGCCGAGGCGCAGGAGCGCGCCGCCCTCGCCGAGCAGGAGGCCCGCGAGCGGTCCGCCCGCGCCGACGAGGACCGGACCGCCGCGGAGCAGCTCCGCGCGCGGGCGCAGAAGGCCGCCCCCGACCTGGTGCACGACGGCGGGGCCGACTCCGCCGACGGGCCCGGACGGCACGCCGACCCGGACGGTCGGGCCGCCGGCGAGACGACGACCGACCAGCCCGGCACCGGCGGCGCCACCCGCCGCTGAGTTCCGCCCCTCCGGACGGTCCACCCTGCGAGGACCGTCGACCCGGGAGGGGCACCATGACCGATCTGCTGGCCATCGGCACGCGCAAGGGGCTGTGGCTCGCCCGCAGCGAGGACGACCGGCGCACCTGGCGCGTCGGCGAGCCGCACCTGCTGGCCCAGGAGGTCGCGGCGGTGAGCATCGACACCCGCCGGGACCGTCCCCGGGTGCTGGCCGGCATCCAGTACGGCCACTGGGGCCCGTCCGTCGTCCGGTCCGACGACCTCGGGGCGACCTGGGAGGAGACCGAGTCGGGCGCCGTCCGCTTCCCGGAGGACACCGGCGCGGCGCTGGCCCGCGTGTGGCAGCTGCGTCCCGACACCGCCGACCGCCCCGACGTGGTGTGGGCCGGTTGCGAGCCGCACTCGCTCTGGCGCAGCACCGACGGCGGCTGCAGCTTCTCGCTGGTCCGCGGGCTGTGGGACCACCCGCACCGCCCGACGTGGGAGCCCGGGGCCGGCGGCGGTGCGGTGCACACGGTCCTGCCCGACCCGGGATCGGACCGGGTCACGGTCGCGATGAGCACCGGCGGCGTCTACGTCAGCGAGGACGGCGCCTCGGACTGGGCGCCGCGTAACCGGGGGATCAGCGCCGTCTTCCTGCCGGAGCCGCCGGAGTACGGCCAGTGCGTGCACAAGGTCGCCGTCGACGCGGGGGATCCGGCGCGGATGTACGCGCAGAACCACTTCGGCGTCTTCCGCACCGACGACGCCGGCGGCTCGTGGACGTCGATCGCCGAGGGCCTGCCCGCCGACTTCGGCTTCCCGATCGCGGCCTCGCCGACGACGCCGGGCACCGCGTGGGTGGTCCCGCTGGTGGCCGACATGGAGCGGGTGCCGCCGAGCGGGCGGCTGCGCGTGCACCGCACCCGCGACGCCGGCGCGAGCTGGACGGAATCGGGGGAGGGGCTGCCGGACGGCGCCTGGACGGCGGTGCTGCGGGACGCCTTCTGCGTCGACGAGGGCGACCCGACCGGCGTCTACGTGGGCACCCGCGACGGCTGCGTCTACGCCAGCACCGACGAGGGCGACACCTTCGCGCTGGTCGCCGACCACCTGCCCGACGTCCTCGCGCTGCGCGCCGTCCGGCTGCCGTGAGCGTGCAGGTGGTGCTGCCCGGCGTGCTCGCCGACCTCGCCGGCGGCGCCAAGCACCTCGACGTCGACCCCGCGGGCGGCACGCTGGCCGACCTGCTGGACGCCGTCGACGCGCGGCACCCGACGCTGGGCCGGCGGATCCGGGACGAGACCGGGCGGGTGCGCCGGTTCGTGAACGTCTACGTCGACGGCGAGGACGTGCGCTGGCAGGGCGGGCTGGCCACCGCCGTGCGCGATGGCGCCGTCGTGCAGGTGCTGCCCTCGGTCGCCGGCGGCTGAGTCAGAGGGCGGCGAGCTCCGCGCAGGTCTCGCAGAGCTGCTGGTCGTCGTAGCCCGCGGGCGGCCACGGTTGCTGCTCGTCCATGGAGACGTAGGCGCCGCACAGCGCCTTGCGGCTCTGCCCGCTGACCCGGCCGATGGTGGCGTGCGCCGGGCCGATCTGGCGTGGCGTGAGCCCACCCACGCCGAAGGAGCCGACCATCACGACCGCGTGTGCCGTGCCGTACGCGTAGACGCTGGTCATGCTCGTCAGGGTCTCCAGCCACGGCAGTCCGGTGCCAGCACCGCCGGGTGCGTGTTCGGCGCACCCGCCACTCCCGCCCCGCCCGTCGCGGCAGCGGGCGGATCGGTGCTCCGCGGGGGGTGTTCCGGAGCGTCGGCCGTGCTAACGGGGGGCGAGCGCGGTGGTGAGCGCGGCCCGGACCTCCGCGGTCTCGGCCTCGTCCGCCGGCAGCTGCGGCAGCCGCATCGCCGGCCCCGGGATGAGGCCGAGCAGGGAGAGCGCGAGCTTCGAGCGGAGCGCCCCGTTCCCCGTACCGGAGATCAGGTCGATCACCGGCAGCACCGACCGGAACACGTCCCGGGCCCGCTCCGGCTCGCCGTCCCCGGCCAGCGAGATGACCTGTGCGAGCTGCTCGCCGACGAGGTGCCCGGCCATGCTCACCAGGCCGACCGCCCCGACCGCCAGGAACGGCAGCAGCAGGCCGTCGTCGCCGCAGTACCAGGCCAGCCCGGTCTCCGGCATCAGCCGGAAGGCGGCGAGCGGGTCCTCGGTGGCGTCCTTGATGGCGGTGATCCGCGGGTGCTCGGCCAGCGTGCGCAGCGAGTCCCCGCTGAGCCGGAGGCCGGCGCGCGCGGGCACGTCGTAGAGCATCACCGGCAGGTCGGAGGCGTCCGCGACGGCGGTCAGGTGCGCGACGACGCCGTGCTGCGACGGGCGCGAGTAGTACGGGGTGACCGCCAGCAGACCGTCGGCGCCGGCCTCGGCCGCCTGCCGCGCCATGCCGACCGCGTGCCGGGTGTCGTAGGAGCCGGCGCCGGCGACCACGACCGCGCGGCCGCCGATCGCCTCGACGACGACGCGCACCAGCTCCGCCTTCTCCGCGTCCGAGGTCGTCGGCGCCTCGCCCGTCGTGCCGTTGAGCACCAGCCCGTCGTGCCCGGAGTCGACGAGGTGCACGGCGAGCCGCGCGGCGGCGTCCAGGTCGAGCGCCCCGTCGTCGGTCATCGGCGTGACCATCGCCGTCAGCAGGGCGCCGAAGGGCGGGGCGGCGGGAGTGGCGGGCATGGCCGGGGAATGTACGTGGCCGCGTTGCCTCCCGGTCGCCCTCCGGGTGGGCGCGCGGCTGGTGTGACCTGGGACTCAGCGCCGTTGGTGGGGTTGGTTATGTTCTGCGCAGCCTCCGCCTGGGGGCGTGTTCCCGACCCGGGGGTGGCTGTGCAGTCCGCGCTCTACGAAGCCGAGCACGAGGCGTTCCGCGCGACCGTGCGCGAGTTCCTGGCCAAGGAGGCCGTCCCGCACGTCGAGGCGTGGGAGGCGGCCGGGCAGGTCGACCGCGACGTCTGGCTGGCCGCGGGCGAGCAGGGTCTGCTCGGCATGGACGTGCCCGAGGAGTTCGGCGGCGGCGGGGTCGAGGACTTCCGCTACAACGCCATCCTCACCGCCGAGGTCGGCCGCGCCGGTGCCACCGGGCTGGGCTTCACGCTGCACAACGACGTCGTCGCCCCGTACCTGACCGACCTGTGCACCGAGGAGCAGCAGGCGCGCTGGCTGCCCGGCTTCGTGCGCGGCGAGCTGATCACCGCCATCGCCATGAGCGAGCCGGGCGCGGGGTCGGACCTCCAGGGCCTGCGGACGACCGCCGTCCGCGACGGCGACGACTGGGTCCTGAACGGTCAGAAGACGTTCATCACCAACGGCATCCTCTCCGACCTCGTGCTGGTCGTGGCCCGCACCGACCCCGATGCCGGCGCCCGCGGCTTCTCCCTGCTGGCCGTCGAGCGCGGCATGCCCGGGTTCGAGCGCGGCCGGAAGCTGGACAAGATCGGCCTGCGCGCGCAGGACACCGCCGAGCTGTTCTTCGAGGACGTCCGCGTGCCCGCCGCCAACCTGGTCGGCACCGAGGGCCACGGCTTCTTCCACCTGATGCACAACCTGCCCCAGGAGCGGCTGTCCATCGCCGCGGGCGCGGTCGCGGCGGCCCGGATCGTCCTGGACGCCACCGTCGAGTACTGCAAGGACCGCACCGCCTTCGGCAAGCCGATCGCGAAGTTCCAGAACACCCGGTTCGAGCTGGCCGAGA
The DNA here is from genome assembly GCA_900102115.1 of Blastococcus fimeti. Lineage (GTDB taxonomy): Bacteria > Actinomycetota > Actinomycetes > Mycobacteriales > Geodermatophilaceae > Blastococcus > Blastococcus fimeti. The sequence goes on from FNAW01000003.1 coordinate 54,017, forward strand.
TGCACACCGAGGTCTCGATCGCCGAGACCTACCTGGAGAAGGCGATCCTCGAGCACAACGCGGGTCGGTTCACCGCCGAGGACGCCGCGATGGCCAAGTGGTGGACGACGGAGCTGCAGAAGCGCGTCGTCGACCGGTGCCTGCAGCTGCACGGCGGCTACGGCTACATGATGGAGTACCCGGTCGCGAAGGCCTTCCTGAACTCCCGCGTGCAGACGATCTACGGCGGGACGACCGAGATCATGAAGGAGATCGTCGGGCGGTCGCTGGGGCTCTGAGCGCCGCACCCGCTGTCGTCGCACGCCCCCTCGCACCGCCAGGAGATCTGCCGTGACCCAGCCCGACCAGCCCGACCAGCCCGCCCCGACCGTCCTCACCGAGCGGACCGGCCACGTCCTGCTGATCACGATCAACCGGCCGCGGGCCCGCAACGCCCTCGACCTCGACGTCGCCACCCGACTGGCCGACGCCTTCGACGCCGCGGTGGCCGACCCCGGCGTCCGCTGCGTGGTGCTCACCGGGGCGGGGGACCAGGCGTTCTCCGCGGGTGCCGACCTCAAGGCCCTCGCCCGCGGTGAGCGGCCGATCGTGCCCGGCCGCGAGCACTACGGGCTGGGCGGGTTCGTGCGGAACCCGATGAGCATCCCGGTGATCGCCGCCGTGAACGGCGCGGCCCTGGGCGGCGGCACCGAACTGGCGCTCGCCGCGGACCTGGTCGTGGCCGCGGAGCACGCCACGTTCGGGGTGCCGGAGGTCAAGCGCGGCCTGCTCGCCGCCGCCGGCGGGGTGTTCCGGCTGCCCGAGCAGCTGCCCCGCAAGGTCGCGATGCGGCTCGTGCTCACCGGCGAGCCGATGAGCGCCCAGGAGGCGCTGCGCTGGGGCCTGGTCAACGAGGTCGTTCCGGCCGCCGACGTGCTGCCGACGGCGATGGCGCTGGCCGAGGTAATCGCGGCCAACGCTCCGCTCGCGGTGCAGGCCAGCAAGCGGCTGGCGCTGGGCATCGTCGACGGCGACCGCCCCGCGGAGACCGGGGCGTGGGACCGCTCCGGTGAGGAGATGGCCCGGCTGTTCGCCTCTGCCGACGCCGCCGAGGGCATGCGCGCCTTCGCGGAGCGGCGCCCGCCGGAGTGGACCGCGAGCTGAACGCCTGACGTCCTTTCCGATCCGGCGGCCGGCGCGCCCTCGTGGCGCGTCGGCGGACCGGGACGGGCGATGGCTCTACCTTTCGACCATGGACCTCCTGCGTCGGACACCTCCGCGATCGTGGCTCGCGGTGGGAGGCGTCGCGGTGCTGGTCGCGCTGGTCCTGGGCGCGGTCAGCTGGATCGGTGGGGCGCCGAGCGCGCCCGCATCGACCGCCGAGCCGGCCGGCCGCGGGGATGCGCGCCTGGTGAACGAGGACGGCACGGTGGGGCCGGTGGTCGCGCTGGGTGATTCGCTCACCTCCGCCGAGCCGGTGGGCGGCACGGACGCCGCGTCCTGGTTCGTCGTGGCGCTCGCGGCCGAGACCCGCCTGCTCCAGGCCGCCAACGCCGGCATCCCGGGGGACACGACGGAGGGCATGGTCGAACGCTTCGCCCGGGACGTCGCGGTCCACGAGCCGCGCGTCGTGGTGATCCTGGGCGGCACCAACGACCTGGGCCGTGGGCGGACCACCGGCGAGGTGGTGGGCGACCTCGAGCGGCTGGCACGCGAGGCGCGCGAGGCCGGGGCGGCGCCGGTGCTGGCCACCATCCCGCCGCGCGTCGACCAGTGGTTCGCCAAGGAGGTCGGTGAGCTGAACGCGGCGATCCGGGCCTCCGCCGCGGCCTCGGGCACCCCGGTGATCGACTTCCACTCCGCGCTGTCCGACGGCGACGGCAACTGGCTCCCGGGCTTCACCGAGGACGGCGTCCACACCACCGCCGCAGCAGCGGAGGCGATGGCCGAGGTGGCGCTCCGGACGCTCTTCCAGGGCTGACCGGCGCACGCATCCGCACCCGCCGGGTCCGGCGCGGGTGAGTTCGGGCCGGTTCGGGCAGGTATCCGGCATGAGCACCGCTGCGCCGCGCCTGCCCGACGCCCTGCAGGCGCTCCGCGACCTCCTCGCCGACGCCCCGCTGCACCTCGACGTCCCCGGTCGGGACGACGCGAGCCGCTCCGCCCGCGCCGTCGTCGACCAGATCGACGACTACCTGCTGCCGCGGCTGCGCGACCTCGACGCCCCGTTGCTCGCCGTCGTCGGCGGCTCGACCGGTGCCGGGAAGTCCACGCTGGTCAACAGCCTGCTGGGCACGGCGGTGACCACCGCCGGCGTGCTCCGCCCCACCACCCGGGCACCCGTGCTGGTCTGCTCCCCGGCGGACCGGGCCGCCTTCGCCGGCGACCGGGTGCTGCCGGGCCTCGCCCGGAGCACCGGCGAGGGGGAGGTCACCGGCGGTCTCCGTCTGGTGGTCACCGACGCGCTGCCGCCCGGGCTCGCGGTGCTCGACGCCCCCGACGTCGACTCGGTGGTGGAGACCAACCGGGAGCTGGCGGGGCAGCTCCTCGCGGCGGCCGATCTCTGGCTGTTCGTCACCACCGCCGCCCGCTACGCCGACGCCGTCCCGTGGGAGCTGCTGCGCACCGCCCAGGAGCGCGGCACCGCCCTGGCCGTCGTCCTCGACCGCGTGCCGCCGGAGGCCGCCCGGGAGATCGCGGACGACCTCGGCGGGATGCTGCGCACCGCCGGGCTCGAGGCGGCCCGGCTGTTCGTCGTGGAGGAACGCCCGCTGGTGGACGGCTTCCTCGCCGACGACCAGGTCGGGCCGCTGCGGGCCTGGCTGCACGGGCTGGCCGCGGATCAGGAGCAGCGCGCTGCCGTCGTCCGGCAGACCCTCGCCGGCGCGCTGGAGAGCCTGGGCGCCCGGGTCGAGGGGGTCGCCGAGCAGGTCCGCGGCCAGGCGGCCGCCGCGACGGCGCTCCGCGAGGCCGCGGACGCCGCCTACGCCCGGGCGTGCACGGGGGTCTCCGACGGCGTGGCCAGCGGCGCCCTGCTGCGCGGCGAGGTGCTCGCCCGGTGGCAGGAGTTCGTCGGCACGGGGGAGTGGATGCGCACCCTGCAGGGCCAGGTCGGCAGGCTGCGCGACCGGCTCACCGCCTCGCTCACCGGGCGGCCCTCCGCGGGCGCCGGGCTGCAGCAGGCGCTCGAGTCGGGCGTGGAGGTGCTCCTCCGCGACGCCGCCGAGGAGGCGGCCGAGCGCACCGTCACCGCCTGGCGGGGCACGCCGGGCGGCGCGGCCCTGCTCGCCGACCGGCACCGAGAGCTGGAGACCGCGTCGGCGGGGTTCCCGGAGGCCGCCGCGGCCGAGGTGCGCGACTGGCAGGGCGGCGTCCTCGACCTCGTGCGCAGCGAGGGCGCCGGCAAGCGCAACCGCGCGCGTGCCTACTCCTGGGGCGTCAACGGCGCGGGGGGCGTGGTGATGGTCGCCGTGTTCGCCTCGACCGGTGGGCTGACCGGCGGCGAGTTCGCCGTGGCCGGCGGGACGACGGCGCTGGGCCAGCGGGTGCTCGAGGCGGTCTTCGGCGACTCCGCCGTCCGGGCGCTGGCCGCGCGCGCCCGGGAGGACCTGGAGCAGCGGGCGGACCGGCTGCTCACCGAGGAACGCGGCCGCTTCGACGACCTGGTCGACGCCGCAGCACCGCCACCCGGCAGCGTCGAGGAGCTGCGGGCGGCCGCCGCCGAGCTCGCCGCGGCGCGGCGGGCGCAGCGATGAGGCGCCGGGACCGCGATGCGCTGCCGCTGGGGGAGCGGCTGGCCGCGCTCCGCGAGGCGGTCGAGGTCGCCGAGGGACGGCTGGACGTGCCCGACGTCGCCCGCGCCCGGACGCTGCTGGCCAAGGCCGGTGCCCGCGAGGCGCTCGGCGACGCCACCGTCGTCGCGCTGGCCGGGGCCACGGGCAGCGGCAAGTCGACGATGTTCAACGAGCTCTCCGGCGCCGAGGTGAGCACGCCCGGCGTGCGGCGGCCCACCACCGGGGTGGCGCACGCGTCGGTCTGGGGGGAGGCGGGTGCCGACCGGCTGCTCGACTGGCTGGAGGTACCGCGCCGGCACCGCATCGCCGACGGCGAGCCGGGCCTCGACGGCCTGGTGCTGCTCGACCTGCCCGACCACGACAGCGTCCGGCTCGAGCACCGGCTGGAGGTGGACCGGCTGGTCGAGCTCGTCGACGTCCTGGTCTGGGTGCTGGACCCGCAGAAGTACGCCGACGAGGCGGTGCACGGCCGGTACCTGGCGCCGATGGCCGGGCACGCCGGCGTCCTCGTCGTGGTGCTGAACCAGATCGACCGGCTCGACGAGCAGGCGGCGGCCGCCTGCCTGGCCGACCTGCGCCGGCTGCTCGACGCCGAGGGCCTGGCCGACACCCCGATCGTGGCCACCTCGGCGCGCACCGGGGCCGGCCTGCCCGAGCTGCGCGCCGAGCTGGCCCGCCGGGTGAGCGCCCGGCGGGCGGCGTCCGAGCGGCTGACCGCCGACGTCCGCGCGACCGCCGCCGCACTCGCCGCGCACTGCCCCGACGGTGACGCCGGAGGAGCCTCCGGGCGGGCGGCCGAGGCGGAGCTGACCGGCGCCCTGGCCGGCGCTGCCGGTGTGCCCGTGGTGGCGTCGGCGGTGGAGCGCTCGGCGGTCCGGGACGGCGCGGCGCGGACCGGCTGGCCGGTGGTGCGCTGGGTCCGCAAGCTGCGACCGGATCCGCTGGCCCGCCTGCACCTGGGCGACGAGGGAGCCCGCTCCTCGCTGCCCGTCGCCGGGGCGGTGCAGCAGGCGGCGATGACCGCCGCGCTGCGCCGGGTCCGCTCCAGCGCCGGCGAAGGGCTGCCGCAGGCCTGGCGGGACGAACTCCGGCGCACCGCCGACCAGGCGGAGGCCGGGCTGGCCGACCGGCTCGACCGGGCGGTCACGGGCACGGACCTCGGTCCGACCCGGGTGCCGGTGTGGCAGCGCGCGGTCGGCGGGCTGCAGTGGCTGCTGCTCGCCTGCGCCCTCGTCGGCGTCCTCTGGCTGCTGGGGCTCGCCGTCCTCGGCTGGCTGCAGCTCGACGACGTGCTGCCGCTGCCCCGGGTCGAGGGCATCCCGCTGCCCACCCTCCTGCTGGTCGCCGGCCTGCTCGGCGGGGCGCTGCTGGCGGTGCTCGCCCGCCCGTTCGTCCGGGCCGGTGCCCGGCGACGACGGCGCCGCGCGGAGCACCGGCTCACCGCGCGGGTGGGAGAGGTAGCCCGTGAGGAGGTGCTGGCGCCGCTGGAGGAGACGGTCGAGGACGCGCGGGTCTTCTGCGCCGCCGTCACCCGCGCCGGGAGCTGACCCTCCGACCGGTCGGGCTTGTTGCAAACCGCTTGCAATAGAGTCGGGATCCCAGGTCGGCGGAGGGATCCCACGTGCGTGCAACTCGGCGGTTCGGCCCGCTCGCGGGCGCGGTCGTGCTCGCGACCGTGCTCACCGGGTGCGGCGACAGCGAGCCCTCGACGGCGGCAGGAGCGCCTTCCGAGCTGGTGCTGGCGATCGGCGGCGAGTCCGAGGACGGCTACGACCCGACCCTCGGCTGGGGCCGGTACGGATCCCCGCTGTTCCAGTCGACGCTGCTCGCCCGGGACGCGGACCTCGGCGTCGTCCCCGATCTCGCCACCGACTGGGCGGTGAGCGGGGACGGCCTGGTCTGGACCGTGGATCTCCGCGCCGACGCCCGCTTCACCGACGGCGAGCCGGTCACCGCGCAGGACGTCGCGTACACGTTCAGCACGGCCAGCCGCAGCGGTGGCCTCACCGACGTGACCGCCCTCCGCGAGGCGGTGGCCGTGGACGACGACACCGTCGAGCTGCGGCTGCAGCGCCCGCAGAGCACGTTCGTGAACCGGCTGATCAGCCTGGGGATCGTGCCCGAGCACGCGCACGGCCCCGACTACGCGCGCAACCCCGTCGGTTCCGGGCCGTTCGAGCTGGTCCAGTGGGACGAGGGCCAGCAGCTCATCGTGCAGCGCAACGACGACTACTACGGCGACCAGCCGGCCTTCGAGCGGATCGTCTTCCAGTTCACCGGCGAGGACGCCTCGATCGCCGCGGCCTCGGCCGGCCAGCTCGATCTGGCTGCCGTGCCGGCCCAGCTGGCGCCCACGCAGGTGCCCGGGATGACGCTGCTCGAGGTCGAGTCCGTCGACAACCGCGGCCTCACGTTCCCCGTCGTCCCCGACACCGGCGCCACCACCGACGACGGTGCGCCGATCGGCAACGACGTCACCTCCGACGTCGCCGTCCGCCGGGCGATCAACCTCGCGGTCGACCGGCAGGCGCTGGTGGACGGCGTGCTCGAGGGGTACGGCTCGCCCGCGACCGGCCCGGTCGACGGTCTGCCCTGGTACGAGCCCGACTCGGCCATCGAGGACGCCGACCTGGACGGGGCGGAGCAGCTCCTGGAGGAGGCCGGCTGGGTCGACTCCGACGGCGACGGCGTCCGCGAGAAGGACGGCGTCCGCGCGGCCTTCTCCCTGCTCTACCCGGCGTCGGACTCCCTGCGCCAGGGGCTCGCCCTCTCGGTCGCCGACATGATCGCGCCGGTCGGCGTCGAGATCACCGCGAAGGGCGAGAGCTGGGACGTCATCGACCAGCGGCTGCACGCCGACGCGGTGCTGTTCGGCTGGGGCAGCCTCGACCCCACCGAGATGTACAACCTGTACTCCTCGACGCAGGCCGGCGTGGAGTACTGGAACCCCGGCTTCTACACCGATCCCGACGTCGACGCCCACCTCGAGGCGGCGATGACCGCGACCGACCCGGCCGCGGCCGAGGAGCACTGGCGGGCCGCCCAGTACGACGGCGAGGGCACCGGCTTCGGCCCGTCCGGGGACGCCGCCTGGGCGTGGCTGGTCAACCTCGACCACACCTACGTCGTTGACGGGTGCCTCGACCTCGGGGCGCCGCGGATCGAGCCGCACGGCCACGGCTGGCCGGTCACCGCGGGGATCACCGGGTGGCAGTGGACCTGCTGACCCGAACCGTGCGGGGGCTCGGCGGCCGCCTGGTCCGGCTGGTCCTGCTGCTGGCCGCGGTGGCGACGGCGTCCTTCGCGTTGATGGTGCACTCGCCGGTGGACCCGGTGGACGCCTACGTGGGCGGGGACCTCGCCGCGATCGGCCCCGAGCAGCGGGCGCAGATCGCCGAGCGGTGGGGGCTGGACGACCCGCCGCTGGAGCGGTTCGCCACCTGGCTCGGCAACGTCGTCCAGGGGGACCTCGGCCGGTCGCTGTCGTTCAACCAGCCGGTCACCGAGGTCATCGGCGAGCGCTTCCTCCCCAGCCTGGCGCTGATGGCCACCGCCTGGGTGCTCTCCGGGCTCTTCGGGTTCGGTCTCGGGGTGCTCGCCGGCACCCGGCAGGGCCGGTTCGCCGACCGCGCCGTCTGCTGGTGGGCGTACACCCTCGCCTCGGCGCCCACGTTCTGGGTCGGCCTGCTGCTGCTCTACGTCTTCTCCGTCTCCCTGGGCTGGACGCCGGTCTGCTGCGCCGTGCCCGTGGGCGTGCTGGCCGACGACGTGACGCTGCTGGACCGGCTGCACCACCTGGTGCTGCCCGCGCTCACGCTGTCGGTCGTCGGTGTCGCGCCGGTCGTGCTGCACACGCGGCAGGCGGTCATCGAGGCGCTGGCCAGCGACCACGTCGCCTTCGCCCGGGCCCAGGGGGAGTCGACCCGGGGCGTGGTCGTGCACTCCGTGCTGCGCAACGCGGCGGCGCCGGCGGTGCTGCTGCAGTTCGCCTCGCTCGGTGAGCTGTTCGGGGGTTCGGTGCTGGCCGAGCAGGTCTTCTCCTATCCCGGGCTGGGCGCGGCGACGACGACCGCCGCGCTCGGTCAGGACGTGCCGCTGCTGCTGGGCATCGCGCTGTTCACGACCGTGTTCGTCTTCGTCGGCAACCAGCTCGGCGACCTCGTGCACGCCCGCCTCGACCCCCGTGTCGCCCGCGAGACGGCGGGTGCGCGGTGACCGCCGTCCGGGAGGTGGTGGCCCCGACCTGGTTCGGGGACCGGCGCCGCCGCACCCTCGCCTGGGTCGGGCTGTCGGCGCTCGTCGTCCTCGGCGTGGTCGTCGCCGGCGGGCCGGCCGCCGACGCCGCGCAGACCACGAGCCTGACCGACCGCAACCTCGGGCCCTCCGCCGCGCACTGGTTCGGCACCGACCGGCTCGGCCGCGACATGCTCGCCCGCACGCTGGCCGGCCTGCGGCTGAGCCTGGTCGTGGGGGTGGCTGCCGCGGTGGTCTCGGCCGGCATCGCGCTCACCCTGGCCTGCCTCGCCGCGGTGTTCGGCGGCGTCGTGGACCGCGCGGTCGGCTGGCTGGTCGACCTCTTCCTGGCCCTGCCGCACCTGGTGCTGCTGATCCTGCTGGCCTTCGCCCTGGGCGGGGGCACCGGCGCGGTGGTCGCGGCCGTCGCGCTGACGCACTGGCCGACGCTCACTCGCGTGCTGCGCGGCCGCGCGCGGGAGGTCATGTCCTCGGACTACGTCGCGATCTCGCGGCAGCTCGGCCACGGCCGCGGCTGGATCGCCCGGCGGCATCTCGCCGGGCACCTGGCCGGCCACTTCGTCGTCGGCACGGTGCTGCTGTTCCCGCACGCGATCCTGCACGAGGCGGCGCTGTCCTTCCTCGGTCTGGGCGTCGACCCGGGCGAGCCCTCCATCGGCATCCTGCTGGCCGAGTCGATGCGCTACCTGACCGCTGGTGCCTGGTGGCTGGCCGTGCTGCCCGGTCTGTGTCTGCTGGTCGTGGTGAAGCTCGTGGACACCATCGGGAGCAACGCCCGTGCGCTGCTCGACCCGCGGAGCCACCACCTGTGACCGCGCTGCTGGAGGTGCGCGGGCTGGAGGTCGACTTCGTCCAGTACGAGCGGGGGCTGCGCCGGCGCACGGTGCACGCCCTCACCGGCATGGACCTCACCGTCGCGGCCGGCGAGGTCGTCGCGCTGGTCGGCGCCAGCGGTGCGGGCAAGAGCCTGCTGGCGCACGCGGTGCTGGGGCTGTTGCCGCCGAACGCCGTCGAGCGTGGCGAGGTGCTGCTCGACGGCGAGCTGCTGGACGCGGCCGGCCGGCGCCGGCACGCGGGCCGGGGCATGACGCTCCTGCCGCAGGCGGTGAGCTTCCTCGACCCGGTGCGCCCGGTCGGCCGTCAGGTGCGCCGCTCGGCCGAGCTGGCCGGGCACCCCGCCCCCCGCCGCGCGGCCGCCGAGGCCCTCGCGCGCCGAGGGCTGGGCCCGGAGGTGCTGCGCCGCCATCCGCACGAGCTCTCCGGCGGCATGGCGCGGCGGGTGCTCGGCGCGATGGCCACGATGAGCAACCCGCGCGTGCTGCTCGCCGACGAACCCACCACCGGGCTGCCGCCGGCCGACGTGCGGACGACGCTGGGCGGGTTCCGCGCGATGGCCGACGACGGCGGCGCGGTCGTGCTGATCACCCACGAGCTGCGGGCGGCGCTCGACGTGGCCGACCGGGTGGTCATCTGCCGCGACGGGCGGACCGTCGACGTCGCCGACCCGGCCGGCTTCAGCGGGGACGGCGCCGCCCTCGCCCACCCGTACACGCGGGCTCTGTGGCAGGCGCTGCCCGGCAACGGCTTCTCCGTGGCGGAGGGCGTCTGATGCTGCAGGCCGACGGCGTGTGGTTCCGCCACGGGCGCGACCGCCCCTGGGTGCTGGCCGGGGTGGACCTCGCGGTCGGAGCCGGCGAGGTCATCGGCCTCTGCGGCCCGAGCGGTGGCGGCAAGAGCACCCTGGGCAGGGTGCTCGCCGGTCACCTCCGGCCCGACCGCGGGCGCGTGACCGTCGACGACGCGGCGCCCCGACCGCGACGCGCGGCGCACCCGGTGCAGCTGGTGCTCCAGCAGCCCGAGCGCGCGATGGACCCGCGCTGGACGGTGCGCCAGGTGCTCGCCGCGACCGGCGCCGACGACGCGGCGATCGCCGCACTGGATCAGCGGCTGGTGGTCCCGAGCCGGCTGGACCGCTTCCCGCACGAGATCAGCGGCGGTGAGCTGCAGCGGGTCAACCTGGCCCGGGCGCTGCTGGCCCGTCCGCGCTACCTGGTGGCCGACGAGATCAGCGCGAGCCTCGACGCCGTCACCCAGGCGCGGATCTGGACGCTGCTCCTCGAGCACTGCCGGGAGGCGGCCATCGGCGTCCTGGCGATCTCGCACGACCGGCCGCTGCTGGAGACCGTCGCGGGGTCCGTCGTCGACTGGACGCCCTCGCCGGTGGGGGAGACGCCCGCCTAGGAGACCAGCTCGCCGGCGGCGATCATCCGGCTGAGCGTCTCCATCCAGGCAGCCTGCACCTCCGCCGGCTGGTCCCGGACGACGGCGCGCACCCCGTCGTCGAGGTCGCCCTGCCGTGCGACGGCCTCGAAGCCGAGGCGGAACAGCAGGTCGGTGATGGTCGGGGAGGGCAGTCCGGCATCCACGAGGGGCTGCAGGATCCAGGCGCGCGGGTCCACGAAGGATGTTCGTCCGGACCGGCCCGGTCGGATGCACGACGCAGGACACGGGATGGTCCCGGCGGCTCTCCTGGCATGCCCGGGGCGCGGTGTCGACGGTCCACTCCGGGGACGGGCAGGGCTGACGGTTACCGGAGCGTAGGTACCTCGCGGGATCGAGTGTGGCCCGTATTACTGTCCGCTCCCATGATGCGCCGTCTGATGCCTCCCCTCATCGCTGTACTGGCCGTTTCCGGTCTCGCCGGCTGTGCCGGGGAGGCCTCGGACGGCGGGAGCGAGCAGGCTGCGGCCGCGGCCCCGGCCCCGGCCGAGGAGGTCACCTGGGAGCAGGTGAGCACCTCCGACGAGTGCGAGTGCAGCGACGGCTCGGAGTTCCACTACTGGGTGCACGAGGGCGCCGCCGACAAGGTCGCCTTCGTCCTCGAGGGCGGTGGCGCGTGCTTCAGCGCCGCGACGTGCGGACCCACCGGCGGCACGTCCAAGGTCAACCTGGCCGACGACGCGCCTGCCGGCCCCGGCTCGCGGGGCGAGGGCGACGAGAACGGCGCCCAGGGGCTGCTCGACCTGGACAACCCCGACAACCCGCTCGCCGGCTACAGCGTCGTCTACGTGCCCTACTGCACCGGCGACCTGCACCTCGGGGACCGGACCCAGGACTACGGCGACGGCGTCGTCGTCGAGCACAAGGGCCGGGTCAACGCCACGACCGCGCTCGAGGGCATGGCGGAGGCGTTCCCCGACGCGGAGGAGGTCGTCGTCGTCGGCTTCAGCGCGGGCTCGGCCGGCGCGCCGCTGTACGGCGGGCTCGTCCACGACCTGCTGCCGGACGCCGAGATCTCGGTGGTCGCCGACGCATCGGGCGCCTACCCGGGTGACGCGGTGATCACCACGGCCATCGGCGGCCTGTGGGGGATCTTCGACGACCTGCCCGCGTGGCCCGAGAGCGCCGACCAGCCGCAGACGGCCTGGTCGCTGCCCGGCCTGTTCGTCCAGGCGGGCCGGCACGTGCCGGACATCCGGTTCGCGACGATCGACACCGCCGCCGACTCGGTGCAGCGCACCTTCACCCAGCTGATCGGGTTCGGGAGCACCCCGCTGATCGACCTCATCGACGCCAACGCCGCCTACATCGAGTCCAACGGGGTCGAGGTCAGCGCCTGGGTCGGGCCGGGGACGCAGCACGTCAGCACCGCCGGCGACGACGTCCTCTACGGCAGCGAGGTCGACGGCACCGCGCTCGTGGACTGGCTCGGCGACTTCCTCGCCGGGGACGACGTCCCCGACGTCCGCTGCGCCGACTGCGGCTGACCCGAGCGGGAGCCGCGTCGGCGACGGGTCGGCGCGGCTCCCTCTGGGACGATGGTGAGGCGGCCCGTCCGGCCGCGCCGACGCCGGCTCGTTCCGCGAGCCCGACCCGAGCACTGCTCGCCTGGAGTGACCCGATGTCCCGCCGTACCGCCACCCGGGCGCTGCTCGCCGTCGCGATCGCGGTCTCCCTGACCGCCTGCGGGGACGCCGACGACGAGTCCGAGCCGGCCGCCGGGCCGACCTCGCAGGCCTGCGAGACGCGGCCGCCGACCGCCGATGCCCCGGAGTCGGTCTCGACCGACCTGGCCCAGCGGCCCGAGGTGCCCGCGACCGACGAGGCGCCGCCCTGCGACCTGGTGGTCAGCGACATCGTCGTCGGCACCGGCGCGGAGGCCGTCGACGGCTCGTCGGTCGCCGTCAAGTACCTCGGGGCCTTCTACGAGACCGGCGAGGAGTTCGACTCGTCGTGGTCCCGCTCGGCCGACGAGACGATCCCGGTGCCCCTCGGCGGAGGCCGCGTCATCCCCGGTTTCGAGCAGGGCATCGTCGGCATGCAGGTCGGCGGCCGGCGGATGGTGACGATCCCCAGCGACCTGGCCTACGGGGACGCGGGCCGTGCCCCGATCCCCGGCGGCGCCACCCTCGTGTTCGTCCTGGACCTGGTCGAGGTCAGCCCCTGAGGCTCCTCAGCCGACGGGGCGCAGGGCGTCCCGGGTGAGCGAGGCGATCGACGGGTAGCCGTCGACGGCCATCGTCAGGTCGGTCTCGGCGAGCAGGCAGCGCAGCACGTGCTCGATGCCCTCCTGCCCGCCGACGGCGAGGCCGTAGGCGTAGGGCCGTCCGACCGCGACCGCCCGCGCGCCCATGGCGAGGGCCTTGACCACGTCGGGGCCGCCGCGGATCCCGCTGTCGAAGATCACCGGCGCGTCACCGGCGGCGTCGACGACGTCGGCCAGGCAGTCCAGGGCGGGGAGGCCGCCGTTGGCCTGCCGGCCGCCGTGGTTGGAGCAGTAGATGCCGTCCACGCCGGCGTCGACCGCACGGCGCGCGTCGTCCGGCGAGCAGATGCCCTTGAGCAGGATCGGCAGCGTGGTCAGCGAGCGCAGCCAGCCGAGGTCGTCCCAGCTCAGGCTCTGGTTGCCGAAGATCGAGGCCCAGTGGCCGACGGCGCCCTGCGGGTCCTCCTCCGGCGGCGCGGCCAGCCGGGAGCGGAACACCGGGTCGGAGGTGTAGTTGGCCAGGCACAGGCCGGTGAGCTGCGGGAAGCTGGCGATGGTCAGGTCGCGCGGGCGCCAGCCCAGGGTCAGCGTGTCCAGCGTGATCACGATGGCCCGGTACCCGGCCGCCTCGGCCCGGCGGACCAGGCTCTCGGTGAGCTCGCGGTCGTTCGGCGGGTAGAGCTGGAACCACCCCGGGGTGTCCCCGAGCGCGGCGGCGACGTCCTCCAGGGGGTCCTGCATCAGCGTCGAGGCGATCATCGGGACGCCGGTGGCCGCCGCCGCACGGGCGGTGGTGAGGTCGCCGTGGCCCTCCGGTTCGCAGATGCCGATGACGCCGACGGGAGCGAGCATCAGCGGCGTCGGGAACTGCTGGCCGAACAGCTCGACGCCGAGGTCGCGCTGCGCGGCGCCGGACAGCATGCGGGGCATCAGGCCCCAGCGCTCGAAGGCGGTGACGTTGCTGCGCTGGGTGTGCTCGTTGCCGGCGCCGCCGGCCACGTAGGACCAGACCTCCTCGGACATGGCGGCCTCGGCGGCCCGCTCGAGGGCGTCGTACCCCATGGGCAGCGACGGCTTCTGACCGACCAGCCCGTTGAAGTAGATCCCGAACTGCCAGTTGCCGTGGTTGGCCACGTGCTCTCCTCGTGCGTCGTTCCCCGGACCAGGGCCGAAGCCCTTGACGGGGTGAACTGAACCACATTCCAATTGCGGCCATGACGGTCGACGACAGGTTCACCGAGGACTTCCGCGAGCAGCAGGCCGAGCGGGAGGACCTGGGCACCTGGAACGAGATCGTGACCGGGCCGGTGTCCGACTGGACCACCGACTTCTCGCACACCGAGCCGGAGTACGCCGAGCGGGCGATCGAGATCTGGGAGGACCTGCGGGTCCGCTGCCCGATCGCGCGGACCGAGCGCTTCGGGGGTGCCTGGCTGCCCACGCGGTACGAGGACGTGCAGGCCATCGCCTACGACACCGAGCACTTCAGCTCGCGGGCGATCATCGCGGGCAACTACCGGCCGCCGCTGGACCTCGCGCCGGTCGGCGGTGAACCGCCGATCTCGTCGGACCCGCCGTTCCACCACGACGCCCGCAAGCTCCTGCTGCCGGCGTTCACGAAGGCGAACGTCGCCAAGCAGGCGGTGACGACGGAGGCGTTCTGCCACTCCCTGATCGACGGGTTCGCCGGCCGGGACGTCGTCGACGCGGCGACCGAGTACGGCATGCACATCCCGATCCGCGTCATCGCCGACATGCTCGGCTTCCCGGCGGCGGACAGCGACCGGTTCAAGCACTTCGTCGAGGACGCCCTCGAGGGGATCAACACCCCGCTCGAGGAGCGCGAGGCGCAGCCCGACCAGCTCTTCGACTACCTGCTCGAGCAGATCCAGGACCACCTGGCCGACCCGCGGGACGACCTGACGACCCACCTGATCAACGCCGAGCTGTACGGCCAGAAGCTGGAGCCCCAGCACGTCGCGGGCACCATGGCGCTGCTGCTCATCGCCGGCATCGACACGACCTGGAGCGCGATCGGCGCCTCGCTCTGGCACTTGGCGCAGCACCCGGAGGACCGCCGCCGGATGGCGGCGGAGCCGGCCGTGCGGGCGACGGGGGTGGAGGAGTTCCTCCGCGCCTACGCCCCGGTCACCATGGCCCGGCTCGTGAAGGAGGACATCTCCTTCGGCGGTGTCGAGATGAAGGCCGAGGACTGGGTGCTGCTGCCCTTCCCGGCCGCGAACCGCGACCCGGAGCGCTTCGAGCGGGCCGACGAGGTGCTCATCGACCGCGAGGTGAACCGGCACGCCGCCTTCGGGCTCGGCATCCACCGCTGCGTCGGCTCGCACCTGGCGCGGATGGAGCTGCGGGTCGCGCTCGACGTGTGGCTGGACCGCATCCCGGAGTTCGCGCTCGCCGACCCGGCCGCGGTGCGCTGGTCCACCGGGCAGATCCGCGGACCCCGGGCGCTGCCGCTCCGCATCGGCTGACGCGGGCGCGGGGTCCTCAGCGGGCCACGGTGGCCGGCGCCGCCAGCCCGACGACGTCGCCGACCACCCACACGGCGGGCGGCCGCACGGCCTCCTGCACCAGGGTCGTCCCGAGGTCCGACAGCGTCGTCCGCATCGTGCGTTCGCTGCCGGTGGTGCCCTCGACGACGACGGCGACGGGGGTGTCGGGCCGCCGGCCGTGCCGGATCAGCGCGGCTGCGATCGCCGACGCCGTCTCCACCCCCATGAGGACGACGACCGTTCCGCGCAACCGGCCGATCGAGGCCCAGTCGACCAGCGACTGCGGATGGCCCGGCGGCAGGTGGCCGGAGACGACCACGAACTCGTGCGTGAGCCCCCGATGGGTCACCGGGATCCCGGCGACGCCGGGAACCGCGATCGCACTGGTGACGCCCGGGACGACCTCGACCGGGACGTCGGCGGCCGCGCAGGCGAGGAGCTCCTCCATCCCCCGGCCGAACACGAAGGGGTCCCCGCCCTTCAGGCGCACGACGAGCCGGCCCGCCCGGGCGTGCTCGACGAGCAGTGCGTTGATCTCCTCCTGCGGCATGGCCCGCCCGCGCGGCAGCTTCGAGGCGTCCACGATCTCGACGTCGGGCCGGAGCCCGGCCAGCAGCGACCGGGGACCGAGGTGGTCGACGACCACGACGTCGGCCTGCGACAGCGCCTGCCGGCCCCGCACGGTGATCAGCCCCGGGTCGCCGGGCCCGCCGCCGACCAGCACGACCCGGCCGCGGCGACCGTCCCGGGGGAGGGCGTCCTCGGCGTCGGTGAGCACGCGGCAGGCGCTGGAGCCCTCCGGGTTCCCGGCGGAGGTGCAGAAGACGCGGGCGCGCTCGGCGTCGGCGGCGACGAGCCCGTCCACCGCGTCGTCGCCGGTGGCGGCCACGGCGTACCAGGCGGCGTCCAGGTCGCCGGACGCGTAGCCGCGCGGGAGCCACGACAGCGAGCCGGCGCCGGCCAGCGCCTCGAGCGCGGGGACGACGGCGGGGCTCACCACCGTCACCAGCGCGCCGGCGTCCAGCAGTCCGGCGGTCGCCCGCAGCGCGCCGGAACCGCCTCCGACGACGACCACCTGCCGGCCGTGCAGCACCAGACCGACCGGGTGCAGCGGGACGGGCGGCCGGGACGGCGGTGCGGTGCTCACGGCACCTCCTCGGGGATCGGAGCAGGGTCCAGGACGTCGGTCAGGGCGGCGGCGAAGGCGGTCGAGACCTCGGGCCGGCGGACCGCCACCCGCAGGTGGTCGCCGGTCAGGCCGGGGAAGGTGTCGCCGCGGCGGACCGCCCAGCCGCGGTCCCGGAGCTCCTGCCGCACCCGGGCGCCGTCGGGCACCCGGAGCAGGACGAAGGAGGACCGCGGATCGCCCTCGACCGCCACCGACGGCGGGAGGTGCTCGACCAGGACCGTCCGCCATCGCCCCAGCTCGCGGGCGGCGTGCTCCGCCTCGGCCCGCGCCGCCGGGGTGGTGCAGGCGACCAGGGCGGCGAGCGCCGGCGTCGAGACCGGCCACCGCGGCTGGTGCGCGGCCAGGCGCGCGACCAGCGGGGCCGGCGCCAGCGCGTAGCCGACCCGCAGGCCCGCCAGCCCCCACGTCTTGGTCAGGCTGCGGACGACGACCAGCCCCGGGACGTCGCGCCGCGCGGCGAGGCTCTCCGGTTCCCCCGGCACCGTGTCGGCGAAGGCCTCGTCGACCACGAGCACCCGCCCCGGCCGGGCGAGAGCGACGAGGTCGGCGGCCGGGTGGAGCACGGAGGTGGGGTTCGTCGGGTTGCCCACCACGACGAGATCGGCCTCCTCGGGCACGGCCGCGGGATCGAGCCGCCAGCCGTCGGTGGCGCGCAGCCCCACCCGGGCGACCGGGTGCCCGGCCGCGTGCAGCGCCGCCTCGGGCTCGGTGAACGAGGGGTGCACGACGGCGGCCAGGCGGGGCGTGAGCGCGCGGGCGAGGAGGACGAAGGTCTCGGCCGCACCGGCGGTCAGCAGGACCTCGCCGACCGGGCGGCCGTGCGCGGCGGCCACCGCGGCCCCGGCCGGTCGCGGGTCCGGGTAGGACGCGCTCTCCTCGATCGAGGCGTGCAGGACGGCGCGCAGCCACGGCGGCGGGGCGTCGGTGCGCACGTTGACGGCCAGGTCCACCAGGCCGGGGGCCAGCTCGGCGTCGCCGTGGTGCTGCAGGTCGGTCATCGCGCCGGCTCCGTGCGGGCCACCGCGACGGTGACCCGGCCGCAGACGGTCCGCGGCACGACGAGCGAGCCACCGTCCAGCAGGGCGGCCGCCTCGGCCACCGAGCCGGTCCCGACCGCGGCTCCCACCCGGTCGGACGTCGTCGGGGTCCGCACCTGGGCCAGTGCCGTCGCGGGGTGACCGACGAGGGTCCAGCCCCGCCGGGCCGCGGCCTCCCGGACCCCGGGCTCCTGCGCCCGCGCGTCCAGGGTCGCCAGCAGCACGGCGCCGCTGCCGGCAGGGAGCACCGCGTCGACCGCGGTCAGCACCTCGTCGGCGCTCACCCCGGACCGGGCCCCGATGCCGACGGTGGTCACGACCGCACCGCCGGAGCCTCGGGAAGGGCGGCGAGCAGGGCGCCGGCGTCCCGGGGGAGGGTGCCGGGGGGCAGCAGGCCCAGGTCGCGCAGCCGGGCGCCGACGCCCAGCGCCCACGGCCGGTCGAGCCGGGCCCGGGCGAGCAGGTCGGCGTCGGCGAGCAGCAGCTCGGGTGCGCCCTGGACGATCCGGCCGTCGACGACCACCGCGACCTCGTCGGCCCAGCGCAGCGCCAGGTCGACGTCGTGGGTGCTCATGGCCACGGTGGAGTCGGCCTCCTGCAGCCGGGCGAGTGCGGCGAGCGTCTCGGCGACGGCGGAGGGGTCGAGGCCGGCGGTGGGCTCGTCGAGCAGCAGCACGCAGGGGCGCATCGCGACCGCACCGGCGATCGCCACCCGCTTCCGCTCGCCGTAGGACAGCTGGTGCGTCGGCCGTGCGGCCAGCAGGTCGAGGGCGAGCAGCTGCAGCGCCTCGGCCACCCGGGCGCGCACCTCCGGCTCGGCCAGGCCCAGGTTGAGCGGGCCGAAGGAGACGTCCTGGGCGACGGAGGCGCTGAACAGCTGGTCGTCGGGGTCCTGCAGCACCAGCTGGACGGTCTGGCGGTGCGCGCGCAGCCCGGCGCGCGAGTACGCCACCGGCTCGCCGTCGACGGTGACCGCGCCGGCGGTGGGGCGCAGCCTGCCTGCGAGGCAGCGCAGGAGGGTGGTCTTGCCCGAGCCGTTGGCGCCGAGCAGGGCAAGCCGCCGGCCGGCGGGCACGGTCAGCGAGGCGCCGTCCAGCACGGGGCGGCCGCGTTCGTAGCCGGCGACCAGCCCGGCGGCGGCCAGTGCCCGGTGGCTCATGCCACCACCGCCGAGGTGGCCACGATGGCGGCCAGCGCGACGACCGAGCCGGTCAGGAAGGCCCGCGACGAGGGCAGGACCTCGGGCAGCACGCGCAGCCCGGTCTCCATGCCGCGGCCGGCCAGGCCCTCCTGCATGCGGCGGGCGCGGTCCCAGGACCGGGTCAGCACGGCCGCGGCGAGGGCACCCGACGAGCGGTAGGACCGCCGGACCGAGGAGTAGCCCATCCGTGCCGTCTGGGCCTCGCGGATGGTGTGCAGGCTGCCCAGCAGCACGAACAGCAGCCGGTAGACGACCGACGCGACCTCCACCACGGCGTCGGGCACCCGCGCCCGGCGCAGCGCCGGAAGCAGGTCCGACATCGGGGTGGTCGTCGCGAGCAGCAGGACGGCGGCGCTGCCGGCCAGCGCGTGCCCGGCCAGTGAACCGGACCGCGCCGCGGCGTCCGGCGCCCAGCCCGGGCCGCCGCTGCCGACCTCGACCACGGCGGTGAGCGCGCCGACGACGATGAACGCCGCCGGCCAGCGCGTCGCCCGGAGGAAGGTCCGGGCCGGCACCCGCGCGGGTCCGACCGCCAGTGCGACCGCGACGACGCCGACCAGCGCGCTGCCCGGCCAGGCCGGCAGCACGAGGGCGGTGACGACGAGCCCGCCGCAGAGCAGCAGCTTGTCGCCGGGCGCACGCCGGCGCCACGCGCTGGCCCACGCCGCGTCGTCGACGGCCAGACCGGTCACTTCCCGCCGGCTCCGGCGGTCGCCGAGGGGGTGGCGGTGCGCCGTCCGCGCAGCCGGCCGAGCACGTAGCCGAGCACGCCGGCGCCGAGCGCGGCCTGCAGGGCGAACAGCCCGGACTCGACCTCGCCGGCGGGGCTGAACAGGGACTCGAACCACGGGGCGTAGCCGTCGGCCTCGAGCTCCTCGGTGACGGCGGCGTCGGTTCCGCCGAACTCCGACGTCCCGCCGTCGACCAGCAGCGGTACGGCGAACAGCGCGACGACGGTTAGGACGAGCAGGGCGGTGACGAGCGTGCGGCGGGTCATGCGGCACCTCCGGTGGTCACGAGCGGAGCCGGCTCCAGCACGCCGAGCCGCTCGAGCTCGGGGCGGGCGTTGACGGTGAGCACCCGGAACAGCAGGACGCCGAGGAGCCCCTCGCCGACGGCCAGCGGGATCTGGGTGACGGCGAAGACCCCGAGGAACTTCAGCAGCGCGCCGGCCAGGCCGCTCTCGGCGTCGGGGAAGGCCAGCGCCAGCTGGAGCGACGTGGTGACGTAGGTGGCGAGGTCGGCCAGTGCGACGCCGGCGAAGACGGCCGGCATCAGGCCGCCCCCGGCGGCCCGCGTGAGCCGGTAGGCGCCGTACCCGGCCCAGGGGCCGACGACGGCGAAGGCGAAGGCGTTGGCCCCGAGCGTGGTCAGCCCGCCGTGCGCCAGGAGCAGTGCCTGGAACAGCAGGACGACGGTCCCCAGCAGCGCCATCACCGGTGGCCGGAAGAGGATGGCGCCCGGGCCGGTGCCGGTCGGGTGGCTGGAGCTGCCCGTCACCGACGGCAGCTTGATCGCGCTGAGCACGAAGGTGAACGCCCCGGCCGCGCCGAGCAGCAGCGTCGACTCCGGGTTCTCCCGCACCTCCTTCACCACGGCCCGGGCGCCGTGCACCACGAAGGGCGCGGCGGCGATCGTCCATCCGGCCGCGTGCCCGGCCGGCAGGAAGCCTTCAGCGATGTGCACGGACGTTCTCCGATCGTTCGGCGGCGGCGCAGGCGGTGACGAAGCGCTGGGCCACGTGGGGGCTGCCGGCCCAGTGGAGGTGCAGGTAGGAGGCGTGCACGCGGCCGGCGACGAAGCCCTCGGCGGAGTCGGAGCCGGTGCTCCCGGCCGACCACCGCCACGCGCCGGCGGCCCCGGCCGGTGGATCGGTGTGCGTGCGGTGGAACTCGTGGCCGCGCACGCGCGTGCCGGCCGGCGCGAGCACGGAGTCGGTGACGGCGACCGCCGACCGGTAGCCCAGGGTCAGCCGGGGCGACATCGCCGCCGCCACGTCGAGGACGCCGCACATCGGCACGCCGTCCAGCTCGCGCGCCAGGTACAGCAGGCCCGCGCACTCGGCGGCGATCGGACCGCCGCGGGCGGCCAGCGCCGCGATGTCGGCGCGCAGGGATGCGTTGGCCGACAGCTCCGCGGCGTGCACCTCGGGGAAGCCGCCCCCGACGACGAGCCCGGTGGTGCCGGGCGGCAGTGCCTCGTCGTGCAGCGGGTCCACCCGGACCACCTCCGCGCCGGCCGCCTCCAGCAGCTCGGTGCTCTCCGCGTAGCCGAACGTGAACGCCGGGCCTCCGGCGACGGCGATCCGGGGGCGGTCCGCGACCGGGGCGACCTCGGCCGCGGGGTCCCACGGCTCGGCGTCCAGCGGGGGAGCGGAGCGGGCGAGGGCCAGCACGGCATCGAGGTCGACGGATGCGGCGACCACCTCGCCCAGCCGCCGGACCGTGGCCAGCGCGTCGGCCGAGCGCTCCGCCGCGGGGATCAGCCCGAGGTGCCGGGACGGGGTGTGCAGCTGCTCCATCCGGCGGACGGCGCCGAGCACCCGCACCCCGGTCGCCTCCAGCGCCTCGCGGAGGATCGCCTCGTGCCGGTCGCTGCCGACCCGGTTGAGGACGACGCCGCCGAGCCGGACGGAGGGGTCGAAGGTCGCGAACCCGTGCACCAGCGCCGCCACCGACCGCGCCTGGGAGGAGCCGTCCACGACGAGCAGGACCGGCGCCCGCAGCAGCCCGGCGACGTGCGCGGTGGAGGCGAAGCCCGGCTCGACCGACGGGTGCGAGGCGCCGTCGAACAGGCCCATCACGCCCTCGACGACGGCGACGTCGGCCGGCCGCGGGTGCAGCGCGCCGCGCAGGAACAGCGGCGCGATCCGCTCCTCGCCGACCAGCCAGGGGTCCAGGTTGCGGCCCGGGCGTCCGGCGGCGAGGCCGTGGTAGCCGGGGTCGATGTAGTCCGGGCCGACCTTGTGCGGCGAGACGGTGAGCCCGCGGGCGGTGAGCGCGGCGATGAGCCCCGTGGCCACCGACGTCTTGCCGGCGTTGCTGCTGGGCGCCGCCACGACCAGCCGTGCCATCCCCCGCCCGCCCCCGGTCACCACTCGATGCCTCGCTGACCCTTCTGGCCGGCATCCATCGGGTGCTTGACCTTGGTCATCTCGACCACCAGGTCCGCGGCCCCGACCAGCGCCGGCGGGGCGTCCCGGCCGGTGATCACCACGTGCTGGGCGCCCGGGCGAGCGGACAACGTCGCAACCACATCCTCGATGTCCACCCAGCCCCACTTCAGCGGGTAGGTGAACTCGTCGAGCACGTAGAACCGGTGCGCCTCGGCGGCGAGGTCGCGCTTGATCTGCGCCCAGCCCTCGGCGGCGTCGGCGGCGTGGTCGGTCTCGCTGCCCGCGCGGCGCGACCAGCTCCAGCCGGAGCCCATCTTGTGCCAGACGACGGGGCCGCCCTCACCGGTCTGCTCGTGCACCCGGCCGAGCGCGGTCAGCGCGTTCTCCTCGCCGACCTTCCACTTGGCGCTCTTGACGAACTGGTAGACCGCGATCGACCAGCCCTGGTTCCAGGCGCGCATCGCCATGCCGAAGGCGGCGGTGGACTTCCCCTTCATCTCGCCGGTGTGCACCACCAGCAGCGGCCGGTTGCGCCGCTGCCGCGTGGTCAGCCCGTCGGCCGGAACGGCCTCGACCTGCCCCTTCGGCACCTCAGGCCGCCTTCCGGGCGTCGCGGACCGTCGCGGCGAGGCCGCCGGCGGCGAGGTCGGCCATGGCGAGGGTCGGCCCGCCGAGGACGGCGCCCAGACCGGCTGCCAGGCCCAGCCGGACCGGTCCGGACTCGCAGTCGACGACCACGGAGGCCACGCCGGCGGCGGCGAGGAGCCGGGCCGCGGCGTGCGCCTCGGCGAGCGCGGCACCTCCCCGCGCTCCGGTCGCGCGGCCGTCGGTGACGACGACGAGCAGCGGTCGGCGCTGCGGGTCGCGGATGCGCTCGACCCGCAGCACCTCGGCGGCGCGGAGCAGGCCGGCGGCCAGCGGGGTCCGTCCTCCGGTCGGCAGCTCGGCGAGCCGCGCGGCGGCGGCCTCGACCGACCAGGTGGGCGGCAGGGCCAGCTCGGCACCGGCGCCGCGGAAGGTGACCAGCCCGACCTTGTCCCGCCGCTGGTAGGCGTCGACCAGCAGCGAGAGGACGGCGCCCTTCACGGTGCCCATGCGGGCCCGGGCGCCCATCGAGCCGCTGGCGTCGACGACGAAGAGCACGAGGTTGCCCTCCCGCCCCTCGAGCGTCGCCTGGCGCAGGTCCTCGCGGGCGATCCGCAGCCCCGGGCCGGTGCGGCCGCGCGCCCGCTGGTGCGGGGCGGCGGCGAGCACGGTGTCGGTCAGGTGCAGCTTCGTGACGTTCGCGACCGGGCGGGTGGAGCCGACGACCCGGCCGCGTTCCGAGCGGGCGCGCGACCGGCGGCCGGCCGCGCCCGCACCGATGCCGGGCACCTCGAGCCGACGTGCGCGGAACGTCTCCGACGGGGCGGCCGCGGCCTGGTCGGGGGCGGGTGCCGCCTCCGTACGGCCGCCGCTCTCGCCCCGCGGCGCCGTCGTGGGCTGCTGCCCGCCGTCGTCAGGGACTTTCGGTGCAGAAAGTCCCTTGTCGTCGTTCCCGGGGTCATTGTCCGGGTCGGTCGGAGCAGCTGAGCCCCCGCCGTCCGGGCCGTCGTCCTCGGGACCGCCGTCGCCGTCCGGGCCGCCGTCCTCGGGGCCCTGGTCCTCGGGGTCGTCGTCGGGCCGGCTGTCGGACAGGGCCTGCTCCAGCGTCTCCTCGTCGAGGCCGGGGGCGTCGAACGGATTGCGCCGGCGGCGGTGCGGGAGGGCGAGGCGGGCGGCCACCCGGACGTCGTCCTCGGTGACCTCGTCGCGGCCGGACCAGGCGGCGTGCGCGATCGCGGCGCGGGCGGTGACCAGGTCGGCGCGCAGGCCGTCGACGTCGAAGGCGGCGCAGACGGCGGTGACCTGCTGGAGCGCGGCGTCGGAGAGGACGACGTGCGGCAGCCGCGCGCGGGCGGCCGCGATCCGGTCGGCGAGCCCGGTCTCCTCGGCCGACCACGCGGCGGCGAAGCCGGCCGGGTCGGCGTCGGAGGCGAACCGCCGGCGCACGACCTCGGCGCGGACGGCCGGGTCGCGCGGCGCGGCGACCTCGACGGTCAGGCCGAACCGGTCGAGCAGCTGCGGCCGCAGCTCGCCCTCCTCCGGGTTCATGGTCCCGACCAGCAGGAAGCGGGCGGCGTGCCGGACCGAGATCCCCTCGCGCTCGACGTAGGCGGTGCCCATCGCGGCAGCGTCGAGCAGCAGGTCGACCAGGTGGTCGTGCAGCAGGTTGACCTCGTCGACGTAGAGCACGCCGCGGTGGGCGGCGGCCAGCAGGCCGGGCTCGAATGCCTTGACGCCCTCGGTGAGTGCGCGCTCCAGGTCCAGCGAACCCACGACCCGGTCCTCCGAGGCGCCCACGGGCAGCTCGACCAGCCGGGCCGGGCGCACCGGGCCGCCGGCGGTGGGCTCGTGCGGACCGTCGGGGCAGCCGGGGTCCGGGGTGACGGGGTCGCAGGCGAAGCGGCAGCCGGGCACGACCGCGACCGGCGGCAGGACGGCGGCCAGGGCCCGGACCGTCGTCGACTTCGCCGTGCCCTTCTCGCCGCGCACGAGCACGCCGCCCACGGCGGGGGAGACGGCGTTGAGCAGCAGGGCCAGCCGCATGTCGTCCATGCCGACGACGGCGCTGAAGGGGTAGGTCATGCGCGATCTCTGCGCACGGGAGCACGCTTCCTCTCCCCGGGTGTCCACGCCCGGAGGTAGCAGGAGCGCGACGGCGGGAGTTCCTGACTCACCGACCCGGGGGTCGGCTCACAGTGGCGGGACCGCGCCGGAATCTCACCGGGCTTCCTCCACTGCCGTCGCGTGGTGGCGACATGGAACCACACCCTCCCGGCGTGCCGGGAGCGCCGGGGGTCAGCCCGCGGCCGACCCCGGAGGGAGCAGCGGGAGGTCCGGCGGCGCCCCGGACTCGATCAGCCGCCAGAGCGCCGCGGTGTCGGCGTGCTCGGCGACGAGGTCGCCGAGGCGGTCCAGCCGGGCCTCGCGGACCGCGGCGAAGTCGGTGTCCGGGGCGGGCACGAACCGGCGGCCCGTGGTCCGGGCGACCTCGGTGAGGAACGCGCGGCGGAAGCCGTCGTTCTCCAGCGCGCCGTGCCAGGTGGTCCCGGAGACCGACCCCGCGCGGGCGCCGTCCAGGAACGGCTCGGCGGCGTCGTCGACGGTCACGACGCCGTGGTGGATCTCGTAGCCGCGCACCGGCTGCCCCAGGGCCGTGCCGGTCGGGCGGCCGAGGGTCTTCTCCGGGGCGAACCGCACGTCGGTGGGCAGCAGGCCCAGCCCGGGGACGGTGCCGGCGCGGGACTCGACGTCGTCGGTGATGGTGCGGGCCAGCATCTGGTGGCCGCCGCAGATGCCCAGGACGGGACCGCCGGCCGCCGCGTGCCGCTGCACGGCGTCGGCGAGCCCGGTCTCCCGCAGCCAGGCGAGGTCCGTGACGGTGGACCGGGTGCCGGGGAGGACGACCAGGTCGGCGTCGGCGAGCTCCTCGGCACGGGTGACGTACCGGACGAGGACTCCGGGCTCGGCGGCCAGCGCGTCGAGGTCGGTGAAGTTCGACAGCCGGGGCAGCCGGGCGACCGCCACGCGGAGCACGTCCTCGCCGTGCGGTGCAGCGGTCAGCGTGCCGCCGCTCGGCACGCCGAGGGAGTCCTCGACGTCGAGCTCGAGCCCGCCCAGCCACGGCAGCACACCGAGGGTCGGGCGCCCGGTGAGCCGTTCGAGCTCGACGAGGCCGGGCTCGAGCAGGCGCACGTCGCCGCGGAACTTGTTGACCAGGAACCCGGCGACCAGCCGCTGGTCGGCCGGCGGCATGAGTGCAACGGTGCCGTAGAGCGCCGGGAACAGCCCGCCGCGGTCGATGTCGCCGACCACCACGACGGGCAGGTCCGCGGCCGTCGCCAGGCCCATGTTGGCGATGTCGTCGGCGCGCAGGTTGATCTCGGTGGGGGAGCCCGCGCCCTCGCAGATCACGACGTCGAACCGCGACCGCAGGTCGGCGAGCGAGGCCAGGACCTGCTCGAGCAGCGCGGCCTTCATCGGCCGGTAGGACAGCGCCGTCACGTCGGCCACGGCCCGGCCGAGGACGACGACCTGGCTGGAGTTGTCGCCGCCGGGCTTGAGCAGCACCGGGTTCATCGCCGCCTCGGGCTCCACCCGCGCGGCCGCCGCCTGCATGACCTGTGCGCGGCCGATCTCGGCGCCGTCGGGCGTGACCATGGAGTTGTTGCTCATGTTCTGCGCCTTGAACGGCGCGACCGAGACGCCCTCGCGCGCCAGCCAGCGGCAGATGCCCGCGGTGACGACCGACTTGCCGGCGTCCGACGTCGTGCCGGCGACCAGCAGCGAGCCGCTCACGAGCGGGCCCGCGGCAGCCGGGTGGCCACGGCGAGGGCCGCGGCGCCGAGCCAGACCGCCCGCGACAGCCGGACCGCCGCACCGATGTCGGCCGGGGTGGGTGCGCGGCCCGCAGCCCCCAGCAGCGGGCGGACCTCGACTCGGGAGCCGTAGACGTTCCGGCCGCCCAGCCGCACGCCGAGGGCGCCGGCGGTCGCGGCCTCGCACCGGCCGGAGTTGGGGCTCGGGTGGGCCGCGCCGTCGCGGAGCCAGGTGCGCAGCGCCCCGGGGGCCGAGCCGCCGACCAGGGGTGCGCAGGCAACGGTGAGCGCGGCGGTGAGCCGCGCCGGCAGCCAGTTGGCGACGTCGTCGAGGCGGGCGGCCGCCCACCCGAAGCGCTCGTAGCGCGGCGACCGGTGGCCGACCATGGCGTCGAGCGTGTTCACCGCCCGGTAGCCGAGCAACCCGGGGAGCCCCGCGACCGCGCCCCAGAACAGCGGCGCGACGGCGGCGTCCGAGGTGTTCTCGGCGACCGACTCGACGGTCGCCCGCGCCAGCCCGTCCGCGTCCAGCGAGCGCGGGTCCCGGCCGGCGAGAGCCGGCAGGGCCGCCCGGCCGGCGGCGACGTCGCCGCTGTCGAGGGCGGTGCGCATGACCCGCGCCGCCCGGCCGAGCGAGGTGCCGCCGAGGACGGTCCAGGTGGCGGCCCCGGTGACGACGGTGCGGGCGACCGGCCTCCGTCGGGTGCCCCGGTCCAGCAGCACACCGATCCCGGACGCGGCGGCGACCAGGGCGACCGCGTGGCCGGTGCCGGCCGCCCGGGAGTCGCGCCAGACGCGGCTCTCCAGGGCGCCCGCGACCGTGCCGAAACCGGCCACCGGGTGGGCGCGCCGGGGGTCGGCGAGGAGCAGGTCGGCGGCGGCGCCGAGGGCCAGGCCGGTCGCGATCGGGATGTCCATCGCGGCCCATCGTGTCAACCGGCCTCCGGGGCCCGGTGCCTAGGATCGCCCGTCGTGCGTGCGAACGAGCGGGACGGAGCCGCGCCGGTGACCGTGGTGGGCATCGGCGCCGACGGGTGGGACGGCCTCTCGCCGGCTGCCCGGCGGACCGTCGCGGCCGCCGACGTGCTGCGCGGCAGCGCCCGTCAGCTGGGACTGGTGCCCGACGACGTACCGGCCGAGCGGGTGCCCTGGCCCTCGCCGATGGGCCCGGCGCTGGCGGGTCTGCTCGACGCGCACCCCGGTCGTCGCGTCGTCGTCCTGGCCAGCGGGGACCCGATGCTGTCCGGCGTCGGCAGCTCCCTGGTGCGGCTGCACGGGGCCGGTGCCGTGCGCGTCCTCCCGCACCCCTCCTCGGCGAGCCTGGCCTGCGCGCGGCTGGGCTGGGCGGTCGAGGAGACCGCCGTCGTGACCGTCGTCGGCCGCGCCCTGGAGCTGGTCGCCCCGCACGTGACCCCCGGCCGCCGGCTGCTGGTGCTGGGGTCCGACGGCGGCACCCCGGCCGAGGTCGCCGCGCTGTGCGCGCGGCTGGGCTACGGCGCCAGCCGGATCACCGCGCTGGCCCGGCTCGGCGGGCCGGACGAGCACGTGCTGGCCGGCGGGGCGGCGGACTGGCCGCACGGCGTCGTCGACCCGCTGGTGGTGACCGCCGTCGAGGCGGTCGCGGACGACGGGACGGTGCCCCTGCCGACCGTGCCCGGGTTGCCCGACGGGGCCTACGAGTCCGACGGGCAGCTGACCAAGCGCGACGTCCGGGCGGTCACCCTCGCCCGGCTGACCCCGCTGCCCGGTCAGCTGCTCTGGGACGTGGGTGCCGGCGCCGGCTCGCTCGGCATCGAGTGGATGCGCGTCCACCCGTCCTGCCGCGCCGTCGCGGTCGAGGCCGACCCGGAGCGGGCCGCCCGCATCGCGCGGAACGCCGCGCACCTCGGGGTGCCGGGGCTGCGCGTCGTCGAGGGCCGGGCGCCGGAGGCGCTGGCCGGGCTGCCCGCCCCGGACGCCGTGTTCGTCGGGGGAGGGGGAACCGTGCCCGGCGTGCTGGCGGCGTGCTGGGAGGCCCTGCGCCCCGGCGGGCGGCTGGTGGTCAACGCGGTGACGCTGGAGAGCGAGGCAGAGGTCGTCCGGTGGCGGACGGAGGTCGGCGGCGAGCTGACCCGGCTGCAGGTGTCGCACGCGGGCGCGGTCGGTGGCTTCACCGCGTTCCGGCCCGCCCTGCCGGTCACCATCTTCTCCGTGGTTCGGTGACGCCATGACCGTGCACTTCATCGGGGCCGGACCGGGCGCACCGGACCTGGTCACCGTCCGCGCCGCCCGCATCATCGCCACCGCGCCGGTCTGCCTGTACGCCGGCGCCCTGGTGCCGCGGGAGCTGCTCGACACGGCGCCGCCCGGCGCCCGGCTGGTCGACACCGCCGACCTCGACCTCGACCGGATCACCGCCGAGCTGGTGGCCGCCCACGAGGCCGGTCTCGACGTCGCCCGGCTGCACTCCGGCGACCCGTCGGTCTACAGCGCGATGGCCGAGCAGATGCGCCGGCTCGACGCGCACGGCGTGCCCTACGACGTCGTCCCGGGGGTGCCGGCGTTCGCGGCGGCCGCCGCCTCGCTCAAGCGCGAGCTGACCGTCCCCGGGGTCGGCCAGACGGTCATCCTCACCCGGACGTCGGCCCGCTCCACGCCGATGCCGGAGGGGGAGGACCTCGCCACGCTCGGGGCCTCGCGCGCGACGCTGGTGCTGCACCTGGCGGTGCAGCGGATCACCGAGCTGGTGCCGGAACTGGTCCCGCACTACGGCGCCGACTGCCCGGTGGCGGTGGTCGCCCGGGCCAGCCGGGACGACGAGCTGATCCTCCGGGGCACCTTGGCCGACATCGCCGAGCAGGTCGCGGCGGCCGGGGTGAAACGGACCGCGGTGGTCATCGTCGGGGCGGTGCTGACCGCGGGGGAGTTCCCCGACAGCCACCTCTACTCGACGACGCGATGCCGCTAGGCCCGTCCCACCACCGTGCCGCCGCGGTCGATGACCACGACGTCGACCTCGACCGGAGCGCCGCGGAGGACGCCGAGCGCGGTGGTCCGGGCGCCGGCCGCGACCAGGTCCCCGAGCGGGAACCCGGCGGCCGAGCACTGCTGGAGCGCGTCGAGCGCGGTGTTCGCCGCACGGACGCCGTCCACCAGCGCCGGCGCACCCCCGGCGTCGCGCACCATCGCGGCCAGCGACTCCGTGGACACCTGGGAGCGGCCCGAGTGCAGGTCGAGGTGTCCGTCGGCGAGCTTGGCCAGCTTGCCGATGCCCCCGGCCACGGTCAGCCGGGGAACCGGGTGCCGGCGCAGGTACTTGAGGACCGCGCCGGCGAAGTCGCCCATGTCCAGCAGCGCGTCCTCGGGCAGGCCGTACAGCTCGGTGACCACGCGCTCGCTGGTGGATCCGGTGCACCCCGCGACGTGCTCGCGGCCGGCCGCGCGGGCCACGTCGATGCCGCGGCGGATCGAGTCGATCCACGACGAGCACGAGTAGGGGACGACGACGCCGGTCGTGCCCAGGATCGACAGCCCGCCGAGGATGCCCAGCCGCGGGTTCCAGGTCTTCCGCGCCAGCTCCTCGCCGTGCTCCACCGAGATCTCGACGACGACGTCGCCGGTGCCGCCGTGCCGCGCGGCGACGGCGGCCACGTGCTCGCGGATGAACTGCCGCGGCATCGGGTTGATCGCCGGCTCGCCGACCGCCAGCGGGAGGCCGGGCTTGGTGACCGTGCCGACGCCCTCGCCGGCGCGGAAGGTGACCCCGGTACCCGGCTCGCCGGGCGTGACCCGCGCCGACACCAGCGCGCCGTGCGTGACGTCGGGGTCGTCGCCGGCGTCCTTGACGACGCCGGCGGTCGCGGCGCCCTCGGCGAGCCGCTCCGTGGCAAGCGCGAACGACGGGTGCTTGTCATGGGGCAGGTCGATCGTGACCGGGTCGGGGAAATCCCCGGTGAGCAGCGCGGTGTAGGCGGCGGTGGTCGCCGCGGTGGCGCACGCACCGGTCGTCCACCCGTAGCGCAGCCCCGTGGCACCGTCCCTGCTCACGGGACCAGCATGCCTGGGCGGCGCCGGTGACCGGCCGGGTGCTCGTCCTCGGCGGCACGGGCGAGGGCCGGCGGCTGGCGGAGGCGCTGGTCGCCGAGGGTGTCGAGGTGGTGAGCTCGCTGGCCGGGCGGGTGGCCGATCCGGTGCTGCCCGCAGGGGAGGTGCGGGTCGGTGGGTTCGGCGGCGCCGCCGGGCTGGCGGCCTGGCTGCGGGCGCACCCCGTCGCCGCCGTCGTCGATGCGACCCACCCCTTCGCGACGACCATGACGGCCTCCGCCGCCGAGGCCTGCGCCGTCACCGGGCACCCGCTGCTGCGGCTGCAACGACCCGGCTGGGCCGAGCACCCCGGTGACGACTGGCGGTGGGTGGACACGCTGGAGGAGGCCGCGGCCGCGGTGCAGGGATTTGGGTCGGTCTTCCTCACGACGGGCCGGCAGGGGCTGGGCGCGTTCGCCGGCCTCACCGCGCGCTGCCTCGTGCGCTCGGTCGACCCGCCGGCGCCGCCGCTTCCCGGACGGACCACGGTCGTCCTCGCCCGCGGTCCGTTCACCGTCGAGGAGGAGCTGGCTCTTCTCCGCGAGCACGCCGTCGACGTCGTCGTCACCAAGGACAGCGGCGGCGCCATGACCGCGGCCAAGCTCACCGCCGCCCGCGAGCTCGGACTGCCGGTGGTCCTGGTCCGCCGCCCGCCGCTGCCGCTCGGTGTGCCGACCGTCGCGACGGTCGACGACGCCGTCGCGTGGGTCCTCGGGCGGTAGGTCAGGCGCGCAGCGTGCCGCCGGGCGCGGCGACGACCGTCGGCAGGACGCGCGTCTCCCCGCAACCGGGGCCGTTGGGCTCGACCACCTCGACGGGCACGGTGCCGCTGCCGCGGTAGACCTCGGTCCCGGTACCGGGATCGGTCAGGACGACGCGCACCTCCACCTCGTCCCTGCGGGGGACGTCGGGGCCGATCCGGCTGACGATCCCCCCGGCCGGACCCCCCTCGGCCCAGGGAGCGGGGGCACCGCAGTCGCCCTCCACGCAGAGCACGGCGTCGACCGACCGCAGGTCGACGTCGAGGCCGCTCAGGTCCACGGCCAGGGACGACTCCAGCATGACCAGGCTGCACACCTGGGGAGCGCCGCCGGTGCAGCCGGCCAGCAGGCCGAGCGGCACGGCAGCGAGCAGCCGGAACGCCGATCGGGTGCCCGGGGTTCGTCGCGCCACCGGGTCAGCGTGTCACCGGGCGTCGTCCCGTGGGTAGCTCCGCGACGTCCAGACCAGGCCGGACGGGCCGACGCGGGTCTGCGAGGACCCGACTATCAGCAGGCAGCGCATGTCCACCGTCTCCGGGTCGAGCGCGCCGAGCGTGGTCACGGTGAGCCGCTCCTCGGGCCCGCCGACGTCCCGGCCGACGACCACGACGGTCTCGGCCGAGCGGGTCTCGAGCAGCACCCGCTGCGCCTCGCCGAGCTGGTGCGGGCGGTGCTTCGACCGGGGGTTGTAGAGGGCGATCACCAGGTCGGCCGCGGCCGCGTGCCGCAGCCGGTCGACGACGACGTCCCACGGCTTGAGGACGTCGGACAGCGACAGCACGCAGAAGTCGTGCCCGAGCGGAGCGCCGACCCGGGAGGCCACCGCCTGGGCCGCGGTGAGACCGGGCACGACGCGCACCGGCACGCCGGAGAACTCCGGCTGCCCGGCGACCTCCAGCACCGCGGCGGCCATCGCGAAGACGCCCGGGTCACCGCTGGACACGACCGCGACCCGACGTCCGGACCGCGCCAGCTCCAGCGCGTGGGCGGCCCGCTCCGCCTCGACCCGGTTGTCCGTGGGGAACCGCTCCTGGCGCGGGTTGGCCGGCACCCGGTCCAGATAGGGGCCGTAGCCGATGAGCACCTCGGCCCCGGCGAGCGCGTCGGCTGCCTCGGGGGTCGTCCAGTACCGCGCCCCCGGCCCGAGCCCCACCACGACGACCTCGCCGGCGGGCCCGTCGGCCTCGGCCGGCCGGCCGGGCACGGGCAGCTCGTCGGTCAGCGGGCTGGGCAGCAGGGCCAGCGAGAAGTACGGCACGCTCGCCGGGTCGACCTCGGCCAGCGGCATCGTGCGCTGGCCCTCGGTCGTCGCGCGCTCGACGTACAGGGCCCGGTCGAGGACGCCCGCCCGGTCGAACGCCTCGCGCACCTGCGGGAACGTGCGCCCGAGCTTCATGACCGCGGCGGAGTCGGTTCCCGCCAGCCGCTCGGCGAGCTCGTCGGCGCCGAGCGTGCCGGGCAGGACGGTGAGCACCTCGTCCCGCTCGACCAGCGGCCGGCCGACGGCCGCCGCGGCGCCGCTGACGCTGGTCACTCCGGGCACCACCTCGGTCGGGTACCGGTGCGCGAGCCGCTTGTGCATGTGCATGTACGAGCCGTAGAAGAACGGGTCGCCCTCGGCCAGCACGACGACGTCCCGGCCGGCGTCGAGGTGGGCGGCCAGCCGGGCGGCGGCGGCCTCGTAGAACTCGTCGATGGCGCCCTGGTAGCCGCCGGGGTGGTCGGTCGTCTCGGTGGTCACCGGGTAGACGAGCAGCTCCTCGATCTGACCCTCGCGCAGGTAGGGCGCGGCGATCCCGCGGGCCACCGACCGGCCGTGCCGCGCCGCGTGGAAGGCCACGACGTCGGCCGCGCCGATCAGCCGGGCGGCCTTGACGGTGAGCAGCTCCGGGTCGCCGGGGCCCAGGCCCACGCCGTAGAGGCGGCCGGTGCTCATTCGACGTCGCTCGCGATCGCGTTCACGGCCGCGGCGGTGATTGCGCTGCCGCCGCGCCTACCGCGCACGACGAGGAAGTCGAGGTCGGAGGCGGCCAGCGCGTCCTTCGACTCGGCCGCGCCGATGAACCCGACCGGGATGCCGAGCACGGCGGCCGGGCGCGGGCCGCCCGCGGCGACCATCTCGAGCAGGTGGAACAGGGCGGTGGGGGCGTTGCCGATCGCGACGACCGCGCCGTCGAGGCGGTCGCGCCACAGCTCGAGCGCGGCGGCGGTGCGCGTCGTGC
This sequence comes from Blastococcus fimeti, assembly GCA_900102115.1. Taxonomy (GTDB): domain Bacteria; phylum Actinomycetota; class Actinomycetes; order Mycobacteriales; family Geodermatophilaceae; genus Blastococcus; species Blastococcus fimeti. The sequence continues at coordinate 87,027 of FNAW01000003.1, forward strand.
CCAGCTCGGCGGCGAGCCCGGGTGTGCGCGGGTCGTTGAGCGTGCAGAGCACGTCGTTGTCCTTCGGCAGCCGGCGCCGGGTCACCCCGGAGGCGACCATCTGGACGTCGCAGAGGACGGGTGCGCCGGCATCGAGGGCCGCCCGCGCACGCCCGACCACGGCGGGGGAGTACGCCACGTCCTCGACCAGGTCGACCTGACCGCAGGCGTGGATCATGCGCACCGCGACCCGGGCGACGTCGCCGGGCAGACCGCCGAGGTCGGCCTCCGCGCGGATCGTGGCGAACGACTGCCGGTAGATCTCGGCGCCGTCCTTCTCGTACTCGTACATGTGCTGCCGGCTCTCCATCGCACTCGCTGCCGGCGCGGTCGAGCGCCGTGCGGGGGCGAGGCTACGTCCCCGCCATCGTCGGGCCCGCCGTCGGTCAGCCGGTGCGGAGGAGCTCGGGCGGGGCGCCCGTGACCGGGAGGACGACGATCTCGGTGCCGTCGGGGCGCCAGGTGCGCCATCGGCCATCCGGTTGTCGTTCGACCCGGAACCCGTGATGAACCTTGGTGTGGTGGCGTTCGCAGAGGAGTGCCGAGTTCTCCAGCGAGGTGTCGCCGTCGTGGGCGAGCCACTCGAGGACGTGATGGACGTCGCACCAGTGGCTGGGGGCGTCACACCCGGCGAAGACGCAGGTGCGGTCGCGGATCTCGACCGCTCGGCGCAGGTGCGGCGGTACGACGCGGTGGGTGCGGCCCAGGTCCAGCAACTGCCCGTCGGGGCCCATGACGACGCGGCTGACGACGCTGTCGCACGCCAGCCAGCGGGTGCGGGCGGCGGAGATCATCGCCCCGAACCCGGTGCGGCCGGCCCCTGCGCCGGGGTGGGGGTCCACCAGGTCGTCCAGGTCGATGACGACCGCCACGTGCGGCTTGACGGTCCGCATCGTCGGCAGGTCACCGGAGGCCAGCGCGTTGTCGGCCAGTTGGACCAGGGCGTCGGCCTGCTGCTGGGAGCGGGTGCGGGTGTCCCCGGCGGGGCGGGAGGCCTGCAGGATCGACTCGACCGCGGCCAGCACCTTCTCCCCGCCGATCGCATCGAGGGCGAACCGGCCGATGACCATGCCCTTGCTGTCACGTGCGGTGACGAGGCTGCGGGACTCGGTCGGGTCGGGCTCGTCGCCGTCGGGGTCCAGCCGGGCCAGGTAGTGCCCCACGACCTGCCGCAGCTCGGCGTGCGGTCGCGTCATGGCCACCTGCGCGAGTGCGGCGTCGATCGCGGCGACGTGGACGTCCTGCGCCTCGGCCGCCGCGAGGTTCTCCGCCGACGCCACGGGCGCCACGACCGACACGGCCTCGGCCGTCACCGCACCCGCCGACGCAGCCGCGGCCAGAGAAGGCAGTGCCTCCAGCGCGCGGCCGCTGCGCACCAGCCGGCCCGCCTCGCCCTGCGACAACCGGTGGTGGCCGCGCAGCCAGGAGGCCATCGACGCCTTGCCGTCGTGCTCGGCCGCTCCGGCCAGCTCGCACTGCCGGACCGTGCGGGCGACCTCGGCGGCGAGCCGGTTCGCCGCGGTCAGCAGCGGAGTCAGCCGCTCGAGCAGCGCCGGCCCGAACTCCCCGTCCAACCGCTGGGCGGCGAGCACGTCGAGGGCCTCGGTCAGCTCGTCCACGACACCTCCCACCGACCCGATCAGGTGTTCGAATACTACCGCTCGAGAACGCTCAGTGCAGCGGATATCCCCAGTTCAGGGGCTTGTCCACAGATCTCGACGCCGGCTTGACGGGGTACGGTCGAGGCGCGACCTGACGGCCGATCGGTCGATGACTTCCGCCCGGACCGGCGGTCCAACGGTCGTCGACCACCCAGAAGGAGCGCCGTGACCCAGCTGTTGAGAGTCCAGAACTTCGTCGTCTCGAGCGACGGCTTCGGCGCCGGCGAGGGCCAGAGCATGGAGCGGCCGTTCGGCCACGCCGATCCCGGGACCATGATGGCCTGGGCGGGAGCGACGGCGAGCTGGCCGAACCGGACCGATCCCGGCGGGAGCCGTGGGCTCGACGACTACTTCACGCGCGACTTCTCGCACAACATCGGTGCCGAGATCATGGGCCGCAACAAGTTCAGTCCCCACCGCGGGCCGTGGGAGGACCACGAGTGGCAGGGCTGGTGGGGGGACGAACCGCCGTTCCACACGCCGGTCTTCGTGCTGACCCACCATCTGCGCCCCTCGTTCACGCTCTCGGACACCACGTTCCACTTCGTCGACGGGGAACCGGCCGAGGTGCTCGAGCAGGCCCGGCACGCGGCACAGGGCAAGGACGTCCGGCTCGGTGGCGGGGCGACGGTCGTCCGGGAGTTCCTGGACGCCGGACTCGTGGACACGCTGCACGTCGCGGTCGCGCCGGTCGAGCTCGGTGCGGGGACACGACTGTGGGAGTCGCCCGACGAGCTGCTCGACCGCTACCACCGTGACGTGGTCCCCAGCCCGAGCGGCGTGACCCACCACCTGTACTGGCGGACGTGACCGCTCAGCCGAGGCGGTAGCCCTCGCCGGTCGCCACGACGTCCACGACCTCGCCGGAGGGCCGGCCGCACCGGCGCTCGCACCCCACCCAGTGCTGACGGGCGCCGTTCGCGGGCAACGTCCCGGAGCGCACGGCGGCGACGGCGTCGGCGCGCACGTCCGCGAGCGACTTCGCGCAGCCGGGCCGTCCGGCGCAGGTGGTGACCCGGATCCAGGCGCTGCCGGGGTCGAGTTCCAGGCCCGCGGCCGCGAGGGCCGGGGCCGCTCCGGTGCCGGGCAGGTCGGGGACCGCGATGCTCCGCCACGGGGTGAGCTGCAGGTCGCCGGGGGCGGTCGCGGCGAGCAGGTCCGCCTGCGCGGCGGACAGCCGGCCAAGCGGGACGACGGCGACCAGCGCAGTGCGGCCGTCGTCCTGGCGCACCGCTCCCGCCGGGCCGCCGGCCGGTGCGCGGGGAACGGTTCGCGGCTCGTCCCGGCGGCCGCCCAGCGCGGTCGCGATGCGCTCGCGGCCGTCGGTCAGCTCGGCGATCCGCCACGCCGTCCCGCCCTGCTGCTCCCGGACCGCGAGGAACGCCCGGGTCGCCGCCAGCGCGAGCGCCACGGCGCCGTCGGGACCGGCCCGCAGTCCGGTGTCGGTGCCGGCGAGGAGCAGTGCCACCGTGCGCGAGTCCAGCGCGAGGAGACCGACGTCGGCACCCAGTCCCGCGACGTCACCCCGCCCGTCGTCGAAGGCGGCGAGGAAGCGGCCGGGGAGCGCGGCGAGCCGGGGATCGGCGCACAGCCCCGTGTCGAACGCCGGCACCCAGGAGCGCACGTCGAGCAGGCCGCCGACCCGGCCGCTGAGCACGCTGGCAAGGACGTTGCGCGCCGTCTCGTGGGTGGCGCTGGGCAGCAGGCCGACGGCGGCCAGCCGGTCGCCGAGCTCCGGCTCCGACCCCGGCCGCAGGCCGCGGAGCTGCACGTTCCCCCGGCTGGTCAGCTCGAGCGCGCCGTCGCCCAGGTCGCGCGCGGCGGCGGCGAGGACGCGCAGCTGGCCCGGGGTGAGAGCGCCTCCGGGCACCCGCACGCGGGCGAGGGCGCCGTCGGCAGCGGGGTGCGTCTGCAGGGCGCCGGGGCAGGCGTCGGCCCGGTCACGGGGGATCGGGATGGCGTCCATGGCGGCGTCGAGGCTACGTGCGAGCGGGATCGGCGTCGGCGCGCCGGCCGGGGCGCGTGCCAGGCTGGCCGGATGCGCGTCGTCTCGCTCCTGCCCTCGGCGACCGAGATCGTCTACGCCCTCGGGCTCGCCGACCAGCTCGTCGGCGTCACCTTCGAGTGCGACGAGCCGCCCGCGGCCCGCCGCGAGAAGGCGGTGGTCGTCGGCGGGCTGGACACCGCAGGCATGACCCCGGCGGAGATCGACGCCTCCGTGCGCCGCCGGCTCGCGGCGGGGGAGGACCTCTACACGCTGCACGAGGGCGCGCTCGCCGCGCTCGAGCCCGACGTGATCCTGACCCAGGACCTGTGCCGCGTCTGCGCCCTGCCGTCGGGTGCCGTCGACGCGGCACTGGCCCACCTGGGTTGCCGGGCCGACGTCGTCGCTCTGGACCCGTACACGCTGGACGAGGTCCTCGCGACGATCACCACGGTCGGCCGGCACCTGGGCGTCCCCGGACGCGCCGAGGAGCTGGTCGCCGCGCTCCGGGCCCGGCTGGCCGCGGTCGCGGCCCGCGTCGCCGGGCGGCCCCGGCCCCGGGTCGCGGTGGTCGAGTGGGTGGACCCGCCCTTCCCGGCCGCCCACTGGGTGCCCGACCAGATCGCGGCCGCGGGGGGCGAGCCCGTCGCCTGCCGCCCCGGACAGCGTTCCGTACCCGTCGACTGGGACTTCTTCACCGCCGCCGACCCGGACGTCGTCGTGGTCGCGCCCTGCGGGTTCGGTCTCTCCGGTGCGGTGGACCAGGCGGCCACGGTGGCCGAGGCGCTGCCCGGCCGCGCGGTCTGGGCCATCGACGGCGACGCGGTGATCGTCCGGCCGGGCCCGCGGCTGGTGGACGGCGTGGAGGCGCTCGCGGCGCTGCTGCACCCGGACGCGGACGCCGGCGAGCCCGGTCTCGCCGTCCGCGTGGCCTGACCGCTGCCGGTCGCGGGTGGCCGGGCCGGTAGCGTGCGGCGCACACCACGGCAGTGCGTGAGGAAACCCGGTGCGATTCCGGTGCGGTCCCGCCACTGTGACCCCGGGCGACCAGGGGAGCCAGACACTCCGGCTGCCGTGCCCGACGACCCGGGGCGCGGACCCCCAGGGAAGGCTCTCCCGTGACGTCTCAGCGCACCTTCACGCTGCTGTCCACCTCGGACACCGATCTGCTCTCGGCCAAGGCCAGTGCCTCGGACTGGAAGCTCGGCAACCCCTACCGCGTCGGCCCCGGGCAGCTCGCCGGGTTCGCCGCCGGCACCGACCTCGTCGTCGTCCGGATCCTGGGCGCTGCGCGCAAGTACGAGGAGATGCTCACACCACTGCTGGACAGTGGCCTGCCGGTCGTGGTGCTGGGTGGTGAGCAGCTGCCCGACGCCGAGCTGATGGCGCTGTCCACGGTGCCGATGGGTGTGGCCACCGAGGCGCACGCCTACCTCGCCCAGGGCGGCCCGGACAACCTGGTTCAGCTGCACCGCTTCCTGGCCGACACCGTGCTGCTGGACGGCGAGGGCTTCGAGACCCCGGCCGTCGCGCCCGACTGGGGCCTGCTGGAGCGCCCCACCACAGCCACCGGCCCGCGGGTCGCCGTCCTCTACTACCGGGCGCACCACCTGGCCGGGAACACCGCGTTCGTGCACGCGCTGTGCGACGCGATCGAGACCGCCGGCGGCGTGCCGGTGCCGATCTACACCGCCTCGCTGCGCGCGGTCGACCCCGCGATGCTCGACGTGCTGCGCACCGTCGACGCGATGGTCGTCACGGTGCTGGCGGCCGGCGGCTCCCGGCCGGCCACCGCGCAGGCGGGCGGGGACGACGGCGCCTGGGACGTCGGCGAGCTGGCCGCCCTCGACGTGCCGGTCATCCAGGGCCTGGTGCTCGGCACCCCGCGCGAGACGTGGGCGGCCAACGACGACGGGCTCTCACCGCTCGACGTCGGCAACCAGGTGGCCATCCCCGAGTTCGACGGCCGGATCATCAGCGTCCCGTTCTCCTTCAAGGAGGTCGACGAGGAGGGCCTGACCTCGTACGTGCCCGACCCCGAGCGGGCCGCCCGGGTCGCCGGGACCGCGGTCGCGCACGCCCGGCTCCGGCACACCGCGCCGGCTGACCGGAAGGTCGTCGTGATGCTCTCGGCGTACCCGACGAAGCACTCGCGCATCGGCAACGCCGTAGGCCTCGACACCCCCGCGTCGGTCGTCCGGCTGCTGGCCGCCATGCAGGGCCAGGGCTACGACATCGGCCCCTTCGACGGGCCCGGATCCCTCCCCGGCGTCGCCGACCTGGACGGCGACGCACTGGTGCACGCGCTGATCGAGGCCGGCGGCCAGGACCCGGACTGGCTGACCGCCGAGCAGCTGTCCGGCAACCCGGTGCGCATCCCGGCGGCCGAGTACCGCGCCTTCTTCGACACCCTGCCCGCCGAGCTGACCGACCGGATGGTCGAGCACTGGGGCCCGCCGCCCGGTGAGCTGTTCGTGGACCCGACCGACGACTGCATCGTGTTCGCGGCCCTGCGCGCCGGCAACGTCGTCGTGATGGTGCAGCCGCCGCGCGGCTTCGGCGAGAACCCGATCGCGATCTACCACGACCCCGACCTGCCGCCCAGTCACCACTACCTCGCCGCCTACCACTGGCTGCGCTCGTCGTTCGGCGCGCACGCGGTCGTGCACGTGGGCAAGCACGGCAACCTGGAGTGGATGCCGGGCAAGACCGTCGGCCTGTCGGCGGCCTGCGCCCCGGACGCCGCACTCGGCGACCTGCCGATGATCTACCCGTTCCTGGTCAACGACCCGGGCGAGGGCAGCCAGGCCAAGCGCCGGGCGCACGCGACGCTGATCGACCACATGGTGCCCCCCATGGCCCGGGCCGAGACCTACGGCGACATCGCCCGGCTGGAGCAGCTGCTCGACGAGCACGCCAACATCGCCGCGATGGACCCGCCCAAGCTGCCCGCCGTCCGGCAGCAGATCTGGACGCTGATCCAGGCCGCCAAGCTCGACCACGACCTGGGCCTGGACGACCGGCCGCACGACGCCGAGTTCGACGAGATGATCCTGCACGTCGACGGCTGGCTGTGCGCCATCAAGGACAGCCAGATCCGCGACGGCCTGCACGTCTTCGGCTCCCCGCCGGAGGGTGACGCCCGGGTCGGGCTGGTGCTGGCGATCCTGCGGGCCCGGCAGATCTGGGGCGGCTCGGTCGCGATGCCCGGCCTGCGCGAGGCGCTGGGCCTGGTCGAGGACGGCGCCGCCGGGCTGCACGAGACCGACGAGGTGGAGGCGCGGGCGCTGGCGCTGGTCACCGCCATGGAGGCCGCCGACTGGGTGCCCGACGCCGTGGCGCCGACGGTCCTCGAGGTGCTGGGGGAGCCGCACGCCGAGGTGGAGCGGGTGCTGCACTTCGCCGTCGCGGAGGTGGTGCCGCGGCTCGCGCGGACCACCGACGAGATCGACATGGCACTGCACGCCCTGGACGGCGGCTACGTGCCGGCCGGGCCGTCGGGCTCGCCCCTGCGCGGGCTGGTCAACGTGCTGCCGACCGGCCGCAACTTCTACTCCGTCGACCCCCGCGCCGTGCCCTCCCGGCTGGCCTGGGAGACGGGGCAGGGGCTGGCCGAGTCGCTCGTCGAGCGGTACGTCACCGAGACCGGTGCGCACCCGCGTTCGGTCGGGCTCTCGGTGTGGGGCACCTCGGCGATGCGGACCTCCGGTGACGACGTCGCGCAGGTGCTGGCGCTGCTCGGCATCCGGCCGGTGTGGGACGAGGCGTCCCGCCGGGTGACCGCGCTGGAGCCCATCCCGCTGGCCGAGCTGGGCCGGCCGCGCATCGACGTCACGGTCCGGATCTCCGGCTTCTTCCGGGACGCCTTCCCGCACGTGGTGACGATGCTCGACGACGCCGTCACCCTCGCTGCGGGTCTGGACGAGACCCCGGAGCAGAACTTCGTGCGCGCCCACGTGGACGCCGACGTCGCCGAGCACGGGGACCGCCGGCGGGCAACCACCCGGGTGTTCGGCTCGAAGCCGGGGGCCTACGGGGCCGGGCTGCTCTCGCTGATCGACAGCCGCAACTGGCGCACCGACGCCGACCTGGCCGAGGTCTACGCGGTGTGGGGCGGCTACGCCTACGGCCGGGACCTGGACGGCGTCGCCGCGCGGGCGGACATGGAGACCTCCTACCGGCGGATCGCGGTGGCGGCCAAGAACATCGACACCCGCGAGCACGACATCGCCGACTCCGACGACTACTTCCAGTACCACGGCGGGATGGTGGCGACCGTCCGCGCGTTGACCGGGAGCTCACCGAAGGCCTACATCGGGGACTCCACCCGGCCGGAGCACGTGCGCACCCGGTCGCTGGTCGAGGAGACCTCGCGGGTGTTCCGCGCGCGGGTGGTCAACCCGAAGTGGCTGGCCGCGATGCGCCGGCACGGCTACAAGGGCGCGTTCGAGATGGCCGCGACGGTGGACTACCTCTTCGGCTACGACGCCACCACGGGCGTCGTCGCGGACTGGATGTACGAGAAGCTCGCGCAGACCTACGTGCTCGACCCGGAGAACCGGGCGTTCATGGAGCAGTCCAACCCGTGGGCGCTGCACGGCATCGCCGAGCGGCTGCTCGAGGCGGTCGACCGGAAGATGTGGGCCGAGCCGGATCCGGCGCTGCTCGCCGAGCTCCAGCAGGCGTACCTCGACACCGAGGGCGACCTCGAGGGCGGTGAGTCGCCGGCCCAGGTCGGCCGGTGATCCGACTCCGCGGCCGATAGTTGGCGTGTCCGTGCGCCCAGCCCTTGACGAAGTGAACTGAATCACATTTCATTTCGGGGCATGGGGCGGACCGTGGGAGCGAACGCCGATGACACCCGTCGGCGCCTCCTGCGCGCCGCGGCCGACGTCTTCGCCGCCCGCGGGTACGACGGCACCCGGGTGGCCGACATCGCCCGTGCGGCGGGGCTGAGCAACAGCGCGCTCTACTGCTACTTCACCTCCCGGGCCGACCTGCTGATCGGCGCCCTGCGGGTGCACGGGCGCCGGCCGCTGGAGGAACTCGTCACCCGGTTCCCCACCCGCTCGGTGGCCGACCTGCTCCTGCAGACCGGTGCGGCGCTGCGCCGGAAGCAGGACCCGGACGGCTTCCTGGCGGTCGAGGCGCTCATCGCGGCCCGCCACCACGGCGAGGTGGCCACGGCGCTGCGCGACTACATCCGCGAGCGGGCCGACTGGCTCGCCGCCCTCGTCCGCGACGGCCAGGCCCGGGGGGAGCTCGACGCCGCGCTCTCGCCGCAGGCCGTCGCGCACCTCTGCCTGGCGCTGGCCGCCGGCACCACTCTGATCGGCCCCGACCTGCACGACGTCGGCGACCAGGAGTGGACCGACGTCCTCATCCGCGTCGTCGCCAGCATCGAACCCGTCCACACCGGAGAACAGATCGGAAGCCGCACATGAGAGTCAGCATCGATCCAGCGACGTGCCAGGGCCACGGCCGTTGCTACGACCTCGCCCCGGACCTTTTCGGCGAGGACGAGGAGGGCTACGCGGTCCTGACCGACCTCACCAGGGACCGGGACGTGCCCGAGGGCCGGGAGGACGACGCCCGGCTCGCCGCGGCCAACTGCCCCGAGTCCGCCGTGCTCGTCCACGAGGAGGTCCGGGCATGACCGTCGACGACAGGTTCACCGAGGAGGCCCGGGCGGAGCGCATCGCGCGGGCCCAGCTCGGCACGTTCAACGAGATCGTCACCGGGCCGGTGTCCGACTGGACCACCGACTTCTCCCACCTCGAACCCGAGTACGCCGAGAACGCGATCGAGGTCTGGGACGACCTCCGGGAGCGCTGCCCCGTCGCGCGCACCGAGCGCTTCGGAGGCGCGTGGTTGCCCACGCGCTACGAGGACGTCGCCGCGATCGCCTACGACACCGAGCACTTCACGTCCCGGGCGATCATCGTGAGCAACGTCCGGCCGCCGCTCGACGTGGCGCCGGTGGGTCTGGCCCCGCCGATCTCCTCGGACCCGCCGTTCCACCACGACGCGCGCAAGCTCCTGCTGCCGGCGTTCACCAAGACCAACGTGGCGAAGCAGGCGGTGACCACCGAGGCGTTCTGCCACTCGCTGATCGACGGCTTCGCCGGCCGGGACGTCGTGGATGCCGCGACCGAGTACGGCATGTACATCCCCATGCGGGTCATCGCCGACATGCTGGGCTTCCCGCAGGAGGACAGCGAGAAGTTCGCGCACTTCGTCGAGAACGCGCTCGAGGGGGCCAACGGGCCGCTCGAGGAGCGTCAGGCGCGGGGGATGGCGCTGTCGGACTACCTGTTCGAGCAGGTGCGCGACCACCTCGACAACCCCCGTGAGGACCTCACGACCTACCTGCTCAACGCCGAGCTGTACGGGCAGCGGCTGTCCCCGCAGCACGTGGTCGGCACCATGACCCTGCTGCTCATCGCCGGCATCGACACGACGTGGAGCGCCATCGGTTCCTCGCTGTGGCACCTGGCGAAGAACCCCGAGGACCGGGAGCGCCTCGTGGCCGACCGCTCCCTGCGACCGAAGGCGGTCGAGGAGTTCCTCCGCGCCTACGCGCCGGTCACCATGGCGCGCCTGGTCAAGGAGGACGTGGAGCTGGGCGGCGTCCAGATGAAGAAGGAGGACTGGGTCCTCCTGCCCTTCCCGTCCGCCAACCGCGACCCCGAGCGCTTCGAGCGGGCCGACGAGGTCGTCATCGACCGCGAGGTGAACCGGCACGCCGCCTTCGGTCTGGGCATCCACCGCTGCGTCGGGTCGCACCTGGCCCGGATGGAGCTGACCGTGGCCCTCGACGTCTGGCTGGACCGCATCCCGGAGTTCACCCTCGCAGATCCCGCCGCAGTCCGGTGGTCGGCGGGTCAGATCCGCGGGCCGCGCGCCCTGCCGCTGCGCATCGGCTGACCCGCCGAGCACGAGGAGAGGCCCTGGTCGCATGCGACCAGGGCCTCTCCTCGTGGCGGGACGGGTCCGCTCAACCGAGCAGGCCGAGTCCGAGCTGGACGGCGATGAGGCCGGCGACGGCGAGGACGAACCAGGCGAACCATCGGCGCAGCCGATCGGTGCCGATGCGTGTGGCGTACCGGCCGGCCCCGACGGCGGCCACGACGGCGGCGCCGGTGAAGGCCACCGTGACGGGGACGTCGAGGGTGGCCTCCCCGATGTGTGCGGCGAACCCGGCGGCGGAGTTCAGAGCCACGACGACCAGGGACGTGCCGACGGCGACGGGCATCCGCAGGCCGAGCGCCAGGACCAGCACCGGGATGATGAGGAATCCGCCGCCGACACCCAGCAGCCCGGTGAGGAAGCCGACCACCAGACCACCGGCCAGCGTGCGCGGCAGGCAGCGGCGCCAGTTCACCCGGCCTCCGACGATCGCGCACGCCGTGCCGATCGCGGGCTTCTCCTGGAGCATCCGCACCCCGGCGCCGACCATCAGGACGGCGAACAGGGCGAGCGTCAGCTCGTCGGGCAGCACCCGGTTGACCGCGGCCCCGGCGAAGGCGGTGACCGCGCCCGCCAGGCCGAACAGCAGCCCGATCCGCCAGCTGATCTGGCGCTCCCTCAGCCGGGGCAGGACCGCCACGACCGCGGTGATGCCGACGACCAGCAGCGAGGTGGCGACGGCCTGCTGCAGGTCCTGGTCGGCGAGGTACACCAGCGCCGGCACCGCGAGGATCGAGCCCCCGCCGCCGAGCAGCCCGACGAGAACCCCGATGACCAGACCGACGCCGATCGCCAGGGCGATCATCGGGCTGCTGCTGCTGCTGCTGCTGCCGCCGCGGCGGTGGTCGACATCAGCGGCGGCCGAGAAGCCTGCGCAGCCAGCTCCCCGACCGCTCGGGGCGGGGGTGGCCCGGGCAGCGCTGGGCGCTGGGGACGCGGGCCATGACCTGGTCGACGTGCTGGCCGCATCCGGCCCAGGTGGTCTTGCCGCAGGTGTCGCAGGTGGCCGCTCGGCACATGGTGGATCTCCTCGTGGTCGGTGGAGGGGGTGGGCTGGACGGGTGGCCGCCAGACCGGTGGTCAGTCGTGGGCGAAGCGGATGTCCGGCAGGACCCGGGTGAGCCACGCCGGGCTCCACCAGGCGGCGGCGCCGGTGAGCCGGAGCATCACGGGCAGCAGCACGAGCCGGACGAGGAAGGCGTCCAGCAGCACGGCGACGCCGAGGATGATCCCCATCTCCTTGGGCGGCAGTGGGCCGGACAGGGCGAAGGTGAAGAACACCGCGACCATGACCGCGCCGGCGGCGAAGATGACCCGGCCGGAGTGCGCCAGGGCGCCGATCATGGCCTCGCGCGGGTCGCCGGACCGCTCGTGGTGCTCCTTGGCGCTGGCCAGCAGGAACACGGTGTAGTCCATCGCGATCGCGAAGATCATCGCGAAGAAGAACACCGGTGCCCAGGCGTCGAGGAAGCCCTGGCTCTCGAAGCCGAGGAAGTCGGCCCCGATGCCCTCCTGGAAGACCAGGCGGGCGACACCGAACGCCGCGGCGGTGGACAGCAGGCTGGCCAGGGTGCCCAGCAGGGAGATCAGCGGCGCCTGGAGGGCGACGAGCAGCAGCAGGAAGCCGAGCACGAGCACCACACCGACGACCAGGGGCGTGGACTCGTCCAGCTGGGTCTTGAGGTCGAGGTTCTCCACCGGTGCGCCGCCGACCAGTGCGGAGTCGGGCAGGTCGGCCCGCAGCCGGTCGACCAGTGCGGACAGGGCGGGGTCCGAGGGGTCCATGGTGGGGACCGCCTGGATCATCACCAGGTCCGTGCCGTCCTCCGCCGGCATCGCGGGGAGGACACCGGCGATGTCGGGGTCCTCGGCGAGGACGGTGGTGGCCGCCGCGACGTCGCCCCTGTCGGCGACGACCTGCAGCGTGCCGGGTGCACCGTCGCCGAAGGCCTCCTGCACCCGGTCGTAGCCGATCCGGGCGCTGGCGTCCTCCGGGAGCACCTTGATCGACGGCATCGCCGTCTTCAGGCCCAGGATCGGTGCGGCCAGGGCGAGCAGGGTCAACAGTGCACCGATGCCGAAGGCGAGGGGGCGCTTCCACAGCCTCTCGCCCCACGCGGCGAACCGAGGGGAGCGGTGCTCCCCGGTGCGCACCCACGGCAGCGCGATCCGGTTGATCTTCAGGTCGAGCGTGAACAGGACCAGCGGCAGCAGGGTCAGCGTGGCGGCGAGGACGAAGACGACGGCGAGCATGATGCCGCCGGCCATCGACCGGAACGACGGCGAGGGGACGAGCATCACCGCCGACAGCGAGACCAGCACGGTGGCACCCGAGAGGAGCACCGCCTTGCCGGCGGTGTCCATCGTCTCCGCGATCGCCCGCACGGGCGATGCGCCCGCCCCCATCCGCGCCGCCCGGTAGCGGACCACCAGGAAGAGTGCGTAGTCGATCCCGAGGGCCAGGGCGAACATCATCGCGAAGTTCATGGCCCAGATGGAGACCGGCACGATCTCGTTGATCAGCACCAGCGAGCCGGCCGAGGCGACCAACCCGGCCAGGGTGAGCAGCAGCGGCAGACCGGCGGCGACCAGCGCGCCGAAGGCCAGCACGAGGATGCCGAGGGTCACCGGCCAGGACAGCATCTCGGACTTCAGCATCGCGTCGAGGTTGGCCTCGTTGAAGTCCGACCACAGCAGGGACGCACCGGTCGGGTTGACCTCGACCGATCCGGTCGACAGCTCCTCGAGCGGGCCCTTGAGGTCGTCGGCGACGCGCACCATCTCGTTGGTGTCGGCACCCGCGCCGGCGAGCAGGACGGCGGTGCTGCCGTCCTGGCTGAGCGTCGCCCCGGGCTGCGGCTGGAGCACGTCGCCGATGCGGTCGTCGGCGGCCAGCAGGGCGGCGGCCCGGGCGAGGACGTCTGCTCCGTCGCCCTCGGTGACCGGGCCGTCGGAGCTCTGCACGACGACCTGGATGGCGGAACTGGCATTCCCGCCGAAGTGGTCCACGGCGAGCTCGCGGACCGTGACCGATTCCGAGCGGTCGGCCTGCCAGCCCGCTCCGGACAATGCCGCCTCGACGCGGGGGGCGAAGAACCCGAGGCCGACCACGAGCAGCAGCCAGACGACGGTCGTCGTCCTGGCGTGGGCGGTGACCCAGACCCCCAGCCGTCCGAGCGGACCGGGGCGGGAGGGCAGGGTGCTGGGAGCGGGCTGGCGGCTGGGGGACGTCGTGGTCACGGGACGATCGCTTTCGTCGGGTGGTGCGGGCCCGGTCGGTGACCGAGATCAGCGGATGGTGGACGCGTCGTGCAGGCCGGCCGCGGCTGCCCCGGTGTCGGGGTCGCCGTATCCGCCGTCGACCAGCACCGGCCGGCGGCCGGTGCGGGCCAGCAGGGAAGCGGCGATCGCGGCGCGGTAGCCCGAGCCGCAGTACACCCAGACGTCGCCGTCGGGGACCTCGTCGATGCGGTCGGTCAGCTCGTGGATCGGGATGTGCCGGGAGCCGCGCACGCCGCCTCCGGCGCGCTCGTCCGCGCGCCGGGCATCGAGGACGACGAGTGCCGGGTCGGCGTCCATCGCCGTGGCGAGGCCGGCGAAGTCGCTGACGGGGTACGAGACCGGCTGCTCCCCGGCGGTCAGCTCCTCGGGGCTGCCGACCGCCGCGCCGGCGAGACGGTCGATGCCGATGCGGACCAGCTCGCGGCGGGCGTCGGCGACCTGCTCCTCGGTCTCCCCGATCAGCGTGATCGGCGCGCCGAAGGGGACCAGCCAGCCGACGTAGGTGACGAAGTTGGCGATGGCCAGCTCGAAGTTCAGAGCGCCGGGCAGGTGCCCGGCGGCGAAGGCGGTGCGGGTGCGCAGGTCGATCACCCACTCGCCGGTGGCCAGCCGCCCGGCCAGCTCGGCGGGGTCGACCGGTCGCGGCGCGGACAGGTCCACCGGCGCCGGGCCCGCGGCGTTGCCCGGCCCCATGTGGCTGTACCAGGCGGGGATCGCCGTGAGCCCGGCGATCAACTCGTCGACGAAGGACTGCTCGTCCTGGGTCAGCGCCGGGTTGACCGCGGCCTGCTCGCCGACGGTGGAGGCGTCGCCGCTGGTCGGGGTGGCGGAGCAGAAGCTGCCGAAGCCGTGGGTGGGGAACACCGGCGTGCCGGCCGGCAGCTCGTCGGCCAGCCGGCGCACCGAGTGGTACTGGGCGTGGGTGAGCTCGTCGGTGTGCTCGGGACCGACCAGGTCGGTGCGGCCGGTGGCGCCGTAGAGCATCGAACCGCCGGTGAACACCACCTGCACGTTCCCGCCGGCGTCGGCGAGCACGTAGCTGACGTGGTGGTGCGTGTGCCCCGGGGTGTGCAGCACGCGCAGCCGCATCGGGCCGGCCTCGAGCACGTCGCCGTCGGCGGCCGGCACCCGGTCGTAGGCGACGGAGTCGCCGGCCGGGACGACGTAGTCGGCGCCCACGACGTCGGACAGCTCGAGGCCGCCGGTCAGGTAGTCGTTGTGCAGGTGGGTCTCCAGGACCAGCGCGATGCGGACGGCCCGCTTCTCGGCGAGGGACAGCACGCGGTCGATGTCCCGCTGGGGGTCGATCACGACGCCGACCCCGCCGTCGCTCACCAGGTAGCTGCGGTCGCCGAGTCCGGTGGTCTCGATGATGTCGATCTGCACGGGGACTCCTAGGTACGGTACGGGGCAGGGGTATCTGCGGGGCAAATGAACTGGTTCGTCAGACGGTGGGGCGACCTTCGGCGATCCACCGGGTCATGCCGCCGTCGAGGTTGGCGACGTCGTAGCCCTGGCCGGCGAGGAACTGTGCGGCCTGGGAGCTGCGCCCACCACTGCGGCACACGGTGATGACCGGCCTGGTGCGATCCAGCTCGAACGCACGGGCGGGCAGCTGCCCCAGTGGGATGTGGGTACTGCCGGCGATCCGGCCGTCGGTGAGTTCGGCGGTGTCGCGGACGTCGAGGACGACGGCCCCGGTGCGGTCGGCGGCCTGGGCGGGGGTGAGCTGGGGGATCTGCGGGTGCACGGGAACTCCAGGGGTCTCAGGCGAGGGAGAGGAACAGGCGCTCGAGCTCGCGCAGGTCGACCTCGCGCGTCTCGCCGTCCTCGTTGGTCGAGCAGTAGCGCATCCCGGTGGAGACGACGGCGAAGCCGGCCTTGCTCAGCGCCTTGGAGGCGGCGGCGAGCTGGGTGACGACGGCGGAGCAGTCGCGCCCGTCCTCGATCATGCGGACGATGCCGCCGATCTGACCCTCGATGCGCTTGAGGCGCTTGACGACGTCGGCGAGCTCTCCCTGGGGGATGTCCATGACTGAACGGTACATACCCCCGGGGGTATGCGCAACAGGCTTTCAGTCAGCCTGGGGGCGCTGGGCCAGGTGCTCCTCGCTGACCTCCCACAGCCGCCGGGCATTGCCCTCGTCCAGCGCCCACCGGCGCACGCCGCTGCGCACCTTCGCGTCGTCGTCGACCGTCGGCGCCTCGTTGCAGTCCTCCAGGTAGTGCCCACCGGTGGCGAACTCCGGGGCGACGGCGGCGACCAGGGTGGTGGCCGCGCCCTGGGCGGGGGTCTTGAAGGTCACCGTGCCCTCGCGCTGCGCCTTCTCCCAGCCCTCGATGACGTCGGGGGAGACGTGCCGCTGCAGGTTGGTCATGATCCCGCCGGGCATGAGCGCGTTGGCCACGATGCCCTCGCCGGACCAGCGCCGGGTGGCCTCCACCGCGAGCAGCACGTTCGCCGTCTTCGACTGACCGTAGGCCTGCCACGGGTCGTACTCCCGCTGCGCGAAGTGGAGGTCGTCGAAGTGCACCGGCGAGGCCAGGTGGCCGGTGGAGGACACCGAGACGATGCGCGCGCCGTCGGGGGCGGCGGCCAGTGCGTCGTGCAGGCCGACGGTGAGCGCGAAGTGGCCGAGGTGGTTGGTGGCGAACTGGGTCTCCCAGCCCCGGTCGGTGAGGGTCAGTCGCGGCAGCGCCATGACGCCGGCGTTGTTGATCAGCAGGTCGAGCGGCCCCTGCCAGTCGGCCACGAACGCCGTGACGGAGTCGAGGTCCAGCAGGTCGAGCCGGGCCACCCGCAGCGTGGTGCTCCCGGTCGTGCCGGCGACGTCCTGCGCGGCGCGGGCGCCCTGCTCCGGGTCGCGGACGGCGATGGTCACCTCGGCGCCGGCCGAGGCCAGCGCGCGCACGGTCTCGACGCCGATCCCGGAGCCGCCGCCGGTGACGACCGCCCGCTTCCCGGTGAGGTCGTGCCCGGCGACGACGTCGGCGGCGGTGCTGGTGGCGTCGAAGCGCGTGCTGATGAGGCTCATGCCCACGACTCTGCCTGGGTCGAGGGACGGCCGCTGGGCCGGGGACGGTGCGGCCCCACGGCCGGCGGTGCGTCCCCTGACGCCGGCCGGCGGGAACGACGCGCGATGGCGACCGTGGGGATCAGCGTGAGCGTGGCGACGACCGTGCCCACCACGGCCGGGCCGGTTGCTCCCAGCTCGGAGTCGAGGGCGCGCCCGGCCATCCAGGAGCCGACCGCAGTGCCGAGGTTGTAGGCCGACACGGACATCGCCACTCCCAACGTCGGTGCCACGCCTGCGAAGCGGACCGCCAGTGCGGACAGCACCGGGTTGGCGCTCAGCCCGAGCAGACCGAGCAGGACCACCAGCAGCACCGTGGGCACGGCGCGTGCGGAGAGCAGGACGATCGCCAGCAGCACGACCGCGGTCGACGCTGCGACCCCGATGGTGGTCGAGTGGGGGCGGACATCGCCGAGGCGGCCCCCGACGATCGTGCCGACGAGCGAGCCGACGCCGAAGCCCACGAGGACCAGCGGCACCCACCCGGGGGCAATCCCCGCGCGATCGGTCAGCAGCGGGGCGATGTAGGAGTACGCCGACAGCACGCCCCCGGTGGTCGTCGCACAGGCGGCCAGCACCAGCCACAGCCGGCCGGACCGCATCGCCCCCAGTTCCGACCGCAGCGACACCGGCTGCTGGTCGTCCTCCTCGCGCGGGACGTGCCGGGCGATAAGCGGCACGGCGGCCACCGACAGCACGGCCAGGGCCCAGAACGGCCCGCGCCAGCTCGACAGCTGGCCGGCGAACGCCCCCAACGGGACGCCCACGACGTTGGCGAGCATGCCTCCCGCACCCACCAGGCCCAGGGCGCGAGCACTGGCGCCCGGGCCGGCGGCCCGGGTGGCCGCCACCGACGCGACGGACCAGAACGCGCCGGTCGCGAAGGCGGTGACGAACCGGGCCGCCAGGAGGAGCACGAAGCTGGAACCGAGCGCGACGACGAGGTGGCCGGCCGCGAACACCGCGAGGGAGAGCAGCAGCGTCGTCCGTCGCGGCAGCCGCCGGGTCAGCAGCGCCATCGCCGGCGCGCCGACGACCATGCCGACCGCGAAGACGGTGATGAGCAGTCCCGCCTGCGCGACGGTCACCTGGAGGTCCCCGGCGATCTCGGGCAGCAGACCGGCGACGACGAACTCGGTGGTCAGCATGAGGAACGTGCCGACGGCGAGCACGTACACGACGACGGGGAGCGTCGCCGGTGCTCCACCGTCGCGGGCCGGCTGATCGGGCGTCACCGCAGCGTGGCCGCGTCGATGACGAACCGGTAGCGCACGTCGGAGGCCAGCACGCGCTCGTAGGCCTCGTTGATCCGGTCGGCGGCGATGACCTCCACCTCGGCGCCGATGCCGTGCTCGGCGCAGAAGTCGAGCATCTCCTGGGTCTCGGCGATGCCGCCGATCATCGAGCCGGCGTAGGTGCGGCGGCCGCCGATCAGCGACATCACGTTCAGGCTCAGCGGCTCCGCCGGGGCGCCGACGTTGACCAGCGCACCGTCGACCGCCAGCAGCGACAGGTAGGCGTCGACGTCGATGGCGGCGCTGACGGTGTTGAGGATCAGGTCGAACCGGCCGGCCAGCTCGGTGAACGTGCCGGGGTCGCTCGTGGCGAAGTAGGAGTCGGCGCCGAGTCGCAGACCGTCCTCCTGCTTCTTCAGCGACTGCGACAGCACGGTCACCTCGGCGCCCATGGCGTGCGCGAGCTGGACGGCCATGTGGCCGAGCCCGCCCAGGCCGACGACGGCGACCTTCCTGCCGGGGCCGGCGCCCCAGCGGCGCAGCGGCGAGTAGGTGGTGATGCCGGCGCACAGCAGCGGCGCGGCGGCTGCCGGGTCGATGCCGTCGGGAACGGACAGCACGTAGTCGGCGTCGACGACGACGTGGGTGGAGTAGCCGCCCTGGGTGGTGCTGCCGTCCCGGTCGGTGCCGGCGTAGGTGGCGACCATGCCGTCGAGGCAGTACTGCTCGTCGCCGATGCGGCAGTTGGCGCACTCGCCGCAGGAGTTCACCATGCAGCCGACGCCCACGCGGTCGCCGACCCGGTGGCGGCTGACGTCTCGGCCGACCTCGGCGACGACGCCGACGATCTCGTGGCCGGGGACGACCGGGAAGGGCTGCGGACCCCAGTCGCCGTTGACGGTGTGGATGTCGGAGTGGCAGATGCCGGCGAACTCGATCTCGATGAGGACATCGTTCGGGCCGACGTCCCGGCGCTCGATGGTGGTGGGGGCCAGGGGACGGCCGGCGGCGGGGGCGGCATAGGCGTTGATGCGCACGGGAGGTGCTCCTCGTTCCGGTGGGGGTGTCAGGGGATGGCGGGTGGGCGCCGGGATCCACGGAACGCCCTCGGGCGGGCACGTGGGAGGGCGGGCTTGTGGGGGGTAGAAGCTCGACCTCCCTCCGGCCGCCGTCCGCCGTACCGTCGATCGGGTGGACAACCGCTCGGACATCCGCGACTTCCTGGCCAGCCGGCGGGCCCGCATCACCCCGGAGCAGGCAGGGCTGCTGCCCGGCGGCGGGCGGCGGCGGGTGCCCGGCCTGCGCCGGGAAGAGGTCGCGGTCCTCGCCGGGGTGAGCACCGACTGGTACGTCCGGCTGGAGAAGGGCCACATCGCCGGCGTCTCCGATGACGTCCTCGAGGCCGTCGCCAGGGCACTGCAGCTGGACGAGGCCGAGCGCACCTACCTGTTCGACCTGGCCCGCGCCGCCAAGCCGACCCGCGCTCCACGGCGCCGCAGCAAGGAGCCGATCCAGCCGCGGGTGCAGTGGATGCTGGACTCGATGACCGGCTCGGCCGCCTTCGTCGCCAACGGCCGCCTGGACATCCTCGCCACCAACAGCCTCGGCTGGGCGCTGCACTCACCGATGTTCGACGGACCACGGCGGCCGGCCAACTTCGCCCGGTTCCAGTTCCTCGACCCCCGGGCGCACGACTTCTACCAGGACTGGGAGGGCGCGGCCAAGGTCACCGTGGCCCTGCTGCGCACCGAGGCCGGCCGTCGTCCGCACGACGCCCGGTTGCGTGAACTGGTGGGGGAGCTGTCGACGGTGAGCGAGGAGTTCAGGACCCGGTGGGCTGCGCACGACGTCCGCATCCACCACAACGGCGCCAAGCAGTTCCACCACCCCGTGGTGGGCGCCGTCGACCTCAGCTACTGCACCCTCGACCTGCCCGCGGAGGATGCCGGGAACCTTCGCCTGACCATCTACACCGCCGAGCCAGGAACCCCGTCGGAGGACGCCCTCACGCTGCTGGCGAGCTGGGCGGCGACCGACGCGGCGTCGACCGCGGGTGACGCGGCAGCCCCGGCGACCGACCGGACCTGACCCGCCCCGCCCCCGGAGGGCGGGACGTGCCATCCGCATGCGACGAGAGGCCCTGGTCGGTTCCCCGACCAGGGCCTCTCCGCATGGGGTGAGTGACGGGGCTCGAACCCGCGACACCCAGGATCACAACCTGGTGCTCTACCGACTGAGCTACACCCACCATGTCCTCCTCCCTGGGCGAGCAGGGAGGGGAACCGGCGCAACGATACCGGAGCGCTCGCGCGGCCCGGCGAGGCCGGGGGAGCGGCGCGCCTCAGGCTCCGGCAGCGGGCGCCTTCTCGTCACCGGCGAGCAGTGCGGCGAAGCCGCCCACGACCTCGGCGGCCGCCTTCTTCGCCTGGCTGCTGCTCGGCCCGGGCGACTCCACGAACACCGTGCGGCGGTAGTAGGCCAGCTCGCGCACCGACTCGATGATGTCGGCCAGCGCGCGGTGCGCGAGACCCTTCGCCGGCTGCCCGAAGTAGACGCGGGGGAACCAGCGACGGGCGAGCTCCTTGACCGAGGAGACGTCGATCATCCGGTAGTGCAGGTGGTCGTCCAGCTCCGGCATGTCGCGGGCGAGGAACCCGCGGTCGGTGCCGATCGAGTTGCCGCACAGCGGCGCCGTCCGGCGCTCGGGCACCCACTGCTTGATGTAGGCGAGGACCTGCTGCTCGGCCTCGGCCACGGTGAGCGTGGCGGCGCGCACCTCCTCGGTGAGCCCCGACTTCCGGTGCATCTCCTGGACGAAGTCGTCCATGCCGTCGAGGTCGGCGTCGTCGGCGCCGATGATGAGGTCCAGACCCGGGTCCAGGACGTTGAGCTCGGAGTCGGTGATGAGCACCGCGACCTCGATGAGCTTGTCCTTGACGATGTCCAGCCCGGTCATCTCGCAGTCGATCCAGACCAGGTGCCCTGCGCTGTCAGCCACGGCGACCGACAGTACGCAACGGCGCCGACAGGAGTTCCGCGGACGCCGGGCGCGTCGGCGCGGTGGGCGCGTGTGATTCGCGCGGGATCCGGCGCGGTCCCCGAGACCGCACCGTGACGTGACGTAGCGTCGAGGGGACGCCGCGATGCTCGACCCCCGGCTGCGACCGGTGCCGCGAGACCGCCCCCAACCCGCCCGGAGGACCGACGTGCTGCCCCTCACCCCGCTGCCACCGCAGACGGACGGGGAGCGCGCCTTCTTCTCGGAGCTGGTGCGCTGGGACTCCGGCAACGCCGTGCGCGGCGCGGTCGTGGCGGCAATCCCGTTCTCCGACGGACCCCTCCAGCGCCGGCTCTCCGACGCGATCCTCTTCGTGCCCGAGGGCATCGCCGTGATCCGTGTGGCCGAGGTGGCCCGTCAGTCCGGCGTCGTCAACGCCTCGCCGGAGGGTCCGTGGACGATCGGTCCCGCGGGCACCGGGGGAGCGGTCCTGCAGCTGGCCGGCGGTGGGTCGACGCCGCTGGACGGGCTCATGCGCGCCGGGATGGAGACCGCGATGCGGCTCCGGCGGGCCGGCCTGGAGCCCGGCCGCATCGCCCGGCTGACCGTGCTCGCCGGCGACATCGACGGCCTGCTGCCCGCCGACGGCGACCTCGGCGAGGGCGACCAGGTCGCGCTGCTCGAGACCCGCTCGCTGCTGCTCGGCTTCGCCCGCGCCAGCCGCTACACCGGCGTCGACAACCCCCGCCTGTGGACGACCGCCGACGTGCGGGCCGCCCTGGAGGCGCTCGGCCTGCAGGGTCGCGGCCCGTCGGTCGAGGAGCTCAACGGCGAGGGCTTCCCCTACTCGCCCTACGTGCTGCGCCGCCCGCAGCTGCTCACCCCCGCGGCGATGGCCGCCTCGCCCGGCGCCGTGGCCCCTGCGCCTCCCGCGACGCCGGCCACGAAGCCCCAGCCGGTCGCCCCGGCCGCCGGACCGTCCCGCGCGTCCATCGACCAGGCGGTGGCCGCCTCCGTGGCCGCCGCGCACGCAGCCGCCGCTGTCGACGGCTCGGTGGCCCCTGTGGAGCCGCCTGCGCCGAGGCCGGGCGGGGACACCGTCGCCATCGACGGTCCTGCCGAGCCCGCTGCCGGCGCGGCTCCCACCCACGACACCGTGGCCGTCGACGGGCCGGCGGCTCCGCCGCCGGGCGACGAGGGCATCGGTGGGCTGTTCGCCGGCGGCGAGCCCGACGCCGCGCCCGCTCCGCCGCGCACCGCCGAACTGCCGTCCCAGCAGGCGGCGCCCGCCGGCCCGGCCGTCGCACAGCCGGCAGCTCAGCACTTCTGGGACCGCGCACCCGAGCACGACGACCGTGCCGACGAGAAGCCCGGGCGCACCCGCCGCGCGCTGCTCGTCGTCGCCGCCGTCGTCCTGCTCGTCCTGGTCGGGGTCGGCGTCGGCCTGGGTCTGGGTGGCCGGGACGACGACGAGGGCACGGCGGCACCGGAGACGTCGACGGAGGAGCCGGGCCCGACCGGCCCCGCGATCGGCGCCGTCCAGGAGGTCGGGGGAGTCGGCTTCACCGTGCAGGCCGCCGAGGTCGAGGAGTCCTGTGCCGGCCATGCCTACGGGGCGATCGCGGAGTTCTTCCAGACGTCGGACTGCACGGGGCTCTCCCGCGCCCTGTACTCCGCGCAGGTCGGCGGGCGCGACGTCGTCGTCTCGGTCTCGCGGGTGCGGATGCCCGACACCGCCTCGGCCCGGGACCTGCGGGGCCGTGCCGACACCAGCGGCAGCGGCAACGTCAGCGATCTGCTGCGCGAGGGCGTCCGCTACCCCGGTGGTCCGGAGAAGCTGACCGGCGCCGAGTACGCCAGCGCCGTCTCCGGCCCGACGGTCACCATCGTGGAGAGCGCGTGGGTGAACCCGGCCGCCGCCGGCACCGACGCCGAGGTGGACAAGATCGCCACCGACGGGCTCTCCCTCGCCACCCCGGCGCTCCCGGGCGAGTGAGCCCCGGGGCTACCAGGCCCGCGCGGCGGCCTCGGCCATGCCGGCCAGCAACGCGGCCGTCGCGGCCCGGTCGAGCTGTCCGGCACTGTGCGGGGTGGAGTTGATCAGGCCGAAGATCGCGTGCGCGCGGACGCGGCAGGCGGCGGCGTCCGCGGCCGGGTGCAGCCGCGCCAGCACCGCCACCCACACCTCCACGTAGCGGCGCTGGAGCCGGCGCACCTGGGCGGCGTCCGCGTCGGCCAGCGAGACCAGGTCGCGGTCGTGGACGGTGATCAGCGCAGGGTTCTCCAGGGCGAACTCGACCTGGAAGGCGATCAGCGCCCGGAGCTGGGCCGCGGGGTCGGCGCCGGCGGCAGCCACCCGCTCGCTCCCGCCGGCCAGCAGGCGCTCGCTGATCCGCAGCAGCATCTCCGCGAGCATCGCGTCCTTGCCGGCGAAGTGCCGGTAGATCGCCGGACCGGTCACGCCCACGGCCGCGCCGACGTCGTCGACACCCACCGCGCGGGAGCCGCGCTCGGCGAACAACTGGGCCGCGGCCTGCAGGATCTGCTCACGCCGTGACGGCCGGTCGGCGTCGGCGTGCAGGGCGGTGTCGCGCGCCGGGCCGGTCGTCGTCACGTCCCGGATCGTAGCCGCCGGTGAACGGGCGTTCACCCGGCGACGGTCGGACTGGCCCCGGAGAGTGAACGATGGTTAACCTGCAGCGGTGGATGCGCCGGTGCTCTCCCGTTCGACGTCGCCCGACCCGGCGACCGCCGCCCGCAACGCGGCGGCGCACGCCGCGCTGGCCGCGGATCTCGCCGAGCAGCTGCGCACCGTGGCCCTCGGCGGCGGCGCGCGCGCCCGCGAGCGGCACGTGTCCCGCGGCAAGCTGCTGCCGCGCGAGCGGGTGGATGCGCTGCTCGATCCCGGCAGCCCGTTCCTGGAGCTCAGCCCGCTGGCGGCGCACGGCCTCTACGACGGCGACGCCCCGGCCGCCGGGATCATCACCGGCATCGGCCGCGTCGCCGGCCGCGAGTGCGTCGTCGTCGCCAACGACGCCACCGTCAAGGGCGGCACGTACTACCCGATGACGGTGAAGAAGCACCTCCGCGCGCAGGAGGTGGCGCTGGCCAACCGGCTGCCCTGCATCTACCTGGTCGACTCCGGCGGCGCGTTCCTGCCGATGCAGGACGACGTCTTCCCCGACCGCGACCACTTCGGCCGGATCTTCTTCAACCAGGCCAACCTGTCCAAGGCCGGGATCGCGCAGATCGCCGCCGTCCTGGGGTCCTGCACCGCCGGCGGCGCGTACGTGCCGGCCATGAGCGACCAGGCCGTCATCGTCCGCGGGCAGGGCACGATCTTCCTGGGCGGCCCGCCGCTGGTGAAGGCCGCGACCGGTGAGGTGGTCACGGCCGAGGACCTCGGCGGCGGCGACCTGCACAGCCGGGTCAGCGGGGTGACCGACCACCTGGCCGACGACGACGCGCACGCGCTGCAGATCGTCCGCCAGATCGTCGGCACCCTCGGCCCGCGCGAACCCCGCCCGTGGGACGTCGACCCGGTCGAGGAGCCCCTCTACCCGCCGGAGTCGGTGACCGAGGTCGTGCCGCCGGACCCGCGCACCCCCTACGACGTCCGCGAGGTCATCGCCCGCCTGGTCGACGGCAGCCGGTTCGCCGAGTTCAAGCCGCTCTACGGCTCCACGCTGGTCACCGGGTTCGCGCGGCTGCACGGCCACCCGGTCGGGATCATCGCCAACAACGGCGTGCTGTTCAGCGAGTCGGCGCTCAAGGGCGCGCACTTCATCGAGCTCTGCGACCGCCGGAGGATCCCGCTGCTGTTCCTGCAGAACATCAGCGGCTTCATGGTCGGCCGCGACTACGAGGCCGGCGGGATCGCCAAGCACGGCGCCAAGATGGTCACCGCCGTCGCCACCGCCCGGGTGCCGAAGCTGACCGTCGTCATCGGCGGCTCGTTCGGCGCCGGCAACTACTCGATGTGCGGCCGGGCGTACTCGCCCCGGTTCCTCTTCACCTGGCCCAACGCCCGCATCTCGGTCATGGGCGGGGAGCAGGCGGCCTCGGTGCTCGCGCAGGTGCGCCGTGACGGCCTGGAGGCCCGCGGCGAGGAGTGGCCGGCCGAGGACGAGGAGGCGTTCAAGGCGCCGATCCGCGAGCAGTACGAGCAGCAGGGTCACCCGTACTACGCCACCGCCCGCCTCTGGGACGACGGCGTCATCGACCCCGCGCAGACCCGCACGGTCCTCGGCCTGGCGCTCTCCGCCTGCGCCAACGCGCCCCTCGAGGAGGTCGGCTATGGCGTCTTCCGCATGTGACCCCGTCACCCCCACCCCCGGACTTTCTGCACCGAAAGTCCAGGAAGCGCACCGGACTTTCGGTGCAGAAAGTCCGCTCGGGGAGGGGGCGTAGGTGTTCGAGACCGTGCTCGTGGCGAACCGGGGCGAGATCGCCGTCCGGGTGATCCGGACCCTCCGCGGGATGGGCATCCGCTCGGTCGCGGTGCACAGCGACGCCGACGCCGGTGCGCTGCACACCCGGCTGGCCGACGTGGCCGTCGCCATCGGGCCCGCGCCCGCCGCGCAGAGCTACCTCTCCATCGAGCGGGTGCTCGACGCCGCCGTGCGGACCGGTGCCCAGGCGATCCACCCCGGCTACGGGTTCCTGTCGGAGAACGTCGACTTCGCCCGTGCGTGCGCGGACGCCGGGATCGTCTTCATCGGCCCGCCGGTGGACGCGATCGAGGCGATGGCGGACAAGATCCGCGCCAAGCAGACCGTGATGGCCGCCGGCGTGCCGGTCGTCCCGGGCCGCACCGAGCCGGGCATGACCGATGCGCAGGTCACCGACGCCGCCGTCGCGGTCGGCTTCCCGGCGCTGCTCAAGCCGAGCGCCGGGGGCGGTGGCAAGGGCATGCGGGTGGTGCGGTCGGCCGACGAACTGCCCGAGGCGATCGCCGCGGCCCGCCGCGAGGCGCGCGGCTCCTTCGGCGACGAGACGCTCCTGGTCGAGCGGTACGTGGGCAACTCCCGGCACATCGAGGTGCAGGTGCTCGGGGACGCGCACGGGCACGTCATCCACCTCGGCGAGCGCGAGTGCTCGCTGCAGCGCCGGCACCAGAAGGTGGTCGAGGAGGCGCCCTCCCCGCTGCTGGACACCGCCATGCGCGCGTCGATGGGCCGGGCGGCGGTCGAGGCGGCGAAGGCGGTCGGGTACACGGGCGCGGGCACCGTCGAGTTCATCGTGGACGCCGACCCGGGTGGGCGGGGAGAAGGCATGGACTTCTTCTTCCTGGAGATGAACACCCGGCTGCAGGTCGAGCACCCGGTCACCGAGGCGATCACCGGCCTGGACCTGGTCGAGCTGCAGCTCCGGGTGGCCGCCGGCGAGCGGCTGCCGGTCGAGCAGAGCGACGTCTCGCTGGACGGGCACGCCATCGAGGCGCGGCTCTACGCCGAGGACCCCGCCCGCGGCTTTCTGCCGCAGGCCGGCACGGTCCTCGGGCTGGTCGAGGCCGCCGGGCCGGGCATCCGGGTGGACAGCTCGCTGGCCGTGGGCACCGTCGTCGGCACCGACTACGACCCGATGCTGGCCAAGATCGTGGCCTGGGCGCCGACCCGCGAGACTGCCCGCGCCCGGCTGGTCGCCGCGCTCGGGCGCACCGCCGTCCTGGGGGTGACGACCAACGCCGGGTTCCTCCAGCGGCTGCTCGACGACCCCGACGTCGTCGCCGGGAAGCTGGACACCGGGCTGATCGAGCGGCGCGGCGAGGAGCTCGCGCTGTCCGGGCCGCCGCCGTCGGAGGTGTACGCCGCGGCGGCGCTGGCACTGCTCGTGGAGTCCGAGCCGACCGGCGGCGTCGTCGACCGGTGGGACGTGCCCGACGGCTGGCGGCTGGGCGAGCCGGCGTGGACGGTGCGCCGGCTGCAGGCCGCCGGTGGCGAACCGGTGACCGTCCGGGTGCGCGGGCGCTCGGGGGCGGCGCAGGTCGCGGTGGGGGACGACGACCCGGTGCCGGCGAGCGCCGTCCGGGACGGCGACCGGCTGAGCGTGACGCTGGGCGGCCGGACGTCGTCCGCCGTCGTCGTGCACAGCGGTGGCACGGTCTGGCTGGCCGCCGGCGGGCGGGTGACCGCGCTGCGCGAGCACGAGCGGCTGGCGTCGGCCGCCACCGCCACCGGCGGGGACGGGGCGGTGACCTCGCCGATGCCGGGCACGGTGACCGTGGTGCAGGCGTGCGTCGGCGACGAGGTGGCGGCGGGGACCCCGCTGCTCGTCGTCGAGGCGATGAAGATGGAGCACGTGCTCACCGCCCCGATCGCGGGCACGGTGACCGAGCTCGGCGTGACAGCCGGCCAGACGGTCGCGCTGGACGAGCGGGTGGCGCTGGTGATCCCGGCCGCCGCCGCTGACGAGCAGGAGAACTGATGTTGGACTACCGGCTCAGCGACGAGACCGAGGCGCTGCGGACGACGGTGCGCGAGTTCGCCCGGGAGGTCATCGCCCCCCAGATCGGCGAGTTCTACGAGCGCGACGAGTTCCCGACCCACATCGTGCGGCAGATGGGCGAGCTCGGGCTGTTCGGCCTGCCGTTCCCGGAGGAGTACGGCGGCTCCGGCGGAACCTACTTCGACCTGTGCGTGGCGCTCGAGGAACTGGCCCGCGTGGACTCGTCGATGGCGATCACCGTGGAGGCCGGGGTGTCGCTGGGAGCCATGCCGATCTTCCGGTTCGGCACCGAGGAGCAGAAGCGGGAGTGGTTGCCGCGGCTGTGCGCCGGGGAGGCGCTGGGGGCCTTCGGGCTCACCGAAGCCGGCGGCGGCTCGGACGCCGGGTCGACCCGGACGACGGCCCGGCTCGAGGACGGCCACTGGGTCATCAACGGCTCGAAGGCGTTCATCACCAACGCCGGCACCGAGCTGACCGAGCTGGTCACCGTCACCGCCGTGACCGGCACGCGCCCGGACGGCGGCAAGGAGATCTCGGCGATCATCGTCCCGTCCGGGACGCCCGGCTTCGTCGTCGGCCAGCGGTACTCGAAGGTCGGCTGGAACGCCTCGGACACCCGGGAGCTCTCGTTCACCGACGTCCGGGTGCCTCAGGAGAACCTGGTGGGGGAGCGGGGCCGCGGCTACGCGCAGTTCCTGTCGATCCTCGACGAGGGGCGGATCGCGATCTCGGCGCTGTCGGTCGGGCTGGCCCAGGGGTGCGTGGACGAGTCGGTGAAGTACGCCGGCGAGCGCGAGACGTTCGGTCAGGCGATCGGCAAGAATCAGGCGATCCAGTTCATGATCGCCGACATGGAGGTACGGGCCTCGACCGCGCGGCTGGCCTACTACCGGGCGGCGGAGAAGATGCTGCGCGGCGAGCCGTTCAAGCGGGAGGCCTCGATCGCCAAGCTGTACAGCTCCGAGGTCGCGATGGACAACGCCCGCTACGCCACCCAGGTGCACGGCGGCTACGGCTTCATGAACGAGTTCCCGGTCGGCCGGTTCTACCGGGACGCCAAGATCCTGGAGATCGGCGAGGGGACCTCGGAGGTGCAGCGGATGCTCATCGCCCGCGACCTCGGCCTCGGCTGACACCCCACGGCCCGGCCGGGTGAGCTGCTGGGGCGGCTGAGCGTTGCGGGGACGGGTGGGAAATCGGACCCGGATCGTCCCGTGTGCCCCGGAACCAGCGGCTGACCAGGCGGTTCCCGCTCGGACACAGTCCGCTTCGGCTCGTGGCGATGGTCGCCCCGAGACCGTCGGAGACCCATCGTGAAGCAGTCGGCCCGTCCCGCCGTTCCCCGCACCCGCCGGCGGAGCGTCTCCGTGGCCGCGCTGCTCGGGGCCGCAGCCCTCGCGCTCGGGTTCGCGCTCGCTCCCGCCGCGATGGCGGCTCCGGCGGACGCAGGAGCCGAGCCCGGCAGCCGCACCGGCGAGCCGATCTCCACCACTCTGCTGCGCGCTCCGATCTTCGAGTCGGAGATGTGGACGCTCGCCCTCGTGGACCCCTCGGCGCCCTTCATCGCCGACGCCGTCCCGGTCGGCCCGTCCGTGCTGCTGCCGCCGGCGACCGGCACGGCCACACTCGCCCTGCAGGTCGACGGACCGGCGCCCGCCGACCTGGACCTGGCGGGCGTCCGGTTCGAGCTGACCGGTCCCGGCGCCGACCCGACCACCACGCCGTGCGTCACGGACGCGGTCGGCAGCTGCACCATCCGGGTCGTCCCCGGCGAGCCCGCCGACGACTCGGAGATCGACGACGTCTCGATCGACGCGGTGCCGAGCGAGGACGCCGAGGTCGTCCTACCGGCGGGCACGTACGCCGTCCGTCAGGTGACGGCGCCGGCCGGGCTGGTGCCTGCTGACGCAATCACCCCGCTCGAGCTGTGCGTCGCGTCGACTTCCGAGGGCTGCGTCACGAGCCGGACCGTCGTCAACGTCTCGACCTACCGCACGCGTACCGAGATCCAGGTGCTGTCCGCGAACGGGCTGGTCACCGGTGCCGAGGTCACGCTCACCGGGCCCGGCTACCCGGCGACCTCCACCGTCACCGACGAGGACGGCCGGGGCGCCTGGAGCGGCTGGTTCCGCCCGGGCGAGTGGTGGTTCGCCGTCGCCGGTCAGCCCGCGCCACTGCTCATGACGATGGCGCCCGGACGCGGCGACACGTCGCTGCCGTGGCGGCTCGAGATCACCCTTCCCTCCGTCGAGCAGCTGCAGGTCCCCGTTCCCGGTCCGGCAGCGGGTCCGTCCGCCGCGGGTCCGTCCGCTGAGGGTCCGCCCGCCGCGGGGCCGTCCTCGGGCGGTGGACAGCCGGCGGCGTCACCGGCAGCGGGGAACGGGCGGGGAGCGGGTTCCGGTGCGCCCGTGGCGCGCGTCGTCCCGACCGACGAGCCGCAGGTGATCGCCGCACCGGCCCCGGCTCCGGCCCCGACCGCCGCCCTCCCCTCGCCGGTGGAGTCCGGGAACGGCCAGGTGCTCGTCGACGCGGGGAGCCCGGCACTGGAGACCGAGGGGAACACGCAGGTCCTGTCCGCCGGCCTCGGCATCCTGTTCGTAGCGCTGGTGCTCACCGGCTACGGCGTGCTGCGCAGCCGCCAGCGGCGTCGCGCCTGAGCCCGCCCGTCGCGCTGGTCAGTCGGCCTGCGGGGCGCGGTCCGGGACGGAGACGCTGAGCAGGACGACGCTGTCCTCGTCGGCGTGCAGGCTGTGCCGTCGGTTCGGGATCGGGCTGATCTGGTGCGCCGCGAGACTCACGGTCTGGTCGCCGGCGACCAGCCGCACCCGACCGCGGATGACCAGGATCGTGGCCGGGCCGGGGCTCTCGTGCTCGCTCAGCTCGGCGTCGGCCCGGAGGGCGATGACCGTCTGGCGCAACCCGTCCACCGGGTGCGGCAGCGTCCGCCCGGCCCGCCCGGCGTGCTCCGAGGTCGCCTTCTCCAGCAGCTCGCCGGCGAGTGCGTGCAGGTCGATGGGGGCATCGGTGGTCATCGCCCGACCCTAGGCCCGTGGGGAAGCCCCTCAGACCGTCACGTCGATGAGCACCTTGCCGACGGCGCCGTCCTGCACCGCCTGGTGGGCGGCGGCGGTCTCGGCGAGCGGGTAGACGTGCAGCGGCAGCCCCGCCTCGGCACCGACCCGGACCGCACCGTCGGCGACCGCGGTGGCGACGTCCTCGATCGCCAGCGCCTTCGCGCGCTCGGGCTCGGTGTAGACGAGCACGAACTGCCAGCGGGCGTTCGGCCCCATCTGCGCCCGTACCGGCACGGTGACCTCGGCACCGCCGTCGTCGGCGTACATGGCGATCGCGCCGTGCATCCCGATCACCCGGGCGTCGACGGCGGCGTTCCGCGCGGCCGAGACCTCGACGATGGCGCCGACACCCTTCGGCGCGATCCGCCGCACCTCGGCGGCGACGTCCTGCTCCCGGTAGTTCACGACGTGGTCGGCGCCGGCCGCCGCGGCGAGCTGGGCCTTGCGTGGTGAGCTGACGGTGGCGATCACGGTCGCGTCCGCCCAGCGGGCCAGCTGGATGGCCGCGTTGCCGACCGCTCCGGCGCCGCCCTGCACCAGCACGGTGTGCCCGGTGAGCGCGCCGGCGCCGAGCCGGTCCGGCATCGACTCCGCCACCGTGAGGCAGCGGTGCGCGGTGAGGAACGGGATACCCAGCGCCGCCCCGAGCTCGAACGAGGGCTCCGGCCCGAGCTGGACGACGTGCCGCGCCGGGACGACGGTGTACTCAGCGGCCGTGCCCCACCGGCGCTGCCAGGCCGCCTCCCAGATCCACACCCGCTCGCCGACCAGCACCGGGTCGACCCCCTCGCCGACGGCGTCGACGGTGCCGGCGCCGTCCTGGTTCGGCACCTGCCCCTCGGGTCCGGGCTGCGCGGCGCTGCGGGACTTCCAGTCGGTGGGGTTCACGCCGGAGAAGGCGACCCGGACCCGCACCTCGCCCGGGCCGGGCTCCGGGACAGGGGCCTCGAGGAGCTCGAGGACGTCGGGACCACCGGACCGGCGATAGGAGATGAGGCGCACGAGTCGGTCCTACCCGTCCGCCCCGGCCGGCGCACGGTGGAGTCAGGGGGCGGGCGGTGCCGCCGGCATCTCGGAGGGAGCCGGAGGCGCGGCCTCCGCCTGCACGCGGCGCCAGTGGAGGGCGAAGACGCCGCCCGCCAGGAGCAGCGCCGTGCCCGCCGTCGCGGCGTCGCGGATCGCGTCCCGCCGCTGCACGTCCGTCTGCAGCTCCAGCTGCTGATCCCCGCTCAGGAACTCGGTGGGGGTGTACGCCGTCCAGCTGAAGGAGGGGGTGGGGTCGGGGTAGGCGATGGTCAGCGCGCTCCGGACCAGCTGGACGGTCGCGAAGATCCCGACCAGCAGCATGATCAAGCAGACCAGGTAGAGGTACACGCTGCGCGGGGTGAATCGACTCGGGCCGGACACGGCGCTCCTCTCCCGGGCGCGGAGCAGTCACCGCGCGGTGTCGCGGATGATGCCGTACGCAGCCGTCGTGAGCTGCGGATACGCGCCCGGATGCACTCGTGCGTGTCGGTCAGCCGGCGTAGCCGTCGGCCTCGGTCGGCCACTCGACCGGCGGCAGCCCGGCCAGCTCCGCGAGCCGGTCCACGGTCAGCTCGACCGACTCGTCGGTCGGCGGCACCCCGCTGGGCGAGGCGAGGAGGGGCAGCACCTCGGCCGGGTCGAGCTCGGCGCCGGTCGCCTCCTTGGCCCAGGCGGCGAAGCCCTCGGCCTCGGCGTCGACGTCGACCGGGTCCGAGGCGTCGACCTCGGCGAAGTAGAACCGCGGCTCGTAGCCGAGGAAGAAGCGCCCGCCGCTGGCGTCCGCGCGGCGGTGGTCCACCGTGGCGAACCCGCTGTCGTGCACGTCGACCAGCAGGAACGGGACCGCCGTCGGCGCGCTGCGGGTCCACCGCCCGTCGCTGTACACGAACCTGCCGAAGAGACCCACGGGCCGAGGCTAGCCACGAGGAGGACGGCGGCTCCGCGGTGTGCCCGGGACGGAATCGTCCCCGGGACCGGGCGGCGCCCTCTAACCTGCCCGGATCTTCCCGCGCGCCGCAGGGGTCGTGCGGGCCACTCCGACGGAGGGCGACGTGCAGGTGCGGCGGGCAATGCGGGCGGTGGCCCGCGGCGGGGCGGCGGCCGTGCTGGGCGGCGTCGTCGGGGCGCTGCTGACGCGGGCCCTGATGCGGCTGGTCATGGTCGTGGCCGAGGGCGATCCGTCGTTCACCTGGACCGGCCTGGTGTTCATCGCGCTCTTCTACGTGGTGTTCCTGGCACCCGGCGCGATCGCCCTCGCGTGGAGCCCGGCACGGTGGCCGCTCGGCGTCCTGGGGATCGGCGCGCTCGCCATCCCCGTCCAGGCCGCCGGCATCGCGCAGACCGACCTCGAGGACGTCGGTCCGCTCGGCACCGGCCAGTGGGCCGCGCTGGTCCCGATCTTCGTCGCGATGGCCGCCGTCTACGCGCTCCAGGCGGACATCGTCCGGCGGGTCGCGCGCAGGCCGGATCGCCGGTGGAGGACGGCGGCCCCCGTGGGCGTCGACCTCAGCGCCCGGTGAGCGCCCCCGGGAGGTTCACCACGATCGCCTCCTGGCTGCTGCGGGCGATCACGACGACGGCCTCCTCGGCCCCGGGGTTCTCCTCGCGGTGTGGTGTGAACGGCGGGACGAACACGTAGTCGCCCGGCGCCGGCGTCAGCCGCACCTCCTCGCCGTCGCGGGCGAAGACGAACACCGGGTGCCCGGACACGACGTAGATCGCGGTCTCGGAGTCGCCGTGGTGGTGGTTGCCCGACGACGCTCCCGCGCCGACCGTCGTCCTGCCCATCCAGAGCCGCTCCGAGCCCACGGTGGACGACGAGATCGCCTCGGCCCGGCTCATCCCCGGCGTCTGCCCCGTGTCGCCGGACAGCTCGTCGGCCGCGACGTGCCGCAGCGGGCGGTGCCAGTCGTCGTGCTGCTCGCTCATGGCGCTCCCGGGGTGGTGTCGGCGGACGTCGCCGACGCTAGCGCTCCGCCGACCCGGTCGACCGCGTCTTCGCCCGGTCGATCCGCTCGAGCAGGACCACGGTCAGCGCGAGGACGGCGAGCGAGGCGAGCCACCACCACGGCGAGGGCAGCCGGAGCGTCAAGGCCAGGAACAGGTCGCCGTCGAAGACCAGCCGGGAGACGAACGGCGCCAGGCCGTTGTAGATGCCGACCAGCAGCACCAGCCCGGAGAGCGCGTCGTAGCCCGCGGACGGGTCGGACGTCTCGGGCTCCTCATCCCGATCGACCAGTGGCGGCGCGGGCTCGGGTGCGGCGCTCTCCTTCGCGGCGTCGATGCCGAGGAGCGCGACGACGGCGAGCACCAGCACCGCGAGGCAGGTGAGCCACCACCAGGGGGCCGGCAGGAGCAGTGGCAGCGCGATGCGGTCCTCCCGGCCGAACACACCGTGGACGACGAGGGGCACCAGCCCCTGCGAGATGGCGACGAACCACACGAACGCCGACGCGACGTCGTACCCCCGGGTGCTCCTGTTCTGCTGCTGCTCCACGTCCCCAGTCCAGTGGAGTCCTCCGACGGGCGCATCGGCCGATGGTCGACGGCGGTGCGACCGAAGTAGGAGAGGGGACCGGCGGGCCTTCGGCTCAGTTGCCCGGGGGCGGTCCGGTCTCCAGCAGCCGCCCCCGGTCGAGCTGCAGCCAGCGGTCGACGCCGATCCGGTCGAGGAAGCGCTCGTCATGGCTGACGACGACGAACGCACCGCGGTAGGCGTCCAGGGCCCCCTCCAGCTGGGTGACGCTGACGAGGTCGAGGTTGTTGGTCGGCTCGTCGAGCAGGAGCAGCTGCGGCGCCGGCTCGGCGAACAGCACGCACGCGAGCGTGGCGCGCACCCGCTCCCCGCCGGACAGGGCCGCCACCGGGAGGTGGATGCGCGCGCCCCGGAACAGGAAGCGGGCCAGCAGGTGCATGCGCCGGTCCGCAGGCATCGCCGGGGCGGCGGCGACCAGGTTCTCCAGCACGGTGAGTCCGGGCTCCAGGAGGTCCAGCCGCTGCGAGAGGTAGGCGATCCGGCCCTCGGCGCGGCGCAGCGTGCCGCTGTCCGGCGCGATGTCCCCGGTGATCAGCCGGAGCAGGGTGGACTTGCCGGCACCGTTGCCGCCGGTCAGCGCGATCCGCTCCGGACCGCGGATGGTCAGGTCTACACCCGCGTCGTCGAAGAGCGCCCGACCTCCGCGGTGGACCTGCAGCCCCGCGGCGGTGACGACCGTCCGGCCGGCCGGAACGGCGGTCGCGGGCAGCTCCAGGACGATCGTCGGGTCCTCGCGGAGTGCCCGCTCGGCCTCGTCCAGCCGGGCCCTAGCAGCGCCGAGCCGCGCGCCGTGGACCTCGTCGGCCCGGCCGGCGGACTCCTGCGCGTTCCGCTTCCGCTTGCCGGCGAGGATCTTCGGGATGCCGGCGTCCTCGAGATTCCGCACGGCCGTGCTCTGCCGCCGCTGCGCACGCTCGCGGGCCTGCTGCATCTCCCGCTTCTCCCGCTTGATCTCCTGTTCGGCGCCGCGGACGTCCCGCTCGGCGGCCTCCTGCCCCGCTCGCACGGCGGCCTCGTAGGCGGTGAAGTCGCCGCCGTACGTGGTCAGCCCGCCGCGGTCCAGCTCGGCGATGCGGTCCATGCGGTCCAGCAGCGCCCGGTCGTGGCTGACCAGCAGCAGGCAGCCGGTCCACTCCTCGACGACGCCGGAGAGGGTGCGCCGGGCCTCGGCGTCGAGGTTGTTGGTCGGCTCGTCGAGCAGGAGCACGTCGGGTCGCTTCAGCAGCTGCGCGGCCAGCCCGAGGGTGACGACCTGCCCGCCGCTCAGGGTGGGCAGGGGCCGGTCCAGCGCGACGGAGCCGAGCCCGAGCCGGTCCAGCTCGGCGCGGCTGCGCTCCTCGACGTCCCAGTCGTGGCCGATGGTCGTGAAGTGACGCTCGTCGGCGTCGCCCGACTCGATCGCGCGCAGGGCGGCGAGCACCGGCGCGACCCCGAGCAACTCGGCCACGGTCAGGTCGTCGGACAGGGGCAGGCTCTGCGCGATGTACCCGAGCACGCCGTCGACGGACACCGATCCGCCGGTGGGCCGGAGCTCACCGGCGATGAGCCGCAGCAGGGTGCTCTTCCCGGCGCCGTTGGGTGCGACCAGACCCGTGCGGCCGCCTCCCACGGTGAACGACAGGTCGGTGAAGACGGGGGTCTCGTCGGGCCAGGAGAAGGACAGGGTGGAGCAGACGATCGACGGATCGGACATGGCAGAGCCCTCGGACGGGCCACGGGCGCGGGGGAGCGACCCGCAGGGGACGGGCAGGGACGCGGACGACGGCCGCTCGGCGGCTGCGCTCGTGCGCGCCGGCCGGGGCCCTCCGGATCAACCGGAGATGTCGTCGTCACCCAGCACGGTTCGGTCCCCCAGGTCTGCGGATGGTGCTCGTCGACGATAACAGCGCTCGTCGCGAGGCCGGCCTGCCTTTCTCAGCGCGGGGTGATCGAGAGGGTCAGCCGGGCGCGCCCCTCCTCGGAGCGAGCGGTCGCCAGCCGCTCGGCCGACGGCGTGCCGTACTCGGTCGTCCGCTGGCGGGGCGGGCGGCCGATCGCGGCGGCCATCGCCTCGAGTTCGGCGATGGTCTCGAGCGACCGTCCGCGTCGGATTCGCTACGACTTAAGGCAACGGTGCGTGTCGGCCGGATCCTGGCTAAGTGTGTGAAGTAGGAAGCGATCCATGCTCTGGTATCAATTTCTAGCCCCCGCGATCGCTATTGCGCTTCTTGTGCGTCTGGAAGCCGTTCTCATCGGTCCGTACTGGTCGTGGCTGGAGATGCTGAGCGATATGGGTGACGACGATGTAGCCCGTCGACGTGACCGGCGCTCGGCGATGTGGCGGCGGGTGGCGTTGCCAGGCCTTATTGCGTTTGGACTTGTCGCAGTCTGGCCGAGCATCTACGGGCTTGCGGACGTTGTGGTGGTGGGCGCGGCCGCGGCTGGGTTGTTGCTCTGGCCCCTCATCTTTGGAGGCCTACCGTGGGGGGTGCGACGGACGCGTCTCGCCTTGATTTACGGCAGCTTGCTCGGTGCTTGTGCTGGTAGTTCGTCGTTGGGGTGGTACACCGCCGAGTTCGCTCGTTCCACAGGTGGGTTTCGCGAGTTCTTCGAAGACAACCTCATAGGCATCGTTCTCGGCGCCATCGTGACCTTGTACCTCACTGCCACCCTTAACCGCGCGTCAACGGCCGCCTCGAAAGAACGGGGTGTGTGAACCGCCGGTCCAGCGGAGGCGCACCCGAACGTTATGTCGCGGCCGCCGCATGGCGTCTGGCCCGTAGCGATAAAGTGGCTCGTTGGTGCGACCTCATCTGCGCGAAGGAGGCGGACCCCGCCTCCCGGGTGGCCCTGGTCACCGTTCTGTTGGTGGAGATGACCGCCCGACCTGCGCTTGCTCGGGCTGTGGAATGGCTTGTGGCGCTCCCTCTGCGTTCATGCTTAGGAGGACCGCTGCGGGCGCGGGGACAGCGGATGACTGTGGGCCCCCTTCAGCTCCGAGGTGGACCTTGGAGCCCGACAGCCGCTGTTGAAGAGGCCTCGATGCAGTTGCGACAGCGATGTCCCAACCCAAGCGACCCTGAAGAACTAGCGCGCGCGTGGAATGGCCCCGCAGCAACGCGTGCGGGCACGGGGCTCAAGTATGCGACGGCAGTGCGGGTGGTTCGCGCCGAGGCTGATCGCCTTGTATTGCTGCGCACCCCTCCGGGGCTCAGCGCGGGGTGATCGAGAGGGTCAGACGGGCGCGCCCCTCCTCGGAGCGAGCGGTCGCCAGACGCTCGGCCGACGGCGTGCCGTACTCCGTCGTCCGCTGGCGGGCCGGGCGGCCGATCGCGGCGGCCATGGCCTCCAGCTCCGCGATGGTCTTCAGCGAGCCGTTCTCGCTGCCGGCCATCCGGCTGATCGTCTCCTCCATGAGCGTGCCGCCGAGGTCGTTGGCGCCGCCCTGCAGCACCGCCTTGGTGCCGGCGTCGGCGAGCTTCACCCACGAGGTCTGGATGTTGGGGATGCGTCCGTGCAGCATCAGCCGGGCGACGGCGTGGATCGCCCGGTTCTCCCGCACCGTGGGGCCCGGGCGGGCGACACCGGCCAGGTAGATGGGTGAGTTGTGGTGCACGAACGGCAGCAGCACGAACTCGCTGAACCCTCCGGTGCGGTCCTGCAGCGCGGACAGCGTCCTCAGGTGCCCGACCCAGTGCGCCGGGGTGTCGACGTGGCCGTACATCATCGTCGACGTCGTCGGCAGGCCCACCTCGTGCGCGGTACCGATGATCTCCAGCCAGGCCGCCGTCGGCAGCTTGCCCTTGGTCAGCACCCAGCGGACGTCGTCGTCGAGGATCTCCGCCGCGGTGCCGGGGATCGAGTCGAGCCCGGCCTCCTTGAGCCCGAGGAGGAACTCCCGGTACGACAGCCCCGTGCGGGCCGCGCCGTTGACGATCTCCATGGGGCTGAAGGCGTGCAGGTGGATGCCGGGCTGCCGCTTCTTCACCTCGCGGGCGAGGTCGAAGTAGGCGGTGCCGGGCAGGTCGGGGTGGATGCCGCCCTGCATGCAGATCTCGGTGGCGCCGGCGGCCCACGCCTCGTCGACGCGGTCGCCCACCTGCTCCATCGACAGCGTGTAGGCGTCGGCGTCGGTGCGCCGCTGGGCGAAGGCGCAGAACCGGCAGCCGGTGTAGCAGACGTTGGTGAAGTTGATGTTCCGGTTCACGACGTAGGTGACGTCGTCGCCGTTGACGTCCCGTCTGACGGAATCGGCCAGCGCGCACAACGCCTCGAGGTCGGCGCCGTCGGCGCCCAGAAGCGCGAGGTACTCGGCGTCCGAGAGCCCGGCCGGGTCGGCCTCGGCGTGCGCCAGCGCGGCGTGCACCTCCGGGTCGCCGACGGTCAGGGCGGTCGAGTGGCCGTCGCGGGCGCTCTCCGTGCGGTCGCGCAGCTCCGACCAGTCGCCGTAGACGGCGTCGAAGTCGCTGCGCCGGTCGTTCGTCCGCCCGGTGGTGTCCACCTCGACGTGCAGGTCCACCCGCCCGACTCCGGGCCCCGACATCACCCAGGACTCGTCCGGCTCCTGCCACGGCAGGCCCACCGGCAGCCGCCCCTCGACGGCGAGCCCGTCCGGGCCGGCCAGGGCGTCGACGTGCGGGCGCACCCGGGGGTCGAGCCACGGCTCGGGCTG
Source organism: Blastococcus fimeti (assembly GCA_900102115.1). Classification (GTDB taxonomy): domain Bacteria; phylum Actinomycetota; class Actinomycetes; order Mycobacteriales; family Geodermatophilaceae; genus Blastococcus; species Blastococcus fimeti. Next base: position 126,003 of record FNAW01000003.1, read on the forward strand.
ACGCACGTACGGCGGCTGCGCGGCGAGCCGCTCGCGCAGCTCGAAGCCGGCCTGACTCGACAGCTTGGCAAGCAGATCAAGTTCCGGCCACGGCCGCTCGGGGTTGACGTGGTCGGGCGTCAGCGGGGAGACGCCGCCCCAGTCGTCGACGCCGGCGCGCAGCAGCAGGCCGAGCTCGGTGGAGTCGGACAGGTTCGGTGGTGCCTGCACTCGGGCCTTCGGGCCCAGCAGCAGCCGGGTGACGGCGACGGCCGCGACGTACTCCTGCAGCTCCAGGTCGTCGTGGGCCTGCATCGCGGTGCGCGGCTTCGCCCGGAAGTTCTGGACGATCACCTCCTGCACGTGCCCGTGCCGCTGCGCGCTGGCCCGGATCTCGCGGACGGCGTCGACCCGTTCTGCGTAGTCCTCGCCGATGCCCAGCAGCACACCCGTGGTGAAGGGGACGGCGGAGCGGCCGGCGTCCTCGAGCACCCGCAGCCGCAGCGCGGGCTCCTTGTCCGGTGAGCCGAAGTGCGGGCCGCCGGGCTCGGACCACAGCCGCGTCGCCGTCGTCTCCAGCATCATGCCCATCGACGCCGAGACGGGCTTGAGCCGCTGGATCTCCTCCCACGACAGGACGCCGGGGTTGAGGTGGGGGAGCAGCCCGGTCTCCTCGAGCACCCGGATCGCCATGGCGCGCAGGTAGCCCAGGGTCGAGTCGAAGCCGTGCGCCTCGAGCCATTCGGCGGCGACCGGCCAGCGGTCCTCGGGGCGGTCGCCGAGGGTGAACAGCGCCTCCTTGCAGCCCATGGCCGCGCCGGCGCGGGCGATGTCGAGCACCTCGTCGGGGGAGAGGTAGGGCGCCTTGCCCTCGGCGCGCAGCTGCCCCGGCGTCGTCACGAACGTGCAGTAGTGGCAGCGGTCGCGGCACAGGTGGGTGAGCGGGATGAAGACCTTGCGGCTGTAGGTGACCACGCCTGGTCGCCCGGCCGACGCCAGACCGGCGTCGCGGACGCGCGCGGCGGCGGTGAGCAGCCGGTCCAGCGGCTCGCTCTCGCCCAGGCCGCGGGCGTGCAGCAGCGTCTCGGCTTCGACGGCGTCGAGGGGGACCCCGCGCTCGGCGCGGGTCAGCGCGCGACGCAGGGCGGACTCGGAGGGTGCAGGCAGAGCGCTCATAGCGTGTCCGACGCTAGTCGCCTTCGCCCGGAACGGGTCAGAGGTCCCTGCGGACGAAGGAGACCGCGGCCAGTCCCCACACCATCGCCACCCACAGCACGGCCCAGCCGAGGTAGGCGACGGTCAGCGGGGCCACGCTGAGGAACGGGAACGCCTCGCCGTCGGCGCCACCGAACTGCAGCAGCGCCGACGGGTCCTGGAACCCGTGCATCGCGCCGCGCCACAGCCCGTCGGTCGGCAGCAGCACCCGCGACACCGCGCCCACCCGCGCGACGCCGTCGTTGCCGAGCGCGGCGCCGATGCCGCCGACGACCCCGGCCACCCAGGTCGTGCAGAACAGGCCGACCGCGACCACGCCCGAGGCCATCGGCGAGATCACGGTGGAGAGCAGCACCGCGAGCGTGAGCAGCACGGTCGTCTGGGCGGCGAGCAGCGCGAGCGCGGTGACCGGGGAGGGCGGCCAGTAGTCCACGGTCAGCCGGACGACGACGATCTGCGCCAGCCCGGCGAGGACGACGAAGCCGGCCCCGAAGGTCACCAGCCCCAGCCACTTGCCGAGCAGGAACGCCGAACGCCGGATCGGGCGGGCCAGCACCGCCAGCGCGATGCCCGACTCCGTCTCGCCGGCCAGCGTCGGGCCGGCGAGGAAGGCGGTGCCCAGCGCGGCGATGAGGCTGTAGCCGAACATCACGAGGTTGAGCAGGATCGACGCGGTCAGCCGCGCCTCGCCGCTGGTCAGCGTGCCGCCGGTCTCCGCGGCGAAACGGGAGAAGCCCCAGCCGCTCACCGCGATCAGCACCAGGGTGAGGACGGCGAGCGCGAGCAGCACCCGCCGCCGGGCCGCCTCGCGCAGGGTCAGCCCGGCGACGGTCAGCACGACGCGGGTCACGACCGCTCCTCCGAGCCGTCGCGCAGGATGCCGAGCAGGCGCTCCTCGAGGCTGATCCGGCCCGGCTCGACGGCGTGCACCCGGACGCCCAGCGCGGCGAGGTCCGCGACCAGGTCGGGCACCGTCGCCTCGTCGTCCACCGGCAGCGCCACGGTGAACCACTCGCCCTCCCGGTGCACCTGACCGGCCCCCGCCAGCCGGGCCTCGCCCGCCGGCGGCACGCCCGTCAGGTGCATCCGCACCTCGTGCTGGCCGAGCAGCTCCAGCAGCGACCCGGACGCGGCGACGCGGCCGCGGTCGAGGATGACCACCCGGTCGCAGACCCGTTCGACCTCGCCGATCAGGTGCGAGTTGAGCAGCACCGCGATGCCGCGCGACCTCAGCGAGAGCACGATGTCGCGCACGTCGACCCGGCCCAGCGGGTCCAGCGCGGACGTCGGCTCGTCGAGGACGACGAACTCCGGCCGCGCCACCAGCGCGACGGCGAGGCCGAGCCGCTGCTGCATTCCCTTGGAGAAGCCACCCACCCGGTCACCGGCGCGGTCGGCCAGCCCGACCAGCGCCAGCACGTCCCGCCGCTCGTCGGCGGTCACGTCCATGCCCGAGAGCCGGACGTGCAGCTCCAGCACCTCCGCGGCGCTGAGCCAGGGCTGGTAGCGGAACAGCTCGGGGAGGTAGCCCACGCGGGCTCGCGCGGCCGGTTCGGCGGCCGGCCGGCCGAGCAGCATCACCTCGCCCGCATCGGGACGCACCAGGCCGAGCAGCATCTTGATGACGGTGGTCTTGCCGGCGCCGTTGGGCCCGAGCAGGCCGACGACCTCGCCCCGGCCCACCTCCAGCGACACCCCGTCGACGGCGGTGCGCTTCCCGTACCGCTTCCGCAGCCCGGTGCACCACACCGCCGCCGGCGGGGGCAGGTCCGCGACCAGCTGCGCGGCCTCCCGGAGGGCGGCGTCTCCCGCGCTCAGCGGAGCCCCCGGGCGACGGCGAGCACCTCGTCGCTGTCCAGCGGGCCGGCGACGACGGTCAGCTCGCCGTCGGCGACCCAGACGACGGCGGCCAGCGTGCGGTCGCGGGTGGCCAGCACCGTGGCCCGCTCCCCGTCGACGTCCTCGGTCGAGGTGCTGACGTAGTCGGACGGCACCGGCAGGGGCAGCGTGCTCCCGTCCGCGGTGAACGCGCGGAGCTGGGCGGCGACGTCGTCGGGCAGGCCGGGGAGGGAGAGCAGGTAGTCGCGGACCGTCTCGAACGGGATCCCGGACGAGAAGGCGGTCGGCGCGATCGCCCGGCCCACGACCAGTCCGGGCGCGCCGGTGGAGGTGGTCCACACCTGGGCCACGCCGGGACCGGCGACCAGGCGCACCGAGCTGCCGTCCAGCCCCGGCGGCGGGGTCGGCAGCGTCTCGCCGGCCTCCGCGGCGGCCCGCGCGGCCCGCTCGGCAGAGAAGGTGAACGTCGCCGTCAGCTGGCCGCCCACCTGGTACACCGGCTCCCCGGTGACCCCGGCGGGCAGCTCGTCCACCTCGGGCACGTCCAGCCCGCTCTCGGCCGCGGCGGTCTCGGCGTCGGGCACCGGGCGGAGGTCACCGTCGCCGGTCAGCTCCACGTCGCCGTAGGCCTCGAGGTCCGGCAGCGCGACCAGGTCGGCGCTGCGCAGGCCCACGGCCGCGACCTCCTCGGTCCGGAAGATCGGCAGCCAGTCGTTGGCGGCCGCGGTGCCGGCCCCGGCGAGGACGACGCCGACGGCCAGGGCGGCCGCGGCGGGACGGCGGACGAGATCGGCGAACCGGCCCCGGCGCGCCGGGATCCGGTCCCGCACCGGCGGGGCGGCGGTGGCTGCCGACAGCCGCGCCCAGGCGGCGGGCACGTCCACGTCGGCGTCGGCCGACAGCGCGGCGCCGACAACGGCGGCGTCCTCCCGGGCGGAGGCCAGGGCGGCCAGGCAGTGCGGGCAGTCGGCGACGTGCCGCCGGTCGGTCTCGGCGACGCCGGCCGGCTCGTCGATCAGCCGGCGCAGCACGCCGTCAGTGGGATGACGCATGACGGGTCAACTCCTCGCGCAGGGCGGATTCGGCGCGTCGCACGGTGGTGCCGACGCTGCCGGGGGACAGGTCCAGGGCCGCCGCGACCTCGGCGTAGCTCAGCCCGCTGTGCCGGAGCACCAGGGCGACGGCCTGCTTGCGGGGCAGCCGGCCGAGCGCGGCGCGCACGCGGCTGCGCTCCTCGAGCGTCACGACGTCGTCGGCGACGTCGGGGACGACCGGGAGGCCGGCCCCGGCGGCGGTCTTCTCGTGGGTGGCCCGGCGCCGGCCCGAGCGGATCAGGTTCAGCGCGGTGTGCGCCGCGGCGACCGGGAGCCACCCGCCCGCCTCGCCGGCCGGGACCGTCGAGCGGTTGAAGGCGAGGAACACCTCCTGGGCGACGTCCTCGGCCGAGTCGCGGGAGCCCAGCACCCGCGCGGCCACGGCGACGACGCGCGGGTACTCGCGTCGGAAGACGACGTCGAGGTCCGGGCGGAGCCCGCCGGGGGTTCCGGTAGCCGGCACGCGCTGCCCTCCGATCCGCGTGACCACACCGGCGGGCATGGCCACGGCGAACGCCGGTACCGCCGCTCCGGGTGGGAGGTGCCGCACGAGGTCCATGCCCAGGAAGCACCGCCGGGGCCCGGGATGTGACACGGGCAGTCTGCCGCGCCGGGTCAGCCCCTGCCGGCAGCCGAACCCGACGGGTCGACGTAGCGGCCGCGGTGCCGCAGCAGCGGCACGGCCGCGGGGTCGCCGGGCAGCACGTCGGTGACCTCCAGCAGCGCGAGCACGTGGTCGCCGGCCTCGACCAGCCGCTCCAGCCGGCAGTCCAGCGCGGCGAGCCCGCCGGCCAGCACGATCGCCCCGCTGCCCGGCGCGCGGTTCCACGGCACCGCCTCCAGCAGGTGCCGGGCGCTGGGCCGCCCGGCCGAGGAGAACCGGGAGGCGACGATGGCGTGCGGGGCCGCGAGCACGGTCAGCGCGCAGCTGCCGACCTCCTCGAGCACCTCGGCGGGATAGCCCGACGCGGTCAGGCCCACGCCGATCAGCGGCGGGCGGGCCGACACGCTCATCACCGAGCTGACCGTCGTCCCGACGTCGTCGATGCCGTCGCGCACGGTCAGCAGGCACACCCCCGCGGCGTACTGGCCCAGAGCGGCGGCGAACCCTGCGGCGTCGACCGGCATGGCGACAAGTCGATCACACGACGAGGATCGGGCCCGTGACCGCACCTGGAGAGCGCACCTACGACGTCGTCGTCCTCGGAGCCGGGTCGACCGGTGAGAACGTCGCCGACGTCGTCGTCAAGGGCGGGCTGTCCGCCGTCCTGGTCGAGAGCGAGCTGGTGGGCGGTGAGTGCTCGTACTGGGCGTGCATGCCCAGCAAGGCGCTGCTGCGGGGGACCGACGTGCTGGCCGAGGCCCGGGCGGTCGACGGCGCGAAGCAGGCGGTGACCGGCGAGCAGGACGTCGCCGCGACCCTGGCCCGCCGCGACTCGTTCACCCACGACTGGGACGACAGCAGCCAGGTCGACTGGGTGAAGGGCGCGGGCATCGACCTGGTCCGCGGCGCCGGGCGGCTGGCCGGCGAGCGGACCGTCGTCGTCACCGACGCCGACGGCAACGAGGTGCGGCTGACCGCCCGCCACGCCGTCGCCGTGTGCACCGGGTCGGTGGGCAAGCTGCCGCCGGTCGAGGGCCTGGCCGACGTCCGGCCGTGGGGGCCGCGCGAGGCCACCAGCGCGAAGGCGGCGCCCCGGCGGCTGCTGGTGCTCGGTGGCGGCTACGTGGGCTGCGAGATGGCCACCGCCTGGCAGGCGCTCGGCGCGGAGGTGACCGTGCTCCAGCGCGGGAAGCGGCTGCTGCCCGCGGCCGAGCCGCAGGCCGGCGAGGCGGTCGCCGCCGCCCTGCGCGACCTCGGCGTGGACGTGCGGTTCGGGATGGACGTCACCGCCGCCCGGCGCGAGGGCGACGAGGTGGTGCTGACGGCGGGGGACGACGAGTTCCGCGGAGACGAGGTGCTGGTCGCCGTCGGCCGTGCCGCCCGCACCGCCGACATCGGCCTGGACACCGTCGGCCTGGAGCCGGGGGAGTACCTGCCCGTCGACGACACCCTGCAGGTCGAGGGGATGCCCTGGCTCTACGGGGTCGGGGACGCCAACGGCCGGCAGCTGCTGACGCACATGGGCAAGTACCAGGCCCGTCAGGCCGCCGCGGCGATCGTCGCCCGGGCCCGTGGCGGGCAGGTGGACGGCGCCCGGTGGTCACCCACCGCGGCGACCGCCGACCACGCGGCGACGCCGTCGGTGGTGTTCACGTCGCCACAGGTCGCCAGCGTGGGCCGCACCGCGGCGCAGGCGGAGGCCGACGGGCTGCCGCACCGGGTCGTCGAGTACCCGATCGGCAGCATCGCGGGGGCCTCGCTGTTCGCCGACGGCTACACCGGCACCGCGATCGCCGTCGTCGACACCGAGCGCGAGGTCCTGCTCGGCATGACCTTCATCGGCCCGGGCGTCGCCGAGCTGCTGCACGCGGCGACGATCGCCGTCGTGGGCGAGGTGCCGATCGCCCGGCTGTGGCACGCCGTGCCGTCCTACCCCACGATCAGCGAGGTCTGGCTGCGGCTGCTGGAGACCTGGCGCGACGGCGACTGACCGGCCCGGCCCTCAGCCGATACCGGCCTCGGCGCACGCGGCCTCCCGGAGCCGGCTCCGGTCCACGCCCAGGGCGACCAGGGCCCGGGCGGCGGTGCCGTGCTCCAGGCCGGTGGCCGCCGCGACGACGTGCGCGCCCTTCAGCACCGACGGCCTGGTCGACTTGGACAGGGCGACCGCCTCCCGGAAGACCTGCTGCGCCTGGGGCGTCGAGCGGAAGGCGCCGGCAGCCGGGCTGCGCAGGGCGCCCTCACCGGCGTCGCCGCGCTCGACCTCGATCCCGACAGCGGCCAACGCGCGCTCGTGCGCCTCCTCGATGGCGGTGCGCAGCTGCTGCGGGTCGACGCCGATCCGCTGCAGGGCCCGGGTCGCGGTGCCTTCGGGCAGGGCCGTGGCGGCCAGCAGCAGGTGCTCGGGGCCGGGCGTCTGCTCACCGGCGCTCCGCGCCTCGGCCTCGGCCCGGGTGAGCAGCTGCTTGATCGTGCGCATGTCCCGCACGGCGTTGACGAGTCCCATGGAACGTCCTCCTGATCAGCGGCCGCGCCGGGCGCGGACCTCGGATGCGAACTTCTTGTGCGCCGCCTGGGCGCTGATTCCCAGCGCCTCGCCGACCTGGGCCCAGGTCCAGCCCTGGGAGATCGCCTCGACGACCGCCGCGGACTCGAGGCGGCCGGCCATCCGGCGCAGCGCGACGACGGCGGCGAGGGCGGCCTCCGGGTCCTCGGGACCTGGGAGGGGCTGCGCGTCGACCACGGCCATCAACCTACGTTGATGCCACGTTCCCGTCAACTGCGGTTGATGGCTCGACGTGTCAGGGGAGCGGGAACGGGGTGTCGTCCGGGACGGGCAGGTTGCCGGCGGTGGTCGCGGTGACGGTCATGCCGTCGAAGCGGGTGACCCGGCCCAGGGTGGTCAGGAAGGCGGTGTCGGCGGCGTCCCGGCCGGCGCAGATGCGCACCAGCGAGCGGGTCGGGGCCAGCCGGGTGGCGTCGACCACGCACCAGGTGCCGTCGACATCGGCCTCGACGACGGCGTGGAAGTCCATCGGGTCCAGCCCGGGTGCGTAGACCGCCACCAGCCGGGCCGGGACCTCCAGTGCCCGCAGCAGCGTGATCGTCAGGTGCGCGTAGTCGCGGCACACGCCCTGCCCCGTGAGCAGGGTGTCGATGGCGGTGTCCACGGGCCGGCTGGACCCCGACGTGTAGACCAGCCGCCGGTGCACCCAGGCCGCCACGGCCGGCACCAGCTGCGCACGCGGCATCGTGGCGTCGAACTCCGAGTGCGCGAACCCCTCCAGCTGGTCCGAGGGGCAGTACCGGCTCGGGCGCAGCGCAATCGCCCAGTCGGCCGGGGTCACGGGGCGGGGGGCGCCGCCGTCCGCGACCGACGCCGAGTAGGTGATCGTCGTCGGCCCCTCGCGGAGGTCGAGGCGGTGCACGCGGGCGCCGTCGACCTGGAGCTCCTCGGGCTGCAGCGCGATCCCGCCCGAGATCACCGTCAGCTGCTCGGTGCGCGGCGCGGCCACGGCGACCTGAAGCAGCGCGGTCGCCGGGGCGGGGGAGGAGAGCGAGAGCGAGGCGGCGACGTCGATGCGCATGCGGGCATGGTGACTGCGCAGCGCCGGCGCCGCTGGGCGGCAACAGAAGCGTCGCGCCGTTCTTACGCACCGTTCACCTGCGGCTCGACTGGCGCGCCTCCCGCTGGCCGTCGTCGGTCGCCTGAGCGGGTGTGCGCGACGGCACAGCGGTTGCCGTGATGGAGTGAGGGACGTGCAGTTCACGCCCTCCTCCGCTCCCTGGCAGCGCTACATCGCGCTCGGCGACTCCTTCACCGAAGGGCTGAGCGACCCCGACCCGTCCCGCCCCGGGGAGTTCCGCGGCTGGGCCGACCGGCTCGCCGAGCACCTGGCCGCCGCCACCGAGGGTGACGTCGAGTACGCCAACCTGGCGATCCGCGGGCGGCTGCTGCGCCAGGTGGTCGCCGAGCAGGTGCCCGTCGCGCTGGAGGCAGCGCCGGACCTGGTCAGCATCGTCGCCGGGGGCAACGACCTGATGCGTCCGGGCGCCGATCCCGACGAGCTCGCCGCCACCCTCGAGGCCGTCGTCCTCCGGTTCCGGGAGGCCGGGGCCGACGTGCTGCTGTCCACCGGCGTCGACACCCGCAACACCCCGATCCTGCGCCGGGCGCGCCCGAGGACCGCCGTGTTCACGGCGGCGATCTGGTCGGTCGCCGCGCGCACCGGCGCCGCCGTCCTCGACCAGTGGGGTGCGGGCTGGATCCAGGACGCGCGCCTCTGGGACACCGACCGCATCCACCTCACCGCCGAGGGGCACCGCCGCGTGGCCCTGGCCGCGGCGACCACGCTCGGCGTGCCGGTCGGCGACGACGACTGGCGGACGCCGCTGCCGCCGCCGCCGCCGCGGGCGCTCCGGGTGGCGGTCGCCGAGGAGGCCGCGTGGGTGCGCGGCTACGTCGGCCCGTGGATCGGCCGTCGGCTGCGCGGGACGTCGTCCGGTGACGGTCGGGCGCCGAAGCGCCCGGTGCCGCTGGCCCTGCCTCGGACCCAGGCCGGCCCGTAGCCGCGGAGCCCTTGACGGCCCACTTGCATTTTGCAAGTCTCACCCGCATGAGCCTCTTCATCACCTGCCCGGTCGAGGACGTCGAGCGCGCGACCGCCTTCTACCGCGCCCTCGGCTGGACCCTCAACGCCGAGATGTCCGATCACAACGTGTCGTGCTTCGCGATCGCGCCGGAGCAGTACGTGATGCTCGGCAGCCGCGAGATGTACGCGGGGGTCGGCGGCGTCGAGGAGCTGGTCGGCGGACCCGGCACCCCGTCCAAGGTCACGGTCTCGTTCGACCTCGGCAGTCGCGAGGCGGTCGACGAGCTCGTCGAGCGCGCGGGCGTCGCCGGCGGGCGGATCGGTGACACCGACGACTACCCCTTCATGTACCAGCGCCAGTTCGACGACCCCGACGGCTACCACTACTCGCCGTTCTGGATGAAGCCGGACGCCGATCCGACCGCATGAGCGACCTCGCCGAAGCGCTCTCCGTGGTCGGAGCACGATGGGCGCTGCTCATCGTGGAGCGGCTGCTCGACGGGCCGCAGCGCTACGGCGATCTGCAGCGGGACCTCGGAGTGCCGACGAACATGCTCGCGACCCGCCTGCGCGAGCTCGAAGCGGCGGGAGTGCTGACCCGTCTGCCCCTCCGGCACAACACCCGGGCCTACGCGCTGACCGATCGTGGGCTCGCCCTGCGCGAGTCGATCGGCGCGCTGGGACGCTGGGGCGCGGAGAAGGCCTGAGGCCGGGCTAGAAGTCGTCCGGCTCGTCGGCGAACTGGTCGAACAGCCCGAACTTCCCGGTGTCGTCGGTGGCCAGCACGACCCGGCGCGGGGGCTCGGGCGCCGCGGTGCGCTGCGGCGGGACGATCGGGGTCTCCAGCGCGTCGGGGAGCAGTGCGCCGGCGACGTCCTCGGCCGGCTCCTGGGTGACCTCGCCGATGAGCACGGCCGCGGGGCTGGGCAGGGGAGCGGGGCGGCCGAACGCGTAGCCCTGGGCCATGGCGCATCCGTGGTCGAGCAGCCAGGCGGCCTGGTCCAGGTCCTCGATGCCCTCGGCGATGACCTGCAGGCCCATGCCGCGGCCGAGCTGCAGCAGGCCCTGCACGAGCGCGGCGGTCGCGGGCTCGGCGACGACGTCGGCGACGAACGAGCGGTCGATCTTGAGCGTGTGGATGGGCAGTCGGTGCAGGGCGGTGATCGCCGAGTAGCCGGTGCCGAAGTCGTCCAGCGCCAGGGTCACGCCCGCGTCGGTGACGACGGCGACGGCGTGCAGCGTGGCCTCGGCGGCGAAGAGCGCCGTCGACTCGGTGATCTCCAGCTCGAGCCGGGAGGGCTCCAGGCCGGACTCCTCGAGCGCGGCGGCGACCAGCTCGCTGAACCCCTCCTCGGCCAGGTGCCGGGCCGAGACGTTGACGTGGACGCGGAGGTCCTCGGGCCAGGTGACGGCGTCGTTGCAGGCGCGGCGGAGCACCCAGGCGCCGAGCTTGGAGGTCAGCCGGTTGTTCTCGGCGGCGTCCAGGAAGGCGCCCGGGGGGAGCAGGCCGCGGGTCGGGTGCTGCCAGCGGATGAGCGCCTCGTAGCCGAGCAGCGACTCGTCGGCCAGGTGCACGATCGGCTGGTAGAACAGCCGCAGCTCGTCGTTGTCGAGCGCGTGCCGCAGGTCGACCTCGAGCTGCAGGGCGTCGACGTCGTCGTCGCTCAGGGCGCCCTCGTGCACCTCGACCCGCGCGCGGCTGCCGTCGGCCTTGGCCCGGTTCAGCGCGCTCTGCGCCTGCCGCAGCAGGTCGTCGGGGGTCAGGTCGGAGCCGAGGGTCAGGCCGACGCTGGCCGAGAGGGTGATCTCGCGGTCGAGGACGACGAACGGCTCGTCGAGCACGCTGAGCAGCCGCTCGGCCATGCCGCGCAGGCCGTCGAGGTCCTCGACGTCCTCGGCGACGACGAGGAACTCGTCGGCGCCCAGGCGCACGGCGGTGTCCTCGACCCGGGTGCTCCAGCGCAGCCGGTCGGCGACCTGGCTGAGCAGCAGGTCGCCGGCCTCGTGGCCGAGGGTGTCGTTGACGGCGCGGAACCGGTCGATGTTGAGGTGCACCAGCCCGACCTGCAGGCCCCGGCGGCGGGAGAGCGCGACGGCGTGCCGCAGCCGGTCGGCCAGCGCGCGACGGTTGGGCAGCCCGGTGAGCGGGTCGGTGAAGGCGCGGCGGACGAGGTCGTCCTCGGCCCGGCGGCGGTCGGTCACGTCGACCAGCGAGAGGACGACGAACTGCGGCTCGCCGTTGTTGCGGCGGACGATCTCGTGCGCCTGCACGACCCACAGCTCGGTGCCGTCGGAGCGGCGCATGCGGCGCTCGCCGTCGAGGAGCAGGTTGGGGTCGAGGTCGGGCTCACCCGGGGGCGGGAGCAGGCCGAGGTCGCCGACCGGCGGGTCGTCGGGGTGGGCCAGCAGGTCGACGTGCCGGCCGGCGAGTTCGTCGGCGCTGCGGCCGGTGAGCGCGCACATCACCGGGTTGGCGACGAGCACGTGACCGTCGAGGTCGACCAGCGCCTTGGCGATCGGCGCGGACAGAAAGAGGGCCTGGAACAGCTGGCCGCGGTCGGCGAGGAGCGTGTCGATGGCACGCATGCGCTGCCGGGCCGCCGCGTCGGGAGTGCCGGCGGGCTGCCACGGCGTCTCGTTGGCGGGGAGGCTCACCCGTTGAGAGTCACGCATCGGAGGCGTGAAGTGACGGAACCCGTTCACGGAGAGTCGTGATCGTGCCGTCACGGTGTGTGAGAACCACGTCGGGGTCCGGCACTATCTGCCGAAGCCGCACCGCTCCGTCCGGCAGGTGCGGCTCATCCGGTCATGCGCCGACGGTGACGCCGGGGGAGAAGGCGACGTAGCCGGCGAAGTCGGTACCCACGCGCTCGACGGCCGACGGCTTCAGGTCGGGGTAGCTCCAGGCGCCGTCCGACGTCGTCCCGGACGGGGTGACGACGTCCCAGTACTGGGCCGCTCCCTTCCACGGGCAGGTGTAGGCGGTCGGACTCTCCGTGAGCGCCCCCGGGACCACCGCGGACGGCGGGAAGTACCAGTTGCCCTCGATGCGGACCAGATCGGACTCGGGGGCCTCGGCGATGACGGTGCCGTTCACGGTGGCGCGCATCGGATCTCCTCCTGCTGGACCGCCGGGTGCGGTCGCTCTTCCGGGCAACGCTGCTGTGGTCCCGGCCCATCCCGGGAACACGGTGCGTCGCGGCGGCGCTGAGGCCGGCGTGGACAAGAAGATCGGCTTCCTGAACTTCGGGCACTGGCAGCCCATCCCCGGCTCGCAGGTGCGCACCGGGCGCGACGCGCTGGTGCAGACCGTCGAGCTGGCCGAGGCGGCCGAGGAGATCGGGCTGGACGGCGCCTACGTGCGGGTGCACCACTTCGCCCGCCAGCTGGCCTCCCCGTTCCCGCTGCTGGCGGCCATGGCCGCCCGCACCTCGCGGATCGAGCTGGGCACCGGCGTCATCGACATGCGGTACGAGAACCCGCTGTACATGGCCGAGGAGGCCGCCGCGGCCGACCTGCTCAGCGGCGGCCGGCTGCAGCTCGGCGTGAGCCGGGGATCACCGGAGACGGCGCTGCGCGGCTCGGAGGCCTTCGGTTACGTGCCCGGCCCCGACAGCAGCGACGCCGACCTCGCCCGCGAGAAGACCGCGGTGTTCCTGGCCGCGGTCTCCGGGCAGCCGATGGTCGACGCCGACCCGAAGATGACCGGCGGACGCGCGGGCCGGCTGCCGATCCTGCCGCAGTCGCCGGGCCTGGCCGACCGCATCTGGTGGGGGTCGGGCACCCGGGCGACCGCCGAGTGGACCGCGCAGCAGGGGATGAACCTGATGAGCTCCACGCTGCTGGTCGAGGACACCGGCGCCCCCTTCGACGAGCTGCAGGCCGAGCAGATCGCCCGGTTCCGCACAGCCTGGGCCGACGCCGGCTGGGAGCGCGAGCCGCGGGTCTCGGTGAGCCGCAGCGTGCTGCCGATCGTCAGCGAGCTGGACCGGCAGTACTTCGGCGGCGACAGCGGGGAGGACCAGGTCGGCATCCTCGAGGGGGTCCGGGCCCGGTTCGGCAAGAGCTACGTCGGCGAGCCCGACCAGCTCGCCGAGGAGCTGGCCAAGGACGCCGCCGTCCGCGAGGCCGACAGCCTGCTGATCACCGTGCCGAACATGCTCGGCGTCGAGTACAACGCCCGGCTGCTGCAGAACATCGTCGAGCACGTGGCGCCGGCCATCGGCTGGGTGCACCCCGACCGCCGCACCGCCTGAGGCGTCACCCGGCCGGTTGATCCTGGTCCTGACGTCCGCCCTGGGCTCCGGTACTGCAGGAGGCTCGCGACGTGACGTCGGACGAGGACCGCTGGTCAGAGGCTCAGTCGTTGCTCGAAGGCGCCCCGTCGGGAGCAGCGCAGCGACGGCTACGCCGGGGACGGCGCTCCATGGTGCTGGGGGCCGGCGTGGCGTCGCTGGTGGCGGTCGGCATCGTGGCGCTCCTGGTCGACTGGTCTGCCGACGGGTCCGACGACGATCCGCTGTGGCACTCGGTGACCGGGCTGACGCTCATGCTCGTCGGCATCGTCATCGCCGCCCCGCCGGCCTTCCGGTTCCTGAGGGACGTCCGGCTCCGGGAGCAGTGGAGCACCCCGCTGCTCGCCCTCGACCTGGCCCAGCGCCGGGAACTCGCCCGGCAGGTCAGCGGCCGGATCCCGGCCGACCCGGCGCACCTGCCGCTCGCGCGCCACCTGGCGGAGTCCCTCGTCCGTCAGAGTCCACCACCGAGGATGTTCCTGGGGCTGCTGATCCTGGCGACCGGTCAATTGGTCAGCTCGCCGTCGTGGTGGTCGGCCCTGACACTGGCAGGGTTCGGGCTCGCCGCGTGGGGGTCGCGCCGGGGCACGCGGAACGCACGGGCCTTCCTGGACGCCCACCCGGAGCCGCGCCCCGCCTGACCCCGACCCCCACCCGGACTTTCTGCACCGAAAGTCCGGGGCGGGCTGTCAGCGCAGGTCGAAGCCCAGGTCGAGCACCGGCGCGCTGTGCGTGAGCGCGCCGACGGCGAGGTGGTCGACGCCGGTCGCGGCGACCTCGGCGGCGCGGTCGAGCGACAGTCCTCCGCTGGCCTCCAGCCGCACTCCCGTTCCGCGAACCAGCGCGACCGCGGTGCGGGTGTCGGCGGTGGAGAAGTTGTCCAGCAGCACCAGCTGGACGCCGGCCGCGATCGCCTCGCGCACCTGGTCGAGGGTGTCGCACTCGACCTCGAGCGGGATGGACGGCGCCGTCGCCCGCACCGCCTGGACGGCGGCCGCGATGCCCCCGGCCGCCGCGACGTGGTTGTCCTTGACCAACGCCGCGTCGCCCAGGGCCATCCGGTGGTTGACCCCGCCGCCGCAGCGCACCGCGTACTTCTCCAGCGCCCGCAGGCCCGGCGTCGTCTTGCGGGTGTCCCGGACGGAGGCGCCGGTGCCCTCGATCGCCTCGACCCACCGGCGGGTCAGCGAGGCGATGCCCGAGAGATGGCAGATCAGGTTGAGGGCGGTCCGCTCGGCGGTGAGCAGCGAGCGGGTGGGCCCGGTGACGGTGAGGACCGGGAGCCCCGGCTCGGTGGTCGCGCCATCGGCCTCGTGCACCCGGATCTCCACCGCCGGACCCCCGACCAGGTCGAAGACGGCGGCGGCGACGTGCACCCCGGCGAGCACGCCGACGCTGCGCGGGGTGACATCGCCGGTGGCGACGGCGTCCGCCGGGACCGTGGAGTCGGTGGTGACGTCGGGGCCGAAGGCCAGGTCCTCGGCCAGCGCGGTGCGCACCAGGCGCTCGACGGCGTCCGGGTCGAGCCCGTCCTTCCGCAGCGCGGCGGCGACGTCGTCGCGCAGCGCGGTCATGCGACCACCTGCTCGCCGGCTCCGGCCTGCACCGGCACGGTGTGGGTGCGGACGTGCCCGGTGCGGTCGAGCCGGTGGACCAGCCGCACCTGCCACTCCGGCCGGGTCCCGGGTGCGTCCAGCCGCCGGTGGCAGCCCCGGCTCTCGGGGCGGGCTAGGGCGGCGGAGGCGAGCAGCGTCGCGACGGTGTGCAGCCCGGTGGCCTCGAGCGCGGCCAGGTCGAGCGGTGCGGCGCTCCGGTCGACGGCGGCCAGCGTCCGGGTCAGATCGGAGAGGCCGTCGGCGTCCCGGAGCACGCCGGCGTGCCGGGTGGCCGCCGCCGTGATCACGCTGCGCGCGGACGGGGCCACCGCCTCGCCGTCCGGCGCCGGTGGCACGAACGGCACGAGCGGGGACAGGTCGACCGCGAGCAGCTCCGCGCAGCGGCGGGCCGCGACCAGCCCCTCGGTGATCGAGTTCGACGCCAGCCGGTTGGCGCCCTGGACGCCGGTGCACGCGACCTCGCCCACGGCGAACAGCCCGGGGACGGCGGTGCGCCCGTCCAGGTCGGCGAGCACGCCGCCGCACGCGTAGTGCGCTGCCGGTACGACCGGCACCGGCTCGCCGGCCAGGTCGAGGCCCGCGTCGCGGCACGCCTGCGCGATGCCGGGGAAGCGGCGTTCCAGGAACTCCGCCCCGAGGTGCCGGGCGTCGAGGAACACGTGGTCGGCGCCGGTCGCCCGGAGGTGGGCGGCGATGGTCGCCGAGACGACGTCCCGCGGCGCGAGGTCGGCCAGCGGGTGGGCACCGGCCATGATCCGGTTCCCGTCGGCGTCGACCAGGACCGCGCCCTCGCCGCGCACCGCCTCGGAGACCAGCGGCTGCTGCCCGGAGGCGCCGGCGCCGGTCCAGAGCGCGGTGGGGTGGAACTGCACCAGCTCGACGTCGGCGACCTCGGCGCCGGCGCGCAGGGCGAGGGCCAGCCCGTCGCCGGTGGCCCCCGCGGGGTTCGTGGTCGCGGTGAACACCTGCCCGAAGCCGCCGGTGGCCAGCACGACGGCGCGGGCGCGCAGGTCGGTGACGTCGACCAGCGCGCCGCCGTCGGCGATCCGGGCGATCCGCAGCCCGGCCACCCGGCCGTCCGCGGCGCGCAGCGCGTCGAGGGCGACGGTGTGCTCGAGCACGGCGATGCCGCGGGCGCGCAGGGCGGCAGCCAGCGTCCGGGTGACCTCGGCCCCGCTGGCGTCACCGCCGGCGTGCACGATCCGGTCGCGGCTGTGCCCGCCCTCGCGGGTGAGCGCCGGCCGGCCGTCGGCGGCGAGGTCCAGCCGCGCGCCGAGCTCCTGCAGCTGCGCGATCGCCCGCGGCGCCTCGGCGACGAGTGCGCGCACGGCGGATGCGTCGCAGAGCCCCGCGCCGGCGACGAGCGTGTCCTGGACGTGCAGCTCCGCCGCGTCGTCGTCACCCAGGACCGCGGCGAGCCCGCCCTGTGCCCACGGCGTGCTGCCCGCGCCCAGCTCGCCCTTGGTGACGACGGTGACCGCGCGCCCCGCCTCGGCCAGCGCGACGGCGGTCATCAGCCCGGCCGCGCCGCTGCCCACGACGACGACGTCGGTGACCTCCTCGCGCCCGGCGGCCGGGAGCGGCAGCGCGGCGACGACGGACGGCGCCAGGGTGGCGATGCCGTGCACCTCACTCACCGACCGGCGACGGCGTGCCGATGGCGACCATGGCCTCGACGGCGGCCCGGGCGCGGGCGGCGACCTGCGGGTCGACCGTCACCTCGTCGCGGCCCTCGCGGAGCGCGCGCAGCAGCTTCTCCGGCGTCGACATCTTCATGTACGGGCACGAGGCGCGGGAGTTGACCGGCTCGAACGACGTGGTCGGGTTCGCCTGGCGCAGCTGGTGCAGCATGCCGATCTCGGTGGCGACCAGGACGCGCTTCGCCGTCGTCCGGCGGGCCTCGTCGAGCATGCCGCCGGTGGAGAGGATGTGCACCCGCTCGGTGGGCAGCTGGCCGTCGGAGACCATCCACAGCGCGCTGGTCGCGCAGCCGCACTCGGGGTGCACGAGCAGCTCGGCGTCGGGTGCGGCCTCGACGCTGGCGCGCAGGTCGGTGGGGGAGATGCCGGCGTGCACGTGGCATTCGCCCATCCAGATGCGCATGTTCTGGCGGCCGGTGACCCGCTGCACGTGCGCGCCGAGGAACTGGTCGGGGAGGAAGAGGATCTCGCGGTCGGCCGGGATCGACTCGACCACCTCGACGGCGTTGGACGAGGTGCAGCAGATGTCGGTCTCGCCCTTCACCTCGGCCGAGGTGTTGACGTAGGAGACGACGACGGCGCCCGGGTGCTCGGCCTTCCACGCGCGCAGCTGGTCGGCGGTGATCGTGTCGGCGAGCGAGCAGCCGGCGTTCGCGTCGGGCACGAGGACGGTCTTCTCCGGCGCCAGGATCTTCGCCGTCTCGGCCATGAAGTGGACGCCCGCGAAGACGATCGTCGAGGCGTCGCTGGAGGCGGCGAGCCGGGAGAGGGCGAGCGAGTCGCCCACGTGGTCGGCGACGTCCTGGATCTCCGGGGCCTGGTAGTTGTGCGCCAGGACGACGGCGTCCTTCTCGCGGGCCAGCCGGCGGACCTCGTCGCGCCAGCTCTGCCACTGGTCGGGCGTCCAGGCGGCAGCGGTGGGGGCGGGCAACGTCGCGGTCACGGGGACCTCCATGCGGGCTAGGTTTCTGACTATCAGGCGAAAACCTCGGAGCAAGACCCTAGCATTCCCGGGCATGGGATCGGTGTGGTCGTCCGCGGAGCGCCCGGCCTATCCGCACCAGGCGCTGGCGGTGGTGCTGCAGGTCCGCGACCGGAGGCTGCACGCGATGCTCTGGCAGCGGCCCAACGAGCCGTTCGCCGGCGCGTGGGCGCTGCCCGGTGGGCCGCTGCCGGCGGAGGAGACCCTCGGCGCCTCGGTGGCACGGCAGCTGGCCGCCAAGGTGGAGGTCGAGGTGCTGGGCCATCTCGAGCAGCTGGAGACCCGCAGCGATCCCGGCCGCGATCCCCGCGGCCGGACGGTGGCGACGGCGTACCTGGGGCTGATCCCCTCGCACCTGGACCCGGCGCTGCCCGGCGACACCGCCTGGCACCCGGTCGACGCCCTGCCGGCGACGGCGTTCGACCACGGCTCGATCGTCCGGTCGGCGCTGCACCGGCTGCGGTCGAAGCTCTCGTACACCAACGTCGGGTTCGCGCTGGCCCCGCCGGAGTTCACCGTCGCCGAGCTGCGGGAGGTCTACGTCGCCGCCCTGGGCTACGACGTGACCGCGACCAACCTGCAGCGGGTGCTGCTGCGCCGTGGGGTGCTGGAGCCCACGGGGGAGCAGTCGCCGCCTGGCCGGTCGGGTGGCCGACCGGCGGCGCTCTACCGCTTCGTGACGCCGGAGCTGTCGGTCACCGATCCCTTCGCGGTCTTCCGCCCGCCGTCGCAGAAGCCGGGAGGCGGCGACGACGGCGGGTGACGAGGACGGGCCGTGGTCCCGATCGTGCGTCGGGATGATCACGAACGAGTGATCATCGGAGCGTCGGGGTGTCGCGGGCGCGGTCGTGGCTACCGTCCGGCCCGACCCAGTTCAGCTCTGGACGGAGATCTGCATGCTCATTCTCGGCTTGATCCTGCTCCTGATCGGCATCTTCGCCAGCATCCCGATCCTCACCACGATCGGGATCGTCCTGCTCGTCGTGGGCGCGGTCCTCTACGTGCTCGGCGCGACCGGGCGCGCGGTCGGAGGACGAAAAGTCTGGTACTGACCGCCTCTGCGACGTCGGCCTCCTGGCGGGGCGGAGTCGAACGGGACGGTGAACCGACGAGCCCCCGGCCGCATCGCGCGGTCGGGGGCTCGTCGTCGTCGGGGTCGGCCCGCCCGGAGGTCAGGGGCAGACGGGCAGGCTGGGGATCAGCTTCACGCCGAGCGGGCCCAGCAGGCTGCAGGTGACGCCGGGAACCAGCTCGACGACCGGCGGCGGCGGAGGCAGCGACGGCGCGGGCAGGCTCGGCGCCGGGAGCGGAGCGGGCAGCGGGAGCGGCAGCGCGGGCGCCGGAGCGGCGGGGGCCACCGGAGCCGGAGCCGGCGCCGCGGGGCCCGGTGCAGGTGCGGGCGCGGGAGCCGGTGCTCCGCCGCTGCCTGGCGCCGGTGCGGCACCGGTCCCGCCGCCGCCCGCCGGCGCCGGCGCGGTGGTGCCTCCGCCGGACTGCGCCGGTGCGGCCGGTTGGTCGGCGGGGGCACCGCCCGGGGGCGCCGCGGGGCTGCCGCCCGGGAGAACCGTGTCACCGGACGCCGGGGTGGTGTCCCGGACACCGAGCGCGGGTCCGGGTGCGGCCGGCGAGCGGAAGCTCCCCGACGGCGGCGGCACGGGGCTGCTGGTGTCGCCGCTCAGCGGCAGCGAGTCGACCGGGACACCGGTCGCGTAGGACCGGGCGAGCGCCAGCACCTGGGCGACGTACTCGTCGGAGTGGTTGTAGGCGAAGACCGCCCTGCGCTGGCCCGCGTCGGTGCGCAGGTCGCCCCCGGCGGTGCAGAGGTAGTTGGCGGAACCCAGGCTCGCGTCGTCGATGTCGAAGGGATCGGTCGTGCCGCTCCCGTCGGCGTCGACGGCGTAGGAGCGCCAGGTCGTCGGGATGAACTGCATCGGTCCGACGGCGCGGTCGTACTGGCTGTCGTGGTCGAAGACGCCGTCGTCGGAGTCGGAGATGAAGGCGAACTGCACGCCGTCGAGGGCGGGTCCGCGGATCTCAGGGGTCGAGGTGCCGTCCGGGTTGAGGACGGCCCCGCCGTAGCGCCCGTGGTTGGACTCGACCCGGCCGATGGCGGCCAGCAGCGACCAGTCGATGCCGCAGGCGGGCTTCGAGGCGTTCATCCGGGTCGCGGCGACGCGGTAGGCGTTCAGCGCCACGTTCGGGATGCCGTTCTCGGCCAGCCCGGTGATCACCGCGGGCGTGGCCGGCTGGGGCCGGGGGACCGCGGCCGGCAGCGGCGGCAGGGTGATCGCGCCGTCGGGGGCGCCTCGCGACAGCGGTGAGCTCTCGGGCTGCGCCGTGCTGGTCCCGGCGTCGGCCTCCTGCAGCCCGCCGCCGTTCCCGGTCGAGGTGCTCACCCCGCTGAAGAGCCCGGCGCTGCCGATCACCGCCGCGGCGAGCAGCAGTGCCCGGTGCGGCCTGTTCCCGGCCGTCCGTGCGGTGCTGCGCGTGCGTGTGGACTTCCGCATCCGTCGCTCCTGTGGAGGTCCGAGCCTGTCCCCGTGGCCGAGCCCGGTTACCCGTGACGCGTGGTCCTAATCACACGACCTCCCACCCACGGCTCAGCCCTGCAGGAGTCGCACGACGTTCTGCGTGGACTGGTTGGCCTGCGACAGCATCGCGACGCCGGCCTGCCGCAGGACGTCGCTCCTCGTGAAGGCCACCATCTCGTGGGCCATGTCCGCGTCCCGGATCCGGGACAGGGCGGCAGCGGCGTTCTCGTTGGCCACGCTGCGGGCGGCGATGGTGTGCTCCAGCCGGTTCTGGAGTGCACCCAGGTCGGCCCGGCGGGACGAGACGATGTCGAGCGCGTCGTCGATCATCGAGATCATGTCCCGCCCCAGCCCGAAGGTCGGGCCGGCGACCGCCAGCTGCTCCGGTGTGGCGTCGTCGGCGGGAAGGGGACCGCGGAAGTACAGCAACCGGCCGTGGTCGACGTACTCGTCCTCGCTGAACGTGACGAGCCGGCCCTCCACGAAGGCGGGGTCCTCGGTGGTGATCCCCGCGGCCCGCGCGGCGGCGTTGAGCTGGCCCAGCGCCTCCGCGCCGCTGACGACGCCGTCGCCGTCGGCGTCGGTGTAGACGACGGAGCCGAGCTCCAGGTGGCTGCCGTTGCCCGTGACGCGCCCCCGGAGCGAGGGCAGGTCCTCCAGCGACGTGGCGGGGAACGTGAGCAGCCCGCGCTGCGGCGGGATCGAGGTGCTCGCGGGCTTGAGTTCCACGAGGGTCGGGTCGCTGTACCCGGGGCTGAGGGCGGCCAGCTCCGCGTCCGTCGCGTCGGACGCGGGTTCGAGACCGCGGAAGATCAGGTCGTCGCCGTCGCTCACGAAGGGCTCGGGCCGGTGGGTGAACCCGGCCGCGGCGGCGGCTGCGTTGAGCTGGACGACCTGCTCGTCGACGGCGATGGTGCCGTCGCCGTCGGCGTCGGCGTAGACCACGGTGGAGAGGTCGAGGGACCGGCCGTCGTAGGTGAGCGTCCCGCCGAGCGCGCCGAGGTTCCCGGCCGCGCTGGCGCCGAGGAAGGCGACCTGCCCGGGCTGGATGCGGTCGACCCGGCCCTGCGGTGGGTAGGTGCGCAGGGCGCCAGGGTCGGTGGTGGCGGCGACGTTCACGCCGTCGACGCCGAGGCCCCGGGCGCTCGTGCTGCCGTCCAGCGACACCGTCAGGACGTCGCCGGGCTTGGGCCCGATCTGGATCGTGCCGCCGTAGCTGCCGTCGAGCAGGGGTCTGCCGGTGAAGGTGGTGACCTCGGCGATGCGCGTCAGCTGGCCCTTGAGCTGGTCCAGCTCCTTCTGGATGGCGGCCTGGGCGTCCCCGCCGACGACCCCGTCGTTGGCGGCCTGGACGGCGAGGTCGCGCATGCGCTGGAGGACCGCGGTCGTCTCGGACAGCGCGCCGTCGGCGACCTGGACGAGGCCGACGGCGTCCCAGCTGTTGCGGACCGCCTGGACGCCGCCACCGGCCAGCGAGCGCAGCCCCTCGGCGATGGCCAGTCCGGCGGCGTCGTCCGCCGCCCGGTTGATCCGCAGGCCCGAGGCCAGGCGCTCCAGCGACCTGTCCATCCGGGTGCTGGTGATCGACAGGTGCCGGTGGGCGGTCGTCCCCGCGAGGCCGGAGTTGACGCGTAGCCCCACAACGCTCCTCGTGGACGGGTGGACGGACGTGCTCGCGTACGCGCCGATGTACCAGCGGTAACGGCCGTATCCGGTCGGAGTTGAGTCGAGCTCCGCGTTCGGGACGTCCGGGTCGGCGCGCCCGGCAGGATTCGAACCTGCGACCGTCGGATTAGAAGTCCGGTGCTCTATCCGCTGAGCTACGGGCGCTCGGTCGCCGATCATCGCATCGCCCCGCGTCGCCCCGTCCGGGACGCGGCCGTGGTGTCGTCCACAGGGGTGGGGTGCGTCCACAGATCCGCCGGGACGGGCCCGCCGCCGTGCCGCACACCCCAGGGTCGGAGCAGGCCGGCACCGCGTCGGCCGCGCCGTCCGGCGCAGCAGACCCGAGGAGCACCGTGAGCGCCACCGAGATCACCGTCATCGGCAACGTCGTCACCTCACCCGCCCGCAAGCGCACGCAGAACGGGAGCGTCACCAACTTCCGCGTCGCCTCGACCGAGCGCAGGTTCGACAGCGCGACCCAGGACTGGACCGACGGGAACACCTTCTTCGTCGACGTCGAGTGCTGGGGCGAGCTGGGCGGCAACGTCGCGCACAGCGTCAGCAAGGGCGACCCGGTCGTCGTCCGGGGCACGATCCGCACCGACGAGTGGGAGTCCGAGCAGGGCCGCCGCAGCAGGACCCAGATCCGGGCCGAGGCCGTGGGCCCCAACCTGGCGCGGGGGGTCACGGACTTCCGGCGGACGGCGCGGCCCGCCGGCACCGTGGACCGGGCGACCGGGGAGGTCCTCGACGACGGCGCGGCCGGGCACGTCCCGGACTCGCCCGAGGAGCTGACGCGGGGCCGGGACTACGAGGACGCCGACGGGGCGTTGGACTCCGTGGACGCCGACGACCTCACCGCGCAGCCCGCGCACGCCTAGTTGCCCCGGGCTGGGAGGATCGGAGGTGAGAACGCATGGGGGCGGGGCCGGGAACGCCGGCCCGCCCCCGCTCGCGAGACGACGGAAGGCTCCGAAGCCCAGTGGCTCAGTACATCTACACGATGGTCCGCGCGCGCAAGGCGCACGGCGACAAGGTGATCCTCGACAACGTCACCCTGTCGTTCCTGCCCGGCGCGAAGATCGGCGTCGTCGGCCCCAACGGCGCCGGCAAGTCGACCGTGCTCCAGATCATGGCCGGCATGCAGCAGCCCTCCAACGGCGAGGCGACGCTCGCGCCGGAGGCGACGGTCGGGATCCTCCTGCAGGAGCCGCCGCTGAACGAGGCCCTCGACGTGCGGGGCAACGTCGAAGAGGCGGTCAAGCCGCTGCGCGACGCGCTGACCCGCTTCGAGGAGGTCAGCGCGGCGATGGGCGAGCCCGACGCCGATTTCGACTCGCTCCTCACCGAGCAGGGCGAGCTCATGGAGATCATCGAGAACCAGGACGGCTGGGAGCTCGACGCCCGCATCGAGCAGGCCATGGACGCGCTGCGCTGCCCGCCCGGCGACGCCGACGTCACTGTTCTCTCCGGTGGTGAGCGCCGCCGCGTGGCGCTGTGCAAGCTGCTGCTCGAGGCGCCCGACCTGCTGCTCCTCGACGAGCCGACCAACCACCTCGACGCCGAGAGCGTCGCGTGGCTGGAGCAGCATCTGGAGAAGTACGCCGGCACGGTCGTCGCGGTCACACACGACCGGTACTTCCTGGACAACGTCGCCGAGTGGATCCTCGAGCTCGACCGGGGCCGCGCGTACCCCTACGAGGGCAACTACTCCACCTACCTCGAGACCAAGGCCGCCCGCCTCCAGGTCGAGGGGGCCAAGGACGCCAAGCGCGCCAAGCGGCTGAAGGACGAGCTGGAGTGGGTGCGCTCCGGCGCCAAGGCCCGCCAGGCCAAGAGCAAGGCCCGTCTGGCCCGGTACGAGGAGATGGCCGCGGAGGCCGACAAGTTCCGCAAGTTGGACTTCGAGGAGATCCAGATCCCGCCGGGCCCGCGCCTGGGCAGCGTCGTCGTCGAGACGAGCAAGCTGACCAAGGGCTTCGGCGACCGCGTGCTGATCGACGGCCTGTCGTTCACCCTGCCGCGCAACGGCATCGTCGGCGTCGTCGGCCCCAACGGTGCCGGCAAGACCACGCTGTTCAAGATGCTGGTCGGCGAGGAGAAGCCCGACGAGGGCGAGATCAAGGTCGGCGAGACCGTCAAGCTCTCCTACGTCGAGCAGAGCCGCGGCGGCATCGACCCGAAGAAGACGCTGTGGGAGGTCGTGTCCGACGGCCTGGACCACATCAAGGTCGGCAACGTCGAGATGCCCTCGCGCGCCTACATCGCGGCGTTCGGCTTCAAGGGCCACGACCAGCAGAAGCTGGCCGGCGTGCTGTCCGGTGGTGAGCGGAACCGTCTCAACCTCGCCCTGACCCTCAAGCAGGGCGGCAACCTGCTGCTCCTCGACGAGCCGACCAACGACCTGGACGTCGAGACGCTGACCAGCCTGGAGAGCGCGCTGCTCGAGTTCCCCGGCTGCGCCGTCGTGGTGAGCCACGACCGGTGGTTCCTCGACCGGGTGGCGACGCACATCCTCGCCTACGAGGGTGACTCGAAGTGGTTCTGGTTCGAGGGCAACTTCGACGACTACGAGAAGAACAAGGTCGAGCGGCTCGGCGTGGAGGCCACCCGGCCGCACCGGGCGACCTACCGGAAGCTCTCGCGCGACTGATCCGCACGACCGCACGACCCCCGGCGGCCGGCCCGGAGCACCTGCTCCGCGCCGGCCGTCGTCGTCCGGTCAGGCGCTCGCCGCGTGCCCGGGCAGCTCGTCGTCGTCGAAGTGCAGCACGAACCGGCGCTGCCGCCAGGTCTCGACCGCCCGCCACCGGTAGTGGTGCCGAACGAACGCCACGGCCTCGTCGGCGGGCACGCCGTCCAGCACGGCCAGGCAGGCCAGCGCCGTGCCGGTGCGGCCGGTCCCGCCACCGCAGGCCACCTCCACCCGCTGGTGGGCCGCGCGCACCCAGGCCGTCGCCAGCGCCAGCCGCAGCACGTCAGGTTCCGCCGGCAGCCCGAAGTCGCGCCACGGCACCCACACCTGCTCCCAGGCGGTCTCCGGCGGACGGCGCCCCACCAGGTAGACGCCGAACTCCGGCTGCGGTGCCGGCGGTGCCGCCCGCATCGAGCGCCCGAGCACCCGCCGGCCCGACGGCAGTGTGAGCACGCCCGGCAGGTCCGCCGGCCACGGGTCTCCCATCGGGCCACGGTAGGGCTCCCGGCAGGTCCGTGCGAGGTCTGGAGGCGCCGTACGGCAGGGTGGCCCTGTGAGGCACACCGCGGCGGTCCCGATGCGCTGGTCGGACATGGACGCCTATCAGCACATCAACAACGTGGCCTTCCTCGGCTACTTCGAGATCGCCCGCATCAGCCTGTTCCGCGAGCAGCCCACGCACGACCTGCGCACCGGGCAGCGTCGGGGGCTGATCGTCGCCGCGCACGAGATCGCCTACAAGCGCCCGGTCGTCTACTCGTCCCAGCCGTTGCAGGTCGACATCTGGGTGAGCGACGTCCGTGCCGCGACGTTCCTGTGCCACTACGAGCTGTTCGACCACGAGAAGCTCGCGGTCACCGGCAGCACGAAGATCGTTCCGTTCGACTTCGCCATCGAGCGCCCGCGCCGGCTCACGCCGGAGGAGAAGGAGTTCCTGGCCCGCTGGACCGACGACGCGGCGAGCTGAGCGCGCGGCTCAGGCGGGGACGATCCGCGGCACCGGGCGGTCCGCGCCGGTGGGCGCGCCCCGCTGTGCGGCCTCCTCGTCGGGCACGAGCCGGACCGGTGCGCCGGCGGTGACCAGCCCGCCGCCGAACACGGCCGCGTTGATGCCGCCCCGGTGCACCATCGCCTTGACCAGCTTCAGCCCGGTCAGCCGCTCCAGGTGCGTGCACGGCGGGCAGCGCTTCATCCCGAACAGCAGCGCGTCGCCGACGGCGAACCAGCGGCCCACCAGCGCGGGCAGGTCCACCCCCGTCGTCACCAGGTTGCGTCGGGTGTCCTCGGTGGTGAACGACGCCCCCACCTCGGCGGCCACGGCCGCGACGTCGTCCCGGTCGATCAGCGTGAGCTGCTTCTCCAGGTCCGGGTACTGCGCCCACGTGCCGCCACCGAGGGCGTAGCGGTCGCCCTCGATCCCGACCCCCGCCACCAGCCGTGCCGAGGGCCGGCGCTCCATGGGCGCCGCGGCGGACGGGGTCGTCCAGATCTCCAGCAGGGTTCCGGTGTCCATGGGGGCCTCCAGGGTCAGGCGGCGGTCACGGGGGAGCGGCGCCCCCGGGCGGGCGGTTCGTCGTCGGCGCCGCGGGCGTCGAGCGCCTCGCTGATGGTGTGCGCCATCTGCAGCAGCTGCACGAGCAGGGGGGTGACCGTCGTCCGGACCCCGCGCAGACCTCGGGCCGAGCCGCCGCGGGCGGCCTGCGCCTCGCGGATCCGGTCGGCGCGCTCGGCCAGCACCGGGATGAACCGCAGGGCCATCGCGATGACCAGCCCGATCCGGGCCGGGCGCACGCCGAACACCCGCAGCGGCGCGCACAGCCACTCGATCACGGCCACCATCTCGGTCACCCGCGTCGTCGCCGTCACCACCGCCGCTGCCAGGACCAGCGCCAGCAGCCGCAGCACGGTCACCGCCGCGGTGGGCAGGTCGCTGAACAGCGCGTGGAAGACGAACAGCCCGGCCAGCCACCAGCGGACCGTGCGGGCCTGCCGGGCGAGCGACGCGGCGGGCAGCCGGGCGGCACCCAGGCCGACCAGGAGCACCCCCAGCAGCCCTGCGGCCGCCACCGGCAGCGTGGGCACCGCGAAGAGGACGACGGCGAGCACCGCCAGCGCCAGCAGCTTGCCGCCCGCCGGCACGCGGTGGACGGCGCTCTGCCTGGGCACGTAGAGCGCGAGGGTCATCGGCCCTCCATCAGCGCCCGGTAGGCCGCGATGGCGGGCCGCGGTGCGGCGTCCTCGACCACCCGGCCGCCGTCGATCACCAGCACCCGGTCGAAGTGCTCGAGCAGGTCCAGCTGGTGGGTCACCACGACCACCTGCTGCTCGAGTTCGTCGATGACCCGGGCGATGCGCCGGGCGTTGATCAGGTCGAGCAGCGTCGTCGGCTCGTCGAACACGACCCGCGCCGGCCGCATCACGAGCACCCCGGCGATGGCCAGCAGCTGCTTCTGCCCGCCGGACAGCAGGTGCGCGGGGTGGTCGGCGTGCCCGTCCAGCCCGTATCGGGCGAGCACCTCGGTCACCCGCTCGGCCCGCTCGGGCGCGGGCACGCCCTGGTTCTCCAGGCCGTAGGCGGCGTCCTCGGCGACCGTCGGGTGCACGATCTGCGCGTCGGGGTCCTGGAAGACGAAGCCCACCCGACGGCGGACCGCGCGCACGGAGGTCCGGGTGTCCAGCCCGTCGACCAGGACGTGCCCGTCGGTGGGCACCACGAGCCCGTTGAGCAGCCGGGCGAAGGTGCTCTTGCCCGAGCCGTTGGCGCCGACGATGCCGATCCGCGGCTCGGTCAGGTGCAGGTCGAGGTCGGCGAGCACCGGGCGGTCGCCATAGCGGTGCGAGACCCCGCGGAGCTCGATCCCGCGGGTGGGGTCGGCGCGGGCCTCGGGTTCCGGATCGGAGCGGCGGAACCTCACCGGCCGGCGAGCTCCCGCTGCGGTCGCTCGATCACCGGGTAGCTGCGCCGCACCTGGTCGGCGATCGCCGCGGCGATGAACGCCTTGGCCGCGTCACCCGGCAGGAACGGCCAGGCGCCCGACACGATCGCCTCCCACAGGGAGAGGTTCGCGACGGCGGCGAGCACGGGGACGCCGATCAGGTAGATGACGACCATGCCGCCGAGGACGTTGATCAGCACGCCCCACACGACCGTGTAGCGGGACCAGACGCGCTCGGTGAGCCAGCCGATGACGAACGCGGCCACCGGCCAGCTGTACAGGTAACCGGCGGTCGCCCCGGCGAAGACCGCCAGGCCGCCGGCCCCGCTGGACAGCAGTGGCAGCCCGATCGCGACGAGCACCAGGAACAGCAGCACGGCGAGGAACCCGCGGCGCGCGCCCAGCACGCCGCCGGCCAGCATCACGCCGAGGGTCTGCGCGGTGATCGGGACCGGCCCGATGTTCACCGCGGGCAGCGTGCCGAGCACCGCGATGATGGCCGCGAAGAGCGCGATGTAGGCCAGGTCCTTGGTCTTCATGTCAGCTCCCGCGTGCGCCGGTGGTCAGGCGCCGCCACGGCGCGTTCCGTGCGGCAAGGTACCCGAGCGCTCCGGAGCGCCCGGAGGGTCGGTCAGGCGACCAGCCAGGCGGCCGCGTCGTCCGGGAGCCGGCCGTCGGCGACGTCGGCGCTCGCCAGCAGCACCGTTCCCTCGGGGAGCGGAACGGCCACGCCCGAGAGGTTGAGCAGGCACACCAGGCCACCGGTGCGCCGGAAGGCGAGGCATCCGTCGGGTGCCGGTAACCACTGCAGGCCCTCGCCGGTGAAGGCCGGTGAGGACGACCGGAGCGCCAGCGCCGCTCGGTACAGCGACTGCATCGACACCGGATCGGCGGCCTGTGCCTCGGCCGTCAGCCCTGCCCAGCCCTGGGGCATCGGCAGCCACGTGTCGGCGCTCGACGAGAAGCCGTAGGAGGGCTCGGTGCCCGACCACGGCACGGGGATGCGGCAGGCGTCGCGGCCGCGCTCCTGCCCACCGGACCGGATCCAGATCGGGTCCTGCAGCGCGTCGTCCGGCAGGTCGACGTCGGGCATGCCCAGCTCGTCGCCGTTGTAGAGGTAGGCCACCCCTGGTAGCGCGAGCTGCAGCAGCGCGGCCGCCCGGGCCCGGCGGGTGCCGAGCTCACCGCCGCCGTAGCGGGTCACGTGCCGCGGCCGGTCGTGGTTGGAGAGCACCCAGCACGCCGGGGCGGGGGTGCCCTCGACCGCCGCCAGCGAGTGGACGACGGCGTCGCGCAGGGCGGTCGGCGTCCACTCCGCCGTCAGCAGCTTGAAGTTGAACGCCAGCTGCAGCTCGTCCGGGCGCAGGTACCGGGCCAGCCGGTCGTCGTCGGAGACCCACACCTCGCCGACGGCCATGGCGCCGGGGCGCTCGTCGAGCACCGCGCGGATCCGCCGGTGCACCGCGTGCACACCGTCCTGGTCGAAGCGGAGGTCACCGGGGCCGTGGTCGTCGAGCAGGCCGGTGTCCTCCATCGGCACCATGTCCGGCAGTCCGTCGGGCTTGGCCATGCCGTGGGCGACGTCGATGCGGAAGCCGTCGACGCCGCGGTCCAGCCAGAAGCGCAGCGTCTCCTCGAGGTCGGCCAGCACCTCGGGGTTGCCGAAGTCCAGGTCCGGCTGCTCCGGCGCGAAGATGTGCAGGTACCACTGGCCGTCGGGCACCCGCGTCCACGCCGGGCCGCCGAAGACCGACGGCCAGTTGTTGGGCGGCTCGCTGCCGTCGGCCCCGCGGCCGTCGCGGAAGACGTAGCGGGCGCGCTCGGGCGAGCCCGGCCCGGCCGCGAGCGCCGCCCGGAACCACGCGTGCTCGGACGAGCTGTGGTTCGGGACCACGTCGATCGTGACCCGCAGGCCCAGCGCGTGCGCCTCGGCCAGCAGGGCGTCGAACTCCGCGAGGTCGCCGAACACCGGGGCGACGTCGCGCGGATCGGCGACGTCGTAGCCGTGGTCGGCCATCGGGGAGGGGAAGAAGGGCGTGATCCACAGCGCGTCGACGCCGAGGTCGCGCAGGTAGGTGAGCCGGCCGCGCAGGCCGGCGAGGTCACCGACGCCGTCGCCGTTCCCGTCGGCGAAGCTGCGGACGTAGACCTGGTAGAAGACCGCGTCCCGCCACCACGTGCCGGTCATCGGCCGGGAGAGCGGTCGGCGTCCGCGTCGGCGGGGAAGCGGTTCTGCATGCTGCCCGCCGCGTTGACCAGGTAGCCCCAGAGGGTGGCGTCCTGGTCGGCCGGGAGCTCGAGGGAGTCCACGGCGTCGCGCATGTGCGTGATCCAGGCGTCGCGCTCGGCCGGCCCGATGGCGAACGGCGCGTGCCGCATCCGCAGCCGCGGGTGCCCGCGCTCGTCGGAGTAGGTCGTGGGCCCGCCCCAGTACTGCTCCAGGAAGCGGCGTAGCCGCAGTTCGGCCCCCGCCCAGTCGTCCTGGGGGTACAGCGGCGCGAGCACCGGGTCGCTGCGGACGGCGGCGTAGAACCGGGCCACGAGTCGCTCGAAGGTCGCCTGCCCGCCGACCTCGTCGTAGAAGGTCCGGGCCGACGGCAGTCGCCTCGACTCGCTCATGCCCGCGGTGCTCCCTCGGCGTCGATCGTGACGGGCGACCGGTCGTACGTCCGTCGATAGGCAATCAGCGCCGGGGCGACGGCGATCATTCCGATCCCGCCGCACAAGGCGAGCACGCCACTGGGTGCCACGCCCTCGGCGGCGAGCCCGGCGGCCAGCGCCCCGATGCCCTGCACGCCGTACAGGCCGCTGACCGCGACGCCGAAGGCGCGGCCGCGGTAGGCCGCCGGCGTCGCCTGGACGAAGGCGATGTTGAGCGGGATGAGCCAGGCGGAGCCGAGGCCGGAGACGAACAGCAGCGCGAGCAGCGTCGTGAAGGAGGGCCAGCTCGCGCCGACCAGGGCCACCACCAGGCCACCGGCCAGCAGCGGGGCGAGGGAGAGCAGGACCAGCGGGACGACCAGCCGTTCCCGGCGGCCCGGCGTCACCAGGCGGCCGAGCAGCAGCCCGCCGACCACCACACCGGCCGGGTTGGCGGCGAGCAGCACGCCGATCGCCATGCTGCCTCCGCCGAGCTGCGAGGCGAGGGGTGCGGCGATGCCCTCCCACGCGTTGCCGAACAGGGCCCCCACCCAGAGGACGGCGATGATCGCGACCATCCGCCGGGTGCGGCCGATGAAGCGCAGACCGGCGGCGGCGTCGCGCCACAGCGACGAGCCGGCCTCCGGCGGCGCGGGCGCCGGCCGGCGCTGCAGGCGGGCGGACAGCCACAGCGCCGAGACCGCGAAGGTGACCGCGTCGATGCCCAGGGCCAGCGAGGGGTGGACGGCCACGAGCGCGCCCCCCACCAGGAAGCCCGCGACCTGGGCGACCTGCAGGGTCACCGTCGTCATCGACGTCGCCAGGGCGTAGCGCTCGCCGTCGAGCACGTCGGCCATCACCGCCGAGCGGGCCGATTCGAAGGGTGGCGCGCAGAGCGAGACCAGCAGCAGCAGCCCGAGCAGCACCGTCAGCGGCATGCCCGGCACGGCCATCAGCGCGAGCAGGAGGGCCCGGACGACGTCGGTGGAGATGAGCACGCGGTGCCGGGGCAGCCGGTCGGCCAGGGTGGACAGCAGCGGCCCACCGATCAGCCACGGGAAGTGGCTGATGGCGAAGGTGAGCGCGGACAGCAGCGGTGAGTTCGTGCGCTGGTAGACCAGCACGGTCAGCGCGACGCGGGCGAGCTCGTCGCCCGCGGTCGAGAGCAGGAACGTGCCGAAGAGCGGGCGGAACTCCGCGACGGCGAAGACCTCGCGGTACGTGGCCGGCCGGACGGGGACCACCTCTCCCGGCGCGGTCGCGGTCAGCGGAGCCCGACCACGGTTAGTGACCTGTTCATCACCGAAATACTCTCAGGCCAGACCTGCTGTGTCAGCGAGGTCACCCTCGGATATTTCGGCCGGGTCGAGGCCGGTGTGCCGTGCCAGGAACGCGAGCTGGTCGGCGGCCAGTCCGACGGTGCGGCTGACCGCCCGCGCGCCGTGGCCCACCGAGACCTCCCGGCGCAGCACGACGGGCGCCGCAGCGGTCGTGGCGTGCTGCAGGGCCGCGGCCAGCTTGCGGCCGTGCAGCGGGTGGACGCGGGTGTCGGACTCGAAGGTCGTGAGCAGCACCGCCGGGTACGCCGTCCCCTCCCGGACCGCGTGGTACGGCGAGTAGCCCAGGAGCCAGCCCAGCTCGGTGGCGTCGTCGGCCGTGCCGTACTCGTCGTTCCAGGTGCGGCCGAGACCGAAGAGCTCGTACCGGACCATGTCCAGCAGCGGTGCGCTGCAGACGACGGCGGCGGCGAGGTCGGGCCGCTGGGTGAGCGTGGCGCCGACCAGCAGCCCGCCGTTGGAGCCGCCGAAGACGCCCAGCTGCGCGTGCGTCGTCCAGCCCTCGGCGACCAGGTGCTCGCCGGCGGCGGCGAAGTCGTCGAAGACGTTCTGCTTCCGCTCGCGCATGCCGGCCCGGTGCCAGTCCTCGCCGTGCTCGGATCCGCCGCGCAGGTTGGCCACCACCCACACGCCGCCGGCGGCGACCCAGGACAGCGCCTGCGCGCTGTAGGCGGGCGTCAGCGAGACGTTGAAGCCGCCGTACCCGTAGAGCACGGTCGGCCGCGGGGCGTCGGGGGTGCCGGTCTGCGAGAGCACGAACAGGTGCACCGGCGTCCCGTCCGCCGAGGTCGCGTGCGTCTCGACGACGGTGAGCTCCGGGACGGCGCCGGCGACGGCGGCCCGCTCCCAGTCCTCCAGCGCGTCCGGCGTGCCGGCGTCCCAGCGCAGCACCGAGGGCGGCGTGGCGTAGTCGGTGTACCCGACCCAGGCCTCCGTCCCGCCCTCGGGCCGCGAGGCGACGCCGGAGACGCTGCCGGCGCCGGGGGCGGGCACCGCGCCGATGCGGCCCGAGCCGTCCGCGGACCAGACCGACAGCCGGTCGGTGGCGTCCACGGCGTGCACGGCGAGCACCTGCAGCCCGCCGTCGGGGCCGTCGACCAGCGTGACGTCGGAGAGCACGGCCTCCGGCTGCTGCGGGACGACGTCCCGCCAGGCCTCCGGTGCCCAGGTGGCGGGATCGGCCGGATCGGCGACGGCGAGCCGCCCGCGGGGGGCGTCCCGGTCCGACAGCAGCCAGAGCCGGCCGTCGCGGGCCACCCAGGCCGACGTCTGGGCGTCCACGCCCACCTGGAACTCCCGCAGAGCGCCGTCCCCGGCGAGGTCGGCCAGCCAGACGTCGTCCCGCGGCGCGGTGCCCACCGACCGGGACACGACCAGCCAGCGCCCGTCCCGGCTGGTGTGCACCCCGAAGTAGCTGGCCGGGTCGCTGCCGTCGCCGTGGACAAGGACGTCGTCGGCCGGGTCGGCGCCCACCCGGTGCCGCCAGACCCGCCGGTGGAACTGCTGCTCGTCCGGGGGCAGCAGCTCCGGGGCGAGCCGGCGCACGTAGAACAGCTCCTCGCCGCCGGGCAGCCAGGCGACGGGGGAGTAGCGGCAGCGGTCGACCGGCCCGTCCAGCAGCTCGCCGGTGGCGACGTCGAGCACGAACAGCTGCGACTCCTCGTCGCCGCCGACGGAGACCTGGTAGGCCAGCCGGTCGCCCTCGACCGACGGCGACCAGGCGTCCAGGGTGGTGGTGCCGGCGGGGTCCAGCGCCATCGGGTCGACCAGCACCCGCACCGTGCCGTCGGCCTCGGTCACCCGCAGCACCGCGTGTTCCTGGCCGGGGTCGCGGCGAGTCGAGAAGGCCCGCGCCCCCCGCCACACCGGCAGCCCGACCGCGCCGGCGCGCACCAGCTGCTCCATCCGCCCGGCGAACTCCGCGCGGAGCGGCAGGGCCCCCAGCACCTCGGCGGCCAGCGCGTCCTGCGCCTCGCTCCAGGCGACGGTCCGTGGGTCGTCGGCGTCCTCCAGCCAGCGGTAGGGGTCGGCGACGGAGTGGCCGTGCAGGTCCTCGACCAGGTCGAGCCGGGGGGCGTCGGGATAGCGCATCAGGTCACGGTAGAGCCACCGCTCGCGCCCGGGGCGGGCCCGAGGGCGGCGGCTGCGGCTCCGCCGGGTCAGAATGGGGCAGCCCGCGGGTCTCGGAGCCACCGGCGGTCCGGGGCGACCGGAGGTGATCCGTGCCGCGTTCCGTGCCCGGGTCGTCGACGGCGGGCCAGCCCGGTCCGCGCCGCGACCCCGTCCCAGCGGTCCTGCCCGTGCCCTCGCCCGGCACCACGGGCGCATCCCTGCTGCTCAACGCGACCTTCGAGCCGCTCTGCGTGGTCTCCAGCCGGCGGGCCATCGTGCTGGTGCTCGCCGAGAAGGCCATCGCCGTCGACTCGACCGCCGACGTCGTGCACGCCGAGACGGTGAGCCTGCCGGTCCCGGTCGTGGTCCGGCTGACCCGTTACGTACGGGTGCCCTACCCCTCGTCGGTGCCGCTGTCCCGGCGCGCGGTCTTCACCCGCGACGGCCAGACCTGTGTCTACTGCGGCGGATCGGCCACGAGCATCGACCACGTCGTGCCGCGCAGCCGGGGCGGGACGCACACCTGGGACAACGTCGTCGCCGCCTGCCGTCGCTGCAACCACGCCAAGGCCGACCGCTCCCTGGCCGAGCTCGGCTGGTCCCTCCCGCAGCCGCCGCGCACACCGACGGGTGCTGCCTGGCGGCTGCTGGGCCACCGCACCGTGGACCCTCGCTGGCGGGAGTGGCTGGGCATGCCTGAGAGCGTGAGCGCATGACCTCGCCCGCGACCGCCCGCCTGCTCTGGGCCCTGGCCGAGCCGTTCCACGCGCTCACCTACTTCGCCGAGGAGGCGGCCGCTCAGTTCGAGGCGGCCGGCCTGCGTGGCTTCTGGTCGGGCTACTTCGCCGGCCGCGCAGCACCGCTGGGCGCCGTCGGCAGCGAGGTGGTCACGGCCACGTTCGTGAACTTCGCGCCGGCCTTCGTCGCCCGCAGGGTGCCGGCGGTGTGGGAGGCGGTGAGCCCGGCCGCGGCCCTGGACGCCCGGCTGGCCGGCGTGGACGCCGCGGTCCGCCGGGTGCTGGGCGAGGAGTGGCTCGGCTCGGCCGAGGTGCGCGAGGCGCGCGACCTGGCCAGCGCCGCCGCGGCCGCCGTCGACGCACCCGGCCGCCCCCTGGCCGCCGCGAACACGGCGGTGGTCGTCCCCGACGAACCGCACCTCCTGCTGTGGCAGGCGCTCACCACGCTGCGCGAGCACCGCGGCGACGGCCACACGGTCGCGCTGGTGTCCCGCGAGGTCGACGGCGTGCAGGGCCACGTGCTGGCCGCCGCGGACGGCCGGTCCGACCGGGCGTGGCTGCAGAAGGCCCGCGGGTGGGACGACGCCGCGTGGGAGGACGGCGCCGCCCGCCTGGCCGACCGCGGGTGGCTGGCCGACGGCGGCCTCACCGCGCAGGGCCTGGCCGTGGTCGCCGCGCTCGAGGCCGACACCGACCGGCTCGCCCTGGGCCCGTGGCAGGCACTCGGCGCGCAGGGCTGCGACCGGCTCGCAGAGCTGCTGCGCCCGGTGCGCCGCGCCGTCGTCGCCGCGGGGGAGTGGCCGGCCGGCAACCCGATCGGCGTCCCCGATCCGGACCGGTCGGGGCTCAGGTGACCCGTGCGCGCTCGGCGGGGAAGGCCTCGTAGGAGCGGTCGGTCAGGATCGTGCGGAACCGGTCCATGGCGTCCCAGACGTCGACGAACCGCGTGTAGAGCGGTGCCGGGCCGAGCCGCACGCGGTCGGGGGTGCGGAAGTCCGGCACCACGCCCCGGTCGACCAGCGCCTGGGTCAGCTGCCACGCCTGCGGGTGGGCGAACGTGACGTGCGAGCCGCGCCGGGCGGACTCCCGCGGCGAGGCCAGCGCCACCCCGGCCGGCGCCAGCCACTCGTCGCCGAGCGCCACGATCAGGTCGGTCATCGTGCGGCCCTTGGCGGCCAGCGCCCCGATCCCCGCCTCGGCGACCAGCCCGGCGCCCACCTCGACCGTGGCCATGCCGAGGACCGGCGGCGTCCCGACACCGAAGCGCTCGATGCCCTCGGCCGGCTCGTAGGCCGGGCCCATCTCGAACTGGTCGCGCTGGCCGAACCAGCCCTGGATGGGGGAGCGCAGCTCCTCCTGGAGGTCGCGGCGCACGTAGAGGAACGCCGGGGCGCCCGGGCCGCCGTTGAGGTACTTGTACGTGCAGCCCACGGCCAGGTCGGCGCCGGTGGCGTCGAGGTCGACCGGCACCGCGCCCACCGCGTGCGAGAGGTCCCACAGCAGCAGCGCGCCGGCCTCGTGCACCAGCCGGGTCACCTCGGCGACGTCGGCCAGCGCGCCGGAGCGGTAGGCGACCAGCGACAGGACGACGACGGCGACGCGCTCGTCCAGGGCCGCGGCGAGGTCGCCGAGGTCGAGGCCCTCGTCGATGTCGGCGCCGATCTCGCGCACCGCCATCCCGCGCGCCTCGGCGACCCCGGCGACCACGTACCGGTCGGTGGGGAAGTCGTCGGCGGTGCAGACCAGGACGTCGCGGTCCGGGCGGGCGGCGGCTCCGGCGGCCACCAGCTTGTAGAGGTTCACCGTGGTCGAGTCGCCGACCAGCACCTGGCCCGGGCCCGCGCCCAGCACGCCCGCGCCGAGGTCGTCGCCCAGGCGGGACGCCGTCCCGATCCACTGCGACCAGGAGCCGACCAGCCCGCGCGCCCACTCCTGCTCGACGACGCGGGTCACGGCGGCCGGGGTGGCCAGCGGCATGCGGCCCAGCGAGTTGCCGTCGAGGTAGAGCAGCCGGTCGGGGCCGGTCTCGTCGGCACCGGCGAAACGGGCCCGGAAGCCGGCGAGGGGGTCGGCCGCGTCGAGGGCCTCCGCGGCGGCACGGGAGAGGTCCATGGCTCTTGTGTACGTGACCGCCGGCCCGCCGCGGTTCCGGGGGTGGTCGCCGCTGGGGCTAGCGTCGCCGCCCGTGACGCAGCTGCACGACCTCACCGCGCTGGAGCAGGCCGCCGCCGTCCGTGCCGGCGAGGTCGGCCCCATCGAGCTCGTGCGGCACGCGCTCGCCCGGATCGAGGCCCTCGACGCGGGGCTCGGCGCCTTCGTGACGGTCACGCCCGAGCGCGCGCTGGCGGCCGCCGCCGCGGCCGAGCAGCTCCTGCGCGACGGCGGCCGGCTGCCCGCGCTGCTCGGCGTGCCCACGGCGATCAAGGACCTCACGAACACCGCCGGCGTCCGGACGACGTACGGCTCGCGGGTCACCGCCGACTCGGTCCCCGCTGTCGACGACGCCGTCGTCACCCGGCTGGCCGCCGCCGGGACGATCAGCCTCGGCAAGACCAACACCCCCGAGTTCGGCTTCCCCTGCTACACCGACAACGACCTGGTCGGCCCGGCCCGCAACCCGTGGGATCCGCGCCTGCTGGCCGGTGGTTCCAGCGGGGGCGCGGCGGTCGCGGTCGCGGCCGGCCTCGTGCCGTTCGCCCAGGGCAGCGACGGTGGCGGCTCGATCCGGATCCCGGCGAGCATCACCGGGCTGGTCGGCCTGAAGCCGGCGCGCGGGCGCGTCAGCAACGCCCCGCTGGGCAGCGAGACCACCGGGCTGGTCACCTCGGGGCCGCTGGCGCGCACGGTGCGCGACGCCGCCGCGATGCTCGACGCGATGGCCGGCCCGGAGCTGGGTGACCCCACCTGGGCTGCTCCGCTCCCGCCGGGGGAGACGTTCCTGGCCGCGGCCGACCGTCCGCCGGGGCGGCTCCGGATCGGCGTCGTCCCGTCGTCGGTGTCGGGGGTGCTGCAGCCCGAGGCAGCCGCCGCTCTGGACGACGCGGCGGCGCTGCTTGTTGAGCTCGCCCACGACGTCGAGCCGGCGCCCGACGGCCTGGTCGGGCCGGAGGTGATGCCGGCCTTCGAGCAGGTGTGGGCGCTGTCCGCGGTCACGCTGCCCGTCCCGCCCGAGCGGGTGGGCGAGCTGCGGCCGCTCACGCGGGAGCTGCGCGCCCGCGGCCTGGCGCTGTCGGCCCGGGACGCGATGCTCGCGATGGCCACCCTGCGCTCGGCCGCCCGCCGCTTCGTGCGGGGGACGGCCGCCTACGACGTCCTGCTCGCCCCCGTGGTCACCATGACCCCGCGCCCGGTCGGGTGGTTCGACGGGGACGGCGACGGCGCCGCGGATTTCGAGCGGAACGAGCGGTACTCCGCCTTCCCCGCCCTCTACAACGTCACCGGTCAGCCGGCGATCAGCGTGCCGCT
Organism: Blastococcus fimeti; assembly: GCA_900102115.1. Taxonomy (GTDB): domain Bacteria; phylum Actinomycetota; class Actinomycetes; order Mycobacteriales; family Geodermatophilaceae; genus Blastococcus; species Blastococcus fimeti. The sequence continues at coordinate 164,037 of FNAW01000003.1, forward strand.
GCACTGGACGGCGGAGGGGCTGCCGATGGGCAGCATGCTGGTCGGCCGGCCCGCCGACGAGGTCACCCTGATCTCGCTGTCGGCCCAGCTGGAGGCCGCGCGGCCCTGGGCGCACCGACACCCGGACGTCTGGGGGGAGCGGGCGGGCTGACGGTGTGCGGTGCCGGTAAGTTGAGCGCCGTGACCGTTGCCGAGACCATCCTCGTCTTCGCCGGGGGGCCACTGGCCGTGATCCTGGTGCTCGCCCTGCTGACCATCGCGCCGGGCGTGCGGAACCGGCGCCCCCGCTACAAGCCGGGGCAGCCCTGGGACCACGCCCCGGTCTGGTACGAGCCGCACCCGGACGGCCCCGCGCACGGTGGGGCCCACGGCGACGGGCACGCCGCGATCACGGCCGGCGCGACGCCGGCCGGTCCGCTCGGCGGGGCCCGGGGCACCTGGTGAGCACGATGCCCACGACTCCCTCCGCATCCGCGATCGACCTGCCCGGAGGCCCGCGATGACCCGCGCGCTCGAAGTCGAGTCCCACGACACCGCCACGTCCTCGACGATGGCGTCCCGCACGGACGAGCCCCTCGACCAGATCTTCAGCTTCCGCGAGCTGGCCCGCCTCGACGAGGCGCTGACGCTCTCCTCGCGGGAGACGGGCCTGCGCTTCACCCTCTATGTCGGCGACCTGGGCACCCCGACCCGCGCCCGCGCCGAGGAGCTGCACGCGCACTCCGGCGGCCGCACCGCCGAGGCCGTGCTCATCGCCGTCTCGCCCGGGCAGCGCGTGGTGGAGGTCGTCACCGGGTCCGCCGCCGCCCGCCGGCTGCCCGACCGGGCCTGCGCGCTGGCGGTGCTGTCGATGACGACGGCCTTCGCCGGCGGCGACCTGGTCGGCGGCATCATCAACGGGCTGCGCCAGCTGTCCGACCAGGCGGGCCGCCCCACCCACCGCTGAATCATCTGCGCTCCTCCGGACCGCCAGAACGACGAGGCCCCGCCCACCGGTCCGGTGGGCGGGGTCTCGTCGTGTGCCGGCTCAGAGGCCGGCTTCGGCGTCCTTCTCCCGGGCGCGCAGCGCGCGGGCGATGCCGTCGCGCCCCTCGAAGACCAGCCGCCGGAGCGCGGCCGGCTGGCTCGTGTCGGCCAGCCAGGCATCCGCGGCGACGAGGGTGCGCGGCTCGACCACGGACGGGAACAGGTACTGGACGGCGTTCTTCGCGATCTCGCCCGGCCGCCGGTCCCAGATCGGCCGGACATCGGCGAAGTAGCGGTCGACGTACTCGGCGGTCAGCTCGCGCTGGGCCGGGTGCCAGAAGCCGGCCACGATCGCCTCGTGCACGGCGTTGGGCACCTCGTCGTCGTGGAACGCCTGTCGCCACGTCTCGGCCTTGGACTCCGCGGTGGGCCGCAGCGCACGCGCCGTCGCCGCGCGCCGCACCCCGGTCGCGGTGGCGTCGCGGGCCGCCTCGGCCGCGATCTCGTCGTCGCCGGCCGCACCGAGGGCCACGAGACCGTGCAGGAACGCCCACCGCGCGTCGGCGTCCACCTCCAGGCCCTCGATCGTCCGGGAACCGTCGAGCAGGCCGCGCAGCGCGGCGACGTGCTCGTCGGTGCGGGCGGCGCTGGCCAGCGTGCGCGACCAGAGCAGCTGCTGGTCGCTGCCGGCCGGGGCAGCCTCGAGCGCAGCCAGCGCGTGGTCGCCCAGACGGGCCCAGCCGGTGGGTGCCCACGTCGGGTCGGCGAAGCTGTTCAGCGCCGTCTGCACCCGGGCCAGCAGGGACTGGACGACGCTGCTCTCGCTCTCGGCGTCCACACCGGCGAGCACCAGGTCGACCCAGTCGCGGGCCGGCAGCTCGGCGTCGCGGGTCATGTCCCAGGCCGCCGACCAGCACAGCGCCCGGGCCAGCGGGTCGGTCAGCCCGCCGATGCGGGCGCGCAGCGTCTCCAGCGAGCGCTCGTCGAGCCGCAGCTTGGCGTAGGTCAGGTCGTCGTCGTTGACCAGGACGAGGTCGGCGGCCGGGTGGCCCGCCAGGTCGGGCACCTCGGTGCGGGCGCCGGCGACGTCGAGCTCCACCCGCGCGGTGCGGGTCAGCCCCTCGGGGCCCTCGCTGTAGAGACCGACGGCCAGGCGATGGTTGCGCAGCACCGGGTGCTCGGCCACGGCGGTCTGCTCGATGGCGAAGCTGCCGTACCGGCCGTCCTCGGTGAGCTCGAAGACCGGCCGCAGCGTGTTCACCTGGCTGGTCCGCAGCCACTGGTCGGCCCACTCGGTGAGGTCGCGGCCGGAGCTCTCCGACAGCGGCCCCAACAGATCGGCGAGGGTGGTGTTGCCGTACTCGTGCTGGCGGAAGTAGCGGCGCACGCCGGCGAAGAACTCGTCCCGGCCGACGTAGGCGACCAGCTGCTTGAGCACCGAGGCGCCCTTGGCGTAGGTGATGCCGTCGAAGTTCACCTCGACCGCGGCGACGTCGGGGATGTCGGCGGCGATCGGGTGGGTCGAGGGCAGCTGGTCCTGGGCGTACGCCCACGCCTTCTCGGTGTTGGCGAACGTCGTCCAGGCCGTCGTGTACTCGGTCGCCTCGGCCTGGCACAGCGTGCTGATGTAGGTCGCGAAGGACTCGTTGAGCCAGAGGTCGTCCCACCAGCGCATGGTCACGAGGTCGCCGAACCACATGTGGCCCAGCTCGTGCAGCACCGTCTCCGCGCGCCGCTCGTAGCGGGCCCGGCTCACCTTCGAGCGGAAGACGTAGTCCTCGAGGAAGGTGACCGCACCGGCGTTCTCCATGGCCCCGGCGTTGAACTCGGGCACGAAGAGCTGGTCGTACTTGTCGAACGGGTACGGGTAGTCGAACACCCGGTGGTAGAAGTCGAAGCCCTGCTTGGTGACCCGGAACAGCTCCTCCGGGTCGAGGTACTGCGCCAGGCTGGCCCGGCAGTACAGGCCCAGCGGGATGCCGTCGTGCGAGTCGGTCACCTTGGCGTACGGCCCGGCGATCAGCGCGACGAGGTAGGTCGAGATGCGCTTGGTCGGCGCGAAGTGCACCAGTTGCGAGCCGCCGTTCCCGGCCTCGAGGGTGCGGTCGCCGCTGTTGGAGACGACCTGCCAGTCGAAGGGCGCCGTCACGTGCAGCGTGAAGGTGGCCTTGAGGTCGGGCTGGTCGAAGCAGGCGAACATCCGCTTGGCGTCGGCGACCTCGAACTGCGTGTAGAGGTAGACCTGCCCGTCCTCGGGGTCGAGGAAGCGGTGCAGGCCCTCGCCGCTGTTGGAGTACCGGCAGTCGGCGGTCACGACGAGGGTGTTCTGCTCGGCGAGATCGGGCAGCGGGAGCCCGACCTCTTCCTGCCACGTGCTGACGTCGAGCTCGACGCCGTTCAGGGTGGCCGAGCGGAGGCCGTCGGCGACGAGGTCGATGAACGTCGAGGCGCCGGGTTCCCGGCAGCCGAACACGACGGTCGTCGTCGACTCGAAGGTGCGCTCGCCGGGATGTCCGGCGCCGTCGGTGACGTCGAGGGCGATGTCGTAGCTCTCGACGGTCAGGATCTCGGCGCGGGCAGCGGCATCGATGCGGGTCAGGTTGGGTGCGGCCACGTCGGGGAGCTTCCCACGGGAGGACGACAGCAGTCCTGTTCGAGGTGGGAGGTCCGGCACAGCGCGGCGTCGGGCGCGGGAACAAGGGGACGCCGATCCGGATTGGCAACCGACGAGACCCGGTGCGGACACCCGGGGCCACCGACCACGAGGAGAACCGCATGACCGAGGCAGTGCAGAGCGCCCCCGCGAAGGCCCGTGTCGACTTCTGGTTCGACCCCCTGTGCCCGTGGGCCTGGCTGACCAGCCGCTGGGTCCTCGAAGCCGCCAAGGTCCGCGAGATCGACCTCCACTGGCACGTCATGTCCCTGGCCGTGCTCAACAGCGGCCGGGACCTGCCGGAGGAGTACCAGGAGATGATGAAGAAGGCGTACGGCCCGGTCCGGGTCGCGATCGCCGCCGCTCAGCAGCACGGCGACGAGGTGCTCGGTGACCTCTACACCGCCATGGGCACGCTCCGGCACCACGAGAAGCTGGAGCTCGAGGACCTGATCGCACCGGCGCTGGAGCGCGTCGGCCTGCCCGCCTCCCTCGCCGAGGCCGCCACCTCCACCGAGTACGACGAGGCGCTGGAGAAGAGCCACCACGCGGGCATGGACCCGGTCGGCGAGGACGTCGGCACGCCGGTCATGCACATCGACGGCGTCGCCTTCTTCGGCCCGGTGATCAGCAAGGTCCCGACCGGCGAGGACGCCGGCAAGGCCTTCGACGGCGCCGTCCTGCTGGCCAACCTGCCCGACTTCTGGGAGCTCAAGCGCACCCGCACCGCCGGCCCGGACATGGACTCCGTCCCCGCCGACACCCTCGAGCTCACCCGCCGCTGACCCGCTTCTCCGCGGAGAAGCGGCCCGCTTCTCCGCGGAAGAGCAGGGGACGGACAGGGTGCGGCAGGATGGCCGGATGCCGCACCCCGTCCGCCAGCGGATCTTCATCTCCGGCGCGAGCGCCGGTCTCGGCCAGGGCATGGCCCGCCGCTTCGCCGCCCAGGGGCGCGACCTCGCCCTGACCGCCCGCCGGCTCGACCGGCTCGAAGCGCTGCGCGATGAACTGCTCGCCGCCCACCCCGGTGTCCGGGTAATCGTGGCCGCGATGGACGTCGACGACCCCGCCTCGGTCGCGGCGGTGATGCCCCGGCTGGCCGAGGAGCTCGGCGGCTTCGACCGGGTGATCGTCAACGCCGGCATCGGCAAGGGCGGCTCGGTCGGCACCGGGTCCGCCGCCGAGAACCGCGCGGTCCTGCTGACCAACGTGCTCGGCTCGCACGCGCAGTGCGAGGCCGCGATGGAGCTGTTCCGCAGCCAGGGCGCCGGGCACCTCGTCCTCATCTCCTCGGTCGCCTCGGTCCGCGGCATGCCGGGCACCCGCACCGCCTACGGCGCCAGCAAGGCCGCGCTGAACGCGCTCGCCGAGGGCATCCGCTCCGACGTGTACGGCTCGCAGATCGTCGTCTCCACGGTGCTGCCGGGCTACATCGCCACCGACATCAACGAGGGACGGCGAGGCCCGCTGACCGTCGGCCTGGACAAGGGCGTCGACGCGCTGGTCGCCGTCGTCGAGCGGGAGCCGGTGCGCGGCTACGTGCCCGAGTGGCCCTGGCGCCCCGTCGCACGGCTGCTCCGCGTGCTGCCGCTCTCCGTCGTCCGGCGGCTCACCGGGTCCTGACCGGACTTCCTGCACCGAAAGTCCCGGACCTTCGGTGCAGAAGCCGTCGCCTACGCACTCGCCGCGCTGCTCGCTGCGGCCGGCCTGTCAAACTGCTCGCCATGCGCGTCTTCGTCGGAACCGACCACGCCGGCCTCGAGTTCAAGGAGCACCTGAAGAAGGCGCTCGCCGAGGCCGGGCACGAGCCCGTCGACTGCGGGGCCTTCGAGTACGACGCCCAGGACGACTACCCGCCGTTCTGCTTCGAGGTGGGGGAGCGGACCGTGACCGAGCCCGGCTCGTTCGGCGTGGTGATCGGGGGATCGGGCAACGGCGAGCAGATGGCGGCCAACAAGGTGCCCGGGGTCCGCGCCGCGCTGGTCTGGAACACCGCCACCGCGCAGCTGGCCCGGCAGCACAACGACGCCAACGTCGTCTCGATCGGCGCCCGGCAGCACAGCGTCGAGGAGGCCACCGAGCTGGTGCTGGAGTTCCTCCGCACGGACTTCAGCGGCGACGAGCGGCACGTCCGCCGGATCGGGCTGATCAGCGACTACGAGCGCGACCGGCACCGTCCGTCCGGCGGTCAGCCCACCGGGCCGCAGCCGCACCCCTGATCAGAACTCGTCGGGGCACCACGGCGTGACCGGCCAGCCGAACCCGGTCGAGGCCTGGACGACGGCGCCGGGGCTCACCTCGTGCACCCGTCCGGCGGCCTGCAGCGAGCCCAGCGAGACCCCGCCGAGGTAGGCCGCGGACAGCTCCTCGATGCCGAGCACGATGTCCGGGTCGCGGTCGGTCCGGTCGCAGAACGCTCCGGCGGGGTGGCCCCACAGGTGCCAGCGGCCGGCGTTCTCCGGGCAGAACTCGTCGCGCACCTCGAACACCAGGTCCAGGGGGGCGGGGTAGCGGCGGGCGGACAGGGCGCGGCCGACGTCGACCAGCCGCACCCACAGGGCGTCGACGGGACGGCTGTGCAGCGCGCGGACGTCCGTGATCAGGTGCCGCAGCGGCTCGTCGTCCGAGGCCATCGGCGAGGTCACCGTGCGCACCAGGTCGATCGAGAGCAGGTACCGCCACAGCGCCGCGTAGGCCGCCGGCGTCGCGGCCCGGACCTCGCCCACAGTCAGCTCGCCCTCCGGCTCGCTCGACTCGCTCCACCGGGCGGTGCGCCGGTAGGTCGCGTACCCAGTCGCCGTGCCGTCGGCCTCGGTGTGCAGCAGCAGCTGCAGGGCGGGCCGGCCCTTCCGCTCCTCGGGCTCGTCGAGCATGACCCGGTCCCACCAGCGCTCGTCGCGGGCCAGGTTGCCCGGCACCCAGCGGCGCAGCTGCTCGTGCACCCGCGCGGCCGCGGTGCGGAACTCGCCCGGCTCGGCCGGCCGGACCACACCGGTGCCGAGGTCGACGTCCGAGCGCAGCCGCAGCCGCTCGGTGCGGCCGGTCCAGCCGCCCCGTCGGGTGGCGGGGGCGTACCCGAACCGGCCGTAGATCGAGGCCTCCGCCGCCCAGAGCGCGGCGACCGGCTCCCGCTCGGCGGCCCGGAGCCCGTCGAGCTGGCGGCGCATGATCGCGGTGAGCACGCCGCGTCGCCGGTGGGTGGGCGCCACGGTGATCCAGGTGACCCCGGCGCAGGGGACGACGGCTCCGGGCACGGTGAGCTCGCGGCTGTAGATGCCCGCGGTGGCGACGACGCGGTCGCCCTCCCACAGCGCCAGCGACCGGTCGAGCTCGGCCCAGGGCGACGGGACGTCGAGGAACCGCCCGCTGGGATCGTCGCCGAAGACGCCGTACATGGCCCGGACGAACCGCGGCCACTCGTCGGCGGTGATCGGGCGGAGCTGGTCGGCGGGATCCTCGGGCACGGCACGTGTCTACCGGTCGGGGGACCCTGGGCGCCAACGGGTTGTCGGGCGGGGGACAACTGCCCAGGATGCGCGGATGGATGACGAGCGACCGATCGGCTGGTGGGTCAAGCGCCTCGATGCGCTCCTCGAGGAGGCGCTCGACTCCGTCGTCGCGGCCGAGGGGCTGACCCGGCGGCACTGGCAGGTGCTGCACTCCCTCGCCGAAGGCGTCGACCAGGAGGCCGACGTCGTCGCCGCGCTGGCGGACTTCTCCGGTGACGCGTCCGCCGTCGTCGCAGATCTGGCCGCCCGCGGCTGGGTGGACCGGCCGCGGTCGGGCCTCCTGCAGCTGACCGCCGACGGCGTCGCCGCGCACGACCGGGTCTCGCGGGCCGTGGGACGGGTGCGCCGGCACACCGCCGACGGGCTGTCCCGGCAGGAGTACGAGCGGACCGTGCTGGTCCTCACCCGGATGGTCGAGAACGTGGAGCGGGCCCTGGGCCGGCGCTGACCGGCTCAGCCGCGCAGGTAGGCCAGCGTCGCCATGACGCGGCGGTGCTGGTCGCCGTCCTGGGCCAGGCCGAGCTTGGCGAAGATGTGCTGGGTGTGCTTCTCCACCGCGCCCGGGGTGACCACCAGCAGCCGGGCGATGGCGGTGTTCGAGTGCCCCTCGGCGATCAGCCCGAGCACCTCGCGCTCCCGCGGAGTCAGCCGGCGCACCGGGTCGTCGGCGCGGCGCCGGGCGAAGAGCTGGGCCACCACCTGCGGGTCGAGGACGGTGCCGCCGCCCACGACGTCCTCCAGCGCGGCGAGGAACGAGTCGACGTCGGCGACCCGGTCCTTCAGCAGGTACCCGACACCGCCGGCGCCGTCGGCCAGCAGCTCGTCGGCGTAGGCCACCTCGACGTACTGGGAGAGCACCAGCACCGCCGTCCCGGGCGCCTGCCGGCGCGCCTCGACGGCGGCGCGCAGGCCCTCGTCGGTGTGCGTCGGCGGCATCCGGACGTCGACGACGGCGACGTCGGGACGGTGCTCGACGACGGCGACCACGAGCGCCGGCCCGTCGCCGACCGCCGCGACGACCTCGGTGCCGGCCTCCTCGAGCAGCCGGACCAGGCCCTCCCGCAGGAGGACCGAGTCCTCGGCCAGGACTATGCGCACGGAAGCTCCGCCGTCAGCCGCGTCGGCCCGCCGCGGGGGCTGTCCACGGTCAGCTGCCCGTCCACCGCGTGCAGCCGGTCGGTCAGCCCGGCGAGCCCGTGCCCGGGCGCGAGCACCGCGCCGCCGGTGCCGTCGTCCTCGACGACGACGCGCAGCCGGCGCCCGTCGCAGGCCAGCGCCACCCGGCAGAGCTCGGCGTCGCTGTGCTTGGCCACGTTGGCCAGCGCCTCGCTGACGACGAAGTAGGCGGTGTTCTCGGTGACGGGTGCCAGCCGCTCGGTGGGCAGGTCGACGGCGAGGTCGACCGGCACGGGGGAGCGGGCGGCGAGCGCGGCCAGTGCGGCGGCGAGCCCTCGGTCGGCGAGCACCGGCGGGGCGATGCCGCGGGACAGCGCACGCAGCTCCTCGAGGGTCTCGCGGGCCAGGTCGGTCGCCTCGCCGAGGGTGGCGCGGGCGCTCGCCGGGTCGGAGTCCAGCTGGCGCTGGGCGCGCGAGAGGTCCATCGCCAGGCGCACCAGCCGCTGCTGCGGGCCGTCGTGGATGTCGCGTTCCAGCCGGCGCAGCGCGACCGCCTCGGCGGCGACGGCGGCCTCGCGGCCCTCGGAGAGGCGGCCGATCTCGGCCTGCGCGGCGGCGCGGGAGGTCAGCATGACCCGGCCCAGCTGGGCCTGCAGCAACGCGACGGCGCGGACGACGAACGGCAGCAGGACGGCGAACACGAGGCCGATCGCGGTGTACAGGGCGATCCGGCGGCCCGGGCTGCTGTCGAGGCCGACCAGTTCCAGCAGGTCCTCGTTGCGCGGGTCGGTCGACGACTCCGTCAGCGCCCAGTCGTAGGCGCCGTAGGTGAGGCCGCCGAGCGCGATCGACCACCAGGTCACGGTGACCACGAAGGAGGCGATCGCCACGGGGAAGCGGACCAGCGCGTGCAGCGCGTCCAGCCAGGTCTGCGGATCGCGCAGCGGGGTGAACAGCTTCCGGACCGGGCGGCCCTCGGCGCGCAGGTAGCCGGGGCGGGGGACCGGCCGGCCGAGAACCGCCGGCAGCCATGCCCGTTCGAGGGCGGCGAACCCGCGGGCGGCGAGCAGCGTGCCGGCGAGCACGGCGATGCCCACCCAGACCACCAGCAGCCCGGCCCCGGCGGACAGCCCGGTCACGACCACGACGAAGGCGGCGATCGCCACGGGGAAGCCGGTCAGCGTGTAGCCGGTGTCGATGCCCAGCTGGCGGAACAGGCCCGTGCGGCGGCGGGAGCCGGGGGTGTCCGGGAAGGCCGTCGTCGGGAGGACTGCGGTGTCGGTGGTCATGCCGTCGAGCCTGGTGGCGGGCAGCGGCCCGCCCCAGCCCGCTGGCTGGTCGATCGGAGGTCGGGCTGGCCCGAACACGGCGTCGTCATCTCGGCACCGATGCTGGCCGTCGGACGGCCCCGGTGTCCAGCGCCCCCCGGCAGGGTCCCCGCCTAGGGTCGAGCAGGACAGCGTCGGCCGGGTCACCCGGCGCTCAGGCCGGATGGAGGAGGTCCCGTGCGCGCCCGCGCCCTGCCCGTCGTGCTCGCCGTCGCGCTGGCCGCGGCCGGCTGCACGGGGTCGTCGGACGAACCCGGGACGCCGGAGTCCGAGGACACCGCCGTCGTCGAGACCTCGGCGCCGGCCTCGCCGCTCACGGTGCTCCCCGAGGAAGGCGCCGCCGCGTTGTCGCTCGGCATCAGCGGCGCGCTGTTCGACAGCGCGCCGGTGGTCGTGACGGCGCGCGAGGACGACCGGACCGGGATGCTGCTCGCCGCTTCCGCCGCCGTGGGCCTGGGCGTCCCGTTGCTGGTCGAACCGGACGACGACGCCGCCCTCGCCGACGAGCTCGACCGGCTCGGCACCGGCACGGTGCTGGCCGTGGGCGACGCCGAGGGGCCGACCGGGACCGACGTGCTCCGCGTCCCCGCGAACCTCGGGGCCGTGGCGGCGGTGACCGGCCTCTCGCTGCCGGAAGCCGACGTCGATGCCGACGACGGTGTGCTCGGCCCGGTGGCGGCGCTGGAGCGCGACGACCCCGTCGCGCTGGTCGGGGCCGGCGACGAGCCGGCCGCCGACGACGACCTCGGCGAGCTGCCGGTGGTGGACCCCGCCGACGCCCTCGACGGCACCGTCGTCCTGGTGCCCGCGACCGACGACGCCGTCGCCGCCGTCGCGACCGCCCGCGCCGCCGGGGCGCAGGTCGTGGTGCTCGACGGCACGACCGACCCGCGCGCCTCGGAGGCGGCACGGTCCGCGCTCTCCGACGGGGACGCCGGGTCGGTGATCGCGCTGGGGGCGGAACTGGCCGCGGAGGACGGGCTGGACTGGAAGCTGGAGACGGCGGCCTCCGGGACCGAGCTGCCCGGCGGCGGCCAGCTGCTCTTCCCGGGCCGGATGATGGTGGCGCTCTACGGCCACCCCGGGACGGCGGCGCTGGGCGTGCTGGGGGAGCAGCCGGTGGAGGCGGCGATCCAGCGGGCGCGGGACACCGCCGCCCCGTACGAGGCGATCTCCGGGGGCCGGGTCGTGGTCCCGGCATTCGAGATCATCGCGACCGTGGCGTCGGAGTTCCCCGGCGCGGACGGCAACTACTCGGCCGAGGCCGAGATCGAGCTGATCCGGCCGTGGGTCGAGGCGGCCCAGGCGGCGGGGGTCTACGTCGTGCTGGACCTGCAGCCCGGGCGCACCGACTTCGTCACCCAGGCCGAGCGCTACCGCTCGCTGCTGGAGCTGCCACACGTCGGGCTGGCGCTGGACCCGGAGTGGCGGCTCGCACCCGACCAGGTGCACCTGACGCAGATCGGCTCGGTCGGCGTCGAGGAGGTCAACCGGGTCGTGGCCTGGCTGGCCGACCTGACCCGCGAGGCGCGGCTGCCGCAGAAGCTGCTGGTGCTGCACCAGTTCCGGACCGACATGCTCCCCGGCCGCGAGTTCCTGGACGTCTCGCGCGACGAGCTGGCCGTGCTGGTGCACGCCGACGGACAGGGGTCGCAGGGGGACAAGCAGGCGACCTGGAACCGGGTGCGCGAGAACGCGCCGCCGGTGTGGTGGGGGTGGAAGAACTTCTACGACGAGGACACCCCGATGCTGACCCCGGAGCAGACGATGGACCAGGTCCGGCCGACCCCGGACCTGATCAGCTACCAGTAGGCGCCTCGCCCCTCCCGTTCTGTCGGTGTCGTGTGATGTGCTGGCGCGCACACCGACCGGAGGAGTGGTTCCCAGGTGACCAGCGTGGCTCTCGGCCCCACCGATCAGCTCGATCCGCGGCTCCTCGAGCACCGGCGCGAGCTCACCGGCTACTGCTACCGCATGCTCGGCTCGTCCTTCGACGCCGACGACGCGGTGCAGGAGACGATGGTCCGCGCCTGGCGCGGGCTGGCCGACTTCGAGGGCCGCTCGGCGCTGCGGTCCTGGCTGTACCGGATCGCCACCAACGTCTGCCTCGACCAGCTCAACGGCCGGTCCCGGCGGGCGCTGCCGATGGATCTCGCGGGCGACCCCTACCCGCCGGTCCCGGCGTCGCTGGCCGGCCGCCGGCCGATGACGGCGTGGGTCGAGCCGGTGCTCGACCGCCAGGTGATCGCCGAGGACGGCGATCCGGCGGAGCAGGCGGTGGCCCGCGAGTCGATCCGGCTGGCGTTCGTCGCGGCGCTGCAGCACCTGCCCCCGCGGCAGCGGGCGGTGCTGATCCTGCGCGAGGTGCTGCGCTGGAAGGCCGAGGAGGTGGCCACGCTGCTCGACTCGACGGTGGCGTCGGTGAACAGCGCGCTGCAGCGGGCCCGGGCCACGCTCGCCGACCTCGACGGCCGGCCGGCTCCCCGCACCCTGGACGACGACGACCGTGAGCTGCTGGCCCGCTACCTGGACGCCTTCGAGCGCTACGACATCGAGGCGTTCGTGCAACTGCTGCACGAGGACGCCACCCAGCACATGCCCCCTTTCGAGATGTGGCTCCGCGGAGCCGAGAACATCGGGATCTGGATGCAGGGGCCGGGCGCGGAGTGCGAGGGGTCGCGGGTGTTCCTGACGTCGGCGAACGGGACGCCGGCGCTGGCGCAGTACCGCCCCCGCGCGGGTGGTGGCCACGAGCCGTGGGGCCTGCACGTGCTGGAGATCGAGCGCGGGAAGGTCGCCCACATCTCCAGCTTCCTCGACCTCGGGACGGGGCTGTTCGTGAAGCTCGGCCTGCCGGCTGGCTTCGACTGACGGCTCCCGCGCCCCGCCGGTGAGTCAGGCCTGGTGCGCCGCGAGCCACGCGGCCCGACGGCGGGCGGAGGCCTGGGCGAGCCAGGCGTCCTGCACCAGCTCGGCGAGCTCCTGCCGGCTGATCTCGCCGAGCCGGCTCGCCTGCACCAGGACGGAGTCGTGCCCGTCGAAGTGCGGGGTGGTGAAGAACGGCGTCGCCGGGTCCTGGACGAGGGCCAGCTTGTCCGCCTCGGACTCGACCCAGAACATGATCACGTCCGGGAGCTTCCGGCCCTCGGCGTCCACGGCGTCCGGGCGTGGGGTCCGGAAGAAGACGAACGACTTCCCGCCCACCTGGTAGACGGCGTGGCCGCGTGATCCGTGGACGACGGTCACGTGCGGCATCGCCTGCGCGAGCTCGTGCACGTCCTCGACCCGCGCCGGCCGGTCAGCGGTCACGGGCGGCAGCGTAGGTGCGGGACCGGTGTCCGCGGAGCGGTCGCGCTGCGGAGCGGGTACCAAGGGCGGCATGTCCGACTTCGAGATCACTGCACTCGTCCTGGCCGAGCACGAGATCTTCCGGCGGGATTTCGCCGCGCTCGACGAGCTGCCGGCCGACGAGCTCGCCGCCGCCTGGGAGGCGCTGCACGCCAAGCTCGAGGTGCACGCCGTGGCCGAGGAGCAGCTGTTCTACCCGCTGCTCGCGCAGGAGGCGGACGGCGAGCAGGAGACGGCGGAGGGCGTGCACGACCACAACGAGATCCGGCACGCCGCGGCCGCGGTGGGGGAGCAGGAGGTCGGCAGCGAGGGCTGGTGGGAGGCGGTGCGGAACGCGCGGCAGGTCAACGCCGACCACATGGCCGAGGAGGAGACCGACTTCTTCCCGCCCTTCAAGGAGGCCGTCGACGACGAGCAGCGCGAGGCCCTCGGGATGCGGTGGCTCGCCTTCCACGACGAGCACGAAGAGGCCGAGGGCCTGTCCGGCAAGGACGCGAAGGTGGCCGACGTGGTCGCGATCGAGGTGCCCGAGGGCGACCCGACCGTCTAGGAGCCGACCGGCCGCCCCGGGTCACCTGGGGGGTCGTCGCGCATACCCCGCCTCGCCGCGCAGCCGCCGGCCGCGCGAGCCGAAGGACTCCTCGTTGACTCCGCGGCGCATCCCCGGTCGGGTGGGGCGCTCGGCCAGGGAGGGGAACGGCCCGGGCTGGCAGTGCGGGCACCACCACGTCTCGCGGGAGTAGGGCGTGCCGGTGATGGAGTCGCGGAAGGCGACCGGCGTGCCGCAGCGGCGGCACGGCCGCTCGGCCCTGCCATAGACCCAGTGGGTCCGGCCTCGGCGGGTGTCGCCGGTGGTGACCTGACCGGGGTGGTCGAGCGAGTGCTGCATCATCCGGCGGGCCAGGCGGACCGTGGCCCGGAGGTCGACGTCGCGCACGGGCGTCCAGGGGGAGTAGCCGCGGAGGTAGCAGGTCTCCACCGCCCAGAGATTGCCGATGCCGGCCAGGTTCTTCTGGTCCAGCAGCGCCTCGACGAGCGGCCGCCCGGGGTCGCGCAGCAGCCGCTCGACGGCCACGTCCTCGTCCCACGAGGTCCCGAGCAGGTCCGGCCCGAGGTGGCCGACGACCTCGTCCTCGCGCGCGGTCGCGACGAGTTCGAGCACCGGCATGCGCAGCGCGTACGCAGTCGGGCCGTCGGTGTGCAGGACCAGCCGGATCTCGTCGTCGAAGGTGCGCGGCAGGCGCTTGCCCGGGCCGACCACCTGCCAGGCGCCATCCATCCGGAAGTGGGTGTGCAGCGTCAGCCCGCCGCTGAAGCGGGTGAGCATGTGCTTGCCGAAGGAGTCGAACGCCGTGATCGTGCGGCCCGCCAGGTCTGCCGTGGCGAGCTGCGGGACGCGGAAGTCGCTGCGTACGACGGTGCGGCCCACCAGGTGCCCGCGCATCCGCCGGGCGGCCTTCCAGACGCTGTCTCCCTCGGGCACGTCTCCATGGTGCCCGGCGGCAACCGGTCCCGCCGACGCGGCGAGGACGTGCAGGGACGTGGAGCGGGTGACCGGGATCGAACCGGCATGGCCAGCTTGGAAGGCGGGTTCTCCTCGGAACGGACGACATGCTCAGCGGCCCCGTAGAACCCTGACCTGAGGGAGGTGACCCCGATGTGCACGTCGGAGAGGCCGCGACTTTCAGCGCGCCCGACTGGGAGTGAAGCGGACCGGCATCGTGCGCGGCCCGAAGATGAACGCAGAGTCCTGCCACGTCGGCGGGCCCGCCGGCTCGATGTCGGGCAGCCGGGTGAGGATCTCGCGCAGCATCGCGGTGATCTCGACACGAGCGATGTGCATGCCCAGGCAGGTGTGGCGGCCGACCCCGTATGCGATGTGCGGATTGGGGCTGCGGTCGACCCGGAACGCGTCCGGGTCGTCGAAGACCGTCTCGTCGCGGTTGGCCGAGCCGTAGTAGACGAAGACCTTGTCACCGGCAGAGATCTGCTGGCCGCCGAGCACGGTGTGGCGCGTCGCCGTGCGACGCATGTAGATGACCGGACTGACGAAGCGCAACATTTCGTGCATCGCCGGCCCGAGCAGGCCATCGAGGTCGGCCTGCAGCCGCCGCCGCTCTTCCGGGTGGTCGAACAGCGCCTGCATCCCGCCCGCGACCAGGTTGCGGGTGGTGTCGCCACCTGCGTCGACGAGCAGCAGGAAGAACAGGCCGAAGTCCAGCTCGTCCAGCCGCTTGCCGTCGACCTCGGCGTGCAACAGTCGGCTGGCGAGGTCCTGTCCGGGCTTGGCGCGCTTCTCCGCCGCCACCTGCGAGGCGTAGCCGAACATCTCCAGCACTGCTTTCGTGCCGGCGCCCTCAGGCACCTTCGTAGGGTCGGCGTGGATGGCCTCGGTGAGGTGGTAGAGCCGCCGGCCGTCCTCGAGCGGGATGCCGAGCAGCTCCGCGATCACATACGACGGCAGCTCGCCGGCGACGTCCGCGACCAGGTCGCACTCGCCCCGGCTGGCCACTCGGTCCACGATCGTGGCGGCCAGCCCGCCGATACGGCCGCTGAGGGCCTGCGCCGCCCTCGGCGTGAACTCCTCGTGCACCAGCCGCCGGTAGCTGGTGTGCAGCGGCGGGTCGCACGAGATCATCATCTTGTGATCGCCGAAACCCAGCGCCCCGCCGCCATCGGCGATCATGATCGACGGCTCGGACGAAAAGGTCTCGTGGTCCTTCTCGACAGCGATGACGTCGGCGCGCCGCGTGACGACCCAGAAATCCGGCCCGCGCGGGTCGGCGTGGCGGTGGACCGGGTCGTGCTGGCGCAGCCAGCGGAACTGCTCGTGTGGCTGGCTGCCGGCGAAGGCCGTCGTGTCGAGCAGGTCGATGCGCGGGGCAGTCGTGGTCATGCCGGAACCTAGCAGGGGAAAGCAGCGCCCACGCCCTACTGAGCTGCGCAGACACGCATCCACCCCTGGCGAGGATGTAGAGCGGGTGACCGGGATCGAACCGGCATGGCCAGCTTGGAAGGCTGGGGCTCTACCATTGAGCTACACCCGCGAGACCTCGAGAGGTCCGCGGAGAGCCTAGCGCGGCGGCCCCGTGTGGCTCGGCAGGGCCGCCGTCGAGGTCAGTACGACGGCTCGAGCGCCTCCACGGCCGGCAGGAAGATCTGTTCGCGGTGCACGTCGGCGCGGCTCGGGCTGGTCGTCAGCTGGACCAGCGTCAGGCCGTCCGGGCCGTCGGCCAGCGCCAGGTCGACGCTCTGCCCCAGATCCACGATCCGGTAGAGCTGCCACGTCGTCGCCGCGGTGGTCAGCTCGCCGACCGGAACGAGCGGCTCCTCGGTGCCGAGCTGCTCCGCGACCGTTGCGAGGACCTCGTCGGCGGTGACACCGGGGACGACCTGCTGGATCAGCGAGGACAGGAACGACTCCTGCCACAGCCCGGGGATCGCCTCGATCCACGCTTCCGGGCGCAGGCCCGCGAGTCCGAGCTCGTCGCTCTCGAACGGTGTCATCTCCACCTGGATGCCTTCTGGGGTGAAGGCGGGCGCGGCGATGTCGTCGACGCAGTCCGTCCCCGGCTCCTGATCCGGTTCGTCCAGGAAGTCCTCGGTGATGTCCACCGCGCACGCGTGGCTGGGCAGCGAGCCGTGCCCGGTGAACGGGAACTGCACGTAGAAGGCCTCGGACAGGTCGCCGGCGATCTGCTCGCCCCACCGCGGCGGCGTGATCGGGTCCAGGTCCCCGGCGAGCACCAGCGTCGGGATGTCGCTGGCGAGCGGCTCGTCGGCCTCCGGAGCGGCCGCTCCGGCGTCCCACGAGCTGCACGTCATGGCGAGGCCCGTGCCGGACAGCGGGCCGTCCTCGAAGTACCCCTCCACCAGCGGGTGCTCCGCGGCTGCCGCGGCGATGTCCAAGTAGGACTGGAACACCATCTCCTCGTGGCACTGCACGGCCAGCTGCTGCGCGATGGCCTGGAAGTCCAGCGTCTGGGTCTGGGTGCCCACCAGCAGGCCGATCGAGCCGAACTCCCCGGCGGCCGCCGCGGTGATGACCTCGGGCAGGTGCGGCACCAGCTCGGTCGAGTAGAGCGAGTCGAAGAGGAAGCCCACGAGCGCGTTCCCGTCGAGGTCGTCGTCCACCCGTTCCCCGCTGTTCGCATCGACGACGGTGATCGGGGCCGGTGCGGCGTTCAGCGTCGCCACCAGGTCGCGGAACGTGCCGCCCAGGTCCGGGTACGCGGTGGCGCAGGCGAGGTCGTCGGCGCAGGTGGTGAAGAGCGCTTCCATGGCCCGCTCGGCGTTGCCGGGCATCTCCTCGTAGAGGGCGGCATCGAGCGGGTAGGCGGAGTCCAGCACCACCGACCGGATGCCGTCGGGGTGGTCCCGCATGGCCTGCTGGGCCAGGCGCGTGCCGTAGGAGATCCCGTACAGGTTCCACTCGTCGTAGCCCAGGGCAACCCGCAGGTCCTCCAGGTCGGCGGCCGAGGCGGCGCTGTTGTAGTCGGCGAAGTCGACGCCGTCGTCGGCCAGGCGCGCGTGGCACTCCTCGAGCGCGGCCAGGGCCTGGGCCTCCAGCTCCTCGTCGGGCAGGTCGGAGCCCAGCGACCCCAGCGCCCAGTCCGTGTACTCGTCGCACGCCAGCGACGGTTCGCTCAGCCCGGTGCCACGCTGGTCCAGCAGCACGAGGTCGCGGTTGGCGGTGAGCGGCTCGTAGAGCTGCGCGAAGCCCTCCGGCACGAGCTCCAGCGTGCTCTGGCCCGGCCCGCCCGACAGGTAGACGACGGGGTCGTCGGCCGGGTCGGGGGCATCGCTCCGGACGATGCCGAAGGCCAGCTCGATCTCCCCGCCGTCCGGGTCCTCCCGGTCGGCCGGCACCTCGAGCGTGCCGCACTCCATGTCGACGCCCGGGGGCACGTCGATGTCGCAGTCGTCGAAGTCCACGCTGCTCTTCGCGTCCTTCTCCGAGCGGTCGCTCCGCTCCTCCCCGTCCGCTCCCGAGCAGGCTGCGAGGAACAGCAGCGGAACCATCAGGAGTGCTGCGCGACGACCGGTCATGGCCCCTCTTCATCCGCCGGAGGACGGCGGCCAGTGCCCGCCGGACGCGACGACCAGGCGCCACCGACGCGCCGTCACGCTGCGGGCACCGTAGGGCACGCCACCCCGCTCGCCGGACGGTGACACGAAGAGGTGACCTGCGGGGATCCCGGCGCTAGCGTCCCGACCATGACCGACACCACCTGGTTGGACGCCACCGCGCAGGCCGAGCTGGTGCGGTCCGGCCACGCGAGCCCCACCGAACTCGTCGAGGACGCGATCGAGCGGATCGAGCGGGTGAACCCACAGCTCGACGCGGTCATCCGCGACCGGTTCGACCGGGCCCGCACGGAGGCCGCCGGCGAGCTGCCCGACGGCCCGTTCCGCGGCGTGCCCATGCTGCTCAAGGACCTCGGCTGCCACGTCGCCGGTGAGACCACCCAGTACGGGACGTCCTTCCTCGGCGACGTGCGCTGGCCGGCCGACAGCTACCTCGCCCAGCAGTTCCGCGCCGCCGGGTTCGTCTTCCTCGGCCGCACCAACGTCCCGGAGTTCGGCACCACCATCACCACCGAGCCGCTGTGCAACGCACCGGCGCGCAACCCCTGGAACCCCGGGCACTCCACCGGCGGGTCCAGCGGCGGCTCGGCGGCCGCCGTGGCGGCGGGGTTGGTCCCGGTCGCCCACGCCAACGACGGCGGCGGCTCCATCCGCATCCCCGCGAGCGAGTGCGGGCTCGTCGGGCTCAAGCCCACCCGGGCCCGGGTCAGCCAGGGGCCCGAGGTCGGCGAGGGCTGGGCCGGCGCGACCATCGACGGCGCCGTCACCCGGACGGTTCGCGACGCAGCCGCCGTCCTCGACGCGATCAGCGCCTTCATGCCGGGCGACCCGTATCCGGCGCCGGCCCTCGCCCGCCCACTGGCCGCGGAGGTGGGCGCACCGGTGGGCCGCCTGCGCGTCGGCATCCTCGACGCCGAGCCGGGGGAGCAGTACCTCGACCATTCCGACTGCCGTGCCGCGGTCGCGCACGCCGGCCGACTGCTGGAGCAGCTGGGCTGCGTCGTCGAGCCGGGCACCCCGGACGGCATGTTCGACGAGCTCTTCGGGCGCTTCTTCAACGCGACCATCGCGGCCGACACCGCCGTCACCCTCTCCGCCCTCGAGCGCTTCGCGCTCGGCCGGGAGATCGCCGACGAGGAGCTCGAGCCGCGCAACGCGATGTACCGGGCCGCGGGCCGGGAGATGTCCGCGACCGACTACCTCGGCGCCCGTGCGTACCTGGGCACCTGGGCCCGCCGGATGGCGGCCTTCTGGGCCCCGGGGGAGCGCGGCGGTCGGGGCTTCGACCTGCTGGTCACGCCCACGGTCGCGGCGCCGCCGCCCGAGCTGGGCTGGTTCACCGAGGCCGGCCCGGCGGAGGAGGGCCGTCGCATCGGCAGCTTCCTGCCCTACACCGCGCAGTTCAACGTCACCGGTCAGCCGGCGATCAGCCTGCCGCTGCACTGGACGGCGGACGGCCTGCCGGTCGGGGTGCAGCTCGTCGCTGCGTTCGGCCGGGAGGACGTGCTGGTCCGGGTAGCGGCGGCGCTGGAGGAGGCGGCTCCGTGGGCCGGTCGCCGTCCGCCGGTCAGCGCCTGAGCTCCGCGCGCGGAGGAGCCGGCGGCCGATCCGCCTAGACTCGGGCGGCCACGGGGTGTGGCGCAGCTTGGTAGCGCACCTGCTTTGGGAGCAGGGGGCCGCAGGTTCAAATCCTGTCACCCCGACCAGGTCGTGCGGCAGGCTCACATCCTGTCGCCCCGACCAGGTCGTGCTGCACGGGTCCGCATCCCGTCAGCCCGGCCGAGCCACGACGTCCGTAGACTCGTGGGCTGACCCAGCGCCGCCGTCCCGTACGGCGCCCGTCCCGCCCTGTCTTACCGAGGAGCACTGCCGCTGTGAAGAGCACCATCGAGGAACTGGGCCCCACGCGGGTCCGGATGGCGATCGAGGTGGCTTGGGGGGACCTGGACCACGCCTTCGGTGAGGTCTACAAGGAGCTGGGCAAGCAGGTCCGCGTCCCCGGCTTCCGCCCCGGCAAGGTCCCGAACCGCGTGCTCGACCAGCGCATCGGCCGCCCCGTCGTCCTGGAGCAGGTCGTCCAGCACGCGATCCCGGAGGTCTACTCCGAGGTCGTCCGCGAGAACCAGGTCCGCGTGCTCGGCCAGCCCGAGATCGAGGTGACCAAGCTCGAGGACAACGAGACCCTCGAGTTCACCGCCGAGGTCGACGTCGCCCCGCAGCTCGAGCTCCCCGCCCTGGACGCCCTCGCGGTCACCGTCGACGACGTCGAGGTCACCGACGAGGAGATCGACCAGCAGATCACCGTCATGCGCGAGCGCTTCGGGATGCTGCAATCCGTCGAGCGCGCCGCCCAGGACGGCGACTTCGTCTCCATCGACCTCGAGGCCAAGCTCGGCGACGAGGTCCTCGAGGACGGCTCCACCACCGGCATGTCCTACGAGGTCGGCTCCGGCAACCTCATGGAGGGCCTCGACGACGCCGTCCGCGGGCTGTCCGCCGAGGAGTCGAAGACCTTCCAGACCGCGCTGCTCTCCGGCCCCAACGCCGGCGAGACGGCCGACATCACCGTCACCGTCCGCTCGGTGAAGGAGAAGGAGCTCCCCGAGCTCGACGACGACTTCGCCTCCACCGCCAGCGAGTTCGACACCCTGGCCGAGCTGCGCGACGACGTCCGCACCCGCCTGGGCCGCACCAAGGTGATCCAGCAGGGCGCGCAGGCCCGCGACAAGCTGGTCGAGCACCTGCTCGAGGCCGTCGAGGTGCCCATGCCCGACAACCTGGTCGAGCGCGAGATCGAGTGGCGCAACCGCGCCTTCGAGGGCGAGCTGCAGCAGGCCGGCATGGACTGGGACAGCTTCCTGAAGATGTCCGGCGTCGAGAGCCGCGAGGCCTACGACGCCGACCAGCGCAAGAACGTCGAGGAGGCCGTCCGGACGCAGTTCATCCTGGACGCGATCGCCGACGCCCGTGAGGTCACCGTCGACAACGACGACCTCTCCGCGCAGATCATGGCGCAGGCCCAGCGCAACCGGATGAGCCCGGAGCAGTACGCCCAGCAGCTGCAGCAGGGCAACAACATCGCCGAGTTCGTCGCCGACGTGCGCCGGACGAAGACGCTGGCCCAGCTGCTCGAGCAGACGACGATCACCGACGCGTCGGGCAACGTCGTCGACCTCGAGGCGCTGCGCCCGAAGACCGTCCAGGCCGACGCCGCGGAGTCCGACGAGGACCAGATCGACGCCGAGTTCTCCGCGGAGTCCGCCGCCGTCGAGGCGATCGAGGGCACCGTCGAGGACACCGAGGACGTCGACAAGGCCTGATCAGCCCCGCGTCCAGCGCTCGCGACGCCGCTCCACTCGGTCCCGGGTGGGGCGGCGTCGTCGTTCCCGGCCCGATTCCGGCCCGATTCCTGCCACGTCGCTGCGCCGTCGGCGAACACCACCCGTCGCGGGACTGCACCGTCGGAGGTGCGCGTTAGGGTCGACAGGACTCAGGCGAATCGCCGGGGAGCACCGCTCCCCGGAGGGCCGTCGAAGCCCGCACCATCGCCCTGCACACGAACAACCAGTCCACCGAGACCGACTGCTGGACAGTCCTACGGAGGTCACCGCACCCGTGAGCACTACCCACCCGAACCTCGCGAGCGCTCCCATGATGCGCGGCGCCAGCGGAATGATGAACCTCGGAGACTCCGTCTACGAGCGCCTGCTGCGCGAGCGCATCATCTTCCTCGGCACGCAGGTGGACGACGTCATCGCCAACCAGCTCGCCGCCCAGATGCTGCTGCTGTCGGCGGAGGACCCGAAGAGCGACATCCACCTCTACATCAACTCGCCCGGCGGCTCGGTCAGCGCCGGCATGGCGATCTACGACACGATGCAGTTCATCGACTGCGACGTCGCCACCTACGGCATGGGCCTGGCTGCCTCGATGGGCCAGTTCCTGCTGACCGCGGGCACCGCGGGCAAGCGCTACGCGCTGCCGCACGCGCGAATCATGATGCACCAGCCCTCGGCCGGCGTCGGCGGTACCGCGGCCGACATCGCCATCCAGGCCGACCTGTTCCGCCGCACCAAGAAGGAGCTCAACGAGCTCCAGGCGCAGCACACCGGCCAGAGCGTCGAGCAGATCGAGACCGACTCCGACCGCGACCGGTGGTTCACCGCGCAGGAGGCCCTCGAGTACGGCTTCGTCGATCACGTCGTCAGCAAGGCGACCATGACCGACAGCGCCAACCCGGTCACCGACAACTGAGTCCGGAGGGACTGACATGAGCTTCCAGATGCCCTCCAACCGTTACATCCTGCCCTCCTTCGTGGAGCGCACGAGCTACGGCATGAAGGAGTCCAACCCCTACAACAAGCTCTTCGAGGAACGCATCATCTTCCTCGGGGTGCAGATCGACGACGCCTCGGCCAACGACGTCATGGCCCAGCTGATCACGCTGGAGTCCACCGACCCGGACCGCGACATCACGATCTACATCAACTCGCCCGGTGGCTCGTTCACCTCGCTGATGGCGATCTACGACACGATGATGTTCGTCCGCCCCGACATCCAGACCGTCTGCATGGGCCAGGCGGCCTCGGCCGCCGCCGTCCTGCTCGCGGCTGGGACGCCGGGCAAGCGCCTGGCCCTGCCGTACTCCCGCGTGCTGATCCACCAGCCCTCGGGTGAGGCGGGCGGTCAGGTCTCCGACCTCGAGATCCACGCCGCGGAGATCCAGCGGGTGCGGGAGCAGATGGAGGAGATCCTGGCGCGGCACACCGGTCGCTCGGCCGAGCAGATCCGCAAGGACATCGACCGCGACAAGATCCTCACCGCTCAGGAGGCGAAGGACTACGGCATCGTCGACCAGGTGATCCAGAGCCGGAAGCTCAACGCCCTTCCCGCGGTCTGATCCTTCCCGGCGCGAGCCGGGGCCGCGCGCGTCGCGTCCCCGGCTCGTACCGTCGAAGGGTCCAGCGGTTCGGGAGGGCACTCCCGGGCCAGGGCTGGACCGCGAGACGAGCGGTACGGAAGTGGGACGGACCGGCGCGAACCCGGGTGAGTCATTGCCCGGCCGCGTCGGTGGCGGCAGGTACGTTCGGCGGACGCCTGAACCCCGGCCTCGAGGGCCGGGACGAGAGCCCCGCCGAGCGGGGACTGCACGGGCGAAGAGCAGTAGTGACGACGCAGGCACCTGGTTCCAGGGCTGCGAATCCGAACCGGAGGTCAGCAGGTGGCACGAATCGGTGAGAGCGGTGACCTGCTCAAGTGCTCCTTCTGCGGGAAGAGCCAGAAGCAGGTCAAGAAGCTCATCGCGGGCCCCGGGGTCTACATCTGCGACGAGTGCATCGACCTCTGCAACGAGATCATCGAGGAAGAGCTGTCGGAGTCCTCGGACCTCAAGTTCGACGAGCTGCCGAAGCCGAAGGAGATCCACGACTTCCTCGAGCAGTACGTCATCGGCCAGGACAAGGCCAAGCGGACGCTCTCCGTGGCCGTCTACAACCACTACAAGCGGATCCAGGCCGGCGGCGCCGACCGGCGTGACGAGGGCGTGGAGCTCGCCAAGTCCAACATCCTGCTGATGGGGCCGACGGGCTGCGGCAAGACGCACCTGGCCCAGACCCTCGCGCGAATGCTGAACGTCCCCTTCGCGATCGCCGACGCCACGGCGCTGACCGAGGCCGGCTACGTCGGCGAGGACGTCGAGAACATCCTGCTGAAGCTGATCCAGGCCGCCGACTACGACGTCAAGCGCGCCGAGACCGGCATCATCTACATCGACGAGGTCGACAAGATCGCCCGCAAGAGCGAGAACCCGTCGATCACCCGCGACGTCTCCGGTGAGGGCGTGCAGCAGGCGCTGCTGAAGATCCTCGAGGGGACGACGGCGTCGGTGCCCCCGCAGGGTGGCCGCAAGCACCCGCACCAGGAGTTCATCCAGATCGACACGACGAACGTGCTGTTCATCGTGGGTGGCGCGTTCGCCGGCCTGGAGAAGGTCATCGAGGCGCGCACCAGCAAGCAGGGCATCGGCTTCGGCGCCGAGGTCCGCGGCAAGGCCGAGATCGCGGAGGCCAACGCCTTCGCCGAGGTCATGCCCGAGGACCTGCTGAAGTTCGGCATGATCCCCGAGTTCATCGGCCGGCTCCCGGTCATCACCAGCGTGCAGAAGCTGGACCGCGAGGCGCTGATCAACATCCTCACGGAGCCGAAGAACGCCCTGGTGCGCCAGTACCGGAAGCTCTTCGAGCTCGACGGCGTGGAGCTGGAGTTCACCGACGACGCGCTCGAGGCCATCGCCGACCAGGCGATCCTCCGTGGCACCGGCGCCCGCGGGCTCCGCGCGATCATGGAGGAGGTGCTCCAGTCGGTGATGTACGACGTCCCCAGCCGGGACGACGTCGCCTCCGTGGTGATCACCAAGGAGGTCGTGCTGGAGCACGTCAACCCGACCATCGTCCCGCGCAAGCCCACCCGCGAGCGCCGCGAGAAGTCCGCCTGATCTGAGCTCAGCGTCGACGGCCCGTCCCCACCTCGGGGGCGGGCCGTTCGCGTTCCCGGATGGGGGTGAGCGCGTGCGCTCACGCCCGGTTCCGGCGCCCGGAACGGGGCGCCCGCGCACACGCTCGACGGGGGCTGTCCACAGATTGCGCTTGACGTCCCCTCCGGCGTCCGGGCCCCTCCAGGCTCGGCGGCATGACACATGACGTCGAAGCGCTGATCGGCCCCGACGGCTGGATCGGCTGGGATGCCCTCGTCAGCCGGGTCGACCGCAAGACCGTGACGCGATGGGTGGGCACCGGACGGCTTCGACGCCTCCAATCCGGCGTCTACGCCCTGCCGTCCGCGGCCGGTCAGCGGCGCATCCGGATCGAGGCTGCGGTACGGAGTTCCGGTGGCGTGGTGAGCCATCGGACCGCGCTCGAGGTGTGGGATCTCCTCCCGCGGGCCGACGGGCCGGTGCACCTCACTGTCGGGAGCTCCCGTAGCGGTCGTGGTTGCGAGGGTGTGTCGCTTCACCGTTCCGGCGATCTGCACGACAGCGTGCGACGCGCTGCGGGCCTTCCTGTCACCAGCGTGGAGCGGTCGATCGTGGACGCGTGGGGTCGCCCGGCGGGTCTGTCGCGTGCTGATGTGCGAGGCGCGGCGATCGACGCCGTCCGTCAGCGCTTGTGCAGCCCCGACCAGCTCGCGGCCGAGATCGGACGCCGTCCATGCCTGCCTGGCCGGGCGGCACTTGTTGAACTCGTGCGCCTGCTGGCGGATGGGTGTCAGAGCGAGCTCGAGATCTGGGGGTGCCTCCACGTCCTGCGCGGGCCCGGGATGCCGGCATTCACGCAGCAACGGCGGGTCCAAGTGGCGGGGGAGTGGTTCGTCCTTGACGCCGCGTGCGAGGAGGTGATGCTCGCCGTGGAGATGGACGGTGCTGCCTGGCACGGGTCTCGGGCCCAGCGGGAGCGGGACATCCGGCGGGACGCCCTGCTGGCGACGATCGGGTGGCAGACCATGCGCTTCGGTCATCGCCGCATGACCAGACAGCCCGACGCGTGCCGCCGGGACATCCGCGCGACGTACCTTGCCCGACGGCGCCTGTTCGGCCGCGACGACGTGCGCTGAGGCCCCGTTCCAGGCGGTGGAACGGGGCCTCAACGCACAGGGTCGGCGGGTTACTCCGCGGGGGTCTCGGCGAGGACGACCTCGACGGTCAGCTCGCCCTCACCCGGCTGCACCGACAGCGTCGCGATCCGGCCGGCGTCGACCAGGTCGGCGCGGGCGGCCTCGATCAGCGGCACCTGTGCGGCGGGCGCGTGCACCGTCGCCGTCGCGACGTCGGCCCGCATGGAGACCTTCGCGTCGGACTTGGCCTTGCGCACGCCCGCCAGCGCAGCGGCGGTCGCCGTCACCACGGCCGGGTCGCCGTCGGCGGGCAGTGCGGAGGCCACCGGCCAGGCCGCACGGTGCACGGAGCCGGCCTGCCACCAGGACCAGACCTCCTCGGTCACGAACGGCAGCACCGGGGCGAACAGCCGCAGCTGCACCTCGAGGGCTACCGCCAGCGCCGCCTGCGCGGAGGCAGCCGCGGCGCCGGTCCCGTAGGCGCGGGACTTCACCAGCTCCACGTAGTCGTCGCAGAACGACCAGAAGAACGTCTCGCTGACCTCGAGCGCGCGGGTGTAGTTGTAGGCCTCCATCGCCGCGGTCGCCTCGTCCACCACCCGGCCGAGGGCGGTGAGCAGCCCCAGGTCGATCGGCTCGGTGACCTGCTCGACGGTCGAGGACGCCGAGGCGCCCAGGCCGAGCACGAACTTGCCGACGTTGAGGATCTTCATCGCCAGCCGCCGGCCGACCTTCATCTGCGTCTCGTCGAACGGCGAGTCCGCACCCGGTCGCGCGCCCGCAGCGCGCCAGCGCACGGCGTCGGTGCCGTAGCGCTCCAGCACGTCGATCGGCGTCGTCGCGTTGCCCTTGGACTTCGACATCTTCTTGCGGTCGGGGTCGACGACGAACCCGGAGATGGCCGCGTGCGACCACGGCACCGTGCCGAACTCGTAGTGCGAGCGCACGACGGTGGAGAACAGCCAGGTGCGGATGATGTCGTGCGCCTGGGGGCGCAGGTCCATGGGGAAGACGGCGGCGAACAGCTCGGGGTCGGTGTCCCAGCCCGAGGCGACCTGCGGCGAGAGGGACGACGTCGCCCACGTGTCCATCACGTCGGGGTCGGCCATGAACCCGCCGGGCACGCCGCGCTGCGACTCGTCGAAGCCCGGTGGCACGTCGGACGACGGGTCGACCGGCAGGGAGGCCTCGTCGGCCAGGATCGGCTCGTCGTGGATCGGCTCGCCCTCGGCGTCGAGGCGGTACCAGACGGGGAACGGGACGCCGAAGAACCGCTGGCGGCTGATCAGCCAGTCACCGTTGAGGCCCTCGACCCAGTTCTCG
Organism: Blastococcus fimeti; assembly: GCA_900102115.1. Classification (GTDB taxonomy): domain Bacteria; phylum Actinomycetota; class Actinomycetes; order Mycobacteriales; family Geodermatophilaceae; genus Blastococcus; species Blastococcus fimeti. The sequence continues at coordinate 190,976 of FNAW01000003.1, forward strand.
TAGCGGTGCCGCATGTGCTCGGGCACCCACTGGATCTCCCGGCCGCGGGCGACCAGCGCGTCGCGGAGGTCGCCGTCCCGCCCACCGTTGCGTATGTACCACTGGCGCGTGGTGACGATCTCGAGCGGGCGGTCGCCCTTCTCGTAGAACTTGACCGGGTGGGTGATCGGCCGCGGGTCGTCGAGCAGGTCGCCGGACTCCCGCAGCAGTTCGACGATCCGCTGCTGGGCGCTGAACGAGGTCTTGCCGGCCAGCTCGTCGTAGGGCTGGGCGGGCACGCCCGCCGGCGGCTCGGCGAGGAAGCGGCCGTCCCAGCCGATGACGGCGCGGGTCGGCAGCTGCAGCTCGCGCCACCAGATGACGTCGGTCAGGTCACCGAAGGTGCAGATCATCGCGATGCCCGAGCCCTTGTCCTTCTCGGCCAGGCGGTGCGCCACCACGGGCACCTCGACGTCGAACAGCGGTGTCCGCACGGTCTGCCCGAACAGCGGCTGGTAGCGCTCGTCGTCCGGGTGCGCGACGAGGGCGACGCAGGCGGGGAGCAGCTCGGGGCGGGTGGTCTCGATGACCACCGGGCCGGACGGGCCGGCGAACGAGACCCGGTGGTAGGCGCCGGGGCGCTCGCGGTCCTCGAGCTCGGCCTGCGCGACGGCGGTCCGGAAGCTCACGTCCCAGAGGGTCGGTGCCTCCTGGGCGTAGGCCTCGCCGCGGGCCAGGTTGCCGAGGAACATCTTCTGCGCGGTGGCGCGGGAGCGCTCGGAGATCGTCCGGTAGACGTTCGACCAGTCCACCGAGAGCCCGACGCGTCGCCACAGCTTCTCGAACTCGGCCTCGTCGGCCTCGGTCAGCTGCATGCACAGCTCGACGAAGTTGCGACGGGAGACCGGCACCTGGTCCTTGCCCGGCTTCGCGGGGGGCTCGAAGGTCGGGTCGTAGGGGAGGGCGGGGTCGCAGCGCACGCCGTAGTAGTTCTGCACCCGGCGCTCGGTCGGCAGGCCGTTGTCGTCCCAGCCCATCGGGTAGTAGACGTGCCTGCCCCGCATGCGCTGGTAGCGAGCGACGAAGTCGGTGTGCGTGTAGCTGAACACGTGCCCGACGTGCAGCGAGCCCGACGCGGTCGGCGGGGGAGTGTCGATCGAGTAGATCTGCTCACGGGGCGCCTCGAGCGCGGCGTCGCGGTCGAACGCGTAGGTGTCCTCGGCCGCCCAGCGCTCGACCCACTTCTCCTCGAGCCCGTCGATCGTCGGCTTCTCGGGTACGTCGACGGACGCAGCCGGGGCAGGAGTGGCCGGGGTCGCGCTGTCGGGAGCCATGTGCCTCAGTCTAGGAACCGATCCCCTGGCATCCTGAGCAGGATGAGCAGCAGCAGCACCGGTGACATGGCCCGGGTCGAGAAGGAGCTGCTGGCCCGGTGGCCGGAGAGCCGGCTCGAGCCCTCCCTGACGCGGATCTCCGCCCTCGTCGACCTCCTCGGGAACCCGCACCGCGCGATGCCGGTGATCCAGGTGGCCGGCACCAACGGCAAGACGACGACGGCGCGGATGATCGACGAGCTGCTGCGCGGCTTCGGCCTGCGCGTGGGCCGGTTCACCAGCCCGCACCTGGAGTCGATGCGGGAGCGGATCGTGCTCGACGGCGAGCCGGTGAGCCCCGAGCGGTTCGTGGAGACCTACGCCGACATCGCGCCCTACGTGCAGATGGTCGACGCCGCCGGCGAGCACCCGATGAGCTTCTTCGAGGTGATGGTCGGCATGGCGTACGCGCTGTTCGCCGACGCCCCGGTCGACGTCGCCGTGATCGAGGTCGGCATGGGCGGCACGTGGGACGCCACCAACGTCGCCGACGCGCGGGTCGCCGTCGTCACCCCGGTGGCGATGGACCACGCCGAGTACCTCGGTCCGGACGTCACGACGATCGCCGGTGAGAAGGCCGGGATCATCAAGGCCGACTCGATCGCGGTGCTGGCTCACCAGCAGCCCGGGGCCCTGGACGCACTCGTGCGCCGGGCGATCGAGATGGACGTCGTCGTCGCCCGCGAGGGCACGGAGTTCGGCGTGCTCGAGCGCCGGGTCGCCCTCGGCGGGCAGCAGGTGCGCCTGCAGGGCCTGGGCGGCGAGTACGACGAGGTCTACCTGCCGCTGTTCGGCGCGCACCAGGCGCAGAACGCGGCCACCGCCCTGGCCGCCGTGGAGGCGTTCCTGGGTGCGGGGGCCGCCACCGGCCCGGTCGAGCAGGAGACCGTCCGCGCCGCGTTCGCAGCCGTCCGCTCGCCCGGCCGCCTGGAGCGGGTGCGCACCAGCCCCAGCGTGCTCATCGACGCCGCGCACAACCCCGCCGGCATGACGGCGACGGTGGAGGCGATCCGCGAGTCCTTCGACTTCACCCGGCTGATCGGCGTCGTGGGCGCCGTCCGCGGCAAGGACGTCTCCGGGATGCTGGCCGCGCTCGAGGAGATCTGCGCCGAGGTCGTCGTCACGCAGAACTCCTCGGAGCGGGCACTCCCCGCCGACGAGCTGGGGGCGCTGGCCGTCGACGTCTTCGGTGCCGACCGGGTCAGCGTCTCACCGCGGCTCGGCGAGGCGATCGGCGAAGCGATGGAGCTCGCCGAGGCGGGACCGGACGACGCGCTCGGCGGCTCCGGCGTCCTGGTCACCGGCAGCGTGATCACCGCCGGGGAGGCCCGCACCCTGCTGACGGGACGCCGCTCGTGACGGCCCCCGATCCGGTCCGGGCCGGCCGGGCGCTGGGCGGGGCAGCCGCCGCGATCCTGGTGCTCGAGGGCATCGCCGTGCTGTTCGTGCCCCGCGGCATCGCGCAGACCGAGGAGGGGCTCGGCGCCGTCCGGCTCACGATCCTGCTGGTCCTCGCGCTGCTGCTGGTCCTGGCCAGCGGCATCCAGCGTCGCGAGCGCGGGCTGCTCATCGGCACGGCGCTGCAGGTGCCGCTGCTGGCCACCGGCCTGATGAACAGCGCGATGTGGTTCGTCGCCGGTGCGTTCGTGCTGATCTGGCTCTACCTGCTGCAGGTCCGCAAGGAGCTGATCGGGTCCCCGTTCGGCCCGGTCCCGGTGACCGGTCCGGACGACGCCGCGGAGGACGGCGGGAGCACCCCGTAGGCTCCCGCCCCGTGACCGAACGCACTCTTGTCCTCGTCAAGCCCGACGGCGTCGCCCGTGGCCTCGTCGGCGAGGTGATCACCCGCCTCGAGCGCAAGGGCCTGCGCCTGGTTGCCGCCGAGCTGCGGACCCTGACCGCCGACGTCGCGGAGACGCACTACGCCGAGCACCGCGAGCGGCCGTTCTTCGGTTCGCTGGTCGAGTTCATCACCAGCGGCCCGCTCATGGCCCTCGTCGTCGAGGGCCCCCGGGCCATCGAGGCGTTCCGCGCCCTGGCCGGCGCGACCGACCCGGTGAAGGCCGGCCCCGGCACGATCCGTGGCGACTTCGCCCTCGAGGTGCAGAACAACATCGTGCACGGCTCGGACTCGCCCGAGTCCGCCGCCCGCGAGATCGGCCTGTTCTTCCCGAACCTGGGCTGACCCGCGACGGTCGGGGCGCCTGATCCCGGCAACGGGATCAGGCGTCGAGGTCCGCCGGCTCGTCGGGTGAGGTCCAGGCGAGGTGCCAGTAGGGCAGCAGACCGGCGGCGAACCAGAGCAGGAACCCGAGGTAGAGCGCCGGCACCACGTGCTCGGTGAGGGCGACGACGGTGGCCGCACCGGCCCACGCGAGGAAGTGCAGGGCGGTCGCCGGCCAGGCCATCGCGAGGAAGGACCGCTCCCGCATCCGCTGCTGGTGCTCGTCCAGCGAGCGGTCGTCGCGGTCGTAGACGCCCCGGATGCCCAGGTTGAGCACCGAGTGCAGCGGGACGAAACCGAGCAGGCCGACGGACAGCACGACGAAGTACGGCGTCGACCAGCCCGAGACCGAGGACGCGATCAGCGTGGCGCCGACGAGCGCCGCGACCAGCGCGGCCTCGGCGACGACGGCGCGGCGGCGGACCCGGCGGCTGCGGGCCCAGGCGTAGCGGCCGTCGTCGAAGGTGCGGGCGAGGTAGGTCTGCTGCGGGGGCGTGCTCATGGCGTCCTCCGGAGGAGTTCCTGGCTGAGTGAGGGCAGCGGGTCGAGGGAGAAGATCGACTCCACGGGCAGATCGAAGAAGCGGGCGATCCGCAGGGCCAGCGCGAGGGACGGGGCGTACTCCCCGCGCTCGAGGTAGCCGATGGTCTGCGGATGCACGCCGACGGCGTCGGCCAGCTCGCGCCGGCTCACCCCGCGATCGGCCCGCAGCACGGCGATGCGGTCGTGCACGCGGTCCGCCTCGCTCTTCGGCTGTCGTCCCATACGACGAACCGTAGCATTATTGCTACGTCAGGGAGCAGGGTCGGTAGGCGGAGGCAGGGGAGTGTCGTCCGTCGGCAGCTACCCTGGACCGGTCATGACTGCAGAGCTCCGCACGACCACAGGCGAGTCGCTGTACCCGCGACTCGAGCCGCTGCTGGCCCAGATCCAGAAGCCCATCCAGTACGTGGGCGGTGAGCTCAACGCCCAGGTGAAGCCCTGGGACGCCGCCGCCGTCCACTGGGCGCTGATGTACCCCGACGCCTACGAGGTCGGGCTGCCCAACCAGGGCCTGATGATCCTGTACGAGGTCCTCAACGAGCGCTCCGACGCCCTTGCCGAGCGCACCTACGCCGTGTGGCCCGACCTCGCCGCCCTGATGCGCGAGCAGGGCGTCCCGCAGTTCACCGTCGACGGGCACCGCGCCGTCGCCGACTTCGACGTGCTCGGCGTCAGCTTCGCCACCGAGCTCGGCTACACCAACCTGCTCGAGGCGCTCGACCTCGCCGGCGTCCCGCTGCACGCTGTCGACCGCGACGAGAGCCACCCGGTCGTCGTCGCCGGCGGGCACGCCGCCTTCAACCCCGAACCGGTCGCCGACTTCGTCGACTGCGCCGTCCTCGGCGACGGCGAGCAGGTCGTCGGCGACATCACCGACGTCGTCAAGGCGTGGAAGGCCGAGGACCGCCCCGGCGGCCGCGAGGAGCTGCTCGCCCGGCTGGCCCGGGTCGACGGCGTCTACGTGCCCCGCTTCTACGCGATGTCCTACGGCGACGACGGCGCCATCGCGAGCGTCACGCCCACCCGCGCGGACGTGCCTGCGAAGGTCGGCAAGCGCACCGTCATGGACCTCGACGAGTGGCCCTACCCGAAGCAGCCGCTCGTGCCGCTGGCCGAGAGCGTCCACGAGCGCATGAGCGTGGAGATCTTCCGCGGCTGCACCCGGGGCTGCCGGTTCTGCCAGGCCGGGATGATCACCCGCCCGGTCCGTGAGCGGACGATCACCGGCATCGGCTCGATGGTCGACGCCGGGCTCAAGGCCACCGGCTACGAGGAGGTCGGGCTGCTCAGCCTCTCCAGCGCCGACCACTCCGAGATCGGGCAGCTGGCCAAGGAGCTCGCCGACCGCTACGAGGGCACCAACACCGGCCTGAGCCTGCCCTCGACCCGTGTCGACGCCTTCAACGTGACGCTGGCCAACGAGCTGTCCCGCAACGGCCGGCGCAGCGGCCTGACCTTCGCCCCCGAGGGGGGCAGCGAGCGGATCCGCCGGGTCATCAACAAGACGGTGTCCAAGGAGGACCTCGTCCGCACGGTGACGACGGCGTACGCGAACGGCTGGACGCAGGTGAAGCTCTACTTCATGTGCGGTCTGCCGACCGAGACCGACGAGGACGTCCTGGAGATCGCCGACCTGGCGGTCGAGGTCATCCGCGCCGGCCGCGAGGCCAGCGGCCGCAAGGACATCCGCTGCACCGTCTCCATCGGTGGCTTCGTGCCCAAGCCGCACACCCCGTTCCAGTGGGCGAGCCAGGCCGGCCCCGAGATGATCGACAACCGGCTCCGGCTGCTCCGGCAGAAGATCAACGAGGACCGCAAGATCGGCCGCTCCATCGGGCTGCGCTACCACGACGGCAAGCCGGGAGCGATCGAAGGCCTGCTCTCCCGCGGCGACCGCCGCGTCGGCCGGGTCATCGAGCGCGTCTGGCGCGAGGGCGGCCGGTTCGACGGCTGGAGCGAGCACTTCTCCTACGAGCGCTGGGTCGCCGCCGCCGCCGAGGAGCTGGCGCCCTTCGGCGTCGACCTCGACTGGTACACGACCCGCGAGCGCACCGAGCACGAGATCCTGCCCTGGGACCACCTGGACTCCGGGCTGGACAAGGAGTGGCTCTGGGAGGACTGGCAGGCCGCGATCTCGGAGGACGAGGTGGCCGACTGCCGCTGGACCCCCTGCTACGACTGCGGCGTCTGCCCGACCAACGGCACGGAGATCCAGATCGGCCCCACCGGCCGCAGCCTGCTGCCCCTCACGGTCGTCTGATGGCCCGACAGCCCGACGGTCCGCCGCCGCCGCCGACGGTCCAGAAGCTGCGCATCCGCTACGCCAAGCGCGGGCGGCTGCGGTTCGCCTCGCACCGGGACCTGGCTCGGGCCCTGGAGCGGGCGCTGCGCCGGGCCCAGGTGCCGATGGCGTTCTCCGCCGGCTTCAGCCCGCACCCGAAGATCTCCTACCTCGGGGCCGCGCCGACCGGCGCGGCCAGCGAGGCCGAGTACGTCGAGATCGGCCTCTCCGTCCGCTGCGACCCCGAGGCGGTGCGCGCGGCCCTGGACGCCTCGTTGCCTGAGGACATCGCCGTCCTCGAGTGCGTGGAGGCAGGGGTGGGGACCGGCTCGCTGGCCGACCGGATCGACACCTCGGTCTGGCGGGTGGAGCTGCCCGGGCTCGACCCGGACGAGCTGGCGCGGGCGGTCGAGGCGTTCCTGGCCGCCGACGTGGTGACCGTCGCGAAGCGCACCAAGAACGGCCTCAGGGACATCGATGCCCGCCCGTCGGTGGCCAGCGCGTCGGCCTCGGCCGGGGCAGGTTGTGCCATACTGCACATGGTCGTCCGGCAGGGAACGCCCGTCGTACGACCGGACGACGTGTTGGCCGCTCTGGCTGCCGTCGCCGACCTGCACCCGCCGTTGCCCCCCCGGGCCGTGCGTGAGGCGCAGGGCCGGCTCGACGGCACCGGGACAGTGGCCGATCCGCTCGGCCCGGACCGCACAGCGGGAGCCCCCGACCAGGAGGCGCACGCGGCGGTCTGACCAGCGGAGGCCCACGGGGCTCGCGCACCGTCGCCGCGACACGGCTGCCAGACGTGCCGCACCCGCAGACCAGCGCCACCGAGACCACAGCACCAGCGGAACCACCGCACCACCGAGAACCACCCGGCACGACCGCACCCAGCCCCAGCGGGTGCGGGCACCACCCTCCGCAGTTCGGCTCCCCGCCGCGGCAACCGTCGCGCGAGAGCCGCCCACAGACTTCGCAGGACGAGCCGGCCGCCGTACCCCGTGCGACGCCTCGCCCCGCCCGATTCCGTGCTCCTGCGCGGCTGCCGGTCATCCGACCGGCGCCCGGGAGCACATGAGGAGACGAGCCCTCGTGGCCGATACCGACAACGCCAGCAACGCCGACGAGACCCCCACCGGTCCCGCGCCCGACGAGGTGACCGAGGTCCCCGCGGTGTCCGAGGACTCCTCGGTCCCCGAGGACCCGGAGGAGGAGGAGTTCGAGGCCCCGGCCGACGACGCCCCGTCCGAGCCCGCGCCGGACGCCGAGCCCGCGCCGGACCCCGAGCCGGAGGCGGACCCCGAGCCGGTCGGCTCCCGCTTCGGCGCCCAGTTCAGCTCCCCGGAGCCGACCGCCGTGGTCGCCCGTCCCCGCCGCCGGGCCACCCGCCCGGCCGCGGCGCCCGACCCCGACGCGGTGGAGCCGGTGACCCCGGCGGCGCCCGCCGCCCCGGTCCCGGCCTTCGTCAGCTTCATGGCCCCGCCGGTCGACGCACCGCCGGTCCCGCGCCGCCGCAGCCGCCGGCCCGCCGAGTCGCCCGACGTGGAGCCCGGCGACGCCGAGGCCCCCGAGGTGAGCGAGGAGGAGGCGGAGCCGACCCGCTCCGGCCGCCAGCGCTCCCGCCGCCGCCCTGCGGCCGAGCAGCCCGTCGAGGACGTCGAGCCCACCGAGGACGACGACGCCGACGACGAGAACAGCTCCGAGGACGACGGCGACGCGGGCGACGGCACCGGCAGCCGCCGGCGTCGTCGCGGCCGCCGTGGCCGCGGTCGTGGCCGCACCGGCGAGGAGCCCGGCGACGACGAGTCCGGCGAGCAGCAGCCGGTCGCGGACACCGAGCAGGACTCCGACGACGACGCGGTCGACGAGAACGACGACGACTCCGAGGGCGACTCCGACGAGGCGTCCGGCGGCTCGAGCACGCGCCGGCGCCGGCGCCGCCGTCGTCGCACCGGGGGCGGGAGCGAGGACGCGGCCGACGACACCGAGGACGACGACCGCCCCGAGCGGGCCGGTCGCAACGGCCGCACGACCAGCGACGACGACGTCCGCGGGGTTGCGGGCTCCACCCGCCTGGAGGCCAAGCGCCAGCGCCGCCGGGACGGCCGCGACACCGGCCGCCGCCGCGCGCCGATCCTCACCGAGAGCGAGTTCCTGGCCCGCCGCGAGGCGGTCGACCGCAAGATGGTCATCCGCCAGCGGGGCGAGCGCACCCAGATCGCCGTCCTCGAGGACGACGTGCTGGTCGAGCACTACGTGACCCAGGCGCAGGCCACCTCGTTCGCCGGCAACGTCTACCTCGGCCGGGTGCAGAACGTGCTGCCCAGCATGGAGGCGGCGTTCGTCGACATCGGCAAGGGGCGCAACGCCGTCCTCTACGCCGGTGAGGTCAACTGGGACGCCGCGGGCCTCTCGGGCAAGCAGCGCTCGATCGAGACCGCCATGAAGTCCGGCGACAAGGTGCTGGTGCAGGTCACCAAGGACCCGATCGGCCACAAGGGCGCCCGGCTCACCCAGCAGATCAACCTGCCCGGCCGCTTCCTCGTCTACGTGCCCGGCGGCTCGATGACCGGGATCAGCCGGAAGCTGCCCGACACCGAGCGCCAGCGGCTCAAGGACATCCTCAAGCGGATCGTCCCCGAGGACGCCGGCGTCATCATCCGGACCGCCGCGGAGGGCGCCTCCGAGGAGGAGCTCACCCGTGACGTGAACCGCCTCAAGGCGCAGTGGGAGGTCATCTCGCAGAAGGCGGGCTCGACCTCCAGCGCGCCGACCCTGCTCTACGGCGAGCCCGACCTGGCCATCCGCGTCATCCGCGACGTCTTCAACGAGGACTTCAAGGAGCTCGTCGTCCAGGGCGACGACGCGTGGGACACCGTCGAGGCCTACGTCAGCCACGTCTCGCCCGAGCTGAGTGCGCGGCTGTCGCGGTACACCGGGCAGGGCGACGTCTTCCACGACCTGCGGATCGACGAGCAGCTGGCCAAGGCGCTCGACCGCAAGGTCTGGCTGCCGTCCGGTGGCTCGCTGGTGATCGACCGCACCGAGGCGATGACCGTCGTCGACGTCAACACCGGCAAGTTCATCGGCTCGGGCGGCAACCTCGAGCAGACCGTCACGCGCAACAACATGGAGGCCGCGGAGGAGATCGTCCGCCAGCTCCGGCTGCGCGACATCGGCGGCATCATCGTCATCGACTTCATCGACATGGTGCTCGAGAGCAACCGTGACCTGGTGCTGCGCCGGCTCACCGAGTGCCTAGGCCGCGACCGCACCAAGCACCAGGTCGCCGAGGTCACCTCGCTGGGCCTGGTCCAGATGACCCGCAAGCGCGTCGGGCAGGGTCTGCTCGAGGTGTTCTCCGAGAACTGCGAGCACTGCCGCGGTCGCGGGATCATCGTGCGGACCGACCCCGTGGACGACAAGCACCGCGGCGGCAACGGCGGCTCGGGGAGCTCCGGCGGCGGCAACGCCGGCTCGGGCAGCTCCGGCGGCAACGGTGGCGGCAACCGCCGGGACCGCTCGGGCAAGGGCGAGAACGCCGGCGCCAAGGACGACGCCGCGGTCGAGCCGGCTGCGACGGAGAACGCGCAGGCGGCCGAGCCGGCCGCCGAGGGCGACGCCGAGACGACCGAGGGCACCCGCAGCGGCGGACGGCGCAACCGCGGCCGCCGCAACCGCGGGCAGTCCGGTGAGGATCGGGCCGCCGCGGACGCCGCCGTCCTGGCCGGCGCGCGTGGTGAGGACAACCCCGAGGACCTGGCCGACACCCCCGAGGCCGAGACCCCGGAGGCCGCGGCCCCGGAGGCCGAGGCCCCGGAGACCGACACCGCCGAGGTCCAGGCCGTCGCCGTCGAGGACGTCGCGCCGGTCGTCGTGCCGCCGCTCGCGGTGGCCGAGCCGGCGCAGGACCAGCCGGTGCAGGACGAGCAGGACGAGCCCGTCGCGGGGGAGACCCCGGACGACGAGCCCGAGCCGGCTCCCGAGATCACGGTGCCGGAGGTGGTCGCCCTGGAGGCGGCCGCTCCCGAGATCGCACCGGCGCCCGAGGCAGCACCGGCGGGGCGTCCGCGCCGTCGCCGGGCGGCCAGCCGGCCGGCCGGACCGCCGGTCGCCTGACCGGAGAGCTCCTCCACCCGCCCCTACGGGACGCGGGTGGAGGAGCTGCCGAGGTCACGTCGACCCGGCTGCCGGGCTCAGGTACGCTGGTCGGGTTGCATCGCCACCGCGCGGGCGCCTTCGGGTGCCGCCGGGTCAGGCGTCCGCAGCCCGTCCAGCACCCGGCGCCCGATCGGTCGTGCGCGCCGGACAGACAGCTGGATACGAAGAAGCTAACGAGGAGTCAGTGGTGTACGCAGTGGTGAAGGCCGGTGGCAGCCAGCACAAGGTGGCCGTGGGCGACACGTTCACGATCAACCGCCTGGCGGGTGCGACCGGCGACAGCGTCGCCCTGCCGGCGATCCTCCTGGTCGACGGCGAGACCGTCACCAGCGACGCCGCGGCCCTGGCCAAGGTGACCGTGACCGGCGAGATCGTCGAGCACGGCAAGGGTCCGAAGATCCGCATCCACAAGTTCAAGAACAAGACCGGTTACCACAAGCGGCAGGGGCACCGTCAGCCCCTGACCAGCGTCGTGGTCCGCGACATCTCGAAGGGCTGACCTCGACATGGCACACAAGAAGGGCGCATCGTCGTCCCGCAACGGTCGCGACTCGAACGCCCAGCGCCTCGGCGTGAAGCGCTTCGGCGGCCAGGTCGTCAAGGCCGGCGAGATCATCGTCCGTCAGCGCGGAACCCACTTCCACCCGGGCCTGGGTGTCGGCCGGGGCAGCGACGACACGCTGTTCGCGCTGGCTCCGGGTGCGGTCACCTTCGGCACGCGCCGGGGTCGGAAGACCATCTCCATCAGCGCCGTCGAGGCCTGAGCACCATCCCCTGCTCCGGCAGGGGGCCGGCCCTCCGGGGCCGCAGCACATTCGTGTCGCGACGAGCGCACGGGCGACCTGCCCGTGCGCTCGTGGCGCTTGGCAGGTAGGAGGCGGCGGGCATGGCCGCTTTCGTCGATCGAGTGGTCGTGCACGTGTCAGCCGGCAACGGTGGCCACGGCGTCTCCTCGGTCCATCGGGAGAAGTTCAAGCCCCTCGGCGGGCCCGACGGCGGCAACGGCGGCGACGGCGGGGACGTCGTCCTCGAGGTCGACCCCAACGTGCACACGCTGCTGGACTTCCACCACCACCCGCACCAGAAGGCCGGCAACGGCAAGCCGGGCGAGGGCAGCAACCGCCACGGCGGCAAGGGCGAGGACCGGATCCTCAAGGTGCCGGCCGGCACGGTCGTCAGCACGCCCGACGGCCGGGTCGTCGCCGACCTCGTCGGCGCCGGCACCCGCGTCGTGCTCGCCCAGGGCGGCCGGGGTGGCCTCGGCAACGCCGCGCTCGCCAACGCCCGCCGCAAGGCCCCCGGCTTCGCGCTGCTCGGTGAGCCCGGCGAGACGTTCGACGCCGTCATCGAGCTCAAGAGCATCGCCGACGTCGGCCTGGTCGGGTTCCCCTCCGCGGGCAAGTCCTCGCTGATCGCGGCGATGTCGTCGGCCCGCCCGAAGATCGCCGACTACCCCTTCACCACGCTGGTGCCCAACCTCGGCGTGATCCGCTCCGGCGACACCGTCTACACGATGGCCGACGTCCCGGGCCTGATTCCTGGCGCCTCCACCGGCAAGGGCCTCGGCGTGCAGTTCCTCCGCCACGTCGAGCGCTGCGCCGTGCTCGTGCACGTCGTCGACATGGCCACGATGGAGCCCGGGCGCGACCCGGAGAGCGACATCGAGGCCCTCGAGCACGAGCTGGCCGAGTACGGCGGCGACGAGCTCGACCTCGTCGGGCGGCTGCGGATCGCCGTCCTCAACAAGATCGACGTGCCGGACGCCCGGGAGCTGGTCGACCTGGTGCGCGCCACGCTCGAGGCGCGCGGCCTGGCCGTCTACCCGGTGAGCGCGGCGACGGGGGAGGGCTTCAAGGAGTTCGGTTTCGCCCTCGCCGCGGCAGTCGAGGAGCACCGCGCGAGCCTGCCGCCCATGGAGCCGGCCCGCGTCACCGTCACGCCCAAGGCGGTCGACGACTCCGGCTTCACCGTGGAGCGCGACACCGAGTTCGACACCGGCGGCTTCCTCGTGCACGGCGTCCGGCCCGAGCGGTGGGTCCGCCAGACCGACTTCACCAACGACGAGGCCGTGGGCTTCCTCGCCGACCGACTCAACCGGCTCGGCGTCGAGGAGGCGCTGGCCAAGGCCGGTGCCGTCCGCGGCGACGCGGTCACCATCGGCGGGGTCACCTTCGACTGGGAGCCCCAGCTGCCGGCCGGCACGCTCACCGTCGAGGAGTCGGCCGGCCTGGGCGGGCGCGGCACCGACCGCCGCATCGACGCACCGCACCGCGTGCGCGCCGAGGAACGGCTCGCGGCCAAGAAGGCCCGCCGCGTGCCCTACGAGCTCAGCGAGCCGGGGTGGACCGAGGACGACCTGCCGGAGGACGCGCGGTGAGCGCGCGCCCGGAGATCGGGGGCGCGCGACGCGTCGTGGTCAAGGTCGGCTCCTCCTCGCTCACCACCCTGCCCGGCGGGCTGGACACCGAGCGCCTCACGGCGCTGGTCGACGTGCTGGGCGCCGCGCGCGCCGCCGGCCGCGAGGTCGTGCTGGTCTCCTCGGGCGCCATCGCGGCCGGGCTCGCCCCGCTCGGGCTGCAGGGCCGCCCGCGCGACCTGGCGACGGCGCAGGCCGCGGCCAGCGTGGGCCAGCTCCGGCTCGTGCAGACCTACGCCGACGCGTTCGCGCGGCACGGGGTGACCGTCGGCCAGGTGCTCCTGACCGCCGACGACCTCACCCGGCGCGGGCACTACCGGAACGCCCACCGCACCGTCGAACGGCTGCTCGCCCTCGGGGTGCTGCCGGTCGTCAACGAGAACGACACGGTGGCCACCGAGGAGATCCGCTTCGGCGACAACGACCGGCTGGCCGCGCTCGTCGCCCACGTCGCGCAGGCCGACGCGCTCGTGCTGCTCTCCGACGTCGACGGCGTCTACGACGGCGATCCCCGTTCCGGCCCGGCGTCGCTGGTCGACACCGTCCGCGAGCCGGCGGACCTGGCCGCCGTCACCCTCGGTACCGCCACCCGCAACGGCGTCGGCACCGGCGGGATGGCGACGAAGGTGGAGGCCGCGTTCATCGCGGCGCACGCCGGCGTCCCCGTCGTCGTCACCTCGACCGCTCAGGCCGCCGCCGCACTGGCGGGCGAGCGGGTGGGCACCCTCTTCCAGCCGATGGGCAAGCGGCCCAGCGCCCGCCAGTTCTGGCTGCGCTACGCCAGCCGCCCGCGCGGGCGGCTGGTCCTCGACGACGGCGCGGTGGAGGCGGTCCGCGAGCGGCACGCCTCGCTGCTGGCTGCCGGCATCACCGCGGTGTCGGGCGAGTTCGTCGCCGACGACCCGGTCGAGCTGGTCGGGCTCGACGGCACGGTGGTCGCCCGCGGGCTGGTCGCCTACGACGCCTCCGAGCTGCCCCGGCTGCTCGGGCACAAGACGGGCGACCTGCCGCCGGAGTACCGCCGCGAGGTCGTGCACCGCGACGAGATGGTGCTCGTCCGCCGCCGCACCTGAGCGGGGGCCGGACGAGGCGGCGGAGGTCGGCTGAGAGACTGGGGCCGTGACGATCCGCCCCATCCGCGAGCTCGGTGACCCCGTCCTGCGCACCCCCTCCGACGACGTGACCGCCTTCGACGGCTGGCTGGCCGCCCTCGTGCGCGACCTCGAGGAGACCGTGGACAACCCCGGCCGGGCCGGGGTGGCCGCACCCCAGATCGGCGTCAACGTCCGCGCCTTCTCCTACAACATCGACGGCGTCATCGGGCACATGGTCAACCCGGTGATCGTCGAGCGGTCCGAGGAGATCCAGGACGGCGACGAGGGCTGCCTGTCCGTCCCCGGGATCTGGGCGCCGACGGTGCGGTCGCTGCGCTGCGTCGCCGAGGGCTTCGACGTCGACGGGAAGCCGCTGCGCATCGAAGGCGAGGGCCTGATGGCGCGTTGCCTGCAGCACGAGGTCGACCACCTCGACGGCAAGCTCTTCCTCGACCGGTTGACCGGCGACGCGCGCAAGGGCGCCTTCCGGGCACTGCGCGAGCGCTGACCTGACCCTCGCCGGCACGGCCGGGGGGCGAGGCGAGCACCTCGCCCACCGGCACGGGGCCGGTCAGCGTCCCTTCGTGGGGTAGGGCAGCAGAGCCATCTCCCGGGCGTTCTTGACGGCCCGTGCGACCTGGCGGTGCTGCTGGGGGCTCAGCCCCGTGACCCGGCGGCTGCGGATCTTGCCGCGGTCGGAGATGAACGACCGGAGCGTCGGGACGTCGTGCCAGCTCACCGGCCCGTCCAGGCGGCGCTTCTTCCGCGGACGGGGTGCCGACGGCGTCACCAGCTGCTCTCCGTCACGCCGGGGATCTGGTCGCGGACGATCTTCGAGGTCTTGGCCATCTCAGCGTTCCTCCCGGAATTCGACGTGCCTGCGGACGATCGGGTCGTACGTGCGCAGCACGAGCCGGCCGGGGTCGTTGCGGCGGTTCTTCCGGGTGACGTAGGTGTAGCCGGTTCCCGCGGTGGACGTGAGGCGGACGATCGGCCGGATGTCGGTCGCGCGGGCCATCAGCCGCGCCGCCCGGGGCCCAGGCGCCGGCGGACGTCGGGGTCGGTCGCGCGCAGCCGTGCCACGACGGCCTCGATGCCCTGGGCGTCGATCGTCGTGATCCCCTTCGCCGAGACCGTCAGCCGGATCCAGCGGTTCTCCCCGGGGAACAAGAACCGCTTGCGCTGCAGGTTGGGATCGAACCGGCGTGGCGTGCGCCGGTGCGAGTGGCTGACGCTCCTGCCGAAGCCGGGGCGTCGGCCGGTCACCTCGCAGTAGGTGGCCATGGCCCCTCCAGTGGTCGTCGCCCCATTGTCCGGGGCGGAGTAGGACCACTGTAACGAGAACGGTTCTCGTTATGAGTAGGCTGGGGTCATGGCGCTCTCCCGAACCCCTGTGGTGCTCGTCACGGGCCTGGAGGCCCGCCACTGCAGCCGGGTGAGCCGTGAGCTCCTCGCCCGGTCCGGGACGGTGGTCGTGCACCACGACGTGAGCCGCCTGGGCGAGGGTGTCGTGCTGCGGACCGTCACCCGGCACACCCGGGACGGCATCGTCGAGGACCGCACCTCGGTCGAGCTGGCCCACGGCTGCCTCTCCTGCACGCTCCGCCTGGACCTGCTGCCCCTCCTGCGCGCGCTCGGCGGAGAGCGTGACGTCCGCCGCGTCGTGCTGCAACTGGACCCGGCCCTGGAGCCGGAGCACCTGTGCTGGTCCATCCAGAACGTCGTCCTGGACGACGTTCCCGCCGACCCCGACGGCACCGCTCGCGACCGGGTCGAGCTCGCCGGAGTGCTGGCCGTGATCGACGGCCGGACCTGGCTCGACGACGTGACCGGCGGCGACGAACTCGCCGACCGAGGTCTGGCGGCCACGCCCGACGACGACCGGACGGTCGCCCAGGTCGGGATCGGCCAGGTGGCCTTCGCCGACGCCGTGCTCCTGGCCGGCGGGCCGGTGGACGAATGGTCGGCGGCCCGGCTCGATGCCGTCCTCGACCGGCTCGTCGCGGGGGTCCCGCGCGCCGACGTGGCCGTCGGCGCGGAGAAGGTCCTGGCCGCCGTGCCGTCGGGCTCGCGCCATGGCCGGCCCACCTCCCCGCACGACCCGCTGTTCCCGGGGCACCCGCCCCTCGGTGAGGACGTCGGCGTCGGCGTGGTCCGGTTCGCCGCCGTGCGCCCGTTCCACCCGGAGCGGCTGCACGAGGCGCTGGACGTGCTCCTCGAGGGCGTGGTGGTCGGCCGCGGCCGGATCTGGCTGGCCAGCCAGCACGATCGCGCCCTCTGGATGGAGTCCGCCGGTCAGGGGCTGCGCGTGGGTGACGCCGGCCCGTGGCTGGTCACGTTGCCCGACGACGGCCCGGAGTGGGCCGACGTCACACCCGAGCGCCAGGTGGCCGCTGCCCTGCGCTGGGACCCCGTGCACGGCGACCGCTGCACGGAGATCGCCGTGCTCTCGCACCGGCAGCCGGGCGCCGCGATCATCGCCGCCCTCGACGTCGCGCTGCTCACCGACGACGAGTACGCCGCGGGCCCCGATGCGTGGCGTGCCCTGCCCGACCCCTTCGGCTCCTGGCACGAGGACCCCTGCGAGGCCACCCCCGCGCCCGACGACCGGGCGTCCACCACCGAACGAGAGGACCGATCCTGATGCGATCCGGCATCCACCCCGAGTACCGCGCCGTCGTCTTCCGCGACGCCGCGAGCGGTGCCACGTACCGCATGCGCTCCACGGTCGCCACGGATCAGACCATCGAGATCGACGGCGAGGTCCTGCCGCTGGTCACCGTCGACATCTCCGCCGCCTCGCACCCCTTCTGGACCGGCAACCAGCGGGTCCTCGACACGGCCGGGCGCGTCGAGCGCTTCCACCAGCGGTACGGCCGGCGCTCGACCGCGCCGTCGACGGAGGGCTGAGCGGTGGCGGTCCCGAAGCGGCGCACCGCGAGGTCACGGACCCGCTCCCGCAAGGCGCAGTGGAAGGCGACGCCGGTCGCACTCGTGCGGATCCGGGTCGACGGCCAGGAGCGGCTCGTCCCGGCCCGCCTGCGCAGGGCCTACGAGCGCGGGCTCCTGCCGTGACCGGCGACGGGCCGGTCGTGGCGATGTGCCTGGGGCGGAGCTGCGCCTCGTCCGCAGGTGCGGCGGCGGCCGAGGAGTCGGTGGCCGCGGCGGTGCGGGACACCCCCGGGGCCGTCCTGGTCACCACCGGGTGCCTCGGCCCGTGCGCCCTCGCTGCCGTGGCGGCGGTGGCCCACCGGTCGGCTTCGCAGGCGTGCTCGGGCCGGACGCTCTGGCTGGCCGGCGTGCACGACGCGGAGCGTCAGGACGCGCTCGCCGCCTGGGTGCGCGCGGGCGGGCCCGGCGCGTCGGCCGAGCCGGACGACGGACTGCCCGCGACGCTCGTCCCGGCCGCCGCCGCCCTGGGCGCGCCGATCCGGTTCGCCGGGGGGCGGTGAGCGGGGAGAGCGCTCAGGAGCGAGCGGCGGCGGTGCACTCCGCGCAGGTGCCGAAGACCTCGACCTGGTGCTGGACCTCGGAGAATCCGTGCTCCGCGGCCATCTTCGAGGCCCACCGCTCGACCGGCGGGTCGGTGACCTCCACCGTCCGGCCGCACGAGCGGCAGACGAGGTGGTGGTGGTGCACGGGGGAGCAGCGGCGGTACGCCGCCTCGCCGTCGGAGCCGCGCAGGACGTCGAGCTGACCGTCGTCCACCAGGGCCTGCAGTGCCCGGTAGACGGTCGCGAGACCCACGCTGTCACCACGTTCGCGGAGCAGTGCGTGCAGGTCCTGGGCGCTGCGGAAGCCGTCCAGCTCGTCCAGCAGCGCGACCAGCGCGCTGCGCTGCCGGGTGGTGCGACGGCCGGGGAGCTCGGCGGAGACCGGCTCGGTCATGGTCACCCCGTCCTTCTGTCCTGGGGAGCGCCCACCGGGCCCGCTCCGTGCTCGTCGTAGTGCACCCCCTCGCCCGTCCGATGCGGCGCGTGGCGGTGACCGTCGTGGTCGTAGTCCACGTGGTCGTCGTGCAGCACCCGGGGGTGACCGCAGTCCTCGCCGTGCTCGTGCGGGTGGGCGTCGTGGACGTCGACCCTACGCCGGTGGCGTCGGCGGGCCGTCCGGTCCCGGACCGCGACGCCGGCGGAGACCAGCAGGAACAGCGCGATGGCGATCAGCACGATCGTGCCGCCCGACGGCGTGCCGCTGTAGAAGGACGTGGCCGTCCCGGAGACGCTGACCACCACCCCGATCCCGCAGGCGAGCAGCAGGGTCTGGCGGAAGCTGCGGGCGAGGAGCTGGGCGACGGCGCTGGGGACGATCATCAGCGCGCTGATCAGCAGCAGCCCGACCACGCGCATCGACAGCACGACGGTGGAGGCGACCAGCGCGGCGAGCACGATGTTGAGACCGAGCACCGGCAGGCCGACCGCGCGGGCGTACTCCTCGTCGTCGCTGACCGCGTACAGCCGCTGGCCCAGCAGGGCCACGCTCAGCAGCACCACGACGCAGATGCCCGCGAAGACCACGACGTCCTGGGGGCTGGTCGTGGTGATCGCGCCGAAGAGGTAGGAGTCGAGGTTCGTGGCCTGACCGCGAGGCGCGAGGCTGAGCAGCACCACGCCCCCGGCGATGCCCCCGTAGAAGAGGACCGCGAGCGCGACGTCGCCGCTGGTCCGACCACGCGCACGGACCAGCTCGATCAGCACCGCTCCGAGGATGGCGGCGACGAGGGCCGTCCAGACCGGGCTGGTCGCGGTGAGCACGCCGACGGCGACGCCGGTCAGGGCGACGTGCCCCAGGCCGTCGCCGAGCAGCGACAGCCGGCGCTGCACGAGGAAGACGCCGACCGCGGGGGCGACCAGCCCCACCATCAACGAGGCGAGCAGCGCCCGCTGCATGAAGTCGTAGTCGAGGATGTCCACGTCAGTGCTCCTGGTCGCCCGGGCGGCGCGACCGCGTCGTCACGGTGGGCTGGTCCTGGCGGTACCCGCCGGGCTCACGGCCGGGCGGGTGGTGGTGCATGCCGGGCTCCTCGTGCGCGGCCGCCTGCGACAGCGGCCCGTCGTGGACCACCCTGCCGTGGTCGACCACGACCGCCCGGCGGAGGACGCCGGCCAGCGGGGCGGTCTCGTGGGTCACGACCACCAGGGTCGTGCCGGCGGCGGAGATGCGCGCGAGCACGGTGGCCAGCGATTCCTGGCTCGCGGAGTCCACGCCGGCCGTGGGTTCGTCCATGATCAGCAGCTCGGGTTCGGCGGCCAGTGCCCGGGCGACCAGCACCCGCCGCTGCTGACCGCCGGACAGCGAGGCGACGGGGTCGTCCAGCCGGTCGGCGAGCCCGACCTCGGCGACCGCGTCGGCGACGGCCGCCCGGTCGGCCGGCCGGAGCCGGCGCAGCAGCCCCAGCCGGGCCAGCCGCCCGACGCCGACCACCTCGCGCACGGTGGCGGGGACGGCGCCGCTGACGGTGTGGCGCTGGGGGACGTATCCCACCCGGCCCCGCTCGCGGAGTCCGCCGACCGGCGCGCCCAGGACGCGCACGTCCCCGCCCAGCACGGTGGCGAGCCCGAGCAGCCCGCGGGCCAGCGTCGTCTTCCCCGAGCCGTTGGACCCGAGGACGGCCACCGCCTCGCCGGCGCCGATGGTCAGGTCGACGTCCCGCACGATGGCCACGTCGCCGTAGCCGATCGTGGCGGAGTGCAGCTCGACAGCTGCCGGACCGGCCGGGCGGGAGTCGCTCACGAGCAGGACTGGCCCGCCTGCAGGACGGCGAGGTTGGCGCGCATGACGGCGAGGTAGTCGTCGCCGGCCGACTCGTCGGTCAGGCCCTCGAGCGGGTCGAGGACGGCGGTGCGGACGCCGGCCTCGTCGGCAACGGTCTCGGCGATCGCCGGGTCGACGAGCGTCTCGGTGTAGACGGTGGTGACCCCCCGCTCGGCGACCAGGGCGGAGATCTCGGCCAGCTGGGCGGGCGAGGGCTCGGTGCTGGGGCTCAACCCGGAGATGCCGACCACCTCGAGACCGTAGCGCTCACCGAGGTAGCCGAAGGCCTCGTGGCTGCTGACCAGGGTGTCGACGGCGCAGCCGCTGAGGCCCTCGCTCATCTCCTGGTCGAGCGACTCGAGATCTGCCCGGAGCGCAGCGGCGTTCTCCTCGTAGGTGTCCGCGCCCTCGGGGTCGAGCTCGGTCAGCTGCTCGGCGAGGGCGTCGCCCACGTCGGCGAGGCGGGTCGGGTCCAGCCAGAAGTGCGGGTCCGTGGACTCCTCGCCCTCGGTGTGGCCCTCCTCCTCGGCGTGCTCCTCCTCCGCGTGCTCCTCCTCGCCCTCGTGCTCGTGGTCGTGCCCCTCGGAGGTGAGCGAGAGGTTCGCCGCCTCGGCGGCGTCCCACGCGTGGTCGCCGGCCTGGGACTCGGCGGCCTCGTCGACGGCGGCCTGGAAGCCGCCGAGGTAGACCAGCAGGTCGGCGTCCGAGACGCCGGCGACGTCGCGCGGTGTCAGCTCGAGGTCGTGCGGCTCGGCGCCCGGAGTGGTGAGGGAGGAGACGTCGATCCGATCCCCGCCGATCCGCTCGGCGGCCCACTCGAGGGGATAGAAGCCGGCGACGACGCTGAGGCGATCGCCATCGGGCCCGGCGCCACCACCGCCGTCGTCACCGCCGCAGCCGGCGAGGACGAGCAGGGACGCAGCGGCCGCCGCGAGGGCCGAGCGGCGGGCGAGCGACTTGTTCATGAGAACCATTATCCACAGCAGAACAGCATTCTGGAAATGTCCGGCCGCCGGGTAGGCTGGCTGCGTGTCGGAGATCTCACCGCTGCCGCTGATCGGCGCCGCCGCGCTGCGCGCCCGGTCGGCCGCGCGGGTCCTGCGCACCCTGCCGACCGATGCCAAGGACGGCGCGCTGACGGCGATGGCCGAGGCGCTGGTCGAGCGCACCGACCAGGTCCTGGCCGCCAACGCCGTGGACGTGGCCGCCGCCCGGGCCGACGGGACCCCCGAGTCGACCGTCGACCGGCTGCGCCTGGACGCCGACCGGATCGCCGGAGTGGCCGCCGCGCTGCGCCAGCTGGTCGCGCTGCCCGACCCGGTGGGCGACGTCGTCCGCGGCTCACGGCTGCCCAACGGCCTCGAGCTGCGCCAGGTGCGGGTGCCCCTCGGCGTCGTCGGCATCGTCTACGAGGCGCGGCCGAACGTCACCGTCGACGCCGCCGGGCTCTGCCTCAAGAGCGGCAACGCCGCGCTGCTGCGCGGCTCGGCGTCGGCCTTCGCCACGAACACGGCCCTGATCGAGGTGCTGACCGAGGCGGGGGAGAAGGCCGGCCTGCCCGCCGGCTTCGTGGAGCTGCTGCCCGCCGACCGCGCGTCGGTGGGGGAGCTGCTGAACGCCCGCGGCCTGGTCGACGTGGTCATCCCGCGCGGCGGCGCCTCGCTGATCCAGCGGGTGGTGCGCGAGTCGCGGGTGCCGGTCATCGAGACCGGTGAGGGCAACTGCCACGTGTACGTCGACGCCTCCGCCGACCCGGCCATCGCCGAGGCGGTCGTGCTCAACTCCAAGACCCACCGGGTGAGCGTCTGCAACTCCGCGGAGACGCTGCTGGTGCACCGCGACGTCCCGTTCCTGCCGCGCCTGCTGCGCGCGCTGACCGACGCCGGCGTGACCGTCCACGGCGACTCGGCCGTGGTCGAGGCCGCCGGAGCCGGCGCGCCCGCCGTCCTCCCCGCCACCGACGAGGACTGGGCGGCGGAGTACCTGTCCATGGACATGGCGGTGCGCGTGGTCGATGACCTGCCCCAGGCGCTGGACCACATCGCGCGCTGGACCACCGGCCACACCGAGGCCATCGTGGCGGACTCCGCCACCGCCATCGCCGCCTTCACCGCGGGCGTCGACGCCGCCGCCGTGCTGGTCAACGCCTCCACCCGGTTCACCGACGGCGGAGAGTTCGGTTTCGGCGCCGAGATCGGCATCTCGACCCAGAAGTTGCACGCCCGTGGCCCGCTCGGGCTCCCCGAGCTGACCTCGACCACCTACGTCGTCACCGGTCGTGGGCACGTCCGCTGACCGGTCCGCCTTCACCTGCCCACCCACCCCGCCACCCGCTGGAGCCGTCTTGTCCCGTCCGCCGTCGCAGTCCCCGCACTTCTCGTCCGTCAGCGATGTCAGCAAGCGGCTGAGCGAGGCGGGCTACCTGCCCGACGCCCAGATCGCGACGACGGTCTTCCTCGCCGACCGGCTGGGCAAGCCGCTGCTGGTCGAGGGGCCCGCGGGCACCGGCAAGACCGAGCTCGCCAAGGCGCTGGCCACCGCCACCGGCTCGGACCTCATCCGGCTGCAGTGCTACGAGGGCCTGGACGAGGCCCGCGCGCTGTACGAGTGGAACTACAAGAAGCAGCTGCTGCGCATCCAGGCCTCGCAGGCCGAGGGCGGCGCGGACTGGGACTCCGTCCACGACGACATCTTCGGCGACGAGTTCCTGCTGTCCCGCCCGCTGCTGACCGCCATCCGGCGCACCGATCCCACCGTGCTGCTCATCGACGAGACCGACAAGGCCGACGTCGAGGTCGAGGGCCTGCTGCTGGAGGTCCTCTCGGACTTCCAGGTGACCATCCCCGAGCTCGGCACCATCACCGCCACCCGGCGGCCGATGGTCATCCTGACGTCCAACGCGACCCGCGAGCTGTCCGAGGCGCTCAAGCGCCGCTGCCTCTACCTGGCGCTGGACTACCCCTCGGCCGACCGCGAGCGCGAGATCGTGCTCTCCCGGGTGCCGGACCTGGCACCGGGGCTGGCCGACCAGCTGGTCAAGACCGTGCGGGCGCTGCGGGCGATGGAGCTGAAGAAGTCGCCGTCGATCTCCGAGACGCTCGACTGGGCGCAGACGCTGCTCGAGCTGGGCCTGGACACCCTGGACGAGGGTGCGATGGCCTCCACCCTCGGGGTGGTGCTCAAGCACGCCAGCGACCAGGAGCGTGCCGCCGCCGAGCTCCGGCTCAACTGATGACCGCGCCGCTGAGCCGCTCCGAGGAGCTCGGGGGGCTGGCCGGGCACCTCGACGGGTTCGTGCGCGCGGTGCGCGCGGCCGGCATCCCGGTGGGCATCACCCAGGCCGTCGACGCCGCCGAGATCCTCACCGTCGTCGACCTGCTCGAGCGCGAGCAGCTGCGGCACGGTCTCGCGGCCGTGCTGCTGCAGCGCGCGGCCCAGCGGCCCGCCTACGACGTGCTGTTCGACCTCTGGTGGCCGTTGAGCGACCGGCCGCGGACGTCCTCGGACTCCGACGGGTCCGAGGACGGCGACGAGGGCGGCGAGGGTGGCGAGCCCGGGCAGGGCGGTCCGCGCCAGGACGACGCCGCCCTGGCCAAGGCGATGCGGGAGCAGCTGTTCCAGCTGCTGCTCGAGGGCGACGAGGACGAGATCCGCCGGTTCGCCCGCCGGGCCGTGGACCGGCTCGGCAGCGGCCAGCCCAGCCCCACGGGGCAGTCGTACTTCAGCTACCGGGTGATGCGGGCCCTCTCGCCGGACACGCTGGTCGCCCAACTGCTGGCCGGGCTGCTGGCCGAGGGCGACCGCGGTGGGCTCAACGAGCAGGTCGCCCGGCAGACGGTCCGCGAGCGGGTGGACGCGTTCAAGAACGCCGTCGAGACCGAGGTGCGGCGCCGCACGGCCGACGAGAAGGGGCGGGAGCGGGTGGCGAAGAACGCCGTCCGCCCGCTGGCCGACCAGATCGACTTCCTCCGGGCGCAGTCGACCGACCTCGCGGAGCTGCGCCGCACGGTGGCGCCGCTGGCGCGGCGGCTGGCCGTCCGCCTCTCCGCGCGGCGGAAGATCGGCCGCCAGGGCCGGCTGGACTTCCGCAAGACCGTCCGGGCCTCGTTGGGCACCGGCGGTGTGCCGGTGGTCACCCACCACCGGCCGCGCAAGGTGCACAAGCCGGAACTGGTCGTGCTCTGCGATGTCAGCGGCTCGGTGGCCGGCTTCAGCCACTTCACGCTGATGCTGACCCAGGCGCTGCGCGAGCACTTCACCGGTGTGCGGGCCTTCGCCTTCGTCGACTCGACCGACGAGGTGACACGGTTCTTCCGCCCGGGGGCCGACGTCGCCGACGCCGTGACCCGCATCGGGCGCGAGGCGCAGGTCGTCGGGTTCGACGGGCACAGCGACTACGGCACGGCGTTCGAGGTGTTCGCGGACAAGTACGCCTCGGCGATCGGGCCGAAGACCTCGCTGCTGGTGCTGGGCGACGGCCGGACGAACTACCGGCCGGCGGCGGTGCCGTTGCTGGCCAGCATGGTGCGCCGGTCCCGGTCGGCGCACTGGCTGAACCCCGAGCCACGGCGGCAGTGGGGGAGCGGGGACTCCGCCGCCGACCGCTACGGCGAGGTCATCGACATGGTGGAGTGCCGCAACGCCTCACAGCTGGCGGACTTCATCACCACGCTCTGACGCCGGCGGCGGGGCCGGGCGCTGCCCGGACCCGCCGCGGCGTGCTGAATGCCGTCGCCGGGTCACCGGGCTGGTTCGTCGCCGAGTCGGTTCGTCACCGAGTCGGTTCGTCGACGAGGCGACGGGTCGACATGTCGACGACCAGGGCTCCGCCGAGCGCCGAGCCGGGGTGTGCGCACGGACACACCGGTATTCCGGTACCGATGCGTAACCCTGAGGCCGCCGGCGCGTTGGTCAGCGCGGTGACGATGCTCTCGAGCGTCGGCACCGCTCGACCGCGACAGGGCGGAGACGCCCGCGACCGGCTGCACGGGGGAGCCGGTCGCCGCGGGTCGCGGCGCGCCCGCACGGATGACCCGGGCCGCCGTCTCCCTCGCACGAGCAGTGCGGCGAGGGCTGGTGGCGGCGCACCCGGATACGCTCGGTCGGTGACAGGCGGGCGAATCGGTGTGATGGGCGGGACGTTCGACCCCATCCACCACGGGCACCTCGTGGCCGCGAGCGAGGTCGCCGGGCTCTTCGGGCTCGACGAGGTCGTCTTCGTGCCGACCGGTCAGCCCTGGCAGAAGAGCGACCGGCAGGTGAGCCCGGCCGAGGACCGCTACCTCATGACGGTCATCGCGACGGCGTCCAACCCCCGCTTCTCGGTCAGCCGCGTCGACATCGACCGGGGTGGCCCGACCTACACGATCGACACGTTGGTCGACCTGCGCGCGCAGCGTCCGGACGCGGAGCTGTTCTTCATCACCGGCGCGGACGCGCTGGCCCAGATCATGACCTGGCGCGACGGCGACCGGTGTTTCGACCTGGCGCACTTCATCGGGGTGACCCGACCCGGGTACACGCTGGCCGATCTCGATCTGCCGACCGGGCGGGTCAGCCTGGTTGAGATCCCCGCGCTGGCCATCAGCTCCAGCGACTGCCGCGGGCGCGTCGCCCGGGGGATGCCCGTCTGGTACTTGGTGCCCGACGGCGTCGTCCAGTACATCGAGAAGCGGGGCCTCTACCGGGAGGGCCCGCGCCGGCGTGCCCCGTCGGCCGTCAGCGCCGGCGAGGACCTCGCCCTCGGCGCCGCGCCCCCTGTGCGCGAGCGGCCGACCGGCGACGGTCGACCGGCAGATCCCGGACACGACAACGACACCCCATCCCACTTCCAGGAGGTACCCAGATGACCGCCTCGGCCGAGGCGCGGGACACCGCGCAACTCGCCGCTCAGGCGGCCGCCGACAAGCTCGCCACCGACGTCTCGATCGTGGACGTCAGCGACCGGCTGGCGATCACCGATGCGTTCGTCCTCGCATCGGCACCCAACGAGCGTCAGGTCCAGGCGATCGTGGACGCCGTCGAGGAGCGCCTGCGCGAGCACGGCATCAAGCCGGTGCGCCGCGAGGGCATGAACGAGGCCCGCTGGGTCCTCCTGGACTTCGTGGACGTCGTCGTCCACGTCCAGCACGCCGAGGAGCGGGCCTACTACGCCCTCGAGCGGCTGTGGAAGGACTGCCCGACGATCCCGTTCGTCGACAGCGCCCTGCCGGCAGAGGCGGCGGCCGCGCCGTCGACGCCGGACGACGCGGAGTCCGCGGAGCCGGAGCCGACGCAGGACATGCCCGAGCGGTGAACTCCGACGCGGCGCTCGCCCTGCCCGTCCGCCGGCTGATCCTCTGGCGGCACGGGCGGACCGAGTGGAACGCCGCCGGGCGCTTCCAGGGCCGGATGGATCCGCCTCTGGACGAGGTCGGCCGCAGGCAGGCCGTCGAAGCGGCGCCGCACCTCGTGGCGTCGGCCTCGCTCGGCGCCGAGACGGTCGTGATCTCCAGCGACCTCGACCGCGCCGCCGACACCGCGGCCGCGCTGACCCGGCTCCTGGGCGTGCAGCTCCGACTCGATCCGCGGTTGCAGGAGCACGGCATGGGCTCGTGGGAGGGACTCACCCGCGACGAGGTGGCCGACCGGTACCCCGACCAGTACGCGGACTGGCTCGCCGGACGCCCGGTGCTCGGGCGCGGTGGCGAGGAGCCCGAGGAGGTCGCCGAGCGGGCGCTCGCCGCACTCGCCGAGCTGCCTCCGGCTCCGGTGGCCGTGGTGGTCACGCACGGCGGCACGAGCGGTCGGCTCATCGAGCGGCTGCTCGGGCTCGGGCCGGGACAGCGACGGTTGTTCGGTCCATTGGGGAACTGCGCGTGGAGCGAGCTCCGGGAGCAGTCCGGGGCCTGGCGCCTGATGCGCCACAACGCCTCGGTCCCCACGGCCGTGGTCGGCGCCGGCAACGGTGCGGGCACCGACGGCGGTGCCGCCCGCGAGAGTGCGGCGGTGGCGTCGGGTGCGAACCCCGAGGAGGGCGGCGCCGGGCCGATCGGGGACGCCGACGCGGTGTAGGGAGCCGCCTCCCGGGGGAACCCGAACGGGGGACCGCTGACCGTGGCTCCCGGATCGCCGAGCCCGGCAGTTAGCCTCGCCGAATGTCCGTCGCCGTCGTCACCGATTCGACGGCCTACCTCCCGCCGGAGCTCCTCGAGCGCTACCGCATCGAGGTCGTCCGGCTGTACGTGGTGCTGGCCGGCCGTTCCGGGACCGAGGGCGAGTCCGTCGGCTCCGACGACGTCGCCAGGGTGCTGGGCACCCGCGGCGGGCGGGTCTCCACGTCCCGCCCCACTCCTGGGGACTTCGTCGCGGCGTACCGGCGGCTCCTGGACGCCGGAGCGGACCGGCTGGTGTCCATCCACCTCTCGGCCGAGCTGTCGGGTACCTGGGACGCCGCCCGGCTGGCTGCCTCCCAGGTCGGCGAGCACATCGTCACGGTGGTCGACAGCCGATCGGCGGCGATGGGGAACGGCTTCGCCGTGCTGGCGGCCGCTCGGGCGGCCGCCGCCGGCGCTGACGCCGCCGAGGTCGCCGACGTCGCCCGCCGCACGGCGGCGGCGACCCGCACGTTCTTCGTCGTGGACACCCTGGACCACCTGCGCCGCGGCGGTCGCATCGGTCCGGCGGCCGCCCTCCTCGGATCGGCGCTGGCCGTCAAGCCCGTGCTGCACGTGCTCGACGGACGCGTGGTGCCCCTGGAGAAGGTGCGCACCTCCGCCCGCGCCCTGAACCGCCTGGTCCAGCGGGTCGTCGAGGAGGTGGCGGACGCCCCGGTGTTCCTCGCGGTGCACCACCTCGCGGCCCCGGAGAAGGCCGAACGGCTGGCCGCCGAGCTGCGCGAGCGGGTCCCGACCGCGCGCGAGATCTACGTGAGCGAGCTGGGCGCCGCCATCGGTGCGCACGTGGGCCCCGGTGCGGTCGGCGTCGTCGTGGCACCGGCGCCGGACGAGGCGAGCGCACCGGAGGGCGCAGAGGAACCCTCGACGGACGACTGAACGCGGAACGGGGGCTGCACGCGTCGGCATGACGGCACCCTGACCCGCGAGAGGCCGCAGGCGCCCCCCGGCGTCCACAGACCGGCCCTCCGTCCACAGATCGGGCTCCCGGCCGTCCTGGGCGGGCAGCGGTTCGTAACGTCCGCCGGGTGCGCACCGCCCCTCGCCGCTCCGACGACGCCGACGTCATCCGTGCCCGGTTGCGGGCGCTGCTGGACGAGGGGTTCCGCGGTGGCTGGGTCCCCGCGGACGACGACGCAGCCGAGTCGGAGCAGGAGGCGGCAACCCGGGGGTGGTCGCCCTCCGGACGAGCCGGGGACCAGCCCGCTGCGGACGTGGCCGGCGCCGAGGCCGGCTCGGACCCGGACCGTCCCCCGGGGCTCGGACGGCACCGGGCGCCCGGTCGGGTGACGCGGTGGGATCCCGGCCGGCCCGGCAGCCGAGCGCTCTGGATCGCGGGAGTGCTGGCCGCGCTGCTGGTCATCGCCGGAACGTGGTGGGACCGCCCGCGGGTCGAGCCCGTGATGCCGGCGCCGACCGGCAGCGCCGCCACGCCGCTCGAGGGCCCGGGTACCGGGGAGGCGGTCGAGAGCCCGCGCGTGGGGGAGGCGGCGGAGACCGCGACCACCGTCGTCGTCGCCGTCGTGGGCCTGGTCGGGCGGCCCGGGTTGGTCACCGTGCCGACCGGCTCCCGGGTGGCCGATGCCGTCGAGGCGGCCGGCGGCCTCCTCCCGGGCACCGACCCGGCCGCGGTCAACCTCGCCGCGGTGGTCTCCGACGGCCAGCAGATCGCGGTCGGGGTGCCCGCTGCCGGCGGCAGCCCGCCGTCGGCGGGGGAGGGTGCCGGCGGGCCCGTGAACCTCAACACCGCGACCGCGCAGGACCTCGATGCCCTCCCGGGCATCGGCCCCGTCCTGGCCCAGCGGATCGTCGACCACCGCGGCGAGCAGGGCCCGTTCCGCAGCGTCGAGCAGCTCGACGACGTCCCCGGCATCGGACCGGCCATCGCCGCCGAACTGGCCGAGCTGGTGACGGTGTGAGGCGGGTCGTAGGGCGCGCGGCCGAGACCGCGGACGGCCGCTGGCGGTGGACGGACCTGCGGCTGGTCCCGGCGGCCGCCGCCGTGTGGGCGGTCAGCCTGGCGGCGCCGTTCCTCGCCCCGGTGCTGCTGGTCGTGGCGGCGGCGGTGGCGGCGGGCCTGGGGTGGTGCGCGCGCCGCCGCCGGGGCGTCGGGGCCACGGTGCTCCTGGCGGTCCTGGCCGCGCTCGCCGTCACGAGCGCGACCTCCGCGGTCCGCGGGATGTCCCGGGAGGCCTCGCCGCTGCGGCTGCTCGCCGACGAGCAGGGCACCGTGTCGGTGGACCTCGAGCTGGACGGTGATCCGCACCTGCTCTCCGGGAGCGGCCAGCCCCGGGTCGTCGTGGACGCCACGGTGACCGCGCTGCGCGAGGGCGCGTCGACCGTGCGCCTGGACGCCGCCGTGCTGCTGTTCGCGCCGGCGGAGGGCTGGCGCGACCTGCTGCCCGGGCAGCCGTTGCGGGCGCAGGTGCGCACCTCGCCGCCGCGCACCGGCGACGACGTCGTGGCGGTGCTCTCGGCCCGTGGACCGCCGACGATCGCCGGGAGCCCCGAGGGATGGCAGCGGCTCGCCGGGACGCTCCGCGACGGGCTGGCCGACTCCGCGGAGCGGGTGCTCGATCCCCGCCCCGCCGGGCTGCTGCCCGGGCTGGTGGTGGGGGACACCCGGCAGATGGACCCGGTGCTCGACGAGGACTTCCGGCGGGCCGGGCTCGCCCACCTGACCGCCGTGTCCGGGGCGAACGTGGCGATCACGATCACCGCCGTCCTCTGGCCGTTGCGCCGGCGTGCGGTCGACCGGCGTGTGCAGGCGGCCGTGGGTGGTGCAGCGCTCGTGTGCCTCGTCGTCCTGGCCCGTCCCGAGCCGAGCGTGGTCCGGGCGGCCGCCATGGGGGCGGTCACGTTGCTCGCGCTGGCCTCCGGCCGGGCCCGGGTGGCGGTGCCGGCCCTGGCAGCGGCGGTGTGCGTCCTGCTCCTCGCCGACCCAGGGCTGGCCCGCAACCCGGGTTTCGCGCTCTCCGTGGCCGCGACGGCGGCCATCGTGCTGCTCGCTCCGGACTGGTCCCGGCACCTCCGGCAGCGCGGCTGGCCACCGCCGGTCGCCGACGCACTGGCGGTCAGCCTCGCCGCAGGAGTGGCGACGGCGCCACTGGTCGCGGCGCTGTCCGGGACGGTGAGCCTGGTGTCGCTACCGGCGAACCTCCTGGCGGCCCCGGCGGTGGCTCCGGCCACGATCCTGGGGCTCCTCGCGACCGTCGTGGGCGCTGTGCTGCCGCCGCTGGGCGACCTCCTGGTCCAGGGTGCGGGCTGGCCCACCCGGTGGCTGGTGCTCGTGGCCGAGCGTGCGGCGCAGCTGCCCGATGCCGCGCCCGGCTGGCCGGCCGGCGTGCTCGGCGCGACCCTCCTGGCCGCGGTCCTCGCGGGGGGCGGCTGGGCGCTGTGGCGGTTCCGGCGGCTCCGCCCGCTGGCACTGGCGGCCCTCGCCGGGCTCGTGCTCGTCGGCTGGCCGGTACGGCAGGCGGTGCGGGGCTGGCCGCCGCCGGACACCGTGCTCGTCGCCTGCGACGTCGGCCAGGGCGACGCGCTGGTCCTGCCGACCGGGCCGGGCGAGGCGGTGCTGGTCGACGCCGGCCCGGACGTCGCGGCGGTGGACCGGTGCCTCGACGACCTGGGCGTCGAGCGCCTGCCCCTGGTCCTGCTCTCGCACCTGGACGCCGACCACGTGGGCGGACTCGCCGGCGCCGTCGGTGGCCGGGAGGTGGGCGTGGTGGCGACGGGGGCGCTGTCACCGGCCGACGACCGGCTGGCGGCGGTCGAGTCGCTGGTCCGGCGGGCGGGGGCGGAGCGGATCCGGCTGCTGCCGGGGGAGCGGCGCGAGGTGGGCGGGGTGTCGATGGAGGTCCTCGCCCCGGCCCCCGAGCGGGCCACGGCGGCCGCGGAGCCCAACGACCTGTCCCTGGTCGTCCGGGCCACGGTCGACGGCATCCGGATGCTGCTCACCGGCGACCTCGGAGCGGAGGCGGAGCGGCGGTTGCGGAGCAGCGGCGTCCCCCTGGAGGCCGAGGTGCTCAAGGTTCCCCACCACGGCAGCGCGGACGCCGATCCGGGGTTCCTGGCCGCGACCGGTGCCCGGGTGGCGCTGATCTCGGTCGGGGCGGACAACACCTACGGGCACCCCGCCCGCACGCTCCTGGAGGAGCTGGCCCGTGGGGGAATGACCGTCCACCGGACCGATCGGGACGGCGACGTCGCGGTGGTGGGCTCGGCCGGCGAGTGGGGTGTGGCGGCGCGACGGCAGAGCCCATGAGGCCGTCGGCCGGCCCGGCGCGAGGTGAGGAGAGCGCCCGGCGGCCGGTGCCGAGCGGGGTCAGGCGGACCGCCGGACCCGTCGGTCCCGCGTGGCACCATGCACCCGTGCCTGCCGATCCCGTGCCACCCACCTCGCGGCTGCGGGTCGTGACCGGCGAGGAGGAGCTCCTCCGGTCGCGGGCGGTCGGCGCGGTGCGGACGGCGGTGCTCGAGCGGCACCCCGAC
This sequence comes from Blastococcus fimeti, assembly GCA_900102115.1. GTDB lineage: Bacteria > Actinomycetota > Actinomycetes > Mycobacteriales > Geodermatophilaceae > Blastococcus > Blastococcus fimeti. Next base: position 222,440 of record FNAW01000003.1, read on the forward strand.
GCCGAGCTGCACGAGCTGGCCGCCCTGGGCCTACCGCCCGGTCAGCTGGCCGACGTGCTGGCGCCCTCGCTGTTCGGCGGGCACCGCCTCGTGGTGGTGACCGGCGTGCACGAGTCGGCCGCCGTGCTGGCCGAGGCGCTCACCGCCTACGCCAAGGACCCCGATCCGGAGATCACCCTGGTGATCGTCCACTCCGGCGGCAAGCGCAACGAGGCGCTGGTCAAGGCCTTCGTAGCGGCCGGCGCCGCCGTGGACGAGTGCCCCAAGATCAGCTCGGCCGGTGATCGCGCAGCCTTCGTGCGCAACGAGGTCCGCACCTTCGGCGGCCGGATCACCGGCGACGCCCTGACCGCGCTGGTCGACGCGGTCGGCAACGACCTGCGGGCGCTCTCGGCCGCGGCCAGCCAGCTGGTCTCGGACTTCGGCGGCACCATCGACGGCGACGCCGTCGCGCGGTTCCACCGCGGGCAGGCCGAGGTCACCGGCTTCACCGTCGCCGAGCGGGTGCTGATCGGGGACCGGCAGGGCTCGATCGAGATGCTGCGCTGGGCGCTGCAGCGCGGCGTCGCGCACGTCCTCATCGCCGACGCACTCGCCGACGGGGTGCGCACCGCTGCCCGGGTGGCGTCGCTGAGCTCGACGAACCCCGGTGAGCTCGCCCGCACGCTCAAGATGCCGCCGTGGAAGGTCAAGAAGGCACAGGCCCAGTCGCGGGGCTGGAGCATCGACGGTCTGCAGCAGGCGATCGGGGTCGTCGCCGCGCTCAACGCGGACGTCAAGGGCGCCGCCGCCAGCGCCGACTACGCGCTGGAGCGCGCGGTCCGCAGGATCGTCGAGATCCGGGCCACCACCGGCCGTGGCCGGCTGCCCGCCGGCCGCTGACGGCACGCGCCGCCGACCCGACAAGTCCCGGGAACGCGAACGAGCCCCCGTCCCGCGAGGGGAGGGGGCTCGTTCGATCCGCGTCGCGAGGACGCGGGCCGGATCAGAGACCGGCGGTGAGCTTCGCCAGACCCGACTTGCGGTTGGCGGCCTGGTTCTTGTGGATGACGCCCTTGCTGGCGGCCTTGTCGAGCTGCTTGGCGGCGACCTCGAAGGCGGTGGCCGCGGCGGCGGCGTCGCCGGACTCGGCGGCCGTGCGGACGCGACGGACGGCCGTCTTGAGAGCCGACTTGACGGCGACGTTGCGCTGACGCGCCTTCTCGTTGGTCTTGATCCGCTTGAGCTGGGACTTGATGTTCGCCACGCGTGAGCCTCGGTGTCTCGACTGGAGGGAGTACTTCTGACATTCGTTCGTGAAAGACCTGCGTTCGGGCGCTGTGCCATGCGGGGACGGCGCGCACACGAACCGGCCTCACAAGATACCAGCCGCTCACCGGGGAGCCAATCGCCGGAGGTCACACCAACCCGGCGGCCACCCGGCGGATGCCCCACGCCAGCGCCGCCTCGTGGAAGTGCCGCTGGAACACCCGGATGGTGGGCAGCCCCGGCGGGGCCGGCCGACGCATGCTCGACGCCCACATCCCGGCCATCGCGAGCACGAGGTCCGTCACCTGGCCGGGGTTCGCGGCGACGACCAGGGGGGAGCGGCCGACCAGCCACTCCGGGTCCACGCCGCCCTGTGCCGCAGCATCCAGGGCGAACAACACCGTGTCGATCCAGTCCGCACCACGCACGGCCCAGGCCCAGTCGACGAAGGCCACCGAGCCACCGGCCCCCAGGAGCAGGTTGTCCGCCCGCAGATCTCCGTGCACCAGGGTGTCCCCGGCCAGCCAGCCGCCGGCGGCGAGCCGCTCGGGCACCTCACCGAGCCAGTCGAGCCGCTCGGCCTCCCAGGGGTCCAGATCGACCGGCGGGTCGGCGGCCAGCCGCGCCCACGACGACAGCGGCGCGTCCACCCGCTCGGCGAGCGTGGGCAGTCCGGCAACCGGGCACGGGGTGGCCGACAGGGCCAGCTCGGTCAGCCCGCCGACGGCGAGGGCGGCGGTCTGCGGCGTCCACGGCAGGGGAGCCGCCTCGCCGTCGAACACGTCGAACATCAGCGCGACCCATTCGTCGGCGCCGTCGGCCCACTCGACGTGCGCGCGCAGGGCAGGGACCGGCAGGGTGGGTGGCAGCCCCGCGGTCACCGCGGCTTCCGCGCGCAGCAGGCTCGGCGTCTCGGGGTTCAACGGCGTCCCGACCGCCTTCACGAACGCGCGGCTGCCGTCGGCGCACGTCACCACGACGGCCGGGCCGGGCGAGAAGCCGCCGGACCGGGGCGAGACCGACACGACGGGCGACCCCAGCGCCGAGTCGATCGCCGCCCGCAATCCGCCGGGGACCTGGTCGTAGGGCAGCCGTGGACTGCCGGGCAGGGACACCGCGCCACGGTCCGCCATGACGCCGTCCTCGGGCAATGCCTTATCCCTAGCCCCGGCGTGGGACGATGGCCCCACTGTGACGACTCCTGCTGCCACCGATCCGGCCCTCATCCGGAACTTCTGCATCATCGCCCACATCGACCATGGCAAGTCGACGCTGGCCGACCGGATGCTCGAGGTCACCGGCCTCGTCGAGGGGCGGCACATGCGTGCCCAGTACCTCGACCGCATGGACATCGAGCGCGAACGCGGCATCACGATCAAGGCGCAGAACGTGCGGCTGCCGTGGACGCCCCGCTCCGGCGCCCACACCGGCACCGAGTTCGTGCTCGACATGATCGACACCCCGGGCCACGTGGACTTCACCTACGAGGTGTCCCGCTCGCTGGCCGCCTGCGAGGGTGCCGTGCTGCTCGTGGACGCCGCCCAGGGCATCGAGGCCCAGACGCTGGCCAACCTGTACCTGGCGCTGGAGAACGACCTCACGATCATCCCGGTGCTCAACAAGATCGACCTGCCGGCCGCCCAGCCCGAGCGGTACGCCGAGGAGATCGCGCACATCATCGGCTGCGAGCCCGACGACGTGCTGCGGGTCAGCGGGAAGACCGGCGTCGGCGTCCCCGAGCTGCTCGACCTGATCGTCGAGCGCATCCCCGCGCCCACCGGCGAGGCCGCAGGGCCCGCCCGCGCGATGATCTTCGACTCGGTCTACGACATCTACCGCGGCGTCATCACCTACGTCCGCGTCGTCGACGGCCGGATCTCCTCGCGCGACAAGATCAAGATGATGTCGACCGGCGCGACGCACGAGCTGCTCGAGATCGGCGTGATCTCGCCGGAGCCCAAGCCGGTGGAGAGCCTCGGCGTCGGCGAGGTCGGCTACTTCATCACCGGCGTGAAGGACGTCCGCCAGTCCCGCGTCGGTGACACCGTCACCCTCCAGCACAAGCCGGCCGCGGAGTCGATCGGCGGCTACCGCGACCCGAAGCCGATGGTCTACTCCGGCCTCTATCCCATCGACGGCAGCGACTACCCGCTGCTGCGCGAGGCCCTGGACAAGCTGCTGCTCAACGACGCCGCGCTGACCTACGAGCCGGAGACCTCTGCTGCCCTGGGCTTCGGGTTCCGCGTCGGCTTCCTGGGCCTGCTGCACCTGGAGATCGTCCGCGAGCGGCTCGAGCGCGAGGCCGGCATCAGCCTCATCTCGACCGCGCCGAACGTCGTCTACCGGGTGGTGATGGAGGACCGCAGCGAGCTCACGGTGACCAACCCGAGCGACTGGCCCGAGGGCAAGATCGACAAGGTCTTCGAGCCGATCGTCAACGCCACGATCATCGCGCCCAGCGACTACACCGGCGCGATCATGGAGCTCTGCCAGAGCCGCCGGGGCCAGCTGGGCGGGATGGACTACCTCAGCGAGTCCCGGGTCGAGCTGCGCTACACGCTGCCCCTCGGCGAGATCATCTTCGACTTCTTCGACGCCCTGAAGTCCAAGACCCGCGGGTACGCCAGCCTGGACTACCAGGAGGGTGGCGAGCAGGAGTCCTCGCTGGTCAAGGTGGACATCCTGCTGCAGGGCGAGGCCGTCGACGCGTTCAGCGCGATCGTGCACAAGGACAAGGCCTACAGCTACGGCGTCATGATGGCCGGCAAGCTGCGCGAGCTGATCCCGCGCCAGCAGTTCGAGGTGCCGATCCAGGCCGCCGTCGGCTCCCGGGTGATCGCCCGCGAGACGGTCCGCGCGATCCGCAAGGACGTCCTGGCCAAGTGCTACGGCGGTGACATCACCCGCAAGCGGAAGCTGCTGGAGAAGCAGAAGGAGGGCAAGAAGCGGATGAAGATGGTCGGCCGCGTCGAGGTCCCCCAGGAGGCCTTCGTGGCCGCGCTCTCCACCAACGAGTCGACCGCGTCGAAGAAGTGAGCGCCCGGGTCGAGGCGGTCTGCGTCTCGGGCACCGACCTCCCGGCGGTGCCCGACCGCAAGCCGGTCCGCACCGGCATCGACAAGCGGCCGGTCGCCGGTCGCGTCGCCGTCCACGAGCTCGGTCTGGACGGCGACGTCCAGGTCAACCGCAGGCACCACGGCGGCGAGGGCCAGGCGGTCTACGCCTACGCCCAGGAGGACGCCGACTGGTGGGTCGCCGAGCTCGCCCGCGAACTGCCGCCGGGCAGGTTCGGGGAGAACCTCCGCACCACCGGCCTCGACCTGCGCAACGCCGTCCTGGGGGAGCGGTGGCGGATCGGGACCGCCCTGTTCGAGGTGACGGCCTGGCGCACGCCGTGTGCCAACTTCGCCCGGTTCTGGGGCGTCCCCGACCTGGTCAAGCGCTTCGCCGCCCACGGCGCCACGGGTGCCTACCTGCGCGTGCTGGAGACCGGCGAGCTCGGGGCCGGCGACGCCGTCGACGTCGTGTCCCGCCCCGAGCACGGCATCACCGTCGAGACGGCGTTCCGCATCGTCATGACGCAGAAGCACCGGCTGCCCGAGCTGGCGCCGGCCCTGGCGTACCTGCCGCTCAAGGACCAGCCGAAGATCGCCGCGAGGCTCGCCGCCCGCGGTCTCAGGAGTTCAGCACCAGTCTGACCTCCTCGCGGATGGCCGGGAGGTCGACGCCGCGGTCGTGCAGCACCTTGGCCGCCAGGCCTTCGCCCTCGCGGATCACGGCGAGCAGGATGTGCCCGTCGGTGATGCTCCGCGACTTCATGGCGAGGGCCTCGCGCAGGGAGAGCTCGAGCACCTTCTTGGCGCGCGGCGTGAACGGGATGTGGCCGCTCCGCCCCCGACGCGCTCCGGGCCCGTCCAGCGCCCCCGGCCCGAACGCGGCCTCGACCGAGCTGCGGACGGCGTCCAGGTCAATACCGAGCGAGGTCAGCGCCTCGGCGTCCAGCTCCTGGCCGGAGCCGAACCGCAGGACGTCCGCGGCCACCTCGGACACGCTCAGGCCGTGCCGGCCGAGCACCGTGGCCGACAACGTCCCCTGCTGGGCGAGCAGGCTGAGCAGCAGGTGCTCGGTGCCGACCCGGTCGTGCCGCAGGTCCCGCGCCTGCTGCTGCGCGCCCACGACCACCTCGCGCGCCTCGCTGGTGAAGCGTTCGAACATCCTCAGTCCCTCCGTCGGAGCGGCCCGCGGCCGCGTGCGTGCTTCTTGTGGACCGCCTGCCGGCTGACGCCGAGCTGCTCGGCGATCTGCTCCCACGTCCAGCCCTGCCCGCGGGCGTTGCCGACCTGGAGCTCCTCCAGGCGCTCGACGAGGACGCGCAGTGAGCGCACCGCCGTCAGCCCGACGGCCGGGTCCTTGCTGCTGGCAGCTGATGCCACCTGTGCCGTGTCCGCCATGCCGTCAACCTAGGTTGCATACGGGTTCATGTCAACTCGCGTTGACGAAGGGATACGTGAGAGGCTGGCAGGGAGCCGCCCCGCCGGCTCCCGGACGAGCGGTGCCGTACCCGGTGTGCGACAAGACGGCGCCAGAGGAGTTCTCGATGGCGTGGGCAGTGCTCGTCGTGTCAGGGGTGCTCGAAGCGGTGTGGGCCACCGCGCTGGGCCGGTCGGCCGGGTTCACCCGGCTCGCCCCGTCGCTCGTCTTCGCGGTGGCCGTCGTGCTGAGCATGGTGGGCCTCGCGTACGCGATGCGTGAGCTGCCCGTGGGCACGGCCTACGCGGTGTGGGTCGGCATCGGCGCCTCGATCACCGTCGTCTACGCGATGGCGACCGGCACCGAGCCGGTGTCACTGGCCAAGGTGCTGCTGATCATGGGGCTGATCGGCTGCGTCATCGGCCTCAAGGTCGTGCACTGAGGCCGACGACGGCGACCGTCAGAGCGTGAAGACGATCTTCCCGTTGGTCCGGCCCTCGGACATCCGCGCGAAGCCCTCCCGGGCCTCGGTCAGGGGCAGCTCGACGTCGATCTGCGGCCGGATGCCGGTGACGGCGCACATCTGGATCAGCGCCTCGAGCTCGTCCTTGGTGCCCATCGTCGAGCCGATCACCGACAGCTGGGTGAAGAAGACCCGGTTGAGCTCGGCGCCGGGGTTGAAGCCGGTGGTCGCGCCGGAGGTGACCAGCACGCCGCCGGGCTTGAGCGACTTGATGCTGTGGCTCCAGGTCGCCGCGCCGACGGTCTCCATGACGCCGTCCACCCGCTCGGGCAGCCGGGCGCCGCTCTCGAACGCCTGCTCGGCACCCAGCGCGAGCGCGGCGGCGCGCTTCTCCTCGCTGCGGCCGGTCACCCAGATCCGGTAGCCGGCGGCGCGGCCGAGCACGATCAGCGCCGTCGCGACGCCGCCGCTGGCGCCCTGGACGAGCACCGTCTGGCCGGGGCGGAGCCCGGAGCGGACGAAGAGCATCCGGTAGGCGGTGAGCCACGCGGTCGGCAGGCACGCGGCCTCGGCGAAGGACAGGTCGGCCGGCTTGGGCAGCAGGTTCCGCTTCGGGACGGCGACCCGCTCGGCCATCGAGCCCTGGTGCACCTCGGACAGCAGCGAGCGCTTCGGGTCCAGCGTCTCGTCGCCCATCCAGCCGGGGCTGGCGATCACGCCGTGGACGACGACCTCGTTGCCGTCCTCGTCGATGCCGGCCGCGTCGGTGCCCAGGATCATCGGCATCCGCTCCTCCGGCAGACCGATGCCCTGGAGGCTGAACAGATCGTGGTGGTTGAGGGAGACCGCCTTGACCTGGATCGTCGTCCAGCCGTCGGGGACCTCGGGCTCCGGGCGCTCACCCACCTCGAGGACGGAGAGCGGGTCCTTCGGGGCGGGCGTCGAGACGAAGGCAGCGAGCATGCTCGAAAGCTAACCGAGGGCCAGTGACCCGGCGACGCGGGTGGTCGGGGCACGCCCGGCCACCCGCGTCGACGGGCTCACCGGACGGCGGCGCCGTCCGCGTCGAACAGCAGTGCCTCGCCCAGGTGGATGCGCAGCGACAGCTCCGCGCCCTCCTCGACGGCGAGCCTCTTGTCGAGCCGGACCACCAGGTGGTCGCCGCGATGGGTGACACCGTCGGACAGACCGAGCGGCTCGACGAGCGCGAAGAGCTCCGCGCCGGTGCGCTCGACGCGCAGGACCCGCGTCGACAGCCGGTCGCCGGCGCCGGGGTCGGTCCCCGCGACGTCCACGCCCTCCGGGCGCACCCCGACGGTCACCGAGGCGAGCCCGGCGCACGCCGCCGGCAGGGGGATCTGCAGTGAGCCGGCGACGATCGCGCGGCCGTCGCGGACGGGGACGCCGTCGAGCAGGTTGATCGACGGCGACCCGATGAACCCGGCCACGAAGGTGTTGACCGGCCGCTCGTAGAGCTCGCTCGGGGTGCCGATCTGCTGCAGCCGACCGTCCTGCAGCACGACGACGCGGTCGCCCATCGTCATCGCCTCGGTCTGGTCGTGCGTGACGTAGACCGTGGTGGTGCCCAGCCGCTTCTGCAGGGCCGCGATCTCCGCCCGGGTCGAGACCCGCAGCTTCGCGTCCAGGTTGGACAGCGGCTCGTCCATGCAGAAGACCTTCGGATCGCGCACGATGGCGCGGCCCATGGCCACCCGCTGGCGCTGGCCACCGGACATCCTGGCCGGCTTGCGGTCCAGGAGTTCCTCCAGCTGCAGGATCCGCGCGGCCTCCGCCACCCGGCTCTTGATCTCCGCCGCGCCGACCCCCAGGTTCTTGAGCGCGAAGGCCATGTTCTCGCCGGCCGTCATGCTCGGGTAGAGGGCGTAGCTCTGGAACACCATGGCCACGTCCCGGTCCCGGGGGCGGCGGCCGGTGACGTCGACCCCGTCGATGAGCACCCGTCCCGAGCTGACCGGCTCCAGGCCCGCCAGCATGCGGAGACTGGTGGACTTGCCGCAGCCCGAGGGCCCGACGACAACCATGAACTCGCCGTCGTCGATGGTCAGGTCCAGGGAGTCGACCGCGGGCCGCTCGCTCTGCGGGAAGGTGCGGGTCGCCTGCTCGAAGGTCACCGCCGCCATGCCAGGCCCTCCTCGTGCCGAGGTGCGAAGCTCACAGCTTCGGCTCGATGTCGCGCTCGTAGACCGTCGTGCTCTCCTCGTCCAGCTGCTCGAAGACCGTCTCCACGTCCTCCCCGCCGATCGTGATGCGGTCCAGGCCCGCGCCGATGCGCGCACCGCCACCGGGCAGCAGCACCCGGGCGTAGTCCTGCGAGGAGGTGACGTCGAGCTGCTCGAGCGCGGTGCGGAAGTTCGGGTTCTCGTCGAGGAACGGCTTCATGTCGGGGTGGTCGACGGCGTCCTTCTGCACGGGCATGTAGCCGGTCGCCTGGCTGAACTTCACCGTGTTCTCGGTGTTGGTGAGGAAGGCGATCAGCTCCATGGCGGCCTCCTTGCGCTCATCGGAGATGCGCTCGGGGATGGCCAGGCCGGCGCCGCCGGTGGGGCAGCCGGGGGGAGGGCCGGGGAGGAAGGCCGTGCCGATGTCGAACTGCGCGGCGCTGGTCAGCCCCTTGAGGGAGCCGGTCGACTGCATCAGCGCGGCGGCCTGGCCGGCGCCGAACTGGTTGTTGGCGTCGTTGGAGACCGCGATGTGCTGCTGCCGGTACTGGTCCTGCAGGAACTTCCCGGCCTCGATCGTCTCGTCCGAGGTGAAGGTCATGTCCCAGTCGTCGGAGAAGGACCCGCCGAAGGTCCAGACCATGCCCTGGAAGTACCAGTCGAGGTAGTTGCTCCCGTCCGGCAGGACCATGGGGGCGATGCCGCTGTTGGCGGCGGCCAGCTTCGGCGCCCACTCGGCCCACTCGTCCCACGTCTCGGGGCCGCGGTCGGGAAGGCCGGCGGCGCTCCACATCGCCTTGTTGTAGTAGAAGAGCGGCGTCGAGCGGGCGTAGGGCATCGCGTAGTGCTCGTCCTCGAAGGCGTAGTCCTCGCGCAGCGAGTCCACGTAGCCCTCGCTGTCGACGTCCACGGTCGACCACAGCTCGTCCATGGGCGTGACGGCGTCGGTGAGCGCGAAGTTGAACCAGGTGACATCGGAGGCCACGACCACGTCGGGCAGCTCCCCGCCGGAGAGGGCGGCGTTGAACTTCTGCGCCACCTCCTCGTAGTTCTTGCCGGCGGTCACCAGGTTGACCTCGATGCCGCTCTCGGCCTCGAAGGCCTCGAGGAGCTCGGTCTCGATCGCCTTGGACTCCCCGGGGTGGTTCGACCAGAAGGTCAGCGACTCGACCGGACCACCGCCGCTCTCGCCGGAGTCGTCGGCGGAGCCGCTGCCGGCGCAGCCGGTGAGGGCGAGCGCGGCGATGGTCGCCGCGCCGGTGAGGCGGAGCAGGGGACGGCGTCCCGATGCGGTCATGGAGGAGCTCCTGTCGTGGATCGTGCGGGGGGATGTCACCGGGCCGATTCGCCCGGGAGCAGGGGTCAGCCCTTGACGGCGCCGGCCGTCAGGCCCTTGATCATGTGGCGCTGGAGCGCCAGGAAGATCAGCAGGATCGGCAGCATGGTCAGCACGGTCCCGGCGAGCACCGGACCCCAGTTGGTCAGTCCCTGGGTGTCCTGGAGCTGGGCCAGGCCGACGGGCAGCGGCGCCACGGAGGCGTCGTCGGCGATGAGCAGCGGCCACAGGTACTGGTTCCACTCGTTGACGATCGTGATCAACGTGAAGGCGATGAGCGTGGGCCACGACATCGGCAGCACCACCCGCCAGAGCATCCGCAGCGGCCCGGCGGCGTCCATCTCGGCGGCCTCGATGATCTCGCGGGGCAGCGAGAGGAAGTGGTTGCGCATCAGGAACGTGCCGAAGGCGACGCCGGCCAGCGGGACGATGATCCCGGTGAAGGTGTTCCGCCAGCCCAGCTGGGCCACCAGTGCGTAGTTGCTGATCACCGTGATCTGGTTGGGCACCAGAAGGCTGCCGATGACGAACAGCAGCACCAGGGAGCGGCCCGGGAAGCGCAGGAAGGCGAGGGCGAAGGCCGACAGCACTCCGAGCACCACCTGGATGACGGTCAGCGCCGAGGTGATGATGATCGAGTTGCGCAGGTAGTCGGTGAACGCGACCCCGCTGCCCACGGCGGAGTAGTTGTCGAGGATGAGCGGGTCCGGGAACCAGCCGACCGGAACGGTGTAGATGTCGGGCCGCTCCTTGAGCGACGAGATCAGGATCCAGTACAGCGGCAGGGCGACGACGAGCACGACGAGCAGGAGCCCGGCATAGCCGCCCACGCGGCCGAGGCGACGGGTGTGCTCGGCGGGGGCCTGGGTGGTGGTCACCGCTGCTGCCCCCGCTCCATGACGCGGACCTGGAGGAGGGTGATGACGAGCAGGATGACGAACATGATCGTGGCGACGGTGGCGCCGAATCCGGCCCGCTGGTTGACGAAGGTCTCCTGGTAGACCTGGTAGACCATCGTCGTCGTGCCGTTGCCCAGGGGGCCGCCCCTGGTCATCGTGTCGATGATGTCGAAGACCTGGAAGCTGTTGAGCAGCACGGTGATCAGCAGGAAGAACGTGGCCGGCCGCAACTGCGGCCAGGTGACCTTGCGGAACCTCGTCCAGGTGGAGGCGGCGTCGATCTCGGCCGCCTCGTCGAGCTCTGCCCGCCGTCCCTGCAGGGCGGCGAGGTAGATGACGAAGGTGTAGCCGAGGTTCTTCCAGATGTAGGTCACCGTGACCATGAACAGCGCCCAGTCCGGGTCCTGGTAGAAGGCCGGCGACTCGACGCCGATGCGGCCGAGCAGGTCCTGCACCAGGCCGAAGGTCGGGTCGAAGACGAACTGGAAGGCGACGCCGACGGCGGCGCCGGCGACGACGAACGGTGCGAACACGAGCGACCGCACGGCGTCGCGGCCGAACAGCTTCCGGTCCAGCAGCAGCGCCAGCGCCAGGCCGAGCACCATCGATCCGATGACGGCGGCCACGGTGAACACGACGGTGTTCCACAGCACGGCGTGACTGGCGGAGCTGGTGAACCACTCGACGTAGTTGTCGAACCCGATGTAGGTGGCCGTGGGCGAGGAGATGTTCCAGTCGGTGAACGACAGCCGGATGTTGTCGATCAACGGCCGGTAGGTGAACACCCCGAGCAGCACCAGGTTCGGCACCAGGAAGGCGCCGGCGACGAGCAGGCCGCGCCCGCGCCGCTCCCGGGGGCGGGCCGGTGGCCGGGGGGAAGGCGCCGGAGCGGTCCCCGTGGGGGCTCCGGCGGCGAGGTCAGTGGCCACGGAGGCACGTTGGCCGCACGAGGTGAACGGGTACCGGTGCGCAGGCGGCCGGTCGGTTCCGTAATCGTGAACGTCCGGCGTCCGGGACCTCAGGTGTGGCGGAGCCCACGGCGCCCTCTAGCCTGAGCCGGTTCTTCCCGGTCCTTCCTGAGGAGCTCGCCTGAGATGACGACACGTGCACTCGTACTCGGCGGCGGCGGCGTCGCCGGCATCGCCTGGGAGCTCGGCCTGCTCAGCGGTTGGGCCACCGAGGGCGTCGACGTCACGGCAGCCGATCTCGTCGTCGGCACGTCCGCCGGCTCGGTCGTGGGCGCGCAGCTGCGTCTCGACGGCGACCTGCAGGCGCTCTACGCGCGGCAGCTGCTCCCGCCGGTCGGTGAGATGAAGGTCGAGTTCGACGGGGTGTCGACCATGGCCGCCTTCGCCGACGCGATGAAGGGCGCCACCGGCGAGCAGGACGCGCGGGCCCGCCTCGGCGCGCTCGCGCTCGCGGTGGACGCCGTCCCGGAGGCCGAGCGCCGCGCCATCATCGAGGGCCGGATCGGCGACCCGGAGTGGCCGACGGCCGGGCTGGTGATCACCGCCGTCGACACCGCGGACGGCGAGTTCCTGCCGTTCGACGCGTCCTCCGGTGTGCGGCTGCTCGACGCCGTGACCGCCAGCTGCGCCGTCCCCGGCGTCTGGCCCCCGGTCACCGTGAACGGTCGCCGGCTGATGGACGGCGGCATGCGCTCGGTCACCAACGCCGACCTCGCCGCGGGCTGCGAGAAGGTCCTGATCGTCACCCCGACCCGGGGCATGCCCGGGGGCCTGCTGGGCCCCGGACTCGACCGGGAGATCGAGATCCTGGAGAAGGAGGCCGAGGTGCACGTGGTCACCGCCGACGAGGCGTCGCTGGCCGCCTTCGGCACCAACGTGCTCGACCCGGCCACCCGGGAGCCCTCGGCCCGCGCCGGCCGCGCGCAGGCCGCCGCGACGATCGAGGCCGCTCGCGCCTTCTGGGGCTGAGCCCAACCGGACGATGACACGGGCGGCTGTCGGCGGACGATGACCCTGGTCCGCCTCCGCGCCGCGGTCCGCTCCTCGCTCGTTCCTCGCTGCGATGCTCCCGCGGCTGTCAGCGGACGACGACGACGTGCTCCCCGCGGGGCACGAACTCGCCGATGACCGGTGCGCCGGGCACCTCGCCGCCGAGCAGCAGGCCGCCGGAGGTCTGTGCGTCGGCCAGCAGCAACGCCTCGTCCTCGCCCACCGCGGAGAGGTCGGTGTGCGGGCGCACCCAGTCGAGGTTGCGGCGGGTGCCGCCGGAGACGAACCCGGCGGCCAGCGCCTCGCGCGCGCCCGTCAGGTAGGGCACGGCCGCGGCGTCGACCACGGCGGTGACGCCGCTCGCGCGGGCCATCTTGTACAGGTGGCCGAGCAGGCCGAACCCGGTGACGTCGGTGCCCGCCCGGATGCCGGCGTCCACCGCGGCCTGGCCGGCCGCCCGGTTGAGCGCGGTCATCGACGCGACCGCCTCCTCCGACACCTCGCCGGTGGCCTTCATCCGGCTGTTGAGCACGCCGACACCCAGTGGCTTGGTCAGGCTCAGCGGGGTGCCGGCGACCGCGCCGGAGTTGGTGATGATCCGGTCGACGTCGACCACGCCCGTGACGGCCATGCCGTACTTGGGCTCCGGGTCGTCGATGGAGTGGCCGCCGCCCACGTGGCAGCCTGCCTCGTGCGCCACCTCCAGACCGCCGCGCAGCACCTCCGCGGCGAGCTCCGCGGGCAGCACGTCGCGCGGCCAGCCCAGCAGGTTCACCGCGACGACCGGGGTGCCGCCCATCGCGTAGACGTCGGAGAGCGCGTTGGCTGCGGCGATCCGGCCGAAGGTGTAGGCGTCGTCGACGACCGGGGTGAAGAAGTCGGTGGTCAGCACCAGGCCCTGACCGCCGGCGAGGCGCACCACCGCGGCGTCGTCGCCGTCGTCCAGGCCGATGACCAGCTCGGCGGCGGGATCCGCAGGGCCGCGGGCGGTCAGCCCGGCGACGACGGCCTCCAGCTCACCGGGCGGGATCTTGCAGGCGCACCCGCCGCCGTGCGCGTACTGGGTGAGGCGGATGGCAGGCGCGATCGTCACGCCGTCCGACCGTAGTCGCGACCGGCGACCGGGGCTGCTCGTCAGGACAGCCCGCCCGGCAGCAGCACCAGCCGCGGCGGCTGCGGCGCCTCGGGCTGCGGGCGGCGGGCCCGTCCGGCGGGGTGCCGCGACCGCTCGCCGGCCGCCTGCAGCTCCGCGCGGCGGCGGGGATCGGGTTCGAGTGCGGCGAGCACCTTCTCCAGCGCATCCCGGCCGGCGCCGGCGAAGGGGCCGTCGGGCTGGCCGGTCAGCGCGACGGCGACGGCCGCCGCCTCCTCGGGCGTGAGGGTGACCGGCGGGAGCAGGGCGGCGGAGCGGATCTCGGTGCGCTTCACGGGAGGGATGCTGGCAGCGACCTCCGACACTTTTCGCCGTGGCCGGCCCGTAGGCTGCCCGGCGGAGGCGTCAGGGTGTCTGGTGGCCCCCGCGGCCTCTAAAGCCGACGTGGCCGAGTACCTCGGCCAGGCGGGTTCGATTCCCGTCCGCCTCCGCCATCCCGTCCGCCCGCCTACGCTGCGGTGCGATGTCCGACCAGCCCCGCAGCGACGACCCGCGGCGCGCGGTGCCGCGCACCGACGCGCTCCTCGCCGACCCGCTCGTGCAGGCCGCCGAGGCGCGGCTGGGCCGTGCTCTGGTCAAGGACGCCGTCCAGCAGGCGCAGCGTCGGATCCGGTCCGGCGAGCTCGCGGCGACCGAGGCGGTCGCCGCCGTCCTGGACGCCCTGCCCACCACGGCCGGCAGCCTCCGGCCGGTGCTCAACGCCACCGGCGTGCTCGTGCACACCAACCTCGGCCGGGCGCCGTTGTCCCCGGCCGCGGTCGAGGCGATCGCCGCCGCGGCCGGGACCACCGACGTGGAGCTGGACCTGCACACCGGGCGGCGCGGCCCGCGCGGCGAGGCGGCCATCGGCGCCCTCCTCGCCGCCGTCCCCGCGGCCGAGGCCGCGATCGTGGTGAACAACTGCGCCGCCGCACTCGCGCTGGTCGCGACGGCGCTGGGACAGGGCCGCGAACTCGTCCTCGCCCGTGGCGAGCTGGTCGAGATCGGCGACGGCTTCCGCATCCCCGACCTCCTGGAGTCCACCGGCGCCCGCCTGCGCGAGGTGGGGACGACGAACCGGGTCACCGTCGAGGACTACCGTGCCGCCCTGACGCCCGAGACCGGCGCGGTGCTCAAGGTGCACCCCTCCAACTTCGTCGTCCGCGGCTTCACGCGGGCCGCCTCGGTGGCCGAGCTGGCCGGCGCCCTGACCGGCAGCGGGATCCCGCTGGTGGCCGACGTCGGCTCCGGCCTGCTGGGGCCGCATCCGCTGCTGCCCGACGAGCCCGACCTCCAGTCCACCCTCGCCGCGGGCGCCGACCTCGTGCTGGCCAGCGGCGACAAGCTGCTCGGTGGGCCGCAGGCCGGGCTGGTGCTCGGCCGCGCCGACCTCGTCCAGCGGCTCCGCCGGCACCCCCTCTACCGGGCGCTGCGCGTCGACAAGACGACGCTCGCCGCCCTCGAGGCGACGCTGCGCGGCCCGCAGCCGCCGGTGCAGCAACTGCTCGAGGCCGACCCCATCGGCCTGCGGGCCCGCGCAGCGACGATCGCCGAGCGGCTGACCGCGGCGGGCGTCGACGTGGTCGTCGTCGACGCGCCCGGTCGCGTCGGCGGGGGAGGAGCCCCCGAGCACCCGCTGACCGGGGTCGCCGTCTCGCTGCCCGCCGCGTACGCCGAGCCCCTGCGGCTCGGCGCCCGGCCGGTGGTCGGGTACGTCGAGGACGGCCGCACGCTGCTCAACCTGCGCAGCCTGCTGCCCGACGACGACGCCGCCCTGGCCGACGCCGTCCTGGAGGTGGCCCGGCGGTGGACGTGATCGCCACCGCCGGGCACGTGGACCACGGCAAGTCCGCCCTGGTGCGCGCCCTCACGGGCATGGAGCCCGACCGCTGGGCCGAGGAGCGCCGGCGCGGGCTGACCATCGACCTGGGCTTCGCCTGGACCGCGCTGCCGTCGGGCCGCACGGTCGCCGTGGTCGACGTGCCGGGGCACGAGCGGTTCATCGGCAACATGCTCGCCGGCATCGGGCCGGTCCCCGCGGCGCTGCTGGTGGTCGCGGCCGACGACGGGTGGTCGGCGCAGACGGAGGAGCACGTCGCCGTCCTGGACGCGCTCGGCGTGCGGCACGCGCTGCTCGCCGTCACCAAGGCCGATCTGGCCGACCCGGAGCCGGTGCTGGCCGACGCCATCGAGCGGCTGAGGGGGACGTCGATGGGCACGGTGCCCGGGGTCGCGGTCAGCGCGCTCACCGGTGCCGGGATGCCGGAGTTCACCGCCGCCCTGGAGCGGCTGCTCGCCGGCCTGCCCGCGCCGGACGCGGCGGCGCCGGTGCGGCTGTGGATCGACCGGGCCTTCACCATCAAGGGCGCGGGCACCGTCGTCACCGGCACCCTCGCCGGGGGCACGGTCGCTCCGGAGGACCGGCTCCGGCTGGGGGACCGCGACGTCGTCGTGCGCGGCGTCCAGTCGCTCGGCCGGCCGGTCGACCGGGCGCAGGCCACCGCCCGCGTGGCGCTGAACCTGCGCGGGATCGCGGTCGAGGAGATCTCCCGCGGCGACGCCCTGCTCACCCCCGGCGCGTTCCGCAGCACCGCTGAGGTGGACGTGACGCTGGTGCGGGCGCCGGAGGACCGGCTCCCGGGCCAGGCGGTCGTGCACGTCGGCTCGGCGACCGTCGGTGCGCGGGTGCGCCCCCTGGACGGCGCCGTCGTCCGGTTGCGCCTGGACGCCGCGCTGCCGCTCCGGATCGGGGACCGCCTGCTGCTGCGGGACCCGGGGGCCCGGCGGGTGCTGGGTGCCGAGGTCCGGGACGTCGATCCGCCCGAGCTGCGCCGCCGCGGCGCGGCCCGCCGGCGCGCCGCCGACCTGGCCGCGCAGCCCGCCGGCGACGACGGTGCGGCGGCCGACCTCGCCCGCCGGCGGATCGTCCGCACGGCCGAGTTCACCGCGATGGGCTGGCCGGTCCCCGAGGGTGCCGCGGAGCACGGCCCCTGGTTGCTCGCGCCCGGCCTGGCCGACGCGCTCGCCGCCCGGGTGCCCGACGTCGTCGCGCGGTTCCGCCGGCTGCGCCCCCTCGAACCCGGCCCACCGGTCGAGGTCGTGCGCCGGGCGCTCGACCTGCCCGGCGCCGACCTGGTGCCGGCGCTGGTGCGCCCGCCGCTCACGCTCCGGGACGGACGGGTGGTCGACGGCGCCGCCGACCTGCCGCCGGAGGTGCAGCGGGCCGTCGACGCGATCCGCGCCCGGCTGGCCGACGACCCGTTCGCCGCTCCCGAGGTCCCCGAGCTGGCGGCCGCGGGGCTGGGCCCGCGCGAGCTGGCTGCCGCCGTGCGCAGCGGCCAGCTGGTCCGCGTCGCCGACGCCGTCTACCTGGCGCCCGGGATCGCCGAGCTGGCGCGGACGCGACTGGCCGGCCTGGCCCAGCCGTTCACCGTGAGCCAGGCCCGGCAGGCGTGGGGGACCAGCCGCCGGGTCGCCGTCCCGCTCATGGAGTGGCTCGACACCCAGGGCGTCAGCACCCGGCTGCCCGACAACACCCGCCGGCTGCGCTAGGCGGACCGGACCCCGACGGCCGGACCGCGCACCTCCACGACGTCGAGCCGCGTGACCGTCGGCTCGACCGGTGGCCGGGTGCCGCCGAACGCGGCGTCGACCGCCGGGTGGACCCGCTCGTCGAAGGCGCGGGCGCACTGCTCCTCCGACTCCCACACGTCGATGTAGCGCAGTCCGCCCTCGGGGTTGCGGACGCACAGGTGCATCAGCAGACCGTCCATCGGCTCGTCCCCGAGGTGGTCGGTGATGCGCTCGTAGAGCGCGGTGTCGATGGGCACGTCCTGGATGAAGGCATAGGTCACGGCGGACCTCCTCAATCGGCCCGAACCGTCTTCGGACGAATGTTGGTAGCGTTCTCCGGGTGAGCGAGGACGTCAAGGGCTCCGCGCGGCGTCGCTACGTGTCGGCGCTGCGGGCGGAGCAGGCTGCGGCCACCCGTCGCGCCGTTCTGGAGGCGGCTCGGGAGCTCTTCACCGAGCAGGGGTACGCCGGGACCAGCGTGGCGGCCATCGCGGCGCGTGCCGGCGTCGTCGTCGACACCGTCTACAGCGCTGCCGGGCGCAAACCGGCCCTGCTGCGCGAGCTGGTGGAGACGGCGCTGTCGGGCGCCGACCACGCCGTCCCAGGGGAGCAGCGCGACTACGTGCGCCAGATGCGGGCCGCGGCGGACGCGCGCGAGAAGCTCTCGATCTACGCCGACGCCATCGCCGCGATCGGTGTCCGGATGGCCCCGGTGCATCGCGCGCTGGCGGAAGCCGCGCTGACCGATCCGGACTGTGCGGCGCTGCGCGCGGAGATCGATGCCCGCCGGGCGCGCAACATGCTGCTGCTGGCTGCCGACCTCCGCGCCACCGGCGAGCTCCGCGGCGATCTGACCGACGAGGAGGTGGCCGACGTCGTGTGGAGCATGAACGCCGCGGAGTACCGGACGCTCCTGGTCGACGGGCGGGGGTGGACCGCGGAGCGCTTCGGGAGCTGGCTCGCGGACGCCTGGGTGCGGCTGCTGCTGGCTGATCCGTCTCAGCGATAGGGGTCGGTGATCTCGCGAAGGCTCGTGAGGGCCTCGCGGAGCTGCCGCCAGCGGCGCTCGCCCAGGTGGGCTCGCCATTCCGCCTCCACCTCGGCGACCACGGACGCGGCCACGGGCTGGGCGGCGGCGCCCCGCTCGGCGATCCGGACCAGCCGGGCGCGGGCGTCGTTCGGGTCGGGGGTCCGGCGCACGTAGCCGGTGCGCTCGAGCTGGTCGACGAGGTGGCTGGCGGTCTGCTTGGTCACCTGCGCCGACTCGGCGAGCTCGGTCAGCCGGGTCCCGTCGGGCCCGATCCGCTGCAGAACCCGCGCCTGGGCGGGGCTGAAGTCGTCGAAGCCGGCCTGTGCGAGCGCGGCGAAGATGCGGTTCTCCATCGCCCGGTAGGGGATGAACAGGAGCAGCCCGACGTTCAACTCGTCCGGTGCCGGAACGGGGTCGGCCACGCGCGGATCTCCCTTGACGATGGTCAGCAGATCGAACTAATCTCGTTCGATCATCGTACTAGTTCCCGAGGGGCACCTCATGGGACCTCACCCGATCCGGACCCCGGACGCCGACGCCGTCTGGGCGGCCATCGACCGCGAGCGGCTCGACCTGGCCGACCTGCTGGACGACCTCGCCCCCGCCGAGTGGGAGCAACCGTCGCTCTGCGCGGGCTGGCGGGTCCGCGATGTCGCGGCGCACCTGGCGCTGGCCCAGACCGGAGCCGGCCGGGCCACGCTCGACCTGCTCCGGGCGCGGGGCAGCCTGCCGCGGATGATCCACGACAGCGCCGTCCGGCACGCCGCGGCACCGACGGAGCAGCTCGTCGGACAGATCCGGGGCATGGCGGGGTCCCGCCGCACCGCCCCGGGGGTCACCCTCCTCGAGCCGCTCCTCGACGTGCTGGTGCACGGCCAGGACATCGCTGTCCCGCTCGGGCGGCCGCGCTCCATGCCGGTCGAGGCGGCCGGCACCGCGGCCACCCGGGTCTGGACCATGCCGTGGCCGATGTCCACGACGTTCCCGCGGGTACGGGGCGTGCGCCTGGTCGCTAACGACATCGACTGGGCGGCAGGCGAGGGCGAGCTCGTAGAGGGCCCGATCGAGGCGCTCCTGCTGCTGCTCACCGGCCGCACGGCGGTGGCCGTGGGACGGCTCGGCGGGCCGGGCACGGTCCGGCTCGGGTAGTTCCGCGGGAGGTCAGTCCTGGGCGGGCACCCAGCGGGCCGGGCGCTTCTCGCGGAACGACGCGATCCCCTCCTGGCCCTCCTCGCCGGCGAAGAAGCGGGCGGACAGCGTCAGCAGCTCCCCGAACTCCAGCTCCGGCTGGCGCGACCGCAGCAACCGCTTGGTCTCGGCCAGCGCGACCGGGGCGCCGGCGGCCAGGGCGGTCAGCTGACCGGCGACGACGGCGTCGAGCTCGGCGGGCTCGGCGACCAGGTCGACCAGTCCTCCGCTGGCAGCGGTCGCGGCGTCGAACACCTCGCCGGTGAGCATCAGCCGGTGCGCGACGTGCGGGGTCATCCGGGGCAGGACGACCGCCGAGATGACCGCCGGCACGAGCCCGAGCCGCACCTCGGAGAAGGCGAAGCTGGCCGAGGACGCCGCGACGACGACGTCGCAGGCTGCGGCCAGGCCCACCCCGCCGGCGCGGGCGGGCCCGCGGACGACGGCGACCACGGGCTTGGGGGAGGACCAGATCAGCTGCAGGAGCTCGGGGAACTCGTTGACGCCCTGCTCCTGCGACGAGCCGCCGGCTGCCTCGGCGAGGTCCATGCCGGAGCAGAAGACCCGGCCGGTGTGGTCGAGCACGATCACGCGCACGGCGTCGTCGGCGAGCGCGTCCGCGAGGGCGGCGCGGAGCTGTCCGCGCAGCGCCCGGGAGAGCGCGTTGCGGTTCCCGGGGGAGTCGAGGGTGAGCGTCGCGACGCCGGCGGAGACGGTCACCTGGATCACTCGGTCGTGGGTCACAGCCGCATCCTGCCGCGAGCGGGCGCCGGCGCGGCACACTGGGAGCAGATGAACACCGTCCTGCCCCTGGTCGAGCGCGCCGTGCCCCCGCTCGAGCTACCGGAGTCCGCCCGCGAGGGCCTGGCGAGCACCCCGTTCGGGCTGTACGTGCACGTGCCGTTCTGCGCGACGCGCTGCGGCTACTGCGACTTCAACACCTACACCTCCGACGAGCTGGGGCCCGGCGCCAACCGCGCCGAGTACGCCGGGACGGCGATCGACGAGCTGCGGCGGGCAGCGCGGATCCTCGGCCCCGACCTGCCGACGGTCTCCACGGTGTTCGTCGGTGGCGGCACCCCCACGCTGCTCCCGGCCGCCGACCTGACCGCCGTGCTCGCCGAGGTGCACCGGCTCTTCCCGGTGGCGGCCGACGTCGAGGTCACCACCGAGGCCAACCCCGAGACGGTCGACCTGGGCTACCTGTCGGCGCTCCGCGAGGGCGGCTTCACCCGGGTGAGCCTCGGCATGCAGTCCGCGGCCGAGCACGTCCTCGCCGTCCTCGACCGGCGGCACACCCCCGGCCGGGCCGGGCAGGCCGCCTACGACGCCCGGGCGGCGGGCTTCGAGCACGTCAACCTCGACCTCATCTACGGCACGCCGGGGGAGAGCGACGCCGACTGGGCGGCCTCGCTCGACGCCGTCCTCGCCTCCCCGGTCGACCACGTGAGCGCCTACGCCCTCATCGTCGAGGACGGCACCCGGCTGGCCCGGCGGATCAGCCGCGGCGAGCTGCCGATGCCCGACGACGACGTCCTCGCCGACCGCTACGAGCAGGCGGACGCCACCCTGCGCCGCGCCGGCTTCGACTGGTACGAGGTCTCGAACTGGGCCACCTCGGACGCGGCCCGCTGCCGGCACAACGAGCTGTACTGGGCGAACGCCAACTGGTGGGGCGTCGGTCCCGGCGCGCACAGCCACGTCGGCGGCCTGCGCTGGTGGAACGTCAAGCACCCGGCCGCCTACGCCGACCGGCTGGCGCGGGGGGAGAGCCCGCACGCCGACGCCGAGCTGCTCGACGACGACGACCGCGCGCTGGAGACCGTCATGCTCGCCCTGCGGCTGCGCGAGGGCCTGCCGCTGGATCTGCTCTCGGAGCTGGGCCGGCGCCGGGCCGCGGACGCCGTCACCCGCGGCCTGCTCGACGAGGCGGCGCACGCCGGCGGTCGTGCCGTCCTCACCGATCCCGGCCGGCTGCTGGCCGACGCGCTGGTCCGCGACCTGACCGACTGAGCCCGGATCGAAATTCGGCCACCTGTCCGCGTTCCTGGACTAGGGTGTCCTCTTTCCAGGCAGGTGTGCCGGCGACGTGCCGGGCGGGTGAGGAGGTGGTCGGCGGTGGACGTGTGCACGTTCCCTGCGACCCCGAGCTCCCCGCCGGGCGTCCGGGTCGCCGCCCCGGCCTCCGCCCTGACCGGCGGGATGCTGCTGGCCCTGGCGATGAACCGCCGGGCCCGAGGGCTGCGAGGGCTCGACGTGCTCCGCCGCAGCCAGGACAGGGCCCCGCCGCAGCTCGCCTGACTCGCCCCCGAGTCGCCGCACCCCTGTCCTGACGCGCACCCACCGGGTGACCGCGTCTTTCTGCGTACCCCCGAGGACTTCTCATGACCACCACGCTCGACACCAAGGACCTGCCCTCCGGCGACTCCCGCTGGGACGCCTTCCGCACCCTGCTCACCGACCAGCGCGCCGACTGCGTCCGGCAGCGCGAGGCCGCGCTCCTCGAGTGCGCCCAGTCGGTCCCGGACCCGGTCGCGCTGCGCCGCAGCGCGTCGCTGTCGGACACCATCACCGCGATCGACGAGGCCCTGGAGCGGATCGCGACCGGCACCTACGGCTCCTGCGTCCACTGCGGCGCGACGATCCCCGAGGAGCGGCTGGAGCTGCGGCCCTACGCCGGCGCCTGCGTCGCCTGCACCGACCGGCGCTGAGCGCGGGCGGTCGGCTCAGGTCGGGCGGGGACCGGGCACCGGGGGCTGCACCGGGATGGCCTCGGTCGACGGGCCGGCCGCCTGGACGGGGGTGAGCGCGTCGAGGTCGAGCACCCGGACGTGGATGACGTTGCGCTGCTGCAGCGCCGCCCGCAGCGCCCGGTGCAGGCCGTCCTCGAGGTAGAGCTCGCCGCGCCACTGGACGGCGTGGGGGAACAGGTCGCCGTAGAAGGTCGAGTCGTCCGCGAGCAGCGTGTCGAGGGCGAGCTGGCGCTTCGTCGTCGTCAGCGTGTCCATGCGCACCTGCCGGGGCGGGATCATCGCCCAGTCCCGGGTGGACAGCCCGTGGTCGGGATACGGGCGCCCGTCTCGAACCGCCTTGAAGATCAGGGGACCGTCTCCACTCTCTGTCCGCCGGAGCGCCGACCGCTCCACCCTAACGGCCCGCGGCGGTCGTATGCTGGGCTGGCACTCCGACCGTGCGAGTGCCAGCAGGATCGGTCCCGGGCCGTGGCCCCGGCCGGCGCGATCCACGCACCGCACGGCGGGTCGACCGGTACGGGGAGGTGTCTCGTGGCGCACGACGAACGCCGCCTGGAGGTCCTCCGGGCAATCGTCCAGGACTACGTCTCGACCAACGACCCGGTGGGCAGCAAGGCGCTGGCCGACCGGCACGACCTGGGGGTCTCCCCGGCGACGATCCGCAACGACATGGCGGTGCTGGAGGAGCAGGGCTACATCACCCAGCCGCACACCAGCGCCGGGCGGGTGCCCACCGACAAGGGGTACCGGCTCTTCGTCGACCGGCTGTCGGCGGTCAAGCCGCTGTCGGTCGCCGAGCGGCGGGCCATCGAGCGGTTTCTCGACGGCGCCGTGGACCTGCACGACGTCCTGGGCCGCACCGTCCGGTTGCTCGCCCAGCTCACCCGCCAGGTGGCGGTCGTGCAGTACCCGACGCTGTCCCGCAGCGCGGTGCGCCACCTGGAGGTGGTGCAGGTGGCCGCGGCCCGGCTCATGCTGGTGCTCATCACCGACACCGGCCGCGTCGAGCAGCGGGTCGTCGACTGCCCGGCCGACATCGACGCCGGGGCCGTCGCCGAGCTGCGCACCCTGCTGAACTCCGCGTTCAGCGGGGTGAAGCTCACCGACGCCGGCGACAAGGTGCCCGAACTGCTCGAGACCGCGCCCCAGCACCTGCGCGGCCTGGTCGCCACCGTCAGCGCCACCCTGCTGGAGACCCTCGTCGAGCCCAGCGAGGACCGGCTGGTCATCGGTGGGACGGCGAACCTCGCCCGCGGCAGCGCTCTGGACTTCCACGGCACGGTCAGCCCGTTGCTGGAGGCGCTGGAGGAGCAGGTCGTCGTCCTCCGCCTCATCAGCGAGGTGGACGCCGGCACCGTGCTCGTGCGCATCGGCGAGGAGAACGACCACGAGGCGCTGACCGGCGCCTCGCTGGTGACCGTCGGCTACGGCTCCCGGGACCGCGCACTGGGCGGCCTGGGCATCGTCGGTCCGACCCGCATGGACTACCCCACGAACATGGCCGCGGTTCGCGCCGTGGCCCGCTACGTCGGCCAGATCCTGGCCGAGAGCTGAGGACGAACTACCCGATGGCAACCGACTACTTCGGCGTCCTGGGCCTGGCCCGCGAGGCCAGTGACTCCGACATCAAGCGCGCCTACCGGCGGCTGGCGCGGGATCTGCATCCCGACGTCAACCCCGACCCCGAGGCCAAGGAGCGCTTCCAGGAGGTCACCCGCGCCTACGAGGCGCTCACCGACCCGGAGAAGCGCCGGATCGTCGACCTCGGCGGGGATCCGTTCGAGACCGGCGGAGGCGGCGGCAACGGCTTCGGCGGCGCCGGCTTCGGCGGTGGCCTGGGCGACATCATGGACGCCTTCTTCGGAGGCGGGCAGACCCGCGGGCCGCGCGGGCGCACCCGCGCCGGCCGGGACGCGCTGATCCCGGTCGAGCTGGAGCTGGACGAGGCGGTGTTCGGCACCGTCAAGGAGCTCACCGTCGACACCGCCGTCCTCTGCGACGTGTGCGCCGGCGCCGGCACCGCCCCCGGCACGCACGTGGCCACCTGCACCACCTGCTCCGGTCGCGGCGAGGTGCAGAGCGTCCAGCGGAGCTTCCTCGGCCAGGTGATGACCAGCCGCATCTGCCCGACCTGCTCGGGCACCGGCCAGGTCATCCCCGAGCCCTGCGGGAAGTGCGCGGGCGACGGCCGCGTCCGCGCCCGCCGCACCATCTCGGTCAAGGTGCCCGCCGGGGTCGAGGACGGCATGCGCATCCGGCTGACCGGCCAGGGCGAGGTCGGCCCCGGCGGCGGCCCCGCCGGCGACCTCTACGTCGAGGTGCACGAGCGGCCGCACGACGTCTTCACCCGGGACGGCGAGGACCTGCACTGCAGGGTCACCCTGCCCATGACGTCGGCGGCCCTGGGCACCACGCTCAACCTCAAGACCCTGGACGGCGAGGAGGATCTGGCGATCGCGCCCGGCACGCAGTCGGGCAGCATCCTCACCCTCCGGGCCCACGGCGCACCGCGGCTGCGGGCCACCGGCCGGGGCAACCTGGTGGTGCACGTCGACGTCGTCACGCCCACCAAGCTCGACGGCGAGCAGGAGCGGCTGATGCGTGAGCTCGCGGCGCTCCGGGGCGAGGACCAGCCGGAGTCCAACCGCGAGGCGCAGGGCGGGCTGTTCTCCCGCGTGCGCGACGCCTTCCACGGGCGCTGACCGACCGATGACGACGACCGAACCCGGCGCGCCCCAGCTGGACGGGGCACCGCTCTTCCTGCTCGACGCCCTGCCGGAGACCGCTGAGCTGCTGGTCGACGGGCCCGAGGGGCGGCACGCCGTCGACGTGCTGCGCCTCGAGCCGGGGGAGCGGGTGCGGGTCGGGGACGGTCGGGGTGCGGTCGCCGAGGGCTCGGTCGTCTCGGCCGGGCCGCAGGGGCTGCGCGTCGCGGTGAGCGCCCGCTTCGAGGTGCCGGCCCCGCAGCCGGAGTTCGTGCTGGTCCAGGCGCTGCCCAAGGGCGATCGCGGCCCGCTCGCCGTGGACCTCGCCACCGAGCTCGGCGTCGACCGCATCGTGCCGTGGACGGCGGCGCGCTGCGTGACCCGTTGGCGCGACGACCGGGTGGCCAAGGGCGTCGCCAAGTGGCGCGCCGCCGCCCGCGCCGCGAGCAAGCAGTCCCGCCGGCCGCGGGTGCCCGAGGTGACCGAGCCGATGTCCACGCGCGAGGTGTGCGGCCTGATCGCGGACGCCGACCTCGCCGTCGTCCTGCACGAGCAGGCCCGCCGGCCCATGGCCGCGCTGGACGTGCCGAAGAGCGGGACCGTCGTCGTCGTGGTCGGCCCCGAGGGCGGGATCGCCGACGGCGAGGCCGTGGCGTTCCGCGCCGCAGGCGCAGAGCTGGCGCGACTCGGGCCGGAGGTGCTGCGCACGTCCACCGCCGGCGCCGCCGCCCTCGCCGCGCTGTCGGCCCACACCCGCTGGCGCTAGTCCCGAGCGGTCGCGATCGGGTGACACCTGCTCTCCTGTCTCGTCACCGGTACCGGCGGGCGGCGACGATCGCCTGGTGACGGACGAGGGGCGCACGCGGCAGCGGATCGTGACGGTCGTCGCCACCCTCGGCTTCGCCCTCGTCGCGGCGGACGCGTTCGTCGCGACCTGGTCCCTGATCGCCGGGGACCCCTGGGACTGGGAACAATTCTGGATGTTCTTCGCCATCGTCGGCCTGGGCTCCGCCGCGTCGAGCCTCGGTGAGGCCCTGGCCCGCCGGAGCGCAGACCCGTCGACGCCGCGAGCGCGGCGGGAGGACGGGGACGAGGCGGTCACCCGCGCCATGCGCACCGGATGCCTACCCCCGGATGCCGACCCGGAGACGTGGCGGACCCGGATCACCCGAGAGGTCCGGCACGCACGCCGGATCGTGGCGCTCCTGATCGGCTGCTGCGTGGCGTCCGCCGTCCTGACCGCGGCGATGGCGCACCGCGACGACGATCGCGTCCTCTGGAGCCTGTCGGTACTGACGCTCCTCCTGGTGCCGCCGATCCTCTGGTTGCTGGCCCGGGTCCAACGCCGAGCACGGCGTCTGCGTTCGCGCCTCTGACGGTCATCGGCGGCCCGACGCACGCGGGCTCAGCAGCAGCGCGCGATCGGGTTCGCCTCCAGTGCGTCGGAGCGGCGGCGCTCGAACTCCCGCCGGCTCATCGGCTCGTGGCCGTGGGCGGCGCAGTGCTCGAGATAGCGGTCCCAGCGCGCCTCGCCGGTGAACTCGCGCAGGTACCAGCGCACGCCGTGCCAGGCCCGGACGAGGGCGGCGGTCACTCCTCCTCCGCCTCGGTCCGCCCGGCGCCGGCGCCCGCCAGCTGCCGGTGCTCGGCCAGCGCCTCCTTCTCCTCCGCGGTCGGGAAGAAGCCGGCCGGCTCCACCAGCCGCGACGGCGTGGGCGGCTCCTCCGTGGTCGGCAACTGGCCGGCACGGACGGCGCGCGCGATCACGACGACCGCGTTGACCACCACGACGAGCACCAGCACTGCGAAGAGCGCCTGCAGGACGCCGTTGAGGGTGGAGTTGAAGACGACCTGGTCCATCTCCGACATGTCGGTCGCGGGCGCGAGCACCTCCCCGGCATCCCGGGCGTCGGCGTACACCTGCCGCTGCTCGAAGTAGCCCACGCGCGGGTCGGAGGAGAACACCTTCTGGTAGCTCGCCGTCATCGTCACGACGAGATCCCAGACGAGGGGGATCCCGGTCACCCACGCGTAGCGCAGCTTGCCGTGCTTGATCAGCAGCACCGTGACCAGCGTCAGCGCGATCGCCGCGAGCAGCTGGTTGGCGATGCCGAACAGCGGGAAGAGCTGGTTGACCCCGCCCAGCGGATCGGTCACGCCGATGTAGAGCACCGATCCCCACAGCCCGACGACGACGGCGCTGGCGATGATGTTGCCCGGCCGCCACGACAGGTCGCCGAACTTTCTCCAGACGTTGCCGACGGTGTCCTGCAGCATGAACCGGCCCACGCGGGTGCCGGCGTCGACGGCGGTGAGGATGAACAGCGCCTCGAACATGATCGCGAAGTGGTACCAGAACGCCTGGCCACCGCCACCGAACGCGTCGCTGAAGATCTGCGAGATGCCGACGGCGAGCGTCGGGGCGCCACCGGTGCGGGAGATGAGCGTGTCCTCCTGGACCGCGGCCGCCGCCGCGCCCAACGTTTGCGCTGTGGTGTCGAAGCCGAGGCCGTTGACGAACGTGGCGGCGGCCTCCGCCGTGCCCCCGGTCGCCCCGGCCGGGCTGTTCATCGCGAAGTAGAGGCCCTGGTCGATGACGCAGGCGGCGATGAGCGCGCTGATGGCGACGAAGGACTCCATCAGCATGCCGCCGTAGCCGATCAGGCGGACCTGGCTCTCCTTGGCCACCATCTTCGGCGTCGTCCCCGACGCGATGAGCGCGTGGAAGCCCGACAGCGCCCCGCAGGCGATGGTGATGAAGACGAACGGGAACAGCGACCCGGCGAACACCGGGCCGGTGCCCTCCCGGGCGAAGTCGGTGACCGCCTCTGCCTGCAGCACCGGGCGCGCGATCAGCAGGCTGATCGCCAGCAGGACGATCACGCCGATCTTCATGAACGTCGAGAGGTAGTCGCGCGGGGTCAGCAGCAGCCAGACCGGCAGCACCGAGGCGACGAACCCGTAGACGACCAGGGCGAGGACCAGCCACTCCTTGGAGAGGGTCAGTGCGTCGCCCAGGCCGGTGTCCTCGATCCAGCCACCGCCGACGATCGCCAGCAGCAGCAGGGCCACACCGATGCCGGTTGCCTCGAGCACCCTCCCGGGCCGCAGCCGGCGCAGGTAGATGCCCATGAACAGCGCGATCGGGATGGTCAGGGCGATGGAGAAGACGCCCCACGGGGACTCCGCCAGCGCGTTGACCACGATCAGCGCGAGGACTGCCAGGATGATGATCATGATCGCGAAGACGGCGATGAGCGCGGCGATCCCGCCGACCAGGCCGATCTCCTCGCGCACCATCTGGCCCAGGCTCTTCCCGTTGCGGCGCATGGAGAAGAACAGGACGGTGAGGTCCTGGACGGCCCCGGCGAAGATGACGCCGACGACGATCCAGATCGTGCCGGGCAGGTAGCCCATCTGCGCGGCCAGCACCGGACCCACGAGCGGCCCCGCGCCGGCGATGGCGGCGAAGTGGTGGCCGAAGAGCACCCGCCGGTCGGTGACGTCGAAGTCGATGCCGTTGTCCATGCGCTCGGCCGGCGTCGCCCGCCGGTCGTCGACCCGCAGCACCCGGTACGTGATGAACCGGGCGTAGAAGCGGTAGGCGATGGCGTAGGAGCACAGCGCGGCGAACAGGATCCACAGCGCCGACACCGTCTCGCCGCGGGCGAGCGCCAGCACGGTCCAGCAGACCGCGCCGACGACGGCGACGAGTACCCAGACGGCGACCTGACCGGGGGATCCTCGCCGCCCGGACGGTGGCGCGGGGGAGTGCCCGCTCGCGGAGCTACCCGTGATGGCCGTCCCGGACATGGCGTCCTCCGTCCCGACACCGGCCCCGTTGCCGGCCCCCGTCGGTCACGGACGAGCATAGGGAGCGGGACGGGTGCCCGCGAGGCCTCGGCGGCCGGTCGGCCCTAGGGTGCGAACCGTGTCCGACTGCCTGTTCTGCCGCATGGTCGCCGGGGAGATCCCCGCCGACGTCGTTTACCAGACCGACCGGGTGCTGGCCTTCCGCGACATCAACCCGCAGGCCCCCACGCACGTGCTGGTCATCCCCAAGGAGCACCACCGGAACCTGGGGGCGCTGGCGGCCGCCGACCCGGCCCTGCTCGGCGAGGTCGCGAACGCCGCGCACGCCGTCGCCGTCCAGGAGGGCCTGGTCACCGACGGCGGCAACGAGCCCGGCTACCGCGTCGTCACCAACACCGGTCCGCAGGCCGGGCAGTCGGTCGACCACCTCCACCTGCACGTCCTGGGCGGCCGCGGCCTGGGCTGGCCACCCGGCTGACGGCTCGAGGGGCCGGCGCAGGTGCGCCGGCCTCTCGGTTCGCCGTGGTCAGGCGGCCGAGCGCGCCCGGGTGACCATCCGGAGGCCCGCCACCGCCAGGGGCAGCTGGATCAGTGCGAAGGCCAGGGCCGGGACGAGGTTGCTGTCCGCCGGGGAGAACGGCAGGAGCGCGGTCCCGGCGACGACGGCCGCCAGCGACCACCAGCCGAGCACCCCCGCGCGGCACAGACCGAACACGACCACCGGCAGTCCGAGCATCAGCAGCGGGTCGAGACCGAAGCAGAGCTGCTGCAGCGGCGCCGACAGCACGCGCTCGGAGATCATCACGGCCTGGTCGATCGGGAGCTCCCGGGCCATCTCCATGTGGAACCAGTCGGTGAACAGGGCGCCGGACGTCGCGAGCAGGCCCAGAGCGCTCAGCAGGGCGCCGATCAGCGTGGGCAGCCATCCCCTGCGGCCGCGGACCAGCAGCGGGAGGGCGAGCACGCCGACCCCCAGGAGCAGGTTGCCGTAGTGCAGCAGCACCGCCGACAGCTCCGTCAGGGCCGGGTCGCGGCCCAGCGCCTCCAGGTAGTCGGCCCGGTCGTCGCCGGTGGCGAGGGGGCTGGTCAGGATGCCGCCGACGAACGCGGCGACGCCGATCGGTAGCGCGGCCCCGGCGAGGCGGGACAGCACCCGCGGGGCGGGGTTCGACGGGTCGGGCCGGCGGGTGCCGGCGGTCGGGACGGGTGGGACGGCGGTCGTGCTCACGGCGGATGCCTCTCTCGGCTGTGGGTCGGACGCCGAGAAAGCTAGGAACTCCGGGCCGCCCGACGCTGCCTCCCGGGGGCTCGATCCCGGTCCGCCGATCGGTGGACCGGGAACCCGGCCGCTGTCCCCCGCCGAGGGGACCCCGCAGGTCCTCGCCCGTCCCTATCCTCAGCGGACCTCGCCGTCCCGGAGCTCTGGAGGAGCCGGTGCCCGCCTTCCTGCGAGCCGTCGCCGTCCCGTGGGGCGGGGCGGCGGTCGTGCTGGTCGTGGGCGTTGTCGAGGCATCGCTCGACGAACGGGCCGGGGTGCTCGCCGGCTCCACCGTCCTCGCGCTCATCGCGCTGGCCGGCGCGCTCGCGCCCTGGTCACCGGTGGGGGCGGCGCTGGTGGTGGGGCTGACCTTCCCGGCCGGCTCGGCGCTGGGTCTGGAGGGCCCGAACGGAGCGCAGTTGTTCGCGCTGCTGCTCTCCACCGGCTGGGCGGGCAGCCAGGTGCCGCCGCGCCGCTCCTGGGTGGCGCCGGCCGTCGACCAGGTCCTCGCCACCGCCGGCATCCTGCTCTGGGCCGCCCCCTCGCAGGCCTGGGAGAACCTCTTCTTCGCCCTGCTCCTCTGGGGGTCCTGGGCGGTCGGGCTGCTCACGCGCCGGTCGCGGGAGCGGGCCGAGCAGCTCGGCCGGCTGGCCGCCCGGCTCGATGCCGAGCGGGAGGTCGCCGAGGCCACCGCGGTCGCCGCCGAGCGGGCCCGCATCGCCCGCGACGTGCACGACTCGGTCGCCCACTCGGTGAGCGTGATGGTGCTGCAGGTGGGCGCGCTGCGGTCGACGCTCGATCCGGCCGACCGCGCGGCGGGCGTGCTGGCCGGAGTGGAGCGGCTCGGACGGGAGGCGGTCGACGAGCTCCGCGGCCTCGTCGGTCTGCTGCGCGAGGAACAGGGCACGGCGGCCGCGCCGTCGCTCGCCCGGGTGCCCGACCTGCTGGCCGAGGTCCGGGCGGCCGGGCTGCCGGTGACCCTGGAGACGACCGGCGAACCGCGGGACCTGCCCCAGTCCGTCGAGGTCGCGGCCTACCGGGTCCTCCAGGAGGCCCTGTCGAACGTGCTGCGGCACGCCGGGCATGTCCCCACCAGGATCGCCGTGCGGCACGAGCCGGCAGCCCTCGACCTGTGCGTCGAGGACGACGGCGGGCCGACGGACGGTGTCCTCCCCGGCCGGCCGGGGGGCCACGGCCTGCTGGGCGTGCGGGAGCGGGTCGCCGTCCTCGGCGGAACGGTCGAGCACGGTCCACGACCGGACGGTGGCTTCCGGCTGCACGCCCGATTCCCTGTGCGGCGGTCGCGATGACGGTGCGGGTGGTCCTCGCCGACGACCAGGAGATGGTGCGCGCCGGCCTGCGCATGCTCATCGACTTCCAGCCCGACCTGGAGGTGGTGGGGGAGGCCGCCGACGGTCTGGCGGCGGTCGAGGTGGTGCGCCGGACGGTGCCCGACGTCGTGCTCATGGACGTGCGGATGCCGCGGTGCGACGGCATCGAGGCGACCCGTCGGATCCGGGCGGCCTGCCCCGGCGTCGCCGTCGTCGTCCTCACCACGTTCGACGAGGACGCCTCGCTGGCCGAGGCGATCCGCGCGGGCGTGAGCGGCTTCCTGCTGAAGGTGGCGCCGCCCGAGCAGCTGCTGCACGCGGTGCGCACCGTCGCGGAGGGGAACGGGTTGCTCGACCCGGCCGTGACGCTCCGGGTCATCCGTGCCTCCGCCGCTGCTCCGGCACCGGACTCCCGGGCGACGGCTGCCCTGGCGTCGCTGACCGATCGCGAGACCGAGGTGCTGCGCCTGGTGGCCGAGGGGCTCAGCAACGCCGAGATCGCCGCTCGGCTCTACCTGGGGGAGGCGACGGTGAAGACCTACCTCTCCCGCATGCTCACCAAGCTGGACCTGCGCGACCGGGTGCAGGCCGTCGCCTTCGCCTTCCGCAGCGGGCTGGTGCCGCTCACCCCGCCGGACGGCTGCGGCGGGCAGCTGCGAGGCTGACGTCATGACCGCCAGCGATGCGCCCGTCCGGATCGAGCGGGACGGCGACGTCGCCGTCGTCGTCCTCGACAACCCGCCGCTGAACCTCTTCACGCCCGCGGTGTTCCAGGCGCTGGACGCCGCGGTCGGTGAGCTGGTCACGCTGACCGACCCGCAGCGGGCCGACCGCGCCCGGGCCGTGCTGTTCGAGGCGCGCGGCAAGGTCGTCTCCGGCGGCGTCGACGTGACGTTCTTCCGGGACATCGCCGAGGGCCCCGAGCCGGAGGCCCGTGGCGGCGAGCTCTGGGCGCAGCTGCTGCGGGTCGCGCAGACCGTCGAGGACCTGCCCGTGCCCACGGTCTTCGCCGCGCACGGGCTGACCCTCACCGCGGCCTTCGAGCTGTCGCTGGCCTGCGACATCCTGCTGGCTGCCGAGAAGGCGTCGTTCGGTCTGGTCGAGATCGTCGTCGGGCTGACGCCGTCCATGGGCGGACCGCAGCGGCTGGCCGAGCGGGCCGGCCCCGCCCGGGCCCGCGAGCTGGTCTTCACCGGCGAGCGCTACCCGGCCGCGGTCCTCGAGCGGTGGAACGTGGTCAACCGGGTGCTGCCCGACGACGGATTCGCCGAGGCGGCGAGGGCCTACGCCCGGCAGGTCGCCGCCGGCCCCACGCTGGCGCATGCCGCCACCAAGCAGCTGGTGGCCACCGCCGTCCGGCAGGGGGCCCGCGCCGCCGACGCGCTCGTCCCGGAGGTGTCCGGGGCGCTGTTCGGCAGCGAGGACCTGCGCGGGGCTGTCCGGTCCTTCCTCACCGACGGTCCCGGGAAGGCGACCTACGCCGGGCGCTGACCCCATCGGGCGAACCGCGCTTCGGCGTCCCGTACGCGGGTAGCCTGGAGCGGTCCGCCACTCCCAGCCAGGAAGGCAGGGTCGAGGGTTCTTGCCCGACACCTCCCCGAACGTCCCCGTCGAGGGCGCCCCCACGTCCCGTGCGGCATCCGCTCAGGCCGCCGCCGTCGACTCCACCAACCAGAGCCCGACCGGCCAGCGACCGGCCGCGGTACGGGCCACCATCGCCGTACCGGAGACGGTCTCGATGGTCACCCTGCTCGGCTCCGCCGACGAGCTCCTGCGCCTGGTCGAGGCCGAGGTCGAGGCTGACGTGCACGTGCGCGGCAACGAGATCACCGTGACCGGGCAGCCGGCCGACAACGCCTTCGCCGTCCGCGTCTTCGACGAGCTGCTCGCCCTGCTGGCCACCGGTCAGCAGCTGCGGCCCGACTCCGTCCGCCGGGTCATCGCCATGCTCCGGGGCGGTGGCTCCGAGCGTCCCGCCGAGGTGCTCAGCCTCGACATCATCAGCCGCCGCGGGCGCACGATCCGGCCCAAGACGCTGAACCAGAAGCACTACGTCGACGCGATCGACGAGCACACGATCGTCTTCGGCATCGGCCCGGCCGGCACCGGCAAGACCTACCTCGCCATGGCCAAAGCGGTGCAGGCGCTCCAGACCAAGCAGGTCAACCGGATCATCCTGACCCGCCCGGCGGTCGAGGCAGGAGAGCGGCTGGGCTACCTGCCCGGCACGCTCAGCGAGAAGATCGACCCCTACCTGCGCCCGCTGTACGACGCGCTGCACGACATGGTCGACCCGGAGTCGATCCCGCGGCTGATGGCCTCGGGCACGATCGAGGTCGCGCCGCTGGCCTACATGCGCGGGCGCACGCTCAACGACGCGTTCGTCATCCTCGACGAGGCCCAGAACACCACCGCCGAGCAGATGAAGATGTTCCTCACCCGGCTCGGCTTCGGGTCCAAGATCGTCGTCACCGGTGACGTCACGCAGGTCGACCTGCCCGGGGGTGCGCAGAGCGGTCTGAAGATCGTCCGCGAGATCCTCGACGGTGTGGACGACGTGCACTTCGCCACCCTCACCAGCACCGACGTGGTCCGGCACCGGCTGGTCGGCGACATCGTCGACGCCTACGAACGCTTCGACGCCGCCCGCCAGCCCCGGGCGACCACGCCCGCGCCGGCCCGACCGACCCGGCCGCGCCGGCAGGGGAGCTGACCGCGATGCCCGTCGAGGTCTCCAACGAGTCCGAGATCGCCGTCGACGAGGCGGAGCTGGCCGGCATCTGCCGGTTCGTGCTCGGCCAGATGGACGTCAACCCGATGGCCGAGCTCTCGGTCCTCTGCGTCGACGTCGAGTACATGAGCAGCCTGCACGAGCGCTGGATGGGGGAGAAGGGGCCGACCGACGTCCTCGCCTTCCCCATGGACGAGCTCGACACCGCCCGCCCCGACGATCCCGATCCGGGTCCGGCGCTGCTCGGGGACGTCGTGCTGTGCCCCGCCGTCGCCGTCCGCCAGGCCCGGGCCGCCGGGCACACCATGGACGACGAGCTCGTGCTGCTGGCCACCCACGGGGTGCTGCACCTGCTCGGCTACGACCACATGGAGCCCGAGGACGAGAAGGAGATGTTCGGTCTCCAGTCGGAGCTCATCGAGAGCTGGAAGTCGGCGCCGCGCGAGCCGGTGACCGGCGAGGCGGTCGACAAGGGGCAGAACCCCCGATGAGCTCGGGTGCGGTCGTCCTCCTGGTGATCGCCGTCTTCCTCGTCCCGCTCGCGGGCCTGTTCGGCGCGATGGACGCCGCCCTCCAGCGGGTGTCCAAGGCGCGCGTCGACGAGCTCCGGCGCGAGGGCGCCAAGCGCGCCGGCGCGCTCGAGGAGGTCGTGCTCGAGCGCGCCCGGCACGTCTCGCTGCTGCTCCTGCTCCGCATCGCCTGCGAGATGGTCGCCGCGGTCCTGGGCACCGTCCTGCTCTACGACGCCTGGGGCGGCGGCTGGCGCACCGTGCTGACCGCCGCCGCGATCATGACCGTCGTCAGCTACGTGCTGATCGGCGTCGGCCCGCGCACCCTGGGCCGGCAGCACGCCTACTCGGTGGCGCTGGCCAGCGCGGGCGTCGTCCGCTTCCTGGGCCGCGTCCTGGGGCCGGTGGCCACCCTGCTGATCCTCGTCGGCAACATGATCACGCCCGGCCGCGGCTTCCGCGACGGCCCGTTCTCCTCCGAGGTGGAGCTGCGCGAGCTGGTCGACATGGCCGAGGAGCGCGGGGTCGTGGAGTCCGGCGAGCGCAACATGATCCACTCGGTGTTCGAGCTCGGCGACACCATCGCCCGCGAGGTGATGGTCCCGCGGACCGACGTCGTCTGGATCGAGCGCACCAAGACCGTGCGGCAGGCCCTCGCCCTCGCCCTGCGCAGCGGGTTCAGCCGCATCCCGGTGATCGGCGAGAACGTCGACGACGTCGTGGGCGTGGTCTACCTCAAGGACCTGGTCCGCCGCTCGCAGAACTCCGGCGACGGCCGCGGCCCGCGGGTCGAGGAGCTGATGCGCACGCCGACGTTCGTGCCGGAGTCCAAGCCGGTCGACGAGCTGCTGCGCGACATGCAGGCCCAGCGCATCCACATCGCGATCGTCGTCGACGAGTACGGCGGCTTCGCCGGGCTGGTCACCATCGAGGACATCCTCGAGGAGATCGTCGGCGAGATCGCCGACGAGCACGACGCCTTCCAGCGCCCGCCGGTCGAGGAGCTGCCCGACGGCTCGATGCGGGTCACCGCCCGGCTCCCGGTCGAGGACCTCGCCGAGTTGTTCGGCGTCGAGCTGCCCGAGGACGATGACGTCGAGACCGTGGGCGGCCTGCTCGCCCGCGAGCTCGGCCTGGTGCCGATCGAGGGCGCCTCGGCCGAGATCGGCGGTCTGCGGCTGGTCGCCGAGAGCACCGGCGGACGGCGCAACCGGGTCGACACGATGCTGGTCTGCCGGGTCGAGCAGCCGGCCGAGGGCAGTTCCGAGGACAGGGCCGAGGACGGGCGTGGATCGTCCGGCAGGGGGGCCACTCGCTACGAGGAGCCGACCCCGGTGGAAAGCTGAGCGACCGTGCCTGAACTGCAGCCCGAGGACGCCAAGCTCGTCACGCTCGCCCGCTCCGCCCGCGCCCGCACCGGCGCGGCCGAGGGGGCCGCGGTGCGCGACACCGACGGCCGCACCTACGTCGCGGCGAGCGTCGGCCTGCCGTCGCTGAAGCTGAGCGCGCTGCAGGCCGCGGTCGCCGCCGCCGTCTCCAGCGGGGTCGAGGGGCTCGAGGCCGCCGCGATCGTCAGCGAGGGCGACGCCGTCGAGACCGACGGCCTGGCCGCCGTCCGCGACCTCACGCC
Source organism: Blastococcus fimeti (assembly GCA_900102115.1). Lineage (GTDB taxonomy): Bacteria > Actinomycetota > Actinomycetes > Mycobacteriales > Geodermatophilaceae > Blastococcus > Blastococcus fimeti. The sequence continues at coordinate 258,647 of FNAW01000003.1, forward strand.
GTCGGCACCCGTGCACCTCGCCGGCCCCGACGGAACCCCGCGCACCACCGCCTGACCGTCGGCGGCCGCTGGTGTCCCCGGTCGGTGGGAGACTGTCGGCGTGAGCAGCCCTGAGCAGACGCCGCACCGCAGCGGCTTCGTCGCCCTGGTGGGCCGCCCGAACGCCGGCAAGACGACGCTGACCAACGCCCTCGTCGGCGAGAAGGTCGGCATCGTCAGCAACCGTCCGCAGACCACCCGGCACGCGATCCGCGGGGTGGTGCACCGGCCCGAGGGCCAGATCGTCCTCGTCGACACCCCGGGCCTGCACAAGCCCAAGAGCCTCCTGGGCAAGCGGCTCAACGACGTCGTCCGCGACACGCTGTCCGACGTCGACGTCGTGGTCTTCTGCGTCCCGGCCGACCAGCCCGTCGGCACCGGCGACAAGTTCATCGCCCGTCAGCTGCGCGAGATCAGGGCACCGATCGTCGTGGCGGTGACCAAGACCGACGCCACCGGCAAGAACCAGGTGGTCGAGCAGCTGCTCGCCGCCAGCCAGCTGGTCGAGGCCGCCGAGATCGTGCCGATCAGCGCGGTCAAGGGCGACCAGGTCGACCTGCTGGAGAAGCTGCTCATCGGCATGCTGCCGGAGGGCCCGCCGCTGTATCCGGAGGAGCAGACCACCGACGAGGACGTCGAGCGCCAGCTCGCCGAACTGGTCCGCGAGGCGGCGCTGGAGAAGGTCTTCCAGGAGGTGCCGCACTCGCTCGCGGTCACCATCGAGGAGATCAACCGCCGGCCCGACCGCGACCTGGTCGAGATCCACGCCCTGCTGCACGTCGAGCGCAACAGCCAGAAGCCGATGCTGCTGGGCAAGGGCGGTTCGATCATCAAGGCGATCGGCAGCGAGGCCCGCGTGGGCATGGAGACGCTGCTGGGCGCCCGGGTCCACCTCGACCTGCACGTCACGGTGCTCGGCGAGTGGCAGGACGACCCGAAGAAGCTGAACAGGCTGGGCTATTGAGTACGACCCCGAAGGCCCTCTACCGCGACGAGGGCATCGTGCTGCGCACCCAGAAGCTGGGTGAGGCCGACCGGATCGTCACCGTCCTCACCCGCCGGACGGGCAAGGTGCGCGCCGTCGCCAAGGGCGTGCGCCGTACCAAGAGCAAGTTCGGCGCCCGGCTCGAGCCCTTCACCCACGTCGACCTGCAGCTCTACACCGGCCGCAACCTCGACATCGTCAGCCAGGTCGAGTCGATCCGGTCCTACGGCCAGGAGGTCGTCGCCGACTACCCGGCCTACACCGCCGGCACCGCGGTGCTGGAGACGGCCGACCGGCTCACCGCCGAGGAGAAGGAGCCGTCGCTGCGGATGTTCCTGCTCGTCGTCGGCGCGCTCCGCGCCCTGGGGGAGCGGACCCACCAGCCCGGCCTCGTGCTCGACGCCTTCCTGCTGCGGGCCATGTCGGTGGCCGGGTGGGAGCCCGCGCTGGGCGAGTGCGCCCGCTGCGGCGAGGCCGGCCCGCACCGGCACTTCTCCGTCCCGGCCGGCGGCACCGTGTGCCCCTCGTGCCGGCCCACGGGCTCGGCGATGCCGAGCCCGGTCACCCTCGAGCTCATGGAGGCCCTGCTGACCGGCGACTGGGCGCGGGCCGATGCCAGCCAGGGCATCAACCGCCGCGAGAGCAGCGGCCTGGTGGCCGCGATGCTGCAGTGGCACCTCGAGCGCGGGCTGCGTTCGCTGCCGCTGGTGGACCGCACCGAGCACGGGCGCCCGATGGTCCGGGCCGCCGCGGCCCCGCTGATCGTCGGGCCCGGCGCGTGAAGCGCGAGGTGAAGGCGCCCAACCCGCACCCCTCCGGCGCGCGTCCTCCGGAGCTGCCGAAGGACAAGGTCCCCGGGCACGTCGCCATCGTCATGGACGGCAACGGCCGCTGGGCCAAGGAGCGCGGGCTGCCCCGCACCGCCGGGCACGAGGCGGGGGAGTCCTCGCTGTTCGACTGCGTCGAGGGCGCCATCGAGCTGGGCATCACGGGGATCAGCGCCTACGCCTTCTCCACCGAGAACTGGCGGCGCAGCCCCGACGAGGTCCGCTTCCTCATGGGCTTCAACCGCGACGTGATCCGCCGGCGCCGGGACGAGATGCACGAGCTCGGCGTGCGGGTGCGCTGGGCGGGCCGTCGTCCCCGGCTGTGGCGCTCGGTGATCAAGGAGCTGGAGATCGCCGAGGAGCTCACGAAGGACAACGACGTCCTGACGCTGACCATGTGCGTGAACTACGGCGGCCGCGCCGAGATCGCCGACGCCGCGGCGGCCATCGGCCGGGAGGTGGCGGCCGGCCGGCTGAACCCGGACAAGATCGACGAGAAGACGATCGCCCGGTTCCTCGACGAGCCGGACATGCCCGACGTCGACCTGTTCGTGCGCAGCTCGGGGGAGAACCGCAGCAGCAACTTCCTGCTGTGGCAGTCGGCCTACGCCGAGTTCGTCTTCCTCGACACGCTCTGGCCCGACTTCGACCGCCGCCACCTCTGGGCCGCGTGCGAGGAGTACGCATCCCGCCAGCGCCGCTTCGGGTCGGCGTAGGACCGGTCAGTCCGTCTTCGGCCGCCCGACGACGCCCTCGGCGCACAGCCGCTCGACGTCCTCGGTGCTGTAGCCGAACTCGGTCAGCAGCTCGACGCTGTGCTCGCCCAGGTCCGGCACGGCGCCCATGGCCAGCTCGACGTCGGTGAAGGTCATCGGCGGCAGGATCGCGCGGACCGGCCCGGCCGGGGTCTCCACCTCGCGCCACCGGTCGCGGGCGCTGAGCTGCGGGTGGTCGATGAGCCCCTGCAGGTCGTTGATCTGCGCTGCGGGCACGCCGGCCTCGGCGAGGCGGGCGTCGAGCTCCGCCGTCGACCACTTCTGCGACTCGGTGGCGACCACGGCGTCGCACTCCTCGCGGTGCTCCACCCGCAGCACGTTGGTGCGCAGCCGCGGGTGGTCGACGAGGTCGGGGCGGTCGAACACCGCGGTGACGAGCTGCTGCCAGCCGCGGTCGTTCTGGACGCCGATGAGGATCTGGCCGTCCGTGGTGGGGTAGGCGTCGTAGGGCGCAATGGCGGCGTGGCTCAGGCCCATGCGCGGGACCTGCCGGCCGGCGTACATCTGCATGTACATCTGGTGGCCGAGCCACTCGGCGGTGGCGTCGAACATGGACACCTCCACCGTCGCGCCCTCACCGGTGCGCTCGCGCCGGAACAGCGCGGCCAGCACCGACTGGGTCGCGTAGAGGCCCGCGGCGATGTCGGAGGCGGGCACGCCCGTCTTGGTCGCCGTCTCCGGCGTGCCGGTGACGGAGACGAGGCCGGTCTCGGCCTGGATCAGCATGTCGTAGGCCTTGCGGTCCCGCCGGGGTCCGTCGGTTCCGTAGCCGGACATGTTGACGACGACGAGCCGGGGGTCGGCCGCCCGCAGCGTCTCGGCGTCGAACCCGAGCCGGGCCGCGGCACCGGGGGCGAAGTTCTGCAGGAAGACATCGGCCCCCGCGACGAGGGTCCGGGCCACCGCGCGGCCGTCCTCGGACTTGAGGTCCAGCGCCACCGACTCCTTGCCCCGGTTGAGCCAGACGAAGTGCGAGGCCAGGCCGTGGACGGCGGAGTCGTAGTGGCGGGCGAAATCGCCCTCGCCCACCCGCTCGATCTTGATGACGCGGGCGCCGAGGTCGGCGAGGTGGCGGGTGGCGATCGGGGCGGCCACCGCCTGCTCCAGGGCCACCACGGTGATCCCCGCGAGGGGCAGGAGCGGGGGTGTGGCGGCAGTCATAGCCGCACAACATAGTGTCCGAGCCATGAGCGCCCTCACGCCCGACGAGCAGGACATGGTCGAGCTGGTGGCGCGGTTCGTCGACGAACGCGTCAAGCCCCGCGTGCGCGAGTTCGAGTCGGTCGACGAGTACCCCGCCGACTTCATCGAGGAGATGAAGAAGCTCGGCTTCTTCGGTCTCCTGGTGCCCGCCGAGCACGGTGGGGCCGACGTCAGCGCCGCCTGCTTCGCCCGCGTGACCGAGGAGCTGGCCCGCGGCTGGATGAGCCTGGCCGGGGCGATCGGCGGCCACTCGGTCATCACCTACCTGATCCGCACGTTCGGCACCGACGACCAGCAGCAGCGCTACCTGCCGGCCATGGCGGAGGGCCGGGTGCGGGCGACCATGGCGCTCACCGAGCCCTCCGGCGGCAGCGACCTGCAGGGCATGAGCACCTACGCCGCGGCCGACGGCGACGACCTGGTGATCACCGGGTCCAAGACCTGGATCTCCAACGCCCAGCACTCCCAGCTCATCGGCCTTCTGTGCAAGACCGACCGGACCGCCCAGCCCGCGCACGCGGGCATGAGCGTGGTCCTCGTCGAGCCCGGCGACGGTCTGGCGATCTCGGGCAAGATCCCCAAGCTCGGCTACCGCGGCGTCGAGGCCTGCGAGCTCTCCTTCGACCAGATGCGGGTGCCGGCCTCCGCCGTCCTCGGGGGCGTGCCCGGGCAGGGCTGGCGGCACATGATGCGCGGGCTCGAGGTCGGCCGGATCCAGGTGGCCGCCCGCGCGGTCGGCGTGGCCCAGGCGGCACTGGAGGCGGCGCTCCGCTACGCCCAGGACCGCGAGACCTTCGGCAAGCCCATCTGGCAGCACCAGTCGGTGGGCAACCTGCTCGCCGACATGGCGACGAAGACGCGCGCGGCGCGGCTGATGACCCTCGACGCCGCCGCCGTCCTCGACAGCGGGAAGCGCGCCGACCTCGAGGCCGGCATGGCCAAGCTCTTCGCCTCCGAGACCGCCATGCAGGTGGCGCTGGACGCCATGCGGGTGCACGGCGGCTACGGGTTCTCCCGCGAGTACGACGTCGAGCGGTACTTCCGCGACGCCCCGCTGATGATCCTCGGCGAGGGCACCAACGAGGTCCAGCGCAACGTCATCGCCGCCCAGCTCGTGGCCCGGGACCGCAACCGCGAACGGATCTGACCCCGCTCGTCCCTCTCGAAAGGAAGTCGCGACCCATGCAGCTCTCCGGACTCGTCACCGCCGTCACCGGCGGCGCCTCGGGCCTCGGCCTGGCCACCGCCCAGCGGCTCGTGGCCGCCGGCGGCCGGGTCACGATCATCGACCTGCCCACCTCGGCCGGGGAGCAGGTGGCGGCCGACCTCGGGGACGCCGCCCGGTTCGCGCCCGCCGACGTCACCGACGCCGAGCAGTTCGCCGCCGCCCTGGACGCGGCCGGCGAGGACGGCCCGCTGCGCGGGCTCGTGCACTGCGCGGGCGCCGGCCGCCGGCTGCGCGTCCTGGACAAGGACGGCGAGCCCGGCTCCCTCGAGGACTTCGAGTGGGTGATGAAGCTCAACGTCACCGGCTCGTTCAACGCCCTGCGGCTGGGGGCGGCGCGCATGGCGCGCACCGAGCCGGTGGACGGCGAGCGCGGCGCGATCGTGCTGACCGCCTCGGTCGCGGCCTACGAGGGCCAGATCGGTCAGCTGCCCTACACCGCCTCCAAGGCCGCCATCGTGGGGATGACGCTCAACGCCGCCCGCGACCTGGCCAGCAAGGCGATCCGCGTGTGCACGATCGCGCCGGGGATCATGGACACCCCGCTGCTGGCCCGCCTGCGCGAGGACGTCCGTGCCTCCCTCGAGGCATCGGTGCCGAACCCGCCCCGGCTCGGGCACACCTCGGAGTTCGGGCTGCTGGCCGCCCAGATCCTGGAGAACGGCTACCTCAACGGCGAGACGATCCGCCTCGACGGCGCCATCCGGATGGCTCCGCGCTGACCGGCGCCGGGCCGGCCGAGGGGAGACGGCAGTGTTCGCGGTGACCCGACTCCGGGCGACGGGACAGGACGCGGACGGGCTCGTGGCCGCGGTCGGTCCGCTGCTCGAGGCGCTCGGGGCGATGCCCGGGTTCCTGGGCGGGGAGTTCGGCCGGGCGGCCGACGACCCGGACCTGTTCGCGCTGGTGACGCGCTGGGAGGGCGTCGGCGCGTACCGACGGGGCCTCTCGGCCGCCGCCGTGAAGATCGCCGGCGCGCCGGTGTGGGTGCACGCCGTCGACGAGCCGGGCGCCTACCTCCCGTGACGACCGGTGGGGGCGGAGGGATCGACGCGGTGCTGGCCGCGAGCCGTGCGGGGGTCCGCCGGTACGGCCCGGCCGAGGTCGTCGAGGCGCAGGCGCGCGGCGCGCTGGTCGTGGACACCCGCACCGAGGCCCAGCGACGCCGGCAGGGCGAGCTGCCCGGGGCACTGGTCATCGACCGGACGGTCCTGGAGTGGCGGCTGGACCCCACGAGCGACGCCCGGATTCCGGAGGCGACCGGCACCGACGTGGAGGTCGTCGTCGTCTGCCGGCAGGGGTACAGCTCGAGCCTGGCGGCCGCGTCGCTGCGGTCGGTGGGGTTGCACCGCGCGACGGATCTCGCCGGCGGCGTCGAGGCGTGGATGGCCGCAGGCCTGCCGATGTCGGACGGGCCGGCCGACGTGCGGGAATGACGCGGCGGTCCCACGCCGGGCCGCCCGCAGCGCCTACGGTCGCCCGGTGGTCAGCCGCACCCGCACCGCCCGGTACGCCCGACGGCGGAAGCGCCGCATGGACGCCGTCGAGCACGACCTGAGCCCCGAGCAGTGGACGGCGCTGCAGGAGTCCTGGGGCGGATGCGCCTACTGCGGCGCCACCGGCACCCCGCTGCAGCGCGACTGCGTGCTGCCGATCTCGCGGGGTGGCCGCTACACGCTGGACAACATCGCGCCGGCCTGCGGCTCGTGCAACGCCAGCAAGTGCAACGACGAGGTCACCGGCTGGCTGCGGCGCAAGAAGCTCGACGAGCGCGCCTTCCTGGTCCGGCACGCCGAGATCCGCATCGACCTCGCCGCACGGTTCGCCGTCGCCGCCGCACCCGCCGAGGCGTAGCGCGCGGTCGGCTGGGCACTGTGGCCCGGTGGACCCGATGCCGCCCGACGACCGCACCCGCGACATCACCCTGCCGCCGCTGCCCGGTCGACCCCCGCCCGTGCTGCCGCCGGAGTGGGCGGGGCTGGAGCCCGAAGCGCCCGCAGAACCCGACCCGGACCCGGCCGTCGACGAGGCGCGGCGCGTGGCCACGGGGCGGACCGACGAGCTGGTGACGCCCCCGGGCGCCCGAGCGCGCGAGCGGACGCTCGCCTTCAGCTCGCCCGAGATGCGCCACCGCCCCATCGACCCGGTGCAGGTGGGCTCGAACCCGCGCCGTTGGCCCTGGGTCGTGCTCACCCTGGTGCCACTGCTGGTCATCCTCGGCTTCGGAGTGGCCTGGCTGGTGCTGTTCAGCCGCATGTGACCGGCTGGGGGCGTCCGCGGAGGGGCAACTACCGTGGACAGGTCAACCGCCGACCGCCAGCCGGATGGAGCCTCCCGCCGTGAGCGCCAGCACCGCCAAGCACGACCCCGCCCGCCTCGACAAGGTCGTGAACCTCTGCAAGCGCCGGGGCTTCGTCTTCCCGTCCGGGGAGATCTACGGCGGCACCCGCTCCGCCTGGGACTACGGCCCGCTGGGCGTCGAGCTCAAGGAGAACATCAAGAAGCAGTGGTGGCGGACCGTCGTCCAGAGCCGGGACGACATCGTCGGGCTGGACTCCTCGGTGATCCTGCCGCGCCAGACCTGGATCGCCTCGGGCCACGTCGGCGTCTTCACCGACCCGCTGACCGAGTGCCAGAGCTGCCACAAGCGCTTCCGGGCCGACCATCTCGAGGAGGCCTTCGAGGAGAAGAAGGGCCGTGCGCCGGAGAACGGCCTGGCCGACATCACCTGCCCGAACTGCGGCACCAAGGGCGCCTGGACCGAGCCGCGCGACTTCAACATGATGCTCAAGACCTACCTCGGCCCGGTCGAGGACGAGTCCGGGCTGCACTACCTGCGCCCCGAGACCGCGCAGGGCATCTTCGTGAACTTCGCCAACGTCATGGGCGCCGCGCGCAAGAAGCCGCCGTTCGGCATCGGCCAGATCGGCAAGTCGTTCCGCAACGAGATCACCCCGGGCAACTTCATCTTCCGCACCCGCGAGTTCGAGCAGATGGAGATGGAGTTCTTCGTCGAGCCGGGCACCGACGAGGAGTGGCACCAGTACTGGATCGACCAGCGCACGTCCTGGTACACCGACCTCGGCATCGACCCGGACAACCTGCGGCACTACGAGCACGCGAAGGAGAAGCTGTCGCACTACTCGAAGCGCACCGTCGACATCGAGTACCGCTTCGGCTTCCAGGGCTCCGAGTGGGGCGAGCTCGAGGGCATCGCCAACCGCACCGACTTCGACCTGAAGACGCACACCGAGCACTCCGGCACCGACCTGTCGTACTTCGACCAGGCGACCAACACCCGCTGGACGCCGTACGTCATCGAGCCGGCGGCCGGGCTGACCCGCTCGCTGATGGCGTTCCTCATCGAGGCCTACACCGAGGACGAGGCGCCCAACGCCAAGGGCGGCGTCGACGTGCGCACGGTGCTGCGGCTCGACCCGCGGCTGGCCCCGGTGAAGGCCGCCGTCCTCCCGCTCTCCCGCAACGCCGACCTCTCGCCCAAGGCGAAGGACCTGGCGACGGCGCTGCGGCGGAACTGGAACGTGGACTTCGACGACGCCGGTGCCATCGGCCGCCGGTACCGGCGGCAGGACGAGGTCGGGACGCCGTTCTGCATCACGGTCGACTTCGACACCCTCGAGGACCAGGCCGTGACCATCCGCGAGCGCGACTCCATGAGCCAGGAGCGCGTCGGCCTGGACCAGGTCGAGTCCTACCTGGCTGCGCGCCTCGTCGGCTGCTGAGCCCCCGGCCCGACGCCCGTCCCCGCGCGGGCGGGCGTCAGGCCGGCTTCTCCCAGACCAGCAGGTAGCGGAAGAACAGCAGCCGCCGCACCCGGACGCCGGGGAGCACCGCCGCGGCCGCCGCGCGGGTCTGCCGGGTGGTCAGCGTGCCGTCCGCCACGGGCATGACGTCGTGGCTGTCCTCGTGCCGGAACAGGCCGGCCCCGGTGATCGGCCGGGCGGCGGCGAACGCCAGACCCAGCGCGTGGTGAGCAGCGGCGGCGGCCACGTCCACCGGCAGCTCGCGGCGCAGGTCGGCGCGGGGGAGGGCCACCGCGGCCAGCACCCCACCGGGCCGCAGCCACCCCGCCATCCGCGGCAGTGCCTCGGCCAGCGGCAGGTGGTGCAGCACGGCCGAGCTGACGACGGCGTCGTAGCTGCCCGGCGCGACGTCCAGCGCCAGCGCGTCGCCGAGATCGAAGGAGCAGTTCGGGGGAGACAGGCGGCGCGCCTCGGCGACCATCTCGGGCGACCGGTCGACGCCGTCCACCTGCGGCACCGTGGCCGCCAGGCGGCGGGCCAGCGCGCCGGCGCCGCAGCCGACGTCCAGCACGCGGTCGGCATCTGCAGGCACCGCCCGCAGCAGCAGCCGGTGGTACCAGCTGTTGTGGTCCCAGTCCGTGATCGCCATGGGCGGAGGCTGCCAGACGTGCAGTTCCGGGGTGATCCGGCTCGCCGCCTACTCTGGGGAGCGTGACCGCCACGCTCGAGCCGACGACGACGGCGCTCCCGCCGCTGCGGCTCGGAGCGCTCTCGGTCGACCCCGCGGTGGTGCTCGCGCCGATGGCCGGCATCACCAACCCGGCGTTCCGGACGCTGTGCCGGGAGTTCGGGGCCGGGCTCTACGTCTGCGAGATGATCACCACGCGGGCGCTGGTCGAGCGCAACGACAAGACGCTGCGGATGATCCGTGCGACCGCCGACGAGAAGGACGCCTTCTCCGTCCAGTTGTACGGCGTCGACCCGGCGACCGTCGGACGAGCCGTCGAGATGCTGGTCGACGAGGGCGTGGCCGGCACCCGCCCGGCGCACATCGACCTCAACTTCGGCTGCCCCGTGCCCAAGGTGACCCGCAAGGGCGGTGGCTCGGCGCTGCCCTGGCACCGCGTGCTGCTGGCGAACATCGTCCGCGAGGCCGTGCGCGCGGCGAAGGACGTCCCGGTCACCATCAAGACCCGCATCGGCATCGACGCCGACCACGTCACCTACCTCGACGCCGGCCGGATCGCGCAAGACGAGGGCGCCGCCGCGATCACCCTGCACGGACGCACCGCCGACCAGCTCTACAGCGGCACCGCCGACTGGGCGCCGATCGCGCGGCTGGTCGAGACCGTCGACATCCCCGTGCTGGGCAACGGCGACGTCTGGGAGGCCGACGACGCCCTGCGGATGGTCGCCGAGACCGGCTGCGCGGGCGTGGTCATCGGCCGCGGCTGCCTGGGCCGGCCGTGGCTGTTCGGCGACCTCGCCGCCGCCTTCGCCGGCCGGTCCCAGCGAGCCCTGCCCACCATGGCCGAGGTCGCGGCGGTCATGCACCGGCACGCCACGCTGCTGGCCGAGCACCACGGCGAGCGGTGGGGCTGCAGCGACTTCCGCAAGCACGTCGCCTGGTACCTCAAGGGCTTCTCGGTGGGCTCGGACGTGCGGCGCGCGCTGGCGATGGTCAGCGGCCTCGACGAACTCGCCGAGCTGCTGGCGCGGATCCCCGACCAGCCCTATCCCACCGCCGTCCTCGGGGCTCCCCGGGGGCGGACCACGCCGCCACGCCCGGTCGCCCTGCCCGAGGGCTGGCTGGCCGATCGGGACGACCCGAGGCCGCCGGCCGGCGCCGAACTGGAAGTGAGCGGCGGATGAGCACCACTCAAGGCCCGTTCCTGTACGACGAGGGTCCGGCGCCGCTGCACACCGGCGCCCCGCAGCGGTCGGGCAAGATCCTCGTCCTCATCCTCGGCGGCACCGTGCTCGCCGCCGTCCTCGTCGTCCTCCTCGGGCTCGTCCTGCGCGGGTCGGGCAGCGACCAGGCGACCGAGGTCAGCGGCGTCTTCCTGACCGCGCTCGCCGCGGACGACACCGAGGTGGCCCACGCGCTGCTCTGCGAGGAGGAGCGCGCGCGGCTCGAGCCGGCCGAGGTGGCCGGTGCCTACCTGGGCGAGGGCACCCCCGAGCTCGGCGAGGTGGGCCGGGACGGCGACGCGCGCCTGGTGCCGGTGCGCTGGTCGGACGGGACGACGTCCGAGCTGACCGTCATCGGCGAGGACGGCCTGCGCATCTGCGGCATCGACTGATCCGGCCGCGGGCGCCCCGGTACGGCACGATCGCCTCCAGGCGGTAGCCGGCGGACGAGCGCGGAGGTGCGGACGATGTCCAGCGGGGACACGTGGGTCTACGACTTCAGCCAGGGCAACAAGGACCAGAAGGACCTGCTCGGCGGCAAGGGCGCGAACCTCGCCGAGATGACCAACCTGGGGCTGCCCGTCCCGCCGGGGTTCACGATCACCACCGACGCGTGCCGGTACTACCTCGAGCACGGCCGCACCCCCGACGAGCTCGACGCGCAGGTCGGCGACCACCTGGCCGCGCTCGAGCAGGCCATGGGCAAGACGCTGGGCGACCCGGCCGACCCGCTGCTGGTCTCCGTCCGCTCCGGGGCGGCGGCGTCGATGCCCGGGATGATGGAGACCGTCCTCAACGTCGGGCTCAACGACGACTCGGTGCAGGGGCTGGCCGAGCAGGCCGGCAGCGAGCGGTTCGCCTGGGACTCCTACCGCCGGCTGATCCAGATGTTCGGCAAGACCGTGCTGGGCATCGACGGCGAGCTGTTCGACGAGGCGCTGGACGAGGTCAAGCGCGAGCAGGGCACGGAGTCCGACCTCGACCTGGACGCCGAGCACCTGCGCGACGTCGTCGCCCGGTTCAAGGCGATCGTGCGCGACCACACCGGCCGCGACTTCCCGCAGGAACCCCGCGAGCAGATGGACCTGGCGATCAACGCCGTCTTCGACTCGTGGAACTCCGACCGCGCGGTGATCTACCGCCGGCGCGAGCGCATCCCCAGCGACGCCGGCACCGCGGTGAACGTCTGCGCGATGGTCTTCGGCAACCTCGGCATGGACTCCGGCACCGGCGTCGCGTTCACCCGCGACCCGGGCAGCGGTGCGCAGGGCGTGTACGGCGACTACCTGCAGAACGCGCAGGGCGAGGACGTCGTCGCCGGCATCCGCAACACCGTCCCGCTGGCCGACCTGCGGGGCATCGACGAGGGCGCCTACGACGAGCTCATGGGGATCATGAGCCGGCTCGAGTCGCACTACCGCGACCTGTGCGACATCGAGTTCACCGTCGAGCGGAACAAGCTCTGGATGCTCCAGACGCGGGTCGGCAAGCGCACCGCGGGCGCGGCGTTCGTCATCGCCACCCAGCTGGTCGACGAGGGCCTCATCGACATGGACGAGGCGGTCCGGCGGGTGACGGGTGACCAGCTGGCCCAGCTGATGTTCCCGCGGTTCGTCGCCGGCGGGAACGCCCGGCAGCTCACCCAGGGCATGAACGCCTCGCCGGGAGCCGCCGTCGGCAAGGCGGTGTTCTCCTCCGAGACCGCGGTCGCCTGGGAGCAGCGCGGCGAGCAGGTGATCCTGGTCCGGCGGGAGACCAACCCCGACGACCTCTCCGGGATGATCGCCGCGCAGGGCGTGCTGACCAGCCGGGGCGGCAAGACCTCGCACGCGGCCGTCGTCGCCCGCGGGATGGGCAAGACGTGCGTCTGCGGTGCCGAGGAGCTGCAGGTGGACACCAAGGCGCGGCGCTTCACCGCCCCCGACGGCAGCGTCGTCGAGGAGGGCGACGTCATCTCCATCGACGGGTCGACCGGCCGGGTGTGGCTGGGGGAGGTGCCGGTGGAGCCGTCGTCCGTCGTCCGCTACTTCGAGGGCGAGATCGACCCGGGGTCCGACGACGCCGACGAGCTGGTGCGCAGCGTGCACCGCATCCTGGGCCACGCCGACGAGGTGCGCCGGCTCGACGTCCGCACCAACGCCGACACCCCCGAGGACTCCGCGCGCGCCCGTCGCTTCGGCGCCCGCGGCATCGGGCTGTGCCGCACCGAGCACATGTTCCTCGGTGACCGGCGCCGGCACGTCGAGAAGCTGATCCTCGCGGAGAGCGACGACGACCGGCAGACGGCGCTGGATGCACTGGAACCGTTGCAGAAGCAGGACTTCCTGGAGATCTTCGAGGCGATGGACGGGCTGCCGGTCACCGTGCGGCTGCTCGACCCGCCGCTGCACGAGTTCCTGCCCGACCTCACCGAGCTCTCGGTGCGCGTGGCCGTGGCCGAGGCGGAGGGCCACCACGACGAGGGGCAGCTGCGGCTGCTGGCCGCGGTGCGGCGGATGCACGAGGAGAACCCCATGCTCGGACTGCGGGGCGTCCGGCTGGGCCTGGTCGTGCCGGGGCTCTTCGCGATGCAGGTGCGGGCGATCGCCGAGGCGGCCTGCCAGCGCAAGAAGGCCGGCGGGGACCCGCGACCGGAGATCATGATCCCGCTGGTGGGCGCCGTGCAGGAGCTGGAGGCGATCCGCGAGGAGTCCGTGCGGGTGCTCACCGAGGTCTTCGAACGGGAGGACTGCGAGGTCGACGGCCTGCTCGGCACGATGATCGAGGTGCCGCGCGCCGCGCTGACCGCCGGGGAGATCGCCGGGTCGGCGGAGTTCTTCTCGTTCGGCACGAACGACCTCACCCAGATGACCTGGGGCTTCTCGCGGGACGACGTCGAGGCGGCGTTCTTCCACGCCTACCTGGACAAGGGGATCTTCGGTGTCTCGCCGTTCGAGTCGATCGACCGCGACGGCGTCGGCCGGCTGGTCGAGATTGCCGTCGAGGCCGGGCGGGCGGCCCGCCCGGACCTCAAGCTCGGCATCTGCGGCGAGCACGGCGGCGACCCCGAGTCGGTGCACTTCTTCCACGACGTCGGCCTGGACTACGTGTCCTGCTCGCCGTTCCGGGTGCCGGTGGCCCGGCTGGAAGCCGGCCGGGCGGCGCTCGGTGCCGCCCGGGCCGGCTCCTGACCGGGGATCAGCTGCAGACGAGTCCCGCGCGCAGTGCGGTCAGGTTCGCCGCCATGAGCCCGGGATAGGTCTCCCCGTCCGCCACCCGCTCGATCGGGTGCAGCACGTCGGTGCGCAGGTCGAGCTCGGCGGCGAGCGTCCCCGCCACTCCCGGCCCCGCCGCGGCCTCGAAGAAGACCGTCCGTGCGCCGCTGTCCCGCACCTCGTCGGCCACCCGACGCAGCCGGGCGGGCGAGACCTCGACGTGCGGGTCGAGGCCGGCCACCCCCAGCTGCCGCAGGCCGTAGCGGTCGGCGAGGTAGCCGAACGCCTCGTGGGAGGCGAGCAGCGTCGCGCCCCGGCACGGGGCGAGCTCCGCCGCGTAGCGCCCGTCGAGATCCTCCAGCGACGCCCGCAGGCGCTCGGCCTCGGCCGCGTACTCGCCGGCGTGGTCGGGGTCGACCGCCGCCAGCTCGTCGGCCACCTCGGTGGCGAGCCCGGCCATCCGGGTGGGGTCGAGCCAGAAGTGCGGGTCGGCGCCCCGGTCGGCCAGCGGTGCGGCGTCCACGACGTGCTCGGGCTCCTGCTGGGCGAGGACGTCGTCGACCGCCGGCTGGAGCCCGCCGGACAGGTGGACGACCACGTCCGCCTGCTGCAGCGTCAGGACGTCGTGCGGGCCGGGCTCCAGCCCGTGGCTGTCCCCACCGGCCGGGACGAGGGCGGTGACCTCCACGTGGTTCCCGCCCACCTCCGCAGCGACGTACTCCAGCGGGTAGGACGTGGCCACCACGCCCACCCGGCCGTCGTCGGCGTCGTCCTGCCCACCGCCGCACGCCGCGAGCCCGCAGGCCAGGCAGCCCGCCACCGCGAGGACGACGGGTGTCCGGCTCCGCATCACTCGTCGTGCTCGCCCTCGTGCTCGTGCTCGGCGTGCTCCTCGACGTCCCCAGTGACGCCGGCGAGCTCGTTGGGCGTCACCTCCAGCTGCGCGCTCTTCCACACCGTGCCGCCCTCGATGTCGACGGCGTGGATCGTCCGGGTCGCGGGCTCGGTCACGTAGGCGATGCCGTCCACGACGACGACCTGCGGGTGCGGGTCCTGCCAGTCGTCGGACTCCTCCCACGGCGCGGTCACGGGGATCGATCGCGTGATGGTGCCGGTGACGACGTCGATGACCTGCAGGGCGCCGTCGTAGGTCAGGACCAGGCCCTCTCCGGCCGGACCGCGGTCGAACGACTGGTACCAGTACGGCGCGGGCAGGTCGACCAGGCGCAGGGAGGCGGTCGTGGTGTCGATGAGGGCGACGGTGCTCGACCGGTCCTCGGCGCTGCGCTCGTAGTCGCCGAGCACGACGGGGGAGTCCTCGGTGCCGAACTGGTTGCCGATGCGGCCGTAGGCGTCCGGGCTGGCGATCTTGGTCAGCTCGCCGCCGGCGTAGAGCACGGCGCCGTCCTCGCAGCCGATCACGACGGCCTCGCCGGCGGCCACCGTCTCACCGTGCACGGAGGGGCAGTCGTCGCGGGCCGCGATCTCCTCTCCGTCGGCGTCCAGGATGCGGACGCCGCTGCGCTCGTCCTCCGTGCCGTCGGACACCAGCATCCTGCCGTCCTCGAGCTCCACGGCGACGCCGTGGTGCGCCTCCGGCGTGGAGAATTCGGTCAGCTCGACGTCCGGGTCGGCGATGTGGGCGCTGTCGAACAGGGTGACGTCGCCCGTGCCGTCGTCGAACAGGACGGTGCGGCCCGCGTGCGCCACCACGTGCCCCGGCTTCTCGGCGGGGAACAGGACGTCGGTCAGCTCCGGCTCGGCGGTGTAGTAGTGGTTGTGGTCGCCATGCGGCTCTCCCCAGGCGCCGCCGTCGAGCAGCTGGAACCCGCCCTGGGTCGACACCAGGAAGTGCCGGCCGTCGCCGGCGGGGTTGAGCCGGTTGAAGCCCTCCATCGGCTCGTCGGCGAGCACCTCGAGCGTCGTGGCGTCGAGGATCTGCACCCCGCCGTCGTAGGTGAGCGCCAGGCGGGGCGCGGCGGCCCCGACCTCGGTCGGCTCGGCCGAGGCGGGCGCGCTGGAGCTGGCGGGCGCGGCGGCGTCGTCGTCGGCCGAGCCGCAGGCGGTCGCGAGCACGAGCGGCAGCGCCGCGACGACCGCGACGGAGCGGAGGGACAGGGGATGGGGGGTGCGCACGGGGGCTCCTGGGGGTCGTGAACAGGCTTGTCGGGAGCACACCCTAGCGCTAACAGTAATCATTCTCAGTAAGGGGGTGGACGCACGGACGCCCCGGTCCCGCGAGGCGGGCCGGGGCGTCCGGTGGCGAGGGGATCAGGCGTGCAAGTCGAACCGGTCGAGCTCCATGACCTTCACCCAGGCGGCGACGAAGTCGCGGACGAACGTCTCCTGCGCGTCGTCGGCCGAGTAGACCTCGACGATGCCGCGCAGGATCGAGTTCGACCCGAAGACCAGGTCGGCGGCGGTGGCGGTGCGGACCACCGTGCCGTGCGCGTCCAGGCCCTCGTAGACGTCCTCGGACTCCGCCGAGGTGCGCCACGTGATGCCCAGGTCGAGCAGGTTGCGGAAGAAGTCCTGCGAGAGGACGCCGGGCCGGTCGGTGAACACGCCGTGCCGGACGCCACCGGTGTTGGCGCCGAGCACCCGCAGGCCGCCGACGAGCAGGGTCATCTCCTTGGCGGTGAGCTCCAGCATGTAGGCGCGGTCGATCAGCAGCGTCTCCGGCGGGAGCTTGCTGCCCGGCGAGAGCCAGTTGCGGAAGCCGTCGGCCCGCGGCTCGAGCCAGCGGAAGTTCTCGACGTCCGTCTGCTCCTGCGAGGCGTCGGTGCGGCCGGGGGAGAAGGGGACGGTGACCTGCACGCCGGCGTCGGCCGCGGCTTTCTCCACGGCCGCCGAGCCGCCGAGCACGATCAGGTCCGCGAGGGAGACCTTCGCCCCGGTGCCGGACTCGAACTCCGCCTTGACCCGCTCGAGCACGGGCAGCACGTCCTGGACGCCGGCATTGACCGCCCAGCCGAGCTGCGGCTCCAGCCGGAGCCGGGCGCCGTTGGCCCCGCCGCGCTTGTCCGTGCCGCGGTAGGAGGCCGCGGCCGACCAGGCGGTGTGCACCAGCTGGGAGACGGTCAGGCCGGAGGAGAGCAGGCGCTGCTTGAGGTCGGCGATCTGCGCCTCGCCGACGAGCTCGTGGTCGACGGCGGGCACCGGGTCCTGCCAGATGAGCTCTTCGGCCGGGACGTCGGGGCCGAGGTAGCGGGACCTGGGGCCCATGTCGCGGTGCAGCAGTTTGAACCAGGCGCGGGCGTACTGGTCGGCGAAGTACTCCGGGTCGTCCCGGAAGCGCTCGGCGTAGGCGCGCAGCTCCGGGTCGACCGCCAGGGCCATGTCCGCCGTGGACATCATCGGCGGGTTCTTCTTGCCCTCGATGTGCGCGTCGGGCACCAGCTGCTGCGCCTCGGGGTTCTTCGGCTGCCACTGCTTGGCGCCGGCCGGGCTCTCGACGAGCTCCCAGTCGTAGCCGAACAGCACCTCGAAGTAGGTGTTGTCCCACGTCGTCGGCGTGGGGGTCCAGGCGCCCTCGAGACCGCTGGTGATCGTGTCGGCGCCCTTGCCGGTGCCATGCTGGCTGATCCAGCCCAGGCCGTTGCCGGTCACCGGGCAGCCCTCCGGCTCCGGCCCGACGAGCTCGGGGTTTCCGGCGCCGTGGGTCTTGCCGAACGTGTGCCCGCCGGCGATGAGGGCGACGGTCTCCTCGTCGGCCATGCCCATCCGGCGGAAGGTCACCTTGATGTCGTGCGCGGAGGCCAGCGGGTCCGGCCTGCCCTTGGGGCCTTCAGGGTTGACGTAGATCAGGCCCATGGTCACGTTGGCCAGCGGGCCCTCGTCCAGGTCGAGCGGGTCGTCGCCGGCGTAGCGCTCGTCGCCGAGCCAGGTGTCCTCCGGACCCCAGAACGTCTCCTGCGGCTGCCAGCTGTCCTCGCGGCCGAAGGCGAAGCCGAAGGTGGGCAGGCCCATGTCGTCGTGCGCGACGTTGCCGGCGAGGACGAGCAGGTCGGCCCAGGAGAGCTTCCGGCCGTACTTCTGCTTGATCGGCAGGAGCAGGCGGCGGGCCTTGTCCAGGTTGGCGTTGTCCGGCCAGCTGTTGAGGGGGGCGAACCGCTGGCCGCCCTCGCCGCCGCCGCCGCGGCCGTCGGCGATCCGGTAGGTGCCGGCCGCGTGCCAGGACATGCGGATGAACAGCGGGCCGTAGTGGCCCCAGTCCGCCGGCCACCAGTCCTGCGACGTGCGCATGAGCTGGGCCAGGTCCCGCTTGACCGCCTCGACGTCCAGCGTCGCGAACGCGGCCCGGTAGTCGAAGTCCTCGCCCAGCGGGTCGGAGTCCTTCGAGGTCTTGTTGAGCACCGACAGCTCGACCTGGTTCGGCCACCAGTCCCGGTTGCTGCGGGGGCGGCCGCCGGTGTGCGCGGTGGGCGAGGGGATCGCCGGGTTCTCGCTCTCGCTGGTGCTCTCGCTCTGGACCTTGTCGGTCTCGTCGGTCACGGTGTTCCTCTTCTCTCGCTGGTGGTCGCCGGCCCGGGCTTCGTAGCGTGCCACCGGCCCCTCCGGCTGGGAACGCCGGACCGGCGTCGGCTCGTCCCGCGGGCCGTCGGTGCCGCGTGGTACCCATGACCCGTGGGGGTGCGGTTGCGGAGCCTGGTGGCGCGGGTGGTCGGTGCCGCCGTCCTGGCGTCGCTGCTGCTCGTCGCCGCGACGGCGCTGGCGATCTGGTGGACGGCGCGGCAGGACTCCCGGCCACCGTCGGACGCGATCGTGGTGCTCGGCTCGGCGCAGTACAACGGCGTCCCGTCGTCGATCTTCGAGGCGCGGCTCGAGCACGCCCGGGCGCTCTACGAGGACGGCGTCGCACCGGTGATCGTGACCGTCGGCGGCAAGGCGGCCGGTGACGAGTTCGCGGAGGCCGAGGCCGGTCGCGACTACCTGGCCGCGGCGGGGATCCCCGCGGACGCGCTGCTGGCGGTGCCCGAGGGCGTGGACACCCTGGAGAGCATGCGGGTGGTCTCCGCGGTCTTCGACGAGCGCGGCTGGTCCGACGCCGTCCTGGTCACCGACCCCTGGCACGCGATGCGCGCCGAGCGGATGGCGGCCGACGCCGGGATGACCGCGGTGAGCTCGCCGACCCGCCAGGGGCCGGCGGTGCAGACTCGGGTCACGCAGTTCCGCTACATCATGCGGGAGACCGCGGCCTACCTCCTCTACCGCGTGACCGGGGAGTCGGTCGCCGGCGCTCCCGGGATCGGCTGAGGAGGCAGAGTGCTCGAGGTGGGCAAGGCGGGCACGCTCGGCGTCGGCAAGGGGGTGCTCCCGCTGCTGTCGGACGGCGCCGTCGTCGCGACCCTCCAGGCGTCGAACTGGAAGGAGCAGGCCACCGCCGCCATCGGCGAGCGCGAGTGGGCGTTCAGCAAGCGCAAGGGCGAGCTCCGGGGGCGCTGGGCGGCCGACCCCGAGGAGTCGGCCCGGCTGCGGGCGCGGCAGACCTCGTTCTGGAAGGGCACCTGGACGGCCGACCTCGACGGAACTCCGGTGGAGGTGTCGACGCTGTCGTACTGGCGGTCGACCCACCGCTTCGTCTCCGGCGGGCAGCAGGTCGCGCACAGCGGTTCGACCGGTGGCTGGTCGCCCCGGCCGACGCTGACCGCCGTCCCCGGGATGCCGCTGGAGCACCAGGTCTTCCTGCTGTGGCTGGAGCTCGTCCTGACCCGCCGCAACAACGCCGCACTCACCGCGGCGACGGGGGCCGCGGTCGTCGGCGGGAGCAGCTGATGGCCGGTCGAGGACGCATCCGGGCAGCCGACATCGCGCTGGTCCGCGAGCGCTCGCGGATCGACGAGATCGTCGGCGAGCACCTGCAGCTCAAGAACGCCGGTGGCGGCAGCCTGAAGGGGCTCTGCCCCTTCCACGACGAGAAGTCGCCGTCGTTCCAGGTGACGCCCAGCCGCGGGCTCTACCACTGCTTCGGCTGCGGGGTCGGTGGCGACGTCATCTCCTTCATCCAGCAGATCGACCACCTCGCCTTCTCCGAGGCGGTGGAGCTGCTGGCCGGCCGGGCCAACATCGAGCTCAAGTACGAGGACGACGGCGGGCGGCCCACCGCCGGCCCCGACCGCGCCTCGGTCGGCCAGCGCGCGCGACTGGTCGCGGCCAACGCCGCCGCGGCCGCCTTCTACGCCGAGCAGCTGGGCACCCCTGACGCCGCGCCCGCCCGGCAGTTCCTGGCCGAACGCGGCTTCGACCGGCAGGTGGCCCTGGACTTCGGCTGCGGCTTCGCCCCCGGCGGCTGGGACGCGCTCACCCGGCACCTCCGCGCGGCCGGCTTCACCCAGAACGAGCTGGTCACCGGCGGTCTGGCGAAGGAGTCCTCCCGCGGCACGCTGATCGACCGCTTCCACCGCCGGCTGGTGTGGCCCATCCGCGACATCACCGGCGACGTCATCGGCTTCGGCGCCCGGAAGCTGATGGACGACGACCCGGGCCCCAAGTACCTGAACACCCCGGAGACCCCGCTCTACAAGAAGAGCACCGTGCTCTACGGCATCGAGCGGGCCAAGCGGGACATCGCCAAGCGCCACCAGGCCGTCGTCGTCGAGGGCTACACCGACGTCATGGCCTGCCATCTGGCCGGCGTCACCACCGCCGTCGCCTCGTGCGGCACCGCGTTCGGCGGCGAGCACATCAGCGTGCTGCGCCGGCTGCTGATGGATCAGGACGAGTTCCGCGGGGAGGTCGTCTACACCTTCGACGGCGACGCCGCGGGCCAGGCCGCCGCGATGAAGACGTTCAAGGAGGACCAGCGCTTCGTCGCGCAGACCTTCGTCGCCGTGGAGCCCGACGGCCGCGACCCCTGCGAGCTGCGCCAGGAGCACGGGGACGCCGCGGTGCGCGACCTCATCGCACGGCGCTCGCCGCTGATCGAGTTCGTGTTGAAGACGACGCTCGCCGAGTACGACCTCGACACCGTCGAGGGCCGGGTCGCCGCGCTGGAGAAGACCGCGCCGCTGCTCGCCCAGATCAAGGACCACGCGCTGCGCCCGGCCTACGCGCGGCGGCTGACCTCGCTCATCGGCGACACCGACGAGTCCGAGGTGCTGGAGCGGGTGCGCCGGCACACCGGCGACGGCGGGCAGCAGTCGCGCGGTCGCCGTCCCCGGCCGCCGCAGCGCACCCCCGACGACGCCGCGATCGCGATCGAGCGGGAGGCGGTCAAGGCGGCGCTGCAGGTGCCCGAGCTGGCCGGGCCTGCCTTCGACGCCGTCCCGCCCGCGGCCTACACCGATCCGGACTACGCGGCCGTCGCCTCGGCCGTCGCCGGTACCGGGGGAGCGGCGTCGGCCACGGTGACCGGCCCGGCCTGGCTGGACCTGGTCGCCGAGCAGTGCGACCGGGAGAGCGCGCGGGCGATGCTGACCGCCCTGGCCGTGGAGCCGCTGCGCTCGACCGGCGAGGCCGACGCCGGGTACGTGACCGCGGTGATGGCCCGGCTGCAGGAGATGGCCACGGTCCGCGAGATCTCCGGGCTCAAGGGCAAGCTGCAGCGGATGAACCCGGTCGAGAGCGGCGACGAGTACATGAAGGCGTTCAAGCAGCTCATGGACCTGGAGCAGCTGGCCATCTCGCTGCGCAAGCGGGCCATCGGCGGGCTCGGGTGAGCCTCCTCGACGCCGTGCGGCGGCGCTTCGCCCGCGCGCCCGAGGCGGTGCGGGCGGCCCTGGCCGGGGACGAGCAGGCGCTGGCGTGGGGTGCGCTGACCCGCGACGAGGGCTGGCTGGTCGCCACCGACCGCGGCCTGCGCCGGATCGGTGCCGACGGCGTCGCCGGCGAACCGCTGCCGTGGCACGAGATCGGCTCGGCGCGGTGGACGGCGGCCGGCGAGACGGGCGGGGCGTTCCTCGTCACCCCGCTGACCGAGGTGGAGCCGGGCGTGCAGGCCCGCGGACCGGCGCAGCGGCACGCGCTCGTCGACGCGGGGGAGCTGCCCGCGGTCGTGCGCCGGCGGGTCGACCAGACGGTCGTGGCCAGCCAGCGGTCACCGCTGCCCGGCCGGGGCGGGGTGCTGCTCGTGGCCCGCCGGATCCCGGGTCAGCCCGGGCGGGAGTGGACCGTCGTGTTCGACGACGACGCCGACCGGGCAGACCCGGTGGCGCGCGAGTCGGCCCGGCAGAAGCTGGCCGACGTCGTCGCCGCGGACGTCCCGGACTGACTCAGCGGGGCGTGTCGCCGCCCATGCGGGTGCGCACCGAGGACAGCGCGTCGTCGGCCCGCGCCTGCGCCATGCCGGCGAGGCTCTGCAGGCGCGGGTCGTCCTTCGCGCGGTCCCAGCCGCGCCGGATCTGCTCGTAGCGCTCACGCCCGGCGCGCGAGCCGAGCACGTAGCCGGCACCGAATCCGGCCAGGAACGACAGCTTCGCCACAAGGACCTCCAGGGCAACGGGAGCGGAACAGTCGATGACGCTACCTGTGAGCATCGTCGCGCCGAACACGGCCGAGGGGGCTGAGAACGCACCCGACCGTTGCGGTACTCTCGTCGGGTCAGCGGGTGTTCGCGCCCGCTCGTCCCTCGTAGCTCAATTGGCAGAGCATGCGACTGTTAATCGCAGGGTTACTGGTTCAAGTCCAGTCGAGGGAGCTCACGAGGCCCCGACCAGCTGAGCGCCGGTCCGGGGCCTTCTGCGTACTGCTGGCACCGCGCGGACCATGGCGTTCCTCCTGGTCAGCGCCGAGAAGTGTCGTACCCGCTCTCTAGCGTGAGGGCATGAGATCGAGCGGCGCCTTCGCGGTCGGTGTGACCGTCGTGCCGGTCGATGCCGAGCCCTCGCCATGGGCGCTGGTCGACCCCGATCCGGAGCCGCAGTTCGAGGGGCTCGGTGCGTGGCTGCCGCACCGGCGGACATCGGCCGAGTCGGCCGCGCTCCTGCAGCAGATCACTGCCGCCGAGGCGCAGCTGGCCGCACTGAAGCTCGAGCTGGCCCTCGACATCGCAGCGGACCGCCCCGCCTCCGACGACCCCCGCGCCGGGCGGGCCGGGCAGTCAGGCGTCGGTCCGCACGGCACGAGCGAGTTCGTCCTCGACGAGCTGGCGCTGATCCTGAACATCAGCCGGACGGCCGCGGTGACGCTGCTCGACCACGCCTGGACGATGGCGTCCCGCCTGCCCGCCACCTGGCACGACCTGGCCACGGGACGGCTGGACTGGCCGCGGGCCCGGAGCATCGCAGCGGAGCTGGGCCGGCCGGCCGACGGCAGCGATCCGTCGGTCGTCGCGGCGGTGGAGGCCGCGGTCCTGCCGGTCGCGACCGAGCTCTCCGTGCGGCAGCTCCGCGAGCTCGTGCGGCGGGAGCTGGTGGCCCGCGACGCCGCAGCGGTCGACCGGCGCCGGAAGCAGGCCCGTGACGCCGCGGACGTGAAGGTCCGGCCCGTCGGCAACGGGATGAGCGAGCTCAGCATGCTGATGCCGCACCCCGAGGCGCTGGCCTGCCGACAGACGCTCGACGCGCACGCCCGTGCCGCCCAGGAGGCCGGCGACCGTCGTCCGATCGGGATGCTCCGGGTCGGGGCAGGCATAGACCTGCTCCTGCGCCCGTGGGAGCGGCACCCGTCTGTGACCGCGCACCTCACGGTGATCGCCCCGCTTCCCGCGCTGAGCGCCGGGGCCTTCCTCGACGAAGGTGCCCCGCTCCCGTCCGCGTTCCGTCCTGCCGGCCATCCTGCGCCGGTCGGAGAGGTGGACGGCGAGGCGATCACCTCTGCCCACCTGCGCGAACTACTCGAGCAGCTCGACGCGCTCTGCCCCGTCGGGCTGCAGGCGCCGACCGGCGGCACCCTCGACCTCGCGATCACCGACTCCTGCGGTCGGCTCCTCGCCGTGACCGGACGACCGGAGCTCGAGCGCCTTGTCGCCCGTGGCTGCCCCGACCACCCCGCAACGACGTGCGGGTGCCCGGCGCTCACCGTGCCGCCGGAGGTGGACCGCTACCGCCCGTCGGTGGCGCAGCGCCGTTTCCTCACCACCCGCGACCGCACCTGTCGCCATCCCGGCTGCGGCGTGCGCGCCGGCTGGGCGGACCTGGACCACGTCACGGCGCACGCCGACGGCGGTGCGACCGACTGCGCGAATCTCTGCTGCCTGTGTCGCCGGCACCACCGGCTCAAGACCCACGCCGACGGCTGGAGCCACACCCTGGGCGACGACGGCGTGCTCACCGTGATCACGCCGTCCGGCGTCACCCGGATCAGCCGGCCACCGGGGTGGCTGGTACTGACCGCGCCACCGGGCCCGCCCCCGGCACCACCACCGCCGAGCGAGGACCCGCCGCCGTTCTGACGCCGCGGGCGGTCAGGCGTCGGTGTCGACGGACAGCATCGCCGCCGCCGCGGCCAGGTCAGCCTCCTGGCCGGTCACCAGGGCGTGGAGGGCGTACCCCAGCGAGGAGGCCTCCCAGAGGTGGCGGGCCTGCTCAGCGAGCCCGGGGTGGGCGTGCCCGCCGGCCTGCTCGTACGCGGCGATCGTGGCCAGCAGCATCTCCTCGCCCGCCGCGCCGTACTGGGCCGCCAGGTCACGGGCCGGATCGTCCACGCGGGCCGTCGTCCAGTCCAGGACACCGGTGACCGCCCCGTCCTCGTCGAACAGGACGTGCGCGGGGTAGATCTCCCCGTGCGTCATCACCGTGGCGTCCGGCCAGCAGGAGTCGTCGTCGAGCCAGTCCTGCCATGCCCCGCTCCGGGACGGGGGGACGGGAAACGCCTCGCGAACCCGCGTGACGTCGTCGGCCCAGGACCGGCGGACGTCGGCCGGGGTGCGGACCTCCACGCCCGCGGCAGCGGCGTCCTGCGAGGGGATCGAGTGCAGCCGCGCCAGCAGGCGGCCGAGGCGCGCGGCATAGTCAGGGCTCGCCGGATCCATGTGCCACTCCGGCCGGCCGTCGGCCACGGTCAGGCCGGGGGCGCCAGGAAGGGCGGGGTAGGCGATCAGGCCGGGCTCGCGCACGCGCCAGTCCGGCACCGCGATCCGATCGGCCGCGAGGACCGGGCCGACGAGACCGAGGATGCGCGCCTCCGCCGCCATGCCCGCCGAGACGTCAGGGCGGCGGGGAATCCGCAGCACCCACCTCCGGCCGTCGGTGTCCGAGGCCATGACGACCTGGTAGTCCAGGCCCGCCTCGTTCACCGTGGCGCCCTCGGCGGACAGCTGAAGGCCGTGGACGGCGGCCAGGGCGACCGCGGCATCGATCGTGTGCATGTGCCACACGCTCCCACCCCGCTACCCGCCGGTCGCCCGTCTCCGCTCCTCAGCCGGGGAGGGCCAGGTGTCGGGGGTTCGCGACCAGCAGACGGTCGCGGACACTGGCCCGCACCACCTCGAGCACCTCGTCCCAGCGGTCGTCGAGCGCGCCGGTGGTGATCGCCCGGCTGAGCGCCGCGTCGTCGGCACAGTCCAGCCGGGCCAGCGCGGCCTGGTGCCGAGCCCGGGCGGCACCGCCCAGCTGGAGCTCCCGCTCGACCATGGCCAGCACGTTGACCGCGACCTGGGCGTGGAACGCGGTGCGCCCGCTGGTCTCCGCCCGGACGGAGCCCGTGAGAAAGGTCCGGGTGGCGGCCACGAGCTCGGCCGCGGTCGGCCGGCCGTAGAGCTCCGCGCCACCGTCCGGCGGCGCTGCGACGCCGTCCGGGGTCTCGGGTTCGGCGAGGCCGAGGGCGAGGAGGACGTCGAACTCCTGCTCGCACGCCCGGCGGCCGATGGCAGCCAGCTCGACCGACGGCTCGGCGCCCGACAGGTGGCGGTCGGCCATGACCCGGCACATCAGCCCCCACCGCACCGTGGCATGCAGCTCCCACCACTGCAGCTGCGCCGCGGTGGGCCGCCAGCCGGCCACCTCGGCGTAGGCGTCCAGCAGTTGCTCCCGGGTCCCCACCCCGCCTGCCGGCAGCGGCGAGCCGAAGCGCCACACCTTGGCGCACAGCCAGCCGAGGTCCTCGAGCGGGTCACCGATGTGGACGAGTTCCCAGTCCAGGACTGCGGTCAGCCCCTCGTGGCCGATCATCAGGTTGCCCAGCCGGTAGTCGCCGTGCACCAGCGACTCCGGGCCCGGCTCCGTCCGGTTCTCGGCCAGCCAGCGGAGCCCCAGGGCCAGGCCCGGCGGCGGCGGTTCGCTCCCGAGGTAGTCCGCGCGCAGCCGGGCGAGGGGGTCACCGGCGGGGTCGACGCCGGGAAGCCGGTCGAGGGGGACGGAATGCAGCCGGGCCAGCACCGCGCCGAGTTCGGCCACCAGCCGCGGCCGGACGGCAGCGAACGGCTCGTCGCGCAGCAGCCGCCGGGGGATCGTCTCTCCCTCGACGCGATCCATGATCAGGTAGCTGTGCTCGAGCGCGCCGCCGTCGTTCCCCGCATCGACCACCCGGGGAACCGGCACACCCGCCCGGGCGGCCGCCGCCATGGCCACGCCCTCGACGCGCAGGGCCACGCCGCCGGTGCCTGCCCCGCTGCGCAGGATCAGCTCCCGCTGCGAGCCGTCGGCCTGCTCGGCCGTGAACGCCCAGGTCTCCCGGCTCGCTCCGCCGGACAGCCGGGCCAGTCCGCGCACGCGCACGGGGGACGCCGCCAGTGCCGAGAGCCGGCCGGACAGCCGGGCGGCCATGTCGTCGACGCGGGGGCGGTCGGTCATCGCAGGAAGCCGAAGAGCTGCCCGGCCACCCGGCGCATCTGGATCTCCTCGGCCCCTTCGGTGATCCGGTACCGGCGGTAGTGCCGGTAGATGTGCTCGAAGGGCAGGTGCCGGCTGTAGCCCATCCCGCCGTGCACCTGCATCGCCCGGTCGGCTGCCTCGCAGACCAACCGGTTGCCGCGGAAGTTGCACATGGACACCCGGTGGCCGATGGAGACCGCCGACTCACCCCGCGCGGCGAGCTCGTCCATCTCGACCGCCGTGCGGCGGATCAGCGTGCGGAGCAGCTCTGCCTCGGTGTGCAGCTCGACCAGCGGGAACTGGATCGCCTGCCGTTCGGCCAGCGGCTTGCCGAAGGTGACCCGCTGCTTCGCGTACCTGACCGACTCGTCGATGCAGTACTGCGCCGCGCCCACGCCGGAGGCGGCCTGCCGGATCCGGTTCTCGTGCACGAACGTCTGGGCCACGGCCAGCCCCTCGCCCTCGGCTCCCAGGATGGCGGCGTCGGGCACCCGCACCCCGTCGAGCTCCACCTCGCCGTGGTCGGTGGGCATGTTGAGCGTCCACCAGTAGAAGGGCACGGAGAAGCCGGGGCTGTCGGTCGGGACGATGAAGGCGGTGATGCCCCGGGCGGCACCCGGCTGTCCGGACGTGCGAGCGAACACGACGTCGTGGGTCGCGGTGTGCACACCGGTGTTCCAGCGCTTCCGGCCGTCGATCACCCAGTCGCCGTCCCGGCGCACGGCGGTGGTCTCCATCCACGTGGCGTCGCTGCCGTGGTCGGGCTCGGTCAGCCCGAAGGCGAGGCCGCGCTCCCCGGTGATCAGCGGCTCGACGAACTCGGCCTTCTGCTCCGGCGTGCCGAAGAGGTGCAGCAGCTGCCCGAACACGACGTTCCCGACGATGCTGTGCTCGTTCTGCAGGTCGTTGTGCAGCCCGAGTCCGCGGTGCGCGAGGTGCTCGCGGATCACCGCCATGTCGAGATTGGAGCCGTTCCGACCGCCGAGCTCCTCGGGCAGGCTGTAGCGGAAGAAGCCCGCGGCGTCGGCCCTGCGCCGGGCCTCGGCGAGCAGCTCCTCCCATGCCCGGGTGGGGGTGCCCCCGGCCTCGACGTCGGTGCGGGCGAACTCCCGGCGGTGGTCGAAGAACCGCACGTTGTCGTCCTGCTGCTGCAGCGGCTCGATCTCCGCCTCGATGAAGTGGTCGAGTTCGTCGAGCAGATCGATCAGGTGCGTCGGCAGGGAGAAGTCCACGTCGATCCTTCCGGAGAGCCGGTGGCCGGGGAGCTGCGGGAGCGATGTTGACATCGACGTCGGAAGTGCCGAGGCTCGGGGTATGACCGCCGTCACAGCAGCGCCCGAGGCCGGCGCCGTGGAGGACGGTGCGCCACCCGTCCTGCTCAGCCGCGAGGGCGACGTGGCCAGGCTGACGCTGAACAACCCGCGACGCAAGAACGCGATGTCGCAGCCGGCCTGGCTCCTGCTGCGCGACTCGCTCGCCGAGGTGGCGGCCGGCGACGCCCGGGTGCTCGTGGTGACCGGGGCCGCCGGCGACTTCTGCGCCGGCGCGGACCTGTCCGTCGAGCGGGAGGCCCGGCCACCGATGGCGCGCATGTCGGAGGTGAACCAGGCCTGCCTCGCGCTGCACCGGCTCCCGATCCCCACGATCGCCAGGGTCGACGGCGTGGCCGTCGGCGCCGGGATGAACCTGGCGCTCGGGTGCGACTTCGTCGTCGCGTCCACCCGCGCCCGCTTCTCCGAGATCTTCGTCAAGCGCGGGCTCTCGGTCGATTTCGGAGGGTCGTGGCTGCTGCCGCGGCTGATCGGGCTGCACCGTGCCAAGGAACTGGTGCTGCTCGGCGACATGCTCGGCGCCGAGGAGGCCCACCGCTGGGGCCTCGTCCGCGAGGTCGTCGACCCGGCCGACCTCGACGCGGCGGTCGACGCCCTCACCGAGCGGCTCCTGGCCGGCCCACCGATCGCCATGCGCCAGTCCAAGCGGATGCTCAACGACTCCTTCGAGGCCGGGCTGGAGCGCGCCCTCGAGGACGAGGCGCGCAGCCAGGAGATCAACTTCGCCACCGAGGACGTCGTCGAGGCCGGCAGGGCGTTCCGGGACAAGCGCGACTCCGCGTTCCGTGGCCGCTGACCCGCACCCGCTGACCGGCAGGGTCGCGCTGGTCACCGGCGGCGGCCGTGGCATCGGGGCGGCGATCACCAGCGAACTGGCGCTCGCCGGAGCAGCCGTCGTCCTCACCTACCGGCGGGACCGCGCGGCGGCCGACGCTCTCGTGGAGAGCCTCACGAGCCAGGGCGCCTCCGTCCTCGCCGTCGAGGCGAGCATCGAGGACGGGGAGGCGAGCGAGCGTGCGGTGGCCGCGGCCGTGGCGGAGTTCGGAACGCTGGACATCCTGGTCAGCAACGCCGGCGTCGCCAGCCGCGGGCACGCCGTCGCGGACACTCCCGCCGACGAGGTCCGCTGGCTGCTGGAGGTGCACGCCGTCGGGCCGCACCAGCTGGCGCGGGCCGCCCTGCCGCACCTGCGCGCGCAGGACAGGTCCGACGTCGTCTTCATCAGCAGCATCGCCGCGTCCACCTGGGGAGCGCGGGGTGCGCCCTACTCGATGGGCAAGGCCGCCGTCGAGGCGCTCGCGCACACCCTCGCCCGCGAGGAGCGTGCCCAGGGCGTGCGGGTGAACATCGTCGCCCCCGGGTTGGTCGACACCGACATGGGCCGCCGACTGGCACGGGCCACCCGGGAGGTGTCCGACATCCACGAGCTCGACGGACGGTCGCCGTTCGGCCGGGTGTGCGCTCCGGAGGACGTGGCACGGACCGTGCGCTTCCTGGTCGGCCCGGAGAGCGGGTACGTCAACGACCAGCGGGTCGTCGTCAACGGGGGAACGTTCTGATGGCCGCGGCCCCGACGTGTCGCGGCCCCCGAGGTCGGCAGCCTCTGCGCAGGGCGGCCGCGTATCGACCGCCCTGCGCTCGACCAGGGCTCGGTCAGAGGCGCTCGACGATGATGGCCGGCGCCATGCCACCCGCCGCGCACATGGTGACGAGTCCGTAGCGACCACCGGTGCGCTCGAGTTCGTCGAGGACCGTGCCGATCAGGATCGCGCCGGTGGCGCCGATCGGGTGGCCGAGGGCGATCGAGCCCCCGTTCACGTTCACCTTGTCCCGGTCGAGCTCGAGGTCCCGGATGAACTTCTCGGCGACGACGGCGAAGGCCTCGTTGATCTCCCAGAGGTCGATGTCGTCCTTCGTGAGCCCGGCCTTCGCCAGCACCTTCTTGGCCGCGGGTACCGGTGCGTTGAGCATCAGGGTCGGGTCGTCGCCGACGTTGGCGGTGGCCACGACGCGGCCGCGCGGGGTCAGGCCGTGCTTCTCCGCGTAGTCGGGCGAGGCCAGGAGGACCGCGGCGGCGCCGTCGACGACGCCGGACGAGGTGCCGGCGTGGTGGAGCGGCTGGATGTCGAGCTCCGGGTACTTCTGGTTGATCAGCCCTCGGGCGGTGTTGCCCTCCGCGTCCAGCGGCATGTCCATGATCTTGGTGAAGGCGGGCTTGAGCTCAGCCAGACCCTCGGCCGTCGTCTGGGGACGCGGGTACTCGTCCTTGTCGAGGACGACGTTGCCGTCGTCGTCGAGCACCGGGACCAGGCTCTTGTCGAACCGCCCCTCGGCGATGGCCACCGCGGCGCGCTGCTGGCTGCGCAGGCCGAGGGCGTCCAGGTCCTCGCGGGTGATGCCCTCCAGGGTGGCGATCGCGTCACCGCACACGCCCTGGTGCGACTGCGGGTGCACCTTCTGCAGCCGGGCGTTGCCCGCACCCATGCCGTACATCGTCAGTCCGGCCGCCCGCTCCTCCTGCGCCAGGGCGCCGGTGCCCGACATCATCTCGGTACCGCCCGCGATCACCAGGTCCTCCATGCCGGACATGACCTGGGCCGCCGCGAGGCTCACGGCGCTGATGCCGCCGCCGCAGAAGCGGTCGAGCGTCACTCCGGACGCCTTGACGTCGTAGCCGGCGTCCAGCGCAGCCATCCGCCCCAGGTCGCCGCCCTGCTTGCCCTTCTGCGACGAGGTGGACCAGATGATGTCGTCCACCTCGGAGGTGTCGAGGTCGTTCCGCTCCTTCAGCGCCTTGAGGACCGTGGCCGCGAGGTGCTGCGGATGCATGTGCGCCAGCGCCCCCTTGCCCACCTTGCCCGTTCCGCGCGGGGTGCGGACGGCATCGATGATCAGTGCGTCAGTCATGCAGTTGCTCCTGAGGACTCTCGTTCACCGGCAGGCACGGTGCCCGCCCGGCTCCAGCGGCTCGTCGGTCACGGCGTCGACGAGGTTCGACGGTCGACTGCCGGCGATGAGGTCGGTGCTCCGGCCGTCAGCTCACCGTGCTGGCGTACTCGTCCCGCAGCTTGCCCTTGACCATCTTCCCGGTGGGCGTGCGGGGGAGGGCCTCGCGGAAGTGGAACTCGCGCGGCACCTTGAAGCCCGACAGGTGCTCACGGGCGAAGGTGGCGAGCTCGGCGGCCAGTTCCGGCGTCCCTTCGACGCCCGGGGCGGGCTCGACGAAGGCCACCACGCGCTCGCCCATCTCGGCGTCCGGGACGCCGATGACGCCGATGTCGGCCACCGCCGGGTGCAGCGTGAAGACGTTCTCGATCTCCTGCGGGTAGATGTTCACCCCGCCCGAGATGATCATGAACGAGGAGCGGTCGGTGAGGTACAGGAAGCCGTCCTCGTCCACGTAACCGAGGTCGCCCACCGTCGTCCAGTTGGGGTGCTCGGGGTGCTCCGCGCTCCGGGACTTCTGCTCGTCACCGTGGTAGCTGAAGGGCCGGCTCTCGGTCGCGGAGGCGAAGTAGACCGTCCCGATCTCGCGCGGGCCCAGCTCCTTGCCGTCCGGTCCGCAGATGTGCAGCGCGCCCGCGGTGCTGGGACGGCCCACCGAGCCCGGGTGCTCCAGCCACGTCGCCGAGTCGATGAACGTGGAACCGGCGGCCTCGGTCGAGGAGTAGTACTCCATGATGATCGGCCCGAGCCAGTCGATCATCGCCCGCTTGACGTCGGGCGGGCACGGCGCCGCCGCGTGGATGACCATCTTCAGCGAGGAGAGGTCGTAGCTGCTGCGCACGGACTCCTCCAGCTTGAGCATCCGCACGAAGTGCGTCGGCACCATCTGCGTCTCGGTGACGCCGAACCGCTGGATCGCCTCGAGGACGCCCTCCGGGTCGAACTTCTCCATCATCACCACGGTGCCGCCCAGGGACTGGACCGCGGCCATGAACGCCATGGGCGCCGCGTGGTACGCCGGCGCGGGGGAGAGGTAGACGGTGTTCTCCGTCATCCCGTACAGCAGCTGCAGCACCATCGACATCGAACTCTGCTGCTCCACCGGCTCGCCGGTCAGCGGGCGCTTGATGCCCTTCGGCCGCCCGGTCGTGCCCGAGGAGTAGAGCATCGTGTCGCCGCGGGGCTGGTCCTCGATGGGGGCGTCGGAGGCGGCGTCCCGCACCTCCTCGTAGCTGCCGTAACCGGGCAGCGTCCCGCCGAAGGCCAGCCGGTGCTCGACGCCCGGCGTCTGCAGCTTGGCGGCGAGCTCGGCCAGGTTCGCCGACACGAACAGCACCCGCGCGCCGGAGTTCTCGACGATGTACTCGGCCTCGGCCGGAGCGAGGTGGCTGTTGACGAAGGTGACGTACAGCCCGATCCGCACGCCGGCCCAGTACAGCTCCAGGGCCTCGGGCACGTTGTCGCTGAGCACCACCACGGAGTCACCGGTCTGCAGTCCGACGGTGTCGCGGAGGAAGTGCGCCGTCCGTCGACTGTTGTCGTCCAGCTCCCGGTAGGTCAGCGAGCGGCCGGAGCCGCTCATGACGATCGCGAGCTTGTCCGGCGTCTTCTGGGCCCAGGTTCCGGGGTACATGGCTCGAAAGTAGAACCTGATCTACTTAGTCACAAGACCCCGAGCCGAACTGTCGCGGACGCACCCGTGAGCCGCCCGGATGCCCCGGGCACGACCGAGAGCCGGGTGCCGGACGAGGTGTCCGGCACCCGGCTCCCCGGGTGGATCCAGGTCAGACGGCGAGCTTCTCCGCGATCCGGTCCTGCTGCGCCGCCGGGCCGCCGAGCAGCACGTTCCCGGTGATGGCGCTGCGGTAGTACAGGTGCGCGTCGTGCTCCCAGGTGAAGCCGATGCCGCCGTGCAGCAGCATCGTCTGCTTGGCCGCCTCGACGTACCCGGAGGAGGCCAGGTGGCGGGCGACGGCGGCGTCGAGCGACGCGGTGTCGCTGCCCTCGGCCAGCGACTCGGACGCCTTGCGGATGGCGGCGTCGGTGAGCGCCCAGTCGGTGTAGATGTCGGCGAGCGGGTGCTTGACGCCCTGGTAGATGCCGATCGGCTGGCCGAAGCTGTAGCGGATCTTGGCGTACTCGGTCGTCATGTCCAGGCAGGCCTTGGTCGCCGCGGCCTGCTCGCTGGCCAGGGCGAGGTTCGCCAGGTCGGCCACCGAGTCGACGGCGGCGGCCGCGTCCCCGGCGAGCAGCCGGCCCGGGGTGCGCTCCAGGGTGACGGTCGCGATGCCCCGGGTCAGGTCCAGCGCGTCGGCGGGCGTGATGGTGAGGCCGGGCGCGCCCTTCTCCACGAGGACGACGCCCGAGGCGGTGGTGACCAGCAGGACGTCGGCCTCCGCGGCGTTGAGGACCGCGGTCTTCGTGCCGGTGACGGTGCCGTCCTCGACGACGACGCTCGAGTCGGCCACGGCCCACGGGCGGCGGGCGCCCTCGCTGACGGCCAGCGTGCCGACGGCGGTGCCCTCGGCGAAGCGCGGCAGCCAGGTGGCCCGGGCCTCCTCGTCGTCCAGGGCGAGCAGCGTGCCGGTCGCCAGGACGCTGGTGGCGAGCACCGGCGTCGGCACGAGGCCGGAGCCGAGCTCGCGCAGCGCGACGACGAGGTCGGACCACGACGCACCGGCGCCGCCGTACTGCTCGGGGATCGGGAGGCCGGCGACGCCGAGCTCCTGGCTCAGCCGACGCCACACGTCCGGGTCGAAGGAGGCCTCGGAGGCGATGGTCTTCCGCACGGCGGACATCGGCGCCTGACCGGAGACGAAGCGCTTGACGCTGCTCGCCAGGTCGCGCTGGTCGTCGGTGTCGATGAGGGTCACGGAGTGGCTCCTAGGGCTGACGCGGCGGTCACTTGGACAGCTTGAGCTGGTTGAAGGGCACGTTCTTGTCCACGCCGGCGTCCTTGGGCAGGCCCAGGACGCGCTCGGCGATGATGTTGCGCTGGATCTCGTTGGACCCACCGGCGGTCGCACCACCGGGCGCGGCCAGGATCGAGCGGGCGATCGGGAGGGTGTCCCGGGTCTGCAGCGCGATCTCCTCGCCGAAGATCTCCTGGACGAGGTCGGAGACCCAGAGGGGGAACGTGGCGCCGGCCAGCTTGGCCGCCGAGCCGCGCGCGCCGATCGGCACGCCGGCCTTGGCCTCCTGGTGCAGCACCGCGCTGTAGGACCGCATCGCGCTCTCGCGGGCGTAGACCTGGGCGAGCGTCCGGCGCACCGACGGGTCGCCGTCCAGGCCGCGGGCCCGGACCAGCTCGACCAGCGCGTCGTAGCCGAGCGGGTTGGCGCGCGCCCGGACGCCGGTGCCGATGGTGACCCGCTCGTAGCGCAGCATCGCCACGGCCACGGCCCAGCCGTTGTTGACCTCGCCGATGACCGCGTCCTCGGGGACGTGGACGTCGTCGAAGAAGACCTCGTTGAACGGCGCGTCGCCGGTGGCCACGACCAGCGGGCGCACGGTGACGCCGGGGTGGTGCAGGTCGACGATGAACATCGTGATGCCCTGGTGCTTGGGCCGCGTCGGGTCGGTGCGGACCAGCACGGCGCCGAAGTCGCTGAACTGGGCGCCGGAGGTCCACACCTTCTGGCCGTTGATCAGCCAGCCGTCCTCGACGCGCACGGCGGAGGTCTGCAGGCTGGCCACGTCCGAGCCGCCGCTGGGCTCGGAGAACAGCTGGCTCCAGATCTCGTCGCCGCGGAGCATGGGCGCGATGTGCCGCTTCTTCTGCTCCTCGGTGCCGAACTCGAGGAGCACGGGCGCGGGCATGCCCAGGCCGATGACGAAGGGGCCGACCGGCATCCGGAAGTCGGCCGCCACCTCGTTGAAGGCCAGCTGCTCGGCGGTGCCGAGGCCCTGACCGCCGTACTCCTTCGGCCAGGTGATGCCGGCGAGCCCGGCCTCCCACAGGCCCTTCTGGAAGGCCTTGGACTCCTCGATCGTCGCGCCGCCGCTGCTGGGTTCGTTGTCGTCGAACGGCTTGGCGTTCTGCTGGAGCCAGGCCAGGGCCTTGGCCCTGAACTCGTCGGTCGACATGGTGATGGGTCCTTCCTGCGGGGGTGGCGGCACGGTCCCGGGAATCGCTGCGGTCGGTGCCGAGGTGGGACGGGAGAGCGGAGCCGGGTGAGAACACGTTCTACCTACGCGGCCCGGCCATCGTCGTATCGGGATCGGACGGCTGTCAAGCAACGGCCGCCGGTAGGTCAGGTGAGCAGCTTTCGCGCCGCGAACCGGATCCGTTCGTCAGCGGCCTCGGCGGTCAGCCGGCCGTTGAGCCAGTCGATCGTGCAGCCGATCCACAGCGACTCGACCATCTGGAGCGCCAGCTGCTGCTCGGCGGTGACCTCGTGGTCGCTGCCCCACGCGGCGGCGGCGGCGATCCGGACGAAGGTGGTGTCGTGGTCGCCCGGCGGCCGGCTCGTCTCGTGCGCCCCGAACGCGACCGGCGACTGGCGGACCGACAGCGCGGCGTGCGCGTACCCGGGGTCGTTGCGCATCGCCTGGAAGGCGCGGGCGAAGACCTCGCCCGCGCGCACCTCGGGCGTCGCCCCGCGGGGGCGGCGCGTCGAGACGTCCTGGTCGAGCCTGGCGATCTCGTACCGGACGGCGGCGAGCAGCAGCTGGTTCTTGGAGGGGTAGTAGCGGTAGAGCGTGGCGAGGGCGACCTGGGCGATCCGCGCCACCTCGCGCATCTGGACCGCCTCGTAGCCGCCCTGCCCGGCGAGCTCGATCGCCGCGCGGATGATGCGCTCCACCCGCGCGGCCTGGGCCTCCGACGTGCGACCGGACAGGCGTTCCTCGGGCAGGACGTCGTCGGCGTCGGCCACGGCGCTGCTCACGGCCGGCGGTTGCCCAGCACGAGGCTGCCGGCGGCGGCGAAGAACATGCCGACGCCCTGCACGAAGCTGGTCTCGATCCCGGGCACCTGCACGACCGCCTCGCCGCGCAGCTGCCGCACCGCCTCCTGGATGGCGAACATGCCGTACATGCCGGTGTGCGTGTAGGAGAGCCCACCGCCGTTGGTGTTCATCGGGAGGGCGCCGCCCTTGCCGGTGTTCCCCTCGGCGATGAAGTCCCGCGACTCGCCGCGGCCGACGAAGCCAAGGTCCTCCAGCATGTAGAGCGGGAGGTGGGCGAAGGCGTCGTAGGCCATCAGGTGGTCGACGTCGGCGTGCGTGATCCCGGCGGTCGCCAGGGCCTCGGCCGAGGCCAGGCGGAAGGCGCGGAACGACCCCGGGTCGGCCATCTGGGAGACCATCGGCGCCTCGGCCGACTCGCCCGAGCCCAGCAGGTGGACGGCGCGGTCGGCCGACGGCAGGTCGGCGGCCCGCTCGCTGCTCATCAGCACGAGGGCGCCACCGCCGTCGGTGACCACGCAGCACATGTCCTTGGAGAACGGCCAGGCGATCGGCGGCTGCTCGAGGACCGCCTCGACCGTCGTCGGCGTCCGGCGGGACGCCCGCGGGTTGTCGACCGCCCAGGCGCGCTGCGCCACGACGACCTGCGCCAGCGCCTCGCGCTCGAGACCGCGCTCGTGCAGGAAGCGCAGCGCCGGCACCGTGAAGGTCGAGTACGGGGTGTTCGCGCCGTAGACGGCCTCGAACTGGCCCTGCGGCGACGCCGGGTTGGGGCCCCGGCCGCCGACGCCGACGCGCGACCGGCCGGACTCGCCGTGCGTCACGAGGACGACGTCGGCAGCTCCCGCGGCGATCGCGGCGGCGGCGTGACGCACGTGCAGCATGAAGCTGCAGCCGCCGACCATCGTGCCGTCCAGCCAGCGCGGGGTGATGCCGAGGTGGTGGGAGACCTCGTGCGCGAAGGGCCCCGCCGTCGCGACGCCGTCGACGTCCTTCACGGTGAGGCCGGCGTCGGCGAGGGCGTTGCGCGCCGCCTGTGCGTGCAGGTCGAGGGTGGAGATGCCGGGCAGGCTGCCGATGTCCGTCGTCTCGGAGGCGCCGACGATCGCGATCCCGCCGCCGTGCATGGACGTCGTGCTCATCGGGCTGCCTCCGCCGGGGTGAACATGGGGATCGCGTACTCGCCGCGCTGCTCGAAGGTCACCCGGAGCGGGAGGTCCAGCGGCAGGTTCTCGGGCAGCGGCTCGACCCCGACGACGTTGGTCATCATGTGCGGCCCCTCGGCGAGCTGGACCAGGGCGATGACCAGGGGCGCATCGGACGGCGGGAAGGTCCGGTGGTTGATGACGTAGGAGATCAACGTCGCCCGGCCGCTGGTGACCCGCCACTCCACGGCGTCCGAACCGCAGCGAGGGCAGAACGGGCGCGGGTAGAAGTAGTACTCGGTGCAACTCGTGCACTGCTGGATGCGCAGCTCCCCGGCCGCCGCTCCCTCCCAGTACGGCGCCGTCTCCGGCGTGGGAACGGGTGTCGGACCGGGCATCGGCCGTCCTTTCACGGAGTGGCTGGGCCGGCTCCGCGGGTGACGCAGCGCACAACCAGAACAAGTTCTAGGTCAAGCGTCAGTCGTACGGCCGCTGGTTGTCAAGGTGCCCGCCGCACCCTTGCGGTTCTCGTCGCCGGGGTAGTAGAACGTGTTCTCGTATGCGCCGCCAGCGAGCGGCCCGGGCGGTCGCCAGGCGTGCGGTGCCCTTCTTCCTCACGAGAGGCACGACATGAGCAGCACCCTGGACGGCCGAGTCGTCATCGTCACCGGAGCCGGTCGTGGCATCGGCGCCTCCGTCAGCCGGCTCTTCGCCGAGCAGGGCGCCAAGCTCGTGCTCAACGACCTGGGCGCCAACCCGGACGGCACCGGCGGCGACGAGGGACCGGCCCGCGAGATCGCCGACGAGATCACCCGGGGCGGGGGCGAAGCGGTCAGCGACGGCGGCGACATCGCGGACACCGCCACCGGCAAGCGGCTGGTGGACCTGGCGGTGAGCACCTACGGGAAGCTCGACGTCGTCGTCAACGTGGCGGGCATCCTGCGCGACAAGATGATCTTCAACCTGGACGACGAGGACTGGGACGCCGTCATCCGCGTCCACCTGCGCGGCCACTTCAGCACGATCAAGCCGGCCGCCGCCTACTGGCGCGAGCAGCGCAACCCCGACGGCCACTACCGGATCATCAACTTCACCTCGGACTCCGCGCTCCAGGGTTCGCCCGGACAGCCCAACTACGCGGCCGCGAAGATGGGCATCATCGGCCTGACCGCCTCGGTCGCCAACGCGCTGGGCCGGTACGGCGTCACCGCCAACGCCATCGCCCCCGGTGCGGCGACGCGTCTCACGGCCACCATCCCGCAGGACAAGAAGCTGGGCGGCGACCGGCCGGCCGCGGACGACTCGCGGTCGCCGGACAACATCGCGCCGCTCGTCAGCTACCTGGCCAGCGAGGCCTCCGACTGGATCTCCGGGCGCACCCTCGGGGCCGCCGGGTACGGCGTGACGCTGTGGAACAACCCGGAGGTGCGCGGCCGGATCAGCTCCGAGGGACCCTGGGACCTCGACGACCTGGCGCAGCAGATGGAGAAGGAGTTCCGGCCGCTGGCCGAGGGGCTCCACCCGTCGATCTTCATGGGTCAGATCCCGAAGTAGGAGGAGGAGCGATGCGCATCGGCTACGGGTTGCGGAGAACGGCAGGCGACGTCGCCGGGGAGGCGGCCTGGGCGCGGGACCTGGGGCTGGACGCGCTCTCCACGTCGGAGGTCGCGCACGACCCGTTCCTCCCGCTCGCCGTCGCCGCGGGGTCCTCGGGGGAGATGCGGCTGGAGACCCACATCGCCGTCGCGTTCGCCCGGAGCCCCATGGTCACGGCCAACGCTGCGCACTACCTCCACCAGCTCTCCGGAGGGCGCGCCGTGCTCGGTCTGGGCACCCAGATCAAGCCGCACATCACCCGGCGGTTCGACATGCCCTGGAGCAGCCGGCCGGCGGTCCAGATGCGCGACTACATCCAGGCCCTGCACGCGATCTGGGCCGACTGGAACGACGGCGTCCCGCTCGACTTCCGCAGCGAGCACTACAACCACACCCTGATGACCGACATGTTCCGGCCGGGGCGGATGCCGACAGCCCCGGAGGTCCACCTCGCCGCGGTCGGTCCGGTCATGACGCGGCTGGCCGGCGAGCTGGCGGACGGGCTGATCCCGCACGCCTTCAGCACCCCGGAGTTCTTCCGGGAGGTCACGCTGCCCGCGCTGCAGGAGGGGCTCGAGCGATCCGGGCGGGAGCGCTCGAGCGTGGTCGTGCACTGCCCGGGCTTCGTGCTGCTGACCGGGGAGGACGGTCCCTCGGACGACGAGGTGCTCGCCCTGCGGCGGCAGATCGCGTTCTACGGCTCCACCCCGGCGTACGGCGACGTCCTCCGCCGGCGCGGGCTCGACGACCTGCACGAGCGGCTGCACCGGCTGTCGGTCACCAAGGACCCCGAGCGCTGGGCCCGGATGGGTGACCTCGTCGACGACGAGGTGCTCGGTGCGTTCGCCGTCGTCGGGCCGGCACCGGCGGTCGCCGACGAGCTGGTCCGGCGCTACGGCGGGGACATCGACCAGGTGCACGTCTCGCCGCCGGCCGGCACCACCGCCGAGGACGTCGAAGGGTTCCGCCGCCGGCTGTCCTGAGCGTCAGCCCCAGGCGCTCGGGTCACCGGAGGTCGGCGGCGCCAGCCGGGCCTTGAGCCGGACGGTCGGCAGGGGCGGCGCGGGCAGCCGCGGCACCTGACCGCGGTAGCCCTCGACGGAGCCGAACCGGTCGGACCCGGCCTCCCACTCCGCCCGGTAGCCGGCGATCTCCTCGTGCGTGCGCCCGATGAAGTTCCACCACATCACCACGGGTTCGCCGAACGGTTCCCCGCCCAGCAGCATCACCCGCGCCGGGCGGTCACCCGGGTTGGTCAGCGTGATCCGCCCGGCCCCGGGGGCGAGGTAGCCGAGCTCCGCGCGAGCCAGCTCGGCGCCGCCGAACACCACCGGGCCCTCGTCGACGAGCACGCCGTGCTCGAACGCGGGGGAGACGTCCAGGACGACCTCCGCGCACGGCTCGAGGACCAGTTCCGCGCCGAGCAACGGGGTGTGGGTGACCACCGGGGACGTCGACCCGCACAGCGTCCCGAGCAGTACGCGGACGACGGCGCCGTCGAGCCGCAGCACCTCGGGCACGTGGTGCACGAACGACCGCGGGGCGTGCCGCGCGGACTCGGGGAGCGCGGTCCACAGCTGGACGCCGTGCAGCGTCCCCGAGTCGGGGACGGAGACCTCCGAGTGCGCGACACCCGACCCGCCGGTCATCAGGTTCAGCTCCCCGGGACGCACGATCGCGTGCGCTCCGGTGGTGTCGCGGTGCTCGATCTGCCCGCTGAACAGCCAGCTGACCGTCTGCAGGCCGGTGTGCGGGTGCGGCGGCACGTCCATGCCGCCGGTCCGGGTCACGTCGTCCGGCCCGTAGTGGTCGGCGAAGCACCAGGCCCCGATCAGGGACCGGGCGCGCTGCGGCAGGGTGCGGCGCACCGTCATCGCCCGGGGGCCGCCCAGCGGCACCTCTCGACTCGTGACCACCTGCACGTCGCTCACCTGCACCAGCCTGGCACAGCCGGGAGCCCGGGAGGGGACCGGCGCGACTCGTGACGCGACCGAGGGCGCCCGGCTGCCGGTGCGGCAGACTCAGCGCCGTGCCGCTCCGCCGTCCCCGTCGTGTGTTCGTGCTCGGCGGCGCCCGCTCCGGCAAGTCCTCCTACGCGGAGGACCTCCTGGCCCGGGAGCGGGCCGTCGACTACGTGGCGTGCGGGACCCCGCCGGGGCCCGACGACCCGGAGTGGGCCGATCGGGTCGCCCTGCACCGGGCCCGCCGGCCGGCGTCCTGGCGCACGGTCGAGACGCTGGACCTGGCGTCGTTCCTGGGAGAGCCCGGCCCGCCGGTCCTCGTGGACTGCCTGACCACCTGGCTGGCCGGGACGATGGACCAGTGCGGCGCCTGGTCCGAGCAGCCCGGCGCCGACGAGCGGCTGGCGGCCGCCGTCGACGACCTGCTGGCCGCCTGGGCGGGCACCCGACGGCGGGTGGTCGCGGTCAGCAACGAGGTGGGCAGCGGCATCGTCCCGGCCACTCCCTCGGGACGGCGGTTCCGCGACGAGCTCGGCGTCCTCAACGCCCGGATCGCCGCCGGCTCCCAGCGGGTGTGGCTGCTGACCGCCGGACTGCCGCAACGGTTGCGCTGAACACCCGTTTCGACCCCGGGCCGTCCGGGCAGAGGGGGCAGCGTGCGAGCGATGGTCTACCGCGGGCCCTACAAGATCCGGGTCGAGGAGAAGCCGATGCCGGCCCTCGAGCATCCGAACGACGCCATCGTGCGGGTGACGCTCGCGGCGATCTGCGGCTCCGACCTGCACCTCTACCACGGGATGATGCCGGACACCCGCATCGGCCACACGTTCGGCCACGAGTTCATCGGCGTCGTCGAGCAGATCGGCTCCTCGGTGCAGAACCTGCAGGTCG
The DNA here is from genome assembly GCA_900102115.1 of Blastococcus fimeti. Classification (GTDB taxonomy): domain Bacteria; phylum Actinomycetota; class Actinomycetes; order Mycobacteriales; family Geodermatophilaceae; genus Blastococcus; species Blastococcus fimeti. The sequence goes on from FNAW01000003.1 coordinate 300,037, forward strand.
GCGACCGCGTGATGGTGCCGTTCAACATCTTCTGCGGCAGCTGCTGGTTCTGCGCCCGGGGCCTGTTCTCCAACTGCCACAACGTGAACCCGAACGCGACCGCGGTCGGCGGCATCTACGGCTACTCGCACACCACCGGCGGCTACGACGGCGGGCAGGCGGAGTTCGTGCGGGTTCCGTTCGCCGACGTCGGCCCGGTGCGAATCCCCGACTGGATGCACGACGAGGACGCCGTCCTGCTCACCGATGCCGCCGCGACCGGCTACTTCGGGGCGCAGCTCGGCGAGATCGTGGAGGGCGACACGGTCACGGTCCTCGGCGCGGGCCCCGTGGGCCTGATCGCCGCCCAGTCCGCCTGGCTCATGGGCGCCGGTCGCGTCATCGTCGTCGACCACCTGCAGGAGCGGTTGGAGAAGGCCCGCACCATGGCCTACGCCGAGACGCTGAACTACGACGAGTACGACGACGTCGTCGTCGAGCTGAAGAAGCGGACCGACTACCTCGGCGCCGACGTCGTGATCGAGGCGGTGGGCGCGGAGGCCGACGGGAACCTCACCCAGCAGATCACCGGCCCCAAGCTCAAGCTCCAGGGCGGGTCGGCCACGGCGCTGAACTGGGCGATCGACGGCGTCCGCAAGGGCGGCACCGTCTCGGTGGTCGGGGCCTACGGGCCGATCCCGAACGCGGTGAAGTTCGGCGACGCGCTCAACAAGGGCCTGACCCTGCGGATGAACCAGACCCCGGTGAAGCGGCAGTGGCCCCGGATGTTCGAGCACGTGCGCAACGGCTACCTGACGCCGCGGGACATGATCACCCACCGGTTCCCGCTGGAGCAGATCCCGGAGGCGTACCACGTGTTCTCCAGCAAGCTGGACGGCTGCATCAAGCCGCTCGTCGTGCCCGGCGCGGGCTGACCGGAGGAGTCGACATGACCGAGTCCAGCACCGCCGGCACGGGCATCCCCAGTGCCTACGTCCGCGACAAGCGCACGCCCCCGCCCAGCAGCGACGAGCTCCGCGCCCGGATCCCCGGGTGGGGCGTCGACCTGAACCCGGCCGACCGCCCCTCGTACCCGAAGCTGCAGTACCCGGCCGACACCGGCGCCCACTGGGACTTCCCCGAGCGCCAGCCGGAGAAGTGGCCGCGGGAGCGCTCGATCGAGCACGCCTTCGTGACCCCGGTGTTCGGGACCGCCCAGCCGCCGCACGGCCTCTCCGGGGTGATCCGGAGGTACTCCTACGCCCGGTTCAGCGAGGGGCGGCTGGCGCACTGGCTGCTGCTCGTGGCCGCGGACCGGGTGGACTCGGCGGAGCACCGGGTGCGGTCCTTCGCCTCCGGCCGCCCCGACGTCCCGGCGACGGGGCTGCGCAGCGAGTTCACCCGCGGCGGGCTGCGCTCCCGCCGCGGCCGCTCGGACGCGCGGCACCACCTGCTCGACCCGGTGGTGGTCGCCGGGCCGTGGGTCGCGGTGGCCGGCGCCGCCGTGATGGGGATCCGGAGGCTGACCCGCCGCTGAGCGATCGCTCAGTCGTCCGCGGGGAAGAGCACCCCGAGCCCGAACCGGCTCGGCGGGCGGAAGGGCTGCCAGTCGTGCCGCGGCTGGGCGAGCCGGTCCGCGACCACCCACAGCACGGCCGGGTCGTGTCCCATGCCCAGGTGGCTGGCGTGCACCGCGACGTTCTCGCTGCGCGGGCCGACCCGCTGACGGCACGCCCGCCAGTCGACGACGCCGTCCCAGCGCGAGTAGACGGCGGTGCTCGGGATCAGCAGGGGAGCGGCCAGGGAGGCCCGGGAGCCGAACGGCGAGCCCAGCGAGATCACCTGCCGCACCTGGCGCGGCGCCCGCCGGGCCAGGCTCCGGGCGAAGATCCCGCCGAGGCTCTGCCCCACGATGCTCACCGCCGTCCCGTGCTCGGCGGCCAGCCGGTCGAGCAGGCGTGGCAGCGCGTCGCGGATCTCCTGCGTCGCGCCGCGGTTGCGCCCCAGCTCCCACCCCACGACCGGATAGCCCAGCCGCCGGAGCCAGATCCGCAGCACACGGGTCGAGACGTCCGAGGCCCCCAGGCCGGGCAGGACGAGCACGGGGTGCGGCTCGCCACGGGGGGCCAGCTGGAGCAGGGGGAGTCCGGCGGCGAAGGCGCCGGCGCTGGCCAGCGCCCGGACCGGCTCGGTGGCGGCCAGGAACCCCGTCCGGCGACGGCGGAACGGCTGCGCGGGGAGCTCGGCCACGGGCTCAGTCGGCCGTCGGCGGGAGCAGGCGCGGAGCGAAGACCTCGTCGATCGGCCGCGGGCCCACGTACTGCCGGCAGGTGCACGGCACCCAGCTGTGCCCGGACCAGCGGCCGCGCTTGTCGTAGGTGTCCCGCCTGAGCTCGGCGTAGCAGGTCGAGGTGTCCCGGTCGTGCTGGCTCAGTGCGTGCCCGCAGCCGCACACCGGCGTCACCGGCGGGGGCGGCGCCGGCCTCCGCCGCCCGAGCCGGCCGGCGAGGAAGCCGGAGGCGAGCAGGGCGGCACCCACCAGGAGGCTGACCGGTTCCATGCGCCCACTCCCCACGATCGTCGGCCGTTCGACGGTAACCCGGGCGCGCCACCGGCCGCTGATTTCGCGCGATCGGGCGGGATTACCGGGGTGTGGTCCAGGGCACACAGCTGTCGTGGACACGTACGCCGTAGGGTTCGCCCGCCCGGACCGATGGTCCAGCGAGGAGCCCGCCCATGAGGCACACCCCTGGCACGCCGTGGAGGCGCACCGCCCGCCGTCCGAGCTGGACGGGGAGATCGAGCTGGCCGTCTGCGGCGCCATCGTGCAGATCTGGGGCACGCAGAAGTGGGAGCGCGTCGGCGCCGGCCGCACCGCCTGCCCGACCTGCCAGGAGGTCACCGCCGTCGGGAAGACGCTCACCTCCGCTCGCTGAGCGGCACGGCCCCGCGCGTCAGCGCTCCGGCCGGCGCCCGCTGATCGCCGAGATGCCGGTGATCTCCCGGCCGATGATCAGCGCCTGCACGGAGTCGGTGCCCTCGAACGTGAAGATCGCCTCCATGTCGGCGTGGTGCCGCGCGACGTGGTGCTCCAGCAGGATGCCGTCGCCGCCGAGGATGTCGCGGGCGTCCGCGACGATCGCCCGCGCCTTGGCCGCGTGGTTCATCTTGGCCAGCGACGCCATCGCCGCCGTCATCCGGCCGGCATCGGCGAGCGTCGACAGCCGCCAGCACATCAGCTGCATCGAGGTGATCTCGGCCAGCATCCGGGCGAGCTTGTCCTGCACCAGCTGGAAGCCCGCGATCGGCTGGCCGAACTGCTCGCGCTTCAGCGCGTGCGCCAGCGCCAGCTCGTAGGAGGCCATCGCCAGGCCGAGCGCCCGCCAGGCGACGGTGTACCGGGTGCGGTCGAGCATCCGGGCGACGTCCTTGAACGAGTGGCACTCGGCCAGCTTGTTCTCCACCGGGACGCGGACGTCGGTCAACGTGATCTCGGCCTGCCACACCGCGCGCAGCGCCGTCTTGCCGGTCATGACGGTCGCCTCGTACCCGGGCAGCTCGCCGTCGCGCCCACCGGTCTCGACGACGTAGCCGCCGACCGCGCCGTCCTCGCCGCGGGCCCAGATGAGCACGTAGTCGGCGATCGAGCCGTTGCCGATCCACTTCTTCCGGCCGTTCAGGACGTAGGAGTCGCCGTCCCGGCGGGCGGAGGTCTCCAGGCCGACGGCGTCCGAGCCGTGCTCGGGCTCGGTGAGCCCGAAGGCGCCGATCTTCTCCAGCCGGGCCATCTCGGGCAGCCAGCGCTGCCGCTGCTCCTCGGAGCCGAGCACAGCGATCGACTGCATCGCCAGGAAGCTGTGCACGCCGTTGAACGTGCCGACGCTGCCGTCGGAGCGGGCGAACTCGGCGGCGACCAGGCCGGCGGCGACGTTGCTCATGCCCGGGCAGCCGTAACCCTCGATGGTGCCGCCGACGACGCCGAGCCCGGCCAGCTTCGGCACGATCTCGAAGGGGAACTCGGCGCGGTCCCAGTAGTCGTTGATCGTCGGCTCGACCTCCTGCAGGCAGAAGGCGCGGACCCGGTCGCGGATGGCGATGTCCGCGGGGTCGAGGAGCTCGTCCAGCAGGTAGAAGTCAGGGCTCACGGCGGTCACCTGCCGGACGCTACGACTCCTGCGGGCATGCTGCTCGTCGTGCGGATCGTGGTGGCACCGGACTCCTTCAAGGGCAGCCTGTCCGCCGACCGCGCGGCGCAGGCGATCGCCGCCGGCATCGTGCGGGCGGTGGCGGGTGCCGAGCCGGTGCTCCGCCCCGTCGCCGACGGGGGAGAGGGCACCGTCGCCGCGGCCCTGCGGGCCGGCTACGCCTCACGGGAGGCGCGGGTGACCGGCCCCGACGGGCGGTCCGTGGCGGCGGCCCTCGCCGTCGGCGGGACGACGGCGGTGCTCGAGCTCGCCACGGCCGCGGGGCTCGGTCTGCTCGACCGGCCGGCGCCGCTGACCGCCACCACCCGCGGTGTGGGCGACCTGGTGCGGCACGCGCTGGACCTCGGCGCGCAGCGGATCGTGCTCGGGATCGGCGGGAGCGCGACCACCGACGGTGGCGCGGGGATGCTGCAGGCGCTCGGCCTCCGGCTGCTCGACGCGCGGGGCGCGGACGTGCCGCCCGGGGGAGCGGGTCTCGCGCAGCTCGACCGGATCGACCCGGCCGGCCTGGACCCGCGGCTGGCGGGGGTGGAGTTCGTCGTCGCGTCCGACGTCGACAACCCGCTGACCGGGCCGAGTGGCGCGGCGCACGTGTTCGGCCCGCAGAAGGGCGCGTCGGCCGACGAGGTGCGTGCCCTGGACGCGGCGCTCAGCCGCTACGCCGCCGTCCTGGCCCGGGATCTGGGTGCGGACGTGGCCGCGAGCCCGGGCGCCGGGGGTGCGGGCGGTACTGCGGCGGGTGCGCTGGCCGTCGGCGCGCGGCTGGTGTCCGGCGCCGGTCTGGTGTGCGACCTGGTCGGGTTGTCCGACGTGCTCGCCGGAGCGGCCCTCGTCGTCACCGGTGAGGGGTCCCTGGACGAGCAGACGCTGCACGGCAAGGCGCCGGCCGAGGTCGCGCGCCGGGCCAGGGCGGCGGGGGTGCCCTGCCTGGCGCTGGCCGGCCGGGTGGCGCTGGGCAGCAACGCGCTCGCCGCCGCCGGGTTCGCCGCGGCGCACGCGCTGACGGAGGTGGAGCCGGACGTGGACCGCTGCCTCGCCGAGGCGGCGCCGCTGCTGACGACGTTGACGGAGAGCGTCCTCGGCGCCGGCGGCTACCTTTCGCTGACCGTCCAGACCTAGCGGGAGTCCCGGTGCTCTTCCTGATCCAGCGCTTGTCGCGGTTCGCCAGGCTGCGGCTGCACGGTTGGCGCCTGCCCCTGGGCGTCGCTGTCGCCGTGTTCGCCCTCAGCTGGCTGGCCATGGCGCTGGTCGAGCCTGCCGGCAGCGAGATCGTCGATGCGGGCACCTACTGGTGGTACTTCGTGGTCACCGCGGCGACGGTCGGCTACGGCGACGTGTTCCCCGTCTCCGCCGGGGGGCGGGTGGTCGGCGTCTTCGTGATCGTCGGCGGCATCGTCACCCTCACCCTGCTGTTCACCCGACTGGCCGACGCCCTGCAGTCCCTGCGCGGGCGTCGCACGAGAGGAGTGGTTGCGCTGGATCTGTCCGACCACGTGGTGCTGATCGGCTACTGGCCGGGCCGCACCCAGCGGATCGTCGCGGAGCTCACCGCGGAGGGCCGGTACCAGGTGGCCCTCTGCGCCTGGGACGACGTCGCGGAGAACCCCCTGCCGGACGAGACGGCCATGCACTTCGTCCGCGGCGACCTGACCCGCGAGGACGTGATGATCCGCGCCTGCGTGGACCGGGCCCGGACGGTGGTGATCGACGGCCGGGACGACAACGAGACCCTGGCGATCGCGGTCGCGGTCGAGCACGCCCATCCCGGCGTCCACCTGGTCGCCGCCGTGCGCGACCTCGGGCGGCAGGAGAGCCTGCGCTACGTCAACCCGGGCGTCCAGGTGGTGCAGTGGCACATGCCGTTCCTGCTCACCGAGGAGGCGACCGACCCCGGGATCACCCAGGTCTACAACGACCTGATGAGCAGCCGGGGGCACGGCAACACCTACTCGGTGCGGGTTCCCCCGGGGTTCCCGCACACCACCTTCGGCGAGTGCCAGACGCACTTCGGGCGCACGTTCGGGGCGACCGTGCTGGCCCTGCGCCGAGAGGGCGCGCTGCGGGTCAGCCCGCCGTGGGACGAGCCCGTGCCGGCCGGCAGCACGCTCTACTACGTGGCCGCCGGCCGGATCGAGCACGCACGGCTGGGTGCCTGAGCCGACGGCTACGAGGGGTGGGCGCCGCCGACGGCCTCGTCGGAGGTGCCTTCGGGCTCGCTCTGCGCCTCGAGGTCGGCGGCCTGCTCGGGGGTCTCCTGCTCGAGGGCGATGTCGCGGGGCTGGGGCTCGGGAGTCGTCATGAGCACAGCCTCGCCCAGGACGCCGAGGTCAGCACGGCGAGCCGGCGCTCAGCTCCGCCGGGCGATCACCGCGAAGGCGAGCGCGCCGACCCCGATCTCGGCGAAGAGCAGCAGCGCCAGGCACATCTCCACCGAGGCGCCGAAGGCGATGGCGATCGCCGCGACGGCGGTGAGCGGGAAGGCCGCCAGGCCGAGCACGGCGAGGGAGCGGGTCAGGACGGCGTCGTCCCGCTCGTCACCGGTCTGGGTCCAGGCCCGCTCGAAGGTGGTGACGCGGTCGGGGCGCCGGGACACCCGCCAGAGCATGACGGCGGCGAGGACCAGGCCGAACGCGGCGCCCTGCAGGAGGCCGTTCCCCATGTTGCCCGGACCGTGCTCCCGGAGCAGCAGCCCGACGGTCAGCACCACGGCGAGGGTGGTGCCGAAGACCAGCAGGAAGGTGGCGATCTGCTTGCCGGTGAAGCGGTCAGTCGACATGGAAGATCTCCTCGACGGTGCGGGCGAAGTGCCGGGCGATGGCGATGGCCAGGGGCAGGGACGGGTCGTAGCGGCCGGTCTCGATGGAGTTGACGGTCTGCCGCGAGACCGAGAGGGCCTCCGCCAGCTCGCGCTGCGACAGGCCGGCGGCCACGCGCAGTTCCTTGACGTCGTTGTCCATGGCTCCTCAGATGGTCAAGCGACCTTGACATGACAAGGGTGCTTGACCTCGAGGTCCGTGTCAAGCGTGCTTGACGTCGAGTTCTTGACGTACGCAGCGCTCTCACCGCTATCATCGATGTGTGGCGATGAATGCTCGATCCGATCACCTGGTGGACGAGGCGTCGGCGATGTCCGCCGCAGCGTGCATGTTCCGCAGCCTCGGTGATCCGGCGCGGCTGGCGATCCTCCGCCACCTGGCGTCCGGCGAGCACAAGGTCGTCGACCTCACCGCCCACCTCGGCCTGGCCCAGTCCACCGTGTCCGCGCACCTGGCCTGCCTGCGCGACTGCGGGCTGGTGTCGTCGCGGCCGCAGGGTCGGGCGTCGATGTGGTCGCTGCAGCACCCCGCCGAGCTGATGGACGTCCTCGCATCCGCCGAGCGGTTGCTCGCCGCCACCGGGGACGCGGTCACGCTGTGCGCCACCTACGGCGAGGTCGCCCGATGACCACCGCGGAGCTCGTGCCCGGTGAGCGGCTGCGGCTGGGACGGCGGGCGCAGCTGCTGGCCGGGGCGTCGGTGACCTACAACGTGATCGAGGCGGTCGTGGCCGTCACCGCCGGCGTCGCGGCCGGCTCCGTCGCGCTGGTCGGGTTCGGCCTGGACTCCGTCGTCGAGGTGTCCAGCGGGCTGATCGTCCTGTGGCAGTTCCGGCACCGGCTGCCCCAGGCCCGGGAGCGGCAGGCCCTGCGACTCATGGCGCTGTCCTTCTTCACCCTCGCCGCCTACGTCGGGGTGGAATCGGTCCGCGCGCTCGTCGCGGGCGCCGACCCCGATGCCTCGCCGGTGGGCATCGGACTCGCGGTCGCCTCACTGGTCGTCATGCCCTTCCTGTCCTGGGCACAGCGGCGGACGGGTCGCGCGCTGGGCTCGCGTGCGGTCGTGGCCGACTCGACGCAGACGCTGCTGTGCACCTACCTGTCCGCGGTGCTCCTCGCCGGGCTGCTGCTGAACGCCGCCTTCGGCTGGAGCTGGGCGGACCCGGTCGCGGGGCTGGTCATCGCGGCGGTCGCCGTCCGGGAGGGCCGCGCGGCCTGGCGCGGTGAGGGGTGCGGGTGCGGTCCGACCGCGTCGGCGGACCCCTGTGCCTGCGACCCGGGGTGCACCGACGACTGCTGCACGGTGCCGGCGCAGGGAGTCGGTCGATGACCGTCGTCGCGCTGGTGCTGTACCTGGCAGCGCTGGTCGTCCTGTTCGGCGTCCGGTCGTGGGTGCAGCACCGGCGCACCGGCTCGTCCGGGTTCCACGGCATCTCCGGCACTCCGGCCGATGCGGGGTGGTGGGGCGGCGTGCTGTTCGTCGCCGCGATCGTGCTGGGCCTGGCCGGGCCGCTGCTCGCGGTCGTCGGCGTCGTGCCGGCCTCGCCGCCGCTCGCCGTCCAGGTCGCGGGGCTCCTCGTGGCGCTGGCCGGCTTCGCAGCGACGCTCGCGGCGCAGACCGGCATGGGCGCCTCCTGGCGGATCGGGGTCGATCCCGGCGAGCGCACCGAGCTGGTGACGACGGGCGTCTTCGCCCACGTGCGCAACCCGATCTTCACCGCCATGGTGGCCGCGCAGCTCGGCGTCGTCCTCATGGTGCCGACGTGGGTCAGCGTCCTCGCACTCGGAGCGCTGGGAGTCGCCGTCCAGGTGCAGGTGCGGGCGGTCGAGGAGCCCTACCTCCGGTCCGTCCACGGCGCCGCGTACGACACGTACGCCGCAGCCACCGGCAGGTTCGTCCCAGGCCTCGGCTGACCCGTCGGCCGGGACCGGGGGTCAGTCGAGGAAGGCGCCGATCGCGAGCGCGGCGCCGACGGCCAGAAGCAGCAGGACGAGCACGGTCGTCACGACCGGCACGACCACCCAGCGGCGCTTGAAGCGCCTCCTCCGGCGGGCCGGGGGAGCGGCGGGGGGACGCTGCGCGACCGGACGCGAGCCGGCCCTCCGCTCGCGCCGGTTGCCGGCCATGTGCCGCGCCTGGGCACGGGCATCGCGGGCGACGGAGCCGATCAGCGAGCGGGACGCCGACGCCAGCGCCAGCAGGTCCGCGACCTCGATGCGCTCCGGCGCGTTGCCCGGCACCGGCCCCGGCGCCGGTGGCGGGGGTGGCGCGGGCGACGACGGGGCGGGTCCGGCGACCGGCGCACGCCCGGCCGCCACCGCCTCGAGCTGGGAGCGGGCGGCGGCCGCCGTGGTGCGCTGGCCGGGATCCTTCGTGAGCAGGCCCCGCAGCACCGGTTCCAGCGGGCCGGCGCGCAGCATGGGGGCCGGGTGCTCCGACACGACGCTCATCAGCGTGGCCATCGATTCCCCGGCGTCGAACGGCGGGCGGCCCTCCACCGCCGCATAGAGGGTCGCGCCCAGCGACCAGAGGTCGACGGGCGGGCGGGGCTCCTCGCCGTGCGCGCGTTCCGGCGCCATGTAGGAGGGTGAGCCGATCAGCGCCCCCTGCGTGGTGAGGCTGGAGTCGCCGGTGGTGGTGGCGATGCCGAAGTCCGTCAGGCAGCCGGAGCCGTCGGGGCCCACCAGCACGTTGGCCGGTTTCACGTCGCGGTGCACGATGCCGATGGCGTGCGCGGCCTCCAGAGCGCCCAGCACGTGCAACCCGATGCGCGCCACGTCGGCCGGCGGCAGCGGCCCGCGCGCCTCGATGGTCTCCTGCAGGCTGCGCGCGGCGACGTGCTTCATCACCAGCCACGGCTTGCCGCCCTCTTCGACCACGTCGTAGACCGTGGTGACGTGGGGGTGCTCCAGCTGTCCGGCGGCGCGCGCCTCCCGCATCGTGCGCTCGCGCAGGACGGCGCGTTCGGCCTCGGTGACGTGCAGGGGGAAGGTGACCTCCTTGACCGCCACCTCCCGCTCGAGGACCAGGTCGGTCGCCAGCCAGACGGTGCCCATGCCGCCCTGGCCGAGCACGTGCCCGAGCGAGTACCGGCCGGCGATGACACGCGTCTGGGGTCCGGTGTCGGCGCTCATGGGTGGTTGCTACCCACGTCCGACGGGACGGACCCCTCCGGTCACCTCATCAGCGGTCGCGCAGCTCCCGGCGCAGGATCTTGCCGGTCACCGTCTTGGGCAGTTCGTCGACGAGGACGACGCTGCGCGGGTACTTGTAGGCGGCCATCCGCTCCTTGCAGTGGGCGATGAGCTCGTCCTCGGTGGCCGTCGCCCCGGGCTTCAGGCTGACGAACGCCTTCACTGTCTCGCCGCGCTTCTCGTCGGGGACGCCGACGACCGCCGCCTCCCGGACGCCGGGGTGCTCGGCCAGGACGTCCTCGACCTCGCGCGGCCACACCTTGTAGCCCGACGCGTTGATCATGTCCTTCTTGCGGTCGACGATGAACACCCAGCCGTCGGGGTTCATGAAGCCGACGTCACCGCTCTTCAGCGCCCCGCCGGGCAGGTTCGCCGCCGTCTCCCCGGGCTTGCCCCAGTAGCCGGCGACCACCTGCGGCCCGTCGGCGACGATCTCGCCGATCTCGCCCAGCGGCAGGTCGCGGCCGTCGTCGTCCTGGATGCGGACGATGGTGTTCGGCGCCGGCACGCCCACCGACAGCGCACCGGACGTCGGATCGACCGGCGAGGGCGAGCCGAACGGCGTGACCGTCATCGGCGACGTCGTCTCGGTGAGGCCGTAGGCGTTGTGCACCTGCTTGCCCGTGGCCTCCAGGAACCCCTTCTCGGCCGTCGGCGAGATGGCCGCGCCGCCGGAGTAGACGGACGTGAACGAGGTGAAGTGATCCTTGGTGAACCCCGGTGCGTTGAGCAGCGCGCTGAACGCGGTGATCGCACCGATGGTGAAGGCCGGCCGGTGCTCGAGGAAGGCGTCGAGCACCACCTGCGGCTCGAAGCGGTAGGCCAGCACCAGCGGCGCGGGGGCCAGCATGCTCACCGCGATGTGCCCGATCAGCCCGGTGATGTGGAACAGCGGGGCGACGCCGAAGATGGCGCCGTCCCGGCCGGCGTGCGTCCAGTCGCGGTAGACCTGCGCGGTGAACACGACGTTGCGGTGGGTGTTCATCGCGCCCTTGGGCACCCCGGTCGTGCCCGAGGTGTAGGTCAGGAACGCGACGTCGTCCGGGCCGAGGTCGACCGGCGGCGGCGTCGTCCCGCGGTGCTCGGCGACGAACTCGGTGAAGTCCGTCGTCCCCTCGTGGCGCTGCCGGGTGGTGCCCGCGAACAGCCGCTCGTCGTCCCTGGTCTGGAACTCCAGCTCGCTGGTGGTGAGCACCAGCCGCACATCGGTGTCCCCGACGACCTCCTTGGCGACCTCCCCGTACAGCGACTCGAGGGAGACCAGCACCGTCGCGCCGGAGTCCTTGAGCAGGTAGGAGAGCTCGCGCACCCGGCTCATCGGGTTGATCGAGACCATGACGCCGCCGGCCTTCCAGGCCGCCACCATGGAGATGACGAACTGCGGCACGTTCTGCAGGTAGACCGCGAGCCGGTCACCCGGGGCGAAGCCGGAGGCGAGCAGCCCCGCGGCGAGCCCGTCGCTGAGCTCGTCCAGCTCCTGCCGGGTGATCACGCCGTCGAAGTACCGCAGCGCGACCGCGGAGGGGTCCTTCGCCACCCCGGCCCGGAACATGTCGAGGGCGTCGTCGAACTCGATGTCGTAGTCGGCCGGCTGGTCGCCGTAGAGGGCCAGCCAGGGCCGCTCGTCGTAGTCGCTCACCGGCCGCCTACTTGATGACGACGGGGTTGACCGGGGTGCCGGCTGCCTTGGCCACCTTGAGCGGGGCGGCGACGTAGAGGAACTCGTACTTCTTGTCCTCCGCGCAGTCGGCGGCCAGCTTCTCGAGGTCGGCGATCTCGGTGAGGGTCACGCCCAGGTTGCGCATGAGGGCGCTGTGCAGCACGAGCGCGACGCCGTTGTTCGGGTCGAAGGTGGTCTCGTTGGCGATGGTGTCGGTGACCAGGTTGGGGATCTCCATGTCCTGGAACCACTGCACCAGCTCCGGGCTGTAGACCAGGCCGGGCTCGTTGAAGCCCTCGTAGAACGCGTCGCCCTGCTCGTGGAAGAGCTGCAGGAAGTTGGTGCGGATGACCAGGATGTCGCGCTTCCGGATCTCGACGCCCTGGGCGGCGGCACACTCCAGCAGGTCCTCGTGGCTGAAGGTCTCGCCCTTGTCGAGGGTCTCCTTGCCGCGGAACCGCGCCATGTCGAGCAGCACCGCGCGGCCGACGATGCCGCGCTCGGCGATCGGCTGGACGCTCGCCTTCTCCAGGCCGCCGACGGTGGTGCGGGCGTCGTAGCCGTTCCAGATCTTGCCGTCGTACCAGAGGTGGCCCAGCGCGTCGTACTGCGTGGAGCCCTGGAGGTAGGCGTCGATCTTGTCGTCGGCGTAGTGCAGGCCACCGGGGAACGCCGCGCCCTTGCCGCCCTCGTCCCAGTCGCTCTCGTCGAGGACCTGGGTGCGGACGGCGGGGGTGCGCCCGGGCCACACCGGGTCGCCCTTCGGGTCGCCGATCAGCCGCTGGAGGGTGAACACCTTGCCCGCGCTCACCAGCCGGACCGCCGCGAGCACCTGCTCGGGGCCCAGGTAGTTCAGCGCGCCGACCTCGTCGTCGTCGCCCCACTTGCCCCAGTTCGTCGGTGCGTCCTTCAGCAGCTCGGTGAGGGCGGGAGCGGTCGGGGTCGAGTCGGTCACGGGGGCCTCCGGTGGTGGTGGGCGGGTCGCACCGGACTATTCGCCGGTGTGGTGCCCATCACAACCATCTGCCACATTCGATGCAACCGCTCCGCACCCGCCCACCGCCGAGAGGTCCGACATGAGCACGTTGCAGCCCGCCGATCCCGAGTCCGTCTTCACCTACGGCGCTCCCCAGCTGAAGTTCGGGAAGGGGGCCTCGGACGAGATCGGCTTCGACCTCAGCCGCTACGGGGTGCAGCGGGTGCTGGTGGTCACCGACCCCGGCCTGGCGGCCACCGGCATCCCGCAGCGGGTCGCCGAGCAGATGGCACAGTTCGGGATCGAGGCGCAGGTCTACGACGGCGTGCACGTCGAGCCGACGGACCAGAGCCTGATCGCGGCGATCGAGGAGGCCCGCTCGACCGGGCCGTGGGACGCCTTCGTCGCCGTCGGCGGCGGGTCGAGCATCGACACCGGGAAGGCGATCAACCTGCTCACCACCAACCCGGGCGAGCTCATGGACTACGTCAACGTGCCGGTCGGCAAGGGGCAGGCGCCGCCGAACCAGCTCAAGCCGCTGGTCGCCGTCCCGACGACGACGGGGACGGGTGCGGAGAGCACGACGATCTGCGTGATGGACGTGATCTCGGCGCGGGTGAAGACCGGGATCAGCCACGCCCGGCTGCGGCCCACGCTCGCCGTGATCGACCCGGTGCTCACCCTCACCCAGCCGCCGGGGGTGACGGCCGCCTCGGGCATGGACATCCTCTGCCACGCCCTGGAGAGCTACACCGCGCGCTGGTACACGACCTACGAGCACAAGACGCCGGACCAGCGGGTCCCGTACTGCGGCTCCAACCCGATCTCGGACATGTGGTCGGAGAAGGCGCTGTCGTTGCTGGCCGGCTCGTTCCGCCGGGCGGTGCGGCACGGGGACGACGAGCAGGCGCGGGCGGACATGGCGATGGCCGCGACCTTCGCCGGCATGGGCTTCGGCAACGCCGGGGTGCACATCCCGCACGCCAACGCCTATCCGATCGCCGGGCAGGTGACGGACTTCCACCCCAAGGACTACCCGGCCGGCGAGGCGATGGTGCCGCACGGGATGTCGGTGGCACTGACCGCGCCGGAGGCCTTCCGGTTCACCTTCGACGCCTCGCCGGAGCGGCACGTGCGGGTGGCGGAGCTGCTGGCCCCGAACGCCGGACAGCCGACCGAGGCCGCGGAGTTCCTGCCGACCGTGCTGGCCGACCTCATGCGGGACATCGACATCCCCAACGGGGTCGGCGCCGTCGGTTTCGGCGAGGGGGACATCCCGGACCTGGTCGAGGGCACGATGAAGCAGCAGCGACTGCTGGCCACCTGCCCGAAGGAGGTCACCGAGGACGACATCGCCGGCATCTTCCGCCGGTCGATGTCGCTGTGGTGATCAGCCGGCCCGGACGACGCTCTTCGTGACCTGGGCGGCGGCGACGACCTCGCCGTCGACGGTCGCCTCGGCGCGCATGAACGCGACCGAGCGGCCGCGGCGCAGCACGGTGCCGGTGAGGTCGACCCGCCTGCCGGCCGCTACCGGGCGGATCAGGGACACCGTGACGTCGTGGGTCACCGCGTGCTCCTCGTCGGACAGCGCCGGCAGCAGGGCGAGGAACGCCGCAACGTCCATGAGCGTGTAGATCACGCCGCCGTGCAGCAGCCCGGACTGGTTCTGGGCCGGCGCGTCGACCGGGAACCAGATGCCCGCGGACGGATCGGCGGCATCGCGGAGCTGCATCCCTAGGAACCGGTGCAGCGGGATGTCGAGCACCGCCTGCACGCGGGCGGCGAGAACGCTGTCGGACGGCATGCGGCCCATCCTCGTCGCGGTGAGCCGGCCCGTGGGCGCAGGTTGCGGTTCTGCATCGCGTGTCCGTCCTGGTCGTGACCTGCGGTAGAACTCGCTCGACCCACAACTGCGGAGGTCCGATGTCTGGTCGAGGTGGCCACCGGCTCGTGCTGGGGTTCTCCGCGTGCGTGATCGGCCTGGTGCCGGCGTGCGGGGGCGTCGCCGATGGCGACGACGCGGCGGCCCCCAGCCTCCCCGCGGAATTCGCGGCGACGGCGGAGGTCGACCGGGCGGTGCAGGTCGTGGCCGGGAACGGCGCGGCGTGGATCCTGTCGGAGGTGGACGGCGGCGCCTCCGTCCTCCGGCTCGACCACACCGGGGAGCTCACCGAGGTCGCGCGGCTGACGGGTCAGAGGCACGAGATCGCGACCTACGGCGACGGCGTCGTCGTGGCGCGCGTCAGGTGCGACGGGAACGACTGCGAGGACACCGTGGCCGAGGTCCGGGTGCTGGACCGGGCAGGGGAGACCGTGGCCGAGGAGGAGATCGCGCGGAGGGAGGGGGCCCCCTACTGCGAGTCGGGCACCTGCGACTCGGTCGACATCCTCGGGGTGGACGGGGACGTGGTCTGGCTGGAGACCTTCGACATCCTGCCGTTCACCGACGAGAGGTTCGTGTCCTGGGACCCGAGCACAGGGGAGACGACCTCCGGGCGTCCGCAGGACCAGGGCTCTGACTGGCTCTCCTCGCCACCCCTGTATCAGGACCCGACGCCGTACCAGAGCCCGCCGAGCCTCGAACGCCCCCCCGAGTCGGTCGCCTTCGGCCAGGGGGACCAGGTCTTCGTCCTGGACGCACCCGGTGTGCTCCGTCGCGTCGTCGGTTCGGCGGGGGCGCCGCGAGAGGAGGAGACCCTGGGCGTGCCGGCCGACATCTTCTTCCAGGAGTACGGCCCGACACCGACGCTGCTGTTCGACGCCGGTCCGACCGTCCTCGTCGGGTGCATCACGCAGGAGTGGCCGACCGCCCGGTGCTGGACCGGTTCGCGATGACCCGAGCTCCTCGACGGGTCCCCTGCCTGCTCGTCGCGGGAGCGCTCGTGGGCGTCACGGCCGCCGCGTGCAGCGGAGGTGCGGTCGATGCGCAGGAGCCGGCCGTACCCAGCGTGCCGAGCCAGTTCGCGGCGACCTTCGACGTCGACTCGCCGATGGGCCTCGTCGCAGGGGACGGCCAGGCGTGGGTCCTGACCCCGGACGACGCCGGCGCCCTGCTGTCCCGGATCGACTCCACCGGCCGGTCCACCGACGTCGTCCGCCTGCCGGGTCAGAGCTTCGCCATGGCGCCCTACCGCGACGGCGTCGTCGTCACGCGCCACGCCTGTGCGGCCGAGGAGTGCGAGGAGACAGCGGTCAAGGCCCTGGTGGTCGATGCCGCGGGCGCGACGGTCGTCGAGGAGGAGTTCGCCCGCGAGTTCGGCGGTCTGGACAGCAGCGGCGAGGGCGGCGGGGTCGAGCTGCTCGGCGTCCAGGACGACGCCGTGTGGGTCTACACCGGAGGCCGGTTGATCGGGTACGACCTCACGACCGGGCGGACCACCACTGCCGAGACGGCAACGCCGGGTGCGGTCACCTGCATGCTGGCCGACGGGCTCTACACGCTCGTGGTGGTCGACGAGGACTACTTCGCCGACGAGATCTTCCTCCCCGCGGAAGGCCCCGGTCCGGTGTTCGACGTCGAGGTCCAGCGGTTGGTCGACGACACGTGGGCACCGGTGCCGGACTCCCGTCGAGGCCTGACCTACGACGATATCTACTGGCAGTCCTGCACGGGTGGTGGCGTGCACGCGGGCGGGAGCATCGCTCCGGGGCCGGTGTGGTCTGGCACCTCCGGCTGGGTGGAGAGGGGGCCCTACCTGAGGTATCCCGACCTGGCGACGGCGCCGGAGCCCACCGCGCGGGGTTCGGCGGGCCAGTTGTTCGTCCTGGAGAGCGCCGGGATCGTCCGCCGGTGGTTCGCCGGACCCGACGGACCGATGAGCTCGGAGGCGCTGCAGGTGCCGGCCGACCTCTTCGTGCAGCCCTACGGCCCGAGCGTGCACCTGACGTTCGACGCGAGCGAGTCGGTCATCGCCGGGTGCATCCAGAAGCAGGAATCGTGGTCGGACGCGCGCTGCTGGGTCGCCTCACGGTGAGTGAGTGGGGCGGGTGGGGCTCGAACCCACGACCCAGGGATTATGAGTCCCATGCTCTGACCAGCTGAGCTACCGCCCCGTCGGGACCAGCCTGCCAGAGAGGCGCGGATCACATCGGCGGCCCGCTCGCTGGTCGCGTCGGCGAGTCCTTCGCACGACCCCGGTCGGTGCCGTTATCTCGCTGTGACATGGCCGCCGGGCGCACGTACGGTCGATCCCGGTCCGCCGAGCACCGCCGTCGACACCCGAGGGCCTCGGCCGGACCCCGCCGAACCCGCCGGCCCGATGGCCGGCAGGACCGGGGACCCACCGCAGTTCTGGGGTGAGTCCTGCCCGCGTACGGGGACGTGGGGCAGGTAGGGCACTCATGAGCCCGAACCCGTCAGCTAACTCGGTAGGCGGACGTGAGGAATGGAGAACCGTCGCGTTGGCGACCAGGCACAACCGGACCACCACGATCTCGCCCCGCCGTCGTCTCCGGACGACGCTGGCCACCACCGCCCTCCTGACGGCCGCACTGCTCGGCGCACCCGCTGCCGGCGCCGCCCCCGCCGACGACGCCCGGGTGGACCAGGCCCGCTCGCAGCACGACGCCGTCGCCGCGGAGATCGCCGCGCTCGGGGCCCGGGTCGCCGAGGCCGAGCAGAACCTCCAGCGGATGACCCTCGAGGCCGAGGCGGCCAGCGGCGACGCGCTCGCTGCGCAGGCCGCGCTGGACGCGGCCAACCAGGAGGCCGAGCGCGCCGCCGTCGCGCTCGCCGAGGCGGAGCAGGCGGTCGGCAAGGCCGAGGACGACGTCGCCCAGATCGGGCGGCAGGCCTACATGGGGGGCGGCCAGGAGTCGTCGTTCGGGGACATCCACCTCCTCCTGGAGGCCGAGGGGCCCGCGGAGCTGCTGCAGCAGGCCGCCACCCTCGACGTCCTCGGCGCCGCGCGGGCGGAGACGCTGGGCGTCATGGAGATCGTGCAGGCGCAGCAGGCCCGCGCCGAGCAGGATGCGCAGGCCACCGTGGCCGAGCGCGACCGGGCCGCGGCCGAAGCGGCCGCGGCACACGCCGCCGCGGAGGCCCAGCTGTCCGGCGCCCAGGCCGAGTTCGACACGCTCGCGCTGCAGAAGCTCGAGCTGGCCGGGCAGCTGCGGGCGGCCGAGATCCGGCTGCTCGAGATGCAGGGCGCGCGCGACGCCGCCGTGGCCTGGGAGGCCCAGCAGGCGGCCCGCGAGGCGGCCTCCGCCGCTGCCACCGCCGTCACCACCACGGCCGTGCCCTCCGGCAGGGCGAGCCGCGGCGGAGACGGCACGCTCGCCTCGGCCGGCGGTGCCACCGCTCCGGCCAACGGCCGGGTCACCTCCTGCTACGGCACCCGCTGGGGCACGTTGCACGCCGGCGTCGACATCGCCGCGCCGATCGGCACGCCGGTGTACGCGCCCGAGGGCGGCGTCGTGCTCCAGGCCGGCCCGGCCAGCGGCTTCGGCCTCGCCGTCGCCGTGCAGCACCGCGACGGCACGATCACCCTCTACGGGCACGTGAACCAGTTCTTCGTGACCCCCGGGCAGGTCGTCGCCGCGGGGGAGCAGATCGCCGAGGTCGGCAACCGCGGGCAGTCCACCGGCCCGCACCTGCACTTCGAGGTGCACGAGGGCGGCCTGTACGCCAACCGCACCAACCCGGTGCCGTGGCTCAGCCAGCGTGGCATCTCTCTCGGCGGCTGCTGACCGGTCCCTGGGCACCCGTGCCGGATCATGGAGCGGTGCGGGCGCCGGGGGAGAGGGACACCACCTGGCTGCGCGCCGGGCTGCTCGTCCTCCTGCTGGCCGCCGGGCTGGTCGTCGCCCTGGCGGTGGAGCTCCCGGACGTCGACGACATCCGCCACCGGCTCGACGACGCCGGGGGAGCGGGCTGGGCGGCGCTGGTGGTCGGTGTGGGCATCGTGCTGATGGCGCCGGTGCCGCGCACGGCGGTCTCGGTGCTGCTCGGCGTGGTCGCCGGCTTCGTGCCCGGGCTGCTGGTGGCGCTGGGCGGCGCCATGATTGCCGCCGTCGGCAGCTTCGGGCTGGCCCGCTGGCTGGGCCGGGAGGCCGTCACCCGGTTGGCCGGGCCGCGCCTGGACCGGCTGGACCGCCTGCTGGTCGACCGCGGGTTCGTCGCGCTGCTCGTCGGCCGGCTGATCCCGGTCGTGCCGTTCGTCGTGCTCAGCTACGGCTCCGGCCTGACCGCCATGCGGCTGCTGCCCTACATCGCGGCCACCGCGCTCGGGGTCCTCCCGAGCACCGTCGTCCAGGTGGGAGTGGGCGCCTCGGCCCCCGCACTGGTCTCCGGCGCCACCGCCGCGGTCGCGCTCCCGCTGGCTGCGCTCGTCGTCGCCGTCGTCTGGACCCGACGACGCCGCGCGGGCGTCAGCCCCTCCTGAACAGCCGGCCGAGAGCCGCCGCCGGTCCGCCGACCGTGCGCGCGGCGAGCTGCAGGATCGGGCCGCCCGGGATGCCGGGCACCTTCTGCACGATCGGCGCCAGCTGGAGCAGCCCACCGACGTCGTGCACCTTCAGCTGACGCCGGGCCACGGCGGGCACCGGGTTGATCCGTCCCGACGCCGCCTCGAGCACCAGCTCCGCCGACGCCTCGACCGCCGGGCCCTCGTGCGTGCCGCCGGGCACCTGGTGCACCTGCCACCCGTCGGGGTCGGCGTCGAAGGCCCAGCCGCCGTCCGGCGTCGCCAGGGTGACGCCGCCGGTGATGCCGCAGGACGTGGCCAGCGCGCCGGTGACGTCGACCAGCGCCGCCAACCCGGACTGGAGCACCTCGGACGGCGGCGGCTCGGCTCCGCACGACACCAGGTCCAGCCCGTGCACGGCGAGCTCGTACGCCTGCCCGAGGACGACGCTGAGCAGCGGCAGCCGCCCGACGACCGACACGGTGGGCGCGGTGTCCAGCTCGACCGGCTCCTCGGCCAGGTACCGGGCCGTCGCGTCCCGGTTGCGGCGGAGTGCGGCGAGGACCTCCTCGCGCGGAGCCGCGGCGTGGGCGGCGGTGACCCGGGCGTTGACCGCGTCCGGATCGGGCTGGGTGCCGGTGCCGCCGGTGCGGGCCGACGCGATCAGGTCCGCCATGGCCGTGTGGTCGTCCCAGCAGCCCAGGTGCACGCAGATCTCGTGGGCGCGCCACCCCGGCAGGCGGGAGGGGCGGTCGAGGTCGATCCGCTCGGCCTGGGCGAGGAAGGAGTCCCATGCGCCCAGCACCCGCGTGCGGACCAGCTCGCGCCCGGCGTCGGCCATGCCCTGGTGTCGTCCCATCACGGGCGCGTACCCACGCCGCCGCCCGGCAGGCATGAGATGCCGCCCACCCGGCCCGGGGCGTCGGCTCACCCGCCGGGGTGAGGAGTGTCAAGCCGGGCTCCGCGGTGGTCGATTTTCCAGCCGTGACCAGCGCATTCACCGGCGACCGCCGCACCCGCGGCGGACCGGCGGGCCCCCGTCGGACGGGTGTCGTCCGCCGGCTCCTCGGTGCGCTGCGCGACGGGCTCTACCGGCCGCTGGCCGCCGACGACGACCGCGTGGCGTTCTGGGTGCGGCACGTGCGCTACGGCGTGCTGCTCAGCGAGCTCTGTGCGCTCGCCGTCGCCATCTACTCGCTGCTCACCGACACCCCGGGACACCGACACCCGGTGATGCTCGGCATGGCGGCCGTGATCGTCGTCGCCGTCCCGGGGCTGCTCCTCCTGCCGCTGCCCGCGATGATGCGCGACCACCGCGGGCCCACGATGTTCTACCTGTGGACTTTCGCCACCACCGTGGTGATCCTGTACGCCACCTGGCTCGACGGCGGTGCCGCCAGCCCGCTGGACGCCCTGCTCTTCCTGACGCTGACCTACATGGCCGTGGCCTATCCGCCCTACGGCGTGCTCGCCATGGGCACCGCCATGACCGGCGGGTACGTGCTGCTGTTCGGGACGTCGGGGCTGACCACCTCGGCGGCGTTCTTCATCGCCGTCATGGTCGCCTTCACCCTGATCTGCACCATGGCGTCGGCGAACTCGTGGGCCGCCCACGAGCGCCAGCAACTCCTCATCAGCACGCAGAAGACCCTCGCCTCGACCGACCCGCTCACCGGCATCCCGAACCGCCGGACGCTGAACGAGCGGCTTGCCGGCGCCGTCGAGGCCGCCGCGTGGGGGCACCGGGCGGTCGTCTGCCTGGTCGACCTGGACGGCTTCAAGGGGGTCAACGACCGCGAGGGCCACGCCGCCGGCGACGCGATGCTCAAGGCGGTCGCGTCGATCCTCGGCGGGGTGCTGCGCGAGACCGACACCGTGGCCCGCCTGGGTGGGGACGAGTTCGCCGTCCTGGCCGACGTGACCGACGCCTTCTCCGGCGAGATGCTCGCCGAGCGGCTGCGGCAGGCCGTCGCCCTGGCCGGCTCCCGTGGCGGCGTGACCGCCAGCATCGGGGTTGCCGACGTCGTCCCAGGGGAGGACGTCGTCGAACTGCTGCACCGCGCCGACGCGGCCATGTACCGGGCCAAGGCCGCCGGCGGCGACCGGATCGCCCTCCTCGCCGCCTGACCAGGCCGCCGACACGCCGCGCTGTACCGGGAGTACCACGGTCGGTGACCGCCCGCACTTACTCTGAGTGACAGGACAGGGCGACCTCGCTATGGGGGCAGGCCGGACGTCGGATCGGGCCAGGCTCGGCCGCCGTCAGGGCCCGCGGAACGGCTCCGACCCGGTAGACGCGCGGTCGAAGGTCGTGCTATGGCCGCTGACCAGCGAAAAGCGGCCGATCCGGTCTCTTCAGTCACATGCAGCACAAGCGCACCACTCGGGCTGGCGCGATCGGGTCACCATCGTGCAGACTGTTCGCGGGAGCCCTGCTCCGCCACTGCCGAACACAGCCAGTCACCGAATCGATGGGTCCGTAGGGGAAGACGAGACCGATCGAGTCGATGGAGGTGCCCCGTGCAGCGACGGTCAACCCAGGGTGTCGTCTTCGTGCACGCGTGCCCGAAGGCGCTCTGCCAGCATGTCGAATGGGCGCTCGAACGCGTCGTCGGCGCGCCGGTCTCCCTGTCGTGGGACGAACAGCCCGCAGCGCACGGTGCCTACCGTGCCGAGGTGGCCTGGACCGGTTCGCCGGGAACGGGTGCCCGGCTGGTGGCTGCCCTGCGCCAGTGGCCGATGCTGCGCTTCGAGGTCACCGAAGAGGCCAGCCACGGCAACGACGGCGAGCGCATGTCGTACGTGCCCGGCCACGGTGTCTTCCGTGCGCCGACCAGCGCCAACGGCGACATCATGATCAGCGAGCAGCAGCTGCGGCACCTCGCGGCGACGGCGTCCTCCGCGGAGGCGTTCCGGCACGGGGTCGACGAGCTGCTCGGGGCGGCCTGGGACGCCGACCTCGAGGTCTACCGGCACGCCGGCGACGGCAGCCCGGTCACCTGGCTGCACCAGGTCGTCTAGCAGGACCTCAGGTCGTAACCTGAGTTCGATCGTCCGGGCGCCGTCGGGGAAGCGGCGCCCGGACGATCATCTCCACGCACGAGAGCCGCCGTACGGCTCGGGAGCCGCCGCACACCGCGGCTCCCGCGACCGCACGGCGGCTTCCGCGTACCCGCCTCAGAGCGGGATGTTGCCGTGCGCCCCGCGGCCGTGCGGCGCGGCGGCCAGCGCGGTGATCAGCCGGCGCCGCGTGTGGGAGGGGTCCACGACCTCGTCGACGACGCCGATCTGCACGGCCCGGTTCACACCGCCGGCGATCCGCTCGTGCTCCTCGGCCAGTTGCGCGTGCAGTGCCTCGCGCTCGCCGGGCTGGGCCGCGGCCAGCTTCTTGCGGTGCAGGATGCCGACGGCTGCCTTCGCGCCCATGACGGCCACCTCGGCCCCGGGCCAGGCGAAGACCGCGGTGGCGCCCAGCGAGCGGGAGTTCATCGCGATGTAGGCGCCGCCGTAGGACTTGCGGGTCACCAGCGTCACCCGGGGCACCACGGCCTCGGCGAACGCGTGCAGCAGCTTCGCGCCGCGCCGCACCACGCCGTCCCACTCCTGACCGACGCCGGGCAGGTAGCCGGGCACGTCGACCAGGACGACGAGCGGCACCCCGAAGGCGTCGCACATCCGGACGAAGCGCGCGGCCTTCTCCGCCGACGCCGAGTCCAGGCAGCCGCCCAGGCGGATCGGGTTGTTGGCGATGATCCCGACGGTCCGCCCGGCCAGCCGGCCCAGCATGGTGACGACGTTGGGCGCGAACCGCGGGTGCAGCTCGAGGCCCGGCTCGTCGAGGAGCGCGGTGATCAGCGGCTTCACGTCGTAGGCGCGCTGCGGCTGCTCGGGCAGCAGGGCCTTGAGGTCGACGTCCGGCTCGTCGGCCGCCGGGGTGAAGTGCCCCTGGGCGGCGAGCAGGTCGACCGCCTGCCGGGCGGTCTCGAGCGCGGCGGGCTCGGAGTCGGTGACCACGTGGACGACGCCGGAGCGGCGCCCGTGGGTGTCCGGGCCGCCGAGGGTCTCCTGGTCGACGTTCTCGCCGGTCACCGACCGGACGACGTCGGGTCCGGTCACGAACACCCGGCCGGCCGGTCCCATGATGACGATGTCGGTGAGCGCCGGCCCGTAGGCCGCACCACCGGCGGCCGCGCCCAGCACGACCGAGATCTGCGGGATGCGGCCCGAGGCGCGCACCATCGCCGCGAACACCTCGCCCACGGCGTGCAGCGCGGTCACGCCCTCGGCGAGCCGGGCGCCGCCGGAGTGCCAGATGCCGACGACCGGCACGTGCTCGCGCAGCGCGGTGTCGATCGCGTCGACGATGTGCCGGCAGCCGTCCACGCCCATCGCGCCGCCCATGACGGTGGCATCGGTGCAGAAGGCGATCGCCCGGCTCCCGGACACCCGCCCCCGGGCGGCGAGGACGCCGGAGGTGTCCCGGGCGGCCAGCAGCTCCATCGACCCGTCGTCGAAGAACCGCGACAGCCGGTCCTCGGGGTCGCGGGGGTCCGGAGTAGCAAGGAGCGGGGCGGCGGGCGCTGTCGTCACGGGACCTCCACGAGAAGGGGTGTGCTGGGTCGCGGCCGCCGTCAGGCGGTCGTGAAGACCAGCGCGATGTTGTGGCCGCCGAAGCCGAAGGAGTCGTTCACCGCGGCGGTGAGGGAGGCGCGACGGGGCTCGCCGCGCACGATGTCGAGGGCCTGCACGTTCGCGTCGTCGTCGGGGTTCTCGAGGTTCGCCGTCGCGGGCACGATCTGCTCGCGCAGCGCGAGGATGGCGAACACCGACTCCAGGGCACCGGCGGCACCCAGCAGGTGGCCGGTCTGGCTCTTCGTGGCGCTGACCAGCACGTGGTCGCCGATCGCGGAGCGGATCGCGGCCGCCTCCGCGGTGTCGCCCACCGGCGTCGACGTCGCGTGGGCGTTCACGTGGCCGACGTCGGCCGGGCTCAGGCCGGCGTCCCGCAGCGCGGCGGTGATGGCGCGGGCGGCGCCCTCGCCCTCGGGGTGCGGGGCGACCAGGTCGTAGCCGTCGGCGGTGCCGGCGGCGCCCGCCAGGCGGGCGTGGATCCGTGCGCCGCGGGCGCGGGCGGAGTCCTCCCGCTCCAGGACCAGCGCGGCCGCGCCCTCGCCGAGGACGAAGCCGTCGCGGGCCTTGTCGAACGGGCGGGAGGCGCGCTCGGGCTCGTCGTTGCGGGTGGACATCGCCCGCATGGCCGCGAACCCGGCCATGGGCAGCGGGTGCACGCAGGCCTCGGTCCCGCCGACGAGGACGACGTCGGCGCGGTCGAAGCGCAGCAGGTCCAGGCCCCAGCGGATCGCCTCGGCGCCGGAGGCGCAGGCGCTGACGGGCGCATGCACGCCGCCCTTCGCACCGATCGAGAGCCCCACCGCGGCGGCCGGCCCGTTGGGCATGAGCATCGGGATCGTGAAGGGGGAGACCCGCTTGGGGCCCTTCGCCTCCAGGACGTCGTCCTGGTCGAGCAGGGTGAGCGCGCCCCCGATGCCGGTGCCGATGACGACGGCGATCCGCAGCGGGTCGACCCCGGCGTCGCCGGCGCCGGAGTCGCGCCACGCCTCTTCGGCGGCCACGACGGCGACCTGCTGGCTGCGGTCCAGCCGGCGGGCGCGCACCCGGTCGATCTGCTCGGACGGCTCGGTGGCGAGCCGGGCGACCAGCTGGGCCGGGTACTCCTTGATCCAGTCGTCGGTGATGCGGCTGACCCCCGACCGCCCGGCGAGCAGCGCGTCCCAGGTGCTGGACACGTCGCCGCCCAGGGGCGTGGTGGCCCCGAGGCCGGTGACGACGACGTCGGACGTGCTCATGGTGTTCCTCCTGGAGCGGCGGTCGGGCGAGCGGGGGTCGGCTGCGTCAGCCCTGGTTCTTCTCGATGAAGCTGATGGCGTCACCGACGGTCTTGATGTTGCCGAGCTCGTCGTCGGGGATCGCGACGCCGAACTTGTCCTCGACGGCGGTGGCGATCTCGACCATCGACAGCGAGTCGACGTCGAGGTCCTCGGTGAACGACTTCTCCGGGGTGGCGTCGGCGGGGGTCACGCCGGCGACCTCCTCCAGGATCTCGGCAAGACCGGACTGGATCTCCTGGGTGCTGCTCACGCGGCGGGTCCTCTCTCTCGGATGGGGCGGGCGGTGCCCGCCGTCGTCCGGGACGCGGTGTCCCGGGGGTATGGGGTGGGGGAGCTCACGGCAGCCGGAGCACCTGACCGGCGTAGGTCAGGCCGGCGCCGTAGCCGAGGACCAGCGCGAGGTCGCCCGACTTCGCGTCGCCGGACTCCAGCAGCGCGCTCAGGGCCAGCGGGATGGAGGCGGCCGAGGTGTTGCCCGAGCGCACGATGTCGCGGGCGATCACGGTCTTCTCGCCGAAGCCCAGCCGCTTGGTCATCGACTCGATGATCCGCAGGTTGGCCTGGTGCGGGGCGAAGACGTCGATGTCGGCGGCGGTGACGCCGGCCTTCTCCATCGCCTCGTTCAGCGCCTCGGTGAGCTTGGTGGTGGCCCAGCGGTACACCGCCTGCCCGGCCATGGCCATGTACCCGCTGTCGATGATCTCGATGGCGGAGTGCTGGTCGCCGTCGCTGCCCCAGGCGATCGGGCCGATGCCGGGCTCGTCGGAGGCGCCGACCACGGCCGCGCCCGCGCCGTCGGCGAAGATCACCGCCGTCGACCGGTCGGTCATGTCCGTGACGTCGGTGAGCCGCTCGACGCCGATGACGATGGCGTTGCGGGCGGAGCCCGCGCGGATCGCGTCGGAGACCAGGCCCAGGGAGTAGCAGAAGCCCGCGCAGCCGGCATTGAGGTCCATCGCGCCGGGCCGGGGGATGCCCAGCCGGTGCGCGACCTGCGGGCCGATGCCCGGGATGGGCTGGCGCAGGCTGGCGCTGGCGAGGACCACCAGGTCGATCTCGTCCGGGGCCAGGCCGCTGGCGGCGATGGCCTTGCCGCCGGCCGCGGTCGCCATCTCGACCAGCGTCTCGTCGTCGTCGGCCCAGCGCCGTTCGGCGATGCCGACCCGGCTCTGGATCCACTCGTCGTTGGTCTCCATGACCTCGGCGAGCTCGTCGTTGGTCACCCGGCGGCGCGGGCGGTACTCGCCCAGTCCGAGGATCCGGGCGCCGGGCGCGCCCGCGGCCAGCTTGAGCGTCGTCACGCGGACACCTCCGGGTAGAGACGGGCGATCGGGTCGCCGGCGTCGACGAGATCCCCCTCGTGCACCAGCCATTCGGCGAGCACTCCGTCGTAGGCGGCGGAGACGTTGACCTCCTCGCGGCGGCCGCGGATGCAGCCCAGCGGGGTGCCGGCCGGCAGGCGGGTGCCCTCGGCGACCTCCGCCGGGCTCACCGTGCCCCGGGCCGGGGCGACGACGACGCGCCAGTCGGGGAGGTGCTCGGCCTCCGCGCGGCCGCGCTCGGCGGCGATGAGCTCGCGGGCCCGGTCGAGGTCCGCCGGGCCGGCGAGGGTGAGGATCTCGATGCCCGAGCCCTTCCACTCGCGCTTGGCCAGACCGGCCAGCGCGCCGGCCGGGGGCAGCTCGATGACCGCGGTGACGCCGAGGCCCCGCAGCGTCGCCAGGCAGGCGTCGAAGCGGACCGGGCTGGTGACCTGGCTGACCAGCCGGCGCAGCGCGTCCGTGCCGGAGCTGACCGCGGCGCCGTCGGCGTTGGAGAGCAGGAGCCGGCTCGGGTCCGCCGGGCGCAGACCGTCGACCAGGCCCTCGAGCTCCTCGCGGGCGGAGGCCATGTACGGCGTGTGGAAGGCACCGGCGACCGACAGCGGCATGACGCGGGCCTTGGCCGGCGGGTCGGCCTTCAGCGCGGCCAGGCCCTCCAGCGGGCCGGCGGCGACGATCTGCCCGGCGCCGTTCAGGTTGGCCGGCGCCAGGCCGTGACGCTCGAGGGTGGCGAGCACCTCGTCGGGGTCGCCGCCCAGGACGGCGGACATGCCGGTGGGCGTCTGCGCGCACGCGGCGGCCATCGCCCGGCCGCGGACGGCGGTCAGCGCGATCGCGGCCTCGATGGTGAGCACGCCGGCGAGCACCGCCGCGGTCAGCTCGCCGACGCTGTGCCCGGCGATGACGACGTCGCGCCCGGCGTACGGGCTGTGCGCGACCGGCCCCGGGAGGCCGCCCAGCTCGCGGGCGACGAACAGGCTCATGGCCACGACCAGCGGCTGGGTGACCGCGGTGTCCTGGATCGCCTCGGCGTCGCCGGTGGTGCCGAGCGTCAGCAGGTCGGCGTCGGCGATCGCGCCGGCCCAGCGGAAGAAGGACTCGGCTCCGGGCAGCTCGAGCCAGTCGGTGAGCATTCCGGGCTTCTGGGCACCCTGACCGGGGGCGAGGACGGCGAGCACCTGTTCACCGTGCCAAAGACCGCGGGCCCCCGCGGTGGCGAGCGGCACGAAAGCACATAGGTGATCTTTGGAGGGTTCCCACAAAGCAAGCGCCATCCGGGGCCCGGAAAGCCGTCTCGCGTGGTGGACACCACACGGTGGTCCGGACTCAGTCCCAGAGCGAGCGCTCGCGGTCGAGGTGCGCCAGGGCGAGCGCGACCTGCAGCGTCCAGCCACCGCGCGGATCGGTCGCCGACAGGCCGGTGAGCTCGGCCGCCCGCTTCAGCCGGTACCGCACGGTGTTGGGATGGACGAAGATCGCCCGGGCGCTGGCCTCGAGGTTCCCGCCGCTGCTGAGCACGGCCCGCACCGTCTCCAGCACCCCGCTGCCGGCGGCGTGCAGTGGCAGGGCCACCTCGTCGCGGAGCGCCGCCCGTGCCAGCGGATCGCCGTCCAGCGCCCGCTCCGGCAGCAGCGCCTCGGCCGTCACCGGTCGCGGTGCCTCCGGCCAGGCGCGGGCCGCGCGGAGGCCGGCCAGTGCCGCGGCCGCCGACTCGCCGGCGCGGCCCAGCCCGTCGACCACCGGCCCCGACACGACCGGACCGGGACCGAACTCGGCCGTCACCCGGCCGACCACCGGTGTCAGGTCCTCCGGCCCGCCCAGGACGACGACCAGCTGGTCGGCGTGCACCCCGACCAGGACGTCGCTGCGCAGCGCCCGCGCCGCACGGCGCACCGGGGCGTGCGGATCGGCGACGCCCTCAGGGGTCGCCCCGACCACGACCGTCACCGGGCTCAGCGCCGACCAGCCCAGCGCGGCCGCCCGGCCGGAGAGCTCCTCGGACCGCTCCCCGCGCACCAGCGCGTCCACCAGGAGCGCCTCGAGCCGGGCGTCCCACGCGCCGCGGTTCTCCGCGAAGCTCGCGTAGACGTGCGCGGTGGCGAAGGCGACCTCGCGGCTGAACTGCAGGACGGCCAGCCGCAGCATCTCCTCGTCGCCGGGCTCCGCGACCGAGGTGACGTGGTCCTCGAGGGTCTCCACGGTCACCTTGATGAGGTCGACGGTCTGCTTGAGCGCGACCACCCGCACCAGCTCGCGGGGCGCGGCGCCGAACACCTCGCCGGTCAGCCGCGGCGGCCGGGCGGGGTCGCGGCACCACTCCACCAGGGAGGCGAGCCCGGCCTGGGCGACGAGGGTGACCCACGAGCGCTGGTCGGCCGGCATCGTCCGGAACCAGGGCAGCTCGTCGTCCATCCGGGCCACGGCCTGCGTGGCCAGTGCCCCCGACGAGCGCTCGAGCCGCCGGAGGGTGGCGGCGCTCGGGCGGTCGATCACCCGGCTCCTCACGGCGTCAGCGTGTCACGCGCGGGGCGTGTCGGGGAGAGTAGGGCGGTGAGCGTTCCCCCGGACGGTGGCACCACCCTCGTCCGCACCCGTGCCCTGGGCCCTCCGCTGGCGGTGGTCGCCGCCTGCGCGGCGGTGCTCGCGCTGCTCGGTGCCGGGGTCAGCACGGGCTTCGCACCGCTGCGCGACCTCGACCGGGCGGTGAGCGAGGCGGTCTACGCCGGGGACGACCGCAGCCGCGCGCTCGACGTGCTGCTCGAGGTGCTCACCGCCCCGGGGCTGTCGGTGGTCCGCTACGTGGTGGCCGTCCCCGTGCTGATCTGGCTGGTCCGCCGGCGGGCCTGGCGCACGGTCGCCTGGCTCGTGGTCACGGCGGTCTTCATCCGGCACGTGACCTCCGCGCTGAAGGAGTTCTTCGACCGGGTGCGGCCGGCGTTCGAGGACGGCGGCGCGCAGTACGAGTCGTTCAGCTTCCCGAGCGGCCACTCCTCGGGGATCGCCACGCTGGTGACCGGCGGGCTGCTGCTGGCCTGGCCGCTGCTCGCCCCCGCGGGCCGGCGGAGTTGGGTCGTGCTCGGGGCGCTCCTCGTGCTGCTGGTCGGCCTCACCCGGATGTGGCTCGGCGTGCACTACCTGTCCGACGTCGTGGCCGGCTGGTCGCTCGGCGTGGGCTGGACCCTGCTCACCGCCGTCGTCTTCGGCGTGCTGCCGGCCCGGCGGGAGGACGCGACGTGAGCGGGCCGGAGCAGACCGGCGTGCTCGCCCCCGACGACGGGTCGCTGGGCCCGCTGCTGCGGGTGTCGGACGACCGGCTGGCGCCGGGGCAGGGCTACGGCGCGCACGAGCACGCCGCCGTCGACGTCGTCGCCGTCGTGCTCGCGGGATCGCTGCGCCACGGCTGGGGGGACGGCGCCCTGATGGCGGCCGGCGACGTCGGGGTGCTGCGAGCCGGCACCGGGCTGGTCCACGACGAATCCGCCGAGGACGACGGCGCGCGGGTGCTGCAGTGCTACCTGCGGCCCGCCGACCCCACCGCTCCGCCCGGGCACGAGGTGCACCGGGCCGTCGCCGGGCCGGTGGACCTCGGGCGGGCGGACGCCGTGCTCTGGGTGCGCCGCGCGGCTCCCGGCGTCCCCCTCGAGGTGCCAGCAGGGCTGCTGCTGCAGGCCGGGGCGCGGACCTCGGTCGCGCCGCACGAGGGCGGACCGGTCGTGCCGTCGGAGCAGGTCACGCTGGTGCTGTGGCAGCTGGAGACCGGCCGGCCGGCCTGGGCGCTCGACCAGCCCTAGCGGTGCACGGCCCGGTGTCCTGGGCGAGAGTGGGGCCATGCCGACGAGCCCCTCGGACCTGCTCACCGCCGCGTACGACGATGCCGACCGGACGATCGAGCTGCGTCGCCGGCTGCACCGGCAGCCGGAGATCGGGCTGCACCTGCCGCGCACCCAGGCGACGGTGCTCGAGGCGTTCGCCGAGCTGCCGCTGGAGGTGACCACGGGCCGGCGCACCAGCTCGGTCGTCGGGGTGCTGCGCGGCGCGAAGCCGGGCCCGACCTACCTGCTGCGCGGGGACATGGACGCCCTGCCCGTGCAGGAGGACACCGGTCTGCCGTTCGCCTCCGAGGTGCCGGGTGTGATGCACGCCTGCGGGCACGACACCCACGTCGCGATGCTGGTGGGCGCCGCGCGACTGCTCGCCGAGCGCCGCGACGAGCTCGCCGGCCAGGTCGTGTTCATGGTGCAGCCGGGGGAGGAGGGCTTCCACGGCGCCCGGTACATGCTCGAGGAGGGGCTGCTCGGCGTCGTCCCGGAGGCGCCGGTCAGCGGCGCGTTCGCGCTGCACATCTCCTCGACCTTCGCCAGTGGCAGCGTGAACGTCCGGCCGGGCCCGGTCATGGCCGCCGCCGACCAGTGGGCGATCACGCTGCGCGGCCGGGGTGGGCACGCCTCGGAGCCGCACGCCGCCGCCGACCCGATCCCCGCGGCCGCCGAGATCGTGCTCGCGCTGCAGTCGATGGTCACCCGCCGCGTGAACGTCTTCGACCCGGCCGTCGTCACCGTCGGGCACCTGCAGGCCGGGTCGACCAACAACGTCATCCCGGAGTCGGCGTTCCTCGAGGGCACGATCCGCACGCTGTCGGCCGAGCGGCGGGCCGACGTCGTCGCGGCCGTGGAGCGGGTGGCCACCCACGTGGCCGCGGCGCACGAGCTCGGGGTCGAGTTCGAGCACCGGCAGGGCTACCCGGTGACGATCAACGACGCCGGCGCGGCCGCCGCGGTGCTGGCGACCACCGCCGCGATGCTCGGCAAGCAGGCCGCAGTCCTGCTGCCCGCGCCGCTCATGGGCGCCGAGGACTTCTCCTACGTGCTGCAGGAGGTCCCCGGTGCCCTGGCCTGGCTGGGGGCGCGCCCGCCGGGTGTCGACCCGGCCGACGCACCACCCAACCACTCGAACCTGGTGGTGTTCGACGAGGAGCCGCTCCCGGCGGGCGTCGCCCTCTACGCGCAGATGGCCATCAACGCGCTCGGATAGCCGCGCTCGGACAGCCGCTCAGGTAGCCGGCGACGGGTCGCTCCGCTCCTCGGCGGGCGCGGCCTGGACGTCGCGCACCTGGTACTTCTCCACGGCCTCCCGCACGCGGGCGCGGTCGACCTGGCCCTCGTCGGCCAGCGACGCCAGGGTGCGGACGACGATCGACTCGGCGTCGACGGAGAAGTGCCGGCGCAGCGCCGGGCGGGTGTCGGAGAGCCCGAACCCGTCGGTGCCCAGCGACGACAGCCCACCGGGGACGTACGGCGCGATCAGGTCCGGGACGGCGCGCATCCAGTCCGACACCGCGACCACCGGGCCGACCGTCTCCTGCAGCCGCTGGGTGACGTAGGGGGTGCCCGGCTCGTCCTCGGGGTGCAGCAGGTTGTGCCGGGTCACCTCCTCGGCCTGGCGGCGCAGCTCGGTCCACGAGGTCACCGACCACACGTCGGCCGACACGCCCCAGTCCTGGGCGAGCAGCTCCTGGGCCCGCAGCGCCCACGGCACCGCCACGCCCGAGGCCAGAAGCTGTGCCTTCGGGCCCTCCGCGGCCGGCCCCTCCGCGTACCGGTACATGCCGGCCAGCAGGCCCTGCACGTCCAGGCCCTCGGGCTCGGCCGGCTGGTGGAAGGGCTCGTTGTAGACCGTCAGGTAGTAGATGACGTCCGGGGAGCGGGATCCGCCCAGCGGCGCACCCGGGTCCTCGCCGTACATGCGGACCAGGGCGTCGCGGGTGATGTGCGCGACCTCGTAGGAGAACGCGGGGTCGTAGGAGACGACGGCGGGGTTGGTCGCGGCCAGGAGCAGCGAGTGGCCGTCCTCGTGCTGCAGCCCCTCGCCGTTGAGCGTCGTCCGGCCGGCGGTGGCGCCGAGAAGGAAGCCGCGGGTCATCTGGTCGGCGGCCGCCCAGATCGAGTCGCCGGTCCGCTGGAACCCGAACATCGAGTAGAAGATGTAGATCGGGATCATCGGCTCGCCGTGCGTCGCGTACGAGGTGCCGACGGCGGTGAACGAGGCGGTGGAGCCGGCCTCGTTGATGCCCTCGTGCAGGATCACGCCCTGCTCGGACTCCTTGTACGCCAGCATCAACTCGCGGTCGACCGAGGTGTACCGCTGCCCCGCCGGGTTGTAGATCTTGTGCGAGGAGAACAACGAGTCCAGCCCGAAGGTGCGGGCCTCGTCCGGGATGATCGGCACGAAGCGCGGGCCGAGCTCGGCGTCCTTCAGCAGCTCCTTGAGCAGGCGGACGAACGCCATCGTCGTTGCCACCTCCTGCTTGCCCGAGCCCTTGCGCAGGATGTCGAGCGCCTTGTCGTCGGGCGCCTTGAGCGTCTTGAACTCCGTCCGCCGGCGCGGCACCGCCCCGCCCAGGGCCCGCCGCCGCTCGAGCATGTACTGCATCTCGTCGGAGTCGGGGTCGGGCTTGTAGTAGGGCGGCAGGGTCTTGTCCAGCGCCGAGTCGGGGATGTCCAGGTAGAGCCGGTCGCGGAAGAGCGCGAGGTCCTCGGCGGTCAGCTTCTTCATCTGGTGGGTGGAGTTGCGGCCCTCGAAGTGGCTGCCCAGGGTCCAGCCCTTGATCGTCTTGGCGAGGATGACCGTCGGCTGGCCCTTGTGCTCCTGGGCCGCCTTGAACGCCGCGTAGACCTTGCGGTAGTCGTGCCCGCCGCGGGAGAGACCCCAGATCTCCTTGTCGCTCATCGACTCGACCAGCCGGCGGGTGCGCGGGTCGCGGCCGAAGAAGTGCTCGCGCACGAAGGCGCCGTCCTCGGCCTTGTAGGTCTGGTAGTCGCCGTCGGGCGTCTGGTTCATCAGGTTGACCAGGGCGCCGTCGCGGTCACCGGCGAGCAGCGGGTCCCACTCGCGGCCCCAGATCACCTTGATCACGTTCCAGCCGGCGCCGCGGAAGAAGGACTCCAGCTCCTGGATCACCTTGCCGTTGCCCCGCACCGGGCCGTCGAGCCGCTGCAGGTTGCAGTTGACGACGAAGGTGAGGTTGTCCAGCTCCTCGCGGGCGGCCAGGCCGATCGTGCCCAGCGATTCCGGCTCGTCCATCTCACCGTCGCCGAGGAACGCCCAGACGTGCTGGTCGGAGGTGTCCTTGATGCCGCGGGAGTGCAGGTAGCGGTTGAACCGGGCCTGGTAGATGGCGTTCATGCCGCCCAGGCCCATCGAGACGGTGGGGAACTCCCAGAAGTCGGGCATCAGCCGGGGGTGTGGGTAGCTGGACAGCCCGCCGCCGGGGTGGCTGACCTCCTGGCGGAAACCGTCGAGCTGCTGCTCGGTGAGCCGGCCCTCGAGGAAGGCACGGGCGTAGATGCCGGGGGAGGCGTGCCCCTGGAACCAGATCTGGTCGCCGCCGCCGGGGTGGTCCTTGCCGCGGAAGAAGTGGTTGAAGCCCACCTCGTAGAGGGACGCGGACGACGCGTAGGAGGAGATGTGCCCGCCGACGCCGATCCCGGGTCGCTGCGCGCGGTGCACCATGATCGCGGCGTTCCAGCGGATGTAGGCGCGGATGCGGCGCTCGGCGTGCTCGTCGCCGGGGAACCACGGCTCCCGCGCCGGCGGGATGGTGTTGATGTAGTCGGTGCTGCGCAGGGCGGGGACGCCGACCTGCTGCTCCCGGCTGCGCTCGAGGAGCCGCAGCATCAGGTACCGGGCGCGCTCGCGCCCGGCGTGGCCGACGACCGCGTCGAGCGAGTCGATCCACTCCTGCGTCTCGTCGGGATCGGTGTCGGGGAGCTGGCTGGGCAGCCCGTCGGTGATGACCGCGCGGGGTGCGCCGATGTCGCGGGCGGGGTCGCCGTCCGACTGCTGTGCGCTCATGCCCCCATCGTCTCCCCTCGCGCGCCGGGCGTCACCTGCCGGGCGGCCCGTCCGGCGGGTCGCCGGCCGCGGGCGGGTCGGCGAGCTTGCGTCGTGGCGGTCATGCCCTACGCTTCCGCCCACGTGGCTCCCGGTTGGAACGGGCCGTGACGCGCCCGCGCGGACGGCCTGCCGACAGGGCACCATCACCACCAGCGATCAGCAGCAGGTCCCACCCATGGAGGAGCAGTACGGATGAGCGTCGACAGCGCCGGCATGGCGGCCCGGCTGGGCATCAAGCCGGGCATGGTCGTGCAGGAGCTCGGCTGGGACGAGGACGCCGACGAGGACCTGCGCGACGCGATCATCGAGCTCTCCGGTGGCGAGATGGTCGACGAGGACACCGACGAGGTGGCCGACGTCGTGCTGCTCTGGTGGCGCGAGGACGACGGCGACCTGTTCGACGCCCTGACCGATGCGATCACCTCCCTCGGTGAGGACGGCGTCGTCTGGCTGCTCGTCCCCAAGTCGGGCCGCCCCGGTCACGTGGAGCCCGGTGACGTCACCGAGGTCGCCCCCACGGCGGGGCTCCAGCAGACCAGCAGCGTCTCCGCGGCCAAGGACTGGTCGGGCATCCGCCTGGTCAGCCCGAAGACCGCCCGCAGCCGCCGGTAGGACGTACGGCACCATCGGGCGCATGAGCCTCTCCGTCGGTGACGTCGCGCCCGTGTTCAGCCTTCCCGACCAGGACAAGCAGGTCGTGTCCCTCGCCGAGCTGCGGGGCACCCCCGTGCTGGTGGTCTTCTACCCGTTCGCCTTCTCCGGCATCTGCACCGGTGAGCTCTGCCAGTTGCGCGACGAGCTGGCCAACTACACCGAGGCCGGCGTCCGCGTCGTCGCGATCAGCACCGACCCGGTGTTCAGCCTCAAGGCCTTCAAGGCGCAGGAGAACCTCGAGTTCCCGCTGCTGTCGGACTTCTGGCCGCACGGCGCCACCGCCCAGGCCTACGGCGTGTTCAACGACAAGGCCGGGATGGCCCTGCGCGGCACCTTCCTGGTCGACGCCGACGGGAAGATCGCCTTCGCCGAGGTCAACCAGCCCGGTGACGCCCGCGAGCAGTCCGGCTGGAAGGACGCCGTCGGCCAGCTCTCGGCCTGACCTACCGAGCGCCCGGGGTCTCTACCCTGGGCGCGCGGGGCGCGTAGCTCAGCGGTAGAGCTCTCGCCTTACAAGCGAGCGGTCGCAGGTTCGAACCCTGTCGCGCCCACCACCTCCGCCTCAGGCCGCCGAGCCCTCCAGCGTCCCGACCGGCGCGCACGGCGTGGCCTCGGCCGGCTTCGGGAAGGCCGGACGCAGGAACCGCGGCGCCTGGAACGGGGCCCAGGCGCCCTCGGGCTGGGCGAGCCGATCGGCGACGGCCCAGATGGCCGCCGGGTGGTGGCCAAGGCCCAGGTGGCTGGCGGTCACCGCGATGTTCTCGCAGCGCTCGCCCGGGGTGTTCAGGCAGGTCTGCCAGTGCACGATGCCGTCGTAGTGGGAGTAGATCGAGGTGGCCGGCACCGGCATCGGCTCGTTCTCCGGCTCCAGGGGGAGCGTGCGCTGCTCGACGTGCAGGTGCGAGTACCGGTCGAAGACCTTCGCGGCCCGCGTCTGGCTGAACTTCGTCAGCCGGAACGGGCTGCCGAGCGTGATCACCTGGCGGACCTGGTCGGGGGAGCGGCGGGCCAGGTCGCGGGCGAAGATGCCGCCCAGGCTCCAGCCGATGATCGTGACCGGCCGGCGGTAGCGGCCGTGCAGGTAGTCGAGCTTGTCGCGCAGCCCGTTCACGCACAGCGCGGTCGGGCCGATGTTGCGGCCCAGGCCCCAGCCGTGGACGCGGTAGTCCAGCCGGCGCAGCACGCCGCGCAGGGCGGCGGTCGAGGCGTCGTCGGCCAGCAGGCCGGGCAGCACGAGCACGGGGTGCCCGTCGCCCTTGGGCAGGCGCGGGGTGAACGGCCGGGTGGCCAGGTAGAGGCCGTAGTCGGCGACCGCGCGGCCGGGCTCGCTCAGGTAGAGCGGCAGCGCCGGTCCGTCGTCCTGCTGTCGAGCCACGCCGACCTCCCGTGTCACGTCCTTGGTACCGGCGAGTACCAATCTGCGCTCTGGCTCACACCCCGCCCCCCGAACACGCAGGCGGATGTTGCCCAAATGTGGCCTGCGTCATAGAGGCGCGTTGCGCGACCGGTGTAGCAGGAACGGTGCCCGGGCGGGCCCGGCCGGCGCGTGCCACCGTTGCGCGGACGGCGACGGCGGGACGAGGGGACGGTCGGCAGTGGCAGCGGAGCAGCAGACGCCCGGGGAGCGGGTGCCGGGGGAGAGCCGGACGGTCGACCTCGACGGGCCGGTCCACTACGTCGACTTCGGCGGTCCGGAGGACGGCCCGCGGGTGGTCCTCGTGCACGGGCTCGGCGGCTCGCACCTCAACTGGGACACCTTCGCGCCACTGCTCCTCCCGCACGCCCGGGTGCTGGCCATCGACCTGCCCGGCTTCGGCCGCAGCGAGCCCGGCGGGCGCCGCGCGACCGTGCACGCCAACGTCGAGGTGCTGCACCGGTTCCTGGTGGAGGTGGCGGGCGAGCCGGCGGTGCTGGTCGGCAACTCGATGGGCGGGATGATCTCGATCCTGGCGCAGGCGGCGCACCCCGAGGCGGTGCGCGGCCTGGTCCTGCTCGACCCCGCGATCCCCGGCCCCCGGCGGGCGCTGGACCCGCTGGTCG
Source organism: Blastococcus fimeti (assembly GCA_900102115.1). Taxonomy (GTDB): domain Bacteria; phylum Actinomycetota; class Actinomycetes; order Mycobacteriales; family Geodermatophilaceae; genus Blastococcus; species Blastococcus fimeti. Next base: position 337,092 of record FNAW01000003.1, read on the forward strand.
CCGTCACCTTCGCGCTGTACGCGATGCCGGTGGTGGGGGAGCGGTTCCTCTGGCTGCGCCGGGCCCGGCAGACGCCGCTGCAGCGGGTTCGGGAGATGCTGCGCCTGGTCGGCGTGGACCCCGACTCGCTGCCCCCGACGGTGATCGACCGCTCCGTGGTGCTGCTCGAGGAGCGCGAGGACCACGCCGGCATGGACCGCGCCTACCTGATGGCCGCGCGCTCCCTGCTCGCGCAGCTGGCCGATCCGCGGCGCTACCGCCGGGCGATGGAGAAGGTGTCCGGTCCCGTCCTGCTGGTGCACGGCGACCTGGACCGGCTCATCCCCGTGCAGGCGGCCCGCGACGTCGCGCGCCGGCACCCGGCGTGGCGCTACGCGGAGCTGGACGGCGTGGGCCACGTGCCGCAGCTGCAGTGCCCCGAGCGGCTCGCCGACGAGGTGCTGCCGTGGCTGGCCGAGCTGGACGGCATCCGCGCCGGCGCGTGACCGGCCGGCGTGGTCAGGTGCGGTCGCGCAGGGTGTCGCGCAGCGCCTCGAGGCCGGTCCAGCGGGGCCGCCAGCCCAGCTGCTCGCGGGCGCGGGTGGTGTCCATGAGCGCCGGGCGCGAGGCGGCCTCGATCCACTCGGCCACCGGTGGCAGGAAGGGCAGCCGGGAGATCGCGCGGGCGGCGGCCTGGCCCGGGCCGGCCGGCAGCCGGATGGGCAGCGCGCCGAACTCCCGGGCCACGTCGGCGGCGGTGACGACGCCCTCACCGGCGATGTTGTAGGCGCCCGGTGGGCCCGCGCCCACGACGCACAGCTGCAGCGCGCGGCCGACGTCCTCCTCGTGGATGAGCTGCAGCGGGTGCTCGGGCACCAGCAGCGGGATCGGCAGCGGCAGCCGGCGCGGGCGACCCAGCAGCCGCCGGCCCAGCGGCGCGAGCGGCCCGGGCAGCACGTCCTTGGCGCCGACGGCGTTCGGCCCCAGCACGACGGGCGGCCGCAGGAGGTAGAGCGCGAGCTCGGGTGCCGCCGCCGACTCGCGCTGCAGCAGCTCCTCGAGCTCGGCCTTCTCCTGGGCGTAGAACAGCCGCGCGGCGGGGCGCACCGGCCAGTCCTCGTCGATCAGCTCGGGGTTGTCGGCGTGGAACCCGTAGGCGGCCACCGACGAGGCGTACACGAACCGCCGGACGCCGGCCGCCGCCGCGGCGCGGAAGACGTTCAGCGTGCCGTCGACGTTGATCGCCCGGATGGTGTCGCGCGAGGCGTTGCCGGAGATCAGGAACGCCAGGTGGACGACGACGTCCACGCCCACGAACGCCGCCCGCAGCGCATCGGGGTCCCGGACGTCGCCCTGCCGGTACGCCATCTTCGTCCAGCCGCGCTCCGCCGGGTCGAACGGCCGGCGGGCGATCCCGACGACCCGGTCGATCCGGTCGTCCTCCTGGAGCAGGGGCATCAGCCCCGAGCCGAAGGTGCCGGTGGGGCCGGTGACCGCGACGGTGAGGCCGGTCGGGCTCACCGGGCCGCAGCCGCCGGCTTCTTCCGCGGCGCCGGGGCCGGCTGCTCGACCTCGGGGGTGCCCTGCTCGGCGCGGGCGAACTCGAGGAGCTCCTCGATACCGCGGCGGATGCCCCGGGACAGCACGTCGACGTCGGCGAAGGCGTCGAAGTCCGCGTTGATCCCGAAGGTCATCGTCTTCTGATAGCTGAAGATGCCGATCGAGCAGCGGGTGCCACCGGCGATGGGCACGTAGGCGTAGGCCGAGACCATCCGCCGACCCAGCACGTAGAGCGGGACCGGCGGGCCCGGCACGTTCGTCGTGACCGCCTGGCACCACACCTGGCCCGCGGTGAGCGCCGCGCGCACACCCAGCGAGAGCAGGGTCGGTGCCACGAAGTCGCCCATCGCGATGATCGACGGGACGTCGACGGCCTGCATGGCCTTCTTGTACTCGTCCATCTGGCCGCGGATCGAGGCGAGCCGGGAGCGCGGGTCCGGGTCGCCGACGGGCAGGTCGACGAAGACGCAGGAGACCTGGTTGTCCAGGTTGCCGCGCTGGCTGTCCGAGCGGACCGACACCGGCACCATCGTGCGCACGACCAGCTTCTCCGAGGTCAGCTCGCCGCGGCCCTGCAGCAGGTCGCGGAAGCCGGTGGTGATCGAGGTGAGGACGACGTCGTTGACCGTTCCGCCCAGCGCGGTGCGCACCTCCTTGAGCTCCGCGAAGTCGGTGGAGGTCCACGCCCAGCGGCGGTGCGGCCCGATCGGCCCGTTGAGCGAGCGGGCGGTGGGCGTGAGCGCCTGCTTCGCCAGCGAGGGGAGGGTGGAGGCGACGGTGGAAGCGACGGTCTTCCCCGAGTCGATCAGTTGCTTGGCGATCCGCCCCGCGCCGCCGCCCGAGGGCATGGACGTCAGCTGCCGCAGCGGGTGCGTGACGGCCTCGGCCAGGGCGCCGGCGACCATCCCGGGGCCGGTCGGAGTGCGCTGCGGCGACCAGGTGCGCGGCTCGTCGTGGGTGGCGTCCGGGGAGAGGTCGAACATCATCTGCAGCAGGTCGCTGCCGGCGACGCCGTCGACCATGCAGTGGTGGACCTTGGAGATGATCGCCCAGCGGTCGTCCTCGAGCCCCTCGACCAGGTAGAGCTCCCACAGCGGCTTGGACATGTCCAGCCGCTGGCCCAGGATCCGACCGGCCAGGTTGCGCAGCTGCTCGTCGCTGCCCGGACGCGGCACCGCGGTGTGCCGCACGTGGTACAGGATCTGGAAGTGCGGGTCGTCCACCCACATCGGCCGCCCGAGCTGCATCGGCACCTCGCGCACCCGCTGCCGGTAGCGGGGCACCAGCGGCAGCTTGCTCAGCAGCAGCCGCACGACGTCGCCGTAGCTGGGCGCCGGCCCGTCGAAGACCGACACCGACCCGACGTGCATGGGGGTGTTCTCGCTCTCGGCGAAGTAGAAGCCGCTGTCGAGCGCACTCATCCGGTCCACGTTCTGCTCCTCGCCGCCCCTCGGAACCGCTGCTCGCGCGAGGGGCCGATCCACGTCGTCGGTGGCCGCTGAAATTACGGGTGTCCCGGAGTCACTGCACGTGGATCTCCGTGACCCGCGTCACGATCGCATGCCCCGGACCGGGTCCGTTCAACCGGCCCGTCCTGCCGCGGCGTCCACCCGGTCCAGCAGTCCGAGCAGCGCCCGGTCCACGACGTCGGCGCGGGTCAGGTTGACGCTGTGCCCGGCACCAGGGACGACGACCAGCTCGGCGCTCCGCCCGATGCCCGCCGCCAGGCGCCGTCCGTGCTCGACGGGGGTCAGCCGGTCGTGCGTGGCCGCGACGACCGTGACCGGCACCCGGCCGAGCACCGGGAGCGCGGCGAACTCCTCGTGGTCGAGGAAGGTGGCGTAGAAGGCGGCGGAGACCGGGAACGGCGTCTCCTCCAGCAAGCCCTGCACCAGCCGGACGGCGGCCGGATCGGCGTCGGCCCGGTTGCCGAACAGCAGCCGGCGGGTGAACCAGCGCCCGAACCGGCTCCCCCTGCGGCGGAAGCGCTCGAGCAGCGGTGCGACGAGCTGCAGGCCGGAGAGGTAGAGCGGCAGCAGCCGCAACCACCGGATGACCTTGACCAGCCGGCCGAGGACGCCGGTCTCCACCAGCCCGCCGGCCGACGTCGCGAGCAGGAAGACGCCCACGACCCGGTCGCCGACGAGCTCGGGCCGCTGCCGGGCCAGCGCCATGATGCTCATCCCGCCCATCGAGTGCCCGGCGAGGACCACCGGGCCGGTGGGGACGACGGCGTCCAGCACCTGGCCGAGGTCGCGTCCGGTGCGGTCGATCGTGGCATCGGGCAGGGGAGTCGCCGCCGAGCGGCCGTGCCCGCGCTGGTCCCACAGCACCAGCCGCACCCTGCTCCGCAGCGCCGCACGCTGCAGCTCCCACTCCGCGAGCCGGGCGGTGAAGCCGTGGGAGAGCACGACGGTCAGGGGTGCTGCGTCGTCCCCGTCGACCTCGACGTGCAGGTCGACGCCGTCGTCGGTGCGCACGGTGCGCGAGCCCGGGGGCGGCGGTCCGGTCAGCGGCGGCAGGGCGGGCAAGGGCGGCGGGGTGGGCGGGTGTCCGGTCGGCACCCGGCACATCCCAGGGCCTCCGGGCACCGGTGCGCAACCGGAGGGTTCAGCGGCGGCCCCGCCGGCCCGGGGCGTTCTCGCGGACCAGGCGCCGGGCGGTGTCCACCTCGCGGGCGACCGGGGCGAGCACGCCGTCGGCAAGGATCTCGGCGTCGTCGTCCGCCGTGCTGGTGCGGACGTCCTCCTCGAGCTGGCGGATCGCCCGGCGGAGCACCGCCACCTGGGCGAGGTCGGGCACCGGCTCGCCCGCGCGGGTGGCGATGACCGCCTCGGTCACCGCGTCCGAGGTGCGTTCCAGCGCGACGATCACCGGCCACCACGCCGCGGCGCGGGTGCTGATCGGCGGTGGCTCGGCGAGCCGGCGCTGCAGCTGGGTCTGCAGCTCGGTGAGCGCCCGGTAGTTGCGCCGGCGGGCACGGCGGCGGTCGGCCGGACTGCCGGTGAACGCGGCCTCCACGAAGCCGTCCAGCGCCACCGCGGCGTCGTGCAGGGCCTGGTCCAGCGGCGCCCGCCAGGTCTGCGGCCACAGCAGGTAGCCGACGACCAGCACGATCGCGCAGCCGATGAGGGTGTCGACCAGCCGCTCGCCGACCAGGCCGGCGTTGTGCGGCAGCGTCAGGTCGAGCATCAGGAGGATCACCGGCGTCTGGAACACCGAGAACAGCCCGAAGTTGGCCGCCCGCGCCCACGGCAGCACGCCGGCGAACAGCGCCATCGCGCCCAGCAGCCACGGGCTCCCGCTGAGGCCGGCCAGCAGGGCCGAGCCCAGCAGGACGCCGAGCAGCGTGCCCGCCCCGCGCTGCACCGCCCGGCCGAACACCGAGCCGAAGTCGGGCTTGAGCACGATGGCCACGGTCAGGAGCACCCAGTACGGGCGGGCAGACGGAAGCAGCTGGCGCGCGACCTCGGCGACGGACATGCACAGCGCCAGCCGGACGGCGAAGGCCCGGCTGTCGGCGCTGGCCAGCGTGCGGTCGGCCAGGTCGCGCAGCCGGTCGCCTGCGCCGGTCCGCTGCTGGACGGCGGCGGCGCCGGCGCGCTCCTCGGGGTCGCCGACCACGTTCCAGACCAGCCGCACGCCGTGCCGCACCGCCCGACGGGCGTGGTGCCCCTCCTCGAGCGGCGGCGGTCGCTCGCCGGGGAGCTCGCGCTCCCCGGTGAGCGCGGCGGCCAGGTCGTGCACGGCGGTGGCGTCGTCGACCGGCACCCGTGCACGGGCCGCTGCCACCGACGCCTCCACCAGCGGCGCGGCGGAGTTGAGGACCCCGGCCAGCTCCGAGAGCTCCCGGACCCGGCCGGCGTGGTGGCTGCGGCTGCGGATGACCCGGTCGTAGGCGGCGTTGAGCGCCGTCGTCAGCTCGCGGCGGGCCGGCTCGGCCTGCGCGGCGTCCTCGGCCTCGAGCAGGCGGGCGATGCGGGTGAAGACCGCGGCGACGGCGGCGCGGTCGGGGTCGCCGGCCTCGGTACGCGTCTGCACCAGCGTGGTCAGGGTCGCCCATCCCGCGCCCAGCAGGAAGAAGGCCACCTCCGTCTGCCAGGCCAGCGAGGTCAGGAAACCCGAGGAGAGGGCGGTGTAGATCAGCAACTGCAGCGAGCCGAGCGACATCGTCGCGCTGATCGCACTGATCTGCGCCGCCACGACCGAGATCAGCGCGATGACCCCCACCGGCACCCAGCCGCCGCCGGTGGCGAACCCGCCGGCGAGCAGGCCGAGCGCGCCGAACGCCGTGGCGGTGACGATGCGCCGGAGCTTCTCGCGCAGCGGCCCCGCCTGCGGCGCCAACGTGGCCACCAGGGCGCCCATGGTCCCGAAGGTGCCGGCGCTCAGCGTCGCGCCCGGCTCGATCCCGCCCTCCACGGCGACGGCGAGCGCGAGCGGTGCGGGGATCGCCAGCGCGAAGCGGACGACGTCCCGCCAGGGGACGGCCGGGCGGCCGGTGCGCACCAGCTCCTCCAGCCAGGCCGGAGCGTGCAGGCTCCCGCTCCGTCCCGCATCGGCGCCCACGTCAAGAGCTTGTCACCGCCGGGGTCGGGCTTCTCGGCGAGCCGGGCCGCCGGCCGCCTCGCCTACAGTCCCGGACGTGGCGGTGCTGCTGGACGACGTGATCGCGGCCCTCGACGCGCGGTACGACCCCGCCCTGGCGGAGGGCTGGGACGCGGTCGGCCTGGTCTGCGGCGACCGCGCCGAGCCTGTCCGGCGGGTGCTGTTCGCCGTCGACCCGACGGCGGCCGTGGTCGACGAGGTGGTCGCCACGGGCGCCGACCTGCTGGTCACCCACCACCCGTTGTTCCTGACGCCGGTGCACGGCGTCCCCGCCGACGACCCGAAGGGCCGGCTCGTCCATCGGCTTATCCGCGCCGGCGCCGGTCTCTTCGTCGCGCACACCAACGCGGACCGTGCGCCCCGGACCGGGGTGAACGCCGCGCTCGCCGACGTCCTCGGTCTGACCGGCGCCGTGCCCCTGGAGCCGGCGGCCGCCGTCCCCGGCGCGGGCCTCGGCCGGATCGGGGCGCTCGCCGAGCCGCTGAGCCTGCGCGACTTCGCCGCCCTGGCCGCCCGCGTGCTGCCGGCGACCGCCGGGGGAGTGCGGGTCGCGGGCGACCTCGACCGGACGATCCGGCGGGTCGCGGTCTGCGGCGGCAGCGGGGGCTCGCTGCTCCCGGCCGCGGCGGCCGCCGGCGCCGACGTGCTGCTGACCAGCGACCTGAAGCACCACCCGGTGTCCGACGCGCTCGAGGTGGACGGTCCGGCGCTGTGCGACGTCGCGCACTTCGCCAGCGAGTGGCCGTGGCTGCCGGTCGCCGCCGAGGCGCTGCGGGACGACCTGGGCGCCGGCGTGGAGGTCGCCGTCTCCGGGCTGCGCACCGACCCGTGGAGCCATGCGGTGGGGCGGACGGCGGACGTGGCCGGGACGGCAACCGCGCACGGGTAGGTTCCCTCTCGTGAAGGTGGACCATTTCGAGCAGCAGAAGCTGCTGGACCTCGCGGCCGAAGACGTCGCGCTGACCCAGCTGGCACACCGCAGGCGGACGCTGCCGGAGGTCGCGGCGGTCGAGGCCGCCGAGGAGGCCGAGCGCGAGCTCTCCGCCGACGTCGTCCGCGCCGAGACCGAGGTCAAGGACCTCGGTCGCGAGGTCCGGCGGCTGGAGTCCGACGTCGACACCGTGCGGCAGCGCGCGGCCAAGGACCAGCAGCGGCTGGACTCCGGGAGCGCGACGCCCAAGGAGATGACCAACCTCCAGCACGAGCTGGAGTCGCTGGGCCGTCGGCAGGGCGACCTGGAGGACCAGCAGCTCGAGCTGATGGAGCGGCTGGAGGCGGCCGAGACCGCGCTCGCCGCCGCACAGCAGGGCCTGGTCGCCGCGCGCGAGGCTCGGGAGCGGGCCGAGCAGCTGCGCGACGACGCCCTCGCCGACATCGCCGACGGCACCACCCGGCACGAGGCGGCCCGCACCGAGGTCGCCGCGCTGATCTCCGCCCCGCTGCTGTCGCTGTACGACCGCATCCGCGCGCAGACCGGCTCCACCGGTGCGGCGATGCTCCAGGCGCGCGCCTGCCAGGGCTGCCGCCTGGAGCTCTACGGCAACCAGCTCAACGCCGTCCGCAACGCCGATCCGCACGAGGTCGTGCGCTGCGAGAACTGCGGCCGGATCTTGGTGCGCACGGCAGAGAGCGGCCTGTGACCCGCTTCGTCGTCGAGGCGGACGGCGGGTCGCGGGGCAACCCGGGACCGGCGGGCTACGGCGCCCTGGTGCGCGACGCCGAGACGGGGAAGGTGCTCGCCGAGCGTGCCGCCTCCGTGGGGCGGGCGACCAACAACGTCGCGGAGTACGGCGGTCTGGTCGCCGGCCTGCAGGCGGCGCTGGACCTGGACGCCTCGGCCGACGTCGAGGTCCGGATGGACTCCAAGCTCGTCGTCGAGCAGATGTCGGGCCGCTGGCAGATCAAGCACCCCGACATGCGGCAGCTCGCGATGCAGGCGCGCGCCATCGCCGGCCGGCTGGGCAGCGTCCGCTACACCTGGGTGCCGCGCGCCCAGAACGGCGCGGCCGACGCGCTGGCCAACAGTGCGATGGACGGCATGCCGATCCACCGGGACATGGCCGCCGAGCCGTCGGTCACCGAGACCGATGTCCAGCCCGAGGAGCCGCGCGCGGTCGTCACCACGGTGACCCACCTGCTCCGGCACGGGCAGACCGAGCACACCCCGGAGCGTCGGTACAGCGGCCGCAACGACCTGCCGCTGTCGCTGATCGGCCGGGCCGAGGCAGAGGCGGCCGCTGCGCGCGTCGCCGACCTGGGCATCGAGGCGATCGTGGCCTCCCCGCTGCGCCGCACCCGCGAGACCGCGGAGATCGTCGCCGGCGTGCTGGGACTGCCGGTCGAGCTCGAGCACGACCTGATCGAACTGGACTTCGGCGACCTCGAGGGCCTGACCGGCGCCGAGGCGCTCGTGAAGCACCCGCTCGCCGTCCGCCGGTTCATGTCCGACCTGACCGTCGCCGCCCCGGGCGGGGAGTCGATCGCCGACGTGAGCACCCGGGTGGCCCGGGCCCGGCGGGGGATCCTGGACCGGTTCGCCGGGCAGACGGTGCTGCTGGTCAGCCACGTCACCCCGATCAAGCTGATGCTCGCCGCGGGGCTCGGCGCCGGCGACGACGTCGTCCACCGGGTGTACCTGCAGGCGGCATCGCTCTGCACCGTCGCCTGGTCCTCCGACGGTCGCACCTCGGTGCGGCTGGTGAACGACACCGCGCACCTGCGCTGACCGGTCAGAGCCGCCCGGCGTCGATCACGCGGGACAGGAACTGCCGGGTGCGGGCCTCGACCGGATCGCCCAGCACCTGCTGGGGCGGGCCGGACTCGAGGACGACGCCGCCGTCCAGGAACGCGACCGTGTCGGCGACCTGACGGGCGAAGCCCATCTCGTGCGTGGCCATCACGATCGTCATGCCCTGCGCGGCGACCTCGCGGACGACGGACAGCACCTCGCCGACGAGCTCCGGGTCCAGCGCGCTGGTGATCTCGTCGAGCAGGAGCACGCGCGGGTGCACCGCCAGGGCGCGGACGATGGCCACCCGCTGCTGCTGACCGCCGGAGAGCCGGTCGGGGTACTCGCCGGCCTTGTCCGACAGGCCGATGCGCGCCAGCAGCGTGTGCGCCTCCTCGAGCACCTCGGCCTTCGGGCGGCCGTGCACCACGGTGGGCGCGAGGGTGACGTTGTCCAGCACCGACAGGTGCGGGAAGAGGTTGTAGGCCTGGAAGACCACGCCCATGCGGCGGCGGACCTGGTCGGCGTCGATGCGCGGGTCGGTGACGTCCTCGCCGTCGAGCAGCACCTGCCCGTCGTCGACGGTCTCGAGCAGGCTCGCGCAGCGCAGCAGGGTCGACTTGCCCGACCCCGAGCCGCCGATCAGCGCGACCACCTGGTGCTCGGCGACGGAGAGGTCGACCCCGCGCAGCACCACGTTGTCGCCGAAGGCCTTGACCACGCTCCGGACCTCGAGGACGGGGCCGCTCACAGGAGGCTCCCGGACTGCTGCCGGCGGCGGGCCCGCGCGCTCACCGCGTCGGCGATCCGCGCCGACGGGATGGCGAGCAGCACGAACAGCAGGCCGGCGACGACGTAGGGGGTGAAGTTGAAGCTCTGGCCGACCAGGATCTGCGCCGAGCGGACCGCGTCGATCGCACCGAGCACGGAGATCAGGCCGACGTCCTTCTGCAGGGCGACGAAGTCGTTGAGCAGGGCGGGGGTGACGGTGCGCAGCGCCTGCGGCAGCACGACGATGCGCATCGTCTGCCGGTGGGTGAGCCCGAGGGAGCGGGCGGCGGCGCGCTGGCTGGGGTGCACCGACTCGATGCCGGCGCGGAAGACTTCGGCCACGTAGGCGCTGTAGGTCAGCACGATCGCGATCGTGCCCAGGACGAACGGCGACGTCGGCATCCCCTGCAGGCCGAGCGCGGGGAACCCGAACCCGACGAGGTACAGCACGATGATCAGCGGGATGCCGCGGAACAGGTCGACGTAGCCGGTGGCCAGCAGCCGGAGCGGGGCGAACGCCGCACCGCGCAGGGTGCGGGTCAGCGCCACGAGCAGGCCGACGGCGAGCACCGAGACCCCGCCGACGAGGAGGACCTGCAGGTTCAGCCAGAGGCCGGACAGGATCTCGGGCAGCGACTCCCAGGCCACGCTGGGGGAGAAGAACGTCGCCTGGACCCGGGGCCAGCCCGGGGCACTGGTCACGACGAGGTAGGCCACCACCGCGAACAGCAGGGTGGAGGCCAGCGCGACCAGTGTCGACCGCCGGGCCCGACGACGACGCCAGGCCCGGCGGGACAGCTCGAGGGCGCTCGGTTCGGGGAGCACGGCGCCCGGGGGAACGGCGGTCAGGACAGGACGGGTGCGTCGGCCTCGGCGAGCCACTGCTCCTCGAGGTCGGCCAGGGTGCCGTCCTCGCGCAGCGCGTCCACGGCCTGGCTGACGCAGTCGGTGAGCGGGCTGCCCTTGCTCAGCAGCAGGCCGAACTGGTCCGCGCCCTCACCGGAGTCCTGCAGCTGGCCGACGATGACGCCGTCGTCCAGCTCGGCGGAGGTGATGTAGAAGGCCGTCGGGAGGTCGACCACGATCGCGTCCACCTGGCCGTTCTGCAGTGCCAGCTTGGCGTCGTCGTTGCTGTTGAAGACGACGGGGTCGCTGCTGGGGTCGATCACCTCGGTCAGCACGTCGAGGCTGGTGGTGGCCACCTGCGCGCCGATCCTCAGGTCCTTGAGCTCGGCGATGCTGGTGGCGCCGTCCGCGGCCGAGCCCGCGGTCGTGATGACCGTCTGGGTGACCGTGTAGTACGGCGAGGAGAAGTCGACGGCCTGCTTGCGCTCGTCGGTGATGGAGAACTGGTTGATGTCGAAGTCGAAGGGGCGCTCGCCCGGCTGGATCGCGGCGTTGAAGGGCACGCGGGTCCAGGTGACGTCGTCCTCGGCGTAGCCCAGCTCCTCGGCGACGGCGTAGGCGACCGCCGCCTCGAAGCCCTCGCCGTTCTCCGGCTCGTCGTCGGAGAACCACGGCGCGTAGGCCGGCTGGTCGGTACCGATGGTCAGCGTGCCCGACTCCAGCGTGTCGAGGTCCTCCGGCGTGCAGGAGGAGCCGCCGCCGGAGGCGCCGGCGTCGTCGGCCGAGTCCTCGGTGGCGCAGGCGCCCAGCACCAGCGTCGTCGCGGCCAGGGCGGAGAGGGTGAGCGAGCGACGGCGCATCGGGGGAGCCCCTTGGGATCGGCTGCGTGAACGTTCAACGACGGCGCGGATTCTATGGGGTGGCACGAGGCCGTCGTGCAGGACGTTCCGGGACCGCTCAGGACCGGAGCGTCGGGGCCGTCTCGCGCTCGTGCAGCCAGCGCTCCAGGACCGGCGCGGGCAGTGCCGGGGAGTGCAGGAACCCCTGGCTGGTGTCGCAGTCGAGCGTCCTCAGGTGGGCCAGTGTTCGCTCGTCCTCGACGCCCTCGGCGACCACCCGCAGGCCCAGCCGGTGGGCCAGGTCGATCGTGCTGGCGATGATGGCCTCGGTGCGCTCGTCGGAGCAGAGATCGGCGGTGAACGACCGGTCCAGCTTCAGCTCGGTGACCGGCAGGTCGCGCAGGTAGGCCAGCGACGAGTAGCCGGTGCCGAAGTCGTCGATGCTCACCGTGACGCCGAGAGCGGCGAGGTCGGCGATGACGGCCAGGCTGCGCTCGGGATCGGTGAGCAGCACGCTCTCGGTCACCTCGAGCACGACCGAGGCCGCCGGGACGGCGTGCCGGGTCAGCAGCTCGGTCACCCGGCCGGGCAGGCCGGTGTCGAGCAGGTTGCTGGCGGAGAGGTTGACCGAGATGTGCAGGTCGATGCCCCGGCCGCGCCAGTCGGCCAGCTGGGCGACGGCGCACTCCAGGACCCGCTCGGTCAGCGGGCCCATCAGCCCGTGCACCTCGGCCAGCGGCAGGAACTCCATCGGCGGGACCAGGCCGCGGTCGGGGTGCATCCAGCGCACGAGGCACTCGACGCCGACGACGCGGCCGTCGGCGATGTCGAGCTGCGGCTGGTGGTGAAGGACGAGCTGGTCGCTGGTGAGCGCCGCCCGCAGCTGCTCGACCAGGGCGAGGTGCCCGCTGCTGTCGGCATGCAGCGCCGCGTCGTAGAGGGCCACCCCCCGGCCCGAGCGCTTGGCGTCGTACATGGCGACGTCGGCCCGGCGCAGCAGCTGCGCCGGACGCTGGTCGTCGGGGGTGCTGGTCGTCACCCCGATGCTGGCGGAGGAGTGCACGAACATGCCGCCGACGGGGAAGGGCTCGGCGAGCCGGGCGTGCAGTCGCTCGCCGAGGGCGCGGGCGCCGTCCTCGGGCGGGATGTCGTGGTCCAGCACGGCGACGACGGCGAATTCGTCGCCGCCCAGGCGGCCGAGGAGGTCGCCCGCCCGGAGCCCGGGCTGCAGGCGCGCGGCCACCAGGCGCAGCAGGTCGTCGCCGGCGGCGTGCCCGAGGGCGTCGTTGACCTCCTTGAACTTGTCCACGTCCAGCAGCGCCAGCGCGACCGGCGTCCCCTCCGCCGACAGCGTGGAGATGCGACGGAGCACGGCGCGGCGGTTGGCCAGGCCGGTGAGCTCGTCGGTGAGCGCCTCGCGCCGGGTGACGGCCAGCTGGGTCAGCTCGCGGACGTTGATGGCCATGCGGACGCCGGACCCGACGGCGGCGAGGGCGGCGCAGGCGATGCCGATGTGGCTGGCGCCGGTCAGCGTGGCCGCCACGAGCGTCGCCGTCGAGGCGACGATGACGACGAAGGCACCGATCGTGGCCGCGATGGGGTCGGTCGCCTGCGGCGCCGACCGGTGCGAGGCGAGGCCGGCGGCGAGCGTGATGCAGACGACCAGGGCCGGCTGGTAGAGCGCTCCCCAGCCGACGCGCTCACCACCGGTGAGCAGCGTCGCGGTCGTCCCCACCAGACCGCTGCCGAAGGCTGCGACCACCAGCCAGGTGCGCGGGTCGCGGCCCATGGCCCCGATGAAGGGGAGCGTCAGCGCGGTGCCCAGGAGCACGAAGCAGACGGCGAGCTGGGCGAGGAGCGCGTACAGCTGCCACCAGGGGAGCAGGGACAGGGCTCCGCCGGAGGGCACGACGAGGATGTCGAGCACCGCGACCACAGCGAGCACCGCCGCGGCGCCGTTGAGCACGTCGTTGGGGTCGGCCAGGCTGGTGCCGTACCGGTTCCACCGCACGAGCGCGCCGTACCAGAACGGGAAGACGACGACCCCCGCCCAGTACGCGGGTATGGCAGCACCGGCGCGGGTGGCCGGGACGAGTGCGAGGACCACCGCGAGGAGCAGTGCGACGGCGAACACGGCGGTCCCGAGGGCCAGCCGGTTCCAGACCGCACGTTCGGTCGGTATCCGGCGGGCCCGCCAGGTCATGACGGCCAGGGCCAGCCCGTGCAGCACCAGTAGCACCGGCAGGTCGACCGCGTGCGATCCACCGATCAGCTCGGGAGCGAGGACGCGGGCGGTGCCGAACGCGGCGAAGGAGGCGCCGGTGAGCACGGTCAGGCCCAGCAGCCACCGCGGCGCACCGGGCAGCAGCCGGGAGTGCGCGGGAGCAGCCATGGTCGGGTCATCGGCTGCCGGGGGCACCGGGTGAACGTGCGCCACGGCACCTCACCCCTCCGGGGCAGCTCCGGCCCGGGCGGTCAGATCCTGAGGAACAGGTAGACCGAGACCGCGACGCCGAACCCCACGATGAGCACCCGCAGGGCGGTCACCGGGATGCGGGTCGCGATCCGTGCGCCCAGGAAACCACCGAGGAGGCTCGCCGGCGCCGCGACGGCGACCACACCCCAGTGCACCTCGCCGAACACGCCGAAGATCAGCAGCGAGACGGTGGCGGTGACGGCCGACAGCGCGGACTTGAGCGCGTTGGCCAGCGCCAGCCGGCTCAGCGCCAGGCCCAGCACGCCGACGAGGATGACGCCGAGCGCGCCGCCGAAGTAGCCGCCGTACGTCGTCGCCAGGAACAGGGCGGCGTAGAGCCAGCCGGGGTCCCGGGCGGCGACCCCGTCGGTCTGGGTGCGCCGCAGTCGACGGGTGACCAGCGGCTGGAAGGCCAGCAGCGAGCTGGCCAGCAGCACCAGCACGGGCACGAGGACGTCGAAGGCCTCGGACGGCGTGGTGAGCAGCAGCACGCTGCCCGTCGCCCCGCCGAGGACGGCGACCCCGCCCAGCCGCAGCAGCCGGGCGCGCTGGCCGGCGTACTCGGACCGGAAGCCGGCGACCGCGCCCAGGTAGCCCGGCCACTGGGCCACGGAGTTGGTGACGTTGGCCTCGACCGTGCCCAGGCCGAGCGCCACGAGGGTCGGGAAGAGGATCAGCGAGCCGCCCCCGGCGATGGAGTTGACCCCACCGGCGAGGAAGGCGACCGCCGCGGCGACGAGCAGGTCAGCGGCGGACACGGCGGTCAACATACGGTGGCCCGATGCGGCTCCCGAGCACGGACACCTGGTTGGCGGCGGTGCTGGGCGGTGCCGGCGTGCTGCACCTCGCGCGGCCGCGCATCTACGACTGGCTGGTGCCCCCGGAGCTGGGCAACGCGCGGGCCTGGGTGCTGGCCAGCGGCGTGGCCGAGCTGGGCACCGCGGCGCTGCTCGCCGCCCCGGCCACCCGCCGGGCCGGGGGCTGGGCCGCCGCGGCGCTGTTCGTGGGCTTCGTGCCCGCGCACCTGCACACCTTCCGTGCCGTGCCCCGGAAGCCGGTGCCGCTCGCCGTCGCCACCGCGCGGCTGCCGCTGCAGCTGCCGTTGATCGGCGCGGCACTCCGGGTGGCGCGGGGTCGCTGAGCCTCAGCGTCCGCGCGTGGCCGTCCGGTCCGGCTCGGTCAGCCGGCCGCCGTCCAGCCGGCTGCCGGCCTGTTTGACCCGGCGGAGCACCGGGGAGGTCTCGATCGAGCGCACCGGGAGCCGGCCCACCTGCTCGGTGATGAACCGGTAGAGGTGCGCGTTGTCGCGCGCCACGACGGCGACGAGCAGGTTGGCCGGCCCGGTGAGGACGGCGGTGTAGGCCGACTCCGGCGCCAGGGCCAGCGCCTCCCCGACCTGCTGCAGGTCGGCGGGGGCCACGGTGAGCCACAGCAGCGCCTCCACCGGCCGGCCGAGGAGCTCGAAGGCGATCTCCAGGTCGAAGTAGAGGAGACCGGCCGCCCGCAGGCCCTCGACGCGCCGGGCCAGCCGGGTCTCCGACCAGCCGGTCACCGCGGCGAGCTGGGCCCACCCGAGCCGGCCGTCCACGGCGAGGGCCTCGAGCAGCGGACCGTCCTCCGGCTCGGTGCGGACGGCGCCCGGCACCGTCCGCACCGGCGGCTGGAGCGCGGCGATCTGCTCCGCCGACAGCGGTTCGGGGAAGTCGGTCCACTCGTGCGGGCCGCCCACCCAGTCGTGCAGCACCGAGAAGGCGCTGAGGTCGATGACCTGCACGGTGCGGGGGAGCCGGGCCAGGAGCAGGGCGTCCCGCTGGTGCTCGGTGCGCGGCCGGGTGGCGAAGGTGATCTCGGAGCCGCCGGAGGTGATGCTCACCCACGAGACGTCGGTGCGCCGGGCCAGCGCCTCGCCGACGGCCCCGGCGGCCGCGGGCTGCACCCGGACCCGCACGAACCAGTGCGGCTCGATCCGGTCCGGGGTCGGCAGGCCGAGCACGCGGAGGACGCCGTCCTCCCTCAGTCGTCGCCAGCGGCGCGCCACGGTCTGCTCCGAGACGCCCAGCACGGTGGCCAGCCGGCTGAAGGGAGCACGTCCGTCGATCTGCAGGGCGTGGACGATCCGATGGTCTAGGGCGTCGAGCACGGTGCCCATCCTGCACGCGCATGCCGGTCGATGGAGGATTCCGCCGGATCGGCCGGCCCGGGCGGGGTCCTGTCGGTGCCCGGCCGCACAGTGGCCGTCATGCGCAAGTGGCTCCCGCTGACGGCGATCTGCATCGGCACCTTCATGCTCCTGGTCGACGTCACCATCGTGAACGTCGCCCTGCCCGACATCGCCCGCGACCTCGACACCAGCTTCGCCCAGCTGCAGTGGGTCGTCGACGTCTACGCGCTGGCCCTGGCCGCGCTGGTGCTCGGCGCCGGCTCGCTGGCCGACCTCTACGGGCGTCGCCGGCTCTACCTGATCGGCCTGGTCGTCTTCGCGCTGTCGTCGCTGGCCTGCGGGCTGGCGCCCGACGCCGGCTGGCTGATCGCCGCGCGCGGCATCCAGGGCATCGGCGGCGCGATCATGTTCGCCACCACCATCGCGCTGATCAACACCAGCTACGAGGGCCGGGACCGCGGGACGGCCTTCGGCATCTGGGGCGCCGTCCTCGGTGCCGCCGCCGCGCTCGGCCCGATCCTCGGCGGTGCGCTCACCGAGCTCGACTGGCGCTGGATCTTCTACGTCAACCTGCCGGTCACCGTCCTGGCCGTGGGAATGACGCTGGTGGCCGTGCGCGAGGCGCGGCAGCCCGGCGCCCCGAAGCCGGACGTGCCCGGCATCGCGCTGTTCTCCCTGGGCGCCGGTGCGGTCGTGTTCGGGCTCGTCCGGGCGGCGGCCGTCGGATGGGGGAGGACCGGGTCCTGGGGCCCCGTCGTGGTCGGCGCGGTCGTGCTCGTCGTCTGGGTGCTGGTCGAGCTGCGCCGCCCCGCGCCGATGCTGGACGTCCGGCTGTTCGCCGGCCGGTCCTTCAGCGGCATCATGCTGGCCGCCCTCGTCCTCAACGGCGCGGCCTTCGCCCTGCTCGTCTACACCTCGCTGTGGCTGCAGTCGATCGGTGGGCTCTCGCCCCTGCAGGCCGGCTGCGTCTTCATCCCGCTGTCGGTCGTGAGCTTCGTGGCGGCCGCCGCCGGTGGTCGCTTCCTGCAGACGCAGCCGCCCCGGTTCGTGCTCGGTGGCGGGCTGCTGCTGATCGGGGCCGGCTGCCTGCTCATGACGCTGATCGACACCGACTCCACGTGGCGCTCGCTGGTCGCCGGGCTCGCGGTGCTGGGTGCGGGCGTCGGCGTCGCGAACCCGACGCTGGCCTCGGCCGCGCTGGCCGCCGTCCCGCGGGAGCGCAGCGGCATGGCGTCGGGTGCGGTGAACACCGCCCGCCAGATGGGGTTCGCCGTCGGCGTCTCGGTGCTGGGCACGGTCTTCGCCACCGGCGCCTCCGGTGCGCTGCGGGACGCCGGCACGCCCGATCCCTCCGGGACCGCCACGGCGCTGTCGGCCGGGCAGGCGCCCGGGATCATCGCGGAGGCCGACCCGCAGGCACGGGCAGGGCTGGCCGACGCCCTCGGCAGCGGGTACGCCGCGGGCCTGGACGGCGTCTTCCTCGCCGCGGGCCTGGCCGGGCTCGTCGGAGGCCTGCTGGTGCTCTGGCTCGTGCGGGCCGCGCCGCCCGGTGCGCATCCCGTGCCGTCGCGGCCGGCGGAGGCCGCGGTCGCGCACTGAGGTCTCGCCGGGCCGGGCGGTCGGGGGCCAGACTGCGGTCATGGCTGCTCCGATGCCCGACGACTGGCAGCGCGCCCTCGTCGTGGCGGCTCATCCCGACGACATCGAGTACGGCCTGGCGGCCGCCGTCGCGGTCTGGACGTCGGCCGGCAAGGACGTGCACTACCTGCTGGCCACCCGCGGCGAGGCGGGGATGGAGGGCGTGCCGCCCGCCGAGGCGGGCCCGCTGCGCGAGGAGGAGGAGCGGCGCTCGGCCGCCGTCGTCGGGGTGGGCGAGGTGGAGTTCCTCGACCACCGCGACGGCACGCTGGTCGCCGGCCCGGAGCTGCGGCGCGATCTGGCCGCCGCGATCCGCCGGCACCGGCCCGAGCTCGTCGTCACCGGGTACTTCGGTGCGACGTGGACCCCGCCGGGGGTCTCGCCGGCCTACGTCAACTCGGCCGACCACCGGGGGCTGGGGCAGTCGGTGATCGACGCGGTGGCCGACGCGGCGAACGAGTGGATCTTCCCGGACCTGACCGAGGAGCGCTGGACCGGCGTCCAGTACATCGCGGTGGGGGAGATGACCGACCCACCGCACGAGGTGGACGTGAGCAGCACCGTCGAGCTGGCCGTCGCGTCGCTCTCCGAGCACCGGCGGTACCTGGAGCTGCTGTCGAAGGACCCGGTCGAGGAGCAGGCCCGCCAGGTGGTCGACATGTCCACGCTGAAGGAGGACGGCGGCCGCCGCGTCGGCTTCCGCCTCTTCTGGGGCTGACCCCGACCCCTAGACTGCTGAGCACGACGGACGAGTCGGCTGGGCGGTCGCGTCGGCGGGGGAGACCCCGTCGCCGAGGAACGTCCGGGCTCCACAGGGCAGGGTGGTCGTTAACAGCGACCCGGGGTGACCCGCGGGACAGTGCCACAGAGAACAGACCGCCAGCGGTTCGCCGCTGGTAAGGGTGAAACGGCGGTGTAAGAGACCACCGCACACCGGGCGACCGGTGTGGCTCGGTAAACCCCACCCGGAGCAAGGTCAAGAAGGGACGACGGCCCGGGAAGCCAGGCAGCCGTCCTGCGCAGGCGTTCGAGGGCGGCCCGCCCGATGCCTGCGGGTAGACCGCTCGAGCCTGCCGGCAACGACAGGCCTAGATGGATGACCGCCCATCGGGAGGCCGCAAGGCACCCGTGGACAGAACCCGGCGTACAGGCCGACTCGTCCGTCGCCCTCCGGCTGAGCCGCCCGGCTCCTGCGGCGGGTGACCGTCTTGACACCCGCTGGGCCGATCCCCAGCCTCTGGACATGACGGTGATCCCGCTTCTCCGGCACGGGCGTTGGGCGTGGGACCTGCGCGGCGAGGGGCGCGGGGTCCGGATCTCGACGCACGTCGACGTCGGCCTGTTGAACCTGAGCCTCTGGCGGGACGGCACCTGCGTGGGCACCGTCCAGCTCCGCCCCGCCGAGGTGGCCACGCTCGCGAGCGGTCTCACGGAGGGGCTCGCCGAGATCGCGGCGCAGCCAGGCGTGAGCCATGGAGGGGCCGGTGACGCCTGGCGCGTCCACGAGCTCGAGCTCCGCCTGGCCGAGGTGGAGGCGCGGCTCGGCGCGTCCGGGACCGGCCGGGCCGTGGCGGCCGCTGCGACGGCGGTCCGGGAGCGACTGGTCGCACGCGGCCTCCGGGCCGTCATCCGGTCTCGGTGAGGAGCCGGCACGACCTGCCGCCTCCCGGGGCAGTGGCTGCACGGCGGACGAGAGGCCTTGACGGCGTTTGCTCTGCGGAGCAAAGTGACGTGTATGAACTCTGCATCGCAAAGCAGCGCTGAGATCGACGTGGCCCGGTCGCTCGTCTCCGATGCGGAGGCGTTGCGCACCCGGGGGTGGCGCATGGCGTCGCCGGTCTGGTTCCCCCTGCTCTGGACGTCGATGACGGTGCTGGCGTCCGTGCCCGCGGCCCTGCTGCTCGACGGCGCGAACGCCGCCGGGTGGTACTGGGCGGTGATGGCGCCGGTCAGCGCGGTCGTGTCCGGGTGGTTCTTCTCGACCCGCCGGGCCCAGCCGCCGGTCCGCGTCGGGCTCGTCGTCCTGGCCACCGGGCTGGCGATGCTCCTCGCATCGGGCGCCATCGTGTGGCTGGCCGACGGGAGCTGGGACATGGCGCCCTGGCTCGTGGTCGGCGCCGGGTTCGCCGTCTTCGCGGCCGCCTGGCGCTCGGCGTCCACCGCGGTGTTCGCCGCCGCGACCCTCGGAACGGCCGTGACGGTCTCGCTCGTCGACCCGGACGACAGGTACCTGGTCGTGGCCCTCGTGGTGGGGGTCGTCGGCGCGCTGGCGGCGTTGGCGGAGCTCGTCCGGGCCGATCCGGAGCGGCGCGCGTGAGCGACGTCCACCCCACGGTCGGACTCGACGACACCGTCCACCAGCGGAGCCGACTGGGGATCCTGGCGCTCCTGCGCAGCGGCGTGGCCGTCGAGTTCGGCGCCATCCGCGACGAGCTCCGGCTGACCGACGGCAATCTCAACCGGCACCTGAAGGTCCTGGAGGATGCGCGGCTCGTGGCCAGCAGCCGTCAGACGGGGCGCGGACGGCCGAAGACGTGGGTGACCATCACTGCTGCTGGCGTGGACGCGCTCGAGGCCGAGCTGTCCGCGTTGCGGGCCCTGATCGCGCTGGCCGAGTAGGCGGGCTGGCACCGAGAGGCGTGCCGCCGACACTTCCCTCGGGCGAGGTCGTGGCAGACCCTTGACCTCCTGGCGCTCCGAACCCGGAAGGGGTCCTCATGTCGCACAGAGGTCGGACGGGCGAACTCAGCAGGAGGAGCAGGCCCGTCGTCGTGGTCCGCCCGGTGGGCCTCCGTGCGGTGGCCGTCCGGTCGATGGCCATCGGTGCCGTGTCCGCGGGCGCGATGGCTGTGGGCGCACTGGCCGTCGGTGCGCTCGCGGTCGGTGCGCTGTCGGTCGGGCGCCTCGCCATCGGCCGCGCGGACATCCGTTCCCTCCGGGTGGCGAAGCTCGAGGTGGGCGAGCTGATCGTCCGGTCCACCACGAACCAGCCGGAGGGCGGCGCGCCCGGCAAGGGATGACCGGAGCGAGCCCGGCCGCGTCAGGCGCTCAGGGTCGCCCGGACCAGGTCGCGCAGGTGCTCGTCCGGTATCTGCGCCATCTCGCGGTGCGGCAGCTTCAGCGTGCCCCTCTCGCCGCACAGCTGGGGGTAGCGGTCGCAGAAACCGCCGTTGCGGTCGGCGCTCCAGCCGTACAGCGACAGCCCGTGCTTCCAGACGGCGACGAGCAGACGCCGCTCGCCGACGACGAACGTGGGCATCTTGTAGGACCAGGTGACCGTCGCCTCCGGGTGCTCCGCCAGGACCAGCGCGGAGAACCGGTCGAACAGCGCCCGCCCGTCGGGGGCCAGAGCATCGACGTAGCTGCGCACGGCCTCGTCGGGACGGGGCTCGGGTCCGCTCACGCGGTCACTGTCCCGCACCGGCGGTCGCTGGCACAGCCTCCCGGATCCCGGGCGGTCGCTGTGCCAAGGTGGCCGCCGTGTCCGTGCTGCCCGCCGTCGTCCTCGGCGTCGTGGGCATCGCCGTCGGGACGGCGGTGAACCGGTCGGCCGCGCGCTACCCCTGGCCGAGCCTGCCCAGCCTGCACGGACTGCTCGGCCCCGGCCCGCGAGCCGTCCGGCCCCCGGTGCTGGAGATCGTCGCCGCGGTGCTGTTCGCGGCGGTCGGGCTCCGCTTCGGCTGGTCGCCCGACCTGCCGGCCTGGGTGTGGTTCGTCGCGGTCGGGCTGCTGCTGGCCGTGATCGACCTGCGCGAGAAGCTCCTGCCCAACCGCATCCTGCTGCCCGCGACCGTGGTCGCCGCCGGCCTGCTGACCCTCGCGGCCGCCCTCGACGACACCTGGCCCGACCTGCTGCGCGCCCTGCTCGCGGGCGCGGTCGCCTTCGCCGTCCTGCTGGTCATGGCGCTGCTCGCACCCACCGGGCTCGGCATGGGCGACGTCAAGCTCGCCGCGCTCCTCGGGCTGGTGCTCGGCTGGTTCGGCTGGTCGGCCGTGGTGCTCGGTTTCCTCCTCGGCTTCGTCCTGCAGGCCGTCGTCGGGCTGGCCCTGCTGGCCGTCCGGCGGGCCGGCCGGCGCACCGAGCTGCCCTTCGGCCCCGCGCTGCTCACCGGAACGCTGGCAGCCGTACTCCTCGCGGGGGGCTGGGCCGCCCTGTAAGGGTGTCGGCACGCTCCGTCATAACGGTGCGTCACCGGTACGGGCGACGGAGTGTCACCGCATCGGGCTATTCAGCCGCCCGGAAACCCCCGGAAGCGCTCGTTCGATGGTCCCCCCTCCGAGTGACGACGTCTCCCGAACCCCTTCTGGTCGGGTGGGCGGTCCCCGATCTTGATGGAGCCGCGACCCCGGTCACCACGGCCCGACAAGTCGACGGCGGACCTCCTAGGAGATCACCGTGATCAACCCGTTCATCGCTCTGCAGCTGCTCGCCTCGATGGCCGAGGACCGCATCGCCGAGTTCAAGGCGAACGAGAAGGGCGCGACTGCGGTCGAGTACGCGCTGATCGTCGGCGCCGTCGCCGCCGTGATCGTGACCGCGATGGTCGCCTTCAAGGGCAAGCTGACCAGCCTCTTCGACAGCATCGACGTCGGCAGCACCACGACGCCCTCCAAGTGAGCTGATCGCCTCGGGTCGTGGTCGGCGGCGTGCTCGCCGTCCCGTGAGCACGCCGCCCCACGCCCCCGCGCCGTCGCCCCATGCCCCCGGGCCGGCGCAGCCCCTCTGATCCACCCACCCCAGCACAGGAAGGAGCCCGCGAGGTGTCCAGCCCGATCCGCACGCACGTGCCCGGCCGGCGCCGGGTCGCCGCCCGCCTGCTCGGGGAGCGCGGCGCGGCCGCGGTCGAGTTCGCGCTCGTCGCGCCGGTGCTCCTGCTCCTGCTGCTCGGGATCATCGAGTTCAGCAAGGCGTTCCACAACCAGGGCACGCTCTCGGCGGCCGCCCGTGAGGGCGCCCGGTCGATGGCGCTCGGCCACACCGTCGCCGAGGCCCGCAGCGCGGTCCGCGCCACCCTGCCCGGCGGGATGACCCTGACCGACTCGCAGATCACCATGTCGCTGCCGTCCTGCGTCACCGCGACGGGCACGAACCCCACGGTGACCGTGACCATCAAGTACCACCAGAACGTCGTCGCCGGCCTGCTCGGCGGCGCCGGCTTCGACCTGACCGGCAAGGCGGCCATGCGATGCGGCGGCTGACCCTGCGCGCCCGCATGGGCGAGGAGCGCGGCGCCGTCGGCGTGATGGTCGCCCTCCTGCTCGTCCCCCTCCTGGGCTTCGCGGCCATCGCCGTCGACCTGACGGCGGTGCAGGCCGAGCGCACGCAGCTGCGCAACGGCACCGACGCCGCCGTCCTGGCCGTCGCCACCGACTGCGCCTGGAACCCGGCGACCTGCGGGGGTGACCCCGGAGCGACGGCGCGCTCGCTGATCACCCGGAACGCCGGCCAGGTGGGCGCCACGCTCGGCACCCCTGTCGTCGACGTCGACCCCCGCGCCCCCGTGGGCCAGACGGTGTCCGTGACGGCCACGTCCGAGCAGAAGCACTGGTTCGCCCCCGTGCTGGGCCACGACGCCTCCACCGTCGCCGCCACCTCCACCGCGGCGTGGAGCGGCACGAGCCGGGCCACGGCGAAGCTGCCGCTGGCGATCGGCAGGTGCGAGTACGACAAGCACCGGTCCCGGCCCAGCGTCACGATGGAGGCCAGCAACTCCGGGTGCACGGGCGGAGGCCAGTCGAGCCTCCGCTTCGTCTGGCTGGCCACCGACCCTGGCTCGGTGTGTCGGACCACCGCCACGGTGGGCGCTCAGATCGCCCGGTCCGCCGGTGGCGCCACGAGCATGCCCGCCGCATGCGGGAGCCAAGGTCAGTACCTGCTCGACCTGGTCGGCACGACGATCCTGCTGCCGGTCGTCGACGACAGCCAGGGATCGGCCAGCAGCTACCGCGTGTACGGCTTCGCTGCCTTCCAGGTGTCCGGATACGACCTCGGCACCGGGAAGAGCTGGGCGCAGATGAGCTGGTTCGAAAGGCTCATCGCGATCATCGAGTTCCTCATCCGGCTCTTCACGGGTCAGGGCAACGGCAACGGCAACGAGCAGGGCCTCGTCGTCCAAGGCTCGTTCACCACCCACGTCCAGCTCTCGGACGCCCCCCTCCAGACATCGGCTCCCGACCTGGGTGCCCGGTCCGTCTTCCTCACGGAACAACGGTGATTGCCATGCAACGTCGAGTCCTGGCCGCGATCGCGGCCTTCGCCCTGGCCCTGGTCGGTGCGGTGCTGCTGCTCAGCTACGTCAGCGGCGCCGACGAGCGGGCGCGCGCCAGCGAGGAGACCGTCCAGGTCCTCGTCGCCCAGGCGCCTATCGCCGCCGGCACCCCCGCGAACCAGATCGTCGCCAAGGTCGACCTCGAGGACGTGCCGGCCAGGCTGGTCGCCGAGGACGCGATCACCGACCTCGCCGAGTTCGGCGACCGCCCCACCACGGGAGCCATGCTGCCGGGTGACCAGCTGAGCGCCGGCCGGTTCGCCGAGCGCACCGCCGTCAAGGAGCGCGACGGCGAGGAGGTCAGCCTGACCCTCGACGCCCAGCGCGCCGTGGGCGGCGCCCTCGCCGAGGGCGACCGTGTCGCGGTCTACCTCACCCGGACGACCGACGGGGTCAGCACGAGCACGCGCATCTACGACGACGTCGAGGTCACTCACGTCAGCGGCGTCGACGACAGCAGCGCGGTCTCCACCGGCGGCATCACCGTCACCCTCGCCCTCACCCCTGAGCAGGCCACCACCGTCGTCGCCGGCATGCACGACGGCGCCGTGTGGCTCTCGCTCGTCACCAAGTCGGAGGTCTGACATGAGCCAGGTACTGATCATCGGCGCGGACACCGCGCTGGAGCAGCAGTTCGCCCGGGCCACCGACGGTGACCTGGTGCAGCTCACCGTCGAGCACCTCGACGTCCACGGCGGGCTGCTGGCCCGCATCGAGGAGGCCGGCTTCCCGAACGTCGTCGTCCTCGGCCCGGACGTCGCCCTGGAGCGCGCCCTGGAGCTCGCCCAGGCCGTCGACCTGAGCCGCCCGGCGACCAGCGTCGTCATCGTCGCCGACGCCGACGCCGACCTCTGGGTCACCGCGATGCGTGCCGGCGTCCGGGACGTCCTCGCCCCCGATGCGGCGCTCCCCGACGTCACCGCCGTCCTGGAGCGCGCCGACGAGCGTGCCCAGACCCGGCTGCAGGCCACCCTGCAGGAGACGACGCGGGTGCCCGAGCACCGGCTGATCGTCGTCGCCTCGCCCAAGGGTGGGGTCGGCAAGACCACCGTCTCGACGAACCTCGCCGTCGGCCTCGCGCAGTCCGGGCTGGGCTCGACCGTGCTGGTCGACCTCGACATGCAGTTCGGCGACGTCGCCAGCGCGCTGGCGCTCGTCCCGGACTACACGCTGCCCGACACAGTGCACGGCGCGGCCAGCACCGACCCGCTCGTGCTCAAGACGTTCCTCAGCCGGCACCCGAGCGGCCTGTACGTGGTGGCCGGCAGTGACTCGCCGGCCTCCGGCGACGCGGTCTCCGCCGAGCAGGTCGCCCGGCTGCTGGACACGCTGAGCCACGAGTTCCGTCACGTCATCGTGGACACCGCGCCCGGCCTGTCCGACCACACGCTCATCGCGCTCGAGCGCGCCACTGACCTGGTGCTCATGAGCAGCATGGACGTCCCCGGCGTGCGCGGGCTGCGCAAGGAGCTCGACGTGCTCCGCGAGCTGAACCTGGTCCCCGAGCAGCTGCACCTGCTGCTCAACATGAGCGACCCGGCGGGTGGGCTCTCGCTGGCCGACGTCGAGAAGGCCGTCGGTGCCCCGCTGGACGTCGTGCTGCCGCGAAACCCGGCGGTCACCCTGTCCACCAACACCGGTGTCCCGCTGCTCCAGGAGAGCAACCGGGACCCGGTGAGCCGCGGGCTGCGCCAGCTGCTGTCCCGCTTCCTGCCCGCGACCGAGGAGCGCCAGACCGGCCTGCTCGGCCGGCTGCCCTTCCGGGCCGGTTCGCGATGAGCCTGATCGAGCGCCTCGCCGAGGCGCGCGGGGAACAGGCGCTGGGTGCCGACCCGGTCCGGCTGGCCCGCGAGGCCGCCGCCGAGGAGGCCAGGAGCCTGGCGTCCCGCGTCGAGTCCAGCAGCAAGAAGCGGGGCGACGGCGACGCCGGCCGGTCCGCGGTCGTCGAGGCCAGCTCGCCGGGGGAGGGGCTCAACCGCCTCCGGGAGCGGGCCACGCTCGCACTGTTCGACCGGCTGGGGACCAAGCTCAACGACCCCGACCTGCCCGAGGAGCAGCTGCACGTCCTGGTGCGGGCCGAGCTGCAGCGGGTGCTCGCCAACGAGCAGACCCCGCTGACGGCCGAGGACCGCACCCGGCTCACCGCCGACGTCACCGACGAGGTGCTCGGACACGGGCCGCTGCAGCCGCTGCTGGACGACCCGACCGTCAGCGAGATCATGGTCAACGGGCCGGACATGGTCTACGTCGAGCGGGCCGGCAAGCTCACCCGGTCGACGGTGGCCTTCGCCTCCGAGGACCACCTGCGCCGGGTCATCGAGCGCATCGTCTCCCGCGTGGGACGCCGCATCGACGAGTCCTCACCCCTCGTGGACGCCCGCCTCGCCGACGGCTCCCGCGTCAACGCGATCATCCCGCCGCTGGCCTTCGGCGGATCGTCGCTGACGATCCGGAAGTTCTCCCGCAAGCCCTTCCAGGTCAGCGACCTCGTCGCCTTCGGCACCATGTCGCCGGAGATGGCCGAGCTGCTGCGCGCCTGCGTCGAGGCCCGGCTGAACATCATCGTGTCCGGTGGTACCGGCACCGGTAAGACGACGCTGCTCAACGTGCTCTCCTCGTTCATCCCCGCCAACGAGCGGATCATCACGATCGAGGACGCCGTCGAGCTGCAGCTGCAGCAGGAGCACGTCGTCCGGCTGGAGTCGCGGCCGGCCAACATCGAGGGCAAGGGCGCCGTGGGCATCCGCGAGCTGGTCCGCAACTCACTGCGCATGCGGCCTGACCGCATCGTCGTCGGTGAGGTCCGTGGTGGCGAGAGCCTCGACATGCTGCAGGCCATGAACACCGGCCACGACGGCTCGCTGTCGACGGTGCACGCGAACTCCCCGCGCGACGCGGTCTCCCGGCTCGAGACCCTGGTGCTCATGGCGGGCATGGACCTGCCGCTGCGCGCCGTCCGCGAGCAGGTCGCCTCCGCCGTCGACGTGATCGTGCAGATCAGCCGCCTGCGGGACGGCACCCGCCGGGTCACCCACGTCACCGAGGTCCAGGGCCTGGAGGGGGACACCGTCGTCCTCCAGGACGCCTTCCTCTTCGACTACTCGGCCGGCACCGACCTCAACGGCCGCTTCCTGGGCAAGGCCGTCCCGACCGGGGTCCGCCCGCGCTTCGCGGAGAAGTTCGCCGACCTCGGCATCTCGCTGTCGCCCCGTGTGTTCGGCGCGGCGACGGAGCGGCCGCGGGTGCGGGGGAACGCCTGATGGACGCCGTCGTCCTCCTGGGCATGGTCGCGCTCGTCGCCGGGCTGACCCTGTCGGTCGGCCTGGTCGCCGGCGCCGGCCGGGCCCGCGTGCCGCTCGTGCGGCTGGACCCGAGTGCCGCACCCGCGGCGACCCGGCTGGCCGGGGCGCTGGACGACGCCACCGCGGTGGCCGACCGGCTGCTCAAGCGCGTCGGCCGCCAGCACCTGCTGGAATCGGCGCTCGAGCGGGCCGGCATCACCCGCCGCCCGGCCGAGGTCGTCCTCCTCACCGCCATCGGCGGCCTGACCGCGCTGATGGTCGGCGCCGTGCTCGGCGGCCCGGTGCTCGCCGTGCTGTTCGCGCTGCTGGCGCCGCTGGTCGCGAAGGTCGTCGTCGGCCGCTACCGCAGCCGCCGGCAGGCCGCCTTCATCGACCAGCTCGACGACACCCTGCACCTCATGGCCAGCAGCCTGCGGGCCGGCCACAGCGTGCTGCGCGCGGTCGACGCGGTCTCCCGGGATGCCCAGTCGCCGACGGCGGAGGAGTTCGCCCGCGTGGTCAACGAGACCCGCGTCGGGCGCGACGTCAACGTCGCCCTCGAGGAGGTCGCGGAGCGCACCGGCAGCGAGGACTTCGCCTGGGTCGTCCAGGCGATCGCCATCCACCGCGAGGTCGGCGGCAACCTGGCCGAGGTGCTGGACCGGGTGAGCACCACCATCCGCGAGCGCAACCAGATCCGCCGGCACGCCGAGGCGCTGTCCGCCGAGGGCCGGCTCTCCGGGATCGTGCTCATGGCCATGCCGTTCCTGCTCTTCCTCCTGCTCAGCCTGGTCTCGCCGGACTACACGGCGGTGCTGACCGGCACGGGCTCGGGCCGGCTGCTGCTGCTCGCGGCCGCCGGCCTGCTGACCATCGGCGCCCTCTGGCTCCGCTCGACGGTGAAGGTGAAGTTCTGATGTCCGCCTCCGTGCTCCTCGGCGTGCTGCTGGTGGTCGCCCCCACCGGCTACCTGGTGACCGTCGCCTTCGGCACCTCCGGCCGGACGCTGGCCATCGCGCGCCGCAACCTGAGCCGGGGCCTCGGCGCCCGGGTCCTCGAGGTCGGCTCGCTGGAGTCCCGCGGCACGGGTCTGGACGCGCTGCTGCGCGTGCTCACCCCGGACCGCGCGGCGACGCACATGCGCCGGCTCATCGAGCTCGCCGGGTTCGCCGGCGGCCGCAGCATGAGCCGGGCACTGTGGGCCAAGCTGATCGCCGGCGCGACCGGTGCGGTCGTCGGCCTGCTGGTCCTCCTGGCCGCCCCGGGCTTTTTCTCGCTCGTGGCGCTGGCCGGGCTCGCCGTCGGCGGGTACTTCGTGCCCGACGCGGTCGTCTGGGGCCGCGGCAAGGAGCGCCAGGAGGCGATCCGCAACGAGCTGCCCGACACCCTCGACCAGATGACCATCGCCGTCGAAGCGGGCCTCGGTTTCGACGCCGCCCTGACCCGTGCCGCCGCCAACGGCAAGGGCCCGCTGGCCGAGGAGCTCAGCCGCACCCTGCACGACGTGACCGTCGGCCGACCGCGCCGCGAGGCCTACAACGCCCTCGCCCGCCGCACCGACGTGGAGGACCTGCGGCGCTTCGTCGGCGCGGTCAACCAGGCGGACTCCTACGGCATCGCCATCGCCGACGTGCTCCGCGCGCAGGCCGAGGACCTCCGGGACAAGCGCAAGCAGCGGGCCGAGAAGAAGGCGATGGAGATCCCCGTCAAGGTGGTCTTCCCGCTGATGGTCTGCATCCTGCCGGCGCTGATGATCGTCGTCGTCGGTCCCGCCGTCATGGACCTGATGCGCGTGCTGTGACACCGTCGTCCTCCGGACGACAACGCGGCCAGGAGCCGTTCCCGGCCTGAGCTGAGCGGCTCCGTCGTCCCTGCGCGGACCCCTCCGGGGCCCACTCGGGACGACAGAACCGGCTTGCTCAGCGTGGTTGGGCCGGGTTGGTCGGGTCGCCGTGCGACGGCGGGTTGACCGGCGGACCGGAGGTGGCCTCGGACGCCTTCGAGCCGCCCTCGGCGGGGGCCGGTGCGTCCGCGCCGACGGCGGCCGGGTCGCCGCCCGAGGGCTGGGCCCCGTTCTTCAGGCTGGTCAGCCGGCTTTCCATCACGCGCACGACCTGGAAGCGGTTGGCGTGGGCCTTTTCGTAGTCCAGCAGCGTCGTGAGGTCCTCGGCGTCCAGGGTGCGGATGCGGGAGGTCAGCGAGCCCACGGGCAGGTGGTCGAAGTCCTTCAGCGGCAGATCGCGCTCGGGCACGTCTCGTCCTCTCGGTGGGTTCTCGTTCCGGGTCGGGGAGCGGCTACCCCCGGGCCCAGGATCCGACACGGGTGTGAGGCAGCGGTCGGTGGGTAGGCGGCGACGACGACGCGTCCCCGACGCAGCCGCACCGGAGAAGGAGTTCCCGTGACCGACCCGCACCAGCCCGCCACCTCGCCCGGCACCGACGAGGGCGACATCGAGCGCCGTTCGGCGCTCGCCGAGCACCTGGGCAAGGAGGTGTGGCCGGCCGACCGCGAGCAGTTGATCGCCAAGGCCCAGGAGGACTCGGCCGTCCCCGACCGCGTCCTCGCCGACCTGCGCCGCCTGCCGGAGGGCCAGCAGTTCGAGAACATGCAGGACGTCGCCCGCGCGCTCGGCATCGGCACCGAGCAGCAGCGCTTCTGATGACGACGCAGAAGGAGCCGAGCGCCGAGGCCCTCGACAACGTCACCGAGGGCAACATCGCCAGCCGGGCCGAGCTCCTTCCCGAGGAGGCGGCGCTCAAGGGCAGCGGCATGGAGCAGGTGGCCGCGGAGATCATCCTCGCCGAGTCCGAGGAGCGGACGGTCAACACCGACCCCGACGACGCCCAGGGCGGGCACCGGCAGTCGGCGGAGACCGCCGACCAGCCCTGACCTCCCGGCAGCCGGTTCCGCCCGTGCCGTTCTTCGACGGGTTCGAGGAGTCGCGGGTCGACGTCGGCGACGGCGTCGTCCTGCGGCTCCGGGCCGGTGGCACCGGTCCACCGGTCGTGCTGCTGCACGGGCACCCGCGCACGCACACCACCTGGCACCGGGTCGCACCCCTGCTGGTCGCGGCGGGCCACACCGTCGTCTGTCCCGACCTGCGCGGCTACGGGCAGTCCTCGAAGCCCGCGACCACGCCGGACCACGCGCCCTACTCGAAGCGGGCGATGGCCGGCGACGTCGTCGCGCTGATGCGCGCGCTCGGGCACGAGCGGTTCGCCGTCGTCGGCCACGACCGGGGCAGCTATGTCGCCCTGCGGACGGCGCTGGACCACCCTGAGGCCGTCACCTCCCTCGCCGTGCTCGACTGCATCCCGATCGTCGAGCACCTCGACCGCGCCGACGCCCGGTTCGCCACCGCGTGGTGGCACTGGTTCTTCTTCGCCCAGCCCGGGAAGCCGGAGCGGGCGATCTCCGCCGACCCCGAGGCCTGGTACGGATCCCTCGCGCCGGGACGGGCGCAGGCCATGGGGGAGGAGAACCACGCCGACCACCTGGCCGCGATCCGCGACCCGGCCACCGTGCACGCGATGCTCGAGGACTACCGCGCCGGCCTGGGCGTCGACCGCGCCGCCGAGGAGGCCGACCGGGCGGCCGGGCGCCGGGTCGGCTGTCCCACTCTGGTGCTGTGGTCGGCCCGGGACGACCTCGGGGAACTGCACGGCGACCCGCTGCAGATCTGGGCGGACTGGACCACCGACCTGCGCGGGGGAGGACCGATCGACAGCGGCCACCACGTGGCCGAGGAGGCGCCGGACGCGCTGGCGGCGGCGCTGGTCCCGTTCCTGGCCGACCAGCGGCGGATGTGATCTTGGGGGACCTCCCGGGTAGGGGCCGGGACAGCACCCCGAGGAGGAGAGGTCATGCCGAAGACCACCAAGAAGGGCGACGCCAAGAAGTCGGAGCTGCCCAGCACGCTCCTGCGCTCGCCGAAGAAGGCGCAGCGCACGTTCGCGAAGGCGCACGACTCTGCCGCCGACGAGTACGGCGACGAGCGCCGCGCCAACCAGGTCGCGTGGGCGGCGGTGAAGCACTCGTTCGAGAAGGTGGGCGACCGCTGGGCGCCCAAGGAGGGCGGCAAGAAGGGGCCCTCCGACGCGCAGGCCACGGGTGGCCGCGGAACCAACCGGGAGACCAAGGGTGGCGTCGACGCGAACGCCACCAAGGAGCACCTGAAGAAGATCGCGAAGAAGCTCGACATCTCCGGGCGCTCGACGATGAAGAAGAAGGAACTGGTCGACGCGATCCAGAAGGCGAGCACGAAGAAGACCGCGGACGCCCGCAAGAAGAGCGCGAAGAAGTAGCGCCGCTCCGGCCGGCTGCCGGGAGCGTCAGCCGGCCGGGACCAGCGCCAGCTCGGTCTGCCTCTGCCCGAGGTACTCGACGCCGGCCGAGGTGAGCGAGACGCCCTGCTCGAGCCCCAGGCGCACGCACTGCCCGTCCCACTCGGGCACCGGCCGGCGCACCGCCAGCTCGAGGGCGTAGGCGGTGTCCAGGTGCACCGGGTAGCCGCCGGCACCCGGCACGCCGGCCTGCTCGTCCCACTGGCCGATCGCCGGCCCGGCGCCGTGGCCGTGCACGCCGATGGGGTGGGAGTAGACGTCGGCGTCGATGCCGGCCGCCGCGGCGGCGGCGCGCGCGGCCGCGAGGACCTCGTTGCCGGTGCGCCCCGGGCGCAGCTCGGCGACGGTGAGGTCCTGCATCCGGTTGCCCACGGCGAGCAGCTCGCGGAGCCCGGCGGGCGCGGCGGTCTCGCCCGGCCGCAGCACGTAGGCGCTCCGCTGGGTGTCGGTGCGCAGCCCGAGGCTGCTCAGGCCGACGTCGCAGTGCACCAGGTCGCCCGGCTCGATCACGGCGTCGAACGGGACACCCGGCAGCAGTGCGCCACCCTGGTCGACCAGCGGGACGCCCGCGCGCTGGAGGGCGACCGACGGCTGGAACCACGGCTCCACCCCGAGGTCGTGCAGCCGCTGTCGCAGCCACCAGGCGACGTCGATCGCCGTCGAGGTCCCCGGTGCGACCGCGGTGCTGAAGGCCTCCGCGACGACGTCGGCGGTCAGCTCGTTGAGGGCGTGCAGCGCGGCGATCTCCTCCGGCAGACGGGTCTCCAGCCAGGAGACCGCCAGCGGCTCGGCCGGCACCAGGCGATCGGCGTAGGGCCCCAGCGCGTCGACGAGCTGCTGGTGCTCGCTGTGCGAGAGGCCGTCGGCGAGGGCGAAGTCGGCCGAGACGTCGATGCCGATGCGCGCCGGGTCGGCCTGCTCGACGAAGCGGCGGACGACGTCCCACTCGCCGTCCGCCGGACCGTCGCCGTCCTCGGCCGGCAGGAACTGCCCGACGGGATAGCGCGAGACGGCGACCGGGGTGACGCCGTCGTCGCTCCGGTGCAGGAGCAGGACCGTGCGCCGTCGCGCCGACAGCCAGGCCGCCGGCAGGAGGGTCGCCAGCACCGGGTCCTCGTTGTACTCGCGGCCCGCGACGATCCACAGGTCGATGCCGGCGCGGTCCATCAGCACGGGCAGCAGGTCCAGCAGCCGCTCGGTCAGCCAGCGGTCGCGGACGTCGGCCTGCTCGCGGAGCGGAAGGGGGACCGTCCGCGTCGGGTCAGGCGCGAGGAGCGACATGCCCCCTAGCGAAACAGAAGTTCGCGGAAGCTACCGGTCGAGAACCCGGTCGGGTGGACGGGACGTCAGGGACGCCGGTGCGGCGTCGGCCGCCGTCTCCGCCGAGCCCGGGGTGGCCGGCGGGTCGGCCACGGCCACCCGGTCGCGCCCGCCGCGCTTGGCCGCGTACATCGCGGTATCGGCCCGCTCCACCAGCCGCCACAGCGCCGGCACCGGGTCCTCGCCGTCGTCCGGGGCAGCCACGGCGAGGCCGACGGACGCGGTCACCGTGTGCCCGGCACTCCCGCGGGCCGCGCCGACCGCCGTGCGGAGGCGTTCGGCCAGGTGCTGCGCCTCCTCCGGCCGGCCGACCGTGCCCAGGACGACCAGTTCCTCACCGCCGATGCGCGCCAGCAGGTCGGCCGGCCGGACGGTGGCGGACAGGGTCCGGGCGACCGCGTTCAGCACGTCGTCGCCGACCGCGTGCCCGAACTCGTCGTTGAGCCGCTTGAAGTGGTCCAGGTCGAGCACGACGGCGCTCAGCCGGCCACCGTCGCGCCGGGCCTGGGCCCAGAGCCGCGGCGCCTGCTCGACGAGGTACCGGCGGTTGTAGAGCCCGGTCAGCGGATCCCGCCGGCTGAGCGTCTCGGTGGCGGTGAGCAGGCGCTGCACGCGGTGGCGGAGCAGGAACACCGCCGCGGTCGCGGCGTTCAGCGTCGCCGCGCTGACCCCGACCTGGACGAGGAGACCGACGGTGCTGTCGTAGCTGGGCCAGAGCGCGGCGAGGCAGACGCCGGTGATCACGACCATGTGCACGAACAGCCAGCGCAGCCGCAGGAACCAGGCGGCAGCGAGCGCCGGGAACAGGAGCATCAGGGGCGTGGCGTACCGCAGTGGGTCCTCGATGCAGAGCACGACGACGAGGTAGATCAGGTCGCCCAGCAGCACCAGCGCGAGCGTGTGCTGCTGGCCGATCCGCCCCCGCGCGGCGAGGTTCGCGGCCAGGACGAACAGCAGCAGCATCACGCCGCCGTAGGTCCAGCGTGCCGCGCCGTCCCGCAGGACGCCGTCCACGAGGAGGTTGACCGACCCCATCAGCCCGCCGATGACCAGCAGCGCGGCGACGGAGAGCGCGGCGACCCGGGGGTCGAGACCGGACGGGGTGGGCGGCTCCGCTGTGCCCGGATCGACCGGAGGGGCGGGGGGAGCGGCGCCGGTCACCGGAGCAGGATGCCCCAGTGACCTGCGGTTCGGTAACCGTTTCGCCGCGCTGGGTGGTGCGGCACCCGGCGGCGCACCTCTGAACGGATGCGAGCGCCGCCGCCCACCCGGTGCCACAGTGGGGGTCCGACAAGCCGGAGGAGGCACGCATGGCCGGAGGGCCCTGGTTCTACTGCCTGAAGCACAACACGGTCGAGCCGCGGGACGGCTGCGCCGAACGGCACCGGCTCGGCCCGTACGAGACCCGCGAGGAGGCCGAGCACGCGCTGACCTCGGTGGCCGAGCGGGAGAAGCAGATCACCGACGAGGACCGGAAGTGGGAGGGCGACTGACGGTCCCCGCCGTCGTCCCTGGATGATCGGTGCAGGGGCCGGGCCGTCCGGTGCCGCGGAAGGGGCTGACGTGACCGAAGGTCGTGCGGTGGAGGAACTGGTCGTCGGGATTCTCGGGGGGACCGGGCCGCAGGGCCGGGGGCTCGCCGTTCGCCTGGCCGCTGCCGGACAGCGCATTCTGCTCGGCTCCCGTGACGCCGAGCGCGCCGCCGAGGTGGCCACCGACGTCGCCGCCCGGGCCCGGACGGCGGCCGCCGGCGTCGAGGTGTCGGTGCAGGGCGGGTCCAACGCCGACGTCGCGGGCGCGGCCGACCTGGTGATCGTCGCCGTCCCCTTCGACGGGCACGCCGCGATCCTGGCCGAGCTGGCGACCCCGCTGGCCGGGAAGATCGTCGTCGACTGCGTCGTCCCGATGGGCTTCGACGAGCTCGGCGCCTACGTGCTCGACGTCGCGGAGGGCAGCGTCGCCCAGCAGGCGGCCGCGCTGCTGCCCGACTCGCACGTGGTCGGCGCGTTCCACCACCTCTCGGCCCGCCTGCTCGAGGACCTCTCCAAGCCCACCATCGACGGCGACGTGATGGTGGTCGGTGACGACCGTGCCTCGATGGACACCGTGCAGGCGCTGGCCGGCCGGCTCCCCGGCATGCGCGGCATCTACGCCGGCCGGCTGCGCAACGCCCGCCAGGTCGAGGCGCTGACGGTCAACCTGGTCTCGGTCAACCGCCGCTACAAGGTGCACGCCGGTATCCGCGTCACCGACGTCTGATGGCGTCGGCGATCACCGCCGACGAGCTCCGGGCGGTGCAGCTCCGCGTCCCCGGCTGGGGGCGCAAGGGCTACGCCACCGACGAGGTCGACGACTTCCTGGCGCGGGCGGGCGAGGCGCTGACCGCCCTGGCCCTCCGGCGCACTCCACAGCTCACCGCGGACGACGTGCGTGACGTCGTCTTCCGCAAGCCGGGGTTCGGCCGCGGCCGTGGCTACGACGAGGACCAGGTCGACGAGCTCCTCGACCGCCTCGAGCACACCCTCCGCGGCGCCTCCGCCTGACCGGCTCGCGTCACTCGACCTCCTGGCTGCTGCGACGGAGGATGGGGAGGTGCTCCTCGCGCACACGGTGGCGGTCCTGCACGCGACCGCCGTCCTGTTCATGCTCGCCGGCGCGCTCGTGGCGGTCCGCCGGCCGCGGCTGGTCCTGCTGCACGCGCCGGTGGCCCTGGCGATCCTCGCGGTCAACCTCGCCGGGGCCGACTGCCCGCTCACCGACCTGGAGCTGGCGCTGCGGGAGCACGCCGGAGCACCGGCCTACGAAGGCGGGTTCCTCGGCCACTACGTGTTCGCGCCGCTGGGGCTCGACGTCCGGGCGGCCGGCGTCCAGCTCGGCGTCTACGCGGTGGCGCTGGTGCTCAACGCGGTGGGCTACGGCCTGCTGGTCCACACTATGAGCGCTACTCGAAGGAGTGCTCGGGGCCCGGGAAGACGCCGCCGCGCACCTCGCCGGCGAACTCCTGCGCGGCCCGCAGCAGCTCGCCCCGCAGGTCCGCGTACTTCTTCACGAACTTCGGCACTCGCCCGCCGTTGAGCCCGGCCATGTCGGGCCACACGAGCACCTGGGCGTCGCAGTCGACCCCCGCGCCGATGCCGACGGTCGGGATGACCAGTTCCTTGGTCACCTCGGCGGCGATCGCGGCCGGCACCATCTCCAGCACGACGGCGAACGCGCCGGCCTCCTGCACGGCGCGGGCGTCGGCGAGCAGCTGCTCGGCGCCGGCGCCGCGGCCCTGCACCCGGAACCCGCCGAGGGCGTGCTCGCTCTGCGGGGTGAAGCCGATGTGCGCCATGACCGGGATGCCGGAGTCGTGCAGCAGCTTGATCTGCGGCGCGACGCGCACGCCGCCCTCGAGCTTGACGGCCTGCGCGCCGCCCTCCTTCATCAGCCGCACGGCGGTCTCGAAGGCCTGCTGCGGCCCGGACTCGTAGGAGCCGAACGGCAGGTCGGCCACGATCAGCGCGCGCGTGGTCGAGCGGGTGACCGCCTTGGTGAGCAGCAGCATGTCCTCGACCGTCACCTGCACGGTGCTGGTGTGCCCGAGGACGACGTTGCCGGCGGAGTCACCGACGAGCATCACCGGGATGCCGGCCTCCTCGAAGATGGCCGCGCTGTAGGTGTCGTAGGCGGTGAGCATCGCCCACTTCTCGCCGCGCTCCTTGGCCTGCTGCAGGTGGTGGATGCGCACCCGGGCGGACGACGTGCCGCCGTACAGCACCGACTCCGTCATGACTGAGCTCCTTCGCGCACGCTGGGCAGGGTCTCCCGCCACCGGTTGGTCACGGGCAGCCGCCGGTCGCGGCCGAACGCCTTGAGGCTGATCTTGGTGCCGGGGGCCGACTGCCGGCGCTTGAACTCGGCCGTGTCGATGAGCCGGAGCACCCGCGCCACCACCTCCGGGTCGTGCCCGCGCTCCAGGAGCTCCGCCATGCCGAGGTCGCGGTCGACGTAGTCGGCGATGACCGCGTCGAGCACGTCGTAGGACGGCAGCGAGTCGCTGTCCTGCTGGCCGGGGGCGAGCTCGGCCGACGGCGGCTTGTCGATGGAGTTCTGCGGGATCGGCTCGGTCTCGCCCCGGTCGCGGGCGGAGGCGTTGCGCCAGCGCGCGAGGTCCCAGACCAGCGTCTTGGGCACGTCCTTGATCGGGGCGAACCCGCCGGCCGCGTCGCCGTAGAGCGTGGAGTAGCCGACGGCGACCTCGCTCTTGTTCGACGTCGCCAGCAGCAGGTGCCCGTGCTGGTTGGACAGCCCCATGAGCAGGGTGCCGCGCACGCGGGCCTGCAGGTTCTCCGCGGCGACGCCCGACAGCTCGACCGACGCCTCGTAGGCGTCGACCATCGGCGCGATCGGGACGACGGAGTAGTGCATGCCCAGGCGGCGCGCGGAGTCCTCGGCGTCGGCCAGCGAGTGCTCGCTGGACCACTTCGACGGCAGCCCGACGCCGTGCACCCGGTCGGCCCCGAGCGCGTCGACCGCGAGCGCGGCGACCAGGGCGGAGTCGATGCCGCCGGACATGCCGAGCACCACCGAGGGCATGCCGTTCTTGTCGATGAAGTCGCGCAGGCCCAGCACCAGCGCCCGCCAGACCTCCTCGCAGTCGCTCAGCGGCTCCACGACCGTCGCCGGACGCCGGTCGAACGCGGCCACCGGCTCGTCGGAGACGACGTGCCGGGTGACCGTCATCGGGCCGATCCGGCCCGCGCGCCGCTCGGGCACGGAGGAGGGGTCGAGGTCGAGGTCGATCGTCGCCAGGTGCTCGACGAACTGGGGGGAGCGGGCCAGCAGCGTGCCGTCGGCGGCCACGGCCATCGAGTCGCCGTCGAAGACCAGCTCGTCCTGGCCGCCCACCTGGTTGCAGTAGAGGACCGTCGCGCCCGCCTCGGCCGCGCGCCGGCGCACCAGCGGCAACCGCAGGTCGTCCTTGGCCCGCTCGTAGGGGGAGGCGTTGGGGGAGACGATGAGGTCGACGCCGGCCTGCCCCGCGATCCCGCACGGACCGCCCTCGACCCACA
Source organism: Blastococcus fimeti (assembly GCA_900102115.1). GTDB lineage: Bacteria > Actinomycetota > Actinomycetes > Mycobacteriales > Geodermatophilaceae > Blastococcus > Blastococcus fimeti. Next base: position 374,966 of record FNAW01000003.1, read on the forward strand.
GGTCCTCGCAGATGGCCAGCGCCACGTCGATCCCGTGCAGCCGCACGATCGGCAGCTCCGTGCCGGGCACGAAGTAGCGCGCCTCGTCGAAGACGCCGTAGTTGGGCAGGTGCCGCTTGTAGTAGCGGACGACGACCTCGCCGCCGAACAGCAGCGCCGCGGCGTTGCGCGGTGCACCCCGGCGCGGGTTGGCGTCGCCGGGACGGTCGTCGTCGGTGGGGGTGTGATCGACCGGGGCCGGGCCCGCGCCGTCGGTGTGCGCGAGGTACCCGACGACGACGGCGATCCCGCCCAGCCCCCGGTCGGCGAGGTCGGCGGCGAGCTCGACGAGCCTGCGCTCGCTGGCGTGCGCGAAGGACTCCCTCAGGACGAGGTCCTCGGGCGGGTAGCCGGTCAGCGTCATCTCGGGGAAGACCACGAGGTGCGCGTGCTCTTCCGCCGCCTTCGCCGTCCACCGGACGACGAGCTCGCTGTTGCCCTCGAGATCGCCGACCCGGGTGTCCACCTGGGCCATCGCCACCCGCACCTGCACCGGCCGTTGATCGCTCACGCCGCACAGTCTGGTCTCGGCCGGGTGCCGGCGGCGAGGCGGGGACCCGTCCGGATGATCACGGCGGCCGCCGACCCGGATCGGTGACGCGGGGCAGCCCCCGGCGCTAGCGTTCCTGGTCCTGGAGGCGACTCTGGCGGTCGCCGCGCACGGCGCGCGCGGGGCGGCGCGCCCGACGGGACGGCGACCAGCAGATGAAGACGCCGTGGGTCCGTGACGCAGTCCCCCTGACGGGGCAGGGTGGGGGCCGAACGGCGGCGACGTCACATCCCGGAAACGAGCGGACGCGATCATGGCGAGCATGGATCGACAGCAGGAGTTCGTCCTGCGCACCCTGGAAGAGCGCGACATCCGGTTCGTCCGGCTCTGGTTCACCGACGTGTCGGGCTACCTCAAGGCCGTCGCGGTGGCGCCGGCCGAGATCGAGGCGGCCTTCGCGGAGGGCATCGGCTTCGACGGCTCCGCGATCGAGGGCTTCGCGCGGGTCTACGAGTCCGACATGCTCGCCAAGCCCGACCCCGGCACCTTCCAGGTGATGCCCGGCCGCGACGGGCGGGCCAGCGACACGGCCCGGATGTTCTGCGACATCACGCTGCCCGACGGCTCCCCGGCCTGGGCCGACCCCCGGCACGTGCTCCGCCGTGCGCTGGCGAAGGCCGCCGACATGGGCTTCACCTTCTACACCCACCCCGAGATCGAGTTCTTCCTGCTCAAGGACCTGCCCACGGACGGCACGCCGCCCCAGCCGGCCGACACGGGTGGCTACTTCGACCTGTCCACCCACAACGTCGCGCACGACTTCCGGCGCGAGGCGGTCTTCGCGCTCGAGGCCATGGGCATCTCGGTGGAGTTCAGCCACCACGAGGTCGCCCCCGGCCAGCAGGAGATCGACCTGCGCTACGCCGACGCGCTGTCGATGGCGGACAACATCATGACGCTGCGGCACGTCGTCCGGGAGGTCGCGCTCGCCCAGGGCGTGCACGCCACGTTCATGCCCAAGCCGTTCACCGACCTCGCCGGTTCGGCGATGCACACCCACCTCTCGCTCTTCGAGGGCGACCGCAACGCGTTCTACGACGCTGCCGACCCGATGCGCCTGTCGACGACGGCGAAGCAGTTCATCGCCGGGCTGCTCATCCACGCGCGCGAGGTCACCGCCGTCACCAACCAGACGGTGAACTCCTACCGGCGGCTGCTGGCCGGCACCGAGGCGCCGACGGCGGCCACCTGGGGCCGGGCGAACCGCTCCGCCCTGGTGCGGCTGCCCGAGTACAAGCCCAGCAAGGCGCAGTCGGCCCGGGTGGAGGTCCGCTCGCCGGACTCGGCCTGCAACCCCTACCTCACCTTCGCCATCCTGCTCGCCGCCGGGCTGCGGGGCATCGAGAAGGGCTACGAGCTGCCGCCCGAGGCCGAGGACGACGTCTGGTCGCTCACCGACACCGAGCGCCGCGCGGCCGGGTACGAGGACCTGCCGGTCTCCCTCGGCGAGGCGCTGACCGCCATGCAGAGCAGCGAGCTGGTCGCCGAGACCCTCGGGGAGCACGTCTTCGAGTTCTTCCTGCGCAACAAGTGGGAGGAGTTCAACTCCTACCGGCGCAACGTGACCCCCTTCGAGCTGCAGCGGTACCTGCCGGGTCTCTGAGCCCGGCGGGTCACGCCGGGACGGGGTCGGGCGGCCGGCGCGGCTAACCTCGACCGCGTGGCCAGCCTCCTCGTCGTCGTCCCGAGCGAGACCGACCCGCCGGCCCGGCTCGGGCAGTGGCTCGCCGACGCCGGACTGACCCTCGATGAGCGGCACCTCGGGCGCGGCGAGACGCTGCCGGACACCCTCGAGGGGTACGCCGGACTCCTCGTCCTCGGCGGCCCCCAATCGGCGACCGACGACGAGGCGACCAGCCCCGAGCTGGCCGGGGTGCGGTCGCTGCTGCGTCAGGCGATCGCCGGCGACGTCCCGACGCTCGCCGTCTGCCTGGGCGCCCAGCTGCTCGCCGACGTCGGGGGAGGAGCCGTGCGGCGCGGGGTCGAGGGCCCGGAGGTGGGCGCCACTCTCGTCGCCAAGCGCGACGCCGCCTACGCCGATCCGGTGTTCGGCCCGCTGCCGCTGACCCCCGACGTCGTCCAGTGGCACCACGACGAGATCGCCGCCCTGCCGTCCGGCGCGACGCTGCTCGCCAGCAACGCGCACTACGCCCACCAGGCGTTCCGCGTGGGTGCGGCGGTCTACGGGGTCCAGTTCCACATCGAGACGACGCCGGAGATGGTGCGCGCCTGGGCGGCCGCCGATCCGCGCGGCGTCGCGGCGGCCCCGGTCGACGCCGAGACGCTCTGCGAGCGGTCGGACGCCGTGCACGACGACCTCGCTGAGACGTGGGCGCCGTTCGCCGCGCGCTTCGCGGAGCTGGTGCGGGCGCACGCCCCGCAGGCGGCCTGAGCCGTGGGCCCCGAGGTGGAGATCCCGCGTCGCGCCGTCGTCCGGCTGGTGCGGTTCGGCTTCGAGGACGGCGAGCGCGCCGCGCGCCTGCTCTCGCACCCCGACCTGGGGCTGTGGGACCTGGGCCGCAACGAGCCGGCCGACCCCGAGGCCGGGCCGGTCGTCGCCGCGCTCGCCCGGGCCGGCGACCCCGACCTCGCCGTCCGCTCCCTGCACCGGCTGGTCGAGGCGCTCGACGAGGCCGACGCGACCGGGGAGGCCGCCGCCGCGCTGCTCGCCCGCCTCCGGGGGTCGGCGCTGCTGCGGAGCCGGCTGCTCGCCGTCCTCGGCGCCAGCTCCGGGTTGGCCGACCACCTCGCCGCGCACCCGGACGACTGGACCGTCCTCGACGCCGAGGACGCCGGGCCGGCCCGGCCGACGCCGGTGGCGCTGGAGCGGCAGATGCTGGCCGCCGTCGGCGCCGACCCGGACGACCCGCCGTGGGGCGTCCGGCTGGGCAAGGGCGCGCCCGACGCCTCGCCGGCCCGCGTGGCCGGGCTCCGGCTGGCCTACCGGCGGGCCATCCTCTCCCTGGCCGGCCGCGACCTGGGCGACAACCTGCCCGCCGAGGATGCCGCTGCCGAGCTGGCCGACATCGCCGCCGCGGTGCTCACCGCGGGCCTGGCGCTGGCCGTCGCCGAGCAGCCGGCCGACGCCGCGGCCTGCCGGCTGTCGGTGATCGCGCTGGGCAAGACCGGCGGCCGGGAGCTGAACTACGTGAGCGACGTCGACGTCGTGTTCGTGGGGGAGCCGGTGGACCCCGCCGACTCCGAGAGCGCCGCCCTCGGCAGCGCGACCCGGGTGGCCGCGGCCCTCATGCGCATCTGCCGCGAGGCCGCCTGGGAGGTCGACGCCGCGCTGCGTCCCGAGGGCAAGGCGGGGGTGCTGGTGCGCACCGTCGCCGGGCACTCGGCCTACTACGAGCAGTGGGCCAGCACCTGGGAGTTCCAGGCGCTGCTGAAGATGCGCCCGGTCGCAGGCGACCCCGACCTCGGCCGGGCCTACGTCGACGCGCTGTGGCCGCTGGTCTGGCGGGCCGGTGACCGCCCCGGCTTCGTCGGCGAGGTGCAGGCGATGCGCCGGCGGGTGGAGGAGAACATCCCGCCCGCGCAGGCGGAGCGCGAGCTCAAGCTGGGCCGCGGCGGGCTGCGCGACGTCGAGTTCGCCGTCCAGCTGCTGCAGCTGGTGCACGGCCGCGCCGACGCCTCGCTCCGGCAGGGCGGCACGCTGCCGGCGCTCCTGGCGCTGTCGTCGGGCGGCTACGTCGGGCGGGACGATGCCGCCACGCTCATCGCGTCCTACCGGTTCCTGCGCACCGTCGAGCACCGGCTCCAATTGCTCCGGTTGCGACGCACCCACCTGCTGCCCACCGACGAGCAGCAGCTGCGCTGGCTGGCCCGCTCGCTGGGCTACAAGCCGGACGCGCGCGGTGGCGCGGTCGAGGTGCTCCAGGCCGAACTGAACCTGCACACCCGCGAGGTGCGCCGGCTGCACGAGAAGCTCTTCTACCGGCCGCTGCTCTCCGCGGTCGCCCGCGTTCCGGGCGAGCGGCTGCAGCTGGGCTCGAAGGCGGCCGGTGACTGGCTGCGCGCCCTCGGCTTCGCCGACCCCGACTCCGCGCTGCGGCACCTCGCGGCGCTGACCGGAGGCGTGTCGCGCTCGGCGTCCATGCAGAAGTACCTGCTGCCGGTGCTGCTGCAGACCTTCGCCTCCTGCCCCAACCCCGACGCCGGGCTGCTCGCCTACCGGCAGGTCAGCGAGGCACTGGGCGGCAACCAGTGGTTCCTGCGGCTGCTCCGCGACGAGGGCCAGGTGGCCGAGCGGCTGGCGCAGCTGCTGGGCTCGAGCCAGTACGTCGCCGGACTGCTGACCCGCACCCCCGAGGCGCTGCGGCTGCTGGCCGACGACGCCGAGCTCGAGCCGCGCGGGGTGGCGGTGCTGACCAAGTCGTGGGGGCTGGCGGCCGCGCGCGCCGGTGACCCGCAGGCCGGGATCCGGGTGCTGCGCGGGCTGCGCAGGCAGGAGCTGCTGCGGATCGCCTGCGCCGACCTCCTGGGCCGGTTGGACGTGCTCCGGGTCGGGGAGGCGCTCACCGCCGTCGCAGTCGCCACGCTGCGGACCGGCCTGGACGTCGCGCTGCGTGCCCACGCGCTGGAGACCCACGTGGAGGTCGCCGACCTGCCCATGGACATGTCGGTCATCGGCATGGGCCGGCTCGGCGGCGGCGAGATGGGGTACGGCTCGGACGCCGACGTCCTCTTCGTGCACCGCCCCCGCTCGGGAGCGGAGGAGGGCGCCGCGACGTCGGCGGCGAACGCCGTCGCGCACACGCTGCGGCGGCTGCTCGCCGAGCCCGCGCCCGACCCGGCGTTCGAGATCGACGCGGACCTGCGGCCCGAGGGCCGCCAGGGGGCGATGGTCCGCAGCCTGTCCGCGTTCCGCGAGTACTACGAGCGCTGGGTATCGCTGTGGGAGCTGCAGGCGCTGCTGCGGGCGACGCCGGTCGCCGGCGACGAAGAGCTCGGGGCGGCGTTCGTGGAGCTGATCGACCCGCTCCGCTTCCCGGAGGGCGGGCTCGCCGCCGACCAGGTGGCCGAGATCCGGCGGATCAAGGCCCGGGTGGAGCGCGAGCGGCTGCCGCGCGGCGCTGATCCGGCGACGCACACCAAGCTCGGCCGGGGCGGGCTGTCCGACGTGGAGTGGACCGTCCAGCTGCTGCAGCTGCAGCACGCGGCCGAGGTGGAGGCGCTCCGGGTGCGGCCGACGGTGCAGGGGCTCGAGGCCGCGGCGGACGCCGGGCTGGTCACCGCCGAGGACGCCGCCGCGCTGCGCTCGGCCTGGGAGATCGCCACCCGGGCGCGCAACGCCGTCTTCCTCGTGCGCGGCCGGCCCAGCGACCAACTGCCCCGGCCGGGGCTGGAGCTCGAGGGCGTGGCACGGGCCTGCGGCTACGGCCCGGACACCGAACCCGGCCAGTTCCTCGACGACTACCACCGCACCACTCGGCACGCCCGCAGCGTCGTGGAGCACGTCTTCTACGGGCAGCCCGTCGAGAACTGAGCCGCGGAGCTCTAGCCGCGGCGCGTGGGGGTGGGCCATCCTGGCCCGGTCAGAACCGGTCGACCCGGAGGTTCCCGTGTCACCCACGCTCACCCGTTCTCTGATCGCGGAGTTCCTCGGGACGGCCCTGCTGGTGATCCTCGCCGTCGGCGCGGCGGTGGGCGGCTTCGACAGCATCGGGGCGCTCGGCGTCGCCTTGGCGTTCGGCCTCACGTTGCTGGCCCTGGCCTACGCCATCGGCCCGATCTCCGGCTGCCACGTCAATCCGGCGGTCACCCTCGGCGTGCTGCTCTCGAAGGGCATGACGGCGACGGAGGCCGGCGCCTACTGGATCGCCCAGTTCGCCGGCGGCATCGCCGGCGCCGCGGTGCTGCAGCTGCTGACGAGCGACTTCGGGGAGGTCACCGACCAGACCGGCGTGCTGGGCGCGAACGACTGGGGTGCCACCATCAGCGGCGGAGGTGCGTTCGTCCTCGAGGTGCTGCTGACGTTCGTGCTGGTCGCGGTGGTCCTGCTGGTCACCGGCAAGGCGGCGGCGCCGGGGTTCGCCGGCCTGGCCATCGGCCTCACCCTCGCCGCCGTCCACCTGGTCGGCATCCCGCTGACCGGCACCTCGGTGAACCCGGCCCGCTCCCTGGGGCCCGCATTGTTCGCCGGCGGTGACCCGCTGGCGCACGTCTGGCTGTTCATCGTCGCGCCGCTGGTCGGTGCGGCACTGGCGGTCCTGGTGGTCCGGCTCCTGGCCCCGACGACGCTGACCGCCGAGCAGGACGAGGTCGGCACGGACGAGACCGGTGCGCAGCTGCCCGCCTGAGCCGTCCCCCGTGCGGGTCGGCATCCACCCGCGGGCGTGTGCCGGCCGGGGGAGCGGGGCAGAGTGGGGGCGTGTCGAGCCTTCCTGCTGCCGAGTCCGAGCTGCCCGACGACGTCGAAACCGGCGCCGACGACGGCGAGGGCGCGACGATCACCCCCTACCGGGACGGCCCGCTGATCGTGCGCGGCGACTTCCGCCTGCTCGACCAGGACGGCGCCGAGATCGACCCGGGCCGCCGCACGATCGCGCTGTGCCGGTGCGGCAAGTCCGGCATCAAGCCCTTCTGCGACGGCACGCACAAGCGGGCCGGCTTTGCCGCGCCCAGCGCGCCGAGCCGGCCCCGCCCGGCCGCACAACTCCGGCAGGAGCCGCGCCGCACGGACTGAGCGGCAACGACCCAACGGCCACGACCGAGCGGTCAGGCGACCAGCGAGGGCTCCCGGTGGAGGCCCGACCGGCCTGCCTCCCAGGCGCCCAGCAGGTGCCGAGCCGCGACGCCGTCCATCGCGAGCGAGCTGCGCGCGCCGAACAGCACGTCCTCGGCGAGCTCCGGGTTCTCCTGCACGAAGGCGCCGCACATGTCGACCGAGGCGATCTGCTCGTGCACGGCGTCGGCCTCGACGTGCTCGTCGTAGAAGACCGTCGTCGACTCGTCGAAGCCGAGCCGGCGCAGACCCGCGGAGTAGCGGCGGCTGGGCTCCGAGGAGGTCATCTCCACGGTGGCCAGGTGCCCGAGCGCGGCACCGCGCCAGCGCCGGTGCAGCCCGAACAGCGACATCGTGTTCACGCTGGAGAACGCGGCGGCCGGGGCGTCGTCCCACAGTGCGCCGTAGGCGGAGTCCAGGTCCAGGTCGCGCATCAGGCCCGCGAACAGCTCGCTGTGCATGCGCGCGGCCGAGCCGCCGCCGTACTCGTCGGCCTGGATCTCGACCATCGCGGCCTTCGTCCGGCCGGAGAGGCGCGGGATGGCGAACGTGTGCGGATCGCCCTCCTTGAGGTGGTAGACCGACCTCAGCGTGAGGTACTCCCGCCACTGCTCGAGGCTGCCCTCCCGGGCCATGAACCTCGACAGGGAAGGCCCGTCGTCCTCGGCGATGGCGGCCGCGAGCTGCACGTCGATCGGCTCGTCGGTGACCGGCACCGGGCCGACCAGCGCCCGCAGCGCCGACAGGTGCAGCCGCTCCAGACCGGAGCGCAGCCCGATGAGCTGCGGATCCCACTCCCACGCGTCGTCGACCTCGTCGAAGCCGCGGTAGTGCAGCTCGTAGCAGACCGCCAGTGACAGCTGCATGTCCTCGTCGGTGAGCGCGGTGGCCGGGTCGACGGCCAGGCGGCCGGCGGCCTCCAGCGTCCGGGAGGAGAGCTCCGGGCCGGTGGCCAGGTCACGGACGAGGGACTCGCTGAGCGGGCCGCGGGCAGCAGGCAGGTGCATGACGTCCACCATGCCCAGGACCAGGGATTTCGATGCCTGGCCGCATGTGATGTCCCCCGTGGGTAGGACAGTCGCCTACCTGCCCCGGTTGCCCCGACAGGCACAGTTCACCGACCGAGTGAGATCCGCAGGCGATGTCGGCTTTCCGGAGCGGAGGCACGGTACGGTCTCCCGCGATCGGCCCGCACGGGGCCCGGCTGCTGCGATTCGGAGTTCCATGGGTTCCCTCAATGCCGCCTTCGCCGTCCTGCCGCCGGCGGTGCAGCATCGTCTGATCGCCATGCAGTACCGGATGTCCGAGGACGAACTGCGCCGGCTGCGCGACTTCGTCCCGGCCGACAAGGCCGCAGTCGACGTCGGCGGCTGGTGGGGACCGTGGACGTACTGGCTGTCGCGCCGCGCGACGGCGGTGCACACGTTCGAGCCGGTTCCGCACGTCGCGACGTTCCTGCAGTCGGTCAGCGCCGACAACGTGACGGTGCACAACGTCGCCCTGTCCGACGCGGCGGGCGAGGCCGTGCTGCACATGCCGTCCGGGGGGCCCGGTAGCGAAGGCCGTTCCACCCTGCACGCACCAGGGTTCGCCAACCCCATCGACCTGACGGTCCAGCTGCGGACGCTGGACAGCATCGAGATCCCCGATGCCATCGGCTTCATCAAGATCGACGTCGAGGGTCACGAGGCGCAGGTGCTGAAGGGTGCGCTCGACACCATCCAGACCCACCGCCCGGTTCTGCTCGTCGAGGTGGAGGTCCATGACGACCGTCCGGCCAATGTCGACGAGGTCGTGGCGCTGGTCGAGGGACTCGGCTACACCACGAGCTTCCTGCGCCGGCGCCGGTGGGTGCCGTTCACGGAGTTCGACGTCGAACGCGATCAGCGCTCACTGGCCGAGGCGGTGCGGAGCCGGGGGTTGCTCACCAACATGATCATGTCTGCCGGCTACGTCAACAACTTCCTGTTCCGTCCCAAGCCCTGAGGGGTCACCAGGGGCCCGGCGGCCACCAGGCACCTGACCAGCGGTTCGTGGCCGGCCGGGTCCGGCAACTGGTCCGGCCTGGTGTCAGGCGCTGTTGAGCCCGAGCTGACCGAGCGCCCGTTCGGGCTCCAGCGGAGCCGTGGGACCGGCCAGGACGAGCCGGTTGTTCATCAGCTGCATGGAGATGGGCTGCACGCCGAGCCGGGCCATCACAGCGACACCGGCGGTCTCGTCGCAGCCGTTCAGCACGACAGCGCTGCAGTCCGCGCTCTGGACGACCTCGTCGGTCGCCCGCAGCCGAGCGGGCAGGTCGGGCGCCGGGCGCGGGACGACGGCGAGCACGGCCATGTCGGACCGGGCCTCCCGATGCTGCAGCGGGCTGCTGTCGGCGGCCATGCGGGCGATCTCCGCGCTGACCACGCCGGCGAGGAGGTCGGCGCTGCGATCCCAGGAGAAGCAGCCGGCCCACGCGCGGCAGGCTTCTGCCATCTCGTCGGCCACCATCGGGTCGGCCAGGTGGCGCAGGGCATCGGTCAGGGCCGCGCCCAGCTGCCCCGGCTCGTCCACCAGCCATCCGGTCTCGCCGTCGAGGACCGAGTCCCGCACGCCCGGCGCGCGCAGCGCCAGGCACGGCACGCCCCAGGCGGCCGCCTCGAGGACCGAACAGCCCCAGCCCTCCGCCTGCGAGGTGGAGGTCGTCAGCCACGCCCGTGCGAGCAGCTCGTCACGGACCTCGTCGGAGACCCGCCCGTGGAAGGTGACGGTCCCCTGCATGCCCAGCTCGTCGGCGAGGCTCTGGAGTCGGGCCCGGTCCGGTCCGTCGCCCATGATGTCGACCCGCAGGCCGGGGATCGCCTCGGCAACCGTGCCCAGGTGGCCGAGCAGCAGATCGATGCGCTTGTGCGGCACGAGCCGGCTCACCAGCGCTATGGTCGGCTCGGCGGCGCGCCCCGTTCGCGCGGGGGGCAGCTCGACCGTCCCGTTCGGGACGACGAAGATCGGCCCGCGGAATCCGAGCCTGGTCCGCAGCTCGTGCCGCGTGGACGGCGAGACCGCGACGATCGGTCGGTTCTGGTAGACGCGGCGCATCGCTGGTCCCTCGAGCCACCGGCCCAGGGCGGCCACGGGAGCCGGGAAGTGGCTGGCGAACTGGTCCTGGTGCACATGGTGCACGAGCTGCACCACTGGCGTCCGACGGCCGGCGTACAGCGGCGAGAAGAAGGGCGTCCCGTTCTGGCAGTCCACGACGGCGTCGAAGTGCCCGCGGGCGCGCCTCCCGCGCAAGGCTGTCTGCGGATACACCGACAGCGTCCCCCCGGCCCGGAGGATGTGGATCCCGTCGAGCCGCTCGTACTCCGGTTGCCCGGGAACAGCGGCGGTCAGCCAGGTGACCTGGACACCGGCCCTGACCCAGCGGGACGCGATCTCGTGCATGTACTGCTCGGCGCCGCCGGCCAGGGGATGGCGGACGTCGCGCCAGTTGAGGACGAGGATCCGGGAGCCGGACAGCGCCTCCGAGTTGCCGATCACGATGCGAGCCCGGACGCCACGCGCTGCAACTGCAGCACGGCGCGGAAGGCGGACATCCCGTCGCGCAGCGGTGAGAAGGACGATCCGCCCGCGTGGCTCCACGCGACGGGGACCTCCACGATCTCCGCTCCCGCCTTCTGCAGGTGCCGCAGCAGCTCGACGTCGAACGCGAAGCCCGTGGTCCGGCAGGTGACCAGCGCCGGCACGAGCGCGGCGCGGTCGAAGAACTTGAAGCCGCACTGGGTGTCGTGCACCTGCGAGACGAGGCTGCGCGTCGCCAGGCGGAACGCTGCCCCGCCCAGCCGCCGGGTGGCGGGCTGGTGCTCGACGAAACTGGCTCCGGGGGCGTGTCGTGACCCGACGACCGCCGTGGCACCGGCCAGGAGGTGTTCCATCACGGTCGACAGCGTCTCGACCGGGGTGGCGAGGTCGGCGTCGAAGAAGCCGACGAAACGCGACCGGCTGCGCAGCAGCGCCCGCCGAACGGCCGCGCCCTTACCGGGCTGCGCACAGCCCACGAGCTCCACCGGAACCGTCCCGTCCGTCGCCGCGCTGAAGGCGCGCACGACGTCGGCGGTCCCGTCCGAGCTGCCGTTGTCGACGACCACGACGCGGGAGGACCAGGGCTGCTCGCGGAGGAAGTCGGCGGTCCGGCGCAGCGTCTCCGGCAGGCGGGACGCCTCGTTGAAGGCGGGGATCGCGATCTCGAGATCGACGGTGGGCCGTGGCGGGGGGAGCGTCCCGGGCCGCTCGGTCGCCGGTGCGGTGTCGCGCGACCAGCGCATCGGGACGAGCACGGGCCGCTCGGAGTGGGCCGTGCCCATCGAGCCGCCCGTCGGGGTGCCGCTCGGGCCACCGCCTGCGGCAGGTGCGGTGCGGGTCATCGGACGCTTTCCTCCGTGCAGGGTCGAGCGCCGTGGTGCGGCGGGGGCCGGCGGGCGGGTTCTGTGATGACCGGTGTCGGCGGAGTGGCAGCGGAGACCTGCAACCGGGTGCGCACGTGGGTCGTCACGCCTCGGTGCTCCCTTCGGTGCCGGACGTCGTCACTCGGACCCTGCTCGGAGAAATTGCCCTGACGGGGCGTCAATATGGAGCGCCTACGCCGTGCGGTCAACCCATGACATTCCTCGGCGCCTCTGACCTCGTGACGACGCGTGCCTCGGATGGAGTGCGATCGCCTGGATGGCTCGGCCACCTTTCCCCGCTTCTCCTGCTGTTGTTGCACAGCCGATGAGCGCCGAGATTGTGGGGGTGACGAAGTCCGGGGCGGCCTCCGTCCACCTCTGCTTCGCGCCATGGCTCGGCCCCCTGTGGCGGGCACGAGACCGCGCCGTGGCACTGCCTCGATGAGCAACGGGCTGCGCTCCGCTACGCACGGCGAACCGCTTCGGAAGTCCCTGTTCCCGGTTCGTGGAAGGTCGCCTCGTGGCATTCGTCCTGGTGAGGCATCCGTCTTGGTGAGGCGCCGCCGGTCCTGCACCCGCGGCGAGGAACGGGGCAGAACCGGGTCTGCGCCGGACCGGTCGCCGTCACCCGTGCGCTTGGCACAACTTGACGATGGCTGCACCCGGCTGTCAGGGTGCGCCGCATGTCGAACTCGCACCTGGAGGCGCGAGGCGTCCGCAGCCTCTACTCACGCGCCATCTCGCACCCCCGCCTGTACACGGCGCAGGGTGTCCTGCTGGGGCGCGAGCGGCTCAAGGCGGCGATGCGGCCGGTCATCGACCGGGCCGTCGGCGGTGCTTCCTCCGGCACGGTGGTCGACATCGGCGGGGGCACGGCCGAGGCCAGGGCGCTGTGGCCGTCCGGGTGGCGGTACATCGCGGTCGACAACGACGAGCGCATGGAGGGCCTCAAGACCGACAGCATGGAGCGCGTCACGGGTAGTGCCGACGACGTGCCGCTGCCGGACGGTCTGGCCACCCACGTCTTCATGTCCAGCGTGTCGCACCATCTCGACGACCGGACGTGGGCCGCGGCGCTGACCGAGGTCCGGCGCGTGCTGCGTCCGGACGGGACGTTCGTCTTCATGGACGGGCACTTCGTCCGAGGCGACGTGCTCTCGCGACTCGGATGGTTCCTCGATGCGGGCCGGCACCCTCGTGAGGAGTCCCGGCTGCTGGCAGATGTGTCCTCGGTCTTCGATGTCGTCTCCGTGGACCGGCTCAGGTTGCTGCACCACGTCGTGATCGTCGAGGCTCGGCAGAAGGGCTGACGCCGAGCTGCCGGATCGCGGACAACACCCGTCGCCGTGCCGTACCGGTGCCGCTCTGGCCGACCCTGCACCGTGGTTGCGCGGAGATCTCGCATGCACGCTGGTCTTGACTCCGATGACTGATCGATCGATCACGGCTCGCGGGCATGCCGATCGTGCGCTTGCGAGCACTGTCATCCGTGCGACTGGACCTCGCTGCAGTACAGGCGCGGTGGACGGTCCCCTTCTCCTACATTCCTCGCCGGCGGGTTCCACAGCGCGCGACAGGAGGGCTCCCGTGCGGACAGGTGGCAGCGCGGTGCGCACGCACTCTGGTGGGCAGGGGTCCGCTGTGGCCGATCGCGCCGGGTCGGTACCTGGATGAGTACGACCGTCACTCGGGACGGGATCGACTCGGCGACGTCCGGTTCGGACGCCGCCGGCGCCACTCCTGGGCCGCCCGCGTCGAAGGCGGCGGCGAGGCTCGGCGCCGCATGGCCGGCGCTGATCTGCGCAGGGTTCGTCGTCCTCTGTCTTCTGCAGTCGCCTGGCGAGATCGTCGGGGACACCAAGCTCGACCTGGCCGTGAACCCGCTCGCGTTCCTGACGCGGGCCGTGTCGCTGTGGGACCCACAGGGGTACGCCGGGCAGCTGCAGTACCAGGCGTATGGCTACTTCTTCCCGATGGGCCCCTTCTTCGCGCTGGGGCACTTCGTCGGCCTGCCCATGTGGGTGGTCCAGCGGCTGTGGCTGGCGGCTCTCCTGTGCACCGCCTTCCTCGGCGTGGTGCTCCTCGCCCGCCGGCTGCGCATCGGGACACCGTCGACGGTGCTGCTCGCCGGGATCGCCTACGCGCTGGCGCCCCGGATGCTGACCTCGCTGTCCGTCACGTCGGTCGAGGTGACCCCGATGGCCCTCGCGCCATGGGTGCTCGTGCCGCTGGTCGGACTGTCGAGCCACGGCTCGGTGAGGCGGGCCGCAGCGCTCTCCGGAGTCGCGGTGTTCTGTGCCGGGGGCGTCAATGCCGTGGCCACTGCCGCCGTCTTCCCCCTCGCGCTGCTGTACCTGGCGACGCGCCCCCCCGGCCCGCTCCGCCGCAGACTGGTGGGCTGGTGGGTCCTCTGCGTCGGCCTCGCGACCCTCTGGTGGGCGGTGCCCCTGCTGCTGCTCGGCCGGTACAGCCCCCGCGTCCTCGACTACGTCGAGAGCGCCGCGAACACGACGGCGCCCACCGACGTGCTCAGCGTGCTGCGCGGCACCACGCACTGGCACGCCGGGTTGATCTCCGCCTCGTCCGGCCCGTACATGCCGGCCGGTTGGTCGCTCCTGAGGGACTCCCTGCCCGTCGCGGCAACCCTGTCGCTGGCCGTCCTCGGGCTGGTGGCGCTCACCCGGCGTGACCTGCCCGAGCGCACATGGCTCGTCCTGGGCCTGCTCACCGGGGTGGCGCTGGTGTCGATGGGCCACCTGGCCACCGTGGACGGCGCCTGGGCGGGTCAGCTGCACGCGGCGCTCGACCAGGGCCTCGCACCGTTGCGCAACGTGCACAAGTTCGATCCGGTGCTGCGCCTACCTCTGGCGCTCGGTGCTGCGCACCTGGCCGCCGTCCTCGTGCGGGCTGCGCGAGGCGGGCCGCCTGCCCGATCCCCGCTCAGGGTCGCCCGGGCCAAGCAGGTGTGCTCAGGCGTCGTCCTCACAGCGATCGTCCTGGCGCTGATCGGGGCGGCGTCCCCGGCCCTGGCGGGTCGGCTGACGCCCCCGACCGGGTTCGCGGATGTTCCCTCGCACTGGCAGGAGACGGCGGACTTCCTCGCCGCCCAGCAGCCCACCGGGCGGGCGCTCCTGGTCCCGTCCTCATCCTTCGGCAGTTACGAGTGGGGCAGGCCCGGTGACGAACCGCTCCAGGCACTGGCGGAGTCGCCGTGGGAGGTCCGGTCCATCATCCCGATGACCCCTGAGGCACACATCCGGATGCTGGACGCCGTCGAGCATCAACTCGCGCGTGGAGAAGGGTCCGCTGGGCTGGCCCGGTACCTCGCCCGGGCTGGGATCTCCCACCTGGTCCTGCGCAACGACCTCGACGTCGTCGAGCTGCGCTCGACTCGGTCGTCGCTGGTACGCCAGGCCCTGGCCGAATCGCCCGGGATCACCCGCGTGGCCACGTTCGGCGCCGACTACCCGCAGGTCGACCTGCCGTCGCGCACCGTCCTCGATGCGGGTCTGACCGAGCCGACGCCGGCGGTCGAGATCTACGCGGTCGCCGACCCCGCGCCCCGGGCGTGGACGGCACCGCTGTCGACGGCGGTCACCGTCAACGGTGGCCCGGAAGCCGTCCTCGCACTGGAGGACCGTGATCTGATCACCGGGCGGCCGGTGCTGCTCGCCGGGGAGTCGTCCATCGAGACCGGGGCAACCATGGTCAGCGACGCGCTGCTGAACCGAGCACGGAACTTCGGTCGGGTGACCGACGCGACCTCCGGCGCCCTGACCTGGGACGCCCCCTCGCTGTCGGATCGGCCCGCCACGGACTATGCCTTCCCAGGGCTCGCGCAGGCGCGCAGTGCCGTCGACTACATCGGCGCGACCCCGGCCGCGTCCAGTTCGGCGGCGGACATCACCGCGTCCGCCGGCAGCAGGCCCGACGCCCAGCCGTGGGCGGCGGTGGACTCCGACCTGCGCACCGCATGGCAGCCGGCGCCCGACTCCGGCCGATCCCGGCCGGACTGGTGGCGGCTCACGACCGACCAGCCGTTCGTCGCCTCGCAGGTGACCATCACGCTGGGCGGGGACCTCGCCGGTGACCGGCCGGCGGAGCTGCGGCTGACGACCGACGCAGGTTCGGAGGTCGTGCGGGTCATGAACGTCGGACGACCTCAGGTGTTCCCCCTGCCCGCAGGGTCCTCGCGAACGCTCACGATCAGCGAGACGACGACCGACGAGGACTCCCCGTCGATGGCGCTGGCCGAGGTGGCCGTCCCCGGGGTCGAGGTCCACCGGACCGTGATCACCCCGACCCCGTCGACCGCGGCGGCCGTCTACGCGTTCGACTCGGTGCCAGGGCGCTCCGGCTGCCTGACCCTGGCCGGTGGCACGGTCCGCTGTGCGGGCGAGCTGGTGACCGGAAGTGAAGAGCCGTCGGCACTCGACCGGGTGTTCACGACCGATGTGGCGACGGACTACGACCTCACGGTCACGGCCGCGCCCCGCCCCGGGCCCGCACTCGACGACCTCCTCGCGGCCACCCGGGACGGTATGCAGGCCACAGCGACCAGCGTCGAGGTGTTCGATCCGCGGGGTGGCGCGGCAGCGGCTGTCGACGGAGACCCGGGCACGTCCTGGCTGGCCGGCCCGGGTGAGAAGCGGCCGACTCTGGTGCTCAGCTGGCCCGAGCCCCGCCTCGTCGACACGCTGCGGATCCTCTCGGCCCCGGGAGGGGCGGGGCTTCGTCCGGACACCGTCACCGTCACCGTCGACGGCCGGCCGACCAGCGTCCCGCTGGCTGAGGACGGGAGCGCGCAGATCGCGCCGGTGGTCACCGACCGGCTCGAACTCACCTTCAGCTCGGAAGGGCGGGGGAGGTCCTTCGATCCCTACACCCAGTGGACGCGGCCGCTGGGCATCAGCGTCAGCGAGGTGGAGGTCGGCGGCCCGAACACGACGGTCCCGGCCGAC
This sequence comes from Blastococcus fimeti, assembly GCA_900102115.1. Lineage (GTDB taxonomy): Bacteria > Actinomycetota > Actinomycetes > Mycobacteriales > Geodermatophilaceae > Blastococcus > Blastococcus fimeti. The sequence continues at coordinate 391,667 of FNAW01000003.1, forward strand.
ACCCCGATCCTCGTCCCGTGTGGCGAGGGGCCGACGCTGATGGTGGACGACCGGCCGATGGCCACCAGGGTCGACACCACACTGGGCGCCCTGCAGTCGATGCGGAGCGTGCCGGTCACGATGTGCGACGGCCCGGTGGTGGCCGACGTGGCCGCCGGACTGCACCGGCTGTTCGCGACGAGCACCGCGGCGCTGGCCGTGGACTCGGCGACCCTCGTCCGTACCGACGAGGCGGCGGGCACGCCCCCGGTCGTCCGGGAACCGGTGTCGGTGACCAGTTGGGACGTCGAGTCCCGGACGGTGGAGGTCGCGGCCAGCGAGGAGGACAGGCTCCTCGTCGTCCCGGAGAACACCAACGACGGCTGGACCGCCACCCTCGGCGACCAGCGCCTCGAGTCGGTCGCGGTGGACGGTTGGCAGCAGGGCTACGTGCTTCCCGCTGGGTCGGCCGGCATGGTCCGCATCGACTTCGCTCCCGGAGCCACTTATCGGAAGGCGCTGATCGCAGGGGCCGGGGCCGTCGTCCTGCTCGCAGTTCTCGCCGTCTTCCCCGTGCGGCCGGGCCGGGAACGATCTGCCGGCGGGCAGCACCGGGCTGCTCCCCGGCTCCGCACAGCGGTGCTGGTCCTCGCCGCCGTGGGAGGCATGGCCTTCGTCGGAGGCGCGGTGGGCGTCAGCGCGGTCCTGCTGCTGTGGACGGTCACGGCGACCATGGGTCACCGCCGTTTCCTCGGACTGGCGTCGGTGGCCGCCGGTACGTCGGCAGCCGCCGGTGTCCTGCTGCTCGTGTCCCCCGACGGGACGGGCACCGTCCGCCAGGTGCTGGCCATCGTGGCGCTCGGTGCGGTCGTGGCGGGGGCGCTCCCGGTGCCGTCGGGGGAGCACACCGTCCGGCAGTCGCCCGCCGCCGAGCCGGGCCGCAGCTGACAGTCCCGCAGAGGCGGTCGGCGCTCGAGGTCTCAGCCCTCAGGCGACGCCGGCTTCGTTGCATGTGATGACCCCCATGGGTAGGACAGCCCCATGTCGGAGCTGAGCGGACGCGTCGTCGTCGTCACCGGTGGGAGCGCCGGCATCGGTCGTGCCACCGTGGAGCGGCTGGTCTCCGGTGGCGCGAGCGTGGTCACCTGCGCCCGGGACGGCGACCGGCTCGCCGACGCCGTCGGCGCGCTGCCCGGAGTCACCTGCGTGACCGCCGACATGGCCGACGGCGACGACCGCGTCCGCCTGGTCGAGGCGACGCTGGCCGAGCACGGCCGGCTCGACGGCGTCGTCCTCAACGCGGGGCTGGGCTGGGCCGGGCTGGTGGAGGACATGCCCGGCGAGGTCGTCGCCGGCATCGTCGCGCTCAACCTGACCGGTGCCATCGAGCTGACCCGCCTGGCCCTGCCGCACCTGCTGACCGCGGCCTGGGAGCGGGGGAGGGGCGACGTCGTCGCGGTCTCCTCGGTGGCGGCGTGGGCGCAGGTGCCGCCGCTGACGGTCTACTCGGCGACCAAGGCCGGGCTCGCCGGCTTCGTGAAGGGCCTGCGCCGCGAGGTGACCGCACGCGGGGTGCGGGTGCACACGGTCAACCCGTTCTTCGTGGAGACCGAGTGGCTCGCCCGCGGCCACGGGCACGCACCGACCTCCGACGCGGACGCCGACGGCCGGCTCTCCCGCGGCATCGCCCCCGAGCGGGTGGCCGACCGGGTCGCCGGGTGCCTGGCCTCGCCGTGGTCGCGGACGGTCTCGGTGCCACGGTGGGCGGGAGCGGCCCGGTTGGGCGAGGTGACGCCGGTGAACCGGCTGCTGGACCTCGTGCTCTCCCGGCAGACCGACCGGATCCGGCGGGCCGCCCGGCGGGTGGTCGACGCCCGCATCGACTGAGCCGGCGCCGATCGTCCCGCGCCTACGATCCGGTGGTGCGGCCCTTCCTCCTCCTCTCCACCCGCGCCGAGGACGTCGCCGCCGACGACGAGTACGCGGGCTTCCTCCGGGCGACCGGGCTGGGGGAGCGGGAGCTGCACCGGATCCGCGTCGAGGCCGGGCCGCTGCCGGAGCTCGACCTGGACGCCTACTCCGGCGTCCTCCTCGGGGGCAGCCCGTTCAACGCCAGCGACCCGGACGAGGAGAAGAGCGACGTCCAGCGCCGGGTGGAGCGCGACCTCGCTCGGCTGCTGGACCGCGTGGTCGCGCGCGACCTGCCGTTCCTGGGCGCCTGCTACGGCATCGGCACGCTCGGCACGCACCAGGGCGGCGTCGTCGACCGGACCTACGGGGAGCCGATCTCGGCCGTGCGCGTGCAGCTCACCGAGGCCGGCCGGAGCGACCCGTTGACGGCCGGCATGCCCGAGGCGTTCGACGCCTTCGTCGGGCACAAGGAGGCGTGCCGGGTGCTGCCGCCCTCGGCGACGCTGCTGGCCGGCTCGGCCGGCTGCCCGGTGCAGATGTTCCGCGTCGGGAGCAACGTCTACGCCACCCAGTTCCACCCCGAGCTCGACGTCCCCGGGCTGATCACGCGGGTGCACGTCTACCAGCACGCGGGCTACTTCCCGCCGTCCGAGCTCGACGCGCTCGTCGCCCGCCTGACGCCCGCCGTCGTTACCGAGCCGGGTCGCCTGCTGGCGAACTTCGTCGCCCGCTACGCCTGATCCGCCCCGCCGCGTAAATCGGCGGACGAGCGGCGGTGCCGTCGCTACAGTCCGTTCCGCCCGTGGTCAGCAGCCGGGCGGCATCGCCGCCGCAGGTCCTGCGCGTCGGCCGCGGGCGTCCATGTGGTCAAGCGTCTCAGGAACGCGCGGGTTCGACTCCCGATGCCGTTCGGCGGGCGGTCAACCCGGCTCCGGCGGTCTGCAGCGCTGCGCGCGCTCCCCGTCCGGCGCCCGACCGCCCGCCGGACGGTCCGCGTGCCGTGGACGACGGGAAGGAGGGTGGGAGACGTGAAGATCGTGGTCCAGGAGTGGGAGCGGATCCTGCTCTACCGGGACGGTCGCTTCGAGGAGATCCTCGAGGCCGGCCGGTACCGCAGGTCCCGGCGCCGGCGCTCGGTGGTCCGGGTGCTCGTCCGGCCGCGGTTGCTCGTGGTGCCGAGCCAGGAGGTGCTGACCGCCGACGGGCTGTCGGTGAAGGTGAGCCTCACGGCCGCCGTGCGGACGTCGGACCCCCGGCGCTGGTACGAGGCGGTCGAGCACTCCGACGGCTTCGTCTACGCGGCGCTGCAGATCGCGCTCCGCGAGGCGGTCGGTGCGCGCACGCTGGACGAGCTGCTCGCCGCCCGTGGCTCGCTCCCGGACGACGTGCTCGCAGGCGTGGGCGCGGCGGCGGAGGCCGTCGGTGTCGTCGTCGACAGCCTTGCCGTCCGCGACGTCATGGTGCCGGCGGAGCTCCGGCGGGCCGCGGCGGACGTCGCCGTGGCGCGGGCCCAGGGCCAGGCGGCGCTGGAACGGGCCCGGTCGGAGGTGGCGGCGACCAGGGCGCTGGCCAACGCGGCGCGCATGGTCGCCGAGCAGCCGGCGCTGCTCCAGCTGCGCACCCTGCAGGCGGTCGAGGCCGGTGGCGCGACGGTCGTGCTGACGACGGGACCCGCCACGGCGGACCTCGCCGCCGGAGCCCGCCCCGCCTGATCCGGCCCGAACGCACCGCGGCCCCCGTCCTGACGTGCAGGACGGGGGCCGCGGCGGCGACTCGACTCAGATGTCGTAGTACATCGCGAACTCGTGCGGGTGCGGGCGCAGGCGGATCGGGTCGATCTCGTTGGCCCGCTTGTAGTCGATCCACGTCTCGATCAGGTCGGGCGTGAAGACCCCGCCGTCGATCAGGTACTCGTGGTCGACCTCGAGCCGGTCGAGGACGGCGTCCAGGGACGCGGGCACCTTCTCGATGCCCAGGGCCTCCTCGGGCGGCAGCTCGTAGAGGTCCTTGTCGACCGGCGCCGGCGGCTCGATCTTGTTCTTCACGCCGTCGAGGCCGGCCATCAGCATCGCCGAGAAGGCGAGGTAGGGGTTGGCCGACGGGTCGGGCACGCGGAACTCGATGCGCTTGGCCTTGGGGTTGTCACCGGAGATCGGGATCCGGGTGCAGGCCGAGCGGTTGCGGGCCGAGTAGACCAGGTTGATCGGCGCCTCGTAGCCGGGCACCAGGCGGTGGTAGCTGTTCACCGTCGGGTTGGTGAAGGCCAGCAGCGACGGCGCGTGCTTGAGCAGCCCACCGATGTAGTGCCGGGCCATGTCCGAGAGCCCGGCGTACCCGGTCTCGGCGTGGAAGAGCGGCGAGCCGTCCTTCCAGAGGCTCTGGTGGCAGTGCATGCCCGAGCCGTTGTCGCCGAACAGCGGCTTGGGCATGAACGTGACGGTCTTGCCGGCGGCCCAGGCGGTGTTCTTGATGACGTACTTGAACAGCATCAGGCTGTCGGCCGAGCGCAGCAGCGTGTCGAACTTGTAGTTGATCTCGGCCTGCCCGCCGGTGCCGACCTCGTGGTGGCCGCGCTCGAGCTCCAGCCCGGCGTTGGTCAGGTTGACCATCATCGTGGAGCGCAGGTCGCTCTGCTGGTCATAGGGCTCGACGGGGAAGTAGCCGCCCTTGGGACGGGTCTTGTAGCCCAGGTTCGGGCCGACGCCGTTCTCGCCGGTGAGGGATCCGGTGTTCCAGGAGCCCTCGACCGCGTCGATGTGGTAGTAGCCCTCGTTGATGCCGGAGCCGTGCCGGATCGAGTCGAAGATGTAGAACTCCGCCTCGGCGCCGAAGTACGCGGTGTCGGCGATGCCGCTGGAGGCCAGGTAGGCCTCGGCCTTCTTCGCCACGTTCCGCGGGTCGCGGCTGTAGGGCTCGCGCGTGATCGGGTCGTGGATGAAGAAGTTGATGTTCAGCGTCTTGTGGATGCGGAACGGGTCGAGGTAGGCGCTGCTGGCGTCGGGCAGCAGCAGCATGTCCGACTCGTTGATCGTCTGGAACCCGCGGATCGACGAACCGTCGAAGCCCAGGCCCTCGGAGAACGTGTCCTCGCCGAAGGTCGACGCCGGGATGGTGAAGTGCTGCATGACGCCGGGCAGGTCGCAGAAGCGCACGTCGACGAACTTGACGTCGTTGTCGCGGATGTAAGCAGCGACCTCGTCGGGACTGTTGAACATCGATCCTCCGGGTTTGTGGACGGCCGAACGAACGCTACGAGCGCGGAGTTGCCCCGGAGTGTCCCGAGTGTTTCGGGGCGGTAACACCGTGGTCCGGCGTGTCGCGGCGGTGCCGGTCCGCGTGCTCGCGGGCTGCTCGTCGGCCAGGTCCTACGCTGGCTGTCATGGTCAGGGACGTGTCGCCACCCTCTCAGGAGCGCCCGCGGGGCGCCTCCCTGGGGCTCCCCGCCGAGGGCGCCGGCTCGCTGGCCGCGTTCAGCACGCGGATCGGCGCCTTCCTGATCGACTCGCTCGCCGCCGCGCTGGTCGCCGGGCTGTTCACCGCTCCCGACCTGCCGGGCAACTGGAGCCTGCTGTCGTTCGCGGTGCTCACCGTCGCGTTCCTGGTGGTCGCCGGTCAGACCCCTGGCATGCGGGTGCTCGGCCTCCGCCTGGCCCACCCCCGGCCCGGCCAACGGCTGGCCCCTTGGCGGGCCGTCGTCCGCACCGGGCTGCTGATCCTGCTGGTGCCGGCCCTGCTGGTCGATGCCGACGGCCGCGGACTGCACGACCGGATCACCGGCACCGCCGTCGTCCGCGACTGACACGGGGCACCCTGGGATGTCGACGCGCCGGTGGAGGCAGCCCCTGCTGGAGGGCCGACCCGATCAATCCCGTGGACCGGCGCCGCTCCGCGCGGCGAGACTGCGGGGCGTGATCGTCCGCCGTGAACGTCCCGCCGACGCGGCCGCCGTGCGGGCGCTGCACCGCCTGGCGTTCGCGCGCGACCCGGCGACCGGGGTGCAGCGCGACCCGGACGACGTCGTGGAGGCGCGGCTGGTCGACCAGCTGCGCGAGGACGCCGGATTCCTGCCGCACCTCGCGCTCGTCGCCGTGGCGGACGACGTCGTCGTCGGTCATGTCATCGCCACCCGCGGGTGGGTGGAGCCCGTGGGCGCGCCCGCCCTCGGTCTCGGGCCTCTCGGCGTGCTGCCCGACGTGCAGCGGAGCGGCGTGGGCACCGTGCTGGTCCACGCGCTGCTCGCGGTGGCCGAGGCGGCCGGGGAGTCGCTGGTGGCTCTCCTCGGGGACCCGGCGTACTACCGCGGGTTCGGCTTCCGGGCCGCCACCGAGCTGGGCATCTCCGCACCCGACCCGGCGTGGGGCACGCACTTCCAGGCCCGGTGGCTCACCGAGGTCAGGACGGGCGGGACGTTCCGGTACGCGGCGCCCTTCGACCGGCTCTGAGAACGCCGGAGGCCCCGTCCGCATCGGACGGGGCCTCCGGGCAGTGCGGCGGCGATCAACGCCGGCGGACCTGCCGCTGGCTGATCGACATCTGCCGGCCACCGGGCAGCGGGCCGCCGGGAACGGGCATCTTCGGCCCGCCCAGGGCGCTCAGCCGGCGGCCGAGCGTGTTGACCTCTGCCGCGCTCAGGTTGCGGGGCAGCTTCATGACGTGGGAGCTCAGCTTGGGCAGCGGGACCTGGCCCTCGTCGTCGCCGACGAGGATGTCGTAGATCGGGGTGTCGCCGACGATCCGCGCGACCTTCTTCTTCTCCTGCGCGAGCAGGCTGCGCACCCGGGACGGCGCCCCCTCGGCGACCAGGATGACGCCGGGCCGGCCCAGCACCCGGTGCACGGCGTCGAGCTGGGTGGTGCCGGCGACGCCGGAGGAGACCCGCCAGTCACCGCGCAGGCCCTCGAGCACCCAGGCGGCGGCGCCGGGCTGGCCCTCCACCTGCCGGTAGGCCGACCCCTGCGCGCGGCGCCCGAACACGATGAGCGCGGCCAGCAGGCCGAACAGCAGCGCGAGCGGGATGAAGACCAGCGGCAGGCTGAGCAGGATGCCGATCAGCTCGACGACGGCCGCGACGGCCACGAAGACGATCAGCAGGATCCAGGGCAGCTTCGGGTCGTTCTTCGCGGTCAGCGAGTACGCCTGCTTGATCATGCGGGCGTTCGTGCCGAGCTTCTTCAGCCGGCCGACCTTCGGGTTGCCCTTCTTGTCCAGCTTCGGTGCCTTGAGGGAAGCGGCGGTCGAGCCGGACGAGGGCTTGCTGCGTGCCATGCCCCCCAGGATAGGGGCGGGGCCGCCGCAGCCCGCGCCCGCCGAGCGGGACGCCCGGCGCGTGCGGCCGAGATCAGGCCTGGACGGCGAACCCGCGGGCAGCTGCGGCCTGCTGGTAGAGCCGCCCGGCGCGGTAGGAGCTGCGCACGAGCGGGCCGGCCAGCACACCCGGGAAACCGATCGCCTCGGCGTCGGCCTGGAAGCCCACGAACTCGTCCGGCTTCACCCAGCGCACGACGGGGTGGTGCCGCGGCGAGGGCCGCAGGTACTGGGTGATGGTGAGCAGGTCGCAGCCGGCGTCGAACAGCGCCTGCATGGTCTCGCGGACCTCGTCGGGCTCCTCGCCCATGCCCAGGATCAGGTTGGACTTGGTGACCAGGCCGGCCTCGCGGGCCGCGGTGATCACCGCGAGGGAGCGCTCGAAGCGGAAGCCCGGGCGGATCCGCTTGAAGATCCGCGGCACCGTCTCGACGTTGTGCGCCAGCACCTCCGGGCGCGAGGAGAACACCTCGGCCAGCTGCGCGGGGTCGGCGTTGAAATCGGGGATGAGCAGCTCGACGCCGCAGCCGGGCAGCTGGGCGTGGATCTGGCGGACCGTCTCGGCGTACAGCCACGCGCCGCCGTCGGGCAGGTCGTCGCGGGCGACGCCGGTGATCGTGGCGTACTTCAGCCCCATCGTGGCGACGCTCTCGGCGACCCGGCGCGGCTCGTCGGCGTCGAAGTCGGCGGGCTTGCCGGTGTCGATCTGGCAGAAGTCGCAGCGCCGGGTGCACTGGTCGCCACCGATGAGGAAGGTGGCCTCGCGGTCCTCCCAGCACTCGTAGATGTTGGGGCAGCCGGCCTCTTCGCAGACCGTGTGCAGCCCCTCGCGGCGGACCAGCGACTTCAGCTCGGTGTACTCCGGGCCGGTCTTGAGCCGGGTCTTGATCCACTCGGGCTTGCGCTCGATCGGCACCTGGCTGTTGCGGACCTCGAGCCGGAGCAACTTGCGGCCGGCCGGCGTGAGGGTGGAGTCCTGGGCGGGGACCGGGGGCGCCGTCTCGCTCATGATCTCCACGGTACGCCCGCCGGACGACGCAGCCCCCGTCGCGGAGGCGACGGGGGCTGCGGCGTGGAGCACAGTCGGGCAGATCAGACGGGGTTGCCCTTCGGGCCGGCGGTCGGGCCCTCGTCGGCGTTGCCGCCGCTGGTGAAGGGCTGCGGCGCGTCGGTGCCGTTGACCGTCTCGCCGTCCGGGCCGTCGCCGTCGACGAGCTGCGCGTCCCGGACGCCCATGTCGGACTCGTTCGGGGCGGAGTCGCCGGACTGGTCGGCGGTGGAGACGGCCTTGCTGGAGTTCTCGGGGAAGCTGGGCACGGGGTCCTCTCGGTAGCTGGGCACCGGGCCGTCGCCCGCGGGCGCGGGGGTCCAGTCATCGGTCTTCCTGCGGCGGAGGACGACGAACGCCGCCGTACCCAGCACCAGGGCCCCGAACACCCACGTCCAGCGACGGCGCGGCTCCGGCTCGATCCCGGCCTTCCGCTTGACCGTCTTCGCCGTGGCCAGCGCTGCCTTCTCGAACTCGCGGTGCTTCTTCCCCGCGTTCTTGCGGGCCTTCTTGGCGGCCTTGCGTGCCTTGCGGCCGGACTCGGCGGCAGCCGCCGCGAGCTCGGCCCGGCGCGCGTCGAGTTCGCTGCGGGCGCTGTCGACACCGGCGACGAGCGTCTCGCGGGCGCTCTCCAGGGCCGGCGACACGGCGCCGCGGGCGGCGGCCACCTTCGGCGTCGCGTACGCGAGCGCGGCCACCTGGGCGGCCTCGAGCCGCGGGACGACGTCGTCCTTGAGCGTCTTCTGCGCGGCCTCGACCCGGGGGCCGAGGTCGGCGGCGGCGCGGGCCGCCGCGTGCTGCGCGGCGGTCACCGCCGAGGCGACCCGCGGTGCGGCCGCGTCACGGGCCGCCTCCACGCGGGGCGCCAGGTCGGCCGCGGCCTTCGCGGCGGCTGCCTGGGCGGCGTCCAGGCGGGGCGCCAGGGCGTCGCGCGCGGCCTCCACCCGGGGCGCGAGGGTGTCGCGGGCGCTCGCCACGGCCGGGGCCGCGGCGGCGACGGCGGCCGCGACCTTGGGGACGACGGCCTCCCGGGCCGCCTCGTATGCGGGTGTGGCTGCCTCACGGGCCGCCGCCACCCGGGGGCTCACCTGCTCTGCGGCGAGCCGACCTGCCTGGGTGGCCGCCACCCCGAGGTGGGTGAAGCCCTCCTGCAGTTCGGCGCCGATGACCTGACCGCGCGTCTTCTTGCGGAACACGAGCTGCACCTCCGAATTGATCGCTTGGCGATCATCCTGCCCGGTCGGGCGGCTGAGCACACCCTCGGCACCCACGTGGGAGGGCGGAGCGGCCCCGGTGTGGCTAGCGTCGCACCGTGCAGCTCCGCATCTTCACCGAACCGCAGATGGGCGCCACCTACGACGACCTGCTCGCCGTGGCCCGGCGCACCGAGGAGACCGGCTTCGACGCCTTCTTCCGGTCCGACCACTACCTGACCATGGGCGGCGACGGCCTCCCCGGCCCGACCGACGCGTGGCTCACCCTCGCCGGCCTGGCGCGGGAGACCAGTCGCATCCGGCTCGGCACGCTCATGACCGCAGGCACCTTCCGGCTGCCCGGGCCGCTGGCGATCTCCGTCGCCCAGGTCGACCAGATGAGCGGCGGGCGCGTCGAGCTCGGCATCGGCGCGGGCTGGTTCGAGCAGGAGCACGCCGCCTACGGCATCCCGTTCCCGTCGCTGGGCGAGCGGTTCGACCGGTACGAGGAGCAGCTGGCGATCATCAGCGGCCTCTGGGGCACCCCGGCGGGGGAGACCTTCGACTTCGCCGGCCACCACTACCAGGTGGCCGGCTCCCCGGCGCTGCCCAAGCCGGTCCAGGACGGCGGCATCCCGATCCTGGTCGGCGGCGGCGGGAAGAAGCGGACGCCGCGGCTGGCCGCGCGGTACGCCGCCGAGTTCAACGTGCCGTTCATGTCCGCCGAGGACAACGCGCGGCTCTTCGCCGGGGTCCGCGCGGCGTGCGACGAGGCGGGTCGCGACCCGTCGTCGCTGGTCTACAGCTCGGCGCTGGTGCTGTGCGTCGGCCGGGACGACGCCGAGCTGGCCCGCCGCGCGGCGGCCATCGGCCGCGACGTCGAGGAGCTGCGGGCCCACGGCGTCGCAGGCACGCCGGCCGAGGCCGTCGACATCCTCGGCCGCTACGCCGAGGCGGGCGCCCAGCGGGTGTACCTGCAGGTGCTCGACCTCTCCGACCTCGACCACCTGGACCTGGTGGCGGGCGAGGTGGCGCCGCAGCTGGGCTGAACGGCCGGGGTCAGCGGACCGGGTCGAGATCCCCCGGGACGAGCAGGTGCCGGGGGGCCTCGAGCCAGGCGAGGAAGTCGTCGACCGCCATCGGCCGGGCGATCGCGTAGCCCTGGGCGATGTCCGCCCCGAGCTCCCGCAGGGCCGCCCCGCCCGCGGCGTCCTCCACGCCCTCCACGACGAGCCGCAGCCCGAGGTCGTGGGCCAGTGCCACCGTGTGCCGCACGATCGCAGCGGCGCGGGGGTCGGTCGTGACGTCGGCCGTGAGACTGCGGTCGAGCTTGAGCTCGTCGGCGGGCAGCGTGCGCAGGTAGGCCAGCGAGCTGTACCCGGTGCCGTAGTCGTCGATCGAGGTGCGCACGCCGAGCCGGCGCAACTCGGCGAGCACCTCCCGGCCGCGCTCGGGGTCGGCCATGAGGGTGTCCTCGACCAGCTCCAGGGTGAGCGCCCGGGCTGGCAGCCCGTGCCGGGCCAGGGCCTGCACGACCTTGCCCGGCAGGTCCGGGTCGGTGACGTTGGCCGCCGACAGGTTCACCGACACGGGCACCTCGCGGGTGTCCCACCAGCGGGCCGCGGCGGTCAGTGCGAGGTCCAGGACGACGTCGGTGAGCGGGCGGAGCAGCCCGGCCCGTTCCGCGGCGGGCAGCAGCTCGGCCGGGGAGAGCAGCCCGCGGACGGGATGCGCCCAACGGACCAGGGCCTCCGCACCGACGACCCGGCCGTCCTCGCAGGCGACCTGCGGCTGCAGGTGGATGAGCAACTCGTCCCCGGTGAGGGCGGTGCGGAGCTCCTCCATGGTCTGCAGCCGGTCACCGGTGCCGCCGTGCGGGTCGGGCACGTAGACGTTCACGCCCTCGCGGCCGGCCTTCGCCGCGTACATGGCGACGTCGGCGCAGCGGAGGAGCTCCTGCACCGAGGCGGCCGGCACCGGTGCCGTCGCGACGCCGATGCTCACCCCCACGTGCAGCCGCACCCCGTCGACGACGAAGGGCTGCAGCAGCAGGTCGCGCAGTTCCTCGGCCCGGGCGCGGGCGGCGTCGACGCCGGTGTCGGGCAGCAGGACGGCGAACTCGTCACCGCCGAGCCGGGCGAGCAGGTCACCGGCGCGCAGCCGGGCGGTCAGCCGCGGCCCGATCTGCCGCAGGAGCTGGTCGCCGGCGCTGTGGCCCAGGCTGTCGTTGACCTCCTTGAAGCCGTCGAGGTCGAGCAGCAGCAGGGCGGCGGGGCGCTGCGACGTCGTCGTCGCCAGCATCTGCTCCCCGGCCTCGTGCAGCACCCGGCGGTTGGGCAGCCCGGTCAGCTCGTCGGTGCGGGCCTGCAGGTTCACCTCGTGGAAGGCGCGGACCTCACGGAAGGTGACGGCGGTGCGCGCGGCGGCGGCCAGTGCGCAGCCGACCGCCAGCCAGGCGGCGGCGACCGGCAGGTCCCCCGCCCAGCCGACCGCGAGGACGACCAGGCCGGCCACGTTGCACACCGCGGGCAGCGCGAGCAGCCGCCAGCCCAGCCGCTCGCGGGGAGCTGCGGCGGTACCTGCGGCCCGCGGCTGCGCCAGGTGCGCCGTCAGCGTCGCCACCACGACGCCCAGCACCCAGAAGGCGTCGGTGGGACCGCCGTCGACGTACGTGCCTGAGACCGTCCGGGTGAAGAGGGAGAGGTCGGCCACCAGCAAGCAGCCGAGCGCGAGGCTCATCAGGGCCAGCGTGCGGTCCAGCCGCACCCCGAGGATCGAGCCCACGGCGACCAGGAGCGCCAGCATGAGCACGTCGGACACGGGGAGCGTCAGGTTGACCAGCTCGACGGCGGGGCGGCCGGCGGTCGGGTCGAGATAGGGGCCGATGACGAAGGCGACGCCGACGGCGAGGGTCCCCAGGGCCCCGATGAGCCCGTCGAGCCACATGCTGGGGTGGAAGCGGGCGACCCGGGACCGGATGAACCCGACCATCGCCACGTAGAGCAGGAGATAGCTGATCAGCGCGCCGGCGTCGACCAGCAGCGGGTAGGGCTCGTTTCCCTGCAGCCCGGCGGCCGGTGTGCGGATCAGGTTGGACGTCAGCGAGAGCAGCAGCGCGCAGGACAGCGCCCGCCAGGCCATCTGCTCGGCGGGCACCCGGCGGGAGGCCAGCCAGGCGGCGGGGACGGCGGCGAGGTAGGCGAGGTTCGCGAGCACGATGTCGTACGTGCGGTCCCAGGCCGCTCCGTCCGGCCGGGGGCCGATCCCGGTCGCGTACAGCGCCAGCGCGAGCAGCGCGAAGGCCGGGAGGGCCCGCTGCCGGTGGGCTCCCACCGTCGTCGCACCGTGCGTGGTCACCCTGCCGTGATCGGCAGCTCCGGAACCCGGCAGAACTGTTTCGGACGGTTACGACCAGTACGGGTGAGACCGGCCCGGCCGCCCGTGTGCGTCAGCCGACGGTGGGCGAGGACGCCGCGGGCAGCAGGTCGCCCAGCTCCCGCCACGACTCGACGACGACGAGCACGCCCGCCTCCTCGAGCTGCCGACGGCGGTCGGCGCGCTCGGCCTCGGGCACGAAGACAACGGTGCCGACGGTCGGGCACCCGGCGCGGACGGCGGAGGTCGCCCCCGACACGGAGTCCTCGATCGCGAGACCCTCGGCCGGCTCGATGCCCAGCTCGCGACAGGCGTGCAGGTAGACCGCGGGGTCGGGTTTGCTGGTCGGCGTGGGGAGGGAGTCCTCGGCGCTGAAGCGGCGCTCCGGCGGGAGCAGCGCTGCGAGTCCGGCCGCCCGGAAGCTGCCGTCCAGCCGGGTCAGGGCGCTGGAACTGACCGCGGCCAGCGTGAGCCGCCGTCCCGCCGCGGCGAGGACGTCGAGCACCTCCGCATCCGGCTGCAGGACGGCGCTCAGATGCGCGGTCACGACCCGCTTCTCCTCGTCCACCCAGTCGTCGAGGTCGGGGGCCTCGACCCCGGAGGCGGCGGCCAGCTCGCGCGCCGTCGTCCGGAAGTTCTTGCCGGTGAACCGGCTCCGGAGCTCCTCCGGGGTGACCCGGTGGTCGATGCCGTGGGCGGCGAGGAAGCGGTTGGTGACCTCGGCGGAGGCCTCGAAGGCCGGCGCCTCGGACGGGACGAGGGTGTCGTCGGCGTCGCAGAGCAGCGCGCGGAGACCGGCGAGCCGTTCGGGCTGGATAGCGGTCATGCCGGCTGCGACCGCTCGTCGAGGTCAGCCGGTGCCGGCACGGGTGCGGCCTGCTCCACCCGGGCGGCCACGGTGGCCCGGACGCCGCGGTCCTCGAACTCGACGAGCAGTGCCTCGACCTCCCGGGCGAACGCCTCGTCCCCCGACAGCCGGCCGAAGACCGAGGCGTCGGCCAGCAGCGGCCGCGGATCGGTGCCCGCGCCCTGGGCCAGGTCCTGCAGCTCGTCCCGCCGTGCGTCCTCGATCTCCAGCGGCCGGCCCGACTCGTCCTCGCCGCGCAGATACCGGATCCAACCGGCCACGGCGACCGTGAGCAGGTCGCTCGGCCGGCGCCCGGCCCGCGCCTCGTGCAGCGAGGGGAGCAGGTAGGTCGGCATCTTGCTCGAGCCGCGGCGGCTGACCCGCTGCAGCCGGTCCGCGATGGCGGGGTTGGCGAAGCGCTCCAGCAGGGTGTCCACGTAGTCCGCGAGGTCGACGCCCTCGGGCCGCGGGAGCAGCGGGACGACCTCGGCGTGCATCAGTCGGCGCAGGTAGCCGTGGAAGACCGGGTCGGCCACGGTCTCGTCGGTGGTGCCCAGCCCGGCCACCTGGCCCAGGAAGCCCATCGCGCAGTGGCCGGCGTTCAGCAGGCGGGTCTTCATGAGCTCGAAGTCACCGACGTCGGCGACGTAGCGGACGCCGACGGTCTCCAGCGGAGGCCGCCCGTTGCAGAACTCGTCCTGCACGATCCACTGCATGAACGGCTCGGTGATCACCGGCCAGCGGTCGTCGACGCCGAAGGTCGCCGCGATCTCGTCCCGCTGGTCGGGGGAGGTGCGAGGCGTGATGCGGTCCACCATGCTGCTCGGGAACGCGACGTGGTCGGTGATCCAGCGGGCCAGCACCTCATCGCGCAGACGGGCGAACCCCACCACGGCGGTGCGTGCGGCGTCGCCGTTGGAGGGCATGTTGTCGCAGGAGAGCACGGTGAACGGCGGCAGGCCGGCGCGGCGCCGGCGGTCCAGGCCCTCCACCAGGAACCCGAACACCGAGCTCGGTTCCGCGGGGTGCTCGAGGTCGGCGCGGGCCTCGTCGTCGGGCTGGAACTCGCCGGTGTGCGGATCGACCCGGTAGGCGGTACCGGTGACGGTCATGGTGACCAGCCGGGTCCGCTCGTCGGTGAGCAGCTCGAGGACGCGCTCCGGGTCCTCCGGCGCGTACACGTAGTCGACCATCGCGCCGACGACCCGGGCCGCCTCGCCCTCGCCGTCGCGCTCGACGACGGTGAACAGGTTGTCCTGCGGGGCCAGCGCGTCGCGCATGTTCGCGGAGTGCAGGCCGACGCCGACGACGCCCCAGTCGGTGTGCCCGTTCTCCGCCAGCTCGTCGAAGTACACGAGCTGGTGGGCGCGGCTGAACCCCCCCACGCTCATGTGCACGACTGCGGGCGCGAGGGCCGACCGGTCGTAGGTGGGCACCCGGACGGAGTCGGAGTGGTGGGGGAGGGTGTCGTCGTTGAGCGGTGCGGGCTGCGCGGTGGGGAGCATGTGTGGCGGAACGTCCTCGCGTGCGTGCCGTCGGGGAGTGCCGGACGGCCCGGTGGGAGGCGCACCCGTGCTGAACGCCGACCGATCCGTGGGATGCCCGCGCCGCAGCGGACGAAACCGTTCCGCAGCGTGACCTCGGGCACGGCGGGACGGTCGCGTCCGGCACCGCTGAGTCAGGAACGGCGGCCCCACGTCAGGGCGTGCATCGGCGTGAGCGACGCCGTCCCCAGGTCGGTGAAGCCGTGGCGGGTGAGCAGCTCGTCGTAGGCGGCCCGGGGGAGGAGCTGGTCGTCGATCTGGGCCTCGAAGAACTGGATGCCGCTCATGATCCGGCCCGGAACCGCCCGCAGCCCCTCGTCGGTGTCCGGGAAGGGGAAGTCGGAGATCACGAACCAGCCGCCGGGCTCGAGGGCGGCGCGCACGTTCTGCGTGACCCGGTCGATGTCGCGGCACTCGTGCATGGAGATGTTGTTGACGACGAGCGTCGCCGGCCGGTCGAGGGTCATGTCCTCGAGCGCGCTGTGCACCAGCGAGACGCGATCGGCGACGCCGGCGTCCGCGATCCGGGCGCGGGCCCGGTCGATCGAGTGCGCGTCGCCGTCCACGCCGGTCACCGTGCACCGCGGGTAGGTGGTGGCCAGCCGGACCGTCCCCACGCCGGCACCGCACGCGGTGTCGACGACGGCGCACCCCGCGGTGAGCCGCTCGGCGAGCCCGGGCACGCGCTCGAGGCCGCCCGGCACGAGCCGGGTGTAGAACGGCGTGCCCGTGCCGGCGACGGCGGCGATCCACTCCGGGCTGGTGTCCTCCCACCACATGCGCTCGCCGGACGTCAGCGAGGCCTCGAAGCGCCCGAACATCTCCGGCGCCTCGGCGACGCCGAACACCCCGCCGACGAAGGCGGGGGAGGTGCTGTCGAGCAGCAGGGTGGCCATGTGGTCGCCCAGCCGGAAGCCCTCGCCGTCCCGTTCCAGGATGCCTGCGCCGAGCGCCGCCCGGCACCAGACGGCGACGTAGAAGGGGTCCATGCCGAGGGCGTCGGCCAGGTCGTCGGCCGTGGCGGGCGCCGCGGCCAGTCGCCGGATCAGGCCGGTGCGCAGCCCCATCGACACGGTGCGCGCGCCCATGTAGCCCGCGATGAGCGACAGCACCTTCGGGGCGGTGTCGGCGAGGGTGGCCGTTCCCTCGGTGGGGGTTGCCGGGGTGGGGATGGTCGGCGCGGCGTCGGTGCGGCTCGTGGTCATCGGGAGCTCCGGGAGGAGAGGGAGGTGGACGTCCACGACGCTCCCGCGCCCGCTCGGTCGGCGGCCAGTGCTGGATCTGTACCGGACCGCCACCGGATCCGTACTCCCGCGACGATGGCCCTTCCGGCGCCGGAGCGGCGGTCCTACGGTCGGACCGTCCCCGTGGACGGGAGGGGTGCCATGCCCTCGCAGTACGGCCAGTTCTGCCCGGTGGCCAAGGCGATGGAGCTCCTCGACGAGCGCTGGACGCTGCTCGTCGTCCGGGAGCTGATGCTGGGCAGCCGGCACTTCAACGCGCTGCGGCGCGGGGTGCCGCGGATGTCACCGGCACTGCTGTCCAAGCGGCTGCAGACCCTGGTGCGGGCCGGCGTCGTCGAGCGCCGGCTGGAGGGCAACCGGGTCAGCTACCGGCTCACCGAGGCCGGCCGGGAGCTCGAACCGATCGTGGAGGCCGTCGGCCGCTGGGGTGTCCGGTGGATCCCGGAGCTCGGCGACGAGGACCTCGATCCGCACCTGCTGCTGTGGGACATGCACCGCAACGTCGACGTCGAGGCCGTCCCCGACGGGCGGACGGTCATCGCCTTCGTCTTCCCGGAGCTGGCGCCCGCGGTGCGACGGTGGTGGATCGTCGTCACCGGCGAGGGTGTCGACGTGTGCGACGTTGACCCCGGGGATCCGCCCCGCGTGACGGTCGAGTCGAGCCTGCGGGCGCTCACCCGGCTGTGGCGCGGCGACGTCGACTGGGCGGCCCTGCAGCGCTCGGGGGAGCTGGTGCTGCGCGGCGGGCCCCAGGCGTGCCGGGCACTGCCGCGCTGGCTCCCGCTGACCGGCCTGGCCGGCACGCCGAGGCCGCGGCACGCGGCGCCCGTCCCGGTCTGATCGCGAGCCGGACCGCCGGAGTAGCATCCCCTGCGTGACCAGGCGGCTCCTGCTTGCCAGGCCGTGCTGACCTCCAGACCTCCTGTCAGCACGGCGACCCCTCCTGCGTGAGGGGTTTTTTGATGTCCGCCGCCGGTACGAGTCCCCGGGAGCACGAACGATGAGCCAGACGGCCGACCAGCCCAGCGTCGAGCAGGCACCGGGTGGTGGGGTGGGTGGAGACGCGATCCCCCCGCACCGCTACACGCCTGCGCTGGCCCAGCAGATCGAGCTGTCCTGGCAGGACCGGTGGGAGGCCGAGGGCACCACCCACACGCCCAACCCGACCGGCCGGCTGAGCGCGGGCTTCGAGCGGGTCGCCGACCGGCCGAAGTTCTTCGCGATGGACATGTTCCCGTACCCCTCGGGTGCGGGCCTGCACGTCGGCCACCCCCTGGGCTACCTGGGCACCGACGTCACCAGCCGGTTCCGTCGCATGGACGGCGACAACGTGCTGCACCCCATGGGCTACGACGCCTTCGGCCTGCCCGCGGAGCAGTTCGCCGTCCAGACCGGGCAGCACCCCCGGGTCACCACCGAGGCCAACATCGCCGCGATCAGCACGCAGCTGCGGCGGCTGGGCGTCGACCACGACCAGCGGCGCACCTTCGCCACGATCGACCCGGGCTACTACAAGTGGACCCAGTGGATCTTCCTGCAGATCTTCGGCTCCTGGTTCGACGAGGCGGCCAACAAGGCGCGCCCGATCGAGGAGCTGGTCGCCGAGCTCGACGCCGGCACCCGCGAGCCGGGGGCCGGCACCAACCCCTCGGGCCGGCCGTGGGCGGAGCTGGACGAGCGCGAGAAGAAGGCCGTCGTCGACGGGCACCGGCTGGCCTACCTGAACGAGGCGCCGGTGAACTGGTGCCCCGGTCTGGGCACGGTGCTCTCCAACGAGGAGGTCACCGCCGACGGGCGCTCCGAGCGGGGCAACTTCCCGGTGTTCCGGCGTCCGCTCAAGCAGTGGATGATGCGGATCACCGCCTACGCCGACCGGCTGCTGGCCGACCTGGACCGGCTGGACTGGTCGGACTCCCTCAAGCACATGCAGCGCAACTGGATCGGCCGGTCGACCGGCGCGAAGGTCCGGTTCGCCTGCACCTCGGAGTCGATCGAGGTCTTCACCACGCGGCCGGACACCCTCTTCGGCGCGACGTACGTGGTCCTGGCGCCCGAGCACCCGCTGGTCGGCGCGCTGACCGCCGACGCCTGGCCGGACGGCACCGACCCCCGCTGGACCGGCGGCGCCGCCACCCCGGCCGAGGCCGTGCGCGAGTACCAGCGCCAGGCCTCCCGCCGGTCGGAGCTGGACCGCCAGGACGCCGGCCGCGAGAAGACCGGCGTCTGGCTGGGCGTCACCGCGGTCAACCCGGTGAACGGCCGCGAGCTGCCGGTGTTCATCGCCGACTACGTGCTCACCGGCTACGGCACCGGCGCGATCATGGCCGTGCCCGGCGAGGACACCCGTGACTTCGACTTCGCCGAGGCCTTCGGGCTGCCCGTCGTCCGCACCGTGCAGCCGCCGGCGGACTTCGAGGGCGGCGCGTACACCGGCGCCGGCCCGATGATCAACTCGGCCAACGACGAGATCTCGCTGGACGGCCTGGACAAGGCCGAGGCGATCGCGCGGATCACCGCGTGGCTGGTCGAGCGGGGTGCCGGCGAGGCGACCACCACCTACAAGCTGCGCGACTGGCTGTTCAGCCGGCAGCGCTACTGGGGCGAGCCGTTCCCGATCGTCTACGACGAGGACGACCGCCCGGTCGCCGTCCCGACCTCGATGCTGCCGGTGCTGCTGCCCGAGGTCGACGACTACTCGCCCAAGACCTTCGCCGACGACGACGCCGACTCCGCGCCGGAGCCGCCGCTGTCCCGCGCCACCGAGTGGACGACCGTCACCCTCGATCTGGGCGACGGGCCGAAGGAGTACCGCCGCGAGACCAACACGATGCCCAACTGGGCCGGGTCGTGCTGGTACTACCTGCGCTACCTGGACCCGGGCGACGACGAGCGGATGGTGGACCCCGAGCTCGAGCGCTACTGGATGGGCCCGCGCTCCGAGGGCGACACCGGCGGCGTGGACCTCTACGTCGGCGGCGTCGAGCACGCGGTGCTGCACCTGCTCTACGCCCGCTTCTGGCACAAGGTCCTGCACGACCTGGGCCACGTCTCCAGCGAGGAGCCGTTCCGCCGGCTGGTCAACCAGGGCTACATCTCGGCCTACGCCTACACCGACGAGCGGGGCTTCTACGTGCCCGCCGCCGAGGTCGTCGAGAAGGACGGCCAGTTCCTGTACGAGGGCAAGCCGGTCAACCGCGAGTACGGAAAGATCGGCAAGAGCCTCAAGAACATGGTCACGCCGGACGAGATGATCGGCGCCTACGGGGCCGACACCTTCCGCGTGTACGAGATGTCCACCGGCCCGCTCGAGCAGTCCCGACCCTGGGAGACCAAGGCCGTCGTCGGCTCCCAGCGGCTGCTGCAGCGGATCTGGCGGGTCGTGGTCGACGAGCAGACCGGTGCGGTCCGCGCGGCCGACGACGTCGAGCCCGCGGAGCCGACCCTGCGCGCCCTGCACCAGGCCATCGACGGCGTCCGCGACGGCTACACGACCCTGCGGTTCAACATCGCCATCGCGCGGATCACCGAGCTGACCAACCACCTGACCCAGGCCTACGGCGCGTCGTCGCCGGTACCGCGGGCGGTGGCCGAGCAGCTGGTGCTGCTGGTGGCGCCGCTCGCCCCGCACCTGGGCGAGGAGCTGTGGTCGCGGCTCGGCTGCGAGGGCTCGGTGGCCTGGGCGCCGTTCCCGAGCGCCGATCCGCGCTGGCTGGTCGAGGACACCGTCCAGGTCGCGGTCCAGGTCAACGGCAAGGTCCGCTCGCAGGTCACCGTGCCGGCCGACGCCGACGCCGCTGCTCTGGAGGCCGCTGCCCGTGCCGACGACAAGATTGCGGGCTACCTGGACGGTGCGACGATCCGCCGCGTGATCGCCGTCCCCGGCCGGCTGGTCAACTTCGTGGTGGCCTAGTTCCTGCTTTTCCGCGGAAAGGCAGCCTGCTTCTCCGCGGAAAAGCGGTTGTCGGGCGGCGTAGAACGAACAGGTGACCACCACCGCGCTCCGGCTGCTCGAGCTGGGCCCTGACGACGACGCCTTCGCCGCCTGGTGCGACGTCTGGGCAGCCGCCGAGCTCGCCGACCGGCCGGACGAGGCGCCGCGCCCGCCCAGCGAGCACGTCGTCCTCGGCCGGCAGCTCGTCGAACCGGGCGGTTCGCGGGACGGCGTGCACCGCGCCGCGGTGCTGGGGGACGACGTCGTCGGCGCGCTGAGGCTGATCCACCCGATGCGCGACAACACCACGGTGACCTTCGTCGACCTCGCCGTGCACCCCGCGCACCGCCGGCGGGGGATCGGCACCGCGCTCCTGGCCGAGGCGCGGGCGCTGGCCGCGGCGGCGGGCCGGAGCGAGCTCATCTCCGAGGTCGACGAGCCGGGTCCGAACAGCTCCGGACGACTGTTCGCGCTCCGCTCCGGCTGGGCGTGCGACCTGCTGGAGACCCGCCGCGACCTGATCCTCCCGGCCGACGAGGCCCGCCTGGCCGCGGTCGAGGCGGAGGCGCGGCAGGCGTCCCGCGGCTACGACCTGGTCACCTGGCGGGACCGGACGCCGGACGCCCTCGTGGACGACCGCGCGCTCCTGGAGGAGCGGATGAGCACCGACGCCCCGCACGGGGACATGCCGGTGGAGGCCGAGCGCTGGGACGCCGAGCGGATCCGCGAGATCGAGGCCCTGAACGTGGCGCGCGGTCGGACGGTGCTCTCCGCCGGCGCCGTGCTGGACGGGCGGTTGGTCGCCTTCACCGACCTGCACGTGTCGCTGGCCCGGGCCGAGCACGCGCGGCAGGGCGCGACGCTGGTGCTGCGCGAGCACCGGGGCCACCGGCTGGGTGCGCTGATCAAGGCGGCCGCGCTCCGCGACCTCGCGGCGGCGTTCCCGCAGACGCGGCGGATCACCACCTACAACCTCGAGGGCAACGCCCCGATGGTGGCCGTCAACACCGCACTCGGGTTCGAGCCGGCCGGGCAGCTCTCCATGTGGTCCACGCGGCTGTCCGCGGGTGGCCCGGCGGCGTGACCGGGCAGGTCAGGCGGCGGACGCGGGCACGCCGGCCAGCACGGCCCGCATCGCTGCCTCGACCCGGTCGATCGCCTCGGCCACCGGGACGTCGCGGCCGAGCTCGGCCGAGATCGACGTGACCCCGGCGTCCGGGATGCCGCAGGGCACGATCGCCCCGAAGGCGCCCAGGTCGGGATCGCAGTTGAGCGCGAAGCCGTGCATCGTGACGCCGCGCGCGACGCGGATGCCGATGGCGGCGACCTTCCGCTCGGGCCGGGAACCAGCGCCCGGCTCGTCGGCGGGCAGCCACACGCCGCTGCGGCCCTCGACCCGGCCGGCGGTCACCCCGAGCGCGGCGCAGACGTCGATGAGCGCGCCCTCGAGCCGCCGCACGTAGGCGACGACGTCGACGGGGTCGGGCAGCGCCACGATCGGATAGCCGACCAGCTGGCCGGGGCCGTGCCAGGTGATCTTCCCGCCGCGGTCGACGTCGACCACCGGGGTGCCGTCCGCCGGCCGCTCGGAGGCCTCGGTGCGCTTGCCCGCGGTGTAGACCGACGGGTGCTCGAGGAGCAGCAGGGTGTCGGGCCCCTCGCCGGCCACCCGCCGCGCGTGCAGTTCGCGCTGCATCTCCCAGGCCTGCTCGTACGGGACGACGCCTGCCCGGATCACCTGCAACTCGGTCACCGGGCCAGCGTAGGCCCGCTGTCGGCTGCGGGGCGGAGCCGGTGCAGCACCGCGCGCGCGGCGCGGGCGCCGCCGGCCATCGCACCCTGGATGGACGGGGTGTCGCGGTGGTCCCCGCACACGAACAACCCGTGCCCGAGGTCGACCGGGCGGCGCAGCTGCAGCGGCGGCGCGGCGGCGGGCTGGGCGCGCGGGACCGTGACGCTGGTGAGGTGCTCCAGGTCGGTGGCGGCGACGCCGTGGGCCCGCGCGACCTCCTCGCGCACGTCGGCCTCGCGGGTGGGGCCGAGCGTGGAGCTGGCGACCAGCGCGCGGCCATCGGGGCCGTAGCGCGGCTGGGCGTCGGTCAGGACGGCGCTGTTCACCAGCTGCCCACCGGGTCGGCCCAGGACCAGGAGCGGCTCGTCCCACGGCGAGCCGGGCAGCACGTGCAGGTGCGTGGTGACCTGGCGCGGCGCCGCGGCGGTGACCCCGGGCAGCAGCTCGGCGGCCGTCGTGGGGTCGGTGGCGACGACGACCGCGTCGGCGGTGATGCGCCCGGCGCCGGTCTGCACGCCCTCGCCCGTGACCTCCGTGACGTGGCAGCGCAGGTGCAGGGCGCCGGCGGGCAGCCGGTCGGCCAGCTGCTCGCCCACCGACTGCATGCCGCGGGCCGGCAGCCCGATGCGTCCCCTGACGAAACTGCGCCACAGCAGGTCCAGGTAGCGGCTGGAGGTCTCGAGCCGGTCCTCGAGCAGCACGCCCGCGAGGAACGGGCGGAGGAACCGCTCGAGCACGGCCCCGCCCAGACCGGCCCGCTGCAGCGCCTCGGCCGCCGTGCGTTCCGGCGCCGCCAGGAGCCGCGGCACCGGCAGGTAGCCCGCGCGCAGGGAGAAGGCGGCCAGCGCGGCCTTCTCGCGCAGCGAGCCGATCGGTGCGGTCGCCGTCCGAGGCAGGGACAGCGGCCGGCTGCGGGGGTCGACGACGGCGGAGGACCGGCCGTCGACCCAGATCCGCGCGCCGGTGAGGAACCAGCCCAGCTCCAGGGCGGCGAGGTCGAGGTCGGCGACCCGCGGGTAGCCGGTGTTCAGCACCTGGAAGCCGCGGTCGACGAGGAAGCCGTCGATCCGGTCGGTGGCGAGCCGGCCGCCGACGTGCCCCGCGCCCTCCAGGACCTGGACGTCGCACCCGGCGGCCGCCAGCCGCGTGGCGGCGGACAACCCCGCCAGGCCCGCGCCGACCACCACGACTTCAGCCCGCGCCGGCACCGTCACCGCCCCAACGTAGCCAGCGGACGCGCCGTCCACCTGTGGACGACGGGAACGGCGACTGCCCGGAACTGCCTACGGTGCCGGGCATGTCCGCAGCCGACCCGGTCGCCCCGCCCGTCGTCCCCGGCTACACGTGCGAGGAGCCGCTGGGCCGCGGTGGCTCCGGCGAGGTGTGGCGGGCCGTGCCCCGGCGTGGCGGCCCGCCGGTGGCGATCAAGGTGCTGGTCGAGGGGGAGCCGCAGCGGCAGGCGCGGGAGGCCGCGCTGCTCGGGGAGCTCGACCACCCCCATCTGGTGCGGCTGGTCGAGGTGGTCCACCAGCCTCGCCGCGGCGGGGCTCCCCGGGTCGCGCTCGTCCTCGAGCTGCTCGAGGGCGGCAGCCTGGCGGCGCTGCTGGCGGTGCGCGGGCGGCTGAGCCCCGGGGAGGTCGTGACCGTGTGCGCCCCGGTCGCCGCCGCCCTGGCCCACGTGCACTCCCACGGCGTCGTCCACGGCGACCTCTCGCCCGGCAACATCGTGTTCACCGCCGAGGGCCGGCCGGTGCTCACCGACCTCGGCGTCGGGCGGATCCTCGGCGAGACGGCCGCCGCGGAGGTCACCCCGGCCTACGTGGACCCCGCGGTGGCGCGCGGCGCGGCACCCGGCCCGGCCTCCGACGTCTTCGGGGTGGCGGCCGCCGCCTTCCACGCGCTCACCGGGATCGCGCCGTGGAACGCGGCCACGCCGGCCGACAGGCTCGTCGTCGCCGCGCACGGGCACCTGCCCGACCTCGCCGAGCTGGCGCCCGACGCGCCACCCGCGCTGCTGGAGGTCATCGGCCGCGGGCTGGCCGCTGATCCGCACGAGCGGGGGTCGGCTGCGGCCCTCGCCCTCGACCTCCGGCACGCCTGCCGGCCGGAACCGGTGACGCTCTCGGCGGGGGGCGCTGCGCGGCGCGGAGCGGGCCCGCGCCCCGAGCTGACCCACGTCGTGCCCGGGCGCCGGCCGCGTCCGGCACCGGTCGTGGTGCCGCCGGCCGGTCGGTCGGCCCGCGTGCGCGAGCTGCTCGGTTCCGCCCGCCCGGGCGTGCCACCGCGCGCCGCGGCGGCCACCGTCGTGCTCGCGCTCGTCCTGGCGCTCACCGGCTGGCTCGCGGTCCGTGGCGGGAGCGATGCGGGCCCGGGGACGTCGGTCGCCGCGGCGACCGCCCCAGCGGCACCTCGGAGCACCACCCCTGCAGCTGCGCCCGCCGAGCCGGTCACCGCAGCGGAGTGGGCCGCTGCCGTCGACCGGTTGTACGGGCAGCGGGCCGAGGCGTTCGCGTCGGCGTCCGTCGCAGCCCTCGCCGGTGTCTGGGTCGGCGGCAGCCCGCAGGGGGAGGCCGACGCCGCGCACGCCCGCACCCTCGACGCGGCGGGGGAGCGGCTGCGGGGCTTCGCGCCGACGGTGACCGACGTGCAGGTCGCCTCCCTCGCCCCCGACCGGGCCGAGCTGTTGCTCACCGACGGCTGGGCCGCCTACGAGGTCGTCCCCGCCGGCGACCCGGCCGGGCCGGCCCTGCGCACCGAGCCCGCACGCGCGCCCGCGCCGGCGCGCGTCGTCCTGGTCCGCACGCCGGAGGGCTGGCGGATCGAGCGCGCCGAGCGGCTCGGCTGAGCATGCCGGTTCAGCCGCGGCCGAGGGCCGCGCGCAGCGTCTTCTCGAGGTCGGTGTCGGCGAACGCGAACCCGGACTCCAGGAGCTTCGCGGGAACCGCCCGCTGCCCCCCGATGACGCTGGACCGGCCGAACTCGCCGAGCCCGGCGGAGACGGCGAAGGCCGGCACCGGCAGCGGGGTGGGCCGGGAGAGCACGTGGCCCATGACGCGGGTGAACTCGGCGTTGGTAGCCGGCGCGGGCGCGGCGAGGTTGACCGGGCCGGAGACGTCCGCGGTGAGCAGGTGCCGCATCGCGCCGATCTCGTCGTCCAGGCCGATCCACGGCCAGTACTGCTGTCCGGAGCCCAGCCGGCCACCGAGACCCAGCCGGAAGACCAGGCCGAGGACCTTGATCAGCATCGCGTCGGCGGCCAGCACCAGCCCGGTGCGCAGCAGCACCACCCGTACGCCGGCGTCGGCGGCCGCGGCGGTGGCGCCCTCCCACCGGACGCACAGCTGGGCGAGGAAGTCCGGGCCGGGGGGCGCGTCCTCCCGGATCTCCTTCGGCCCCGTGTCGCCGTAGTAGCCGATGCCCGAGGCGTTGAGCAGCACGCGCGGGCGGGACGGGTCGTCGGCCGCAGCGGCGGCGAGCGCCTGGCTGATCGTCGCGGTGGCGTCCAGCCGGCTGTTCACCAGCTCGTGCCGGTACCCACGGGTCCAGGGGCGCGGCCGGATCGGGGCGCCGGCCAGGTTGATCACGGCATCCACGTCGCGGAGCACCGAGGGGTCGATGCGGCGGTGCTGGGGATCCCAGCGGTGCTCGTCGACGGTGCGCGGGGTGCGGCGCACGAGCTGCCGCACCTCGTGGCCGTCGGCGCGCAGGGCCGGCACGAGCGCCCCCCCGATGAGGCCGGAGGCTCCGGCCACGGCGATCTTCACGAGCTACCTCCTTCGGTCCCCCCGGACGCGATCAGGGCCCCGGCTGCTGCCGAGGCCCTGATCGAGGTGCTGTCAGGCGAGGCCGAGCTCGCCCTGGAACTGACCGGACTCCAGTCGCTCCTTCACCGTGGTGAGGAAGCGGGCGGCGTCGGCGCCGTCGACGATGCGGTGGTCGTAGGTCAGCGCCAGGTAGACCATCGACCGGACGGCGATGACCTCCCCGAGCTCCTCGTCCTCCATGACGACGGGCCGCTTGACGACCGAGCCGACGCCGAGGATCGCGACCTGCGGCTGGTTGATGATCGGCGTGTCGAACAGTGCGCCCCGGCTGCCGGTGTTGGTCAGCGTGAAGGTGCCGCCGCCCAGCTCGTCGGGGGTGACCTTGTTGGAGCGGGTGCGCTCCGCGAGGTCGGCGATCTTGCGGGCGATGCCGCCCAGGCTCAGGTCACCGGCGTCGTGGATGACCGGCACCAGCAGGCCGCGCTCGGTGTCCACCGCGACGCCGAGGTTCTCGGCGTCGTGGTAGGTGACCGTGCCCGCCGCCTGGTCGATCGAGGAGTTCACCGACGGGTGGACCTTGAGCGCCTCGACCGCGGCCTTGGCGAAGAACGGCAGGAACGAGAGCTTGACGCCCTCGCGGGCCGCGAAGTCGCCCTTGGCCTGCTGCCGCAGGTGCGCGATCCGGGTGACGTCGGCCTCGACGACCGTCGTCAGCTGGGCGCTGACCTGCAGCGACTCGACCATCCGCTTGGCGATGACCGTGCGCAGGCGGGACATCTTCTCCGTGCGGCCGCGCAGCGAGGTGTCCTGCGTGGCGGCGGGCGACGGGGTGCGCTGCCCACCGGACGCGGCGGCCGGGGCCGACGACGGAGCCGGCGCGGACGTCTTCTCCGCGGCGGCGAGGACGTCCTGCTTGCGGATGCGTCCGCCGACACCGCTGCCGGTGACCGAGGACAGGTCGACCCCGCGCTCGGCGGCCAGGCGGCGCACCAGCGGCGTCACGTAGCTGCTGCCGCCGTCACCACCGGAGGACTGGCCGGCCGGAGCCTGCGGCGCCACCTGCGGCGGCGGGGCGGAGGTCGGCGAGACGGCCGGCTGGGCGCCGCTGGCGCCGTAGTCGCCACCGGGCTGGGTGGTCTCGGTGGCGGCGGGCTTGGCCTCGGGAGCGGCCTGCGGCTTCTCCTCGGCCGGCGCCTCCTGCTTCGGGGCCTCCTGCTGGGGAGCCTCCTGCGCGGGGGCCGAACCGCCGGCGGAACCGGTGCCGATGACGGCCAGCTGGGCGCCGACGTCGACGGTCTCGTCCTCGTTGACGGTGATCTCGAGCAGCGTGCCGCTGACCGGGGCCGGGATCTCGGTGTCGACCTTGTCGGTGGACACCTCCAGCAGCGGCTCGTCGGCGGTGATCTCGTCGCCCACGGCCTTCAGCCAGCGGGTGACGGTGCCCTCGGTGACGCTCTCGCCGAGCGCCGGCATGGTGACCGGTGTGCCCTCGCCGCCGCCGGACCCGCCGGAACCACCGCCGGCCGGGGCGGCCGGGGGCTCCTCCTGCTGGGGGGCCGGCTCCTCCTGCGGCTCGGGGCTCGCGTCCTCGACCTGCTGAGCGGGCGTCTGCGGCGTCTCGGCGTCCTCGGCGGAGGCCGCCGGAGCGGCGTCCCCGCCCCCGTCGCCGTCGCCACCGATGACGGCCAGCTCGGCGCCGACGTCGACCGTCTCGTCCTCGGCGACCAGGATCTTGGTCAGGATGCCGGCGGCGGGCGAGGGGATCTCGGTGTCGACCTTGTCGGTCGACACCTCGAGGAGGGGCTCGTCGACCTCGACCTGCTCACCCTCCTGCTTGAGCCATCGGGTGACCGTGCCCTCGGTGACGCTCTCGCCCAGGGCGGGCATGGTGACGGACGTCGGCATCGGGGCAGGACTCCTTCGTGGCGCTGGGCAGGTGGGGGTGTGCGGGTCAGCCGTGGACGTGCAGCGGCTTGCCGGCGAGGGCCAGGTGGGCCTCGCCCAGCGCCTCGCTCTGGGTGGGGTGCGGGTGGATGAGGCTGGCGACGTCGTCGGCCTCGGCCTCCCAGTTGTAGATGAGCTGGGCCTCGGCGATGAGCTCGCCGACCCGGCTGCCGACCATGTGGATGCCGACGACGGGGCCGTCGGGCGCCTGGATCAGCTTGACCGCGCCGGTGGTCTTGAGGATCTGGCTGCGGCCGTTGCCGGCGAGGTCGTAGGTGAGGGTCTTGACCTCGCCGTAGCGCTCCTTGGCCTGCGCCTCGGTGAGGCCGACCGAGGCGACCTCGGGGTCGGAGTAGGTGATCCGCGGGACGCCGGCGTAGTCGATCGGGGCGGGGTTCAGCCCGGCGACCTTCTCGGCGACGAGGATGCCCTCGCCGAAGCCGACGTGAGCCAGCTGCAGGGTGGGGATGAGGTCGCCGACGGCGGAGACGGTCGGGAGGTTCGTCGAGCAGTACTCGTCGACGAGGACGTAGCCGCGGTCCATCTGGACGCCGGCCTCCTCGTAGCCGAGGCCCTGGCTGACCGGGCCGCGGCCGACGGCGACGAGCAGCAGTTCGGCCTCGATCTCCTTGCCGTTCTCCAGCGAGACCTTGACGCCGTTCTCGGTGGTCTGGACGCCGGAGAAGCGGCTGCCCAGCTCGAAGGCGATCTTGCGACGGCGGAAGGCGCGCTCGAGCAGCTTGGAGGAGGACTCGTCCTCGAGCGGGACGAGGTGGGGGAGCGCCTCGACGATGGTGACGTCCACGCCGAAGGACTTCCACGCGCTGGCGAACTCGCAGCCGATGACGCCGCCGCCGAGGATGATCGCCGAGGCGGGCACCCGGTCCAGGTCCAGCGCGTGGTCGCTGGTGATGACCTTGGTGCCGTCGATGTCGAGCCCGGGCAGGCTGCGGGCGTAGGAGCCGGTGGCCAGCAGGATGTGCTTGCCCTCGTAGCTCTGGCCGTTCACCTCGACCGTGGTGGGGGAGGTGAGCCGGCCCTCGCCCTCGACGTAGGTGATCTTGCGGGCCTTGACCAGGCCCTGCAGCCCCTTGTAGAGCTTGGCGATGACGCCGTTCTTGTAGTTGTTGACGCCGTCCATGTCGATGCCGGCCAGCGACGTCTTCACGCCGAACTGCTCGCCGTCGCGCGCCATGTCGGCCACCTCGCCGGCGTGCAGGAGCGCCTTGGTCGGGATGCAGCCCCGGTGCAGGCAGGTGCCGCCGACCTTGTCCTTCTCGATGAGGACGACGTTCAGGCCGAGCTCGGACGCCCGGAACGCCGCGGCGTATCCACCCGAGCCACCGCCGAGGATGACGAGGTCGGCGGGGGACGTGGGTGCGCTCACGAGTTCTGCTCCTCAGGTGCGGTGTCTGGCCCCGCTCGAGCGGGCGGGGCCTCGGGTCCATCCTGCCACTCCGGGAACGACCCGGCCCGGAGCGCCGTTGCCTTCCCGAGCGTGCCGATGATCACGAGGGTCGGTCGGCGGGCGACGGAGGACGGGAGAGACGCCATGGGGCTGTTCGACCGGCTGCGCGGCCGGGGGCGCCGTCGTCCCGGCCGGGCGAGGGACGACGGGCGGCGGGGCACCCTGGACCGCGGGTCGCACCGCACCGACGTGACCCACCTCGAGCAGTTCGTCGCCTCGCGGCGCGGCGTCGAGGGGTACGTCGAGCCGCGCACGACGGTCACCGAGACCACGATCGTGCTGGTCGCCGCCGACGGTGAGTGGACCCGGCGGCGCATCGACGGTCCCGACGTCGCCCGGAAGCTCTCCCGCGACCTGGCCATCCCGGTCTACGACGCCCAGGTCACCGGTTACCCCCAGCGCATGCGCGACTGGAGCGCCCGCCAGAAGGGGTTGTGATCCTGCTCTTCCGCGGTGAAGCGGCCTGCTCTACCGCGGAAAAGCGGGGGGTCAGTCGGCGATGAGGGCCTCGATGGTCGCCAGCAGCGTGCGCACGGGGACGCCGGTGCCGCCCTTGGGCGTGTAGCCCCAGGGCCCACCGGTGTTGTAGCTCGGGCCGGCGATGTCGATGTGCGCCCACGGCAGGTCGGCGGGCACGAACTCCTTGAGGAAGTGGCCGCCCACCAGCATGCCGCCCAGGCGGTCGGTGTTGGCGTTGACGAAGTCGGCCACCGAGGAGTCCAGCCCGCGCCGCAGCTCGGGCGGGAGTGGCATCGGCCACATCGACTCCCCGGCGCGCCGGGAGGCGGTGACGACGGCGTCCCGCAGGTCATCGCTGCCCATGACGCCGGCGGTGCGGCCGCCGAGGGCGACGGTCTGGGCACCGGTCAGCGTCGAGGTCTCCAGCAGCGCGTCGGGCCGGTCCTCGGCCGCGCGCGCGATGGCGTCGGCGAGGACGACCCGGCCCTCGGCGTCGGTGTTGGTGATCTCGGCCTTCTTGCCGTTGCGGAAGGTCACGACGTCGGCCGGGCGGTAGGCGGTGCCGCTGGGCAGGTTCTCCGCGATCGGGACCGTTGCGGTGACCTCGACCGGCAGTCCGAGCTGGGCGACCAGGCACACGGTGGCGATCACGGCCGCGGCGCCGGCCATGTCGCTCTTCATGTCCTCCATCTTCGCGGCGGGCTTGATCGAGATGCCGCCGCTGTCGAAGGTGATGCCCTTGCCGACCAGCGCGATCTTCTTCCGCGCGCCCGTGCCCCGGTAGGTGAGGCGGAGCAGCCGCGGCTTGCGGGTGGAGCCGCCGCCGACGGCGAGGATGCCGCCGTAGCCGCCGGCGGCCAGCGCGTCCTCGTCGAGGATCTCGGAGGTGAGCCCCAGCTTCTCACCGGCGGCGGCGCCACGGGCGGCCAGCTCGGCGGGGAAGAGGTCGTTCGGCGGGGTGTTGACCAGGTCGCGCACGAGGACGACGGCCTCGGCGACGGCGCGCGCCCGGCGCAGCGCGGTCTCGGCCTCCGCGGTGCCCGGGACGACGACGGTGATCTCCTGCGGCGGCAGCGGCCGGTTGGCGGGGAGGTCGGACTTGTAGGCGGTGAACTCGTAGGCGCCGAGCAACGAGCCCTCGCCGACGGCGTGCAGCCGCTCGGCGTCGGGGGCGCCACCGACGGCGGCGAGCAGGCTGACGACCGACCGCCGGCCGGTCAGCGCGCGGCTGGCGGCACCGGCGGCGCGGCGCACCGACTCGGCGGAGTAGCCGCCGTCGGCGTCGGGTGCTCCCAGGCCGGTGACGGCGACGACGGGGAAGGGGCCCTGGCCGAAGGAGGCCAGGCGGGTGACCTCGTCCTCGCCGCCCCGTGCGTTCAGGTCGGCCAGCGCGGCGAACAGCCGGCCGCCGAGCAGCCGGTCGACGGCCTCGGCCCCGGGTGTGGGCAGCGGGCCGTCGGGCCCTCTGCCGACCGCGACGACGACCGCGTCGGCGGTGAGCTTCTCGAGGGGCTGGTCGGTGGCGGTGATCGTCGGCGGCACGGTCCGATCGTAGGGCTCCGGATAGCGTGGCCCCCGTGAGCCCGCTGACCTCCCCGCTGCACGACCGGCACGTCGCCGCCGGAGCCAAGCTCGCCGACTTCGGGGGCTGGTCGATGCCGATCGAGTACGCCGGCGGGGGAGTTCTCGCGGAACACGCCGCCGTCCGGGAGGGCGTGGGCCTGTTCGACGTCTCCCACCTCGGCACCGGGACGGTGCGCGGACCGGGTGCGGCGGCGTTCCTCGACGCCTGCCTCACCAACGACCTCGGCCGGATCGGCCCCGGTCAGGCGCAGTACACGCTGTGCTGCCTGCCCGACGGCGACCCGCGGGCCGGGGGAGTGGTCGACGACCTGATCGTCTACCTGCACGGGCCCGACGACGTGCTGCTGGTACCCAACGCCGCGAACGCAGCGGAGGTGCTGGGCCGGCTGGCCGCCGAGGCGCCGGCGGGCGTGACGGTGGAGAACCGGCACGAGCAGGTCGCCGTCCTGGCGGTGCAGGGCCCGCGCTCGCTGCAGGTGCTCGAGCTGCTGGGCCTGCCCGGCGAGCTCTCCTACATGTCGTTCGTGACCGGCACCGGCGCCGGCGGTGCGGAGGTGACCGTCTGCCGCACGGGATACACCGGCGAGCACGGCTACGAGGTGCTCGTGGACGCCGACCGGGCCGGTGAGCTGTGGGACGCGCTGCTGGAGGCCGGCCAGGACCTCGGCATCCGGCCCTGCGGCCTCGGCGCGCGCGACACGCTGCGCACCGAGATGGGCTATCCGCTGCACGGCCACGAGCTCTCGCCCGACATCACCCCCGTGCAGGCCCGCGCGGGGTGGGCCGTGGGGTGGAAGAAGCCGGCGTTCTGGGGACGCGAGGCGCTCCTCGCCGAGCGCGAGGCGGGTCCGCGCCGGGTGCTCTGGGGGCTGCGGGCGAGCGGCCGGGGCATCCCGCGCGCGGGCATGGCGGTGCTGGACGCAGCCGGCGCGCAGGTGGGGGAGACCACCAGCGGGACCTTCTCCCCGACGCTGAAGACCGGGATCGCGCTGGCGCTGCTCGACGCGTCGGCGGGGATCGAGGCCGGCGCCGAGCTCGCCGTCGACGTCCGCGGCCGGCCGCAGCCGGTCGAGGTCGTCAAGCCGCCGTTCGTGCCGTCGCACGTGCGCTGACGACGCCGGCTCAGCCGGCGGCGTTCTTGCGGGTCGGGTCGCCGTCGCCCTTCTCCGGCTCGGCCTTCTCCGGGAGCGTGTCCGCCTTGACGGCGCCGCGGGTGCCCATGGGCGTCGGGTCGCCCTCGGTGGTGTCGACGGCGGTCTGGTGCTCGGTCTCGGCGTTGATCTCCGCGCCGAGCAGTACGAGGTAACAGGTCAGGTACAGCCACAGCATCAGCACGATGACGCCGGCGATCGCGCCGTAGGTCTTGTCGTAGGACCCGAAGTTGTTCACGTAGATGCTGAACCCGACGCTGACCGCCGCCCAGACGAGCGTGACGACCAGCGACCCGAGGCTGACCCAGCGGAACTGGGGGGCGTCGCGGTCGGGGGCCACGCGATAGACGACACCCAGCTCCCCGGCGAAAACGGCGAGCAGCAGGAGCCAGCGGGCGATCTCCGCGAGCACCGTGCCGACGATCCCCAGCGGCAGCTCCTCGAGCACGGCCGGGACGACGGCGACGAGCGTCAGCGCCACGAGGACGAACAGGATCGCCCCGAGGGTGAGCCCGAGCGAGATCAGCTTGCGCTTGACGAAGCCGCGCGCCTCGACCTCGTCGTAGGCCAGGTTGACGGCGGTCACCAGGTTGCCGACGCCGCCGGAGGCGCTCCACAGCGCCGCGGCGATCGAGGCGATCAGCCCGAAGGTGAGCGCGCCGCCGCTGTTCTCGGTGATGCTGGTCAGCTGGTCGGTGATCAGCCGGGCGGCCTCGTCGGGCAGCTGGTCGGAGAAGCCCTGGACCTGCTCGGCGACCGTCTCGGGCGAGGCCACCAGCCCGTAGATCGAGATGCTGGCGATCAGCGCCGGGAAGATCGCCAGGAAGGCGAAGAACGCCACCCCGCCGGCGATGATCGGCATGTTGTCGGCGTTGTGCTCCGCCCAGGAGCGCTTGACGATCTGCTTCCAGCCGGCCCACGGGATCTGGGCCGGGGTGCGGGCGGAGATGCCCGGCAGCTCCGCGGGCGACGGGGCCCCGGCCGGCGGCCGGTCGGGGTCACCCGAGGGCGGGGCGGCGGTCGCGGCACGGGCCGCGGCCCGTCGCGCCGCCTTCTCCTCGACCCGTTCGCGGATCCGGTCGACGGCGCTCTCGCGCGGCCGGGTGCCGGTCATCGGGTGCTCCTCAGTCGCCGGGCCACGCGCCGGTGACCTGCTTGAACCCGCGGGCCCCGGCGCGGTCGACGGCCGCCTTGGTCGCGGCGAAGATCGCGCCCTGGATGGCGGCGGCCAGGACGACCTCCCGCATCCGGTACTCGCTCTGCAGGGCGGAGGGCGCCTCCTCCTCCTGGGCGACGAGCTTCCACACCTGCTTGAACACGATGCCGCTCAGCGAACCGGCCACCAGGCCGGCGACCAGGCCGATCGGCCGGTAGGCGAGCTTCGCGCCGGTGTTCTTCTTCGCCTCGCCCGTGGTGCGCTTGCTCAACGCTTCCTCCTCGCTTGGCTGCGCCTGCGGCGCAGCACGATCAGTCCGACCACGAGCCCGACGAGGGCGACGCCGGCGCCGAGCACGGCGGGCGGGCTCTCCCGGTAGGTCTCGACGGCAGTGTCCTTGGTGCGGGCCACCCGTTCGCGGGCGCGGGCCGGCACGTCGAGCCGGTTGCTCAGGGCGTCGACCGTCCGGCCCAGCTCCTCGCGGGTCGCGTCGATCTCGGCCCTGAGGGCCTCGACGTCGCCCGTGCCGTTCGCCGAGCTCATCGGGACAGCCCCTGCTTGACCACGGCGATGTCCGCCTGGACGCCGGCGATGGCCTCCGTCGGCACCGGGGGGCTGCCCTTCGCGACGTCCTTCTTGCCGATCAGCGCCAGCACCCCGGCGACGACGAACAGGACGACGGCGACGACGAGCGCGGCCAGCCAGGCCGGCAGCGCGAGGTCGAGGGCGAGCACGGCGGTGGCGACGAGCACGGCCAGGCCCAGGAAGGCGAACAGGCCGGCGCCGCCGAACAGCCCGGCGCCGATGCCGAGTCGCTTCGCCTTCTGCGCGACCTCGGCCTGGGCCAGCCGGGCCTCGTCTCGGACCAGTCGGCTCACCTGCTCGGTGAGCTGGGTGATCAGCTGACCCGTGGAGGCGTCGGCGGGGTCGACCGGGGAGCCGGCGTCGCGGGTGGCACCGGTCGCCGACGGCGGGGGTGGAGCTGCGGTCATGGATCCTCCGCTCGGACGCAGTCGGTGGACTGCCATGCCCGGTCGGCGGTGCCGGTAACCCGGATGATGATCACGTCCCCGCAACGGGAGCACTAGCCTGCGGGGATGAGCTGGCACTGGCGCCTGGAGGACCCGTCCGGGGCAACTGTCGAACCGTCGTCCCTCGGGATCGAGATCCCGCCCTCGGACAACCAGGGGGACGCGGAGTCCTGGCTGGGGGAGAACTGGCGCGACCTGCTCGACCGGGGCATCGCCACCGTCACCCTGTTCGAGGACGACCGGGAGGTCTACGGGCCGATGGGCCTGGCAGCGCCCTGACCCTGTACCGGAGGTAGAGGGTCAGGACGCCGGGCCGCGGTCAGGCGCCGCGCGAGACCTTGCCGGGGTCGCGCTCGACGACGTCCCCGAGCACCTCGTCGATGCGCGCGAGGACCTCGGCGTCGAGCCGCACGCCGGCGGCCTTGACGTTGTCCGTGACCTGCTCGGGGCGGCTGGCCCCGATGATCGCCGCGGCGACGTTCGGGTTCTGCAGCACCCAGGCGATCGCCAGCTGGGCCATCGACAGCCCGTGGTCGGCCGCGATCGGCGTCAGGTCCTGCACGCGGGTGAGGAGCTCCTCGTTCCGGAGGAATCGCTGCATCGAGCCGCCGGCCTCGGCGTGGCCGCCGCGGGAGTCCGGCGGCGGCTGCTGACCCGGCAGGTACTTGCCGGTCAGGATGCCCTGGGCCAGCGGTGACCAGACGATCTGCGACAGGCCGTGCTTCTCGGACGTGGGCACGACCTCGTCCTCGATCACCCGCCACAGCATCGAGTACTGCGGCTGGTTGCTGATCAGCTGGATGTCCAGCTCGCGCGCGAGCGCGGCGCCGGCGGCGATCTCCTCGGCGTTCCACTCCGAGACGCCGATGTAGAGCACCTTGCCCTGCCGGACCAGGTCGGCGAAGGCGGTCATCGTCTCCTCCAGCGGCACCGTGGAGTCGTAGCGGTGCGCCTGGTAGAGGTCGACGTAGTCGGTCTGGAGTCGCTTCAGCGAGGCGGTGCAGCTCTCCATGATGTGCTTGCGCGACAGGCCGCGGTCGTTGCGGCCGCGGCCGGTGGGCCAGTAGACCTTGGTGAAGATCTCCAGGCCCTCGCGGCGCTGACCGGCCAGCGCCCGGCCGAGCACGGACTCGGCCTTCGTGCCGGCGTAGACGTCCGCGGTGTCGAAGGTCGTGATGCCCTCGTCGAGGGCGGCCCGCACGCACGCGTGCGCGGCGTCCTCCTCGACCTGGCTGCCGTGCGTCAGCCAGTTGCCGTAGGCGATCTCGGAGATGGTCAGGCCGGAGCGGCCGAGGCGTCGGAATTCCATGACCGGCGACGGTAGGCCTCCACCTGCAGTTCCGCGCCGTCGGGGAGCACCCGGGCACCGTGGCCGGCCAGCCGGGCGGCCAGCTCCGCGGCCGGTGGGTTGTGGTGGCTCAGGTGCACCGCGACGACATCGGTGGCCGCGGTGACGGCGCCGGCTGCCCGGAGCCGGTCGAGCTCGACCGGGAAGCTGCCGAGGTCGAGGTGGCGTGTGCCGTGGTCGAGCCTGTCGCCGAAGGTCTCCTCGAGCAGCACGACGTCGAACGCCGCACCCTCGACCGCCGCGAGCGCGGCGTCCGGCAGCGGGCCGGTGTCCGTGGCGTACAGCAGCCGGGCGCCGTCGGGGCCGGTGACGTCGTACAGGACCGTCGGCACCTCGTGGTCGGCCGGCAGCACGCGGACGTCGTAGCCGCGCAGGTGCAGCGACCGGCCCGGCTCGAGGTCCACGAGGTCGACCGGGGCGTCCGGCGCCAGCCACGGCCGGCAGGTCTCGAGCGCCTCCGCGGGTCCGGCGATCGTGAGGTGCTCGTCGGGCAGCACCCAGTGCCGCCACAGCAGCGCGAACGGCGCGCAGTGGTCGGGATGGGCGTGGGTCACCAGGACCGTGTGCACGCCGGCCAGCGAGACGCCGTCGGGCGGGAGGGCGGGGGAGAGGTCCAGCAGCACCCCGCCGTCGAGCAGCACCGATGTCTGCCGGCGGGAGTCACCGCGGGCGCGGGCGTCCGCGCAGGACGCGCACGAGCACCACGGGTTGGGCCAGCCGTCGGCCGCACCGGTGCCGAGCAGCCGGACGTGCACGGAGGCCGCGGGTCAGACGTCGGCGCCCAGCGGGACCTCGGGCTTGGGGAACCGCCAGCGGCGGATCATCGTCGACCGGCTGATGCCGTACCAGGAGGCGCCGCGGGTCTTGGTCTCGGCGGGGAAGCGCTCGGCCAGCGTCTTCTTGATCTTCCGGTTCAGCACGACCGAGTCGACGATGAGCAGCAGGAAGAAGCCGAAGAGCAGGAAGCTGGCGTAGCCGCGGATCGTGGCGCTGGGCACGAACGTGCCGATCAGCGCGACACCGGCGATCGCCAGGAACCAGCTGCCGACGTTGCGGCGGGCGTCGACGAGGTCGCGGACGGTCTTGCGGACCGGGCCGCGGTCGCGCGCCGGGAGGAAGGCGTCGTCGCCGCGCGCGGCCGCCAGGCGGGCGTCACCGCGACGGGCCGCCTGCTGCTCGCGCATGCGGCGGTAGGCCTCCTTGCGCGTGGTCGGCGGGGGCGGCGGAGGACCGGGCCGGCGGCCCTGCGCCTCGTTGCGCCGGGGGGTGGGTCGCCCCTTGCCCGAGGTCTTCACCAGGTGCGCGGACTGTTCGCCGGAGGCGGCCGAGGCGGCGGGATCGGTCGTCTCGGCGGCA
This sequence comes from Blastococcus fimeti, assembly GCA_900102115.1. Lineage (GTDB taxonomy): Bacteria > Actinomycetota > Actinomycetes > Mycobacteriales > Geodermatophilaceae > Blastococcus > Blastococcus fimeti. The sequence goes on from FNAW01000003.1 coordinate 429,096, forward strand.
TTGCGGCGGCCGGGCAGGCGGAGCTTCACAGAGCGGGAGTCTACGTGGACCCCCTCGACCGCTCGGGAAACGCGGGGAAGCGCCGTACAGTGGAAGAAGCTTCGCCCCGGCGGCGTTGATCCGCCACAGACGGTGCGCAGCGGACACCTCGAATGCAGGAGGACACGGATATGACGGTGCAGGACACCACGACCCTCGACGGTGGCACGGCCGGATCCACGGGCGTGCTGCTCAGCGAACCGGCAGCCAGCAAGGTGAAGGCACTGCTGGACCAGGAGGGCCGCGACGATCTGCGTCTGCGCATCGCCGTCCAGCCCGGTGGGTGCTCGGGCCTGCGGTACCAGCTCTTCTTCGACGAGCGGTACCTCGACGGCGACCAGACCTACGAGTTCGGTGGCGTCGAGGTCATCGTCGACCGGATGAGCGGTCCGTACCTCGGTGGCGCGACGATCGACTTCGTCGACTCGATCGAGAAGCAGGGCTTCACGATCGACAACCCGAACGCCGGCAGCTCCTGCGCTTGCGGGGACAGCTTCAGCTGATACCAGCACTGAACCAGTGAGGCCCGGAACCGATGCGGTTCCGGGCCTCACCGGTTCCTGCGTTCAGAGGCGGACGGGGTAGACCGTCTGCGGGATCTCGGGCCGGATCCGTCCCTCGACGAAGATGCCGTGCCAGATCATGAACACCAGCAGCGTCCAGAGCTTGCGGGAGTAGTCCACCGCCGAACCGTTGCGCTGGTTCGTCCGGTGGGCGGCCAGCATCGCGAGCACCTGGGCCTTGTCCAGCCACTCGTCGGTGCCGCTGGCCTCGATCACCGAGCGGGCCCAGTCGTGCAGGTCCTCGGCCAGCCAGTGGCGGGTCGGGACGGGGAACCCGAGCTTGCGGCGGTTCAGCACGTGCGCCGGCACGATCTGCTCCAGTGCCCGGCGCAGGGCGTACTTCGTCGTCTCCTTGGTCACCCGCTGGTCGACCGGCAGCGTGCTGGCGACCCTGAAGACCTCGGGGTCGAGGAAGGGCACCCGCAGCTCCAGCGAGTTGGCCATGGTCATCTTGTCGGCCTTGACCAGGATGTCGCCGCGCAGCCAGGTGAAGAGGTCGACGTACTGCATGGCGGTGACGTCGTCGTAGCCGGCCGCGCGAGTGCGCTCGTAGAGCTCGCGGGTCACGGTGACGTGCGACTGGTCCGGGTTCCGGGTGCGCAGGAAGCCGAGCTCGTCGTCGCGGAAGAGTCGGGCGTTGCCGTAGTAACGCTCCTCGAGCGGGATCGACCCGCGGCGCAGCAGGTCCTTGCCGCGCATCCCGTCGGGGAGCCGGGCCGACAGCGCGCCCAGCGCCCGCAGGACGCCGCGCGGCAGCTTCTCGAACGCGGCCAGCGACAGCGGCTCCCGGTAGATGTTGTAACCGCCGAACAGCTCGTCGGCCCCCTCGCCGGAGAGCACGACCTTCACGTGCTTCCGGGCCTCGCGGGCGATGAAGTACAGCGGGACGAGCGCCGGGTCGGCCACCGGGTCGTCGAGGTACCAGATCACCAGCGGGATGGCGTCGGCGAACTCCTCGGGCGTGACGACCTTGGTGATGTGCTCGACGCCGATTGCCGCGGCCGACTCGGCGGCGACATCGATCTCGGAGAAGCCCTGGCGCTCGAACCCGGTGGTGAAGGTGAGCAGCTTCGGGTTGTACCGCTTGGCGAGCGCGGCGATGGCGGTCGAGTCGATGCCCCCGGAGAGGAACGACCCCACCGTCACGTCGGCGCGCATATGCACCCGCACCGAGTCGTCGAGGACGTCGGCGATGCGGTCGTAGAGGGCCTGCTGCTCGTCCTTCGCCACCGGCCGGATCGGGAAGGTGGGGTGGAAGTAGCGCGTCGTCGTCAGCTCGCCCCCGGCGACGGTGAAGCTGGTGCCGCTCTCGATCCGGCGGATGCCGCGGTGCAGCGTCGCGGGCTCCGGGACGTACTGCAGGGTCAGGTAGTGCTGCAAGGACGCCGCGTCGACCCCGCCGGCCGCCTCGCTGCCGCCGAGCAGCTCCAGCAGCGCCTTCTTCTCCGAGGAGAAGGCGACGGCGCCGTCGGCGAGCCGGGTCACGAACAGCGGCTTGATGCCGAACGGGTCACGGGCGCCGAAGACGGTCTTCTGCTCGGTGTCCCAGATGAGGAAGGCGAACATCCCGCGCAACCGGTGGACGACGTCCTCGCCCCACACGTGGTAGCCGGCGACGATCGCCTCGGTGTCACCCTCGGTGGCGAAGGTGGCGCCGGCTGCTCTCAGCTCCTCCCGGAGCTCGAGGTAGTTGTAGATCTCGCCGTTGAAGACGATCCGGTAGCGGCCGTCGGCGTAGGGCATCGGCTGGTGGCTGTGCTCGATGTCGATGAACGACAGCCGGTTGAAGCCGAACACCGCCGAGCCGTCCCACCACTGCTCGGTCTCGTCGGGGCCGCGGTGGCGCAGGCAGTGCTGGGCCGAGCGCACGGCCGCGACCGTGTCGTCGTCGACGCGGTCGGCGTCGGTGGAGAAGTAGGCGAGCAGGCCGCACATCAGGCGCAGGTCTCCCGGGGGATCGCAGGGGAAGGGCGGAACCGGTGGGTCAGACCTGCTGGCCGGCGCGCATCTTGGCCGTCGCCCGGCGCTCGGCGACGAAGGAGAGCACCGGGACCGTGCCGGCGATAACCGTGAGCAGGAAGCCCTTGAGGGTCCACTTCGCGCGCAGCGCGAGGTCGACCGCCGACAGGAAGAACAGGCCGTAGAGCCAGCCGTGCGCGGTGCCCAGGACGGTGGACGGCCCGGGGACGTCGGCCAGGTGGTTCAGCGGCACCGCGACGAAGATCAGCGCGATGAGCAGGACGCCGACGACGGTGGCCATGACCCGGTAGCGGAGCAGGGCCTGGGCGATGGCCTCGTCCGAGGTGCGGGACGAGGCCGTGCGCTCACTGGCCATGACCGGCCCGCTGCCCGAGGGCCTTCTCGTTGAGCTCGGCGAGGTAGGCGTTGTAGGCGGCCAGCTCCGGGTCACCCGTGGTGTCGATCCGCGGCCGCTGGTACAGCACCACGGCGTTGCCCGGGACGTCGTCGTCCGGGTCGCGGTGCAGTTCCTCGCGCGCCATGCGCACGTAGAACCACAGCCCCATCGCGCCGTACAGCGGCCACTGGAGCGCGTAGCTCCAGTTCACCGCGCCACCGCCGTCCTCGGCCTTGCTGAGCTGCCAGTAGCCGAGGAACCAGGTGGCGATGAAGAGCGCGGCCACCAGCAGGTGGAGGAGCACCCACTTGGGGGTCAGCAGGCGGTACCACACACCACGACTCTAACCGGCCCGTCCGATCGGGCCCGGGAGTCGAGGCGCGTGATCGGCCACAGCAGCCGCGACCCGCCGGGCAGGTGTCTCCGGTGGTCGACCGCCGAGCGCCGTCGGCTAGTCTCGGCACACACTGTGATCGGCGTGGACGCCGCCTGCCGAAACCGGCTCGCGGCCCCGCTGGGAGGACCGTCCGGGCGCACCGGACGGAGGACGAGGAGGCAACGAGCAGTGGCTCGAGGCAGCAGGCTCGCGCGGCTGGCCGCGCTCGGTCTCCTGGGGGTGTTGACCCTCACCGGGTGCGACATGCCCAACAACGAGTTCTGGCGGTTCGGCTGGCCCGAGGGCATCACCGACGAGTCCCAGAAGATGCGCGAGCTGTGGACCGGTTCGGTCATCGCGGCCCTCGTCGTCGGCTTCCTGGTCTGGGGGCTGATCCTCTACTCGGTCGTCGCCCACCGGAAGCGCAGCGACGAGCTGCCGCGGCAGACCGCGTACAACCTCCCGCTGGAGATCGCCTACACGATCGCGCCGTTCCTGATCATCGCCGCGCTGTTCTTCTTCACCGTGGTGACGCAGAACGAGGTGCAGGAGCGCAGCGACAACCCGGACGAGACGATCGCCGTAAACGCCTTCAAGTGGAACTGGCAGTTCGTCTACCCGGAGACCACGGGGACCGACGGCGAGCCGGTGAACACGATCGGCACCAGCGAAGAGATCCCGATCCTGGTCCTGCCGACCGACCGCTCGATCCGCTTCGAGGTCGCCTCGGCCGACGTCATCCACTCGTTCTGGGTGCCGGAGTTCCTCTTCAAGCTCGACGTCATCCCCGGCAACGACAACGGCCGCGACAACGTCTTCGAGGTGACCGTCCGCGAGGAGGGTGCCTACGTGGGCCGCTGCGCGGAGCTGTGCGGGACGTACCACGCGTACATGAACTTCGAGGTGCGCGCGGTCTCCGGTGACGACTACGACGCCTACCTCGCAGCGCGCGAGGAGGGCCTCGACACCTACGAGGCGCTCGAGGAGATCGGCCAGCCGGGTGCGTCCTCGACCACCACGCCTCTGGAGCTCTTCCAGGCCAAGAACGACGACCAGCAGTCCGCCAATGGCTGACCGCTGCACGTCTCCGGCCGCCACCGCCACGACGCCTGAGGAGGCACGACCGTGAAGATCGAGGCGCTGATCTTCAACATCATCGCGATCTTCTGCATCGCCGCAGGCGTGGTCTACGGCGTGTGGTCGAAGGAGCCGATCGGCACCACGGCGCTGATCCTCTCCGCGGGGCTGACCGGCATGGTCGGCATGTTCTTCTGGTTCGTGTCGCGGCGCATCGACGCCCGTCCCGAGGACCGCAAGGACGCCGAGATGGCCGACGGCGCCGGCGAGCTGGGCTTCTTCAGCCCGGCCAGCTACTGGCCGCTGGGCATCGCCCTCTCGATCGGCCTCACGGCCCTGGGGCTGTCGTTCTTCTACTACTGGCTGATCGCGATGGGTGCCGCCGCCATCCTCGTCACGGTCGGCGGGCTGCTCTTCGAGTACTACGTGGGGCAGAACGCCACGCAGAGCTGAGTTCCACCCACACGGTCCGAGGGCCCCTTCCGCTTCGGCGGGAGGGGCCCTCGGCCGTTCCGGTGCGGACCGGGGTGTGAGCCGCCGGGGGTTCCGGGGGCGTGTCGGCCGACGTAGAGCCCGTGCAGGTCGCCCTGGGGGCGTTTCTCCCGCTGGGGGAGTGCTGCAGGACCCCCAGAGCGCGAGGAACACCCCGAAGGCCCGGTGGCGGTAGCGGGTTGCCGACGGTGGCCGGTCGTTGCCAGCCCTGCCGGCGCCCGTGCCGGTCGGCTCTGGGGGCGGTTCTCGTGCTGGGGGAGTGCTGCCGGACCCCCAGAGCACGAGGAGCACCCCGAGACCTCGTGCTGCCGCACGAGCGGCCGGCGGTGCTGCGGGCGGGTTGCTGGCGATCCCCGGTGATCGCCGTGCCTGCAGGGGTGGCAACGGCCGTGGAACGCCCGCAATGGGGCCTACGTCGGGCCGCGAGCCGGCGGCTGACGCCGGGCCCTGGCCGGTCGGCTCTGGGGGCGGTTCTCGTGCTGGGGGAGTGCTGCAGGATCCCGGAAGCGCGAGGCACGCCCCCAGAGGGCCCCGAGCGACGCCGCGGCGGTGGCGTGGCGACGTGGCTCCGGCCCCGCGCCCCCGGAATGCAGCAGGGCCCCGGTGGACGGATCCACCGGGGCCCTGCTGTGCGTGCGTGCGAGGTCAGTCGCGCGGCTCCTGCGGGCGACCACCCTCGGAGGGGCGACCCGAGGAGGTGAGCTCGCGGGCCTCGTCGGCCGCGGCGAGACCGCGGCCTTCGCGACCCTGCTCGAGCTCGACCTGCGCCGGCTCCTCGATCGGCTTGAAGAAGCCCCGGATCGCGCGGCGGGCGCCCCCGATCTGGTTCATCTTCTTCGGCACCGGCGCACCGCCGTAGGCGAGCGTGCCGTGGCCGTGCTCGTCAACCGGGCCGAGCGGCTGGTGCACCTCGATGAACTCACCGTGGGGCAGCCGGCGGATGACACCGGTCTCGATGCCGTGCTCGAGCACCTCGCGGTCGTGCTTCTGCAGACCCAGGCAGATCCGGTAGGTCAGGAAGTACACGAGGGGCGGCAGCACGACCACGCCGAGGCGGCCGAACCAGGTCATCGCGTTCAGGCTGACGTCGAACTTGTCCGCGAAGACGTCGTTGCCGCCGGACAGCATGAGCACGCCGTAGAAGGTCAGCGCCATCATGCCGAGCGAGGTGCGGACGGGAACGTCGCGGGGGCGCTGCAGCAGGTGGTGCGAGGCGGTGTCGCCGGACAGCTTGCGCTCGATCATCGGGTAGAGCGCGAGCACCGTGAACATCGCGCCGGCCACCACGACCGTCGGCCAGAACAGTGCCGGGATCGTGTAGTCGCCGGGCAGGTTGATGTCCCACGCCGGGAAGATTCGCGTCGAACCGTCCAGGAAGAGGATGTACCAGTCCGGCTGCGACGCGGCGGAGACCTGGGCCGGGTTGTACGGGCCCCACAGCCACACCGGGTTGATCTGGACCAGACCACCCAGGGCGGCGATCACGCCGAACACGATGAACAGCAGTCCGGTCGCCTTCGCCGCGAACGTCGGGAAGAGGCGGTTGCCGACGACGTTGTGCTCGGTGCGGCCGGGTCCGGGGAACTGCGCGTGCTTCTGCTTGACCAGGAGCAGCAGGTGCACCGCGATCAGGGCCAGCAGGATCGCCGGGATGATCAGCACGTGCGCGATGTAGAAGCGCCCGATGATCAGCTCGCCGACGAAGTCACCGCCGAAGACCGCCCAGTGCGCCCAGGTCCCGATCACCGGGACCGACAGGATGATCGCGCTGATGATGCGGAGCCCGGTGCCCGAGAGCAGGTCGTCGGGGAGGGTGTAGCCGGTCACGCCCATGAGCAGGGCGAGCACCAGCATGACCACGCCGATGATCCAGTTCGTCTCCCGCGGACGGCGGAAGGCGCCGGTGAAGAAGACGCGCAGCAGGTGCACCACGATCGAGGCGACGAACAGCAGCGCCGCCCAGTGGTGGACCTGGCGCATGAACAGGCCGCCGCGGACGTCGAAGGAGAGGTTCAGCGCCGAGTCGTAGGCCGCGGACATCTCCACGCCGCGCAGCGGTGCGTAGGACCCCTCGTAGACGACCTCACGCATGGAGGCGTCGAAGAAGAAGGTCAGGTACGTGCCCGAGAGCAGCGCGATGAGGAACGAGTAGAGCGCGATCTCGCCGAGGAGGAACGACCAGTGATCGGGGAAGACCTTGTTCAGCGTCCGGCGGAGCGGGCCGGCGACGATCAGCCGGTCATCGATCTCGGTCGCGGTCTTGCCGAGCCGGGTGGTCGGAGCCCCCGGGGCCGTGGCCGTAGCTGCCATCAGATGCGCTCCCGATTCCAGTACGTGGGGCCGACAGCCTCAGGGTAGTCGCCGCGTGCGACGAAGTAGCCCTCGTCATCGACGGTGATGGGCAGCTGTGGCAGGGATCGCGTGGCCGGCCCGAAGACGGGCTTGGCCCCCTGGGTGACGTCGAACTGCGACTGGTGGCACGGGCAGAGGATCCGGCTGGTCTCCTGCTCGTACAGCGACACCGGGCAACCGGCATGCGTGCAGATCTTCGAGTAGGCGACGTAGTCGCCGTAGCCGAAGTCGGCCTGTCCCTCGCGGGGGGCCATCTGCTCCAGCTGGGCCGGGCGGAGACGGATGAGCATCGTGGCGGCATCGGACTGCCGGTTGCCGCCGGGGACGGCCGGGAAGACCGTCTCCAGGGAGCCGGGCTCCTGGTCGCCGGGGCGGATCGGGCTGCCGTCGTTGCGGACCAGGCGCATGCCCTCGGTCCAGGACGTGCGACCCAGCGGGTCGCCGGTGTTCGGGTTCTTGATGAGCCCGCCCAGCGGCATCAGCAGCATCAGGCCCAGACCGCCACCCATGAAGCCGAGCGAGCGGGTGATCAGCTTGCGGCGGGCGAGGCCGCTGTTGTGCAGGCCGCCGACCAGCGTGGCACCGGTGGTGACGCGGTCGAAGTGCGAGCCGTCGTGCTTGTCCTGGACGGCCGTCTCGTGCGGCAGCAGCTTCTTGCTGAAGAGCACCAGCCCGACGCCGACGAGCGTGAGCGCCAGACCCATGGTGGCGCCCAGCAGCGGCGTGAACAACGCGCTGAAGTCGCTCCCCGAGACACTCCACTGCCAGTCAGGGAAGAACCATCCGGCGCCGACGTAGACGACGACGAAAGCCAGCGCCGAGAGCCCGGCGAGGGTGAAGGTGAGGCCGACCTGGCGGACCGCCCGACGCTCCATGGGCGAGCCCGGCTCGGGGCCCGGGTCGACGTGCAGGATCTGCACGCCGTCGTAGCGGGCACCCAGGCGGTCCAGGTCCTCCCGCGGCATCGCCGCGAGCTGCTCCGGGGTGTAGTCGTCGTCCGGGCCGCCGTGCAGCGGGCCGGGCGTGTCCGCGCCACCGGTCGAGCCGGGGCGGGTGTCGTGCGTCGTCACGCCTTGCTCCCCATCCAGAAGATGCCGAACATCAGCACGCCGATGCCGACCACCCAGATGACCAGGCCCTCGGCCACCGGTCCGACGCGGCCCACGCCGGCGCCGCCCGGGTCGGCCTGCTCGCCGATCGTCTGGACGTAGTTGATGATCGAGCGCTTCTCCTCCGACGTGAGCTGGTTGTCACCGAACACCGGCATGTTCTCCGGGCCGGTCAGCATCGCCGTGTAGATCTCGAGGTCGCTGGAGTCGTTCAGGCTCGGCGCGGCCTTGCCGGAGGAGAGCGCGCCGCCCTCGCCGACGAAGTTGTGGCAGGAGGCGCAGTTCAGCCGGAAGAGCTCGCCGCCCTCGGCCACGTCACCGTCGCGGAGGTCGCCCGACGGGAGGGTCGGGCCGCCGCCGTTGGCCTGGACGTAGGCCATCAGCTGGTCGATCTCCTCGTCGGAGAAGACCGCGGGCTTGTCGGGGGCGTCGGCCTCCTGGCGCACGAGGGGCATGCGCCCGGTGTGGACCTGGAAGTAGACCGCGGCCTCGCCGACGCCGATCAGCGAGGGGCCCCGGTTGGGGACGCCCTCGAGGTTCTCGCCGTGGCAGGAGATGCAGCTGCGCTCGTACAGCTCACGACCGGCGGCCTCGGCGGCGGACTCGTTGGCGCCCTCGGCCGGCGCGGCCTGCGCGGGGCTGAAGACCGAGTAGAGCGCGCCGGTGAGGACCAGGCTCGCCATGAGCCCGGCCACGTTGGCGACCCGGCGGCGGTGCTTGCTGCGGCGACGCGCACGGGCGCGGGCGACCGGCGAAGCGGTCGCGGCGTCGGACGATGCGGCGTCGGACTGCGGGTGCGTGGTGGACACCGTTCCCCTAGCGGATCAGGTAGATCGTGGCGAAGAGCCCGACCCACACGACGTCGACGAAGTGCCAGTAGTAGGAGACCACGATCGCCGCGGTCGCCTGTGCCGGCGTGAAGCGGCCCATGGTGGACCGGATGAGCAGGTAGACGAACGCGATCAGCCCACCGATGACGTGCAGCGCGTGGAACCCGGTGGTGATGTAGAAGACCGAGCCGTACGTGGACGACGAGATGGACGTGCCGTGCTCGGTCACCAGGACGCGGTACTCGTTCATCTGGGCCACGACGAAGATCAGGCCCATCACGAACGTGATCGTGAACCAGCGCCGCAGGCCGTAGACGTTGCCGCTCTCGGCCGCGAAGACGCCGAACTGACACGTCACCGAGGACAGCACCAGGATGATGGTGAAGACCGTGGCGTACGGCAGGTTCAGCTCTGTCGGCTCGGGCGGCCACCCTTCGGCGCCGGCCCGGGAACGGGCGGTGAAGTACATGGCGAACAGGCCGGCGAAGAACATCAGCTCGCTCGAGAGCCAGATGATCGTGCCGACGCTGACCATGTTCGGTCGGGTCAGGGAGTGCACCCGCGAAGGGTCGAAGGTGCTGCTCGCCACGGGGGCCGTTGTCACCCGGTCATCATGGCATCGGCTGCGACCGGTCACGACCTCGGGTCGGCCCGGCGTGGCGCGCGTCGTGATCGCCCAGGAACGGGCGGCGGCCGTCCTCCCGGGCGGGCGAGGGCCCAACCACTAGGCTCGCCCGCGTGAGCCCAGCCGGAACCCCCGACGCACCGGCCACCGTGCTGGTCTACAGCTCCCGCGCCGCGACCCGCGAGGCGGTGCGCACCGCGGTCGGTCGCCGTCCCGCGCCGGACGTCGGCCCCCTCACCTGGATCGAGTGCGCCACCGGCGACGAGGTCGTCGCGGCCGTCGACGCCGGGGGTGTGGCGCTCTGCATCCTGGACGGCGAGGCGCAGCCGACCGGCGGGCTGGCGCTGGCCCGCCAGCTCGACCAGGAGGTGCCCGACCGCCCTGCCGTGTGCGTCCTGATCGCCCGGCAGCCCGATCGCTGGCTCGCGCACTGGTCCCGCGCCGAGGGCACCCTCCCGCTGCCCGTCGACCCGCTGACCGCGCCGGGGCTCGTCGCGGACCTGCTGCGCAGCTCCGCCCGCCGTCCCGCGGTCCGGTGATCGCGCGGTGACCACCGCTCGTGCCACCCGGCCGTCCTGGCCGGGCCTGCTCAACCGGCTGCTCGCCCACCAGGACCTCACCGCCGAGGACACCGCCTGGGCGATGCGCGAGGTGATGACCGGGGAGGCCACACCGGCCCAGGTCGCCGGGTTCGCCGTCGCGCTCCGGGCCAAGGGCGCCTCGGCGCAGGAGGTCTCCGGCCTGGCGGCCGAGATGCTCGCCCAGGCGACACCGGTGGACCTCCCGCTCGCGTGCGTGGACATCGTCGGCACCGGTGGCGACGGCGCGCACACGGTGAACATCTCCTCGATGGCGTCGGTCGTCACCGCCGCGGCCGGGGCGCCGGTCGCCAAGCACGGCGGGCGGGCGGCGTCGTCCTCCTCCGGGGCGGCGGACGTCCTCGAGGAGCTGGGCGTCGTCATCGACCTGCCGGCGGCCGGGGTCGCCCGCTGCGTGCAGGAGGCCGGCATCGGCTTCTTCTTCGCGCCGGTGTTCCACCCCGGCATGCGGCACGCCGGCGCACCCCGGCGGGAGCTGGGCATCGCCACGGTCTTCAACTTTCTGGGTCCGCTCACCAACCCGGCGCGACCCGTGGCCGCCGCCATCGGCTGCGCCGACCGCGCCATGGCGCCGGTCCTGGCGGAGGTGCTGGCCGCCCGGGGCGCCCGGGCGGTCGTGTTCCGCGGCGACGACGGCCTCGACGAGCTGACGACGGCGACGACGTCCTCGGCCTGGGTCGTGCGCGACGGCGCCGTCGTCCCCGACAAGGTGGACCCGGCGGCGCTGGGCATCCCGGCATCGGGGCCCGACGCGCTGCGCGGCGGGTCGCCCGCCTTCAACGCCGACGTGTTCCGCCGGGTGATGGACGGGGAGCACGGCCCCGTCCGCGACACCGTCCTGCTGAACGCGGCGGTGGCGCTGGCGGCCTTCGACGAGCACTCCACCGGACTGCACGACGGGCTGGCCGCCGGCCTGGCGCGTGCCGCGGCCGCGGTCGACGAGGGGCGGGCGGCGGCTCAGCTGGAGCGCTGGGTGTCGGTCAGCCGGGCAGTGCGGGACGGCCTCGCCGGCTGACCGGGGCGGCCGGGCTCAGTCCGCGGACTCGAACCCGATCGCGAACGCAGCCTCCAGGTCGTGGCGGGAGTAGGCCCGGAAGGCGATGTGCGTCTCGGTCTCGAGCACGCCGGGCACCTTGTTGATCCGCCCGGCGATCACCTCGGCGACCTGCTCGAACTCGCGCACGCGGACGAGGGCGATCAGGTCGACCTCGCCGGCGGTGGAGTAGACCTCGCTCACCCCGTCGAGGTCGGCGATCGCCGCGGCCACCTCGGGGATCGAGTCGGTGGCGGCGTCGATCATCACGATGGCGGTGATCACGACGGCGATGCTAGCGGTGGGCGGCCGCCGGCGCCCACGCCCGCCGTGATGCGGTCCGGTCGGGCCCGGGTGCCCAGCGAGCGGCCGTCGGCGAACGGGTCACGGCCGGCGCCGCTGCCCTCGGCCCGAGCGAGGAATCGGCTGAAGGCGCCGGTGCCGGGGGCCGGACTGGCGAGGGTGCCGTCGAGCTCGACCAGCCGGGTGCCGGGCTTCTCCATCCAGCGCAGGACCAGCTCGGTCTCGTCGACGGACGCGGCGATCTCCCCGTCGGGCCCGAGCAGTGTCTCGGCGGTGCTCAGCAGCCCGGCCAGCGTCGCGCGCACCGACGTCCCCCGGGGCGCGACCCCGGCGGAGACCAGCCGCCCGCGACGGACGACGGACAGCTCCCAGCCGCCCGCGCCGTCCGGTCGGGCGAGCACCAGCTCCGGGACGGCGGCGAGGGACTCCAGCCGCTGCCGCCGCCGGACCGCCCTGAGCAGCACCGCGATGCGGTCCCGGAGGACCGCGGCGTCCTCGTAGCGCTCCTCGGCCGCCAGCCGGTCGACCCGGTCCAGCAGGGGCGCGACCAGCGCGCCCGGATCGCAGGCGACCGCCGCCCGGAGGACGGCCGCGACGTCGGCGTACTCGGCGACGGACTGGGAGCCGGTGCAGGGCGCTCCGCACCGCCCCATGTCGAACAGCGCGCAGGCCGAGCCGGCGGGGGCCCGCGCTGGGATGCGGGCGGTGCACTGCCGCAGGGGCAGGGACTCGTGCACGGCCGCGACGGCGGCGTCGGCGGCCCGCCGGTCGGGGAAGGGGCCGAGGAACACCCCGGCGCCCGGCCGGACGCGGCGCACCACCGACAGCCGGGGGAACGGCTCGTCGGTGAGCCGGACCCACAGGGCGCGTTCGGGGAAGCGGGACCGCCGGTTGTAGCGGGGCTTGTGCTCGGCGATCAACCGCAGCTCGCGGACCGCGGCCTCCAGCGCGTGGGCGCACGGGATCGCGTCCACCCGGGAGGCGAGGGCCACCATCTCGGTGATCCGGCTGCGCTGCTCACCGGCGGTGAAGTAGCTGCGCACCCGGGTGCGCAGGTCGGTGGAGGTGCCGACGTAGAGCGGCTCGTCGCGCGGCCCGCGGAAGAGGTAGACGCCCGGGCCGTGGGGAACGGTGTCGGCCAGGTGCCGCTTGCGCCGCCGCTCCGGGTCGATCTGCCGGGTGAGGCCGGTGAGCTCCTCCAGCGAGGAGACGCCCAGCGGCCCCAGCCGCTCGAACAGGCCGTGCAGCACGTCGACGGTGGCCCGGGCGTCGTCCAGCGCGCGGTGCGTCGGGGAGGTGGTGGCGCGGAAGAACGGTGCGAGCGTGCCCAGCTTGCAGTTGGGCACCTCGTCGCGGGTGAGCAGCCGCCGGGCCAGCACCGCGGTGTCCACCGACGCCGCGGCCGGCCACAGGATGCCGTTCTGCGCGCACGCCGCCTTGAGGAATCCGAGGTCGAACGGGGCGTTGTGCGCGACCAGCACCGCTCCGCGGGCGAACTCGAGGAACGCCGGCAGCACCGTCCCGATCCGCGGCGCCGCGGCGACCATCGAGGTCGTGATCCCGGTGAGCACGCTGATGTAGGGCGGGATCTCCTGGCCGGGGTCGACCAGCGTCTGGAACTCCCCGAGGATCGCGCCGCCACGGACCTTGACCGCCCCGATCTCGGTGATCGCGCAGTCCTTGGGGGAGCCGCCGGTCGTCTCGAGGTCGACCACGACGAAGGTGACCTCCGCCAGCGGGGTGCCCAGTTCCTCGATCGTGCTCTGCACGTAGCGCGGGAGGGTGGGGGAGGAGCTCACGGGGCGGACGGTAGGTCGGGGTGCTGACAGTCCCGGGGTGCCGCGCCGACCGTGATCGGGGCCGCAGTCGTCGGCGGGGTCGCCCGCGCGAGCGGAATCACGCCGCTCACCTGGCGCTTCGCTGATCACCGGGACAACATTCCTGCGGTGGGCGACGCTGCCCCGATCCGCAGAGGTGGTCCGATGTCCCCGCGCTCCCCGTGGCGCTCGCGCGTGCTCGTCGCACCGTTCGCGGTCCTGGCGCTGCTCGGCACGGCGGCCCCGGTGGCCGCGGCGCCCAGCGACCAGCCCGGAGGCACCTCCGGCGTCCTCGACAGCCGCGCCCTGGACCGGCTCCAGCAGCGCGCGTCCGAGGTGCAGCGGGGCCTGCAGGAGCAGCAGGGCGAGGTGGCCGCGGCCCGCGACGCGCTCGCCGAGGCGGAGCGCGCCGTCGCCGATGCCGAGGCGGTGCTCGGCGACGCCGAGGGCGAGCTGGCGGGCCACCAGCGGGTCGTCGCGCAGTACGCCTCGGCCGTGTACCGGGACGGCGGGTCGCTGTCGCCGCTCACCCTGCTGCTCAGCGGTGGCGACCCGGGCGAGGTGGTCTCGGCGCTGAGCTTCCTCGACGTCGTGGACCGGCACGCGGCGACGGTGATCGGCACGGCGGAGGCGCAGCGCCGGGCGGCCCTGGAGGAGCAGCGCGCGGCGTCCGCGGCGCTCGAGCAGGCGCGCGCCCGCGCCGCCGAGGTCGGCGCCCGGGCCGCCGAGCTGGAGGCCGCGGCGTCGGCGGTCACCGACGAGCTGGACGAGGCCCTGGGCGCGGTGGACCGCCAGCTGGCCCAGCTGCAGGCCGAGCAGGTCGAGGTCAACGACCGGACGGCGGCCAGCTGGCTGGGGTTCCTCGACCAGCTCACCGCGGCGGGGATCGTGCCGCCGCCGGCCGCCGCGCTGCGGGAACCGGCGGCCGGGCTGCCCGAACGCCTCGTGCCGGTCGGCGCGGCCGGTGGGGGTGCCCAGCGCGGTGCGGCCCAGCTGCCCGGCCAGCCCGCCTCGCTGCTCGTGCTGCCCGCGGAGACGCTCACCGCGGTGAGCGCCGCCATGGAGGTGCTGGGGTTGCCCTACGCGCCGGGCACCGCCGGTCCTGAGTCCTGGAGCTGCGGCGCGCTGGTGCAGGCGGTCTACGGGCGGGCCGGGGTGCTGCTGCCGGAGAGCCAGGCCGAGCTGTTCGCCGTCACGACGCCGGTCGCGCCCGCTGACGTGCTGCCCGGCGACCTCGTCTTCCTGGGCACGCCGGAGGCGGGGCTGGGGCACGTGGGCCTCGCCCTGGACGCGCGGACCATGCTCGCGGCCGATGCCCGGGCCGGCGCCGTGGTCGTGCGCACGCTGCCGGCCGAGCAGGTCCTCGGCGTGGGCCGGCCGAGCCTCGGCCAGCGCCCGCCTGTGGCGGCCCCGGGTCCGACCGGGGGAGCGCTGCGGATGGAGTGCGGCAACACCGTCTACCCGCCGAGCTTCGACGGTGCGCGCCAGTGGGGCGGTTATCCCAACGGCCTGATCCCGCCCAGTGCGATGTGCCCCCTGGGGGCGGCCGGGCACTCGCTGCGCTGCGACGCCGCGGCGGCCTACCGGGCGATGTCGGCGGCGTACGCCACGGCGTTCGGCGGGCCGATCTGCATCACCGACTCCTACCGGACCTACGCCGGCCAGGTGAAGCTGTACGGCGAGAAGCCGGCGCTGGCCGCCGTCCCGGGGACGAGCAACCACGGCTGGGGCCTGGCGGTGGACCTGTGCGGCGGCATCCAGACGTTCGGGACGCCGCAGTACGCGTGGATGGTCGCCAACGCCGGCCGCTTCGGCTTCCTCCACCCCACGTGGGCCGATCCGGGCAACGGCCGCGAGGAGCCCTGGCACTGGGAGTACGCCGGGAGCTGAGGCCCGGGCGGAAATGTCGGTGGCCGCTCCTACCGTGCGCATGACTCACGGAGGAGAGACATGCTCATCGACTGCGACACCTGCACGCTCCGGGGCACCGGCTGCGCCGACTGCGTCGTCACCGTGCTGCTCGGCGCCCCGCCCGGTTGGCAGGGGGTGGATCCCGTCGTCGTGCCGATGGCGGGCCGACCCCGGACGCCCGAGCCGTTCCCGGCGGCCGAGGACGTCGTGCTCCCGGCGCCCGGGGTGGTGGTGGAGTTCGACGACGTCGAGCGCCGTGCGGTGCGGGCACTGGCGGAGTACGGCCTCGTGCCACCCCTGCGCCACCGCGGCGCGCCGGAGGCCGGTGGGGGCGGCGCGACGACCGGGCGCCGCACCGGGTGAGCGCTTGCTCACGACCCCCGGAAGCAGCGGAGCGTGCTTGTACCCCTACGCAGCGCCGCGATCGGGGAGGCGCGCGGCACGGAGGGCGATTCTCGTCACACCTTTCGCTCCCGGTTCCGTTTGTCACGGCAACATCACGAACGTAGGGTCGCTGCGTCCGACCGGGTGGTCGTCATCCGCTCAAGGGGTGGCCTCGGCCGGGCACCGCCGAATCACCGCACGACGTCCCCTCGTGGTCGTCCGAGGTGAACCGGGGACCCACCGCAGTCCTGGGGTGAGTTCCCCTGCAGGGCCGGTACGCCGGTAGGCAGGGGATAGGGCCAGTCTTCCCGCCCGAACCCGTCAGCTAACTCGGTAGGCGGACGAGGAAGAAATGGAGAGCCGCCTCCGTGGCGACCCCTCACGACCTATCGACGCATGCCCTCGCACCGTTCCGCAGCGCTCCACCGGCCGGCTCCGCCCGCCGGATGGGCCGCTTCCGCGCCGGCCTCCTCATCGGGGCCACCACCGCCCTGACCGTCACGATGCTGCCGGGCACCGCGTCCGCGGAGCCCGGCACCGCCACCAGCGCCGCCCAGGCGGCGCAGATGGTTGCCGAGGCCAGCCACCGGCTGGAGGTCGTCACCGAGGAGCTGAACGAGGCGAAGGTTCAGCTCGAGCGCCAGCGCACCGCCGCTGACGACGCCGAACTGCTCGCCTTCGCGGCCCAGCAGGAGCGCACCGCCCTCGACGGGCGGATCCGTCAGCTGGCCCGCACCGCCTACACCGCCGGCGGTACCTCGCTCACCCAGCTGGACGTCATGCTCACCAGCGACTCCGCGGACGAGTTCGTGTCCCAGCTGGGGACCTTGGACGTGATCACCGGGCGCACCACTGCCGCGGTCAGCGAGGTCGCCCAGGCGTCCACCCGCGCCGAGGAGACCCGCGCCGAGGCGCGCGAGGCGCGTGCGCAGGCCGAGCAGAGCGTCGAGGACATCGAGGCCCAGCAGGAGGAGCTCGCCGCCGAGATCGCGGACTACCAGCGGCAGTACGAGGCGCTCGACGCCCAGCAGCGGGCGATGGTCGAGCGCGCTCACACCGACGAGCAGCTGGCCCGGGCCTCGCGGTCCGAGCGCACCGCCCCCGCGGCGGGCAGCCCCTCCTCGGCACCCAGCGCCCCGGCGCCCGCGCCCAGCGGAGCCGCCCAGGCGGCGGTGGACACCGCGCTGGCGCAGGTGGGGGACCGCTACGTGTGGGGCGCCGGGGGTCCGGACGCCTTCGACTGCTCCGGTCTCACCTCCTACGCCTACCGGGCCGCGGGAATCTCGCTGCCGCACTCCAGCCGCAGCCAGTCGCAGATGGGCCGGCCGGTCTCCAAGGGCGAGCTCCAGCCCGGCGACCTGATCTTCTTCTACAGCCCGGTCAGCCACGTGGCCATGTACATCGGGAACGGCAAGATGGTGCACGCCTCCACCTCGAGCCAGCCGGTGAAGGTCGACAACGTCGACTCCTTCCCGAGCTACAACAGCGCCCGCCGCATCACCGGCTGACGCAGTCCGCTCGACGAGGGCCGGCGTCCTCCCCCAGGGGAGGGCGCCGGCCCTCGTCGTCGGTGGGCGGGGAACGCTCAGGTGGCGCCCATAGGATCGGCCGGGTGAAGGCTCTGTGAGGGCGCGTCGCGCGGCGCTGGCGACCGGGGTCGTCCTGCTCGCCGCCTTCGCCGTCGTGGTCACCGTCGGCACGCCGTGGGAGGTGCTCCCGCAACCGCAGGGCAGCGCCACCGCGATCGATCCGACGGCCGGGCTGCCGGCCGAGCAGGTCTCCCGCGCGGAGTCCTTCGCCGCCGCGATCCGGCCGGCGTCGCTGGCATCCCTGCTGCTCGGGCTGGCCGTCTCCGCGCTCCTCGGGCTGACCCCGCTGGGGGCACGCCTGGTCGGTGTCCTGCGCACCCCGCGGCGGGGGCGCTGGGCCTGGCAGGTCCTGCTCGGGGTGCTCGCCCTGGCGGTCGTCGGGCGGCTGGTCACCCTGCCGATCGCCGCGTACGGCGAGGTGGTGCGGCACCGCTACGGGCTGTCCACGCGCAGCTGGGGGCTGTGGGGCCGGGACGTGGTCGTGTCGACCGCGATCGACGCGGCGCTGACCGCACTCGGCCTGCTGGCCCTCGTCTGGCTCGCCCGCCGGGCCCCACGGGCGTGGTGGGCGTTCGCCGCCGCCGGTGCCACGGTGCTGGTGGTCGTGGGCTCCTTCCTGTGGCCGGTGCTCGTCGAGCCGGCCTTCAACAGCTTCGAGTCGATGCCGGCCGGGCAGCTGCGCAGCGACCTGCTCGCCCTGGCCGAGGAGAACGGCACCCCGGTGCAGGACGTGCTGGTCTCCGACGCCTCCCGGCGCACCACCGCGCTGAACGCCTACGTCTCCGGCTTCGGCTCGACCCGCCGCATCGTCGTCTACGACACGGTCCTCGACCGGTTGCCCGACGCGCAGATCGAGTCGATCGCGGCGCACGAGCTGGGCCACGTCGCGGCCGACGACGTCCTCACCGGCACGCTGCTGGGCGCGCTCGGGGGTGCCGGGGGAGTGGCGCTGCTCGGCTGGGCGCTCACCTCGCCGCGGCTGCTCCGCCGGGCCGGGGCGCAGGGGCCCGCCGACCCCGCGGTCGTGCCGCTCGCCCTGCTGCTGGTCGCCGTCGGCACCCTGGTCGTGACGCCGGTCCAGAACCTGGTCTCCCGCCAGGTGGAGGCGCGGGCGGATGTCGCCGCGCTCGACCTCACCGGCGACCCGGCGGCGTTCATCGCCATGCAGCGGGGGCTGGCGACCACCAACCTCTCCGATCCGAGCCCGCCGGCCGCGTGGCGCTGGTACTTCGGCTCGCACCCGACCGTGGCCGAGCGGATCGCGCTGGCCGAGGACTGGGCGCGGCTGGAGCGCGAGCCGTGAGCCGGACCCTGGTCGTCACCAACGACTTCCCGCCCCGCCAGGGCGGCATCCAGACCTTCGTCGCCGCGCTGCTCGACCGTCGGCCGCCCGACTCGCTCGTCGTGCTCGCCTCCGACCACCCCGGGTCGGCGGAACACGACGCCGGCCTGCCGTACCCGGTGGTCCGCCGGCCGACCGGCATGCTGCTGCCCACCCGGGCCACCGCGCGGGCGGCCGTCGACCTGGTCGAGCGGTACGGCTGCGACACCGCCTTCTTCGGGGCCGCCGCGCCGCTGGGCCTGCTGGCGCCCACCCTGCGCTCGGCCGGGGTGCGGCACCTCGTCGGTGCGACCCACGGCCACGAGACCGGCTGGGTGGCGCTGCCCGGGAGCCGGCAGCTGATGCAGCGGATCGCCTCCGGGCTGGACGTGCTGACCTTCATCACCGAGTACACCCGCGCCCGGCTGGCCCCGGCGCTGGACGGCCGCACCCGGCTCGCCCAGCTCTCCCCGGGCGTGGACGTCGAGCGCTTCACCCCGGCCGCCGACGGGGCCGCGATCCGACGCCGGCACGGGCTGGGCGAGGCGCCGGTGGTGGTCTGCGTCTCGCGGCTCGTGCCGCGCAAGGGGCAGGACGTGCTGGTCGAGGGGTGGCCGCAGGTGCTGGCGCGGCACCCCGGCGCGCGGCTGCTGCTCGTCGGCGGCGGGCCGGACGAGGGCTCGCTGCGTCGCGCGGTGGCGGCCCGGGGGCTGGAGCGCTCCGTCGTCCTCACCGGGGCGGTGGACGCCGCCGAGCTCCCCGCCCACTACGCGGCCGGCGACGTCTTCGCGATGCCCTGCCGCACCCGCCGGGCCGGGCTGGACGTCGAGGGCCTGGGCATGGTCTTCCTCGAGGCGGCCGCCTGCGGCCGGCCGGTGGTGGCCGGGACGTCGGGTGGGGCGCCCGAGGCGGTCCAGGAGGGCGTGACCGGCCACGTCGTCGACCCGCGCTCGGCCACCGCCGTCGCGACCACGCTGGCCGACCTGCTGGACGACCCGGCGCGGGCCCGCGCCATGGGGGCGGCCGGGCGGGCCTGGGTGGAGCAGCGCTGGTCCTGGACGACGATCGCCGAGACGTTCGCCGACCTGCTCGAGCCGTAGACGGACCGAGGCCCGCCCCGCGGGTGCGGGACGGGCCTCGGGACAGCGGGGGTCAGCGCGTGTAGAGCGCCTCGACCTCGTCGCCGAACTCCTTCATGACCACCGAGCGCTTGAGCTTCAGGCTCGGGGTCAGCATCCCGTTGTCCTCGGTGAAGTCGGTGCCGAGGATGTGGAACTTCTTGATCGCCTCGGCCTGCGAGACCGCCTTGTTCGCGTCCTTCACGGCCGCGTCGATCTCCGCCTTCAGGTCGGCGTCCTCGCGCACCTGCTCGACCGTCTGGCCGGCGGGCTTGCCCTTGGATTCCAGCCACTGCGGCAGCGCCTCCTCGTCCAGGGTGATCAGCGCCGCGATGAACGGGCGCTGGTCGCCGACGACGATGCACTGGCTGATCAGCCGGTGGGCGCGCAGCCGGTCCTCGAGGACGGCGGGGGCGACGTTCTTGCCGCCCGCGGTCACGAGGATCTCCTTCTTGCGGCCGGTGATCTTGAGGAAGCCGTCGGCGTCGAGCTCGCCGATGTCGCCGGTGTGGAAGAAGCCCTCGGCGTCGATGGCCTCCTTCGTCGCGTCCTCGTTCTTCCAGTAGCCGCGCATGACGATGCCGCCCTTGATGAGCACCTCGCCGTCGTCGGCGATCCGGAAGGTGACCCCGGGCAGCGGCTGCCCCACGGTGCCGATGCGCAGGCCGCCGTCGTGGTTCACCGACGCGGCGGCGGTGGTCTCGGTCAGGCCGTAGCCCTCGAAGACGGTGACGCCGATGCCGCGGAAGAAGTGCCCGAGCCGCTCACCCAGCGGCGCGCCACCGGAGATGGCGCCGAGGCAGCGGCCACCCAGGGCGGCGCGCAGCTTGCCGTAGACGAGCTTGTCGAAGAGGGCGTGCTGGACGCGCAGCCCGATGCCGGGGCCGCCGGTGTCCAGGGCGCGCGACCAGTCGATGGCCACCTGGGCGGCCCGGTCGAAGATCTTGCCCTTGCCGTCGCCCTCGGCCTTCGCCTTGGCCGAGTTGAAGACCTTCTCGAAGACGCGCGGCACGGCCAGCACGAAGGTCGGCTTGAACTCGCCGAGGTCGTCGAGCAGGTTCTTCACGTCGGGGGTGTGCCCGATGACCGTGCGGTTGTAGATCGCCCCGACCTGCAGGACGCGGGCCAGCACGTGCGCCAGCGGGATGAACAGCAGCAGCGAGCCCTGCACGCTCATGAACCGGTCGAGCAGCGTGATGCCGTTCTGGATCTCGAACAGGAAGTTGCCGTGGGTGAGCTCGCACCCCTTGGGCCGGCCCGTGGTGCCGCTGGTGTAGATCAGCGTGGCCGTGCTGTCGGCGTTCAGGGTGGCCCGGCGGGCGTGGAGCTCGGCGTCGGGGACGTCCGCGCCGGCCGCGATCAGCGCGTCGACGGCGCCGTCGTCGATGATGTGCACCGAGGCGAGGTCGGGCGCCTGCTCGCGGACGGACTCGACGGCCGCGGCGTGCTCGCCGCTCTCCACGACGATGGCCGTGGCGCCGGAGTCGGAGAGGATCCAGGCGACCTGGTCGGCGCTGGAGGTCTCGTACACCGGGACGACGACGCCGCCGGCGGTCCAGATCGCGAAGTCGAGGACGGTCCACTCGTACCGCGTCTTGGCCTGCAGGGCGACGCGGTCACCCGCGGCGACACCGGAGGCGATGAGGCCCTTGGCGACGCCGCGCACCTCCTCGCCGAACTGCTGCCAGGTGACGTCGCGCCACTGGCCGTCCCGCCTCCGCCGCAGCCCCACCTCGGCGCCGTGTTCGGCGACGTTCAGGGCGAGCATGTCGGTCAGCGCCGCGTCGGGCTGCACCTCGGTGGTCACGGGAACGCTGAACTCGCGCACGCCTGGTCCTCTCCTCCCTGGCCGCCGCCGGGCACCGTCGCCCGCCGGTCCCTGGCCAGGATCGTCGAGATCAATCTAGCGGGCACGTCCTACCCGTGAGTAGCGGAACGGGTGATCGGCGCTCCGCAGCACCTGTGCGAACCGTTAGCCTGCTGCCCATGGCCGACCAGTCCACCCAGTCCATCGTCGTCGAGGCTCCGGCTGCCGACGTGATGGCGGTCATCGCCGATTTCCCGGCCTACCCCACGTGGGTGGCCGCGGCCAAGAAGGTCGAGGTGCTCGAGGACGGGCCGGACGGCCGTGCCCGCCGGGTCCACTTCGTGCTCGACGCCGGTGCGGTCAAGGACGACTACGTCCTGGACTACACCTGGGACGGTGACCGCAAGGTCTCCTGGCAGCTGGTCACGGGCCAGATGCAGAAGCGCAACGACGGCTCCTACACCCTCGTGGAGACCGGCGGCCGCACCGAGGTCACCTACTCGATCACCATCGACCTTTCGATCCCGATGCTCGGCATGATCAAGCGCAAGGCCGAGAAGGTCATCCTCGACACGGCTCTCAAGGAGCTCAAGAAGCGCGTCGAGGGCTGACGGCGCGTGCACACCCTCGTCCTCACCGGCCCCGGCGGGGCCGGTGCCAGCACCCTGGCCGCGGCCGCCGCGGTGCAGGCGGCCACCGCGGGGCGCTCGACGCTCCTGCTGACCCGCCAGGCGCCGACGCTGCCCGGCCTCGACCACGTCCCCGGCCTGGAGGTGCGCACCGTCGACGCCGGCGCCGCGGTCGAGCGCTTCTGGGCCGGAACGGTGACCCCCGCCGCCGGGTCGCTGCCGCAGGTCCGGCTGCCCCCGGCGTCCTCGGTCGCGCCGCTGCCCGGAGCGGCCGACCTCGCGCTGCTCGCCGAGCTCGGCGGGGCACGGGCCGACCTGGTGGTCGTCGATGCCGGATCGCCCGCCGAGGCGATCGCGCTGCTCGCCCTGCCCGCCACGCTGCGCTGGTGGCTGGACCGGCTGCTGCCGCCGGGCGCGCGGGCCCTGGGTGCGCTGCGCTCCGTGGCGGTGACCTCCGGTGCCGCACGCCGCGGCCCGGTGGACGAGGCCCTCGCGCTCGCGCCGCAGGTGGAGGCCCTGCTCGCCGCCGACCGGCTGGACGACCCCGCGGGGACCGTCGTCGCCCTGGCGGCGTCGCCCCGGGCCGGGACGGCGGTCTCGCTGCGTGCGGCGGCGACCGCGCTGGGCGTGCACGGCCTGCGCCCCGGCGTCGTCCTGGCCCGCGTGCTGCCGGAGGACGGGCCGGGGGAGTGGTGGCGCGCACGGCTGGCCGAGCAGACCGCCGAGCTGACCGCTCTTGCCGAGCTCGCACCGCTGCACCGCGTGCCCGAGGCCGCGACCGCGCCGGCGGACGTCACCGCCCTGACCGCTCTGCTGGGGGACGTCGCGCTGCCCGACCGCGGCGACCTGCCCGCGCCGGCGACCGAGCGCCTCGAGGGCAGCTGGGAGCTGGCCGTGCCGCTGCCGTTCGCGGAGCGCGGCGGCGTCGGCCTGACCCGCTGGGAGGACGACCTGGTGGTGACCGCCGCGGGCACCCGCCGCTCGCTGCGGCTGGACCCGCTGCTGCGCCGCTGCGAGGTGACCGGTGGCCGGATCGTGGACTCCGCGAGCGCCGACGCCCGGCTCGTGGTCTCCTTCCGACCCGACCCACAGCTCTGGCCGGCCGATCTGCTGGCCGCGGTGAGGAGAACGCCATGACCGCCGGTGCCGACTGGGTCGACTCCGCCCGCAGGCTGCTCGACGCCTTCCGCCCGCCCGCCGACGCGACGTCGGCCGCCCCCGAGCCGGGAGCCACCCCCGATCTGGGAGCTAACCCCGATCCGGGAGCCGCCCACGGCGCGGACTGCCGGTGGTGCCCGGTGTGCCAGGCGGCGGCGGTGCTGCGCGGTGAGCGCCCCGACGTGACCGCGGCGGTGGCCGACGTGCTGGCGACGACGGCGTCGGTGCTGCGGGACCTGGCCGGTGAGCCCTCCGGACCCGGTGCGCCGGCCGCAGCGGACGACGACGCCGAGCCCGACGACGAGCCGGGCCCCGCGGCGGTCCAGCGGATCGACATCGCATGACGGCCCCCGCTCCTGCCTCCCTCGCGGCGCTGGGCATCGACATCGGCGGCACCAAGGTCGCCGGTGGCGTCGTCGCGCCCGACGGCACGATCCTGGCCACCGCCCGGCGGGCGACCCCCGGCAGCTCCGTCTCCGAGACCGAGGACGCGATCGTCGCCGTCGCCGAGGAGCTGGCCGCCGGCCACGACGGCGACCTGGTGGGCGTCGGGATCGGCGCCGCGGGCTGGTTCGACCGCACCGGCGACACCGTGCTGTTCAGCCCGCACCTGGCCTGGCGGCACTCGTCGCTGCGCAAGGACCTCGCCGCCCGCCTGCAGCGGCCGCTGTGGGTCGGCAACGACGCCGACGCGGCCGCGTGGGCGGAGTACCGCTACGGCGCGGCCCGCGGCGCCGACCTGGCGCTGATGATCACCCTGGGCACGGGCATCGGCGGGGGGATCGTCATGGACGGCCGGCTCCGGCGCGGCTCGCACGGGGTCGCGGGGGAGTGGGGCCACATGCGCGTCGTCCCCGACGGGCGGCTGTGCGCCTGCGGCAACCGCGGCTGCTGGGAGCAGTACGCCAGCGGCTCGGCGCTGGGGCAGACCGCCCGCGAGGTGGCGGGCACCTCGCCGGCGGCCGCCGCGATGCTGCTGGAGCGGGTGGGGGGCGAGGCCTCCCGGCTGACCGGTGAGGACGTCGCCCGGGCCGCCCACGACGGCGATCCGCTGGCGTTGGAGCTGGTGACCGAGGTCGGGGTGTGGCTCGGGCAGGGGATCGCCGATCTCGCCGCGGTCCTCGACCCCGAGGTCGTCGTGATCGGCGGCGGGGTGAGCGTGCTGGGCGAGATGGTGCTGGGCCCGGCGCGGGGGCGGCTCGAGCGCGCGCTGCCGGGGCGCGGCTTCCGGCCCGGCCCGCGGGTCGTCGCCGCGGAACTCGGCGCCCAGGCCGGCCTGGTCGGTGCGGCCGACCTTGTGCGCAGAGCGGTCGGCGAGGGCGAGGCCTAGCTCCTCAGACGACCGCGCCGTCGTCGCCGTCGTACTCGGAGCGGTCCCGCATGCGGGAGACCAGCATCGCCGCACCGCCGGCGATCGCGGCCACGCCGAGGACCAGCCCCAGGTCGGCCGACAGGCGCAGCGTGCCGGGGGTGGCGATGAGGACGAGCCCCAGCAGGACCAGCAGGCCGGCGTAGAGCGCGTGCGGCGCGGGCACCGGCACCGGCGGGGGCGGCGGTGGCTCGAAGTGCTCCTCGGGCAGGTCGAGCACCGACACCTCGTGCGCGGGCGGCGGGGGCGCGTCGGAGGGCTGCTCGGTCACCGCCGCGGCGCCGTGCTCGGCCTCGAAGGCGGCCACGATCCGCGACCACTCGGCGTCCTCGTCGAGGTCCGCGCGCCCGGGTGCCGGCTCGGCGGCCCGGCTCGGGTGCTCGTCGGCGTGCTCGTCGACCAGCGCGCGGGCCTCCGACGTCCGGGCCCGGTCGACGAAGAGCCGGTCCGAGGGCGGGCTCGGCAGGGAGACCTCGCGGGTGTAGGGGCCGACGTCGGCCGAGGGGTCGAGGTAGGCGGCGATGCCGGCGGCCTCGAGGACGTCGAGCAGATGCTCGCCCACCCGGGGGTCGACGTCGCGCAGCGGGCTCCACGACGTCGCCTGCAGGCCGTTGTCCCGCCGTCCCCGACCGCCGGTCACGGTGCCGTCGTCCCCGGCTCGACGGCGGGCGTGCGCTCCCGGATCCAGGCGGCCGACCGCTCGAAGATCTGCGGGGCGTCGTTGTCCAGGGTGGCGACGTGGTAGCTGTCGCCGAGCACGACCTCGGTGGTGTCGGCGCTGGACACCGACGCCAGGAGCACCTCGCTGTTGGCCGGCTCCACGACGTGGTCCTCGATGCTGTGGAAGACGATGACCGGCACGGTGACCCGGTTCAGGTCGGCCCGGGTGAGCGCCCACAGCCGGCGCAACTGCATCATCGCCCGCGTCGGCAGCCGGGGATAGGCCAGCTCGGTGACGCCGGGCTTCTTGATGTCGCTGGCGATCGGGGCCCAGCTGCCGGTCAGCCGGGCGATCAGCGGCAGCAGCCTGGCGTCCAGCCGCTGGGTGAACAGCGCCGGGTTGACCAGCAGGAGGCCCGCCACGTCGGCCGAGCGCTGCTCGGCCAGGCGGGTGGCCAGGGTGCCGCCCATGGACAGGCCGGCCACGAAGACGCGGTCGCAGCGGCCGAGCAGGTCGTCGAAGGCGCGCTCCACCGTCGTCGTCCACTGGTCGTGCGTGCTGGTGTTGCAGTCCTGCCAGTTGGTGCCGTGGCCGGGGAGCAGCGGGCAGCGGACGGTGAAGCCCTGGGCGGCCAGGTACTCGCCCCACGGCCGCATGCTCATCGGCGTGCCGGTGAAGCCGTGCACCAGGAGCACGCCGGTGCCCGCGTCGGGGCCCGATCCGGGCAGATCGAAGGGCTCGGCACCCGGCAGCACCGCGGGCGTCGGCGTGGTCGATCCGGGCACGGGCTACTCCTGCGGTGCGGTGGGCGGAGCCGACGGACGGGCGAGTGATCGCTCGCACGCGGACGGCCGATTGTCCTACGGCCCCCCGGCTCCCTAGTCTGGCAGTCCCCAGAGGGAGGCGTGTTGTTCTACTGGTTCCTGAAGTTCGTCGGCATCGGCCCTGCGGTGAAGGTGCTGTTCCGTCCCCGTGCCGAGGGCACGGAGCTCGTCCCGGCCAGTGGCGCGGTGATCATCGCGAGCAACCACCTGTCGGCCGCCGACTGGATCTTCATGCCCCTGTCGATCAAGCGCCGGGTCACCTTCCTCGCCAAGGCCGAGTACTTCACCGGCTCCGGCGTGAAGGGGTTCCTCCAGCGGTCCTTCTTCTCCGGCGCCGGACAGGTGCCGATCGACCGGACCAGCGCGTCGGCGGCCGAGGACGCCATCCAGACCGGGCTGCGCATCCTGCGGGACGGCCAGATCCTGGGCATCTACCCCGAGGGCACGCGCTCCCCGGACGGTCGCCTCTACCGCGGCAAGATCGGCGTCGCGCGGATGGCGCTGCAGACCGGCGTGCCGGTCGTCCCGGTGGCCATGTGCTACTCGCACCTGAAGCTGCCGTTCGGGAAGAAGATCATGCGCGTCCGGGTGCGCTTCGGGGAGCCGCTGGACTTCTCCCGCTACGAGGGCCTGGCCGGTGACCGCTTCGTCGAGCGCTCGATCACCGACGAGATCATGTACGAGATCATGACGCTGTCGGGACAGGAGTACGTCGACGTCTACGGCGCGACGGTGAAGAAGTCCATGTCGTCCGGCCACAGCGCCGCGGACGCCGTCGCCACCCTGCAGCCCCCGGCGGCCGAGGCCGCGGACCGCGCCCCGACGTCGCTGGCGGGCTAGCGACCGCGCAGCACCAGCCGGTCCAGCACGTCGCGCAGGAGGGCCAGCAGTTCTTCGCGGGTCAGGGTGGGCTCGTCGGCCCAGGAACCGACGAGGTCCTCGGCGAAGGCGAACCAGGCCAGGACCAGCTGCCGGCGCGGCGCGTCGTCGGGCAGCTGCAGCGCGGTGAGCGCCACCTCCACCAGCCGCTGGCGGGTCTCCTCGTAGACCTCCGCCACCCACGGGTCGCCACCGCCCGCCCCGCGGACGAAGGCGAGGTGGCTCTCCCGGAAGGCCTCCACCCAGCCGACGTACCGGTCGAGCATGCCGGGGACCTGGTCCTCCTGCGGCGCACCGGGCGGGGGGAGCAGGTGCTCGAGCATGAACTCGGCCGCCGCCCTGGTGACCGCCGTGTAGTACTCGCGCTTGGTCGCGAAGTAGTGGAAGAGCAGGCTGCGGCTGATCCCGGCGCGGGCGGCCACCGCGTCGATGGTCAGCTCCTGGATGGGTGTGGTCGGCAGGAGCTCCAGGCCGATCTGCACCAGCTGCGTCCGGCGGTCGCCGGCCGAGCGGCGGGACCGGGGCATCGGCGGCGGCGGGGACGCCGTCATCGCGGGCGGCTCAGGCGGCGACCCGGTCGGCCGTCGCGGCGGCCGTCAGCCGCTCGATCGCGTCGGCCACCAGGCGCGGCCGCTCCTGGATGAGCATGTGCCCGGTCCGCTCCGCCACGTGCAGCTGCGCGTCGGGGAGCGCCTCGGCCATCGTCCGGCTGTGCCGCAGGGGCGTGAGCTTGTCGCTGTCACCGACGAGGATCTCGACCGGCACGGCGGCCAGCGCCGCCAGCTCCGCGCGCTTGTCGTGCGCCCCCAGGGCCGGGTAGAACGCGGCGAAGGCGCGGACGGTCGAGGCGTGCATGATCTCGGCCCCGGCGACGACCATCTCGTCGGTGGCGTCGGCCCCGTAGAGCAGATCGCGGACGATCTTCCGGTGCCGGGAGCTGGTCGGCGGCAGCAGCTGCCGGATCCGCTCGACGGCCCGCGCGCCGCCGATGGCGGCCGTGACCACCCCAGGGACCAGCTTCAGCTGCAGCCGCTCGGCGAGCGTCTCGCCCGCAGGCGCGAGGTCGCCGGAGGACGTCGAGACCAGGGCGACGCCGCGGACGCGGTCGCCGAAGAGCTCCGGCCGGGCCGCGGCCAGGCACATGATCGTCATGCCGCCCATCGAGTGCCCGCCGAGGACGACCGGGCCGGTGGGGACGAGCTGGTCCAGCAGGTCGCCGAGGTCGGCGCCGAGCTGGTCGATCGAGAGCTCGGCGACGTCACGGGCGTACCGGCCCCAGGTCGAGCGGCCGTGGCCGCGCTGGTCGTAGCGGATCACCCGCAGCTCGCCGGCGGCCACGCGCGGGCTCAGCAGCGCGGCGACGTCGTCCCAGGACGCCTGGGCCAGCGTCCAGCCGTGGGCCAGGACCAGCGTCACCGGGGCGTCGTCGGACCCGTCGACGACGGCGTGGATCAGCGCGCCGTCGCCCGTGCGGACGGCGGCGACGCGGCGCAGGACGGTTCCGGCGGTCATGCCGCCACCTCCGGGGTGCTCGCCGGGGCGCCGGCGGGGATGCCGACGTAGTTCTCGCGGTCGAGCTTCTTCGTGAGCTTGCGGAACCGGAAGGTGAAGTCCGGCCACAGGGTGGTGTTGTGGCCGTGCTCGTCCAGGTACCAGCTGGCGCAGCCGCCGCCGAGCCACACGGTGCCCTTCGACTTCTCCGCGATCAGCGCCCGGTAGGCCTCCTGGGCCTCCCTCGTGGTCTCCAGGATCTCGAGTGCCTCGGCGTCCATCGTCCGCAGGGCGTCGTCGACGTAGTTCACCTGCGACTCGATCATGTAGACCATCGACGTGTGGCCGACGCCGACGTTGGGTCCGACCAGCAGGAACAGGTTGGGGAAGCCGGCCACGGTGGCGCTGCGGTTGCTGACCATGCCGTCCTCCCAGACCTGGGCCAGGCTGCGGCCGTCGCGGCCGCGGATCTTCTCCGCGATCGGCAGGTCGGTCACGTGGAAGCCGGTGGCCAGGACGATCGTGTCGGTGGGCCGCTCGACGCCGTCGGTGCTCACGATCGAGTGCGGGCGCACCTGGGCGATGCCCGCGGTGACCAGCTCGGCGTTGGGGGCGGCCACGGCCGGGAAGTAGTCGTTGCTGATCAGGATCCGCTTGCAGCCGATGGTGTAGTCCGGGGTGAGCGCCTTGCGGAGCTTCGGGTCCCGTACCTGGCGCTCCAGGTGCGCCTTGGCCAGCTTGCCGACCGGCTTGAGGAAGCGCCGGTTCTTCGCCAGCCCGATGACCAGGAACTCGCGGAACAGGTAGAGGCCTCCGCGGACGGCCTTCTGGAAGCCGGGCAGCCGCCGGTAGAGCCGCTGCATGAGCGGCTTCACCGGGTGGTCGGTGCGCGGGACCACCCAGGCGGGGGTGCGCTGGTAGACCGCGATGCTCTCGACCAGCGGCTGGATCGCGGGCACCACCTGGATCGCCGAGGCGCCGGTGCCGATGACTGCGACCTTCTCGCCGGCCAGGTCGTGGTCGGCGTCCCACCGGGCCGAGTGCATGACGGTGCCGGCGAAGGTGTCCAGCCCGGCGATGTCGGGATAGGTGGGGTCGGCCAGTGCGCCGGCCGCGGAGACCAGCACGCGGGCCCGGAACTTGCCGGCGGAGGTGGTGACCAGCCAGCGGCGTGCGGCGTCGTCCCATCGCGCGTCGGTGACCTCGGCGCCGAAGACGCAGTGCCGGCGGACGTCGAACTCCTGCGCGACCCGCTGCAGGTAGGCCTGGATCTCCGGCTGCTCGGAGTAGGAGCGGCCCCAGTCGGGGTTCAGGGCGAAGGAGAACGAGTAGAGGTTGGACTGCACGTCGCAGGCCGCGCCCGGATAGGTGTTGTCCCGCCAGGTGCCGCCGACGTCCTGCGCCCGCTCCAGCAGCACGAAGTCGGTGTCGTCCCGGCGCCGGAGCGCGATCGCCATGCAGAGGCCGGCGAAGCCCGATCCGATGATCGCCGTACCGACCTCC
The DNA here is from genome assembly GCA_900102115.1 of Blastococcus fimeti. GTDB lineage: Bacteria > Actinomycetota > Actinomycetes > Mycobacteriales > Geodermatophilaceae > Blastococcus > Blastococcus fimeti. The sequence continues at coordinate 459,311 of FNAW01000003.1, forward strand.
CGGACGCCGCCGGACGGCTCCGTCGCGGGGGTGGGCTGGCTCTCGAGCGTGCTGGTCACCGATCGGCTCCTCGTCGTCCTGCGCTGTGGCTCCCGGCTTGCTGAGCAACGCTCAACAAGCTACAACGGCTTCTCAGCAGGCGCTCGATTCGAGCGCCCGGATCCGAGGAGCCGACGATGGCCTTCCGTACTTCGCGCACGTCCCTGACCGGGAAGTCGGTGCTGATCACCGGCGCGGCACGGGGGATCGGGGCCGCTCTCGCCCGCAAGGCCGCCGCCCGTGGCGCCCGCGTGGCGCTGGTCGGCCTCGAGCCCGACGAGCTCGCCCGGGTCGCCGACGAGCTCGGCCCCGAGCACCTGTGGGTCGAGGCCGACGTCACCGACGCCGAGGCGCTGAAGGCGGCCGTCCAGCGCACCGTCGACACCTTCGGCGGCCTGGACGTCGTCGTCGCCAACGCCGGCATCGCCCCGCTGACCACCGTGATGACGTCGTCGGCGCACGCGCTGGCGCGGACGATCGAGGTCAACCTGATCGGCACCATGCTCACCGCGCACGCCGCGCTGCCCGAGATCGCGAAGCGGAAGGGCCACGTGCTGCTGATCAGCTCCGCGGGCGCCTTCACCGTGCTGCCCGGGATGAGCGCCTACTGCGCGTCCAAGGCCGGGGTCGAGCGGTTCGGCGACGTGCTGCGGCTGGAGGTGGCCCACCGCGGCGTGACCGTGGCCAGCGCCCACCCGACCTGGATCGACACCGACATGGTCCGCGACACCGAGGCCGCGCTGCCCACGTTCAAGGCCGTGCGCTCGCAGCTGCCCGGCCCGCTCGGCGCCTTCACCTCGGTCGACACGTGCGCCGAGGCTCTGGTGGACAACCTCGAGACCCGCCGTCGACGGGTGTTCGTGCCCCGCTCGGTCGGCACCGTGGCCGCGCTGCGGCAGGTGGTCACCGGCGCGATCGCGGAGAAGCTCGTCATGCGGGCGGCGGCCACCCAGGTGCCGCAGCTCGAGCAGGACATCGCCGCGCTGGACGGCCGGGAGTTCGGCACCAACTCCGTCGGCGACCGCGCGAAGGGCGCCGCCTGACCCCTGCTTCTCCGCGGAGAAGTGGTCTGCTCTTCCGCGGAAGAGCAGACGTCGGTCAGCCGGTCCAGTGGCCGGCGCGACCGACCGCGTCCTTCCACCGGTCGTGCCGGCCGTCGTCCCGGCGTCCGGGCTCGGGGTCGAAGCGGCGGTCCAGGGCCCAGGTCTGCGCCAGCTCGTCGGTCGAGCCCCAGACGCCGGTGCCCAGGCCGGCCAGGAACGCCGCGCCCAGCGCCGTCGTCTCGGTGACCACCGGCCGGCGCACGGGGACGCCGAGCTGGTCGGCCTGCAGCTGGAGCAGGAGGTCGTTGGCGCTCGCACCGCCGTCGGCCGACAGCTCCGGGACCGACAGGCCCGCCTCGTCGACCATCACGTCGACGACGTCGCGCACCTCGAAGGCCAGCGCCTCCAGCGTCGCCCGGGCGATGTGCGCCCGCGTGGTCCCGCGGGTGAGGCCGAGGATCGCGCCCCGGGCGTGCGGATCCCAGTGCGGGGCGCCCATGCCGGTCAGCGCCGGCACGAAGACGACGTCGCCGGAGTCGGGCACCGTCCGCGCCAGCCCCTCGATCTCGGCGGCCGAGTCGATCAGGCCCAGGCCGTCGCGCAGCCACTGCACCGCGGCGCCGGTGACGAAGATGGCGCCCTCGAGCGCGTAGACCAGCCCGTCGCCCAGGTCCCAGGCCACCGTCGTCAGCAGCCCGGCGTCGGAGCGCACCGCCGTCGTCCCGGTGTTGGTGAGCACGAACGAGCCGGTGCCGTAGGTGCACTTGCTCATGCCGGGGGAGAAGCACGCCTGCCCGAACAGCGCGGCCTGCTGGTCACCGGCGATCCCCGCGATCGGCAGGGAGAGGCCGAGGAAGGCGTCGGGGTCGGTGGTGCCGACGACACCGGAGTTGGGGACCAGTTCGGGCAGCGCCGAGCGCGGGACGTCGAACAGGTCGCACAGCTCGTCGGACCAGGCGCCCTTCTCCAGGTCGAACAGCAGGGTGCGGCTGGCGTTGCTCGGGTCGGTCACGTGCACCGCGCCGCCGGTGAGCCGGGCGATCAGGTAGGAGTCGACGGTGCCGACCGCCAGCGCGCCGTCCCGCACGCCCTGCCACGTCCGCGGTTCGTGCTCGGCCAGCCAGGCGAACTTCGTGCCGGTGAAGTACGGGTCCAGCCGGAGCCCGGTGAGCTGCGAGACGCGCTCCTCGTCCCCGCGCAGCCGGTCGCAGATGCCCGTGGTGCGGCGGTCCTGCCAGACGATGGCCGGGCGGGGGGAGTGCAGCGTGCGCCGGTCCCAGAGGACGGCGGTCTCCCGCTGGTCGGTGATCCCGATGCAGGTGGGCTGGTCGTCGGTCCCGGCGAGCGCCTCCCGGCAGGCCGCGACCGTCGCCGTCCAGATGTCGTCGGGCTCGTGCTCGACCCAGCCGGGGCGGGGGAAGAGCTGCGCGAACTCCCGGTAGCCGCGGGACAGGACGTCGCCGTCCTCGCCGACGACCAGCGCCGTCACCCCGGTGGTACCTGCGTCGATGGCCAGAACCGGCATGCCCGCGAACCTATCGTTCCCGGGCGGCGAGCGGCCTCGGCGGCGGGCAGGATCAGCGGATGACCACAGGCATCGAGCTGGTCCGCCCGCCGGCGCTCAGCGCCTCCGCGCCGTACGCGTACGCCGCCGTCACCGATCCCGGCCGCATGGTGTTCACCGCCGGCGCCTGCCCGCTGGACGCCGACGGGGCCACGGTCGCTGTCGGCGACGTCGCCGGTCAGGCGCGGCAGGTGATGGCCAACCTGACGACGGCGCTGGAGGCGGCCGGCGCCGGCCTCGGCGACGTCCTGAAGACGACGGTCCACGTGGCGACGGCCGACCGCGCGGACCTGCTCGCCGCCTGGCAGGTCGTGCGCGAGGCCTTCGGCGAGCACGAGGCACCGAGCACGCTGGTGGGGGTCACCGTCCTCGGGTATCCCGACCAGCTCGTCGAGGTGGAGGCCGTGGCCGTGCGCGACAGCTGGCAGGAGCCCGGCCCGCCGCGCGACGCGGATCAGCTCACGTCCTGAGCAGTGCTCGCTCACGGACGGTAGCGAGAGAGGGTGAGAACCGGGTGAACCGGCTCATCCAACGGGTGAATGCCCTTCTGCTGGTGACTGCGCGTAGCTGACGCTGCCCTGGCTCGACGGAGGCGCCCAGCACCTGCCTCCTCGTAGTCCACGGGGGAACACCACAGACGGGGGGAGCGGCTTCGGTCGCGTCGTCGCTCGAGTGCGCCCAGGTGGCTGCCCGCTCGGCGCCGAACGCGCCGGCTGGGAGCGTCCTCCTCACGGAAGCGGCACACCTCGCATGAAGCGCACCACTGCCTCCCTGCTCACCGGCGCCCTGGCTGCCGGCACCTTCGCCGTCCTGGCCACGGCCGCGCCCGGCATCGCCTCGGCCTCCGGCTGCGGTACGACCACGCTGGACGAGAACACCTTCCCGGCGAAGTTCTCCATCGACGGCTCCCTCATGGGCGGCGTCTCGGAGATCGTGGACGGCGGTCTGCACGTGAAGACCACCGCCCCGGACCAGAAGGCCAACCGGGTCTACCCGGTCGACCGCGTCCCGCTGGCGAGCCAGACCGCCGAGTCCAACTACGGCTACGAGTACGACACCGCCACCGGGCTGGGCCCGGGCTACAACCTGCTGATCGACCTCGACGGCAACGCCGCCACTCCCGGCTACGTGACCCTGGTGAAGGAGAACGGCCTCTACGGCGGGGAGTGGTGGAACAACAGCGCCGCGGTCAAGGGCGTGGAGCCCGGCCTCGGCTACGCCCACCTGGGCACCATCCAGGAGTACAGCGACGCCAACCCCGACGCCCAGATCCTTGGCTTCGCCTACTCGCTGGGCCGCGGTCCCTCCGGTGACGCCGTCATCCGGTCGATCACCTTCGGTTGCAACACCTTCGCGTTCGACCTGGCCAACCGCGCTCCGGTCGCCGACATCGCCGAGCCGGTGGACGAGGCCGACGCCAGCTACCGCTCGTTCTGGTTCGACGGCTCCGGCTCGACCGACCCGGACGGCGACATCAACCTCGCCTACTCGTGGAACTTCGGCGACGGCTCGGCGGCGCAGACCGGCGCGCAGGTCTCCCACGTGTTCCCGAAGGGCAAGAAGTCCTACACGGTCACGCTGACCGTCACGGACCCCTCGGGTCTGTCGAGCACGGACACCGTCACGGTGAACGTGACCCCGCCGACCAACACCGTCGGTGGTCCGCTGGCCGACACCGGTGCCGACGTCAAGGGCCTCGCCGCCCTCGGCGGTCTGGTGGCGGTCGGCTCGGCTGCCGGTCTGGTGGCCAACCGCCGCCGCAAGGGTGCCGACGCCTGATCCACCCGTCCTGACACCGGAGGAGGATCACCATGCGCACGCTGATCAACGGTCTGTTGCAGCTCGGCCTCACGGCCGGCGTGGTGGTCCTCCTCTTCGTGGGCTACCAGACCTACGTCACCGACTACTTCTCCGACCGCCAGCAGGAGCAGGTCGCGGACGACCTCCGCGACGCCTGGGACCAGCCCGCCGTCCCGAGCCGGGAGCAGCCCGACTTCGGTGAGGGCTTCGCCTTCCTGCACATCGCCGCCCTGGGAGCGGACTGGTCCCGGGCCGTGGTGGAGGGCGCGGATCTGGCGGAGCTGGCGGCTGGTCCCGGGCACTACGCAGGGACGGCGATGCCCGGTGAGGTCGGGAACTTCGCCGTGGCCGGTCACCGCAACGGGAACGGCGCGCCCTTCAACGACCTGGACGAGCTGCAGCCCGGGGACAGCGTGGTCGTGGAGACGGTGGACATGTGGTTCACCTACGTGGTCACGAGCAACGAGATCGTCCCGCCGTCGGACTCGGCCGTGATCCTCCCGGTCCCGGGCGACCCGACCGCGGAACCCACCCAGGCCTACCTGACCCTGACCACCTGCCATCCCGAGTTCTCGGCCCGGGAGCGGCTGATCGTCCACGCGCTGCTGTCCTCCACCGTCTCGAAGGCGGACTCCCCGGACGGCCCGGCCGCCCTGCTGGCCTCGGCCTGACGTCCCCCGAGGCAACCGCCGGGCGGGCGCCGCGCGCGCCCGATGACACCATGAGCGCGTGACCGTGCGCCGCTTCTTCTACGACACCGAGTTCATCGAGGACGGCACCACGATCGACCTCGTCTCCATCGGCGTCGTCGACGAGACCGGGCGGGAGTTCTACGCCGTCAGCACGCAGTTCGACGAGCGCAAGGCCATCCCGTGGGTGCGCCGCAACGTGCTCGACCAGCTCCCCCCACCCGCCGACAAGGCGTGGCGCAGCCGCGAGCGGATCCGCGAGGACCTGCTCGCCTTCCTCACCGGACCCGGCGAGGAGATCGAGCTCTGGGCCTGGTTCGCCGCCTACGACCACGTTGCCCTGGCCCAGCTCTGGGGCGCGATGCCCGCCCTGCCGCGGCCCATCCCGCGGTTCACCCGGGAGCTGCGGCAGCGCTGGGACGACCGCGGTCAGCCGGCCCTGCCGCCCAAGCCCGAGGGCACGCACGACGCGCTGGTCGACGCGCGCTACAACCTGGCCCGCTGGCAGGCCATCGAGGCAGCCGGGGACTGAGCAGCCCCTGGCGCCGGGACCGCCGGTCCGGGACGCTGCACGGCGTGGCAGAGATCAGCGCCGTCCGGGCGCGCACCGTGCTGGCCCGCGCCTTCCACGACGACCCGCTCATGGTGTGGTTCTTCCCCGACCCGGAGGTGCGGCCGCACGCGTGCGCGGTGATGTTCGGCCTGTTCGCCGAGCACTACCTGGCCGACGGCCGGGTGGACGTCCTGCTGCGCCCGGACCCCGTGGGCGTCGCGATGTGGCAGTGGCCCTCGGCCGACGCCGCCGAGGCCGGCCCCGAGGACACCGGTCCGGAGGAGCTGCCGTCCATCGGTGGCATCCTGACCGCCCTGATGGGCGTCGAGCGGGCCATGGAGGTGGGCGCCGCGATGGGCTCGCTCGCCGCGCTGCGGCCGGTCGCCCCGCACGCCTACCTGCACCTGCTCGGCGTCGACCCCGGTTCCTGGCAGCGGGGTGGTGGGGGAGAGCTGCTCGAGCGCGGCCTGGCCGCCACCCGGGAGGCCGGGCTGGTGGCCTGCCTGGACACGATGAACCCGGCCAATGTGCCGTTCTACGAGGCGCACGGCTTCACCGTCCGCGGGGAGGTGCAGCTGGCCCCCGACGGCCCCACGAGCTGGGCGATGGCCACCGGCTGAGGGCGGGCTCCCTCAGACGGTGAACGCCCCGAGCAGTCGGTTGAGCTCACGGGACAGCCCGTCGAGCTCCTGGGCGGCGGCGCGCGCCCGCTCGACGTCCGCGGCGCTCGCGTCGGCGTCCTGGGCGACGGTGGTGAGCGTCGTGGTCACCGTGCCGGCTCCGTCGGCCGCCGACGCGACGCTGCGGCTGAGCTCGCTGGTGGTGGCGGTCTGCTCCTCGACGGCGCTGGCGATCGTCGTCTGGTGGTCGTTGATCGAGCGGACGACCTCGGCGATCTGGGCGATGGAGCGCACCGCCGCCGTCGTCTCGGCCTGGATCCCCTGCACTCGCCGGCCGATCTCCTCGCTGGCCCTGGCCGCCTCCTGCGCGAGGTCCTTGACCTCGTTGGCGACGACGGCGAAGCCCTTGCCGGCGTCCCCGGCGCGGGCGGCCTCGATGGTGGCGTTGAGCGCCAGCAGGTTGGTCTGCTCGGCCACCCCGGAGATCACCCGGACCACGTCGCCGATCTCGGCGGAGCTGGCGCCCAGCGCGGCGATGGTCGACTCGGTCCGCTCGGCCAGGGCAGCCGCCTGCCGGCCCACGTCGGCGGCCTCGCCGGCGCTGCGGGAGATCTCGGTGATGGAGGCACCCATCTCCCGGGCCCCGGAGGCCGCGGCGGAGACGCTGCTGCTGATCTCGGCGGCCGCCTGGTGCGCACCCTGCGCCTGGTCCCGGCTGCGCTGCGCCCTCGCGGCCAGCCCGTCCGCGACCGCCGAGACGCCGGCGGCCGACGACGCGACCTCCCGGGCACACTGGCCGATGTCGCGCACGGTGCCGGCCACCTTGTCGACGAACCGGTTGAACGCCGCGGAGAGCTCGCCCACCTCGTCCGAGCGCTCGTCGTCCATGCGCTGCGTCAGATCGCCCTCGCCGTCGGCGATCTCGGCCATGCGGTCGCGCAGGTGCTCCAGCGGTGCGGTGAGCCGCCGGCCGATCCACAGCGCGACGGCGCCGCCGAGCAGCGCGATGACCACCCCGGCGACCACCAGGGCCACGAGCATCGACGAGCGGCCGTCCTCGAGGGCATCGACCGGGCCGGAGAAGTCGCCGTCGCGGGCGATCGTGGCGATCACCCAGTCCCACGGCGCGTAGTAGGACAGCCGCGCCGTCGTCGGCCCGGCGTCGGGGTCCACGTACCGGACGGTGGCCTGCTCACCGTCGCCGAGCGCCACGGCCGCCTCGACCATCCGCTGCACGTACGGCGTGCCCTCTGCGTCGGTCGCGTCGAGCAGGTTCTCGCCGTCCCGCATCGCGGCGGGGCTGATCTGCACGACGCCGGCGCGGTCGCCCGTGCCGCCGAAGACCTCGATGTGCCCGCGCTCGCCGACGGCCGTGCCGTCGAGGCTCTCCCGCAGGGCGGGCAGGTTCTCCTGCTCCACCCCGACGTAGAGGACGCCGACGACGTCGCCGGCCGGCCCGGTGATCGGTGCGTACGCCGACACCAGCCAGGAGTCGACGACGAGCGCGTTGCCCCGGAAGGTCTGTCCGCTCGTGACCGCCGAGACGACCGGGTTCGGCCGTCCGTCGGGGTTCACCGCCGGGATGTAGGTGCCGATCGCCCGTGCGCCCGAGGCGGCCACCACGTTCGTGGCCACGCGGAGGAAGTCCCCGGACGGCGTCCTCTGGAAGATCGTCACGGTGGCACCGGTCATGTCCTTGACCGTGTCCACGAGCGGGGTGGGGACGGCGACGTCGCCGTTCTTGCCCAGCCACTCCTTCCCGATCAGGACGCGCGGCAGCTCGAGCGACGTGACGTCGCCGCTGAGCTGGTTCTTCGCGTCCCAGGGCACGAGCCCGGCCCTGGGGTCGGCGATCGAGAAGCCACCGGCCTCCTGCAGCACGTACTGGGCGGTGGCCAGGTCGGAGTCGACCTTCGCCGCGGTGGACGCACCCTGGGTGGCGACGACGTCGTGCACGCCGGCCGCGGTGCGGGAGATGTCCTCCTCGACCAGGGCGGCGACGTCACGCTGCGCAGCGGAGGCGAACCGCTCGCTCTGCCAGGCGCTCACCCCGCCCACCGCGACGCCGGTGACGGCGACGCTGGCCACGGCGAGCGCGACCACCTTGGTCCGGATGCCCCAGCCCGAGGGGACCGCCCAGGTCGGCAGTGTCCAGGGGGTCAGCGGCACGTGGGTCCTCCGAGCAATCGGCGCGGCGGCCCTCGCGACCACCGTCGTACCTGGGTACTCGGCAGGCCGCGACGGAACCGGAACGCGAACGGGCGCTTTGTGACCGGCTCGTCATCGGGCACCATCCGCGGCATGCCCGCGCCGCGAACCGACGTCCCCCGCACCGGCGGCGAGCGCGAGCTGCTGCGCGCCTACCTCGAGTTCCACCGCGAGACCCTCGCGAGCAAGACCGCCGGCCTGGACGACGACGACCTGAGGCAACGGCCGGCCCCACCCTCGGGACTCTCGCTGCTGGGGCTCGTCCGGCACATGGCCGAGGTGGAGCGGGCCTGGTTCCGCCGCGTGCTGTCGGCCGAGGACGTGCCGCTGGTGTGGTCGTCCAGCGGCGACTTCCAGGAGGCCTTCGCGGCCGACGAGGCGTCGTGGGCCGAGGCCGTCGAGGCCTGGCAGACCGAGATCTCGCACGCCCGGCGGATCGAGGCGGCCGCCGCCTCGCTGGACGTCACCGGCGTGGACCGGCGGTCGGGCGAGGAGTACTCGCTGCGCCGGATCCTGCTGCACCTGATCCAGGAGTGCGCCCGGCACAACGGACATGCCGACGTGCTGCGCGAGCGCATCGACGGCGCGACCGGCGTCTGACCTCGGCTGCACGCTGCCGTGGCTCCCGACGCGGCCCCGACCTGCGGCATCATGGCCGGTGCCACCCCGGCAGCAGTACGTCCCCTTCGTGGAGGAACGCATGCGCATCGGCATCCTGACCGGCGGCGGCGACTGCCCCGGCCTCAACGCGGTGATCCGCGCCGTCGTGCGCAAGGGCATCGGTGAGCACGGCGACGAGATCGTCGGCTTCCGGGACGGCTGGCGCGGCGCGATCGAGGGCGACACCGTGCCGCTGGACCTGGCCGCCGTCCGCGGCATCCTGCCCCGCGGCGGCACGGTGCTGGGGACCTCGCGCACCAATCCGTACGCCCTGGACGACGGTGCCGAGCGTGTGCTCGCCACCCTCGAGCGGCTGGGCATCGACGCTCTCATCCCGATCGGCGGCGAGGACACCCTCGGCGTCGCCACGCGGCTGGCCGAGGCCGGGGTGGCCGTCGTGGGGGTGCCCAAGACGATCGACAACGACCTGGACGCCACCGACTACACCTTCGGCTTCGACACCGCCGTCGGTGTGGCCATGGAGGCGATCGACCGGCTGCACACCACCGGCGACAGCCACCACCGGACGCTCGTGGTCGAGGTGATGGGCCGGCACGCCGGCTGGATCGCGCTGCACGCGGGCATGGCCGGCGGCGCCACCGTCGTCCTCATCCCGGAGAAGCCGTTCGACGTCGACGAGGTCGTGGCGCACTGCCGGCGTCGGTTCGAGTCCGGCTTCTCGCCGATCGTCGTCGTCTCGGAGGGCGCCGCGCCCAAGGACGGCGGCCTGATGCTCTCGGCGGGGGAGCGGGACGCCTTCGGCCACGTCCGCCTCGGGGGCATCGGCGCGGCGCTGGCCGCGGTGATCGAGGAGCGCACCAACCGTGAGGCGCGGGCCGTCGTCCTCGGGCACGTGCAGCGCGGCGGCACGCCCTCGCCGTTCGACCGGGTGCTCGCCACCCGCTTCGGCCTGGCCGCGATCGACGCCGTGCACGACGGCGAGTCGGGGATCATGGTCGCGCTGCGCGGCACCGACATCGTCCGGGTGCGGCTGAGCGAGGCGACCGCGCAGCTGAAGCTGGTGCCGCCGGAGCGCTACGCCGAGGTCGAGGTCTTCTTCGGGTGAGGCGTCTCTCCCTGGGGGCGCGAGCCCGCGCCGTACCCTCGGGGGCGTGACTCTCACCGATCCTGCCGAGCTGGTCCCCGGTCTGGACCGGTGGCGGGAGCTGCCCGCCGCCCAGCAGCCGGCCTGGCCCGACCGCGCCGCGCTCGACGCCGTCCTCGGCACGCTCTCCACCGTGCCGCCGATCGTCGCGCCCAGCGAGGTCGATGCGCTGCGCGCCCAGCTCGCCGACGTGGCCCAGGGCAAGGCGTTCCTGCTGCAGGGCGGCGACTGCGCCGAGACCTTCGACCTCAACACCGAGCCGCATCTGCAGGCGACGACGCGGACGCTGCTGCAGATGGCCGTCGTCCTCACCTACGGGGCGAGCGTCCCGGTGGTGAAGGTGGGGCGGGTCGCCGGCCAGTACGCCAAGCCGCGCTCGTCGGACACCGACGCCCTCGGCCTGCCCTCCTACCGCGGCGACATGGTCAACGACCTCGAGCCCGTGCTGGAGAAGCGCATCCCGGACCCCAACCGGCTGGTGCGGGCCTACGCGAACTCGGCCGCGGCGATGAACATGATCCGGGCCTACGCCCGCGGAGGCCTGGCCGACCTGCACGCCGTGCACAACTGGAACCAGGACTTCGTCGCCAACTCGCCGGCCGGCGTGCGGTACGAGGTCATCGCCCGCGAGATCGACCGGGCGCTGGCGTTCATGCGCGCCTGCGGCATCGACTCGGACGCGATGCGCGGGGTGGAACTCTTCAACTCGCACGAGGCGCTGATCCTCGACTACGAGCGCGCGCTGCTGCGCATGCACGAGGGCCGTCCCTACGCGCTCTCGGCCCACTTCGTCTGGGTGGGGGAGCGCACCCGGCAGATGGACGGCGCGCACATCGAGTTCGTCTCGCAGCTGGCCAACCCGATCGGCGTCAAGATCGGCCCGACGACGACGCCCGAGCAGGCCACCGAGCTCGTCGAGCGGCTCGACCCCGACGGCCTGCCCGGCAAGCTGACGCTGATCAGCCGGATGGGCAACGGCAAGATCCGCGACGTCCTGCCGGCGATCGTGGAGAAGGTCACCGCCAGCGGGCACCAGGTCGTCTGGCAGTGCGACCCGATGCACGGCAACACCCACGAGTCGCCCAGCGGCTACAAGACCCGCCACTTCGACCGCGTCGTCGACGAGGTGCTCGGCTTCTTCGACGTGCACCGCGGCCTGGGCACCTGGCCCGGCGGCATCCACGTCGAGCTCACCGGCGAGGACGTCACCGAGTGCCTCGGCGGCGCCATGGAGATCAGCGACGAGGACCTCAACAGCCGGTACGAGACCGCCTGCGACCCGCGGCTGAACACCGGCCAGTCCCTGGAGCTGGCCTTCCTCGTCGCCGAGATGCTGCGTGGCTAGTTCATCCCGGCAAGCTCCCACCCACCCCGTCGACCTCCGCTCGGACACCGTCACCCGGCCGACCGCCGGGATGCGGAAGGCGATGGCCGACGCCGAGGTCGGCGACGACGTCTACGCCGAGGACCCGACCGTCCGCGCCCTCGAGGAGCGGACGGCGGCCCTGTTCGGCCACGAGTCGGCGCTGTTCGTGCCCTCCGGGACGATGGGCAACCAGATCGGCATGCGGCTGGTGTGCGAGCCCGGCCAGGAGGTGCTCTGCGACGCCGATGCGCACGTGGTCACCTACGAGATGGGTGCCGCGGCCGCGATCTTCGGCATCTCCACGCGCACCGTCGTCTCCGACCGGGGCCGGCTGGACGCCGACGCGCTCATCGCGCAGGTCCGGCCCAAGGGTGACTGGCACCTGACCGCCACCGCCGCGATCGCCGTCGAGAACACCCACAACCGCGGCTTCGGCCGGGTGCAGCCGCTGGCCGAGCTGCAGAAGCTGTGGGCGTGGTCGCGCGACGCCGGCGTCGCCGTGCACCTCGACGGCGCCCGCATCTGGAACGCGCACGCCGCCTCCGGCGTCGACCTGGCCACCTACGGGCAGCTGGCGGACACCGCGTCGGTCTGCTTCTCCAAGGGCCTGGGGACGCCGGTCGGCTCGGTGCTGGTCGGGTCCGCGGAGCGGATCGCCGCCGCCCGGCTGTGGCGCAAGCGGCTCGGCGGCGGCATGCGCCAGGTCGGTGTGCTGGCGGCCGCCTGCCTGTACGCGCTGGACCACCACCTGCCGCGGCTGGGCGAGGACCACGAGAACGCGCGGCTGCTGGCCGCGAAGCTCGGCGTCGACCCGGCGTCGGTGGAGACCAACATGGTCGTGCTGGACGACGTGAACGCGCCGGTGCTCGCCGAGGCGGCCAAGGCCCAGGGCGTCCTGGTGTCGCAGGTGAGCCCGACCCGCGTCCGCCTGGTCACGCACCTCGACGTCGACGCCGCCGGCATCGACCGCGCCGCCGCCGTCCTCGCGGAGCTCCTCGCCCGCTGATCACCGCCCGCTGAGGGTGGTCATCGCCCCCGTCCTGCCCGCCGTGAGCGGGTGGTGATCAACCGCGCAGGGCGTCGGCGATCCGTCGCACCAGCTCCTCCGGGCGGTGCAGGTCGGCGGCCGTCACGAAGACCACGCGCCATCCCGCGGCCGACAACCGATTGAGGCGTCGCCGGTCCCGGGCGAACTGGCCCGGCTCCGCGTGCCACAGCCCGTCGTACTCGATGGCCAGGCGGTGCTCCGGGTAGGCGAAGTCGACCCTGGCGACGAAGGCGCCGTCTGCCCGGACCTCGAACTGCGGCACCGGCGCCGGGAGCCCACCCCTGCGCATGAGCAGACGGAGTCGCGATTCCGGCGGCGACTCGGCCAGGCCATCGGCGAGCCCGGCCGCCTCACGGGCCTGCCGGCTGCCCCTGCACCGGGGAAGCGCTGCGGCTGCCGAGCGGACAGCGGCCAGGTCACAGATCCCGGCGCGCACGAGGTGGTCGAGCCGGACCACCGCTTCGTCCAGCGATCCGCGCCGGACGAGGTCGAGCGCGGTCCGCGTCCGGTCGGTCCAGCGGAGCAAGCCGTCGCCGACCACCGCACCGGCGAGCGAGGCGGTTCGGACGTGCACACCTGATGCGTGCCAGCGGATACCCGTGGGGAGGACCACCTCGACGGGGTCCGCAGGTCCGGCGAACTCCTGTCCGCCCCAGAGCGCCGCAGCGGTGTGCCCGCCGAACACCGCCGCAGGCGGAGCCACGAGCGCGACCGCCTCGGCGTGCAGCCGGTGCGTGACCGGCACGGTGGACAGGACGTACACGTCCGGGCGGAGGCGGCGGTAGGCGCTCGTGCGCAACTGGCCTCGGGTCAGGACGCCGCGACGCAGGACGTCACTACCGCGGAAGACGCCACGATGGACGACAGGTGGCGGCTGGTGCATCCGGGCAGCATCGCGGTCCCGTGGCATGGCACGTGGGCGCCGTCCACAGGCTTGATCATCTCGCACCCACGGCGGTCGGGACGGGTACCGGGACCACCCTCAGCGAGAGGTGATCACGCGGGTAGGTCGGGGATCAGCGAGTTGAGCAGCTTGATGTCCGCGGCGTGGCCCCCGCACGGGTCGCCGTCCTTGAGGCTGGGCGTCTCGACGACGACGGGGACGCCGGCCATCGAGGGGTGCGTCAGCAGCTCGGCGAAGGGGGCGACGCCGATCGAGCCCTCGCCGATCGTCGTGTGCCGGTCCCGCTTGGAACCGCAGCCGTCGAGGGAGTCGTTGGCGTGCACCAGGCCCAGCCGGCCGGGGCCGACGGTGGCCTCGAGCAGGTCCAGCGTCGCGGTCATGCCACCCGGCGTCGCCAGGTCGTGTCCGGCCGCCCAGATGTGGCAGGTGTCGAAGCAGACCCCGACCAGCGGGTGGTCCTCGAGCGCCGCGAAGTACGGGCCGAGCTCCTCGACCGTCGCCGCCAGCGCCTTGCCGCCACCGGCCGTCGGCTCGATGAGCAGCCGCGGCCCGTCCGGGTCGGCGGCATCCAGCACCGGCAGCAGCCGCTCGTGCAGCTGGCGCAGCGCCTCGGCGTAGCGGTCCTCGCCGACGGCGGAGCCCGCGTGCACGACGACGCCCTCGCAACCCAGCTGCGCGCCGCGGGCAAGGTTGTGCGCGATGGAGGCGATCGACTGCTCGACCGTGGCCTCGGTGGGGGAGCCGACGTTCACCAGGAACGGGGTGTGGATGAACGAGGGCACGCCGCGCTCGGCGCACCCGGCGGTGAACAGGGCGTCCTGCGCCGGGTCGCCGGGGGTGAGCTTCCAGCCGCGCGGGTTGCCCACGAACACCTGGACGGCGGCGGCGCCGACGGCGTCGGTGTAAGCGAGGCCGCCCTTGGCCAGGCCGCCCTTGATCTGGATGTGCGCGCCGATCGGGGGCACGCGGAGGGGGGTGCTCACTGCGGGGAAGACCTATCCGAACGTGACGAGGATGGTGACCTGGGTGCCCTGCTCGACGGATTCGCCGGCCTTGACGCTCTGCCGGAGGACACGGTCACCGAAGAACTTGGTGACCTCGACCTCCAGTCCGACCGCCGCGAGCGCGGCGGTGGCCTCGGCCTCGCTCATCCCGACCACGTCGGGCACCTCGACCAGTGGCACGCCGGCCGAGACCTGGATCGTCACGGTGCCGCGGTAGGGCGCCTCGGTGCCGGGTGCGGGGTCGACCGCCATGACCTCGCCCTTGTCGACGGCGGCGCTGCGGCCGTCCTCGCCGCGCTCGACCGTGAAGCCCAGCGCCTCGAGGTTGGCCGTCGCCTGCTCCGGCGTCTGCCCGGTCACGTCGGGCACGGCCACCGGCGCGTGCCCCTTGCTGACCAGGATGGTGACCACCTGGTCGCGGGTCAGCTGCGTGCCGGGGGCGGGGTCGAAACCGGTGACCAGGCCGGGCGCCACGTCGTCGTCGTAGACGTCGCTGCGGGTGACCTGCACCGGAACCGTCTCCTGCAGCTCGGCCTCGACCTCGTCGGCCGGCCGCCCCACGAACTCGGCGGCGACGACGTAGCGCTCCGGCCCCTTGGAGACGACGACCTCCACGTCGGTGCCGCGGATCGCCTCGCGACCGGCGACGGGGTCGGTGGCGATGACCGTGCCGGCGGGCACGGTCTCGCTGAACTGCTCGACGACCGGCTTCGGGTCCAGGCCGGCGTCCTGCAGCATGTCGACGGCCGCCTCGCGCGACTTGCCGACCAGGGTCGGGACGTCGGTCCACCGGCCGCTGCCCATCCACCAGCCGATCGCCCCGATCGTGATCGCGAGCAGCAGCACCAGGGCGACGGCGAAGCGGGCCCGGCGCCGGCGGATGTGCTGCGGCACGCCGGGGCGGGCACGGTCCACCCCCGGCCGGCGGCCGCCGACGTCGGTCGTGGGGCCGGCGCCCATGGCCGGGAGCATGCTGGTGCGCCCGCTGCGCTGCGCGCCGAGGACGGCGGTGCCCGGGTCGCTGGGGTGCCGCGGGCGGGTGGGCCGGTTGGTCGGGCGGAGCGTGCCCGGGCCGGCGGTGCTGCGCCCGGTGGGCACCGGCACCGGCTCGATGCCCAGGTCCTTGCGGACGTCGGACAGCTCGGCGAGGAACGCGCCGGCGTCGATCGGCCGGCCGGCCGGGTCGCGGCGGGTGCCGCGGGCGACCAGCTCGTCGACGGCCCACGGCAGGCCCGGCACCTCGGTCGACGGCGCGGGGACGTCGTGGTGCACGTGCTGGTAGGCGATGGCGAGCGGGGTGTCACCGCCGTACGGCGGGTGCCCGGTGAGCATCTCGTAGAGCACGATGCCGGCGGCGTAGATGTCGGAGCGGGCGTCGGCGCGGCCGCGCTCGAGCTGCTCGGGGGAGAGGTAGGCGACGGTGCCGATGAGCACGCCGCCGGTCTGGCTGGTCTGCCCGGTGCCGACGACGGCGCGGGCCAGGCCGAAGTCGGCCACCTTGACCACGCCGTCGATGCCGATGAGGACGTTCTCCGGCTTGATGTCGCGGTGCACGATGCCGGCGCGGTGGGCGGCCGTCAGCCCGGACAGCACCGGCTCCAGGACGGCGAACGCCTCGGCGACGGTCAGCCGGCCGCGCGCGGTGAGCAGGTCGCGCAGCGTCCGCCCGCGGACCAGCTCCATGACCAGGAACACCAGGCCCTGGTCGCTGCCCTGGTCGCTGACGCCGACGACGTTCGGGTGGCTGAGCATCGCCGCGGCTCGCGCCTCGCGGGTGAACCGGTCCACGAACGTCGGGTCGTGCGCCAGGTGCTCGGCCATGACCTTGACCGCGACGGTCTTGTGCAGCCGGAGGTCGGTCGCCGAGTAGACGGTCGACATGCCGCCGCGGGCCACCCGCTCCTCGAGGCGGTAGCGCCCCTCCAGAACGAGGCCGACCACGGGGTCGGTCACGGCGGTGTCCACCTGGCCGAGTGTAGGAGCGACACGGGGCCCGGGGGTCCTCCCACGCTGTGCGGGGGACGCCCGGGACCCGTGGTGCGGATGGTCACCCGACCCGTGTCACAGCGGGCCGCTCAGCCCAGGTCCAGACCGGGGTAGAGCGGGTGCGCGGCGAGCAGCTCGGCGGTGGCGGCACGGGTGCGGTCGGCCAGCCCGTCGGTGAGCACGTACTTCGCCTTGGAGACGCCGCCGTCGCGGGTGGCGGTCGGGGTGGCGCCGGTCAGGACGTCGACGATGAGCTCCGCCGTCCGGTCGAACTCGGCGGCACCGAACCCGCGGGTGGTCAGCGCCGGGGTGCCCAGGCGGACGCCGGAGGTGTACCAGGCGCCGTTCGGGTCGGCCGGGATGGCGTTGCGGTTGGTGACGATGCCGGCGTCGAGCAGCGCGGACTCGGCCTGCCGCCCGGTGAGGCCGAAGGCGGTGACGTCGAGCAGCACCAGGTGGTTGTCGGTGCCGCCGGTGACCAGCCGGGCGCCGCGGCTGCTCAGGCCCTCCGCGAGGCTCTGCGCGTTGTCGGCGACGGCCTGGGCGTAGCCGGCGAAGGCGGGCTGACGGGCCTCGGCGAACGCGACGGCCTTGGCGGCCATCACGTGCGGCAGCGGGCCGCCGAGCACCATCGGGCAGCCGCGGTCGACGGCGTCGGCGAACTCGGGCTGGGCCAGCACGAACCCGCCGCGCGGGCCGCGCAGCGACTTGTGGCTGGTGCTGGTGACGACGTGGGCGTGCGGCACCGGGTCGAAGTCGCCGGTGAGCACCTTGCCGGCCACCAGGCCCGCGAAGTGCGCCATGTCGACGACGAGCGTGGCGCCCACCTCGTCGGCGATCTCCCGCATGGTCGCGAAGTTCACCCGGCGCGGGTAGGCGGAGTAGCCGGCCATGAGGATCAGCGGCTTGAACTCGTGGGCCCGCGCCCGGACGGCGTCGTAGTCGAGCAGCTCGGTCGACGGGTCGGTGCCGTAGGAGGACTGCTCGAACATCTTGCCGCTGATGTTGGGGCGGAAGCCGTGCGTGAGGTGGCCGCCGGCGTCCAGGGACATGCCGAGCATGCGCTGGTCGCCCAGGGCCCGGCGCAGCGTCGCCCAGTCGGCGTCGGTGAGGTCGTTGACGTGCTTGGCGCCGGCCTGCTGCAGCGCCGGCAGCTCGACCCGCTGGGCCAGCACGGCCCAGAAGGCGACCAGGTTGGCGTCGATGCCGGAGTGCGGCTGGACGTAGGCGTAGGGGGCGCCGAACAGCTCGCGGGCGTGCTCGGCGGCGAGCGCCTCGACGGTGTCGACGTTCTGACAGCCGGCGTAGAAGCGGTGCCCGACGGTGCCCTCGGCGTACTTGTCGCTGAACCAGTTGCCCATGGTGAGCAGCACGGCGGGGCTGGCGTAGTTCTCGCTGGCGATCAGCTTGAGCGACTCGCGCTGGTCGGTGAGCTCCTGGCTGATCGCGGCGGCCACGCGGGGCTCGACGGCACCGATCACGGACAGGGCGCTGCGGTAGGCGTCCGAGGCCGTCGCGGCATCGAAGGGCGTGGTGTTCGTGGAGGGCGCGGTGGTCATGGGGGTCTCCTGGCCGACGGTCAACAGGGGGCGCCCAGGCGCGCGGCAGGGGAGGAACAGGGCCGCTCCCCGGTGGGTGCCCACCTCTGTGCGCCAGTCACGGCCCAGGGGTCAGGTTATCGCGCTGCGACGACGGTGTCGCGGGGCACCGACCGGACGTCGGTCACGCCGCAGAGCGCCATCGTGTGCGCGAGCTCCTCGCCGAGCCGGGTCAGGACGCCGGCCACGCCGTCGGCCCCGCCGGTGGCCAGCCCCCAGATGGTGGGCCGGCCGACGAAGACCGCCCGCGCGCCCAGGGCGAGGGCGGTGAGCACGTCCGAGCCCGACCGGATGCCGCCGTCGGCGTAGACCTCGACGTCGTCGCCGACGGCGTCGACCACCTCCGGCAGGGCGTGCGCGCTGGCCACGGCCGGGTCGACCTGGCGGCCGCCGTGCGTGGAGACCCAGACGGCGGCGGCGCCGGCCTGCACGCAGCGCGTGGCGTCGTCCCCGCGGAGCACGCCCTTCACCACGACCGGTAGGCCGGAGAGGTCGCCGAAGCGGGCGATGTCGTCGAAGGTCCAGGTGGCGGTCGCCAGGTCCTGCAGCGAGGGCCGGTCGCCGTCAGCGGGGTGGTTGGCCATCCGCAGGCCGGCCGGGAGGGCGAAGTCGTGCCGGAGGTCCCGGTGGCGGCGGCCGAGCAGCGGCAGGTCGACGGTGAGCACGAGGGCGGCGTAGCCCGCGGCCCCGGCGCGGCGGGCGAGGTCGTCGGTGTGCGCGCCGGAGTGCAGCCGGTAGAGCTGGAACCACGGTGCGGAGTCCGGGACCTCCTGCGCCACCTCCTCCAGGGTGTGCGTGGCGCTGGTCGAGACGGTCATGAGCGAGCCGGCCGCCGCCGCACCGCGGGCCGTGGCCAGCTCGCCGTCGGGGTGCGCCATGCCCTGGTACGCCCACGGCGCGACGCCGATCGGGGACCGGACCGGACTGCCGAGCAGCTCGGTGTCCAGCGGCACGGAGGTGATCCCGCGCAGCACGCGCGGCCGCAGGCGCCACGAGCGCCAGGAACCCGGGGCCTCGCGCAGCGTCGTCTCGGACTCCGCGCCGCCGGCGTAGTAGTCGAAGACGTCGGCGGGCAGGAGCTCGCGGGCGGTGTCCTCCAGGCGCTCCAGGTCGAGGTACGGCGGCTCGGCCTCGGCGTCCTCGGGCGTCTCCTCGCCGACCGCGCGGCGTCGCTGCCCCGGCACCGGGCTGTCGGCTGGTCGTGGAGGCGCCATAGGCTCGCACCTTATGGACACGTTCACCCCCGCGGAGGTCGCCCAGCTCCTGGGCACCTCGCCGAACCGGGTCCGGCAGCTGCTGCGCGACCGCAAGCTGATGGCCGTTCCCGGCAGCGGCAACGGCAAGATCCCGGCCGCTTTCGTCCAGGACGGCATCATCCTCAAGCACCTGCCCGGGCTGCTCACCGTCCTCCAGGACGGCGGCTTCACCGACGAGCAGGCCTTCGACTGGCTGTTCCGGGAGGACGACACGCTGCCCGGCACCCCGGTCCAGGCGCTGCGCGACGACCGGCACACCGAGGTCACCCGCCGGGCGCAGGCCCTGGCGTTCTGACCTCGCCGCCCTGAGCACAGTGCATCCGGCCCCGGTCCGAACGGGGAAGGACCTGCCGTGGAGCAGCTGACCTACCTCGGGCTGCTCGTCGGCTGCCTGGTGGTCACCGCGCCCCTGGAGCTGGTGCTCCGGGTGCGGGTCTACGCCCGCTGGCGGCGGTTCCTGCTGGCGGTGCTGCCCGAGTTCGCGGTCTTCGTCGTCTGGGTGCTGTACGCCATCGACCAGGGGCACTGGGACTACTCGTCGGTGCGCACCCTCGACGTCCGGCTGCCCGGGGGGATCCCGGTCGAGGAGGCGTTGTTCTTCCTCGTCGTCCCGCTGTGCTCGGTGCTGGCCCTGGAGGCGGTTCGCCGGGTGACCGGCTGGGACGCCGGCTATCCGAGCGAGGAAGCGGAGGCCGGGCGGTGAGCTACAGCGTGCTGGCGGTCGTCGCCGTCGTCGCCGTCCTCGTGCTGGACCTGGCGGTCTACCGCACCCGGATGGTGACCCGGAAGGTCTTCTGGACCGCCTACGCGATCATCGTGTTCTTCCAGCTGCTGATGAACGGCGTGCTCACCGGTCTGGACGTCGTGGTCTACGACGAGCGGGCCATCTGGGGCCCGCGGATCGCCTATGCGCCGGTCGAGGACCTGCTGTTCGGCTTCGCGATGGTGACCCTGACCCTGGCCAGCTGGGCGGCGGTCAACCGGCGGGCGAACACCGCCAGGCGGCGCGGCTCGGAGACCGACACGCGACCGTCGAGCACGCGGTAGTCCGCGCGCTCGATCTCGCGGAGGATGCCGCCGTACAGGTCGGTGGCCGCGCGCACGCAGTCACGGGACTCCGGCGCCAGCATCGGCGTGCCGAGGGCGGCGTCGTCGTAGCGGCGGCGGGTGACCTCGACCATCTCGCGCATCAGCGCCCCGAACCCGGGGGAGTGCCGCTTCTCGGCGAGCTGCTCGCGGGTCACCCCGTGCGCGGCCATCAGGTCGGCGGGCAGGTAGACGCGGCCGCGGTCGATGTCCTCGGCGACGTCGCGGAGGAAGTTGGTGAGCTGGAAGGCCTCGCCCAGGGCGATCGCGTGCGGGGCGGCCTCCTCCCGGGCGACGCCGGCCGCGGTGCCCAGCACCGGCAGCACCTGCAGGCCGATGACCGACGCCGAGCCCCACATGTACCGGTCGAGCGCGGCGAGGTCGGCGTAGGAGTCGACGTCGAGGTCGCTGGTCATGGCGGCGAGGAAGTCGACGAGGTGCTCGACCGGGATGGCGTAGCGGCGGTAGGTGTGCACCATGGCCAGCCGGACGGGATCCTCCGACCAGCCGGCCTCGAGCTCGGCGAGCATTGCCCGCGACCACTCGGCGAGGTCGCCCTGGGGGTCGGCGCCGGGCAGGTCGACCAGGTCGTCGGCGGTGCGGGCGGCGGCGTAGAGCGCGTGGACGGCCGGCCGCCGGTCGGGGGTCAGCAGCCGGGTGGCCAGGAAGTAGCTCTTGCCGTGCCGTGCGGCGATCGCGGCGCAGTGCGCGTAGGCCGCGGCGAGCTGCTGCTGCCGCGCGCCCTGCGTGCCCGGCGGGTGCACGAGCGTCATCGGGCCACCGGCCCGGTGATCCGCTCGGCAGCGAGCCGGCCGCTGATCAGCACCATGGGCACGCCGACCCCGGGCTGCACCGAGGAGCCGGCCAGCACCACGTTCTCCGGCCCGCGGCGGGGGAGCGTGGAGGGCCGGAACGGGCCGGTCTGCCCGAAGGTGTGGGCGAGGGCGAACGGGGTGCCGGCGGCCATGCCCTGCTCGGCCCAGGTCGCAGGCGTGTCCATGTGCTCCACCTCGATCGCGTCGGCGATGCCGGTCCACCCGCGGGCGTCCAGCGTGACCAGCAGCTCCTCGCGGTAGCGCGGTCCCAGGGTCGCCCAGTCCAGCTTCGCGTTCCCCCCGCTGCGCGGGTCCAGGTTCGGCGTCGGCGCCACGACGCTCACCACGTGCCCGCCCTCGGGGGCCAGCGTCCGGTCGGTCACCGACGGCATGCTGATCAGGAGGCTGGGATCGGTCATGGGCCGGCCGTCGCGGGTGAGCTCGTCGAACACCCCGCGCCACGACTCCCCGAAGCTGATCGTGTGGTGCGCCTGCCCGGGCAGCTCGGCCTTCACGCCGACGTGCAGGGCCACGCAGGACGGCGAGTACACCGGCCGGCGCGGGCCGGGCACCCCGGGCACCAGCCGCCACGGCGCGTCGGTGGTGACGACGACGGCGTCGGCGGGCAGCAGTTCGCCGTCGGCCAGCCGGACGCTCCCGACCCGCCGTCCCGACGTGGGCAGCTCCGTGACGGTGGCGCCGTAGCGGAACGTCACCCCGGCGTCGGCGGCCGCACCGGCCAGGGCGCGGGGCACCGCGCCGATGCCGCCCTCGGGGTGCCAGACCCCGGCACCGATGTCGAGCTGGGCGATGACCGCGTAGGCGGCGATGGCCCTGAACGGGGAGACCCCCGCGTAGAGCGCCTGGAAGCTGAACAACCGGCGCAGCCGGTCGTCGGCGAAGTACTTCCCGACGTGCGTGGACAGCCGGCCGAAGCCGCCACGGCGGGCTAGCTGCACCAGCTCGGGGCCGAGCAGGTCGAGCGGGGAGTCGAGGTTGCGGTCGATGAACGTCGCCAGCTGCAGCCGGTAGAGCTCGGCCAGGTCGGCGAGGTAGCGGCGCAGGGCATCGGCCTCGGCCGGCCCGCAGATGCGGGCGACCTCGGCGGCGAACGCGTCCGGGGCGGCGTGCACGTCGAGGGAGCTGCCGTCGGCGAACTGCGCGCGGTAGCTGGTCTCCAACGGGGTGAGGGTCAGCCGGTCGGTCAGCCCCTCGCCGACGGCGGCGAGGGTGTCGGCGAGGACCTCGGGCGCGGTGAAGACCGACGGGCCGGTGTCCAGCGCGTAGCCGCCCGACTCGATCCGCCCGGCGCGGCCGCCGGGGCCGTCCCCGCGCTCGACGACGGTGACCTCGCGGCCGGCGCCGCGCAGGCGCAGCGCCGTCGCCAGGCCGGCCAGCCCGGCGCCGATGACGACGACGCGGTCCGTGGGCCCAGGAACGGTCCGCACGTCAGGAGGTGCGGGTGGTGGCCGCGACGGCGAGCGCGTCGAGGGCCGCCTTGGCGTCGTCGGCCAGCGGGGCGTCGGCGATGGCGCTGCGGGCGCGGGCGGTGCCGTCGGCGATGCGCTCCTCGACGCGGTCCCGGGCGCCGGTGCTCTCGATCAGTCCGCGCAGGGCCTCGAAGTCCTCCTCGCGGGCCGCGGTGTTGCCGAGCAGGTCGGCGAGCAGCCGGCGGCCGGCGGAGTCGGCGGCCTCCTCGGCCAGGGCGATGAGCAGGGTCTGCTTGCCCTCGCGCAGGTCGTCGTCGGCGGACTTGCCGGTGACGGCCGGGTCGCCGAAGACGCCCAGGACGTCGTCCCGCAGCTGGAAGGCCTCGCCCAGGGGCAGGCCGATGGCGGTGGTCGCCTCGACAACGTCGGGGCCGGCGCCGGCGATGGCGACGCCGAGCTGCAGCGGGCGCTGGACGGTGTAGCCGGCGCTCTTGTAACGGGCCACCGTGAGCGCGCCCTCGGGGCCGGGCAGGCCGCCGGCGGCGCGGAGCAGGTCGAGGTACTGGCCGGCGGTGACCTCGGTGCGCATGGTGTCCCAGACGACGCGGGCCCGGCTGAGGGCGCCCTCGGAGATCCCCGAGCGGCGCAGCATCTCGTCGGACCACACCAGCGCGAGGTCGCCGACCAGGATCGCCGCGCCGGTGCCGAACAGCTCCCCGTCACCGGTGAGCGCGTGGGCCCCGTGCCGGGTGGCGAACCCGATGTGGGTGGCCGGCCGGCCGCGGCGGGTGGTGGCGCCGTCCATGACGTCGTCGTGGACCAGTGCGCTGGCGTGCACGAACTCGAGCGCGGAGACGGCGCGCAGCACGGCGTCCTCGTGCTCGCCCGAGCCGGGGTCGGTGTCGCGGGCACCGCGCCAGCCCCAGTAGGCGAAGGACGGCCGCAGCCGCTTGCCGCCGGCGGCGAGGGCGGCGACCTCGTCGACGAGCGGGATCAGGCTCCCGTCCATGCCGGACAGGGTGGTGCGCTGGCACTCGAGGAACTCGGTGAGGGAGGCGGTGACCGCGGCGTTCAGCCGGTCGAGATCGGCGGCGGCAGGTGACGGCGCCCGATGAGCGATGGCCGTCCCGTGCGGGGTCCCGAGGGTCACCGGGTCAGTATCGCCCCAGACCGCTGTACGGGCCGGTCCAGCGAGGGTGCCGAGGATGCTGCTGTTCACGGGGGTCCGCCTTCCCGGGTCGTCCGCTGGTTCCTTCTTCACCGCCACGGGTGGATCCGGATGCGGTCGGTCGGGAGATTTCCCCGCAGGCTCCGTACCCTCGTTGCCCGTGACCCAGACCGTGCGTGAGCTGCTGACCTCGGAGCGGCCGACCTGGTCCTTCGAGTTCTTCCCGCCGAAGACGCCGGAGGCCGAGCCGCAGCTGTGGACGGCGCTGCGCGAGCTGGAGCGGCTGCGGCCCTCGTTCGTGTCGGTGACCTACGGCGCCGGGGGCTCCACCCGCGAGGGCACGGTGTCGGTGACCGAGCGGATCGCCACCGAGACCACGATGACGCCGATGGCGCACCTGACCGCCGTCGACCACAGCATCGCCGAGCTGCGGCACGTGGTCAGCCGGCTGGCGGCCGCCGGGGTCCGCAACATCATCGCGCTGCGCGGCGACCCGCCCGGCTCGGACCCGCAGGCCGAGTGGGTGGCCCACCCCGAGGGGCTGTCCTACGCCGCCGAGCTGGTCGAGCTGATCAAGTCCATGGGCGACTTCTCCGTCGGCGTCGCCGCCTTCCCGGAGCGGCACCCGCGCTCCCCGGACTTCGACACCGACGTCGACATGTTCGTGGCCAAGTGCCGCGCCGGCGCGGACTTCGCGATCACCCAGATGTTCTTCCGCGCCGAGGACTACCTCCGGATGCGCGACCGCGTGACCGACCGGGGCTGCGACGTGCCGATCATCGCCGGCGTCATGCCGGTGACCAACGCCCGGCAGATCAAGCGCATCGTGCAGCTGTCCGGGCAGGCGTTCCCGGCCGATCTCGCCGAGCGGTTCGAGGCGCTGGACGGCGACCGGCCGGAGGACAAGGCGGCGGTGCGGGCCTTCGGGGTCGAGGTGGCCACCGAGCTGTGCCGCACGCTGCTGGACGAGGGCGTGCCCGGCATCCACTTCATCACCATGAACCGGTCGACGGCGACGCGGGACGTCTACACGAACCTGGTGGGCACCCCGTCGGTCACGACGGCGGGCTGACCCCGTCGAGCGCCGCGGCCGCCTTCGCGGCGGCGCGGCGCAGGCCCTCCCGCTCCGCGGCGTAGCCGCCGACCACGCCGACGACGGGGATGTTGGACAGCGCCCGGTGGCGGAGCTTGCCCTTCGGGCGGGCGTCGAGCGCCTCGTCGATGCGGCTCAGCAGGCGGGCGACGCGCCACACCGTGCGGACGGCGCCGCGCGCGCCCGACCGCTCCTCGGCGGCGCCGAACGCCTCCTCGCGGTAGGCGCCCCGGCTCTTCACGAGCAGCGGCTCGACGGCGGAGGGCAGCAGGTCGCGGTCGAGCAGGACGCGGGCGAGCAGGGACACCCGCTCGGCGGACCCCGTCACGCCGTGCTCCCCGGCGACGCCGAGCACGAGGACCGACTGCACCGCCGTCCCGACGGTGTTCTGCAGGGGGAGCAGGTCGGCGAGCTTGCCGGCGAAGCGCGGCGCCGCCGAGACGACGGCCGCGATCCGCGAGACGCGGTCGGCCCACCACTGGTCGCGCTGCGCCTGCGGCAGCTCCGGTGGACGGCCCAGCCGGGCGGCCACGGGGGAGGCCAGGCGGTCCACCCGGCGGAGGACGTCGACGACGACGGCGTCACTGATCGGGGCAGCCATGGCGGTGACCTGCCCAGAACGTGCCCGGCGCACGCGTGAGCTGCGCCGCTTCGCCCTACTGTTCCGGGAGGAGAGCGGTGCACGGGGGAGGTGCGGGATGCTCAGCCGGGACGAGTACCTGGCCGCCTGGTCGCGCTGGCACGGCGACGCCGACACGTCGACGCCGCTGGTGCGCGGCTGGCTGACCCTGGCGCACACCCTCGCCCGCCCGCTGGCGGGGATGCATCCCGCGGTGGCCACGGCCGCGGGGCTCGTCGTCGCCGCGGCCGCCGTCGCGCCTGCCGCGGCCGGGGGCGGCTGGCTGATCGCCGCCGGGCTGCTGGTCGGGCTCTCGGGCCTGCTCGACAGCCTCGACGGCGCGCTCGCCATCGGCGCCGGTCGCGCCTCGCAGCGGGGCTACGTGCTCGACTCCGTCGTCGACCGGCTGACCGAGGTGGCGTATGCGGCCGCGCTCTGGGTGGCCGGTGCCCCCGGCTGGCTGGCCGTGCTCTTCGGTGCGCTGTGCTGGCTGCCGGACTACGTGCGGGCCCGCGCCGGTCAGGCGGGGGTGCACCGGACCGGGCCCATCTCGCTGTGGGAACGGCCCGCCCGCGTCCTCATGGCCGGCTTCACCCTCGGCGGGGCCGGGGTGGTCTCCGGCCTCGAGGTGCGGGGCGTCGACGGCGACGTCCTGACGGTGACCACCGGAGCCGCGGTGGGCGCGCTGCTCGGCGCGGTGGCGACGGTGCAACTGGGCTGGTGGCTGCGCTCGGAACTGGCCGGACCGGGCGCCGACGTCCCCGGCTGAGCGCCCCCCCAACCGGGTGCAGGAGGGCACCTCGTGGCGCCCGGTCGTCGTTGCGACGCCTACTGTGTGCGTGCTCGACCCCCTCCCGTTCACCCTCCGTCACCCAGGCCCGCTCGCGAGCCGGGCGCCCGCGCCCCTCCGGAGCCACACCCCCAGGAGCAGCACGTGCCCGTCGTCGTCACCGGCTCGATCGCCACCGATCACCTCATGACCTTCCCCGGGAAGTTCACGGAGCAGTTCGTCGAGGGCCAGATGGAGAACGTCTCGCTCTCCTTCCTGGTCGACGACCTCGTGCAGCACCGCGGCGGCGCCGGCGCGAACATGGCCTACGGCCTGGGCCTCCTCGGCCTGTCGCCGGTGCTCGTGGGCGCCGTGGGCAGCGACTTCGCCGACTACGAGGCCTGGCTCAGCCGGCACGGCGTCGACACTGCCAGCGTTCACTGGTCGGAGCTGAAGCACACCGCGCGCTTCGTCTGCACGACCGACGCCGCGAACAACCAGATCGCCTCCTTCTACTCGGGCGCGATGAGCGAGGCCTCGCAGATCGAGCTGGCGCCGGTCGCCGGCCGCGTCGGGGCCCCGGACCTCGTCGTCGTCGGGCCGAACGACCCGACCGCGATGGTCCGGCACACCGAGGAGTGCCGGACCCGCGGCTACGCCTTCGCCGCCGACCCCAGCCAGCAGCTGGCCTGGGCCGACGGCGCGATGATCCGCGAGCTGGTCGACGGCGCGGACCTGCTGTTCACCAACGAGTACGAGTCCCACCTGCTCCAGCAGAAGACCGGGTGGAACGCCGACGAGGTCCTGGCCCGGGTGGGCACCTGGATCACGACGCGGGCCAAGGACGGCGTGCTGGTGCGCCAGTCCGACGCCGAGCCGATCGAGGTCATCGCCGTCCCCGAGACCAAGCCGGTCGAGCCGACCGGGGGCGGCGACGCCCTGCGCGCCGGGTTCATCGCCGGCCGCATGTGGGGGCTGAGCCTCGAGCGGGCCACCCAGCTGGGTTCCGCCGTCGCCACCGCCGCGGTCGAGGTCATCGGCACGCAGGAGTACGACCTGCCGCGGGAGAGCTTCCTGAGCCGCTTCGCCGAGGCCTTCGGCGGCGACGCCGCCGCCGAGGTCGCCGCGCACCTGCCGGCCTAGTCGGAGCGGTCTACTCGCCGCGCAGCCGCTCGCCGATGCTCGGGTCGGCGGCCCACGTGCGGTAGGGGATGCGCGGGATCTCCCGCACCTCGCCGAGGGTCGACCACTCGTTGCCGCCGAGCCGGGCCAGCGGGCGCAGGTGCTCGATGCGGGGGCGTCCGTCGCGCACGGCCTCGGCCCAGACGCTGATGCGCCGCACCCGGCCGAAGACGACCGTGCTGTCGCCGAGGCGGAGGGTGCCGTGCAGCACGCACTCGATGGAGACGGGGGAGTCGGCGACCCGCAGGGCGTCCACGGTCTCGGCCGGCTCCAGCCGCACACCGGTGTGCTCGGCCTCGCTGTGGTCCGGCGGGAAGTCGGTGCCGGTGGCGTTGACCTGCTCGAACAGTGCCTCGGGGGTCAGGTTCACGGTGAACTCGCCGGTCGCCTCCGCGTTGCGCAGCGAGTCCTTGCGGCCCACCGAGGTGAACTGGACGACCGGCGGATCGACGCAGGCCACGGTGTAGAAGGAGTGCGGCGCCAGGTTGTGCACGCCGGCGGCCGACCGGGTGCAGACCCAGGCGATCGGCCGGGGGACGACGACGGAGTTGAGCACCCGGTAGAAGGCGCCGGTCTCCATGGCGTCGGGGTCGAAGTGGACGCGGTCGCGCGCTGCCGGCTGGGTCACCGGCCCATCCTCGTCGCAGCGGCCCGGCCCGGCGCGGGCGGTGCGGTGTCGACGGCGCGCCCCCGCCAGCGCAGCGTGCCGCGGCGGTGCCCGAGGACCGAGCGCAGCATGAGGACGTCGAGGGCCAGGACGGAGACGGGATGGGCCAGCGCATCGGGCCACACCCGGCCGCCGGTCGCGGCGGCGCTGATCGCCCGCCCGGCCACCCCGGCCGCGTACCCGACGAGCCCCGCCCGTGAGCCGCGCAGCGCTGCGGCTGCCGGCAGGACCCAGATCGCGGTGAGGGTGCCGGCGGCGACCAGGCCGGCGGTCGGCGAGCCTCCCACCGCGGCCCACAGGGACTTGCCGTAGCCCTCCCGTACGCCGGCCCAGCCGTCGTACATCCGGCACACGGCGAGGGTCGAGCCGTCGACGACGGCGCCGCGTCCGCCGGCGGCCTTGACCGCGCGGAGCAGCGCGACGTCCTCGATGACCTCGCCGCGCACCGCACCGTGCCCGCCGGCCCGGTCGTAGGCGGCGCGCCGCACCACCAGGAACTGCCCGTTCGCGGCGGCCAGCGAGGGCCGGGCCGACCGCTCGGCCAGCCGCAGCGGCAGCAGCGTCGTCCAGAGCCACTGCTGCAGGGGCTGGACCAGCCGTTCGGCAGCGCTGACCGTGAGCTGCCGCGGCCACGGGGAGACCAGGTCCAGCCCGGTGTCGTCGAGGACGGCGACCGCCGCGGCGACGGCGTCGGGCATCAGTCGCACGTCGGCGTCGAGGAAGACCAGGACGTCGGTGTCGCCCGCGGCGGCCGCGCCCTGCGCGCAGGCGTTCGGCTTGCCGAGCCAGCCGGGCTCCGGCGCGCGGGCGGGGACCAGCCGCACGCGCGGGTCGGGGGAGGCGGCGACGAGCTCGGGGGTGCCGTCGGTCGATCCGTCGTCGACCACGACCACCCGCAGGTCCGGGACGCCGCGCTGGTCGAGGACCGCGGCCAGGCAGTCGACGACGTTCGCGGCCTCGTCGCGCACCGGGAGGACGACGGTGACCGCGCGCCGCACCGGCGGCGCGGCGGCCGGGGGGCGGCGCAGCAGGGCGGCGTTCAGCGCGGCGTGCGCCGCGCCGACGAGGGACAGCCCGGCCAGCGCGCGCACCAGCCGACCGCTCACCGGGACCGCTGCACCGCGAGGACGACGAGCACCGCGGCGCCCAGCGCGGCACCCCAGGCAGCCGAGCCCGGCAGCCCGAGCCAGCCGGCGTGCGCGAGCGCTCCGCCGAGGGTCATCCAGGCCATGGCGAGCAGCGGGGCGGTGTCGCCGATCGCCGGGTGGGTGGCGGTCCGCACCACGAGCAGGTCGAGCAGCGCCATGAGCACCAGCCCGGCCAGCAGCCAGCCGGCCAGGTTGGTCAACGGCACGGTGTCGATGCCGGGCAGCCCCGGGTCGGGGTGCTCCCAGGTCCAGTAGCCGGCGTCGACCATCTGCGGGTCGAGCACGACGTCCCAGGCGGCGAAGAGCGCGGCGGCCCAGGCGACGCGCGCTGCGCGGCGGCGCTCGGGGCGGACCGGACGGGCCAGGTGCCCGGCCAGCAACCAGCTGGGCCAGGCCATCATCAGCCAGGCGAGGGGCACCAGGAACGGGACGCCGAGCAACGTCGGGCCCAGGGTGTCGCTGTAGGAGTAGCTGCCGTAGGGGACGCCGGTGGCCAGGCCGACGCTCTCGAAGACCACCGCGACCACGCCGACGAGCACGAGCACGCCGAGGCCGGTGCGCACTCCGCGGCTGAGCGAGGCGTGCACCACCGACAGCGTCGCGCCCAGCAGGACGATGGCCCAGCTGACCGCGTCGCGGGTGCCGTCGTCGGTGAGCGGATAGGCGATCGCGGTGCCCACGAGGGCGAGCGCGAGGACCAGGGGTGCGACCTGTCGCGCGGACCAGGTGCGGGGGAGCGGGAGTGCGGCGATCGACGGGATCACGGGCGTCTCCGCGCCAGCCGCCCGGCCACGCGGTGCACGGCCCGGCCGGCAGCGGTGCGGGCCCGCGCCCGGCGGGACCTGTCGCCGAGCACCACGCGGGCGGCGCTGCGGCCGGAGTTGCCGGACACACCGCCCCCGGGGTGGGTGGAGGCGCCGGCCAGGTAGAGCCCGGGCAGGCCGGGGACCCGGTAGCCGGACAGCGCCGGGGTGGGCCGGAACCCGAACATGCTGGCCAGGCCCATCTCCACGTGCATGACGTTGCCACGGGGCAGGGACAGCTCCCGCTCGAGCGCCAGGGGCGTCTGGACGTACAGCCGCTGTACCGAGTCGGCGAAGCCGGGCGCGAACCGGTCGACCGCGTCCACCAGGCGCTGCGCCTCGGCATCGGCCAGGGCGTCCCAGTCGCCGCCGTCGGCGAGGGCGTAGGGGTACCACTGCCCCCAGAGCGTGACGACGTGCTGCCCGGGTGGGGCGAGCGTGTCGTCGCTGGCGGAGAAGGACATGGCCAGCGGCACCGGCTCGCGCGGCACCCGTCCGGCGCCCCAGTCGCCGTGGGCGGCAGCGAGCTGGCCCCGGTCGGTGCAGAGCAGTTGCAGTCCCTGTAACGACTCTTCGCGCGTGGCGCCGGGGTAGCTCGGCGGCGCGGTCGTGAGGGCCCGCACGACGAGACCGAACCCGTTGCCCAGCGGCGGATCGGCGTCGGCCAGGGCCGGGGGAGCGTCCGCGCCGGCGAGCCGGCGGGTCACGCCGATGTGGCAGGCGGCGACGACGGCGCCCGCGTGGATCCGCCGTCCCGACCCCGTCTCCACGCCGGTCACGCGCGGACCGGCGCCGTCGTCGTCCACGAGCAGGCGGGCGGCGCCGTCCCCGAGCACGACCCGGCCGCCGTCGGCCTCGAGCCGGCGGCGCAGCGCCTCGGTGAGCCCGCCGGAGCCGCCGACCGGGTGGCCGGGCGGGACGTCGTGCAGCAGCGCGACCCAGCCGACCATCGCGGCGGTGCCGGGCTCGGACATCGGGGGGCCGGACTGGGCGCCGAACCAGGCCAGCGCCGCCTTGAGCCGTTCGCTGCGGAACCAGCGGTCCAGCAGGGCGTCGCCGGAGCCCAGGAAGTCGACGGCGAGGTCGCCCCCGGGCGTGCGGGCGCGGCCCTCGCCGGGCGCGCCGAGCGGCCAGAAGGAGCGGACCAGCCCGCCGGCGCTCGGTCGCCGGCCGAACGAGGCGACGACGGCGCGGCTGCGCGGGCCCCACACGGCGACGAACTCGCGGTAGGCGGCGGCGTCGTCCTCCCCGCATGCGGCCGTGATCGAGGCGCAGGTCGCGTCCAGGTCGACGGAGAACACGAGCGGCCGGCCGTCCGGGCCGTCGTCGCCGGGCGCGGGTGCGGGGGCGAAGCCCCAGGGGTCGCAGTCGATGTAGCGCAGGCCGGAGGCGGCGAGGTCGAGCTCCTCGACGATCCCGCTGTGCCGGATGATCACGTGCGCGCTCGAGCCGCGGTCCACGCGGACCCCGGGCCAGCGCTCGACGGTCGACACCGCGCCCCCGAGCACGTCGTCGGACTCGACGACCTCGACCGACAGCCCCGCCCGTGCCAGGTAGCAGGCCGCGACCAGGCCGTTGTGGCCCGAGCCGATCACGACGACGTCGACGGCGGTGTCCGGAGCTGGGTTCACCTCAGCTGTTCGCCGGCTGCGGCGCGCGCGGATGCAGCGGGAGCTCCGCGCCGAGGATGGCGAACGGCCGCGGGTCGCCCGGGAAGTGGTAGCCGCGGGCGAGGTCGACGAAGCCGTCGGCGTGGTACAGCCGGAAGGCCTTCGTGTCGGCGTCCGGGGTGGAGAGCAGGGCGACCGGGTGCGGCAGGTCGGCGACCAGGGCGTGCAGCAGCTCCCGGCCCAGGCCGCGGCTCTGCGCGTCCGGATGGACGTGCAGCTCGCAGACCTCGAAGGCGCCGGGTAGCCACCTCTTCGCCGTCCGGCGGTCCAGCGCCGCCCGCACCTGGTCGTGCCACCACTGCCCCGGTGCGATCTCGTAGCCGTAGCCGAAGCCGACCAGCTGCTCGCCCTCCTGCGTGGCGGCGAAGGCGCCGACGGCGCGGAAGCCGGGACGGTCGGTGTGCTGGATGGCGTAGCCGTACCGCCCCGCGACGACCGCGGAGTCGTAGCCCATCGCGAGGCCGTAGATCGCCAGCGCCTCGTGCATGTGGTCGCGCAGCCACGGGATCGGCAGCTCGATGATCCGGGTGTCCGGCCTGGTGTCGGTCACGTGCCGACCGCCTCCTCGACGTCGTACGGGCGGTGGGCGGGACCGGTGGACGAGGCGTCGGCCGGGTCGTTGCCGACCTCGGCGGGAGTGTCCTGGCCGACCTCGGCGGGGGTGCCGTCGGTGAGCCGGAGCAGCTCGTCGTAGGTGGTGGGGAAGACCGTCGCCGGATGGCCGGCGGCCGCCCAGACCCGGTCGTGACGGGCGAGCTCGACGTCGACGAGGGTGCCGAGGGGCTCGGGGTGGCCGACCGGGGCGACGCCACCGATCGGCTGGCCGGTCACCCGGCGGACCAGCTCGGCCGGTGCGCGGGAGACGGAGGGGACGCCGAGCAGGCCGGCAACCTTGGCCTCGTCGACCCGGTGCGCGCCGCTGGTGAGGACGAGCAGTGGTTCACCGGCGGCGACGAACACGAGGCTGTTGGCGATCGCGCCCACCGGAACGCCCAGCTCGGCGGCGGCCGCGGCGGCGGTGCGGACCTCGGCCGGGAGCACCCGCACCTCGCCGGCCGCGCCCGCCTCCTGGAGCAGGCGGCTGACCGCCGCGACCCGGGGGTGCGCGGGCGAGGACATGGGCCTGATCCTGCCACCGGTCCCGGAGGCGTGCGTGCCCCGTCGTCCCGGTGCGCGCGGCACGTCCGTCGCGGCGGTCCCGGTGGCCGGTCGACCAGCGGGAACCGTCGTATCCGGGACCTACCGTGCAGGTATGCGGGACGGAGCAGTTCCAGGACCGTCGGTGCTGCAGATGTGAGGGGCGCGCGTCGTCTTGACGACGCACCCCCGCTCCGGTCTACTGGACAGCGTTCGAACAGACGTTCGAACGAACAGTTCCAGTCGCCACCCGCACCCGTCCCCGGCCTTCCCCACGGGGTGGTGCGGACGGCGGGGTGCCGGAGACGTGGGGAGGTCGGTCGATGAGCCGGGTGCTCGGTGAGGCCGTCGAACGGGTCGGCGAAGAGGTGCAGGTGGAGCGAGGTGCCCTCGGGCCGGTGCAGTTCTGGCGCGGGCAGTCCCGCTACCTCGTGGGGGAGCTGCTCGACTCGTGGCTGGAGACCTCCCCCTGGTGGCAGCGCGATGCCGGGGTCGGGGGAGCGTCGGCCGACCTGGTCTCCGCGCGCGAGGTGTGGCGGGTGGAGGCGGTGCGGGCCGGGCGCTCGCGGACCGACTTCGCCGGCGTCTTCGACCTGTCCTGGGACGCCGCCGCGAACCGCTGGTGGCTCGTCCGGGTGCACGACTGATGGGCGCCCGACCGCTGATGGCCGACCAGCTGCCCCTGCCCCCGGCGCTGCCCGCCGCCGCCGTCACGCTGCTGGACCAGGCGCGCCGCGGCCTGGTCGAGGCCGCCGCGAGCAGTGATGTCCGGCAGCGCTACGCCACCGCGCACCTCGGCGCGCTGCGGGCCGCGGCCGCCGTGCTGGCTGCCCGCACCCGCCCCGAGTCCGGGCGGCGCCGGCCGCGCAGCGCCTGGGTGCTGCTCGAGCAGGTCGCCCCCGAGCTGGGGGAGTGGGCCACCTTCTTCGCCGCCGGCGCGGCCAAGCGGGCCGCCGCCGAGGCCGGTCTCTCCTCCGCGGTCACCGACCGGGAGGCCGACGACCTGGTCCGGGACGTCGGCACCTTCCTCGCGGTCGTGGAGAACTGCCTGGGTGTCAGCGCCCGGCCCGCCTACCCGCGGCCGCGGGTCGTCGGTGGCACCTCGTCCGAGTCGCCGAGGTGAGTGACCCCTTCGTCCACCTGCACGTCGCGTCGGGCTACTCCATGCGGTTCGGGGCCAACCACCCCACCGACCTGGTGTCCCGTGCCGCCGAGCACGGGATGGGCGCCCTGGCCCTCACCGATCGCGACGGGCTCTACGGGGCGGTCAAGTTCGCCCTGGCCTGCCGCTCGGCGGGGATCCGGCCGATCTTCGGGGTCGACCTCGCCGTCGCACCGGCGCTGGACACCACCGCGCCACCGGCGCTCGCCCGAGCTCTCGGCGGCGCGGCGTCCGGTGCCCGGCCGCCCCGGCTGCACCCCGGTGCCCCGGCGGGCACCCGCCGGGCGCCGGCCCGCGGTGGCGCGGCCGTCGACGCCCGGCTGCCGCGCACCACCTTCCTCGCCCGGGACGGCGCCGGCTGGGCGTCGCTGTGCCGGCTCACCAGCAGCACCCACCTGCGCGGCACCCGCGGCGAGCCGGTCAGCTCGCTGGCCATGGCCGCCGAGCACGCCACCGGGCTGACCGCGCTGCTCGGTCCCGACTCCGGGGTCGGCCGGGCGCTGGTCGCCGGCCGTGCCGACCACGCCGCAGCACTGCTGGACACCTGGCGGTCGGTCTTCGGCTCGAACGTGGTCCTCGAGGTCGTGCACCACCGCGGCCGGGGGGACCGGCAGCGGGCGCAGGCGATGCTCCGGTTCGCCGCCGAGCAGGGCGTGCCGGCCGTGCTCAGCAACGCCGTCCGGTACGTCGACGCCCTGGACGCGCCGACCGCCGACGTGCTCGACGCCGCGCGCCGGCTGGTGCCGCTGGACCTGCGGCACGTCGACCGGCGCACCGCCGAGGGCTACCTGAAGTCGGGCAAGGAGATGGAGCAGGTCGCCGAGGATCTCGTCGGCCCCGACCGGGACGCCGCCCTGCGGCTGCTCGAGCGCACCGCACGGCTGGCCGAGCAGTGCGCCGTCGATCCCCGGGACGACCTCGGCATCGGCAGCGTCCGCTATCCCGAGCTCGACGTCGTCACCACGCCCACCGAGCGGGGTCTGACCTCGTCGGAGGTGCTGCGGGCGCGCTGCGAGGCGGGCATGGGCCGGCGCGGGATGCCGTCGTCGGAGCGGGTGCGCGCCCGCCTCGACGAGGAGCTGGCGGTGATCGACCAGCTCGGCTACCCCTCCTACTTCCTCACCGTCGCCGACGTGGTCGACCTCATCAAGAGCTTGAGGGTTCGGGCGGCGGCGCGTGGCTCGGGCGCCGGCAGCCTGGTCACCTACCTGCTCGGCATCTCCGACGTCGACCCGATCCGCTACGGCCTGCTGATGGAGCGGTTCCTCTCGCCGCTGCGCCACCAGCTGCCCGACATCGACATCGACGTGGAGTCCGCCCGGCGGATGGAGGTCTACGACGCCGTCCTCGACCGCTTCGGCGCCGACCGGGTCAGCTGCATCTCGATGATGGACACCTACCGGGTGCGGCACGCGATCCGCGACGTGGGCGCCGCGCTCAGCCTGCCGCAGGCCGAGATCGACGCCGTCGCCAAGGCCTTCCCGCACATCCGCGCCAACCAGGTGCACGCCGCGCTCCGCGACCTGCCCGAGCTGCGGGCCAGCCGGTACGGGTCCAAGCGCGCCGGTGGCTCCGGCGATCTGGACCTGCTGTTCGACCTGGTGGCCCGGCTCGACGGGCTGCCCCGGCACATCGCGCTGCACCCGTGCGGTGTGCTGCTCTCCGACGCCACCCTGCTCGACCGCACCCCCGTCGAGAGCAGCTACCTCGGCTATCCGATGAGCCAGTTCGACAAGGACGACGTCGAGGAGCTCGGGCTGCTCAAGCTCGACCTGCTCGGCATCCGGATGCAGTCGGCGATCGCGCACGCCCTCGACGAGGTGCAACGGGTCGACGGCGAGACCCTCGACATCGACGCCGTCCCGCGCGACGACCCGACGACCTTCGAGCTGATCCGCAGCACCCGCACGCTGGGCATGTTCCAGATCGAGTCGCCGGGCCAGCGCGAACTGGTCGGCAAGTTCGGGCCGCAGACCTTCGAGGACATCATCGTCGACATCTCGCTGTTCCGGCCCGGGCCGGTGAAGAGCGACATGGTCACCCCGTTCCTGCTGGCCCGGAACGGCTGGCGCGCGGCCGAGTACCCGCACCCCGACCTGGAGTTCGCGCTGGCGGAGACCGCGGGAGTGGTGGTCTTCCACGAGCAGGTGCTGCAGGTGGTGTCCCGGATGACCGGCTGCTCGCTGGCCGAGGCCGACGAGGTGCGCCGGGCGCTGGGGGAGAAGGACGCCCATCCCGAGGTGCGGGCGTGGTTCATGCCCCGCGTGCTGGATGCCGGCTACCCGGAGGCGGTGGCCGAGCAGGTCTGGCAGGTGCTGGTGGCCTTCGGGTCGTTCGGCTTCTGCAAGGCCCACGCCGCGGCGTTCGCGCTGCCCACCTACCAGTCGGCCTGGCTCAAGACGCACCATCCGGCGGCGTTCCTCGCCGGAGTGCTCACTCACGACCCCGGCATGTACCCGAAGCGGCTGATCCTCGACGACGCCCGGAACTTCGGCATCCGGGTGCTCGGCCTCGACGTCAACGCCTCGGGCGCGACGTACCGGGTCGAGCGACTGGAGCGGGAGGAGCAGGAAGAGGGGTGTGACGAAACCCCGGCCGAGAGTCCGGCCGGGGGCTGGCGGCGGCCGGAGTGGATGCCGGCGACGATGTCCGACCCGTCCCGGTACGGCATCCGGCTGTCGCTGGCCGACGTGAAGGGCATCTCCGACGACGAGGTCGCCCGTGTCGTCACCGGGCAGCCCTACCGCTCGCTGACCGACTTCTGGTCCCGGGCGTCGGTGTCCCGTCCGGTGGTGGAGCGGCTGGTGCTGGCCGGGGGGTTCGACTCCCTGTACGGCTTCGGCATGCGCGACCGCGAGTCGCGCCGTCCCGCGCACCGGCGTCGGCAGCTGACCCGCCGCGACCTGCTGCTGCAGATCGGCGAGCTCGACCGGTGGAGCCGCAGCGGCGCGCGGGCGAGTTCCGCCGGGCAGCTGAGCCTCGACCTCCTGGGCCTGGAGGAGGACGGCCCGGAGGACGACGCTGCGCAGGACGGGCTGTTCGGGCTCGACGAGGTGGCGGGACAGGACGAGCGCGCCGGCGGGCTCGGCGCGGGTCCCGGCTGGGCCGAGGGCAGCGGACTGCCGGAGTTCACCGACGCCGAACTGGTGCGCGCCGAGCTCGAGGTGCTGGGCCTGGACGCCAGCCGGCACGTCGTCGACTTCTACAAGCCGTTCCTCGCCGCGCTCGGGGCGGTGCCGGCCGCCGACCTGCTCGGCTGCCGCAGCGGATCGGAGCTGCTGGTCGCCGGGGTGAAGGTGGCCACGCAGACCCCGCCGATCCGGTCGGGACGCCGGGTGGTCTTCGTGACCCTGGACGACGGGACCGGCTGCACCGACTCCACCTTCTTCGAGGACGCCCAGGGCCCCTACGCCGCGACGGTCTTCCACTCGTGGCTGCTGGTGATCCGTGGCGTGCTGCGCCGTACCGGAGCGCGCGGGGTCTCGCTGCGGGCGACGGGGGCGTGGGAGCTGCCGGCGCTGCACGAGGCCTGGGAGACCGGCGGGCTGGACGCGGTGCGCGAGCTGATGGCCGCCCCCGGGGAGTACACCGAGCAGGCGATCGCCGGGGCAGCGGCCTCGCACGGGCCTCGGCCGGTCGTGGTGCGCCCGGTGCTGGTGCACCCCACCGGCTTCCGGATGTCGCCCTACGCCGACATCAAGCCGGCCGGCGACGACGCCGGGACGGCGGCGCGCCGCGCGGCCGCGGGCCCGCCCCGCAAGCTGTGGCACTCCAGCCCGGGCAGCTCCGGGCACTGAGCAGGATGGGCGGCGTGACCCGGGATCTGCGCGTGTGCGTCGTCGGCGACTCCTACGTCGCGGGGGTCGGCGATCCCGAGCACCTCGGGTGGGCCGGCCGGCTCGCCCGGAGCAGCGCACGCGACGGCCTGCCGCTGACCAGCTACGTCCTCGGCGTGCGGCGGCAGACCACGGCCGAGGTCGCCGACCGCTGGGCGGCCGAGTGCCGGGTCCGCCTGGCCGGCGGCGGGTGGGAGCCGCGGGTCGTCGTCTCCACCGGCGTCAACGACACCACCGAGGAGGACGGCGCCCCGCGCCTCGCACCCGGGGAGTCGGCCGCCGCGCTCACCGGGATGCTGACCGGCGCGGCGGCCGCCGGCTGGCCGGTCCTCGTGGTCGGTCCGCCGGCCACCGCCGACGCTGCCCAGAACGATCGGATCGCCGACCTCGACGACCTCTTCGCCCGCGTCTGCGCCGAGCACGACGTGCCCTACGTCCCGGTCGTCCCAGCCCTGGCCGCCGACCCGACCTGGACGGCGGAGGTGGCCGCCGGCGACGGCGCCCATCCGGGAGCCGACGGCTACGCCGTGCTCGCCGGCCTCGTCCGCCCGCACTGGCAGCGCTGGCTCACCGGCTGACGACAGCGACGGGGGACCGGCGCGCTCACCGGAGCGAGGGCAGGTGGACCAGACCCGCGTCGGTCTCCCGGAACCCGCAGGCGCCGAGGTAGAAGGGGCGCAGCTCCGGCCGGTAGTCGACGTGCAGCCACTCGCAGCCCGCGGCCCTCGCCCCCTCGGCCGCGGCCCGCACGACCCTCGCGCCGATGCCCTCCCGCTGGCGGTCGCCCCGGGTCTTCGTGTCGATCAGGAAGGCGTGGTCGCCGCCGTCCCACGCGACGTTCACGAAACCGACGAGGACGCCGCCCGCCCGGGCCGTCACCCACCCGAGGCTGTGCGGGCGGATCCGGTCCCACCAGCCCGGCACCGGCGTCCCGCCGTGCGAGGCGACGAGCTCCACCATCTCGTCGTCGGACACCGGCCCGCGCCAGGCGACCACGACCGCCGGGACATCCCGCATGCCGGGCACCGTAGGTGGACCCGCGCCGCGACGCCCGTGGTTTCCGCCGGCCGATGAGTTCCGGCCGATGAGTTCCCCGACCCGGCGGCGTCCTACCTCCGACAGCGACCGCACGGCCAGAGAGGACCTCCACCATGCCCCAGCAGATCCCGTGCCTGTGGTTCGACGGCCAGGCCGAGGAGGCCGCGACGCTCTACACCTCGCTCTTCCCGAACTCGAGCATCGGCGACGTCACCCGCTACGGGCCCGGTATGCCCCCGCCGATGAAGGAGGGGGATGTCATGACCCTGAACTTCACCCTCGACGGCCAGGAGTACACCGGGCTCAACGGTGGCCCGCAGTTCCCGTTCACCGAGGCCGTCTCCTTCCAGATCATGTGCGCCGACCAGGAGGAGGCCGACCACTACTGGTACGGCCTGCTCGAGGGCGGCGGCGAGGAGAGCCAGTGCGGCTGGCTCAAGGACCGGTTCGGGGTCTCCTGGCAGGTGACCCCCGTCCAGCTCACCGCGCTGCTCAGCGACCCCGACCCGGGTCGGGCCCAGCGCGCGACCCAGGCGATGCTCCAGATGCGCCGCATCGACATCGCCGAGATCGAGCGGGCCGCGGACAGCACCGACGCCTGACCCGTCGACGCCCGACCCGCGCGCGGCGCCCACCGGCGGGGAAGCGGTGGGCGCCGTCGCGCGCCACTAGGCTCCGACTGTGCCGACCCCGTCCGCTTCCTCGCCCGCCGAGCAGCTTCCCCCGCGGAGCGCTGCCGTCTGGGCGGCACTGGATCCGGTCACCGGCGCCGGCACCCCGCTGCGGGTGCTCGACGTCGGCGGCGGCAGCGGCATGTTCGCCGTCCCGCTCGCCCGGCTCGGCCACTCGGTCACCGTCGTCGACCCCAGCGCCGATGCGCTGGCCACCCTCGCGCGGCGCGCCTCGACGGCCGGCGTCGGCGACCGCGTCCGCGGGATGCAGGGCGACGGCGACCAGCTCGGTGAGGTGCTGGCCGCATCGACCCCGGACGGCGGCGGCTACGACCTGGCCCTCTGCCACTCCGTGCTCGAGGTCGTCGACGACCCCGCCCACACCCTCCGGGAGATCGCCGGTGCGCTGCGCCCCGGCGGCCAGGTGAGCGTCGCCGCGGCGAACCGCGCCGGCGCCGTCCTCGCCCGCGCCGTCGCCGGGCACCCGGTCGAGGCGCTGGCCCTGCTGGAGGACCGCGATCCGGCGGTCGGCCGCACCCGGCCCGCCGCCCGGCGCCGGTTCACCCCCGCCGACCTCCTCGCGCTCGTCGAGGGAGCCGGCCTGCGCCCCGGTCCCTGGCGCGGCGTCTCGGTCGTCGCGGACCTGCTCGACGCCGCCTCGGGAGCCGACCCCGACGCGGTCCGCGCCCTCGAGCTCGCCCTGGCCGGGACCTCGCCCTACCGCGAGGTGGCCACCGGCCTGCACGTCCTCGCCGACCGCCCCTGATGCCGGCCCCGACGTCGCTGCCTGCCGACCTGCGCCGGCCGGCCTACGGCACCGCGACCCTGGCCGACGTCCTGCCGGGCGCCGCGGCGGCGCTCGGCGTCCCGCTGGACCGCGGCGACGTCCCCGCCGACCCGCTGGGCCTCACCACCGCCCTCGCCGGGGCGCGGCGGGTGGCCGTGCTGCTCGTCGACGGCCTCGGTGCCGACCTCGTCCGGCGGCACGCCGACCTCGCGCCGACCCTCGCCGGCATGGCCGCCCCGGCCGGCGACCTCTCCGCACCGTGCCCGAGCACCACCCCGGTCAGCCTCACCACCCTGGGCACCGGCCTCCCGCCCGGCAGCCACGGCGTCCTGGGCTTCGTCACGGATGTGCCGGGGGAGGACCGGGCCCTCAACCACACCCAGTGGCGCGACGACCCCGACCCCGACACCTGGGCGCCCCAGCCGACCGTCTTCGGGCGGGCCGCGGCGGCCGGCGTCCCCGCGACCGTCGTCGCCCCCTACGCCTACACCGGCAGCGGGCTGAGCCGGGCGGCCTACCGCGGCGCCACCTACACCGGCACCGTCGGCGCCGGTGACCTGGCCGCCCTGGTCCTGCGCGCGCTCCGGGCCACGCCGCGCGCCCTCGTCTACGGCTACTTCGCCGACCTCGACCTCACCGGGCACGTCCGCGGCGTCGACTCCGACAGCTGGCGGGCCCAGCTCCAGCTGGTCGACCGCATGGTCGAGCACGTCGTGGCCGGCCTCCCCGGCGACGCCGCCCTCCTGGTCACCGCCGACCACGGCATGCTCGACGTCCCGGCGGCCACCCGGCTCGACCTCGACGCCGTCCCCGAGCTCGACGACGGCGTCCGGCTGCTGGCCGGCGAACCACGGGCGCGGTACGTGCACGCCGTCCCCGGCGCGGCCTCCGACGTGCTCGACCGGTGGCAGGAGGTGCTGGGGGAGCGGGCCTGGGTCGTCTCGCGCGAGGAGGCCGTCGCCAGCGGA
The DNA here is from genome assembly GCA_900102115.1 of Blastococcus fimeti. GTDB lineage: Bacteria > Actinomycetota > Actinomycetes > Mycobacteriales > Geodermatophilaceae > Blastococcus > Blastococcus fimeti. The sequence continues at coordinate 500,803 of FNAW01000003.1, forward strand.
ATCTTCGGCCCGGTCGACCCCGGCGTGGCCGCCCGCATCGGCGACGTCGTCGCGCTCGCCCGCGGCACCTGGGCGCTCACCGCCTCCGGGCGCGAACCGGGGCCCAGCCGGCTGACCGCCTTCCACGGCTCGCTCACCGCGACCGAGCTGGCCATCCCGCTGCTCCTCGCCCCCGGCGCCTCACTGACCTGAGCCCGGGGGCCCGGCCGTGCGCCGGGCCGCCGCCTGCTGCCACTCCCGCGGCGGGACGCCGTAGGCCTGCCGGAACCGGCGGGCGAAGTGGCTCGGGTCGGCGAACCCGCAGCGCCGGGCCACGGCGGCGACGGAGCGGTGCCGCCCGGCCGGGGAGCCGAGCTCGGCGCGCGCGACCTCGAGCCGCTCGGCGATCAGCCACTGCTCCAGGTGCAGCCCCGCTCGGGAGAACTCCGAGTACAGCCGGCGCAGCGAGATGTTGTGCGCGGCCGCGAGCCGCTGCGGCCCCAGATCCGGCTCGGTCAGGTGCGCCCGGGCGTAGGCCAGCAGCCGGGTCAGCAGCGTCTCCTCCCGGACGGCGCGCGCGTACCGGTCGTCCCCGGCCGCCGAGACGAGCAGGGCACGCACCAGCTCGACCGTCGCCGCGCCGAGCGACGCCGCTCCCGGGTCCGCCGAGAGCGGCTCCGCGGCCGCCGCCAGCCGCACCAGGTGGTCGCGCACCAGGTCGTGCACCGGGCTGCCGCGTAGCCGCGGAGCAGCCCGGCGCACCACGTCCGGCGGCAGTCCGAGCAGGTCGTAGGGGATCTGGAAGGCCCGCGAGCCACCGGTCTCCTCCCACGAGAACTCGTAGGGCGCCGTCAGGTCGCTGAGCATCAGCTGCCGCGTCGGCACCAGGGACTGCACCCCGAACTGGCCGAACCGGCCGACGCCGCCGGCCTGCACCGCCAGGGCGATCAGGGGCGGGCTCTCCAGGCGCAGGTGCCGCGGCGTGCGCACCAGCCGGAAGCCCGACGCGTCGGTGGTGAAGAGGTTCGCCGCGCCGAAGTGCCACAGGTGCATGCGCGAGTGGACCCGCTCGTCCGGCCCCAGGTGCTCGATCCGGCACGGGACCGACGCCTGGTCGAAGGCCGCCCGGAACGCAGCCACCCGGTCCTCGGGCGCGACGACGGCGGTGTCGAGCAGCTGCATCGGCTCCTCCAGGCGGAGCGGGACGTGCGACGGCCCCCCGCGGGCGCGACCAGCGTGGCAGAGCCCCGGTCCCGGGGGAACCGCCGCCGCCCCGAGCGAGGCGTGCAGGCAGGGACGGCAGTCGTGCACGCAGGGCCGATCACCCATGGGTGCGCGGTGCCACGCTCCCGGGCCATGACAGAGATCCCCGCGCCCCGTCCGTACGTCCACGGCCCCGCCGAGGGGGCCCCCGACACGATCGTGCTCGTGCACGGTTTCTGGGTGACGCCCCGGAGCTGGGAGCACTGGAAGGCCCGCTACGAGGCCGTGGGCTACCGCGTCCTGGCCCCCGCCTACCCGGGCTTCGAGGTGGAGGTCGAGGCGCTCAACGCCGACCCCACCGTGATCGCCGACCTGACGCTGCCGCAGGTCATGGCGCACCTGGAGTCCGTCGTCGGCGCCCTGGAGAAGCCGCCCATCCTGATCGGTCACTCGGCCGGCGGCACGCTCGTGCAGCTGCTGCTCGACCGCGGGTACGGCGCGGTCGGCGTGGTGCTGAACTCGGCTCCGACCGAAGGGGTGCGCGTGCACCCGCTGTCGCAGCTGCGGTCGACGTTCACCGCGTTCAAGAACCCGGCCAATCGGCACCGCGCCGTCCCGCTGACCTACGAGCAGTGGCACTACGCCTTCACGAACACCTTCGACGAGGCGGAGTCGCGCGCGCTCTACGAGCGGTACGCCATCCCGGCGTCCGGCCGCATCCTCTGGAGCACGGTGCTCGCGGACTTCATGCCCGGGCCGCAGGACGCCGCGGTCGACTACCGGAACGCGCAGCGCCCGCCACTGCTGTTCATCTCCGGCGGGGAGGACCACATCATGCCGCCGAGCGTGCAGCGCTCGAACGTGAAGCACTACGACGCCGCGCTGCTCACCGAGCACGAGGAGTACCCCGGCTACGCGCACCTGCTCCCCGCGCAGGAGGGCTGGGAGGCGATCGCCGACCACGCGCTGGCCTGGGCGCAGCGCCACGCGGTCGCCTCGCGTCAGGCGGCCGGGCGGCAGTGAAGGGGGTCCGGCTCACCCACATCGGCGGGCCGACCGTCCTGGTCGAGACCGGTGGCTGGCGGCTGCTGGTCGACCCGACCTTCGACGCCCCCGGCCGGAGGTACGCCTTCGGCTGGGGGACGTCGTCGCGCAAGGTCGCCGGCCCGGCGCTGGCGGCCGACGCCGTCCTCCCCGTCGACGTCGTGCTGCTCAGCCACGACCACCACGCCGACAACCTGGACGACGCCGGGCGCGCGCTGCTGCCGTCGGTGGGCACCGTGCTGACCACCCGGGCCGGCGCGGCCCGGCTGGGCGGCGGCGCCCGCGGCCTGCGCGCCTGGGAGATCACCGAGCTGGCCGCGCCCGGCCGGCCGACGATCCGGGTGACCGCCACCCCCGCCCGGCACGGTCCGCCGCTGAGCCGCCCGGTCGCGGGGCAGGTCGTGGGCTTCGCGCTCGAGTGGGCCGGCCAGGACGACGGCGCGCTGTGGATCTCCGGGGACACCGTGCTGTTCGGCGGCGTCCGTGCCGTCGTCGACCGGCTGCGGATCGACACCGCGCTACTGCACCTCGGCGGCGTCCGCTTCCCGGTCACCGGGCCGCTGCGCTGGTCGATGACCGCCCGCCAGGCGGTCGAGCTGGTCCGCGGGAGCGGGGTGCGGACGGTGGTCCCGGTGCACTACGAGGGCTGGACGCACTTCCGGCAGGGCCGGGACGCCGTCGAACGCGTGCTGGCGGCGGCGCCGGCCGAGGTGCGGGCGAGGTTCCGCTGGCTGCCCCTGGGGAGGCCGGTCGAGCTCGTCAGCGGGTGACCGACAACCGGTGCCAGGTGCGCACCCGTCCCGGCCGGGCTGCCTGGCAGGTCAGGTGCACCGCCTCCGGCGAGGGGCGGCTCTCCACGACGACGGTCACCGGCCCCGGGGAGCCGGCCAGCACGACCTGCCACCGCTCCACGTCCGGCTCGGGATCGGGCAGCCGGGTGGCCTCCAGTGGAGCCAGGTCGTCGACGCCGAGCAGCCCGAGCTCCTCGCGGGCGCCGTGCTGCGCGGCCTGCACGTGCGCCGGCAGCCCGGCCCGGCCGCGCAGCCACGCCAGCGCCACCTGTCCCTGCTGGTGGGCAGCCACCAGCAGCCCGCCGTCGCCGGGGACCTGCCCGTAGTAGAAGCCCTGGGGGAGGACGACGACGTTGGCGGCGAACCGGTCGCCGCCGAGGTGGCTGCACTCCCACACGTCGGCCGGGCCCGGTGCCGGCATGGCGCGGGCCAGCGGCCGGCCGCGGAGCGCGCAGCAGGCGTCGTGCCCGCCGTGCGTGCAGACCAGGTAGGCCGGACCCGTCGCGGGCTCGCCGACCGACCCGTCCCAGGGGGCGGTCAGCAGGTCGGCGTCCGACGTCCGCACCGACCACCACATCCCCTCGCGCCCGGGGCGGCTGTCGGCGTACGCCCACCGGCCCCCGGCGTCGGCGAGCCGGTCACCGGGACGGCGGACGAGCAGCACCCGGACGTCCTCCCGCCGGGCCCGCTCCGCCAGCAGCGGGGCCACCCGCGCGTCGAACCGGGACTGCAGCAGGGCGTCCCGGCCCCACGGCCCGGGCTGCTCCACCAGCAGCCAACGCTGCACGGGGGAGGCGGTCGCGATGCCCGAGTCGCCGCGGGCGAGCGCCTGCACCGAGCAGCGCGCGGCGTCCAGCCGCCCGGCCGGCCGGGGCGGGACGTCGGTGCGGCAGAAGTCGTCCGGGGGGAGGGGAGCGGGAGGAGTCACGGCCCGGCGACTGCGGCGTCCGGGACGACGACGACGGACTCGGTGACCAGGCGCCGCGCGAGGGTGATCCGCTCGTCGGCCCCCAGCCCCGGCAGGTCGCCCACCTTCAGCTCGCCGACGGCCAGGAGCTCGGTCAGCGCCGCGCGGACCGGACCCGGGAAGGAGTGCGTCCGCCGCCCGCCCACCAGCGTCACGCGGCCGTCGTCCTCGTCGCGCAGGACGCAGCGCAGCCGCGGGCGGAGCCGCACGACGGTGTCGGCGGTGAGCGCGGCCGCGGCGGCCGACGCGGCCAGCGGCGCGACCGGCTCGGGACGCACCTGCGCCCAGGTGCGGGCGCGGAGCTGCTCGGCGACCTCGGCGGGATCCACCCGGCCCAGCCAGTCGCGCAGGCCCTCGACGACGGCGGTGACGTCCTCGCGGAGGCTGTCGGGGTCGGCGAGGTCGACGCCCAGCGGCAGCGAGCCGCGCAGCGCGGGGTCCTCGGCGGCCAGGGTGCGGACGAGGTCGAGCGCCGCCTCGGCCGCGCCCCAGCGGGTGACCGAGTGGATGCCGATGGTCAGGTGGGCGCTGATCGCGCCGAGCGCGGTCGCCGAGTGCAGGAAGCCGCGGGGCAGGTAGAGGACGTCACCCGGCTCGAGGACGGCGTCGATCACCGGCTCGCGGGCGGCCGCGGCGGCCACGTCCTCGCGGCGGTCGGTCCAGACCTGGGTGCGCAGCGGGTCTCGCAGCACCGGCTCGTGGATGGTCCAGTGCTTCTGCCCGGCGACCTGCAGCACGAAGACGTCGTGCACGTCGTAGTGGGCGTCGAACCCGCGCGAGGACGGCGGGGTGACGTAGGCGTTGACCTGGGTGGGGTGGCCGAGGTCGGCGGCCAGCTGGTCGGCGAACTCGATCAGCGGCGGCCAGAGCCGGTGCAGGCCCTGCAGGACCACCGTGCTGCCGTCGGCGAACAGCCGCAGCACCGCGTCCGAGCTCACCTGGTCGGCGATCTCGGCGCCGGCGCCACCGGAGCCGGTGAAGCGCTTGGGGTCGACGACCTGGCCGTCCTTCGCGATGCGCAGGAAGGGCGTGCGCAGCCCGCGGCGGGAGAGCAGCTCGTCGACCGCGGCGAGGTCGAGCAGGTCGGTGAAGGTGTTGCCGGTGTCCGCGGCGCGGGTCAGCAGGGGGGTGTGCCCCCAGTGGTCACGCGCGAAGACCTCCGGGTCGGTGTTCGTGCACCGCTGCAGGGCCGGGCGGAGCAGCTGCTCCGCCCGGCCCTGCGGGGCGGGGTGCTCGCTCAGGCCGAACCGTCCGCGCCGCCGTCGGCACCGCCGTCCGCGCCACCGTCGGCACCCTTGTCGGCACCGCCGTCGGCGCCACCGTCCGCGCCACCGTCGGCACCGCCGTCGGCACCCTTGTCGGCGCCACCATCAGCGCCACCGTCGTGGCCGGCGCTCGTGCCGGCTGCGCCGTGGTCGGCCGATCCGGCACCGCTGTCCGCGCCGCCGTCGGCACCGCCGTCGCCGCTGGTCATCTCGTCGTCCAGAGCCATGGGCTCCTCCGCTCCGTCAGGGATCGGCCACCGGTCGGCGGCTCTCCGTCGCTGTCTACCTCGCCCGTCGAGGTCCGACACATGCGCACTCTCCTCCATGGCCGGCGTTGCCGGTCACGAGTGCGTCACGGCCGCCGGGCCGGTGCGCCTCCCGCCCGGGAGGCGGCTACCGTCGACCCCGGGATCCGAACACGTGTTCGAACGACAGGAGGCGGCGTGGGAGAAGGGGGACGGGCGCAGGGGTGCACCGTGCTGCACGTCGACATGGACGCCTTCTTCGCCAGCGTCGAGGTGCGGCGGCGGCCGGAGCTGGCCGGCACGCCGGTGATCGTGGGCGGGGCGGGCAACCGGGGCGTGGTCACCTCGGCCACCTACGAGGCGCGGCGCTACGGCGTGCACGCGGCCATGCCCACCGCGCGCGCCCTGCGGCTGTGCCCCACCGCGACGGTGGTCCCCGGTGACCTGGCGCTGTACGGCGAGGTCTCCCGGTCGGTGATGGCGCTGTTCCGCTCGATCACCCCGCTGGTGGAGCCGCTGAGCCTGGACGAGGCGTTCCTCGACGTCTCGGGCGCCGGCCGCCGGCTGGGTGACGCCGCCGAGATCGGGGAGTACCTCCGCGCCCGCGTCTTCGACGAGCAGGGGATCACCTGCTCGGTCGGGGTGGCGAGCAGCAAGTTCGTCGCCAAGCTCGCCTCCACCTCCGCCAAGCCCGACGGGATGCGGATCGTCCGCCCGGCCGAGGTGATGGACTTCCTGCACCCCCTGCCGGTCGGGGCGCTGTGGGGTGTGGGCCCCAAGACCGAGGAGCAGCTGCTGCGGCTGGGGCTGCGCACCGTGGGCGACCTCGCGCACGTGCCGGCGCGGACGCTGCAGCGGGCGCTGGGCCAGGCCGCCGGCGGCCACCTGCACGAGCTGGCCTGGGGGCGGGACCCGCGCCGGGTGGTCCCGAACGAGCCGGAGAAGTCGGCCGGCCACGAGGAGACCTTCGGCACCGACGTCGACGACCCGGAGGTCATCCACCGCGAGCTGCTGCTGCTGGCCGAGCGGACGGCGGGCCGGCTGCGCTCGGGTGGCTGGCTGGCCCGGACGGTGAGCATCAAGGTGCGCTTCGCCGACTTCGCCACGATCACCCGCAGCCGCACCCTCGACGTCCCGACCGACGTCGGGCAGGAGCTGTACGACACCGCCCGGTCGCTGTTCGACGCGCTGGGGCTCGAGCGGGCCCGCATCCGGTTGGTGGGCGTGCGCGCCGAACGCCTGGTGGAGGCCGGGTCGGCACCCCAGCAGCTGGAGCTCGGCGCCCGCGAGCACGGCCGGCGTGACGCCGAACTGGCCGCCGACCGCGCCGCCCGCCGGTTCGGTGCGGGCGCGGTGCGCCCGGCCACGCTGCTGCACCGCGACGGGCGCCCGGGGCGCCCCGGAGGGGCCTCCGGAGCCCGCGTCCGACCCGCCGTCCGGCCCCCGGAGGGGTGATCATCGGGAGTTCGCCGACGGCTCGCCGTATCGTCACCTTTCGCGCCCTGCAAAGGGCTCGTATCCTCGAAGTCACCGTCGGCGGGAGCCTCCGACGGCCATGGCTCCGCCCACCTGGAGGTCGACGTGCCGCTCTCCGAGCACGAACAACGGCTGCTGGAGCAGATCGAGCGCGCCCTCGTCGACGACGACCCGAAGTTCGCGTCGTCCGTCCGCACCGGCGACCGCCGCCTGAAGGCCCGGCGCCGACTGCAGATCGGCGCCGCCCTCGTCGTCGTCGGCTTCGCCGTGCTGGTCGGCGGCGCGGTCGCCGAGTCGGTGATCCTGGGGGTGCTCGGGTTCCTCGTCGCCTTCGGCGGCGCCGCTCTTGCCGTCCTCAACTACAAGATCGCCACCGGCGCCGTCGAGCCCGGTCCCGCACCGGCCGGCGGCCGCGGTCCGGCCGGTCCCGCCCGGGCCGGCCGCGGGAACCGCGGCGGCCGTCAGCCGCTGAAGAGCCGGCTCGAGGAGCGGTTCCGCCGCCGCTACGACCAGTAGCCCTCAGCTCCCGGCACCTCCCGCCCGCAGCCGTCGTCCTCCGGGACGGCGGCTGCGTCGCATCTCCGCCCATCCGCGCACCCACGCCGGCAGCCCCGCGTGCATCGCGGCCGGCAGCGATGCCGGCCAGAACGCCGCCCGCAGCCGGGCCCGGCGGTCCACGCCTGCGTGCAGTTCCTGTCGCGCGGTGCCGAGCGCGGCGTCCAGCCCCTCCTCCTGCGCGGCGGTCGCCGGCCCGTAGCCGGCCAGCTCCTCGGCCCGTGCCAGCCGGGCGATCGCCGCGGCGCCCGCGGGGCCGGTCCGCTCCGCGAGCGCCCGGCCGGCCTCGCGCGGGGTCCAGGCCGGATCCCGGGGAACGCCGAGGTCGTCGGCGGTGGCGGTGAGCTCGTCCCACAGCGCCGCCGCCGTACCCCGGGACAGCCGGCGACGTCGCTGCAGCAGCCGGACGCCGGCCGGCGCCCCCGCCGCCGCCAGGGCCAGCGCCAGCAGCGCCAGGCCCACCGGGGCCGCCCACGACTCCTCGGCCTCGGGCGCCGCCTCGGGGACCGCTCCGTCGGACGCCTCCCCGCCCCCCGGGACCAGCGGGTACTGCGGATCCAGGAGGAGCAGCTCCGGCGGGACCTCCTGCTGCAGCTCGGGGGTCTGCTCCGGCAGGTCCTCGGTCGCCACCCGCGGAGCCCACGGCAGGTCGGCCCGGCGGTCGACGTCGATCGGCGTCGGGTCGAAGGGCACCCAGCCCAGGTCGACGAAGAAGACCTCCACCCAGGCGTGCGCGTCGTCGCTGGTGATCAGCCGGGTGCCGTCGTCCTGCAGCGTCCCGGGCGTGTACCCGAGCGCGACCCGCGCCGGCATCCCGGCCGCGCGCACCATGACCGCCATCGCCCCGGCGTACTGCTCGCAGTACCCCTGACGCCCGTCCAGGAAGTCGACCAGGTCGTCCCCGCTGGTGCCCGGGGACGTGGAGAGGGCGTAGCGGAAGCCGTTGGTGCCGTCGGTCAGGAAGTCCAGGATCCGCCGGACCCGCGCGTACCCGGGCGCCGCGCCGTCGACCAGGTCCCGCACCTGGTCGGTCACCCGGGGGTCGAGGTCGTCGGGCAGGGCGGTGAAGCGGACCCGGTCGGGATGCTCGTCGGGCAGGGCGGGGGCGGCCTGCAGCTGCTCCGGTGAGGGGCGGACCTCCGAGGCGGTCACCTCGTAGCGCCGCCCCCGGCTGGAGACGTCCCGGCCCACGACGGTGTCGGTGACCGGGTCGAAGCGCCAGCCGTTCTCCCCACCGGTGATGTCCACCGACTCCGGCGCGACCGGCACGGGCAGGAACCGGTCGTCGTGCCCGATCGCCTCGATCGTGGCGCTGAACGGCCGACCGGACTCCGGGTAGTGCCCGGTCGGCAGCTGGGAGGTCAGCGGCAGCTGGGCCTCGGGACCGTTCAGCGTCCACCCGTCGGCGGTGTCGTACCGGTCGACCGTGACCGCGCGCAGGTAGCCCGGATCCGGGAGGGAGGTGTCCAGCCGGAGGAGGTCGACGGGGTCGTTGCGGGTCAGCTGCCCGTACATGGCCGCCACCGGGTCGAGCCGCGTCCCGGTCGACCCGGTTCCCTCACCGCCGCTCGCCGTCCCCTCGGCGAGGGTCGGGAGCATCCCGCCGCCCAGCACGCCGACCAGCACCGCGACCCCGCCGATGCGCAGGGCGGTGCTCCCGCCGACGCTCCGCGGGCCGCTCACCCGGCCGGCCGCCTCCAGCCGGCCGGCCTGGTCGGCCCACAGCAGCAGCGCGAACCCCGCGGCCGGAGCGACGACGGGCAGCAGGCCGATGTCCCCGCCGAGGGTGAACACCGGCACGCCGACCAGGACCAGCAGGGCGAGACCGGCGAGAGCGCCCTGCCGGCCGGCGACGGCCAGCACATCGACCAGCACCGCGACCAGCCCGACGAAGACGGCGATCAGCGCGGTCAGCGAGGCCACCGGCAGGGCGGGGGCGACCTGCTCGGAGATCTCGTCCACCCCGTCGCGCAGCAGGGCCGCGAGCTCGGAGACCCCGGCCGGGGTGGGGAGGAGACCGCCGGCCTCGGTGAAGCGCCGCGTCAGGTAGCCGGTGAGCGCGGCCAGCTGGCCGAGCGGCACCAGCACGATCCCCAGCGCAGTCACCGCGGCCGGGACGGGGCGACCCCGGAGGGCGCGGGCCGCGACGGCCGCCCCCGCGAACCGCAGCGCCAGGCCGGTGAGCAGGACGACGAGGACGACGTGCACCACCGGGCGGATCCACGTCCCCGACGACAGGACGGGGGAGAGGGCGAACGCACCGAGCAGCGTGGCGGCCGCGGCGGCCAGCGCGGTGCGGACGTCGCCGGTCGTCACCGGACCGCCCCGGTGACCGACGGACCCGTCACCGACGGACCCGCCACCGACCGCCCGCCGAGCCCGGACCAGACCCGCTCGACCGGATCGCCGGCCCGCGCGACGGCGACCCGCCACCCGGCCGCCCGCAGGAGGCCGGCGGACTCCTCGCGCTGGTCGGCCAGCTCCGTGCCCGCCGCCGACGACCCGCGCCGGTGTCCGCGGACGGCGGGCAGGAAGCTGCCCAGGTCGAGGAGCACGGCCAGCCCCGCCGCGGGGCCGGGCCGGGCGCGGACGAGCTCGGCGACGTCGTCGGGACCCAGCGCGCCGAGCAGGCAGACCACCTGCCCGTCGCCCCCGATGCGGCGCAGCACCTCGATCCCGGGGCCCAGGTCGGTCCGTGCCGAGGGGACGAGCGCGCCCAGCCGGTCCAGCAGCTCCTCGGGGGCGGCGCCCAGCGGCCCGGCCGGGAGCCGGCCGGAGCCGCGCAGCTCGCCCTCCTCGGTGACCACGCGGAGCTCGTGGCCCCGGCGGCCCAGCCCGACGGCGATGCTCGCTGCCGCCTCCACCGCCCACTCCAGGCTGTCGGCCGGTTCCGGGTCGTGCTGACCGGCGATCAGGTGCGCGGGCCGGCGGGCGTCGAGCAGCAGCGTGGTCCGTGCCCGCCAGGGCCGCTCCTCGAGGCGGACCTTCAGCTCGCCCGTCCGCGCCGTCGCCCGCCAGTGCACCTTGCGCAGGTCGTCGCCACGGCGGTACTCGCGGATGCTCACGTCGTCCTCGCCGTGCACCGCGATCGCGCGCCGGGAGCCCTCGCCGCCGTGCCCGTCCAGCGCGGCCGTCGGGCCCAGCGGTTGCACCCGGGGGACGACGAGCAGGGGCGCGGTGCCCGTGCCGGCGCTGCTGCGCTCGACCAGCCCGAAGGGGTCCACGACGCGCGAGCGCAGCGGCCCGAGGGCGAAGTGGCCCCGGCGCCGGGGGGTGAGCCGGTAGCTCAGGGTGGTGCGCCGGCCGGTGCCCGCCCGGCCGACGGCGAACCGCGGTTCGGGGCCGAGCGCGGCCGGCAGGTGCTCGGTCAGCAGCCAGGTGGCCCCGGGACGGCGGCCGGCGTTGGACAGCCCGAGGGTGACCTCGGTGCTCTCCCCGCGGCGCACCCGGGCCGGTGCCGCCGTCCGGTCGACCGTGGGCCGGAACCGCTCGCGGGCCACCACGACGGCCGAGACGAGGGGGAGCGCCAGGACGAAGACGGCCAGCCGCACCACCGGCCGCTCGCCCATCAGCGCGCCGGCCGCCAGCAGGACGGCCCCGCCGGCGAGCAGCCACCGGCCGCGGCGCGTCAGCGCGGTCCGCGGCCTGCCCGGTGCCCGCACCGGTGTCAGCGCCCGCGTGGGACGGGCAGCGTGGCGACCAGCTCGGCGACCACGTGCTCGGCGGTGCGACCGCCCCCGACGGACTCCGGCGCCATCAGCAACCGGTGGGCCAGCACCGGTCCGGCCAGCTCCTTGACGTCGTCGGCGAGCACCATGTCCCGGCCGGCCAGCGCCGCCGAGGCGCGGGCGGCGCGGAGCAGCTGCAGCCCGGCCCGGGGAGAGGCGCCCAGCCGCAGCGCGGGGGAGCGGCGGGTGCCCTCCACCAGGTCGACGACGTAGCGGCGCACGTTCTCCGACACGTGCAGCCGGCCGACCGCCGCGATCAGGTCGCGCACCGAGGCCGCGTCGGCGACCGGCTCGAGGTCGGCGAGCGGGTCGGTGGTGGCGCGGTCGTCGAGCATGGCCAGCTCGGCCGTGCGGTCCGGGTACCCCATGGACACCCGGGTGGTGAAGCGGTCGCGCTGGGCCTCGGGCAGGGGGTAGGTGCCCTCCATCTCCAGCGGGTTCTGCGTCGCCATCACCAGGAACGGCCGCGCCAGCTCGTAGCTGACGCCGTCCACGGTGACCTGGCGCTCCTCCATGCACTCCAGCAGCGCCGACTGCGTCTTCGGGGAGGCGCGGTTGATCTCGTCGGCCACCACGACGTTGGCGAAGATCGCGCCGGGCTTGAACTCGAACTCGCGCGACTCCTGGTCGTAGACGGCCACCCCGGTGACGTCGCTGGGCAGCAGGTCGGGCGTGAACTGGATCCGGCGGACCGTGGCGTCGACCGACGCCGCGAGCGCCTTGGCCAGGGTGGTCTTGCCGACGCCGGGCACGTCCTCGATCAGCAGGTGGCCCTCGGCCAGCAGCGTCACCAGGGCCAGGCGGACGACCGCGTCCTTGCCCTGCACGACCCGGCCGATGTTCGCCGCGATCCGGCCGGCCTCGGCGGCGACGTCCACGGGGGGACCGGTCACCCCGTCCGACGTGCGCGTCACCTCGGTCACCCCGCCCACGGTACGTGGATCGGACCGGTCCGGAGGGGTGGCCGATCGTCGCTCGCACCCGGGACGGCGTCGGCCGGGCGGCGCGGTGGGGAGGGCGACCACGACACGGCGGCAAGTGGTGTCCAGTGGGGGCCAGTGGGTTACTGTGTCGCCTGGTGGGGAGGCAGGGACCGCTCAGGGGTCGCTGCGGAGCCAGTGGAGGACAGATGCGGGGGGTGATCCGGTGTTCGTCGGCAGCTACCCCCTGCGCCTCGACGAGAAGGGCCGGCTCGCCCTGCCGGTCCGCTTCCGCGACCAGGTGGCCGACGGCATGGTGATCAAGAAGGGCCAGGAGCGCTGCGTCTACGGCCTCACGATGGCCCGGGTCGCCGAGCAGAGCGCCGCGATGGCCGCGATGGCCCCCTCCGACACCGCGCGGGCACGCATGGCCGCCCGCATGAGCTTCGGGTCGATGGTCGAGATCGAGCCGGACAAGACCGGTCGCATCACCATCCCCGCGAGCCTCCGCGAGTACGCCGGGCTGGACCGCGACGTCGTCATCGTCGGCGTGGACACCCGCTTCGAGATCTGGGACGCCGGCAACTGGGAGGCCTACGTGGCCGAGCTGGAAGCCGCCTACGCCGACATGGAGAGCGAGGGGATGCCGACGCTGTCGTGATCCCAGGCCGCCCCACCCGCCCCCACCAGGGCCCCGGGAGCACCGTTCGAGCCGCCTTCCCCGCGGCTCGACCGGATCAGGCCCCAGCCGCCTTCCCCGCTGCTGGGTCCCCGCTCCCCGGAGGACCGCCGTACCGGCGGGTGCGACCGGCTCCGCCTCCCCGGCGGACCGGTACCGGCGACCACCCGGCCCCGCGGGGCACCACCTGACGCTCTTCCCCGACGCCAGGCGGCGCCCCGCGGGGGCCGGATCCCCACCGGCCACCCACTGACCCACCTCTCGGGCTCGTCGCCCCCACCCCGCCCCACCGACCCCACTCCGCCCCACCCGACCGATCCCGTTCCGCCGGGAGGCAGTTCGTCCCCCCGCCGCCCCCCGGGGCGCGGCACCATCCCAGTCCACGAATCGGTCCCGAGAGGCAGTCGACGATGAGCAGCACCGGATCCGCCGCGGCGCCGGACGCGCCCCGGCCCCCGGTGCACGTGCCCGTCCTGCTGGAACGGATCACCGAGCTGCTCGGCCCGGCCTGCGCCGCCCCCGGCGCCGTGCTCGTCGACGCGACCCTCGGCCTCGCCGGCCACTCGCTGGCCCTGCTGGACGCCCACCCCGGCCTCCGGCTCGTCGGCCTGGACCGCGACCCCGACGCCCGCGCCGAGGCCGCCCGCCGGATCGAGGCCGCCGGTCACACCGACCGCGTCACCCTGGTCCCCGCCGTCTTCGACGAGCTGCCCGACGTCCTCGGCCGCCTCGGCATCGCCGAGGTGCAGGCCGTCCTGTTCGACCTCGGCGTCTCCTCGCTGCAGCTGGACCGGCCCGACCGCGGCTTCAGCTACTCCGCCGACGCGCCGCTGGACATGCGGATGGACCCCGAGAGCGGACGCACCGCGGCCGAGATCGTGAACACCTACCCGCCCAAGGAGCTGGCCCGGGTGCTCCGCGTCTACGGCGAGGAGCGGTTCGCCTCGCGCATCGCCGCGGCCATCGACCGCGAGCGCGCCCGCGAGCCCTTCACCTCCACCGCCCGGCTGGCCGAGCTCGTGCGCGACGCCATCCCGGCGGCCACCCGGCGCACCGGCGGCCACCCGGCCAAGCGGACCTTCCAGGCCCTGCGGATCGAGGTCAACGACGAGCTCGGCGTTCTCGAGCGGGCGCTGCCGGCCGCGATCGAGGCACTGGCCGTCGGCGGGCGAATCGCCGTCATCACCTTCCACTCGCTGGAGGACCGCATCGTCAAGCAGACCCTCGCCGAGGGCGCGACCGACCACACCCCGCACGGCATGCCCGTGCCCCTGCCGGAGCACGGCCCCGTGCTCCGGCTCCTGACCCGTGGCGGCGAGGCCGCCTCCGACGACGAGGTCGCCGCGAACTCGCGCGCGGCCTCGGCCCGCGTCCGCGCGGCCGAGCGCATCCGGAGAGCGGCATGAGCAGCCGAGCCACCGCCCGCGTCGCCCACGCCCGTGTCGCCACAGCGCCGCGGACCGCGCCCTCGCGGCCCGTGCCCCGCCCGGCGCCGCGCCCCTCCCGGCCGCAGCTGAGCGTCGTCGCCCCGCCGGCCGCCCGGCCGCGCCGGAGCCCCCGCCGGTCGCTGCGCTCCCGCCGGGCGCCGTTCGTGCTGCTCGTCGTGGCCCTGCTGGCCGGCACCACCCTGGGCCTGCTCGTCCTCAACACCGCCATCGCGGTCGACTCGCTGGAGGCCAGCCGGCTCCGGGCGGACAACGCCTCGCGCGCGCAGGAGGTGCAGCGCCTCGAGCAGCAGGTCATCGACGGCAACACGCCCGCCGCCATCGCGCAGGCCGCCATCGAGGCCCGGCTGGTGCCCGCGGGCCCGGCCGCCTACCTCGTGCTCGACCGCGACGGCGCACCCGTCCTCCGCGGCGAGCCGGCCCCCGCCGAGGCGCCGCCGGCAGCGGCGGAGCCGCCCGCGGGCGGGAACTGATCGTGGCGGGCACCGTCCGCGGTCCCGGACCGGGACCGCGCAACGGCGGCCGGCCGGCACCGCGCAGCGGCCCGGGGGCCTTCACCTCGCGCCGCGCCCCGGGCAGCCGGCGCAGCGGGGGAGCGGGGCTGTCGCTGATCCAGCGCACCCGGCGCAACCGGGTCGGGCTGCTCCTGCTGGTGGGCCTGCTGGTCGTGGTCGTCGGCCGGCTGGCCGTCGTCCAGGGCATCGACGGTGCGCGCTACGCCACCGCGGCCTCCCAGGACCGGCTGCGCGAGTACCCGATCGCCGCCGTCCGGGGGGAGATCACCGACCGCGAGGGCCGGCCGTTCGCCTACACCGCCGACGCCTCCCGCGTCGTCGCCGACCCCACCGTGGTGGGCGACCCGGCCCGGACCGCCCTGGCGCTCACCACCGTGCTGGGCGTGCCGGTCGGCGAGCTCACCGAGAAGCTCACCGCCGAGGGCCGCTACGTCGTGCTGGCCGCACAGCTGCCCCCCGAGGCGGCCGACGCCGTCGAGGAGCTCGAGCTGCCGGGCGTCTTCCTCGAGGACGACCCGGTGCGGCGCTACCCCGCAGGCGCGGTGGGTGGCCAGGTGGTCGGCTTCGTCGGCCGCGAGGGCACCGGCCTGGCCGGCATCGAGCAGACCTTCGAGGACGTCCTCGCCGGCACGCCGGGCACCCGCCGCGTCGAGGTGGGCAGCGGGGGCAACCCCATCCCCTCCCGTGGCATCGACGAGGCGCTCCCGGCCACCGACGGCAGCGACGTCACGCTCACCATCGACCAGGACCTGCAGTACGTCCTGGAGCAGCGGCTCGCCGAGGCGTGCGCCGACGGCGCGACGACGCGGGCGTCGGCCGTGGTCCTCGACGTGCGGACCGGCGAGGTCGCCGCCATGGGCTCCTGCCCCGGCTACGACCCCGGGAACTACGGCGCCGCGCCGGAGCAGCTCAAGAACCCCACCGTGTCCGACGTCTTCGAGCCCGGCTCGGTGCTCAAGGCGGTGACGCTCGCGGCGGCCCTCGAGGAGGGCAAGGCGACGCCGGACGAGTCCTTCTCCGTCAACGGGCACATCCAGGCCGGCAACCGGGTGGTCACCGACGCCCACGACCACGCGCCGGTCGACTGGACCGTGACCGGCATCCTGGCCAAGTCCAGCAACGTCGGGACGATCATGCTGGCCCGCGAGGTGGGCGACGAGAAGCTCGAGGAGTACCTGCGGGCCTTCGGCCTGGGCAGCCGCACCGGCATCGAGCTGCCCGGCGAGAGCAAGGGCATCTTCCAGGGCTCCGACGAGTGGAGCGAGATCCAGGCCGCCAACATCGCGATCGGCCAGGGCATCTCGACGACGACGCTGCAGCTGGCGTCGGTGTACCAGACGATCGCCAACGGCGGCGTGCGCGTCGAGCCGCGGATCGTCCGCTCGGTGACCTCGCCGGACGGCCGGGTGGAGCGAGCGGAGCGCCCGGAGCCGACCCGCGTGGTGAGCGAGGAGACCGCAGCGGACATGGCGTACATGCTCGAGGCCGTGGTCGGCCCCGGCGGCACCGCGCCGCTCGGCCAGATCGACGGCTTCCGCGTCGCCGGCAAGACCGGCACCGCGCAGCGGGCCAACCCCGAGACGGGGGACTACGACGGCGGCGGCTACTTCACGACCTTCGCCGGCTTCGCCCCGGCCGACGACCCGCAGTACGTCCTCGCCGTCGACCTGGAGCGGCCGACGAGCTCCGCCGAGGGCGGCCAGGTCGCAGCACCCGTGTTCCGCGACATCCTCCGGTACGCGCTGACCGCCGACGGCGTCGTCCCGTCGGGCACGGCGCGTCCGGAGTTCGAGCTCACCCCCGCCCCCTGAACGACGACCCCGCTTCCCCCCACCGCTGCCACGTCCGCGGCGGGACCCTGGAGGCGGCGCCAGGCGCGGTGACACGGTGTGGACCCCGGGCCCCGGTAGATTGGAGCCCCGTGACCACGTCCGACGGCGGGTCGGTGCCCCCGCCCGTGGGTAGCCGCCCGCGCACCCCACGCCCCGTGCCGCTCTCCGGGCTCGCCGACCTCGTCGGCCGACCCTCCGGCGATGCGCCGGACGTGGCCGTCTCCGGGCTCACCCTGGCGTCCTCGGAGGTCCGGCCCGGTGACCTGTACGCGGCCCTCCCCGGCGCGCGCACCCACGGCGTCCGGTACGTCGCGGAGGCCGTCGAGCGGGGCGCCGTCGCCGTGCTGACCGACACCACGGGGCAGGAGGAGGCGGCCGCGGCCGGGCTGCCGGTGTGCGTCGTCGACGACCCGCGCGCCGTCCTCGGCGAGGTCGCCGACCGCATCTACGAGCGGCCCAGCGAGCGAATGCAGGTCATCGGGATCACCGGCACGAATGGCAAGACGACGACGGCGTACCTGGTCGAGGCCGGGCTCGCCGCGGCCGGCCGCGCCACCGGGCTGATCGGCACGGTGCAGACCCAGACCCGCGCGGCGGACGGCACCGTCACCGCGCTGCCCAGCGTCCGCACCACGCCCGAGGCTCCGGCGGTGCACGCGCTGCTGGCGGCCATGGCCGAGGCGGGGGTGTCGAGCGTGGTCATGGAGGTCTCCAGCCATGCGCTGGTCCTGGGCCGGGTGGGCGCCGTCCGGTTCGCCGCCGCCGGCTTCACCAACCTCGGCCGCGACCACCTGGACTTCCACGGGACCCTCGAGGAGTACTTCCGGGCCAAGGCGCTGCTCTTCGACGGCCGCGCGGCCGTCGAGGTGGTCGACGTCGACGACGAGCACGGCCGCCGGCTGCTCGACCGGCCCGGTCGCCCTCGCCCGGTCACCGTCTCCACCGAGGGCGCGCACGCCGACTGGCGGGCCACCGACGTCGCCCCGGCCGCCGACGGCGGGTCCACCTTCACGCTGCACGGCCCCGACGGGCTGCGCCGGCAGGGGAGCGTGCGGCTGCCGGGCCGGTTCAACGTGGCCAACGCGGTGCTCGCCGTCGCCCTGCTCGACGCCGTCGGCGTCCCGGTCGACGCGGCGCTGGAGGGCATCGCGACCACCGTGGTCCCCGGTCGGATGGAGCCGGTCGAGGCCGGCCAGCCCTTCGTCGCCGCCGTCGACTACGCGCACACGCCCGACGCCGTCGCCACCGCGCTCGGCGCCCTGCGGACGTCGACGGCCGGCCGGCTGATCACCGTCCTCGGCTGCGGCGGCGACCGCGATCCGGGCAAGCGGGCGGCCATGGGCGCGGCCGCCGCGGCCGGCAGCGACGTCCTGGTCGTCACCGACGACAACCCGCGCTCGGAGGAGCCGGCCGTTGTCCGGGCCGCCATGCTCGCCGGCGTCCTCGACGTGCCGGAGGACCGGCGCGCGGAGGTGCACGAGGTCGGCGACCGCCGCGAGGCCATCGCGGCGGCCGTGGCGCTCGCCCGCCCCGGCGACACCGTGCTGGTCGCGGGCAAGGGGCACGAGACCGGCCAGGAGATCGCCGGCACCGTGCACCCCTTCGACGACCGCGCCGTGCTGCGCGAGGTCCTGGCCGCGGGGGTGCGGCGATGATCCGGCTGACCCTGGCCGAGGTGGCCGGCCTCACCGGCGGCACGCTCACCGGGGGAGACCCGGCGACGGCCGTGACCGGCGCGGTCACGCTCGACTCGCGCACGGTCGCCCCGGCCGACCTCTTCGTCGCCGTCGCCGGCGAGCGGGTCGACGGGCACGACTTCCTGGCCGCCGCGGCCGCGGCCGGCGCCGTCGCCGCCCTCGGCAGCCGGCCCGACCCCGCGCTGCCCTGCGTCGTCGTCGACGACCCCGTCGCGGCCCTCGGCCGGCTCGCCGCCGGTGTGCACGCCCGCCTGTCGGCGGCCGGGCTCACCACGCTGGCGCTCACCGGCTCCTCGGGCAAGACCTCGACCAAGGACCTCCTCGGCCAGGTGCTCGCCGCGGCCGGCGAGACGGTGAGCCCGCCCGGCTCGTACAACAACGACATCGGCCTGCCGCTCACCGTGCTCTCGGCCGGAGACACCACCCGCTACCTCGTGCTGGAGATGGGTGCCCGCGGCGTCGGGCACATCGCCCGGCTGTGCGCCGTCGCCCGGCCGGACATCGGCGTCGTCCTCAACGTCGGCTCCGCGCACCTGGGCGAGTTCGGCAGCGCGGAGGTCATCGCGCAGGCCAAGGGCGAGCTGGTCGAGGCGCTGCCCGAGGGCGGTACCGCCGTCCTCAACGCCGACGACCCCCGCGTGCTGGGCATGGCGCCGCGCACCCGCGCCCGCGTGGTGACCACCGGGCGCAGTCCGGACGCCGACGTCCGGGCCGTGGACGTCACCCTCGACGACTCGGCCCGCGGCCGGTTCACGCTGGTCGCCGGGGGCGAGGAGCACCCGGTCGCGCTGCAGGTCGTCGGGGAGCACCAGGTCGCCAACGCGCTGTCGGCGGCGGCGGCCGCGCTCGCCGCCGGTCTGGCCCCGGCCGACGTCGCCGCCGCGCTGTCCACGGCCGGCCCGCGCAGCCGCTGGCGCATGGAGGTCGGACGCCGGGCCGACGGCGTGACCGTGGTCAACGACGCGTACAACGCCAACCCCGAGTCGATGCGGGCCGCGCTCGCCGCCCTGGTCGGGCTGCCCGCCACCCGGCGGATCGCGGTGCTGGGCGCCATGGCCGAGCTGGGGCCGGGCGCCACCGCCGAGCACGAGCGGCTGGGCCGCGACGCCGCGGCCGCCGGGATCGACCTCGTCGTGGCCGTCGGCCCCGATGCGGTAGGCATAGCCGACGGAGCGGCCGCAGCCGGGCGTCGTCCAGGAGAGGAGTCGGTGCTCGTGCCGGACCGGGCCGCTGCCCGTCAGCTGATGTCGGAGGTGCTGCGCCCCGGGGACGTCGTCCTCGTGAAGGCCAGCCGGTCCTATGGCTTGGAGCTGCTCGCCGCCGACCTGCTCGAGGAGGGGGTTCCGCGATGAGGAGCGTCCTCATCGCCGCGGGCATCGGCCTGATCTTCTCGATCCTGCTGACCCCGGTCGCCATCCGCGCCTTCCGGCGGCAGGGGCTGGGCCAGGAGATCCGGGACGACGGGCCCGAGAGCCACCTGTCCAAGAAGGGCACGCCCACCATGGGCGGGACGGTGATCGTCGGGGCCACCCTGGTCGGCTACCTCGTCGCCCACCTGGCGTTCGTCGGCGACGACGGCTGGGGCTTCAGCGCCACCGGCCTGCTGCTGCTGTTCCTGATGGTCGGCATGGGCACCGTCGGCTTCCTCGACGACTACCTCAAGATCCGGCACCGCCGCAGCCTGGGCCTGAACAAGACCGCCAAGCTGGTCGGTCAGCTGCTCGTCGGCGTGGTCTTCGCGGTGCTCGCGATCAACTTCCCGAGCAACGGGCTCACGCCGGCCTCGACCGTCGTCTCCTACGTCCGCGACATCGAGCCGCTCGCGCTGGGGTCGATCGGCTTCGTGATCCTGGCCTACCTGTTCATCGCCGGGTTCTCCAACGCCGTGAACCTGACCGACGGCCTGGACGGGCTGGCGGCCGGCTCCTCGGCCATGGTGCTGGCGTCCTACATCGTGATCTCGTTCTGGCAGTTCACCCACGACTGCGCCAGCGAGCTCATCGACGGCTGCTACCAGGTGCGCGACCCGCTGGACATCACCCTCGTCGCGGCGTCCGCCATGGGCGCGTGCCTGGGCTTCCTGTGGTGGAACACCAGCCCCGCGCGGATCTTCATGGGCGACACCGGCTCGCTGGCCC
Source organism: Blastococcus fimeti (assembly GCA_900102115.1). GTDB lineage: Bacteria > Actinomycetota > Actinomycetes > Mycobacteriales > Geodermatophilaceae > Blastococcus > Blastococcus fimeti. The sequence goes on from FNAW01000003.1 coordinate 521,282, forward strand.
TGGGCGGGCTCATCGCGGGGCTGGCCATCGTCACCCGAACCGAGCTGCTGCTGGTCGTGCTGGGCGGGCTGTTCGTCGCCGTCACGCTCTCGGTGGTCATCCAGGTCGCCTTCTTCCGGGCGACCCGGCGCCGGGTGTTCCGGATGGCGCCGCTGCACCACCACTTCGAGCTGGCCGGCTGGACCGAGAACACCGTGATCGTGCGGTTCTGGCTGGTCACCGGCATGGCCGTGGCGTTCGGGCTGGGGCTGTTCTACGCGGACTGGCTCTCCTTCGCGGGGCTCTGACCATGGCCGACCTGAGCGAGGCCAGGGTCCTCGTCGCGGGGCTGGGTGTGTCGGGCGTCGCCGCGGCGCGGGTGCTGCTGGGCCTCGGCACCACCGTGGCGCTCACCGACGCCACCGAGCGTCCCGTCGTCGCCGAGCTCACCGCGGCGGGCGCGACCTGGCTGGGGGAGCTGTCGGAGGTGCCCGAGGGCACCGACCTCGTCGTCACCTCCCCGGGCTGGCGCCCGGACCACCCCCTGCTCGCCGACGCCGCGCGCCGCGGCGTCGAGGTGGTGGGGGAGCCGGAGCTCGCCTGGCGGCTGCGGATCGCCGGCCCCGACGGCGTCCCCGCGCCCTGGCTGGCGGTCACCGGCACCAACGGCAAGACGACGACGGTCACCATGCTGGAGGCGGTCCTGCTCGCCGCCGGCCGCCGGGCGGTGGCTGCGGGCAACGTCGGCCGGCCCCTGGTCGAGGTGGTCACCGCCAGCGACCCCGACGGGACGCCGACCTTCGACGCGATCGCCGTCGAGCTGTCCAGCTTCCAGCTGCACTGGTCCTCGACCCTCGCGCCGGCCGCCGCCGCGGTGCTCAACGTCGCCGACGACCACACCGACTGGCACGGCTCGTTCCCCGCCTACCGCGACGCGAAGGCCCGCATCCTCGAGCGCGCGCCGGTCGCCGTCGCCGACGCGGGCGACCCGGTCGCGGCCGCGCTCGCCGCCGCCCACCCGCATCCGGTCACCGTCACCCTCGGCGAGCCCGGGCCCGGCCAGCTCGGCGTGCGCGCCGGGGCGCTGGTCGATCGCGCCTTCGCCGCCGATCCGGCGGGGGAGGTGCTGCTCGAGGCCGGCCTGCTGCAGGTGCCCGGGCCGCACAACACGGTCAACGCACTGGCCGCCGCGGCGCTGGCCCGCGCCGCCGGCGTCCCCGCCGAGGCCGTCGGACGGGGCCTGGCCGGCTTCCGCGGCGGCGCGCACCGCAACGTGCGGGTGGCCACCGTCGACGGCGTGGACTGGGTCGACGACAGCAAGGCCACCAACCCGCACGCGGCCGGGGCGTCGCTGGCCTCCTATCCGCGCGTGGTGTGGATCGCCGGCGGGCTGCTCAAGGGCGCCGACGTCGATCCGCTGGTGGCCGCGGTCGCGCCGCGGCTGGCCGGAGTGGTCCTGCTGGGCCGCGACCGGGAGCTGATCGCCGCAGCGCTGGCGCGACACGCCCCGGCGGTCCCCGTCGTAGCGGTCCCCAGCGGCGACGATGAGGGGATGGATGGGACGGGTGTGACTGCCGAGGCGACGACGGCGCGCGTGGTGGCCGCCGCGCGCGACCTGGCGCGCCCCGGCGACACCGTGCTGCTCGCGCCGGCGGCCGCCTCCATGGACGTCTACCGCGACTACGCCCACCGGGGCACCGCCTTCGCCGCCGCGGTCCGGGCGCTGGGCTGAGGCCATGACGACGACGCAGACCCGTCCTCGTCCCGGCCGCGCCGCGCGCGAGGAGCGGGCGCCGGCCCGGCGCTGGTCGGGCCCGGCCTGGCTCGACGGTCCCATGACCAGCTGCCACCTGGTGCTGGGCGCGGCCGGCCTGCTGCTGCTCATCGGGCTGGTCATGGTGTTCTCCGCCTCCTCGATCGAGGCCGCGCTGGCCGAGCAGTCGGCCTGGGCGCCCGGCGTGCAGCAGCTCGTCTGGGCGGGCCTGGGTCTGGGCGCGATGCTGGTGACGATGCGGCTGCCGATCGGGCTGATCCGGCGCTGGTCGCCGATCGGCCTGGTGGTCGTCGCGGTTCTGCTGCTCCTGGTGCTGGTGCCCGGTATCGGCGTGCGGCTCAACGGCGCGCGCCAGTGGATCGACCTGGGCTTCACGCTCTTCCAGCCCTCCGAGCTGGCCAAGATCGTGTTCGCGCTCTGGGGCGCGCACGTGCTCGCGCTGCGCGAGCGCTACCTGACGACGTCCTCGCTGCTGGTGCCCGTGCTGCCGGTGTTCGGCGTCCTCTCGCTGCTGATCATCGCCGAGCCGGACTTCGGTGGGGTCGTGAGCCTGGGCCTGGTGCTCACCGGGCTGCTCTGGGCCGGCGGCATGCCGCTGCGCTGGTTCGGCGCGGCGGCCGCCGGCGGCGCCGCCCTGCTGGCCGTCGTGGTGACCGTCTCGGCCGAGCGCCGGGACCGCCTCACCTCGTTCATGGACCCGTTCGCCGACCCGACCGACAGCGGTTTCCAGGCGATCCGCGGCATGTACGCGCTGGCCAGCGGCGGGCTGTGGGGCGTGGGCCTGGGCAACAGCGCGATGAAGTGGAACATCCTCCCCGAGGCCGAGTCGGACTACATCTTCGCGATCATCGGCGAGGAGCTGGGCTTCCTCGGCTGCCTCGTCGTCGTCACCCTCTACGGGGTGCTGGCCTACGCCGGCTTCCGCATCGCCCGCCGGGCCGCGGACCGGTTCGTGCAGCTGGCCTGCGTCGCCATCACCGTGTGGCTGGTCGGCCAGGCCACCATGAACATGGGCTACGTGGTCGGCCTGCTGCCGGTGACCGGCGTGACCCTCCCGTTGATCTCCGCGGGCGGCACGTCGCTCATCCTCACCCTCGCCGTCGTCGGCCTGCTCGCCCGCTTCGCCTGCACCGAGCCGGCCGCGGTGGAGTCCCTGAGCTCCCGGGACCGCGGACGGATCGCCCGGCTCCTGCTGCCGGCGCCCTCGGCCGCCGTCGAGCCCGTCCGGCCGCGCCGCCGGCCGGAGGACCGGGACGAACGCCGCCGGATCGTCGGCAGCGGACGCACCGTGGTGCACGCCCGCAGCGCACCGACCCGCAGCGCACCGACCCGCAGCGCACCGACCCGCAGCGCACCGACCCGCAGCGCACCGACCCGCCGGGAGCGCCCCGCGGAGCGCCCCGCGCGCACCTCACCACCGCCGGCCCGGCGGCCCGGGGGACAGCGGTGAGCGCACCGACGTCCCGGCCGCTCTCGGTCGTCCTCGCCGGTGGCGGCACCGGTGGGCACATCGAGCCGATGCTCGCCCTCGCCGACGCCCTGCGCCGCTCCCCGGCCGTCGGCACCGGGCTGCGGATCACCTGCCTCGGCACCGAACGCGGCATGGAGACCCGGCTGGTCCCGGCGCGCGGGTACGACCTGCGGCTGATCCCGCCGGTCCCGCTGCCGCGGAAGCCGACGCCCGACCTGCTCCGGGTGCCCGGGCGGGTGTGGCGCGCGGTGGCCGAGACCCGCGCCCTGCTCGGCGAGCTGCACGCCGACGTCGTCGTCGGTTTCGGGGGCTACGTGGCCCTGCCGGCCTACCTGGCCGCGCGGCGGGCCGGGGTGCCGGTCGTGGTGCACGAGCAGAACGCGCTGCCGGGGCTGGCCAACCGGATCGGCGCGCGGCTCGCGGCGCGGGTGGCGGTCACGACCCCGGGGACGCCGCTGCACCGGGGCGAGCACGTGGGCATGCCGCTGCGCACCGCGATCAGCTCGCTGGACCGCGCCGCCCGGCGCGCCGAGGCACGCACCGCGTTCGGGCTGGACGCCGACCGCCCCACGCTGCTGGTGTTCGGCGGCTCGCAGGGCGCGGCCACGCTCAACCGGGCGGCCGTGGGCGCTGCCGAGGCGCTGGGCGCCGCCGGGATCCAGGTGCTGCACGCCCGCGGTCCGAAGAACACCGACGTCCTCGCGCCCGGACACACGGCCGGGGCGGCCCCCTATGTCGTCGTCGACTACCTGGAGCGCATGGACCTCGCCTACGCCGCCGCCGACCTCGCCCTCTGCCGGGCCGGCGCGGTGACCGTCGCGGAGCTCTCCGCCGTCGGGCTGCCCGGCGCGTTCGTGCCGCTGCCCATCGGCAACGGGGAGCAGCGCCGCAACGCCCTGCCGGTGGTCGAGGCCGGGGGAGGGCTGCTGGTGGAGGACGCCGAGCTCACCCCGGGCTGGATCGCCGAGCACCTCGTCCCGCTGCTCACCGACGCCGACGCGCTCGCCGGGTACGCCCGGCACGCGGCCGCGGCGGGGGCGCCCGACGCCGACGAGCGGCTGGCTGGGATCGTCCTCGACGTGGCTGGAGCAGGCAAGTGAGCGCCGCGGACGTCGCCGCGTGGACGGGCCCCGTGCCCTCGCCCCCCGAACTGGGGGCGGTGCACTTCGTGGGCATCGGCGGTGCCGGCATGAGCGGCATCGCCCGCATCCTGCTCGCCCGCGGCGTGCGGGTCTCCGGCAGCGACCGCCGGGACACCCCGACGCTGCTGGCCCTGCGCGCCCTGGGGGCGCGGGTCGAGGTCGGCCACGCCGAGGAGCACCTGGGCGACGCCGACACCGTCGTCGTCTCCACCGCCATCCGGGACGACAACCCGGAGCTCGCCGCAGCCCGGGCCCGCGGGCTGCGGGTGCTGCCGCGGGCGGTGGCGCTGGCGTCGGTCATGGCCGGCCGGCGCAGCGTGGCGGTGGCGGGCACGCACGGCAAGACCTCGACCACCTCGATGCTCACCGTCGCCGTCCAGGCGTGCGGCGTCGATCCCTCCTTCGCCATCGGCGGCGACCTCAACGAGTCGGGCAGCAACGCGCACTCCGGCGAGGGCGACGTCTTCGTGGCCGAGGCCGACGAGAGCGACCGCTCCTTCCTGCTGCTGGCGCCCTTCGCCGGGATCGTCACCAACGTCGAGGCCGACCACCTGGACAACTACGGCGACCTCGCCGCGGTCGAGGCCGCGTTCGACCGCTTCCTGCAGACGGTCGACCCGGCGGGCTTCGTCGTCGTCTGCGCCGACGACCCCGGCTCGGCCCGGCTGCGCGGTGTCCCGTTCCCGGCGCGGCTGCGGACCTACGGCCGTTCCGCCGACGCCGACCTGCGCCTGGACGACCTCCGGGTCGAGGGGGACGCCACCAGCTTCACCGCGGTGCTCGACGGCACCGAGCTCGGCCGGGTGCGGATCCTCGTGCCGGGGGAGCACATGGCGCTCAACAGCGCCGCGGCGCTGCTCGCCGGCCTGGAGCTCGGGCTGCCGGCGGACGGGCTGATCGACGGCCTGGGCCGTTTCGGCGGTGTGCACCGCCGGTTCGAGCTGAAGGGCGTCGTGGACGGCGTCCGGGTCTACGACGACTACGCCCACCACCCGACCGAGGTGCGCGCCCAGCTGCGGGCGGCGCGCGCGGTCGCGGGGGACGGGCGGCTGGTCGTGGCCTTCCAGCCGCACCTGTACAGCCGGACGCAGGAGTTCGCGGCCGGCTTCGGCGAGGCCCTCGGCCTCGCGGACGAGGTCGTCGTCATGGACGTCTACGGCGCGCGCGAGGACCCGGTGCCCGGGGTGACCGGCGCGATGGTCGCCGACGCCGTCCCGCTGCCCGCCCAGCAGGTGCTCTTCGAGCCGTCCTGGTCGGCGGCTGCCCCGGCGCTCGCCGACCGGGCCCGCGCCGGTGACCTGGTCATGACGATGGGCGCCGGTGACATCTCGATGGTCGGCCCCGAGGTGCTCGAGGCGCTGACGGCCCGCGCGGCCGGCCGGGACGGGAAGGACGGGGCGGGCGACGCGACGGGCGTTCCCGGGTGAGCCGCACGGGGACGACCACCCGCGACCGCGACCGCGGCGCACCGCGGCGGCCGTCCGAGCGCGGGGGCACCGCCCCGGTCACCCCGCTGCGAGACCGCCGCCGCCGGCGCGGGACCTCGACCCACCGCCGTCGCGCGCTGCAGGCCGCCGCCGGCGTGCTGGTGCTGGGCGTGCTCGCCTGGGCCCTCTGGGCCGGCCCGCTGCTGTCGGTGCGCTCGGTCCAGGTCGACGGCGCGTCCACGCTGCCGGCCGACCTGGTGCGCGAGGCCGCGGGCGTCCCGGACGGCACCCCGCTGCTGCGGGTCGACGTCGACGCCGCGCGCGACGCCGTCGCGGAGCTGCCGCAGGTCGAGTCGGTGACGGTCAGCCGGGGCTGGCCCAGCCGCGTGGTCATCACCCTGGTGGAGCGGACGCCGCTGGCGGTCGTCGGCGAGCCCGGGCGTCGCTCCCTGCTCGACGCGCGGGGCGTGCTCTTCGACACCGTCACCGGCGAGCCGCCGGCCGGGGTCGTGCCCCTGGCCGTCGACGACCCCGGTCCGGACGACCCCGCGACCGCCGCGGCGCTCGCGGCCATCGGCGCGCTGCCTCCCGCGCTGCGCGAGCAGGTGACCCTCGCCGCCGCCCCCGACGCGGAGCGGATCACGCTGACGCTCGCCGACGGCACGGTGGTGCAGTGGGGCGGGGCCGAGACGTCGGAGAAGAAGGCGGAGGTCCTCGCCGCACTGCTCGAGGAGATCGCCGAGGGCACGCTCGCGCCCGCCGCCGAGCTGGACCTCAGCGTCCCCGAGGCCGTCGTCCTGCGCTGAGCCGGGACCGGTCGTCGCCGGTCATCGCGCCGTCATCGCGCACCGTCGCCGGGCGCCTCCGCAGGGCGCGGACCGGCCCGCCCGGACGACACGCCCATCGCCGCGACACGCCCGGCGGGAGAAACAAATGTCGCGCATGTGATTCCTGGGATCGGCGGGAGTCTGCACCCCGGCATGAGACGAATCGAGGGCGAGTCGTCACGATCAGTGGTGCAGTTGTGATCGATGAGTCGCGAGTGTTCAGGCTTAGTTCGCCCTACCGACACGCCGAGCCGGGCGAGGTGCTTGTAGCGCCTCTCGGCCCCCACCTAACTTCATCCCTGTCGAGCAAGTTGACATAACTGTAAGGCTGAACTTGAGGATGAGGGTCCAGTTGGGGAGCGCCGCATGACACCTCCGCACAACTATCTAGCGGTCATCAAGGTCGTCGGCATCGGCGGCGGCGGGGTGAACGCGGTCAACCGCATGATCGAAGTCGGCCTCAAGGGGGTCGAGTTCATCGCGATCAACACCGACGCCCAGGCTCTCCTGATGAGCGACGCCGACGTCAAGCTCGACGTCGGCCGGGAGCTCACGCGGGGTCTCGGCGCCGGTGCCCAGCCCGACGTGGGCCGGCAGGCCGCCGAGGACCACCGCGAGGAGATCGAGGAGGTCCTCAAGGGGGCCGACATGGTCTTCGTGACGGCCGGCGAGGGCGGTGGCACCGGCACCGGTGGCGCACCCGTCGTCGCCTCGATCGCGCGCAAGCTCGGTGCGTTGACGATCGGCGTGGTCACCCGCCCGTTCGCCTTCGAGGGCAAGCGGCGCGCGGTGCAGGCCGAGTCGGGCATCGAGGAGCTGCGCAACGAGTGCGACACGCTCATCGTCATCCCGAACGACCGGCTGCTCCAGCTCGGCGACCGGAACGTCAGCGTGATGGACGCCTTCCGCACCGCCGACCAGGTGCTGCTCTCCGGTGTCCAGGGCATCACGGACCTGATCACCACGCCCGGCCTGATCAACCTGGACTTCGCCGACGTCAAGTCGGTCATGTCGGGTGCCGGGTCCGCACTCATGGGCATCGGCAGCGCCCGCGGGGACAACCGCGCGCTGCTCGCCGCCGAGCAGGCGATCGCCAGCCCGCTGCTGGAGGCCTCGATGGAGGGCGCCCACGGCGTGCTGCTGTCGATCTCCGGCGGTTCCGACCTGGGGCTGTTCGAGATCAACGAGGCCGCCTCGCTGGTCTCCGACGCCGCGCACCCGGACGCCAACATCATCTTCGGTGCCGTCATCGACGACGCCCTGGGTGACGAGGTGCGGGTGACCGTGATCGCCGCCGGCTTCGACAGCGGCAAGCCCAACGTGCGCAAGGACGGCGCGGCCGCCACCGTCCCGGGCAGCCAGTCCAACGGATCGGTGCCCAGCGGGCTGTCACCGCACCGCCGCCCCTCCATGACGCCGATGAACCCGGTGGCCGCTCCGGCGCCGCAGGGCTCCGGCGAGCGGCTCGCGCCGGCGCCCCAGGCGCAGGCTCCCGCAGCGCGCCCGGCACCGGCCCAGGGCGGTGGCATCACCGTGCCGCCGCTGCCGCCGATCCCGAGCGCGATCAACGGTCGCCGGCCGCTGTCGAACGAGGACTTCGAGGAGGAGCTGGACATCCCGGAGTTCCTCAAGCAGTAGCTCCTCGAGCAGTAGCTCCTCGAGGAGGAGCAGGCGCGGCCGTAGGGTCGAGCCGATGAGTACCTCCCCGACCGCCTCGTCGTCGGTACGACCCCGCCGGGTCGTCACCGATCGACGGGGCGGTCGCTCGTTGCCGCCCTACGACTCCTTCAACCTCGGCAGCCACGTCGGCGACGATCCCGCCGCGGTGGCCGCCAACCGCGCCCGCGTGGCCCGCGAGCTCGCCGTCGGCGAGGACAGGCTGGTCTGGATGGACCAGGTGCACGGCACGCAGGTGGCGATCGTGGAGGGCCCGCAGGACGGCCCGCTGCCGGAGACCGACGCCGTCGTCACCACCACCCCGGGCCTGGTCCTCTGCGTCCTGGCGGCCGACTGCGTGCCCGTGCTGCTCACCGATCCGGTGGCCGGTGTGGTCGCCGCGGTGCACGCCGGACGGGAGGGCGTGCGCCGCGGGGTGCTGCCCGCCACCCTCTCGGCCATGGCCAGCCTCGGCGCCCGTGCCCGCCACGTCACCGCGTTGCTGGGGCCGGCCGTGTGCGGCGCCTGCTACGAGGTGCCCGAGGTGATGCAGGCCGAGGTCGCCGCCGTCTCCCCGGCCGCCGCCGTGCGCACCCGGCGGGGCACCCCCGGCCTGGACCTCCGTGCCGGGCTGGCCGAGACGCTGGCCCGGGCCGGCGTGACCGAGGTGGTGCACGATCCGCGGTGCACCGTGGAGGACCGGCAGCTGTTCTCCCACCGCCGCGACGGCGTCACCGGGCGACAGGCCGGTCTGGTCTGGCTCGACCCGGCATGACCGACCTCGAGCAGCAGCTCCGGGCGGTGCGGGTCCGCATCGACGGAGCCGCCCGCGCCGCCGGGCGGGACCCGGCGACGGTCGCGCTGCTCGCCGTCAGCAAGACCTGGCCGGCCGCCGACGTCCGGGCGCTGGCCGCGCTGGGTCAGTCCGACTTCGGCGAGAACCGGGCGCAGGAGCTGATCGGCAAAGCCGGCGAGCTGGCGGACCTGCCGCTGCGGTGGCACTTCATCGGCCAGCTCCAGCGGAACAAGGCGGCGGCCGTCGCCCGGCTGGGCGCCGTCGTCCACTCCGTCGACCGCACACCCCTCGCGCAGGCCCTGAGTCGAGCAGGGGAGGCCGCACAGCATCCGGTCGACGTCCTGCTCCAGGTGGACCTCGGCGGCGCGGTGGGGGAGCTGGGGGCCCGCGGTGGAGCGGTCCCTGCCGACGTGCCGCGCCTGGCCGACGACGTCGCGGAGCTGCCGGGCCTCCGGCTGCAGGGGCTCATGGCGGTGGCGCCCCGCGGCGAGGATCCCAGCCCGGCCTTCGCCCGGCTGGCGGAGCTCGCCACCCGCGTGCGGGCGGACCACCCGGAGGCCGTCGAGCTCTCCGCGGGCATGAGCGGGGACCTCGAGGAGGCCGTCGCGGCGGGCGCCACGATCGTGCGTGTCGGAACCGCGTTGTTCGGCCGGCGGCCCCTAACCTCCCCTCAAGACACACGAGTCACACCAGTCCCAGGGGCCTCCGGAGCCCCGGAGTGACTCCCGTCGACGGTCGTCGAACGTGCACGCTGAGCACGCTGGCAGAGGGGGAGGTCCGATGGCTGGAGCCATGCGGAGGATGGGGATCTACCTGGGGCTCGTCGAGGACGACGACGCCCGTGGGTACGGCCGGTACGACGCCCGGCAGTCCGACCATCCCGATGCGGACCGCCGGTACTCGCGGTACGACGAGGACCGGTACGAGGACTACCCGGACGGCGACTACCCGGCCGGGTACGCCGACGACGAGCCCGTGGAGCCGGCGCCGGTGCGCGCCCCCGAGCCGCTGAGCGTCCGCCGCGTCGCCCCGGCCCGCCCCCTCGGGCTGGCGCCGTCGGTCGGCAGTAGTGGTGGCTCCCGGATCAGCGCCATGAGCAGTGGCCCCGTCGGCGCGGCCGGCCTGGCCGTGCGCGAGCCGGTCGCCGAGATCGTGCCCGAGCCGGCGCCGGTCCCGGCGCCGCAGCCGTACCGGATCACCACCCTGCACCCGCGCACCTACAACGAGGCGCGCGTGATCGGGGAGCGGTTCCGCGACGGGCTGCCGGTCATCATGAACCTGACCGAGATGGACGACGCCGACGCCAAGCGGCTCGTCGACTTCGCTGCGGGCCTGTCGTTCGGGCTGCGCGGTAGTATCGAGCGCGTCACGGCGAAGGTGTTCCTGCTCAGCCCGCAGAACGTCGACGTGACGGCCGAGGACAAGGCGCGGATCCGCGAAGGCGGGTTCTTCAACCAGTCCTGAGGCACGCGCGGGCACCCGCCCGCGCGCCCCACGACGGCGGCACGACTGGTGCCCTGGATGAACGAGGACCGTGGCACTTCTCTGGTTGATCGTCTACGTGGTCCTGACCGTCTTCCTCGTGCTGCTCTTCGCGCGGTTCGTGGTCGACTGGGTGATGGTGCTGGCCCGGAGCTGGCGTCCCGCGGGCGCGGTGGCCGCCGGTCTCGAGCTGGTCTACAGCACCACCGACCCACCGCTGAAGGCCGTGCGCCGGGTCATCCCGCCGCTGAACCTGGGCACCATCCGGCTGGACCTGGGCTTCATGGTGGTCCTCATCGCTGTGGTCATCCTCCGTGGGATCGTCGGCGGTCTGGCGCGCTAATGTCCTCGACGATGCCCGGGCTGCACGGCCGGACGATCGACGCGGTCCTCCACCGGCCGTCCGCAGCCCTCCGAACCCGCCGTACCTCTAAGGTGACCTGATGCCACTCACGCCTGCCGACGTGCACAACGTCGTCTTCAAGAAGCCGCCCATCGGCAAGCGGGGCTACGACGAGGACGAGGTCGACGCCTTCCTCGACGTGGTGGAGGCCGAGCTGGCCCGCCTCATCGAGGAGAACAACGAGCTGCGCTCCGGCGCCGGCAGCCGCGTCCAGGCCCGCGCCGAGGAGCGTCCCGAGGCCCCGGCCCCGGCGCCCGCCCCGGTGGCCGTCGCGCCCCCGGTGCAGCCGCCTCAGGACGACAGTGCCCGGGCCTCCCGGATGCTCGCCCTGGCCACCGAGACGGCCGACCGCTACGTCAACGAGGCCAAGACGCAGGCCGAGCAGATGCTCAGCGGCGCGAAGACCAACAGCGAGCGGCTCATGACCGATGCCCGCACCAAGAGCGAGCAGATGGTCACCGAGGCCAAGCACCGCGCCGACTCGATGATCGGCGACGCCCGCACCCGCGCGGAGACCCTGGAGCGCGAGGCCCGGGCCAAGGCCGCGGCCCTCGACCAGGACGCCGAGCGCCGGCACGTGGAGGCGATGGGCAGCCTGGAGGAGAAGCGCAGCAGCCTCGAGCGCAAGATCGAGGAGCTGCGCACCTTCGAGCGGGAGTACCGCACCCGGCTGCGCTCCTACCTCGAGTCGCACCTCCGCGACCTCGACAGCCGCGGCTCGGCGGAGCCCGCGACGAACGCGCGGCAGAACCAGCACGCTTCCGCCTGACGACAGCCCGCCAGGCATGCGACAGGGCCCCCGGACCATCGGTCCGGGGGCCCTGTCGCGTCCGGTGAGCGTGGCGGGCGCGATGCCGGGGCGGTGCCCCTAGAGTCCTGGGCGTGATCATCGCGGCCGGCTTGTTGGTGCTCGGAGGTCTGGGACTGTTCGTCGCCGGTGTGCTCACCGGGGTCACGACCTACTACTGGGCCTGCGTCGGCGCGTGCGTCGTCGCCGCCGTCCTCCTGTTCCTCGCCCGCCGGCGGATGAGCGCGCCCGCATCGGCACCCGCACCCGCGCCCGCATCCGCAGCGGCACCCGCGTCGTCGCCCACCGTCGTGTCCGCGCCCGCCGCTACCGGCGCCTCCGCGCCCGCCGCTGCCGGCGCCTCCGCGCCCGCCGCTTCGGCCGCTTCCGCGCCTGCCGCCTCCCTCCGGGCGCCGTCCGCAGCGGAGGGTCCCAGCACGGGCCGGCACGCCGTGGTCGGCCGGGCGGACGCCGAGGACGCGGCCGCTGTTCCGCCCGCTGCGGCGTCGGCGCCACCGAGCACCGGGGACGGCGCAGCAGCGCCGGCAGGCACGGCCCCGGAGGCCGGTGAGCCCCCGGTCGAGGAGGTCGAGGTGACCGACCTGCTCCTCGTGGTCGACCTGAGGGACGAGGTGCTGGTCGTCGACGAGCACCCGCGGTACCACGTCGCCGGATGCCGGCACCTCGCCGGCCGGGAGACGATCCCGCTCCCGGTCGACGAGGCCAAGTCCGACGGCTTCACCCCGTGCGGCACGTGCCGCCCGGACGCGACCCTGGCCGACCGGGTCCGCGCGAAGCGGACGGCCTCGGAGAACTAGCCGGCGCGGACCACCCAGAACCGGGAGCCCTCGGGGCCCTCGATCCCGTCGCCGGTCCCGGCGCCGGTCCGCACGCGCACCGCGAGCACCTCGCCGGCCAGTTGGTCGCCGTACTCCTCCAGCGCCTGGGCGACCGCACCTTCGGCCACCCAGGCGAGCTCGATCCGGTCGCTGACCTCGAGGCCTGCGTTCTTGCGCGCCTCCTGCACCAGCCGGACGACCTCGCGGAACAGCCCGGCCCGCTCGAGCTCGGGGGTGAGGGTGAGGTCCAGGGCCACGGTGAGCCCGCCGCCGCTGGCCACGGTCCAGCCCTCGCGCGGGGTCTCGGTGACGACCAGGTCGCCGTCCTCCAGCGCGACGGGCGCGCCGTCGACCTCGACCGTCGCGGTGCCCGCCCGGTAGGCGGCGGTGAGCGCGACCGGGTCGGCCGCGGCGACGGCCTTCGCCACCGCCTGCACCTGCTTGCCCAGCCGGCGACCGACCGCGCGGAAGTCCACCTTCAGGCTGACGTCGACCAGGTCGCCGCCGGTCGCCGAGATATCGGCGAGCTCCACGACATTGAGCTCGTCGGCCACCTCGGCGACGAGGTCGCGGGGGAGCGTGGACCACGCGGGGGCCGCCACCAGGGCACGGGCCAGCGGCTGCCGGGTGCGCACCTTGGCGGACGTCCGGGCCGAGCGACCCAGCTCCACCAGCCGGCGCACCAGGTCCACCTGGGCCACGAGCGCGTCGTCGCGGGCGTCCTCGTCCACCGTGGGCCACGTGGACAGGTGCACCGAGTCGACGGCCCGGTCGGCCGCCGGCCCCACCAGGCCCGGGACGACGGCGCGGTTCCAGACCTCCTCGGTGACGAAGGGCGTGAACGGCGCCATCAGCCGGGTGAGCCCGTCGAGCACCTCGTGCAGCGTGGCGAGCGCGGCGGGGTCGCCCTCCCAGAAGCGCCGCCGGGAGCGCCGGACGTACCAGTTCGACAGGTCGTCGACGAAGCCGGCGAGCAGCCGGCCGGCGCCCTGGGTGTCGAAGTCCTCCATCGCGTCGGTGACCTCCTGGGTCACCGCCGCCAGCCGGGCCAGCGCCCAGCGGTCGAGCAGCGGGCGCTGGGCGCGGGCCGGAGCCGGCGTCGCAGCAGGATCCCAGCCGTTGGCCTCGGCGTAGAGGGTGAAGAAGCTCGCGGTGTTCCAGTAGGTGAGCAGCACCTTCCGGACGACCTCGGACAGCGTCTCGTGGCCCACGCGGCGGGCCGACCACGGCGAGCCGCCGGCCAGCATGAACCAGCGGACGGCGTCGGCGCCGTGCCGGTCCATGAGCGGGATCGGCTCCAGGATGTTGCCCAGGTGCTTGCTCATCTTCCGGCCGTCCTCGGCCAGGATGTGGCCCAGGCACAGCACGTTCTCGTACGAGCTCTGCTCGAACACCAGCGTGCCGACGGCCATGAGCGTGTAGAACCAGCCGCGGGTCTGGTCGATCGCCTCGCAGATGAACTGCGCCGGGTAGGCGGCCTCGAACTGCTCCTGGTTGCGGTGCGGCGCCCCCCACTGGGCGAAGGGCATCGAGCCCGAGTCGTACCAGGCGTCGATGACCTGGCGGACCCGACGGAAGGTGCCCTCCTCGCCGGGCAGCGTGAAGGTGACGTCGTCGATGAACGGCCGGTGCGGGTCGAGGTCGGACAGGTCGCGGCCGGTCAGCTCGGAGAGCTCGGCGAGCGAACCGACCGCGACCAGCCGGGACGGGTCGGCGTCGTTGCGCCAGATCGGCAGGGGAGTGCCCCAGTACCGGTCACGCGACAGCGCCCAGTCGACGTTGTTGGTCAGCCAGTCGCCGTAGCGGCCGGTCTTGATGTTCTCCGGGTACCAGTTCGTCTTCTCGTTCTCCGCGAGCAGCTGGTCCTTGATCTGGCTGGTCCGGATGTACCAGGACGGCTGCGCGTAGTACATCAGCGGCGTGTGGCAGCGCCAGCAGTGCGGATAGCTGTGCTCGAACCGGTGCTCGCGCCACAGCACGCCGCGGGTCTGCAGGTCCTCGACGAGCGCGGCGTCCGCGGCCTTGAAGAAGTGCCCGCCCACCAGCGGGATCTCGGGCAGGAAGTGGCCGCTGGCGTCGATCGGCACCACCACGGGCAGGCCGTAGCCGCGGCAGACCGCGAGGTCCTCGGCGCCGAAGGCGGGGGACTGGTGGACCAGTCCGGTGCCGTCCTCGGTCGTGACGTAGTCGGCGAGCACCACGTAGTGCGCGTCGCCCTCGGGGAACTCCACCAGCTCGAAGGGCCGCTGGTAGTGCACCCGCTCCCAGTCGCGGCCGGTCGTGCGGGCCAGCACCTCGCGGGGCGCGTCCGGGTCGAGGACGGCGTCCAGCAGCGGCTCGGCGACGACGACGGTCGCCTCGGCGCCCGCATGCTCGGTGCGGACGACGACGTAGGTCACGTCGGGGTGCACGGCGACGGCGGTGTTGCTGGGCAGCGTCCACGGCGTCGTCGTCCAGACCAGCAGGTCGGCCTTGCCGGCCCACTCCCCGCTGGTGACCGGCAGCCGCACGTACACCGACGGGTCGGTGATCGACTCGTAGCCCTGGGCCACCTCGTGGTCGGAGAGGCCGGTGCCGCAGCGCGGGCAGTACGGGGCGACGCGGTGGTCCTCGACGAGCAGGCCCTTGTCGAAGATCTGCTTCAGCGACCACCAGACGCTCTGGATGTAGCTGGTGTCCATCGTCCAGTAGGCCGTGGACATGTCCACCCAGTAGCCCATGCGGCGGGTGAGCTCGGAGAACGAGTCGACGTGCCGCTCGACCGACTCCCGGCACTTCGCGTTGAACTCGGCGATGCCGTAGCGCTCGATGTCGGGCTTGCCGGCGAAGCCGAGCTCCTGCTCGACGGCGATCTCGACCGGAAGGCCGTGGCAGTCCCACCCGGCGCGGCGCGGGACGTGCCAGCCCTGCATGGTCTTGAAGCGGGGGAAGACGTCCTTGAACGCCCGCGCCTCGATGTGGTGCGTCCCCGGGCGGCCGTTGGCCGTGGGCGGGCCCTCGTAGACGTTCCACTGCGGCCGGCCCGCGGAGCCCTCGAGGGTCCGCGCGAAGACCTTGTCGGCTTCCCAGCGCTGGAGGATCTGCTGCTCGAGGGCGGGCAGGTCGACCTGCGGGGGAAGCGCGGCGAACGGGCCGGTGGCCGAGGGGGAACTCACGGCGTCCATTCTCCCCGAACCGGCAAACGCGTTCCGCGCGGCGTCCGCGGCCGAGCGCGGCCGGCCTCCGGGACGCGCCACGGCGCGGACACGGGCGTACGGAACACTGCCTCCATGGGGGACGGCGGCCGGTGAGCACGACGGTGACGCTGGCGCTGGGCATCGGCGCCCTCGTGGTGCTCGTGGCGGCGGTCGCGCTGCGCCTGGCCGACCGCCTCGGGCTGCCCAGCCTGCTGCTCTACCTCGCTCTCGGCGTCGCCCTCGGGGAGGGCGGACTGGGCGTCCAGTTCGAGGACTACGAGCTCACCCACACCCTGGGCTACGCCGCGCTGGTCATCATCCTGGCCGAGGGTGGGCTGACGACGCGGTGGGCCGACGTCCGGCGGGCGATCGGGCCCGGTATCGCGCTGTCCACCGTGGGCGTCGCGGTGAGCGTGGGCGTGACCGGCGCGGTCGCCGCGCTGGTCCTCGGCTACAGCTGGGGCTTCGCCTTCCTGCTCGCGGCGGTGATCAGCTCCACGGATGCCGCCGCCGTCTTCGCCACGCTCCGCCGGCTGCCCCTCCCGCGCCGGCTCGCCGCCTCGCTGGAGGCGGAGAGCGGTCTCAACGATGCGCCGGTCATCCTGCTCGTGATCGCGCTCGCCGAGTTCCTCACGGGGGAGTCGAGCGGCCCGTGGTGGCTGGTCGGCGTCGTGGTGGTCGCCGAGCTCGTCGGCGGGGCGGTCATCGGGGTGGGCATCGGCTTCGCGGGTGCTGCGCTCCTGCGCCGGGTCGCCCTCCCGGTCGCCGGCTTCTACCCCCTGGCCACCCTCGCACTCTGCGTGCTCGCGTACTCGTCGGCCAGCCTGGCGCACACCTCCGGCTTCGTCGCGGTCTACCTGGCCGGGGTGGTGCTGGGCAACGCGACGCTGCCGCACCGCTCGGCCAGCGTCGGCTTCGCCGAGGGCATGGCGTCGCTGGCGCAGATCGGGCTGTTCGTCATGCTCGGGCTCCTCGTCTCGCCCGCCCGGCTGCCGGAGGCCGTGTGGCCGGCGCTGTTCGTCGGCGGTGTGCTCCTCCTGCTCGCCCGGCCGCTGTCGGTGGGCGCCAGCCTGGTGTGGTTCGACTTCCCCTGGAGCCAGCAGGCATTCATCTCGTGGGCGGGGCTGCGTGGAGCGGTGCCCATCGTCGCGGCCACCATCCCGTTGACCGCGGAGGTGCCGGGGGCGACGCGGATCTTCGACACCGTGTTCGTGCTCGTCGTCGTCTTCACCGTCGTCCAGGGGTGGTCGCTGCCGTGGATGGCCCGGAACCTCGGCATCGCCACCCCTCTCGCCCCCCGCGACGTCCAGGTCGAGTCGGCGCCGCTGGGGGAGCTCGACGCCGACCTGATGCAACTGACCGTGCCCCCGGGGTCCCGGCTGCACGGCGTGTACCTGCCCGAGCTGCGGCTGCCCGAGGACGCCGCCGTGGTGCTCATCGTCCGCGAGGGGCGGTCCTTCGTCCCGGACGACGCGACCCGCCTCATGCGCGGCGACCAGGCGCTGATCGTGTCTGCGCGGCGCTCCCGGGTGGAGGCCGAGCGGCGGCTGCGGGCGGTCAGCCGGGCGGGCCGGCTGGCGTCCTGGCGCGGCGAGAGCGGCGCGCCGACCGGCGCCGACTGAGCTCCGCGCCGACCGTGCGGGCACCGGGCCGCGCGTGGGAAGGTGGCGCTCCGGGGCGCCGTGCCGGCACGGCGTCCGACGCCTGCTGCGACCGACGGAGTTCGCCATGCGCTTCCTCTTCCGGCCCCCGGCCCACGAGGCGGCCGAGCTGCTGAGCCTGCCGTGGGACCAGCCGCTCGAGGAGTGGGACGAGCAGCTGCTGCTCGAGGTGCCCCAGCGCGGCATCTCCCGGCACGTCGTCCGCTTCGTCGCCTCCGGCAGGCACGTGTACGCGCTCAAGGAGATCGCCGAGCGGCTGGCGCGGCACGAGTACGCGCTGCTGTCGCACTTCGAGGAGGAGGGCCTGCCGACGGTCTCGGTGCTGGGGATCTGCGTGGACCGGCCGGGGCAGCAGGAGGCGATCCTGGTGACCCGCTACCTCGAGTACTCCATGTCCTACCGCTGGCTGTTCTCCAGCCCCCGTGCCGAGCACTCCGCCGAGCTGCTGCTCGACACGATGGTGGAGCTGCTGGTCAGGCTGCACCTTGCCGGGGTCTTCTGGGGCGACTGCTCGCTGTCCAACACCCTCTTCCGCCCCGACGCCGGCGCGCTGGCGGCGTACCTCGTCGACGCCGAGACGGTGGAGCGCCACCCGACCCTGTCAGCGGGGCAGCGCCGCTACGACGTCGACCTGGCGCGGGAGCGGGTGGGCGCGGAGCTGCTCGACCTCCAGTTCGGCGGGCTGCTGCCCGAGGGCATCGACCCGATCACCACGGCCGAGGGGCTGCCTCCCCGCTACGAGGCGCTGTGGGAGGAGGTGACCGCCGAGCAGGTGTTCGGCGCCGACGAGCAGCAGTGGCGGATCACCGAGCGGCTCCAGCGGCTCAACGACCTGGGTTTCGACGTCGGCGAGGTCGAGCTGATCACCTCGCCCGAGGGGGCGCGGCTGCGCGTCGAGACGCGGGTCGCGGAGCCCGGGCAGCACCGCCGGGAGCTGCTGCGGCTCACCGGGCTGGAGGTGCAGGAGCGCCAGGCCCGCCGGTTGCTCAACGACATCGTCGCCTACCGGGCCTGGCTGGAGCAGAAGACGGGGAAGCCGGTGCCGGAGCCGGTGGCGGCGCACCGCTGGCTGGCGGAGGTCTACCAGACGGTGATGGCCGCGATCCCGCCCGAGCTGGCCGGCCGGCTGGCGCCGGCCGAGATCTTCCACGAGGTGCTCGTCCACCGGTGGCTGCTGTCGGAGAAGGCGGGCCGCGACGTCGGGACGGAGGAGGCGGCGCGCTCGTACGTGGCGAACGTCCTCCCGCGCACGCCCCCGGAGGTCACCACGCCCTCGGTCATCGCCGGGCGGGCGACCGGCCGCTGACCGGCGCGTCCCGCCGAGACGCGCGTCGGGGACGGCGCTGGTCACGGAGCGGTATCGGTTCGAATTGACAGCGAATGTGGCCTGCACCACGCTCCGAACACCCCTCTTGATCAGCTCGCGAGGCGCCAACGGAGGCGATGATCGATGCCGAACGCTCCAGGCCGATCCCCATCCCGAGGGGGTGCCCCGGCGGCGCCCCGGTCGCGTCGGCGAGGGACGGCCGGTGCCGCCGCCCTGCTGGTCGCGGCCGGCACGCTCGCCGCGTGCGGGGGTGACGGGGGCGGCCCGCCGACGCTCACCTGGTACTACAACCCGGACAACGGCGGGCAGGTCGAACTGGCGAAGCGGTGCACCGAGGAGGCCGACGGGCGCTACCGGATCGAGACCGCGATCCTGCCCCGCGACGCCTCCTCGCAGCGCGAGCAGCTGGTGCGCCGGCTGGCGGCCAAGGACTCCTCGATCGACCTGATGAGCCTCGACACCATCTACGTCCCGGAGTTCGCGCAGGCGGACTTCCTCGCGCCGATGCCCGAGGACGTCGGCGAGCGGGTCACCGAGGGCGTCGTGCAGAGCACGATCGAGGGAGCGACCTGGGAGGACGAGCTCGTCGCCGTCCCCTTCTGGGGCAACACGCAGCTGCTCTGGTACCGGAAGTCGGTGGCCGAGGCCGCGGGTCTGGACATGACCCAGCCGGTCACCTGGGAGCAGATCGTCACCGCCGCGCAGGAGCAGGACGTCGAGCTGGGCGTCCAGGGCATCCGCGCCGAGGCCCTGACGGTCTGGTTCAACTCGCTCATCGAGTCCGCCGGCGGCTCGGTCATCGAGGGCAACGCCGACGACCCGGAGAACCTGGAGCTGGGTCTGGACTCCGAGGCCGCCGTCGCGGCCGCCGAGGTCATGAAGCTGGTCGCCGACTCCGGTCAGGCCGGAGCGGCGTTCTCCACCGAGGACGAGGCTGCCTCGGCCGCGGAGTTCGAGGGGGAGCGCGGCGGCTTCATGGTCAACTGGCCGTTCATCTACGCCCAGGCGGTCGCCGGTGTCGAGGGCGGCACCATCGACCAGGCCGTGCTCGACGACTACGGCTGGACGCTGTGGCCGTCGGTCGTCGAGGGCGAGCCCAGTGCTCCGCCGCTGGGCGGCATCGACCTCGGGGTCGGCGCGTACAGCGAGAACGTGGACTTCGCCTACGAGGCTGCCGAGTGCATCACCTCGGACGAGAACCAGGCCTACTACATGATCAACGAGGGCAACCCGGCGTCCTCCACCGCGGTGTTCGACGACCCCGAGGTGATCGAGAAGTTCCCGATGGCCGACACCATCCGGCAGTCCCTGGAGCAGGCCGCCCCGCGGCCGCAGACCGCCTACTACAACGAGGTCACCGGCGGCCTCCAGCGCGAGTACCACCCGCCGGGCTCGGTGCAGCCGGGCACGACCGGTCCGCAGGCAGCCGAGCTGATCGGTGCCGTCCTCCGAGGGGAGCAGCTGCTGTGAGTACGACGACGCTGCCACCGACGAAGAAGGACGCGCCGAAGTCGGCGCCGGCCGCGACGACAAGCGACCGGGCGAAGAGCGAGCGCAAGCTTGGCTGGCTGCTGGCCGGACCGGCGTTCCTGGTGATGCTCGCGGTCACCGCCTATCCGATCCTGCAGGCGACCTACGAGTCCTTGTTCTCCTACCGGCTCACCGACCCGGACAACCGGTCGTTCGTCGGCCTGGAGAACTACGGCGTCATCCTCAGCGACCCGCTGTGGTGGCGGTCCCTCTGGGTGACCGCCCTGATCACCTTCATCACCGTGCTCGTCGAGCTGGTGCTCGGCTTCGCGCTGGCGATGGTGATGGCCAAGGCGCTGAGCTCGATCCGGCCGATCGTCCGGGCGGCCATCCTCATCCCGTACGCGGTGATCACCGTGGTGTCGGCCTACGCCTGGCAGTTCGCCTTCAACATCAACACCGGGTTCGTGAACAGCTGGTTCGCCTGGATACCCGGCGTCGGCACCGACACCGACTGGTTCGGCGACTTCGGGACGTCGCTGTTCGTCATCTGCCTGGCCGAGATCTGGAAGACCACGCCGTTCATCTCGCTGCTCCTCCTCGCCGGCCTCGCCCAGGTGCCGGAGGTGCTGCAGGAGGCGGCCAAGGTCGACGGCGCGACCTGGTGGCAGCGGCTGTGGAAGGTGACGCTGCCGAACATGAAGGCGGCCATCATGGTCGCCCTGCTCTTCCGCACCCTCGACGCGTTCCGGATCTTCGACAGCATCTTCGTGATGACCGCCGGCGCCAACGGCACCGAGTCGGTGTCGTTCCTGGCCTACCGGCAGACCATCTCCCGGCTGGAGATCGGGCTCGGCTCGGCGCTCTCGGTGCTGCTCTTCCTCTCGGTCGTCCTCATCGCGATGGTGTTCATCAAGGGCTTCAAGGTCGACCTGGCACAGGCGAGGGGAGAGGGCTGATGTCCCGGAGGGAGAAGATCTGGTGGTGGCTGGGCGGCGCGCTGATCGTCGTCTACTGCCTGTTCCCGATCGCCTGGATCGTCTCGCTGTCGCTCAAGGCGCCCAGCGACCTGAACACCGGTGGTTTCCTGCCCAGCGCCCTGTCATGGGAGAACTACGACCTGATCCTCAGCGGTGGGGCCAGTGACCTGTTCCTGCCGGCGCTGCGCAACTCGTTCGGCATCTGCCTGATCGCCACGGCGATCTCGTGCCTGCTGGCGATGTTCGCCGCCTACGCCATCGCCCGGCTGGACTTCCCGGGCAAGAAGGTGATCCTGTCGACCGCGCTGATCGTCGCGATCTTCCCGATCATCTCGATCGTCACGCCGCTGTTCAACCTGTGGCGCAACATCGGCCTGTACGACACCTGGCCCGGCCTGATCATCCCGTACCTGTCGCTCACCCTGCCGATCTCGATCTGGACCATGTCGGCGTTCTTCCGGGAGATCCCCTGGGAGATGGAGCAGGCCGCCCAGGTCGACGGCGCGACCACGTGGCAGGCGTTCCGCAAGGTGATCGTGCCGCTGGCCGCACCCGGGGTGTTCACCACCGCGATCATCGCGTTCTTCATCGCTTGGAACGACTTCCTCTACGGCATCTCGCTGACCTCGACCAGCGCGGCCCGGCCGGTGCCGGCGGCGATCGGCCTGTTCTCCGGCGAGTCGCAGTTCGTGGAGCCCACCGGCGCCATCGCCGCCGCCGCGGTCGTCGTGACGATCCCCGTCATCCTCCTGGTCCTGCTCTTCCAGCGGCGCATCGTCGCCGGCCTCACCAACGGCGCGGTCAAGGGATGACCTCCGTGCCGCACCGTCCCACCCCACCCACCCAGCGAGGGGACTCCTGATGGCCTCGATCGAGATCAAGAACATCGTCAAGCAGTACGGAGACGGGTTCCCGGCCGTCAACGACGTCAGCCTGGACATCGCCGACGGCGAGTTCATGATCCTGGTCGGGCCGTCCGGCTGCGGGAAGTCGACGCTGCTCCGGATGATCGTCGGCCTGGAGGACATCACCAGCGGCGACATGATCATCGGTGGCAAGAAGGTCAACGACCTCGCCCCGCGGGACCGCAACCTGTCGATGGTGTTCCAGAACTACGCGCTCTACCCGCACATGACGGTGTTCGAGAACATCGCCTTCCCGCTGCGACTGGCCAAGATGCCCGACGACGAGGTCCGCCGCCGGGTGACCGAGGCCTCCGACGTCCTGGAGCTCAAGGACCACCTCGAGCGCAAGCCGGCCAACCTCTCCGGTGGTCAGCGGCAGCGGGTGGCCATGGGCCGGGCCATCGTGCGGCAGGCAGAGGCCTTCCTCTTCGACGAGCCGCTGTCCAACCTCGACGCCAAGCTGCGCGGCCAGATGCGCACGGAGATCTCCCGGCTGCAGCGCCGGCTGGGCATCACGACCGTCTACGTCACGCACGACCAGACCGAGGCGATGACGCTCGGGGACCGGGTCTGCGTCCTGCGCAAGGGCAAGATCCAGCAGGTCGCCAGCCCGCGGGAGCTCTACGAGCAGCCGGTCAACCTCTTCGTCGCGGGGTTCATCGGCTCGCCGCCGATGAACTTTCTCCCGGCCACCCCGAAGGGCGACCGGCTCGAGACGCCCTTCGGCGAGATCGTCCTGGACCAGAAGCGGGCCGCCGCGGTCGCCGGGCACGACCTGCTGCTGGTCGGCATCCGGCCGGAGTACTTCGAGGACGCCTCCCTCGTCGACGAGGCGAAGCGGCCGCTGGGCTCGGTCTTCACCGCCCGGGTCGACGTCACCGAGTGGCTGGGCGACTCGCAGTTCGCCTACATCCCCTACGAGGCGCCCGAGTCCATCCAGACGCACCTGCGCGAGCTCTCCCGCGAGCTGGACGCCGAGGAGCTGCGCACGCAGGCGATCGTCTCCATCGACTCCACCAGCCGGATCCGCGAGGGGCGCGAGGCGCAGTTCTGGCTGGACAGCCGCAAGGTGCACGTGTTCGACCCGGAGACGGGGGACAACCTCACCCGCGACGCCGAGGCGGGCGCCGAGCTCACGCGGATGGCCACCCAGGACCGGGTGGAGCAGATCGAGGAGGTCCGGGCGGCGTCGGTCGGGGCGGCGTAGCAGGGGGCGCCGGCGGGGCGCGGGCTATCGTCGTCGGTGTGACCGAGCAGCCCGACCCCGTCGGCGCACCGGCGGCCCGGCCGCGCATGCGCGTGCTGCTGCTCCTCGCCGCAGGGGTGTTCCTGCTCGACCTGGTCACCAAGCTCGTCGTCGTCGCCACGATCGGGCCGGGCGAGGACATCCGGGTCCTCGGTGGCGCGCTGTACCTGACCCACCTGCGCAACACCGGTGCGGCGTTCTCGTTCGCCGAGGGCTTCACCGTGGTGTTCAGCCTGGTCGCCGCGGCCGTCGTCGTCGTCATCGTGCGGACCGCGCGACGACTGTTCTCCACCGGCTGGGCGATCACCCTGGGCCTGGTGCTGGGCGGCGCCGTCGGCAACCTGGTCGACCGGGTCTTCCGCGACCCGGGCTTTCTGCGCGGCGGCGTCGTCGACTTCCTGTCGGTGTTCGGCCCCGACGGGGACGTGTGGCCGGTGTTCAACGTCGCCGACTCCGCGATCGTCTGCGGCGGCGTCCTCGGGGCGGTCCTGGCGCTGCGCGGCATCGACTTCGACGGCACCCGCGCGGGCACCGAGCCGGCGGGCTCCACCGGGAGCGGGAGCCGTCCCGTCACAATGGGGGAGTGACCAGCTCTCCCGGCCTGCCCGCGTCCGGGATCCACCGTGCCCTGCCCGTGCCCGACGGGCTCGAGGGGCAGCGGGTGGACCAGGCACTGGCACGGCTGTTCGGGCTCACCCGGTCCGTCGCGGCCGACGTCGCCGACGCCGGGAACGTCCTGGTCGACGGCCGTGTGCGGGGCAAGGGCGACCGCCTCAGCGGCGGCAGCTGGCTCGAGGTCGAGCTCCCGCCACCCCCGGGCGAGCCGGTGGCACCGCGCCCGGTCGAGGGCATGACGATCCTGCACGACGACGACGACCTGGTCGTCGTGGACAAGCCCGTCGGTGTCGCTGCCCACCCGAGCCCCGGATGGGACGGGCCGACGGTGATCGGCGGGCTGGCCGCCGCCGGCTACCGGGTCTCCACCTCCGGTGCGGCCGAGCGCCAGGGCGTCGTGCACCGCCTGGACGCCGCCACCACCGGCGTGATGGTGGTCGCCAAGAGCGAGCGCGCCTACACCGCGCTGAAGGCCGCCTTCAAGGAGCGCACCGTCGAGAAGGGCTACCACGCCCTCGTGCAGGGGCACCCCGATCCCTCGCGCGGCACCATCGACGCCCCGATCGACCGGCACCCGAAGCACGACTGGCGCTTCGCCGTCGTGCAGGGCGGGCGGCCCTCGGTGACCCACTACGAGGTCATGGAGGCGTTCCCCGCCGCCAGCCTGGTGGACATCCGGCTCGAGACCGGCCGCACCCACCAGATCCGGGTGCACTTCTCCGCGTTGCGCCACCCCTGCGTCGGCGACACGACCTACGGGGCCGACCCCACGCTGGCCGCCCGCCTGGGGGTGAGCCGGCAGTGGCTGCACGCCGTCCGGCTCGGCTTCCCGCACCCGGCCGACGGGAGCTGGGTGGAGTTCACCAGCGAGTACCCGCCCGACCTCGCCGGCGCGCTGGCCGTCCTGCGCGCCGAGGCCTGACCCGGCCGCCGAGGACTCGCCGTGACCGGGCTCCCCGAGACCCTCGCGGACTTCGGTCCGGCCGGCTTCGCCGCGGTGGTCGTGGCGGTGTACCTGATCGCCGGTGAGCCGGTGGCGGGCCACGTCCTGCACCGCCGCTTCGAGGGCCGGCTGCGGACCGACCCGGGCGCCCGCCGCTCGTTCTATGGCCGGCTGCTGGTCCTCGAGTGGGGGCTGGCGCTGTTGGCGCTGGTCGTGTGGCTCTCCGCCCCGGGGGTGGACGCCGCCGCCGTCGGGCTGGCCTGGCCGCGGTCGCCGGGGCCCCTGACGCTGGTCCTCGTCGTGGTCGTGCTGGTGTTCGTCCTGGCCTCCACCCGGGCCCTCCGGGGAGGTGCGCTCAACGACGTCCCGCCGCCGGTGCGGGCCGGGGAGGGCCGGCACGCCGAGCCGCCGGGGCACGCCACCCTGGCGCTGCTGCCGCGCACGACTGCGGAGCGCCGGCTGTTCACCGTGGTCGGGCTGACCGCCGGCATCTGCGAGGAGTGGCTCTACCGCGGGTTCTTCCTCGCCGTCGTCGCCGCCGTCGCGGGCGGCCTGCCCTCGTGGGTGCTGGTGCTGGTCGCCGCCGTCGCCTTCGGGCTCGCGCACGCCTACCAGGGCCGCGCCGGCATCGTGCTGACCGGCGTGCTCGGGGGTGTGATGGCCGTGCTGTACCTCGGCACCGGGTCGCTGCTCCTCCCCGTGCTGCTGCACGCGGCCATCGACCTACGCTTCCTCCTCGTGCCCACCCGTGCCCTGCCCGCCGGACGTCCCGCGTGATGACCGGCCCCGCCGCCCGCGTCGCCGGGCCGGCCGACTGGCCCGAGATCATCGCCCTGCGCACCCGCGTCTTCGTCGAGGAGCAGGGGGTGCCGGCGGAGATCGAGCAGGACGACCGCGACGCGACGGCGGTGCACGTGCACGCCCGCGACGAGGCCGGCCGGGTCGTGGCCACCGGGCGCCTGCTGCTCCCCGTGGACGGCTCGACGACGGCGTCCCTGGGGCGCATGGCCGCCGACCCGGGCGTGCGCGGCCGTGGGTTCGGCGCGGCCGTCCTGGCCGAGCTGCACGAGCAGGCGCGGCTGCGCGGGGTCGCCGCGATCGAGCTGCACGCCCAGGTCACCGCCCGGGGCTTCTACGAACGGGCCGGCTACACGGCGGTCGGCGAGGAGTACCTCGAGGCGGGGATCGCGCACGTCACCATGCGCCGTCAGCTGCCCTGAGGACGCCTCCGGGGCGCATGTGACGGATCGGTCCGGATGTGAGCAGACACGTCGTGTCAGACCCTCGGAGTAGACAGCTTCCAGTGCGAGGATCGACCCGCACACCGGTCTTCCCCGCCGGTCGCCCGCCGGAGAAGCTGCCGGCCGGGCACGCACGACCACTGAGGAGCACCGACCGCCCGTGAGCACCCCGTCAGACTCGTTCGCGCACCTGCACGTCCACACCGAGTACTCGATGCTCGACGGCGCGGCGAAGCTGCCCGAGGTGACGAAGGCGGCCGCCGAGCAGGGCATGCCGGCGCTGGCCATGACCGACCACGGCAACGTGTTCGGCGCCTACGACTTCTACAAGCAGGCCACCGCTGCCGGCGTGAAGCCGATCATCGGCATGGAGGGGTACTACACCCCGGGCTCGCGGTTCGACCGCGCGCCGTTCGACTTCGGCGACAAGCTCCTCGACGAGGAGGGCGACGGCGGCAACAACCGCGGCAAGGCCGCCTACACGCACATGACGCTGCTGGCCCGGACCACCGAGGGGATGCACAACCTCTTCCGCATCTCCTCCCTGGCCAGCCTCGAGGGCCAGTACCGGAAGCCGCGCTTCGACCGCGACCTGCTGGAGCGCTACGGCAAGGGCCTCATCGCCACCACCGGCTGCCCCTCGGGCGAGGTCAACATGTGGCTGCGGGCCGGCAAGGAGGACAAGGCCAAGCAGGCGGCGGCGGACTTCCAGGACATCTTCGGGAAGGAGAACTTCTACGCCGAGCTGATGGACCACGGCCTGTCCATCGAGAAGAAGACCCGCCCGGCGCTGCTGGCGATCGCCAAGGACCTCGGCATCCCGCTGCTGGCCACCAACGACCTGCACTACACGCACAAGGAGGACGCGCAGGCCCACGACGCGCTCCTGTGCATCCAGACCGGCTCGCGGCTGAACGAGACCAACCGCTTCCGGTTCAACGGCGACGGCTACTACCTGAAGAGCGCCGCGGAGATGCGCGCGCTGTTCCCCGGCGAGCTCTCCGTCGCCTGCGACAACACCCTGCTGGTCGCCGAGCAGTGCGACGTGACCTTCACCGAGGGCGCCGACCTGATGCCCCGCTTCCCCCTGCCCGAGGGGGAGGACGAGACCTCCTGGTTCATCAAGGAGGTCGAGCGCGGCCTGCACAAGCGCTACCCGGGCGGCATCCCCGACCACGTGCGCAAGCAGGCCGACTACGAGACCGGGATCATCTGCCAGATGGGCTTCCCGGGGTACTTCCTCGTGGTCGCCGACTTCATCAACTGGGCCAAGGACAACGGCATCCGCGTCGGCCCCGGCCGTGGCTCGGCCGCCGGCTCGCTGGCCGCGTTCGCCATGGGGATCACCGACCTCGACCCGCTGGCCCACGGCCTGATCTTCGAGCGCTTCCTCAACCCCGAGCGCGTCTCCATGCCCGACGTCGACATCGACTTCGACGACCGCCGCCGTGGCGAGGTCATCCGGTACGTGTCGGAGAAGTACGGCGAGGAGCGGGTCAGCCAGATCGTCACCTACGGGACGATCAAGGCGAAGGCCGCCATCAAGGACGCCGCCCGCGTGCTGGACCGGCCCTACTCCGTCGGCGACGAGCTCACCAAGCTGATGCCCCCGGGCGTCATGGGCAAGGACATCCCGCTGTCGGGGATCTTCGACCCGGCCCACCCCCGGTACAAGGAGGCGGCGGAGTTCCGCGCCCGCTACGAGTCCGACCCGGGTGCCGCCGAGGTCGTCGACCAGGCCCGCAAGCTCGAGGGTCTGAAGCGGCAGTGGGGCGTGCACGCCGCCGGCGTTATCATCGGCCGGCACCCGCTGATCGACAGCATCCCGCTCATGCGCCGCGAGGCCGACGGCGCGATGATCACGCAGTTCGACTACCCGACCTGCGAGACGCTCGGGCTGCTCAAGATGGACTTCCTGGGCCTGCGCAACCTGACCGTCCTCGACGACGCGCTGCGCAACATCGTGCTCAACGGCAAGGAGCCGGTCGACCTCGACGAGATCAGCAAGGACCTCACCGACAAGGCGACCTACGAGCTGCTCGGCCGGGGCGACACCCTGGGCGTCTTCCAGTTCGACGGTGGCCCCATGCGGTCCCTGCTGCGGCTGATGCGGCCGGACAACTTCGAGGACATCTCGGCCGTCGGTGCGCTGTACCGGCCCGGGCCGATGGGCGCGAACTCGCACACGAACTACGCGCTGCGCAAGAACGGCCAGCAGGAGATCACGCCGATCCACCCGGAGCTGGCCGAGCCGCTCGAGGAGATCCTCGGCCAGACCTACGGCCTGATCGTCTACCAGGAGCAGGTCATGGCGATCGCGCAGAAGGTCGCCGGGTACTCGCTCGGCAAGGCCGACCTGCTGCGCCGCGCGATGGGCAAGAAGAAGAAGTCCGTGCTGGACGCCGAGTACGTCGGCTTCGAGGCCGGGATGCAGGCCAACGGCTATTCCGCCGCGGCGGTCAAGACCCTCTGGGACATCCTGGTCCCGTTCGCCGACTACGCCTTCAACAAGGCGCACTCGGCGGCCTACGGGCTCATCTCGTACTGGACCGCCTACCTCAAGGCGAACTACCCGGCCGAGTACATGGCCGGCCTGCTCACCAGCGTCCAGGACGACAAGGACCGGCGACCGATCTACCTCGCCGAGTGTCGCCGGATGGGCATCAAGGTGCTCCCGCCGGACGTCAACGAGTCCTCCTGGGACTTCACCGCCGTCGGCACCGACATCCGCTTCGGGCTGGCCTCGGTGCGCAACGTCGGGACCAATGTCGTCGACTCGATCGTCAAGGCGCGCGAGGAGAAGGGGGCGTTCAAGGACTTTCCCGACTTCATGAAGAAGATCGACACGGTGGCCTGCAACAAGAAGGTCATCGAGTCCCTCGCCAAGGCCGGCGCCTTCGACTCCCTGGGCCACTCGCGCCAGGGCATCGTCGCCATCCACGCCCAGGCCGTGGACTCCGCGATGGGGCTCAAGCGCAAGGAGGCCGAGGGGCAGTTCGACCTGTTCGGCAGCTTCGGCGAGGGCGACCCCGCCGACGACCCGTTCGGCAGCGCGCTGGACATCGTCATCCCGACCGCGGACTGGTCGAAGAGCGAGCGGCTGGTGTTCGAGCGCGACATGCTCGGCCTGTACGTCTCCGACCACCCCCTGCACGGCGTCGAGCACGTGCTGGCCCAGAACGCCGACACCGCGATCGCCGAGATCAACGTCGGTGGGGTCGAGGACGGCGCGAACGTCACGATCGCCGGCATCCTCACCGCGGTCTCGCCGCGCACCAACAAGCAGGGCGCGCCCTGGGCCATCGCCACGCTGGAGGACCTGGAGTCCGGCATCGAGGTGCTGTTCTTCCCCAAGACCTGGGCGGAGGTGTCGGAGAAGGTCGTCCGGGACCAGATCGTGGTGGTCAAGGGGCGGGTCAGCCGGCGCGACGACCAGCCCTCGCTGTTCGGCTCCGAGGTGACGCTCCCCGAGCTCACCGAGGGCCCGCGCGGCCCGGTGCTGGTGTCGATGGCCGCCGCCCGCTGCACCCCGCCGGTGGTGGAGCGGCTGCGCGAGGTGCTGGGCAGCCACCCGGGCACCACCGAGGTGCAGCTCAAGCTGGTCAACGGCAGCCGGGAGACCGTGCTCCGGCTCGACCAGGGGCTGCGGGTCCGTCCGAGCACGGCGCTGATGGGTGACATCAAGGCGTTGCTCGGCCCCACGAGCGTCGCGCTGCTGTGACCACCCCGCAGCCTGCGCCGGTCCTGCTCGACCGCGCCCTGCCGCCGCCGCCCTCGGCGCGCTGGCGGGCCCGCGAGGAGCTGCGGGCCGACCTGCGCCCGGCGGCCTGGCTGGTCCTGGCGCTGGCCGGGGTCGGCGTGCCGGCCGGCCTGGCGTGGTGGCTGCTGGCGCCCCGCGCGGACTTCCGGATCACCGAGGACGGGCCGGTGGTGATCGGCTCGCCGTCGTCGGAGCTGCTGGTGGCCGACGACGCCGTCTTCGTCCTGGTGCTCACCGTGGTCGGCCTGCTCGCCGGGGGCGCCGCCTGGTGGATGCGCCGCCACCGCGGCGTCGCCCTGCTGGTCGCGCTCGCCCTGGGCGCGACCGCCGCCGGTGCGGTCGCCTGGCTGGTCGGCGAGATGTTCGGCGAGGGGCCCACGGCGGCGGAGCTGGCGGACGTGGGGGGCAGGGTCACCACGGGGCTGGACCTCGGTGCCACCGCCGCGCTCGCCGTCGCGCCGTTCGTGGCGCTGCTCGTCTACGTGCTGGGCGTGATCGTCAACGCCGAGGACGGGCTGGGCCGGCCGGCGCCGGAGCCCGCGGCGCCCGCAGCCGCGCCCCCGGAGGACGCGGCGCCGCCGGTCAGTTGACCGTCATGGGGGTCATGAACCCCTGCAGCGGTGCGGGGACCGCGCCCAGCTCGCGCAGGAGCGTCAGCTCCCGGCGCAGCAGCCGGGTCTCCGCAGCGAGTCGACGACGGGTCGTCGACTCGGCCAGCAGCGCCTGCCGGTCCTCGGTCGTGAGCAGTGCCGCCGAGGCCACCAGCCAGGACAGCGCCGTGGGGTCGTCGGCCACGGCGTCGAGCAGCGCGGCGCGCTCGGCGTCCTCGCCGTCGCTGCCGGCGCCGAGGTCGGCGACCTCGTCGACGTAGTCGGTGAACAACTCCTGCACGCCCGAGGCGAGCAGGGCCAGCGAACCGCGGGCGACGGAGGCGACGACCTCGTCGAGGTTCTCGTCGCAGACCGGCACACGGCCGTCGGCCGGGGCGGCTCCGCTGCCGGGGAGGACCAGGCCCTCGGCGTCCCCGGCGGCCTCCTCGGCCGCCTCCTCCTCGGCGAGCCACTCGACCTCGCCCTGCAGGTAGGGCGGGTCCTCGCCGACGACGACGTCGCGCAGCCGGAAGCGCTCGCCGCCGACGGTGACCACGCGGAAGCCGCCGTCGGCCTGCGGGCGCACCATCTGCAGCCGCGCGACGCAGCCGATGTCGTAGAGCGCCTCCGCCGGAGCCACCCGTTCCACCTCCCAGCCCTGCCGGATGGCGACGACACCGAAGAAGCGGCGCTCGCTCTCCTCGGGGATCGCCAGCAGGTCGAGGACCAGCCGCCGGTAGCGGGGCTCGAAGACGTGCAGCGGGAGGACGACACCGGGGAAGAGGGGAGTGCCGAGCGGGAACAGCGGGATCAACTCACCCATCCCGGCAGCCTACGGGCCGCTGGCTACGCTGGGACTCCGTCCCACAGCCACGCTGTTCCGTCCCTCCCGGAGGCAATCCCGTGCTCGCCCGCATCGACCTGCGCGGATCCGCGCTGCCGGGATTCCGCGAGCTGGCCGGCCTGCTGCCGCGTGCCGCCACCGACATCGACTCGGTGCTGGCGACGGTGCGCCCGCTGTGCGAGGACGTCCGCATCCGGGGCGCCCAGGCGGTCCGCGAGATCACCGCGCGCCTCGACGGCGTGGACAACGAGGACTTCGCCGTCCCGCAGGCGGCGCTGGACCGTGCGCTGGCCGAGTGCGACCCCACCCTGCGCGCGGCGCTGGAGGAGGCGATCGCCCGGGTGCAGAAGGTGCACGCCGACCAGCGCCGCACCGACGTCACCACCGAGGTCGTGCCCGGCGGCACGGTCACCGAGCGCTGGGTGCCGGTGCGCCGGGTGGGCCTCTACGTCCCCGGCGGCCTCGCCCCGCTGCTGTCCAGCGTGATCATGAACGTCGTCCCCGCGCAGATCGCCGGTGTGGAGTCGATCGCCGTCGCCTCCCCGCCGCAGCGCGACCACGGCGGCCTGCCCGACCCCGGTGTGCTTGCGGCCTGCGCGCTGCTCGGCATCACCGAGGTCTACGCCGTCGGCGGGGCCCAGGCCGTGGCCGTCTTCGGCTACGGCGCCGGCTCCTGCGAGCCGGTCGACATGGTCACCGGGCCGGGCAACGTCTACGTGACCGCCGCCAAGCGGCTGCTGCGCGGCATCATCGGCATCGACTCCGAGGCCGGGCCGACCGAGGTCGCGATCCTCGCCGACGACACCGCCGACCCCGCCCACGTCGCGGCCGACCTGATCAGCCAGGCCGAGCACGACCCGCTGGCAGGCGCGGTGCTGGTGACCGACAGCGAGGCGCTCGCCGACGCCGTCCTCGCGCTGGTGCCGGGGCAGGTCACGGCGACCAAGCACTCCGACCGGATCAACACCGCCCTGCACGGCACCCAGTCGGGGGTCGTCCTCGTCGACGACATCGACACCGGGCTCCGCGTGGTCGACGCCTACGCCGCCGAGCACCTGGAGATCCAGACCCGCGACGCGCGCGCGGTCGCCGCGCGGGTCCGTAACGCCGGCGCGATCTTCGTCGGCGCGTGGTCGCCGGTGTCGCTGGGCGACTACTGCGCCGGCTCCAACCACGTGCTGCCCACGGGCGGCTGCGCCCGCTTCTCCAGCGGATTGAGCGTGCAGTCCTTCCTGCGCGGCATCCACGTCATCGAGTACGACGAGCAGGCGCTCGCGGGCGTGGCCGGGCACATCGACGCGCTCGCCGGGGCCGAGGACCTGCCGGCGCACGCCGCCGCGGTCCGGATCCGTCAGCGCTCATGACGTCGATGGACGAGCTCCCGCTGCGGCCGGAGCTGCGGGGCCGCATGCCCTACGGCGCCCCGCAGGTGCCGGCGACCCACCGGCTCAACACCAACGAGAACCCGCACCCGCTGCCCGACGACCTGCTCGCCGATCTCGGCGCCGCGCTGGGGCACGCGGCGCTGGAGCTCAACCGCTATCCCGACCGGGACGCCCGCGAGCTGCGCGCCGACCTCGCCGGCTACCTGTCCCGGTCGGCCGGGACGGCCGTCGACCCGGCGCAGGTGTGGGCCGCCAACGGCTCCAACGAGGTGCTCCAGCAGATCCTGCAGGCCTTCGGCGGCGCCGGGCGGACGGCGCTGGGTTTCACGCCCTCGTACTCGATGCACCCGATCATCAGCGCCGGCACGGGGACGAACTGGGTCGACGGGCACCGGCGGGACGACTTCACGATCGACCCGGCCGCGGCGGTCGCGCAGCTGCGCGAGGTCGCCCCGGACGTCGTCTTCGTGACCTCCCCGAACAACCCGACCGGCACCGCCGTGCCGCTGGAGACGATCGAGGCGCTGTACGAGGCGACGTCCGGGATGGTCGTGGTGGACGAGGCCTACGCGGAGTTCGCCCGCACCGGCACGCCGTCGGCGCTCACCCTGCTCCCGGGGCGGCCGCGGCTGGTCGTCAGCCGCACGATGAGCAAGGCGTTCGGCATGGCCGGGCTGCGGCTGGGCTACCTCGCCGCGGACGCCGCCGTCGTCGACGCGCTGCAGCTGGTGCGGCTGCCGTACCACCTGAGCTCGCTCACCCAGGCGGCCGCACGGGCGGCGCTGGCGCACACCGACGCGCTGCTGGCGACCGTCGACGCGGTGCGCGCGCAGCGGGACCGGATCGTCGCCGCTCTGCCCGCGATGGGGCTCACCAGCGTGCCGAGCGACGCCAACTTCGTGCTGTTCGGCCGCTTCTCCGACGCCCCGGCCGCCTGGCAGGCGCTGCTCGACCGCGGCGTCCTGGTGCGCGACGTCGGGCTGCCCGGATGGCTGCGGGTCACCGCGGGCACCGCCGCCGAGACCGACGCCTTCCTCACCGCGCTGGGTGAGGTCGCGCCGGATCAGCGCATCTCTCTGGGAGACTGACGCCATGACCGCACCTGCACGCCGCACCGCCCGGGTGGAGCGCGCGACCAGCGAGACCAAGCTGGTCGTGGAACTCGACCTCGACGGCACGGGCACCAGCTCGATCAGCACGGGCGTGGGCTTCTACGACCACATGCTCACCGCGCTGTCGAAGCACAGCGGGATCGACCTCACCGTGCGGGCCGACGGCGACCTGCACATCGACGCGCACCACACCGTCGAGGACGTCGCGATCGCGCTCGGGCAGGCGTTCGCGGAGGCGCTGGGCGACAAGCGCGGCATCACCCGCTACGGCGACGCGACCATCCCGATGGACGAGGTGCTGGCGCAGGCCGCCGTCGACCTGTCCGGACGGCCGTACTTCGTGCACGCCGAGCCCGAGAACATGACGCCGATGATCGGGCCGGACTACCCGACGTCGCTCACCAAGCACGTGCTGGAGTCCTTCGCGTTCAACGCGCGGATCAGCCTGCACGTGCGGGTGCTCTACGCCGGCCGCGACGCCCACCACATCGTCGAGGGCCAGTTCAAGGCGCTCGCGCGGGCGCTGCGCCAGGCGGTCGCGCTCGACCCCCGGGTCACCGACGTGCCCTCGACCAAGGGCGCCCTGTAACCGGTGGACTCTGGTCTGATCCTGATCGTGTTCGGGGGCTTCCTGATCGGGGGCGCGTGGAGCGTCTTCCGCCTCGACGCCGAGACAGGGGGGCGGACGACGTCGCAGGTCGTCCTGGCCGTCGTGCTGCTGGTCGCGGCGCTGCTGGCGACGGCGTCGGGCATCCTCCGCCTGGTCTGAGCCCCGGCGTGACCGCGGACGACGAGCAGCGCTTCCTGCGCATCGTGCTGGCCGACCCGACGGTCGCGGCGGTGCTGGAGCGGGCGCCCGCCCTGGGCGTGGGGGACTGGTGGCTCACGGCCGGCGTGCTGTTCCAGACGGTGTGGAACGACCTCACCGGTCGTCCGGCCGGTACCGGCATCCGGGACGCCGACCTCTTCTACTTCGACGAGGACACGTCCTGGGAGGCGGAGGACGCCGTCATCCGGGCGGGGGCCGAGCTGTTCGCCGACCTGGCCGTGCCGGTGGAGATCCGCAACGAGGCGCGGGTGCACCTCTGGTACGCCGAGCACTTCGGCGTCCCGGCGCCGCCGTTCCGCGACTGCGCCGACGCCATCGACCACTTCGCCGCGGTGTGCTGCTGCCTCGGCGTCACGGTGGGTGCCGACGGCCGCCCGCGGGTCTACGCGCCGCACGGCTTCGACGACCTGTTCGGGCTGGTCGTGCGGCCGAACCGGCGCCTCGCGCCGCGGGACGTCTACGAGACGAAGGCGGCGCGCTGGCTGGGGGAGTGGCCCGAGCTCACCGTCCTGCCCTGGGACTGACGCCCGGGTCGCGGGAATCACGGCGGGCCCGCCTGCGCTGGTCGGTAGCGTGGCAGGCGTGAAGAAGGTGGCGGTCCTCGACTACGGGTCGGGCAATCTGCGCTCGGCCGAGCGCGCGCTGGCGCGGGTGGGTGCCGACGTGACGGTGACCTCCGACGCGCAGACGGCGCTCGAGGCCGACGGTCTCGTCGTCCCCGGTGTCGGCGCGTTCGCCGCCTGCATGGAGGGCCTCCGGGCCGTCGACGGGCCGCGGATCATCGACCGCCGCCTGGCCGGCGGCCGTCCGGTGCTCGGCATCTGCGTCGGCATGCAGATCCTGTTCGACCGTGGCGTCGAGCACGGCCACGACGCGGAGGGCTGCGGCGAGTGGCCCGGCGTCGTCGAGCAGTTGCAGGCGCCGGTGCTGCCGCACATGGGCTGGAACACCGTCGACGTCGCCCCGGGCAGCGTGCTGTTCGAGGGCCTCGAGGACGAGCGCTTCTACTTCGTGCACTCCTACGGCGTCCGCGACTTCACCCTCGGCCAGGACGACGCGCCGTCCCCGCTCCCGAAGCCCAAGGTGACCTGGGCCGAGCACGGCGACCGGTTCGTGGCCGGTGTGGAGAACACCGCGCTGTCGGCGACCCAGTTCCACCCGGAGAAGAGCGGTGACGCCGGCGCCCAGCTGCTCACCAACTGGCTGAACAGCCTCGACTGATCAGTCCAGGGCGAGCAACCGGAGCGCCAGGAACCCCGGCCGCTGCGCGAGCTTGTCGTACTCCGCTGGCCAGCGCTCGCGCATGATCTCCGGCGCGCGCGGCTCGACCAGGCGCTGGATCACGAACCCCGCGTCCGTCGCCGCCGCACAGAGGTCGGACAGCGGCTCCCGCCAGAAGCGCACCTCGTGCCGCCCCGAGAGCATCGACCAGGCGTCGGTCTCCAGCACCCGGTCGAAGTAGGACCCGCCCTTGCGCAGCCAGTCCGTCGTCGGGTGCTGCGTCGAGAGGACGACGGCGCCGCCGGGGCGCAGCACGCGACGCATCTCCGCGAAGGTGGCCCGCCGGTCCGCGACGTAGTGGATGGCGAGCGCGCAGAGCACCACGTCGAAGGAGCCGTCGGCGTAGGGGAGCGGCTCCTCGAGCCGGGCGACGCGGAACTCGGCGCGGCTGCCCACCCGTTCCCGGGCGAGCTCGACCATCGCGGCGCTGGCGTCGAAGCCGAGCACGTCGGCGCCCCGCTCGAGGAGCGCCTCCGCGTACAGGCCTGGCCCGCACCCGGCGTCCAGCACGCGCAGGCCGGCGACGTCCCCGAGCAGCTCGAGCACGGTCGGCCGGTCGTAGTGGGCGTTGTAGGCGCCGTCCTCGGCGTGCGCCAGGAACTCGCCGGCCATCCGGTCGTAGGGGTGCCACAGCTCGTCGGTCACCCGTCGACCGTAGTGGCGCGGATCACCACCGCCCGCGGTGCACGACCTCGTCGACTCCGCGCCGGCCGCGCCTCAGGGAGGGCGAGCGGCGGTCGCCGTCGCCCGGGTAGCCGATCGACAGGCAGCCGACCGGCCGGTACTCGCCCGGCACGCCGAACGCCGTGCGCAGCGCCGCCACCTTGTCCGCCGGCACGCCGAAGAAGCAGGCGCCCAGCCCCTCGTCGACGGCGGTCAGCAGCATCAGCAGCGACGCCATCCCGGCGTCGACGTCCCAGTAGGGCACCGGCCAGCGGGCCTCGTCGCGGTCGGTCCAGCCCTTGTCCGGTTCCGCGTACCGCTCCAGGTAGGCCTGCTTGTTGGAGAACGGGACGACCAGCAGCGGTGCTCGGCGCATCCGGGTCAGCCAGGCGTCGGGGGCGCCGGCGTCGGTGGTCGCCGTCCAGAAGCGGTCGCGCTCTTCCTCGGTCTCCAGCACGAGGAACGCCCAGCCCTGGCTGAAGCCGGCCGACGGCGCCCGGATCGCGTGCGCCAGCAGCCGCTCGCGGACCTCGGGCGGCACCGGCCGGTCGGGGTCGTAGTCGCGCACCATGCGGCGCCGCCGGACCACCTCTGCGAACTCCACGGCGACAGCCTGCCGCAGGCAGGGCCCGCAATTGTCGGTGGTGTCGGTCAGGGTCCCGGCATGGACACCGCAGCCGTCGACCTGTCCGGCCGCGTCGCCCTCGTCGCGGGGGCCACCCGTGGCGCGGGGCGCGGCATCGCCGTCGAGCTGGGCGCGGCGGGTGCCACCGTGTGGTGCACCGGCCGCAGCACCCGCGGGCGGCGGTCGGAGTACGACCGGCCCGAGACGATCGAGGAGACCGCCGAGCTGGTCACCGCCGCGGGCGGGCGAGGCATTCCGGTGGTGGCCGACCACCTGGTGCCGGGCGAGGTGACCGCGGTGGTCGACCGGGTCGCGACGGAGTCCGGCCGTCTCGACGTGCTGGTCAACGACATCTGGGGCGGGGAGAAGCTCTTCGCCTGGGACACCCCGCTGTGGGAGCACGACCTGGCCGACGGCCTCCGGCTGCTCCGGCTCGCGGTCGAGACGCACCTGATCACCAGCCATGCGGCCCTGCCGCTGCTCATCCGGGAGCCGGGCGGGCTGGTCGTGGAGATGACCGACGGCCCGACCGACTACAACGCGGTCACGTACCGGGTGAACGCGTTCTACGACCTGGCCAAGGTCGCCGTCTCCCGGCTGGGCTTCTCCCAGGCGCACGAGCTGCGGCAGCACGGCGCCACCGCCGTCACGCTCACCCCGGGCTGGCTCCGCTCCGAGATGATGCTCGACGAATACGGCGTCACCGAGGAGAACTGGCGCGACGCCACCGCCACCGAGCCGCACTTCTGCATCTCGGAGAGCCCGCGCTACGTCGGCCGTGCGGTCGCCGCGCTTGCCGCCGACCCGCAACGGCCGCGCTGGTCGGGCCGGTCCCTGTCGTCCGGGCAGCTGGCCCAGGTGTACGGCTTCACCGACCTGGACGGCACCCGGCCCGATGCCTGGCGCTACGTCACCGAGGTGCAGGATGCCGGCCGCCCGGCAGGGGACGAGGGCTACCGCTGAGCGGTCCCTAGGCTGTCGGTGTGCCGAAGCTGCAGCTCCTCCCCGCCGTCGACGTCGCCGATGGACAGGCCGTCCGCCTCGTGCAGGGGGAGGCCGGGAGCGAGACCTCCTACGGCGACCCGCTCGAGGCCGCCCTCCAGTGGCAGCGGGACGGCGCGGAGTGGGTGCACCTGGTCGACCTCGACGCCGCCTTCGGCCGCGGGTCCAACCGCGAACTGCTGGCCCGCGTCGTCGGCGAGCTGGACGTCGACGTCGAGCTCTCCGGCGGCATCCGGGACGACGAGTCCCTCGCCGCCGCCCTGGCCACGGGCTGCCGCCGGGTGAACCTCGGCACCGCGGCGCTGGAGTCGCCGGAGTGGTGCGCGCGCGCCATCGCCGAGCACGGTGACCGCATCGCCGTCGGTCTGGACGTGCGCGGCACCCGGCTGGCCGCCCGCGGCTGGACCCAGGAGGGCGGCGAGCTCTACGAGACCCTCGCCCGCCTCGACGCCGAGGGCTGCGCCCGCTACGTCGTCACCGACATCACCAAGGACGGCACGCTCAAGGGCCCGAACCTGGAGCTGCTGCGCGAGGTCTGCGCCGCCACCCCGCGCCCGGTCATCGCCTCCGGCGGCGTGAGCTCGCTGGACGACATCCGCGCGCTCGCCGGCCTGAGCACCGTCGGCGTCGAGGGCGCGATCGTCGGCAAGGCCCTCTACGCGGGCGCCTTCACCCTGCCGGAGGCGCTCCGGATCACCGAGGAGGCCTCGTGAGCGTGACCCGGCTGGGCTCAGGGAGCCCGTGGGAGGCGATCGTCGGGTACAGCCGCGTCGTCGTCCGGGGCGACACCGCCTGGGTCAGTGGGACCACCTCCACCGTGGACGGCGAGGTCGCGCACCCGGGTGACGCCGCCGCCCAGACCCGCCAGGTCCTGTCGATCATCGAGCAGTCGCTGGAGCGGGCCGGGTTCACGCTGAACGACGTCGTGCGGACGCGCATGTTCGTCACCGACATCTCCCGGTGGGAGGAGGTCGGGCGGGTGCACGGCGAGGTCTTCGGCGACATCCGGCCCGCTACGACGATGGTGCAGGTCGCCGCACTGATCGACCCCGCGCACCTGGTCGAGATCGAGGCCGACGCGGTGCGGGGGAC
This sequence comes from Blastococcus fimeti, assembly GCA_900102115.1. Classification (GTDB taxonomy): domain Bacteria; phylum Actinomycetota; class Actinomycetes; order Mycobacteriales; family Geodermatophilaceae; genus Blastococcus; species Blastococcus fimeti. Next base: position 560,612 of record FNAW01000003.1, read on the forward strand.
CGGCGCATGAGCTTGTCGGTGCGCGTCATACCGTGCCTGGACGTCGACCAGGGCCGGGTGGTCAAGGGCGTGAACTTCGTCGACCTGCGCGACGCCGGCGACCCGGTGGAGATGGCCCGGGTCTACGACGCCGAGGGCGCCGACGAGCTCACCTTCCTCGACATCAGCGCCAGTTCGGGGAACCGGGAGACCACCTACGACGTCGTCCGCCGGACCGCCGAGAGCGTCTTCATCCCGCTGACCGTCGGCGGCGGGGTGCGCACGGTCGAGGACGTCGACAAGCTGCTGCGCGCCGGCGCGGACAAGGTCGGCGTCAACACCGCCGCCGTCGCCCGGCCGGAGCTGATCGCGGAGATCGCGCACCGCTTCGGCAGCCAGGTGCTGGTGCTCTCGGTCGACGCCCGCCGCGTGCGCGACGGTGCGGCCACCGATTCCGGCTTCGAGATCACCACCCACGGCGGGCGCCGCGGCACCGGCCGCGACGCCGTCGAGTGGGTCGTACAGGCGGCCGCGCTCGGCGTCGGTGAGGTGCTGCTGAACTCCATGGACGCCGACGGCACCCAGGCGGGCTTCGACACCGAGCTCATCCGCGCGGTGCGCCGCGAGGTCGCCGTGCCGGTCATCGCCAGCGGGGGAGCGGGCGAGGTGGCGCACTTCCCGCCCGCGGTCGAGGCCGGCGCGGACGCCGTGCTCGCCGCCAGCGTCTTCCACTTCGGCAAGCTGCGGGTCGGCGACGTCAAGGCCGAGCTGTCGCGGGCGGGCGTCCCGGTCCGCTAGCCCGCCGTCAGCGACGGGCGGCGGTCATCCGCGGCCACCGGCTCACCATCGCCGTGCTGGTGAACAGGACGAACAGGGACAGTCCCGCCTGGACCCAGGTCCACCAGCCGACGGGGCCGTGCCCGGCCAGCGGGCACGTGATGGGGCAACTGCCACAGCGGGTAGGCCATGTCGTCCGCCGGCATCGGCTCGACCGCCGGGCAGAGCACCCACGCCACGGCGAAGGCGATCGCGAACGGCCGCCCGGTGACGGGGACGCCGCTGCTGCCGGACAGCGGCGACAGCCGGTTCCCCGGCGCGACCGGCGCGACCGGCGCGACCGCGAACCACGCGCGACCGGCCCCCTGGCGCGCCGGGGACGGTCGACGCCCGGCGGCCGGCGGAGGAGGGTGGGTGGCCCGCCCCCGGAGCGACCGCCATGCACCTGCACCGCATCAGCACGAACCTCAACGTCGACGACGCGACCACCGGCCACGAGTTCTACGAAGGCTTTCTCGGGCTGGAGAAGCAGTTCGACATGGGCTGGGTCGCCAGCTTCCGGTCGCCGTCGAACCCGAGCATCCAGGTCACGCTCGTCGGCAAGGACCGGACCGCGCCCGAGCAGTCGTCGATGAGCGTCGGGGTCGCCGACGTGGACGCCGCCTACGCCGACGCCCAGCGCCGCGGGTACGAGATCGTCCACCCGCTCACCGACGAGCCCTGGGGCGTGCGCCGGTTCTTCGTCCGCGACCCGCACGGCGTCGTCGTCAACGTCGTGGGTCACGCGGACTGACACGGGGGACCCGTCATGCGCTTCCGCTACAGCCTGACGACGAGGGCCACGCCCGAGCAGGCGTTCACGGCGTTCACCGACTTCGGGGAGCGCCGCCTCGACGTGTGGCAGAAGACCCTGGATCCGGCGAAGTACGAGGTGCGGGAGCGAGGTGGGAACTGGGCCGTGGTCCGCGAGGGCAGCGCAGGCGTGCGGATCTGGGTCCTGCTGCGCTACGAGTGGCAACCGCCGGGGACGATCCGCTGGACGCTGCTGGACAGCGACCACTGCGACGCCGGCCGCGGTGAGGTCAGGATCAGCCCCGGCCCCGACGGTGGTAGCCGGGTCGAGGCGGAGATCGACCACCGGCGTCCGCGCGGGTTCCGGGGCCGGGCGATCCTGCTGGCGCAGCGGCTGATCGGTCCGGTCGCCTTCCCGCGGATGTGGCGGGCGGCGCTCGACCGGGTCGCTGCCCCGGGCGGCTAGGCGTTCAGGAGGTCATCACCCGCGCGACGTCGCGGCGGCCCGAGGCCCACAGCAGCAGCTCGAGGGGCTCGCCCTCGACGGTCCGCTCCCCGGCACCGACCCGGGCCTCCACGTCCGGCCGGTCCGTGCGGCGCAGCACGGCGCCGCCCCGGCCGGCACCGCGCCGCGCGTAGAGGGTCGCGGGCAGCCAGAGCTTGTCCTGGACGGCGGCCGGCAGCTCGCGCGGCGCCCACCCCGGCTGGGCCCGCCGCACGTCCTCGTGGTGGATCGCGAACTCGGCGTCGTTCAGCCGTTCCAGCCCGGGCCAGGTCAGCGGCGACCAGCCGGGCGGGCCGGAGCGGACGCGTTCGACCAGTGCGGCGTAGGGGAGGCGCTCGCGGGCGCCGTCCTCCACCCGGTGCGCCCAGCCGCCCAGCCGGCCCAGTCCCGGCAGCATCTCCAGCGCGTAGCCCGGCATCGCGTCGGGCCGCCGGTCGCGGACGGCGAGGTGGGCCGCCAGGTGCGCGGTGCTCCATCCGGAGCAGCACGTCGGGGCGTCCGGGCCGAGCTCGTCGAGGAGGTCGGCCAGCGCGCGGCGCTCCTGGGCGGCGAGCGAGCCGGCAGCGGCGGGGGATGCGGTCATCACCCGACGCTACCGACACGGGGACGGCGGAATAATCCGAATAGCGTTCGGTTGCCCGGTGAGATCCACGTAACATCCGAGAGCCGCAACCGAACCACCCCGAGGAGCACCGTGCCGCGCCGCCGTCGAGATGCCGTCGTGCGGCGAGGGATCCGGCACGTCGGCCGCGCGATCGCCCTCCAGCCGAAGATCTTCAGCGCCGCCCTGCTGGGGAGCAGCCTGTTCGCCGTCATGACGGTGGCCAGCGCCTACGTGATCGGCGAGATCACCGACCGCGTCGTCCTGCCGTCCTTCGACCAGGGCAGCGCCTCGACCGCCGCGCTGGCCCTCGCCGTCGCCGCCATCATCGGCGTCGCCCTGCTGCGGATCGTCGGCATCATCGGGCGCCGCCTGCTGTCAGGGATCATGCAGTACCGGCTGCAGGCGCAGATGCGCCGCGAGGTGACCGGGCAGTACCTGCGGCTCCCGCTGTCCTGGCACCAGCAGCACCCCACCGGTCAGCTGCTCTCCAACGCCAACTCCGACGTGGAGGCGGCCTGGTTCTTCGTCGCGCCGCTGGCCTTCGGGCTGGGCGCGGTCGTGATCATCCTGATCACCGGCGGGGCGATGGTCGTGACCGATCCGCTGCTGGCCCTGATCGGCCTGGTCGTCTTCCCCCTGGTGTTCGTGATCAACGCGCTGTACTCGCAGGTGATGAGCCCGCGCCAGCAGCGGGCCCAGCAGCTGCGCGCCGAGGTCAGCGAGATCGCCCACGAGAGCTTCGACGCCGCACTGGTGGTCAAGACCCTGGGCCGCGAGGAGTCCGAGACCGAGCGGTTCAACGCTCGCGCCGGTGAGCTGCGGGACGGGCTCATCGCCGTCGGCCGGGTCCGTGGACTGTTCGACCCGCTGATCGAGTCGCTGCCCAACCTCGGCACGCTGGCGGTCCTGCTGCTCGGTGCGCACCGGGTCGCCGACGGCGCGATCGACGTCGGCGAGCTGGTGTCCATCGCCTACCTGTTCACGCTCCTGGCCCTGCCCATCCGCGCGATCGGCTGGGTGCTCGCCGAGCTGCCGCGTGCACTGGCCGGCTACGACCGGATCACCCCGGTCCTCGAGGCGACCGGCGAGACGCCGTACGGGCCGGAGGACGCCGCCACGACGGCCGGCGGTGCCGCACTGGGCCTGCAGGGGATCGGCTACACCTTCGCCGGCGTCGAGCGCCCGGCCGTCCGCGACGTCACCTTCGACGTCCCCGCGGGCGGGACCGTCGCGGTGGTCGGGCCGACGGGCTCGGGCAAGTCCACCCTCGCCGGGCTGCTGGTCCGGCTCGTCGATCCCGTCGACGGGACGGTCCTGCTGGACGGGTTGGACATCCGCCGCCTGCGCGAGGGACAGGTCAGCGACCACGCCGCCTTCGTCGCCCAGCAGGCGTTCCTCTTCGACGACACGGTGCGCGGCAACATCACCCTCGGTGGCCCGTACACCGACGAGGACGTCTGGGCGGCGCTGCGCGTCGCGGCCGCCGACGACTTCGTGACCGCCCTGCCCGACGGCCTCGACACCCACGTCGGCGAGCGCGGCGCCTCCCTCTCTGGCGGTCAGCGGCAGCGCCTGGCGCTGGCCCGGGCCATCGTCCGCCGGCCGCGGCTGCTCGTGCTCGACGACGCCACCAGCGCCGTCGACCCCTCCGTCGAGGCCCGCATCCTCGACGCGCTGCGGGCCAGCGACGCCCCGGCGACCGTGGTGGTCGTCGCCTACCGCCAGGCGACCATCGCGCTCGCCGACGAGGTCGTCTGGTTCGAGCACGGCCGTGCGGTCGCGCGCGGCAGCCACGCGTACCTGCTCGGCGAGGTGCCGGGCTACGCCGACCTGGTGCGCGCCTACTCCCAGGCCGACGGGGTGCCGGCATGACCGTCACGCTGCCCGACGAGGACCGGCACGAGGGAGGCATCCGGACACTGCGTCGGGGCCTGCGGATGATGCCCGAGTTCCGGCGCGGGCTCCCGCTGACCGTCCTGCTCGCCGTGCTGGCCACCGCCGGGCGGGTCGTCGTCCCCATCGCCGTCCAGCAGGTCCTCGACCGCGGGATCGGCGCGGAGGGTGGGCCGGACCTGGACTTCGTCACCTGGGTCGTGCTCGGTTGCGCGGTGATCGTCGTGCTGACCGCGGTGGCGGTCTACGGGATGAACCTGCGGCTGTTCCGCACCACCGAGACCGCGCTGGCCGGCCTGCGGGTACGGGCCTTCCGCCACGTGCACGACCTGTCCGCGGTGCACCAGCAGGGCGACAAGCGCGGCGCGCTGGTGTCGCGGGTGACGAGCGACGTCGACCAGTTGTCGCAGTTCATGCAGTGGGGCGGCGTGCTCGGCCTCATCAGCTTCGGGCAGCTGCTCGTGGCCACGGTGGTGATGTTCGTCTACTCGTGGCAGCTGACGCTGGTCGTCCTTGTGTGCTTCGTGCCGCTGGGGATCGCGGTCCGATGGTTCGCGGCGAAGCTGGCCGTGGTCTACGGCGTGGTCCGCGAGCGGATCGGTGACCTGCTGGCCGCCGTCTCCGAGTCCGTGGTCGGCGCGTCGACCGTGCGCGCCTACGGCGTGCGGGAGCGGACTGCCGAGCGCATCGACGCGGCGATCGACCGGCACTACCGGGCGGCGGTCGACGCGCAGCGGGTGGCCGTGGGGGTGTTCGTCAGCGGCGAGTTCGCTGCCGCGCTCGCCAATGCCGCGCTGGTCGTCGCCGGTGTCTACCTGGGTCTCGCCGGTGACATCTCGGCGGGAACGCTGGTGGCCTTCCTCTTCCTGGTCACCCTCTTCGTCGCGCCGGTCCAGACCGCCAGCGAGGTGATCAACGAGGCGCAGAACGCGCTGGCCGGTTTCCGGCGGGTCCTCGACATCCTCGACACCGAGCCCGACGTGCGGGACCCGGCAACGGCCGCGCCGGAGAGCACCGTGCACCTGCCCGAGGGCGTGCTCGGCGTCCGCTTCGACCACGTGACCTTCCGGTACTCACCGGGCGCCCGCGCGGCCCTGGACGACATCGACCTCGTCATCGAGCCCCGCCGGAGGGTGGCGATCGTCGGCGAGACCGGCTCGGGCAAGACCACCTTCGCCAAGCTGGTCACACGGCTCATGGACCCGGTCGAGGGCCGGGTGCTGCTGGGCTCCGACGCCGCCGGGTGGGTGCCGCTGTCCGACGTCTCGTTCGCGTCGCTGCGCTCGCGGGTCGTGATGGTGCCGCAGGACGGCTTCCTGTTCGACGCCACGGTGGCCGACAACGTCCGCTACGGCCGGCCGGGGATCAGCGACGCCGACGTCGCCACCGCCTTCGACGACCTGGGGCTCACCGACTGGGTCACCGGCCTGCCGCACGGCGTGGCCAGCCCGGTCGGGCAGCGCGGGGAGTCGCTGTCGGCCGGTGAGCGGCAGCTCGTCGCCGTCGCCCGCGCCTACGTGGCGGACCCCGACCTGCTGGTGCTCGACGAGGCCACCAGCGCCGTGGACCCGGCCACCGAGCAGCGCCTCACCCGGGCGCTGGACACCCTCACCGCCGGGCGGACGACGCTCACCATCGCCCACCGGCTCTCGACCGCCGAGCGGGCCGACGAGATCCTCGTCGTCGACGCCGGTCACGTGGTGCAGCGCGGCAGCCACGCCGAGCTGGTCGGAACCGACGGCACCTACGCGCGGCTGCACGCCTCGTGGCGCCGGTCGTCGGCCGGCGAGCCGGAACCTGTGGCCTGACCCCGGTCGGCCCTAGGCTGCGCCGTGTGTCCGTACCCGCCACTGCCGGCAGGCGGCTGCCGCCCGTCCCGGCGATCGTCGCCGCACCGCTCGCCGTGCTCAGCGCGTTCGCGCCCGGGTTCTTCTTCCTGGTCGCCCTCGGCTTCTCCGGCGGGAACCTCTCCGGCCTGGAGTGGCTGTTGCTCCTCGTGCCGCTGGGCCTCTCGCTCGGCCTGGTGATCGGGGCGGTGCTGCTCCTGCTGGGCCGGTCCTGGCGGGTCGTCGCCGTGTCCGGCGCCGTGCTCGCGCTGCTGATCCTCGGCGGCACGCTGCTCGGCGGCTGGGCCGAGGACGCGCTGGGCTTCGCGCTCGCCAACGGGCTGCTCCCGGCGGCGACAGCGGTGCTCGCCTCGCTGCCGCGCGTGCGCGGCTGGGTCGCGGCGCGGCAGCTCGCCTGAGCCGATCAGCGAAGGACGACCGGGCGCACTGCACCGTTGAACGCGAGCGGCCCGGAAACGTCGCTGTTCTGGGCCCCTCGCGTTCACTGCTTCGTTCCTCAGTTCGACGACCTCTGAGCTGCCTGGACCGCGTTGCGGAAGAGCATCGCCACGGTGGTGGGCCCGACGCCGCCCACGCGCGGGGTGATCGCCGAGGCGACGTCCGCACATCGCTCGTCGACGTCGGGCAGCAGCCGTCGACCGGAGTAGCGCACCCCACCTCCGATGACCACGGCCCCGGGCTTGACGTGCTGCGGCTGGACGATGCCGGGCACGCCCGCCGCGGCGATGAGCACGTCGGCGCGCCTCGTGTACCGGGCCCAGTCCGGGACGCCGGTGTGCACGACGGTGACCGCGGCGTTCGCGGTCGCGCGCTTCTGCGCGAGCAACGTGGCCAGCGGTCGCCCGAGGGTCGCGCCCCGGCCGAGGACGACGACCTCCCGTCCCGCGATCGGGACGTCGTAGTGCGCCAGGAGCGCCTCGATCCCCGCCGGCGTGCACGGCCGGGGAGCGGGCCGATCGAGGGCGAGCCGCCCGAGGTTGAGCGGGTGCATGCCGTCCACGTCCTTGTCCGGATCGACCTCGGCGAGGGCGGCGTCGTAGTCGAGGTGTGACGGGACCGGGTGCTGGATCAGCAGCGCGTGCACCGCCGGGTCGGCATTGAGCGTGCCGATGACCCGGTGCAGGTCGTCCTGCGTGGCGTCGCCGGGGAGGTGGACGTGGGGGGAGGCGAAGCCGAGGGATCGTGCCGTGCGCTGCTTGATGCGGATGTAGCCGGCGCTGGCGTCGTCGTCCCCGACGAGGACCGTCGCGAGGCTCGGCGTCACCCCGCCGGCGCGCAGGCGGGCCACGTCGGCTGTGATCTGCTCGAAGATGGCGTCCGCGACGGGCTTGCCCGGCAGCATGCGGGCAGTGGTGGTCGACGGCTGGTCCATGGGCTCTCCTCCATCGGATGAAGCCCAGGCGCGCGGCGGACGTCGGTCGACGAGGCCGCTCCCCGGTGGTTCCCCACCTACAGCGCCAGTCACGGCCCGCCCAGGAGCCTAGGCCGGACCGGCGCCGGGGAGCCAGGCGACGAGCACGTGCCGGGTGGGTCGTGCCCGGTCCGGCGGCACCGGGAGGCCCCGGCCCGCTAGCGTCGGGCCCGTGAACCCGAACGGCAACACCGAGGCAGACGTCGTGGTCGTGGGCGCGGGGCTCGCGGGGCTCGTGGCCACCGCCGAGCTGGCCGACGCCGGCAAGCGGGTCGTGCTGGTCGACCAGGAGCCCGAGGCGAGCCTCGGCGGCCAGGCGCACTGGTCCTTCGGGGGGCTGTTCCTCGTCGACTCGCCCGAGCAGCGCCGGCTGCGGGTGCACGACTCCCTCGAGCTGGCCCGCCAGGACTGGTTCGGCACGGCCGGCTTCGACCGCACCGAGGACCACTGGCCGCGCCAGTGGGCCGAGGCCTACCTGCAGTTCGCCGCCGGTGAGAAGCGGGCCTGGCTCAAGGAGCAGGGCGTCGGCTACTTCCCGGTCGTCGGGTGGGCCGAGCGGGGTGGCTACACCGCCACCGGCCCCGGCAACTCGGTGCCGCGGTTCCACATCGTCTGGGGCACCGGTCCCGGCGTCGTCGCGCCCTTCCTGCGCCGGGTGCGGGCCGCGGTCGAGGCGGGCACGGTCGAGCTGCGCTTCCGGCACCGCGTCGCCGGGCTCGTCGTCGCCGGCGGCGCGGTGACCGGGGTGCGCGGCGCCGTCCTCGAGCCCAGCGACGTCGCCCGCGGGGAGGCCAGCTCGCGCACCGAGGTCGGGGAGTTCGAGATCTCCGCGCAGGCCGTCGTCGTCACCTCCGGCGGCATCGGGGGCAACCACGAACTGGTGCGGCGCAACTGGCCGGCCCGGCTCGGCCCGGCGCCCCGGCGGATGCTGTCGGGCGTCCCCGCGCACGTCGACGGGCACATGCTCGAGGCGACCCAGGCCGCCGGCGCCAGCGTGGTCAACGAGGACCGGATGTGGCACTACACCGAGGGCATCGCCAACCACTCGCCGGTGTGGGCGCAGCACGGCATCCGGATCCTGCCCGGGCCCTCGTCCCTGTGGTTCGACGCGGTCGGCCGGCGGCTGCCGGTGCCGCTGTTCCCCGGCTTCGACACCCTCGGCACGCTCGCCCACATCGGCACGACCGGGTACGAGCACACCTGGTTCGTCACCACGAAGAAGATCGTGGAGAAGGAGTTCGCGCTATCGGGCTCCGAGCAGAACCCCGACCTCACCGGCAAGGACGTCAAGCTGCTGGTCAACCGGGCGCGCGCCGGGGTCTCGGCGCCGGTGCAGGCCTTCCTCGACAAGGGGGAGGACTTCGTCGTCGCCACCACGCTGCCCGAGCTCGTCGCCGGGATGAACCGGATCACCGGTGGGACGCCGCAGATCGACCTGGCCGACCTCGAGCGGGAGATCGTCGCCCGCGACCGCGAGATCGCCCACCCCTTCACCAAGGACCTGCAGGTCACCGCGATCCGCGGCGCCCGGAACTACCTCGGCGACAAGCTCATCCGGGTCGCCCAGCCGCACCGGATCCTCGACCCCGAGGCGGGGCCGCTGATCGCTGTCCGGCTGAACATCATCACGCGCAAGTCGCTCGGTGGGCTGGAGACCGACCTGTCCGCCCGTGTCCTGCGCCCCGGGGGAGAGGTCTTCCCCGGGCTGTACGCGGCGGGCGAGGTCGCCGGCTTCGGCGGCGGCGGCATGCACGGCTACCGCTCGCTGGAGGGCACCTTCCTGGGCGGCTGCCTGTTCTCGGGCCGCACCGCGGGCCGTGCCGTCGCGGCCGAGCTGTGAGCGACCCCTGGTCGGACCCCGACCGCCCGACGGCCCCGCCCTACGCGGGCCCGCCGCCGACCGCCCCGCAGCAGCCGCCCTACGGCCAGCCGCTCTACGGCCAGCCGCCGTACGGGGCTCCGCCGCAGCAGCCGTGGGGCCAGCCCCCGTACGGGCAGCAGCCGTGGGGTCAGCCGCAGTACGGGCAGCAGCCGTGGGGTCAGCCGCCGTACGGCCAGCCGCAGTGGGGGCCGGGCCCGTACGGGCCGCCGCCGTGGGGCCGACCGGTCGAGCGCACGCCCGGGCAGGTGATCGGCGCGGCGGTGCTGGCCTTCGTGCAGGCCGTCGTCGTGCTCATCGCCTCGCTCTACGTCTGGTTCTTCGCGTCGATCGCCGACATCGCCTCCAGCGGCCGGCCCGACGTCTACACCTCCGAGGCCGCGCGCCGGCTGGCCACCGAGGGCACGGTGCTCGCCGTCGTCCAGCTGGCGTCGGTGGTCCTGCTGGTGACGGGCGGGATCATGGCGCTCAACCGCCGGACCCCGACGGGGTACCGGCTGCTGGCGGGCGCGCACGTGGTCCAGGTGGTGCTCGCGCTGTACTGGGCCGGCCGGCTGCTCGACGTCCTCGGCGACCTGCCGGGGGCCGAGGGCGAGGGCTCGCTGGCGGCGTTCGCGCTGTTCTTCATGGTCGCGCCGGCGGTCTCCCTGGGCCTGCTGCTCAGCGGTGCGGCGCGGCGCTGGTTCACCGCCCCACCGGCCTGACCGAGGAGCACGGCAGACTGGCGGCATGTCCGACGTCGCCCCCACCGTGCTCGACCCCGAGGTCGCAGCCCTGCTGCGCCACGACCCTCTCGGCCTGGTGACCGCGGTCGTCCAGCAGCACGACACCCGCGAGGTGCTCATGGTCGCGTGGATGGACGACGAGGCGCTGCGCCGCACGCTGACGACCGGCCGGGCGACCTACTGGTCGCGCAGCCGGCAGGAGTACTGGGTCAAGGGCGAGACCTCCGGCCACCGGCAGTGGGTCCGGGAGGTCCGGGTGGACTGCGACGGCGACACGCTGCTGGTCGTCGTCGACCAGGAGGGCGCGGCCTGCCACACCGGCGAGCGCACCTGCTTCTACCGCGTGCTGCCCTCGGTGCCCGGCGTCCGCCCGGGGACGGTCGGCGCATGAGGTTCGGCGATGCGACGCCGGCGCGGGAGGAGTTCGCCTCCGACCGGCCGATGGTCCCCGTGGTGCGCAAGCTGCTGGCCGACAGCGAGACCGCCGTCGGCATCTACCGCAAGCTCGCCCGCAACCGCCCCGGCACGGTGCTCCTGGAGTCGGCCGAGCAGGGCAAGCGCTGGGCGCGCTACAGCTTCGTCGGCGCCCGCAGCGCCGGGGTGCTCACCGAGCGCGGCGGCGTCACGCAGTGGCTGGGGGAGGAGATCCCCGGGCTCACCGACGACCTGCCGGCCGATCCGCTCGCCGCCGTCCGCACGCTGGCCCGCCGGCTGCGCTCGCCGCGCACGCCCGGGCTGCCGCCGCTGACCGGCGGTCTCGTCGGCTACCTGGGCTACGACGTCGTCCGGCGGCTGGAGCGGCTGCCCGGGACCAGCACCGACGACCTCGGCATGCCCGAGCTGGCGATGATGCTGGTGACCGACCTGGCCGTGCTCGACCACACCGACGGCACCGTGCTCCTCATCGCCAACGTCCTGCGCGGCGGCGAGGGCGGCTACGACGACGCGATCGCCCGGCTGGACGCGATGGCCGCCGACCTCACCCGCGCCGTCCCACCCGGGGTGGCCGTGCTGGGGGAGTCCCGCGTCCCCGAGGTCACCAGCAACATGGCGCCCGGCGTGTACGAGGCGGGGGTCGAGCGGGTGCGCGAGCACATCCGTGCCGGCGACGCCTTCCAGGTGGTGCTGGCCCAGCGCTTCGAGGCCGCCACCACCGCCGACGCGCTCGACCTCTACCGGGTGCTCCGGGCCACCAACCCCTCGCCGTACATGTACCTGCTGCGGTTCGAGGGCCGGGAGACGCCGTTCGACGTCGTCGGCTCCTCGCCGGAGGCGCTCGTGACCGTCATCGGCTCCTCGGCCGTGGTGCACCCGCCGGCCGGCACCCGCCCCCGCGGCGCCACCGAGGAGGAGGACGTCCGGCTGGCCGAGGGCCTGCTCGCCGACCCCAAGGAGCGCGCCGAGCACGTCATGCTGGTCGACCTCGCCCGCAACGACCTGGGCCGGGTGTGCGTGCCGGGCTCGGTCGAGGTCCCTGACTTCATGCGGGTCGAGCACTACAGCCACGTGATGCACCTCGTCTCCACCGTCGCCGGCGAGGTCGCCCCGGAGCACGACGCCCTCGACGTCTTCGACGCCACCTTCCCGGCCGGGACGGTCTCCGGGGCCCCGAAGCCGCGCGCCATGGAGATCATCGAGTCGCTGGAGCCGACCCGGCGGGCGCTCTACGCCGGCACCGTCGGCTACGTGGATGCCAGCGGCGACATGGACATGGCGATCGCGATCCGCACCGCCGTCCTGCACGACGGGCGGGCCTACGTGCAGGCCGGCGCGGGCGTCGTCGCCGACAGCGACGCCGCCACCGAGGAGGCCGAGACCCGGCACAAGGCCCGGGCGGTGCTCTCGGCGATCGCCATGGCCGAGGGGCTGCGGGAGCTCCCGTGAGCGCGCCCGGGCGCAGGGAGCTCACCACCGCCGTCCTCGGCGCGGTGCTCGCCGGTGCGCTGGCGCTCTCGGCCGGGGGACAGGCCTGGGCGGCGGTGACCGCCGAGCGCCGGGCGCCGCTGCCGCCGGTGTCGGCCGACCTGTCCGGCGCCGACGCCGCGCCGCTGGTCCCCGCCGCCGGGCTGGTCCTGCTCGCCGCGGCGGTCGCGCTGCTGGCCGTCCGCGGCGCCGGCCGCGTCGCGGTCGGCCTGCTCGCCGCCGTCGCCGGCGGGGCGCTGGCCTGGTCGGGGATCCGGGCCCTGACCGGCGGACTGGACGACGCCGGCGGCGACCTGCCGGGACTCTCCGGCGCGACGGTCAGCAGCACCACCGCCGACGTGTCGACGACGTGGCCGCTGCTGGTCGTCCTGGCCGGGCTCGTGGCCGCCGCGACCGGGGCGTTCACCGTGCTGCGCGGCCGCGGCTGGCCGGCCATGGGCCGCCGCTACGAGCGGACCGACGGCGCACCGGCGGCGGCCCCGGCCCGTCCGCGGACCGACGAGGACCGCGCGGTCGACGCGTGGAAGGCGCTGGACCGCGGCGAGGACCCCACCGATCCGCGGGACGTATAGCGGAACCGGGGGGAACCGCCCGCACCGCCCCCTGACCGGTCCGGATCGGCGTCGGCTCTAGAGTGGGAACACCGATCCGGCTGGTGAGGGGACGACGTGCGACAGGCAGTGGAGACGAGCAGCGGGTGCGCATCCGCGCCGGCAGGAGCGATCGCATGAGCGTTCTCGACGAGATCGTCGCCGGCGTCCGCCAGGACCTCGCCGCCCGCGAGGCGCTCACCCCCCTCGCCGAGGTCAAGGCGGCCGCCCGGGACGCGCGACCGGCGCTCGACGCCCTGGCCGCGCTGCGCGCCCCCGGCGTCGGCGTCATCGCCGAGGTCAAGCGCCGCAGCCCCTCCAAGGGCGAGCTGGCCGACATCCCCGACCCCGCCGAGCTGGCCCGCCAGTACGCCGCCGGCGGCGCGCGGGTCATCTCCGTCCTCACCGAGCGGCGCCGCTTCGGCGGCACGCAGGCCGACCTCGACGCCGTCCGGGCCGTCGTCGACGTGCCGATCCTGTGCAAGGACTTCGTGGTCAGCAGCTACCAGGTGCACGAGGCCCGGGCGCACGGTGCCGACGTCGTCCTGCTGATCGTCGCCGCGCTCGAGCAGAACGTGCTGACCGGCCTGCTGGAGCGGGTCGAGTCCCTCGGCATGACCGCGCTGGTCGAGGTGCACACCGAGGCCGAGGCCGACCGCGCGCTGGCCGCGGGCGCCGCGGTCATCGGGGTCAACGCCCGCGACCTCACCACGCTCGAGGTGGACCGCTCCACCTTCGAGAAGATCGCCCCCGGGCTGCCCTCGGAGGTGGTCAAGGTCGCCGAGTCCGGTGTCCGCGGCCCGCACGACCTCATCGGCTACGCCGCGGCCGGGGCCGACGCGGTGCTCGTGGGCGAGGGGCTGGTGACCGCCGGCGACGCCCGCCAGGCGGTCGCCGACCTGGTCACGGCGGGCGCCCACCCCGCCACGCCGCGCACGACTCGCTGACCGCCGCCCGGCGACCGCGGGAGGACGAGCCGGTTCTGTCGGTGCGCGGTGCCAGGGTGGCGCCATGTCCGACGAACAGGGGATGGTGCGGGTCCCGCAGCGGTACTCCCGGGTCGATCCGTGGGTCATCAGCGCCGACACCGCGTCCGAGATCGAGTTCCTCGAGGTCGCCCTCGGCGCGTGGGAGACGCCCGGCTCCCGGTGGACCGGGCCCGACGGGCGGATCGGTCATGCGGAGGTCGAGCTCGGGGGCTCGGTGATCATGCTGTTCGACGCCGGCCCCGACTGGCCGGCCACCCCGGCGCACCTCCGGGTGTACGTCGCGGACGTCGACGAGGTGGTGCGGCGCGCGGTCGCCGCGGGCGCCGACGTCGTCACCCGTCCGACGAACCTCGCCTTCGGCGAGCGGGTCGCCCGGGTGCGGGACGAACAGGGCCACCTGTGGTGGCTGCACGAGCACCTCGAGGACGTGGACGGCGCCGAGCTACCGGCCCGGCTCGCCGATCCTGCGGCTCAGGCGGCGATGGCGTACGTGCAGGACTCGCTGACTGCGGCGCTGGCGACCGGTGGATGACCGGCGCCCGTCGGCACGCCGTGCCGGACCGCTCGGCCACCCCTCTGCCGCACCCGCACCTGCGACGCGGAACACTGGGGACATGACGACGACCAGCCCCCCGCAGCCCGGAGATCTCTCTCTGCCGGCGCGCCCGGGCTGGCCGGACGCCACCGGTCACTTCGGGGTGTTCGGCGGCCGCTTCGTGCCCGAGGCGCTGATCGCCGCGCTGGACGAGCTGACCGAGGCCTACGAGGCCATGCGGGTCGACCCGGTCTTCCTCGAGGAGTTTGCCCGGCTGCAGCGGGACTACACCGGCCGGCCGAGCCCGGTCACCGAGGTGCCGCGGTTCGCCGAGCACGCCGGCGGCGCGCGGATCCTGCTCAAGCGCGAGGACCTCAACCACACCGGCTCGCACAAGATCAACAACGTCCTCGGTCAGGCGCTGCTGACCAAGCGGATCGGCAAGACCCGCGTGATCGCTGAGACCGGGGCCGGCCAGCACGGCGTCGCGACGGCGACCGCCGCGGCGCTCATGGGGCTGTCCTGCACCGTCTACATGGGCGAGGAGGACACCCGCCGGCAGGCGCTCAACGTCGCCCGCATGCGGCTGCTGGGCGCCGAGGTGATCCCGGTGACCACCGGGTCCCGCACCCTCAAGGACGCGATCAACGAGGCGTTCCGCGACTGGGTCACCAACGTGGAGACGACGAACTACGTCTTCGGCACCGTCGCCGGCCCGCACCCCTTTCCGGCGATGGTCCGCGACTTCCAGCGGGTCATCGGCGACGAGGCCCGGGTCCAGGTGCTCGAGCGGGAGGGGCGGCTGCCCGACGCCGTCCTCGCCTGCGTGGGCGGCGGCTCGAACGCGATCGGCATCTTCACCGCGTTCATCGCCGACGAGGGCGTGCGGCTGCTCGGCCTCGAGGCCGGCGGCGACGGCGTGGACAGCGGCCGGCACGCGGCGACGATCACCGGTGGCACCCCCGGCGTCCTGCACGGCGCCCGCTCGTTCCTGCTGCAGGACGAGAACGGGCAGACCATCGAGTCGCACTCGATCAGCGCCGGCCTGGACTACCCGGGCGTCGGGCCCGAGCACAGCTACCTGCACGACATCGGCCGGGCCGAGTACCGCCCGGTCACCGACGCCGAGGCCATGGAGGCCTTCGCGCTGCTGTGCCGGACCGAGGGCATCATCCCGGCGATCGAGTCGGCGCACGCGCTGGCCGGGGCCATGGTCCTGGGCCGGGAACTCGGTCCGGACGCGCTGCTGCTCGTGAATCTCTCCGGTCGCGGCGACAAGGACGTCGAGACGGCCTCGACCTGGTTCGGCCTCGGCGACCGCGAGGAGGTCGACCCGGGCCCGGGCCTGGACACCGACCAGCAGCCCACCGACGGCGCGGTCGCCAACCACGAGGCCGTCGCCGGCCAGGACGCAGGAGAAGAGCTGTGAGCGCCCTCGCCGACCGGATCGCCGCCGCGAGGGCCGAGGGCCGCGTGGCGCTGATCGCCTACCTGCCCGTCGGCTATCCCGACGTCGACGCCTCGATCGCGGCGATGGTGGCCGCCGTCGAGGCCGGCGCCGACGTGATCGAGATCGGCGTCCCCTACAGCGACCCCGGCATGGACGGCCCGGTCATCCAGGAGGCCGTCGAGGTCGCCGTGCGGGCCGGTGTCGGCCTTCGCGACGTGTTCCGCGCGGTCCAGGCCGTGGCGGCCGCCGGCGCCGTCCCGGTGGTCATGACCTACTGGAACCCGATCGAGCGCTACGGCGTCGAGCGGTTCGCCGCCGATCTCGCCGCGGCCGGGGGAGCGGGGCTCATCACCCCGGACCTCATCCCCGACGAGGCCGGCGCGTGGATCGCCGCGGCCGAGCGGGCGGATCTCGACCGGGTCTTCCTGGTCGCCCCGTCGTCCACCGACGTCCGGCTGCGCTCGACGACCGCAGCCAGCCGGGGCTTCGTCTACGTCGCCTCCACCATGGGCGTGACCGGCGCCCGGGCCACCGTGAGCGACGCGGCCAAGGTGCTGGTGGCCCGTACCCGCGAGGCGCGGCCGGACATCGCGCTCTGCGTGGGGCTCGGCGTCTCGAACGGTGCGCAGGCCGCCGAGCTGGCCGCCTTCGCCGACGGCGTCATCGTCGGCTCGGCCTACGTGCGCGAGCTGCTCGAGGGCCGGGGTGCCGACGGCGTCCGCGCACTCACCGCCGACCTCGCTGCCGGGGTCCGCCGGGCCGGGGTGCCGGCATGACGGTGCTGGCCTCGATCCCGAGCCCCTCGCAGGGGGTCTGGGAGCTGGGCCCGTTCCCGCTGCGCGCCTACGCGCTGTGCATCATCGCCGGGATCGTGGCCGCCGCCTGGCTGACCGAGAAGCGCTGGCTCGCCCGCGGGGGTGCCCCGGGCGACGTGCTGGACATCGCGACCTGGGCGGTGCCCTTCGGCATCGTCGGTGGGCGGATCTACCACGTGATCACCAGCCCGCGGCCCTACTTCGGCGCGGGCGGTGACCCGCTCAAGGCCTTCGCCATCTGGGAGGGCGGTCTCGGCATCTGGGGGGCCATCGCGCTCGGCGGGGTGGGGGCCTGGATCGCCTGCCGGCGCCGCGGCATCCCGCTGCCGGCGTTCGCCGACGCCCTGGCCCCCGGCCTCCTGGTGGCCCAGGCGATCGGCAGGCTCGGCAACTGGTTCAACCAGGAGCTCTTCGGCCGGCCGACCGACCTGCCCTGGGGCCTGGAGATCGACCCGCGCTACCGGGAACAGGGCTACGAGGCCTTCGCGACCTTCCACCCGACGTTCCTGTACGAGCTGCTGTGGAACCTCGCCGCGGCCGCCCTGGTCATCTGGGCCGACCGGCGCTTCCGGCTGGCCCACGGCCAGGCGTTCGCCCTCTACGTGCTCGCCTACTGCACCGGCCGGCTGTGGATCGAGCTGCTGCGCACCGACCCGGCGGAGACCTTCTTCGGCGTCCGGCTCAACGTGTTCACCGCCGTCGTCGTCGGACTGCTGGCGCTGGTCTACCTCGTGTGGCAGCGCGGCCGCCCCCGCGAGGTGATCACCCGCGGCGAGGAGTTCGCCGCCGCGGAGAACGGCCCGGCGGACGCCCCGTCGGCCGCGGAGCGTGCGCCGGTCCCGGCCGACGAGGACCTCCGTGACGACGACGACCGGCCCGGGGGAGAGCGCTGAGAACGGCGCGCGACGGCGGATCGGACATCGACCGCCGGGAACCTGCCGACCCGCCCCGGGAGGACGTTTATCACGCTGGGGCTCGTGTTACGGCTGTGTACCCTTCCTGCGAACCCACCGGCGATCCCGGTGGGGTCGCCTTCGTCGGAACCGGGCCAGCGTCGCCCCGCGCACGACAGCCCGTTCGGCCACCACCCGAGGGGCTCGCGAGCCGGTCGTCGGCCCGGGGTACGTCCCCCGCCGGTGGCCGCTCTCCCTCGCACGTGCCGCCAGCTACGCCACCCATGACCACCGGCCCGGGCCCCCAGCCCCGTCCGTCCCTCTCGCGAGGGCCGGATGCCGCCGACGACGGGAGTGACATGCCCGACCTCACCGCCCCCGCCGAGAAGCCCACCGTTCCCGGTGCGCAGGCCGCCCCGCGCGGCACCGCCGTCCCCTTCTCCGCCGTCCCCGCTGCCTCGGGTCTGTACGACCCGGCCAACGACAAGGACGCCTGCGGTGTCGCCTTCGTGGCCGACGCCCGCGGCAGGCGGTCGCGCGACATCGTCGCCAAGGGCCTCACGGCGCTGCACAACCTGGACCACCGCGGCGCCGCCGGCGCCGAGCCCAACTCGGGTGACGGCGCCGGGATCCTCACCCAGGTGCCGGACAGACTGCTGCGCGCCGTCGTCGGGTTCGACCTGCCGCCCGCCGGCGAGTACTCCGTCGGCATCGCCTTCATGCCCGCCGACGACGCCGAGCGCGCCGCCCGCGTCGAGGACGTCGCCCGCCTCGCCGCCGAGGAGGGCCTGACCGTCCTGGGCTGGCGCGACGTGCCGGTCGACCCCGAGGGCGCCGACCTCGGCCCCACGGCGCGCGCGGTCATGCCGCACTTCGCCCAGCTGTTCGTCGCCGAGACCATGGGCGCCCGCGCCGACGCGGCGGCCTTCGGCGGCAACGTCGAGCACAACGGCGTCACCCGGCTCGAGCGGCGCTCCTTCGTGCTGCGCAAGCGGGCCGAGCGCTCCGCGGTCGACGCGGGCAGCTCGCTCTACATCGCCTCGCTGTCGTCCCGGACGATCACCTACAAGGGCATGCTGACCACCGACCAGCTGCCGCTGTTCTTCCCCGACCTGCGCGACGAGCGCTACGAGTCGGCGATCGCGCTGGTGCACAGCCGGTTCTCGACCAACACCTTCCCGAGCTGGCCGCTGGCCCACCCGTTCCGCTTCATCGCGCACAACGGCGAGATCAACACGATCAAGGGCAACCGCAACCGCATGCGGGCCCGCGAGGCGAAGCTGGCCACGGAGATGTTCGACGGCCCCGCCGGCCCGGCCTCCGAGCTCGGCCTGGACCGGATCTTCCCGGTCACGGCCAGCGACTTCAGCGACTCGGCGACCTTCGACGAGGTGCTGGAGCTGCTGCACCTGTCCGGCCGCTCGCTGCCGCACGCGGTGCTGATGATGATCCCCGAGGCGTGGGAGAACCACGACGAGATGGACCCGGCCCGCCGGGCCTTCTACCGGTTCCACTCCTCGATCATGGAGCCGTGGGACGGGCCCGCCGCGGTCTGCTTCACCGACGGCACGCTCATCGGCGCCGTCCTCGACCGCAACGGCCTGCGCCCGGGCCGCTGGTGGCACACCAAGGACGACCTGGTCGTGCTGGCCAGCGAGGTCGGCGTGCTCGACATCCCCGCCGCGGACGTCGTCGCCAAGGGCCGGCTCCAGCCGGGCCGGATGTTCCTCGTCGACACCGCCTCCGGGCGGATCGTGTCCGACGAGGAGGTCAAGGGGGCGCTGGCCGCCGAGCACCCGTACGACGACTGGCTGCACGCCGGCCTGGTGCACCTGCCGACGCTGCCCGAGCGCCGTCGCTCGCGGCCCAGCCACGAGTCCGTCGTCCGCAGGCAGGCGCTGTTCGGCTACACGGAGGAGGAGCTCCGCATCCTCGTCCAGCCGATGGCCGCCTCGGGCGCGGAGCCGATCGGCTCGATGGGCACCGACACCCCGATCGCGGCGCTGTCGGACCGGTCGCGGCTGCTCTACGACTACTTCGGTCAGCTGTTCGCCCAGGTGACCAACCCGCCGCTGGACGCCATCCGCGAGGAGCTGGTGACCAGCCTGGGCCGCACCTTCGGCCCGGAGCAGAACCTGCTCAAGGCCACCCCGGCCTCGGCCCGGCAGGTGTTCCTGCCGTTCCCCGTCATCGACAACGACGAGCTGGCCAAGATCCTGCACATCGACGACGACGGCGACCTGCCCGGCTACGCCGCGGTGCGGATCACCGGCCACTTCGACGTCAACGGCGGCGGCCCCGCGCTGGCGAAGGCCATCGAGGAGCTGCGCACCAAGGTCTCGAAGGCGATCGCCGCCGGGGCGCGGATCATCGTGCTCTCCGACCGCGACTGCGACGAGAAGCGCGCGCCGATCCCGTCGCTGCTCATGACCGCTGCGGTCCACCACCACCTGGTGCGGGAGAAGACCCGCATGGAGGTCGGGCTGGTCGTCGAGTCCGGCGACTGCCGCGAGGTGCACCACGTCGCGCTGCTGCTGGGTTACGGCGCGGCCGCGGTCAACCCGTACCTGGCCTTCGAGTCCATCGAGGACCTCATCCGCGACGGCGCGCTGACGGGCGTGGAGCCCGCGCAGGCCGTGCGCAACATGGTCAAGGCGCTGGGCAAGGGCGTCCTGAAGGTCATGAGCAAGATGGGCATCAGCACCGTCGGCTCGTACACGATGGCGCAGATCTTCGAGGCCGTGGGCCTGTCCCAGGACCTCGTCGACGAGTACTTCACCGGCACCTCGGCACCCCTGGGCGGCGTCGGCATCGACGTGCTCGCCGAGGAGGTGGCCATGCGCCACCGCCGCGCGTTCC
Organism: Blastococcus fimeti; assembly: GCA_900102115.1. Classification (GTDB taxonomy): domain Bacteria; phylum Actinomycetota; class Actinomycetes; order Mycobacteriales; family Geodermatophilaceae; genus Blastococcus; species Blastococcus fimeti. The sequence continues at coordinate 581,078 of FNAW01000003.1, forward strand.
CCGACAACCCCACCGAGACCGCGCACCGCCGGCTCGAGGTGGGCGGGGAGTACCAGTGGCGTCGCGAGGGCGAGATCCACCTGTTCAACCCCGAGACGGTGTTCCTGCTCCAGCACGCCACCCGGTCCCGGCAGTACGACGTCTTCCAGAAGTACACCGAGACCGTGGACCAGCTCAGCCGGGAGGCCTCGACGCTGCGCGGCCTGTTCGAGCTGAGGACCGGCGTCCGGCCGCCCGTGCCGATCGACGAGGTCGAGCCGGTGAGCGAGATCGTCAAGCGGTTCCAGACCGGCGCGATGAGCTACGGCTCGATCTCCCAGGAGTCGCACGAGACCCTCGCCATCGCCATGAACCGGCTGGGCGGCAAGTCCAACACCGGTGAGGGCGGCGAGGACCCGGACCGCTTCACCCCCGACCCGAACGGCGACCTGCGCCGCTCGGCGATCAAGCAGGTGGCCAGCGGCCGGTTCGGTGTCACCAGCGAGTACCTGGTCAACGCCGACGACATCCAGATCAAGATGGCGCAGGGGGCCAAGCCCGGCGAGGGCGGTCAGCTCCCCGGCGGCAAGGTCTACCCGTGGGTGGCGCGCACCCGGCACTCGACGCCGGGTGTGGGCCTGATCAGCCCGCCGCCGCACCACGACATCTACTCGATCGAGGACCTCAAGCAGCTCATCCACGACCTGAAGAACGCCAACGACCAGGCGCGGATCAACGTCAAGCTGGTCGCCGAGGTCGGCGTCGGCACGGTCGCGGCCGGCGTGAGCAAGGCGCACGCCGACCTGGTGCTGATCTCCGGCCACGACGGCGGAACGGGTGCGGCGCCGCTGACCTCGCTCAAGCACGCCGGCTCCCCGTGGGAGCTCGGGCTGGCCGAGACCCAGCAGACGCTGCTGGCCAACGGGCTGCGCGACCGGATCACCGTCCAGGCCGACGGCCAGATGAAGACCGGCCGCGACGTGATCATCGCCGCGCTGCTGGGCGCCGAGGAGTACGGCTTCGCCACCGCTCCGCTGGTCGTCTCGGGCTGCGTGATGATGCGGGTCTGCCACCTCGACACCTGCCCCGTGGGCGTCGCGACGCAGAACCCGGAGCTGCGCAAGCGGTTCACCGGCCGCCCGGAGTTCGTCGTCACCTTCTTCGAGTTCCTGGCCGAGCAGGTGCGCGAGTACCTCGCCGAGCTCGGGTTCCGCACGCTGGACGAGGCCGTCGGCCATGCCGAGCTGCTCGACACCCGGCAGGCGGTCGGCCACTGGAAGGCCTCCGGACTCGACCTGGCCCCGCTGCTGGTCGTCCCCGAGATGCCCGAGGGGACGCCGCGGCGCAAGGTGCGCGACCAGGACCACGGGCTCGACGTCGCCCTGGACCAGACGCTGATCCAGCTCTGCGAGGGCGCGCTGCTCGACGCGCGGCCGGTCAGCCTCGAGCTGCCGGTGCGCAACGTGAACCGCACCGTCGGCACGATGCTGGGTTCGATGGTCACCCGCCGGTTCGGGGGAGCGGGCCTGCCCGACGGCACCATCGATCTCACCTTCGGTGGGTCGGCCGGGCAGTCGTTCGGCGCCTTCGTGCCCCGCGGCATCACCATGCGGCTCTACGGCGACGCCAACGACTACGTCGGCAAGGGCCTCTCCGGTGGCCGGATCGTCGTGCGGCCGTCCCGCGAGGCGACCTTCGCCGCTGAGGACAACGTCATCGCCGGCAACGTCATCGGCTACGGCGCGACGGCCGGTGAGATCTTCCTGCGCGGCCGGGTGGGCGAGCGGTTCTGCGTCCGCAACTCCGGGGCGCTGGCCGTCGTCGAGGGCGTGGGGGACCACGCGCTCGAGTACATGACCGGTGGCCGCGCGGTGATCCTGGGCGCGACCGGGCGGAACATCGCGGCCGGCATGTCCGGCGGCGTCGCCTATGTGCTCGACCTGGCCCGCCACCGGGTCAACGGCGAGATGGTCGACGTCGAGCCGCTGGACGGCGAGTCCGCGCAGTGGCTGCGCGACGTGCTGGTGCGCTACGCCGAGGAGACCGAGTCCCCGGTGGCCGGCGCGCTGCTGGCCGACTGGGGCCGCTGGTCGGCGCAGTTCAGCGTGATCATGCCGCGGGACTACAAGCGGGCGCTGGACGCGCAGCGCATGGCCGAGGCCAACGGAACGGACGTCGACCTGGCAGTGATGGAGGCCGCTCGTGGGTGAGACGCGCTACGACACCGAAAGTCTCACGGCGATGGCGCAGGAGGGCAGTGCCCGTGGCTGACACCACCGGATTCCTGAAGTTCGAGCGGGAGCTGCCGCCGCGGCGGCCCGTCGAGCTCCGCATCCGTGACTGGAAGGACGTCTACACGGCCCGCCAGAACGGCGAGGACCCGCTCTTCCCGACCCCCGAGGTGCGCAAGCAGGCGGCGCGCTGCATGGACTGCGGCATCCCGTTCTGCCACCACGCGTGCCCGGTGGCCAACCTGATCCCCGAGTGGAACGACCTGGCCCGCCGCGACGACTGGCACGACGCCATCGAGCGGCTGCACGCGACCAACAACTTCCCGGAGTTCACCGGGAAGCTGTGCCCCGCACCGTGCGAGGGCTCCTGCGTGCTCAACCTGCAGGAGTCGCCGGTCGCCATCAAGCAGATCGAGTGGGAGATCATCGACCGCGCCTGGGACGAGGGCTGGGTCGAGCCGCAGTCGCCCACCGAGCGCTCGGGCAAGAAGGTCGCCGTGATCGGGTCGGGGCCGGCCGGTCTCGCCGCCGCCCAGCAGCTGACCCGGGCCGGGCACGACGTCACCGTCTACGAGCGGGCGGACCGCATCGGCGGGCTGCTCCGCTACGGCATCCCCGAGTTCAAGATGGAGAAGGCCGTCCTGGACCGGCGGCTGGACCAGATGCGCGCCGAGGGCACCCGCTTCGTCACGGGCGTCGAGGTCGGCGGTCCGGGGGAGGGCGACCTGTCCACCGAGCAGCTGCGGGCCGAGTACGACGCCGTCGTCCTGGCCGGTGGCGCCACGATCGGCCGCGACCTGCCCGCGCCCGGACGCGAGCTGTCCGGGATCCACCTGGCCATGGAGTACCTGCCGCTGGGCAACCGGCAGGCGCTCGGCGAGCTGGACGACCCGCCGATCAACGCGGCCGGCAAGCACGTCGTGATCATCGGTGGCGGTGACACCGGAGCGGACTGCCTCGGCACCGCCCACCGCCAGGGGGCGGCCTCGGTCGCCCAGCTGGAGATCATGCCGGCGCCGCCGGACCGCCGGGACGCAGGCAGCAACCCGTGGCCCACGTACCCGATGATCATGCGCGTCTCCAGCGCCCACGAGGAGGGCGGCGAGCGGCTGTACTCGGTCAACACCGAGCGGTTCCTCGGCAACGAGGACGGCACCGTGCGTGCCCTGCTGCTGCACGAGGTCGAGCGGGTCGAGGGCCGGTTCCAGAAGATCGAGGGCACCGAGCGCGAGCTGCCGGCCGACCTGGTCTTCCTGGCCATGGGCTTCACCGGCGCCCAGCGCGAGGGGCTGCTCGACGCCCTGGGCGTGGAGATGGACCAGCGCGACAACGTCGTCCGGGACGCCGAGTTCATGTCATCGGTGCCCGGCGTCTTCGTGGCCGGCGACATGGGCCGCGGCCAGTCGCTCATCGTGTGGGCGATCGCCGAGGGCCGCGCCGCGGCCGCCGCCGCGGACACCTGGCTCACCGGCGCCTCGGCGCTGCCCCGGCCGGTGGCACCCACCGCGGTGGCGCTGCGCTAGTAGCGAGCTGATCAGGAACGCGCTTCCCGGCCCCGCGACCAGTTACCGGTCGCGGGGCCGGGCCGTGTGTGGGGAACCGCTCCTGGGCGCGATGCGGTCCAGAGGGCCGCGGTGAACTAGCGTTCCCACCATGTCCCGCCGCGCCAAGATCGTCTGCACCCTGGGTCCGGCCACGAGCTCCGCCGAGCAGGTCACCGCCCTCGTCGAGTCCGGCATGGACGTCGCCCGGCTCAACTTCAGCCACGGCGCGCATGCCGACCACGCCACCGCCTACCAGCGGGTGCGCGAGGCCTCCGACCGCACCGGGCACGCCGTCGCCGTCCTGGCCGACCTGCAGGGCCCCAAGATCCGGCTGGGTACCTTCGCCGCCGGGCCGGTCGAGTGGCCCACCGGCAGCACGATCGTCATCACCGTCGAGGACGTCGAGGGCACGGCCGAGCGCGTCTCCACGACCTACAAGGACCTGGCCAACGACGTCGCCGTCGGGGACCGCCTGCTGGTCGACGACGGCAAGCTGGCGCTCACCGTGCTCTCCGTCTCAGGCCCCGACGTGACCTGCCTGGTCATCGAGGGCGGTCCGGTGTCGAACAACAAGGGGCTGTCCCTGCCCGGCGTCGCCGTCAGCGTCCCGGCGCTCTCGGAGAAGGACGAGCTCGACCTCCGCTTCGCACTCCACCTGGGCGTGGACTTCATCGCGCTCTCGTTCGTCCGCTCGGCCGACGACGCCGAGCTGGTGCGCGAGATCATGCGCCAGGAGGACGTCGAGGTTCCCGTCATCGCCAAGCTGGAGAAGCCCGAGGCGGTGGAGCGGCTCGACGAGATCGTCGAGGCGTTCGACGGCATCATGGTCGCCCGCGGCGACCTGGGCGTGGAGCTGCCGCTGGAGCAGGTGCCGCTGGTGCAGAAGCGCGCCATCCAGTCCGCGCGCGAGCGCAACAAGCCGGTCATCGTCGCCACCCAGATGCTCGAGTCGATGATCGTCAACTCGCGGCCGACCCGGGCCGAGGCCTCCGACGTCGCCAACGCGGTGCTCGACGGCGCCGACGCGGTGATGCTGTCGGGCGAGACCTCGGTGGGTGCGCACCCGATCTCCGCCGTCCGCACGATGGAACGGATCATCGACGCGGTCGAGACCGAGCACATGCCCGTGCCCGAGGTCGTCCGCCGCTCGCGGTCGCGCTCCGGGGCGATCGTGCGCGCGGCCAAGGACGTCGGCGAGGCGCTGGACGTCAAGGCGCTGGCTACCTTCACGCAGACCGGCGAGACCGCCCGCCGGCTCTCCTCGCTGCACCCGCGGCAGCCGCTGCTGGCCTTCACCGTCGACCCCGCGGTGCGCAGCCGCCTGGCGCTGACCTGGGGCGTGGAGACCTTCCTCGTGCCGCAGGTCTCGCACACCGACGACATGGTCGCCCAGGTCGACTTCTCGCTGCTGTCGATCGGCCGACTCAAGGTCGGCGACCGGGTCGTCGTCGTGGCCGGCAGCCCGCCCAACACCGTCGGGTCGACCAACCTGATCCGGGTGCACGAGGTGGGCACCGACTCATGACCGGCAGCGACGAGAACACCCAGGCCGCCGCGCTGATGTCCGTGCTCGCGCTCGAGGAGCGCGAGCCGGACCTCTACGTCGGCAAGACGCCGGACACGACGATGCAGCGCATCTTCGGCGGCCAGGTGGCGGGGCAGGCGCTCATGGCGGCCACCCTGACCCTGCCGGAGGGGCGCGCGGTCCACTCGCTGCACTCCTACTTCCTCCGCCCGGGCGACCCGAACGAGGAGATCCGCTACGCGGTCGAGCGGATGCGCGACGGGCGCACCTTCAGCACCCGCCGGGTGGTCGCCTGGCAGCGCCGCGGGGACAAGGACGCCGCGATCTTCGCGCTCACCGCCGACGCCTCGGCGGGCGAGGCCGCGTACGCCGAGCACGCCCTCCCGATGCCCGACGTCCCGGCTCCGGAGTCGCTGCCCACGTTCGTCGAGCTCCTGGCCGCCCGCGGCCAGGAGGCGCGCGCGGCGATGAGCATCGGCATGGCGGTGGAGCAGCGGATGTTCGAGCACCCCTTCGACCGCCCGCCGAAGACCTACCCCGACACGAAGTCCTGGGCGTGGATGCGGGTGGCCGGCCGGCTGCCCGACGACCAGGCCGTGCACGCGGCCGCCCTCACCTTCGCCAGCGACCTGAGCCTGCTCGGCGCCGGCACCGCGCGCATGGGCGGCGGCTGGGGGAGGACGGCGGGGTCGAGCCTGGACCACGCGGTGTGGTTCCACCAGCCGCTGCGGGCCGACGAGTGGTTCCTCTACGAGACCGACAGCCCGGTGGCCTCGCACGGGCGGGCGCTGTGCTTCGGCCAGATCTGGGCCGTCGACGGCACCCACATCGCCACCGTGACCCAGCAGGGGCTCATCCGCTCGCTCTGAGGACGGGCCCGCCCGCCCGCGGTCACTCGGCGGCGGCGGGCTCCTGGGCGCTCTCGTCGTGCGGGGTCTGGTCGGCCTGCTGGGCCTGCGCGGCGTGCTCGGCGGCGGCGCGGTCGCGCTCGGCCTGGCGGGCGGCGGCCTGCTCGGCGGCCTGGGTGGCGAAGTCGGCGGCCAGCCAGTCGTGGCCCTCGCGCAGCAGCGTCCACACCCGCTCGACGTGCGCACGGGTCGTCGCCGGCGCACCGACGGCGATCCGCAGGACCGCCCGCCCGCGCACGGTGGTGTGGGTCAGGAACACCTCGCCGCCGTCGTTGAGCCGCTCGAGGAGGGTCATGGTGGCGACGTCGGCGTCGACCCCGGCCGGCCAGCGCGGCGTCAGGCAGACCAGCGACAGCGGGTGCGGGCTGAGCACGTCGAACCGCTCGTCGGTTTCGGCCCAGCCGGCCAGCTCCTGGGCCAGCGCCACCGAGCTGCGGATGTGCGCGCGCAGCCCCTCGGCGCCGTACCAGCGGAGCACGAACCAGAGCTTGAGCGCCCGGAAGCGCCGCCCGAGGGGGATCTGCCAGTCGCGGTAGTCGACGACGGCGCCCGCGTCGGTGGCGGCGTTGCGCAGGTACTCCGGGAGGATCGCCAGCGCCCCCGTCAGCGCGGCGCGGTCGGCGACCCAGAAGAGGGTGGCGTCGAACCCGGTGAGCAGCCACTTGTGCGCGTCGGTGGTGTAGCTGTCGGCCCACTCCACGCCGTCCTGCAGGGGGCGCAGCTCGGGGGCGACGGCGCTGACGCCGGCGTAGGCGGCGTCGACGTGCAGCCACGCGCCGTGCTTCTGGCAGATCGGGCCGATGGCGGCCAGGGGGTCGACAGCGGTGGTCGACGTCGTGCCGACGGTCGCGCAGACCAGCACCGGGGTGTATCCGCGGGCGACGTCGCGCTCCATGCGGGCGGCGAGCGCGGCGGGGTCCATGGCGAGGTCGCCGTCGACCTCGACGATGCGGACGGCGTCGCTGCCCAGCCCGGCGATGCGGACGGCCTTCTCCATGGAGGAGTGGGTCTCGGCGGAGACGTAGACGGTGGCGCGCTCGGGCTCGACGCCGCGGCGGACGGTCGCGCCGCCGCTGGTGCGGTGCAGTGCGGCCAGCAGGGCGACGAGGTTGGCGCCCGAGCTGGAGTCCTGGACGACGCCGCCGCCGGTGCCGGTGGAGCGGAAGGACGCGGGCAGCCCGAGGAGCTCGGCGAACCAGTCCATGACGTGCTGCTCGAGCTCGGTCGCGGCCGGGCTGGTCACCCACGACATGCCCTGGACGCCGAGGCCCGCCGAGACCAGGTCGCCCAGCACCGAGGGTCCGGAGGTGTTGGCGGGGAAGTAGCCGAAGAAGCCGGGGTGCTGCCAGTGCGTGAGCCCCGGGACGACGACGCGGTCGAGGTCGCCGAGCACGTCGGCGAACGGCTCGCCCTGCTCCGGCGGAGCCTCGGGCAGCGCCGCCCGCACATCGCCCGGCGCCACCGTCGACCGCACCGGCAACGAGCCCACCCGCGCCCAGTAGTCGGCGATCCAGTCCACGACCTCGTGGCCGTGCTGCCGGAACTGCTCAGGAGTCATGTGCGGTGCAGGCTGGATCTCCGACGGGTCGCTCACGGGGTTCACCGTAGGTGGTGCCCCCCACCGAACGGCCGGAGGCTGCGGCGCGACGAGCGGGCCCCGGAGGGGTCCCGAGGAACGACGCGAAGCAGGACGAAGACGCCAGAACAGACGGCGCCCCGCGAGGCGGCACGAGGAGCGGGGCCCGAAGGGTCCCCGACGAGTGCCAGGGGTGGGCTCAGAGCAAGCCGGGAACGTCACGTGGCCGCGGTCGCGATCCGGAGGATCGCAGTTCAGCACAGTGCCCCCGGTGCGACTCGAACGCACACTGCGCGGGTTTTGAATCCGCTCCCTCTGCCGATTGGGGTACGGGGGCGTGCCGGTCGGGCCGGCAGCCGGATCAGCCTAGCGGGGGCCCGGCGGGGGCCGACGTGGCTAGGCTCGCCCCCGTGAGCAGCGCGCCGGTCAGGGTTCTCATCGCCGAGGACGAAGCACTCATCCGTCTCGATCTCAAGGAGATGCTCGAGGAGGAGGGGTACGAGGTCGTCGCCGAGGTGGGTGACGGGCAGCAGGCCGTGGACCGGGCCATGGCGCTGCTGCCGGACCTGGTGATCCTCGACATCCAGATGCCCGTGCTCGACGGGTTGTCGGCGGCGGAGCAGATCGCCTCGGCCCGGATCGCCCCCGTCATCGTGCTGACGGCCTTCAGCCAGCGCGAGCTGGTGGAGCGGGCGCGGGACGCCGGTGCCATGGCCTACCTGGTGAAGCCGTTCTCGAAGAACGACCTGGTGCCCGCGATCGAGGTGGCGCGCGGCCGGTTCGCGGAGATGGCCGCGCTGGACGGGGAGGTGCGCACGCTCGAGGAGCGGCTCGCCGCACGCCAGGCGGTGGAGAAGGCCAAGGGCCGGCTGATGGCCGAGCGTGGCGTGACCGAGGCCGATGCCTTCCGCTGGCTGCAGCGGACGGCGATGAACGAGCGGACGTCGATGAGGGCGCTCGCCGAGCGGATCCTCGCCGACGGCGTGCCCTTGGAGGGTGGCCCGGCCTGACGGCCACCGAGCCGTCGCTATAGCTACTCCAGTAGCTCGATCACCTCTCGATCATCGGCTGATCCAGCCCTCTGCCTACGAAGCGACGGGTGCCCATCGACCCGTCCGTCGGGAAGCGATCCGCCGCGGTCCGCTGCGGTTCCCCGGCGCGATCACGAGACGGTCACGAATCGACCTCCGCCTCTCAAACTGGCGCGGCAGGCGCCCTACTGTTTGCCAGCCGCTCCCACCGGGACGGCAAACGACCACCGGCGCGGCCGAACAGCGGCGCGCCGATCTGGCTCTGGAGGACATGTGCGTTTCTCGGTCAAGACGGGCGCGCCCCTGCTCGCCCTGGCGCTGGCTCTCAGCGCCTGTGGCACCTCGGGCGGCGACGACGAGGAGGCCTCGGGCGGTGGTGGCGAGGCCGGCACCTGCGAGGACGTCGCGATCGGCTACTTCGGTGCCCTGACCGGCTCCGCAGCCAACCTCGGCATCAACATCCGCAACGGCGTCAAGCTCGCTGTGGACGAGTTCAACGAGGAGAACGCCGACTGCCAGGTGTCGCTGGAGGAGTACGACTCCGCCGGTGACCCGAACCAGGCCACCGGCCTGGCCACGCAGGCGATCGGCGACGACTCGGTCATCGGCGTCGTCGGCCCGGCCTTCTCGGGCGAGTCCGACACGGCCGGCCCGATCTTCGCCGAGGGCGGGCTGCCGACCATCTCCGCGTCGGCCACCAACCCCGACCTGAGCGAGAACGGGTGGGACACTTTCCACCGCGTCCTGGGCAACGACGCCAGCCAGGGCCCGGCGGCGGCGACCTACATCGCCGACGTTCTCCAGAGCGAGAAGGTCTTCGTCGTCGACGACGCCTCCGCCTACGGTGCCGGCCTGGCCGAGATCGTCGAGGAGAGCGCCGGTGACGCCGTCGTCGGCACCGACACGATCCAGACCGGTCAGACCGACTTCTCCGCGACCGTGACCTCCATCCGCAGCTCGGGTGCCGACTCGGTCTTCTTCGGCGGTTACTACGCCGAGGCCGGCCTGCTCGTGCAGCAGATGCGTGGCGCCGGTGTCGAGGCGACGTTCGTCGTCGCCGACGGCGTGAAGGACCCCGGCTTCATCGAGGCCGCCGGCGACGCCGCCGAGGGCACGATCATCACCTGCCCCTGCCTCCCCCCGGAGGAGAGCCAGGACTTCTACAGCGCGTTCGAGGAGGCCTTCGGCGCTGCGCCGGCGACCTACTCGGCCGAGGCCTACGACGCGGCCAACGTGTTCCTCGCGGGCATCCTCGAGGGCAACACCGACCGCGAGTCGCTGCTCGAGTGGGTCAACGACTTCTCGGGTGAGGGCATCACGAAGACCATCACCTTCGACGAGAACGGCGAGCCGGAGAACATCTCGGTCTGGGCCTACAAGGTGGAGAACGGCGAGATCGTCGCCGACCAGGAGATCGAGACCAACTGATCTCCCGCTGACGACCCACAGGGCGCGGCCGGGCTCTCCTCGCTGAGGAGACCCGGCCGCGCCTACCTCTGCCGCTCGGAGGCCCCGTGTCCTTCCTGTTCAACAACTTCGTCGAGCTGACCGTCACCGGTCTCGTGCTCGGCGCCGTCTACGGCCTCGTCGCACTCGGCTACACGCTGGTCTACGGCGTGCTCCAGCTGATCAACTTCGCCCACTCCGAAGTCTGGATGTTCGGCAGCTTCGCCGCGGTCTGGGTCACCGTGGCTCTGGGTGTGGCCCCCGGCAGCGCGCTGCCGGTGGTCATCGGCGTGCTCCTGCTCGCCCTGCTCGCCGCCATGACCGTGAGCGGTGGTGTGGCGCTGCTCCTGGAGCGGGTGGCCTACCGCCGGCTCATCCGGCTGGACGCCCCCAAGCTCGTGGCGCTGATCAGCGCCATCGGTGCCAGCTTCGCGCTGGCCGAGATCATGGGTCTGCGCGACCGCGTGGCCGGCTGGATCGGCCTGCGCGACACGCTGGACCCCTACGTGCGCTCGGCGCGCGACAACACCCGCTTCCAGAACCCCCTCGAGACCGAGGGGCTGTTCACCGTCGGCGGGTACACCGTCAGCAACGTCGACGTCATCATCATCGTCAGCGCCGTGCTCATGATGGTGGCGCTCGACCAGTTCATCCGCCGCACCCGCACCGGCCGCGGCATCCGTGCCGTGGCGCAGGACTCCGAGGCCGCGGCGCTCATGGGCGTCAACCGCAACCGGATCATCCGCGCGACGTTCCTGGTCGGCGGGATCATGGCCGGGGCGGCGGCGCTGCTGTACCTGATGCGCTTCGGCGTCACCCGCTGGAACGCCGGCTTCCTGCTCGGCGTGAAGGCGTTCACCGCGGCCGTCCTCGGCGGCATCGGCAACGTCCGCGGCGCCCTGCTCGGCGGCTTCGTGCTCGGCCTGGCGGAGAACTACGGTTCGGCCCTGATCGGCTCCGAGTGGCGCGACGTCGTCGCGTTCCTGCTGCTGGTCGTCATCCTGCTGTTCCGGCCCACCGGGCTGCTCGGCGAGAGCCTGGGGAGGGCCCGCGCATGACTCAGGGAAAGGCTTCCCCCGACACCGAGTCGGCGGTGGCGCGCACGACGCCGAAGAGCCCGCGGCTGGGCTGGGACCGCGGGGCGCTCTCGCGTCGCGTGACCAACCTGCCCAAGCCCGCCAAGTGGACGCTCATCGGCGTCCTGGTGGTGCTGCTCTACCTGCTGCCGCTGCTGGAGATCCCGATCCTCAGCACGCCGGACACCGACTTCGGCGCCGTGCTCTTCACGGTGGCCAGCTACGTGCTGGTCGCCCTGGGGCTCAACGTCGTCCTCGGCTACGCCGGTCTGCTCGACCTCGGGTACGTCGGCTTCTACGCGGTCGGCGCCTACACGGTGGCCGTGCTCGGCTCGCTCCAGGCGCAGCTGTCCTGGTGGCTGCTGATCCCGCTGGCCGTGGTGATCACGACGATCTCCGGCGTCCTGCTCGGTGCCCCCACCCTGCGGGTGCGGGGCGACTACCTGGCGATCGTCACGCTCGGGTTCGGCGAGATCATCCGGCTCACCGCGCTCAACACCGAGTGGCTGGGCGCTGCCAAGGGGATCACCGGCGTGCCGCGCCCGCCGAGCGTGGAGCTGTTCGAGCTGCCGCACCTCCAGTGGGAGGGTGCGACGGCGGTCATCGACCTCGACGACAAGACGAAGTTCCTCGTCTTCGGCGTGGCCGACCAGGCGCCGTACTACTGGCTCGCCCTCACGGTGATCTTCATCGTGCTGGGCGCCGACCGGATGCTGCGGCTGTCCCGCGTCGGTCGTGCGTGGGAGGCGACCCGGGAGGACGAGGACGCCGCCGAGCTCATGGGCGTGCCGACGTTCAAGTTCAAGCTGCTGGCCTTCGCCTCGGGCGCGTTCATCGGTGGCCTCTCCGGCGCCCTGTTCGCCTCGCGGCAGGGGTTCATCAACCCGGAGTCCTTCCAGCTGCTGCTGAGCATCCTGTTCGTCGCCGCCGTCGTCGTCGGCGGTGCCGGCAACCGCTGGGGCGTCATCATGGGCGCGATCGTGGTGGCCTACCTGCCGGAGCGGTTCCGCGGCTTCGAGGAGTGGCGCCTGCTGGTCTTCGGCATGGCCCTGCTGATCCTGGCCAACTTCCGGCCGCAGGGTCTGATCCCACCGCGGCGCACCAGACGTGCCCAAGCCGTCGACGAGCAACTCGACGCACTCGAGGAGGGGACCGATCGTGTCCGAGATCCCCGTGGCTGAGCAGCCCGCCGCCCGCGAGGGCGCCGCGCTGCTGTCGGTCGACGACGTCAGCATCCAGTTCGGTGGCCTCAAGGCACTCGACCACGTGAGCTTCGACGTGCGCGAGGGCGAGATCCTCGGGCTCATCGGACCGAACGGGGCCGGCAAGACCACCTGCTTCAACGTGATGACCGGCGTCTACCAACCCACCTCCGGCGAGGTCCGCTTCGCCGGCTCGCCGCTGGGCCGGCGCAAGCGGTTCGCGATCACCCGGCTGGGCATCGCGCGCACCTTCCAGAACATCCGGCTGTTCGGCAACATGACGGCGCTGGAGAACGTCCTGGTCGGCGCGGACGCCCATCACCGCACCAACGTGATCGACGCGCTCATCCGCTCCCCGCGGCACCGCCGCGAGGAGCGGGAGGGCGAGGAGACCGCCCGCGAGGTGATGAAGTTCCTCGGCCTGGAGCGGCGGGCCGACGAGCTGGCCCGCAACCTCTCCTACGGCGAGCAGCGCCGGCTGGAGATCGCCCGGGCGATGGCCACCAAGCCGCGGCTGCTCTGCCTGGACGAGCCGGCCGCCGGGTTCAACCCGGCGGAGAAGGCCCAGCTCATGGACCTCATCCGGCGGATCCGTGACCGCGGCCTCACCGTGCTGCTCATCGAGCACGACATGGGCCTGGTCATGGGCGTCAGCGACCGCGTCGCCGTCCTGGAGTTCGGCCGGAAGATCGCCGAGGGCGTGCCGGCCGACGTCCGCAACGACCCGGCGGTCATCGCCGCCTACCTCGGCACCGAGGTCGACGATCTCGACGACGAGGAGGCGAACCTCTGATGCTGCTCGAGGTCGAGGGGCTGTGCGTCAACTACGGGCGCATCGAGGCCATCCGGGACATCACGTTCTCCGTCGAGCAGGGGTCGGTGGTCACCCTCATCGGGGCCAACGGCGCCGGCAAGACGACGACGCTGAAGACGCTGTCGGGGCTGCGCAAGGTGCGGGCCGGCTCGGTCCGGTTCCAGGACCGGGACATCACCCACATGGCCTCGCACGAGCGGGTGCCGCTGGGGATCAGCCAGTCGCCCGAGGGCCGGCGGATCTTCCCGGGCATGACCGTGGTCGAGAACCTGGACATGGGGGCCTACGCGCGGGCCGACCGGGCGAAGACCCGGACGGCGGACATCGAGCGGGTCTTCACCCTGTTCCCCCGGCTGCTCGAGCGGCGGGACCAGGCGGCCGGGACGATGTCCGGTGGCGAGCAGCAGATGCTGGCGATCGGGCGGGCGCTGATGTCCCACCCGACGCTGCTGCTGCTGGACGAGCCGTCCATGGGGCTGGCGCCGAAGCTGATCCAGCAGATCTTCACGATCATCAAGGAGATCCGCGAGCAGGGCACCACGATCCTGCTGGTCGAGCAGAACGCCGCCCAGGCGCTCAAGATCGCCGACCGCGCCTACATCCTGGAGACCGGTGAGGTGGTCCGCACCGGGACCGGCGGCGAGCTCGCCGCCGACGACAGCGTGCGCGCGGCCTACCTCGGCGGCGACGTCTGACCCGCTGAACGGCCCGTCGGGGCCCGGGCGTCTCACGACGTCCGGGCCCCGTCGTGTTCCCGGCCCGCCTCCCCGGCGGCCGCGGCCAGGTCGTTGCTCACCGTCCGGTCGCATCTCGCACCGCACGTCCCGTTCGTCACACGAGGCGGCGCGCCGTCGTCACCCCCCGTATCAGGCGGTGCACTCTGCGGTCAACTCTCAGGGGGAGGCAGCTGTGCCAGGATTCGCATCGCGGTCCACGGTCGTCACGCGGGTGGCTCGTCCCGACGACCTGTCCGTGATCCTCGAGCTGGTCCGCCAGCACCGGGTCGAGTCGCACACCGAAGAGGTGCTGACCGGGCACCCGCCCGTGCACGCCGCCGGCGCGGGCTTCCGGCGCCTGCTCGACGACGGTGGCCACCGTGTCGTGCTCGCCGTCCTGCCCGGACCCGACGGCGACGCGGAGACCGGCGTCGGAGTCGGCCTGGCTGTGCTGGGCCTGGATCCGCTGTCGCTGGTGCTGGGCACGCCGCAGGTCACCGTCGACACGTTCGTGGTGCACCGCGAGCACCGGCGGGCCGGCGTCGGCGCCGCCCTGCTCGCCGCGGCCGCGACCTACGCGAAGGCGAACGGTGCGGCCTACGTCGTCGCCGCCGTGCCGCAGGAGGCCGACCGGCAGCGGTTCTTCGCGCGGATGGGCTTCGCCCCGCTGACCACGCGGCGCATCGCCTCGGTCAACACCCTCGGCCGCTCGCTCGCCGCCTGGCAGCGCCGGCGGCTGGGGATCCTGCCCCTGCCGCGGCGGGTGCCGGCGATGGCCCGGAGGCGCAGCCTGCCGCCGCTGCCCTCGACTACTGCGGCCCGCTGAGCGTCATGCAGGTCAGCCGGGCGGTCGCGGTCGGCCGGCCGTCGTCGTCGGTGACCTGGATGAGGAAGGTCGACAGCGTGCGGCCGCGGCGGACCGGCGTGCACACCGCCGTCACCGTGCCCGAGGTGGCCGGCCGCAGGTAGCTCGCGTTGAGCTCGATGCCCACCACCTGCTTGCCCGCGCCGGCGCCGATCGCCGCGGCCACCGAACCGATCGTCTCCACCAGGGCGCAGGTGGCCCCGCCGTGCAGCAGGCCGAACGGCTGCTCGTTGCCCGCCACCGGCATGGTCGCGACGAGCCGGTCGGGGGTGAAGTCGACGATCTCGATGCCGAGCTTGTCGTCCAGCGGGCTGCGCATGCTGCCCGGCAGCCATTCAGGGGGAGGAGTGGTCACCCCGGCACCGTAGCCAGCCCTGCGGGTCGGCCGGTCCCGGGTGTCGGTGCCCGCACCTAGGATCGACGGCGATGTCCGCTCCGGTCTCCACCTCCGCGCCCGCCGCCCCCTCGACGCCGTCGGTCCGTCCCCGGCTGCTCCTGCTGGACGGGCACTCGCTGGCCTACCGCGCCTTCTTCGCCCTGCCGGTCGAGAACTTCTCCACCACGACGGGGCAGCCGACGAACGCCGTGTACGGCTTCACGTCGATGCTGATCAACATCCTGCGCGACGAGCAGCCCACCCACCTCGCCGTCGCGTTCGACGTCGGCCGCAAGACCTTCCGCAGCGAGATCTTCGCCGAGTACAAGGCGAACCGGGCCGAGAGCCCGACCGACTTCCGCGGCCAGGTGAGCCTCGTCCAGGAGGTCCTCGGCGCGCTGCGCGTCCCCGTGATCACCGCCGAGGGCTACGAGGCCGACGACGTCATCGCCACGCTCACCGTGCAGGCGGTCGAGCAGGGGATGGACGTGCTCATCGGCACCGGCGACCGGGACGCGCTGCAGCTGGTCAACGAGCACGTCACCGTGCTCTACCCGCGCAAGGGCGTCTCGGACATGACCCGCTTCACGCCCGACGCCGTCGAGGAGAAGTACGGCCTGACCCCGACGCAGTACCCGGACTTCGCCGCGCTCCGCGGGGACCCGAGCGACAACCTGCCCAGCATCCCGAGCGTGGGGGAGAAGACCGCCGCCAAGTGGATCCGCGAGTACGGCTCCCTCGCCGAGCTCGTCGACCAGGTCGACACCGTCAAGGGCAAGGTCGGGGAGAAGCTGCGCGAGCACCTCTCCTCGGTCATGCAGAACCGCCGGCTCACCGAGCTCGACCGGGCCGTGCCGCTGGAGGTCGGCCCGCAGGACCTCGCCGTCCAGGCGTGGGACCGCAACGAGGTGCACACGCTCTTCGACAACCTGCAGTTCCGGGTCCTGCGCGACCGGCTGTTCGCCACGCTGACCAGCGCCGAGCCCGAGGTCGAGGGCGGGTTCGAGGTCGACCTCGACGAGCTGGCGCGCGGAGAGCTGGGGGAGTGGCTGGACACCCACGCGCGCGGCCGCACCGGCGTGATCTTCCGCGGCACCTGGGGGCGCGGCACCGGTGAGCTGAGCGGTCTCGCACTGGCGGGGGCTGACGACCACGCCACCTTCGTCGACCTCGGCCCCGGCCTCGACGTCGCCGACGAGCAGGCGCTCGCCGCCTGGCTGGCCGACCCCGAGCGGCCGAAGGTCGTGCACGAGGTCAAGGGACCGTTGCTGGCCATCTGGGCGCGCGGCTGGGAGCTGGCCGGGATGGTCAGCGACACCGCGCTGGCCGCGTACCTGGCGCTGCCCGGGCAGCGCTCCTTCGATCTCGGCGACCTCGCCGTGCGGTACCTGCGCCGCGAGCTCAAGGACACCGCGGAGCCCGAGGGGCAGCTCACGCTGGACGGGCTCGGCCCGTCCGAGGACGACGTCGCCCGCGAGGCCGCGCACGCCGACGCGCTCAAGGCCGTGGCGGTCAAGGACCTGTCCGACGCGCTGGAGACGGTGCTGGGGGAGAAGGGCGGCGACGCACTGCTCGGCGGCATCGAGCTGCCGCTCACCCGGGTGCTGGCCTCGATGGAGTACCGGGGCATCGCCGTCGACCTGGACTTCCTGCACGACCTGCAGAAGGAGTTCGCCGACGGCGTCGCCGCGGCCGCGGCCGAGTGCTACGCCGTGATCGGCCGCGAGGTGAACCTCGGCTCGCCCAAGCAGCTGCAGGCGGTGCTCTTCGACGAGCTCGGCCTGCCCAAGACGAAGAAGAACAAGACCGGGTACACGACCGACGCCGACGCGCTGACCTCGCTGCTCGCCTCGACCGGCCACCCGTTCCTCGAGCACCTGCTCCGCCACCGCGACGTCACGCGCCTGCGCACGGTCATCGACGGCCTGATCCCGATGGTCGACGACGCCTCGCGGATCCACACCACGTTCCAGCAGACGATCGCGGCGACCGGCCGGCTCTCCTCGACCGACCCGAACCTGCAGAACATCCCGATCCGCACCGCCGAGGGCCGGCGGATCCGGCAGGCGTTCGTCGTCGGTCAGGGCTACGAGTCCCTGATGACGGCGGACTACAGCCAGATCGAGATGCGGATCATGGCCCACCTCTCCGGGGACGAGGGCCTGATCGAGGCCTTCATGTCGGGGGAGGACCTGCACTCCTTCGTCGCCTCCCGGGCCTTCGACATCCCGATCTCCGAGGTCGACCCGGAGATGCGCCGCCGGATCAAGGCGATGAGCTACGGCCTGGCCTACGGCCTCTCCGCCTACGGCCTGTCCGGGCAGCTGCGCATCTCCGTGGAGGAGGCGCGCGAGCAGATGCACGCCTACTTCGAGCGCTTCGGCGGCATCCGCGACTACCTCGACGGCGTCGTGGACGACGCCCGGCAGACCGGCTACACCGAGACGACGCTGGGCCGGCGGCGCTACCTGCCCGACCTCACCAGCGACAACGGGCAGCGCCGGCAGATGGCCGAGCGCATGGCGCTGAACGCCCCCATCCAGGGCTCGGCGGCCGACGTCATCAAGGTCGCGATGCTCAACGTGGAGAAGGCGATCGCGGCCGAGGGGTTCCGGTCGCGGATGCTGCTCCAGGTGCACGACGAACTCGTGCTCGAGGTCGCGGCGGGGGAGCGGGAGGCGCTGGAGGCGCTGGTGCGGCGCGAGATGGCCGGCGCCGCGGAGCTCTCCGTGCCCCTGGAGGTGTCGGTCGGCTCCGGTCGCACCTGGGACGAAGCCGCGCACTGACGATCGTGTCGACGACCGCTGTACGGCGCACCGCGGACCTCGACGCCCGCACGTTGTCGGCGATCCGGGGCCTGCTGGACGAGGCGTTCGACGGCGACTTCACCGATGCGGACTGGGCGCACGCCCTCGACGGGACCCACGCCCTGGTCCACCACGAGGGACGGCTGGTGGGCCACGGCTCGGTGGTGCGGCGGCAGCTGTGGCACGGGGGCCGGACGCTGCGGGCCGGTTACGTCGAAGCCGTGGCGGTCGTGCCGGACCGACGCCGGCAGGGGATCGCGACCGCGCTGATGGACGCGCTGGAGACGGCCATCCGCGCAGACCACGACCTCGGCGCCCTCAGCGCCTCCGACGACGGCGCCGGCCTGTACGCCGCGCGCGGGTGGCTGCTCTGGGTGGGACCGACGTCGGTGCGGACGGCCGAGGGCGATCGGCGGACCCCGGAGGACGACGGGTCGGTGTTCGTGCTGCCCGGGACGGTGGCGCTGGACCTGCGGGGCGCACTCACCTGCGACTGGCGCGAGGGGGACTTCTGGTGAGTGTCCCGCCCGTGGAGCTCCCGCCCGGCGTCACCCGCGTGCTGGTCGTCGGCAGCTCCGGCGCGGGCAAGACGACGATGGCCGCGGCGCTGGCCGAGCGGCTCGGCCTGCCGCACACCGAGCTGGACGCGCTGTGGCACGGGCCCGGCTGGGTGCCGCGGCCGGAGTTCGAGCGCGACGTGGAGGCGATGCTGGCCACCGGCCGGTGGGTGACGGAGTACCAGTACCGGCCGGTGAAGGCCCGCCTCCTGGAGCAGGCCCAGGCCGTCGTGTGGCTGGACCATCCCTTCCCGCTGGTCGCCGCCCGGCTGCTGCGCCGGTCGGTGATCCGGGCCGTGACCCGGCGCGCGTACTGGAACGGGAACCGGGAGAGCTTCGGGATGTGGCTGGATGCCTCCCACCCGCTCCGGATCGTCTTCAGTCGCGAGTTCCGGGCCAAGCGCCGCCGCACGGAACGCGAGCTCGCCGAGGCGGCGTCCCGCGGCGGCGTCGTCGTCCGGCTGCGCGGCGCCCGAGAGGCCCGCCGGTGGCTGCTCACCCAGGGGTGATCCGCCGCCATCCGTGGGCGACCCGGCGGGTGGCGGCGTCGAAGCCGAACCAGCTGCCCTGGCCCGGCTGGTCGTAGCGGCGGTCGATCGGCACACCGAGCAGGGAGCACAGCAGCAGCGCGCCCACCCCGCCGTGGGCGACGACCGCCACGTCTCCCTCGGCGGCCGCCGCCACCCGGTCGACCGCCGTCACGATGCGGTGCTGGGCGTCGACGGCCCGCTCCCATCCCCGCACGCTCTCCCCCGGACGGGCGAAGAACGCGTCGGCCACGGCCTCGAACTCCTCGGGCGGGAGGTAGCCGGTCGCCGATCTGTCGTTCTCGCCCAGCGCCTCGTCCGTGGTCAGCGGCACGCCCGCGGCGTTCGCGAGTACCTCGGCCGTCTCGACGGCTTTCCGCTCCGTGCTGCTCACCACCCCGGTGAGGTCGTGCACCCAGGGCAGTTCCACGAGGTGGGCCAGCCGGCTCCGCCCCGCCGGGGACAGCCCCCAGTCGGGAACCGGAACGGAGGGGTCGACGGCGACTTCGGCATGGGTCACGAGGTAGATCCGCACGCCGGCAGTCAACCGCGCGCCGGCTGCCGGCGACGAGGCCCGAGCCCCTGCGGATCAGCTGCCCTGGTGCACCGGTGTGATCTCGTCGGCGACCAGACCGTGCGCCTCCCGGTGCACGGCCGCGGCCGCGTCGGCGTCCGGCGCCTCCACGAGGCAGAACACCTTGCCGCTGTCCTCGTCGAACCAGTACTGCTTGTAGTCGACGCCGTACCGCGTCTGCACCTCGAGGTCCCGCTGGTGCGCCCCCTGGACCGCCTCGGCGGTGAGCCCCTCGACGTGGTGGTGCACGTCCATGAACAAGGCCATGTCAGCCCCCTCGGGGAGTGGCCGGCTCCGGACGGGCCGGCCGACCCGCTCAGTGTCCCCGCGTCGGGCCGGTGCGGACAGACCGATCGGCGCGGTGCCTCAGGCGGGTGTCCGGCAGATCAGGATCAACGTGCCGGGGACGAGCGCGCCGCGTTCGGGGGACCACTGGCCCCAGGTCTGGGTCCGGCCGGGCGCCCACTCCGGCTCGACGAGGTCCTCGAGGACCAGCCCCGCGCCGACGACCGCCCGAACCCAGTCGCCGACCGTCCGGTGGTGCTCGACGTAGACCGTGGCGCCCGAGCCGTCGATCTCCACGTAGGGCCGACGGTCGAAGTAGGACGAGGTGACCTGCAGGTCCTGCGGGTCGGGGGAGTCGGGGAAGGGCCAGCGCATCGGGTGGTTCACCGAGGCGACGAACCGGCCGCCCGGTCGCAGCACCCGCGCGACCTCGGCCAGCACCGCCTGCGCGTCCGCGACGAAGGGCAGCCCGCCGAACGCCGAGCACGCCAGGTCCATCGACGCCGAGGCCAGCGGCAGCGCACCGGCGTCGGCCTGCAGCAGCGGGACGGCGAGGCCGGTCGCCCGGTTGAGCTCGGCGGCGCGCGCGAGCATGCCTGCGGAGACGTCCAGCGCCACGACGTCGGCGCCCTCACGGACCAGCCAGCGCGCACAGGGGGCCGAGCCGCAGCCGATCTCGACCACGCGCCGCCCCGAGACGTCCCCGAGCAGCCGGGCGTCGGCCTCGCGCAGCCCCTCCGGGCACCAGAGGAAGTCGGCGTCCCCGAGGTCCGAGCCGTGCTCGGCGAGGTAGGCGGGCGCGGCGGCGTCCCACCAGTGCCGGTTGGCGCGGGCCGACTCGTCCTGGCCGGCCGGGCGCCGGGCCACACCGCCGGCCGCGGGATAGCCGTCGCTGCCGAGGGGCAGCCCGCTCCGGGGCGACGTGGATGCGCTCATGACACGCCGATGGTGACACGCCGCCGGGGCCGCAGAGGAGCGCGCACCCAGGTGGACCCGGGCGTGCCGACGTCCGTACGATGGGGAATGCGCCAGAGGTCTGTCGTGGTTTTCCCCACACGGGATGCCAGAGCCGGCTCTCCCCGCTGAACGCCCCGTGGTCCCGAGGCCACGGGTTCCCCTGTCCCTACGCATAAACCGTCCGGAGCAACCAACCACATGACCTCCACTCAGGTCCGTCCTTCCAGCACCCCCCAGGTCGCCATCAACGACATCGGTAGCGCCGAGGACTTCCTCGCCGCCATCGACGCGACGATCAAGTACTTCAACGATGGCGACATCGTCGAGGGCGTCATCGTCAAGGTCGACCGGGACGAGGTGCTGCTGGACATCGGCTACAAGACCGAGGGCGTCATCCCCTCGCGCGAGCTCTCCATCAAGCACGACGTCGACCCGAACGAGGTCGTCAAGGTCGGCGACGAGGTGGAAGCCCTGGTTCTCCAGAAGGAGGACAAGGAAGGGCGGCTGATCCTCTCCAAGAAGCGCGCACAGTACGAGCGCGCCTGGGGCACGATCGAGGCCAAGAAGGAAGCCGACGAGGTCGTCACCGGCACCGTCATCGAGGTCGTCAAGGGCGGCCTCATCCTCGACATCGGTCTCCGCGGATTCCTCCCGGCCTCGCTGGTCGAGATGCGCCGCGTCCGTGACCTCCAGCCCTACGTGGGCCGCGAGCTCGAGGCGAAGATCATCGAGCTCGACAAGAACCGCAACAACGTCGTGCTCTCGCGTCGCCAGTGGCTGGAGCAGACCCAGTCCGAGGTCCGCAGCGAGTTCCTCAACAAGCTCGCCAAGGGCCAGGTCCGGACGGGTGTCGTCTCCTCGATCGTCAACTTCGGTGCCTTCGTGGACCTGGGTGGCGTCGACGGCCTGGTGCACGTCTCCGAGCTGTCCTGGAAGCACATCGACCACCCGTCCGAGGTCGTCGAGGTCGGCCAGGAGGTCACCGTCGAGGTCCTCGACGTCGACCTGGACCGCGAGCGCGTCTCCCTGTCGCTGAAGGCGACGCAGGAGGACCCGTGGCGTCAGTTCGCCCGGACCCACCAGATCGGGCAGGTCGTGCCCGGCAAGGTCACCAAGCTCGTTCCCTTCGGTGCGTTCGTGCGCGTCGACGAGGGCATCGAGGGCCTGGTGCACATCTCCGAGCTGGCCGAGCGCCACGTGGAGATCCCGGAGCAGGTCGTGCAGGTCGGCGACGAGCTCCTGGTCAAGGTCATCGACATCGACCTGGACCGCCGCCGCATCTCGCTCTCGCTCAAGCAGGCCAACGAGGGCGTCGTCGGCGACGAGGAGCAGTTCGACCCCGCCGCCTACGGCATGTCGGCGTCCTACGACGACCAGGGCAACTACATCTACCCCGAGGGCTTCGACCCCGAGACGGGCGAGTGGCTCGAGGGCTTCGACGAGGCCCGCGAGACCTGGGAGCGTCAGTACGCCGAGGCCCAGGCCCGCTTCGAGGCGCACCGCAAGCAGATCGCGGCGGCCAAGGAGGCCGACGCCGAGGCTGCGGCCGGTGGCAGCTACTCCAGCGACGACGCTGCTGGTCCGGACGCCCCGGCCAGCACCGGCGGCACGCTGGCCAGCGACGAGGCCCTGGCCGCGCTGCGGGCGAAGCTCGCTGGCGGCGAGTGAACTGACCAGGGCTCGCTAGAGCTCTGAACCATCGAGGCCCAGGACCGCACAGGTCCTGGGCCTCGGTGGTTCACCGCCCCGTGCAACGCGCACGCGGAAAGGCCCCGTGGACGATGTCCACGGGGCCTTTCTGCGTGGCTCAGAGGCTGAGGATGATCGCGAACGCGGTGCGCGGACGGCCGCCGTTGCCGGCGAGGAACGTCCAGGTGTGTCGCCCGGCGGGGGGCGTCTGCACCAGCCAGCGCAGGAAGGCGTTGCGCGGCCCGGTCTGAGGGCGCTGGAACGCCATGCGCTCGCGCACCGCCGGGATGTCCGCGCAGGCCACCCCCGCGGGGGAGCCCATGCGGTGCCGACCGGCGCCACGGGAGGTGGCGCGGGTGGACGGGGAGTCAGCAGCGGGCCTGTGACGCGACATGGTGGGGTCCTGCCTCTCTCGGCGGGGGAAGATCGCCGAGGCCGAAGTTAGTGCTGTGACTGGTGGGACTCGTGCGACGCGCCGAGGCACCTGCCCCCGTGTTACCTGTCCGTGATGTTGAACCCGCCCTGTCGCTACTCTGCGCACATGCTGCGGATCGGACTGACCGGTGGGATCGGCTCGGGGAAGAGCACGGTGTCGGCGCTGCTGGCCGCGCGCGGGGCGGTGGTCATCGACGCCGACCGGATCGCGCGGGAGGTCGTCGCGCCCGGCACCCCGGGCCTGGCCGCCGTCGTCGAGGCGTTCGGGGACGGCGTCCTCGCCGCCGACGGCTCGCTGGATCGCCCGGCTCTGGCCGCCGTCGTCTTCACCGATCCCGCGGCGCGGGCGCGGCTGGACGCGATCGTCCACCCGCTGGTGCGCGACCGGGCCGTCGAGCTGGCCGCAGACGCGCCGGCGGACGCCGTCCTGGTCAACGACGTCCCCCTGCTGGTGGAGACCGGTCAGGCGGGCTCCTACGACCTCGTGCTCGTCGTCGAGGCCGACCTGGACACCCGGCTGGTGCGGCTGGTCGAGCGCGGGCTGCCCGAGGCGGACGCGCGCGCCCGCATCGCGGCGCAGGCGACCGACGAGCAGCGCCGAGCGGCGGCCGACGTGGTGCTGGACAACAGCGGGTCGCGCGAGCAGCTGGCCGAGCAGGTGGACCGCTTCTGGGTGGAGCGGGTCGAGCCGGCCCGCGGCTGACGGTCCGTGGACGGGGAGCCGGCGCACCTCGCGGCGACGAGGAGCGGCTACGACGCCATCGCCGGGCAGTACGCCGAGACGTTCCGGGCCGAGCTCGAGCAGGCCCCACTGGACCGGGCGGTCCTGGCCGCGTTCGCCGAGCTGGTCCGACGTGCGCACCCGGAGGCGCCGGTGCTGGAGGTGGGCTGCGGCCCGGGCGCGGTGACCGCGCACCTCTCGGCTCTGCACCTGGACGTGCGCGGCATCGATCTGTCCCCGGCGATGGTCGACCTCGCCCGCCAGGAGCATCCGGACCTCGGCTTCGAGGTGGGGGAAATGGGCCGCCTCGATCGGCGGGACGGCGAGCTGGCCGGCCTCGTCTCCTGGTACTCGCTCATCCACGTGCCCGCCCCGCACCGGCGGTCGGTGCTCGAGGAGTTCCACCGGGTGCTCCGGCCCGGCGGGTACGTGCTGATCGCGTTCCAGGTCGGGCACGACACCCTGCACCTGGACGAGGCCTTCGGTCGGGCGGTGTCACTGGACTTCCACCGGCTCCAGCCGGACGACGTCGAGGCGCTGCTGGACGGCGCGGGGTTCGAGCCGGCCGCCCGGATGGTCAAGGCTCCGGAGCCGAGCAGCGCCGCGAGCCAGGTGCCGCAGTGCTTCGTCATCGCCCGACGGCCGCTCGGAGGGGCATGGGCCCAGGAATGACAGGGCCCGGGAACGACAGGTCCTAGGAGCGACGGGTCCCGGGAACGACAGAACCCCAGGCGCCTGATCGGCGTCCTGGGGTTCTTCCGGTGGGCGATACTGGGATCGAACCAGTGACCTCTTCCGTGTCAGGGAAGCGCGCTACCGCTGCGCCAATCGCCCGGCCCGGTCATGCGACCGGTCCCTCCTCCGCGCTCGTGCTCCGCAGAGGAGAACGAGGTGGAGACGGGATTTGAACCCGTGTAGACGGCTTTGCAGGCCGTTGCCTCGCCTCTCGGCCACTCCACCGCACGCGGGCGCTGATCTCGCGATCAGCGCCCGAGGTTCCGAGCGGATGACGGGATTCGAACCCGCGACCCTCACCTTGGCAAGGTGATGCTCTACCACTGAGCCACATCCGCGTTGCAGGAAGAACGTTACCTGACGGTTTTCCGGCGTCCAACGAGGGGGTCCCCCCGGAGTGGCGCCCGGCGTCCGCAGGCCACGTTTCTGCAGGTCAGCGCCCCGACGGGTCCGCGCCGCCGTTGGACAGGAGCACGTGCAGCTCGTCGTCCAGGTGGAGCAGCTCGCTCTCCGACCCGGACGGGACAAGCGCCTCGGTCTGCCGCAGGAAGCCGGCGACGACGGCGCGGGACAGCTCGAAGAGCGCCTCGCCCGACGGGGCGCGCAGGTGCAGGAAGAGCACGTCGGTGGCGGCATGTGCCGGCCAGACGCGCACGTCCCCGTCGCCCGACGGGCGGTCGAGGCCGACCTGGAGCAGCTCGCGGCTGACCAGCCAGGCGATGCCCTCGTCGGTGTCGACGGCGCCGCTGTCGTCGCCGATGTCGCCGAAGGCGATCCGGACGGCGAACGGGTCCGTCGCGTCGTAGCAGAGCAACGCCGGCACCTCGGTCCACGATTGCGGACCGATCAGCTGCAGCGTGATGGGGGACGTGTGACCCGGGGTCCAACGGCTGGTCATGTCAGGTCAACGACGTTCCGCTGGGGGAGTGACGCAGGGAGTCACTCCTGTCACACCCGTCGCACCGGCCACACATGTCGGTCATGCATGGGTGTGTGTCCGCCGAGAAGGGTTCGGAAACGGGTTTGTGGCAGTCGTGACCCATGAGGTTGCCGAGGCGGTTCCGTTCCCGGGGTCCGACGTAGGCTGCGGACGTCGCGCGCGGGGTGGTGGCGCCTGCGCACCCAGCATCGTGGAGGTGACCCGCTGAGCGGACAGGAGACCGTGTCTCCGCCGGACCGGCAGCCGCAGCGCGAGTCGGGGAGCGAGCGGCGGGCCCGGTACGACACGGATGACGTGAACAGCCTGCGCGAGCGGGTCGCGGACGCGAGGTGGCGCCGGCGGCTGGCCGCCCGCCGCAGCACCAACCACGCCTACCGGATCGCCGTCGGCGTGGTGGGTGGGTTGATCGTCGCGGTCGGGCTGGCCACCATCCCGCTGCCCGGGCCCGGCTGGCTCACCGTCATCGCCGGCCTCTTCGTACTGGCGACGGAGTTCACCTGGGCCGAGCGGCTGCTGGAGTTCACCAAGGCGCAGGTGGGCCGCTGGACGGACTGGGTCGCGGCGCAGCCGGTGTGGGTACGCGGGCTCCTGGGGCTGGCGACGGCGGCCTGCGTCTACGGCGCCCTCGTGCTCGCCCTGCACCTCACCGGGGTCCCGGGATGGGTGCCGGGGTGGGTACCGCTCTGGCGGTGAGCGTCTGGCAGAATGACGGAGCGGTCGCGAGCGACCGTGCCGGGCGATTGGCTCAGTGGTAGAGCGCTTCGTTCACACCGAAGAGGTCACTGGTTCGAACCCAGTATCGCCCACCGGCAGGCAGGGCCAGGTTTCCCGGAGACGGGCAGCCTGGCCCTGCGTCGTCTCCGGGGCAGGAACGCTCAGCGGGTCCGGTAGTGCGCGTGCACCAGGCCGCTGCTGAAGGAGCGCTCCCCGACCAGGTCGAGGTCCAGGCGCACGCCGTCGGGGAAGAAGCGCGTGCCGCCGCCGACGACGGTCGTGGTGACGAACAGGTGGTACTCGTCCACCAGGCCGGCGGCGATCGCCTGGGCCGCGAGGGTCGGGCCGTCGACGGAGAGGTCGGAGTCGGACGCCGCCTTGAGCCGGCGCACCGCGTCGGGGTCGAAGGTCCGTTCGATCCGGGTCCGCTCGCTCGACACCGACTCCAGCGTCGTCGAGTAGACGACCTTCTCGACCGCCTGCCAGTCGCGGGCGTACTGCACGATGTGCGGCGGTGCGTCGGGTTCGGCGTGCGCGGTCTCCCAGAAGACCATCGTCTCGTACATCCGCCGGCCGTAGAGGTACGTGCCCAGGTCGCGGAAGAGGTCGCCGATGTAGGTGTGCACCTCCTCGTCCTCGGCCCCGGCGCCCAGGTCCCCGTCGGCCGGCACGGCGTAGCCGTCCAGCGAGGTCACCATCCCGTACACGAGCTTGGCCATGCGTCTCCTCCGGATCCGGGCGGGTGCTCCGCGCCGTCCTGTGCCCTGACCGACGCGCGGGTCCGGACTCATCGCTGTCGCGTCAGCGGTAGCGCACCACGCGCACCATGCCGTCCTCCATGTGGTGGTGGTTGTGGCAGTGGAACAGCCAGTCGCCCGGGTTCGTGGCGAGGAAGTCAAAGCTCACCACCCCGCCGCGCGCGGCCACCGTCACGGTGTCCTTGACCGGACCGCGGCCGGTGGGCGTCCGCACCTGGAAGTGGTGGCCGTGCAGGTGCATCGGATGCCACTTGGCACTGGTGTTGCGCATCGTGATGCGGACCCACTCGCCCTCGGCGACGGGCAACGGGTCGGCGTCGGGGTAGCTCTGCCCGCCGATCTCGGTGCCGGAGAGCTCCAGGTCGTAGTGCCGGGCGGGCTCGCCCGAGGGAAGCGCCAAGGGCTCCCGGGCCAGCAGATCGGGATAGGCCACCAGGCGACCGTCGAGTTCGCCGGGCCGCTGCGCGACGGCGGGTGGCGACGACGCCTCGCTGCCGCTGTACCGCAGGACCGCCCGGCCCCAGCCACCGCGGCCCTCCGCCTGCACGCCCACCTGCCAGGCACCGCCGGGCTGCGTGGACTCGACCAGGACGTCGTACCGCTCGCCCATGCCCAGCCGCAGGGCGTCGACGGTGACCGGCTCGACCGGCATCCCGTCGGTGTGCGTGACGGTGAGCCGGTGCCCGGCGATCGCGAACCGGAAGCCGGTGTCGGCGGCGATGTTCATGACGCGCAGCCGCAGCCGGTCGCCCCGCCGCGTCCCCAGCACCGGGGGGTCCTCCGGCGGCCGCCCGTTGACCAGCAGCAGGGGATAGGACCGCCCGCCGAAGGAGACCGAGTCCCCCGGGTCGCGGTCGTCCTCGGCGCCGTGCCCGCCGTCCGCACCGTGCCCGCCGTGGGCGTCCATGCCGTCCCGCCAGTCGTCGAGCATCACCGTGTACTCGCGGTCGTAGGCCAGCTCCTCCGAACGCGGCTCGACGACGAGCGGTCCGTACAGCCCGCGGTCGAGCTGCATGCCGACGTGCGCGTGGTACATGAACGAGCCGGCGGTCGGCGTCTCGAACTCGTAGGTGAAGCGCTCGCCCGGGGCGACCGGGTCCTGGGTCAGCCCCGGCACGCCGTCCATCCGGTTCGGCGGCGCCAGGCCGTGCCAGTGGATCGTCGTGTCGTCCGGGAGTTCGTTGCCCAGCTCCACCCGCAGGCGGTCGCCGGCCCGGAGCCGGATCTCCGGGCCGGGGAGCGTGCCGTACCCCCACGTCGGGATCTCGGAGCCGGCCAGGTCCACCCGCATCGGCGCGGCCGTCAGCCGCAGGCCCCCCGGGGTGGTGGACGGGCCTGCGGCCGTCGGCTGCCGCGCCGAGCAGCCGGCGACGAGCGCGAAGCCCGCCGCGGCGGTGAGGCCGAGGAACTGGCGCCGGGTCGCCGGCGCGGGCGGACCTCCGGTCACTCGGCGGTGAACTCCGCGAACATGCCCATCGTGAAGTGGGGCGCGCCCATGCCCGGCATCTCCATGCTCATCGTCCCCTCGGGGATGAAGCAGGCGGCGCCGTACCGGCCCTCGTCCATGCGCATGAACGTGGTCTCCGACTGGCCGGGCTCCACCAGGGTGACGCCCTTGAGCTCCAGCTTCGTGAACACCTCCTCCTCGGGGAGCGCGAGCAGCTGCTCGACCGGCTCGGTGACGTCGTCGTTGATCCGGGCGATGCCGATCTCGTGCAGCTCCTCGCCCTCGTTGGTGAGCGTGATGGCCACGATCCCGGCCGGGACCGAGTCGGGCAGCCCCTCGTACTCGTAGTCCACGCCGGTGGCCTCGATCTGCTCGAAGCCGCACTCGGCGAGCATGTACTCGTCGATGTTGTCGTCGGCCTCCTGGAACTCCGGGCCCTGCAGGGCGGCGGGGTCCCCGCCGGACAGGGCCTCGCGGACGATGCCCGCGGCCGTCGTCACGTCCTCGGAGATCTCCTCCGGAGCGGTCTCCTCGACGTCGGCGAGCAGCGGCTCCACCGTGGAGCCGAACTCCTCGAGCGCGGCCTGCTGCTCCTCCGGGGGAGCAGCCTCGTCGACCGGGGGACCCATCGAGAACGCGCCCTCGAGGTCCACCGACGCCTCGCAGAACTCGGCCGGGTCGGCGCTCTCCTCGGAGGCACTCGTCTCAGCGGCGGCCGAACCGCCGTCGTCCCCGCCGTCGTCGTCGGAACCGCAGGCAGCGAGGGCGGCGGCCATCAGCAGGGCGGCACCCCCCGAGGACAAGCGGCGCAGCCGAGTCCGTCCCGTCATGTCTGAACCTCGCCTTCGACCTGGGCGGACGACGGGCTGCCGGCCGCCATGACCCGAGAGGTTCCTGCGCGGCCCGGCCCGCGGGGCGCTCCGCGTCACTCCCGCCGCAACCGCCGCGAGCGGGCCTCCGCGAGCCGGGACGGCTCGTGCAGGCCCGTGCACGTCCCGTGCACGGACGGCGAGCCGGGCGCCGGGGAGGCCTAGATTCGGTTCGTGACGACGACGACGGCCGGCCGCGTGGCGCGCCTGTGGATCTACCCGGTGAAGTCGCTCGGCAGCACCTCGCGGAACCAGGTGCGGCTGGACGTCACCGGACCCGAGGGGGACCGGGCCTGGTCGGTGGTCGACGCCGCGAACGGGGAGACGGTCCGCGGCAAGCACGCGCCCGTGCTCGCCGGTGTGCAGCCGACGGGGGATCCGGACGCCGACGCCCGCGCGCTCTCCGACCTCCTCGGCC
This sequence comes from Blastococcus fimeti, assembly GCA_900102115.1. GTDB lineage: Bacteria > Actinomycetota > Actinomycetes > Mycobacteriales > Geodermatophilaceae > Blastococcus > Blastococcus fimeti. The sequence goes on from FNAW01000003.1 coordinate 610,800, forward strand.
GGGAGGTGCACTTGCGCGCCGCCCGGGGATCGGCGGCCGACGTGGCGGCGGTGCACCTCGTGTCGCAGCAGGCGATCGAGCGGGCCGCCGCCGGGGACGTCCCCGAGGGGTGCTCGGCGGACGACCCGCGCGCCAACGTGCTCCTCGACCTGGCCGACGGCGGCGACGAGCGGACCTGGGTCGGGCGCACGGTGCGCATCGGCGGCGCGGAGCTGGCCGTCACCCGGACGCCGAAGCACTGCCTGGGTGTCTACGCCGAGGTGCGGCGCCCGGGCGAGGTCGCGGTGGGGGACGCCGTCCTGCTCTAGCGTCCGGTTGTGCTCCGCCGATCCGTAGCCCTCGCCGCGCTGGTGGTGCTGGCCACCGGCTGCTCCGCGGAGCCGGCCCCCGAGGGGGACGCGCCTGCAACGACCACGACCGCGCCGCCGGCGCCGGAGAGCGTCACGCTGCTGGCCACCGGCGACGTGCTGGTGCACCAGGACCGGGCGCTCACGGCGGGAGCGCGGCAGCCGGACGGCTCCTACGACTTCTCGGACGTGTTCACGTCGGTGGCCGGGCTGATCGGCGGCGCAGACCTGGCGATCTGCCACCTCGAGACGCCGGTCGCCGCCGCGGGCGGGCCGTTCCGCGGCTATCCGAGCTTCGCGGTGCAGCCGGAGATCGTCGACGCCCTCGACGCAGCCGGGTACGACCTGTGCTCCACGGCGTCCAACCACTCCCTCGACGACGGGTTCGACGGCCTCACCCGGACCCTCGACGCCCTCGACGCGGCCGGGATCGCGCACTCCGGCACCTACCGCAGCGAGCCTGCGAGCCGGGAGCCGGTGATCGTCGACGTCGGGGGCGTGCGGATCGGGCACGTGGCCGCGACGTTCGGCCTCAACGGGGTGCCCCTGCCGGCCGGCCGGGAGTGGGCGGTCGACGTCGCCGCCGTCCCCGACGTCGACGGGATGCTGGCGGCGGCCGCACGGGCACGCGCCGCGGGAGCCGACGTCGTCGTCGCGAGCCTGCACTGCTGCCGGGAGTACGAGAACGACCCGACCGACGCCCAGGTGGCCGCCGCCCGGACGCTGCTGGCCTCGCCGGACGTGGACCTGGTGCTCGGCCACCACGCGCACGTCGTCCAGCCCCTCGAGCGGATCGGCGGCGAGTGGGTCGCCTACGGGCTCGGCAACCACCTCGCCGAGCACTCGACCCGCGGGTACCCCACGGAGGACTCGGTGGCCGCCCGGTTCACCTTCACCCGCGGCGCCGACGGGCGGTTCACCGTGTCGGGGGCCGAGGCGGTGCCGCTGCGGATCGAGATCGGCGACGACGGCGTCCGCATCGTGCCGGCCGATCCGGAGAGCTTCGCGCGGATCAGCGCGGTGCTCGGGCGCCGGGGTGCCGTGGACGCCGGACTGGAAGTCGTCCCGGAGTAGGCCCGGCCGCGCACTAGGCTCCGATGCTGTCTCACCCTCATCACCCCTGGAGTGCTCTCGTGTCGACCCCGCCTTCGCCCACCGCCGCCGGATCCGTGCGGGTGCCGGCCGGGACGACGGCGATGCAGGCGCTCAAGGACGCCGGGGTCCCGCTCAAGGGCCCCGACGGCGCCGTCGTCGTCCGGGACGTGGCCAGTGGTGACCTCAAGGACCTGGCCTGGGTCCCGGACGCCGATGCCGACGTCGAGCCGGTCCCGGCGGCCAGCGCGGACGGCCGCGCGGTCATCCGGCACTCGGCCGCCCACGTGCTGGCGCAGGCCGTGCAGGAGCTGTTCCCGGGCACCCGGCTGGGCATCGGCCCGCCGGTGGAGAACGGCTTCTACTACGACTTCGACCCCGAGCGGCCGTTCACCCCCGAGGACCTCACGGCCCTCGAGAAGAAGATGACCGAGATCGTCCGGGCCGGGCAGAACTTCTCCCGCCGGGAGATCAGCGACGCCGACGCGCAGGCCGAGCTCGCGCACGAGCCGTACAAGCTCGAGCTGATCGGGCTGAAGGGCGGCGCCGGAGAAGCTCCGTCCTCGGTCGATGGCGCCGACGTGGAGGTCGGCGGCGCCCAGCTGACCATGTACGACAACCTCGACCCGCGCACCGGCGAGCGGATCTGGACCGACCTGTGCCGCGGGCCGCACCTGCCGCGCACCAGCACCATCCCGGCATTCACCCTGACCCGGAGCGCCGCGGCCTACTGGCGCGGCAGCGAGCAGAACAAGCAGCTCCAGCGGATCTACGGCACCGCGTGGGAGAGCAAGGACGCCCAGAAGGCCTACCTGGAGCAGGTCGCCGAGGCCGAGCGCCGCGACCACCGGCGGCTGGGTGCCGAGCTGGACCTGTTCAGCTTCCCCGACCAGGTCGGGTCCGGGCTGGCGGTCTTCCACCCCAAGGGCGGCATCATCCGGCGCGAGCTGGAGAAGTACAGCCAGCGCCGCCACGAGGAGGCCGGCTACTCCTTCGTCAACACCCCGCACATCACCAAGGGGCAGCTGTTCGAGACCTCCGGCCACCTGGACTGGTACGCCGAGGGCATGTACCCGGCGATGCAGCTGGACGAGGAGCGCGACGCCGACGGCAACGTCAAACGGCAGGGGCAGGACTACTACCTCAAGCCGATGAACTGCCCGATGCACAATCTGATCTTCGACTCCCGAGGGCGTTCCTACCGGGAGCTGCCGCTGCGGCTGTTCGAGTTCGGCACCGTCTACCGCTACGAGAAGTCCGGCGTCGTGCACGGGCTGACCCGCGCCCGCGGGTTCACCCAGGACGATGCGCACATCTACTGCACCCCCGAGCAGATGGCCGGTGAGCTGCGCGGGCTGCTGGACTTCGTGCTCGGGCTGCTGGCCGACTACGGGCTGAGCGACTTCTACCTCGAGCTCTCCACCCGGAACCCGGAGAAGTCGGTCGGGACCGACGAGAGCTGGGAGGTGGCCACCGAAGCGCTGCGGCAGGCCGCGCTGGACTCGGGTCTGGAGCTCTTCCCCGATCCGGGCGGCGCCGCGTTCTACGGCCCCAAGATCTCCGTCCAGGCCAAGGACGCCATCGGCCGGACCTGGCAGATGTCGACCATCCAGGTCGACTTCAACCTGCCCGAGCGCTTCGGTCTCGAGTACACCGCCGCCGACGGCTCCCGGCAGCGGCCGGTCATGCTGCACCGGGCGCTGTTCGGCTCGATCGAGCGCTTCTTCGGCGTCCTCACCGAGCACTACGCCGGCGCATTCCCGGCGTGGCTGGCCCCGGTGCAGGTCGTCGGCATCCCGATCACCGACGAGCAGGTGCCGTACCTGAGCGACGTGGCCGCGAAGCTGCGGCAGCACGGCGTCCGCGTCGAGGTGGACGACTCCGACGACCGGATGCAGAAGAAGATCCGCACCGCGAGCAAGCAGAAGATCCCGTTCGTGCTGATCGCCGGCGCCACCGACGCGGAGGCATCGGCGGTCTCCTTCCGCTACCGCGACGGCTCGCAGCGCAACGGCGTCCCGGTCGACGAGGCGGTGCAGCAGGTGGTGGCGTGGATCGCCTCCCGCTCCAACGTCGACCCCTCGGCCGCCGACGAGCAGGCCGCGACCGTGGTGGCCGGATGAGCGAGGCCTTCGAGCACCTGTGGACGCCGTACCGGATGGCCTACATCCGGGGCGAGGGGAAGCCCACCGGCGCGCACGACTGCCCGTTCTGCGTCATCCCGACGATGAGCGACGAGGACGGGCTGATCGTCACCCGCGGGACGACGGTGTACGCGGTGCTCAACCTGTACCCCTACAACGCCGGCCACCTGATGGTCGTGCCGTACCGGCACGTGCCCGACTACACCGACCTGACCGACGACGAGGTAGCCGAGCTCGGGTCGATCACGCAGACGGCGATGCGCGTGGTCCGCGAGGTCTCCGGCGCCCACGGCTTCAACATCGGCATGAACCAGGGGTCGGTGGCCGGCGCAGGGATCGCCGACCACCTGCACCAGCACGCCGTCCCGCGGTGGGGCGGGGACACCAACTTCATGCCGGTCATCGGGCTCACCCGCGTGCTGCCGCAGGTGCTGCGGGAGACCCGCGACCTGTTGGCCGCCGCCTGGCCGGACGGGCAGGCCTGATGCTCGGCGTCAACGCGCGTCCCGCCGTCGCCAAGGTGCTGGCCCCGATCGTGCCCGGGCTCGCCCGCGCCGGGATCACGCCGGACATGGTGACGATCACCGGCACGGTGGGGGCGGTCGCCTCCGCGGTGTTCCTCATCGGCTCCGGGCACCTGTTCTGGGGCGCCTTCGCCGTCTGGATGTTCGTAATGCTGGACATGCTCGACGGTGCGCTGGCGCGCGCCCGCGGCGGCGGCACCGTGTTCGGCGCGGTGCTGGACTCCGTGGGTGACCGTGCGGCCGACGCGGCCATCTTCGGCGCGCTGGCCTGGTGGTTCTCCGGTGACGGAGACCAGAACAACCGGCTGATCGTCCTGCTGTCGCTGATCTGCCTCGTGCTGGGCGTCCTGACCAGCTACATCAAGGCGCGGGCCGAGGGGGTGGGCCTGTCCTGCGACGTCGGCATCGTCGAGCGCACCGAGCGGCTGATCATCGTGCTCGTGGGCACCGGGTTCACCGGCCTGGGCATCCCGTACTCGCTGCACGTGGCGCTGGTCCTGCTGGTGGCCGGCAGCGCGGTCACCGTCGCCCAGCGGATGGTCGCCGTCCGCAGGGGCGCCGCCGGGGCCCCGCTGCCCTCGTCCCCGCCGCAGCCGTGACCGGGCCCGCGGGCCTGCGCAGCCGGATCACCGGTCGGCTGACCGATGCGGGGTACGCGGCCGGCTGGCGGGCGGTGCGGATGCTGCCCGAGCCGGTCGCCCGCACGGCCTTCGACCGCGGCGGGCGCTGGGCCGCGGGCCGCGACGGCACCGGGGTGCGCCAGTTGCGGGCCAACCTCCGGGTGGCCACCTCCGGCGCGCTGTCCGAGCCGGAGCTCGACGAGCTCACCGCGCGGGCCATGGCGTCCTACGCCCGCTACTGGCAGGAGGCGTTCCGGCTGCCGACGCTGGGCGTCGACCGCATCCGCCGTGACACCCTGGTGCCGGGCTTCGAGCACGTCGAGCGGGCGCGCGGCGAGGGCCGGGGCGTCGTCCTGGCGCTGCCGCACAGCGGGAACTGGGACGCCGCCGGGGCCTGGCTGGCCGACCGGCTCGGCGAGCCCTTCCTCACCATCGCCGAGCGACTCAAGCCCGAATCGCTCTACCGCCGGTTCCTCGAGTACCGCGAGGGCCTGGGCATGAAGGTCACCCCGCTCACCGGCGGCCCGAAGCCGGGCTCCGAGGTGCTCCGCCAGTGGCTGCTCGAGGGCGGCGTCAGCTGCCTGCTGGTCGACCGCAACTTCGGTACCGGCGGCGTGCCGGTGTCCTTCTTCGGCCGGCCGGCGGTGATGCCCAGCGGCGCCGCGCTGCTGGCCGCCCGCACCGGTGCCGCGCTGCTCCCCGCCGTGCCGCGCTTCGACGGCGCCGGCTGGCGGATCCAGGTGCACCCCGAGGTGCCCGTGACCGGCGAGGGCCGGCTGGCCACCCGGGTGACCGACGCGATGCAGACGGTCGCCGACGTCTTCACCGCCGGCATCGCCGAGCACCCCGAGGACTGGCACATGCTCGGCCGCATCTGGGCCGACGTGCCACCCGATCCGCCCCGACGGGCGGCCACCCCGGGGCAGGCGGACTGATGCGCATCGGTCTGGTCTGCCCCTACCGGTGGGACGTCCCCGGGGGTGTGCAGTACCACGTCCGCGACCTGGCCGAGACCCTGCGCGGCATGGGGCACCACGTCGAGGTGCTGACCCCGGCGGAGCACGAGGAGTCGCTCACCGACCCGTGGATCACCTTCGCCGGTCGCACCGTCCCCGTCCCGTACAACGGCTCGATGGCCAGCGTGCAGTTCGGGCCCGTCTCGGCCGCCCGCGTGCGCCGATGGCTGCGGGACGGGCGCTTCGACGTCGTCCACGTGCACGAGCCCGCGGCGCCGTCGGTCGCCCTGCTCGTCTGCATGATCGCGACGGGGCCGATCGTCGCCACCTTCCACGCCGCCACCACCCGGTCGAAGGTGCTGGCCGCCTTCGGTCCGGTCGTCCGGCCGTGGCTCGAGAAGATCACCGGCCGCATCGCCGTCTCCGACTTCTCCCGGCGCGTGCAGGTCGAGCACCTCGGTGGCGACGCCGTGATCATCCCGAACGGGGTGCACGTCGACGCCTTCGCCGAGGGGCCCCTGCTGCCCGCCGCGTCCGGCGATGCGCCCACGATCGGTTTCCTGGGCCGCTACGACGAGCCGCGCAAGGGGCTGCCCACGCTGCTGGAGGGCATGCGCACCGTGCTGCGCCGGCACCCCCGCGCCCGGCTGCTCGTCGCCGGCCGCGGGGATGCCGACCAGCTGCACCGGCTGGTGGGGGACGAGCTGCGGCCGCGCGTGGTGCTCCTGGGCGAGGTGTCGGAGGCCGACAAGGCCGCGTTCCTCCGCTCGGTCGACGTCTACTGCGCGCCCAACCTCCTGGGGGAGTCCTTCGGGGTGGTCCTCATCGAGGCGCTGGCCGCGGGCGCGCCGACCGTGGCCAGCGACCTGGACGCCTTCGCGCGCGTGCTCGACGGCGGAACCGCCGGCGTGCTGGTGCCCCGGGGTGACGCTGCGGCCCTCGGCGAGGCGCTGAGCGACCTGCTGGCCGACCCGGCGCGCCGGGCGGAGCTCGCGGCGCGCGGTGCGGAGGTGGCGCGCGAGTACGACTGGCCCGTGCTCGCCCGGCGCATCCTCGCCGTCTACGAGACCGTCGTGCTGCCCGGCGGGGGCGGCGTCACGGCGCTGGAGGACGACGAGGTACCGACGGTCCCGCCGACGGCGGTCGCGCCGCGGAGCTCCCGCTGGCGGGGCAGCGCCCGATAGCCTCCGCCCCATGGGTGCCGAGGCGTGGATGTGGGCGGCCGTCGCGGTCGTCCTGCTGCTGCTGGCCTGGACCATCTGGACCCTCGTGCGGCTGGGCCGCCTGGAGAGGCGGGTGCAGCGGGCGCGCACGGCGCTGGAGACCCAGCTGAGACGCCGCGCCGGGCTGGCCGCGGAGCTGGCGCGCGAGTACCCGGACGCGCTCGGCCCGGACCGCGCCCGCGCCCTCGCCGCGGCGGCGGACGGAGCCCGGGCGACCGCCCCGGAGGACCGCGAGGCCGCCGAGAACGCGCTCGGGCGCGAGTTGCGGGAGCTCCCCCCGGAGCTGCCGGGCGTCCCGGTCCCGCTGCAGGCCGACCTGGCCGGCACCGGCACCCGGGTGGCGCTGGCCCGGCGCTTCTACAACGACGCCGTCCGGGACACCCAGGCGCTGCGCAGCCGGCGGCTGCCGCGGGTGCTGCGGCTGCACGCGGGCCGGCCGATGCCGCGGTTCTTCGACATCGACGACCGCCTCGAGGTCCTCGCCGGCACCAGCGCGGGAAGTCCGTCGGCCGACCGGCCGTAGGATGGGGCTCCCGCTCTCCCCTCGAGCCGATAGGCCATCCCCGTGTCTGCGCAGACCCCCTCCACCGGTACCGACCGCGTCAAGCGCGGGATGGCCGAGCAGCTCAAGGGCGGCGTCATCATGGACGTCGTCACGCCCGAGCAGGCGAAGATCGCCGAGGACGCCGGGGCGGTCGCCGTCATGGCGCTGGAGCGGGTGCCGGCCGACATCCGCGCCGAGGGCGGCATCTCCCGGATGAGCGACCCCGACATGATCGAGGGGATCATCGGGGCGGTCTCCATCCCGGTGATGGCCAAGGCGCGCATCGGCCACTTCGTGGAGGCCCGCGTCCTGCAGTCCCTCGGCGTCGACTACATCGACGAGTCCGAGGTGCTGACGCCGGCCGACGAGGCCCACCACATCGCCAAGTCCGAGTTCACCGTCCCGTTCGTGTGCGGCGCCACCGACCTGGGCGAGGCGCTGCGCCGGATCTCCGAGGGCGCGGCGATGATCCGCTCGAAGGGCGAGGCCGGCACCGGCAACGTCGTCGAGGCCACCCGGCACATGCGCTCGATCCGGGCCGGCATCCGCGCGCTGGGCACCATGGACGAGACCGAGCTGTTCGTGGCGGCCAAGGAGCTGCGGGCCCCGATCGAACTCGTAGCCCTGGTGGCGAGAGAGGGCAAGCTGCCGGTCGTGCTGTTCACCGCCGGTGGCATCGCCACCCCCGCGGACGCCGCGATGATGATGCAGCTGGGCGCGGAGGGCGTCTTCGTGGGCTCGGGCATCTTCAAGTCCGGCGACCCGGCGCTGCGCGCGGCCGCCATCGTGCAGGCGACGACCTTCCACGACGACCCCGACGTGATCGCCAAGGTCTCCCGCGGGCTGGGCGAGGCGATGGTGGGGCTGAACGTCTCCACGCTCCCGGCCGACCAGCGCTTCGCCACCCGCGGCTGGTGACCCGGCCCCTCATCGGGGTGCTCGCGCTGCAGGGGGACGTCCGGGAGCACCTGGCCGCCCTGCGGGACCAGGGCGCCGAGGCGCTCGCCGTGCGGCGGCCCGAGGAGCTCGCCGCCGTCGACGGCCTGGTCCTCCCCGGCGGGGAGTCGACGACGATCGCCAAGCTCGCCCGCCGGTTCGGCCTGCTCGACCCGCTGCGCGCCTCGGTCCGGGCCGGGCTGCCCGTCTACGGCAGCTGCGCGGGGATGATCCTGCTCGCCGACCGGCTGCTGGACGCCCCGCCGGACCAGGAGACGATCGGCGGTCTCGACGTCACCGTCCGCCGCAACGCCTTCGGCCGGCAGGCGGACAGCTTCGAGTCCGAGATCGACCTCGCGGGCCTCGGCGGCACCTCGCTGCACGCGGTCTTCATCCGGGCGCCGTGGGTGGAGGAGGCCGGCGACGGGGTCGTCGTCCTCGGCCGGATCATGGGGGGAGCGGCCGACGGTAGGATCGTCGCGGTCCGCCAGGGGAATCTGGTGGCCACGAGCTTCCACCCCGAACTGACCGGGGACCGCCGGGTGCACGCGCTGTTCGTCGACATCGTCCGCCGTCACCTGGCCCAGCAGGCCGGCGTCGTCGCCGGGAACGAGGAGGAATCATGAGCGGCCATTCCAAGTGGGCGACGACCAAGCACAAGAAGGCCGGCATCGATGCCAAGCGCGGCAAGCTCTTCGCCAAGCTGATCAAGAACATCGAGGTCGCGGCCCGCACCGGCGGCGGTGACCTGTCCGGCAACCCGACGCTCTACGACGCCGTCCAGAAGGCGAAGAAGAGCTCGGTGCCGAACGACAACATCGACCGGGCGGTCAAGCGCGGGTCCGGCGCCGAGGCCGGTGGCGTCGACTACCAGGGCATCACCTACGAGGGCTACGGCCCCAGTGGCGTCGCCGTCCTCATCGAGTGCCTGACGGACAACAAGAACCGCTCGGCCATGGAGGTCCGCACCGCCATGACCCGCAACGGCGGCAACATGGCCGACCCCGGCTCGGTCTCCTACCTCTTCTCCCGCAAGGGCGTCGTCGTGGTGCCGAAGGCCGACGGCGTGGACGAGGACACCGTGCTCATGGCCGTGCTCGACGCCGGGGCCGAGGAGGTGCGCGACCTCGGCGACACCCTGGAGGTCGTCAGCGAGCCCGGCGACATGGTGGCCGTGCGCACCGCGCTGCAGGACGCCGGCATCGACTACGACTCCGCCGACATGGGCTTCCTGCCCAGCGTGCAGGTCGAGCTCGACGAGGACGGCGCGGGCAAGGTGTTCCGCCTCATCGACGCCCTCGAGGACCTCGACGACGTGCAGAACGTCTACGCGAACTACGACGTGTCCGACGAGGTCATGGAGAAGATCGACGCCTGATGGTGGCGGGAGCCTGACGGTGGCGGGAACCGGCCCACCCGCCCCGCCAGGCACACCGGTACCGGGACGGTCCGGATGAGCCCCGGTTCCGCGACCTGCCGCTGCACGCTTGCCGAGGCGCGGGAGCATCGGCCCCGCACAGGTGATCGCGGGGCGGGGCTGTGGCAGGCAGGACGGTGTCGCGGTCCGGGCGTTCGCGCGCGGCGCCGGCGCTGCTGCTCCTGCTGCTGAGCACCGGCTGCACCTCGTTCGCCGCCGCCGCCGCGCCTGCCGTCGTGACCGTCGTCGAGGGGTCCGGCGCCCGATGGGCCGGTGCACCGGCCGACTTGGCCCCGGTGGACCTGTCGCTCCTGCGCGTGGCGCTGCCCCGCGGGTACGACACCGTGGAGGCGCGCGCCGCCCGCGCCGCCGAGGAATCTGCTGCCGCGGCCGAGGTGGCTGCCGCCGCGCGGGCCGCGGCCCGGGCGGCCGAGGCCGCCGAGGAGCGGGAGCGCGCCGAGGCCGCAGCGGTCGCGCGGGCGGTTCCGCGGAGTCGCGTTGCCGAGCCCGCCGTGGTGTCCGCGGCGCCCGAACCGCGGTCGCCGTCCGGGCTGCCCCTGGGCGTCGATGCCGGCTCGTCCCGGCAGGTCGTCACGGTGGTGGCGCCGTCGGCCGGCTCCACCGGTGCGGTGCTGACCGCGTGGGAGCGGGGTGCCGACGGCTGGGTGCCGGTCCTCGGGCCGATGAACGCGCGGGTGGGCTCTGCGGGCGTCGGCAGGGCCAGCGAGAGCAGCACGCGCACACCCGCCGGCACCTTCTCCCTGAGCGAGGCGTTCGGGCGCGCCGGCGACCCGGGCACCGGACTCCCGTACCGGGTCGTCGACGGCGACGACTGGTGGGTGTCCGACGTGCACAGCCCCCGCTACAACCAGTACGCCGAGTGCGCGCGCGGCACCTGCGACTTCGACGAGGCGGTCAGCGAGAACCTGGCGGAGGTGGCGGTGTACCAGCACGCCGTGGTCCTGGACTACAACCGCGGCGGAACCCCCGGGGCGGGCTCGGCCTTCTTCCTGCACGTGAGCAACGGAGCGGCGACGGCGGGCTGCGTCGCGATCGACGCCGGTAGCCTCGTGGCGCTGCTGAGGTGGCTCGACCCGGCCGCCCGACCGCTGATCGCGATCGGCGTGGGCTGACCTCCTCCGCGTGTTGCAGGGGCGGGCAGCGGATCTGCGGTTAGCGTGGGTCGAACAGACGTTCGGTCGGCAGGAGGCTCTCCCATGCGCGTGCTCGGCATCGATCCGGGGCTGACCCGGTGCGGCTGGGGCGTGGTCGACGGCCGCCCCGGCGCCCGGCCGACGGCGATCGGCGTGGGCGTGATCCGCACGCTCGCGGAGCTGGACCTGGAGCTGCGCCTGCTCGAGCTGCACACCGCGGTGACCGCACTGCTCCGCGAGCACCGGCCCGACGTGATCGCGATCGAGCGGGTCTTCACCCAGAACAACAAGGGCACCGCCACCGGCACCGCGCAGGCCGCGGGGGTGGCGGCGCTGGCCGCCGCGCAGGCCGACCGGCCGGTCGCCTGGCACACGCCCAGCGAGGTCAAGGCGGCCATCTCGGGCAACGGCCGCGCGGACAAGGACCAGGTCACGCTCATGGTCACCCGGGTGCTCGGCCTCGCCGAGGCGCCGAAGCCGGCGGACGCCGCCGACGCCCTCGCCCTGGCGGTCTGCCACGTGTGGCGCGGCCCGGCCCAGCAGCGGCTGCGCTCGGCCGCCCTCGCCGGCGGCATCGGCGCGCCCGTCGTCCAGCGCACGCTGCCCCGCTGGCAGGGGGTGGCGGCCCGATGATCGCTTCCGTGAACGGCCGGGTGGCCGCGGTCTCGCCGGACGGCGCGGTCGTGGAGGTCGGCGGCATCGGCCTGGCGGTGCAGTGCACGCCGGGCACGATCGCCCGGCTGCAGGTGGGCGAGACCGCCCGGCTGTCGACCAGCCTGATCGTCCGCGAGGACTCGCTCACCCTCTACGGCTTCGCCGACGACGACGAGCGCCAGCTGTTCGAGCTGCTGCAGACGGCCAACGGCGTCGGTCCCCGGCTCGCCCAGGCGGTGCTGGCCATCCACCCGCCGCGCGAGGTGCGCCGCGCCGTCTCGCTGGCCGACGTCAAGGCGCTCATGCAGGTGCCCGGCATCGGGAAGAAGGGCGCCGAGCGGCTGATCCTCGAGCTGCGCGACCGGCTGGGCTCGATCAGCACCGACACCTCGCTGGACGGCCCCGCGCCGGCCGGCCTCCCGTCGGTCACGCCCGTCGCGCCGTGGCGTGACCAGCTCACCTCCGCCCTCGTCGGCCTGGGCTGGTCGGGCAAGGAGGCGGAGACGGCCGTCGTCGAGCTCGCCCCCGTCGCCGACGCCCAGATCGTGGAGACCGGGTCGGTCGAGGTCGCCGTCCTGCTCCGTCGCGCCCTGCAGCTGCTGGGTCGAGCGTGAGTGCGCCGTTCGACCGGTCGATGACCGGGGAGGTGAGCGGCGACGTCGGCCAGGACTGGGCGGTGTCGCCGCAGGCCGGGGACGAGGAGCGGGTCGTCGAGTCGGCGCTGCGCCCGCACTCGCTGCACGACTTCATCGGCCAGCCCAAGGTGGCCCGGCAGCTGGCCCTGGTGCTGGAGGGCGCCAAGCGGCGCGGCCGCCCGCCGGACCACGTGCTGCTCTCCGGTCCGCCCGGGCTCGGCAAGACCAGCCTGGCCCTGATCATCGGCTCGGAGCTGGGGACGGCGGTGAAGATCACCAGCGGCCCGGCCATCGAGCGCTCCGGCGACCTCGCGGCGATGCTGTCCAACCTCTCGCCCGGCGACGTGCTGTTCATCGACGAGATCCACCGCATCGCCCGCCCGGCCGAAGAGCTCCTGTACATGGCGATGGAGGACTTCCGGGTCGACGTCGTCGTCGGCAAGGGGCCCGGTGCCACGGCGATCCCGCTGGAGATCAACCCGTTCACCCTCGTCGGCGCCACCACCCGGGCCGGCCTGCTCACCGGACCGCTGCGCGACCGCTTCGGGTTCGTCGGGCAGATGGAGTTCTACGAGACCGCCGACCTGGAGCGGGTGCTGGCCCGCAGCGCCGATCTGCTGGGGGTCGAGCTCACCGAGGAGGGCTCGGCGGAGATCGCCGGCCGGTCGCGCGGCACACCCCGCATCGCCAACCGGCTGCTGCGCCGGGTCCGCGACTACGCCGAGGTGGAGGCCGACGGCCGGGTCACCCGCGCCGTCGCCCAGGCCGCACTCGCGCTCTACGACGTGGACCACCTCGGGCTGGACCGGCTCGACCGCGAGGTGCTCGAGGCGCTGGTGACCAAGTTCGGCGGCGGCCCGGTCGGCGTCGCCACCCTGGCGGTCGCGGTGGGGGAGGAGCCGCACACCGTCGAGGAGGTGTGCGAGCCGTTCCTCGTGCGTGCCGGACTGCTGGCCCGCACGCCTCGCGGGCGGGTGGCGACCGAGGCGGCGTGGCGGCACCTGGGACTGGCGGTGCCCCGCGGCGGGATTCCACTCGGCCGGGTCACAGCAGACCCACCGGGCGCAGGCTCGTCGTCAGAGCCGCTCTTCGACGCCTAGACTCCGGGACGCTGGCGCGCAATCTGAGAGGCCGCGGCCGTGCGCGCCCCACCGGGTGGCCGCGTGCCGTCCTCCAGTTGCGCTGAGGCAACCGACGTACCCGAGCGGCCCCAGGGCCGCACCCACCGCGGAGCAGCACGCGCGGTAGAGAGGCACATCTGTCGTGGAGTTCTTCCCTCTGATCATGCTCGTCCTGCTGGCGGTGCTGCTGTTCGTGCTCCCCGCACGCCAGCGCAAGACCATGCAGGCCCGGGCGCAGGCGCTGCAGGAGTCGCTGACCGTGGGCGCGCAGGTGATGACCACCAGCGGCATGCACGCCACGGTGGCCGGGCTGGGCGAGACCACGGTGGACCTGCAGGTCGCTCCCGGCGTCGTCGTCACCTTCGCGCGGCAGGCGATCCTGGAGATCCGCGAGCCGGTGACCGGGATCCCGGGCGACGACGCTCCCGGTTCGGCCGGGGGACGCCCGGCCGACGACACCCTCTGATCGGGGAGCCTCCGTGGCCAATCGCCTGCGGGCCCGCCCGTACTTCGGCGCGTTCGTCCTCATCCTGGCCCTGCTCTACGGCCTCGTCTTCTTCACCGGCTCCGACCGGACGCCCCAGCTCGGGCTCGACCTGCGCGGCGGCACCACCGTCACGCTGACGGCCCGCACGCCGGACGGCGCTGCGCCGGACCGCGAGGACCTCGAGCTGGCCCGCCAGATCATCGAGCAGCGGGTGAACGGCCTCGGCGTCGCCGAGGCCGAGGTCGTGACCGAGGGCGACTCCAACATCGTCATCTCCGTCCCCGGGGACGACGGCGACCAGGCCCGCGAGCTCGGCGAGACCGCCCAGCTGCGGTTCCGCCCCGTGCTCAACGTCGCGGCGGCCGGGCAGGCCGGCGAGGACGCCGCACCCAGCGACGGCGCCGAGGCGACCCAGCCCGCGGAGCCGACGGACGGCGCGGAGCCCACGGACGGCGCGGAGCCCACGGGCGCCGCGGAGCCGACAGGCGGCGCGGAGCCCACGGACGCCGCGGAGCCCACGGACGGCGCGGACACCGCGGCACCGACCCGTGCCCCCGACGCCCCGGCGATCACGCAGGAGGAGGCGCAGGTCGCCTTCGACGCCCTGACCTGCGGCGGGGCGGCCACGAGCGACGTCGCCCGGCCCGACGACCACGTCGCCGCCTGCGGCGAGGACGGCGAGTTCAAGTACCTGCTCGGTCCCGCCGTCGTCGAGGGCACGTCGGTCACCGATGCCTCCGCGGGCACTCGGGCCGGGACCGGTGAGTGGGTCGTCAACCTCGACTTCAACGGCGAGGGCACCCGCGCGTGGGGTGAGTACACGTCGGCCAACATCGGCAACTCGGTCGCGATCACGCTCGACGGCCGGGTCATCTCGGCGCCGACGGTCAACTCCGCCATCCTCGGCGGTGGCACCGAGATCACCGGCAGCTTCGACCAGGAGTCGGCCACCGAGCTGGCCAATCAGCTCAAGTACGGCGCCCTGCCGCTGAGCTTCACCCAGGCGACGGCCCAGTCGATCTCGACCGAGCTCGGCGAGGAGCAGCTGCGGGCCGGCCTCATCGCCGGTGCGCTCGGCGTCGCCCTGGTCTTCCTGTACTCGCTGCTCTACTACCGGGCGCTGGGCCTGGTGATGATCGCCAGCCTCGTGCTCTCCGGCGTCGTGGTCTACGGCGTCCTGGTGGTGCTCGGCCGCGAGATCGGGTTCACGCTCAGCCTCGCCGGCATCGCCGGCTTCATCGTCTCGCTCGGCATCACCGCCGACTCGTTCGTCGTCTACTTCGAACGGCTCAAGGACGAGATCCGGGAGGGGCGCAGCCTGCGCTCCGCCGTGCCGCGCGCCTGGGTCCGCGCCCGGCGCACCATCCTCTCGGCCGACGCGGTCAGCTTCCTGGCCGCGGCGATCCTCTACGTCCTCGCCATCGGCGACGTGAAGGGCTTCGCGTTCACGCTCGGCATGTCCACGGTCCTCGACCTGGTCGTGGTCTTCCTCTTCACCCACCCGCTCATGGCGGTGCTGTCGCGGTACCGGTGGTTCGGCAGCGGCCGGATCTCCGGGCTGGGGCAGGTCGACAAGTCCGGGCGCTCGACGGCGCCGCGCGTGCGCCAGGAGCTGGCCACCGCCACCGCCGGTCCTGCGGCGCAGAACAGGAGCACCTCATGAGCCGCGACGAGCGGAACGACGGGATGGCCGAGGACGAGGTCGTCCCCGTGGGCACCGAGGCCGACGAGGCGCGGGACGCCAGCCACGCGGCCGACGAGGCCGCCGCCGCCATGGGCGACGACGACCTGGCCGATGCCGGGCTGCCCCGCGAGGGCGCGGCCGAGCAGGTCGCGGCGCCGCGGTCGTCGCTGGCCCACCGGCTGTACAACGGCGAGGCCGGACTCGACGTCGTGGGCAAGAGCCGGCTGATCTACAAGATCACCGCGGCGGTCCTGCTCCTCTGCCTGGCGGCGATGCTGTTCCGCGGCTTCAACTTCGGCATCGACTTCGCCGGCGGCAACAGCTTCCGGCTGCCCGGCGAGGAGTCCTCGCTCTCCGACGTCCGCGAGGCCGCCGAGGGGGCCGGCGCCGACGTCGCCTCGGCGCAGATCGTCGGCGGCGACACGGTCCTGCTGCGGACCGGTGCGCTCGAGAGCGACACCGAGCGCACGGTCGTCGAGGCGATCGCTGACGCGGCGGGTGTCCAGCCGAACCAGGTGAGCCCCGAGTCCGTGAGCGCCGACTGGGGCCGGGACATCACCGACCAGGCGCTGGTCGCGCTGGTCGTCTTCCTGGTCGCCGTCGTCGCCTTCCTGGCGGTGCGCTTCCAGCTCAAGATGGCGATCGGCGCGATGGCCGCGCTGGTGCACGACATCATCGTCACTGCGGGCATCTACGCGCTGATCGGCTTCGAGGTGACGCCCTCGACGGTCATCGGCTTCCTGACCATCCTCGGCTTCTCGCTCTACGACACCGTCGTGGTGTTCGACAAGGTCGACGAGAACGTCAAGGACCTGGACAAGTCGGCCCGCATGACCTGGAGCGAGGCGGCCAACCTCGCGGTCAACCAGACGCTCATGCGCTCGATCAACACCTCCGTCATCGCGCTGCTGCCGGTCGCCGGCCTGCTCTTCGTCGGCGCCGGTCTGCTCGGCGTCGGCACGCTCAAGGACCTGGCGCTGGTGCTGTTCGTCGGCCTGGCAGCGGGCACGTACTCGTCGATCGTCCTGGCGACGCCGATCGTGGCCGACCTCAAGGAGCGCGAGCCCGAGGTGCAGGCGCTGCGCCGACGGGTGCTCGCCCGCCGGTCCTCGGCCGCCCGGCAGGGCGGCGCGGCCGCGCCCGAGGGCCCCGTGGCCAGCGCCCGCCGGGCACGCCGCCCGGCCGGTGGAGCCGCGACCGCCGTCGCCGAGCTGCCCGGCACCGTGCAGGCCGACGTCGTCGTGGAGTCGCCGTCCTCGGTGCGGCCGGAGGGTTCCGGCGCGACGGCGGCCCCGCGGCCGGGTGTCCGTCCGCAGCGGCCGGCGGGGAAGAAGCGCCGGTGAGCGCGGTCCCCGCCGAGCAGCAGGTGCAGCAGCCGCTGGACGAGCTGATCGCCTCGTTGACCGTCGACGTCCCCGACCACCCCGAGCCGGGGGTGCTGTTCCGGGATCTCACCCCCGTGTTCGCCGACGGCCCGGCCTTCGCCCGGGTCGTCGACGGCCTGGCCGCGCCGGCGGACTCCGACCCCCGTGCCGCGGCGATGGCCGGCGTCGACGACTCGACCCCCGCGTTCGACGTCGTCGTCGGGGTGGAGGCGCGCGGCTTCCTGCTCGCGGCGGCCGTCGCACTGTCGGCCGGGGTGGGCGTCGTCCCGGTCCGCAAGGCCGGCAAGCTGCCCCGGGAGCGGATCTCGGCCGACTACGTCCTCGAGTACGGCACCGCCACGCTGGAGCTGCACGCCGACTCCATCCGACCGGGGCAGCGGGTGCTGGTCGTCGACGACGTCCTCGCCACCGGCGGCACCCTCGCCGCGGCGGTCAACCTGGTCGAGCGGCTCGGCGGCGTCGTCACCACGGTGTCGGTGGTCGTGGAGCTCGCGGCGCTCGGCGGCCGGGAGCGCGTCGCGCCGCACACCGTGCACGCCCTCTGGACCACCTGACCGGGGGAGATGGCCCGACGAGGTGCCGCGGTGCCGCACCCGGCACGGCTAGCATGGTGAGGGTCTCCCTCTCCTCGAACCCGCAGGAGTCGCCGTGGCCTCCGACGTAGCCGCCGACGCCGCTCCTGCGCGCCCCGGACCGCCCGGCACCACGGGCGAGCCCTCGCCGCCGGGCGCGACAGCGACACCACCCGCGGTCCACCGGCCGCCCCTGCCGGAGCGGCCCGCGGTCCGACGTCCCGACGACGTCGGTTCGGAGCCCGGGGACGCCGACGCCGGCACACCCCGCCGCCGGGTCCGCGACCGGCTGGCCCGCCGGATCGTCGCCGGTCAGCGCAGCACCGTCGTCCGCCCGGTGCTCGAGCCGCTCGCCGCCCTGCACCGCCAGAGCCATCCCAAGGCCGACCTCGTCCTGCTGCAGCGGGCCTACGACGTCGCCGAGTCCGCGCACGCCGCCCAGAAGCGCAAGAGCGGCGACCCGTACATCACCCACCCGCTCGCCGTCGCGACGATCCTCGCCGGCCTGGGCATGGACACCACGACGCTCGTGGCGGCGCTGCTGCACGACACCGTGGAGGACACCGGCGTCACGCTGGACTCCATCACCGCCGACTTCGGCTCCGAGGTGGCCCACCTCGTCGACGGCGTCACCAAGATCGACAAGGTGAAGCTGGGCGACGCCGCCCAGGCCGAGACGATCCGCAAGATGATCGTCGCGATGGCCCGCGACCCCCGGGTCCTGGTCATCAAGCTGGCCGACCGGCTGCACAACATGCGCACGCTGCGCTTCCTCCCGCCGGAGAAGCAGGAGAAGAAGGCGCGCGAGACGCTGGAGATCCTGGCCCCGCTGGCCCACCGGCTGGGCATGAACACGATCAAGTGGGAGCTCGAGGACCTCGCGTTCGCGACGCTGTACCCCAAGCGCTACGACGAGATCGTGCGGCTGGTGGCCGAGCGGGCGCCGTCCCGCGACACCTACCTGGCCGAGGTCACCACGACGGTCCAGGAGCAGCTCAAGGCCGCCAAGATCGAGGCGGTCGTCACCGGCCGGCCCAAGCACTACTACTCGATCTACCAGAAGATGATCGTCCGCGGCCGCGACTTCACCGACATCTGGGACCTCGTCGGGATCCGGATCCTGGTGGACTCGGTGCGCGACTGCTACGCCGCGCTCGGCATCATGCACGCCCACTGGCAGCCGCTGCCCGGGCGCTTCAAGGACTTCGTCGCCATGCCGAAGTTCAACATGTACCAGTCGCTGCACACGACGGTGATCGGCCCGCACGGCAAGCCGGTGGAGCTGCAGATCCGCACGCACGACATGCACCGCACCGCCGACTACGGCATCGCGGCGCACTGGAAGTACAAGGAGAGCGCCCGCGCCGGCGGCCGGCCCAGCGCCGGTGAGTTCGGTGCGCCGCCGAAGGTCGGCTCGCCCGACGACATGCTGTGGCTGCGCCAGCTGTTGGACTGGCAGCGCGAGGCGCAGGAGCCCGGCGAGTTCCTGGAGACCCTGCGCTACGACCTCGGTCCGCAGGAGGTCTTCGTCTTCACGCCCAAGGGCGACGTGGTGAGCCTGCCCGGGGAGTCCACGCCGGTCGACTTCGCCTTCGCGGTGCACACCGAGGTCGGCTACCGGACGATCGGCGCGCGGGTGAACGGCGCGCTCGTCTCGCTGGACAGCAAGCTCGCCAACGGCGACGTCGTCGAGATCTTCACCTCCAAGTCGCCGACCGCCGGGCCCTCCCAGGACTGGCTGAGCTTCGTCGGGTCCTCCCGGGCGCGCACCAAGATCCGCCAGTGGTTCACCAAGGAGCGCCGCGAGGACGCGGTGGAGGCTGGCAAGGAGGCGCTCACCCGCGCCATGCGCAAGGCCGGGCTGCCGCTGCAGCGGCTGATGGGCGGCGAGGCCCTCAGCACGCTGGCCAAGGACCTCCGCTACGCCGACGTCACCGCCCTGTACGCGGCGGTGGGGGAGAACCAGATCTCCGCGGCGTCGGTCGTCGAGAAGCTGATGATCGCGCTCGGCGGGACCGAGGGCGCGGTCGAGGACATCGCCGAGACGGCGATCCCGACCAACCGGCCCACCCCGCGACGGTCGGCCACCGGCGACCCGGGCATCGTCGTCCACGGCATGACCGACGTGTGGGCCAAGCTCGCGAAGTGCTGCACGCCGGTGCCGGGCGACAAGATCCTGGGCTTCGTGACCCGCGGCGGCGGAGTGAGCGTGCACCGCACGGACTGCACCAACGCCGGTGACCTGCAGCGCAAGCCCGAGCGGCTGGTCGAGGTCGAGTGGGCCAGCGCACCGGGCTCGGTGTTCCTCGTCGCGATCCAGGTCGAGGCGCTGGACCGGCACCGGCTGCTCTCCGACGTCACCAAGGCGCTGGCCGACGAGCGGGTCAACATCCTGTCCGCCTCGGTGCAGACCAGCCGCGACCGCGTGGCCGTCAGCCGCTTCACCTTCGAGCTGGCCGACCCCGCCCATCTGGGGGCGGTGCTGCAGACGGTGCGCAACGTGGACGGCGTCTTCGACGTGGAGCGCGTCACCGCCTGAGCCCCGCTTTTCCGCGGAAAGGCAGCCTGCCTTTCCGCGGAAAAGCGGGGAGTCAGGCGGCGGGGGTCATCGCGGTGATGGTGACCGGCTCGGCCGGCGCGCCGTCCTGGCTGCCGTCGGCCACGCCCTTCGCCGCGATGGCGTCGAGCACGCCGAGCCCGGCCTCGTCGATCGTGCCGACGACGGTGTAGTTCGGGTTGCCCTCGAGGCTGTCGCCGTAGACCAGGAAGAACTGGCTGCCGTCGAAGCCCTGGCCGGAGTTGGCCATGGCGATCGTGCCGCGGGGGTAGGTCTCGGTGCCGGTGGCCGCGGTCGGGTAGTCGAACGCAGCCCCGCCGCGCCCGGTGCCGCTCGGGTCGCCGCACTGGAGCACCTGGAGGCCAGGGCTGGTGGTGAGCCGGTGGCAGGCCGTGTCGTCGAAGAAGCCCTGCTCGGCGAGGTAGCTGATGGCGCCGGCCGCACAGGGGGCCGTCGCGCGGTCGAGCGTGAGGCCGATGTCGCCGGCGTCGGTGGACATGGTCAGCGCCTGCGTGCCGTCGGTCGGCGGGTTCCCGTCCGGCAGCCCGACGTCGGTCAGGTTCGGGTTCGCCGAGGGGTCGGTGGCGACGTAGTCGCAGGTGCTCTCCGGCGCGGCGGCCTCGGGGTCCTCGTCGTCGCCGGAGAACACGCCGCTGATCAGCAGCGCGGCGGCGACCACCACGACGGCCGCCAGGGCCGCGAGGGCGATGCCCAGGTTGCGGCGGCGCTTCTGGGTCTCCTCGGCGCGGCGCTCCAACTGGCGCTGGAGGTGGCGCTGGGCGGCCTCGCGGCGCTGCTTGTTCGTGGGCACGGTGCGAACTCCTCGGACGGACGGCTGCTCGGCGGGGCGGCTGGGCGGCGGGGCGGCGGCCCCGACAACGGGGCGCCGCTCGACGCGGTCGACGACGGAGTGTAGGTGGGCGGGCTGTCATGTCCCTGGATGCGCGCTGCCCTGGCACGCCTGCTCACGAGCGGGCGCCCGCGTAACCTGCACGGGTGCTCATCCGCTCGTTCCCTGCCGGTGCCTTCGGGACCAACTGCTATGCCGTCGCGTCCGGCCCCGGGCAGGAGTGCGTCGTCGTCGACCCGGGCATGGACGCCGTCGAGCCGCTGGCCCGCATGCTGGCCGACGACGGGCTCAAGCCGGTCGCCGTCGTGCTCACGCACGGCCACCTCGACCACACCTTCTCCGTGCTCCCGGTGTGCGAGGGCTACGACATCCCGGCCTACCTGCACCCGGACGACTTCGGGATGCTGTCGGACCCGATGCGCTGGCACGGCCCGCAGCTGGCGCCGCTGCTCGGCGGGCTGAAGCTGCCCGACCCGAGCGAGGTGGAGCGGCTGGACGACGGCGCGGTGCTCTCCCTGGCCGGTGTCGACCTGACCGTGCGGCACGCGCCGGGGCACACCCAGGGGTCGGTGATGTTCTCCCTGGACCTGGGCGAGGCGCCGGGGCTGCTGGCCGGTGACGTGCTGTTCGCCGGGTCGGTGGGCCGGGTGGACCTGCCCGGCGGCTCGTGGGACGCGATGCTCACCTCGCTGCGCGACGTCGTCCTCCCGCTGGACGACGAGACGATCGTGCTGCCCGGCCACGGCCCGGCGACGACGATCGGCCGTGAGCGGGCCACCAACCCCTACCTGGCCGAGGCCGCGGCCGAGCCGAAGGGACGGGGTCTGTGAGAGCGACGGGCGAGCGAGCATCGCAGGGAGCGCCAGCGACCGAGGAGCGGAACGAGTCCGGAGCCGAACGGGGAGCATTGTGTCGGGACTGACCGCACCGAAGGGCACCTTCGACACGCTGCCGCCGGACTCCGCCCGCTTCCTGGCGGTCCGGGACACCCTCACCGCGCCGCTGCGGCGGGCCGGCTACGGCTACGTCGAGACGCCGGTGTTCGAGGAGACGGCGGTCTTCTCCCGCGGGGTCGGGGAGTCCACCGACGTCGTCACGAAGGAGATGTACACCTTCGACGACCGCGGCGGCCGCTCCCTGACGCTGCGCCCCGAGCTCACCGCCGGGCTGATGCGCGCCTTCATCGAGCACCGCCTGCACCTGGGCGCGCTGCCGGTGAAGCTCTGGACCGTCGGCTCGGCGTTCCGCTACGAGCGGCCGCAGGCCGGCCGCTACCGGCACTTCACCCAGGTGGACATGGAGGCGCTCGGCGTCGACGACCCGGCGCTGGACGCCGAGGTGGTGGCGCTCGGCGTGCAGGGCTTCCGCGACCTGGGGCTCACCGACTTCGAGCTGCTGCTGACCTCGCTGGGCGACGCCACCTGCCGCCCGCAGTACCGCGAGCTGCTGGTCGGGTTCCTGGCGAAGCTGGACCTGGACGAGGAGACGCGCCGGCGCGCGGAGATCAACCCGCTGCGGGTGCTCGACGACAAGCGCCCCGAGGTGCAGGCGCAGCTCGGGGACGCCCCGCTGATGGTCGACCACCTCTCGGACTCCACGAAGGCGCACTACGACGCCGTCCGCCAGCACCTGACCGACCTCGGCGTGACCTGGACCGAGGCGCCGCGGCTGGTCCGCGGGCTGGACTACTACACGAAGACGACGTTCGAGTTCGTGCACAACGGGCTGGGGGCGCAGTCGGCGATCGGCGGTGGCGGCCGCTACGACGGGCTCTCGGCCGCGCTCGGTGGTCCGGACCTGTCGGGTATCGGCTACGCGGTGGGCGTCGACCGCACCCTGCTGGCGGTGCAGGCCGAGGGCCTCGACCTCGAGGCGACCGCCGGCGTGCAGGCGTTCGTCGTGCCGCTGGGCGCGGAGGCCAAGCGGCTGGCGGTGCGGCTGGTCGGGCAGTTGCGCCAGGCCGGGGTCGCCGCCGACACCGTCTACGGCGACCGCGGGCTCAAGGGCGCGATGAAGGCCGCCGACCGATCCGGCGCCACGCACGTCCTGGTCATCGGCGAGCGCGACCTGGCCGAGGGCGTCGGGCAGCTCAAGGACATGCGCACCGGGGAGCAGAACGCCGTCCCGGTGGGCGAGCTGTTCGAGCGGCTGCGTGCGAGCGTGGGGGAGTGATGGAGCAGCGGCCGCTCGGGCGGACCGGCGCCGAGGTCGGCGTGGTCGGCCTCGGTACCTGGCAGCTGGGCGGCGACTGGGGCGACGTCTCCGAGGACGCCGCCGCCGACGTGCTGGACGCAGCCCTGGATGCGGGCGTCACGCTGCTGGACACCGCCGACGTGTACGGCGACGGGCGCTCGGAGGAGCGGATCCGGAGAGCGCTCGCCGCGCGGTCGGACCGGCCGTTCGTCGCGACCAAGGCCGGCCGCCGCGCCGACCCGTTCGAGGCGGGGCAGTACACCCCGGAGAACCTGCGGGCCTGGATCGACCGGTCCCGCCGGAACCTCGGCGTCGAGACCCTCGACCTCGTCCAGCTGCACTGCCCGCCGACCGCCGTCTACTCCGACCAGCGGGTGTACGACGCGCTCGACGCCCTCGTCGAGGACGGCGCGATCGCCGCGTACGGCGTCTCGGTCGAGACCGTCACCGAGGGCCTGACCGCGCTGCAGCACCCCGGCGTCGCCTCGATCCAGGTGGTGCTCAACGCCTTCCGCCGCAAGCCGCTGGAGGAGCTGCTGCCCGCCGCCGCCCGGGCCGGCGTCGGCGTGCTCGCCCGCGTGCCGCTGGCCAGCGGCCTGCTGACCGGGAAGTACGACGAGTCGACGACGTTCGCCGCCGACGACCACCGGAACTTCAACCGCCGCGGCGAGGCCTTCGACGTCGGCGAGACGTTCGCGGGCGTGCCCTTCGAGGTCGGCGTGGCCGCCGCCCGCGAGGTCGCCGCGATCGCCGGCGACGTCGACACCGCCGCCTTCGCGCTGCGCTGGGTGATCGACCAGCCCGGCGTCACCGCCGTCATCCCCGGCGCGCGCAGCGTCCAGCAGGTCCGCGGCAACGTCGCCGCGGCCGCGCTGCCGCCCCTGGCCGACACCCAGCTCTCCGACCTCGAGCGGCTGTACGACGAGCGCATCCGGGCGCACGTGCACGACCGCTGGTAACCCACCCACCACCCGAGAGGCCACATCCCTTGCTCCGCACCCACGACGCCGGCGCCCTCCGCGCCGCCGACGCCGGCACCACCGTCACCCTGGCCGGCTGGGTCGCCCGTCGCCGCGACCACGGTGGGGTGGTCTTCCTCGACCTGCGGGACGCGTCCGGCTACGTGCAGGTCGTCGTCCGCGAGGAGGAGGCGCACGCGCTGCGCAACGAGTACTGCGTGCTCGTCACCGGCGAGGTGCGCCGCCGTCCCGAGGGCAACGAGAACCCCGACCTGCCCACCGGCGAGATCGAGGTGGCGACGACGGAGCTGCGCGTGCTCTCCTCGGCCGCCCCGCTGCCGTTCCCCATCGAGACCGACCAGGCCGCCTCGGACGACGTCCGCTACAAGTACCGCTACCTGGACCTGCGCCGGCAGGGCCCCGCGCGGGCCATGCGGCTGCGCTCGGAGGTCAGCCGCGTCGCCCGCGCCGTCATGCACGAGCACGGCTTCGCCGAGGTGGAGACGCCGTCGCTGACCCGCTCGACGCCCGAGGGCGCGCGCGACTTCGTCGTCCCCGTGCGGCTGCAGCCGGGCAAGTGGTACGCGCTCCCGCAGTCTCCCCAGCTGTTCAAGCAGCTGCTGATGATCGGCGGCCTGGAGCGGTACTACCAGATCGCCCGCTGCTTCCGGGACGAGGACTTCCGCGCCGACCGGCAGCCGGAGTTCACCCAGCTGGACTTCGAGATGAGCTTCGTGGAGCGCGACGACGTGCTGGCGATCGCCGAGGACGTCGTCCGGGCGCTGTGGCGCGAGCTGGCGTCCTACGAGGTGCCCGAGATCCCGCGGATGACCTACCGCGAGGCCATGGACCGGTTCGGCTCCGACAAGCCCGACCTGCGCTTCGGCGTCGAGCTCACCGAGCTGACTGACTACTTCGCCGAGACTCCGTTCCGCGTCTTCCAGGCGCCCTACGTGGGTGCCGTGGTCATGCCCGGCGGGGGCTCGCAGCCGCGGCGGGCCTTCGACGCCTGGCAGGACTGGGCGAAGTCCCGCGGCGCCCGTGGGCTGGCCTACGTGACGATCGCCGAGGACGGCACGCTCGGTGGCCCGGTCTCGAAGAACATCTCCGAGGCCGAGCGCGACGGGCTGCTCGAGGCCGTCGGCGCGAAGCCCGGCGACTGCGTGTTCTTCGCCGCGGGCCAGCGACGCTCCTCGCAGGAGCTGCTGGGCGCCGCGCGCAACGAGATCGCCAAGCGGCTGGAGCTCATCGAGCCCGGCTCCTGGTCCTTCCTGTTCGTCGTCGACTTCCCGATGTTCGAGGAGACCGAGGACGGCGACTGGACGTTCATGCACCACCCGTTCACCTCGCCCACGCCCGAGTGGCGGGACCGGTTCGCCGAGGACAGGGGCGCGGCCCTGTCCGACGCCTACGACATGGTGATCAATGGCAACGAGGTCATGAGCGGCTCGGTGCGTATCCACGACGCCGACCTGCAGGAGCGGGTGTTCGAGACCCTCGGCATGTCCCGCGAGGAGGCCCGTGAGCGGTTCGGGTTCTTCCTCG
Organism: Blastococcus fimeti; assembly: GCA_900102115.1. GTDB lineage: Bacteria > Actinomycetota > Actinomycetes > Mycobacteriales > Geodermatophilaceae > Blastococcus > Blastococcus fimeti. The sequence goes on from FNAW01000003.1 coordinate 636,399, forward strand.
AGGCGTTCGCCTACGGCCCGCCGCCGCACGCCGGTGCCGCCCTGGGCTGGGACCGGCTCACCGCGCTGCTGACCGGCGTGGACTCGATCCGCGAGGTCATCGCCTTCCCGAAGACCGGGGCCGGCTTCGACCCGCTCACCGGGGCGCCGACGCCGATCAGCGACGCCCAGCGCCGCGAGGCGGGGATCGACGCGAAGCCCGAGGAGCCCGCGGAGGCCGACCCGTCATGACCCTCCGCGCCCGCACCCTGCTCGGACCCGGCCCGTCGAACCCGTACCCGGAGGCGCAGGCCGCGCTCGGCTTCCCGCTGCTCGGCCACCTCGACCCGCTGTTCCTGCAGGTCCTGGACGAGACGTCCGATCGGCTGCGGCAGGTCTTCGGGACGGCGAACCGGCGCACGCTGCCGCTCTCGGCGACCGGGTCCGCGGGCATGGAGGCGGCGTTCGTCAACACCGTGGGGCCCGGCGACGTCGTCGTCGTCGCGGTGAACGGGCTGTTCGGGCAGCGCATGGTCGAGGTCGCGTCGCGCTGCGGGGCCGAGGTCGTGGCCGTGGAGCACGAGTGGGGGCAGCCGGTCGACGCCGAGCGGGTCCTCGCCGCGCACCCGGCGCCGAAGCTGATCGCCGCGGTGCACGCGGAGACCTCCACGGGCGTGCTCTCCGACCTCGAGCCGCTGGCCGCCGGCAAGGGCGACGCGCTGCTGCTGGCCGACTGCGTCACCTCGCTCGGCGGCATCCCGGTGCGGCTGGACGAGTGGGGCGTAGACCTCGCCTACTCCGGGTCGCAGAAGTGCCTCGGCGTCCCCCCGGGGCTCGCGCCGTTCACCATCTCCGACCGGGCGTGGGCGCGCCGGATCGAGCGACCGCAGAGCTGGTACCTCGACCTCGGGCTGCTCGGTGGGTACGCGGGGGAGGCGGCAGGGTCGGGGCGGACCTACCACCACACCGCGCCCACCGGCATGGTCGTCTCGCTGCACGCGGGCCTGGGCCGGATCCTCGAGGAGGGGCTGGACGCCGTCCACGCCCGGCACGCCGAGGCCGGCCGGCTGCTGCACGAGGGGCTGGCAGCGCTCGGGCTGGAGCTCTTCGCCGCCGAGGGTTCTCGACTGCCCGAGCTGACCACCGTCCGGGTGCCCGAGGGCGTGGACTCCGCGGCCGTGCGGGCCGAGCTGCTCGAGCGCTACGACCTGGAGATCGGCGCGGGCGCGGGTGCCTTCGCGACGTCGGTGTGGCGGATCGGGCTCATGGGCCCCAACGCCGCCCCCGACCGCGTCGCCCTCGTCCTCGCCGCCCTGGGGGACGTCCTCTCCCGCTGACCCCGCTCCCCAGTCGATCATCGTCTCCGAGTTCGCCGAGGCGGCGTGTCATGCCGTGTCGCGTGCACCGAGGCGATGATCAACTGGGTTGCCATCCGCGGCTGATGAGGGCGCGGGTGGTTCGGTCCACGATGGCGTCCGGCCCTCCGACGTGACGGCCGGCGAAGCGGAGCACGAGCCAGCCATCGGCGGCCATGAGCGAGTAGCGGTCGACGTCGCGTCCGAACTGGTCGAGGTCCGCGTGCTGACGCCCCTCGTACTCGAGAGCCACCTTCCACCGGCTGTAGCCGAGGTCCGCGTGGACGACGGTGCGGCCCCACCGGTCCATGACGGGCATCTGGACCTCCGGTTCCGGTAACCGGCTCGTGAGCAGCCAGTAGCGCATGAGGCTCTCCGGTGGCGAGGCCGCCTTGCCGGTGAGGCGGGGGCCCCACAGCCGGGCACGGACGACCCCGCGAACCCGGTCGGCCCGGGCCAACCGCTCCGCGAGCGACGCGGCGTCGAGGGCGCCCTGCCGCATGAGCGCGTCCCCCAACGGCAGCAGATCCCACGGAGGCAGGCGGGCGGCCAGGTCGAGGAACGTCTGTGCTCCCGAGGTGATGCGCAGGCCGGCGTGCTCGGCGACGTCGACGCCCGCGAGGTTGCGCGCGTGCACGGTGATCCCGTCGAACTGGGGCAGGACGCGGCGCGGGGTCATGACGGCGTGGATCTCTTGCCGCGAGGGGCACGGCGCCCCCACCAACGCCGCTGCCGTCTGCAGGCCAAAGGCGGCATCTGCGGGCAGCCGAGCGGACCACGCCCGGCACCTCGCCGCGAGGTCGGGTTCCAGTGCTCGGGAGACGAAGAGCCCCCGTGCGATCTCCAGCCCGTCGGTGCGGATCTGGGATCGGGTCGCCCCGAGGCTGCGTGCCTGCCGCCAGGTGTAGGTGCCGTCCAGCCGGATGCCGTCCATGGCGGGACGCTCGCTCCGTCGGGCGGTGCAGCGGGAGCGCCCGAGAGGATCTGTGGAACCACGCGCCCCTGTGGATGCCGACCCTTGCAGTTGATCATCGTCTGCGTGCCCGCTGAGGCGGCGTGTCCGGCTGTGTCGCGTGCACGGAGACGATGATCAACTCGGGGGCGGCGGCGGGGAGCGGCTGGGGGAGCGGCGGGCGGGAGGGGCCCGCTGGGGCGGCACCGGTGCCAGACTCGCGGCGTGGTGCCGACGCGCTACGCCCGGAGCGGGAGCCTGTCCATCGCCTACCAGGTGGTCGGGCAGGGTCCGCTCGACCTGGTGGCCGCTCCGGGGTTCATCTCGCACCTGGACTGGAACTGGCAGGAGCCCGAGCTGCGGGGGTTCCTGGAGCGCCTCACCGAGTTCACCCGGCTGATCCTGTTCGACAAGCGGGGCACCGGGCTGTCCGACCCCGTGCCCGGTCCTGCGACGCTGGAGGAGCGCACCGCGGACCTCGCGGCCGTCATGGACGCCGCCGGGTCGGAGCGCGCCGCGATCCTCGGCATCTCGGAGGGCGGCGCCATGGCGATGCTGTTCGCCGCGCAACGTCCCGAGCGGGTCTCGTCGCTGGTGCTCTACGGCGCCTTCCCGCGGATCACCGAGGCGCCCGGGTTCCCGTCGGGGGTCGACGCCGGGGTCATGGCCGGGATGCTGGACCGGCTGATCGAGCACTGGGGCGAGGGCGCCGGTCTCTCCGCCTGGGCGCCGAGCCGGCGGCGCGATCCCGCGCTCCGGTCCTGGTGGGGGACGCTGCAGCGCATGGGGGCCAGTCCCGGCATGGCCCGCGGGCTGGTGGGTCACTACCAGGATCTGGACATGCGGGACGTGCTGCCCGCCGTCCGGGTGCCGGCCCTCGTCCTGCACCGGCGCGGCGACCGGATGGTCCCGATCGCCGTGGCCCGCTACCTCGCCGAGCACCTCCCCGACGCGCGGCTGGTCGAGCTCGAGGGCGCCGACCACCTGTTCTTCGTCGGCGACACCGAGACGCCGCTGGCCGAGATCGAGGAGTTCCTCACCGGGTACCGCCCGGCGCCGACGCCGGTGAACACCGTGCTGGCCACCGTGCTGTTCGTGGACGTCGCCGGGTCCACCGAGCTCGTCGCGGAGGTCGGCGACCTCGTGTGGGCCGGCATCCGCGAGCGCTTCCTCGCCCTGGCGCGCGGCGCGCTGCTCCGCTTCGGCGGGGTCGAGGTCGACGTCGCCGGCGACGGCCTGCTGGCGACCTTCGACGGCCCCATCCGGGCCATCCGCTGCGCGCTGGCGCTGCGCGAGGCCACCGACGGCGCCGGACTCCGGGTGCGGGTCGGGGTGCACGCCGGGGAGGTGCAGCGGCTCGGCGGCGGCCAGGTCGCCGGGCTCGCCGTGCACATCGGCGCGCGGGTGATGGCCGAGGCCGAGCCGGGCGAGGTGCTGGTGTCCGGCACGGTCAAGGACCTCGTCATCGGCTCGGGGCTGGCCTTCGCCGACCGGGGGACGCGTCCGCTCCGAGGTGTGCCGGGCACCTGGCCGCTGTTCGCCGTCGCCGGCTGAAGCGGGCGCCGAGCCGCTGGTCAGCGCTGACCGCCGGGCGTAGCGTCCGCGATGCCCCGTGTGGACCGCGGCCGCGCGGTGCCCGACCTCGCCCCCGCGCGGAGGAGCCGTCATGGGTCGACCGGTGCTGCTGGCCGTCGACGACGACGCGCCCGTGCTCGCCGCGGTCGAGCGGGACCTCCGCGACCGCTACGCCGAGCACTACCAGGTGCTCACCGCCGGCTCCGGCGCCGAGGCGCTGGACCTGCTGCGCCGGCTGCGGCTGCGCGAGGAGCCCGTCGCGCTCCTCCTGGTCGACCAGCGCATGCCCGGGATGACCGGTGTCGAGCTGCTGGGCGCCTCGCGGCGGCTGTATCCGGATGCCCGCCGGGTCCTGCTCACCGCCTATGCCGACACCGACGCCGCCATCCGGGCGATCAACGACGCCGGCGTGGAGCACTACCTCCTCAAGCCCTGGGATCCTCCCGAGGACCGGCTCTACCCCGTGCTGGACGACCTGCTGGAGACCTGGCGGCGCCCGGCGCCGGTCGCGAACCTGCGGTTGATCGGGGACCGCTGGTCGGCCGAGGCCCACGACCTGCGTCAGTTCCTCGCCCGCAACCTGGTGCCCTACCGGTGGATGGACGTGGAGTCCGACGCGCAGGCCCGCGAGCTGCTCGAGTTCGCCGGGGCCGGCGCCGGCGAGCTGCCGGTCGTCGTCCTGGACGACGGCGAGGTGCTGACGACACCGGACCTGCACCAGCTCGCGACGCGCATCGGGCTGCACGTGCGGGCCGAGCGCGACGCCTACGACCTGGTCATCGCCGGTGCCGGCCCGGCGGGTCTGGCGGCCGCGGTCTACGGCGCCTCCGAGGGCCTGGCCACCCTGCTGCTCGAGTGCAACGCGCCCGGCGGGCAGGCGGGCACGACCAGCCGGATCGAGAACTACCTCGGCTTCCCCGTCGGGCTCTCCGGAGCCGACCTCACGCTGCGGGCCCGGGAGCAGGCGACCCGGTTCGGGGCGGAGATGCTCGTCCCCACCGAGGCGGTGGGGCTGCAGCGGGCCGATCCCTACTCCGTGATCACCCTCGCCGACGGCGGTGAGGTCAGCGCCTCGGCCCTCGTCATCGCCTCCGGCGTCTCCTACCGCACGCTGTCGGTCCCGGGCGCGGCGGAGCTCACCGGCCGCGGGGTCTACTACGGCGCCGGCCGGGCCGAGGCCGCCGACCACGCGGGTGGGCAGGTGTTCGTGGTGGGCGGCGGCAACTCGGCCGGCCAGGCCGCGGTCTTCCTCTCCGCGTTCGCCGCCGAGGTGACGCTGCTCGTCCGTGGCCCGGACCTGACCAGCACCATGTCCCGCTACCTCACCGACCGGATCGAGGCCTCCGACCGGATCACCGTCGTGCCGCGGACGGAGGTGGCCGGAGCCGTCGGGACGCAGCGGCTGGAGGCGCTGCGGCTGCGCAGCGGCACCGACGAGCGGGAGGTGCCCGCGGACGCCGTCTTCGCCTTCATCGGGCAGGCGCCGCGCACCGGCTGGCTGGACGGCGCGGTGCGGCGGGACGCCCGTGGCTTCGTGCTCACCGGCGCGGATCTCGGGTCGCCGCCGCCGGAGTGGCCGCTGCCGGTGCCGCCCCTCCCGCTGGAGACGTCGGTACCGCGGGTGTTCGCCGCCGGCGACGTGCGCGCCGGCTCGGTGAAGCGGATCGCCTCGGCTGTGGGGGAGGGCGCGATGGCGGTCAGCTTCGCCCACGAGCGCCTGGCCGGGCGGTGACCGGCCCGGCCGACGACGTGGTGGCCGCGCTGCGCACCTCGCCGCTGTTCGCCCAGCTGCCCGACCGGGACGTCGCCGAGCTGGCTGCCGCCGGGCGGACGGTCGAGGTGCCGGCCGGAACGGTGGTCATGGCCGAGGGCGCGCCGTCCGACGCCATGCTCGTCGTCCTGGACGGGCAGCTGGAGGTCACCCGGAGCGGCGGGGGCGGCCCGCCGGTCCTGCTCAACCTCTGCTCCCGTGGTGATCTGCTCGGCGAGCTCGGCGTGCTGCAGGGCGTGCCGCGGTCGGCGACCGTGCGGGCCCGCACTCCGGCACGGGTGCAGCGGATCGACGTCGACGCCCTCGACCGCCTGCTGGCCCACCCGCACTCGGCGCGGGCCCTCCTGCAGGCGACCGCACGCCGGCTGGCGCGCGAGGAGGGGCTGCTCCGCCAGCGGGAGCGGATGGCCGCGCTCGGCGGGCTCGCCGCAGGGCTGCTGCACGAGATCAACAACCCGGCGGCGGCGGTGTCGCGCAGCGCCGCCCGGTTGCGCCGCCTGCTGACCGCGGAGGCCCGGACGGGGCCGCTGGACGAGCTCGCCGGCCCGGCGTCGGCGGACTCCCTCGCCCGCGCCGACGCGGCCGACGGGCTGGCCGCCGTCCTCACCCGGCTCGCGCCGGGTACCGGGCGGGCCGCTGCCGAGCAGCTGGCCGCCGCGGGGGTCGCTGCCCCGGCGCTGGAGGCGGCGCTCACCGGGCTGCCCGGAGAGCGCCGGGCCGCCGAGCTGCGGCGCTTCCTGCACGAGCACGAGGTGGGCAGCCTGCTGGAGGAGCTCGTCACCGGCGCGGAGCACCTCTCCCGCATCGTGACCGGCGTCCGGCCGCTGGCCTACGCCGCCGACCAGGGGCTGACCGAGGTGGACCTGCACGCCGGCCTGGAGCAGGCGCTGGTGCTGCTGCGGCACAAGCTCCTCCCCGGTGTCCGCGTGGTGCGCGACCTGTCCCCGGACGCCCGCACGGTCCAGGGGCGGCCGGCCGACCTGGCCCTGGTCTGGATCAACCTCCTCGACAACGCGGTGGCGGCGGTGGGGACCGAGGGCACGATCACCGTCCGCACGGCTGCCGCCGGCGACCGGGTCGTCGTCGACGTCGAGAACACCGGCCCGCCGGTGCCCCCGGAGGTGGCCGAGCGCGTCTTCGACGCCTTCTTCACCACCAAGCCCGTCGGCGCGGGCACCGGGCTGGGCCTGACCACCTCGCTGGCGGTGGTCGCCCAGCAGCACCACGGCGAGCTGTCCCTCACGTCGGCCGACGGCGTCACCCGCGCGCGGGTCGTGCTGCCGCGGGGGGACGGCGATCCGGCGGAGCTCAGGGCCGCGCGTCGGACAGCCGGTCCTGCCGACGCCCGATGAGCAGCCCCCGGGTCAGGTCCGCCAGGTCCACCAGCCCCACCAGCACGCCGTCCTCCACGACGGGTGCGTGGGTGACTGCCGCCTGCAGCAACCGCTCGGCCGCCTCCGGCACCGGGGTGTCCGGCGACAGCCCCACCATGACCGGCAGGTCCAGGTCGACCAGCCGGGTCCCCTCGAGGTCGCGCCCGTCGGCGACGGCCCGGGTGACGTCGAAGTCGCAGACGAGGGTGACCGGGACCCGCGAGGAGCCGTCGGCGAGCACCACGAGCGCGGTGTCGCGCTTGCGCTTCAGCAGGTAGGCGGCCGCGGCGACGTGCGCGGTGCGCTCCACCGTGGTCACGGCCGGGCGCATGACCTCGCGGACCGTCAGCTCGGGGGCGGCGGGGGAAGCGGGCATCTCGGGCTCCTCGTCGGTCGGGTCAGCGGGGTCTGCGGGGCGGCACGCGGGCACCGGGCGCGGGTCGGGGCGCGGGCAGCTGCAGCAGGTAGGCGGCCACGGGGTCGGTCTTGCCCTTGACCCGCAGCTGCGGCGTCGGTGCGAGCGGGGCGTCCTCGCCCATGAGCGCGCGGGTCCGCTCGCCGACCAGGACGCCGCCGACGGGGGCGGCGGCCTGCAGCCGGGCGGCCACGTTCACCGTGTCGCCGACGGCGGCGTAGACGACGTAGCCGCGGCCGCCCATCTCGGAGACGACGACCGGGCCGCTGTTGACCCCGACGCGCAGCCCCGGCCAGTCCTCGTGCGACTGGCGGATGCGGGCCACCTCGTCCTGCAGCGCGGCCGCCGCCTCGACCGACCGGCGGGCATGGTCGGGCTGGTCGCCGCGCCGGTTGAAGGTGGCGAAGATGCCGTCCCCGGCGAACTTCTCGACCTCGCCCCGGAACCGGCGGGAGATCAGGGGCGCGGCGACCGAGTAGTAGGCGCGGAGCATCGCGGCCACCTCGGCGGGGTCGCGGGCCTCGGCGAAGCCGGTGTAGCCGGCCAGGTCCCCGACGAGCACGGACACCTCCTGCCGCTGCTCCCGCGTGCCGGGGAGGTAGAGCGGCCGGAAGCGCTCCTCGCGCCACTCCCGCTGGGCGGCGACGAAGACCAGCAGGAACGCCACGACGATCAGCGCGTGCCAGACCCACCACGAGGGGTGGAAGCTGCGCTCCCCGGCGACGGCCACGCCCAGCAGCGCCTCGGCCAGCAGCCCGTAGCAGGCCACCACGCTGAGGACCAGGAAGCCCGGGTGCTCGCGGTGCACCCACCACAGGCGGGCCGCGCCGGTCACGTAGGCCAGGGCGGCCGTGGCGGCGGCGATCTCGAGCGCGTCGCCGCTGGGCCCCTCGCCGGTGATGACGTCGATCGGGGGCCAGTTGCCCAGCGACCAGATTCCCCAGAGCAGCAGCGCCGCGACGACGGCGGTGCGCAGCCACGGCCGGGCGCGCATGACGGCGGGGCCGGCCCACGGCCGGATGTCGACGTAGGCCGACGCCAGCGCGAACGGCGCGGCGAGCAGAAGACCCACCGAGATCGCCACGGTGAACCCGGGCAGCGCCCGGTGGGTGAGGACGTGCTGGGTACCGGCCGCGTGCAGCGCCATGAAGCCGCTGGTGGTCAGGAAGGCCAGCGAGAGCAGGAACACCCGGGCGTCACCCCGGAGGCGGGCCGCCTCGCCGGCGACCACCGAGAGGCTGGCCGCCAGCCCGCCCACCACGAGGAAGAAGACGAAGTGCAGCCCGGGCCCGCGCCACTGCACGGCGGTGAGGTCGGGGCGCAGCAGCAGCACCAGCCCGACCAGCGGGAGGCACAGGCCCACCACCACCAGCGCCCCACCGAGGCCGAGCGACAGCGCAGCACCGCGGACACGCTGCAGCCGTCCGCGGCCCGGAGCGTCGGAGGGCAGGAGCCCGGCCGGGTCCACGGGCCGAGTCTGCGCCCGGCCGGGTGACGGGCACCAGGGACTTTCGCCCGGCCCCGGCCCCGGGCTCAGCCGGCCAGCCGGGCCAGCTGCTCCGGGCTCAGGCGCAGCTCGGCAGCGGCGGCCGAGTCCCGGATCGACGCGGCCCGCGAGGCGCCCGGGATGGGGACGACGACGTCGGCCTGCGCCAGGTGCCAGGCCAGGGTCACGCGGTACACCGAGACGTCGAGCTCGGCGGCCACCTCGGCGAACGCCGGTGCGGTCGTGTCGAGCAAGCCCGCGGCACCGACGCCGCCGAACGGGCTCCACGGGACGAACGCCAGCCCGTGCGCCGCGCAGTGCGCCAGCTCGTCTGCTGACGACCGCCAGCCGGGCGAGAACTGGTTCTGCACGCTCACGAAGGCGTCGCCGACGATCGCCCGGGCGGCGTCGATCTGCGCGATGTCGGCGTTGGAGACGCCGACCATCCGCACCAACCCGTCGTCGGCGAGCTGCCGGAGGGCGCCCATCGAGTCCTCCCACGGCGTCGACGGGTCGGGGCGGTGGAACTGGTAGAGGCCGATGGAGTCCACCCCCAGCCGGCGCAGCGAGCCCTCGCAGGCCCGGCGCAGGTAGGCGGGGGAGCCGTCCAGGCCCCAATCGGTGCCCGAGCGGGTGTGCCCGCCCTTGGTCGCGACCAGCACGTCGGCCGCGCCGGGGCCGTAGGCGGCCAGCGCCTCGGCGACCAGTGACTCGTTGTGCCCGAACTCCGCCTCGTCCCGGGAGTAGGCGTCGGCGGTGTCGATCAGCGTCACCCCCGCGTCCAAGGCGGCGTGCACGACGCCGATGGCCTCCTCCCGGGTGGGCCGGGGCTTCTTGGTGGAGAGCGGCATCGCTCCCAGCCCGAGGGCGCTGACTGCCTGGTCTCCGATGCGTCGCTGCTGCACGGAGGGTGTCGTATCCCGCGGGTAGCGTCGGGAACCGTGAGCACCCTGTTCGACCCGGCACCGGGCGAGGACGGCGCCCCGGCGGTCGACCCGGGCGCGCCGCTGGCCGTCCGGATGCGCCCGCGGGCGCTGGACGAGGTCGTCGGCCAGCAGCACCTGCTGGGCCCGCGCGCTCCGCTGCGCCGGCTGGTGGAGTCCGACGAGCCGATGTCGCTGGTGCTCTACGGCCCGCCCGGCACCGGCAAGACCACCCTCGCCCACGTCATCTCGCTGGCCACCAAGCGGCAGTTCGTGCAGCTCTCCGCGCTGGACTCCGGGGTGAAGGAGGTGCGCGCGGTCATCCAGAACGCCAAGCGCGAGCTCACCTTCTCCAGCCGCCGCACGGTGCTCTTCATCGACGAGGTGCACCGCTTCTCCAAGACCCAGCAGGACAGCCTGCTGTCCGCGGTCGAGGACCGGATCGTGAGCCTGATCGCCGCGACCACCGAGAACCCCTTCTTCTCCGTGGTCAGCCCGCTGCTCTCCCGCAGCCTGGTGCTGGCGCTCCAGCCGCTCGAGGACGACGACGTCCGGACGTTGCTGCACCGGGCGCTCACCAGCGACCGCGGTCTCGACGGGGCCGTGACGCTGGACGCCGAGGCGCAAGCGCACCTCGTCCGGATCGCCGGCGGGGACGGCCGCAAGGCGCTGACCGCGCTGGAGTCCGCCGCCGGCGCCGCGCAGGCGGTGGGCGCGACGGAGATCGACCTGGCCACGCTCGAGACCGCCGTCGCCCAGGCCGCGGTGCGCTACGACCGGCAGGGCGACCAGCACTACGACGTCGCCAGCGCCCTGATCAAGAGCATCCGGGGCAGCGACGTCGACGCCGCGATGCACTACCTGGCCCGCATGGTGGAGGCCGGGGAGGATCCCCGGTTCATCGCCCGCCGGCTGGTCATCTCCGCCAGCGAGGACATCGGCATGGCGGACCCGACGGCGCTGCTGACCGCCGTCGCGGCCGCCGACGCGGTCGCCTTCATCGGCATGCCCGAGGGGCACTTCCCGCTCGCCCAGGCCGTCGTCCACCTGGCCACCGCGCCGAAGTCCGACGCCGTCACCAAGGCGATGGGGGAGTCGGTGGCCGACGTGCGGGCGGGGCTGGCCGGGCCGGTGCCGCCGGGCCTGCGGGACGGGCACTACGCCGGGGCGAAGAAGCTCGGGCACGCCCAGACCTACGTGTACCCGCACAGCCATCCCGACGGCGTGGTCCCGCAGCAGTACCCGCCGGACGCGCTCGTCGGGAAGGACTACTACCGGCCCACCGGCCGGGGCGCCGAGGCGCGGCTGGGGGAGCGACTGGCCAAGCTCCGGGCGATCCTCCGGCGCAGCCGCTGACGGAACTGCCGATGAGGAGCGGGGACACGGAACGGTCGACCGCCCCCCGCGACTACTGTGACCACTCCGGGCGGAGCCGGGTGCACCCGGCGACGCCGGGCGAGCGGCCGGTCGCCGAGACCCTCAGGAACAGGAGCACGTGTGTCCGCAGGAGAGATCGCCGGGCTGGTGGCAGCCGGTGCGTTGGTGCTGCTGGTGGTGCTGGTCGCCGTCCCGCTGCTCAAGCTCGGTCGCACGCTCGACGAGACCACGCTGACCATCCGGCAGGTGCGTGAGCAGAGCGCACCGATCCTGAGCCAGGCCAGCACCACGGTGACCCACGTGAACAGCAACCTCGAGCGCGTCGACGACATCACCGGCAACGCCGCCAACGTCTCCAGCAACGTCGCCGCCCTGACCAGCGTCGTCGCCGCCACCCTCGGCAGCCCGCTGATCAAGGTCGCCGCGTTCTCCTACGGCGTGCGCAGCGCGACGAAGAAGAAGCGCGAGGGTGAGGCGCTCGCCGACGCCGCGCGCCGGGACAAGGAGGCGCGCCGCGCCCGTCGTGCCGCGCGGCGGAGCGTCTGATGCGCCGGCTGTTCTGGCTGGCCATGGGCATCACCATCGGCGCGCTCGTCGTCCGCAAGCTGAGCCGGGCCGCCGAGAAGATGACCCCCGCGGGCATCGGCGCCTCGATCGCCGACGGGCTGCGCGACCTGGCCGACGCCATCGGTGACTTCGGCGCCGACGTCCGCGACGCGATGGCCGAGCGCGAGCAGGAGTTGCGTGCCGGCACGGGCCTGGACTCCCCGCTGCCGACCGGTGACCAGGTGCAGCTGCCCGGCCGTGGGGCGCACAGCGCCGACTGATCTCCCCGGCCCGGGGCTCCGTCCCGGCCCGGCAACCGTCCGCCGACCTGAGAAGACCTGATGCAGACCGCCGAGATCCGCCGCCGCTTCCTGGAGCACTTCGCCACGCGCGGCCACACCGTCGTCCCCAGCGCGTCGCTGGTGTCCCCGGACCCCTCGCTGCTGTTCACCGTGGCCGGCATGGTGCCGTTCATCCCGTACCTGACCGGCCGCGAGCCCGCGCCGTTCCCGCGGGCCACCAGCGTGCAGAAGTGCGTGCGCACCCTCGACATCGAGGAGGTGGGCAAGACCACCCGCCACGGCACGTTCTTCCAGATGAACGGCAACTTCTCCTTCGGCGACTACTTCAAGGAAGGCGCCATCCAGCACGCCTGGGACCTGATCACCGGGTCCGTGGAGGACGGCGGCCTGGGTTTCGACCCGGAGAAGATCTGGGTGACGGTCTACCTGGACGACGACGAGGCCGCCGAGGCCTGGCACCGCATCGCGGGTCTGCCGGTCGAGCGGATCCAGCGGCTGGGCAAGAAGGACAACTACTGGCACACGGGGGCCGCGGGTCCGGGCGGGCCGTGCTCGGAGATCTACTACGACCGCGGCCCGGCGTTCGGGCCCGAGGGCGGCCCGCTGGTGGACACCGCCGGCGACCGGTTCCTGGAGATCTGGAACCTCGTGTTCATGCAGTACGAGCTCACCGACGTGCGCAGCAAGGAGGAGTTCACCGTCCTCGGTGAGCTGCCGAACAAGAACATCGACACCGGCATGGGCCTGGAGCGGGTGGCGTTCCTGCTGCAGGGCGTCGACAACATGTACGAGATCGACGAGATCGCGCCGGTGCTGCGGCGGGCCGCCGAGCTGGCCGGCGTCCGTTACGGCGCGGACCACGAGGCCGACGTCCGCCTGCGGGTCGTCGCCGACCACGTCCGCAGCGGGCTGATGCTCATCGGCGACGGCGTCACGCCCGGCAACGAGGGCCGCGGCTACATCCTGCGCCGGCTGCTGCGCCGCGCCGTCCGCTCGATGAAGCTCCTCGGCGTCGACGAGGCCACGCTGCCCGAGCTGCTGCCGGTCTCCCGCGACGCGATGAGCGCCAGCTACCCGGAGCTGGCCACCGACTTCGCCCGCATCTCCTCGGTGGCCTACGCGGAGGAGGAGGCGTTCCGCCGCACCCTCGCGTCCGGGACGGCGCTGTTCGACACCGCCGTCGCGCAGGCGAAGCAGGCCGGGACGCCGACCCTGTCGGGCGACCAGGCGTTCAGCCTGCACGACACCTTCGGCTTCCCGATCGACGTCACCCTCGAGATGGCCGCCGAGCAGGGCGTGACCGTCGACGAGGCCGGGTTCCGCGCGCTCATGACCGAGCAGCGCGACCGGGCCCGCGCCGACGCCCGGGCCAAGCGCACCGGCTCGGTCGACGTCCTGGCCTACCGCCGGCTGCTGGCCGACCACGGGCCCACCGACTGGCAGGCCTACGAGACGCTGCGCACCGACTCGCGGGTGCTGGGCATCGTCGTCGACGGCGACGGCGACGACGACGCCGCCCCGCGGCCGGTCGGCCCGGGCGAGATCACCCGCGTGGTCCTCGACCGCACGCCCTTCTACGCGGAGTCCGGTGGCCAGGTCGCCGACGCCGGCATCCTCGCCTGGGACGGCGGCCGCGCCGAGGTCATCGACGTCCAGCGCCCGGTCAAGGGCCTGGTCGCCCACCAGGTGCGGGTCCTCGAGGGCGAGCTGACCGAGGGCGCCGAGCTGACCGCCGAGGTCGACCGCGAGTGGCGGCTGTCGGCCTGCCAGGCGCACTCGGGCACCCACGTGGTGCACGCCGCGCTGCGCCAGGTCCTCGGCCCGCAGGCGCTGCAGTCGGGTTCGTACAACCGCCCGGGCTACCTGCGGCTGGACTTCGCCTGGCAGGGCGCGCTCAGCGCCCAGCAGCGCACCGACATCGAGGACGTCGCCAACGCCGCGGTCCGCGCGGACCACGCGGTGTCCGCGGCGTGGATGACGCTGCCCGAGGCCCGCGCGTTCGGCGCCCTGGCGCTGTTCGGCGAGACCTACGGCGAGCAGGTCCGCGTCGTGGAGATCGGCGGCCCGTGGTCGCGCGAGCTCTGCGGTGGCACCCACGTCCGGGGCAGCGCGCAGATCGGCACGCTGGCGCTGACCGGGGAGTCGTCGGTCGGCTCCGGGTCGCGCCGCGTCGAGGCCGTCGTCGGCCTCGAGGGGTTCCGCTACCTGGCCCGCGAGCGCGACCTCGTCCGGCAGCTCTCCGAGCTGCTCAGGACCCCGCAGGACGGGCTGGTCGAGCGGGTCGGCGGCATGCTGTCGCGGCTGCGCGACGTCGACCGGGAGCTGGCGGAGCTGCGCGGTCAGCAGACCCTCGCCGCCGCGGGGCAGCTGGCGGGGGCCGCGCGCGACGTCGGCGGGGTCGCCGTCGTCACCGGCGCGCCTGCCGGTCTGGCGGGCGGGGACCTGCGCACCCTGGCCCTCGACGTCCGGGGCCGGCTGGGCGAGCGCCCAGCGGTCGTGCTGCTGGCCTCGGAGTCCGGTGGCAAGGTGGCTCTCGTCGCGGCGCTGAACCCGGCCGCCCTGGCGCAGGGGCTGTCGGCCAACGACGTGCTGAAGGCCGCGGCGGGTCCCGTCGGGGGTCGCGGTGGCGGAAAGGCCGACGTCGCCCAGGGGGGCGGCACCGACGCTGCGGGGATCCCCGCAGCGTTGCAGGCCGGCGAGCAGGCGGTTGCGGCCGCCACGGGAAGGTGAGCACCGTGCCCACGACCGAGGACAACGGTTCCGAGTACAACCCCGAGGACACCGGTCCGGTCGGGAGCCGGCGGCGCGAGCTGCCGGCGGTCCCTCCGGCCCGTCCGCGGACCGCCGGCGGTCAGCCGGCGCACCACCCGACCACCGAGATCGACCTGAGCCAGGGGTTCCCGCCGGTCTCGAACGAGACGACGGAGATCGACCTGTCCGGTGGCTGGCCGGCGCACCTCAAGGTGCCGCCGAAGCCGGCGGGTCCGTCGGGCCGGGTGCTCGGTGTCGACGTCGGCACCGTGCGCGTCGGGCTGGCGCTGTCGGACCCCACCGGCACGCTCGCCAGCCCGCTGGAGACGGTGCACCGGGCCAAGGACGGAGCCGATCTGGACCGCCTGGCGGCCCTCGTGGTGGAACACGAGGTGACCGAGGTGGTGGTGGGGGAGCCGAGGCATCTGTCGGGTGCGTCGGGCGCGTCCGCAGCGGACGCCACTGCCTACTCTCAGGCACTGGCCGACCGCATGGCGGATGTGCCCGTGTACCTGATCGACGAAAGGCTCTCGACCGTGACCGCAGCCAGTCACCTGCGCCAGGGCGGCATCGACAGCCGCAACCAGCGCTCCGTGATCGACCAGGCCGCCGCCGTGGTCATCCTCCAGCAGTATCTGGACAGCCGGCGGGCCCGGCCGTGACCATGCCCGGTGGTCCGGGCCGGCGGGGGCGACACTCCGCCGGAGACGGCACCGGGGGCGACGACCGGACCGGGCCGCTGCCCGAACCGGAGTGGTGGTCCTACGGCTCCACCGACCACCCCGACCATCCGCGGGCCCGGCACGCGAGCTCGGACGACGAGCCCGACGTGCCGGCCGACGAGCCCGGCGGCCGGCACCCCTCGGCCCCCCTGCCGCCGCGCCCGACCGGCGTCTGGGACCGGCTCCAGCCGCGCACCGGCGGCCCGGCCGACGACGACGCGACCGTCGCCCACCGGTTCGACCCGACGACGGAGCGGTACGCCGAGGCCGCGCACCACGACGGCCCGGACGACGCCCACCCCGACCCGGCGGACGGCGAGACGGACTCGTGGGACCGCACCGGCGGGCTCGAGGTCATCGGCACCCACGTCGACGACCACGACGACGCCCACCACCACGAGCCCGACGCGCACGACCACGACGGTCGCGGGCTCGGCGGCGCGACCGCGGTGGCGCCCCCGGAGCGCCGTCGCCGGCGCCGCCCGGTGGCGGTGCTGCTCAGCCTCCTCGTCCTCGGCGGCCTGGTCGTCGGCATCGTCCTCGGCGTCCAGGCGCTGCTGGGCCTCGCCGAGGCCGAGGACTACACCGGCGAGGGCACCGGCACCGTCGAGATCCGAGTCGCCCAGGGCGACACACTCAGCGACATCGCCCGGACCCTGGCCGAGGCGGACGTGATCGCCTCGACCCGGCCGTTCGTGAACGCCGCCGAGGGTCGCCCCGAGGCGACCGGGATCCAGCCGGGGGTCTACGGCCTGCGGTCGCAGATGAGCGGCCAGGCGGCGCTGGACCTGCTGCTCGGCGAGGGATCGCGGCTGATGACCCGCGTGACGATCCCCGAGGGGCTCACCGTCGCCCGGGTGCTCGAGCGCATCGCCACCGAGACCGGACGCCCGATCGAGGAGCTGCAGGCCGCTGCGGCGGACGTCGCCGCACTGGGGCTGCCGGCCTACGCCAACGGCCAGCTGGAGGGCTACCTCTTCCCGGCCACCTACGACGTCGACCCCGACCAGACGCCGGCCGACGTGCTGCGCGCGATGGTGGAGCAGTACATGGTGGTCACCGGCGGCCTGCAGCTCGAGGCCCGGGCGGCCGCGCTGGGCCGGTCCCCGGCCGAGGTCGTGACCGTCGCCTCGATGATCCAGTCCGAGACGCGGCTGGACGAGGAGCGGCCGGACGTCGCGCAGGTGATCTACAACCGGCTGGGCCAGGGCATCCCGCTCGGCATCGACGCCACCCTCGCCTTCGGCCTGGGCAAGAGCGGCAACGACCTGACCGTCACCGACCTGCGGACCGACAGCCCCTACAACACCCGCACCCGGGTCGGGCTCCCGCCGACGGCGATCAGCTCCCCGGGTGAGGCGAGCCTGGAGGCGGCGCTCACGCCGACCACCGGGGACCTCCTCTACTACGTGCTCGAGAACGACGAGGGAGCGCACTTCTTCACCGCCGACTACGCGGAGTTCCAGGCCGCACGGCAGCGGTGCGCCGAGGCCGGCCTCGGCTGCGGTGGCTGAGCGGCCGCGGCGCGCCGCGGTGCTGGGCCGGCCGGTCTCGCACTCGCTCTCGCCGCTGCTGCACCGGGCGGCCTACGCCGCCCTCGGCCTGGACGACTGGCGCTACGACGCGCTGGACGTCGGGGCCGAGGACCTGCCCGACCTGTTGGCCGGGCTGGACGACGAGTGGCGCGGCTTCTCGGTGACCATGCCGTGCAAGCAGGCGGCGGTCGACGTCGCCGACGTGGTGGAACCGCTGCCCCGCCTGCTGCACGCGGCGAACACGCTGGTCCGCCAGGACGGCGGCTGGCGGGCGGAGAACACCGACGTCGCCGGCATCGGCACCGCGCTGCAGGTCGCCGGCGTCGAGCAGGTCGAGCGGGCCGCCGTCCTCGGGGCCGGCGGGACGGCCGCCGCGGCCGCGG
Organism: Blastococcus fimeti; assembly: GCA_900102115.1. Classification (GTDB taxonomy): domain Bacteria; phylum Actinomycetota; class Actinomycetes; order Mycobacteriales; family Geodermatophilaceae; genus Blastococcus; species Blastococcus fimeti. The sequence continues at coordinate 653,843 of FNAW01000003.1, forward strand.
TGGCGCTCGCCTCGCTCGGTGCCCGGCACGTCGACGTGGTCGTCCGCGAGCCGTCCCGCGCCGACGACCTCGTCCGCGTCCTCGGCGTGCTGCAGGTGCCGGTCACCGTCTCGCGGCTCGACGGCGCCGTCGTCGACGCGCCGGTCGTGGTCAGCACCGTGCCCGTCGCCGGGCAGCCGGCGGTGAGCGCGCTGCCGTGGCGGGCGGGGCAGACCGTGCTCGACGTCCTGTACGCGCCGTGGCCGACCCCGCTGGCCGAGCGGGTCTCCGCCGCCGGCGGCACGGTGATCGGGGGTGCGGAGGTGCTGTTCTGGCAGGCCACCGTCCAGGTCGAGCTGATGACCGGCCGCCCGGCACCCCTCGCCGAGATGCGGCGCGCCCTGGACGCCGCGCTCTCCCGCGACTGAGCCCGCCGCCGTGGAGCTCTCCCGGCCGGCGCTCGCCGTGACCGTCCTGCTGGTCGCCGTGGTGCTCGGACCGTGGCTGGCCCGCGTCGCGGTCCGCCTCGGGTCGCGGGACGACGACGCCGCGCTGCCCAGCCCGCTGCAGACCGGCGTCATGACCGCGGTGCTCGCCGCACTGCTCGCCGGCGCGGGGGAGCTGACCGGCCTCCGGCCGGTCACCGCGGCCCTCGCCTGGGCTGCCGGCGCGGCCGTCGTGCTGGGCGCCGCCGACCTGCTCGGGCACCGGTTGCCCGACCGGGTCACCTATCCGGCCTACGCCGTCTGCGGCACCGGCCTGCTCGTCGACGCGGCCGTGGAGGGCACCTGGACGGCGTTGCTCCGGGCGGTGGTGGCCGCCGTCGTCGCGGGTGGGATCGCCGCGCTGGGCTGGCTGGTGTCGCCGCAGGGGCTCGGCCTGGGCGACGTGAAGCTGCTCGGGCTGATCGGCCTGCTGCTCGGGTGGTTCGGCTGGGGCGTGCTCATGGCCGGGGTGTTCCTCGGGCTGCTCACCGGCGCGCTGGTCTCGGTGCTCCTGCTGCTCACCCGGCGGGCGACCTGGCAGACCGCGGTCCCGTTCGGCCCGCCGCTGCTGGCCGGCGCCGTCCTCGCCCTGGCGACCGGGGCGATCCCGCCCGGCTGACCGGATGGCGGGCGGGGGAGGCCGCGCTCGTACTGGCAGAATCGCCGGCATGTTGCGCTGGTTGACCGCAGGGGAATCGCACGGTCAGCAGCTCACCGCGATCCTGGAGGGGCTGCCCGCCGGCGTCGAGGTGCAGACCGCCGACCTCGACCGCGAGCTGGCCCGCCGTCGGCTGGGCCACGGCCGCGGCGCGCGGATGTCCTTCGAGCAGGACGAGGTGACCCTCACCGGTGGGGTGCGGCACGGCCGCACCCAGGGTGGGCCCATCGCCGTCCAGGTCGGCAACACCGAGTGGCCCAAGTGGTCGACGGTCATGTCCGCCGACCCGGTGGACGCCGACGTGCTGGCGGGCCAGGCCCGCAACGCCCCGCTCACCCGGCCGCGCCCCGGCCACGCCGACCTCGCCGGCATGCAGAAGTACGGCTTCGACGACGCCCGGCCGGTCCTCGAGCGGGCCAGCGCGCGGGAGACCGCGGCGCGGGTGGCGCTCGGCGCGATCGCCCAGGCGTTCCTCCGTCAGGCGCTCGGCGTCTCCGTGGTGAGCCACGTCGTCGCGATCGGCCCGGTCACCGCGCCCGACGGACTGCTGCCGGGGCCGGACGACAACCCGGCGATCGACGAGGACCCGGTGCGCTGCGCCGACCCGGCCACGAGTGCGGCGATGGTCGCCGAGATCGACGACGTCCGGAAGAGCGGCGACACCCTCGGCGGCGTCATCGAGGTCGTCGTCCACGGGCTCCCGCCGGGCCTGGGCAGCCACGTGCACTGGGACCGTCGGCTGGACTCCCGCCTGGCCGGCGCCCTCATGGGCGTGCAGTCGGTCAAGGCGGTCGAGGTCGGAGACGGGCTGGAGACCGCCCGGCGCCGCGGCTCGGTCGCCCACGACGAGATCGTGCTCGCCGACGGCCCGGACGGCGGCAAGCGGGTGCAACGGCTCACCGACCGCGCCGGCGGCATCGAGGGCGGCATGACCAACGGCGAGGTGCTGCGGGTCCGCGCCGCGATGAAGCCGATCAGCACGGTGCCGCGCGCGCTGCAGACCGTCGACGTCGCGACCCAGGAGCCCGCCGTCGCCATCAACCAGCGCAGTGACGCGTGCGCGGTGCCCCGCGGCTCCGTCGTGATGGAGGCGATGGTGGCGCTCGTCCTCGCCGACGCCGTCCTGGAGAAGTTCGGGGGCGACTCGGTCGCCGAGACCCGGCGCAACGCGCGGGCCTACCTCGACTCGCTCCCGCTCCGGTGACCGGGCCGCTGCTGGTGCTCGTCGGGCCGCCGGCGTCGGGCAAGACCACGGTGGGCACCGCCGTCGCGGCGGCGCTGGGCGTGGCCTTCCGCGACACCGACCGGGACGTCGAGATCGAGACCGGCTCGAGCGTGGCCGACCTGTTCGTCGAGCACGGGGAGCCGCACTTCCGCGACCTCGAGCGGGCCGCGGTCGTCCGCGGGCTGGCCGAGCACGACGGCGTCCTCGCCCTGGGCGGCGGCGCCGTGATGCACCCGGACACCCGCGCGCTGCTGGTCGAGCACGGTCGCGCCGGCGGCCGGGTGGTCTGGCTCGACGTCGACCTGGGCTCGGCTGCCAAGCGGGTCGGCCTGTCGCGGGACCGTCCGCTGCTCGCGGTCAACCCGCGCGCCATGCTGCGCACCATGCTCGAGGACCGCGCCCCGCTCTACCGCGAGGTCGCGACGAACACGGTGACCACCAGCGGCCGGAGCACCGGCGACGTCGTCGCCGAGGTGCTGGCGCTGGTCCGGGGGGAGGACCGATGAGGCAGGTGCAGGTCGCCGGCGAGCGGCCCTACGAGGTGCTCATCGGCGCCGGCGCCCAGGCCCGTCTCGGCCTGGTGCTCGACGGCACCGCCCGCGCCGTCGTCGTGCACGCGGCACCGCTGGCCGCTGCCGCCGGCGCCGCCGTGGAGACGCTGCAGACCGCCGGCATCGCCGCCGAGGCGATCGTCGTCCCCGACGGCGAGGCGGCGAAGACCGCCGAGGTCGCCGCCGGCGCCTGGGAGCAGTTCGGCCGGCTCGGGCTGACCCGCACCGACGCCGTCGTCGGGCTCGGCGGGGGAGCGGTGACCGACCTGGCCGGCTTCCTCGCCGCCACCTGGGCCCGCGGCGTGCGGGTGGTGCAGGTGCCCACCAGCCTGCTCGGCATGGTCGACGCCGCGGTCGGCGGGAAGACCGGCATCAACACCTCGGCCGGGAAGAACCTCGTCGGCGCGTTCCACCCGCCGGCCGCCGTGCTCGCCGACACCGACGCGCTGGCAGGCCTGCCCGACGCCGAGTTCCGCTCGGGGCTGGCCGAGGTCGTCAAGTGCGGCTTCATCGCCGACGCCGAGATCCTGCGGCTGCTCACCGAGGACCCGACCGGCCGCCGGGACACCGAGGAGCTCATCGCCCGCGCCGTGCAGGTGAAGGCCGACGCGGTCGGCCAGGACCTGCGCGACACCGGGGTCCGGGAGTTCCTCAACTACGGCCACACCCTCGGCCACGCCATCGAGCGGATCGAGGACTTCGGCTGGCGGCACGGCGAGGCGGTCGCCGTCGGCATGGTGTTCGCGGCCGAGCTCGCCGGGCAGGCCGGGCTGCTGACCCCCGCCGAGGTGGAGCGGCACCGCACGCTGATCGACGCGATGGACCTGCCGGTCCGCTACACCGGGGACTGGGCCGCGCTGCAGGCGGTCATGCGCGTGGACAAGAAGTCCCGCGGCGCCACCCTGCGGTTCGTCGTCCTCGACGGCATCGGCAACCCCACGATCCTGACCGACCCGGAGCAGGCCTGGCTCGACGCCGCGTGGGCTGCTGTCACTGGAGGAAACGCATGACGATCCAGGTCCTCAACGGCGCGAACCTCGGCCGGCTCGGCACCCGCGAGCCCGAGATCTACGGGACGACGACCTACGCCCAGCTCGTGGACGTCATCGAGACGACCGCACGCGAGCTCGAGCTCGACGTCGTCGTCCGGCAGACCGACGACGAGGGCGAGCTGCTGCGCTGGATCCACGAGGCGACCGACGCCGGTGACCCCGTCGTCCTCAACCCGGCCGGCTGGTCGCACACCTCGGTGGTGCTGCACGACGCGCTCGCGGCGCTGACCGGGCCGCTGGTCGAGGTGCACATCAGCAACATCCACCGGCGCGAGGCGTTCCGGCACCACTCCTACGTCTCCGCGGTGGCCGACGGCGTCATCGCCGGGCTCGGCGTCGAGGGCTACGTGCTCGCGCTGCAGTGGATGTCGCTGCGGGGCCACCGGTGAGCCGCACGTCGGATCGGCGCGACGCGCTGCGGGCCACCGCGGCGGAGCGGGGCCTGGACGCCGTCCTGGTGACCAACCTGCTCAACGTCCGGTACCTCACCGGGTTCACCGGCTCCAACGGCGCGCTGCTCGTGCGTACCGACGGTGCGGACCTCTTCGGCACCGACGGCCGGTACACCACGCAGGCCGCCGCCCAGGTGCCCGACGTCGAGGTGCTGGTCGACCGCGGCACGGTGCCCGCGCTCGCCCGGGCGGCCGTGCGCACCGGTGCCGGCCGGCTCGGCTTCGAGTCACACGACCTCACCGTCGATGGGCTCGAGCAGCTGCGGTCGGTCCTCGCCGACGCCGCGGCCGGCGGCACGGTGCCGGAGCTGGCGTCGGTCCGGCGGGCGGTCGAGGCGCAGCGCGCGATCAAGGACGACGGCGAGATCGAGGCACTGCGGCGTGCCTGCGGGGTGGCCGACCGCGCCCTCGCCGAGCTGATCGCCGAGGGTGCCCTCCGCCCGAACCGGACCGAGCTCGAGGTCGGGCGCGAGCTCGACGCCCGGATGCTGGCGCTGGGTGCCGAGGCGCCCTCGTTCGAGACGATCGTCGCGGCCGGCGCCAACTCGGCGATCCCGCACCACCGGCCCGACGCGACGGTGCTGCAGCCCGGTGACTTCCTGAAGCTGGACTTCGGCGCCACCGTCGAGGGCTACCACTCCGACATGACCCGGACCTTCGTCCTGGGCTCGGCCGCCGACTGGCAGCGCGAGATCTACGCCCTGGTCGCCGAGTCGCAGGCGGTCGGCCGGGCCGCTCTCGCCGTCGGCACCGAGGTCGTCGCGGTGGACGCCGCGTCGCGCGAGGTGATCGCCGCGGCCGGCCACGGGGAGCACTTCACGCACGGCCTCGGGCACGGCGTGGGGCTGGAGATCCACGAGGCACCCGGCATCGGCCCGCTGGGCGCGGGTACTCTTGCCGCCGGCATGGCCGTCACCGTGGAGCCGGGCGTCTACCTGCCCGGCCGCGGCGGTGTCCGGATCGAGGACACCCTGATCGTCACCACGGACGCGCCCGAACTGTTGACCCTCACGAGCAAGGAACTGCTGGTTCTCTAGATGGCTACCACCAACGACCTGAAGAACGGCATCGTCCTCAAGCTGGACGGCCAGCTCTGGACCGTCACCGACTTCCAGCACGTGAAGCCCGGCAAGGGCGGCGCCTTCGTGCGCACCACGCTGAAGAACGTCCTCTCGGGCAAGGTCGTCGACAAGACGTTCAACGCCGGGCTGAAGGTCGAGACGGCCACCGTCGACAAGCGGACGATGACCTTCCTCTACAAGGACGGCGCCGACTTCGTCTTCATGGACGGCGACACCTTCGACCAGATCACCGTGCCCGCGGCGACCGTCGGCGGCGGCGCGGACTACCTGCTCGAGAACACCGAGGTCATGGTGGCGGTGCACGACGAGGTGCCGCTGTACGTGGAGCTCCCGGTGACCCTGGAGCTCGTGGTCGCGCACACCGACCCGGGCCTGCAGGGCGACCGCTCCACCGGCGGCACCAAGCCCGCCACGCTGGAGACCGGCGCGCAGATCCAGGTCCCCCTGTTCATCTCCACGGGCGAGAAGCTCAAGGTCGACACCCGGGACGGCCGCTACCTCGGCCGGGTCAACTGAGCCAGCGGCCCTCCTCATGGCTGCCCGCACCAAGGCCCGCAAGCGCGCGGTCGACGTCCTCTACGAGGCCGACGTCCGCAGCCGCGACCGTCGCGCGCTGCTCGCCGAGCGTGTCGCCGACGGCAACCCGCCGGTCCCCGAGCACTCGATCCGCCTCGTCGAGGGCGTCGACGAGCACGCCGCGCGCATCGACAGCCTGATCGACACCCACGCGTCGGGCTGGTCGATCGACCGGCTGCCCGACGTCGACCGCGCGATCCTGCGCATGGCGGTCTACGAGCTCCTCTGGGCCGACGACGTGCCCGACGCCGTCGTCATCGACGAGGCGGTGGAGCTGGCGAAGACGCTCTCCACCGACGACTCACCGGCCTACGTCAACGGCGTCCTCGGCGCCATCCTCGCTGCGGAAGTACCCACCTCGTCCTGAGCCGAGCCCGTCGCGGTCGGCGACGGCCGCTGGGCGGTCTACTGCAGATCTCGGCGCGCGAAGAGCACGGCACCGACGGCGATCACGACCACGGTGACGGCGCCCAGCAGGACGCCGGACTGCAGGTGTCCGAGGTAGTACTCGAGCTGCTCCGTCGCCCCGTACCGGTCCGGCTGGTCGGAGTAGGTGTAGATCGTCGAGCCGCCCTGCTGGACGAGCGCCAGCGCGTTCTCGGTGAGCAGCCAGGGCTGCCACGCCGGGCGCAGGCCGCGGATCAGGTTCTCCCCGATCACCAGGTAGACGAAGGCGATGCCCAGCGCCGCGCCGGTGTTGCGCACCAGGTTGGTCAACCCGAACGCCAGCAGTGCCGCGATCACGGTGAGCAGCACGCCGCGCGCCTGGGTCTGCAGGAGATCGCCCCAGAAGCCCGCCGGAAGCGCAGCGTCGAGGCCGACGACGGCCCGGAGGACGGCCGACATCGCCAGCCAGCCCAGCTGGGCGACCACGCCGATCAGCACCGCTGCCCCCGCGAGGACGACGAGCTTCGCGCCCAGCACCTGCATCCGGCGGGGCACCCAGAACAGCAGCGCCACCAGCGAGCGCGTCGACCACTCCGCGCCGATCCACGTCGCACCGACCAGCGCCGCTACGACCGCGGCCAGGGTGGCGAAGCCCAGAGCTCCCGTGGGGCCGGTGGAGGCGAGGTCGAACGGAGCCTCGTCGAGGTACCAGGAGAGCTCGTAGTCGGCGCGGGTCTGCTCCGGGCCGCAGAACTGGTCGGGGGAGGTGCCTGCCGGGATGTCGGCCGCGGCGAGGCACTCCTGGCGGAACTCCTCGTTCATGGCGACGTCGGCGTCGATCTGCTGCTCGGCGCGGGCGATCTCGGCCGTGCTCGGGGTGCCGTGCTGGGTCAGCGCGATCCCGGTGGCGACGACCCATCCGACGACCGCCAGGACGAGCACCACCTGGATGAACCGGCGGGACCGGAAGCGGTGCAGCTCGGAGCGCAGCAGGTCGCCGAAGCGCGAGCGGGGGAGCTCCGGCCCGGTGGGCCGGGCGGCGGGCTGCTCCACGACGGCGCTCACGCCTGCGCCTCGTCGTGCTGGTCCCCGGTGATCGCGAGGAAGGCGCTCTCCAGGTCGGGGGTCACCCGTCTGAGCTCCTCGAGGTAGAGGCCCGCGCCGGCCAGCACGCGGGTGATCTCGCTGGGCGCCGGGACGGCGTGCACCAGCAGGGCGCCGTCGGCGGGGGAGACGGCGAAGCCGGCGCCGGTCAGCACACCGGCCGCGGCGACCGGGTCGGCGACCTGGACGAGCACGTCCCCGGAGCCGCGGGCGGCGAGCACCTCGCCCACCGGACCCGAGGCGACGCAGCGCCCGCGGGCGAGGATCGACACCGAGTCGCAGACCTGCTGGATCTCGGTCAGCAGGTGCGAGGAGAGCAGCACGGTGGTGCGCCCGTCCCGGCCGAGGCGGCGGATGAGCTCGCGGACGTCGCGGATGCCGGCGGGGTCCAGGCCGTTGCTGGGCTCGTCGAGGATCAGCAGCCGCGGCTCCTTGAGCAGCGCCGCCGCGATGCCCAGGCGCTGCTTCATGCCGAGGGAGTAGCCCTTGAACCGGTCCTCGGCGCGGCCGGTCAGGTCCACCAGCTCCAGGCACTCCTCGACGCGGGTGCGGGGCAGGCCGGCGGCCTCGGCGAGCAGCTGCAGGTTGAGCCGGCCGGTGAAGCCGGGGAAGAACAGCGGGGTCTCGACCAGCGCGCCCACGCCGCCGATGACGTCGGGGAGGCCGGCCGGCACGGGGGAGTCCAGCAGGCGGATCTCACCGCCGCCGGGGTCGGCCGCGACGAGCCCGAGCAGCACGCGGATCGACGTCGTCTTGCCCGATCCGTTCGGCCCGAGGAAGCCGTGCACGCCCCCGGACTCGACCAGCAGGTCCAGTCGGTCGAGCGCCTTCTGCGGCGGGCGGCCCCGTCGCCGGTAGGTCTTGGACACCGCGGTCAGCTGCACGGCCGGCATGGGGGCTCTCCCTGCTCCGAGGCCTGGCGCCGCGGGTGGCAGCAGATTGGCACAGGGAGGGGGCTTCCCGGCGGACGCGACACCCCGAGGTTCACGGTGCGGGCCCGGGAGAGAGTCGCCGGCATGGCGGGTGGAGCGACCCCCGGCGGCGCGGTCGTGCTCGAGACGCAGCGCCTGCTGCTCAGACCATGGCGGGTGAGCGAGGCGGTGGTCCAGCGAGAGCTGTGGACCGAACGTAGTCCCCGGGTGCCGCCGCACCGTCGGATCGACGTGGACGGACGACAACGGTCGCAGATCTCGAGGACTGGATTCGCAGCCACGAGCCGTCGTCCGTCGGGTTGCTGGCGATCGAGCCGCAAGGCCGCTCGCGACGTGATCGGCTGCCCCTGTTCGCCACGGGGCGGCTCTGACGCCGGGGAGCGATGAACGCGAGAGGCCCAGAACCTCACGGGTTCTGGGCCTCTGGCGTTCACTGCTCCGGCTCAGCGCGGGGCGCGGCGGCGCTCCCAGTCGGGGTTGAGCTCCTCGTCGTCGTCGTCGGGGCCACCGAAGCCCACGACGCTGTCCATGCCGGCGGAGATGACCCCCCACTCGATGAGCCGCGACGTCAGCTCGTCGGGGCTCATGTCGTAGATGATCGCCAGCGACTTCAGGTCCTCGGCGCGGATGGAGAGGACCTTGCCGTTGTAGTCGTGCCGCTGCGCCTGGATGGTCGAGGCGTAGCGGGCCAGCGGGCCGGCCTCGTCGGCGGGCAGCGAGCCCAGCGACTCGAGGTTCAGCACGATCTTGCTGCTGGAGGTGACCGCGGAGCTCGGCCGCGGGTCGGGCAGCAGCTCGGAGACGGGCACGCCGTAGAAGACGGCGAGCTCGGAGAGCCGCTGGACGGTGACCGCGCGGTCACCGCGCTCGTAGGAGCCGACGACGACCGCCTTCCAGCGGCCGTGCGACTTGTCCTCCACGCCCTGGAGGGAGAGGCCCTGCTGGTTGCGGATGGCGCGGAGCCGGGCGCCGAGGGCCCGTGAGTAGTCGGTGCTCATCGCGTTCCTGCTCACTGTGCGTCGTCTGGCGGTGGTCGTGATCGTCACTGAGCGTACTGGTCGCGCGGCGCCCGCAACACCCGGTCGGGCGTCCCCCGTTGAACTCCGGGCGCCCCACCTGCGGCTCCGCACCGGCGCGGGGGCGGCCGGGCGGGTGCAGTACCGTCGTGGCAGGTCCACCCACTCCTTTAACGACCCGTCCAGTGAGGCGGGGAAGGAGGCCTGATGGCCAGCTCGACCCAGCCTGCCCGGAACGGGGCGCCCTCCAGCGGCGACCCCTCGCCTGGTCCGCTCCTCTCCGCCGCCGACGTCGCCCGCATGGTCGACCGGATGGCCCACCAGCTCATCGAGCGGGCAGCGGCCGCCGACACCGGGACACCCGACGACGGCACGGCCGGGCTCTCCGGCCTCGTCCTCGTCGGCATCCCCACGCGCGGCGCCCCGCTCGCCCGCCGCCTGGCCGCCCGCATCGAGGCGTTCTCCGGGGTCGCGGTCGACGTCGCCACCGTGGACATCACCCTCTACCGCGACGACCTGCGCCGCCGCGGGGTCCGCGCCCTGGAGCCGACGGTGCTGCCCGACGGTGGCATCGACGACCGGCTCGTGGTCCTCGTCGACGACGTCCTCTACTCCGGCCGCTCCGTGCGCGCGGCGCTCGACGCCCTCCGCGACCTGGGCCGGCCCCGGTCGGTGCAGCTGGCGGTGCTCGTCGACCGCGGCCACCGGGAACTGCCGATCCGCGCCGACCTGGTCGGCAAGAACCTGCCCACGTCGCGCAGCCAGAAGGTGTCGGTGCGGCTCGAGGAGACCGACGGCGTCGACGAGGTCACCGTCACCGAGGTGGACCAGTGAGGCGACAGGGAGCGAGCATCGCAGCGAGCGCCAGCGAGCGAGGAGCGGAACGACCGCGGAGCCGAACCGGGGGCAGAGCATGAAGCGGCACCTGCTGGAGGCCGCCGACCTCGACCGGGACGACGCGACGCTGGTGCTCGACACCGCGGCGCAGATCGACCAGGCGCTGGCCGGCCGCGAGGTCAAGAAGCTCCCGACGCTGCGTGGGCGCACGGTGGTCAACCTCTTCTACGAGGACTCCACCCGCACCCGGATCTCCTTCGAGCTCGCCGCCAAGCGCCTCTCCGCCGACGTCATCAACTTCTCGGCGAAGGGCAGCAGCGTCTCCAAGGGTGAGAGCCTCAAGGACACGGCGCTGACCCTGGAGGCCATGGGCGCCGACGCCGTCGTCGTCCGGCACTGGGCCTCGGGTGCGCCGCACCGGCTGGCGCACTGGGTGCGCGGCAGCGTGGTCAACGCCGGCGATGGCACCCACGAGCACCCCACGCAGGCGCTGCTCGACGCGTACACGATCCGGCAGCGGCTGGGCCGGCTCGAGGGGGTGCGGGTGGCGGTCGTCGGCGACGTGCTGCACAGCCGGGTCGCCCGCTCCAACGTCGGACTGCTGCACACCCTGGGTGCCGAGGTCACGCTGGTCGCGCCGCCGACGCTGCTGCCGGTCGGGGTGGGCAGCTGGCCGGCCGAGGTCTCCTACGACCTGGACGCCGTGCTGCCCAAGGTCGACGTGGTGATGATGCTGCGCGTGCAGGCCGAGCGGATGAACGCCTCGTTCTTCCCCAGCGCCCGCGAGTACAGCCGCCGCTACGGCCTGGACGCCCGCCGGATGGGCGCGCTGCACGACGACGCGATCGTCATGCACCCCGGCCCGATGAACCGCGGCATGGAGATCGCCGCCGAGGTGGCCGACTCCGCCCGCTCCACGATCGTCGAGCAGGTCGCCAACGGCGTCTCGACCCGCATGGCCGTGCTCTACCTGCTGCTCGGAGGCTCGCCCCAGTGACCACGTACCTGATCAAGGGCGCCCGCCCGCTCGGCGGCGACCCCGCCGACATCCTCGTGAAGGACGGCCGGATCGCCGCGATCGGCGACTCCCTGGACGCGACCGGTGCGGAGGTGGTCGAGGCCGCCGGCCTGATCGCGCTGCCCGGCCTGGTCGATCTGCACACCCACCTGCGCGAGCCCGGCCGCGAGGACGCCGAGACCGTCGAGACGGGCAGCCGCGCCGCCGCGCTCGGCGGGTTCACCGCGGTGCACGCGATGGCCAACACCGACCCGGTCGCGGACACCGCCGGCGTCGTCGAGCAGGTCTGGCGGCTGGGCCAGGAGGCCGGGCTGGTCGACGTCGTCCCGGTGGGGGCGGTGACCGTCGGGCTGAAGGGCGAGCGGCTGGCCGAGCTCGGCGCGATGGCCGACTCCGCCGCCCGGGTCCGGGTCTTCTCCGACGACGGGCACTGCGTCGCCGACCCCGCGCTCATGCGCCGGGCGCTCGAGTACGTGAAGGCCTTCGACGGCGTCGTCGCCCAGCACGCCGAGGAGCCGCGGCTCACCGTCGGCGCCCAGATGCACGAGGGCGACCGCTCGGCGAAGCTCGGCCTGACCGGCTGGCCGGCCGCCGCCGAGGAGGCGATCATCGCCCGCGACGTGCTGCTCGCCGAGCACGTCGGCGCGCGGCTGCACGTCTGCCACGTCTCGACGGCGGGCTCGGTGGACATCCTGCGCTGGGCGAAGTCCCGCGGCGTCCAGGTGACCGCCGAGGTCACCCCGCACCACCTGCTGCTCACCGACGCCTGCGCCGAGAGCTACGACCCGGTCTTCAAGGTCAACCCGCCGCTGCGCACCGACGCCGACGTCGAGGCGCTGCGGGCCGGGCTGGCCGACGGCACGATCGACGCCGTCGGCACCGACCACGCCCCGCACGCGGTGGAGGACAAGGAGAGCGAGTGGGCACAGGCCCGGCCCGGGATGCTCGGGCTGGAGCAGGCGCTCTCCGTGGTCATCGAGACGATGGTCGAGCCGGGACGGCTCGACTGGGCCGGCGTCGCCGACCGCATGTCGGTCCGCCCGGCGGCGATCGGCCGGCTGGACGGGCACGGCCGCCCGCTGGCGCCCGGCGAGCCGGCCAACCTGCTGCTGCTGGACCCCACGGCCCGGGCCGCCGTCGACCCGGCCGCGCTGGCCAGCCGCAGCCGCAACAGCCCCTATGCCGGCCGGGAGCTCCCCGGCCGGGTGGTCGCGACGTTCCTCCGGGGCGTCCCGACGGTTCTGGACGGAAAGGCGCAGAAGTGAGCGAGCTGGCGAGCTCACCAATGGACACAGCAGTGCCGCGAACGCGGCCGACGAGCGCCAGCGAGGAGGACAAGTGAGTGACGCGATCCTCGTGCTCGAGGACGGCAGGACGTTCCGGGGCGAGGCCTACGGCGCGGTCGGGACGACGCTCGGCGAGGCGGTGTTCGCCACCGGCATGACCGGCTACCAGGAGACGCTGACCGACCCCAGCTACGCCGGCCAGATCGTGGCGATGACGGCCCCGCACATCGGCAACACCGGCGTGAACGGCGAGGACGACGAGAGCCGCCGCATGTGGCCGGCCGGCTTCGTGGTGCGCGACCCCGCCCGCCGCACGTCGAACTGGCGCTCGACCGGCAGCCTCGACGACCAGCTCGTCGCCCAGGGCATCGTGGGCATCAGCGGCATCGACACCCGCGCGCTGACCCGCCACCTGCGCGACCGCGGCGCCATGCGCGCCGGGATCAGCACCGAGCTCGGCCGCGACGAGCTGCTGGCCCGGGTCACGGACGCTGCGGGCATGACCGGCGCCGACCTCGCGCCGACGGTGAGCACCGCCGAGGCCTACCTCGTCCCGGCGGTGGGGGAGAAGCGCTTCACGATCGCCGCCCTCGACCTCGGCATCAAGACCGCCACCCCGCGGCACCTGGCCGCCCTGGGCGTCGAGACCCACGTGCTGCCCTCCACGGCCACCGCCGAGCAGCTGCTGGCCGCGGGCCCGGACGGGGTGTTCCTCTCCAACGGCCCGGGTGACCCGGCCGCCGCCGACTACGCCGTCGCCGCGGTGCGGGGCGTGCTCGACGCCCGCCGCCCGCTGTTCGGCATCTGCTTCGGCAACCAGATCCTGGGCCGCGCCCTGGGCCTGGGCACCTACAAGCTGCGCTTCGGCCACCGCGGGCTCAACCAGCCGGTGCTGGACCGGGTGAGCAACACGGTGCGGGTGACCAGCCACAACCACGGCTTCGCCGTCGACGCCGCGCTCGACCGGCCGACCGACACCCCGTACGGGCCGGTCGAGGTCAGCCACGTCGGCCTCAACGACGACGTCGTCGAGGGCCTGCGGCTGCTCGAGACGCCGGCCTTCAGCGTCCAGTTCCACCCGGAGTCGGCGGCCGGCCCGCACGACGCCGCTCCGCTCTTCCAGCGGTTCGTCGACCTCATGGAGGAGAACCCCAGTGCCTAAGCGGACCGATCTGAAGCACGTCCTGGTCATCGGCTCCGGCCCGATCCTCATCGGCCAGGCCGCGGAGTTCGACTACTCCGGCACCCAGGCCTGCCGCGTGCTGCGCGCGGAGGGGCTGCGGGTCAGCCTGGTCAACAGCAACCCGGCGACGATCATGACCGACCCCGAGGTCGCCGACGCCACCTACATCGAGCCGCTGACCCCGGAGTTCGTCGAGAAGGTGATCGCCAAGGAGCGGCCCGACGCGCTGCTGGCCACCCTGGGCGGGCAGACGGCACTCAACATCGCCATCGGCCTGTACGAGAACGGCGTCCTGGAGAAGTACGGCGTCCAGCTCATCGGCGCCGACGTCGACGCGATCAACCGCGGCGAGGACCGGCAGCTGTTCAAGGACATCGTCCGGTCGATCGGCGCCGACGCGCCGCGCTCGACGGTCTGCTCGACGGTCGAGGAGGCCATCGCCACCGCCGAGGAGGTGGGCTACCCGGTCGTCATCCGGCCCAGCTTCACCATGGGCGGGCTGGGCTCGGGCTTCGCCACCGACGAGGCGATGCTGCGCCGCATGGCCTCGCACGGGCTGGCCGACTCCCCGGTGCACACCGTCCTCATCGAGGAGTCGGTGCTGGGCTGGAAGGAGTACGAGCTCGAGCTGATGCGCGACCGCAGCGACAACGTCGTGGTCATCTGCTCGATCGAGAACATCGACGCGATGGGCGTGCACACCGGCGACTCGGTGACCGTCGCCCCGGCCATGACGCTCACCGACGTCGAGTACCAGAAGATGCGCGACGTCGGCATCGCCGTGCTGCGCGAGGTCGGCGTCGACACCGGCGGCTGCAACATCCAGTTCGCCGTCAACCCGGCCGACGGCCGGCTGGTCGTCATCGAGATGAACCCGCGGGTCTCCCGCTCCAGCGCGCTGGCGTCGAAGGCCACCGGCTTCCCGATCGCCAAGATCGCCGCGAAGCTGGCCATCGGCTACACCCTCGACGAGATCACCAACGACATCACCGGCGTCACCCCGGCGGCGTTCGAGCCGACGCTGGACTACGTCGTCGTCAAGATCCCGCGGTTCGCCTTCGAGAAGTTCCCCGGTGCGGACCCCCGCCTCACCACGACGATGAAGAGCGTCGGCGAGGTCATGTCGATGGGCCGCAACTTCGCCGAGGCGCTCGGCAAGGCGATGCGCTCGACCGAGACGAAGGTCGCCGGCTTCTGGACGGGGCCGGAGGAGACCCGCTCGGCCGAGGAGCTGCTCGACGTCCTGCGCGTGCCGGTCGACGGCCGGCTCTACGTCGCCGAGGCCGCGCTGGCGGCGGGCGCGACGGTCGAAGAGGTGTCGGCTGCCAGTGGATTCGATCCATGGTTCGTCGACCAGATCGCGCTGGTCCGCGAGGTCGCCGACGAGGTCCGCGACGCGCCGTCCCTGACGCCGGAGGTGCTCCGCCGGGCCAAGCGCTACGGCCTCTCCGACCGGCAGATCGCCGCGCTGCGCCCCGAGCTCGCCGGTGAGGACGGCGTCCGGTCGCTGCGCTGGCGGCAGGGCATCCGGCCGGTCTACAAGACCGTCGACACCTGCGGCGGCGAGTTCGCCGCCCGCACGCCGTACCACTACTCCTCCTACGACGAAGAGACCGAGGTCGAGCCGCGCGAGAAGCCGGCGGTGCTGATCCTGGGCTCCGGGCCGAACCGGATCGGGCAGGGCATCGAATTCGACTACTCCTGCGTGCACGCGGTCATGGCGCTGCAGGACGCCGGCTACGAGGCGGTGATGGTCAACTGCAACCCCGAGACCGTCTCCACCGACTACGACACCGCCGACCGGCTCTACTTCGAGCCGCTGACCTTCGAGGACGTCCTCGAGGTGGTCGAGGCCGAGCGCGCCGCCGGCCCGGTCGCCGGGGTCATCTGCACCCTGGGCGGGCAGACGCCGCTGGCTCTGGCCCAGCGGCTCAAGGACGCCGGCGTCCCGGTGCTGGGCACCTCGCCCGAGGCGATCGACGACGCCGAGGACCGCGGGGCGTTCAGCCGGGTGCTGTCCGACACCGGCCTGCTCGCGCCCAAGCACGGGATGGCCACGACCTACCCGGAGGCCCGGTCGATCGCCGCCGACATCGGCTACCCGGTGCTGGTCCGGCCCTCCTACGTGCTCGGAGGCCGCGGCATGGAGATCGTCTACGACGACGCCACGCTCGAGGCCTACATCGCCAAGGCGACCGACGTCAGCGTGGACCACCCGGTGCTGGTCGACCGGTTCCTCGAGGACGCGGTCGAGATCGACGTCGACGCGCTCTACGACGGCACCGACCTCTACCTCGGCGGCGTCATGGAGCACATCGAGGAGGCCGGTATCCACTCCGGCGACTCGGCCTGCGCCCTGCCGCCGATCACCCTCGGGACGGCGGACCTGCTCAAGATCCGGGCCGCCACCGAGAAGCTGGCCGAGCGCATCGGCGTGCGCGGGCTGATGAACGTCCAGTACGCGATCAAGGACGACATCCTCTACGTCATCGAGGCCAACCCCCGGGCCAGCCGCACGGTGCCGTTCGTGTCCAAGGCGACGGCGGTGCAGCTGGCCAAGGCCGCGGCGCGGATCGCGGTGGGGGAGACCGTCGCCGGGCTGCGCGCGGCCGGCGTCCTGCCCGCCACCGGTGACGGCACCGACCTGCCCGAGGGCGCGCCGATCGCGGTCAAGGAGGCGGTCCTGCCCTTCAACCGCTTCCGGACCGTCGAGGGCTTCGGCGTCGACACCCTGCTCTCCCCGGAGATGAAGTCCACCGGCGAGGTCATGGGCCTGGACAGCGAGTTCGGCACCGCCTTCGCCAAGTCGCAGGCGGCCGCCTACGGCTCGCTGCCGACCGAGGGCACGATCTTCGTCTCGCTGGCCAACCGCGACAAGCGGGGCGCCATCTTCCCGGTCAAGCGCCTGGCCGACCTCGGTTTCCGCATCCTGGCCACCGCCGGCACCGCGCAGGTCCTCCGCCGCAACGGCGTGACCGCCGAAGTCGTCGGCAAGTTCAGCGAGGGGCCGGGCAACGTGGTCGAGGCGATCCTCGCCGGCGACGTCGACATGGTCGTCAACACGCCGTTCGGGGCGCCGGGCAACAGCGGCCCGCGCCTGGACGGCTACGAGATCCGCACCGCCGCCGTCTCCGCCGGCATCCCGTGCATCACCACGGTGCAGGGGCTGGGCGCCGCGGTGCAGGGCATCGAGGCGCTCCGCCTGGGCGGGATCGGGGTGCGCAGCCTGCAGGAGGTGCACGCCGCGCTCGCCGCGGGCGTCGCCGCCGCGGCGGGGGCGCCCGCGTGACGGCCGGGTACCTGACGACGCCGGCGCCGGTCGCCGACTCCCCGCCGGTGCAGCGCACCGTCGAGGTGGTCGGCGCCCGCCCGGTCGACGCCTACGTGGAGCTGCGGCTGGCCGCCCGGGAGATCGCCGAGCGGGCGCAGCCGGGGCAGTTCGTCGCCTTCGCCGTCGGCGGGGAGACGTCCGGGCTGCTGCTGCGCCGCTCGATCGCGATCAGCACCGTCGGGGACGGCGTGGTGACCGTCGTCGTCTCCGCTGCCGGGCCCGGGTCCACCTGGCTCACCCAGCGCCGCCCCGGTGACGTCGTCGACGTCGTCGGGCCGCTCGGCCGGCCGTTCCCGGCACCCCCGGCCGGTGCCCGCGCGCTGCTGGTCGGCGGTGGCTACGGAGCCGCGGCCCTGGTCGGGCTGGCCGGGCAGCTGAAAGCGGCCGGGCACGAGGTGGCCGCCGTCGCCGGCGCCGCGTCCGCCGACCGGCTCTGCTCGGTGCAGGAGCTGACCGAGCTCGCCGACACCGTCGCGGTGACCACGGACGACGGCAGCTCCGGCCGCCGGGGCCTGGTCACCCTCGCGGTCGACGAGCTGCTGCCGGACTGCGGGGTGGTCTACGCCTGCGGCCCGATGCGCATGCTGCAGGCCGTCGCCGACGCCGCCACGGCCCTGGGCGTCCCCTCGTACGTCGCGGTCGAGGAATCCATGGCCTGCGGCATCGGGGTCTGCATGACCTGCGTGCTGCCGGTGGTGGGGTCCGACGGGCTCACCCGGCTGTCGCGTTCCTGCACCGAGGGCCCGGTCTTCGGCGGCGACCGGGTGCGGTTCGACGACGTCGGCACGCTGACCTGGGATGTCGTCGGCGCCGATGCGATGGGAGTGACGCGACCGTGACCCTCGTGGAGACCGCCGTCGACATGTCGACCGCGCTCGGGTCCGTGCCCGTCCCCAGCCCGGTGCTGACCGCGTCGGGGTGCTCGGCGTTCGGCCGCGAGCTCGAGCCCTTCACCGACCTCGCCGCGATCGGTGCCGTCGTGACCAAGTCGGTGCAGCTGCGGCCGCGCTCCGGGCGCCCGACGCCGCGCATGGCCGAGACGCCGAGCGGGATGCTCAACTCCATCGGCCTGCAGGGCCCCGGCATCGACGGCCTGCTCGACGGCGAGCTGCCGTGGCTGGCCGAGCGCGGAGCGCGGGCGTTCGTCTCGATCGCCGGTGTCCGCGTCGAGGACTTCGCCGAGCTGGCCGCGCGGCTGCGCGGCGTGCCCGGGGTGGCCGGCCTCGAGGTGAACATCAGCTGCCCGAACGTGGAGAGCCGCGGCGAGGTCTTCGCCTGCGACCCGGTCGCCGCCTCCGACGTGGTGGCCGCGGTGCGCGCCGCCGCCGACCCCGCCCAGCCGATCTACGCCAAGCTCAGCCCCGACGTCACCGACATCGTGTCCGTCGCCCGTGCCGTCGTGGACGCCGGCGCCGACGGCCTCTCGATGATCAACACATTGCTCGGCCTGGTCATCGACCCCGACACGATGAAGCCGATGCTGGGCGGGATCACCGGCGGCCTCTCCGGCCCCGCGATCCGGCCGGTCGCGCTGCGCTGCGTGTGGCAGGTCCACCAGGCGCTGCCGCACGTGCCGATCCTCGGGATGGGCGGCATCCGCACCGGGCTGGACGCGCTGCAGTTCGTGCTCGCCGGGGCGTCGGCGGTCTCCGTCGGCACCGCGGTCTTCAACGACCCGTCGGCACTCGGCCGCATCCACGCGGAGCTGGCCGCCGCACTCGAGACGCGCGGCTTCGCCAGCCTGCGCGAGGCAGTGGGGTACGCGCACCGATGACCCAGCACGCGCAGCAGACGCAGACGTTCGGCGGACGGCTCACCGCGACGATCGCCGCCCGCGGCCCGCTGTGCGTGGGCATCGACCCGCACGCTCCGCTGCTCGAGAAGTGGGGGCTGCCTGACTCACCCGACGGCCTGGCCCGGTTCACCGACGCCGTGGTCGACGCGCTGGCCGGCTCGGTGGCCGTCCTCAAGCCGCAGCTGGCCTTCTACGAGCGGCACGGGTCGAAGGGCCTGGCCGTCCTGGAGGACGGCGTCGCGCGGGCGCGGGCCGCGGGTGCGCTGCTGCTGCTCGACGCCAAGCGCGGTGACATCGGCTCGACGATGGACGCCTACGCCGACTACCTGCGCCCCGAGCACCCGCTGGCCGTCGACGCGATGACGGTCAGCCCCTACCTCGGCGCCGGCTCGCTCGAGCCGGCGGTGGCGACCGCACGGGAGCACGGCGGCGGGTTGTTCGTCCTCGCCCGCACCTCCAACCCCGACGCGGGCTCGCTGCAGCTGGTCGGGACGCCGTCGGTCGCGCAGCGCGTCGTCGACACCGTCCGCGGCTGGAACGAGGAGACCCCGGGCGGCTCCTTCGGTCTCGTCGTGGGCGCGACCCTGGCCGAGCTGGACGTCGACCTCACCGGCCTCGGCGGGCCGGTCCTGGCCCCCGGCCTCGGCGCCCAGGGCGGCTCGGCCGCCGACGTGCGCCGGCTGTTCGGCACCGGCAGCGTCGTCCTGCCCAGCGTCTCGCGCGACGTGCTCTCCGCGGGACCGGACGTCGCCGGGCTGCGCGCCGCGGCGGACCGCTGGGCGGAGTCCCTGGCCGTCTGACCGGCGTGTCGGAACCACGGCGTGTCGCCGCCGTCGGCCCTGCCGATCGGCCAGGAACGTGATTGGGACGGTATCGTCCGCATTCGCCGCTGACCTGCAGCGATCACCGTCGGTGAACGGAATCGTCACCTTCGTGTGAACGACACCGGGCGGATCCGCGCGCGGCGCACTGCCCGGTGTCGTGACCTGCGGATTTGCTCCATACTGCGGGGATCGCGAGGCTCAGGGCCCGCACGCAGTCCCCTGTGAATCCGCGAACAGCACCGCCGGCACCGATGCCGGCGACAACACGATTGGGTTGCACCATGCCCCTTCCCGAACTGTCCCCGGAGCAGCGCGCCGCCGCACTCGAGAAGGCCGCAGCCGCCCGCAAGGCGCGGGCCGAGCTGCGCGAGCGGCTCAAGAGCAAGGGCGCCACGGTCGGCGACGTCCTCAAGCAGGGGGACACCGACGAGGTGATCGGCAAGATGCGCGTGTCGGCGGTCCTGGAGTCCCTCCCGGGAGTCGGCAAGGCGCGGGCTGCGAAGATCATGGAACGCCTGGAGATCTCCCCGACGCGGCGCGTGCGGGGTCTGGGCGCCAACCAGCGCCGCGCGCTGGAGACGGAGTTCGGCGCCGACCAGGCCGACTGATCCCCGTTCCGCGCGCGCACGACCCGGACGAGGACGACGAGTGGTTTCGAACGCACCGGCACGGCTGACCGTCCTGTCCGGACCCTCCGGGGTCGGCAAGGGCACCGTGGTCGCCGAGGTCCGGCGGAGGCACCCCGGCGTGTGGGTGTCGGTGTCCGTGACCACCCGCCGCCCCCGTCCGGGGGAGATCGACGGCGTGCACTACCACTTCCTCACTCCCGCGGAGTTCGACCGGCTGATCGCCACCGAGGGGCTGCTGGAGTGGGCCGAGTACGCCGGCAACCGCTACGGCACCCCGGTGGCCCCCGTGCGCGAGCGGCTGGCCGCCGGCTCGCCCGCCCTGCTCGAGATCGAGCTGCAGGGCGCCCGCCAGGTGCGGGCCCGCGCCCCGGAGGCCCAGCTGGTCTTCCTGGCGCCGCCGTCCTGGGGCGAGCTGGTGAGCCGGCTGGCCGGCCGGGGGTCGGAACCGGCCGCCGTCCAGGAGGCCCGGCTGGCCATCGCGCAGGCCGAACTGGACGCCGCCGGCGAGTTCGACGTGGTGGTCGTCAACGACGACGTGGCCCGCGCCGCCGATGAGTTGGTAGGCTTGCTGACTGCGCCCTCGCCCGGACTCGTGCCGGGGGAGTAGCGCCCACGAGGAAGAGCGCCGCCGTTCTCTTCCTCCCGCTGTCGAATGAGGAGCACGCCCGCCCGTGTCCGGAGTCGCACCTGCCCCCGAGGGCATCACCAACCCGCCGATCGACGAGCTGCTCGAGCGCACCAGCAGCAAGTACGGCCTGGTCATCTTCGCCGCGAAGCGCGCGCGCCAGATCAACGCCTACTACAGCCAGCTCTCCGAGGGCCTGCTGGAGTACGTCGGCCCGCTGGTCGACACCGCGCCGCAGGAGAAGCCCCTCTCGATCGCGCTCCGCGAGATCAACGAGGGTCTGCTGACCCACACCGCCGGCGAGAACTGAGCCGGCCGGCCTCCGGGCCACCCCAGATCTGATGACGACGCCCCCGGTCCCGGCCGGGGGCGTCGTCATGTCTGCGGCAGGATGAGCGCATGAGCCGGATCGTGCTGGGCGTCAGCGGTGGCGTGGCCGCGTACAAGGCGGCGCTCCTGCTGCGCGCGTTCACCGAGGCCGGGCACGACGTGCGCGTCGTCCCCACCCCGGGCGCGCTGCACTTCGTCGGCGCGGCGACCTTCGAGGCGCTGTCCGGCAACCCGGTCACCACCGACGTCTGGTCCGACGTGCCGGAGGTGGCACACGTCCGCATCGGCCAGGAGGCCGACCTCGTCGTCGTCGCCCCGGCCACCGCCGACCTGCTCGCCCGGGCCGCCGCCGGCCGGGCCGACGACCTGCTCTCCGCGACGCTGCTCACCGCGCACTGCCCGGTGGTGTTCGTGCCGGCGATGCACACCGAGATGTGGCTGCACCCGGCCACCCAGGACAACGTCGCCACGCTGCGCCGCCGCGGCTCGATCGTGCTGCCGCCCGCGGTCGGCCGGCTCACCGGCCCCGACTCCGGCCCCGGGCGGCTCCCCGAGCCCGCCGACATCGCCGCCCTGGCCGCCGTCGTCCTGGAGTCCGGCGCCGCCGCGTTGGCCCAGGACCTCGTCGGTCGCCGCGTCGTCATCAGCGCCGGCGGCACCCGGGAGCCGCTGGACCCGGTCCGCTACCTGGGCAACCGCTCCTCGGGCAAGCAGGGCTGGGCGCTCGCCCGGGTGGCCGCGGCCCGCGGCGCCGAGGTGGTCGTGGTCGCGGCGAACGTCGAGCTCCCGGCGCCGTTCGGCGTCCGTGTGGTCCCGGTGGGCACCGCGGAGGAGCTGCGCACGGCGATGCACGCCGAGGCCCGGGACGCCGACGTCGTCGTGATGAGCGCCGCGGTCGCCGACTTCCGCCCGGCCGCCGTGGCCGGCGCCAAGATGAAGAAGGACTCGGCCGGTGAGCCGGAGTCGGTGCCGCTGGTGCGCAACGCCGACGTCCTCGCCGAGCTCGTGACGGAACGCCGCCCGGGTCAACTGGTCGTCGGCTTCGCCGCCGAGACCGGGGACGCCGAGGCCGACGTGCTCACCCACGCCCGCGCCAAGCTGGCCCGCAAGGGCTGCGACCTGCTCGTGGTCAACGACGTCTCCGCCGGGCAGGTGTTCGGCAAGGCGGACAACACCGTCGTCGTCCTGGCCGCCGACGGGTCGGCGGAGGAGATCGGGCCCGGCCCGAAGGACCTGATCGCCGCCGGGATCTGGACGACGATCGCCGCCCGGACGACCCCGGCCTGACCCGGACGGTCCACAGCACCACCCGCGCCGACCGTCCGCCGGTCTCGTCCGGGTAACGTGCCCCCACGAGTCGGAGTAGCGAGCGGCTCGATGTTCTGCGCCAGCGACCAGCCTCGTGCCCAGCGACCCAGGAGTACCGACATGTCACGCCGTCTCTTCACGTCCGAGTCGGTCACCGAGGGGCACCCGGACAAGATCGCCGACCAGATCAGCGACTCGATCCTGGACGCCATGCTCGCCCAGGACCCGCGCAGCCGCGTCGCCGTCGAGACCATGATCACCACCGGGCAGGTGCACATCGCCGGTGAGGTCACCACCGCCGGCTACGTCGACATCGCCTCGATCGTGCGCGAGACGGTGCTGCGCATCGGCTACGACTCCTCCCGCAAGGGCTTCGACGGCGCCTCGTGCGGCGTCAGCGTCTCCATCGGCGCGCAGTC
Organism: Blastococcus fimeti; assembly: GCA_900102115.1. Lineage (GTDB taxonomy): Bacteria > Actinomycetota > Actinomycetes > Mycobacteriales > Geodermatophilaceae > Blastococcus > Blastococcus fimeti. Next base: position 676,927 of record FNAW01000003.1, read on the forward strand.
GCCGGACATCGCGCAGGGCGTCGACACCGGCTACGAGGCCCGCACCACCGGCTCGGCCGACGACGCGATCGAGCGCCAGGGCGCCGGTGACCAGGGCCTGATGTTCGGCTACGCCACCGACGAGACCCCCGAGCTCATGCCGCTGCCGATCGCGCTGGCCCACCGGCTGGCCCGGCGCCTCTCGGCCGTGCGCAAGGACGGCTCGGTGCCCTACCTGCGTCCCGACGGCAAGACCCAGGTCACCGTGGTCTACGAGGATGACCGCCCGGTCGCCGTCGACACCGTGGTGGTCTCCTCGCAGCACGCCGAGGACATCTCGATCGAGCAGCTGCTCGCCCCCGACATCAAGGAGCTCGTCGTCGAGCCGGAGCTGGCCGCCCTCGGCCTGCCCACCGACGGCTACCGCCTCCTGGTGAACCCGACCGGCAAGTTCGTCATCGGCGGCCCCATGGGTGACGCCGGGCTGACCGGCCGCAAGATCATCGTCGACACGTACGGCGGCATGGCCCGCCACGGCGGCGGCGCCTTCTCGGGCAAGGACCCGTCGAAGGTGGACCGCTCCGCGGCCTACGCCATGCGCTGGGTGGCCAAGAACGTCGTCGCCGCCGGCCTGGCCAAGCGCTGCGAGGTGCAGGTCGCCTACGCGATCGGCGCCGCGCACCCGGTCGGCCTGTTCGTCGAGACCTTCGGCACCGGCACCGTGGCCGACGACGTCCTCGAGAAGGCCATCAGCACCGTGTTCGACCTGCGCCCCGGCGCGATCGTCCGCGACCTGGACCTGCTGCGCCCGATCTACGCCCCGACGGCGGCCTACGGCCACTTCGGCCGCACCGACGTCGACCTGCCGTGGGAGCGCCTCGACCGCGTCGAGGCCCTGCGCTCGGCCGTGGGCCTCTAAGCACTGGACAGCTCCGCTCCACCCGACGACCCGGGACCCCCGCGCATGCCGCGGGTGGCCCGGGTCGTCGTCGACGTGCCCCTGGCGCACCTGGACCGGCCCTTCGACTACGCCGTCCCGGAGAAGCTCGCCGACACCGTGCAGGCCGGGTGCCGGGTGCGGGTGCGGTTCCACGGCCGGCTGGTCGACGGCGTCGTCTGGGAGCTGGGGGACACCACCGACTTCACCGGCAGCCTGCAGCCGCTGTCGCACGTGCCCTCCGGCGAGCCGGTGCTCACCCCGCAGGTGGCGCGGCTGGTGCGGACGGTGGCCGACCGGTACGCGGGCACCGCCAGCGACGTGCTGCGCCTCGCCCTGCCGCCGCGCCGGTCGGCCGCCGAGAAGCGGGAGAGCCCCACGCCGGACGCCCTGCCCGAACCGCCGGACCCCGCCGGGTTCGGGCGCTATCCGGCCGGACCGGCGCTGCTCGACGCGCTGGCCGAGGGGCGCCCGGCCCGCGCGGTGTGGACGGCGCTGCCCGGCGAGGACTGGCCCGCCCGGCTGGTGGAGCTGTGCCGGGCGGCGCTCTCCGGGCGGCGCGGGGCGCTGGTCGTCGTCCCGGACGGCCGCGACCTGGACCGGCTCGCCGCCGCGGCCGCCGCGCTGCTGCCCGCGCACTCGTTCACCGTGCTGCGCGCCGACGACTCCCCGGAGAAGCGCTACCGCGCCTTCCTGGCCGCGTCGCGTGGCGCGGCACAGGTGGTCCTGGGCACCCGGGCGGCGATGTTCGCCCCGGTCCGGGACCTCGGCCTGGTCGTGATCTGGGACGACGGCGACGACCTGCACGCCGACGAGCGCGCGCCCTATCCGCACGCGCGCGACGTGCTGGTACAGCGAGCGTGGCTCGACGACTGCGCCGCCGTGGTCGCCGGGACGACGCGAACGGCGGAGGGCGCGCTGCTGGTGGAGTCCGGCTGGGCGCACGAGCTGGTCGCCGACCGCGCCGTCCTGCGCTCGGCCGCGCCGCGCGTCCAGGCACTCGGCGAGGACTTCGAGCTGGCCCGCGACGCCGCGGCCCGCTCGGCCCGGCTGCCGTCGCTGGCGCACGAGGCGGCCCGGAAGGCGCTGGCCGCCGACACCCCGGTGCTGGTGCAGGTGCCCCGTCGCGGCTACGTGCCCTCGCTGGCCTGCGCGCGCTGCCGGGCGCCGGCCCGCTGCGCGCACTGCGCCGGGCCGCTGGGCATCTCGCCGCGGCCGGGCCCGGGCGGCGCACGGATCCCGGCCTGCCGCTGGTGCGCCCGACCGGCGGCCACCTTCGACTGCCCGCACTGCCACGGCACCAAGCTGCGCGCCTCGGTGATCGGTGACGCGCGGACGGCGGAGGAGCTGGCCCGGGCCTTCCCCGGGGCGGCCATGCGCACCTCGGGCAGCACGTCGGGGGTCCTGGCGACCGTGCCGGGCGGTGCCTCGCTCGTGGTGGCGACGCCGGGCGCCGAGCCGGTGGCCGAGGGCGGCTACGGCGCGGCGCTGCTGCTCGACTCGTGGGCGCTGCTGGGCCGGGCCGACCTGCGGGCGGGGGAGGAGACGCTGCGGCGCTGGATGAACGCCGCCGCGCTCGTGCGCCCCGCCTCGGCCGGTGGGCACGTCGTCGTCGCGGCCGACGCCGGGCACCCCGTCGTCCAGGCGCTGGTGCGGTGGGACCCGGCCTGGCTGGCCGCCCGGGAGCTGAGCGACCGCCGCGAACTGGGCTTCCCGCCGGTGACCCGGATGGCCTCGGTCACTGGCTCCCCGGCGGCGCTCGCGGAGTTCCTCGAGGCGCTCCGGCTGCCGGAGGACGCCGACCTGCTGGGTCCGGTGCCCGAGCGGCCGCGGCCGGGCCAGGAGGGCGAGCGGGAGCGCTACCTGGTGCGGGTGCCGCGGGCGTCCGGCGCCGCGCTGGCGCACGCCCTGGCCGAGGTGCAGGGCGTGCGCAGCGCGAAGAAGGTGCCCGAGCACGTCCGGGTGCAGCTCGACCCGCTGGACCTGGTCTGAGGATGCCGGGCAGGATGCGGTCGTGCGGACGATCGGCCTGCTGGGCGGGATGAGCTGGGAGAGCAGCGGGCTGTACTACCGCCTGCTCAACGAAGGGGTGCGCGACGAGCTGGGCGGGCTGCACTCCGCCCGCTGCGTGCTGCTGTCGGTGGACTTCGCGGACATCGCGGAGCTGCAGGAGGCCGGCGACTGGGCGCGTGCCGGGGAGGTCCTGGCCGCCGACGCCCGCTCGCTGCAGGCCGCCGGGGCCGACCTGGTCCTGCTGTGCACGAACACGATGCACACCGTCGCCGACGCGGTGACCGCCGGCCTCGACGTGCCGTTGCTGCACATCGGGGACAGCACCGCCGAGGCGATCACCGCGGCCGGGCTGACCCGGATCGGGCTGCTCGGCACCCGGTACACGATGGAGCAGCCGTTCCTGGTCGACCGGCTGACCGCCGCCGGCCTCGATGTCGTCGTCCCCGAGGCGGCCGACCGGGAACTGGTGCACCGGGTGATCTACGACGAGCTGGTGCTCGGGGTGGTCCGTGAGGAGTCCCGCCGGGCGTACGGAGAGGTCGTGGACCGGCTGGTGGCCCGCGGCGCGCAGGGCGTGATCCTCGGCTGCACCGAGATCGAGCTGCTGATCGGGCCGGGTGACGTCGACGTCCCGACCTTCCCGACGACGGCGCTGCACGTCGCGGCGGCCGTGCGGGCCGCGCTGGCGGGAGACGCGTCCGCGCCCCCGCCTACCATCGACGGGTGAGCGTCACCCCGATCCGGCTGTACGGCGACCCCGTCCTGCGCACCCCCGCGGCTCCCGTCGTCGACTTCGACGCCGAGCTGCGGCAGCTGGTCACCGACCTCACCGAGACCATGCACGCCGCCGGCGGCGCCGGGCTGGCCGCGCCGCAGATCGGCGTGGGCCTGCGGGTGTTCACCTGGTTCGTCGACGGCGAGGTGGGCCACCTGATCAACCCCGACGTCGCCGCCGTGGGCGAGGAGATCCAGGACGGCCCCGAGGGCTGCCTGTCGATCCCGGGTCTGCGCTACGACTGCCGACGGCACCTGCACGTGGTGGCGTCGGGCTGGAACATGCACGGCGACCCGGTGCGGATCGAGGGCTCGGAGCTGCTGGCCCGCGCCATCCAGCACGAGACCGACCACCTCGACGGCGTCCTGTTCGTCGACCGGCTCGACGAGGTCGCCCGCACCGCCGCCCTGGCCGAGCTGGAGGCCGCCGAGTGGGCCGGCATCCCCGCCTACCTCCCCGTCGTGAAAGTGAGCCCGCACTGAAGGTCCTGTTCGCCGGTACGCCGGCGCCCGCCGTCCCCTCGCTGGAGGCGCTGCTGGCCTCCGACCACGAGGTCGTGGCGGTGCTCAGCCGCCCCGACGCGCGGTCGGGCCGTGGCCGGACCGCCAGCCGCTCGCCGGTGGCCGAGCGGGCCGATGCCGCCGGCATCCCGGTGCTGCAGCCGCGCTCGCCCCGGGAGCCGGAGTTCCTCGAGCAGCTGGCCGGGCTGGCCGTCGACTGCGCGCCGGTGGTGGCCTACGGAGCGCTGATCCCGCAGGCAGCCCTCGACCTGCCGGAGCACGGCTGGGTCAACCTGCACTTCTCGCTGCTGCCGGCCTGGCGCGGTGCCGCGCCGGTGCAGCACGCGATCATGGCCGGTGACGAGATCACCGGGGCGGCGACCTTCCGCCTGGAGGCGGGGCTGGACACCGGCCCGGTCTTCGGCACGGTCACCGAGCCGATCGGACCGCGGGACACCGCCGGTGATCTGCTGGAGCGGTTGTCCGTCAGCGGCGCGCAGCTGCTCGTCGCCACGCTCGACGGCATCGCGGCCGGCGCGCTCGAGGCCCGCCCGCAGCCTCCGGACGGCATCAGCCTGGCGCCGAAGGTGGAGCCCGCCGATGCCCGGATCGACTGGTCGCTGCCGGCACACGTGGTGGACCGCCGGGTCCGCGGCGTCACGCCCGCTCCCGGTGCCTGGACGACGTGGCGCGGCGACCGGTTGCGGCTGGGACCGGTCACCCCGGGGGCGGACGGCCCGGCGCTCGCGGCCGGTGAGCTCCGTGCGGAGGGCCGCGAGGTCCTCGTCGGCACGGGTAACGGCGTGGTGCGGCTCGGCGAGGTTCAGCCGGCCGGCAAGCGGAAGATCCCGGCGAGCGACTGGGCGCGCGGTGCCCGGCTCGCCGCCGGCGACCGGCTGGGTGACGCGTGACCCGCCCGCCGAAGCGCCCGGCCGGCGGTCCGCAGCGCGGGAAGCGCCCGCACCCGGCCACGAAGCGCCGCCCCCTGGACGGCGCGCGGCTGACCGCCTACGACGTGCTGGACGGCGTCTCCTCGCGGGACGCCTACGCCAACCTGCTGCTGCCCCAGCTGCTGCGCGAGCGGAAGCTCGACACCCGGGACGCCGCGTTCGCCACCCAGCTCGCCTACGGGACGCTGCGGGCCGCGGGCACCCTGGACGCCGTCCTGACCGGCCTGGTCAGCCGCCCGCTCGCCGAGCTCGACCCCCGGGTGCTCGACCTGCTCCGGCTGGGCGCCTACCAGCTCATCGACCTGCGGGTGCCCTCGCACGCCGCCGTCGACACGACCGTCGACCTCACCCGGTCGATCGTGGGCACCGGCGCCTCCGGCCTGGTGAACGCCGTGCTGCGGAAGGTGGCCGCCGGCGGGGACCGCGCTGCCTGGCTGGCCGTCCTCGGCGGCGACGCCGAGCGGCAGCTGGCGCTGGCCACCGATCACCCGCAGTGGATCGTCGACGCCTGGCGGGACGCCCTCGGCGGCGACGCCGAGCTGGAGCCGGCGCTGCTGGCCGACGACGCGGCGCCCGAGGTGCACCTGGTCGCCCGCCGGCTGTCCCGCGAGGAGCTGGTGGAGGAGTCGGGCGGGGAGCCCGGCCCGTGGTCGCCGTTCGCCGTGCGGCTGTCCGGGGGCGATCCCGGCCGGCTGGTGTCGGTGCGCAACAGCCGCGCCGCCGTGCAGGACGAGGGCAGCCAGCTGGCGGCCCTGCTGCTCGCCCGGGCGCCGCTCGAGGGCCCGGACGCCGCCTGGCTGGACATGTGCGCCGGTCCCGGCGGCAAGGCCGGGCTGCTGGCGGCGCTCCGGCCCGACGGGGTGCGGCTCACCGCCTCCGACCGGGCGCCGCACCGCGCCGACCTGGTCCGGCAGACGCTGTGGGACGAGGCCGACGTCGAGGTGCTCGCCGCCGACGGCCGCGAGGCGCCGTGGCAGGCCGGGTCGTTCGACCGCGTGCTGCTCGACGCGCCGTGCACCGGGCTGGGCGCGCTGCGCCGTCGTCCCGAGGTGCGCTGGCGCCGGACGCCCGAGGACGTCGCGCCGCTGGTGGAGCTGCAGCTGGAACTGCTGGCGAGCGCGCTGGCCTCGGTCCGCGTCGGGGGAGTGGTCGCCTACGTGACCTGCTCGCCGCACACGGAGGAGACCGTCGGCGTGGTCGACGTCGCCGCGGCACGGGACGACGTCGAGGTGCTGCCGGTCGCGCCGCTGTTCCCGGACGTCCCGGACATGGCGCGCGGGGACTACGGGCAGCTGTGGCCGCACCGCCACGGCACCGACGCCATGTTCCTGGCGCTGCTCCGCCGCACGAGCTGAGCGGGGCGGCTCAGACGGTCACGAGGACGACGACGAGGACGTAGGCGCCCAGCAGCGCGAGCAGCCGCCGGCCGCCGAGCCAGGGCTCCCAGCACGGGACTGGCGGAGGGGTCCGGGCCGGTCCGGCCGGGCCCGCCGTCCAGCGGCGCGCGGCCGCGAGCTGCCGGTGGTGCCAGACGGCGAGCGCGGCGTAGGCGGCGACGAGCACGCCTGCGGCCGGCAGCGCTCCGGGGCGGCCCCAGTCGGTCTGCACCAGCACCGACAGCGGCAGGACCGGGAGCGCCCGGCCCATCCACCGCAGGCGCAGGGAGCGCCGGGCGAGGACGTCGACCCGTGCGCGCAGCGCCGGGCCGGGATCGACGTGCGCGCGGAGCGCGTGCTGCACCCGTGCCGCGGCGTCTTGGCGGGCGCGCAGCCCCGCGATCGTGCCGGCTCCGAGCGGGACGGCGAGCACCGCGACGGCGATGCCGACGAGCAGCCAGCGGGCCGCCGTCCCGTGCAAACCGGCGTAGTCGCCGGTCAGCAGCACCCGGGACGCGCCGAGGCCGATCACCAGCGCCGGCACGGCGAGCATCGTCCGGCGGCCGCGGCGCTCCACCTCGGCCCAGTCGACCGCCGGTGCCGGTGCCCCCGGGGCGACGTCGCGGACCCGGTTGTCGGAGAAGGTGACCGGACGCGGCAGCGCCCTTTGCTCACTCTCGGTCATGACGTCGCCCGACGGCCACCTGGGGCGTCGATCGTCTGGGGACGGCGGGGGGCGCACGATCACGCACGGTATTGCCCCGGGGCCTGCCGCGCGCTCTCCGCACCCGACTGTGTGACAGCCGGTGGGGGAGCCCGGCTGCCCGCGGATCAGGTGACGGTCGCGAAGGCCCGCACGGGGAAGGTCGCCAGGCCCTCGACGGCCACCGGGACGGCGGTGAAGACGGCACCGGTGTCGGGCAGCCCGGCCAGCCCGGTCAGGTGCTCGACGACCGGGATGCCGGCACCCAGCAGCACGGTGTGCGCCGGGCGGGCGCCGCCGAGGGTGTCGTCGATGTTGACCGAGTCGATGCCCACGAGCGTCGCGCCGCCGTCGACCAGGGCGCGGCAGGCGTCCTCGGTGAGGTGCGGGTGGTCGGGGTCCAGGTACCGCTCGGTGCCCCAGTGCTCGTCCCACCCGGTGTGCACCAGCACCGCGCGTCCGGCGACGTCCAGGCCGTCGAACGCGGCGGCGTCGAGGGCGTGCCCGCGCCCGGCTGCGCGCACCACGACCGCCGGCAGCCCGGCGCAGCGCTCCAGCGGCAGGGCGGCGAGGTCGTGCCCGTCCCGGTACCGGTGTGCCGGCGTGTCCAGGTACGTGCCGGTGTTGCCGACCATCGCGATCCGGCCGATCTGGAACTCCGTGCCGGCCGCGTAGGCACCGTGCGAGTCGTCGAACGCAAGGTGCAGCCCGATCTCGGGGACGGGGAGTCCGGGATAGGTGACCATCCCGGAACGGACGACGTGGCTCAGGTCGACGTATCGCATGCCGTGATCATGACCGGCTGCCGGTCGACCTCAGAAGGGTGGCGGGTCGTCGTCCGACTGGTCGGGGATGCGGGAACCCGGTGGTCGGGTGCTGCGGGTGACGCCGCTGGGGGTGGTGACGGTGAGGGCGCCGTCGGGGGTCATGGTGAACCGCCAGCCGGGGGCGTGGGTCTTGAGCCGGTGGTGCCGGCGGCACAGGCAGCAGAGGTTGGAGCAGCTGGTGGCGCCGCCCTCGGCGTGCGGGAGGACGTGGTCCAGATCGGTGCGGGCGACGGTGTTGCGGCAGCCGGGGTGGCGGCAGGTGCGGTCGCGGGCGCGGGTGAAGCGGCGCTGGGCGGGGCTGGGCCGGTACCGGTCGACGTCGGCCGGCCGGTCGAGGATCGGGCAGTCGCAGGTGCCTTGGGGGTGGTGGGGGCAGCCGCGGCGGGCGAGGCGTTCGAGTTCGGCGCGGGACACCACGGCGCGCAGGGCGCCGCTGGCCGGGTCGGTGAGGGCGAGGTGCAGGGTGCCGCCGGCGGGGGCCTGCAGCCCGCCGGGGCACAGCGCGTCGAGTTGTTCGAGCAGTTCGCGGAGGTGGGCGGTGGTGATCGGCTGTCCGTCGACCTCCGCGGGGCCGCAGGACGCCCGCAGGGCGCCGAGGTCGGCGAGCACGGTGAGGTGCGCGGTCACCGGCGGCCGCGACTCGTCCCACGGGCGCAGCACCAGGTCCCTGAGCACGCCGACGCGCAGCTGCCCGATCGGCCGCGGGTCGCCGTCGGCCTTGGCCATCCGCGCGTAGCCGTCGATGGTGGCGTGCAGGGCGGCGGCCATCGGTTGCGGCAGGAAGATGCGCAGCTCGGCCATGCCGTCCCGCATCGGGGTGACGGTCACGTCGGCGGACTTCTGGGCCTGCTGCCGCCGCCGGTCGGCGGCGGTGGCGTCCAGGCGTTGCAGCTCGGCGCGGGCCAGCGACCGCAGCCGGGACACCGACACCCCCGCCGCCCGGGGCAGCACCGCCGCCTCGATCTGCCGGAGCACCGCCGGCTCCAGCTCCCGGGCCGCATCGGCCAGCTCGGCGGCCAGGCCGAACGCCCGGGGCCGGTCCAGTTCCCCGTCGGCCAGCGCCGCCCAGGCCGC
>FNAW01000018.1 GCA_900102115.1 Blastococcus fimeti
CGCCGTCTCCTGGGCCAGCTCCTTCACCTCGTTCGCGACGACCGCGAAGCCCTTGCCCGCCTCACCGGCCCGCGCGGCCTCGATGGTCGCGTTCAGCGCCAGCAGGTTCGTCTGCTCGGCGATGCTCGTGATCACCTTCACCACGTTGCCGATCTCGGCCGAGGACTCGCCCAGCTTGGCCACCGTGGCCGTGGTGTGCTCCGCAGCGGTGACGGCTCGGGCGGCGACCTGGCTGGCCTCCGCCGCGTTCGAGGCGATCTCCCGGATCGAGGCGCCCATCTGCTCCGCGCCGGCGGCGACGGTCTCCACGCTGCGGGAGACCTCCTCGGCGGCCGCGGACACCACCGAGGACTGGGTGGAGGTCTCCTCCGCCGACGCGGAGATCTGCGCGGAGGAGGCGGACAGCTCCTCGGAGGAGGCGGCGACCGCCTGCGCCGAGCCGGCCACCCCGGAGAGGACGGCGCGCAGCGACTGCTGGGCCGCGTCCAGCGAGGCCGCCATCTGGCCGACCTCGTCGCGCGAGGTCACGCCCGTCGCGACGGTGAGGTCGCCGTCGGCGAGGGCCTGCAGCGACCGCTTGACCGCCTGCACCGGCCCGGTCACCGACCGCATCGTCATCCAGCTGAGCCCCAGCACGATCGCGAGCGCGATCCCGGCGACCCCGAGGACGGTGAGCTGCGCGCGGGCGATCGCGTCGTCCAGCCGGACCTGGGCGGCCCCGCTCTGGGCGGCCAGCGCGTCCTTCGCGGTGCCGACGGCGCTGTCGGTCAGGTCGTTGGCGGTCTGGATGTCCTCCCAGGCCACCCGCGCAGCCGCCTGGTCGGCGATGGCCCCGTCGACGAACACGGTGATGGCGTCGGTGTAGGCGCCGTAGCTCTCGGCGAGGCCGGCGACCGCCGTGGCGCTGTCCCCGGTCAGCGGGATCACCGCGAGCTCGGCGAGCAGCCCCTCGGGGGTGGCGATGTCGTCGGCCAGCTCCGCGAGCTGCGCGGACGGGTCGGGCCGGACGGCGGCCTTGAAGCCGTCCACCTTGAGCTCACTGGCCCGGGTGTCCAGCTGCAGGACGAGCTCCTCGGCCTTGTTGAGGTGGGCGAGGTCGGTGTTGGCCTCGCGCACGGTGGAATTGCCGACGAGGACGGCGCCGAGCACGCCGGCGAAGGCCAGCACGATGACGCCGACCAGCAGCCCGAACTTCACGGCCAGCGGACGATCTGCGAACCAGCCGGCTCGCCGTCCAGGAACTCGCAACGAGGGAGTGGGATTCACGCGGACCGTCCAGGGGAATGTGACGCATGTGCCGAATGGGGGGACGACGGAAGTGTGCTGACTCCACCGACGTGAACTCCGCCGTTCGGACGCTCTTTCGGCAAACGTGATGTGTAGGTGGGGTCGTCGTGCGCCCGTCGACGACTTGTCGATTCCCGGCTCGGAACGACCTCCCGCCATTCCGGCCGGGCGTGGGGAATGGCCAGTTCGCGGTCGGGAGAGCGACGGAATTGTCGACACCGGGCGCCGCTCGGTGGTCGCTCGGGACCAAAGTCACGAGGACGACGTGAGCGACACGCTCCGGTGGTGCGGTGGGCAGCTCAGCCGAGCAGGTCGGCCAGGGAGCCCAGCAGCGCCACGACGGCGGCGGGGTCGGCCACCCGGTGCCGGGCTGCCGTCTCCCCCTCACCGACCTTCACCGTGACGTCCTCCGCCCCGAGCGCGCGGAACGCGTCCTCGTCGGTGAGGTCGTCCCCGAGGAAGAGGACGCCGCGCGCCCCGAGCTCGTCGGCCAGCCGCCGGACCGCCGACCCCTTGTCGGCGTCGGTGACCGCGAGCTCGAGCACGTCCTTGCCCGGCTTCTTCGTCAGTGACGAATCGGCCTGCGCCCCGGCCGCCTCGAGCAGCGCGACGGCGGCGGACCGGTCGGGCACCTGCCGCACGTGCACCGCCACGCTGGCCGGCTTGACCTCCAGCCGCGCGCCGGGGGTCCCCGCCACCAGCGGCTCCAGCCGGGCGGCCAGCGCGTCCCGCCGCCCGGCGAGTTCGTCGGTCAGCGGGCCGTCGAACTCCGCGCCGTGGCTCCCGATCCAGCGCAGCTGCCCGGTGAACCCGCTCGTCGCCCGGAGGTCGGCTGCGCCGCGCCCGCTCACCAGCGCGACGGTCACGCCGGGGACGGCGGCGAGCCGCAGCAGCACCTCGGCGGCGCCGGGCTCCGGGCCGGCCTCGGACGGCACGTCCGCCAGCGGGGACAGCACGCCGTCGTAGTCGCTGGCGACCAGCAGCGGCCGCCGGGCGGTGAACGCCTGCAACGCCGCGGTGAGGTCGCCGGGGAGCGCACTCATCCCTGGGCTCCGCCGCGGCCGTTGGACAGGGGCGTGGACTCCCTGCCTGCCACGCGGCCGGTGGGCTGCCCCGACGCCTGGTCGTGCAGCGCGCGGAAGAAGGACGTCGCCCAGTGGTCCAGGTCGTTCTTGGCCAGGTGACGGCGCATGGCGCGCATCCGCTTGGCGCCCTCGGCCGCGTCCATCCGCAGCGCCCGGAGCAGCTGGCTCTTGACGCCGGCGATGTCGTGCGGGTTCACCAGGAACGCCTGCTTGAGCTCGGCCGCCGCTCCGGCGAACTCCGACAGCACCAGGGCACCGCCGAGGTCGCCGCGGGCAGCCACGTACTCCTTGGCCACCAGGTTCATCCCGTCGCGGTACGGCGTCACCAGCATGACGTCGGCTGCGCGGTAGAGGGCTGCCAGCTCCTCGCGCGGCATCGACTGGTTGAAGTAGTGCACCGCGGGGCCGGCGATCGAACCGAAGACGCCGTTGATGTGGCCGACCTGCTGCTCGATCGTCTCGCGCATGTGCACGTAGTGCTCCACGCGCTCGCGGCTGGGCGTGGCCACCTGCACCAGCACGGTGTCCGGTGCCTCGACCGCGCCGTCCTCGAGCAGCTCCTCGAAGGCGTTCAGCCGCAGGCTGATGCCCTTGGTGTAGTCGAGCCGGTCCACGCCCAGGATGATCTTGGAGGGGTTGCCGAGCTCCTCGCGGATCTCCTTCGCCCGGGCGAGCACCTCGGGGGAGCGGGCCAGCCCGTCGAAGGCCGTGACGTCGATGGAGATCGGGAAGGCCCTGGCCGCCACCGTGCGGCCGTCGTACTCGACCACCTGCCCGCGGGCGGGCAGGTCGTGCAGCCGCTTGGCGAGCTGGACGAAGTTGGCCGCCGCCGCAGGACGCTGGAAGCCGACGAGGTCCGCGCCCAGGAGTCCCTCCACGATCGCCGAGCGCCAGGGCAGCTGGGTGAACAACTCGTAGGGCGGGAACGGGATGTGCAGGAAGAAGCCGATGGTGAGGTCCGGCCGCTGCTGGCGGAGCATCGCCGGGACGAGCTGCAGCTGGTAGTCGTGCACCCAGACGATCGCGTTCTCCGCGGCGATCTCCGCCGTCCGCTCGGCGAAGCGCTTGTTGATCTGGACGTAGGTGTCCCACCAGTTGCGGTGGTACTCCGGCTTCTCGACGACGTCGTGGTACAGCGGCCACAGCGAGGCGTTGGACATGCCCTCGTAGTAGCGGTCGACCTCGTCCTCGGAGAGCGGGATCGGGACCAGCGACATGCCGCCGGACTCGAACGGCTCCGGCGCCTCACCCGCTGCGCCGGACCAGCCGACCCAGGCCCCACCGCGGCCGGCCACGAAGGGCTCCAGCGCGGTGACCAGGCCACCCGGGCTGCGCTGCCAACGCGTGCTGCCGTCGGGGTCGGTGACCTGGTCGACGGGGAGGCGGTTGGCAACGACGACGACGGGGCTCTCGGCCCCGACCTGCTCATCCGTGGGATCGGTCATACCGAGGGCAACCCTACCGACACCGGGCGGTCAGAGCAGGCCGGCGGCCCCGTAGGCGGCGGCGGCCGCGGCGATCCCCAGCACCAGCGTCCCGCCCAGGTAGGCCGCCACGACACCCGGGCGCCGCTGCTCGCCGAGCCGGACGACGTCCGCGCCGAGCGTGGAGAAGGTGGTGAGGGTGCCGCAGAAGCCGGTGCCGACCAGCGCCAGGAGCCAGGCGGGGACCCCGGTCAGCCCCAGCAGGAACCCGAGGACGGCGCTGCCGGCGACGTTCACCGCGGCCGTGCCGGCGACCGAGCCCGGGCCCCGCCGGGCCGCGGCGACCCGTTCGGCGAGCAGCCGGAGGGGCGCGCCGGCCAGGGCGCCCACGACGACCAGCAGCGGCGTCATGCGGTCGCCTGCCGCGTGCGGGACCGGCCGGCCAGGATGCCCAGCGCCGACGCGGCGACGCCACCGGCCACGGACACGGCCACGTACGCGGCCGCGAGCCCGGGGCGGCCCGCGTCGGTGAGCTGCACGGTCTCGACGGCGAAGGCGGAGAAGGTGGTGAAGCCGCCGAGGACGCCGGTGCCGAGGAAGGGCCGCAGCCACGGGGAGTCGGGGGAGCGGGCGAACAGCGCGCCGATCAGCAGCCCGAGGACGAGGCAGCCGACGAGGTTGACCAGCAGCGTCGCCCAGGGCCAGCCGTCGGCGTCGCGGGGGAGCGCCTCGGCGATCCCCCAGCGCCCCAGGGCGCCCAGCGCGCCCCCGAGGGCGGCGGCGAGGTAGCCGATCACCGAGAGTCCCCCTGTCCGCCGGCCCGGTCATCGGGCAGCATGCCACCGACGAGGGCGCACGACGGCGTGGCCCCGGGCAGCAGAGGAGAAACCGTGGGCCCGCTCTCGGGAGTGCGTGTGGTCGAGTTCGCCGGGCTGGGGCCGGGGCCGTTCTGCGGCATGCTGCTCGCCGACCTGGGCGCCGACGTCGTCCGCATCGACCGGCGCGGGGGCGGCGGGGGCCTCGGCGCGACCTCACTGCTGGACCGCGGCAAGCGCTCCATCGCCCTGGACCTCAAGGACCCGGCCGACGTCGAGGTCGTGCGCGCGCTGGTGCGGCGCGCCGACGTGCTGCTCGAGGGCTTCCGTCCCGGCGTCATGGAGCGCCTGGGCCTGGGGCCCGACGCGCTGCTCGGGGAGAACCCCGCGCTGGTCTACGGCCGGATGACCGGCTGGGGCCAGACCGGCCCGCTGTCGCACAGCGCCGGGCACGACATCGGCTACATCGCCCTGACCGGTGCGCTCGGCGCCAGCGGCCGCCCGGACGAGCGGCCGGCGCCGCCGATCAACCTGCTCGGCGACTTCGGCGGCGGGGGAGTGTTCCTCGCGCTCGGCGCCCTGGCCGCGCTGCTGCACGCCCGGACCACCGGGAAGGGCCAGGTCGTCGACGCCGCGATCGTCGACGGCACCGCCGTCCTCACCACGATGATCCACGGGATGCTCTCGACCGGCGCCTGGCAGGACAAGCGCGGCGAGAACCTGCTGGACACCGGGGCGCCGTTCTACGACGTCTACCGCTGCTCCGACGGGCAGTTCCTCGCGGTGGGCGCGCTCGAGCCGCAGTTCTACGCCGCCCTGCTGCAAGGCCTCGGCGTCGCCGGGGACGAGACCTTCCCCGACCGCTACGAGCCCGAGGAGTGGCCGGCCCTGCGGGAGCGCTTCACCGAGCTGTTCGCCGGCCGCACGCGCGACGAGTGGTGGCAGGTCTTCGCCGGCACCGACGCCTGCGTCGCGCCGGTCTGGTCGCTGCTCGAGGCGACCGAGGACGAGCACAACCGCGAGCGCGGGGTGTTCGTGGAGGTCGACGGCACGGTGCAGCCCGCACCCGCCCCCCGGTTCTCCGTCACGCCGGGTGCGGTCGGTTCCGTGCCGCGCGCCGGGCAGCACAGCGACGAGATCCGCGCCGAGCTCGGCCTCTAGCGGACTTTCTGCACCGAAAGTCCGGGACTTTCGGTGCAGAAAGTCCGGTCAGCGCTTCCGGGTCTCGGGGAAGAGCAGGTCGACGAAGCGCTCGACGGTGGGCTGGGGCTCGTGGTTGGCGAGCCCCGGCCGCTCGTTGGCCTCGATGAAGACGTACTCCCGCCCGGCCACGTCGGGCACGAGCAGATCGATCCCGGTGACCGGGATGTCCAGCGCCGCGGCGGCCCGGACGGCGGCCGCGGCGACCTCGGGGTGCAGCTCGGCGGTGACGTCCTCGATCGTGCCGCCGGTGTGGAGGTTCGCCGTCCGCCGCACCTGGATGCGCTCGCCGTTCGGGGGGACGTCGTCCATCCCGTGACCGGCGTCGGCGACCACCTCGGTGGTCGTGGCGTCCAGCGGGATCCGTGACTCACCGCCGGTGGCGCGCTCGCGGCGCCGGCTGGTGGACCGGATCAGCTCGGTGACCGTGCTCCGGCCGTCCCCGATGATCTCGGCGGGACGACGGACGGCGGCCGCGACGACCTCGCGGTCGATGACCAGCACCCGCAGGTCCTGGCCGGGCACGAGCTCCTCCACCAGGACGTCGGGGCAGAACTGCAGCGCCAGGTCGACGGCGCGCTGCAGGCCGGCCCCGTCGCGCACGCCGACGGTGATGCCGCGCCCCTGCTCCCCGCGGGCGGGCTTGACCACCACCGCGCCGACCTCGGCCATCAGGGCGAGCGCGTCGTCGAGCTCGCCCTCGCCGGCCAGCACCCCGCGGGCCACGCGGACCCCCGCGCGCTCCATGATCCGCCTGGTCACCCGTTTGTCGTCGCAGCGGCTCATCGCCACCGCGGTGGTGAACTCCGACAGCGACTCCCGGGTGACCACGGTCCGGCCGCCGACCGAGAGCCGCAGCTCGCCCCACTCGGCGTCGGTGACCTCCACGCGGATCCCCCGGCGCAGCGCCTCCTCGGCGATGATCGACGCGTACGGGTTGAGGGCCTCCAGGCCGGCCGGTCGGGCGGCGAACAGCGCCGAGTTGATCGGGTTCTTCCGCTTGACGCAGACGGCCGAGACCCGGCCGAAACCGAGCTTCCGGTACAGCCGGATGGCGCCGGAGTTGTCGTGCATGACCGAGAGGTCGAGGTAGGCGCGGCCACGGCCGACGTAGCGCTCGGCGAGCACCCGGACCAGTGCCTCGCCGGTGCCGGGCGGGGCGTCCTGGTTGTGCACAGCCAGGCACCAGAGGCTGGTGCCGCCCTCGGGGTCGTCGAAGGCCAGGGTGTGGTCGACGCCGGTGACCGTCCCGACGACCCGGCCGGTCCGCGAGTCCTCCGCGACCAGGTAGGTGAAGCAGCGGGTGCGGTGGTTGGCCCACATCACGTCGGCCTCGCCGAGCACCATCCCGTTGAGCGCGTAGATCCCGTTGATCGCCTCCATGTCCGCGCGCGAGGTCGCGGTGCGGACGAAGACGTCGCGGATCAGCTCCGGGCGCGGCCGGTAGCGGTGGAGGTCCAGCCGGTAGGTGTAGCTCGGGTCGATGAACAGCTCGTCGGGGGCGAGGCCGACGAGCACGTGCGGATCCCGTGGGTAGATGCAGATGTCGCGCTCGCCGCTCTCCTCCGCGCGCAGCGCATCGACGATGCCGTGGAGGTCGGCGAAGGTCTGGCCCATGACCAGCCGGCCCCAGCCCATGTCGAGGACGACGTCGTCGCGCATGCCCTGCCGCTGGTGCGCGGAGGGCTCCTGCCACGACCGGTCGGTCATGGGCGGGGTCGTGACCGGTGCCCTGCGCCGGTGACCGGCGATCCGCGTCATGACGCAGCTCAGGCCACGTGGGTCTGCAGCCAGAGCTCGAGCAGGCCCAGCTGCCAGAGCTTGTTGCCGCGCAGGGGAGTGAGCTCGCCGTTCGGGTCGTCGAGCAGTTCGCGCACGTACTCGGGGCGGAACAGCCCGCGGTCACGGGCGGCGTCGCCGGCCAGCGCGTCGCGGACCAGGCCCAGGACCTTGCCCTCGAGGTGGGTGATCGACGGCACCGGGAAGTAGCCCTTGGGCCGGTCGATGACCTCCGGCGGGATGATCCGCCGGCCGATCGCCTTGAGCACGCCCTTGCCGCCGTCGGCCAGCTTCAGCTCCGGCGGGCACATCGCCGCGAGCTCCACCAGGTCGTGGTCCAGGAAGGGCACGCGGGCCTCCAGGCCCCAGGCCATGGACATGTTGTCCACGCGCTTGACCGGGTCGTCGACCAGCATGATCTCGCTGTCCAGGCGCAACGCGGCGTCGACGGCGGTCTCCGCGCCGGCGGCCGCCATGTGCGCACGGACGAAGGCGAGGCTCGGGTCCTCGGCCAGGGCGTACCGGTCGGAGACGACGCCGCGCAGCTGCCCGTGGTCACGGTCGAAGAACGCCTTCGCGTAGGTCCGCACCGCCTCCTCGCGGCCGACCCCGGCCAGCGGCGGGTACCAGTGGTAGCCGGCGAACACCTCGTCGGCGCCCTGCCCCGACTGCACGACCTTGATCGTCTCGGACACCCGCTCGCTGAGCAGGTCGAAGGCGACGACGTCGTGGCTGACCATCGGCTCGGCCATCGCCCCGATCGAGTGCCCCAGCGCGCCGGCGAGCTCGTCGGACCCGACCCGGATGCGGTGGTGATCGGTGCCGAAGTGCTCGGCGATGACGTCGGAGTAGGCGAACTCGTCGCCCTCGTGCCCGCCGACGGACTCGAAGCCGATGGAGTAGGTCGCCAGGCCGGTCTGCCCCTCCTGCGCCAGGAGCCCGACGATCAGGCTGGAGTCCAGGCCGCCGGAGAGCAGCACGCCCACGGGGATGTCGGAGACCAGCCGCCGGCGGACGGCGACCCGCAGCGCCTCCTCGATCGCGTCCTCCCAGTCGCGCGCCGTCCAGTTCGCGTGCTCGGCCCGGCGCTCGTAGGTGGCGTTCCAGTAGCGGCGCTCGGTGCTCGTGCCGTCGGCCTCGACGATCCGCAGCGTGGCCGGCGGCAGCTTGCGGACGCCGTTGAGGATCGTGCGCGGCGCCGGGACGACGGCGTGCCAGGACAGGTAGTGGTGCAGCGCGACCGGGTCGATCGAGGTGTCGACGTCGCCGGCCTTGAGCAGCGCGGGGAGCGTCGAGGCGAACCGCAGCCGCTTGCCGGGCGTTTCGGCCAGGTAGAGCGGCTTGATGCCCAGCCTGTCCCGGGCCAGGACCACCCGGCCGGTGTCCCGCTCGTGGATGACGAACGCGAACATCCCGTGCAGGTGCGAGACGACGTCGGGACCCCAGTGGTGGTAGCCCTTGAGGATCACCTCGGTGTCGCTGTGCGAGAAGAACCGGTAGCCGTGGCCCTCGAGCTCGGCGCGCAGCTCGCGGTAGTCGTAGATGCAGCCGTTGAAGACGGCGGTCAGCCCGAGCTCGTTGTCGACCATCGGCTGGGAGCCGCAGGTGGACAGGTCGATGACCGAGAGCCGGCGGTGGCCGAAGGCGACCCGGCCGTTGCTCCACGAGCCCTGGCCGTCCGGGCCCCGGGGGACCAGGGCCTCCACCATGCGGGCGACGGCCGTGGTGTCCGCCGTCGAACCGTCGAACGTGATCTCGCCGCACAGGCCGCACATGCCCAACGATCTAACCCGCTGCCCGCGGTTCACGCCCTCCGGGGAGCAAGATCACACACACTCGTAACACGGTTCCACGTGGAACCACCCGAGGGCGGAAATGGCCGTTTCTGCCCTGAGCGGGTCAGCCCCCGGTCAGGCGGGCGACCGCAGCGACGACGTCGACCAGGCCGGCGCCCTTGTCGAACGAGGTCGTCCGTCCACCGACCGTGGCGTAGGGCGCGCCGTCGGGAAACCGGTGCGCGGTGCCGACCAGGGCAGCCTCGATCTCCGCGGGCGTGGCGGCCGGGTCGGCCTGGAACAGCTGGGCCACGATGCCGGCCACGTGCGGGGCGGCCATCGACGTCCCGCTGATCGTGGTGAAGGTGCCGAGGTCGAGCAGGCCGGGACCGTTGCGGAAGTCCAGCCCGGTGGCGCAGATCGGCAGGTACGGGCGGCAGGCCGAGGTGATCGTGTCGCCCGGGGCGGAGAGGTCCGGCCAGGTCGAGGAGTCGGCGGACGCGCCCCGGGAGGAGAACTCGCTGACGACGCCGTCCCGGGTGCCGGTCTCCTGGTCGGAGTAGGACGCGACCGAGAGGATCCCCCCGGTCGGGTCCTGGCCGGGCGGGTTGGTGACCGAGGCGGAGCCGTCGCCGCCGTCGTTGCCCGCGGCCCAGACCGTGACCACGCCCTCGGCGGCCAGCGCGCGCTGCAGCTTGACGGTCGCGGAGTTCGGGTCGAACGCACCGCCGCCGGTGGGGCCGTAGCTGTTGTTCGTCACCTTGATCGGCGGGCAGACGGCGGGGGAGACGCCCGCGCCGCACGGCGCCTCGTGGTTCTCCAGCACCCAGTTCAGCGCCGAGTCGGCGCCGACGATCAGCAGCACCGCGCCGGTCGAGATCGACACCAGGCTCGCGCCGGGCGCCGCGCCCTGCAGCCGCCCGCCGTCCGACAGCGTCGTCGGCCGGCCGGCCACGATGCCGCTGACGTGCGTGCCGTGCCCACCCAGGGAGAGCGTGTCGGTGTCGACCACCGTCGGCACCGGGACGACGCAGTCCGGCGTCGGCGTCGCCTCCACGAGGCACAGGCTCTTGAGGTTGGCGACGACGGCGCTGCGGCCGTCGGCGTCGCGGAGGTAGGGGTGGTTCGGGTCGACCCCCGAGTCGATGACCGCCACCGAGACGCCGCTGCCGTCCAGGCGCTCGCCGTTCGCGCCGGTCAGCGTGGCCACGGCCTCTGCCCCCCGGGTGGCGACGTTGGACGTCTCCTGCGCGAACTCGATGGGGGCGTTGCCCTCGAGGTAGGTCACCCCCGGCTGCGTGCGCGCGGACTCGATCTGCCCGGCGGTGCCGGTAGCGACGACGACGCCGATCCGCTCGAACTCGGTGACGGTGCGCATCCCGGTCGCCGCGACGGCGGCGCGCGCCGCAGCGGCGTCGACGCCGTGCACGAGCACCGACGTGCTGCCGGTGAGGCCCCCGAGCTGCGCGGCCAGGAAGTCCTGGACGGGCGCGACCGGACCGGACGGCGCGGCGGAGGCGGGAGCGGCGGCCAGGGCGGCGACGACGACCGCTCCGCTGACGGCACCGAGCACTCGGCGGGGGAGGCGGCGGGACGAGCGGCGCATGGGCCCTCCAGGGCGGGACACGACGGTGTGTGCCCTGCTCCAACGAGGGGTCACCGGGAGGGTCACGCCTCAGCCGTAGTAGAGGGCGACCGGCTTCCCGTCGATCTCGCGGACGTCGACGGGGGTGTCGTAGACGGCACCCAGCACCTCGGGCCGCATGATCTCCCGCGCCGGGGCGTCGGCGACCACTCCGCCGTCGCGCATCGCCACGATCCGGTCGGCGTACGTGGCCGCGACGTTGATGTCGTGCAGCACGATGACGATCCGCTTGCCGAGCTCGTCGGCCATGCGGCGGATCAGCCGCATGATCTCGGTCATGTGCCGCAGGTCGAGGTTGTTCAGCGGCTCGTCGAGCAGCACGTACTTCGTGTCCTGCGCCAGCACCATCGCGATGAACGCCCGCTGCCGCTGGCCGCCGGAGAGCTCGTCCAGGAAACGGTTCCGGTAGTCCTGGAGGTCCAGGTAGTCGATGGCCCGCTCGATGTGCTCGCGGTCGGCCACGGTGAGCCGGCCCCGCGAGTGCGGGAAGCGGCCGAACTCGACCAGGTCGTGCACGGTCAGCCGGGCGGCCACGGAGTTGTCCTGCCGTAGCACCGCCAGCGTGGTGGCCAGCGCTGCCGACGGCGCCGTCGCCACGTCCTGGCCGTCGACGGAGACCCGCCCGGCGTCGGGCTTCAGCAGGCGGCCGACCAGGCCGAACAGCGTCGACTTCCCGGCGCCGTTGGGGCCGATGAGCGCCGTCACCCCCTCCGCGCCGAAGGCGATCGAGACGTCGTCGACGACCGTCGAGCTCCCGTAGCGCTTGGTGACGTTCTCGAGCGCGATCATCGCGCCCCCTTCCGCAGGACCAGGTAGAGGAAGAACAGCCCACCGGCGAAGTCGATGACCGTGGAGAGGGTGCCGCCGTAGCCGAGGACCCGTTCCAGGACGAGCTGCCCGCCGAGCAGGCAGACCATTCCGAGCAGCACCGCGGTGGGCAGCGTCCAGACGTGCCGGAAGGAGCCGGCGTACGAGTACGCCAGGTTCGCCACGATCAGGCCGAAGAACAGGATCGGCCCCACCAGCGCCGTGGACGCGGCGATCATCACCGAGACGCTGCCGAACAGCACCAGCACGACCCGGCGGTGGTCGACGCCGAGCCCCACGGCGGCCGGCTCCCCGAGGGTGAGGACGTCGAGCGTGCGCCGCAGCGGCACGAGGGCTGCGCAGGCGAGGACGACGAGCACGGCGGTGAGGGTCAGCAGCGTCTCGTCCGGCCGGGTGAGCGAGGCGAACATCGCGTCGGAGAGCACCTGGAAGTCCAGCGGGTCGAGCATCCGCTGCATCCACTCGGTGAAGGCGCGGAAGAACGTGCCCAGCACGATGCCGACGAGCAGCATGAGGTGGATCGAGCGCCGCTTGCCCCCGAACAACCAGGTGAACAGCAGCACGCTGAACGCCACCATGACGACGATCTGCGTGATCCACAGCGTGAGCTGGTCGAACGCGAGGAACGCGGCCGACCCGGAGACGAAGACGATGACCGTGGAGATCAGCACGTAGAACGCGTCGAACCCCATGATCGAGGGCGTCAGGATGCGGTTCTGCGTGATCGTGTGGAACACGACGGTGGAGACGCCGACGGCCGTCGAGACGACGAGCATCGCGGCCACCGTCCGGCTGCGGTACTCCAGCGCGAAGGAGAGCGAGCCGGGCACCTGGCCGAACAGGTAGACGGCGACCAGCGCCAGGACGACGGCGCCGAGGACGGCGAGGCGGACCCACGGCTGCGCCCAGGCGGCGGCGAGCCGGACGCGGGCGCTCGGTGCGGTGGACGTCGGGGCGACGGTCGGGTCAGTGAGCACGGCTCCCCCTCCGCAGCAGCAGCCAGAGGAACAGCGCGGCGCCGACGATGCCCACGATCACCGACAGCGGGATCTCGTAGGGCATGCGGACGACCCGCGCGACGATGTCGCAGGCGAGGACGAGGACGGCGCCGATCCCGGCGACCCACGGGATCGCGCGGCGCACGTTGTCGCCGATGATCAGGCTGACGACGTTGGGCACCACCAGGCCGAGGAACGGGATCATCCCCGCGGTGACGAGGACGGCCGCGGTGATCACCGCGATGATGACCATGCCCGCGGCGACGACCTTGCGGTAGTCCAGTCCCAGGTTGGTCGCGAACTCCTCGCCCAGACCGATGACGCTGAACCGGTCGGCGGCGATCCAGGCGACGACGACCATCGCGCCGGCGATCCAGAGGAACTCGTAGCGGCCCTGCACGATCGTGGCGAAGCTGCCCTGCGACCACTGGCCGAGGGACTGCAGCAGGTCCAGGCGGTAGGCGAAGAACGTGGTCACGGCGCCGACGACGCCACCGAGCATGATGCCGACCAGCGGTACCAGCACGAGCTGACGCACGGGCACGAAGCGCACGACGCGCAGGAACACCCAGGTGCCGAAGAGCCCGAAGGCCGCGGCGACGCCCATCTTCCCGACGACGGCCATCCCGGGGAAGAAGACGATCGTGACGAGCATGCCGAGCGTCGCGAACTCGCTGACGCCGGTCGTGCCCGGCTCGACGAACTTGTTGCGCACCAGCATCTGCATGATCAGCCCGGCGATGCCGAGCGAGGCGCCGACGAGCAGCACCGCGAGCGTGCGGGGGATCCGGCTGGCGACGAGCAGGAAGGCGGCGTCGCTCTCCGCGTCGCCGCGCAGCACCGACGCCGGCGTCACGTCGGAGACGCCGACGAACAGGCTCGTGACCGCGAGGACGACGAGCAGCACGCCGACGAGCACCCCCACCCACGAACGGCGGGGCCGCAGGCGGGGGAGGGTGCTCGTCAGGGGACGGTCGAGCGCGGTCACGGGGTCAGTGCGCGCCCGTCGTCGATGCCGGCACGGTCAGCCGGCGATCTGCAGGACGTCGTCGATCATGATCTTCGTGGTGTCGATGCCGCCGAAGACGACGTACCAGGCGACCGGGTCCAGGTACACGATCTGGTCGTCCTGGGCAGCCTTGGTCTGCTTCACGATCTCGTTGTCCAGGACGGCCTCCGCGGCCTGCGCGCCCTCCTCGCCGGTGGCCGCGTCACGGTCGACGACCCACAGGTAGTCGGGGTTCGTCTGGAGCAGGAACTCGAAGGAGACCGGCTCGCCGTGGGTGGCGGCCTTGATGTCGTCGACGACCGGCTGCACGCCGAAGGCGTCGTAGATCAGCCCGCCGCGGGCGCCGCGTGCGTCGCTGCTCTCACCGGCCGGCGCCATGGCGCTGAGCTCGCCGCCGGAGACCATGAGGCCCAGGCCGGTGCCCGCGTCGGCGGTGACGGCGCGCGCCTCCTCGATGCCCTCGGTGACCTCCGCGATCGCGGCCTCGGCCTCGGCCTCGGCACCGAGCACCTCGCCCAGGAAGGTGGCGTTTCGCTCGAGGTTCTCCAGGTAGGAGCCGCGCAGGCTCAGGTCGACGGTCGGTGCGATCTCGCTCAACTCGTCGTAGAGCGCCGACGAGCGGCCGCCGATGACGATGAGGTCGGGCTGCTCGGCCTCGACGCCGATGACGTCGGCCTCGAAGAGCGTGCCCACGTTGTACGCGTCGTCGGCCAGGTACTTCTCGAGGTAGTCGGGGACCGAGTCCAGCGGAGCGCCGGAGACCTCGCCG
This sequence comes from Blastococcus fimeti, assembly GCA_900102115.1. Taxonomy (GTDB): domain Bacteria; phylum Actinomycetota; class Actinomycetes; order Mycobacteriales; family Geodermatophilaceae; genus Blastococcus; species Blastococcus fimeti. Next base: position 14,615 of record FNAW01000018.1, read on the forward strand.
CCCAGGGCGCCGATGGTGTCCAGGCTCGCCATGTCGAAGACGACGATGTTCTCGGGGTTCTTCGGGACCTCGACCGTGGTCTCCTCGAGCTCCGGGTCGGCGTCCTCGTCACCCGCGTTGAGGTTCCGGTCCCAGGTGAAGGAGACGGTGCCCGCGTCCTCGCCCGCGGCAGCGGTCTCGGTGGCGGTGTCCTCACCGCAGGCGGACAGCGCCAGGACGGCGGCCAGGGGGAGGGCGACGGCCGTGAGCGGCCGGACTGCGCGCATGGTGCTCCTTCGAACTCAGGACAGGATGCCCTAACTAAGTGGACCCTAACCTGCCACACCGGTTCCGGTTCCGGTTCGGCGGGGTCCCGGCGGGGCAGGAGCGGCGCATGCAGACACGCGCACTCGGCTCCCTCTCCGTCCCGGCCCAGGGCCTGGGCTGCATGGGGATGAGCGAGTTCTACGGCACCGCCGACCAGGCCGAGGCGGAGCGCACGATCTCCCGCGCCCTGGACCTCGGCGTCACCTTCCTCGACACCGCCGACATGTACGGCCCGTTCACCAACGAGCGTCTGGTCGGCCAGGCGATCGCCGGCCGCCGCGACGAGGTCGTGCTGGCCACCAAGTTCGGCAACGAGCGCAGCGAGGACGGCGGCTTCCTCGGCATCAATGGCCGCCCCGAGTACGTGCACGCGGCCTGCGACGCCTCGCTGCAGCGGCTCGGCGTCGACGTCATCGACCTCTACTACCAGCACCGCGTCGACACGTCGGTGCCGATCGAGGAGACCTGGGGAGCGCTGCGCGAGCTGGTGGAGGCCGGCAAGATCCGGCACGCCGGGATCTCGGAGGCCGCTCCGGACACCATCCGCCGGGCGCACGCCGTGCAGCCGGTGACCGCCGTCCAGACGGAGTACTCGCTCTGGACCCGCGACCCCGAGGACGACGGCGTGCTGGCGACCTGCGCCGAGCTCGGCATCGGCTTCGTCGCCTACTCCCCGATCGGTCGCGGCTTCCTGTCCGGGCAGATCCGCAGCGTCGACGACCTCGCCCCCGACGACTTCCGGCGGCGCAACCCGCGGTTCCAGGGCGAGGCGTTCGCGCAGAACCTGGCCCTGGTCGACCGGGTGCGCGAGATCGCGGACGAGAAGGGCGTGACCGCCTCGCAGCTCGCGCTGGCGTGGGTGATGGCGCAGAGCGGCCGGGCGGGGAGGCCGGCGGTGGTGCCGATCCCGGGCACCAAGCGCGTCTCCTACCTGGAGGAGAACGCCGCGGCCGCCGAGCTCGAGCTGGGCGACGACGACCTGCGGCGGATCGACGAGGCCGCTCCCGTGGGCGCGGCCGCCGGCAACCGCTATCCGGACATGTCCTCGGTCCACCGCTGACCCCGTACCGGCGCCCGGACGCGGCGCGGGAGGATGTCGGGGTGCTCCCCGCCGTCCGCCCCACGCCGCAGCGGTGACGCCGTTCCTCGTCGTCGCCACGACCGTCGCGGCGACGCTCCTGGTCGTGGCGGGGCTGGCCTCGACGCTGGCCCGGCGGCAGATCGGGCTGGTGCACCTGGTCCTGGCCGCGGTCGTCGAGGTCCTGCTGGTGGTGCAGGCGGTGCTCGCGCTGGCCACCATGGACGCCGACACCCCCGCCGACACCCCGACGTTCCTGGGCTACCTCGCCGGCGCGGTGCTCATCCCGGTCGCCGGGGTGCTGTGGGCGCGCACCGAGGTGACCCGCTGGGCCGGCACGGTGCTGGCCGTCGCGGGCGCGTCGGTGGGCGTCATGGTGTGGCGGCTGCTCGAGCTCTGGGAGGCGGCGGGTGTCTGACGACCGCGCGCTGGGCGCACCCGCCGAGGCGGGTTCCGGGTCCGGCGTCTCCCGGGTGCTCGTGGCGCTGTACGCCGTCTTCGCGCTCGCGGCGGGGTCGCGGGCCGCGGTCCAGCTGGCTACCCGCTTCGACGAGGCCCCCGTCGCCTATCTGCTCTCGGCCCTGGCCGCGGTGGTCTACCTGGTGGCGGCGGTGGCGCTCGCCCGCGGGCCGGGCGGCCGGCGCGTGGCCCTGCTCGCGATGAGCGTCGAGCTGGTGGGCGTCCTCGTCGTCGGCACGCTGTCGCTGGTCGACGCCGCGGCGTTCCCGGACGAGACGGTGTGGTCGGGCTACGGCCGCGGCTACCTGTTCGTCCCGCTGGTGCTCCCGGTGCTCGGCCTCGCCGTGCTGCTCCGCCGAGGGACGACGGGCACCGCGGCGCGCTGAGCTCAGAAGTCGCCGCCCCCGAAGTCGCCGCCGCCGAAGTCCCCGCCCCCGAAGTCGCCGCCGCCGGAATCCCCTCCGAGGTCGCCGATGTCCGATCCGTCCTCGTAGCCCTGGGCGTAGGCCTCCTCGTCGCCACCGCCGAAGAGGCCGCCGTCGCCCATGCCGGAGTCGAACAGGGCGTCCGCGACCGCGGTGCCGATGACCAGGCCGCCGATCGTGCCGAGCAGGCTGCCGCCGATCATGCTGCCCATGCCCGGCCCGCCGTACCCACCGCCGCCGTACCCACCGCCGCCGTAGCCACCGCCGTAGCCCTGGCGGCCGCCGTACCCGGGCTGCGCCCCGTAGCCGGGCCCGTAGCCGCCGAGGGCCCGCTCCAGCGTGCCCGGCTCGCGCATCTCCACCCGGGTGGCCACCCGGGCGAGGGTCGCGGCGTCGTCGGTGCGCGGGCGCTCGGCGGCCGGCACGGCGGCGGCGAGCTGTGCGAGCACCTGCTGCCGCTGGTCGGTGGTGAGCTGGGCGAAGGCCTCGGCGTGCGCCTGCTCGATCTGCTCGGGCGGCGCGGTGCGCAGCAGGTAGCGGTAGCGGGCCACCGCCTGCTCGTCGGGCAGCGGCTGCCCGGGCGCCGGGCGGCCACCGCCGTACGGCGCTCCGGAGCGCTGCTGCTGGTCCGGGTGCGGAGTGCGGCCGAAGATCCGGTCGAGCAGTCCCATGGCAGTTCCTCCTCGCGTGTCTGCACTCCGGTGCCCGCGCGAGCGCGGACGCACACGCGACGCGCTCAGCCCTCCGGCCGGTGCAGCAGCCCGTAGGCGCCGCGGTGGAACAGCAACGGCCGGCGGTCGGGGGCCGCGCCCAGGTCGAGGACCCGGGCGACCACGATGGTGTGGTCGCCGCCGTCGTACTCGGCCCACAGCTCGCCGTCGATCCAGGCGACGACGTCGTCGAGCACCGGCGAGCCGTGCGGGCTCGGCGTCCACGGCACCCCGGAGAACTTGTCGGCGCCGGAGCGGGCGAAGTTCTGCGACACGTCGTCCTGCCCCTCGGCCAGCACGTTGATGCAGAACCGGCCGAGGGTGCGCAGCTGCGCCCAGGTCCGCGACGAGCGGGCCGGGGCGAACGCGACCAGCGGCGGGTCCAGCGACAGCGAGCTGAACGACTGGCAGGTGAACCCGATCGGACCCGCGTCGGTGTCGGCGGTCAGCACGGTGACGCCGGAGGCGAAGTGGCCCAGCACGTCGCGCATGACCCGGGGGTCGACGATGCGCTGCGGCTCCTCGGACAGCGCGTCGCTCACCGGGCGTCCTGGGGGCGGGGCACGGAACGCCCACCGGCGCGGTAGAGGGAGCTGGGCAGCTCTCGCCCGACCGCCCGCTCCGTCACGGCGGCGGCGACCAGCAGCGCGTCGAGGTCCAGGCCGGTGCGCACGCCGGACTCCTCCAGCATGTAGACCAGCTCCTCGGTGGCGATGTTGCCGCTGGCGCCCGGCGCGAAGGGGCAGCCGCCGAGGCCGCCGATCGAGGCGTCGAGCTGGGTCACTCCCGCCTGGACTGCGACCAGCGCGTTCGCCTGGCCGGTCCCGCGGGTGTCGTGGAAGTGCACGCCCAGCGGCACGCCGGGGCAGGCGCGGCGGACGGCGTCGAGCATCTGCACCACGCGCAGCGGCGTCGTCGTCCCGATCGTGTCGCCCAGGCACAGCTGGTCGGCGCCCGCGGTGACGGCGGCGCGGGCGACGTCGACCGTGCGGGCGATCGGGGTGCGCCCGTCGAAGGGGCAGTCCCACGCGGTGGCGATGATGACCTCCAGCGACCCCCCGGCGCCGTGGGCCAGGCCGGCGATCTCGCCGATCGCGCCGACGGCCTCGGCGGTCGAGCGGCCGGCGTTGGCGCGGCTGTGCCCGTCGGCGGCGGAGACCACGTACTCCAGGTCGGCCACCCCGGCGTCCACGGACCGGACGGCGCCGCGCGGGTTGGCGACCAGGGCCGACCAGTGCACCCCCGGCCAGCGGGACAGCTCGGCGGCGACCTGGTCGGCGTCGGCCAGCGCGGGCACCGCCTTCGGCGAGACGAACGACGTCACCTCGATCCGGCGCACGCCCGTGGCGACGAGCGCCTCCAGCATCTCCAGCTTCGCGTCGAGCGGGACGGGCGCCTCGAGCTGCAGGCCGTCGCGCATGCCCACCTCGCGGACGTCGACCTCCGCGGGCAGGACCAGGTCGAACTCGTGCACGGGTGCCTCCTGACGTAACCCTCCGTGCATCCTGCACCCGTCGAGGGTCCCCCGATGAGGCGACCCGGAACGGTTCCGTGACGCCTGCCGTCTCTTTCGTCGGTGCCGTCGCGCAAGATGGGTGTCCGGAACGGAGGTGAGGTGGTGGTCGAGGTGATGGGCACGCTTCCCCCTGCCGACCGCCGCAGCGCCTTCGCGAACGCCCCGGTCGGGCTGGCGCTGACGACGCCCGACGGCGTCCTGGTCGACGTGAACCCCGCGTTCTGCACGCTGCTGGAGCGCACCCACGAGGAGCTGTGCGGCACCTCGCTGCTCGACCTGATCCACCCGGAGGGGGCGTCCGCCGCGCGGGTCGCGCACGCCGACCTGCTGGCCGACACCAGCCGGCCGATGCGGCACGAGACCCGGCTGGTGTGCGCCGGCTCCACCGTCGTCCCCGTGCAGCTCACCGCCTCCTGGGTCGACGCGACCCCCGAGGGGCAGGCCGCGCACCTCGTCGTGATCGTCGAGGACATCACCGAGCGCAAGGCGCTCGAGGCCCAGCTGGTGCACCGCTCGCTGCACGACCCGCTCACCGGGCTGCCCAACCGGCTGCTGTTCCAGGACCGGCTGTGGCACGCCCTGGAACGCGGTCAGCGCGAGCGCACGCCGACCTGTGTGCTGATCATGGACCTCGACGGCTTCAAGGCCGTCAACGACGAGCTCGGCCATCCGATGGGCGACCTCGTGCTGGTCGCCTTCGCCGACCGGATGCGCTCGGTGCTGCGGGCCAGCGACACCGCGGCCCGCCTCGGCGGGGACGAGTTCAGCATCGTCTGCGAGAACACCGACCGACCGGACGCCGAGGTGCTGGCCGCCCGCCTGCGCGCCGCGGTGACCGCGCCGCTGGAGCTCAGCGGCCAGGAGGTCTCGATCGGCATCAGCATCGGGATCGGCTCCGCGCCGGGCGGCGAGGAGCCCGGCGACGTCCACGAGCGGGTGATCCGGGCCGCGGACGACGCGATGTACGCGGACAAGGCCGCCCGGCGTCGCCGCGGGCGGCCGCGCTCCCGCTGAGCGGCCGGTCAGGAGCCGGAGGAGACCCAGCCGACGGTGTGCCGCACCCGGGCGAGGATCGCCGTGATCACCGGGAACGAGAAGCCCAGCGTCACGAAGACCATGACGGACTCGGCGTCCTCGCCGTACAGCGTGGCCGCGCCCAGCACGCCGATGACCGCCAGCGAGACCGCCGCGGCCAGCGCGGAGAAGAAGAGCAGGTCTGCCGACTTCCGGGCAAGCAGCCGCACGCCGCCGGCGATCAGCCCGGGCGCGCAGAGCAGGCCGGTGACGACGATGAGCCAGTACACCGCCTCGTCGTCGCCGGCCGACAGGTCGAAGAGGAAGCCGATCGTCATCAGGACCGTCAGCCCACCGGTGACGAACCCGAGGACGGCGGCGGCCGTGGCGACGCTCGGGCGCCCCGGCCCGGCCGGCCACGCCGGCACGCGGCCGGGCCAGTAGCCGTAGGGCTGGCCGTAGCCGGGCTGCGGATAGCCCGGGGGCGGGTAACCGGGGGGCGGGTACCCCTGCTGCGGATACCCCTGCTGGGGATAGCCCTGCTGCGGATACCCCTGCTGCGGGTAGCCGGGCGGCGGGCCGTAGCCGTAGGGCTGGCCGTACCCCTGCTGCGGGTAGGCCTGCTGGCCGTGTCCCTGTTGGGGGTACCCCTGCTGGCCGTAGCCCGGCGGCGGTCCGTAGGACGGCGGCCCCGAGTAGCTCTCCGGCGCGCCGTCGTGCTCCGACCCGTGTTCGCTCACCCGGCCAGTCTGCCGCGTGCCGGTCAGCGCGCCGCGGTGGCCGCCGCGCGCGTCGCCGCCCCGATCGGTGCCTCGGCCAGCCCGGCGCCCTCGACGTCGAGGTCCGGCAGCACGCGGTCCAGCCACGCGGGCAGCCACCACGCGGAGCGGCCCAGCAGCGCCAGCACGGCCGGGACCAGCGTCATGCGGACGAGGAAGGCGTCCACCAGCACGCCGACCGCGAGGCCGAAGGCGATCGCCTTGACCGTGACGTCCTCGATGGTCAAGAAGCCGGCGAACACCGAGAACATGATCAGCGCGGCGGCGACGACCACCCGCGACGCGTGCCGGGCACCGGTGACCACGGCGTCGCGGGGCGCGGCGCCGTGGACGTACTCCTCGCGCATCCGGGAGACGAGGAAGACCTCGTAGTCCATGGCCAGGCCGAACAGGATCGCCATGAGCATGATCGGCAGGAAGCTGATCACCGGTCCGGTGGTCGGCACGCCGAGCGCGTCGGCCAGCCAGCCCCACTGGAAGACCGCGACC
>FNAW01000022.1 GCA_900102115.1 Blastococcus fimeti
GCCGGCGCGGGAGCCGGAGCCGGCGCGGGAGCCGGCGCGGGAGCCGGAGCCGGGGCAGGGGCCGGGGCAGGGGCAGGGGCCGGCGTGCCGGCCGCCGGTGCGGTCGTGGGCTGGGTGATCTCGACGACCCGGCCGTTGCTCACCGTCGCCTTGATCAGGGACGCGAGCGTGCTCTTCGCCTTGGCCGACGTCCCATCGGCAACCCGGACCTTCAGGGTGTGCGACCCGGCCGGCAGTCGCGGCGAGGTGTACACGCGGGTGCTGTCGACCCGACGCGCGCTGTACAGGTCGACCGTGGTCTCACGACCGCCGTCGACCGACACCTGCAGAGCACCGTTCGCGGGGCTCTTGGACGCCAGGAGGGAGATGGTGCCCGACCCTCGGTTGACGACGAACTGTGCCGATGCGGTGGCATCGGGCTGCTGAGCGCTCCGAGCTGCACCGTTCGCACTCCACGCCCCCGCGTAGTCGAACTGGGCACTCGACGGCTCGGCGGCTGCCCCGGCTGTGCCCGAGGACACTGCGGGGTACGCGAGCGCGCACACGAGAGCGGCAACCCCGAGGGCTGACCGCTTCCACTTCTTGGGCATGCGAAAAAGAACTCCTTGCGATGTGGGCGACGGCGTAGGCCGTCCGGGGGCGATCCCGACGGACGCGGGTGAGCCGGGCCGCGATGAGCTGCGTGTGCGTCAGGTGTGTCGTGGCTCACCAGTCGGTGTACGTTCGATAACGATACGTGACCTAAACGCGCGCAGGTACCGATACGTGACGGTTCACTTGCGAACGGTCGCGACGCGCGAGGCGTCGCCGCAGGTGGCGCAGGCGAGTCCGCCCGGCGAAAAAAGTCAGCCTTGACGCGGGGTCACAGACACCCCGCTACCCCTCTCGCCCCTGTCGCGGGGCGGTCTCAACGAGAACACCTGATCCTGCTGACGAGGCCGGTCGGCGCCGGGCTCTGCGCCTGTCGGACTGACCTGCACGGGTCAGCCGGACACCGGGTGCTGGCGAGGCTTCGTGACGGGCGCGGCCAGGGTCTGGGCGTCCGCCGCGCGGCGCACCGCCCATTCGGCCGGGAGGACCAGGCGCGGCGCGACACCGATGAGCACGGCCATGAGGAAGGCGACTCCGGCCAGGGCCTCGCCCGACTCTTCGAGGTAGGTGGCCGCGGTGGCGACGTTCGCGGTGAACGTGCTCGCGGCGGCGCTGGAGACGGCGGACAGGCCGACCGAGGCGCCGGCGTAGAGAGCGAGCACGCCGAGCACCCGGCGCCGGTCACGACGTTCGGTGCGGCTGAGGAACCAGAGGGCGCCGATGGCGACGGCGGCGACCGCGACACTGACGGCAAGGGCGCCGACGTCTCCGAAGACGTCGGCGAGGACGTCCATGGCGTTCACGTGCACGGTGCTGCCGACCTTCACCGTGGCGATGAGCCCGGAGACCAGCCCGACGCCGAGCCACCAGGAGCGGCGGCCGGGCAGGCGGGACGCGCCGACGACAGCCGCTATGGCGGCAACGGCGAAGAGGACGGCGACGAAGGTGCGCGGGACCGAGTACGGCGCGTCCATGGAGAGGGCCCGGGCAACGGGGCCGCTGTCACCGCGGAGCCGAACGACGAAGCCGACGGTCTCGAGTGCCACGGCAAGGGCTGCCAGAGCGATGCCGACCGGCGGGAGCGGTACGGCGCGACGGCGGGTACCGACACCAGTGGGCTGCGACGCGGGCGCGACCGCCGGGCGGTCAGCGGGGACGAACCAGGTGGCTGGCCTCAGCTCCCTCTCGTCGGCCATCCGCATGCCGCGGCCGAGAACGACACCGCCGACGACGGCGAGCGCCGTCCACACGGCCACTGCCGTCAGAACCCAGACCCACCACACGTTCTCTCTATCGGCAGGTTCGAGGAGAAACGTGAATGACCCGTCACGACGGTCGCGTCGTGGCTTCGACCACCTCAGCCGGCGCGGCGCCCCAGGGCGCGATAGGCCCACCCGGCGGCAGTCCACGCCTCGCGGTCGAGGGCGTTGCGCCCATCGAGCACACGCTTCTGCGTGACCACCTTGCCGAACTCGACCGGGTCGAGCTGGCGGTACTGCTCCCACTCCGTGAGCACGAGCACGGCGTCGGCGCGCTCGGCCGCTTCCTCCGCCGTCGTCGCGTAGTCGAGTTGCGGCCACTCCCGGCGACTGTTCTCCACCGCGGCCGGATCGGTCACCCGCACCACCGCGCCCTGCAACTGGAGCTGCGCCGCGACGTTGAGCGCCGGGGAGTCGCGGATGTCGTCGCTGTCGGGCTTGAAGGCAGCGCCCAGGACTGCGACCCGCTTCCCCAACAGCGATCCGTCGCAGACCTCGCGGGCCAGCTCGACCATCCGGATGCGGCGGCGCATGTTGATGTTGTCGACCTCGCGCAGGAATGTCAGCGCCTGGTCGGCGCCGAGTTCACCGGCGCGAGCCATGAAGGCGCGGATGTCCTTGGGCAGGCAGCCCCCGCCGAAGCCGAGGCCGGCGTTGAGGAACTTGCGGCCGATCCGGTCGTCGTAGCCGATCGCGTCGGCAAGTTGCTTCACGTCAGCGCCGGTGGCCTCGCAGAGTTCCGCCATCGCATTGATGAACGAGATCTTCGTGGCGAGGAACGAGTTGGCCGCGGTCTTGACCATTTCGGCCGTCGCGTAGTCGGTGACCACCTTCGGCGTCCCCCGGGCCACGATCGGCGCGTAGACCTCGTCGAGGATGCCGACGATCCGGTCGCCGTCGTCCGGGACGCCGTAGACCAAGCGGTCCGGATACAGGGTGTCGCGCACCGCGAATCCTTCGCGCAGGAACTCCGGGTTCCACGCGACCGCCGTTCCGGGCGCCTTCTCCCCGAACATCGCCGCCAGCCCGGTCGCCGTCCCGACAGGCACGGTCGACTTCCCGACGACGACGTCCCCAGGCTCGACGATCCGCATCAGCGATTCAGCCGCCGCCTGCACGAAGCGGAGGTCGGCGGCGTACTCGCCGTGCTTCTGCGGGGTTCCGACACAGACGAAATGGACGGCGGCTCCGGCGGCGTCGGCGATGTCGGTGCTGAAGCGCAATCGCCCGGTGGCCAAGGACGACCGGAGCAAGTCCTCGAAGCCGGGCTCGTAGAACGGGGCGCGCGCCTGGCCCAGCGTTCGGACCCTGCGCTCGTCCACATCGATACCTACCACCTCGTGGCCGAGCTCGACGAGCGAGGCCGCGTGCACGGCGCCCAGGTAGCCGCAGCCGATGACCGAGATCCGCACGTCCACCTCCCCGGGCCGGTTGGTCCCGCCTGCGTCGTCCAGAAGTGGATCACGCGACGGCAGGCGGCGCCTCCCAGGACGGGCAGCTCACAGTCGCCGGGCAACCCAGGGATGGACGCCTGGCGAGGCGGCCACCGGTGCCCTGGAGTCACCGACTGCGAGTCTCCCTCGGCGGGGTGAGCGCGCACCCGTGGGGGCACGTCGCGGCCGTAGTCTCGGCCCGGTTGTCCACAGACGGGGGTCGCAGTGAACGCCGACGAGTACCACGCGTCCAGCGAGGACGCCCCCGAGACCGGGAACGACGGCGAGGCCGCTCCGCCCGCCCGGCGCCATCCCGTCCTGCGCCGGGCACTCATCGGGCTGGGCGTTCTGACGCTCGTGCTCGCACTCGTCGGAGGCGGCGGCGCCTGGTACCTGACCGAGCGATACGCCGGGAACATCGACCGTGTCGCCGACGTGTTCAGCGACCTGGACGACGAGGCCCGCCCGGCGCCGGCAACTCCGGCGCAGGATGCTGCGAAGGAACCGGTGACGTTCCTGCTGGTCGGGTCGGACAGCCGCGTCGCCGCGGACGACGGCGAAGACCCGTCAGGGCGCTCCGACGCCATCATGGTCGCCCGGTTCGCCGGCGACCGGCAGCACGCACAGTTGATCTCCATTCCCCGCGACTCGTGGGTCGACATCCCGGGCCGCGGGATGAACAAGATCAACGCTGCGTATTCGTTCGGTGGCCCGTCGCTCCTGATCCAGACGGTCGAGCAGCTGACGCAGGTGCGCATCGACCACTACATGGCCATCGACTTCGACGGCCTCATCCAGATGACCGACGACCTCGGCGGGGTGGATGTCGTCGTCGCGGAGACGACGACCAACGGTCCGTACACCTTCGCCGCCGGTGTGAATCAGCTGAACGGTGACGAAGCGCGCTGGTACCTGGGGCAGCGGTACGGACTCCCGGGCGGCGACTTCGACCGGGTGAAGCGGCAGCAGCAGTATCTGCAGGCGATGTTCGGCAAGCTCTTCACCTCGGACACGTTCACCGACCCCGGCAAGCTCGACGGAGCCATGCGGGCGGTGACGAGCGCGGTCAGCGTCGACGACACCCTGTCCAACTCGGAGCTGCTGTCTCTGGCGTTCTCCATGCGCAACGTCCGACCGGAGAGCGTCGAGTACTTCACCGCACCTGTGCTGGGCACCGGTATGGAGGGGGCGGCCAGCGTCGTCTACCTCGACGGCACCACCGGTGAACGGATGTGGGAGTACCTCCGCAACGACTCGCTGTCTCAGAACGCGGCCGATTTCGGCGACGAGACGCTTCCCGACGTCCCGCGCTGACCTCCTGCAACGGTTCGCGTCGCGGAGCGGTCACGCCCGCTGGATTCCCGGCCGACGATCGACGAGCCTCGTGCGCGCGCCCGGGTCGTCGGTCACTGACCCGACGCCAGGATCGCGGGCCCGCGCGGTTGGTCGACCTTGGACACCGAGCTGTCCAGAAGGGCGTGCACGATCAGTCGCTCACGAACCGAGAACTCCGGGTGGCAGGTGGTCAGCGTCAGATAGGCCTCTGTGGGCTGATCATCCATGGTTCCGCCGGGAACCGGTCTGATCGCGGCCGCCGTGGAAGGAGGCACGATCTCGTTGCTGGTGACCCGGTAGACGAACCAGGAGTCCGCGGTCTCGATGATCACCGGGTCGCCGACCTCGAGCTCGTCGAGGTCCACGAACGGCGAACCTTGCCCGTTGCGGTGGCCGGCCACCGCGAAGTTGCCGATCTCGCCGGGCATGGCCGAGTTCGGGTAGTGCCCCGGGCCGGCCTGCAGGTCGTCCTCGTCCACCCCTTCGACGATGGCGCGCGACCAGGTGGCTCCGAGCTCTGGGATGTGCACGAACGCGAAGCCCTCGCCCGAGTCCGGGGCGGCCGGGACGGCGGACTGCTCCCAGCCGCCCCGCACGGACTCCGCCACCTCGTCCTGGCGCTGGTCGGCGGCGACGTTCGTCATCCAGGTCTGGTAGACGACGAAGAGGAGACAGACGACGCCGGCCGTGAGGACCAGCTCCAGCGCGACATCGACCACGTGCCGGGCCGCCTGCCGCGGGGGCGGGCGGTGACGTCCGTTCGCCATCTGTCTCCGTCTTGGCTGAGAGGGGCCGGGGCCCGCTGACGCAGTGGTGCAGTGTCAGGGGCCCCGGCGTCGAGCGGTTGATCAGGCGACGCTGGTCGCCTTGCGCCGGCGGTTGATCACGAGGCCGGTGCTCGCACCGGCGACCGCGACGCCGCCGAGCACGGTGAGACCCAGGACCTGGACACCCGTAGCGGCCAGCGGGCCGGTGTCCTGGCGCGGGACCGCGGTGATGGTGATCTCAGCCGTGGACGTACTGCTGAGCAGACCGTCCGAGACCGTCAGCGTGACCGTGTACGTCCCCGGCGCGGTGTCCGCGGGGTAGGTGTACGTAGTGGTCGGCGTGGTGAGGTCCTGCGTACCGCCGTTGCCGAAGTCCCAGAAGTAGCGGGTGATGCCGCTCTGGCCGGCGGGGGCGTCCGGGTCGCTGGAGGCCGAGGCGTCGAACGCGTAGTCGCGGGTCGTGGCCGGGTCGGTGCCCGCGCCCACCG
>FNAW01000020.1 GCA_900102115.1 Blastococcus fimeti
CACCGAGATGATGACCAGCGTCGTGGCCAACGGCTCCGGCCGGGGCGCGCGGATCAACGGCGTCCAGGTGGCCGGCAAGACCGGGACGGCCGAGAACGAGGGCCCCGACCACAACTGGTTCATCGGCTTCGCGCCGGCCGACGACCCGTCGATCGCCGTCGCCGTGTTCGTGCGCAACGGCGGGGGAACGGGTGGGGACACGTCCGCGCCGATCGCCCGCCAGGTGATCCAGGCCTACCTCGACGGGCAGGAGGGCCGATGACCCTGGCCACCGGCAGTCTGCTCGCCGGCCGCTACGAGATCACCGCCCCGATCGCCGTGGGCGGCATGGGCGAGGTCTGGAAGGCCCGCGACCGGGTGCTCGACCGCATCGTCGCGGCCAAGGTGCTCAAGAGCGAGTACACCGACGACCCGAGCTTCCTGGCCCGCTTCCGCAACGAGGCCCGGCACACCGCGGCGCTGTCGCACCCCAACATCGCCTCGGTCTACGACTACGGCGAGACCGTCGACGACTCGGGCACGAAGCAGCTGGCGTTCCTGGTCATGGAGTTCGTCGAGGGCCAGCCGCTGGTGCAGATCCTGCACGACGAGGGGAAGCTGCCGGTCGACTGGACGCTGCACGTCCTCGAGCAGTCGGCCGAGGGCCTGTCGGCCGCGCACCGCGCCGGGGTCGTCCACCGGGACATCAAGCCGGGCAACCTCATGGTGCGGCCCGACGGCGTCGTGAAGCTCACCGACTTCGGCATCGCCCAGGCGCGCGACGCCACGCCGCTCACCCGCACCGGCATGGTCGTCGGCACCGCCCAGTACCTCTCTCCCGAGCAGGCCCAGGGGCTGGAGGTCAACGGGACCTCCGACGTCTACTCCCTCGGCGTCGTCGCCTACGAGTGCCTGACCGGCGGTCGGCCCTTCGACGGCACCTCGCAGGTCGCGATCGCGCTCGCCCACATCAACCGCCCCCCGCCGCCGCTGCCCGCCGAGGTCCCCCCGGCCGTCCGGCTGCTGGTGGAGCGGGCCCTGGCCAAGGACCCGGCCGACCGCTTCGCCGACGGCGGCGCGTTCGCCGACGCGATCCGGCGCGTGGCCGCCGGCGGCACCGCGGCCCCGGTGCTGATGAGCCCGCCGACCGCGCCGACGCAGATCGTGGACCCCGGCCTCGCCGACAGCCGGACGACCGTCCTGGCCGCGCAGACCGGCGCGTCGACCGGCACCCGCGCGCTGACCCCGTCGACCGGCCCCGTGCCGCCCATGCCGCCACTGCACGGCCCGGAGGACGACGACTGGGGCGTCGACGACGAGCCGGCCCCGGCCCGGGGCCGTCGTCGCTGGCCGTGGCTGGTCGCCGCGCTCCTCGTGCTGCTCCTGCTCGGAGGCGGTGCTGCGCTGCTGCTCACCCGTGGCGACGGGAGCGACGGCGACCGCACGGCCGGCCCGACCGGCACCTCGACCGGCTCCAGCGCCCCCGCGTCCGGCGTCCCGCTGCAGGCTGCCAACGCCTACGTCGGCCGGGACGCCGACGAGGTGGCCGAGGAGCTGGAGGGCCTCGGCCTCGTGGTGGCGCGGGAGCCTGCCTCCCGCGCGCTGCTCGCCGACCTGGGCCGGAACTTCGACGAGAACGCCGTCGCGGCGATCGTCCCGTCCGGCGAGACCGTGGCCCCGGCGTCCACCGTCACCCTGCGCGTCGCCGAGGACGGCTGGACGGTCGAGGAGGAGCCGGAGACCGAGGCGCCGGCCCCCGAACCGGAACCCGAGCCGGAGCCGGAGCCCACCGTGGCCCCGACGACCAGCCGCCCGCCGGCTCCGTCGTCGCCCGCCTCCAGCGCTCCCACGTCGAGCCCGACGACGACCAGTCCGACGGCGACGCTGTCCGGTCAGCCGGCGGAGCCGTCCGAGACGGTGACCCCGACCGACGGCGGCACGGGCGCTCCGGCCCCCGGCGGCGAGGCGGCGAACCCTCCTGGTGCCGCTGCTGCGGAAGTGAACAGGTGACCCGGTCGACCCTTCCCGGTTCCCCGGGAACGTGCCGCCGCGCCGCTAGGCTCGCCGTCGGCATCCTGCCCGCAGCGCGCTCCGGCCGCTGCCCGCGTGCCGCGGTCCGCGCCCGGACGACGCACGCTCCCGTTCGAGAGGACCTCCGATGACCACGCCGCAGGTGCTCGGCGAGCGCTACGAGATCGGCGAGGTGCTCGGCCGCGGCGGGATGGCCGAGGTCCACCACGGCCGCGATCTCCGGCTGGGCCGCGAGGTGGCGGTCAAGGTGCTCCGCAACGACCTGGCCCGCGACCCGTCGTTCCAGGTGCGCTTCCGCCGCGAGGCGCAGGCCTCGGCCTCGCTCAACCACCCGGCCATCGTCGCGGTCTACGACACCGGCGAGGACCGCACCGCGCTGGGTGCGACCCCGTACATCGTCATGGAGTACGTCGAGGGCGAGACGCTGCGTGACGTGATCCGCCGCGAGGGCCACCTGCCCGCCGAGCGGGCGATGACGCTCGCCGCCGACATCTGCGGCGCCCTCGACTTCAGCCACCGCAACGGCATCGTGCACCGGGACGTGAAGCCCGGGAACGTGATGATCACGCCGCAGGGCACCGTCAAGGTGATGGACTTCGGCATCGCCCGGGCGGTGTCCGACTCGGCCGCGACCATGACCTCCACCGCCGCCGTCATAGGGACCGCCCAGTACCTCTCCCCGGAGCAGGCGCGCGGCGAGAGCGTCGACGCCCGCTCGGACGTCTACTCCCTCGGCTGCATGCTCTACGAACTGGTCACCGGCGCGCCGCCGTTCACCGGCGACTCCCCCGTGGCCGTGGCCTACCAGCACGTGCGCGAGGACCCGCGGCTGCCGTCGTCGATCAACCCGGAGATCCCCGCCGAGCTCGACGCCATCGTGCTCAAGGCCATGAGCAAGAACCCGGCCAACCGCTACCAGTCGGCCGCGGACATGCGCAACGACCTGCTGCGGGCGCTGGCCGGCCAGCGGGTCGAGGCGACGCCGGTCATGGGCGACGCCGAGAAGACCGCGATCATCGGTACCGCGCCCGCCGGCTACGGCGGCTACGACGAGTGGGACGACGAGGACGATCAGGCCCGCCGCCGCAAGCGCCGGATCATCATCGCCGTGGTCTCGGTGCTGGCCGTGCTGCTGCTCGGTGGCGCCATCGCCGCCGCGCTCTCGATGGGCGACGACGAGCCGACCGAGACCACCGTCGCGCAGGTCCAGGTGCCCCCGCTGCAGAACCTGCCCGAGGCCGATGCGGTGGCGGCGCTCACCGCGGTCGGCCTCGAGGCCGGCACCCGCACCCCCCGAGTGGTCACCGACGACGCCCAGGTGGGCGTGGTGCTGGACAGCACCCCCGCCAGCGGCGCCCAGGTCGACGAGGGGACGGAGGTCGACCTGATCGTCGGCACGGCCCCCGACACCGTCCTGGTGCCCAACATCGTCGGCCTGGACGAGGAGCGTGCCCGCGCCGCGCTCGAGCGGGCCGGCTTCGACGGCACCATCAACGTCGAGGAGGAGGAGTCGCTCGAGAGGGAGGGCCTCGTCGCCGCGGTGAGCCCCGTGGAGGGCCAGCCGATCTCCCCCGACGGCACGCTCACCCTCGGGATCTCCACCGGCAGCGTCCGACTGCCCGACGTGCTCGGCCGCAGCGAGGCCGATGCCCGCAGCGCGCTGACCGGGGCGGGGTTCAGCGAGGCGCAGATCAGCACCGAGCAGGTTGCCTCCCCGCAGCCCGCCGGCACCGTCGTCGCCACCAACCCCGGTGGGGGCAGCCCGGCGACCGCCGACACCCGGATCGTCCTGCAGGTCTCCGGCGGCCGCGGCGACATCGTCGTCCTCAACGTGGCCGGTCAGTCGCCGTCGGCAGCCGAGGCCAACCTGCGGGCCGTCGGGTTCACGAGCTTCGTGCGGGAGACGGTCGAGAACGACGGGTCGGTCGCCGCCGGGCAGGTCCTGACGACCGAGCCGCCGCCGGGCACCACGGTGCCTTCGGACACGACGATCATCCTGCTGATCGCCGGCGCCGACACCCCGGCCACCGGCACCCCCACCCTCACCCCCGGCGGCTGATTCCGGACGCACCCGACGAAGGGCTCCTCCCGATCCGGGAGGAGCCCTTCGTCGTTCGTGGACCAGGCGTCAGGCCGTGGCGACGTTCAGCCGCTCGGCGGCCGCCGAGGCCGCCGCCAGGGCGGCGGGGTCGGGGGCCAGGCCGCAGGTGGACAGCCAGGTGGCCAGCATCCGGTGGCCGCCCTCGGTGAGCACCGACTCCGGGTGGAACTGGACGCCCTCGATCGGCAGCTCGCGGTGCCGCAGCGCCATGACGATCCCCGACGGCGTGTGCCCGGTGACCTCCAGCTCGCCGGGCACCGTGGCGGCGTCGACGGCGAGCGAGTGGTACCGGGTGGCGGTGAAGGGCGAGGGCAGGCCGGCCAGGACGCCGACACCGTCGTGCACGACCTGGCTGGTCTTGCCGTGCAGGAGCTCCGGTGCGCGGACCACGTCCCCGCCGAACGCCTCCGCGATCGCCTGGTGACCCAGGCAGACGCCCAGCACGGGCACGCCCTGCGCGGCCGCGGCGTGCACCATCGGCACCGTGACGCCGGCGTCCGCGGGGGTGCCGGGGCCGGGGGAGAGCAGCACGCCGGCCACGTCCAGGTCGGCGAGCTCGTCCACCGTCACGGCGTCGTTGCGCCGCACGATGCAGCGGACGCCCAGCTGGCCCAGGTACTGGACCAGGTTGTAGACGAAGCTGTCGAAGTTGTCGACGACGAGGACCGGCCGGTCGGCGGTCCCGGTGGTGCGGCTCTCGGCGGGCACGGATCTCCCGGTGTGGTCGGTCGGGCGCTGAGGATCAGCCCGCGGCGGCGTACTGCAGCGCCAGGGGGCCATCGTAGGCGGGCACCTCGACCTGCGGCCGGTCGCGCACCTCGTAGGTCAGCCCGAAGGCGTCCACGACCTGCCGGAAGACGGCGATCTGCGGGGAGGCCGCCAGCTGCTCCCGCACCGCAGCGGTGTCGCCGACGGCGGTGATGACGAACGGCGGCGAGTAGGTGCGGCCCTGCAGCAGCAGGGTGTTGCCCACGCACCGGACGGCGCTGGTGGCGATCAGCCGCTGGTCCATGACCGCGACGCCGGTGGCGCCGGCGGCCCACATGGCGTTCACGACGGCCTGGACGTCGGACTGGTGGATGACGAGGTCGTCGGGCCGCGCACCCACCGGCAGGCTGCCGTCGGGACGGCGGGGGGCGTCGTCGAGGGTCACCACCATCCCGGGGCCGCTGACGGCCGCCAGCCCGGCGGCCGGTACGCCGGCCTCCCCCGCGGACCGGGCGTCGGCGACGGCGCCGTCGCGGGCCGCCGCCTGCTCGGTGAGCTGCTCGGCGCGGGTCTGCAGCTCCGCCAGACGCCGCTCCTGGCCCGCGATCGCGTCCTCGCGCTCACGGATCAGCGCGGAGAGCTCGGTGACCTCGCCGGCCCGCAGGTCGGTTCCCTGGGCGGTGCTGCCCGACGTGGCGAACAGCAGGCCGGCCGCGAGGGCCACGACGGGCACCAGCGCCCCCCAGGCCGACAGACGGGCCACGGGTACCTCCTGCGTCGCTCCGGGGGACGACGACGGTCACCCGCGGGGGTTCCGCCACCGTGGCGGCGTCGTCGTGCTCCGCCCACAGCTTAGGCTGGGGTCCGTCACGGCCGGTGAGGACGCACCCGGCCACCCGGAGGGAGCAGGTACGTGCCCAAGTCGAAGGTGCGCAAGAAGTCCGTCTACACCCCACCCGAGGGTGTGCTCCAGTCCCGCTCGGCGGCGCAGGCGCGCCTGGCCCAGCCCAGCCCGCGCTGGTACGTCGGACTCATGATCGGGCTGCTGCTGGTCGGCCTGCTCTGGATCGTCGTGTACTACGTCGCCGGCGACGAGATCCCGTTCATGGTGTCGCTGAACTCCTGGAACTTCGCGATCGGCTTCGGCGCGATGGTCGCCGGCCTGGTCATGTCGATGCGCTGGCGCTGACCCGCCGCACGCCGCACGCAGGCCCTCGTCCCGCCCGGGACGGGGGCCTGTGTCGTTCCCGGGTCTGTGCACAGCCGATCACCGTCGTCCACAGGTCGACATGGCGCCCCACCCCCAGGGTTGTCCACCGGATGTGGAGGGACGGGACCGGCCCGTACCGCGCTGACCTGCGCAGATGGGCGGGCTGGGACGGGTGTGACTGATCGTCCATGCGCGTAACTACACGACTGTGAGTCTGTCCCCAGCTGTGCATGCAGCTGTGGACGAGTCGACTTGTCCTCCGCTGCGGGACGGTCGTCGCACGGCCCCCATACCCGCTCTGACCTGCGGCGACACCTCTCGCAGTGCCCTCTCGGACCCCCGGACGGCGACAGCCCCCGGCACCGGATCGGTGTCGGGGGCTGTCGTCGGCGGCCCTGGGGACCGCGGCCTGCGGATCAGGCGTCGACGAGCTCCAGGATGGTGGCGTTGGCCATGCCGCCGCCCTCGCACATCGTCTGCAGGCCGTAGCGGCTGCCGGTGTTGCGCATGCGGTGGATGAGCGTCGTCATCAGGCGGGCACCGGAACCACCCAGCGGGTGGCCCAGGGCGATCGCGCCGCCCATGGGGTTGAGCCGGCTGGTGTCGGCACCGGTCTCGACGGCCCAGGCCATCGGCACGGGCGCGAACGCCTCGTTGACCTCGTACACGCCGATGTCGTCGATCGACAGGCCCGAGCGGTCCAGGACCTTCTTGGTGGCCGGGATCGGCGCGGTCAGCATGATGATCGGGTCGTCGCCCGCCATGACGGTGGTGTGAATGCGCACCAGCGGGGTCAGACCGAGCTCGCGGGCCTTCTCGCTGGTGGTGATCAGCAGAGCGGCCGAGCCGTCGGAGATCTGGCTGGCGTTGCCGGCGCTGATGACGCCGTTCTCCTTGAAGGGGGTCTTCAGGGAGCCGAGCTTCTCGACCGTGCCGCCGGGGCGGATGCCCTCGTCGGCACTGACGATGCCCTCGGCGGTGGTGACGGGGGCGATCTCCTCCTCGAAGGCGCCGTCGGCCTGGGCCTTGGCGGCCTTCTCGTGCGAGGAGAGGGCGAACTCGTCGAGCTGCGTGCGGGAGAAGCCCCAGCGCTCGGCGATCATCTCGGCGCCGACGCCCTGGTTGATGGTCTGGCCCGCGTAGCGCTCCATGAACTTCGGGCCCATCGGGCGGCCGGCACCGGAGGCCGGGTTGCTGGCCGAGCCCATAGGCACCCGGCTCATCATCTCGACGCCACCGGCGACGACGACGTCGGCCTGGCCGCTGATGACAGTGGCGGCCGCGAAGGCGACGGCCTGCTGCGACGAGCCGCACTGGCGGTCGACGGTGGTGCCGGGGACGGCCTCGGGCCAGCCGGCGGCGAGCGCCGCGCTGCGGGCGATGTTGAAGGTCTGCTCGCCGACCTGGCTCACGCAGCCCCAGATGACGTCCTCGACCACGGCCGGGTCGATGCCCGAACGCTCGACGAGGGACTCGAGCACGTGCGCGGAGAGGTCGACGGCGTGCACGCCCGACAGCCCTCCGCCTCGCTTGCCGACCGGCGTGCGTACGGCGGCACAGATGACGGCATCCCGCATGGAGTTACTCCTCGTCGACGTTTCCGGGCGTGACCGAACGGTCCGCCCTGACTGCCATCGTATGACCTGGACCTCTTCTGACAAGGTCCACCGGTGACCTGGAACACCCGGACGACCGAAACAGCGGCTGCGGCGGTGCTCTCCGCGCTGCTCGCGGCGGGGGCGCTGGGGCTGGACGACGCCCCCGGCCGTGTGCTGCTGGTCGTGGGCGCCGCCCTGTTCCTGGGTCAGGCGGCGCGCGACCTGCTGCTGCGCCCGCGCCTCGCCGCCGCGCCCGACGGCGTCGACGTGCGCCGGCTCTCGGGGCGGCTGCACCTGCCGTGGCCGCAGCTGCGGGTGCGCGTCCGGGAGACGCGGCGCCTCGGGATGCGGACGGTGACCCTCGAGCTGGACACCGCCTCGGGGCCGGAGGACGACGGCGTGCTCGTCGTGCTGGGCCGGCGGGACCTGGGCACCGACCCCGCCGCGGTGGCGCGGCAGCTGCAGGATCTGGACCCGAGCGGCTAGAGGTTCAGCACCGTCAGGGTCGGCACGGTCAGGGCGACGACGAGCAGGACCACCGCGAGCAGCCCGACGCCGGCGACCTGCAGCTGCGGGCGGCGCCGGACCAGCAGGAGCACGCCGGCGGCCAGCGCACCGGCGACGAGCCCGCCGAGGTGCCCGAGCAGCGAGATCCCGGGCAGGAAGCTGATGAACACGTTGATCGCCAGCAGGGTCAGCAGGCCACGCACGTCCTGCCGGCCGGCCAGCATGAGCACGCCGAGCGCGCCGAGCAGCCCGTAGATGGCGGCGGAGGCGCCGGCGACGACCACGCGCGGGTCGCCCAGCAGCTGGATGGCGACCGCGCCGCCGAGCGCCGAGGCGAGGTAGACGGCGAGATAGCGGGCCCGGCCCAGCTGCCGTTCCAGCTCGGAGCCGAAGATCAGCAGGGCGAGCATGTTCATGGCGAGGTGCACCGGGCCGATGTGCAGGAAGGCCGCAGTGAGCACCCGCCACCACTCGTCGAGGTAGTGGACGCCGGCGGGCCACTGGGCGAGGTCCACGAAGACGGGGGAGCGCTGGTTGTCCGCCGGGGAGTTGCCCACGGAGGCCGCCGACACCGCCGTGACGACGAACATCGCCACGTTGAGGGCGATGAGGGCGAGGGTGACGACGCCCCAGCGCCGTCCCGCGGCCCGCAGGCCACCGGTGCGCGCCGTCCGGACGGTGGCGTTCCCGGCCCGGACGCACTCCGGGCACTGGAAGCCGACGGAGGCCGGGATCATGCACTCCGGGCAGATGGGCCGGCCGCAGCGCGTGCAGGCGATGCCGGTGGGCCGGTCCGGGTGCCGGTAGCAGGTGGCGGGCAGGGGCGCCGGCTGGTCCGTCCGGCCGGCGCCCCCGTCGTCCGGGGTGGTGCTCAGCTGCGCTGCACCTCGACGGACTGGATCACCACGTCCTCGAGGGGCTTGTCGCCGCGGGCGGTCGGGACGGCGGCGATCTTGTCGACGACCTCGCGGCTGGCCGGGTCGGTCACCTCGCCGAAGATCGTGTGCTTGCGGTTCAGGTGCGGCGTCGGGCCCACGGTGATGAAGAACTGCGAGCCGTTGGTGCCGGGGCCGGCGTTGGCCATGGCCAGGAGGTAGGGCCGGTCGAAGGCGAGCTCGGGGTGGAACTCGTCGCCGAACTGGTAGCCCGGGCCACCGAAGCCCTGACCGAGCGGGTCGCCGCCCTGGATCATGAAGCCGGAGATGACGCGGTGGAAGATCGTGCCGTCGTAGAGCTTGTCGGTCGTCTTCTTGCGGGTCTCGGGGTGCGTCCACTCGCGGGCGCCCTCGGCGAGGTCGGCGAAGTTCGCGACCGTCTTGGGGGCGTGGTCGGGGAACAGGTCCACGGTGATGTCGCCGTGGTTGGTGTGCAGGACCGCGCGGCGGGCGGGAGTCGATTCAGTCACCCCTCCACTCTCCCACTGCCGCGCTCGCGGCGAAGGGGGGGCGGTGCTCAGCTGCCGGTACAGGGCGCCGAGAGGTCGCCGTGGAACGCCAGGACGAGCGGGGCACCGGTGCACACGGTGCTGCGGCCGGGCTCCAGGGCGGCGGCTCCGGACCCGTCCACCGGCGACCGGGCGGACAGGAAGGCATCGAGGAAGCCGGGCCCGCTGACCCGGTCCACCCGGGTGTCGTCGGGGTCCACCCCGTTCATGTCGGCGGCGTACCGGTAGGCCTCGTCGCGCCCCAGGACCCGGTCCACCAGACCGAGGTCGACCGCGGTGGCGCCGTCGAAGACGAACGCGCCGAGCTGGTCGACGACGGTCTGCGCCGGGATGCCCCGCGCCTCGGACACCCACTCGACGAACTCCGCGTACTCGCGGTCCAGGCCGGCGCCCAGGACAGCCCGCTCCTCGTCGGTCATGTCACGGTAAGGGTTGCCGAGGTCCTTCCCGCGCCCCCGCGACAGGTACTCCTCGGTGATGCCACCCTCGGTCGTCACGCCCTGGTCCAGCAGCGTGCCCGGGATGCCGGTGACGTCGCGGAAGCGCTGGAAGGGGCCCATGACGACGCCGATGCTGCCGACGAGGCTGCCGTGGTCGGCCACGATCTGGTCGGCCCCCGCCATCGCGTAGACACCGCCCGAGGCCGACAGCCCCTGCACGTGCGCCATCACCTGGTGCCCGGTCCGCTCCTGGTAGCGCGCCACGGCGTCGGCGATCGCGCGGGAGCCGTAGATCGTGCCCCCCGGCGTGTTCAGCTCCAGGATCAGCCCGTCGGCGTCGTCCGCCTCGAGGGCGTCGATGGTGTCCGCGACGTCGTAGCCGTAGGTGGCACCACCGAAGGTGGCGCCGTCGCTCTCCCCGCCGAGGATGACCCCGGTGACCGGGACGGCCACCAGCCTCGCCCCGGCCGACGGGTCGCCCCAGACGGTCTCGGTCACCGGCTCCGTCGTCCCGCTCCGGCCATCACCGGACACCAGCCCGACCAGGGCGATCACCAGGACGACGACGAGCCCGAGACCGACGATGCCCAGACCGATGCCGGCGCCCAGGCTGGCCCCCAGCCCGAGACCGAAGCCCCGCTTGAAGGCGCCCTGCTCGCGCGGCGGCGGAGGGGGCATCGGACGCCAGGCCGGCGCGGGCGGCGCGGGCGGCGCAGGCGGCGGGGTGGGCGCAGGCGGCGGCGCAGCGGATCCCGGCGGCTCGGTGGTCACGTCAGGTCCTCCGGGTCTCGGGACGGCGAGGCCCGACCGTACTCATCCGCGGCGGCGGCAGGTTCGACCTGCAGCCGCGCCGCGCCGACCACGCGCTCCACGCGGAACATCGCGACGACGGCACCCGCCGGAAGCGGCTACATCCGCAGGACCATGGCGACGTCGAGGTTCCGGAAACCGGCCTCGCCGTCGGTGACCTCGTGCAGCTGCTTGGCGAAGTCGGTGGTCACCGGGTGCTCGGAGTTCCGCATCGCGGCGGCGTGGTCCGGGAAGGCCACGACCTCGACGTAGGTGTCCGGGCGGTCCCGGTCGGCCGAGACGATGCCCCATCGGGCGGTCGTCTCGGTGCCCATGCGCTCGCGCCACAGCTCGACGAGGTTCCGGAAGCCGCCCAGGTCCCGGGCGTGGAACTCGATGAGCTGCAGGAAGGCGCCGTCCTCCAGGTCGAGGGCGGTCTCGGGCCGCATGGCCGCGCGGAGACCGCGGCGCAGCTCGTCCCCGTCGGTGTGGCCGTGCGTGGCGACGGCGTGGGCCGCGGCGAGCTCGAGGAGCTCGTCCTCCTCGCCGCTGATCGTCACGGTGCAGGCGGTCTCGCTGGGTATCGATCGGCAGTCGATCGTCCTGCGTGCCACAGCTCCTCCTCGGTGCCGGGCGGCCCACGGCGCGCGGGCCGGGTGCGACCGACCGTGGCCCGTCCGGGGGCCGCCGTCCAGGGACCGAGGACCCCGCCCGTCGCTCCACGTGAAACAGCGGCCAAGGTCGGATCAGGCCGGGCGGGGGCGGGCCAGCAGCTCCGTCAGCACCCGGCCGATGAACGTGATGTCCGCCGCGTTCTGCCGAGGCCGGCGACGTGCCCGTAGATCGGCTCCTCCACGGTGGCGTACAGCTCGGGCATCAGTGCCTGTGCCCGCCGCCGCCAGGCAGCCGCCGTCCCGCAGGCGGACCGGTGACCACCGGCTCGCCGCTGTACGCGCGTTCGACCCGTGCACGGTCCGCACGACCCGCGTCACGCAGCACGCCGGTGGCCGGGCGCCCGAACCCCACGCCGTAACAGCGCCGGGCCGGCTGATCGCACGTCGGGCACGGCGCCGCCGCGGGTGCCTCGCGCATCGCCCGGTGCAGGTCGAACGGGCCGCACTCGGGGCACCGGAACTCGTACAGCGGCATGCGGTACTCCTCGCGGAAGGACGGCGGGAGTGGCGCGGAGCGGGCCGTGTCCGCTCCGCGCCACCGGCCGGCAGGTCAGTCGGCCGTCAGGTCCCGCCCGCCGCCGGCACCGCCGGGCAGGATGTTCCGGTCGAAGATCGACAGCGGGATGCTGATCGACACGGCGCTGTTGGGGATGTCGACCACCCCGCCGATCCGCCCGTCGATCGGTGCCGCCCCGAGGAACAGGTAGGCCTGCTCGAAGGTCCAGTCCATGGCCGGCATGAGGAAGTTGATGGCGTTGAGGCAGGCCTGCCGGTAGGCGACGGTGGCGTTCATGTAGTAGTTCCGGCCGTCCTCGACGCTGATCCCCTCGAAGGTGATGAACTCCGAGTAGTTCGGACCGACGCGGCCGGGCTTGAAGAACGGCATGCTCTGGTTGTAGCGGTCCATCCCGCCCTTGATCAGGTCGAAGTGCAGATCGATGAACCCGGGCATCTCGATGGCACCGCAGAAGGTGATCTCCCCGTCGCCCTGGGCGAAGTGCAGGTCACCGATGGAGAACTTGGCCCCGTCCACGTACACCGGCATGAAGACCCGGCTGCCCACGCCGAGGTCCTTGATGTCGACGTTGCCGCCGTGCTCCCGCGGCGGGATGGTGCGGCAGGCCTCGGCGGCCGCCCGGTCCCGGTCCGCGCCGGTGAGCGTGCCCAGCAACGAGTCCTTGGGGAGCGGAGGCAGGGCCAGGGCCGGGACCTGCGGTGTGCCGGGCACGTCGCCCTCGTGCGCCGGGATGTCGCCGGTGACCCGGTCCGGGTTCTGGTCGATCAGCGCCTGCTCCCGGCGGTTCCACTCCGCCAGCAGGTCCGGCGACGGTGCGCAACCGAAGAGCCCCGGGTGGGAGTTGCCGATGAAACGCACGCCGGGGACGTGCCGGCTGCTGGTCCAGATCCCGTCGAGGTCCCAGATCGCCTTGGAGGCCTGCGGCGAGTAGTCGGTGAGGAATCCACCGCCGTTCTCCTTGGCGAAGATCCCGGTGTAGCCCCACTCCTGCTCCCGGAAGGGGCCGATGTCCACGATGTCGACGACCAGCAGGTCACCGGGCTCGGCGCCCTCGATGCCGATCGGCCCGCTGAGCATGTGGCACGGGTCGATGTTCATGTCGCGGATGTCGTCGGCGTCGTCGGTGTTGCGGACCTGGTCGTCGGTCCAGTCCTTGCACTCGATCCGGTAGGTGCCGCCGGGGGCGACCGTGGTGGCCGGCGGGATGTCGGGGTGCCAGCGGTTGTGGCCGGGCACCGTCTGGTCGCGCATCGACACGCTCAGGTCACGGTTGACCTCGAAGATGACGTCAGGCACGGGAACTCCTCCTGCTCTGGGTTGACGGCGGCCGGATGAGGGTGCTCAGCAGCTCGACCCGGGAGGGGCCGGCGGGCCCACGGTTCCGCGGAGGGCGCGGTACCCATCAGGCCCGGCACGGGAGCGGCACCGATCGAGCAGCGAGTCCGGTCGTGGCGTGCCCGGGGCAGCGGTACTTGGTCGTCAGGGATGTCGGACCTCCGGCTGCACCGGCGGAGGGTTCTGCAACCCTCGAGACGCGTCGGACTGTGGTCTCGACCGCACCACCCGGTCAAGCTCCTCCGCTCCCGATCAGCCGGGCCTCGGGAGTCCCCCGAGAGTTCTCGGCGTGTCCTGACGCAGCGAGGGGAGTTCGGTCAGCGTGTCGACCGGGATGGCCGCGGGGTGTGCTGTCAGAGCACGGCGGCGCGGCTGGGGCACGCCGCGGCGGCCATGAGACTCAGCAGGTCGAACGAGTGGAGACGAGGGGAATCGAACCCCTAACCCCCGCCTTGCAAAGGCGGTGCTCTGCCAATTGAGCTACGTCCCCGGCGGGGCCGAGGCCCCGGGGTGGATCAGCGTGCGGTGGGGGTGCTGACGGCCTGGGGGCCGCTGGTGGCCTCGCGCCAGAGGTCGGCCTCGGCCTTGCCGCTCGAGCGCCTGCGGACGGCGGCGACTGCACCGACGGCCGCTGCGACCAGCGCCAGCTTCTTCAGCACGCGATGACCTCCTCGGGCGCGTGGCGCGCCGACTCGATGCGAGTACGGCGCCCGGAGGCACCGGCACACGGGTGGGCCTGGGAGGACTTGAACCTCCGGCCTCATCCTTATCAGGGATGCGCTCTAACCAGCTGAGCTACAGGCCCGTGAACCTCGAACAGCCTACCTGGCCCGGGATCGCCGATCCGACGCGGGGTCGGGGCCGGCCCGGTGCTCCGCTCTGGGGGTGTTCCCCCCGGATCCAGGACCCCGCAGCACCCCCGAGGCGCGAGAAGGACCCGCGGAGCGGGCCCCTCACGCTCAGTCCCGCTCGGAGAGCGTGAGCTCGAGGCCGCCGACCAGGTCGGAGCACATGTTGTAGATGAACGTCCCGACGGTGCACAGCGCGGTGAGCAGCACGATGTTGATGGCGCCGATGATCGCCGCGCCGCCGAAGACGACCCCGGGGGTCAGCACGTCGCTGCCCTCCTCCGCGCCGTTCTCGGTGCCCAGCTGGCCGAACAGCTCGTTGAGGGTGTCGAAGACGCCCAGGGCGTTGAGGACGCCGTAGAGCACGCCGACGGCCACCATCCAGATGAAGAACAGCGCGATCGACAGGACGAGCGAGATCTTCAGCGCCGACCAGGTGTCGATGTGCCGCAGCTGGAGCCGGGCCCGCCGCGGGCCGCGGGCCGATTGGCGCCCGGACCGGCCCTTGGCCGCGGCCTGGGCACCACCGGCGCCGGCACCACCGGACGGGGCAGATCCGGACGGGGCAGATCCGGACG